>CAWFAK010000008.1:0-666584 GCA_963813715.1 uncultured Planctomycetaceae bacterium | reverse complement strand
GTCCTCGTCGCACCAGCTGTCGCAGTCGGATGTGCCATTGTGGTGGGGTATCTGACACGAGACCGCCCGGAGCATTAAGGCCCCGAGTTTTTGTGCAGCCGCGCGACTTATTGTGCAAACGGGGGTTTTTGTGCAAAGCCCCTCTCGCCACTGACTTTCCGGGCACGCGAAACGAAGACAACATGAGCGACGAACCGAAGAAACGGTCGCGAGCAATTCGCCTAGCGCTCTCAATGTTGGCCGGCGTGTGGATCGGCTACGTCCTTTCCCCCAGGCCAGGAAATGCGCTGGATCATTGGGATCGGGCGCCGCCGGAGATTTACACCGTGGGCGGTGCACTAATCGGTCTAGCAATCGGAATGGCGCTGAACTCCCGTGCCAATCGGCACAAACCCGGTTTCAAACACGGACTACCCACGGTGGAATCGGCAGAGTGACGGCATGAGCGACGAACCGAGAAAGCCCTACCTGAAACCTTGGCAATGGGTGACGTGTTATGCGTTCATCACGGCGTTTAGTGCGTGGGCTTGGTCACGACAAATGGGCTCTACAAAACAAGGCATTCGGAGCGTTTTGGAGCAATCACCCCGCAAGAATTAGAAATCCGTTGCTCTATCCATCTGAGCTACGGGTGCGCGCTCGGATTATAAAGAGTGTTGGGGCCGCTCATACAAGAGCAGCGGGCGGGGACGCGGATTTGCGGATCGCAGATTGTAACGCCCTCGGCCGCAGGCACTGGGCTACCCGTCCGAAGCGAAGCTAAGTGCTCGCCGCGAATGCGCCGCGGGCAGGCTCTCCAGCCGCCTCGCCGCGGGAATAGCTAGCTTTTCAACACGCCTAGTTCTTCAACGCAACCGAGTCTTCCAGTTCCGACGCTGTCTTGCGGAGTTCGCCGACTTTGATGTGGAACTTCCCCAACCCGACCTGGACGCCCTGGTTGGCGCAATTGGAAAGGCGGGCGGCCTCGGCGTCTGAGCTGCTCTCCAGGACCGTCTTAATGTCGGCCGCCGACATTCCGCGGCTGATCATCTCCTGCTTGAGGTAGGCGTCGATCGACGCTTGCTGCGTCTTTCGCAGGTACTCGGTGACGAAGACGATCAGCGTGCAAGCGATGATGACGACACTGGCCAACGTGCCGAGCGCCAGCCACGGATTCACCAGGATCTGATTCATCGCCCGCTTCTCCCCAATTTAAGCGACGGGCCCCATTGACGGGGCGAATGCCAAACGACGGTTGCCAAAACGCTGGGCCGAAAACCCTGTCCGTCGGGTATTCGCTGCCGCGGGCCCGATCTTGGCCTCAATTTTCGCCCAGTCTTCGGATCTTAAATCACGGCTCAGGCGGGAGCGAGAGGAGGGGCGAAACAAGGCGACTGGCGAAGACACATCAGCGACGAGTCACTGGCCCGCCGTTTCCTTTTGGTACAGCGGCAAATAGCGGTAGTAGACCTCCAGGGTCATGATGCACAGGCACGTTTGATAGAGCCGGCCGCCCGCTGCGGCCCCGCGGTCGCCCGACGGCTTCCAGCTGCCGAAGGCGTCTCCCGCCATGACCTGCGACTGGATCAACTGATCGCGAAGCGCTTCGTTCCATTTCTTCCACTCGGGCCCGCCCCAATGGTGCAGAACCTGGGTCGCGTAATAGTCGTAATAAATGTCGCCGAGCGATGGGCCCGTCTGACTGAGAAACTGCACGCCCCGTTTGAGTGCCGGCGTGTTTTGTTTCCAGCCGAGATACATGCGGCACAAAAGGCCGATCGCCGTCATCGGCGGCGTGCTGTCCGAGCTGACATACCCGTAGCGGCTGCCACCGTGCGCCTGAACGGTATCGAGGAAGCGGCCGGCGGCCGCGAGCGTGCGGGCGGGAACCTTGAGGCCGCTCGATCTGGCACTCTTGAGCGCCATCACCTGCCAACCGGTCACGGTGGTGTCGCCCGGCTCGTGAGGCGAATAGCGCCAGCCGCCCTTCTTCGGATCCTGAGCGAAGACGATGAAGTTCACCGCCTGCTGCGCCGGTTCCAGGAGTTTTTCATCCTGCGTGAGGCCGTAGGCCTCGCAGAGGGCGAGCGTGGCGATCGCGTGCGCGTACATGCCTTCATTCGAGACGACCTGGCCCCGCAGGTCGCCCCCGTCGCGGCTCCGCTTCATTTGCGAAACCAGGTATTTCAGACCCTTGTCGACGGTGCCCTGAAAGCGAACATCGCTACGGTGCGTGTGCCCGGCGCCCAAAAACGACAGGATGGCAAGTCCGGTCGCCCCCGTGGTGCATTTTTCGAGCGAGCCGGGATCGTCGGCCCCGTGATGAAAGCTCCAGGAGCCGTCCGCTTGCTGGTGCCGCGCGAGCCAGCGCAGGCCCAGCGTGACTGAGCGCTCGCTCTCGGTCGACCCGCCTCCTTTGATTGCGATCTTCGAGCGGACGCCCACACCGCGGCCGCTGAGCTCGCCGTTTAATTTGACCGTCGGTTCGACAGTCAGCTCGACCTTCTCGGCAGCCTTCAGACTCGTGTCCTGAAAGTCGATGGGCGGCACGCTGCTCAAATCGGGCAGTTTTTTCGGTGCGAGGCCGGCGGGATCGTTCTTGTCGTCGACGAGCTTCGTCTCTGTTTTATCGTGAGAGTCGTCAACGAAATCGACGCGATCGATGGCTTCGGCTGGCCCCTCCGGCGCGTTGTTGGCGACCGCCTCGACCGACATCGCCTCACTGGCCGGCGGTGAAAACCGCAGCACGATCAGCCCCAGGAGCAGCAATGCGAACCCGTGCAGCACAAAACTGGCAAGCAGGCTCGGGAGCACCTCGAGCCATCGCGAGAGTTTTGCCCTGAATCGGAGCAGGAGACGGAGGAGAACAATCTTCACGCTGCATTCCGCGGCCGGGCTTTGAAGTGGCAGAACGGCCGAGCCCGAATCCAGCGTATGTTCGGGGTCGATGGAATTCAACGAGCGAGCCCCCGCGAACCGTGCGCAACGCCTGAACCTGGCTAAATTTCCGACATTTTCTGAACAAACGTCTGCTGCTACACTCCCGACCCGCGTCGGCAGACGGCCGACCTCGATCATTGGGCTGCGCTCGAGTCATGGGGGCAGCGCTCGAAGGGAGTTTTGTATGAGGCGATCAGCGCATCGGCAAGTGGCGACGATCCTCGTCTTCCTGGTACCCCTGGCCTGTTCTTTCCGGCGGTCATCCGCAGAGGCAGGCGACGGCGTCAAAGTCTTGAGAGGGCACGTCGCCGGCGTCTTTTCGGTCGCCTTGTCGCGCGACGGTCAAGTGCTGGCCTCCGCGAGCAACGACAACACGGTCCGGGTGTGGGATGTAGCCACGGGCGCGGCGCTGGCGACGCTCTCCAAGGAGTTCAGCGTCGTCTCGGCGGTCGCGATTTCTTCGAACGCCTGTAACCTGGCGATGGCCAGCCAGGATGGGAGTGTGTTCATTTGGGATAGCAGTTCCAGCGAGGAGCCGACGACTTTGGCCGCCCATCGCGGCATCGTCCGTTGCCTGGCCTATTCAGCCGATGATCGGTGGCTGGCTTCGGGAGGCGCCGACCGGACGATCCGCATCTGGAGCGCTAAGACGCGCGAACTGAAAAAGATTCTGGAAGGGCACGCGCGGGGCGTCTTCTGTCTCGCCTTCTCGCCCGACGGCAAAACGCTCGCCTCGGGCAGTTCCGACGAATCCGTCAAAATTTGGGACGTCGAGCGAGGCACCGAGGAGACCCGCGAGACGCTGCGGCAGCGCCCGAAGCATGGACCGATCGTCTCGTTGGCGTTCTCGCCCGACGGCCGGGAGCTGGCCGTCACGACTTCGAGCGTCGTCGAAGTTTGGGACGCGGCCCAATCCGTACATCGCCTCGATCTGCCGTCCCGGGAGAAAGGCGCGATTTGGTGGACCGCCCGCTATACGCCACAGGGCCGGCTGATCGCCATCGGCAGCGGTAGCCGTTACGCACGGACACTTCGCGTCGACGCCAAAAAAGGCGTTTCGACCGGCACGCACCAGGCACAGGACGAAGAGATTCGCCTGTGGGACGTGCAAACCAAGCGCGAAATCGGCCGTCTCGTCGGGCACCGCGAGGCCGTCCGCACCGTCGCGCTTTCGACCGATGCCACTCTCCTGGTTTCCGGCAGCCGCGATCGTACCGTCCGAATTTGGGACCTGACTCGCCTGCCAAACGGATCCCGGCCCGATGCCGCGCCGGTCAACCAGGTCGCCGCGCAAAGCGACGCTCCCGAGGCAAGTTCAAGCGGACTGGCCCCAAGCGAATGGAACCAGGCGCAACGAGGGGCGCTTTGGTCGTTCGACTACCTCACCGCTCCCTTTGATCAAAATGCGGCACAACAGGACCCGGCAATCGACGGAGAGCAGTTCGATCCGACGATCGAAAGCTGGGCCTTCGAGAGCGGGGATGGCGTCTGCTACTTCTGGGGCGATTTGATCGGCTTGATCCAGATCAACCCGACCCCCCGCCATGCGGGGTCGAACGCTGGTCCGCATAAACCGGGCTCCGTCAGTCCTCCGATCGTCTCCCAGCCCGTGGGCCATAGCCCGGAAGTCACTGCGTGGATCGAGGGAAATTCCCACGCCGCGACCGGGGCGGCCATCACCCACGACACGGCCGGTTGGAGTCGACGGATGAGCTACCAGGGTCCGACCCGTTTCCCGGGCTCGCCAAGCGCCGGCGGCTCTTCCGGCCGCGGCGGAGTGCTGCACTTGGACGCCATTCGCCAAGGTTTGTCCGGACTCGGAGGCAGTCACGGCGGTGGCGGCCACGGCGCCGCCAGCCACATCGAGAGTCACGAGGAGCACGACCGCAACCACGACCACGACAAGTAACCATCCCGCATTCGCCCGAGTGCGAATGGTCGGTTCCGGCCAAGCATCACTCAGGGTCACTCGTCCTCGATCGCGCGGATTGTCGTCACCGACTTGAATCGCTTGTGGTCGGCGAAGGTCCAGACGACCTTTTTGTCCCGCGTAATCTCGAAGGCGTGCGCGCCGTGCCCTTCGTGATTGCGGAGGAAGTTGCCGACGAGATAGTTGCCGTTCTTCAGGATCTGAATACTCGACACCCAGACGATGTTGAGCTGCGGTGCGTCGGCCGCAGTGAACTCCCAGACGATTTTGCCGTCGGGTGAGACTTCGATCAGGCGCTTCTGCGTCCCGCCGCCGATCAGCGTGTTGCCATTGGTCAGGCGACGTGCGTCGCCCGTGTTCTCGACACCCGTGTACTGCCAGACAATCTGCCCGCTCGGGCTGTATTCGCGGATCGCTCCGTCCCCTTCGTGAGCGGCCAGGATGTCGCCGTTTTCGAGCCGATGGATATTGCGGACCTGCAGGTGATAGGCGGCCTGGTTCGTGAACAGCTTCGTCACGTGGACCACTTTTCCGCCGTTGTCGACCTCGACCACCTGGCAAGGCCCCTGTTCGGCCACAAGCGTGTTGCCGTTCGCCAATCGCTCGCAGCCGAGCACCTGCGGGCAGTGACTGACGTAGTTCCACACCGTCTGGTTGCGGGCGTCGATCTCCACCACGCCAGTCGGCTTGCCGCCGTAGGCGTAGACAAGATTGCCATTAGGCAGCGTCTGAAAGATGACGGCGATGCTCAGCGGCCGGAACTCGCGAATCATGGTGCCGTCCGCAGCCAGCTCGACAAACCGATTCGGGCAGTTGCCGTACTCGAAGAACGCGAGGCGGTGGCGAATCGGGCTGTCGGCCGCCGACGCGACGGGCGGGGAGACCGCCAGAATGGCCGCAAGCTGGAGGGCGTAAGCCAAGAACGGGCGCATCGTTCTGCTTCGCATCGCTGGGTTCCTCGTCTGGTGACCTGAGCAAGAACTTGGGGCCGTGTGTTTCTGCGTTGAGTGTATCGCGATCGTTCACCGATCGCACTTTGCATTGCAAAGTTGAACTGTTATAACCGGGAAACGTAAAGACACGGGCAGCTCGGAAGACCCAATGGATCACGCCAATCAGCCCACCCTCAATCCCGCGCTCGATTGCGCCTGCCGACCGACCGGCCGCCGCGACTGCGTCGATCGATCCGCCGCCTCGGCTCGCGGAGCTCTCGAGCCTGATCGAGATCCTCGTTCTCGCCGACCTGGCCATCTACCGGGGAGTCGGCGCGGCCTACGCCGGCTGGGCCGCATTGCTCGGTGCGGCGCCTCTGTTGCTCTACGTGGGAGCCGCGCGGCGGCGAGTCCACGCCAGTCAGATCCTGCTGGGCGCGATGCTCCTGCTGCTGGCCGTTCGGCTCGTGTGGTGCGGATCGGACGTGGAGCGATTGGTCGGACTGGCCTTGCTGCCGTGTTTTGCCTTCGCGGTGTCCGGTGACGCGCCTTACCTCTCCGGGGTGGTTGCCTTCACATGTCGGATTCCCTATCTGGGTGCGCGCGGCCTGGCCGCCTACGGCCACGCTTTGCTGAGCTTCGAACAACGCGTCTCCCCCGCGACGTTAATTGCAGTCTGGCTCCCCCTAGCGATTGGAGCCGCTTTCAGCCTCCTCTTTCTCCTTGCCAACCCCGACCTGGTGACTGCGGTCACTGAGACGTTCTCCCACCTCGCAGAACGACTTCAAGCCTGGCTCCTCGATTTCCCGCTGGGCGAGTGTGCATTCCTGGCGTGCGTGGGTTGGATCGCGGTGGCGCTCTTGCGGGGACGCCTCGTCGAGAGAGCCTCGCGAAAAGCGGCGCACGCAGCGCCGGGCCCGGTGGCGCAACCTTCCGCGAGCGCAGGAACGCCAACCGTCGCGCCCCTCTATCTCTCCTGGCGAAATTCGCTCGCCGTGGTTGTGCTGCTCTACGCGGTTTACCTCGTCTTCGAATTGTGGACTCTTTGGTTCCGGCAGTTTCCACATGGCTTTTATTACGCCGGCTACGCACACGAAGGGGCCGCCTGGCTGACGATTGCTTTGGGACAGGCGACGGCGGTTCTCTCGGTCATCTTTCGCGGCCGCACGCTCGACGACGCCCGCCTGGAGCGGCTGCAACAGTTGGCCTGGATCTGGTCGGTCGAGAATTTGTTGCTGGCGGCCGCCGTCTACCACCGACTGTCGATCTACGTCGGCTTCAACGGGCTCACGCCGTTGCGAATCCTCGGTTTTTACGGAGTTACGGCGGTCGTGGTCGGGTTCCTGCTCGTGATGGTCAAGACCGCTCGGCGATACGATTTTGCTTGGCTGTTGCAGCGTCAGTTGTGGGCGCTCGGCTTTGCCATCTATCTTTACGCACTCACCCCACTCGACTACGTGTCGTTGCGTTATAACGTGGCCCGCGTCCTCGCCGGCGACGCGGCTCCCTCGGTGCAAATTACGGAGCACCCGATTTCGTCCGAAGGGCTGCTGGCGCTGTTCCCTCTGCTCGAGGCCCGAGATCCTGTCATCAATCGGGGTGTCGCCGCGCTGATCGACGAACGACGGGACGACTTCGAGAACCAAGCGCCCGATCGCGCCATTGGACCGCGTACCAGTTAGCCGAACGGCTGTTCCTCGATCGCGCGCGCCTCGAGTCGGCCTCCATTCCTCGCTTCGCCGACAACCGAGCCCGGCGGGCAGCGTGGACGCAGTTCAAACAGTACGCGTACCAGTGGTACTGATTGGCCGCGGCCACCGTCCGCACGGGTCACGGGCTGATTGACTTTCGCGGGGCCGGTTTGCATTGTTGAGACATCTGGAGCGGCCGCAATTTGCCGCCCTCGCAACTCCGTTCTTTCGAGTGAGACATGACCGAACTGCTGGACCCTAAGGCCACCATGCGCCGCGCTGCCTACGACGCGCGGAACGCCCAGCCGGATAAGGACCCGATCAGCGAAACGGCCGTCGCCTCGCTGATGCAGCTCCCCGAGTATCAGGCCGCGAAGACGATCCTCTGGTACATCGATTGCCGCAGCGAACTGCGGACGAAGCACGCGCTGCCGGCCGCGCTCGAGAGCGGCAAGCAGATCATCGTTCCCTACTGCACGGTCGACGAAGCCGGTGCGAACAAGCTCGGCCTGTGGCGGCTCGAGCGGATGGAGGAAATGATCGTCGGCAAGTGGAAGATTCTCGAGCCGCCTCACGACCGCTGGGCCGAGCCGGGTAAGGAATTCCAGGCCGAGCAGCTCGACCTGGTGATCGTTCCCGGGGTCGGCTTCAGCCGCGACGGGGGCCGAATGGGGAACGGGCAAGGCTATTACGATCGCCTGCTCACCAACGTGCGGCCGGACTGTGTGCTCGTCGGCCTCTGCTACGAGTCCCAGTTGTTCGACGATCTGATCATGGGTCCGCACGACGTCTTCATGGACAAGGTCGTCACCGAGCGGGCCACTTACGACGGCCGTCGTTGCAAACGATAAAGAAAAGTAGAGTGTGACCAGTCTCGCGCAGCGAGCGCAGGCAACACCATTGCAAAAGAAAGTGTGCCTGCGGCCGCCCGGCGACCTTGTCACACCTACGAGAACTCATGCCCGCGATCATCGACGATACCTACGCCGAGGCGTTCCGCAGCATTTACGTCGAGTTCTTGATCACGGCCCGCGATCGCCGCTGGGTGCAGCACGCGGTCGACGCCGCGACCGGCAACGCGTCGAGCACGATCTTGTGCGATTGCGAAGCCGGGCTCGATCGGCTCGTCGGGCCGGGGAGCGGCGGTGACGAATCGTTTGCGACACCCGACGGACGGCCGGGGGCAATCGTGCAACTGCACGTGCCGCGGTTTCGCAAAGATCGCGTCGAGGCGCTGGAAAAATCGGCACTCGTCCGCATCAGTCAGAACGTGCTCACCTGCCCGACGGCAGCCTGCTTCAACCTCATCGACTCGCCCAACTATTACCGCATGGGGAAGAAGATCGCCTTCTTCGGCGACGGCTTTCAGAAGCGGATCGAACGTTTCGGTCGCAAGCTGTGGTGGATCCCGACGCTGGGCGGCGAATTCATCCTCGACCGCCGACTGGGCTACGCCGACGGCCTGATGGGAGGCAACCTCTGGTACTTCGGCGAAAGCGAAGACGCGGCACTCAACGCGGCTGAGGCGGGCGTGGCGGCCGTCGCCAAGTGCCCCGGCGTGATCATGCCGTTCCCCGGCGGCATCGCCGGCAGCGGCTCGAAGGCGGGCAGCAAGTACAAATTCATGTTCGCCAGCACGTACGAAAAGTTCTGCCCGCTCTTGGCTGACGATCCGAAAGCCAACTCGCAATTGCCGCCGGGCGTCCGCTCGGTGCAGGAGATCATCATCAACGGCCGTGACCTGGCCTCGATCATTACGGCGACACAAGCCGCAATCAAAGCCTCGGTCCACACGCCCGGCCTCTTGCGGATCTCTGCCGGCAATTACAACGGCCGACTCGGGAAGAGTTTTATTTACCTGCACCCCGAGAAGCAGCCGGCGCCTGCCGCGACCTGATGTCCGCTTGGCGTGACCCGTCATTTCGTGCGGAGCATTGGCCGCACGTGCTTCGGTCCGGTGACGGATTTGCGATACGACATCAGCGTCAGGTCGCTGCCGGGGTTGGAGCTGAACTCCGTCGGCCGCGGTTTGCCGGGGGCTGCGCGGCAGATCGTCAGCAGGTTGCCTTCGAGTTTGTAGATACCGAGCGCCGTGCCGCCTTTGCCTTCGCCGCCGGTGAAGATGATGTCGATCGTCGCCGGGTTGGCCGTCGGATCGATCTTGGTCGAACTCGCGATGAAGAGTTTGCCGTCATTGAGAGCCTTGGTGTTACCCTCGGCATCGAAGACGAGCTGGATCTTCTTGAAGTCGTCGGCCGGGGCCGGCTTGCCGTCGAGGGCGTACGACTCGGCCTGCCAGGTTCCGGTCAGGTCGCGGTGGCCGGCGGCGATCAGGGCGTCCTTGACGGTTTCGTGCTCGCGCTTGAAGACCTCGAACAGATGGCCGTCGTTGGGGCTGCTCTCGAGCACCGTCGGCCGCTCGCTGCCTCCCAGGGGCAGACAAATGGTCAACGTGTCACCGGCCAACTCGTAGATCGCCGGCACCGAAATGCCTTTCAGGCGACCCGTTTGGATCCGGACGTCGTATTGCTTGGGCGTGTGGCCCGGATTGACCTTGAACGTGCCGTGGGTGATCCCCGGCCGCTGCACCACGGTAAAGCGGCCGTCCTTCTGAAAGATCATGCGATCGGCTTCGTGCCCCGCGACGGGTTGGGGCTGCCCGTTGACCTTCACGGACGCGAAGCTCCAGACGCCTTCGAGTCGGGCCTGCTCGTCTTTGGACGCAACGTCGTCAGCCGCGCGCGCTGCGGTCCCAAAGCCGAGGATCAAGGCGACGCAGGTGACCGCGGCAAAGTATATCCGAGCGAGTTTTTTCATTGAGGCAGCCTTGACGAAGATTCAGTCCACGGTGTAGCCGATAAACCACCAGCCGACGGGTTGCCGGCTCTCATCGTATACCGGAAAACAGATGCTCTCACCCCGGTCGAGTGAGAGTGAGCGAGAGAGTTTGTAGCCGCCTTTTTTCGCCTCCTCGATCGTTGGCGTTGCCGACCCGAGTCCGGCCTGAATCTCCTTTTCCGTGAGCGGCCGGCTGATCAACGGCCAACCGTCGTCATCGGATTCGACGCCAAAACCCTCGACAGACTCGATATCGAGGATGTTGCCGAGCCCTTGAGCGCCTGACGCATAAATCCGCCGCAGGACCGCAATCCTCTCTTGTGGATCGGTTGGGAGGGGGCGCGAAGAGATTTCTTCCAGGTACTCCAGGTCGCTCTGGTAGATGGGAAGCAGGTTGTAAGGATCGCCTTCTTCACGCGTGAACCGCACGGACTCTTTGACGTTCACGAGGGACCCGCGTACTTCGCTCGCAAAATCAACGTTGTCGGCGAGAAACCTCGCTTGCAGTTGCAAGAGCGCGACGGAAGGGTCCGGGTTCCACGGTGCCAGCTGTTCCCAACGATCCGCACCCATGGCGAGCTGCTCCTGTCGCTCAGCGGTTGAAGAAATCTCGCAACCGGCAAATTGTCGGCATCATTCAGCCCGAGGCAATCACATCATTGCCACACGCGAGTCTTCGAGCAATCCCCCCAGCGACCGCGGCATGATGGGCCAGAGAGACGCACTCCAATCAGGGATTACTGGGCGGTGCGCCGCGTGCCCGCTAATCTGGCATTTTCGGGCTGTTTCTGTCGCCGGCCGATGAGCGGCCGGGATGGACGGCAGTCGTACTTGTCGAGGATTCCGCCAGCATGTTGATTCGTTCGTTTTGCCGTAATCGAATTCTTTGCGGCGTGACGGTTGCCCTCTTCACTTTCGCATGGCCGACGGTGTCGACTCCTGCCGTCGCCCGCGATGATGCCGACCTCTTGATCGCTCGCACGCCGCCGCACACGGCGAAGGAAGAACAGCGGATGTTTCACCTGCCGCCGGGCTTTCGCATCGAGCTGGTGGCCAGCGAGCCCGACATCGTCAAGCCGATCAACATGAAGTTCGATTCGGCCGGGCGGCTCTACGTCACGCAGTCGTACGAATATCCGTTCCCCCATCCGGAGGGAGCGCCCGGCCGCGATACGATTCGGCGGATCGTCGACACCAACGGCGACGGCATTCCCGACAAGGTTGCGGTCTTTGCCGACCGACTGTCGATCCCCATCGGCGTGACGCCGATTCCCGGCGGCGTTTTTGGCTACTCGGTGCCGAACCTCTATCGCTTCTTCGACAAGAACGGCGACGGCGTGGCCGACACGCGGGAGATCGCGTACAGCGGCTTCGGCCATCGCGACACGCACGGGATGGTCAACGGTCTCAACTATTGGCTCGACGGCTGGGTTTACTGCTGCCACGGCTACTCGAACACCTCGACCGTCAAAGCGTCCGACGGTTCGCAGATCACGATGACGTCGGGCAACACGTTTCGCGTGCGGATCGACGGCTCGCACGTCGATCAATTCTCGTTCGGCCAGGTCAATCCGTTCGGCATGACCTTCGATCCTCGCGGTGACATGTTTACGGCCGACTGTCACAGCCGGCCCGGCATGCTCGTCTTGCGCGGCGGCTGTTATTCGAGCTTCGGCAAGCCGCACGACGGACTCGGCTTCGCGCCAGAGATCATGACGCACGAGCACGGTTCGACGGGCATTGCCGGCATCGTCTATTACACCGGCGGCCCGCTTCCGGCCGAGTATCGCAACACGATCTTTCTCGGCAACCCGGTGACGGGGATCATCAATCACGATCGCATCACGACGCACGGGTCGACCCATTTCGGCGTCGAGCTGCCCGACTTCATGACTTGCGACGACTTGTGGTTCCGGCCGGTCGACTTGCAGTTGGCGACGGACGGTTCGATCTACGTGGCCGACTTCTACAACTGCATCATCGGCCACTACGAGGTGCCGCTGACGCATCCGCTCCGCGACAAAACTCGGGGCCGCATCTGGCGAATTTCGTACGTCGGCAAGGACGGCCGGACGCCGCAGCCGAAGATGGTGGACCTCTCGCGAGCTTCGGTGGAGACGCTGGTGGCTTCGCTCTCCAGCGAGAATCTGCCCACTCGCACTTTTGCGACGCACGAGTTGGTCGATCGGATCGGCCAGCCGGCGATCCCCGTGATTCTCAATGCGCTGGAAACCACACGCAGCCCCGCCGCCCGAGTCCACGCGATCTGGGTGCTGCAGCGGCTGGGAGCATTCGACAGCAAACTGACACGGCGCGCCGTCCGCGATGCCGATCCGCTGGTGCGAATTCACGCGATCAAGGCCATTGGCGAAATGCGGTGGGGCGAATACGAGCGATTTCTGGCGAGCGCACAACTGACCGATGAGGATCCGTTTGTGCGGCGGGCGGCGGCCGAAGTGCTCGGACTACATCCGGACCTGCGGAACATCGACCCACTGATCGAGCTGTGGCGGACCACCGATGCGTCCGACACGATGCTCGTCCACGTGACGCGGATCGCGCTACGCAATACCGTGCAGAGCGCGTCGGGGCATCAGTGGGACGAATTGCGGCAACACTATCAGGCCGCGGCCGATACGCAGACGCGGCTGATCGACGTTTGCATGGGCATCCACACGCCCGCGGCCGCGGGGCTGGCGCTTGCCTTCTTGACCGCCAATTTGCACGTGACGCCGCGTTTGGCCGATTCGCTGGCTTACATCGCCAACACCGTCGAAGTTACCCGGATGCCCGAGGTCGATCGGATGGCGCTCGCGTATCGCGGCAAGGATCGCGACCTCGAAGCCGGCTTGCTCAAGTCGCTCTTCCGCGCGAGCCGCGAACGGGGCGCGGCCATTCCGGACGAACTCAAGAGCTGGGCCGACGCGGTCGCTCATAGCCTGTTCGAGGGGCACAACGCCCGCAGCCTTCGCGCCGGTATCAGCCTGGCCGAGGAAGCCCAGCTCACGTCGGCCGTGCCGGTGCTGGTGAAGATTTTGAACACGACGCGCCAGCAACGCTTCCAGCCGGCGGCGGCCGAGGCGCTCGTGCGGATCGATGCGGCGGCCGCGCTGCCGGCCATCGAAGTGGCTGTGCGAAACGCCGAGAGTCCGCTGAAAATCCGCTGCAGCGTGGTCGAGACCTTGCGACAGACGAACGATCCGGCCAGCCGGGCGTTTCTGGTCGCCTTGTTGCAGGTCGCACCGCAGCAACTGGCGACTTCGGTCGTCGACACGCTGGCCCGCAGCCGCGACGGAGTCGCCGCCCTGATCGAGGCCGTCGAAAAGGGGCACTGTTCACCGCAACTGTTGGCCGACCCGGCCCTGCGGGCGCGGCTGCAAGCGATGGCCGGGCCCGCGCTCGCAGATCGCGCGGCGAAACTTTTGGAGAACCTGCCGAAGTTCGACGAGCGGATCAACCAGCTGATCGCCACGCGGGCGGCCGAATTCGCCAAGGCGTCCCCGAATGCCGAGCGTGGCGTGGCGGTCTTTCAGAAGAGCTGCGCGGCCTGTCACCAAATTGCGGGCAAAGGCAATCGCGTCGGCCCGCAGCTCGACGGGGCGGGCAATCGCGGCGTCGAACGGCTATTGGAAGACGTGCTCGATCCCAATCGCAATGTCGACGTCGCCTTTCGCGCGACGATCCTGGCCCTCGACGACGGCCAGGTGGCCAACGGCATCGTCGTTCGCGAAGAGGGGCCGGTCCTGGTGCTTGTCGACAGCAAAGGCGCGGAGCAGCGTATCGCCAAGAGCAAGATCGAGCAGCGGACGCAGACCAAACTCTCCCCGATGCCTGCCAACGTCGCTGAGCAACTCTCGCCGCAAGAATTAAACGATTTGCTGGCCTATCTGCTCAAGCAACGGAAGCCGGGCGAAGCGAACCGTTAGGAAGCTCGAGCACGCGACGCCGCACCAATTCGAGTGTCACGAAGAAACAAATGCCCTTGACATTTTAGTTATAACTAAATAATATTAAAGCGCCTGATCGAGAGAGCGCTTGAGCAATCAAACCCTGTAGCCGCAAGGAGCCAGAAACGATGAGCATCAACTCAGTTGACGAAACGCGGAAGGGACAGCTGATCATCGAAGGCGATCACGCGACGATCGTCTTCAAGCGGCTGCTCCGCCATTCCCCCGAGCGAGTTTGGGAAGCGATCACGAGTCCCGCCGATTTGAAAGAATGGCTTTTCTGCTCGCGGGCCACGATCGACGGGCGAACCGGCGGCAGCATCGACATGGTCTCAGGTCCCGCCCAGTTTCACGCGACGGGAAAGATTCTGACGTGGGATCCGCCTCGCGTGTACGAACACGAATGGAATGTCGCCCCGGTCCCTCCCATGCCCAAGGGCGAGAATGCCATCTTTCGCTACGAGTTGGCTCCGCAGGGAAGCCACACATTGCTCACCGTCACCTATCAACGGCTCACCGCGCAAACAGCCCGCGGCTTCGCGCCGGGGACGCACGTATTGCTCGATCGTCTCGAGGCGCAGCTCGATGGGCAGCCGTTGCCGCAATGGATGCCGCGGTTCGAGGAGCTGATGGCCCTTTATCCTCAATGGCAGAAGTAGCGCATGCGACCGCTGCAGCAAAACGACGTGTTTCACGCCATCGCGCATCCGGCGCGGCGGACGATTCTCATTCTGCTGCGAACAGGAGAGAAACGAGCCAGCGAGCTAGCCGAACCGTTCGGGGTTTCGTTTTCGGCCGTCTCGCAGCACCTCAAGATTTTGAAAGAGGCGGCCCTGGTGGCTGAACGCCGTGAGGGCCGCAACCGGGTCTATCAGCTACATCCGGATCAGCTCCAAGAAGTTTGGGCCTGGGCCGACGAGTTTCGCGCCTTCTGGAACGCGCGGCTGGACGCCCTCGAGCAACACCTCGACCGGAAATACCCGGAGAAGAAACTCCCCGCACCGAGAAAGAAGAAGAAGAAGAGGAGAAACTAGCCAGCTGCGCCCTCACGGAGAGCGAACATCCGTCCCACCAGCGGGGGCCGCCCCGGATGGCAGCTGGCGAAACGTTGCGAAAGCGCTGAAAGATTTGCCTTCGTCGTTCGTGTATAGATGAAGACGGAGGCTTTATGCCGGGCGTTCCCGAGACTCGTGCCAGCTTGATTTTGCGATTGCCTCGCACGGAAGATGCCGAGGCCTGGCGCGAGTTCGTCGCGATTTACGAGCCGTTCGTGTATCGGTTTGCCCGCCGTAGCGGCTTCCAAGAAGCGGACGCCCGCGAGTTGGTGCAAAACGTTCTGCTGGCAGTGGTTAAGGCAGTGGGACGCTGGCAGGCCGACCCCGAGCGGGCCCGCTTTCGCACCTGGCTCTTCACGATCGCCCGCAACCAATTTCTCGACCTGATCGCCAAGAAGCGGCGGCGGCAACCGGTCCGCAGCGGGTCGAGCAGTCTCATCGATCTGCTCCAGCAGCAGCCGGCTCCCGATCAGTTGGCCGAGCAGCTGGCCCTCGAACATCGACAAACGCTGTTCCGCTTTGCCGCCGCGCGGGTACGGCAGACGTTTAAGCCGACGACCTGGCGGGCGTTTTGGATGACGAGCGTCGAACAGTGCCCGGTCGAGGAGGCGGCGGAGACGCTGGGGCTGTCGGCCGGCGCTGTTTATATCGCTCGCGCACGGGTGCTGGCTCGACTGCGCGACGAAGTTCGGCAGATGGAGGACGATCATGCGTTGTGACGACGTCCGACTTCAAAAAGTCCTCCGCAATGCCGACGAAGCGAGCGCCGAGTTTGTCGAAACGGCGCGGCACCTCGAATCGTGCTCGCGCTGCCGCGAGCGACTGGCCGAGCTGTCCGGAGTCGACGACCTCATCAAGGAGGCCTGCGAAACCCTGCGGAACGACGGCGAGGTGACGCTCGAACCGACGGAAGGGCCGGCGTCGATCGTGGTCGCCGTCGAGTCGCTCTTGGGTGACGACGTGCCCATCGACTGCGAGACGCTGTCGCTCGATTTTCTCGAGCCGGCCAGCCATCCGGAAATGCTGGGACGGATCGGCCGCTACGAGGTCGAACGGCTGATCGGCGCCGGGGGCATGGGGGTTGTGCTGAAAGCGTACGACACCGAGCTGCATCGCGTCGTGGCGATCAAGGTGCTCTTGCCGCACCTGGCGACCAGCTCGGCGGCGCGGCGGCGGTTCGCTCGCGAGGCGAAGGCGGCCGCGGCCGTTGTGCACGAGCACGTCATTCCCATTCACGACGTCGAATCGGATGGGTCGCCGCCGTACCTCGTCATGCAGTTCGTCCCGGGACACTCGCTGCAGACCCGCGTCGACGAACAAGGGCCGCTCGAGATCAAAGAAGTGCTGCGGATCGCGCGGCAGGCGGCGGCCGGACTGGCGGCGGCCCACGCGCAGGGAGTCGTGCACCGCGACGTGAAGCCGGCCAACATTCTGTTGGAGGACTCGGTCGATCGCGTGCTGCTGTCGGATTTCGGGCTGGCCCGCACCGTCGACGACGCCACGCTCACGCGGTCGGGAGTGCTGGCCGGCACGCCGCACTACATGTCGCCCGAGCAGGCGAGCGGTCTGAGCGTCGATCAGCGCCTCCGATCTGTTCAGCTTGGGCAGCGTGATTTACTTCATGTGCACGGGCCGCCCGCCGTACCGATCCGAATCGCCGATGGCCATCTTGAACCGCATCTGTCACGAAGCGCATCGGCCGGTCGACGACGTCAATCCCGACGTACCCATCGAGCTGGCCGAGGTGGTCGACCGACTGCTGGCGAAGGATCCGGACGAGCGGTTCGCGACAGCTCGCGAAGTCGAGACGCGGTGTGCCGAGCTGTTGGCCCACATGCAGCAAGGTCACCGGTTGCGCCGTCGCAGCTGGTGGCGGCAGCTGCAGCAACGATCTCTGCGCCACGGCGGGAAGACACTCAAGCGATTGACCATTGGGATGGCCGCGGCGGCCGCCTGCATGCTGATCGGCGCCTCGTTGACGCGATTCCTCACGCCGCGAACGACCGCACCCAGCGATGGTGCGACGTCGACCTCGCCCAACTCCGAGATCCTCAAGGCGGTCTTACCCGACACCTTTGCTCGCGAAATCACCGAAGTCGACGGGCAGCTGGCGGCAATCGAAACGCGCAACGACTTCGATGCCGCGGCGTTTGGCTCAGGCGGCGATCCACAATGGCAAAACGAATTGTCCGAGTTGCAGGCAACAGTTTTGCAGATGGAAGAATCCCTCGGGCGTCGGCCACCCACCTCCGCGTCCGACACCCCTCACCCCGCGTCCGAAAGGAAGAAACGATGAATCAAACGGCTCGACGCGCCTTGTTCGCCTTCGTGCTCGGCTCCGGCACGCTGCTGACCCTCTCGCAAGTCTGGGGACAACTGCCGGGCCCGCCGCCAGCGGGCGACGACCCTCACCCGCTCGCACAACCTCCCGCCGGAGCATCGGCCGACCAGGACCCACTCGGCGAACCGGCGGATCCGCCCGCCGCACCGGATGTCCCGGCACCGCCCGCCGCATTCGGGAGCAGTTTCGGAGTTGGTGGCGGCCGCGGTGGGCTCGGCCTGCGTGGACGGCACCACACTCACGCCCAGTCCGAGGCGGAAATCAAGGACCTCGAAGCCTTGCACCAGGCAATCGGCAAGCTCAAGTCGGCGAAGAATGACACCGACAAAGCGGCCCTGACGAAGCAAATCTCGCAGCTCCTCGACAAATCCTTCGAGCGCGACATGCAGCGGCGCGAGAAGCAAATCTCCGACGTCGAAACTCGGGTCAAGAAGCTCCGCGATCAAATCGAGAAACGCAAGAAGGCCAAAGACGACATCATCAGCTTGCGACTCAAAACCATCGTCAATGAAGCCGACGGCCTGGGTTTTCCGGAGGGGGCCGATACGGAGATCGGGCTTCGGCTGGCAACCCAACGATTTTCTTCACATCGGCGCGATGCCCTTTTCGGTCGACCACAATGATGCGGAACCCGCCCAGGGCGATATCACAAAGGAAGCCGACCGGCGAGCCTGCCGAAAACGAGTCTCGCTGACCGCCACCGCAAATCCGTTCACTGAAAAGCCAGTCTCGCGGCTGGCTGCGACCTGCCGATGAACCGGACAGCGTTCCCGCTGTGGCTGTCCGGCCACCGGCAGGTTTTTTTATTTTCCCCTCCGCGATTCGTACCGACCCAGCCGGAACGTCCGTGCGCGGACGCCCCTGATGCTCTTCAGGGCCTAACCAGCCCACCCGCGGCAAACAGCAAGGGATCGACATTCCGCTCCAGCCGCACCGGGTCCAGGGGCACGCCCCTGGTTAGTCGCGGTCGGAGATGGGGATTTCGGCGTGGGAGTCGTCGTCGATGGCGATCGGCTGCAGCCACCAGCCCCAGATGAGGTAGTTGATCGCCCCGAACGCGAAGAAGCCGACGATGACCGCTAGAAAGCCGAAGGCTTGAGGCATCACGAGCGCAGTCAGGCCCAGCAGTCCCGCGCCAACCGCCAACAGCGCCAAGAGGGCGAGGATCGTGGGCGCGTTGCTCTGAGCCGGTCTGCTCATGTCCCTTCCAGTATACGCTTGAGCGAGCTGTGTCGATGGACGAGACCTTGGTTGAGCGTCGTCCGCAGCCGGTCGGCCGTGAGCATGAAGCCGAGCAATCCGCCGGGCGGCTCAAAGTCGATGCGGTCGGTAATCAGAACAGTGCCGCCGTCCTGAACTGAAAAGAGATGCTCGTGCACGTACTGCGGCAACACGCCTTTGACCTGCGTTTCGGTGAAGTGATGCGGCCGCGTGAAGTCGGTCACTTCGTAAGTGACATTCTGCGGCGGTCCGAAGGCCAGGATTTGCACTTCGAGCCGAGAGCCCAGCTGCAACTGCGGTGGCGCACTAACCACGCGGAGCTTCAACTCGTCCGGAATGATCTGAAACAGGTTCTCGGTCTGCGTGAGGAAGTCGAAAGCTTTTTCGACGGGGCAGCGAATCGTAACGGAGGCTTCCAGCGACGGCATGTTTCAGCGCACTCCCAGCGGCACGACGATGATCCGAATGGCGGCCACGCAGCTCGATCGGTCGGTTCGATCTTAGGAAAAGCCACGGGTGCGCGATAGTTCGGCACGTTCAGGCCGTGCAAAGCGGCCGACATCAAAATGCGAAAGCGACGCTAGGCGCCGATCGGCGGCGAGGTGGGCGCGGCGGCCGTTTCGCTGCGATCGTCCGTTGGCGAACGATCGCCCATTGGCAAACGATCACCGGTGCCGCTGGTCGCGGAGGTGTCGGCACTCGGGCCGCGATAGAGGATCAAGATGCCGAAGCCCGCCATGATGGCCATGTCGGCGACGTTGAAGATCCCCGTTCGCACGGGACCGATGCCGACGTTGAGAAAGTCGATGACCAGTCCGCCATGAAACAGGCGGTCGATCAAGTTGCCGATGCCCCCCGCCAGGAGCAGCACCACCGCCAAATGTTGCACGCGGCCGGCCGGACGCTTGAAGAAGACCAGCGAAGCGATCAGCACCAGGAACACGGCATTCACGACGACGAGGATCGCGAACCGTGCGTTGGGGGCCAACTGCGAGCCGGCACCGAGAAACGCGCCCGGGTTTTCCGCGTATTGGATCCGCACGGTGCCACCCAGGAACGACATCGCGGGCGCCTGGCGGAGGTGTTCGGTCGCCAGGCTCTTCGTCCACTGATCGCAACCGATGCAGGAAAACAGGACGGCGGCCGGCAGCAACATTGGCAGGATCCGCCGTGACAGGCCGCGAATCGACTGCTGCATTGCTTTCATCTCACGCACGAACTTGAAAAACGGCAAACCGCGAGGTTCCGGGGACAGTTGCGGCCGACGTTCCTGCTCGCGAGCTTCCCCGGTCGCGCCGCTTATATCGTAGTGCGCGGTTGGCTGTGCTCAAAGATCGAATTGGCCCGCCCAGTTGGGCGGTCGTCTCCCATGCAGGTGGTCCAACAAAAAACGCAGCGGAGCCAAATGCTCCGCTGCGTTGGAAAGTAGCGAGCACTTGCTCGCGAGTCAGTTCTTCGGGGAGGCTTAGTTGCTGGAAATGCCGTTGCGAATGTCGTCGAGGACCTAGTGGCGCTCGCCGTCGGCAGAGGCAGGCTGGATTTGGCTGCCTTGGTTCATCGCACTGGGCGCCATCGGATGGGGTGCCGGAGCGGCCGGGGGAGGCGAGCTCGGGGCGGCCGGCACAGTCGGCCAGTTGTTCGACGGCTGAGCGGGAGCCGGGCTCGGACTGTTGACTTCGACTCCCGCACCAACACTCGGTCCGGCGGCCGGGCCGACGGCCACTCCCGCGGTCACAGTGTTGCAGGCGCCGCCACCACCGCCGCCGGCATAGATCACGTGACGGTGCCAATCCTCGGGCCGCGGGGCCGGCGGATACATGTTGGGGTTCGGCATCCACTGGGGCACGCGGGCGTAGTAGAAGCCGAGTTGCGTCGTATCGGTGGGCATGTAGACCTGCGCGAACATCGGATGCAGGTTGAAGCCCGGCTGGCCGTACCACTTATCCGGCCAATACCGGTAGTAGACGATCGCATCGCGATTGACGGGTGCGGCCGCGTAAGGCTGAAAGCCGCGCGTCGGGTTGAACAAACAGCCACCTCCGGCGTACGCGCCGGTGCCGCAGGCGGCGCCGTCACAGGGGGCGCCGGCGACCGCGCCGTTGGCGGCGGGCGCCGCGGCCGGTCCGGGATCGGGCACGGGGGCCGGCCGATCCGAAATATGCACAACGGCCATGTCGTCGGCCTGGGCCGCCGCGACGAAACTCGCCGCGATCAACGGGGCCCAGCAAGCTTTGGTCCATGCTTTCATCGCGTGATTCCTGAAATCGAAGAGCATTCGGATCGATCGGCGAAGCGGTTGTCGACTCGCGCTCGTCTTAAACCGTTAACGAGGAGCAGCAGTGGGCATCACGGGGGGAACTGGCGCGGCCGGGGCACCGTAGGGCGCGGCCAGCGGAGCCATCGCGCCCATCATCGCGCCGGGTTGGTACGCAACTCGCGAGATCGGCGTGATACGGCTGGCCGGAATGCCCCATCCGTAGTTGACCTGCGTCTGCACGGTCGGAGCCAGGGGAACCGTCATCGGCGCGCCGAAACCGACGGCTGCGTAGACCCGCGTGTCGCGCGGATCGTAGTACCACGGGTTGACCGGGTAGGTCATCGTGTAGCAGTGATAGTCGAGGAACCGGCAGCCGTAGCCGTGGTCCGGACCGCCACAGAGGCAGGTGTGCCAGATGCCGCAGTGCGACTGCGCCGGTCCGCAAGCGCCGTTGCAGGCGGCGCCGTCGCAGGCTTCGCCGTGTCCCAAGCCGACACGGCCGACAGGGGCCGCGTCGGGAGCAGGCGCCGGAGTGGCCTGGTCGGTGGTCGCCGCGCTGATCCGCATCGCTCCTGGCGAGTCTTCACCGCGGGCGTTGCCGCAGAGCAGCAATCCGCATACGGCGGCGGCCGTCAGGAGTTCGGACTTGCGGGTGATTTGTGCGGCGATCGTCTGGGCGATCGCCATAGCGGGGAGGGCAATTTTATTGCGTGTGAACATCACGTTCTTCCCTGAACTTTCTGAGAGGCCGCGAGCCGCCGTGCATCGCTCTAGTAGTTTCTAGCCGGCATGCAGCCCGGTGACTTCGATCCGTAGGCGGGGTAGTGAATCCCGTCTCGCGGGTTGGAATACCAAGGACTCATCGGAAAACAGGCTCGATACACACAGATGTCCCAGAAGCGGGACGGCGGACAACTGCCGGGGCCGAAAAACTGGGTCAGCTTTCGGTAGCAGCAGCTCCGCTGGCAGCAACAAGCATTTTCGTCGGGGCAGTTGGCCTGCGCATTTCGGCAACACCGATCGCAGCTGATGCAGTAACCGTTTGGGCCGTAGCAACGCTCGTAGTACTGCAGGACGCGATCGCTTTCGCAGTCGCCGGCGTGAGCCGTGCTCAGGGCCAGGCCGGCCAGAGCACCGATACAGACGATCGTCGACAGCGCTTTGGAGTAAGGGGTCGTCATAACAGAAGCTTTCTGAGTGCAAATCGCGGCGAACAGGCGAGGTCGCTTGCCGACTGCGTGCCAACTGCCGTCGGCACGCGTCAGCAAGGCAATTCGAGGCGGCGCACTACTCTTCGCTCCACCGCTGGCCGGACCAGGTCTGGCACAAGGGCGGATTGCCGCTCTTCGGCAGAGCCGGCGGGCACCAACCGCTGAACAGGCCGCACGACGAGTGGTATTTCACCGAGACGTACGTGCCACGCAGTTTCCAGTGTTCGGTCTGGCCGACGCCCCAGGGAAAGACCTTCCACGCCCCGGAGACTTCGTAGTAGTACGGGGGATAGAGCGAGCGATACGTGTGCGGGTACAGCATCTCGTGCGGATCGAACGCTTGGTTGGTGATGAACGTGGCGCCGACCTGGTACGGGATGTACGGCAGCGGACACGGATACATCGGAGCGTTCAACGACGGGTAGCCGTTCGGCGTAATGTTGGGCGCCGTGGGTGGCAAATAGAGCGGAGCGGGAACCGGGCCGGCCGCATGCACCACCACGTTGTGTTGCACGTCGCCGCCGGTCTGCTGGACCGTCCGGTCGTAGGCATAACCCGGCGGATTGGGGACCGCCTCGGGCTGGGAGGAAACTCTCCGGCTTGCAGCTGAGGCCGGCGCGCTGGCCGCCGGAGAGAGAGACGCCGAGTCAGACTGAGCGAAGCAGCAATTGAGCGAAAACGCCGACACGATCGCCGTGCAGGCAGCCGCTCGAAGCGTGGTACGGACCATCGATTCCTCCCTGAATCATTTCCACTCGGCCGTCACGCTCGGAGGCGAGTAACATCCATGCACAGGCCGTCCGGGCGAGGGCGATCTGTCCTCACGTGAGCAATACAAGATTCGGGTGAATCGAATCGCACGAATCAGTTTTTCGGGCCGTAACGGCGGGAGCGGTCGTGCCCCAGGAATCGACGTCCCGGTTAAACCTTACAACCGGAAAAATCGCTAAGCCGCCGCCACAAACGGGCTCGCTCGCCAGGCAGGAAATGCATAATCGCCGGGCAATTCTTGGGGGGACCAAAACCACCTCTGCGATCGGGCGCTGCACTTCGCCGGTGCAATCGCTAAAATCCGGCCAAATTGCCAAGTCCGCCGCCGCCGCCATACTCAATCAGTGGCCCGCGAGGTGAGTCGGCGTCTAGGAGGGTGAGTTGTCCAAGAAGGGATCTCGATCAGCCGGCGATCCGTCGGCGTCCAATCCGGACGCCGACGCCAACGCCGGTAGCCCGCCCGCTCGCCGGCCCGGCACCGGAAACAACGGGGCAAACGGGGACGACGGCGACCAGATCACGTACGTCTCGCTCAGCCAGGAAACTCGCCGCAGATACCTCAATTACGCGCTCTCCGTCATCACGTCGCGGGCTCTGCCAGACGCCCGCGACGGTCTGAAACCCGTGCAGCGCCGCATTTTGTACGTCATGCACCACGATCTGGGGCTGACGGCTAATGCGAAAACTCGCAAAAGCGCCAAGGTTTGCGGCGATACCACGGGCAACTACCACCCGCACGGCGACATGGCCGTTTACGACGCTCTCGTGCGGATGGCCCAGAATTTCAGCCTCCGCTATCCACTGGTGATTGGCCAAGGGAACTTCGGCTCGATCATCGGGCTGCCCGCGGCCGCCGCCCGCTACACGGAAGTGAAGCTGACGGCGGTGGCCGACCAGCTCATGAACGAGCTGCGGTTCGAGACGATCGATACGCGCGCGACCTACGACGCGTCGAAACAAGAACCGATCGTCCTCCCCGCGCGGTTCCCGAACCTGCTCGTCAACGGCACGCAGGGGATCGCCGTCGGCATGGCGACGAACATCCCGCCACACAATCTGCGGGAAGCAGTCAAAGCCTGCGTCCACCTGATCCACGAGCCCGACGCCACCGTGGCGCAGCTGATGAAATACGTGAAAGGCCCCGACTTTCCGCTCGGCGGCCGCATCGTCACCGATCGCCGTTCGATCCGCGAAGCGTATGAAGAAGGGCGCGGCTCGATCAAAGTCCGCGGCGAATGGAAGCTGGAGAAGGATCGCAAGTCCGAGGCGACCACGCGGATCGTGTTGTCGTCCGTTCCCTACGGCGTCGAGACGGGGCCGCTGCTGACGGCGATCGGCGACATCATCAACGCGCGGAAGCTGCCGCAGCTGGTGAGCGTCGCCGACGAAAGCAGCGAAAAGCACCCGCTCCGACTGACGCTCGAAATCAAGCCGGGGGCGGACCCCGAGGCCATCATGGCGTACATGTATCGCCACACCTCGCTCGAGCAGAATTTCGCCTTCAACACGACCTGCCTGGTGCCCGACGAACACGGGGCCCTCGTCCCAGCGCGTCTCAGCCTGAGAGAGCTGCTGCGTCACTTCCTCGACTTCCGCTTCAAGACGGTGACGCGGAGGTTCGAGTACCAGCTGCGTCAGCTCGAGCGTCGCATTCACGTGCTCGAAGGCTTTGCGATCATCTTCAAGGGACTCGACCTGGCCCTCAAAATCATTCGCGGCAGCTCGGGAAAGCAGGACGCGGCCGAGAAACTGATGAAGGCTTTCCCGCTCGACGCAGAGCAGACGGAAGCGGTCCTCGAGCTGGCCTTGTACCGCATCTCCACGCTGGAAATCGATCGCATTCTCGAGGAGCTGAAGGAAAAGCGGGCTGAGGCTGAGTCGATTCGCAAGATCCTCGCCTCGAAGGCCCGCTTGTGGAAAGTCGTCGAAACCGAGCTCGAGGAGATCGCCGAGAAATACGGAGACGATCGCCGCACGGCCATCGGCTCCGAAGAAGAGGTCACCGAGTTCGATCCGCAGGCTTATATCGTCCGCGAGAACACGAACGTCGTGCTCACCCGCGACGGCTGGCTCAAGCGCGTCGGCCGGCTGCAGAAGGTCGAGAGCACACGGGTCCGCGACGGCGATGCCGTGCTGGCCGTCGTTCCCGGGAGTACGCTGGAAAACGTGGTCGTCTTCTCCAGCGACGGCGTGGCGTTCACGCTGCCGATCGACCAGGTTCCGGCGTCGTCGGGTTACGGCGATCCGATCTCCAAACTTGTCCGCGTGGGCGATGGCGCCCGGCCGATCTGGGCGACGAGCACCGATCCGCGGTTCACGGCCGCCGACGGGGTCGTCCGCAAGAATCAGCCGCCGCGGCCCTATTTGCTGATCGCGACACGTCTCGGCCAGGTGATGCAACTCTCGTTCAGCGCGTTTCGGGCTCCGTCGACGAAGGCCGGCCGCCGCTATTGCCGGCTCCGCGAGAAAGATCGCGTGATCTTCGTCGAGCTGGTGAGCGAGGGGGAGACGATGTTTCTGGCCACTCGCGACGCCCGCGTGATCCACTTCAAGATCGGCGACGTGCCGATTCTCGGTGGACCCGGCAAGGGCGTACGGGGAATCAAGCTGGCACCCGACGACGAAGTGCTGGGCGCGATTCAGCTGGCCCGCCCGTCGGACTGCCTGCACGTCATCAACGACAACGACAAGCCGCTCAGCTTTGGACAAATGAAATACGGCGTCACGGCCCGGGGCGGCAAAGGCATCAAGACCAGCACTCGGACTGGATTCAAAGAGATCGTCCCGCCGCCGATCCAATTGGTGGACTGGGACCAATTTGAAGAAAAACCTGCGACGAAGGGTTAGGGCGAGTGGCGACTGGATCCAAGAACAACGCGCCTCAAGCCGAGCGGAAATTACGCCGCGGCCGACATCGAGGTGCTCGAAGGGCTCGAGGCCGTCAGGCGGCGTCCGTCGATGTACATCGGCGGCGTCGATGCGCGGGGCCTGCACCACTTGCTGTGGGAAATTGTCGATAACTCTGTCGACGAATATTTGGCCGAGGCGGCCGATCACATTTCGGTCACACTGCATAAAGATGGCACGTCGATCACCGTCAGCGACAACGGCCGCGGCGTTCCCGTCGACAAGCACCCGAAGATCAAGAAGTCGGCACTCGAAGTCATCCTCACGACGCTGCACGCCGGCGGCAAATTCTCGGACAAAAACTACCTCCGCAGCGGCGGCTTGCACGGCGTCGGCGCGTCGGTGGTCAACGCGCTATCGATCGAGCTGGAGGCGACCGTCCATCGCGACGGCTACGAATGGAGCCAGCGCTACAAGCGGGGCAAACCGACCACCGAAGTGAAAAAGGTTCGCCCTTTCCGCGGGCACGGCACGAGCATCTTCTTCCGGCCCGACGACGAGATCTTTCGCCGCGTGCAGTTCAACGTCGAGACGATCCGCCTTCATCTCGAAGACATCACTTACATTCATGGCGGCCTGCGGATCACGCTTGTCGACGAGGCGAAGAACGAGCGAATCGACTTCGTGCACCCGGAGGGAATTGCCGGCTTCCTCGAAAAACTGACGACCGAGAGCCAGAAGCGTCCCAGCCACGAGCAGATTTACGCGACCGAAAAAGACGAAGGGACCACGCGGATCGAAGTCGTCCTTCGCTGGAGCGAGTCGACCGACGAAAATATTCGCAGCTACGTCAACGGCATTCGCACGCACGCCGGCGGCACGCACGAGAACGGCTTCCGCAACGGCATCGTGCGGGCAGTCCGCAGCTACCTCGAAGTGCATGACATCAAGCACAAAGGCCTGAGTATCACGGGCGAGGACGTCCGCGAAGGGGCCATCGGCGTCCTCTCGGTCTTCCATCCGGACCCCATGTTCCAGGGGCAGACCAAGGAGCGACTCAACAATCCTGAGTTAACCGGCCTCGTCGAAGGAATTGTGCGGCCGGGGCTCGAAACGTGGCTCAACAACAATCCCTCGATCGCCGACGCGATCATCGGCCGCATCGTGCTGGCTGCGCGGGCACGGCTCGCCAGTCGCGACGCCGCCAGCGAAGTTCGCCGCAAGTCGCCCGGTTCCCGCCGCACGAATCTTCCCGGCAAGCTGCTCGACTGCCGGCAGACCGACTCGGCGAAGACGGAGCTGTTCATCGTCGAAGGAGACTCGGCCGGCGGCACAGCAGCGATGGGCCGCGACAACCGCACGCAGGCCGTACTCCCGCTGCGCGGGAAAATCCTCAACACCGAGGCCCTGTCCCTCAGTAAGATTCTCGAAAATCAAGAAGTGAAGGATCTGATCGAAGCGCTCGGCACGGGTATCGGAGCGCAGTTCGACATCCACAAACTCCGCTACGGCCGCGTGATCCTGCTGATGGACGCCGATAGCGACGGCTATCACATCTGCACGCTGCTTTTGACCTTTTTCTTCCGCCACATGCGCGAGCTGATCTCACAGGGCAAACTCTTCATCGCCCAGCCGCCCCTCTACCGCATTGTGACCTCGAGCGAGACCTTTTACGCGCAGGACGATGCCGCCAAGGAAGAGATCCTGCTGCGGCTCGGCAGTCATCGCAAATTCGAGGTCTACCGTTTCAAGGGTCTGGGCGAGATGGACGCCAAGCAGCTCAAGGAAACGACTCTCGATCCGAAGGCCCGCGTGCTCCTGCAGGCGGAGATCGAAAGTCAGGTGGAAACGGACAAAACGTTCTCTCAGCTCTTGGGAAAAGACGCGTCCGAACGCTATCGGGTGATCATGGAAGAGGCGTCGTTCGCCGACGACCTCGACGTCTAACCCGCGAGCGACCCCTTCCTGCAGGCTGCAGCCGTACGATCGGTTCTCCGGTTCCCCGCGACACGCCGGTCTAGCTCGCCACTGACCGCGTCCGGCAAACGCAGCGCCGGCGCCCCTTCGCACGGAAAATCCGCCAACTCTTCTCGGCTTTGACATTTCGCGCCGTCAAGTGCCGAATTTGCCCTAAAGTCTCCGACCAGATTTGGTCCGACCCACCCCACTGGCAGCATCTGCCGCAGGGAATCGGTTCGATACTAGAGATAGAGCCAAATCGTCCCGGTCGTAGCGGGCCCGCCCAGCTCTCCCTTCGGCGGTTTCTTGGCGTCCATTCCGACGGCCTGCCGTTCGTCCTGGGGCGAAGTTCACTCGAAATCTCTGCTTCATGAAGGCGCTGCGAATGCAGTCTCTCAAATTCTGGAGTGTCTTCTTTTGCGCAGTGTCCACGGCCACCTCGTTCGCCGTGGGGACGGAATACGGCTCGCCGACCTGGAAACATGATTTTCGCTCGGCCGAAACCGAAGCCCGGCGGCTCAACCGGCCGCTGCTCGTGCACTTCCACGCGAAATGGTGCGGTCCCTGCCAGATCATGAACCGCGACGTCCTCGGCGATCCGTCGGTGCTCCGGCAACTCGACGTGTCCGTCGTCGCCGTCAAAGTTGACGCCGATGAGCGCCCCGACCTGATTCAACGGTTCGGCGTCGAATCGCTGCCGACGGACATTTTCCTCGACCCCAGCGGCTTCGTGATGGACCGCTCGTCGGGGATGCGGGATCGCGAGCGTTATGTTTCGCTGATCGCGCGGATCGACTCGCGATTCGCCCAGACGCATAAGACCCATATCGCGATGCAGTCCAAGCCCGCCCTTCGCGAACCGGCGCCCCTATCTCGGCCGACTCCAGCCCCCATCGCTCCCAATCCGGTCCGACGCACAATCGAAGATCGACCGATGATTGCGTCCGCGTCCCCGCCGGGCGTGGGACATCCCGGCCCGCTACGGCATGCGGGTGCGTCGCTCGGCCTCCGTGGGTTCAGCCCGGTCGCGCTGGTGGGCGACCGCAAATGGATGCGGGGTGACGATCATTGGAAGTACGAGCACAAAGGGGTCACGTACTACATGACGTCGGCCGAGGAATTGCAGCTGTTCAAAGACGGCCCCGATCGCTACGCTCCGCAGGTCCTCGGCTGCGATCCGGTGATCCTGGATATTGCGGACCGCGCGGTCTCCGGAGACATCCGTTATGCCGCGTTCTTCGACGGCGAGCTGTACCTGTTCGTCAGTGAAAAGTCGCGGCAAACCTTCCGCGAAGATCCCGATCGGTTCGTGAGAACCAAGCACGTTTTGAACATCGACGACCTGCAGGGCAAGCGTCTGGACTAGCGCCGCCGCCGGTCGCCTGGCCGTGGCAGAAGCCATGTGAGTGACGGACGTTGGGAGGCCTGTTACGGGACGTTCCGCACGACCGGCTCGGATTCGGCGATTTCTTCGCAGGCGTCAAAAGAGAATGAATTGACACAAACCCGCCAGAAGCTATGATAGGGGCAGCATTGGAGCCCGCTGGCCTCCTAGAACTGTTTGCTTTTTCCCCCGATGACTTCTGCGGAACGAGCAACCAAAAGGCAGCGACTCACCGGCTAAGTGACTTCCCCGCTTGTGGAAGTTCGCGTCACGGTGGCCCACCGTTTTGGCTTTCGGGCTAAGTGACGAATCCGTCAGCCCAATACGTGCCTTCCTCGGCTTTCTGAGCCCAGATTGCACGTGCGGGAATCGCGGTGTCAGGGCGGCCCGTTTTTCTCGATGGACTCGTTTGGAAAAGACAAGGTCCGGCGCACACTGCCGGACGATTGCTGCCTCGAATCGGCTCGCTCGCACGGTCGGATTGTAGGGATCCAGAACCGTCCGGCACTGTTTCGAGGCACGCGGGTCAGCCGAACCAGCGGCCCGACCCGGAATACCGGCAATCCGGCGGATCCCATCCGCCCGAATTGCGACAGACGATGCCCAATCGTCAGCACGAAATAAGCAGTGCGTGCCGCCAGTTTTAAAGTTCCGGGCGGCCGCAAAAGCAGTTTTCTGCGATCACGCGAGACGAGAGCGCGTGGGGATAGCGAAGAATTTGAGCGCTCGCTGGCAGCCTTTTTGCATTGCTCGGACGATCAAGGCCACGTGCTTTGGTCGAAGGATCAACGCCAACCAGGCCGACTCGGCGTCGCCGATTCAGGGTCACGTTTGCGATCCTCAAATTGCGTCCCACCGCAAGAATTCGCGCGGGCCTGAGGGTTGTTTCCGGTCATTGAATTGAATCCGGAAACGATCGGTCTCGATGGAAACTTGTTCCTTGGGTCGATGTCTGGTGCGAACCGGATGGACTCGAGATGCCCCTGTTTTTTCGGCCTAGGAAATTGGCCGAACCTTTCTCTTTGGATTTGCGAATGACCGAACAAAGTTCCGGTTCCCCCTCCAGGGGACGTCGCCGGACGCCGCGCCGCGCCGGAAGTTGTGGAAGAACAGCCCGTCCAGGAAACCCCGTCCCACGAGGACGACTTCGGCGCAGGCGTGGATGATCCCGTCAAGCCGTGGGACAACCACTCCGACGACTTCGAGCCCGATATTGCCGAAGCAGATGTCGATTCGGCGGGCCCAGCCCCGCAAGGGGGCGACCGGCCTCACTACAGCGGAGGCGGTGGGGGAGGCGGAGGCGGCGATTACGACGCCAATGGAATGCCCCGTCGCCGTCGGCGTCGTCGACGTCGTCGTCGGCCGAACGAGGGTGGCTACAACGACCAGGGACCCAGCCAGCAGCATCGCGGCGGCGGCGGTGGCCCACGGGGCGGTCATTTCCCGCACCACCAGAACCGCAACAATCGCCCCCGAGGCCCCCGGCCGATGCAGCAAAACCAGATGCGTTCCGGCCCGGCCGTTCGCACGAACGGCCAGGAAGTGTCCGGCGCGGCTGAGGGCGTGCTCGAGCTGCATCCCAAGGGTTACGGCTTCTTGCGCGACATCAAGCGCGACTATGCCGCCCAGGAAACCGACCCGTTCGTTTCCAGCTCGCTGATCGAGAAATATCAGCTGCGACCGGGTGTGCTGATTCACGGCGACGTCGGGCCCCGGCACCAATTCGCAAGGTCCCGCGTTTGCGGATCGATCGAATCGGTCGACGGCCGCACGCTCGAGGAATATCGCCAAGATCAAGCATTTCGACGAGACTGACGGCCATCAATCCGTTCGAGCACATCAAGCTCGAGACGGGGCCGCAGCCGATCAGCATGCGGGTCATGGACCTGCTCACGCCGATCGGCAAGGGTCAGCGGGCGCTGATCGTGGCCCCGCCGCGGACCGGCAAAACGATTCTGCTGCAGCAGATTGCCGACTCGGTCAGCCGCAATCACCCGGAAGTGCACCTGATCGTGCTGCTGATCGACGAGCGTCCTGAGGAAGTGACCGAAATGCGCCGTAACGTGCGCGGCGAAGTCATCGCCTCTTCGATGGACCGCGACGTCGAAAGCCACGTTCGCACCAGCCAGCTCATCATGGAGCGGGCCAAGCGAATTTCCGAGTCGGGACGCGACGTTTTCGTGCTCTTGGACAGCATCACGCGAACCGCGCGGGCCTTCAACAAGTGGGTCGGCAACACCGGCCGCACGATGTCCGGCGGTCTCGACGTCAAGGCGATGGACATTCCGAAGAAAATGTTCGGAACGGCCCGCCGCTTCGACGAAGGCGGCTCGCTCACTGTGGCGGCCACCGCCTTGATCGACACCGGCAGCCGCATGGACGAGGTGATCTTTCAGGAGTTCAAAGGCACGGGCAACATGGAAATGGTGCTCAGCCGGGACCTGGCCGACCGCCGCATCTGGCCGTCGATCGACATCACCCTGTCCGGCACGCGTCGCGAGGAGAAAATTCTGCCTCCCGAAGCGCTCGAGAGCATCGTGATGTTGCGTCGCAGCCTGGTGGCGATGAGCCCGGTTGAAGCGATGGAGCAGCTCATCAAGACGCTGCAGCGGTTCCCCACCAACGCCGACTTCCTGGCCAAGGTCAAATCGGTCCTCTGACCGAATTCGACACTGGTTGCGTCGGACTCAGTGCATGGCGGGTTCGTTCGCTCTGAGAGCGCGCGTCAGCCGTTCCGTCGCGGAATCCCGGAACCCGGAATCACGGCACCCAGACGGCGTACGGTACCGGACAGGCTCCGTACATGCCCCAGGGCGCGACGTAAAGCACGTTCTGGTGCAACGGCTGCGCATACATCGTCGGCCGTTGCGGCGAAATGCCCATGGCGTGCCGGTACTCGATCCGGCTCAGTCGTGCCTTGGCTTCCTCGGCGGCGCGTTCGTGCACACGCTCGGCGGGGGTCGCCTGGTGGACGGCGGCCCGCGCTTCGTCCTTTTCGTAAAGCTGCTGACCGGGCGACTGCGCCTGGGCCATGTTGCCGCAGGACACGATCGCCGAAAGTCCCAGTCCGATCATCAGCGTCCGCATGTGTGCCTCCTGCCAAGCCGCCGTCAATCGGCGCCCCGAACGAACGCCGTATCATCTGTATCGGTCCTGCCGGTCAGAGAGTTTAGGCGAAATTTGCCAGCTGCGGGCCGACAAGGCGGGAGACGGCCGCGAAAACCAAGCTGCGGCGGAAGCACGGTCGGCTAGGCCGCTGGCTGCTCGAGGGCTTGCTGTAGCCTCGACAACGAATCGGGTCCGCCTCGCACCAGGCAGACGTAGACGTAGTCGCCTTCCTGCCAGGCCACGCAGACCGATTCCCCAATTCGCGCCGTCAGGTAGCCGCTGGTCGGCACGGCCATGGTCAACGACGTTTCGGCCGGCGGATTGCGCACGCGATTCCGCGGGATGACGGCAATCAGTCCCTGAATCGGTTCGGGTTGCCGCGTACGGACGTCAAATCCGTAGACCGCAATCACGTTCGCGGCCAGGGGCAGCCCCTTGGCCTGCTTGTCGCATTGCCACTTGAGGTGTTCCCAGCCTGCCTCGCCCGGAAGTTGCGTCGCTTTACCACCGCCGGTGAAGTTCGGCAGAGCCTGAAGCGAGGCGAAGTCGATCTCGGTCAGCGATTGAGAAACTTCAGCAACGCTCCACCGCGGCGAGAAGAACCAAACGACGCCGAAGAACCCGGTGAGCGCCACGGCCGAAGCTGTCAATGGAATCAGGCTCTTGAGGAATCGCCGCCGCGTGGGTCGGCTCAGCGGCTTCGCGGGAATGATCGACGGCACTTCGCTGTCCACGGCGGGCGACCGCCCCGCTCCGGCTGCGATGCCATCGTTCGCGTCAGACGAGCCGTGATCGTTCGCCGTGGTTGAGGCGATCGTCCCAGCCGCTTCGAGTTCCGCGATTTGTGCGAGCAGCCGCTGCTGGGCTCCGCGGGGGATCGCCACGGTCCGCATTACGCGGCCAATCGTGCGATCGAGCTCGCGGCGATTGCGCACCGTGCGAGCACACGCCGGGCAGCTCTCGAGATGCGCCACGGCGGCCGCGTGTTCCTCCGCCGAACAGATCTCCTCCGGCAGACCGTCCGCGTCTGGCACGTCGAATTCGAGGATTTGCAGAGCCTGTCGACAGTCCATCATGCCCACCTTAGCACCGTCCGACTAGCGCGCCGGAGCGGATTGCAGCGCCTCCAACCGCCGTCGGAGATGCGTTTTGGCCCGAGCCAGCCGGCTCATCACCGTGCCGATCGGCACGCCGAGTTGGTCGGCGATTTGCCTGTAGCTGAACTCTTCAAAGTAGTACAAGACCAGTGGAGCTCGAAATTCCTCCGGGAGCTCGTTGAGCACCTGCTGCAGGTCGTTCGAGTCAAAATTCGCCGACGGCGTTTCTTCCCGGACCGGATCCCAGTAGCCGTGCAGCGGGACCATCCGGGCGCCCCGCTGGGCCGAAACACGCGTGAGGAACGTGTTTCGCACGATCGCGCACAACCACGACTTGGCGGACTGCGGGTCACGAAGCTGATGCAACCGCCGATGGGCCGTGAGAAATGCTTGCTGCGTCAGGTCTTCCGCCTCTTCGGCCGAGCCGCAAAGACGATACGCGTAGCGGTAAACTAGCGCGTAATGCAGACGGGCCAACTCCGATAGGCTCGGAGTGGATCGACTGTCGTCCATAGCGAAACCTCACAACTCTAGGACATCCCAGCGGGCCGGTTTATTCCCGCAGCCGCATGCAAGGAGTCCCCTTATGAGCAGGAAACTCGATCGCGGCGGTCGGCGGGTCGGATCCCTCCGCGCTTTGAGTCTGTGCCCAATCGGGAGAATCCGCAAGTTTCGGCCGGAATGGGAGCGATCGTCGGATAGACCGGCAACATCTCTCGTCACGACAGTGAACTTCCGTCAGACAGGCAATTTCGTCGGACGGGCAGCTTCGGTCGACCAGAGAAGATTCGGGGAATAAGTCCGCCCGACCGCGGTCTTACTCTTTGTTCGTTACAGTTCGTTTAATCTTGGGACAGCTCGGACCTCGCCACTTGCAAGAAACGCGAGGAAACTCCGGCGTCTCCGGACTGGCCAACACTCGGGCAACGCAGAAGGAGCTTCAAATCATGCGAAAGACATTGGCAGTGGCTCTGACGATCTGTCTCGGAGCGATCGCGATCGGGTGTGAGGAAGCGGCGAAGCCGAAGCCCCCAGAGGTGCCGAAATCTGACCTCGGAGCCCCAGCTAAACCGGGCGACAAGCCGGCCACGCCTCCCACGACGGCTCCCGCCACGAAATGATCGCCGCCCGGTTTGCCCGCAACCGGTGGCCCGCTCACTCGCCGACGTACTTCCAGAATTCGTCTTCGCCCTCATCTTGCGGGGCCGACGACGGCTTGCGCTTAGGCCGCTCGGGAGACGGCGGCTTGCGCTGCGGTTGGGCGGACGGAGGTTTGACCATTTCCTGCGTCGGCGGCTTGGGAGCCGGCCTCACGCCCGCAGTTCGTGCACCGGGCTGCGGACGGCTCGGCGTTCGGTCTGCGGGGGATTTGGCCACGGGTGACTTTTCCGCTGGAACGGGCTTGCTCTTCGCCAGGGCGGCCGCCGCGCAGGTGGGACATATCCCCTTCTCGTCGAGCGGACGTCCGCACTCGTGACACACCGGAATGGGCTTGGACGGCGTCTGATCGAAGAACGCCTCCCAGCGATCGTTCGCCAGGTCGGGGACGCGGACCCCGGTCGCGCCCGGCCCCGTTTTCTTGAACGGATTGGGATTTGCCTCCGCCAGCACGACCGAATCCGAGCTGGCCACCCGCGGGTCCGACGTCAATTGGGCGACGATATTCTCCTGTCGCAAAATCTCCGTGTGCGCCGACTTGCCGCTGGCCGCATCTTTGGCCGATACGTGCACTGTGGCCTGCGGGTCGTAACTGATCGTCACGTCGATCTTGGAGCCCTCCGGCAGGTTGGGCGGCAGTCCGTCGACCCGGCAGTCGCCCAGCACCACGTACGGCTGATCGGGCGACGTGCCGCTCTCCACGATCACCAGGTGCACGCGCCGCTGATTCTCGACCACCGTGCCGAACTGCTGCGTCGATTCGGTCGGCAGCGGCGTGTTGGCCGGAATCAGATAATGGGGCACGCGGGTCTGTGTCTTCATGTCGCGAATCAAGATGCCGAGCTCGCGCGCGTTGACGCTTTGTTGCTTCACCTTCGCCAGGCGGCGGTTGGCATCCTCCGTGAGGATCGAGCGCGCGAACTTGTCGTTCGCGAGCAGCATGCCGGCGTAGTACGTCGCGCCGTGGGCGATCGACAGGTCCGGCGAGAGCGTGGTATTCAGCGTGCGGCCGCTCAGTTGTTTGAGCCGCCCGCGGATCATCGGCATGCGGGAGGCGCCGCCCGTGACCAGCACCACGTCGACGTGGGCCCAGCCGAGCTTGTTGTCCTTGAGCAGCTTGAGCGTGATTTCTTCGGTGCGATCGACGAGCGGCTTGGTCAATCGCTGGAACTGCTCGAGCTCCACCTGATACGTCTTGCGGTGGCCGCCGTGGTTGCAGGTCAACGCGGCGCGGGGACGCACCGATAGTCCGCGCTTGGCCTGCTCGACTTCGAGCGCCAGGGCCTGCAGGCTTTCCGGATTAGTGCGCGGATCGTCGCGAAACGACTTGGCGAACTGGCCGGCAATCGCATCGACGAGCGCTTCGTTCCAATTGATGCCGCCCAGATGCAGATCGCCGCTGCTGGCGATGACGGTGACCTCGTCCTGGCGATAGCGGACGAGCGACAGGTCGAACGTGCCGCCGCCCAGATCGTAGACGAGAATCCGCTGCTCACCCGCCAGCTCGCTAAACCAGAGTCCTTCGCTCCCCAGCACGTAGCAGAGCGCCGCGGCCACCGGCTCGTTGATGACGTCGACCCGCTCCAGACCGGCTGCGTGGCCGGCTTGAATCGTGGCGTGCCGCTGCGCGTCGCTGAACTGCGCGGGGACCGTGATGACGGCCTGCGAGATCTGACCGATCTTATCTTGCGCGGCCGAGACCAGTTTCTTGAGAATCAGCGTGGCGATGTCGACGGGCCCATAGGGGCGGCCGTTGATCCACCAGCGCTTGCCGACGTCACCCATGAAGCGCTTGGAGTTTTCGACCACGCGATCCGGAAAGCGGATCGAATTTCGCAGCGCTTCGGTGCCGACGATCGGCTGCTCTCCCTCGAACAGCACGACCGACGGCGTCGCCAGTTCCCCTTCCTGATTGGGGATGGTGACCGGTTCGCCGCTTTCGTTGAGATGGGACACGACCGAATAGGTCGTTCCCAGGTCGATGCCGACCGCCTGAACCGCCTGCGTAGGACCTGTCTGCTCGGGCATGCTACCATTGTATTGCGAAGTCCTGGGCGACGGAATAACCATGCGATCCACTTTTTACAGGCAAATGACGCTCTGCGCTTGCCTGTGGGCGTCCGCTGCCGCTGCCCCCAGCGAGGCGCCGACGAGTCTCTTCCCGGACCCGCTCCCCACGCACTATCGGACCGCTCGCCGCTTCACGACGGCCCTCGAGCAGCCGATTTCGGGGTCCTGGAAAGGTGTGCCGCTCCGGGCGATTTTGCGGCGGCTCTCCCACGAGCGGCAAATCGCCATCCTGCTGGACCGGCGGGTCGATCCCGAGCAAGAACTGCAGATCGAAACGGGCGACCGCCCGCTACGGGCCGCCGTCAACGAAATTGCCCAGTCGATCCAGCTCGGCGTCACCCAGGTCGGCAATTGTCTGATCGTCGCCCCGTCCGTCCCCGTGCTGCGGCTGCGGACGGTAATCGCGCTCCGCGAGCGGGAATTGGAGCGGGCGGCGGTGGGCACCGAAGTGCTCTCCCAAGCTGCGCGGGCACCGGAGCACGGTGACGTGGGGCGACTTCGATCGCCCGAGCGACATCGTATCCCGCATCGGCCGGCAATTCGGCCTGTCGATCGCGGGCCTTGAACAAATTCCGCACGATCTGTGGGCCGGCGCCACGATCCCCGAGGCGACCGCGTCGGAGGCCCTCTCGCTGGTACTCAACCAGTTCGACCTGACCTTCGAATGGCTGCCCCGCGAATCCGGCGTGCGCCTGGTCCATGTGCCGGAACACGTCGCGGTCGAGCGGACTTACACACTCCGCGGCAAGTCGGCGCCCCAAACATTACGGATGTTGCACTCGTTGATCGAGGGGCTCGACGCGACAGCTCACGGCAACAAGCTCGTCGTCCGCGGTACACTCGAGCAGCATGAGATGGTGGCCGCCGCACTCCGCGCTCCCAAGAATGCTCAGCCGACGCTGATCAAGAAGTCGGCGCTGCCCGTCGAGAAGGAAGCGTTCAAGCTGCAGGCCGAGGGCGTCAGCCTGCAAGAACTGTTCGAGGAACTGAAGAAGCAGGGCCTGCCGCTCGAATACAACGCGAAAGAACTGCGGAACGCGGGCATCGATCTGGACCGCAAGGTGTCCGTCGATCTGCCACGATTGCCGGCGGCCGAGTTTCTGCGCAGACTGCTCGATCCGCACGGACTGACGTTTCGCTTCGCAAATGGCGCGGTCGTGCTCGGGCCCAAATCGGGCAGCTCGTCGCCGAGCGTTCCCTGAGCCTGAAGAACTGCGCTTGAACCGCCTTTAAGAAACTGGCGGGAATCCGCGCGGAATTTTCGGATTTCCTCGATTTGCGCCTCAAACTTTGCCGACATAGAGGATGGTTCCGGGTGGAGGGCGCCGGCCATTCAAGGCTATCGATGCGCGCTCTCTTCATCTCAGCGGCGTTGGTGTCGGCCGCACTGTCCGGCTGCATTACGTGCCGCATTCCGCTGAATGCGCCTCCGTACGACCCCACTCAATGGGGCTGGGGACCGCAGGAGCGCTTCTACGTCACCCGCTCCTACTACGGCTTCGCGAAGGACTATCCGGGCGTGCATCCTTACCGCATGGTCCCTCCCTGTCCGCCGCAGTATTTGAATCCCGCTTCGCCGCCCTATTTTGGTCCGGCTCCGCCAACGTACCCGGCTTGTGGTCCTAACGGCATGCCCTATGGCCCCAACGGGATGCCAATGTGGACCGCCCAAACTCCGATGGCGGGTGCGCCCATGGTCATGAACTCAACCGCGGTCGCGTTTTGACGATGCGCCGAACGGGCAGATCGCGCACGACTCGGCCCGGCTGAGGCAAAACTCAGCCCGGTCAAAAAAGACCACCCGCTGACTCGGGACGCAGGCGGCTGCGGCCTCTATAATGGAGGCCGCCTACCCCCCGCCCCGGCAGCATTCTCAATGTCGTCCCGCCCCCGCCCCCCGGCAGCACCAACCCGGCGTGATTTTCTCTCGGGCCGCGCGCTGCGCGGGCAGTTGGAGGAATCGGGCGCGTCGCTGGCCGATGCCCTGCTGGAGGACCAATCCAGGCGCGAGATTCCCGACGCTGGCCCCACCGTGCGCGTGCAGACGCGGGCGATGGCCTGCGAATTCGCGGTCGTGATGAACCCGGGACCGCCTCGGCAGGTGATGGTGGCTTCCGACTCGCTCGACATGATCCACGCGCTCGAAGCCCAGATGACCGTCTATCGGCCGCAGAGCGAACTCTCGCAGCTCAATCGGCGGGCCGCGGCCGAGCCGGTCGCCGTGGAGCAAACGCTTTTTGATCTCTTGCTCCAAGCTCGCGATCTCTCCTACGAAACCGGCGGCGCCTTCGATCCGACGTCCGGTCCGCTGATCGCGCTCTGGCGACGGTGCCGCGGGGAAGGACGCATTCCGACGCCGACCGAGATCGCCGACACCCTCGCGATCGTCGGCATGCCTCATGTGCACTTCGAGCCGGATCAAAAAACGATCGCATTCGATCGTCCCGGGGTCGAGCTGAACCTGGGCGCGATCGGCAAGGGGCATGCGGTCGACCGCGCGGCTGATTTCCTGGTGCAAGAGGGCCTCGACGCCTGGCTCTTTCATGGCGGTTACAGCAGCGTGCTTGTGCGCGGGCCGCATGCCGGCCGCGATGGGTGGCCGGTCGGTCTCCGCAATCCGCTCCTGCCGCACGAGCGGCTGGGCACGCTAATGCTGTGCGATCAGGCGCTGTCGACGAGCGGATCGAACGTGCAATATTTCAGGCACGCGGGGCAGCGTTATGGACACATCCTCGACCCGCGCACCGGCTGGCCGCCGTCACATCTCTTGTCCGTCAGCGTCGTGGCGCGGACGGCCGCGGTCGCCGACGCGCTGTCCACCGCCTTTTTCGTCGCGGGAGTCGAAAACTCGCTGCGCTATTGCGATAATCACCCGGAGATTGGGGCGATTTTCGTTCGTCCGCCGGAACGGGGACGCACGTTGAGCCTGGTGGTTCACGGCATCCCCGAGACTTCGCTCTTTTTCGAAACCGACGTGCAAGTGGAGGTCCCGACTCGTGCGAGATAGCTGGCGATTATCGGGAATCGCCGTAGCATTTTTGGTCCTGCTGCGGATGGCCATCGGTTGGCAGTTTCTCTACGAAGGCCTCTGGAAGCTCAACACGCTGTCCACGGCCAAGCCCTGGTCCTCCGCGGGCTATTTGCGCGCCGCCCGTGGGCCGATGCGCAACGTCTACCGCAAGATGACCGGCGATCCCGACGACCTGCACTGGCTCGACTACGACGCAGTGGCCGCCGGCTTCGACGCCTACAAAGCGAGCTTGCTCGCCAAGAATCCCGACCTGACCGACGAGCAAAAGGCCCAGCTCGACGCGATGGTCGACGGTCCGCCCCAATTCTCCGTCCGCCTCGACCACTTGCCGCAAGGCTTGAAGATCGACGGCAACCTGAAAAAGGTGATCTCCTTCGATCCCGAGACCAAGCGGCTGATCGTCGACGGCAAGATGCACCTCTTGCCCAAGGAGCGGGCCGACTTGCAGAAACAGGCGCGAGGCACTCAAATCGGCTTCTGCCGACGACATCAAGCGATTCAACAGCGCGGTTGACCAGCTCTTCAAGCTGTCGTCGCACCTGAGCTACAAGGAACGCTTGGCGGTCCTACTCAAGATCGACCCCGAGCGCGTCGGCCTCGTGTACCGCGACGACAAGACCAAGGAAGTTGTCGAAGAGCGCAAAGGCAAGATCACCGAGTACAAGGAACTCCTGTCGCGCTACAGCGAAGAGCTGCCCAAGGTGCGGCAGGCCTTCGAGGTCAAGCACCTCGATACGCAGTGGGACGAAATCCAGAAGCTGCGCTCCGACCTGGTGGCCCCAGTCCGGGCGCTCGAGACCGATTTTCATCAGGACGCCCGCAAGCTGCTGACCGTCGATCAATTGGCCCGAGGCCCGGTCCCCGAGCCCTGGACGTCCCAGCAGCGGATCGACCACATGACGATTTGGGCGCTGATCGCGCTCGGCTGCCTGCTTTTGGCTGGGCTCCTGTCCCGGGCGACGGCGCTCGCAGCCGCGGTGCTTTTACTGTCTTTTTATCTCGCGGTTCCACCGTGGCCGGGCGTAGAAGACTTGGCCGAAACGGCCGGCCCGGAGCACAGTTACATCATCAATAAGAACCTGATCGAAGTGATTGCCCTGCTTGCCATTGCGTCGATGCCGACGGGCCGCTGGTTTGGGTTCGATCAGGTGCTTTCAGCGGCATTTCGCCGGCGGCGGTCAGTGCCGCAGCAAACGGCACGCACCTGACTTTACCGCCGGATCGAGGGGAAGCGCTTATGCAATTGACGCCGGAACAAGTGCAAATCGGCTCGGAGAACTTCAACCGGGTTTCCGGAGGGCTCAATGACGGCGACGTGACGCGTCGCGACTTCATGAAAGCCGCCGCGGCGGGCGGCCTCGGACTGGGCGCGCTCTACTTCGGCTACAAAAAGCTCGAAGGCGAGCCGGTGCGCGTCGGCTTCATCGGCACGGGGGACGAGGGGAACATCCTCCTCACTCAACACCCGCCCGAGTACATGAACATCGTGGCTCTTGCCGATATTCGTCCCTCGAACCAGGCGCGGGCCTTCGTCGGCGACGGCAACGAAGACCGCATGGGCCTCGTCAAAAAGCTGGGCGAAGACCGGGCCAGCAAGATCAAGGTCTACGACGATCATCGCAAGCTGCTCGCCGACAAGAACATTGAGGCGGTCGTCATCGCCGTGCCCCTCAATCGGCACGCTCCGCTGGCGATTGAGGCCCTGGATGCCGGCAAGCACGTGCTGACCGAAAAGCTGATGGCGCACGACGTCAGCCAGTGCAAGCAGATGATCAAGAAGGCCCGCGAGAAGAACCTGCTGCTGGCAGTCGGGCATCAGCGGCACTACAGCGTGCTGTACGACAACGCCAATCACATCGTGTCGGGCGGCGCGCTGGGCGACGTCAAATTCATCCGTGCCCAATGGCACCGCAACAACAGCTTCCCCGGCCGCGACAGCTGGCGCAAGCCGATTCCTCCCGCGGATCAGCAAGCGCTCGAGAGCCGCATCAACGAGTACGGCTTCGAGTCGATGGAACGGCTGATCAACTGGCGGCTGTTCAATGACACGGGCGGGGGGCTGATGGCCGAGCTGGGCAGTCACCAGATGGACGCCTGCAGCATCTTCCTCGGCAAGAAGCATCCGCTGGCCGTGCAGGGCTACGGCGGGAAGAATTTCTACGGCGTCAAAGGGGTCGGCTCGGTCGACAAGCAGCACGACGATCGGGAGATCGACGACCACATCTACGTGACGTTCGAGTTCCCCGGTCCGCACTACGAGCAGGATCCGAACGACATCTGCATCGTGACTTACTCGTCGGTCAGCACGAACCGCCTCGAGCCCTACGGCGAGACGGTCTTCGGCAGCCGCGGCACGCTCATGGTGCGGACGGAGAAAGACGCCCTTCTCTTCAAGGAGGAAAGTCCGACTTCCGCCGGCGGCGGGCTCGAGCAGCGGATCTACGTCGTCAATTCGGCGAAGGGAAGCGGCCCGGTGCTCGAAGCTTACGAGACCAACACCGGCGGGCACGCCTCGACCGAAGGTCCCAAATCGGTGAGCCGCGGCTACACCGAGGAGATGGAGCACTTCTGCTACTGCGTCCGCCACAACATCCACAAGTCGCCGCAAGAGGGCGGCCTGCGTTGCCCGGGCACCGTCGCGATGGGAGACGCCATCATGGCGTTGACGGCCAACCTGGCGATGAAGCACAAGAGGCGGGTCGTCTTCAAGAAGGAATGGTTCGATCCCGATTCGCCGGCCGTTCCCGAAACCGATCACGACGTGATCGGCTGAAGCCAGTCTTCTCGTCCCGGTGCTCGTGCCGGGACGAGGGGCCGCCCTTTGTCTGTTACAATCACGCCGCCCGCTTGTTGGGACCGCGTGCCCGCAGAGACTGCTCGCTGATGCCCAGACTGTTCCATGGCCCGCTGGCCTGACGATACGCGTGCGACCGTGACGACGCTGGCCTTGGTCTTCGTCGTCTTTCCCTTGTTGTGTCTTCTTGCGTACTGGTTTGTTCATGGTTGAGGCGAAATCCGCGGAAGCCGCAAAACCCGCGGACGGGCATAGCCGCAACAGCCTGGGCATCGTCTTCGTCACGGTCTTCATCGACCTCTTGGGCTTTGCGATCGTCCTGCCGCTGTTGCCGCGGTACGGCGAATATTTTCATGCCAACGGGGCCGTGCTCGGCCTGCTGATGGCCTCGTTCTCGGCGATGCAGTTTATCTTTTCGCCGATCTGGGGCCGCGTCTCGGACCACGTCGGCCGCCGACCCATCTTGATCCTGGGCCTGGCCGGCTCGACCGCCTCCTACGCGGTCTTCGGCATCGCCTCGTCGCTCGAAGCGGGGTCGCGAATGCTGGGCCTGGCACCGCTCACCTGGCTCTTCATCGCCCGCATCGGTGCGGGGATCGCCGGCGCCACGATTTCGACGGCCCAGGCTTACATCGCTGACAAGACCAGTCCTCAGCAGCGGGCCCGCGGCATGGCACTGATCGGCGCCGCCTTCGGTATTGGATTCACCTTTGGTCCGCTGATCGGTGCGGCCTGCGTCTCCAGCGACCCGACCGCGCCTCCCAGCCCGGCCGCCGGCTACGTGGCCTCGGCGCTGTCCGGCATCGCCTTGATCTGGGCGATCACGATGCTGCCCGAGTCTCTGCGACCCGGCTCAACTCCTTCGCGCGGCGGTTGGTTCTTGCTCTCGAACCTGCGGGTGGCGATCGAGCGCCCCTCGATCGGGCTGATCCTGACTTCGATGTTCTTCACGACGTTCGCGTTCGCGCAGTTCGAGACGACGCTGGCGCTGCTCACCAAGACGTTGGGACTGCCCGATCGCTCGAACTTCTTCGTCTTCGCCTATATCGGTGCGATCCTGACAATCAGCCAGGGCGTGATCGTGCGGCGGTTGGTGACGCGAGTGGGCGAGTACCGGATGAGCCTGGCCGGCACAGGTCTGATGGCTGTCGGCCTGGTGGGAGTCGCCTGGGCGGCCCACCAGGAGTCGCTGCCGATTCTGTATTCGGTGATCCCCGTCTGCGTGCTCGGGTTTGCCGCGGTCACGCCCTCGCTGCAGTCGCTGTTGTCGCGTCGCAGCGACGCCTCCGAACAGGGCGGCATTTTGGGAGTGGGCCAGGGAATCGCGGCCATTGCGCGGATTTTCGGGCCCGTCGCAGGGCTGACGCTGCTGCAACACTCGCTCACATTGCCCTATTGGTGCGGCGCAGGCGTCATGGCCTTGAGCGTCTTTTTGGTGTCGGCCCTGCGCTCGAGCCCGCCGATCGACGAGGCCGCGTTCGCCCAAACCGGCGCCTCGGAATAAGTCCTGCCGGAATGGAGCTGGTCGCGCTAGCTCGACTTATTGCCGGCGGGCGGCTGAACGATCTGGCGGTCGAAGTAGTTGATTCCCATCCCCGCGTCGAGCACCAACCCTTGGGCGTTGATGCCGGAGGAACGCGGGCTCAAGAGGAACGCGATCGCCGCGGCCACTTCTTCGGTGCGTACGGCCTCTTTGCGGAGCGTGGCCCGTTCGGCGAACAGATAGCTGTCGACGTAGTTGGGAATCCCCGCCGAGGCCGACGTCTTGAGCAAACCGGGGCAGACGGCGTTAAACCGCACGCGCGAGAATTCGGCGAACGATTTCGCCAGGAAGCAGACGGTCGAATCGAGGGCCGCCTTGACCGGCGCCATGTAGCCGTAGTTCTCCGCCGCCATTCGTGTGGTCGAAATGGAGACGGTCACCACGCTGCCGGTCGCGGGATCGAGCCGCTCGCGAAAGGCCTCGGCCAGCGCGATCAACGAGTAACAGGAAATATCGACGGCCTGCAGAAACGCCGCGCGGGGCACCTGGTGGAAGGGCCGGCGGCCGAACGAATAGTCGGCGTAGGCGAGCGAGTGGACGATCCCGTGCAAAGTCGGCGCGGCTTCCGCCACTTGCTCGCCGCAGGCGGTCGATCTCGCCTTGCCGTTCGACGTCGCAAACGAAGAGCGGCTCGTCCGGACCGACCAGCTTGCTCACGCTGGCGCGACGTTCCTCCGAGCGAACCGACCAGAGGACGCGGGCCCCCGCTTCGCGCAGGAGCGACCCCGCGTGCCAGGCGACGCTCTTCCGATTGGCGAGGCCCAGCGACCAGAATGTTCTTGCCCGCTAGCTGCAAATAATCCATGACGGCTCGTGAAAAAATGGCAATTTGCACTCTGGCACAAAGCGAACCGGGACGCAACGCCGCCGCCTCGCCCCCTTTGAGGAGTTGCGTCGCCCAAGTTGACGAGAGGTCGCGAAGCAAAAACGCCTCTGCTATCCTGCAAATGGCCCGGCACAGGACGGGCTTTTGCTCGCGAACGAGGCGTGACATGGTGGAATTTCGTCTGCGCAAGAAGCGGTCGCTGCACCTGCCGATCACGCTGTCCGTCATTCTCGTCACGCTCAACATCCTCCTGATGGTGTTCTGGATCATCCTCTTGGCTCGGCAGCAGCAGTGGGGCGGGTTGGCGATCGGCACGGTCGGTTTCTCGGTGATTCTGTGCGGCATCGCCGTCTACATGGTGATCGCCGTCAAGGAAATCCGCCTCAACCAGCGGCAGGCCAACTTCGTCGACAGCGTGACCCACGAGCTCAAATCGCCGATCGCCACCCTGCGGCTCTACCTGGAAACGCTGCAGATGCGGCGAGATCGAAGGGCCGCAGCGCGAGCAGTTCTACGGCGTCATGGAGGCGGAGCTCAACCGGCTCAACAGCCTGATCAACCAGCTGCTGGAAGTCGGCCGACTGGACGCGATCGGCCACCGCTACGAGCCGGTCGACGTGCCGCTCGAGCCGCTGCTCCGGCAATGCGCGAAGTCGGCCAGCGTGCATCACAAGCGGGACGAGGAGCGGGTTTTTCATTTCGACGTCGAGCCGGTCGTCGTCCACGCGCGGCCGATGGTGCTCGAGATGATCTTTGGCAACCTCATCGACAACGCGATCAAGTACGGGGCGACGGAGCCGGCCGTCGACGTGCACGTGCGGGTTGGGACGCGGGGACGTGTCGTTACCCGCATTTGCGACAACGGCGAGGGCATTTCGCCCAGTCAGCGCAAGAAAATCTTCAAGATGTTCTATCGCGGCGGCAGCGAACTCGAGCGGACGCAAAAGGGGACGGGCCTGGGCCTGTACATCGTCCGCACGCTGGTTCACATGCTCAAAGGCACGATCACCGTCCAGAACCGCGAGAGCGGGAAGGGAAGCATCTTCGAGGTGAGTCTTCCCGGCAGGGCCGAGCTATGCGAATCCTGATCGTCGAGGATGAGGATCCCCTCGCGTTGGGTTTGAAATTCAACTTCGAGCAGGAGGGGTACGACGTTCTCCACGCGGGCGACGGCCCGACGGCCCTCAACTATTTCCGCGACGAGACCAAGCCGATCGACGTCGTGATCCTCGACCTGATGCTCCCCGGGATGAGCGGCTACGAAACGTGCCGCGCCATTCGGCAGATCGACGAGCTGGTCCCCATTCTCACGCTGTCGGCCCGTTCGCTGAGCGAAGACCGCACGCTGGCCTTCGACGCGGGCACCGACCAGTACATGACCAAGCCGTTCAAGCTGCCCGAACTGTTGAGCCGCGTCCGCAACCTGCTCAGCCGCACGGCCCGCACCGGCCAGGCACCGCCGCGACCGGCTCCGCCGCCGCCCGCGGCCGACTCGACGTTCGACTTCGGCTCCGTCCACGTCGATTTCGACAAGTTCGAGGTGACCGTCGGCGACAAGGTTCAGCAGCCTGACGACGCAGGAAATGCAGCTCTTGCGTTATTTCATCACTCACGAAGGCAAGGTCCTGTCGCGGCTGGACATCCTCGACGACGTTTGGAACCACAATCCCGACGTCACCGTGCGGACCATCGACAACTTCGTGCTGCGCTTGCGACGCATTATCGAGAGCAACCCCGCCGAGCCGCGACACATTCTGTCCGTGCGCGGGACGGGTTATCGCTTTGTCGCGCAGCCGAGCGGCGATGTTGGCGCGTCCGCCAGCTTGACCGACGCCCGCGAGAACGGCACCACGCGAGGAACGCACACGCGCACTTTGCCGCGATCACTTCACGTACAAGAATTCCTTGACGTTCAACAGCACGTGGCAGAGTTCGGTCCACGCCCGTTCGTCCGTCGTCTCCGGGATTGAACTCGACCGGTTCGGACTCGATTGCTGCAGAAACTGCTTGGCGAGAGCGCGCTCTCCGCGGAGGTCGGCCGGCGTGCGAAGGCCGTTTCGTAGAGGCGATCGAGACGTGCGTCCTCGGCCTGGTCGAGGCGACCAGCGAGCACGCCTCGGGCCCACAGCCGCGCTTGCTGGGCGACGAACGGATCGTTGAGCAGGGTGAGCGCCTGCGCCGGAACGTTGGACTGTGCGCGGCGGCCGGCGGCAGTCGCGGGAATCGGGAAATCGAAAGCGAGAAACATCGGATTCAAAAAGTTGCGGCGGACTTCGAGATAAATGCTGCGGCGCCCGCCGCCATCGAGCGGCCCGGAAACTCCCGGGCGGCCGCGGCCCGTCATAAAATCATCCAAATGCACGGGGACGCTCGGACCCTCCAGCCGTTCGTCGAGACGGCCGGAAACGGCGAGGATCGAATCGCGAATGGCCTCGCCTTCCAGCCGCGTGACGCGGGCCTTGTGCACGAGGCGATTCTCCGGATCGACGGCGTCGGATCGCGGATCGGCTGCGTGGCTCGACAGGCGATACGCGGCCGACGTGACCAACAGCCGCTGCAGTCGTTTGATCGACCAGCCGCTGCGAATCAGCTCGCGAGCCAGGTAATCGAGCAGCTCGGGATGCGTCGGCGGTTCGCCCATCTTGCCGAAGTCATCCGTCGAGGCCACGAGCCCGCGGCCGAAATGATGATGCCAGAGCCGATTGACGATCACCCGCGCGACAAGCGGGGCGGCCGAACCGGTCAGCGATTGGGCCAGCTCCAGACGTCCGCTGCCCGCTTCCGCGGCGGGCATCTCGGCACCGTGAAAGACTTCCAGAAATCGCCGCGACACTTCCTCGCCGGCCTTTCTGGGATTGCCGCGAATCAGCACGTGATCGTTCTCGCCCGAGCCGTCGGCCAGCGCCAGCACTCGCGGCGAGCGGTCAAGCGTGGCTTCACGCCGGCGAATTTCGTCGAGCAGGCGGGCCAGTTCGTGCGCCTCGCGCGGACGGTCCGCCGTTCGCAGTGCGAGCAGAGCGAATTGAGCCAGGCAACTCGCGACCTCGCGAAACGGTCGGCCGCCAGTTGTCCCGACGACCAGAGCGAGACCGTCTCGCGAAAGATCTTGGAGTAACCATCCGCCAGCTTCGGCGGGGCCGTCGATCGCCGGGTCGTCGAGCAGGCTCAGAACCAGGTCATTCGGCCGATCGACGGGCGGACGCGCATCGTCCGAGAAGCGGATCGCATCGACGGCAATCCAGCCGTCGTCTTCGTCGACGATTTCCAGATACGCCTGGCTGCCGATCAACTTGGAGACGTTCTGCGTGTACCAGGCGGCGGGGGCGTCATTTTCCACGTTGAGTGACAGCTGGCCCCACAGCGGGTCCCGGATGATCTGAAAGCCGTCGACGATCACGTTGAGCTGGCCCGCTTTGTAGGGCCGCGCCGCGGCATCCGTCGCGCCCCGCCGCTCGGCGTGATACTGAATGAAGGGCTTCGTGATCGTGAAAGTCTTCGAGCGGAGGGCGCCCCGCAGTCGCGGTGCGATCAGCCCGCTGTGCGCGGCGCCGGGGGCGGCAAACTCGAGGATGGGTTGCTCGATCGACGTGCCCAGCACGAAGTCCCCCGCGCGCGTCGGACGACTTACGAACGCGCTGCCGGAGGAACGCCACCCGGCGAACGACGCGGACGAAAAATCCTCGAAGACGACGCTCTTTTGCTCGTCCGTCGCGGCCGCGTGTGCGACTCGTTTGTACTCCTCGGCCAGCTGCTGTCGCCGGGCGACGAAGGCTGGCCCGGACGCCAATTCCTTCAACTCCCGCCAGGGACGCAGAATTTCGTCATTCGGCGAACCGTCGCTCCAGCGCTGCGGATTGAGCAGCCGGGCGACGAGCTCGGTGCAGCGGGGTTCGCACGACCGCCGCCAATTGGCAAACTGCGTGACCGGCTGCGGATCGGCCAGAAACGCGAACTGTTGCCGCGAGCTGCGGAGGAACCCGGTCAACGCGTAATAGTCCCGGGCGCGGATCGGGTCGAACTTGTGATCGTGGCAACGGGCACACGCGATGCTCAACCCAAGGAACGCTTTGCCCATCACGTCGACCTGGTTGTCGAGCTGATTGCACTCCTCGACCCGCAAATCGACGGGCGAATGAACGGCCTGCCCGAACCACCAGAAAGCGGTGGCCACGACCGACTCGTTCGTGCGGTCGCGCACATTGCGGCGAGGCCGCGGAATCAAGTCGCCGGCGATGTGCTCCGTGACGAACTGGTTGAAGGGAAGATCGTCGTTAAACGCGCGGACGAGATAATCGCGATACCGCCACGCTTCCGGAATCGGGTAGTCGAATTCGTGTCCGTACGTTTCGGCAAACCGCACGAGATCGAGCCAATGCCGGGCCCAGCGGACGCCGTAGTGCGGCGACGCGAGCAAGCGGTCGACGACCTTTTCATAAGCCCGCGGCGAATCGTCGGCCAAGAACGCGTTGATCTCGTCGATCGTCGGCGGCAAGCCGATCAGATCGAACGTGACCCGGCGCAAGAGTGTGCGGCGGTCCGCGGGGTCGGCGTGCCCGCAGCCGGCGGCCTGTTGGCGCTGGGCCAGGAAGGCGTCGACCGGATTGCGCGGCCAGGCCGCTTCGGCCACCCGCGGCACGACTGAGCGTCGCAACGGCTGGAACGACCAGTGCTCGGCCCGCTTGGCAAAATCCATTCGCGTCGCCGAGGGACCGCCACCGCCGGACGAACTCGCCGGCCAGGCGGCTCCCTCACGAATCCATTCAGTCAGCGCGCCGATCGAGTCGGCGTCGAGCTTGCCTGTCGGCGGCATTTGGAAGCCGTCGGCCTCGTAATTGATCGCGCGGACCAGCTCGCTTTTTTCCGGATGCCCCGGGTTCACCACGGGGCCGCTCTCGCCCCCTTTTAGCAGCGATTCCCGCGAATCGAGCCGCAGCCCGCCTTTTTGCAGCTGCGCTGCCGTGGCAGCGCTGGCATTTTTCGACCAGGATCGGCCGGACTTTCTTCTCGAAAAGCTCGACGGCCGCACCGGAGGGGACGTCGGCCCGACAGCGGCCTGCTCCGAGGAAGACGCTCGTCGCAACAAGTCAGGCCGGCGACTTGCGCAGATTCCCCGCGTTCGGCGAGACTGGCTCGCGACTTTGGGAATCTGCAGCACTTGACGCATCATGCGCACCTTAAGGGAGCCGGACGTCAGCCGCGGACGTAGATCGGGTTGGAGAGGATCCAAACCTCGGGCGTTTCGCCCAAATTGAGCCAGACTTCCAAGCGATAGTTGCCGGGCGATTCGAGCGGATGCGAATAGGAACGGCCGAGCGCGCTGTGGACCTCTTTGCCGTTGCGAATCAGCCGAAAGCGGGCCGGCAGCGGCGAGACCGAACGGACCGACAGCCCCTTGGCGAAAGGCACCTCGCTCCCCATCTCGTAAACGTCCGGCGCCGCGCACGGCCTGGAAGTTGAAACCGGTCGGGTCGGCGATCCACTCGAACGAGACGAACGCCCGCCCCGCCGTCAGTGCGTCGCGGACGGCTCGCTCGCTGAGTTCCGGCAGGAACAGATGCGTGGAAACGTGGTGGAAACTCCGCTCGTACGGGTCGAGGTCGAGGAGCACCGCTGTCTCGCCCGGATGCAGGTTGTCCGGCACGTAGGGCTTGAGGGCCGCCACGACCTTGGAATCGATCTTGGCCAGTTTGGTCCCCAATGCGTCGACCAGTTGCAGCCGCCCGTCGTCGAGCATGATGCCCTTGATCGAGTTGTTGTGATGCGCGTCGTTGGCGGCGATCCCGGTCAGTCGCGACTTTTCACACAGTTGGTCGTAGCGGCGCAAGTAATCGGCCGGATAGTCCATCAGGCTGGCCATCGTCTCCTGCGGATACTTGCGGCTCGCCGGCAACAGGCTCAAGAGGCCGGTCAGGCCCCGCATGGACTTGATGAGGCGGGTTTCGTCTTTGAAGTCGGCGTGCAGGTTGTAGATCTCGCTGCCGGTGAGCCGCTTCAAGTCCCAGTCCATCCGCTCTTCGAGGTGGCAGAGAAAGATCTGGCCGTGAGTTTTCAGCACGGCGTCGACCTCGGCCTGCGGATCGGTCGATCCCTCGGGCACGCTGCTCATCGGGAAGGCGAGCAAGCCGGTCAACTCGGCCCCGGGAATCAAGAGCACGCCGTCGACCAGGCCGTGATGTCCCTCCTTGAAGTAGTCGTGATGCGGCACCGGATGCTCGGTAAACATCAGGAAGCGCATGCCGGCTTTCTTGGCCCCGGCGATCACTTCGGAGAGCTGACTGCGGCTGTCGTGCGACAGACCGGAGTGCACGTGCATCGCCCCGCGATAGTCGGTGAACTTGCTCGGCAGCGAGATGGCCTGGCGATCCTGCTTCAGGCCTTCGATCGCCGCGTGCAGCGCCTTCAAGTAGTCGGGCTTGAGGCGATCGACGGCGTCGCCGCGGGCGGGAAGAGGCGCCAGCGACGCAAGAAACATTGCGCCGCACGAGCGCGAACTTGAGCCCATTTCCAGCGAGCACGGAAGGTCTCCACAAACGGCGGGGGGCAAGGCGGCAGGGTTCCAGGCGTTTCTCTAAGTTATCCGACGGATCGGGCCGCGGCCACTATCGGTCGCAGAGACTCAAACACACGGTCTGGTTATGCCGCGGTCGACATCGAAAGTCAGATCGCTCTGTCGCTTTGGCCGAAAATTGAGGAGACGCCCGGAACGGATGCTGTTTGGCGACGCCGGCGACTCTGCGCCCCGGAGGACACGGATGTCAGTGCTTCAGAACGTTCTTGTTCTCGCATCGCTGCACGAGCACTCATCACAAGCTGGTTCTGGACGCCCTGCGGCACCTGCGTCGCGATGACGCGGAAGCCTGGCGCCGCATGTTCCTCAAGCACGGCGAATCGCTGCTCGCTGGTGCCACGGCCCCGGACGACAAATTCAAAGATTTTCGCAATCACGTCGTCCACGTGCGTGAGAAGTGTTGGGGCGGGGCGGTCGAGGCGGCGGAGACCTGGTACCGTCACACCGTCGACGCGCTGCACGGCAAACAATGGGTCAAAGCCGCGTATGCCGCCGGCGTGCTCAGCCACTATTACGCCGATCCGCTGATGCCGCTGCACACGGCTCAGACCGAAGAGGCGGGCATCGTCCACCGGGCCTGTGATCGCAGCGTCTTTCGTTCGTACGACCTGCTGACCGCGATCCTCGAACGTGACCTGGGCGGCTATCCCGAGATCAAAGTCTCCAACGGACCCCGCTGGTTGGCCGAACTGGTGAAAAACGGCGCGCGGCTGTCGCACGAACACTACGACGTCGTCATCGATCACTACAACATTCAAAAAGGCTGGAAGAATCCGCCCGCGGGACTGGACGATGAGTTGCGGGTGAGCTTGGCCGAATGCCTGGGCAACGCGGTAATCGGCATCGCGCGGATTCTCGAGCGGGCCATCGACGCCTCGGGCGTCACGCCGCCCAAGTGCGGCATCGCGATGGCCGGCATGCGAGCCTGGTTCCGTATCCCGGCGCTGCGCTGGCAGCGGAATCGGGCCGGCGCCCGCGAACGGCGGATCGTCAAAGCGGCCTTCAAGGAATTCCGCAAGTCGGGCAAAGTCACCAAGGCCCTGCCGGAAGACGAAAAGACCGTGCGGAAGCTGCACGCCGAAGACGTGCTCGGCACCACGTTGGAAACACTCGATGCGATCAAGCCCCGGCTGGTGGGAACCAAGCATGGCACCGGAACCTACCTGCGACCGATGAGCGCCGCTACGGCCCCCGTAGTCTCGATCGAGATGAATCGAGAGGCGATCGAAGCCGATGGCACCGAGGCGGGAACGCCCGTCGGCGCGTCGAAGAAGTCCGCGGGCGGCGCCACGGCGGAAGCCGCGCCGCGTCAATCGAAGCCCGTCCCCCGGCTGTCGAAGTTCCATCTCGATCCGACGTCGTCGCTGGCCGACGCGCCTTCGGTCGGCAATCGGACGGCTCAAAAGCTCGAGGCGATCGGCGTCCGCACCGTGGCGCAGCTCCTGGCCCGCAGCCCGGAAGACGTCGCCCTGCGGCTCAAGCTCGGGCACATCAAGGCCGACACGGTTCGCGAATGGCAGATTCAGTCGCGGCTGGCCTGCCGCGTGCCGAATCTGCGCGTGCTCGACGTGAAGATCCTGGTGGCTTGCGGCATCTGCGAGCCGGAAGACCTGGCCAAGTGCGAAGCGCTCGAGCTGCTTGATCGGGTCGACCTGTTCATTTCCACTTCCGAGGGGCAGCGGGCCATCCGCGGCGGCGGACACCAGCCGGACCTCGACGTGGTCACGGGGTGGATCGAGTCGGCTCGCCACGCACGCACGCTCAAGGCGGCTTGAGCGCGGCCTACGTCTGCATGTAAGGCGTGAGCCAGGCGAAGAGCATTCCGGTGACGATCACCGGGACCCAGGCGGCCAGTTCGGGCCACATCATGCCCGATTGTCCGCAGAAGGCCGACGCCTCCGACAGACCAAAGAGCGTGCCCAACACTCCCGAGGCGATCGCCATGTTGGCGATCAAGCCGCGGCTCTCCTTCCGCAAAATCAGTGGGATCGAAACGAGCATCGCCAGCAAATTCGCGAGCGGCCGCACCAGCCGGGCGTGCAGCGTCTGGGCCAATCGCGCGGTCGCCTGCCCGAACGCCGGGCTGCGGAGCCGATAAATTAACTCCGACGTCGACAGCAGCTTCGAGCTTTGCAGGCGATTGAAGAGCTGGTCGAACGGCAAATCGCTGACGATGAAGATTTCCTTCGGGTGCCCCTCCAAGCGCGTGAACTTTCTGCGCTCCCTCGGTGGTGAGGGCCAGCTTCGCGAAGGGCTTGTCGACATTGCGGAGTAACCAGCCCGCGGGCCGACTTTCCGTCGCGCCCAGGTAAACCGCTTCGCCCGCCTTGATACTGGTCGGCGCTTGGGCGATTTCGGGCGCCGGAAGCACAAATTCCGCGTTCTTGATCATCTGGGGATTGAGCGACAGCTCCTGGCCGTCGATGTAGACCCCGCTCGACGGGTCCGTCAGCGGCTCGATTTCGATGGCCCCCTTGAAGAGCGAGTCGCGCCCGGGAGCCAGCACGCCGGCCAACCGCGGAATGATCAACTCCTGATTAACGCACATGAACCCGTTGACGAGGGCCGTGCTGAGCGTGATCGGCACCAGCAGCCGCCACGCGGGAACGCCGGCCGCCAGGATCGGATGCAGCTCGGAGTTGCGCATGAGTAGTGCGAACACCACCATCGCGTCGACGACGGTGAGAGTCGGTCCGCACATATCCAGGAACAGGGTCGACTGGTTCGCGTAGTAGCCCCCCATCAGCATCAACAGCTCGACCGCGTTCTTGGCGTGATCCTGAAATTCGTCGAGGTTCGAGAAGCCGTCGATGACGACGAACAGGCCGAACACGCTCAGGTACAGGATCACGAAGATCTGCAGATAGCGGGCGATCAGGTAGCGGTCGAACGTCGTACCCAAAGTGTCACCGAACTCCTGACGTCGACCCGATCATCGGCGCGTGCGGACCGCGCAAGACGTCGTGCCGCCGCGGATTGGTTGGTTTCCCGCCGCGCCGTGGCCCGGCCCGGCTCGCGGAAAAACAGGCGATGCATCAGATAGAGCGAAAAGACGACGGCCAACGAGGGGGTCAACCAAATGTGCTCGCCGTCGCCTGCGAGAGGGCGAACCAGCGCGTCCCCGAGCGCCATCCCTGCTAAGAGCACCGAGAGAAAGGTCACCTCCGCGCGGCTCGGGCGGTTTGCCGCAAGAGCCGCGAGCAACGGCAGGCCGATCACCGGTCCCAGCATCGCATACGTATTGTTTTCCGTCCGCGGATTGAACAGCAGAATGTAAAGCGCGGAGATCGCCAGCAGATATTCCGCGGCTCGCGCGGGAGTCGAGCGGAAGCGGGCGACGAGGCACAGTCCGATCGCACCGCCGGCCGCGACGACGCGGATCACCGTCTGCGTCGATTCCGACAATTTGACTCCGAGCAGACCCAGCACGCAGAACGGCTGTGCCCAGAGCTCGATGATTCCGCAGTAGGACGATGCGCGGAACATTTGTGTGCACTTCCAATACTGATCCATCACGTACGCGGGGCGACCGGCCAGAAACGGCACGCAGAGAATGACGGCCAGTCCGACGGCAACCCGCCACGCCAGACGGCGATCCAGGAACGGTGCCAACAGCAGCAGGACGATCGCCAGCGGCTTGAGCGCGACGGCCAGCGTCGCCCACAGGGCGGCCCAACCACGGCGTTCTTCGGCCAGATCGACGCACGCCAGCATCATCAGGCCGGACATGACGAGGGTCGATTGCCCGTTGCGAGCACAAGCTAAGGCCGGCGGCAACGAAGCCAGCGTCAAGAGGGCGAACTTCGTGTCCGAGCGGCCCCCTTCAGCCAGCCGGCACAGTCGATAGATGCCGACTGCGAAGCCGCCGATTGCGACGAACCGCCAGCCAATTTCCGAGGCGGCCGTCGGCAGCCAGGCGAACGGCGCGAACAGGATGGCGGCAATCGGCAGATAGAGAAAGCCGTGCCCCGTGTCGGTGTAGATGTCGCCGCCGGCGAACCATTGTCGGGTCGCGTCCCGGTATGCGGACACGACGCTGTGATCGCTGCCCGCCAGAATCAGAATGCTGATCGTCGCGAACAGCGCCGCCCAGGCCGTCCAAGCGGCGCGATCCGCCCAAGGAGCGGTCCGCGTGAGGTAGCCGGGAGAGGAAAGTGACAGGTCGCGAGCCAAAAGATGTGCCTCAGGTCGATCCCACCGTGGGGAGCGAGATCGTCATGCCGCCCGACGTTTGCGCGAGTCGTCGAAGTCGCGAGCCGCCACCGGCGCGGCGGCCTCGTATGCTCCGCGGAGCGCCCGCAGCCGGATTTGAAACACTTCGCGCAACATCGGCAGCGTGTGCCGCCAGACCGAGAGGCTGGAGGTCTCTTCGTTGATCAGGTCGACCGGAATCCGTCGATACGTCAGGCCCAGGTGATGCGTGAGGAAGACGACTTCGGCATCAAACGCGAAGCCGTCGATCACGGTCCGCGAAAAGATTGCCTGGCCGGCGTGAGCGCTAAACAGCTTGAGGCCCGCCTGCGTATCGGTGACGTCCCGGGAGACCAGGAAGCGGACGATCTGACTGAAGACGACCGAGGCCGCCCGTCGCAACGTGCGGCGACGCACAAGCTGGCGCGATCCCTCGAAGTCGCGGGCACCAAAGGCCACTTCGCACTGACCCGCGCGGATCAGGTCGAAGCCGGCCCGCAAGCTGTCCAGCGAATAGGGCAGATCGGCATCGGTAAAGGCGATCACGCGGCCCGTTGCGCTCGAGACTCCCGAGCGAACGGCGGCCCCTTTGCCTCGATTGGTCGGCAGCGAAATGACGCGAAAGTGCGGCCCAAATCCTTCGGCGGCAGCCGCCGTGCCGTCGCGGCTCCCGTCGTCGACGACGATCACGCGGTAATCGACGCCCCAGCGATCCAGATAGTCCTGCACCTGGCTGAGCGTCCGCGGCAGCCGCTTCTCCTCGTTATATCCGGGAATGATCAGCGTCAGTTCGTGATCGGGCCCGCGAGAGGGAAGCTTGATGATGTCGGCAGATGGATGCATGCGTGGCGATCGACCCGCTGAACTGAGGATTGGAGGAAGTCGCGAACGACGTGCTCGAGACAAATCCGGGGATTCGCTCGATCGGCAAGTCCCTGAGAGAAGTCCTCCGCTCGGACTTCCGGATGGGCGTGAGAACCGCCCGCTCAAAACGGGCATTCTTTAGCTTTGTTTCCCAGATCCGTCAATTCGTCTTCTCGCCTTCGCGCATTCGTCGAATTGCACTAATTTGCCCCGCTTTTGCGAACGGGTTGGCTTCGTGACGGACCGCGACCGGCAGGAAGCGGGGGAGCAATGGCGTCGGCGTGCGAAAAAGCTCCGGGCACTTTGGGGCAAATGGCTGAAGCGGAGACTGCGGCAGACGGCACTGAAGCCAGTCGCACGGAGGCCCGCTCGCGTCCCTGGTGGCTCGAGTGGCAGTTCGGCCTGCTCCTGCTGCTGACGGCCTCGTTCTTCGGTCTCCGAGTCACCGCGCTTTCGGTCCGCGGCGAAGAATCGCGTCGTGGACGGATCGCCTGGGAAATCTGGCAGAACGGCGACTGGATCGTCCCCCGCATCCAAGGCGAGCCGGTCTTTTTCCGTCCGCCGCTGCAAAACTGGCTGATCGCCCTGATCGGCGCGGTCCACGGCACGGTCGACGCGGCCGCCCTGCGGATCCCCAGCGTCATCGCGATCCTGCTGATCGTGAGCATCACGTACGGATACGCGCGGAGCTTTCTCTCGCGGTTCGGCGCGTTCACCTGCGGCGCTGGCGCTCGCCAGCCTGGGACAAGTGCTGGAACTGGGGCGGCTGGGCGAAACCGATGCGCTCTTCATGCTCTTTCTGTCGGGCTCGCTCTTCGTCTGGAAATGGTGCGAAAACAAAGGCGTTTCGCCCTACACCAAGTGGTGCCTGGGCTACGCGCTGGGCGGCTTGGCGACGTTGACCAAGGGACCGCAGGCGCCCCTCTATTTCGTCGGCTCGGTGACCATCTACTGCTTGCTGACGCGGCGGTGGCGCGAGCTGTTTTCGCTCCCGCATCTGGCCGGCATCGTCACGGGACTGGCCGTCGTCGGCGTGTGGCAGGTCCCCTACACGCTGCGGATGGGGCTGGCCGATTCGGTGAAGCTCTATTTTCACGACGTCGGCCCGCGGTTCTACGAGCTGTCGCTCAAGTCGATGTTGGTGCACATGGTGACGTACCCGGCCGAGTTGCTCGGCGGATCGTTGCTCCCCTGGTCGATCTGGTTTGTGCTGCTCCTGAGCCGGCGGGTGCGGGAACGCTTGCGGGCGTTCCGAGACGACGCGCTCTACCTGGCAATTTGCCTCGCCGTCACGTTTCCGTCGGTCTGGCTGGCTCCGCAGGCCAGCTTGCGCTACTACATGCCCATGTTTCCCTGCGTCGCCTGCCTGGTCGGAATCGTCGTGGAAGGCTTTCTCAGGACATCGGACCGCGGTGGCTGGAGCGCGTTCATCTGCTGGTACCAGCGACTGTTGGCCGTCGTCATGGTCGCGGCCGGCGTAGTCCTCGTCGGCATCTCCTTCTGGAAGGCGGATTCGGTTCTGGCGCAGCCGGCGAGCCTGGCCATCGTTTATCTCGTCGCCTGCGTCGCGGCCGCGGCCGTCGTGTGGCGATTTTCGGCACGGATGACGGCGCCCGCACTCACCGTGACCTTTTCCCTCGTCGCCTGCTTTCTCGGGCTGAGCCAAGCCTCCGTCGTGGTCAACATCCGGCAGAAGTCGAGCGAAGACGCGCGGCAAGCCGTCCTGGATCTCAAACAGAAGCTGCCACCGGGGGAATCGCTGGTCAGCCTGGGAGCGGCCCACCACCTGTTCCTGCTGCACTACGCCGAGAACGTGCGGCTGCTGCGGCTCGACGCGCAGGACCCGGACACGTGGGGCAACGACGGCTACTTCTGCATGTGGGTCAAAGGGAACGACATCGTGCACCTGTGCTTTCCGTGGAAGCTGGTCGCGACGATCTCCTGCGATCGCAACCGCAGTTCCGATCCGACCGAAATCATGATCGTCGGCCGTCGCGATGACACGGTGACCGCGCGGGGCATCGTGCCCGAGGGCATGCGTTTCTAAACAAAGATCAACCGACTTGCCGTTGACGGAAATGGCGAATCGGCCTAATTTTCGCGGCCCGACGAGCCGGCGAATGCCTGGAGCGGAGCGCCGGCTGGGCGATTGGATTCCGCGATTCGATTTTGGGCGATTCGATTTCGGGCAGTTGGACTTCATGCGGGGCGTAATTCGCTCCGCCTGCTCGACGCGCTTGTGATGCGGTTGCCGGACCTGATCGAGCAACCCTGGGGAGCGATCAAATGGCAGCACCAGACAGCGAGGCTCGCGCTCTGTCCGCGGAGACGCCCTCCGCACGACCCGCGATGTGTGCCGGCGGACGCCTGACGCGCGGCGACCTATGCCTGCTCACCGTCTACTCGGCGATCGTGTTTGGCATCGCCATCGTCAGCGGCCGGCCGCTCTCTTTGCACGAAGCGGTGCTGCCGCAGACGGCCCGGTCGATGTTCGCCGATCACGATTTCGTCGTTCCCAAGATCGACGCCAAGCGTCCGAGCGCCGGCGAAGCGACGATGCCGCCCGCCCCGTGGCTGGAGAATCCGCCCCTGCCGCAATGGTCGACCGTGGCGATCGCTTCGCTCTTCGGCCGCTGCGACACCGAAGCCATCGTGCGAATCGGCCCGACGCTCTATTCGATCCTCACCGTGCTCTGCGTCGCCTGGGTGGCCGCACTGTGGTTTGGCCGAGGCATCGGCGTGCTGTCCGGACTGGCAATGGCTACCACCCTCGAGTTTACCCGCTACGCCTGGAGCTCCGAAGACGAGATTCACCTCTGCGGCATCATGGCCGTGGTGATGGCGCTCTTCGTCAAGAACGAGTTCGGTCTGCCGAACATTGGCTGGAGCAGCAAGGCCGAGCCGCCCCTGTCGCGCCTGGGCTTCTTCCGTGTACTGTTCGGCAAACGCTCGCTGTGGTTGCTGGCATTCTTCGTCGTCCTGGGCGTGACGAATCTGGTCAAGGGACTTCTGTTCGGTGCCGTGATGGCCGGTGCGCCGATCGCCGTCTTTTTGCTGGGGACGCGCGACTTCCGCCGGATCGCCAAATACGTTTGGGTTTGGGGCGCTTCGCCTACACCGTCGTGATGTTCGCCTGGCCTGCGGCCATTTACGCCCGCTATCCCGACGTGACCGACCTCTGGTTCTTCGACCTGGGCGGGCGGGTAAGCGGGAACTACACGGTCACCAACGCTCCCCTCTGGTACTACCCGGTGAACATGCTGTGGATGTGTGCCCCGTGGACGGTGCTCGTCCCCTTCGGTCTGTGGGCCACCTGGAAGCGCTGCTGGAATGAGCCGACGTCGCCCGAGCGGTTTCTCTGGTGCTGGGCCTTCGTCGTGCCGATCGTCTTTTCGATCCCCGGCGGCAAACACCATCATTACCTGCTGCACGCACTTTCGCCCTGGGCCATCTTCGGCATTCTGGGAGCACGAAAGCTACGCGAGGTCGTCCCGACCTGGCCGCGACTGTTGCGGAGCCCCAGCCTGAGCCTGGTGACGGTCGCCCTGCCGGCGATCGTCGCGCTGGTCATCTTCCACAAGCAGATTCCGGGCCCCGTGTGGTTGCCTTACGCCCTGATGGTGGCGGCGCCAGTGGCCGCCTATCTGATCACGTGGGGCGCGCTCAATCCGAACCCGCGTCGGGCCGGCGCGGCCGTGTTTACCGTACTGGCGATCGCCTACTGCGGCAGCCACCTGTACAGCGCCGAATATCTCGACCGCTATCGCGACGACGTCAAATTCCTAAAGGCCGTCCGCGTGCGGGCGGACCACGAACAGCTGCCCGTCTTCGTCGACATGGGAACACATCCGTTTCACGGCATGCTGGGACTCTTCTACCAGCGTGACTCGGCAACTCTGCTCCACGATCTGTCATTTCTGGACGCGGCCGAAATCCACGCTTCCGAAATCCTGTTGATCAGCCTGTCGTTCGAGCAGGAGCACCTCAAGCACTGGGGAACGGTCGAAAAGCTCGACCAAAGCCCGTCGATCGATCGGGGCGTGCCCCACGCCGGCCAGCTCACGCTCTATCGCCTGAAGTTCCGCAAGGACGTCAAACGGGTCGCCGTCCACTACCTCCGCATCTCGCCGCTGCAGGCCATGCACCGACGTCCGGGCCCGCTGGTTCCCTACGAGGACGACGTCATCCTCGGCGAGCCCGGCCCATTCCCCAAACAATTCGTCACGCCCGTCGGCTATCACGAGAGCGACGAAAGGACCACGCGATGACCAAAGCAAAGTCGAACACCCCACAGCCGAACGCTCCCCGGCCGAACACCCCGCAGCCGAACGCCACCGCTCCAAAGCCGACGTCGACCTGGGCGCGGCTGACCAGCCGCAAAATGCTGATTCTGGCTGCGTTGGTCGCCGTCGGTACCGGGCTGTTCGCGGACGGAGCCATCCAGAAGCCGGCCGATCCGGTCGAGCCGCTCGTGCTGCACGAAACGGAACGCCTGGCGCCGCTCGCGGCGTCGGCTCCGCTGCGGGTCGCCACGTTCAACACGCACGCCGGCGTCGGCCGCGACGGCATCCGCGACCTGGGACGCACGGCCGAGGCGTTGAAGGATCTCGACCTGGCCGCCTTGCAGGAGGTCCGCAATCCGCCGTTTGAATTCACTGGCCCGCAGGTCGCCGACGTCGCCGAGCGGCTCCAGATGGGTTGGATCTTCGTGCCCGCCGAACGCCGCTGGTGGCACGACCACTACGGCAACGCCCTGCTCACGCGTTTGCCGCTCAGCGATTACGTCCGTATTCCGCTCCCCACTCCCAGCCGCCAGCGATTCCGGGCCGCCTTGCTGACCAACTTCACCCACTGGGGACGGACCGTGCACGTGTTGACGGTGCACATCGACAAGGACACCGAGGGGGACACGCACGATATCCAGCTGCGGACGGCGTTCGACCTGTTCCTCTCGCTGAACGAGCCGGCCATTCTCCTGGGCGACCTCAACGAGTTCAGCACGCACCCCGAAATGGTCCGCTTGATGCACACGCCCGGCGTGCACAACGCGCTGGCCGACATTCCCGGCCCCACCGTGAAGAAGAATCCGATCGACTGGATCTTCACTCGCGGACTGCGGACGGTGCGGGCCGAGTGGATCGCCAACCCCGCCTCCGACCATCCGGTGGCCCGGGCCGACCTCGAGCTGGCGACCGACGCCGCCGTCCAGGCGAACGCGCCCCGGCCGATGGAAACACTGCACGACTGACCGAGAAGCGCTGACCAAGGAACTCCGTGACGATGCCGCGATTTCGTCCTGCGGAGGAAGTCTTCCGCTATCGTTGGATTTACCTGGGCCTGTTGATTGCCTTTGCGATTTGGGGCTGGCTGGACGTCGTGCCGCGGGGCATGGTGAATCACCAGCGAATCAACGAGCACCGGACCGACTTCACCGTCTACACCGAAGCGGGGGCCGCGTTCTTCGACGGACGCGACCCCTACCAGGTGAGCAATCCGCGCGGCTGGCGGTATCTCTATCCGCCGATGTTCGCCATCCTGGTCGCGCCGCTGCACGTCCTGCCGCCGATGGGGCAGGTCGGCGTCTGGTTCGTGCTCAGCGTCGGCATGGTGTTTGGCTGCTACTTCGAGCTGAGGCGAATCCTCGCCTTTGTGCTGACTCACACGGCCCAGCACGGCGAAGGATCCCGCCCAGCTCAACATGTGCCTGTGCACGGCCGCCATCGCTGCCGCGATCTTGCCCGCCTTCAATTGCCTGCAGCGCGGCCAGGTCGAGGTTTTCAAACTCTACCTGCTTGATGCTCGGCTTCCGCATCGCGCTCACGGGAACACGAGCCCGCCATTGGGCGCTCGCGGGCCTGGTCTTCGCGCTGGCCGGGATTCTCAAGCTCACCCCGCTGCTGCCGGTCGGCTGCTTGTTGCTGTACGAAGCGCGGCTCGCTTGGGTCGCCTGGAAACAGGGACAACCTCTCAGACAGGCCTGGCAGCGGCCCGCGGTGCTGGGCGGCGGACTCACCGTGGGCCTCTTGCTCTTCGCCTTCCTGATCCCCGCGGCGCTCACCGGCTGGAACGGCAATCTCCACCATCTGCACACCTGGTTCTCCAAAGTCGTGACCAAAGTGGTCGACGTCCGCACGTCCGACTTCGGCGAGGACGTCCGCTCCATTCGCAATCAAAGTCTCGACAATGCCGCCTACCGCTTCGGCAACTTCCTCACCGCGCAAGCTCGACTACGGACCGGACGACACGCTGATCGATCACCCGCACGATGCGTCGTTGCGATTGCCAATGGACGATTGGCGACTCCGGCATGTTGATCGTCGCCGGAAGAATTCTGGCCCTGGCGATCCTGCTGTGGTTCGTGCTGCGAGCCGGATTTGCGAACGACCCGGTCGGACGCGGAACAGTCTTCGGCCTGGCCTGCGTCGCCACGCTCGTGGTCTGCCCGGTCGCCCGCGGCTGCTATTACGTGCTGTTCCTGCCGGCGATTCCGTTCGTCTGCCAGCGACTGGTCGAACTGAGTCGACTGCGAGCCTCCGAGTTCGTGGCCTGGATTCCCGTCGTCCTGGTGTGGCTGCACTATTGCCTGTTGCCCAACAGCGGCCGAGTCGGCCTGCTGGGGCTGGGCACGACAGTCTGGTTCCTGGCGACCTGCGTGCTACTCCAACGCCGCCCCGCCGTGCGAACCGAACCGATCCCCGTCCGCCCGGCGACAATCGTCAGCCAAGAGTCCCCGCGCGAAGAACTCGTCGCGGCGATCTGATCGGCCCCCGGCGCGGGCCCGACGGATCAGTCTGACGGGACAGGGGTGCCCGGGCGCTCCGCTTTGCGGAAGCCCCGGAGCGCTGACCTCCGTCCCAAGCACCGCTTCGGAGCGAGAGAAGGAGCCGCCTTTTTGGCTAGAATGTCCCGGCTAGACCTCCGTGATGCGTGCTCGCCATGACCCCAGCGACCTACGAACTTGTCTTTGACGCCGGCCAGGCAGGATACCGAAACTGGTGGTTTCCTGCGTTCGGCCTAATCCTAGTCGCGATTTTCGTGGCGCTGTAATCCACGACCGCGAAGACCCATGGACTCAATCCCATGCAGCGGGCTATTGCCTATTGTGGAGCCGCTTTCTCGATCCTTTGGGTATTGGCAACCTTTCTGGGCACCTTTTCGGACTATTGGAGGCTTCGCGAAGCAATTCGATTGGGTCACTTTGAAGTCGTCGAAGGAAAGGTGGTCGATTTCGTCCCAATGCCGCCGGAGGGACATGTGATGGAGCAGTTCACCGTGAACGGGCACCATTACGAATACGCGGACTTCATGGTCACCGCCGGCTTCAATAACACGCAATCTCACGGCGGCCCGACAGAGAGGGCAGCCTCGTGCGAATCTTTGACGTTGGTGGTCAGATCGCCCGGCTGGAAATCGCCCGCTAGCTTGAGCTCGGTCGACACTCCGCTTGGGACTGCACGTCCCCGAAGCTCCGCTTCGCACAACCACGCAGGGTGCCATGCCCACGGCTTTGAGTGAGACAGTCCGGTAATTCATGCAGAGCAATTGCCGTGGAAAGTCGGAGATTTACGACTGCTCAGAATCGATGTCCAGATTCGACGTAAGTCCAAATCCGTCGAACCTCGATTTTCCTAGAGTTTGTAGCCTCGAATTCCCGGACAGTCTCACGGCTTTGAGTGGGCATGTCCTAGAATGCTTGGCAGAATGTCGCGACGGGAGATTGTTCTGATCGTCGCAGCAGTTCTTCCTCATGAACGGCCACCGCAAGAACGTGTCGTCGGTATAACGAGCTGGGACAAGCCCATTCACTTACGTTTTCCTGTTTCTGTCGGCGTGCGTTTCTGTCGAAAGAGCGAACCCGCCGCTGGCTCGTTGAGGCGATCGATCAAGCGCAGGAAAAGCATACATTTGATCTCTGGGCCTACGTGATCATGCCGAAGCATGTGCATTTGCTCGTGTGGCCTCGGGAACCGCGATATTCGATCAGCGAGTTTTTGACTTCAGTAAAACAGCCGGTCTCCTTGAAAGTCTTGTCACACGTGCGAAGATCGGCTCCTGCCTTTCTTTCACGGATGGAAGATCGGCAGCCGGGTGGCCGACTTCACTACCGCTTCTGGCAGCGTGGCGGCGGCTACGACCGCAACCTGATGGAACCACAGACAGTGTGGGCCGAGATCGACTATATCCACGCAAACGCAGTGCGACGGGGACTCTGTCCAACTCCAACCGCGTGGCAGTGGTCAAGTGCTGTCGAATATGAGCGTCCCGGCAGCGGGCTTCTCCGCGTCGATCAATCCTCACTTCCGCGTACCTCTCGAGGTTGAAGACATGCCCACGCCGAGCCGTGGGAATGGCGCCCGGCGCCGAGCTTTGGGCACGACACAGTGTGTCCCTGTTTCCGCTCGCATGGCGGTTAAACTAAAGTGTCGGCACCGGAGACACTGGATTGGCAAAAAAACGCGGACCTCGGAAACCCCACCTTTGCCAAATCATCGAGCGTTCTTACGACGAAGCCGCGCCATTTCTGGCCGACCTTCGCCGCTCCTCGAGGCATTGGCTGAAGGACGGATCGTGGCACTGCCAATGGATCTTTCGAGGACAGTCAAAATCGCGATACGCGCTCGTTCCATCCCTCTGGCGACCGGAGGTCCGATCAGACCAACTGTTCCAGCTGTATGATGCCGCGGTCGATCTGAGTGATGCGGCTGCAGAAGCCGAAACGCTCGACGCGACATTTCGCATTGGAGGAAGAAGAGGATCCGATCGTTCATTGTTCGAAAGCGATTTGAATTTGCGGCGGTGTTCGAATTTGTTCGGATGCTCGACGAGCTGGGACTACGAATCCCTGGAGGGGGTTTCCAATGGTATTCGGGTTTCCATCTCCCATTTTTGCTTACCGAGGCCGACGACGCGTCCGACCCATGGAGGCTGGCCGGTGCGATCGCTCAACACCACGGCATCCGGACCCGTTTTCTCGATTGGACATATCGCGCCGAGAAAGCCGCCTTCTTCGCCGCCGATTCAGCTTCGCAAAGACAGAAAGACCCGATCGCCGTTTGGGGACTGAGCCTCCAACATCTCGCCCTTTCGAAAACGAGAGTCAAGGTAATGACAGTCGACCGGAGCGAAATCGGCTTCCTGAATGCGCAAGAAGGCTTGTTCACATATATTGGAGGGGCCGATGCTAACTATCTCTTGGATGGCGCGTGGCCACGGTACGAAAGGCTGTTGCCGGCTGGGTCGCTCGTTAAGCACACGTTGGCAGCTAACGCAATTTGGGAGCTCAAGCGGCTGCTATTTGCTGAGGGGATTTCAAAGGCCCATCTGATGCCGACGCATGACAACGTGACCCAGGCACTTCGGGACGTGTGGCGTCATAGAGTGTCCATGTCGCGTCGCGAACGGAGCTCCTGACCGAGCATTCGCCTTGAACCCCGAAGGGATACGGAACGCTGCGAGCCAGGAAAACACGCCATTTGACAAGTTGCGTAATTGCAAGAAGTCGTTGATCCGCGTTTTTCAATTTCGAGCGGCGGCTTTCGGCGAACGGCAGAAGTGAGCATGCGCCACGCCCGGTATGCGCGACAAGAACATTCGCAGCGGGGACCTTCATGAGGAGCTTGGCATTTTTTTGTTGAAGGCCTTGGCTCTTGTCGCTCCCGTTCCGCGTCAAGAGGACGGCGGCATCGATGCTTCTTGAGGCCCTGCGCCAACCACAATGCTCTGCGATTTCGTCTCCGTAGTTCTGTCCGTGCGACAAACGGACACGAGAGCGGCGGCGTAGAAAATCGATCTTGTTCAAACCACCATTTTGTGGCTGAATGAAAATAGCGACGTGTTTCGCGGCCGGTTGCGATGCGCGCCCTTCGCGCGACAGCAGGAGCCATGCCCGCGTGGACCACGGAGATCGTTGAACGCGAGTGCGCTTCGGCGACGCCGAGCGTGCGCGAGCGAACGTGATTGCCGGTCAGGGCTGGGACCGGACACGGGACCGGGACGGGACACGTTGTTTTATCGAGCATTTCCCGGCAAATCTCGACATCGCCCACTCGGCTGTCGTCGGTCCGGACGCGCAGCGCGAATTCCCGTTGGGCGGGAAAAATCCGGTCCGGACACATTCTCAGACACATTCTCAATGGGACGGGACCGGAGACAAACCCGGGCGGCTGGTTCCGTAGGGCGAGCTGCCAGCTTGCCCGCTCCAGTCCCCGATTCCGAAGCTGAAACATGGGACAAGGGGACAAGCTGGCAGCTTGTCCTACGGAACCAGCGGGGCGGGCGATCGCCACATACGATCCCGCGACCGCCGCGAGAAGTGAGTTGCGGTCAAAACTTGCCCGCCGGGAAGGACCAGGCGGAACAAAAGAGGCTTTCTGCTGGTGGTGGGGATCCGTTTTCACATAGGGGGGAAAAAGGATCCCCGGCAGACTTGGGCCGTTATTTCCGGCCCGTCCACCCTGAGTGGGACTGGGACGGGATCGAGCGGCATGACCAGGCGGAGGTCGCCGATCGCCTTCCAGCCAAGCCGGCGGACTCATCCGAGGCGATGCGCCGGTGGGACAAGTGGACCCGCCGGGACAACAAAAAAGTGGTCCCGCCGTGACGGTACCCTCACATTTAATATAAGGGGGGCGCCGAAAGTGGTCCCACCGCGCGATGGGGCGTGGGGCTCCGCTAGGTGGCATACGTGTGTCGTGAGACTGTCCGGGAATTCAGAGGGAAGATTTGCCTTGGGTGCCACGGTTGAGCTTGCTCGAGGGGATCCGGGAATTCAGAGGCCGTCGAGGATCCAGCGAACTGAGCCGTTGTGTTTGTGTTTTCGGCGGTTGTAGCGAACGAGTAGCTGGTAGGCGAACAGGGCGCCGAGAACTTGGGTGCGGTTGTTGTCCAAGCCACGGTGCCAGGCTCGCTCGTGAAGTTGGAATGTGGATTTGAACCATTCGTGGAACGGCTCGGCGGTTCTGCCTCGCCGCGAATAGTGAAGCCGGGCTGTCTTCGTCTGGAAGTACTGATATCGCGCCTCCCGGCGAGTGCGGACTTCTCTTCGAGCACGATGTGCGTCGTGAAATGGTCCCGGCTGGCGACGATGTCCTCCTCGGTAGATTTGAGGGCATAAAAACCGCCGGCCTGTCGGGTTGCCACGCGAATCTCGCTCGATGGCGTCAGCGTGGTCATTGCCGTCGTAGCCGCTATCCGCCAAGACGTACTTGGTGGGTCGAGGCAAGTGTGGAATCTTTTCGGGGAATGACCGGTGCTCACTCCAGTGAGCCTGATTCACCGACGCCAAGAGGGGCACAACAAGTCCCTTTTTCCCCGCAGAAAGTAGGACTTCGTAGGAGTAGCCCTGGACCCAACCATGGTGCTTGCAATAGCCCCACGTGCTCTCACGGTCCACACCCCGCAAAAGCTTTCCTTGGATGCGCAGCCGTTTTGGCCACTTCGGACCCAACGACCGAATCAGGCTTTTGTCGACAGCCACACAACGTGCGTCGCCGACTTGATGCTTCAACAGACACCTGCCTTGAAGACGAACGGCAACCTGAAACAGGCGATGGGCCCTTCGATAACGCTCACAGTACGTGCTGCGTGACGGGAACCGGGTGGTCCCGATCCATTCCAAAAGCTTGGCTCGGTTTTGACTGAGAAATCGGTATTGGGCGGATTTGTTCCGACGGTATTTGAGAATCGCGACGGTTACGAGCACGAGCATGACCCAATCAGCAATCTCCGGTGGTCGTCCCGGACCGCGACGCGGGTGCTCTCTCTCAGCACGCTGGCACACAGGAATCATCAACTTCACCAACGCATGCAGGCTTGCTGAGGCGCGGGTAGAATGTCCCATCCTTGGGTCTCCCGTGGGGCCAATGTTCTTTGTGACAAAAAAACATTAACCCACGGAGACCCTTTCTCTTAGAGCGCCTAATTCCCGGATCCCCTCGAGCTTGCTCAACCGTGCTCTTCACGATGCCGCGACCGTCATCAGCAACCGGAAGAGCACGGCTGAGCCGAAGCGTCTCAGCCGTGGCACCCGAATTACCGGACGGTCTCACCCAAAGCTGTGGGCATGGCACCCGGCACAATCGGCCAAAGCGGACCTCGGGTTATTGGTTACACTGACATGCGGCGAGCAGATCGTGCCCAACCGACTCCTGCGGAACGTCGGCTCGAGCTTTTCTGAAGAACCTGGGGTGGAGATTTTGTCGCATGGCAAAGCTCGTCTATGGCTTGAACCAGTCCTTGGATGGCTACGTCGACCATCTGGAATTTAGGCCAAACCTGGCGCTCTTTCGTCACTTCATCGAGCAAGTGCGCGACCTGACGGGCATGGTGTACGGTCGCCGCACGTACGAGGTCATGCGTTATTGGGACGATGACCTTCCGGATTGGGTCGCGGAGGAACGCGAGTTCGCGGCGGCGTGGCGGAGCCATCCGAAGTGGGTCGTGTCGCGCTCGTTGAAGTCGGTCGGGCCCAACGCCACGCTTGTCGAGGATGACATCGAGGCGGTGATCCGTGGGCTGAAGGCTCAGCACGTTGGGGAGATTGACGTTGCGGGACCAGACCTGGCAGGAAGCCTCACCAAACTTGGTCTTATTGATGAGTATCGACTTTACCTCCACCCCATCGTACTTGGTCGCGGCAAGCCATTCTTCACCGGCCCCCGGCCGCCGCTCCGCCTTGTGAGCAGCGATCTCATTGGCGAGGACCTGATTCGGTTGACGTACGTTCCCGCCTAACCGCGCGAACGAGCCCGACGGACTGCGCTGGATGCCGCATGGCCGCGCGGCCCCTCACCCTTCGCGCTGCTGCTCCAGTGTCCGCCCGTAGGGGGTTTCTCCAACAATTCACAGGCCCGAGCGCAATCGAATGAGGTTTTGAGGCAAAGGCGGACTGAGGCCCTGGGCAACTGGGATTTGAGGATTTCCGCGGGTCGATACAATCTCCGGGCGCAAACCCGAAGCTCGAATGAAATGACGAAGGAAGCCCGAAGCCCTGAAGGGAAAACTGTCTTCCTTCGGGCTTAGGTCATTTGGACATTTTTTCGTCATTTCATTCGGATTTCGTGCTTCCCGCCGTCGGAGTCGGTCTCTGAAGATCCGCAACCGCTATCTTACGAAGCTCGTGGCCTTCGTCGCGGTCGTGCTCGTGCGGGCGCTGTTCAAAACGTGCCGGATCGAGGTCGCCACGGAAGTCGACGGGTGCTGCCCCTACGAGGACACGGGTGACCGCCGGTTTCTGTATTGCATCTGGCACGACGACATTTTGATGACTTGTTTCGCCGGACGGCCGAAGAAAATGGCCGGATTGGTGAGCCCGCATCAAGATGGCTCCTATCTGGCCGAGGCCATGCGGCGATTGGGCATCAGTTCGGTGCGGGGCTCCTCGAAGCGGGGGGCGAGCCGCGCCCTGCGAGAGCTGCTCGACCGCGTGCGCGATCTGCACGTGGCCATTACGCCCGACGGACCGCGCGGTCCGCGTCGCCAGATGAAGACGGGCATCATCTATTTGGCATCGCGCTCGGGTCGCATCATTATTCCCACCGGTTACGCGTGCCGCCGCGCCTGGCGGATTCCCGGCAGTTGGACCGATATGCAGCTGCCGAAGCCGTTCACGCGGATCCATGCACGGGGCGGTCCGGCATTCGTCGTCCCCCCCAACCTGGAGCGGGAAGAACTCGAGGTCTACGCGCAGCGACTGCAGGCCGAAATGGCGCGACAGGACGCCATCGCCCGGGCCGCCGTAGGGTTACCCGCTCTCTCCGAGCTTTCCGCGGCCGAACGGCCCGAAGCAGGCCGCCGCCGGGCTGCCTGACCCGCGACCGGCGCCGCGCTTCTGACGAAATTCTTCATCCGCGAAGTGCCGCCTCGATTGTGGCAATGTCGATCTTTCTCATCTGCATCATCGCCTCGAAGGCCCGCTTGGCGGCGGCGGGATCGGGATCGGCGATAGCCTTCGTCAGGACGATCGGCGTGATTTGCCACGACAGGCCCCACTTGTCCTTGCACCAGCCGCACATGCTCTCTTCTCCGCCGTTGCCGATGATGGCGTCCCAATAGCGATCCGTTTCGGCCTGGTCCGCGGTCGCGACCTGAAACGAAAAAGCTTCGGTGTGCTTGTACACGGGCCCGCCGTTCAAGCCGAGGCAGGGAATGCCCAGCACGGTGAACTCGACCGTCACCACGTCTCCTTTCTTGCCTGCCGGATAATCGGCCGGCGCGTGCACAATCTTACCCACAGAGGAATCGGGAAATGTCCGAGCATAAAACCGCGCCGCCTCTTCGGCGCCGCCGTCGTACCACAGGCAAATCGTGTTCTTCGCGGGCTTCGGCATCTCCCCTCTCCCTTGTTTGAGCAGGTTGTTGTCGGCACCCATTCTCTACTGACGGTCGCACCGATCGCAACCACTCTCACACGCATGCCGCAATGAAATTGCGTGGGGAAACCGTCGGTGGAGTCGGATCGACGCGTGCGGCAGCAATCCGGATCGGAGGCTGGGCGACCCGTGTTTACAACGACGTCAACGGCCTGCTAGCCGGGAAACGTGACGTTGTGGTAGATGTCCTGCACGTCGTCGCACTCGTGCAGCATCTCGAGGAATTTTTCGAAGCTCGACTGGTCGCCCGCGCTCAGCGTTTTGCTGGCTTGTGGGAGAAAGGTGATTTCCTGCGTTTCCAGTTCGACGTCGGGGAGGGCCTCCAGCAGGGCCGTTTTCGCTTTATAAAACTCGGCAGGCGGAGCGAAGATCGTAATGTAGCCGTCCTTGCTTTCGACGTCCTCAACGGCGACGTCCGCGTTGAGCATGGCTTCCAACACCTGGTCTTCGTTGTCGCCCTTGAAGGAGAGGACGGCCACGTGCTCGAACGACATCGCGACGGCGCCATTGCCGGCCAACTTGGAACCGGTCTTGGTGAAACAACTGCGGACTTCGGAGATCGTCCGTTGATTGTTGTCGGTCAGACAATCGACGATGACTAAGGCGCCGCCGGGACCAAATCCTTCGTAACGCGCCGGATGGAAGTCCTCGCCCCCGCCGCCCTTCGCCTTCTGGATCGCCTTTTCGATCACATGGCTCGGGACGTTTTCGCTCTTGGCCTTTTCGACGATGCTGCGGAGGGCCGGATTGGCGTGGGGGTCGGGCACGCCATTCTTGGCCGCCATGTACAACTTCTTGCCGTACTTGGCGTAGAGCTTGGATTTCGAAGCAGCCGTTCTTGAAGATCGATTGCTTGCGATTCTCGAAATTTCTTCCCATACGAATTCTGGCTCGTCACCCGTGACTGGAGGATACACCGGTCGGCGCCCACGGTTGTATCCGGGAGTTCTGTGCAGCCGCAACGGAATCGCAGCGTCGCCCGTTCATTTTAGCACGGGATGAGGGTGTCCGGAAATTCGGGTGCCACGGCTGAGACACTTCGGCTCGGCCGTGCTCTTTTTAGGTGCTGATAACGGTGCTGGACGCGAAGAGCACGGTTGAGCGAGCTCAACCGTGGCACCCAAAGCGCGACCTCTCCATCCGCCGAACCAGCGGCGAAATTCGCCCGGATTCCGCCATTGCCCGGATCGGGGGCGCGCGATATTCTTCGCCCCCTTGGCTCGGCCCTTCACCTTTCCCCGTCCGAAAGAGCGCACCGGCCGACCCTTTGGGAGGTGCGTGATGTCACCCTGGCAGCGTCTCAGCGCGGAATCGAGCGATCTGCTCGAGCAAACCGGCATTCCCCGTAAGGTCATGTCGCGGCTGTTGTCCGCGCTGCGCCTGGGCGTGGGGTTCAGCGTTTTAGAAGTCGGCTGCGGGCGGGGCGAGCTGGCGAAATTTTTCGACTCGCTCGGCATCCAGTGCACGGGGATCGACGAATCGCCCAAAAATATTCTCGACGCCCGGCGGAACGCGCCGACTTGCAGCTTCAGTTGCGCGTCGGTCAGCGATCCCCTGCCCTCGATCCGCACCGAATTCGACGTCGTGCTGGTCCGCGATGCGTCCGAATATCATCGGTCCCTGTCGTCACGCGCGGCCTACGCCGCCACGCTCAAGTTGATCAGTCGTTTGCCGCCGGCCGGCTGCATCGCCTTTCTGTGCCCCGTCGGACACGGCAGCGCTGATTTGATGGGACATGCCTTCAGCTGCTTCGAGCGGCACCTGGGCGCCCTGCCCGGCCACCAGGACTTTCAGGAAGTTCACGACAGTCTGCACCTGATGCCGTCGATCCGTCTGCACGCGGCCGTGCAACAAGCGGCCGGTTATGCGATCGCCGTGCTGCGGCTGCCGCAGCAACTGGTCGCTCCCGAAACGTGGAATTGGGCGGTGGAGCGGGCCCTCCGTGCCGACGCCGCCTCCTGCTGTGCTTGGGCGACCCAGCAATTCGACGCGGCCACGCCGCGGACGAAAGCGGCCTGAATCATGCGGATCTTTTTCTCCGTCGGCGAGCCCAGCGGTGACCAGCATGCGGCCCGCCTGATTCACGCACTCCAGCGGCGTCAGCCCGATCTGGAGTTCAGCGGCTACGGCGGACCGAAAATGGCCGAGGCCGGCTGTGACATCAACTACGAACTGACCAACCTGGCCGTCGTCGGCATCTTCCGCGTCATCCCCCTGCTCTGGCAGTTTTACTCGCTCGTCAAACGGGCCGAGCGGATGTTTCGCGAATCGCCGCCCGACGCAGTCGTGCTGGTCGATTTTCCCGGCTTCAACTGGTGGATCGCCCGCAAGGCGAAGGCGGCCGGCATCCCCGTCTTTTATTATCTGCCGCCCCAACTTTGGGGCTGGGCGACCGTGGCGGATCAAGCGGATGCGGAAGTTCGTCGACCACATTCTCTGCGGACTCCCCTTCGAACCGAAGTGGTACGCCGAGCGTGGGCTTCACGCCGAATACGTTGGCCACCCATTTTTTGACGACGTGGCCGAGAGCCGCTTGGACGAGGCGTTCTGCCGCAAGGCCCAGGCCGACTATCGGCGGATCGTGGGCGTTCTGCCCGGGTCGCGGAATCACGAGGTCGAGTCGAACTTCCCGCTGCAGATCGACCTGATGGAGCAAGTGGCCGCGCGGCACCCGGACGTGCATTTTCTCGTCGCTTGCTACAAAGAGCGCCATCGCGAGCGCTGCCAGAAGATGCTCGCCTCCCGGCCGCGGTCGCTGCCCGTGGAGCTTTGCCTGGGCCGCACGCCCGAGATCATCGAGGCCTCCGACTGTTGCGTGATGGTTTCGGGTTCGGTGAGTTTGGAAATGCTGGCGCGGGCGAAGCCGGCCGTGGTTCTCTATCGGGTCAGTCCGCTGACGTATGCCCTGGTGCGGCCGCTCGTGCACGTCAATTCGATCACGCTTCCCAACTTGATCGCGGGCCGCCGCCTGATGCCCGAATGGATGCCCGTGCTGCGACCTGATCGCACGGTCCGCGAGATGGCGGCCGTCGTCAACGAGTGGATCGGCAGCCCTTACCAGCTCGCCCAGGTCGCCCGCGAGCTGCGACAACTCCGCGCGGAAATCGGCCAGCCTGGCGCGACGGGCCGCACGGCCGATCGCATTCTGAGCCATCTGGCTCCGGTCGACCGCGTTCGGGTCGCTGCCTGAATCGAGCGGCACGTTGGGGCCGCCGCCTGAATCGAGCGGCATGTTGGGGCCGCCGCCTGAAACGTCGAGCGGCGATCGCGAACGGCGATCTGGCTGCGTGCTTTCGTTCGGCCGGCGCACGAGTTTCCTCGAAGATCGCGACAGGCTGTCGACGGCGTTACAATCGCGGCACTTCCGGGCAGCTCACACCGCGAGGACTGCGATGGCCGAACAGCGCGTGCGAATTGGGCTCATTGGCGCCGGCAAAAACACGCGCGAACGGCACGTTCCCGGTTTTCGCGCGCTGGCGGACGTCGAGCTGGTCGGCGTCGTCAACAGCACACCCGAATCGACGGCCCGCGCCGCGCGCGAGCTGGGAATTTCTCGCACGTATCCGCGCTGGCAGGACTTGATCGCGGATGGCGACGTCGACGCCGTCTGCATCGGCACCTGGCCGAACCTGCATTGCGAGATCACCTGCGCGGCGCTCGATGCCGGCAAGCACGTGTTGACCGAGGCGCGGATGCGCGCAACGCCGCCGAGGCCCATCGCATGGCCGACACCGCGCATCGTCATCCGGATCTGGTCAAGCAAATCGTCCCCAGCCCGTTCGGACTGGTGCAGAACGAGTACGTGCGCGACATGCTCCGCGACGGTTTTTTCGGAGACATTCGCGAGGTCGTGGTGATCGGCGCCAACGACGCCTTCGCCAATTCCGACGCTCCGCTGCATTGGCGACAGGAGATCGACAAGAGCGGCTATAACGTGCTGGCGCTGGGCATCCTGCACGAAACGTTGCTCCGCTGGGCTCCGCCGCCCGTCAGCGTGTTCGCGCGGACGCAGACCTTCACAAAGACGCGGCCGAGCGGACACGGCGACGCCGCGCGACCGGCCGAGGTCACGATTCCCGATAGCGTGCAGATTCTGACGGACCTGGAAAATGGCGGACGGGGCCTTTACCACCTGAGCGGCGTCTGCCGTTTCGGGCCCGGAAACCAGATTCATCTCTACGGCAGCGAGGCGACGCTGCGCTACGAGGCGACTCCCGCCGAGCGTCTGCTCACCGGCCGCGTGGGCGAAACGCAACTGCTCGAATTCGACATTCCGCCCGAGAAACAGGGCGGCTGGCGGGTCGAGGCCGAATTTGTCGGGGCGATCCGCGGCTACGAAACGGTGCGATTCACCGACTTCGCGACGGGCGTGCGCTACATGGAGTTCACCGAGGCGGTCGCCCGCAGCGCGGCCTCGCAAACGCGCGTCGAATTGCCGTTGGCGGAGTACGCGCATCTCGCCCATCGCTGAGTGCTGGGTGGCACTGGCGGTGGGTGGCACTGGCGGCTTGTCCGCCAGTGGTTATTGATGCGGAGGCAGACACTGGCGGAAAGGCCGAGCTATGTGCCCAACGAGTGCAAATAGTCCCGCGCTGCTTCCTGGCCAAAGAACGCTGCGCCCCCCTCGGCAGTCGAATGGTAGAGGTCCTCTTTGATCGAGGGATCGGCGCCGCGCTCGATCAGGAGCTTGAGCACAGGCAGGTGTCCGGACTGGGCCGCAATATGGAGAGCCGTGACTCCCTGCCCGTGTGTGAGTCCGCCAAAGGTCGCTTTCTGATTGATGCTCGCGCCGTGGTCCAACAGCCATGCGACGGTTTCCGCACGATTGCAGGCCGCGGCCCAGATCAGAGGCGTGCCTCGATAAGGATCGGCATTCAGCCGCGCACCCGCTTTGACGAGCCGCTCGAGGACGAGCAAGCGGTCACTCTTGCAGGCCCACACCAGTGCCTCATCGAGAACCTCCTGCGGATCTGACGAAGGCTGCCAGTCCGGGAAACCGCTGTGCGGACGGTAAAAGCCTCTGGCAGCACAGGCTTCGGGAGTTAGTGTGCCGTCGGATTGGATGCAGGCATCCACCAACTCGGGGATGCCAAGCCCGGCAGCGGCGCGGAGATTGTTTGGAGCCACCGAATGGCGACCGAGCAAATCGGCCACCTCACGATGACCCCAAAACAGCGCGGCAATCAACGGAGTGCCACCCGCACCGTGTGCTTCCGCGTCCAGGGCCGCACCTTTTTCCGCCAGCAAGGACGCAATTTCCGGTTGGTTGGAGTAGGCGGCCGCATGGAGCGGCGTCCAACCCCGATCGTTGGCCTCGTTGACATCGGCGCCGGCGGCCAGCAAAGTCGCAATCGGAGACAGCCCGCCGTGCCAATCCGCCTTGCCGGCGAAGCTGACAGCGAGATTCAGCAGCGTGTTCCCATTTGTCCCGCGCTCGTTGACCAGACGAGGGTTCGCGCGGAGCAGAGCTTCGAAGGCGGCCGCGTTGCCCGACTTCAGCGCGACGAAGGAAGCCATGAACGGTTCCGTCGCCGCTGTCGCGGGGTTCGCCGCAAGGAGATTCACACGCCTGGTCAGGTCATCCCAGGTTTCGAAGCCGTGCTCCCTAGCGTAGACCAATCGGGCATCCTCTTCCGTGAAGGGGGCTTGGCGAATTTCTTCGTCGCTCCAATCGGAGAAACGCGGGTGCCATTCTCGAATTTGCTCCAGCGCTGCAGGACCCGCCGAAGACCGCGTTCGAAGCAAGCCATGGACGCGGTCTGTAATCCAGGCAACATCCGCTACGAACAATCGTGTGGGCCGTGCGCCCGAAGACGGCTCGGCGTAGGCCTTGAGCTTGGGCCAACTGGCGAACCCTTGTTCACGAGCGAGAACGAATTGCGCATCGTGCAAAGAAATGAGTTGGCGTACGGCGCTTTCGTCCAATGCCGCCCAGCGCGCGTGGTGCCGCCGCAGACGAGAGAGCGCGTTTGCGTTCCCGGACCGGATCGCCCGCAAGAGCTCGCGGGCCTGCTTCTTCTGTTGTTCGAGATTCAAGACATCCTCCTTCGTGTGCCTGGTCCGCAATCAGGCGAAAGAGGAAGGTCAGTAAAGAGGGGTGCCTCGATAGAGCAGGTGGGCGCAGCCCTTTCTGCGGACGAGACGCGTCCTGCACGCGACTAAGACATTACCTTAGTCGCGGGGCCAGCGCAGATCAATCTTTGATGAGCGTAAGGACTTCCGCTAGGACGTCCGTGCTTGAGGCGAGGCCGCCCGGTCTCACACCACGCGGGCAGACGAAAAAAGTCTCAGTAGTTCTTGAGACCGTACTCTTTGATCTTGCGGTAGAGCGTGCGTTCGCCCATTCCCAGGAGTTGGGCCGCTTCCTCGCGTTTGCCTTCCGTCAGCTCCAGCGCGCGGTGGATGTAATAGCGTTCGACTTCGTTCAAGGGGCGGCCAATCAGCGAGTCGCTGCCGGGGACGGCCGGCATGCCGGTGGTGTCGCCGTCGCGGCGGGCGAGCACGGCGATTTCGTCGGGTAGGTCGTCGACGTCCAGCAAGCTGTCGGAATCAAGCACGATCATTCGCTCGACGCTGTTGCGGAGTTGGCGGATATTGCCGGGCCAATCGTAGGAAATCAGCGCCTGACGGGCCGCCTTGCTGAAACCGACGACCTCCTTATGCATCCGCCCGCAGATGTCTTTGCGGAAGTGCTCCATCAAGAGCGGAATATCGCTGCGGCGGTCACGCAGCGGCGGCAACGGGATGTTGACCACCGACAGCCGATAGTAAAGATCACCGCGGAATGATTTCTTTTCGATCATCGCCTTGAGATCGGCGTTGGTCGCGGCCACGAGCCGCACGTTGACCTCGTGTTCTTCGTTGGAGCCGACGCGCGTAACCTTGCGATCTTCGAGCACGCGCAAGAGCTTGATTTGCGTCTCCATCGGCATCTCGCCGACTTCGTCGAGGAACAGCGTGCCGCCGTTGGCGAACTCGAACTTGCCGATCCGCCGGCCGACGGCGCCGGTGAAGGCCCCCTGCTCGTGGCCGAACAGCTCGCTTTCGAGGATGCTGCTGGGCAACGCCGAAATATTGAGCGGAACGAACGGCTTGCTCTTACGCGGGCTGTTTTGATGCAGGGCCCGGGCGACCAGCTCCTTGCCCGTGCCGCTCTCGCCGTGGATCATCACCGTGCTATCGGTCGGGGCGACCGACTTTAGAATCTCGATCACCTTTTGCATCTGGGGGCTGGAGCCGATCACTCCCTCAAAGCCGAATCGCTCGTCGAGCCGCCGGTTGAGCTCGGCATTGCGACGGATGAGCCGCACGCGCGTCGACGCTTTTTGCACGGCCGCCCGCAGCTCGTTGATGTCGAGCGGCTTGGAAAGATACGTGTTGGCGCCGTGCTGCATGGCCGTGACGGCCGACGTGATCGAGCCGTGCCCGGTGACGACGATTACCTCCGCGTCGGGCAGCTCCTCCTTGCTCTTGCGGAGAATTTCCAGGCCGTCGACTTCGTCCATCTTCATGTCGGTGACGACGACGTCGAAGTCGTTCTCGCTCTCGATCAGCGCGATGCCTCCGGCGCCGGACGTTGCCACCGCGCAGTCGCAGTTGATCCGCTTGAGACTTTCCGCGACGGCCTGGGCGTGGGCCTCGTCGTCATCCACGATCAGCACGCGGATCGGAATGCCCGACAGATCGCCCGGGTCGCCTTTCTTGGGGTCGGCTTTCGTGCCGTCGGTTTTCGGCGGGTCGATGGTGGCCGTGTCGGTTTTCTTGGCGGTCGTCATGGCTGGGCCGGGGGAAGCGAGATCACAAACCGGGTTCCCCGTCCCGGCTCGCTTTGACAGGCGATGCGTCCCTGGTGCGCTTCGACAATTTTACGAACGGTCGGCAAACCGAGCCCGCTGCCTCCCACTCGCGTGGAGAAAAAGACGTCGAACAGCCGGGCCTGCGTCGCCTCGTCCATGCCGATGCCGTTGTCGATGAGGGCCAGTTGAATCCAGCCGTCGCTCACGCTCGTCTGCAGCTCCATGATGCCGCCGTCGGGCATCGCCTGCTGAGCGTTCAGCGCGAGATTCAGCAGCATTTGGCGGAAGAGCGAACGGTCGGCCCGCACGGGGGGCAAATCGGACGCCAGGTGCGGACTGATTTCGATGCCGTGATCGTGGGCCTCGGCCTTGTAGAACTCGATGAAGTCGCGGACGAGCTGGTTGACGTCCGACTCGACCAGGTCCACCTCGCCCACGCGGGCGAACTGCAAAAACGCGTTGAGGATGTCCTCCAGGTGCTGGCATTCGCGCTGCAGCGTTTTGAGCTGCGTGAGGATGCGGCGGTCGCGGGGAGTTTCCGCGGCCGCCAGGTCCTCGGCCATCAATTCCAGCAGCATGCCCATCGTGGAGAGCGGATTGCGAATTTCGTGAGCGAGGCCGCCGGCCAGCGCGGCGACCTCTTCAAATTGCCGGCGAAGCTGGCCGCCGCCGGCCCCGGCAGGTCCGCGCAGTCCGGGCCGAATCGGTCGGCGCGCCGCGGCGGAAGGCCCGGACGGATCCGGACCTTCGCCGATCGGCTCGTGCGCCGAAGACTTGATCGTTCGAGCTGGAGGAGTCCGCCATCGGTTCTCAGAAACCACGCCGGCGGTCTTACGATCGAGCGGCCGCTCAACTGTGAAGTTCTAATTCGCTCGATCGCCCTCGGCGTCGCCGTCACCATTGCCGCCGGCACGGGCTGCGGCCTCGGCCAGGACGGCCTTCCGCGACAGCTTGACCCGATTCTGATCGTCGACCGCGATGACTTTCACCGACAGCTTGTCGCCGACGCGGCAAACGTCGGTGACGTTCTTGACGTAACCGTCCGACAGCTCGCTGATGTGGCACAGGCCGTCCTTGCCGGGAGCAATCTCGATGAAGGCGCCGAAGTCCTTCACTGAGCTGACGGTCCCTTCGTAGATGCGTCCGACCTTGATTTCCTCGGTCAGAGCCTCGATGGTCGCCAGGGCCTCCTCGACCGACGGGCCGTTCAGGCCGGCCACGGTCACCGTGCCGTCGTCCTGCACGTCGATCGTGACTTTCGACGCTTCCTGGATGCTGCGGATTGTCTTGCCGCCCGGGCCGATCAAGAGACCGATCTTTTCCGGATCGATCTTGATCTGCGTGAGCCGCGGTGCGTACGGAGAAATGTCTCCCCGCGGCTTGCGGATCACGCCGAGCATCGTCCGCAACAGCTCGCGGCGGGCCGTGTGTGCCTGCTGCAGCGTCTCGCGGATGATTTTCTCGCTGATGCCGTCGATCTTGAGGTCCAGCTGGATGCCGGTCACGCCGCGCTGCGTGCCGGCGACCTTGAAGTCCATGTCGCCGAAGTGGTCCTCGTCACCCATGATGTCGGTCAGCAGGGTGAAGCGGTCGTCGGATTCTTTGACCAGGCCGATCGACACGCCGGCGACCGGCTGAACGATGGGCACGCCGGCGTCCATCATCGAGAGGGTGGCACTGCAGACGCTCGCCATCGAGCTGGAGCCGTTGGACTCGGTGATATCGGAGATGATGCGGATCGTGTAGGGGAAGCGTTCCTCGGCCGGGATGATCCGCTCGACGGAGCGTTCCGCCAGGCAGCCGTGGCCGATTTCACGCCGTCCCGGTCCGCGGATCGGCCGCACTTCGCCCACCGAATAGGAGGGGAAGTAGTAGTGCAGCATGAAGCGGTTGGAGACTTCGCCGAAGAGGCCGTCGACCCGCTGCTTGTCGCGGGGGGTGCCCAGGGCGACGGTCGCCAGCGACTGCGTTTCGCCGCGGGTGAAGAGGGCCGACCCGTGCACGCGGGGCAGCACGCCGACCTCGCAGCTGACGTTGCGGAGCTCGTCGGTCGCCCGGCCGTCGAGACGTTTGCCCTCGAGCAACAGGCCGCGGACGGCCTTGCCTTCGATGTCGTAGAAGGCGACGTTGAATTGCAGCTTGGTGCGGCCTTCGGCGTCGACGTCGGCCCCCTCGGGGAAGAATTCCTTCGCCAGGGCTGCCTTGAGCTCGTCCGTCGCCGAGTGCCGTTCGGCCTTGCTGGGGTTCTGCTTGAGGGCCTTCAGCTTGTCGAGGCGCCGGCTTTCCAGGATCGCGATGAACGGATTGGCGGCCGGAGCCTCGAAGACGGTCGGCTTGACGCCGGCCTTCGACACGAGTTCATCCTGCAGCTCGCACAGCTTCACGATTTCGCGGTGCCCGAACATGATGGCTTCGACCATCTTGTCTTCGGGGATTTCCTGCCCGAAGCCCTCGATCATCAGCACCGAGTCTTTGCTGCCGGCGACGATCAGGTCGAGCGTGCTCGTCTTGAGCTCTTCCTGCGTCGGAAAGATGATCCAGCGTCCGTCCACCTGGCCGACGCGGACGGCGGCGATCGGATTGTTGAAGGGAATGTTCGACACGCAGAGGGCAGCGCTAGCCCCAGTGACGGAGAGCACGTCCGGATCGTTCTCCGGGTCGCACGCGATGCATTGCCCCTGGATCTGCACCTCGTCGTTGAAGCCTTCCGGGAAGAGCGGACGCAGCGGCCGGTCGGTGAGCCGGCTGGTCAGGATTTCGCGGGTCGTCGGCCGTCCTTCGCGTTTGAGGAAGCCGCCCGGAAAGCGGCCGGCGGCAGCCAGGCGCTCGCGGTAATCGACGGTGAGCGGGAAGAAATCGATGCCGGGGCGGGGAGGGCCCGATTGGGCGGCGACAAAGACGACGGTTTCTCCCAATTGCACCAGCACGGCCCCGCTGGCCTGCTTGGCGATTTCGCCGGTTGTCAGACTAAAGGTGCGGCCCCCGATTTCACGTTCAACAGTGACTTTCACAAATATTTTCCTCAATGACTCTTGGCGCTTGGATCTCGTGCGCGCCGCCCTCTGCGGCAACCCCGCAGCGCGGACCACGAACCGGCCGACCTCGCCGCGACTCGCGCGAGCCGCCGAGCAGACAAGCCTGCCCGATTGCAGGTCTGCCGAAATGCGAGTGACCTGACTTCAAGCCGCTGCGCACCATGCGCCAGGCTCGAAATACGTGACACGAAACCAAGCGACGAACTACTTCCGGATCGAAAGCTTATTCTTGATGTCGCGGAATCGTTCGGGATCCGTCCGTCGCAGGTACTCAAGCAGGCGCTTACGCTTATGGACCTGCATCAGCAGGCCTCGCCGGCTCGCGTGATCCTTTTGATGGGTCTGCAAGTGCTCGGTCAAGTTGGAGATGCGCTCGGTCAAAACGGCAATCTGTACTTCCGGAGACCCGGTGTCCGCCTCGGTCCGCTGATATTGGCGAATCAGCTCGGTCTTCCGATCCTCAGTCATCTTCATGCTGCGATCCCAACTCGCTGCTGCAGAATGCTTTCCGTCCAAAATTCAACGTCTGAACCTGACGGAAAAGCCCGACAAAGAGCACTTTCGGTCCGAATTTGATACCTCGACTGTTTCAGTTCGATACTCTAACAATGCCCGCGGATATTTCAACGCCAGGGGAAGGGCCCAACCGTCCGGTGAACGGGCTCCTGCTCGGTCCCCCTTCAATCGTAATCTGGTGGGGTGGCCCAGGCGCTCCGCTTGCGGAAACCCCGGGACTTTGCCGAAGGTCAGCGGCGCGATTGCAAACAGGCAAACGGGGCTTCCGCAAGGCGGAGCGTCCCCGCCACGCTTAGCAGAGAGGAAAAGGTGTCAGGCACGGTTCCGGTAAGCTGGTCATTCCCCCCAAGAGGTGCCGTTATGTCCCGTGAACTCGATGTTGGTCAATCCGCGCTGTTGACCGATCTCGCAACGTGCATCAACTACTACCGGCTGTTCTCGCCCGGCTTGTACTGTTGCGTCCACGCGACGGTCCAATTGGATGACGGCACCCGGTTCTGTCCCGGCATCGTCGTCCAGGTCAACCACGGTCCGCTCAAGCAATGCGACCCGAGCCGTCGTACGACGTTTTCAAGGGACCGCCCAATTTTGTCCTGGACGTTTTCCCGGAAAACGACCTGCTCGACTACGAACACCGGCGCGAATGCTTCGAGCGGGCCGCAGTGATCGAGTACGTCGCCGTCCGCCTCACGGAGCCACTTGAGTGGATCTGGAATCGTCTGATCGACGGCAAGTTCTCGGTGATCACAACTGCCGATAACGAGCTGATCATGAGCACGGCGTTGCCCGGCCTTTGGATTCCGTCGCACGCTCTGAAGCACGGCGACTGGTGGGCCATCATGGCCGCGATCGCGCGTGGAGTGAGCCGGATCGGCCATCATGAGTTCATGGACACCATCTGGAACGCTGGCAAGACGCGGACGCAGGAAGAAATCCGCCAGACGATCGACGACTATCGAAGCGGACGGATGGGGCGGATTGCGGCTTCACGCGACCGGTAGCCCGCGGCACCCGGCGGCCTCAAACGGGCGGCGAAGCGGATTCGATTTTGACATTCCCACGAAGACCGGCCGTGGCCCGGGCGACCCGCTTTTCGGAAGTCCGGGAGTGCAGAAGTGTGACGACGAAGACTCAGCAATAAAGAGTTGCTTCCTCTTTTTGCTCGATAAGCCAGCGCCACGTCGATGTCGTTGAACTCAAGCGTGAAGTGCAAAGCTCGACGTCGAACACAGGCGTCGCGGGATAAGCATCGCCCGCCGGACCGTCGAGCGTGGTGCAGAAAACCTCGCGGTGCGAATTGCGCTCCAGCGGCGACGGATCTCGGTCGAGGCCGCGCCGGAAGGCATCGAGACTGTAAGTGACAGAAACCAGCCCTGCCGCACGGCATAGGCGCGGTGTCCAGGAGATTGGCAACAAAGAGGGATCAGACACGCAGGACAGTGAAAACGGCTTGATTTCGGCGAGCAAAGAGCCGCAGAATGGCGCGGCTTCGATGGATATCCAGGCCGTTACTTTCATTACACCTCTCGTCAGAACGATCGGAGTGGTCCCATGAGGCGTTTTTTCGTACTTGCGATCATCATTTGTGCCGTTTTGTGGTTCGGTGGCAATGCGGAGGCCAAGAGATCGTGTCGGATGCGAAGGTGCTGCTGCCAGTGGACGTACTGTTGTCCGACAGGGACGTACGGTCAGGCTTACCGTACGACGGCTACGCCCTGTTACGTCCAAATTGACCATCTGACGGAAAGGCAAGGTGGTCCGGAAATAACTGTCGATCGTTTGAACGTGCCGGTTGAGTGGCCGCCCTTGTATGTCTACGTGAACTCGAATGCGGGAGTCCTGCAAGGTGAATATTGGCAAACGCTGAACGGCGTGGAAGTTCCAAATACGAGAAGATCGTTTGGGCCGCCCACCGTGAGCGGTCAACGGTACCGGTTCACGTTGGACTCGCTTGAGATCACGCACTATCAGTTCCATTTTGCCGATAACCTGGCTCAGCCCACGTGCCAGGATCAATGGGAGGTTATCGGCGTTCATCCTGACACTAAACGGTAGCGACGCGGAATCGAGTCCGAAAAAAAGAAGGAGGTGTCAGGAACCTATTTTCGAGCGTCCTCTTCTGCTTTTGCCCTGCGTCCGCTTCGGCCGCGTGTAAACGTAGCCCCGATCGTGCGCTCCGCTTCCGTGCGTTGTTGAGCAACAAAAGGGGACGCAGCTCTTTTTCGCTCTCAGGTCGTCCTGGACGTCGCCATTCCTCAGACGGTTGCGGCGTGCACAATGTTGGCGACCGGCGATTGAGGCGGAGCGGCGGAGAAGTCGATCCAGCCACGTCCGCTGCCACAGCTCGAAGCACAGCAGGGCCCACAGCCGATAGCTGTGGTCCCAGCGCCGCTCGTCGTGCTCCTGGACTAGCCGGCGAACGCTCTCGGGCTTAAAGAATCCTGCGCGAGAGGCTCCGCGAATCCAGCAGCGTGTCGTGCAGCAGCGGTCGCAATTCGCCCCGGAACCAGCTATCCAGCGGCACGCCGAAGCCCATCTTCGCGCGGTTTTGAATCGACGGCGGCAACAGGTCGCGGAACGTGTCGATCAGGATTCGCTTGCCGCCGGACGCCGTCTGCTTCAGCTCGATCGGCATGCGGGCGGCCAGCTCGGCCACCTGCGTGTCCAGGAACGGGCAGCGGCCCTCGAGCCCGTAGGCCATCGTGGCGATGTCGACCTTCGTGAGGATGTCGCAGGGGAGATAGGTCAGCACGTCCGCGCAGGTTGTCCGCGTGATGAAGTCGCGGTCGGGGCATTCGCGGTAGGCCGTCGAGCAGAAAGTCGGCCGAGTCGATCGCCCCCAACCGCGCGCGAAAGTCGTCCGTGTACAGGGCCTGGCGGCGGCCCTCATCAAAAATGTTGATCCACCGCAGGTAGCGCCGCTCGGGCGGTTTCGACAGCTCGGCCAGCAGCCGCTTCACGCGACGGCGAAACGATTTTTGCTCCACCGAACTCGGGAACCGCTGCCACAGCGGAGCCGAGAGGAATCGTTTGACCCAGCCCGGCAGGCGATCGGTCCGCTCCGCGATCCGCACGGCCCGATAGCGGTCGTAGCCGCAAAACAGCTCGTCCCCGCCGTCGCCGGAGAGAGCGACCGTCACTTCGCGTCGCGTCATCTCCGACAAATACATCATCGGAATGGCCGAGCTGTCGGCGAACGGCTCGTCGTAGTGCCAGATGAGCTTGGGGAGGATCGACAGGGCGTGCGGCTCGACGATCTGCTCGTGATGCTGCGTGCCCAGGAAGGCCGCCGCCTCGCGGGCGTAGGACGTTTCATCGAATTTCTTGACCGGAAAGCCGATCGAGAACGTGTGAATCGGCTGGCTGGAGAGCCGCTGCATCAAGCCGGAGATGATCGTCGAATCGATGCCCCCCGACAAAAACGCTCCCAGAGGCACGTCGCTCCGCAGCCGCAAACGAACGGCCTCGGTGAGCGTGGAGCGCAGCTCGGCTTGCCATTGCTCGTACGACCGCTGCTGTGACAAACCGTGGCCGTTTCCGTTGGCGGAAGCGGGAGGCGCAGCGTAAGGAGGCGTCCAGTAACGCTCGACCTCGAGCCGGCCGTTCTCGTAAATCGCCCAGTGTCCGGGTGGCAGCTTCTGATAACCCCGCAGAATGCACTCGGGGTGCGGTACGTATTGATAGGTCAGATAGGCGTCGAGCGCCGCCGGATCGACTTCCCGCGGCACGCCGGGAAACTGCAGCAAAGCCTTCAGCTCGCTGCCAAAAAGCAGGCGTGCGCCGTCGTGCCGATAAAACAGCGGCTTTTTTCCGAGCCGATCGCGAGCGAGAAACAGCCGTTGTCGCCTCGCATCCCAGATGGCCAGCGCGAACATCCCGCGAAGCCGGTCGACGCACTGTGGCCCGTATTCCTCATACAGATGGACGATCGTTTCGGTGTCGCCGTTGGTGCGAAAGCGATGGCCCCGCGCCTCGAGATCGGGCCGTAGTTCCTGGTAGTTGTAGATCTCGCCGTTGAAGGAGATCCACACCGTTTCATCTTCGTTCGAGAGCGGCTGCAGGCCCGTGACCAGATCGATGATCGCCAGCCGCCGGAAACCGAGCGCGGCACCGGCCTTTCCCGCCGCAGCCTGACCATCCGGCAGCGGCTCGCCGTGCGCAGGCGCCGGCCGGCTGCGGAATGATAGACGGCGGCATCGTCCGGGCCGCGGTGCGACAAGACGTCGGTCATCCGCCAAACGACGTCGGGCGACGCCGGTTCCGCGTCCGCCGTCCAAGCCACTCCCGCGATGCCGCACACCGTAGTTGTCTCGCTAAGCGTTGATTCTAAATCGCGTGAGGAGGATGCTGGTCGGCGAACGTTTCTTCGTAACCACAGCGCTGGCAGCGCCACATCTGCACAGTCCGCGAGAGCGAATCGGAGTGCTGCCTGACCTGCCGGAAAACGAACCAGCGACGGCAAGTCGGGCACCGGCCAAACCAAGGCGGTGCCAGCGGCTCCTCCAGGATGCTGAGGCTCCGATTCTCCAGCATTGAGACCCTTTCGCAAATCGCGGTGCGGTCAGCCGGTCCCCAAGTGTTTCATCATCCAAATCACTTCGCTCGACTCGTAAATTGCCGCCACGGCCAGCACGAGCGCCACTAAAACGCTGCCCCTCAAATTGAGCAGGATGCCTTGAGTATAGTTCGAGCGCACGCTTGCCGTTGAATCGCGGTGAAAAACCAGCTGCGCCATCATCAGTCCGAAAAACGTGGCAAGGATGTATCCCTCCCCCTCGAGCAGGAGGGTGCCCGAGTGGGGCAGCATGACGAGCGCCTGCTGCCAGGTGGCCGGTCCCAACAACAGTCCCCAGGAGATCGCTCGGAACACGGCCAGGATTACCCCGCTCCCCGGAACGACGCACGAAGGCAGCGTCAGGAAGACGAGCGAACCGACGACGAAATTGATGGAAAACGTGACGAGCGCGGCCCAGGCAATATTGCCCGTCGAGTAGGGCGCTCGCCGCATACTGCAGCAGTCCGCCTCCCTGCCGCAGTTGACCTTGCACGATCGCCTGCATTGCGTTGTGAACATCGGGCGTGCGGTAGACCAGGCACGCCGTGACTAAATAAAGCCCGAAATAACTGAGGTGCACTCCCCAGTTGAGCCGCCGATGCGTGGAGAGCGCGACGAGCGGATCGCGGAGCACGGACCAGCGAACGCGGGACGCGGCAGCCGCGTAAACTGCGATCAAGAAGCCCGAGCCTCCCAACAGCAACAGCCCCTGGCCCAAGAGGATCAGCGAAAAGGCCCGCGGCGACGTGCTGGGCACGCACGAAACGCGATCGAACTCTTTGGCGGGAAACAGCCCGTTGAGTTGCTCATTCGTCTCTCGCTTGGCGAGTTGCCAGGCATCCATCGGGATCAAGAGCGCGGCCCGAAAGCTCGAGTTCCCCTCGTCGCCGTGCTCGCCCGTGCGATCGGCCTCCGGCAGCACGTAGCAGCGCGTGAACAGCCCCGCTTCGCGCGCGAGCCCGCCGGTGATCTTGTACTCCGTCCCGTCGATCTCGAAGCGGTCCTGATGAGCGGCCTCCGCGCCGGCAAGAACTTCGTTCCGCTCCATCCGCGGCAGCTTGCCCCACGCCAGGCTGCTTTCGCGAATCCCCGCGTCGGGCAGCGACACCTGAATCAGCTTTTCCGAAAGCTGGAACCGCAGGCCGCGACCCGAGTCGCCTCCGCCTCCCGACGACATGCCGAGCATGGCGGAGATTCCCATCACGGGAAGCGACAGCACCCGCGCCTTGGCTGTCGGAAAGGGAACCGGCTGGTCGAACCGCTGCGCGGACGAGCGGGCCGCGACGATCACGCCGGACGAAATTGGCGTGAATTCGCTCGGGCGTTCCGCTCGATAGGTCCAGACCGCAAGGCCGATGCCGATTCCGGCAACGATCAGCCAGGCGATTGCTTTCATTCAGTCGGCCCTGCCCGCGGTCGGAAGAATGCCGCCCAACCGGGGATTTCCCGGCGGGAAATCTCTCGGCCGCGCAGCGAGGTCTCCACCAATCATACAAGAGGAGCGCGGCACACGCCGCCAGGGGCCGGAGACCGGGCGGGGCCTAGGCGTGGGGCTTCTTGGCCACGGCCGCCAGCCGTTGCGCCTGCGGGCCGTACGGCGACCCGTCCAGTCCGCCGTAGAGTACGACGCCAGTGAAGCCGACGTTGGCGAACAAATCGAGGATTTCGCGACCGGAGTAAATCCAGTGACGCAGGCGGTAGCTCGATGCCCGCCCTTCGTTGAGCAAAATCCACTCGACGTCGATCCGCGACCAGTCGTCGATCACCGTCCGGCGCTGGATCATCACCGTGCCGTCGGCCAGCGTCTCAGCCTGCGTCGGCTGAAACTTCCCCGCGAGGATTTCCTTGCCGACGGCCTCAAACACGAACGTCCCGCCCGGCTTGAGGCTGGCGAAAATATTCTCCAGCACCCGGCGATTCTCGGCCGGATCGTCGAAATAGCCAAACGACGTGAAGACGTTAATCGCCAGGTCGAAAGCCGCGGGCCGCACGAACTCGCGCATGTCCGCAGCGACCCACTCGGCTTCCACGCCGATCTGCGTCGCCCGCTCGCGCCCCCGCTCGAGCAAACACCGGGTCCGGTCGACCCCCGTCACGCGAAAGCCGGCCTGCGCAAACGGCACGACATAACGCCCCGGTCCACACGCCAAATCGAGCAGGCTGCCGCCGCCAACTCCCGAAAGAGCGACGATCTTGGGCACATTCTCCGCCGCCAGCGCAAACTGCGGCTCGGCGAACATGAACGGATAAAACCGCTCCCAAAACGCGTCAGACTCAAACCAATCGCCGCCGCTGGCATTCATGAGTCATTCCCCCGGGAAGTGTTACCGATTCCGGAGGCGACACGGCGAACGGCATCGGGGTTCGCGACGGCCACCGGCACGTGGCGGCGACTCCGCAATCCAGGACGCTCGAAAGCTTTTCGAGCTTTAGAGCCGACTCAAGGCGGCTTGGATTCCGCGACCCGCCACCGGAGTCGGCTTTGGCGAGAGACTCGTCTGCGGCTTGCCGGCCTTCGCCGGGGGACTGCTCGGCTTGTCGGCGACGAGTTTTGAGCTTCGCCTCGATTGCCTCGAGCGAATACTCGCTCGCCAGGATGCGGCCTGCGGGATCGATCAGCACGTAGGCGGGGACGTTCGAGACTGCGTAGCGGCGCGGCACATCGGTGTTCGCCCAGTCCCCCAAGAGGGCGTGCTGCCAGGGGAGCGGTTTGGATTTGAGGAAGTTGCGTGCCGTTGCCGTGTCGGCATCGAGATTCGCGCCGATGACGACGAGCGGGTGATCTCCGACAAATTGGTGCCGCAGATGTTCGACCGTATCGAGCTTTGCCACGCACGGGCCGCACCAGGTCGCCCAAAAGTCGATCAGCACGTAGCTGCCGCGGAAGGCGGCCACGCTGGTCTTGGTGCCGTTGGGCGTCTCGAACTCGAACGCGCCGGCCAGGTCGCCGACCTTCGGGGGAGTGAGCGACGGAATCGATAACTTGCCCAGAGCGAGCTGCTTCTGTCCTGGTTTCACTGAGACGTGAACGACGCGGGAAGCAACCGGATGGACCAGGCACCCCTCGGTCGCGCCGAATAACGCCACGCCGAAATCATACTCGCCCGGCGGAACTCCCGAGATCGAAAAGCGTCCGTCCGGCTCGGGCTTCACGAACCAGTGCTCGAGCGTTTTGAGATACGTCTGTCCCTCCGCGGTCGTGCGCCAGGCGTCGCTCCAGCCTCGCTTCCAATCAAAATCTTTTCCGGTCAAAGTCTTGGGCGGTTCGATCCCGGGCCGCTTCGCGACGAGGTAGTTGATCGCGAAGTGATAATCGAAATTGGTGGGTTGGTTTTCGGCCACGAGCTGTCCGGTGATCTCGCTGCCGTTGCCGCCCAGCGTGAGGTCGATGGTTTCGCCCGGCTTCAATTGCAGCGGCACCGATTGTGACGATTTGAGCGGCGAAGGCGTTGCAAAATGCAGCTGCGCCTGGATGGAGGACGGGATCGGCGGCACGCGATCGATGACGAATGAACCATCCACTTTCGTCACGCCCTGCCGGATCGCGTAGGCGCGAGGAAGGCCCGTTGCGTGGACCCTGATTGGTTCGACGATGAGCGGTACGCTTGCCACGGATTTTCCCGATTGCAGCAGGCGCCCCGTCAGGCGGGCCCACGGTTTGATGCGAAGTTCTCCCGGCAATTCGGTTGCCGTACGCTCGACCTCGGCATAACCGCTTGGCGCGACGACTTGGAGAACGTACGGCTCAATCGGCGCCGGGATTTCGAACGCGCCGTCGTTATCGACGTCGATTGTGTGATGGAGGTTTCTGGAGGTCGTCAAAGACGAGAGATCCATCGAAAATCCTCCCTCGGACCACGTCTGCACCAGGATCCTCGCTTCCGACGCGGGATGGCCGGCCGCATCCACAATGCGTCCGCGGAATCGATCGCTCGGCTCAAGGCGCACCGCCAGCTCGGGATTCGGGTCGCCAATGCGGTATCGGTGGGGATCTCGGAAGGTCTTGTACCCGCGTGCTTCGATCTGGACACCATGTTCGACGTCCGCGCGCCCGCACTGCGTGTCAAATCGCCCTCCCCCGAGGAATTGGACCTCTCGTGTGCCGCCCCCCCAGCCGTCGCCTCGCAACAGAGTTGGGATTTCGGGAGTCGGATACTGGATCGGGATGACTTGGAAATGATCGATCGGTCGCCCGGTCTTTGCGTCGACGACGCTGCCCGAAATGTGCAACGACGGAGTGATGGCCCGCGTCTGCTCGCTCCCGTCGGCCGTGACCGTCACTTCGGTATTCGCGTAGCCCTGCTTCCCGAGGCTGAAAGTCACAGGGTCGTCCGGTGCCGAATCCCATTCGAGCCGGCCGTCTTTGTCGGTGCGTGACGGAATGTCGACGGCATCGGGACCATAGGAGGGACGGTTGTCGATCAAGTAGGCGCCGCGCCAGGTTTCGACCGTCGTCAAGACGCCGGGGACCGGCGCGCCGGAGCGGTCGACGATTCGCAATCGGAGTTTCCTGCCGGCTTTCAACTGAAAGTCGACGGAGGGCATTGTGGGCGAGACCAGAACTGCCTGCTGGTCTGGCATCCAGCCTTTGGCGACGACGGCCACTTTCTGCGGTCCCGTCGTCGCGACTTGAAACCGGAACTGTCCGGCTTGGTCGGTGCGACACTGTTCCGAACCCATGTTTCTCCCGCCCGGTCCCCAAAAGACGGCCGCGTCGGGGACCGGCTTTCCGCCGGTATCGGTGACTCGGCCTCGGACGGAAACGCCCTTGCGCATCACTACGACGGCTTTCTGCGACCGGAGCGCGTCGTCGGTCACGTTTTGCTGCGATGAGTGCGCGTTCGACAGGTAATTGGCGAGATAGTCGGGATGCGTCACGCTATTGAGCTGCGTGCCTCGATCGGGGCGCGCGTCGAGACGCCAGTGCCCCTGTGCGTCGCAAATCGCGTCGATATTTCGGTAGGCGCCCGGATCGAAGAACCGCAGCCTCGCCCCTGCAATCATTCGCCCCTCGTCGTCCTTCACAATCCCGCCGATCGGGATTGGGCGGACGAGCCGAAATCGATGTTCGTCCGCGATGAACGAGTGATCGGTTCGATTCTTGGGCCAAAAGCTCTTTTGCTCGGCACAAAAACCCGGCTTGGAGGCGGAGAGGCGCAGACCAGAGACGGTTTTGGGCAATTCAACGGTGGTCCGTCCATGCGCATCGCACTCGTAGGCGCGTTTATCCTCCAAGTCGTCGACCGTCCCCGCCTCGACTCGGACAACGGCATCCGCCACCGGCTTGCCGGCATCATCGACGACTTCGACCCGCATTTGACCGTGGGTGCGCAGCGTCCAGCGCCTCGGCTGCTTTGGACGCCTGAGAGTCGGCTTTGGCCGCTTTGGGATCGGCCGCCGCGATTTGCATTGTCTGCGTGGATTTCTGCGCCTGCGGCTTTTCGGTCTTGGTCGGTGACGTGATCGGCTTTTTGGAGAGATCTTTCAACTTTCCTTCGAGCGACTCGAGCGAGTACTCGCTCGCGAGGATGCGGCCTTGCGGATCGATCAACACGCAGGCCGGCACGCTTGAAATCGCGTAACGCCGCGGCACGTCGGTATTGGCCCAGTCGCCCAGCAAGGCGTGCTGCCACGGGAGTGGTTTCGATTTGAGGAATTCGCGGGTCCGTTCCGGATCCGAATCGAGATTGGCTCCGACGACGACCAGCTCCTTGTCCGCGCGGAACTCTTTTCGCAAGCGCTCGATCTCGTCGAGCTTCGCGACACATGGGCCGCACCATGTCGCCCAGAAATCGATCAGAGACGTATTTTCCCCGCAACGCGGCGAGATGAGATTTGGTGCCGTCGGGTGCGGCAAACTCGAAGTCGGCGGCAACGTCGCCGACTTTTGGCAGCGTGAACGAGGGGATCGAAACTTTGCCCAAGTCGAGCTGTTTGTCGCCCGGTTTGACGGTGAAGTGCACGACCCCCGTCGCGATCGGATGCACCAGGCAGCCTTCCGTCGTCCCGTAGAGGTTGACGGCGAAGTCATACGTGCCCGGCTCGACTCCCGAGATGTGGAATCGACCGTCCGGCTCGGGTTTGACGAACCACTGATGCAGCGTGTTGAGGTACGCGCCGCCTTCGGACGAGTGCAGCCAAGAGTCGTTCCAGCCGCGCTTCCAATCGAATCCTTTTCCGGCAAGAAATTCCGGCGGTTCGATCCCCGGCCGCCGCGCCACGAGATAGTTGAGGCCGAAGTGATAGTCGAATCCGGGCGGCTGATTCTCGGCGACCAACTGGCCGGTCACCTCGATTCCGCCGGCCCCAAGTTCGACATGGACATCTTCACCAGGGGCAGGATGCAACGGCACGGATCGGCTGGCCGTCAGTGGCGACTTGACGCTCCAATGCAGAAAGCCTTCGACGCTGCACGGCACGGGTGGAACTCGCGGAAACGCGAACGAGCCGTCGGCTGCGGTCTTCGCGGTCAATTGCGAGAAATTGTGAGGCTCATCCCCGCCCATCGGACGAATGGGGCGGAGAACGATGTCGCAATCGGCGACTGGCTTTCCCGACTGCACGAGCCGCCCAGTGAGCGACGCCCAGCGCTGGAGGCGAATCTCGCCCGGAAGCTGGTCCGCCCGCCGATTGACTTCGGCGAAGCCTTCGCGCGTGACGATGACCAACACATACGGTTCCAGTTGCGAAGCGATCTCAAACGCGCCGTTGCGGCCAGACGTCCCACGTTTGTTTGAGTCGTCGTTGTCGTCGTCTTCGTCTTTTTTCGGCTTGTTGAAGGCGCGCTCGTTGAAGATGTCTCCGTCGAGTTGCTCCAAGCGCGACGAAAGGGCAACGCGGACTCCTTGAACGGGCCGACCGTCGGGGCCGAGGACCCGTCCGGTGTAATGCGGCGCGGGCCGTAATCGGATGTCGAGGACGCGGTCCGGGCCGCCGATGGGATAGCGCTCGCTCGTGCGGTACGTCTTGTAGCCGGGCGCCTCGATCTGGACGCCGTGCTCGATATCGGTGCGGTCGAATGCCATCGCAAAAGTGCCCGCTTTCCCCTGCCGCGATTGGCGGCGATCGAGGTCCGGAAAATCGGGCCGAAAATGGATGACGGGCACAACGACGAACTTTTCGATATTGCGCCCCGTGACCGCGTCGCGTACGCGTCCCGAAATGTGCAACTCGCGGTTGAAGGTGACGACGTGCTCCCGGCCGTCGGCGGTCAGCGCCTGCTCCATGTCCGCGAAACCCTCGATGCCGAAGCCGTAGTTGACGGCATCGTCGGGCGCCCAATCCCACTCGAAGATCCCCTGCTTGTCAGAGGTGTTCGGGATCTTGAACTTCACGACGCCGTTCACGTTCGACGCGAGGTTGCGAACGCCGCGCCAGCCTTCGATTGAAACGAAAACGCCAGGGAGGGGAGCGCCAGCCCGGTCGACGAACCGAATCCGCAGTTTCCTGCCGGGTCGCAGTTGAAAATCGACCGGACGCATGTTCGGCGCGATGTTGACCTCTCGCGAATCGGGCATCCAGTCTTTGAGCACCACGCTGATTCGCATCGGCCCGTCGGGAAACGCCGGCAAACTGCAAAAGCCTTTCGCATCGGTGAGCGCGGCTGTGTCGCGCGCCCGAAAATACGGATTGTCTCCCCAGATCACGGCGGCGCCTTGAACCGGCTTGCCCGAAGGATCGGTCACCCTCACCAGGGCGCGAATCCCGCGACGCAGGATGATTGCCGGCACTTCGGTGATTCCCACCGCTGCAGTGACCTTTTGGCTGCTCCATCCGCCGCCGACTTCGTTGCCGACGTAGTCCGGGTGAATCGCTTTCACCTCGTATTTGTTGCCAGGCCGCACGTCGTCGACCTGCCAGCGCCCCTGGGCATCGCTCTGCACCAATTCGTTGGCCGGCCATTCCCATTCGATCCGGGCGCCCTGAACCGGCTCCCCTTTTTCGTTCTTCACGATGCCGCGAAGGCTCGCTCCTTTGGAGAGACGGACGACAAATTCGTCCGGGATCTTCAACTCGTGGACGCGCGTATTGGTCTGGAAATTCTGGAACTCTCCAACATAGCCGCGCTTTGAAGTCCAGATCCGCAGAATCGACAAAGTTTTTGGCAAGACGATCGTGGTGACGCCCTGCGAATCGCATTTGTAATTCCGATTCGCGCGGAAGTTTTTTTCTTCGGTCCAGATGGAAGTCTGGATGAAGGCCTGGGGGATCGGCTTTCCCGCCGCATCGATGACCCGAATCTGCATCTGCCCCTTCGTCGGGAATTGCGGCTCCTTAAATGCTTCCGGCGGTGCGGCGGCGGACGCGGGGACCGGCGCCTGGGGCGACTTTGCCGGGATCCGCGGCTTGACCCTCTCGTTCTTCCCGGCTTCGGGTTTGGACTGCGGAACTTTTTGTTGCGGGGCTTTCGACTGCCCCGAATTCGAGTCCGGCTTCTTCTGCTCCTGCGGCGCGGGAGCCTGCGCCTTCACGGGATGCGAACTAAGAGCAGAGAATGCGATTGCCGCCCCGCACAGCGAGAGAATCGCCACGCCGGTCAACCAGCGCGACGGATGCGCGGCCACTGGATCGACGACCCCCAGGATTCGCTGCAGGCGGCACGATCAGTCGGCCGCCGGACGCGGCAGGCACGACTCGCGAAGGGCGCACACCCGCGACGCTGGCTAGCGCCCGCACGTAAACGGCCCGATCGGAGGCGACGGCGAGCGCCAGGTCGTCGCAACAGTTCTCGCGCTCGGCTCGCACCTGGGCCGAAATCCACCAGACGGCCGGATGATAGAAGAGCAGCGTCTCGATCGCGGATTGGATCAGGTTGACGAGGTAGTCGTGCCGCAGCACATGAGCCAACTCGTGGGCCAAGAGCGATTCCAGCTGATCGGTCGGAATCTCCGTGACCAGGCTCGCCGGCAGGAGGATGACGGGCTTGAGCGCGCCGATTACCACCGGCGAATCGACGAGGGCTGACTGCAACAGCCGCACGCCGCGTGTGAGGCCAAGTTGCTCGGCGATGCGGACTGCGGCTCGTTGGATCGCGACCGGGGCCGGAATGGTTCCGCTCTTTTTGAGCCGACGTGCCGCGAACCAGCCTCCCACGTTCCAAAGCGACAGTCCCAACACTCCGACGCTCCAGACCAGAACGATCCAAGCCATCCATTGCGACAGTCGATCACGAAGTCTGTGCGCGAGTGCGGCGCCGCGATCGATCCATGATGCGGCCGGAACCGACGGGGGCGGCGAGGACGCCTGTGCGGGGGACGTCTTCGGGGAAGAGACGCTCTTCGCAGGTTGCGCGATCGACGCCTGCTGACCCGCGGAGGGTGCGGTGCGGGACTGTTCCTTCGGTGCGCGATCGAAGCCGTCTCTGGCAAAATCATCCAGCGGTGCAATGGCCATGCTCGGGATCGGACGCGCTGCCGGCGTCGGCTCCGATGCGACCGGCTGACTTCGTTCGGGCGCCGACGCGCCGGGCATGGTCACGGGCCTTTGCGGTTCGGGCAGCAGACAGTACGTCATCGCCGGCAAAAACACGCTGAGCAGCAGGGCACCGCAGCAAGCCCCGTACGACGCCCGCGCACCGCGCCGTCGCAGCAGCGGCAAACACAGCGCGAGCACGATCGCCACCGCCAGCCCCTGCCAGACCGAGTGCAACAACGTCCAACCCAAACGCTCAATCACCGGCGAGTCGACGAGAGTCCGCAGCGCGTTCATGTCTGGCCCTCCTCGAGCTGATCCAGCAAGTTGCGGATTTCCTTCAATTCCTGGCGGCTGATTTTGTGCGATTGCACGGCCTGCATAACCAGCTTGCGGGCCGAGCCTCCAAACACCGTCTTGACGAGGTCGCGTACGATTTTTTTCTGCGTCTGCTCTTGGGGGATGGCCGGCCGATAGACCTGGGGCCGCTGGGAATCTTCCCGCTTGAGCAGCCCTTTTTCACACATCACCTGCATCATCTTGAGGGTGCTGGTGTAGCCGGTATCGCGCTCGGCCCGCAGGGCGTCGTGCACCTCGCGGACCGTGCAGGCCTCGCGACTCCAGATGACGCGAAGAATGGCCAGCTCGACGTCGTTTGGCCGGCTCGACGGACTTCTGGGCATCGCAGCATCCTGGAGGGGTCGACGAATATGTTCGTATTCGCCCCAGGATAACGAATATGTTCGTCAAATCAAGAAAAAAATCGGCACCGAAAGCGAAATCGCCATGCCGCGGGGCCTATCGAGTGAGACCGAGCCATCGATGAGAAGACGGCCTTCGTCGCGACGGGCGACGCTTCACTATTAGGGCCAGCAATTACCCGCGGATTGATGCGGGCAGGTTCGCTCCGCGCCCGGTCGCGGCAACGAGGAAGCCGGCGACGAGTAGGCCGAGAACGCTATTCGCACACCAAATCAATGGCCGCGTAGTGTTCATGGCCGTGCGTGGCGAGCATTTCGCGAGTCTCGACTCGCAGTAAATAGGCTCCCGGTTCGTCGATCGTGAGCGAGAATTTGCCCGACGCGCTGCTGCCGGGCTTGAAGTCCATGGTCAGGGCCGCCTCTTGCGTCGGATCTTTGAGCGAGGGCACTTTGAGCTGTCCGGGCTCGTTTTCGGCCACGACGACGCAGTGAATCATCACGTCCTTGAATGTCTCCCGCTTGCTGCCGTTCGTCGCCTTCCAACTGACGCTGAAGTCCTTGTGCAACTTCAGACGGCACACCGGCCGGGCGAGCGGCTTTTGCGGCGACGGTTCGATTTCGGTGCGCGTGCTGCGGACATGTTGCCCGTTCGCTTTGATGTCGATCGAAAGTTCGATATCGGAGGCGACCGCCGAGGCAGACACGCAGACTGGGGCCGCAAGCAGCACGAAGGCCGCCAGCCACTGACGGCCGCGGAACTGAGTGGTGATCATGCCACCATTTTGACGCACTCGGGCGACTCTCGTAAGTCTGAGCCAGGACATTGCGGGACCGACGGTACGGTCGGTCTCTCCTCCTGAACCTCTCTTCCTCAACCTCTGTTCTCGAAGCAGCGCCACCCACGCGCGACGAGTGTCGCCGGGGCGCCCGCTGGCCTCTTGACCTGCGCGACTGTAAAAATAGACTGCGGGAAAAATGGCTGCGGCGAGACGCGTAGTCGGCGGAGGCCCAATGATGGCACATCTGCGTCACAATCTCGGTAGCCTGGAACGGGCCATTCTCCTGCACGTCGCCGACGGCGGGACAATCCTGGCTCGCGACATCACGGCCCACTTCGAGAAGAAGACGGGCCGCGCCCGCACGACCGTGCTCACCGTGATGGAACGGCTGACGCAAAAAGGCTATCTCAAGCGGAGCAAGGTCGGCTATTTGTTGCGCTATAAATGCAACGTCTCGCGGGCCACGCTGTTGGCTCAAATCGTGGGGACGTTCGTCGACGACGCGCTCGAGGGGCGGATTGCCCCGCTCTTGGCCTATGCGAGCAAGAGCCGAAAGGTCAGCGGCGCGGATGCCCGCGCCCTCGGTCCGATTCTCGCCCGGCTGGAAGCGAAGGAGCGCGTGGGCAAACGCTAGCCAGCCGTTGGACTAGAGCTCAAACGCACCGACACGAAACGGGAGCGCTCTCGCCTTCCGGCAAATGCGGGAACGCCAGTCACTCGCCTTTGGCCGCCGTTAACTTGTTGTCGATACCTGCCTTGCTATCGACGCCAAGCGGCGCGAATCGCATCGCGACAGAAATGCCGGAGCGAACCCGCTGATCGCGGTTGTGGATTCGCACCAGAATCGGCACTTGCTTGGTTTTGGGATCGGCAACCGGAGCAATGTAGATCACGTGGCCGAGCGGCAAGGCACGTTTCCCATCAGACGTGCGTAGCTCGACCGGTTCGCCGAGCGACACCTCGTCGGCTTGCTCCGAAGTCACCTCGCAGCGCACGTCGAGCTCGCGGATGTCGACGATTTCGCCCCAGAGCGACGTGCCGGGCCGCGAGACCAGGCCCGGATAAACCTCGAGCCAGCTCACGACGCCGTCGATGACGGCCGAGACGCTGAAATGCTCCAGCTCGGCCTCGGACGAGTCCAGGGCGGCCCGCGCCGCGCGCTCGTCGGCTTCCGACTTGCGAACGGCCAGCTCGGCCTCGTGGAGTCGTTGCTCGGGCAGCACGGCTTGCTTTGCTCGCGCCTTGGTGAGAAAGCGGCGGGCTTCCGCGGCCGAGTACTGGGCGCTTTCGAGCTGCGCTTGTTTCGCCCGCACGTCGGCCCGTGCTTCGTCGTCATCCAATTTGACGAGTAATTGGCCCTTCTTAACGTAATCGCCCGGAACCACCTTCACATCCACCACGGGATGCAGCGGCACCGGAGCAATGCTGGCGCGGCGCCCGGGAACGCACTGCGTCACGCCGGCCACCTCAATCGAACTATCGCTCGCCGCCTCACCGGAGTTGGGCCACAACCCCAAGCCTGATGCGGACTTTGTGGCGGGAGACCCTCCGCGTGCCGCAACCACGAGGGCCAAAACGCCGCAACCGAGCCACATGAACGAACGCATCGGCACCTCGCCCTCTGGGGCTGCTCGCGGATGCGCCCGAGTCGCAGCCAGAAGCGAAGAATCTTTCGATCAACGCCTGAGCTGCAATCGGCGCACCGCAAAATCCGCAGACCAGAGGAAGTCTAGTCCGCGTTTTCGCAGTGACAGGCTGTGGCGATCGGTGGACGTGCGTCCGAGTCACTCTCTGCGGTCAATCGGAGCGGGTGGACTCAGTCGACAAGTTATAGCGACGGGACAACGATGCGTTTCGGCCACATGTTGCCTCAAGGCAACGTGGATTGATCGGCTCCGGAGGCTCGGCGGCGAAGATCCGGCGGAGGGCGAATCAACCGTCGCGCGACGTCAGGGCCGCGCTTGGCCAATCCGCTCGGGCTGCTCCCCGCGGCATGCGCCGCCCGTTCCGCGAGTGAGGCGACGGCGGCGGACAGGGCGTCGGGAGTGATGGGCTTGGAGATGTGCACCGAATAGCCGGCGGCCAACGACTTTGCTTCGTCCTCGGGCCGGGCAAAAGCCGTGAGTGCGATCGCCGGAATTTCGCGGCCCCTGGGCAACGACCGGATCCGCTTCAAAAATTCGTAGCCGTCGACCTCCGGCATGCCGATGTCGCTGATCAGAATGTCGGGCGCCGAGGCTTCGATCAGCGGCAGCGCCTCGGCGGCGGACGTGGCCGTCACGACGTCCGCCTGGTATTGGCTCAGCGCCCATTTGATCACGCGGCACGTATCGGGCTCGTCGTCCACGACCAGCACCTTCACCCCGCTCAAGTCGACCTTGCCGTTGCTCGACGATACTCGGCAACCGTCGGGCTGTTCCGCCTGCGTGTCCTGGCCGTTCCGCTCGGGCTTGATGGCCATCGGCAGCGTGACGACGAAGGTCGTGCCGTCGTGGCCGGTGTTCTGCACAAAAACTTCGCCGCCGTGCATCTCGGCCAGTTGCTTCACGATCGCCAGGCCAATCCCCAACCCGCTGTGCTTGCGACGGATCGACGCGTCGGCTTGGCGGAAGCGGTCGAACATAAAGGGGAGAAAGTCGGCGGAGATTCCCGGGCCCGTGTCGGCCACGCAAATGCGGACGTGCCCATCGACCTCATCGAGGGTCACCGACACAGTCCCGTCCTCCGGCGTAAATTTGACGGCGTTAGTCAGCAGGTTCCAGACGATCTGCTGCAGCCGATTCGCGTCTCCCCGCACTCGACCCGTTTGCGGATCAAGCCGCGCCTTCACGTGAATCCGCTTGGCTTCGGCCGTCGGTTTAATCGTTTCGATTGCAGCCTGCACGATCGGCAGGGGCGTTAGCAGCTGCATCTCGAGCCGGAACTTGCCCGAGAGGATCGAACTCATGTCGAGCAAATCCTCGACGAGCTTGGTCAGGCGCGGGTATTGCGATCGATGGCCTCCAGCCCGTGAGACATTTCGGCTTCGCTCGTCCGGCCGCGCAGCAGTATTTGCGACCAGCCGACAATCGCGGTGAGCGGCGTCCGCAATTCGTGCGAGAGCGTGGCCAGAAACTCGTCCTTCATGCTGTTGGCATGCTCGGCCGCGCTGCGGGCCGTGCGCTCGCTGGCCAGGAGCCGCGTCCGCACCTCCTCTGCGTGGCGCCGCTCCGAAACGTCCCGTAGCATCACCAGAATTCCGGTCGTCCCCTGCCAGGGAACGACCGCGGCCGCCGCCTCCACGGGCACGACCGAACCGTCGAGCCGTTGCCACTCTTCCTGCTGAACTCACCGTCACCTGGCCGACCGATTTCAGCTGCGTGCTGCGGGCCGCGACACGGTCGCGCGAGGAGGGGGCGGCCAGCGAAATGGGCGAGCGGCCCAACATCTCGCTGGCATCCTTGGCGCCGAAGAACCGTACGGCGGCCTCGTTCACATAACAGATCCGGCCGTCGACGTTCACGTACATTACGTCCGGACAAAGTTCCGCCAGCGCGCGGTAGCGGCTTTCGCTCTCGTCGCGCTCTGTCGTCCGCCGTTCGGCGAGCAGCTTGGTCTCCCGGCCGGCGACGGTGATCGCGCGGAAATAAAACAGCGACGCCAAAAGCCACGCCGAGACAACCAACGTGACCCACGGTCCCAGCTCCTGCCGCGTTTCCCGTACGACCAGGAAACCGACCATGCGATACACGAACAGCGTGCCGAGGGCGCCGAGGAGCATTAGCCAGGGGCGACGATCCCCCTGTTCGCGCAGCATCAGGACCACGAAGATCATGGTCGCTAGATAGAGGATGCTCGCGAGCGCAAATGGGATTGCTTCGGACTGACTCACTCCGCCCCCCCACCCTGACCAGGCAGTAACTCGCGCCGCGGCTTCCATCCAGTCTAAGTTGAGCGCAGCCCCGCTGAAAAGCGGTCGCCCTGGCGGCTGCGCCCGGGTGTCGAACCTTTAATGGTGTCGATTTGAGCGGGACGACATCGGACCAGTCAGTTACCGAGGGAATTAATTAACCGGTCGATATCCTTCGGAGTGAGGGTCCGCACCGTCTTTTGCAGCACGCCGCGGAATTGCCGCCTTTCGGTCGCCGAACGGGGATAGTCGAAACTGCCGTCAGGCTGGTCGTTGTTGGCGAGCACAGTTCCCGCTCCGTCAATAATCGCGAACCAGGTCCCCCCCTCGCCGACTTCCAGGTCGTTGCAGACGTCTGAAATGTGCTCATCCCGGCCCGCCAGCAGCTTCACGATCACAAAGTCGCGATCGAGCAAAGGGCGCTGATCCTCTAACCAATGCGCCAGGCGGACACTGGACGAGTCACGAACGCCCTCGCCCACAATCCACACCCGGCGGTGCGTAGTCCGAGCTAGCGCACGGGCCTCCGCGACGACTTTGCGGGCATCGCGGGATGGGGCGTTGCGATTGAGAAACCGAACGCCCAGTTCGTAGACCTCGGGTCTGTTACGGATGGACAGAGAGAAATAGTCGGACCGCCGGCCGCTGCCATCGAGCACGACTAATAACATTTCTCCCGGCTTAGGCGGCCGCAATTTGAGTTGCGAGAAGAGCGTGCTTTGGATCCTCAGCTCACCTGAGGCGATCCGCAGCGGAAGATACCCGCCGGCAATTGGCGTTTCTTCCCGGTCAACGAGCCGCTGCCACGTGTCTTCGACGACATCGCTCTGATCGCCCAAAATCCCCACGAGCACGTGCGCCTCGAGCGCGTCAGCGTCACGAACAAGATCGGCCAGATGATCGACCGCGGAGTCGTATTGGCGAGCGACGGATTGGCTCGGCTCCTCGTCTTCGCCCATGGAGACTCCGAGGCGATCATTTTGGCGATCGAGGCCGACCTTCAGTACGAATTCTTTCCCGATCTGATAATGGGAAAAAGCTCCCTGCGGGGAGGCAGTGGCAATCGGCCAGACGATGATGTTGGTCGGCGCCGACTCGAACTTGAAGCGTCCCTGGCCGTCGCAGACGCTCTCGCAGAGCACGGCGTCGGTTGTGATCGTGTGAACGCTCATCGCCCGGGGCATCAATCGCACGCGAGCACCCGGAACTGGTTTGCCGTCATTGTTGACAACCTGCCCGCTGTAGACGGCGGTCGGAGTCAAGGCTAGCTCCAGCCGGGCCGGCACGTCGTTTTGCTTGATCCATTTCCACGCATTGAGCTTTTGCGCGGGATCCCAGGCGTAAAGCCCGACGCATTTGGTTTCCGCCAAAACGACGAATCGGCCGTCCGGCAGAATTTCGGCTTGCGCGGGAGTCGCAAGAGTGTTCTCGATCGACCAGGCGCGGAGAGTCGTTGACGGCGAGGGACGAAACGGGGCACCGTGGTGCGTGAGCCGGCCGGCAATCTGACGATGCTCTTTCCAAGGGCGATGCAAAGTGACCAGGACCGGTTCGGTCGACTTAATTTTGAGTTTGCGCATTTCACGCCAGGGATTCGACGAAAAATACAGTTCGTAATCTCCCTGGGCGACGCCGAGCCGGCCTGTTCCATCGGCGTCGAATGGACAATGCGTCCGCAAGCTTCCTCCGCAGGCCGTTCGTTCGCCCGCAGAGTTGGTCCAACTGAACTCCTTGTCTTGCTGCGCATAGAGGAAGACGCCGGTCCAAGGTTCCGCTTGCGGCCCCCAGGTCACACGGATCGTGAGCGGAGTCGCGGGATACGCCTGCAGTATCACGTCCGCCGGATCGGCCGCGTCGCTCGTCAGAACGACGCCGGTCCAGGGATTGCAGGACCATTGATCATCGGTGATACCGATCGCATAACCGTGGTCCGAGGCTGCCGGAAAGGTAAAAGAGCCGTCGCGGCAGGCGCGCGTGAAAAAGAGGTCGCCGGTTCCCGTGTTACTGGTTCCGTCTCCTTGAACGAGAATCCCCTCCGCGTTCGCGCCCGGCGGCATGACAATTCGACCGGTAACCGAGCGGCGCCGCCGAACGTGCACGGTCGGCTTACCGAGGGACGCCCGCGAGACCATCGAAATCTCGTCGACTTTCCAACTCGGGCCGGCCGCCTCGAAGCCGACGGATGAAGTTTGGGCGGGCAGCCAAGGGATGGTGACTTCGCCGCGCGAGTTCGTGCTGACGCGGGCTTCATCAAATTCCCGGGTGCTGAATCCGCTCGCCGCGGTGTAGCCGTCGACCCAACACACGAGGTTGGGAATCGGGCGCTCTCGCTGGTCGACGATGCGGATTGTTTGCGACTTGGGCTCCAAGAGCGACAGCTCGATGAGTCCGCTCGCACGCGAAGGGCCGAAGGCATGGATCGAGGCGCTTCCACGCTGGCGATCCCAAGCCACGATGTTGGTCCAAACTCGACCCTCCGGCAGCCAGAGTGTGGCGACGCCGTCCGGTCCCGTCATTCCGTCGACCTTGAATGCCGTGCCCAGCGCGACGACGCGAAGACCGCCCACCGGCTTGCCAGCCGCCTTCACCCGCACTTGCTGTTCATGGGCAGGTGCCAACCGCAATTCCAATGGCCGTTCGAGCAAGACGCGCGCATGACTGGCGGGCTTCGCCAGCCACGCCTGGAAACGCCCATCGGCGGTACGCGCGTGGATCCCGAAGTAGTTGCCGAACAGATGTCGCAGCCGAAATCGTCCCGCCAAATCGGTCTCGACACTTGTGCTGTGTTCCACGGTGTCGAAGGCCGTGACCACGGCGTGCGCCGCCGGCGAGCCGTTTGGCAAGCGCACCCGGCCGGTCGCCGTCAGGGGTTCGGTGGCGAGCCGCTCAGCAGCGACCGGCTCCGCGGTGGCCGGCGACTTGGACGAGGAGCCATCAGCGAGCACGGCCCCCGTCCCCAGACTGAAAATCAGGAGCGACGCCAATGAGAGACTGGTGAGCCGCAGGCGGACGGCCGAAGCGAACCGACGCATTGCGTTTTGAGACATCGATTCAGCCCTTCCCCGTGGACGGTCGGACTTGGCGGCTCGCTGCCCTATTGTACGCGGGCCAACCAGCGGGCGGAGAGGGCGACGCAAGGAATCGGTGCGCGTTCGGGAAGGTGCAATCGCCGCGGGCGCCCGTCATACTCTGTCTGCGTCGTCGGTCGCAGTTTTCACCCCATTCCCCACGGAGTTGCCTCATGCCCGCGATGTCCGGCCTGTCTGGGAACGAGATGTACTGCCTCAATTTGAAGGGGATGGCTCCGGGCGAGTTGGTGATCGGCAACAGCGTTTATTCGCTCGGCTTTCTGGGGAGCCTTGGCGCGGGGCTGCGGACGATTGCCGGGGGCGAGGTGACCCAAGTGACCCAGGTGATTCACGAAGGCCGACTGCAGGCCTACGACCGGATGGTGAATGAAGCCAATCAGCATCACGGGCACGGGATCACCGGCGTCACCAGCGACCTCAAGAGTTTTCACGGCAACGTCGAGTTTCTGTCGATCGGGTCGTGCGTGCATCGGGCCGATTCGTCGTCTCGCGAGTTCGACTTTTCGACCAGCGGCGACGGCCAGGAGCTTTATTGCCAACTCGACGCGGGGTTCTTTCCGATCAAGTTTGTGTTTGGCAACGTGGCCTATTCGATCGGCGTCGGAGGTGGGATTATCGGCGGCCTGAAAAGCCTGGCCCGCGGCGAGATCAAGCAGTTCAGCGACGTGTTCAATCACACGCGTCACCTGGCCCTGCAGCGGATGGTGGATGAGGCCAAGGCCGTCAAAGCGAACGCCGTCGTCGGCATTCAAACCACGATCATGCCGTTTCGCGGTGTGCACGAGATGATGATGACGGGCACCGCCTCGCGACATCCGGAGCTGCCGCCGGAATACGACGCCAATCCTGTGACCAGCGACATGACCTGCGAAGAAACGTGGAACATGGCCAACATCGGCTATCTGCCGCTCAAGCTCGTGCTGGGGACGGCGGTCTATTCGCTGGGCATCGTGGGCGGACTGGCGGCGCTGTTGAAGTCGTTTTCGCGCGGCGAGGTGAACGAGCTGACTTCGCTGATTTATGACGCCCGCGAGCATGCGATCGGTTTGATTCGCGACGAAGCGGCCTCGATCGGCGCGGACGATGTGATCGGCATCAAAACGCACGTCCACGAGATGGGCGGGCTGTTGGAATTCATGGCGATCGGCACGGCCGTCAAACGCTTCTCCAGCCTGCAAACCATCTCGCCGACGCTGCCGCCGCAGGCGATCATCCGCGACAAGGATACGTGGATCAGCAACGAGCAGGGGCTGTTTCAAACGGTCAAGAGCGGCAAGCAGACCGACTGAGTTGCCGGACGACGATGGGCACGAGTGTTGGCCGTTCTGTCGAAAGCGAGCGAAGGTGCGTGAGCAATGCAACGCGACCTAACCCGCCAGGACTCCGTCGAGGTGCTTGTAGTTCATCTCCATGCCGTCGGTCATGCCTGTTGAGAGCGCGGCGTCTCGGTCGGCTTGCGAGGCGAACTTGATTGAGGTCACCACGTTTGTCATTCCGTTGGTCTCAGTGAATGTGACGGTGACGATATAGGGTTCACCTCCCATCGATCCACCCAAGTCGCCTGGGTCGAAGATTTGCGTATGCGAGATCTTCGAATGCAACGCGACCTCAAGCATCTCTCCGGTGAATCCAAACTCCGTGCCATTCTCGTTGTCTCGCCAGCGCCAGCGATACTTCCCACCCACATGAGTCGCCATCTCGCAAACCGGCATCGACCACCCCGGCATCCCCGACAGCCAACGACGCATCAACGCCGGTTCTGTATACGCCTGCCACACCAGATTCACCGGCGCATTAAAGCTCCGCTTCACCAGTACTTCTCGATCTGACGGAGTGGTCACTTCAGCAGGTTTCATTTGTTTCGCTCCTCTTTCTGTGCTTGCTTCAACTCGGCGAGTAACGCGTCGAGTCGCTTGTAGTTGCCTTCCCAAATCTCTTGCACTTTCTCCAGCCAATCCGTGACCGCTTTCAATTGCTCCGTCTCCAGCTTGCAGGGCCGCAACTGGGCCACTCGACTACGCGAAATCAGCCCCGCCGATTCCAACACCTTCAGGTGCGACGAGATCGTCGGTTGCGTCAACGAGAAGAGGCCGACCAAGTCGGATACGGATGCCTTGCCGCGAGCCAGATGCACCACGATTCCACGTCGAGTGGGGTCGGCAAGAGCGGCAAACGCTTGGTTCAGTCGGTTCATCTAAATAGATTACCGTCTATATAGATAGTTGTCAATATACGAATGTCGAATTCGCTGGAAATTAGAGCGCATTACCCCAAGGTGTGCTGGGCAAAGAAGCGCAGCGACGTGAGGCTCCCCCCCTTCGTAAGGGGGGAGAGCTCTTGATTCGCTTTGCGAATCTGTGCAAACCTAGAGTTAATGCGCTCTAGCCGAGGGCCGCGTTCGCTGAGGCGGATCGCACGATAGGCGGGGCCGGCGAGCCATCGCTCGTCCGCTCTTCGGGCACGGCCGAGAACCAATGGTTGGCGGCGAGCGCGTGGCTTTCGAGCAACCACGGCGGGGCGTTGGTATTGGACCAGCGGCCGGCAATGACGAGCGCCGCGCGGACCACGGCCGCGGTTACGTCCGCGGGCGAGCCGAGAATTCGGACGATCGCGTCGCCCGACTCGAGCGGCAGCACCGCCGACTCCAATTGCGGATTTTCCGGCACCGCGCTCCGCAGCGATTCGAGCTCGAGCGGGCCGGCGACGAACAGGCTGCCCGCTGCCAGATGGGGACCGAAGTGCCAGCCGCAGGCTGCCGCCGTCGATCCGCGCCAATGGAACCGGTCGCGAAACACGAGGCGGCCGACGCGGCGGACGTGCGTCTCCTGGATCAGCGAGGTGAACTCGAACTTTTCGGAAAGAGCGCCGCGGTCGTAGCGGCCGGGGTGCCAGATTTCCGCCCAGACAAAACGGGCCCCGGCTTCGAGCTCGATGTCCACGCGCTGGTACGAGCGGGCCTCGCGAAAAGGGATCGTCGGGCCCGGAAGGACGACGAGCTGGCTGTCGGCTGCCGCGCGGATCCGCCATTGCTGCGTCGAAAAGTTTTTCGGGCAGGGATGAATTCGCGTGGCCGACTGGCTGGTGACGACCGCCTGGGTTCCGGGTCCGGCGGCAATCTCCAGGAGATGTCCGTCGCCATCCATCAGGCCGGCCGTCGGGTTGATGAGGTAGACCAGGCTGGCCGGCTCGTTGCCGAGATGGAACGCGGGCAGCAGGCGGACGGGGACCTGTTGATAACAGTCGCCCAGGCGCGTGCGGCCGTCGGAATGAACGAGCGAGAGCCGCGTGCCGCCGATCTGGCCGGCCGAGCGCGAGGCCAGCGCCGGTCACGGAACTCGGGGGGGATTACGAAGTCTTCCGCCGCGATTCGAATTGCTGACGGACCCACTTCGTAAGTTCCTCCGCGCCGTCGCCCTGTCGCAAACTCATCAACAGGAAGGGACGATCGCCGCGCATCTTCAGGCTGTCGCGCCGCATCACGTCGAGGTCGGCCCCGACGTGCGGCGCCAGATCGATCTTGTTGATCACGAGCAAGTCGCTGCGAGCGATGCCCGGCCCACCCTTGCGAGGGATCTTATCGCCTTCGGCCACGTCGATCACAAAAATTTGGGTGTCGGCCAGCTCTCGGGAGAAGCAAGCGGTGAGGTTGTCGCCCCCCGATTCGACCAGGATCATCTCCAGCTCGGGAAATTGCCTCTCGAAATTGGCGATGGCGCTCAAGTTGGCGCTGGCGTCGTCGCGAATGGCTGTGTGCGGGCAGCCGCCGGTTTGCACGCCGACGATCCGCTCGAGCGGCAGGACCTTCCGTCGCGAGAGGAACTCGGCATCTTCGTGCGTGTAGATGTCGTTGGTGATCACGGCCAGGTTGATCGCCGGCCATAAATCGCGACACAGCCGTTCGACGACGGCCGTCTTGCCCGAGCCGACCGGTCCAGCCACGCCGACGGTGAACGTCTTTCGTTTCGGCCCGGCGAAGCGAGCGGCTCCGCCTCCCATGCCGTCGTGATCGTGGTCGTGGTCGTGCTCGCGATGAAAGGCGACGCCGAATCGCCGCGTGCGACCGCCAGCCGTAAAAAACTGCGACTCGCTCGCCCGTGGTTCGATCCGGCCGAACGTCGCGTCGACGTCACGAGCGAAACAGCCGGGTATAGAGTCGAGACTGTTCATCACACAAGACCTCATAATACGGACAGCCGCTGCCGGCCGTGTCGAGCGGCTGGTCGGCATAATGTTCGGTCAATTCCGCGATGGTATCGTGCAGATAGGCGAGAATCTGCTGCGCGTGCGTGTGACCGAGCGGAATTCCCCGCACGCCGGCGGCAATCATGCCCAGGGTCGTTTGATTCAGATAGGCGGTGAGCGCCTCCCGCGGCGTGGCACCGCCGGCCGCCGCGACGACGCCGAAAACCACGCAGTAATTCCAGCGTGTTTCCGGCTGTGCGAGTCCGTCGACCTTTCCGCGAGACCAGTCCCAGGTGCCGGCCAGTCCCGCGAGCTGCTCGCCCATTTCGCGGCTCGCGCTACGCAGCGTGGGCGGCGCGAGGGAGGCGGTGACCAATTCGTTGGCCCGCGCGACGTCCTCCCAACATCCGTCCGTCACCGCCCGGCAGACCGCGGCGACGACCACGCCGTCGAACGGGCCGACGCACCGCTTGAGCCAGTCGGTGGTCCAGCTTTCGAGCGACGCCGCGTCGTAGACGCGTTCCCGCGAGATCGCCGTCTCCAGCCCCCAGGAGTGCGTATAGCCGCCGACGGGCAAGGCCGAATCGCCGAGCTGGAGCAACCGCAGATTGAGCATTCGTTTGCCGAGTGGACGCGCGCGTCCGCTCAAGTGGCGGCCGGCGGGTCGCAAAAACAGGCGAGGCGGGATCAGAACAAAAAATAGCGCTGGGCTAGGGGCAGGACTTTGGCGGGTTCGCAGGTGGCCAGTTCGCCGTCGACGCGGACCTCGTAAGTGTCGGCGTCGACTTCGATCTTGGGCATGGCGTCGTTGTTCTTCATCTCTTTCTTACCGACTTTGCGGCAATTCTGCACGGGCAGCACCGTTCGCGACAGCCCGTACCGCTCGGCAATCCCCTCCTTGATCGACGCGGCCGACACGAACGTCAGACACGTTTTCGAGAGAGCGACGCCAAACGAGCCGAACATCGGGCGTGTGTAAACCGGCTGCGGCGTGGGGATGCTGGCGTTCGCGTCGCCCATTTGCGAATAGGCGATGAACCCGCCTTTTAGCACGACTTCCGGCTTCACGCCGAAGTACGCCGGCTTCCACAGCACGAGGTCGGCCCATTTGCCCGCCTCGACGCTTCCCACGTACTGGTCGATGCCGTGGGCGATCGCCGGGTTGATCGTGTACTTGGCGACGTAGCGCTTGACCCGCGTATTGTCGTGGCGGGAGCTGTCGCCGGTTAGGGCGCCGAACTGAATCTTCATTTTGTGGGCCGTCTGCCAGCAGCGGATGATCGACTCGCCGATGCGGCCCATGGCCTGCGAGTCGGAGCTGTACATGCTGATGGCCCCCTTGTCGTGCAGAATGTCTTCGGCCGCCATCGTCTCGGGCCGAATGCGACTTTCCGCGAAGGCGACATCTTCCGGCACCGAGCGCGACAGGTGATGGCAGACCATCAACATGTCGAGGTGCTCGTCGATCGTGTTGACCGTGAAGGGGCGGGTCGGATTCGTGCTCGAGGGCAGCACGTTCGGCTCCGAAGCGATCTTGATGATGTCCGGCGCGTGACCGCCGCCGGCCCCCTCCGTGTGATACGTGTGAATCGTCCGGCCGCGGATGGCGGCGATCGTATCCTCGACGAAGCCGGATTCGTTGAGCGTGTCGGTGTGGAGCGTGATCTGTACGTCGTACTTGTCGCCGACGCCCAGGCAGCAGTCGATGGTCGCCGGCGTCGTGCCCCAGTCTTCGTGCAGCTTGAGGCCGATGGCGCCGGCCTTGATCTGCACGTCGAGCATTTCGGGCAGGCTGCTGTTCCCTTTGCCGGTGAAGCCGAGATTGATCGGCAGGCCTTCGGCCGCCTGCATCATGCGTTCCAGATTGAACGGGCCGGGACTGCAGGTCGTGGCCCACGTGCCCGTGGCCGGTCCGCTGCCGCCGCCGATCAGCGTCGTCAGCCCGGAGGCGATGGCCGTTTCGATGAGCTGCGGGCAGATGAAGTGGACGTGCGTGTCGACGCCGCCGGCCGTCACGATCATATTTTCGCGGAGAGCACCTCGGTCCCCGGGCCGATGACCAGTCGCGGATCGACGTCCGGCTGGATCAGCGGATTCCCCGCCTTGCCGATCGCCACGATGCGGCCGCCGCTAATGCCGATGTCCCCTTTTACGATGCCCCACCAATCCAGGATCACGGCGTTGGTGATCACCAGGTCGAGATGCGGCGGCGACTTCGGCTTGTAATAGGGGGACTGCCCCTGCCCGTCGCGGATCGTCTTGCCGCCGCCGAAGACCACTTCTTCGCCGTAGACGGCGTAGTCCTTCTCGATCTCGATGAGGAGGTCGGTGTCGCCGAGCCGCACGCGGTCGCCGACGGTCGGGCCATAATGTCCGGCGTAGGCCTGACGACTCAGTTTGTGACTCATCGGGATCTCCTGTCGGTCGGCGGCGGCAGCTGGCGTGCGGCGTTCCTGGATTACTTCTTCCGCGTCTTGCGGGTCGGCTTCTTCGCCACTTTGCGAGATGCCTTGACCGGTCGGGAGGCGGGCGCAGCGGCCGTCGGCGCGCTGCCGACGCTTGCCCGACGCTCGTGATTGCCTGACGACGTGTTCCCAAATTTCCCGTCGCGCATCCGCTTCAGGCTTTGTTGGCGGATCTTGGGATCGTCCAGGTCGCCCATGACCAGAGCGTTGTTGCCATAGACGCGCCGCTGACCGCCCAGGGCGACGAGTTGCACGCGTCTGACCTCGCCCGGCTCGAAGCGGGCCGCCGTGCCGGCCGGCAAGTCGAGCCGCATACCGTAGGCACGTTCCCGGTCGAAGACGAGTGCGCGGTTGGTCTCGAAGAAATGGTAGTGCGAGCCGACCTGAATCGGCCGGTCGCCCGTATTTTTGACTTCGACGACGGCCGTCGGCCAGCCCGCGTTCAACTCAATCGGGGGGCCGTCGAGCAAGTATTCACCCGGGATCATGGTCGGCTTCCGATGGTGGGGTCGATATCAGCGGCGGGAACAAAGGTCCGGTCGATCAGTTGATCGGAGAGTGCACGGTCACCAGCTTGGTGCCGTCGGGGAAGGTGGCCTCGACCTGGATCTCGTTGACGATGTCGCCCACGCCCTCCATCACGTCGCGCCGCGTGAGGATTTTGCGGCCGGCCGACATGATTTCGGCGACGCTCTTGCCGTCGCGGGCCATTTCCAGCAGCTCGGCCGTGATCAGCGCGGTGGCTTCGGGACAGTTGAGTTTCAGTCCGCGGGCTTTCCGTGCCTGGGCCAGCTGCGCGGCGGTAAAGATCAGGAGCTTGTCCCGCTCCTGCGGCGTCAAATGCATCGTGGGGATCCTCGTTCGCTCGGGCCGACGAGCGGGATCGCGCGAAATCCACTCGGTGCGACGGCCGACGCAGTTGAAGAGCTTAGAGTCGCGAAAGAGCGAAAACAAGGCAGCGGCGCGGGGCATTTCGGGGCCGACCGCGTCGCTTCGAAACGAGTCGAGCCTGGCTCCCGATCGGTGGATCGAGGAGCCAGGCTCGCTGGTTCGGGCGCGACGGCTTCGTCGCGCAAACTAATCCTTGGACTAGAAGATCAGCTGCATGCCGGTCCGGAAGATGTCGACGTTGCCGCCACCTTCGACCTCGCGCTGTCCGTAGAAGCAGTCGAACCGCGCGTTGTGGCCTTTGATGACGTACTGGAAACCGGCGTCCCAGCCTTCCTTGAACTCGCCGGCGGAAGCAGCGAACTGCTCGTCGGAGTAGTCGTACTTCTGCCATCGGGCGTACGGGCGGATGTAGCCGCACACGCCGCCGCAGCCGACCTGTTGGGGCAGCATCCAGCCGACAAAGACGAAGCCCGCGTTGCCGGCAATGCCGTTGGCGACGTCGCCGCCGACGTCATAGTGGTAGTAGGCAGCCTCGAACGTGCCCGAGCCCCATTCGCTCATCTTGTTTTCGAGCAAGAAGTCGAAGTTGTAGGCGAAGAACGTGCCGACGTGGCCGTTGATGTCTTCCAGAGCGTCGGTCTGGTCGGTGAAGCTGAAGCCGATCGCCGCGATGTTCTTTTCGCCGTAGTACGTGCTGGAGTTGTAATATCCCGGTTCCGGATCGAGCAGGTTGAGCACGACGCGGGCGACGAGCTCGGGGTTGCCGCTGACGTTCGGCGAGGTGGCCGCGTTCGCGACGGGCCAGTCGTTGCCGCCGTTCTCACGACCCTGGCCGTTGAAGAGGCCGATCTGCCACTTCAAACTGCCGCCGCCGTACTGACCCCAGTACGCGACACCCGTGTCACGGCCTTCAAACTGGCCGGGGTAGTTCGAGACGAAGGGATAATCCCAACCGTTGATGAAGAACGGTCCGTCCAAGTCCGAACGGTCGTTCGGAGGCAGGAACCGGCCCATCCAGAAGTTGACGAAGTCGTTGAACTCGAACTTGACGATCGCGTCCAACAGGTGGATCGAGTCCTGCAGGTTGACAGTGTCCGAGGCCGAGTCAGTGAAACCGCGGCCGCCGGCGCCCGAGATGTCGGTGTTCAACTCGAACCCGATCACCTGCGTGACTTTGCCGGTGAAGAACAAACGGGCTTCGTCGAGGGCGAAGAAGTTCTTGTCGTTGACGTTGTCGCCCTGCTCGTGGTTGAAGCTGGTACGAATGCCGACGCCGACGTTGCACCACTTATCCGGGGCCCATTGGAACGTGGCACCGCCGCCGCAGCCGTTGCAGAGGCAACAGGGTGACCAGATGTTGCACGGCGCGGTCGCCTGCGCGAGATCTGCCGCGGCCGGTCCGGCCGGCGGAGCACAGTTGGGATCGGCCAGGATCGAATCCGTCGAGATCAAGCGGATCGGGCTCGAGACGCTGGCCGTCGGATCCGTTGACGGAATCGGGGACGCGACAGAAGCCGCCGTTCCGTCGGCAGGAATACTTTCCACTGCTGGTCCATCCGCCAGGGCGACCGGGCCGACCGCGACGGCCAGCACCAGGACCGGCACCTTGCCGATCGATTTCCAGAATCCGTTCTTCATTGCTCTCACCATGGGAAAATTGATTGCAGATACCGTGCGCGAGATCGGCACTCCCGAATCGCGAGCGTCCCAATCGACGCCAAAACTCGTGTTCGACCAGCGGTTCGACGGAAACGGGGGGCAACAGCACCGACAGTCGTGGAAGCTCGGAGCGACCGCTCAGTCGTCGTCGCGCGGTGCGCGACACGCGTGCGACGAGTGGGCGATGAAATCAGCGGCCCGGCAGGACCGACATTCCAAGATCAGGCGCTCAAGCCACCACAATGGACAAACTGCGTATACGCGGCCCCTTCATCGAATCTGTCGCGTTCATATTCGGCGGGTGAATCGAAAAAACTTATACGACCGGTGCTTAAGACAAGCGAAGTTCGACGGCCAAAGGCGCTCACCACTGAAAAATCGATTCAGCCGTCATGACCCGTTCCGGGACAACCGCGCAGGTCCACAAACTCCGCCGGCTCTCCGCGCGCAACAAATGCCGATTTATGGCAAAAAATTGGCACTATGAACGGCTGTGCGGCGGGGGGACTGGGCGCAAGGTCAGCCCAAACGAGCGTTTGCCGAAGACCGCAATGCCCAAACTGCTGATGCAACTTGGCAACGATAGAGGCGGAAGTCCCGTCGCTGCGGGCGCTGAGCCGTTGCGGGCCACGAGCGGCGGCACGCCGTATCGGCGGCGCTGGTCGCGCATCACCTTCTCGAACCTTTGACGGGCCACCGCCCAAACGCGCGGCTTCAGCGGCACGTCACACGCGCCCCATCCCCGGCATTCGTTCAGCCCGGGCGCATCGCCACAGCCGCCTTGGCCGCGGCAATCGTTATGGCCCTTGCATGGATGGTAGCGGGCCGTGGCACACGTCCCCGTGCCGGCGCACGAATTACGCCGCGTGACGTCCTTACCGCGACACGTATTCAGACCGCGGCAGATATGCGGGTCCGAAAGCATCGGATCCTGGACCGTGCGAGCGGGCACCGATCCGGCGAGCGCATGGCTACCTGCCGACAAACCGGCGAGCGCCGCCAGCGTTAGTTTGGCGAAATCCCTGCGACTGAAATCGACTGCATTGAAATCGATTTGCTCAGACATGCGTTCTCAACCTTGGGATGAGCCCGAACTGGGGACGACCCCGAAACCCGCCCTCCAGACTAGCAATCTGCGAGCCGGATTTCGGAAAAATTTGCCCCGTGTTCCCCGAACGTCGAACGTAAACATCCTTAGGCAAAAGGCTTGCGGCGCGGCTCCTAACTTACCAGCGGCTGGGGCTCCCGGCCGCAAGCTGGTCTCGATTCGCTCCGGTTTGTGGCGTCCGCCGCAGGCAAACAGGGAGATCGCAACGCACAACTTTGCGGGCCACACAACCGCTGCCGGCCTGACTCGCCCGTGGAGCAAACTCGTTGGATGACGGACAGGCGCGAACCTCGGTTTCCGGACGCTGAAGATTATCACACGTTGCAAGCCCGGTCGGAAAACTGCACGTCGTCTCGCGAACCCGCAAGCGCTCCGAAACGCGGAATAGTGATTGGAGCCGTTGCGCGGGATTCGGGTTGCTGCTTTGCTGGAAGCGGCGGCTTCACGCCTGAAAAACTCAAGTCCCTGCTAAACTGAATCCAATGGCTCGCGGCAAAGCGAAACAACCCGGCAGTCCCCCGCTTTCGCCCAGCGCAGGCCAGGGCGACGGGCTGCGGCTCGTTGGAGCGGTGGCCGCGATCGCTTTGGGCACCGCTCTGTGCGCGGCGAGCGGGCAATCGATGCTGGGCTCCCGGATCGCGTCCGGGGCGCTCGCGTCGCACGGCCTCATGAATCGGCTCGACGGCTGGCTGGGAGCCGACCCCTCCTCGGCCGCGCCCGGCGGCGAGCCCGCCTTGCCGCCCTACGCGTCTCTCCTCTTAATACTGGCGTCGGTCAGCGTCGTGACCTGGCTGGCCGGCGCCGCCTGGATGGCCCGGCGACAGCAGCTCTCGTTCGCCGCGGCTGCCGCGAGCTGGGGTTTGAAGGGCTGGCTCTGGTGGGTGGTCGGCGGGAGTTGGGAACTGGCCCGGTTGTCCACGTTCGCGGCCGGCTCCGAGGGGATGCAACAATTCATCCTCTCCAGCCCCAGCTTCTGGATTGCCGCGGGCGTAGCCGGCTGGGTGGCCACGTTCTTCGCCCTGACTTTCAGACGCGCAGCCGCTTACACAGGGACGGAGTCGGAGACGGCCGTCGGCGCGCGAAATCGAGCGGGCTACTGGTCCCCGCTGCCGAAGATTACCGCCTGCCGCTGGCCGTCTGGCTGTGCTTCGCGGCGTACGTTGTCGTCTTCGTCGCGATGAACTGGCAGTTGTACCGCAGCCTGCGGTTGCCGCACGGCGACTCGGCCATGTACGAGGAGCATCTGTGGAATCTGCTGCACGGCAAGGGATTTCGTAGCTATCTCGATCAAGGCATCTTCCTGGGCGAACACGTACAGGTCATTCACGTGCTGTTGGTCCCCCTCTATCTGCTCTGGCCGTCGCAATTGTTGCTCGAGTTGTGCGATTCGTTGCTCTTGGCCGCTTGTTGCTTCCCGGTCTACTGGATGGCGCGACGGCACGCCGGACAGTCGAAGCCGGCCATCTGGCTGGCCGCCGCGTGCCTGCTCTACTTTCCGCTGCAATTCCTCGACATCGGCATCGATTGGAAAACATTTCGTCCCAACGGCCTGGGGATTCCCGTCCTGCTCTTCGCGCTCGATCAGCTCGAACGGCGGCGGTACAAAACGTTTTGCCTGCTGGCGGCCGTCGCGCTCAGCGCGCAGGAAGACTTTGCAATCGTGCTGGCTCCGCTGGGAGTTTGGATCGCGCTCGCCATGGGCCTCTCCCGACAGTCACCCGCGCTTGCCGGTGGCGACCAACCGAGGACCGACCGCGTCGACCCGGCCGCGGATCGCGCGGCGACCTCACGCATCAACTGGCGGGTTTTCATTTTCGGGGCCGGGCTGGCGGTCGTTTCCGTCGTCTACCTGTTCGTGGCCACGCGGGTCGTGATGGCCTACTTTCGGCACGGACAGGAAATTCACTACGCCGGCTACTTCACCCGCTTCGGCAAGACCCTGCCCGAGATCGCCCAAACGATGCTCACGCGACCGGCCCTGCTGTGGGAAGCCTTTGGCAACGCCCACTCGGCCGAATACGCCTTGTTGCTGCTCGCGCCGCTCGGCTTCTTGCCGCTCTTTTCCCCGGGACGGCTGGCCGTGGCGTTGCCCCTGTTTCTCACGTTCTGCCTGAACGAAGTCATCGACTCGCCCTTCCATCACGTTCACGCGGCCGCCGTGCCGATCCTGCTCTGGTCGGCCGCGGCGGGCCTCGGAGTCGTTTCGCGTCGCGCGTTTCCGCGCGGCGCGGTCGTCGACGAAGCGTCCGCCGATGTCGACTCGAACGCTGCGACGGAATCGCGGGCCCTGTGGTGGGGACGCTTCGCCGGCGTCAGCGCCTTCGTGACCGGCATATTCTTCGGACTGAGCCCGCTGTCGATCAATTTTTGGGACCGCGATTCGGGCTTTTATTGGCGGGACCATTACGTCGTCGACAAGCGGGCCGAAGTCTTCGACCGCGTGCTCGAGGAGATTCCGCCGAGCTGCCCGCGTGGCCTCGACCGACTTTATTCACCCGCGTTTCACTCATTACGAGCGCTCGTACGACTACAGCGACTATCCGCGGGCGGTCAACAATTATCAGCCGGGAGTGCCACCCGACACCGACTACATCGTGATCGATACGCACGGGCCGTACAGCAAGATCGAGCGCCCGGACCAGGTGCCCGAATATCGCGACCACCCCGACCAATGGGAATTAGCTGCCCGACAACACCGACGGCTATTTCATCGTGCTCAAACGGAAACATCCGGTTCGCTGACCCGCAGCAGAGTGATTTGTGCTCGTCCTGTATCTTTCGCCTGGATACCTGATCGGCATGGCGATCTGGATCGTCGCGCTGGCGCTGTTCGTCGCGGCGCTGCTTCGCGCGCGGCGGCGATCGCATCAAGCGCCGCGGCGGATGCGGGCGGTCAATGCCGGCCTCTCGCTGGCCATGCTGCTGGCGACGCTCACGGCGGGGGAACTGGCGTTTGCCTGCTTCGCCGACTTCAGTGACACCTTTAATATCTCCAACGTCTCCAAGCGCTGGCTGGCCCTGCACATCGACGCGGAAAAAAACCAGAACGGCTTCCGCGACCGCCAGGAGCTGACGACGTACGTTCCCGGCGGCAAAAAACGCATCATCTTTCTCGGCGACAGCTTCACTGCCGGCCACGGCATTCGGCGGATGGAAGACCGCTTCACCGACCTGATCGCCGCGCAGTTCGAGCGCGAGCAGCCGGGCAAGTTCGTCGTCGCGAACATGGCCCTCCCCGCGTACGACGCGCTCATGATCACGCATCTGGCGCAGGACGAACTGCTCCAGAAGCATTACGACATGGCGTGTTGCGTCTACGTCTATAATCTGAATGACGTCGACACGTTCGACCCGCACACCGCGGCCGCGCTGCAAGCGATTCAAAGCTCCGAACCGACGTTCTTCCTGTTCCGCGACACCTACCTGTTGAATTGGCTCTATTTCCGGTTCGTGGCCTTTCGCAGCCAGGGAGCCCAATCGTATTACGAGAACTTGCGGCAATCCTACGAGTCGGAGCCGTGGGCCAAAGTGCGGGGCCTGCTGCGAGGGCCTGCATCAGCGCTGCGTCGAGCAGGGGGTCGATTTCCGGATGGTGATCTTTCCCTTCGTGCGGGAAGTCGGCGAGGACTATCCGTTCCGCGCGGCCCACGCGCGGATCGTCGAATTCTGCAAAGCGGAGAAAATTCCCGTGCTCGACCTGGAGCCCGTCTTCCGGCGCCACGCGGGCGAGAGCCTGGTCGTCAGCCGGTTCGACGCTCATCCCAACGAACGGGCGCATGCCATCGCGGCCGAGGCGATCGAAAACGATTTGCTTGCCGACTTCTTCCAGCCGGCGCGGCCTGAAAAACACGCGGGAACCTGACGAGGGCCGAAGCGGTGCTGGTGTTCTATCTCTCGGACGGATACCTGATCGGCATGGCCGTGTGGCTGGTGATTCTGGCCGCGCTCTTCTTCGGCGTGCTGTGGGGTCGTCGGAAACAACGGGCCCGCGGCCGGGGATTGTTCCTGCCCAACCTGGGCCTGTCGCTCTGCATGCTGCTGGCGGTGGTCACCGCGGGCGAGCTCGCGTTCGCCTGCTTCGCCGACTTCAGCGACACGTTCAACATCACCAACGTTTCCAAACGCTGGCTCGCGCTGCACATCGATCACGAGCGGAACAACGAGGGGAATCGCGACCACGAACCGTTCACGAAGTACGTTCCCTCCGGCAAGAAGCGGATCATTTTCCTGGGCGACAGTTTCACCATCGGCCACGGCATCAAGCGGATGGACGACCGCTTCTCCAACCGCATCGCCGAGTGGCTCGACGCGAAGGCGCCCGGCCAATACATGGTGGCCAACCTGGGCGATCCCGGCCTGGAAACGTCGCAAATTGAGTCACTCGCCGCGGGCGTGATGTTCAAGATGCAAGCTGACGTCGGCATGTTCATTTACGTGTACAACCTCAACGACATTGAAGGTTACATGGATCTGGCGGGGCAGAAGCCGCTCGAGGGGATCTACACGGCCGGGCCGCAGTTCTTCTTGTTCCGAGACACCTACTTGCTCAACTGGCTCTATTTCCGCTTTCGACAGTTTCAGGGACGCAACCACCGGTATTTCGACAAGCTCGCGGCGTCGTATCAGACGGAAGCCTGGGATGGCCTGCGGGCCAAGCTGGCTCAACTGGACCGCGAGTGCAAACAACAGCACGTCGAGCTGCGAATGGTGATCTTTCCCTTCCTGCACGATTTGTCGGGCGAAGACTCGTTTCGCGCGGCACGGGCCCGACTCGCCGACTTCTGCAAGTCGGGAAAGATCCCGCTGCTTGATCTCGACCCGATCTTTCGAAAACACGCCGGCGAAAACCTGATGGTAAGCCGCTTCGATGCGCATCCCAACGAGCGGGCGAACGCCATCGCGGCCGAGGCGATGGAACAGGATCTCCTCTCCGACCTCGTCCGCCCGGCGAAGCCGTGATCCGCATGAATCTGCCAACGACATGACATCCCGTGTGACAACTCCCGGCACGACATCTCCCGGCGCAGCCTCAGCAGTTTCGCTCGGGCGGCGCTCGCTCGGGCGCTTCTGGCTGCCGGTGGCTGCCCTGTTGGTCGTGCAAGCGGCGCTGGGGATCAGCGCCGCCGGTCAGCTGACGCCGACGCACGACGAATACTGGCACCTGCCGATCGGCCTGTTGAATCTCAAGACGGGCCGGTTCGACTTCGACGATCTCAATCCGCCCCTCTGCCGGATGCTGGCCGCCTTGCCCCTGACGTTGACGTCGGCCCAAACAGGAGCGATCGGCGAGTACCACGACCCACAAGGCTGGGGCGACGTGTTCATTGCCAAAAATCGCGAGCACTACCAGCGATGGTTCACGCTCGGCCGCTCGATGATCGTGCTGCTCTCAGTGCTCGGCGGCCTGGCGCTGGCGCTCTGGGCAAGGGAGTTATTCGGCGACGGGGCGGGCGTGCTAGCCGCCCTCTTCTGGGCCTGCGAGCCGAACCTGATCGCCCACGGCTCCCTGGTTACGACCGACATGGGCGCGGCCGCCTTCTTCGTGTTCGCGCTCTATGCCGCGTTGCGATTCGCCCGGCGGCCGAGTTGGGGACGCGGATTGCTCTGCGGCGGCCTGCTGGGACTCGCGCAGCTGGCCAAGTTCACGGCGCTCGTGCTTTATCCGATCGCCGTGCTCGAGTTTGTGCTCGTCGCACTCTTTGACTCGCCCGCGAAGCCAGACGAGCCATCACCGGCGGGCTCGACGGCCGCTCCACCGCGCCCTGGGCCCCTCAAGATCTGCACGATGTGGGTCGCCGCGATCGCGCTCAGCGTGGGGATCTGGAACGCGGGCTATCTTTTCCGCGGTTCCTTCGCGACGGTGGGCAGCTACCAGTTTCAGAGCGGCGTGCTCAAACGGCTGGCTGCACGCTTGCCAATGTTGACGCGGCTGCCGGTGCCGCTGCCCCGCGATTACGTCGCAGGGCTCGACCACCAGCGGCAGATCATGGAGCAGAAACACCCGGTCTACCTGGACGGGCAGTGGCGCGAAGAGGGATTCGCCGGCTATTACGCGTGGGCGCTCCTCTACAAGTTGCCACACTCGCTGCAGCTCTTGGATCTGCTGGTGCTGTTGTGGCTGGTGATGCCCGCCGGGCGGCCGCGGCGCTGGGCGAGGCAAGCCGTCATCCTGTTGCCGACGCTCGTCGTGCTGATCGTGGCCGAGACGTCGCCCATGCAGCTCGGCATCCGCTATGTGCTGCCGGTGATTCCGTTTGCGATTCTCTTCGCCTCGCAGGCGGCCGGCTGGTTCGACTGGAAACAGTTCCCCGCCCGCACCCTGGCAACGACCGGCTTGGCCGTTCTGATGCTCTTCTCGGCCCGCTTCCACCCGGAGCACCTGTCCTATTTCAACGAGCTGGCCGGCGGTCCGCTCGGCGGTCGCGAGCACCTGCTCGACTCGAATGTCGACTGGGGACAAGACCTGGGCGGACTGAAAAAGTATCTCGACGAACAAGCAGGCGGGCAGGGAACCAGCGGCGAAATCGGCCTGGCCTACTTCGGCACCGTGCCGCCCACGGCACTCGGCATCCGCTATCACCTCCCGCCGGGCAACGCGCCGCAGCCCGGACGATTTGCCGTCAGCGTGAATTTCGAGCAGGGAAGGCCGCACTGGGTACGCACGCCGGCCGGCACGATTCAACCGGTCAACATTGGCCAGTTCGAGTATTTTGGTTTCTTCCAGCCCGTCGCGCGGATCGGCTATTCGATCGACGTCTTCGAGCTGACCGAGCACGACGTGGCCGAGTGGCAGAAGCAGATGGCGCAGGCGCTGCGGCGATAAGCGTCGCTCGCGCACATCCGAGCCGGGGGCGTGAGCCCCCGGAGATCACCGATTAACAGTGCGTAGCCGGCGCCATGCGATCGATCGCGACATACGCGTCAATGACGGCCCGTTCGCCGGGTCGCCCGGCGAGCGTCGTCCCGTGCTCCATGCCGAGAGCTCCCCGGTAGCCGACGGCGTCGAGCGTCCCCAGCAATCTGCGAAAATCGAGCTCGCCCGATCCGGGTTCTTTGCGGCCGGGATAATCACCCAGCTGTACGTGCCCCAGCACGTCGCCTACGTCGGTCAACAAGGCCGGCACATCTTCGCCGGCGACCGCTTGCTGATAAACGTCGATCAGCACGCGGCACGACGACCGGCCGACCGAACGGCACAAGGCCGCCGCATCGCGGGCCGATCGCAGAAAGAGCCGCGAATGACCGGGCCCGTAGTCGATGGGCTCGAGTAACAGCGTGACTCCGTGCGGCTCGCAGACATCCGCGCAGCGGTGCAACAAGTCGAGGGCATGTCGCTGCTGCGTGCTCGGATCGAGGGCCACTTCCCGTTTGCCCGGCACGATGCTCAGTTGCCGCGCCCCGACCCGTTCGGCAGCCTCGATCGCCAGCCGCAGGTCACGCAGGACGGCTTGCCGCAGCTCCGGTCGGCCGGAGGCAAACGTGGGGCGACCGAACTCGGCCACGCCGGTGAAGCAGACCAGCGACAGGCCGCGCCGGGTCAGCTCCCGGCCTATCTGCCGCTGCAACGCGATCGGCTTCGCCCGCAGACCCGTGTCCTCGAGCGAGCGAAAGCCCTCGTCGGCGACAAACCGAATTTGTTCGAGCGGATCGAGCCCCGCGTGATGGCGAAACAAGCCCAGATGCGGGGCGTAATTGCGGCCGAATCGCGACCCGTTTCTCCGCTCGCTGCCAGCCCCTGCCGCCAGCGAGAGCGCTCCCACGGAACCGATTTGCAGAAATTCTCGGCGATCGAGCATCCGACAGTTATCCCTTCACCAGCGTTCGGCTGTCTGCTGCCGAGCCGTCCCGCGGAATCAGCCGTCACGGAAATTTAGCATCCAGGTTCGGCCCGCGACTTGCAAGACTGCAAGGCAATCGGGCTTCGGCGACGGCAGGACGGGCAGATGAGGTGCCGACAGCCGGATCAGAAAAATCTTCGTTTTTCCCGTTAAGGCCACGGACTGCTTTGCGGTTTGCTGGATGGAAGGAGAAAGCCGCGATGCGCACATCCGTGAGACGGCCCAGTCTGGCCCTGGCAAAGCTGTGCGAGTGCGACCTCTTGGCCGCGGGCGAAGAGCGGCGACTCTTCCGGTATCTCAAAGAGGCACGGGAAGCGTCGGCCCTACCGGGCAAGGCCGTTTGCCGGCGAAAAGGCGACGGCCGCCACACGACGTCGAGGGCGCGGGCCACGGCCATCCGCAACCGGATCGCGCTGTCGAACCTGCGATTGGTCGTCTCCGTGGCCAAGCGTTTCGCCAGCCCGCAACAGTCGCTGGAGGATCTGGTGAGCGAAGCCTCGATTTTGTTGCTCCGCTGTGTCGAGCGGTTTGACGCCGGCCGCGGCACCCGCTTCAGCACCTACGCGACGCGGGCATTGACCCATCACTTCGTGCGCCTCCGCAAGCGCGAGCGGCGGCGAACCATGCAATCGCTGTCGCGGACACCCCCGCACTGGCTGCCGCTGCCTCCGCAGACCGAGGCCGGTGCCGGGCTCGCCCAGCGCGAGGAGCTGAAACGACTGGACCAGCACCTGGCCGCACTCCCTGATCGTGAGCGGGCTTTGCTCGCCGCTCGCTTCGGCCTCAATCAGCACGAACAACCGCAAACTTTTCGCGAGCTGGCGGCCGCACATGGACTTAGCAAAGAATGGGCCCGCGTAACGACGGCCGGCGCGGTCGCACGGTTGCGGCTTGCGCTTGACCCGACATCGGCCCACGAGTGCCCTGAATGAAGTGCCCGAAATGAAGGTTGAGACGTTCGTCTATCGTTCGCGTCTGCCGGCGTCGGCGGCCGACGTTTATGCGTGGCACATGCGGTCGGGGGCCTTCGCGCGGTTTGCGCCCCCGTGGGAGCGAATGCGGCTTGTCTCGGATGGCCAGCCGCTCGGCGAGAGGTCGCGGGCGGAAATCGACGTGGCGGTCGGCCCGTTCTGGCGGCGTTGGACGGCCGAGCATCATGGCTTCGTGCCCGGTCGCCAATTTCGCGACGTCCAGGTTCGCGGCCCGTTTGCCCGCTGGGAACATACGCATACAATCGAGCCCGCCACTTCAATCGAGCACGCAGCCGACGACGCCTCCTGGATGGAGGACCGGATCGAGTACACCCTGCCGTTCGGCCTCGTCGGGAAGTGGCTGGGCGGCCGGTTCGTCCGACGCAAGCTCGAAGCGACATTTCGTTATCGGCACCAGACGCTGGCTGCCGACCTCAATGCACATCTCAAAGCGCGGGCGCTGACGGGGACGGATTGCATGAGAATTGTCGTCTCGGGTTCCGGCGGCCTCATCGGCGGATCGTTGATCCCCTTTTTGACGACCGGCGGGCACAGCGTCACGCGGCTCGTCCGCCGCGACAGGGCGAGCGGCCCCGCCGTCCGCTGGGACCCGGTGCTGGGCACCATCGATCAGGACGGGCTCGAAGGGCACGACGCCATCGTCCACCTGGCCGGCGAAAATATCTCGTCCCGCTGGAACGAGCGGACCAAGAAGCGAATTCGCGACAGTCGCCTCGACGGCACGCGCCTCTTGTGCGACGCGATCAATCGCCTGCAGAAACCGCCGAAGACGCTCGTTTGCGCGTCGGCCATCGGCTTCTACGGAGACCGCGGCGACGAATTACTCGACGAGCGGTTCGAAGGGGGCAGCGGATTTTTGGCCGACTTGTGCAAAGACTGGGAGGCGATCACCGAGAGCGTGCGACCGCGCGGTATTCGCGTCGTCAACGTCCGATTTGGCATTGTGCTGTCGCCCGCGGGCGGCGCACTCGCCAAGATGCTCACACCGTTCAAGCTCGGTGGCGGCGGCGTGATCGGCAGCGGCAGGCAATACATGAGCTGGATCGCCATCGACGACGTCGTCGGGGCCATCCACCACGCAATCACCTGCGACACGCTCAACGGCCCGGTCAACGTCGTCGCGCCCAATCCGGTGACCAATCGCGACTTCACGAAAACGCTCGGCCATGTCCTGCGGCGGCCCACAATCTTCCCTTTGCCCGCCTTCCTCGCGCGATTAGCCCTAGGCGAAATGGCCGACGAGCTGCTGTTGGCGAGTATCCGCGTCGTGCCTAGCAGGCTCGAAGAAACGGGCTACCCGTTCCGCCATCCCGAGCTGGAATCGGCGCTGCGGCATGTGTTGGGACGCTAGGGGCGGCGATCCGTCTTCCCCGGCATGGTGCCATAGCCCGGGTAGCAGTGCGTCTACCAGTAAATGTCGGGTGCCATGCCCACTGGTTTCGGTGGGCATGCGCGATTCGCAGCGGAAAACATGCCCCCGGCGAGCCGTGGGCATGGCACCCATACCTGTCAGATAGCGATGGACGGACCAATAGGGCACGCTGAGCGTGCCGTCCCGGCTTCTGTCCGAACCATCGGCAGGCACAACGCCCGACAAAACTGTCGCGGCTAGTTTGCCAGCGCCGGCGATACGACTCGTGCTTGCCGGAGCGTGTCCCGGAGCATGCGAATCGCTGCTGGTGTCACGTCCGTATTGTCCAGCTGCAGAAACTTAAGCTTCGGAAGCTTTTTCAGTGCGTCGACGGCCCTATCACCGATCCGACATCCGTTGAGCGAGACGACCTCCAGCGAGGAAATTCCGGCAAGGGGGGCCATGTCGGTCGCCCGCAAACGCTGGCAGCGGCTGAGATTCAGCAACTTGAGATTCGTGAGACCCGCGAGGTCCGCGAGCCCCTTGACGCTGATCCACGTGTGCGCCAGGTCAAGCTGCTCCAAAGTGACGAGCTTGCCGATTTGCTTCGCCCCGTCGTCGTCAATGCCCGACCCGGCGACGCGGAGCATCCGCAACGTGGTAATGTCTCTCAAGGCCTCGAAACCCGTGCCATGCAGGTTCCGGGCGCAACCGGGCAGTGACAACTCCGTGAGTTCCTTCAGCGAGCCCAATGACTTGAGTCCCCCATCGGTGATCGCCCCGCTGTCAAAGACCAACTTTTCGAGATGAGTCATGGCGCAGATCGCCCCGAGAGCGTCGTCGCCGGCGCTGGCGTCATGAATCGCCAGCGCGTGCAGCGATTTGAGCGCGACTAGGCCGCGCAGCTCCTTCGTCGGGACCTCGCCATACATTTGTAGCGTCTGAAGTTGAGTCAGGTCGGCCAGTCTCTCGAAGAAGGAAGCGGTCATGGGCAATCCCTTAGAGTCGCCCGGCTGCCCGAACCGGAGTTTCTGAATGTGGAAGTTGATTGGAGGGAGATCGCTCGTTCGAGTGATGGTGAGCTTCGGATCGACGTCGACGAACACCTGGCAAGTGAATTCCTGCGGATTGGCGTTGAGCAGCCAGGTGGCCCAGTCGACATCGGACGACCCAGGTTTTGGCCCGCGGGTCCGCGAGTTGCCGAACAGCTCACGCCGGTCGGAGATCTCATTCTCAGTTTTGCCGACGATCGCCGCCGGCCGAGCGGGCGAGCGGACTTGCGAGTTGTCAAAATGCGGTCGAGTTTTTCCTTGGACCTCCCGGAGTCGCCTGGATCTGGACACCCGCCGGTGAGACGCGCGTCTTCGGAATCGTCCGCTGAAGTTCACGAATCACGTCAGACGACATTCCGGTTCGGTCGACATTCAATGTCCGCAATTTGTTGAGCTTTTTGAGCGTGTCGGCCGCTTCGTCGTTGATGCGGCAGTCGGCCAGCGAGAGGTCCTCGAGCGCCGGCAACTCGACGAGTGGGGCGAGATCGGCTGAGCGCATGGCCCGGCAAAATCTGAGATTCAGGGACTTGAGGTGTTTGAGTCGGGCCAGCTCCGCCAATCCCTTGCCGCTGATGCCGGTTTCGGACAGGTCGAGTTTTTCCAGACCGGCGAGCTGCGCGATCTGGCGGACCCCATCGTCATCGATGCCCGCTCCACTGACATTGAGATTCCGCAGGGTGGTGATCCCAACGAGGGCCTCGAAGCCCTTGCCGTTCAGGTTTTGGGAGTGACCGTCGAGCATGAGTTGCGTCAGTTCCTTCAGTGGGGCCAACGACTTAAGTCCCTGATCCGTGATGTCGCTCCCTCGGACCACGAGGGTTTTCAGACTAGTGAGCGCCGCCACCTGCTCAAGGGAATCGTCGCCGACGTTGCCTGCGCCGAGTTCGAGCATTTGCAGCGACTTGATGGCCGCCAGCCCGCCCAGGTCCCGCGCCATCACTTTTCGATCGATCTGCAGGCCCCGGAGGTGCGAGAGGTCGCCCAAGCGTCGAAACAGGAACGCATCGAGACCGGAGCCGTACTCCTGGCTGTCGATTGGGCCGAAACTGATCCGCTCGATGTGAAATTCAGTCGGCGGCAGGTCTTGGATCCTGGCGAAGACCCTGTCGGGATCGATATCAGTCGATACCTTGCATCTTGGGAAATGCCTCGAGAATCCATTCCGCCCAAGCGCAGTCCGAGGAGCCGGGCTCCGGTGGAAGGGGCAGATTGGTCAACCCTACGCCGGGATAAATGTGCGACGCGTAAATCGCGCAGGCCGGCAGGAACTTCTGGAGCTTGAGCAGCCCGGCCTCAGTCGTTTGCGTACTGTCGAGCACGAGCGACGGAAGTGGCCTTCCGGACAATCTCAGTCGGAGCCAGTTTTTGATATCGCCTCGGTGGATACTGCGGTTGGCATCGTTGAGCGATTTAAGGACGGCCAGGTGCTTGAGGCCGGCATCCGTGATGCCCCCGCATCCGCTCAGGTCCAGGCTCGAAAGGTGCGTCATTTCGGCCAGGGCCGGCAAGCACTCGTCGGTCACATTTGCACCCCCAAGGAGAGACCTTCTAACCCTTTGAGGCCCTTGAGCCGCACGACAAAGGCATCGTTCACGGTGGCGCTGTGGAGACTCAGCCATTTCAATTCGGGCAGTGAAGCCAGGCGGTCAACGTCTGCATCCTGGTACCTGATGGGGAGTTTTTGGCCCAATCCCACAAAGATGGCCTCGATTGGATGGTTGCCGGCGGGGAATTGTTCGATGCTCTGGATCGGCCTTCCGGACTCGCGTTGCAGAAAGATGAGCGTCCCCGGAAAGTTCAGCAGCCATTGCGCCACCTGCCGATCGACACTGGGCACGGAGGGTTGAGGTCGCGGGACGACGAAGCTCTCCGATCCAGCTCCAGGGATTTGCCCCGTTTGGGCTCCGGCAGCGGACGAGGCCCGTCCGAGGCCCGACTGCGGCAACCGAATGGTCGGATTCACCTGGGTTTGGCCCGCAGGGCCTGCGGTGCCGGAATGACGCGGGAGCGTCCGCTGGAGTCCGCCGATCGCGTCGGCCGACATGCCCGTGCCATCGACGTTCAATGTTCGTAGATTCGTGAGCTTCTTCAGCGTGTCGACAGCGGTGTCGTTGATGCGGCAGTCGGTCAGCCTGAGGTCCTCGAGCGCGGGCAGTTCGACGAGGGGGGCGAGATCGGCCGAGCGGAGTCGCCGGCAAAACCTGAGCTTCACCGACTTGAGGTGTTTGAGTTTGGACAGTTCGGCCAGCCCCGTGCCGCCGATCCACGTCTCGGCCAGGTTGAGTGACTCAAGGCCCGTCAGGCGAGCGATTTGACGCGCACCGTCATCTTCGATGCCCGCTCCCGTGAGATCGAGGCTGCGGAGCGCGGTGTTGCCGACGAGAGCTTCGAAGCCCGTGCCGTGCAGGTTGCGGGCGCGACCGTCGAGCACGAGCTGCGCGAGGCCCTTGAGTGGGGCCAACGACTTGAGCCCCTCATCCGTGATGTCGCTCCCTTGCACCGTGAGCGTGGTCAGCCCGGTGAGCGCTGCCAGCGGCCGCAGGGAGTCGTCGCCGGCACTTCCTTCGCCGAGCCCGAGCGATCGCAGCGACTTGATTGCCGCCAGGCCGCTCAATTCGCGCCCGGCACCTTTTGGTCAATCTGCAGGGCGCGGAGGTGCGACAGTTCGGCGAAGCGCCGAAACAGGAACTCGTTCAACACAGGGACCACGAAATCGGTCGCCCCAAAACCAATCCGTTCAATGTGGAATTCGATCGGCGGCAGATCCTGTGGCTTAAATACGGCGGTATCGGAATCGAGATCAGTGTAAATGCGGCCGTTCATGTAGTGGCTCAAGATCCAGATCGCCCAGTCGCGGTCGGAGGAGCCGACTCGCGGCGGAAGCGGCAGACCGGCGACGCTGCTTCCCGGATAAATATGCGACGCGTAGATGGCGCAATTGGGAAGTGCTTGCTGGAGTTTGAGCAGCCCGGCTTCCGTTGTCCGTGTGCTATCGAGCACAAGACTCGGGCGGGGCCGCCGCGCGATTTCCATTCGCAGCCAGGGAGGCAATTCGCTGCTGCCGCCCTCCGCCGCTGGATTCGGGGCGTTCAACGACTTGAGGGCGGCCAGATGCGTCAGGCCTGCGTCGGTGATTTCTTGAGCGCCGCTCAAGTTCAGGCTCGACAAGTGGGTCATGCCGGCTAGCGCGGGCAAGCACTCGTCCGTGATCTTCGCCCCCTCCAGAGAGAGCCCTCTGAGCGCCTTGAGCGGCTTCAGACGGACGACAAAGGCATCGGTCACGGTGGGACTGTCGATGCTCAACCACCTTAATTCGGAAAGCGCCGCCAATCGCTCGACGTCCTGCTCACTGTAGCGAATGGGCCTCGCCAGTCGCCTGCAGAAGATTCCCTCGATCCGCGTCTCCTTCCGGAAACTGTCGCATGCTCTGCAGCGGCGCCTGGACTTCTCCGTGAAGCCAAATGAGCGTGCCGGGAAAGCTAAACAGCCACTGGGCCACCTGCCGATCGACGCTGGGGGCTTGGCGTAGCGGAACGATGAAGGGTTCCGGTCCCGCTTCGGGTCGCTGCCGCGCTGGAAATCCGTTTGTGACTATCCGGCCGCGGTTACGCACGGCGTCGGCTTCCGAGCGCAATCGCTGGTTTTCGACCTCCAGCTCCTGGATCTTCGACTGGCGTCTCTCGATCTCGCGCTGCTTATCGAACGGGTCGGCGGTCGGCGGGGCGGTGTGCCGATTGTCGAACTGCGCGACGCCGTTCGGCGCGGTAACGCCGGGCGTCACCTCCACGCTGGCCTTCGGGTCGTCGACATAGATGTCCATTGTCCCCTTGCTGCTCTTGATCCGAATCAGAGTGCCGGCGAAATAGACCCCACCTGCCGCGATGGCGGCGACGACGGCGATCGCCAGCGCGATTCGCAGCGGGCTGGACCGCAAGCGCTTCCACCGACGACGCCAAGAGTCGGGGATCGGACGCACGTTCAAAGCGTGTCGCGGAGCGACCGCCGCCGGTGAATTCGTGGCCAGTCCTGGCACACACGCGTCGAGCGCGGCGACAATTTCAGTCATCGACTGCAGCCGGTCGGCGGGACGTTTGGCGACCATCGTGCGAAAGACGGCGTCGAGCGAGACCGGGGCGTCCTCGCAGAACTCGCGGATCGACGGCACGGCCTGCTCGCGATGCGCCAAGAGCGTCTTCATGCCGGTTTCTTCGTGGTAAAGCGAGCGGCCGGTGAGCAGGAAGAAGAGCGTGCAGCCCAGGCTGTAAATGTCGGAGCGCTGGTCGGCCGATCGGGTGTCGAGGGCCTGCTCGGGGGACATGTAGGCGACGGTGCCGATCACGATGCCCGCCTGCGTCAGTTCCTGGTCGGTCTCGACGCTCGACAAATCCTCGGACGACGCGAACCGCACGAGCCCCATGTCGAGCAGCTTGACCGTGCCGTCGTTTGCCAGGATCAAGTTGGCCGGCTTGACGTCGCGATGAATGATGCCCCGCGAATGCAGATAAGCCAGACCGGTGCGCTGCTTGCCGCACGTAGTTGCACGCTCGGGCGACGGGTAGCGGCCCGTGCTCTTTCACGAGGCGGAACAGGTTTGTCCCTTCGACGTATTCGAGCACCAGGTAGGCGATCTTCGGCCGATTCGTCGGCGTCGTACGCGGCGACGATGTTGGGATGGGAGAGCGAAGCGGCCGCCTGCACTTCGCGCTGAAACCGCTTCACCGTGTCGCGGGCGGCCATCATCGCGGCCGGCAGCAGCTTGAGGGCGACGACGCGGTTCATCGAGCGGTGCAGGGCCTTGAAGACAAGCCCCATGCCGCCCGTGTCGAGCGTGTCGAGAATCACGTAGTTGTCGACGAGCAGCGGATCCTTCGACGCCTTGAGCAGCACCGACGCCTGGTACCGCGTGAGTTTGCCTTCGGTCACCAGCCGCGAGGCGATTTCGCCGCGCCTCGCCCGGGCAGGTCGCTGGCGGCCAGTCGCTGGTTGAGCTCCGCGATCTCGTCGGCCGACAGCAGGCCGCTTTGAAAGATCGAGGCGGCGAACTGCTCGACCGTCAGATGCGAGGCGGGCAGCTCGGTGTCGTGCAGGGCGGCTCGCGAGGCGTCGTAACCGCACACGCCGTTCGGCTCACTCGGATCGGCGCGAACATCCAGCGCGTCGCTTTGAGCGAATCGATCGACTCGCGGACGACGGGCAAGAGATCGGGGGCGTCCCTGCACAGTTCCTCGGGCGTCGTCTCGCGGCCGTCGCGCTGGCTTTGTTCCCAGTCCACGAGCAAATCGCTCAGTCGATCGTCAAGCGCCATGATGATTGGCCTCCTCAAAACACTCGCGGACATTCTTGAGAGATTCGTGCAACAGCAGCCGGGCCCGCACCAATCGCCGCAGAATGGTTCGCTCGGTCACGCCGAACAGCTCGGCCGCCTCGCGCTGGGTGGCTTCGCCGTACCAGATCAGACTGAAGACATCGCGTTCGTCGTGGGGGAGCGACTCGACGGCCTCGTGAAAACGCGCCCAGGCGTCGAGCGTTTCGGGCCGCTCGTCGGCACGCGCGGGTGCCGCATCGCTCCGCGCAGTCCGTGCGTTGCTGGTCGGCAATGCTGCTCTGGTGCCGGGCGGCCGCTCCCTCTGGACCGAAGTGATGCCGGGCCAGATCGATCAGCGTGCGGCGAATCTGAGTCGTCGCCAGACCGAAGAACTGCCCGATCGATTCGGGCCGCACGTCTCCCAGCGAGCGATACAGCCGCAGCACGGCACTTTGAAAGACGTCGTCCGTCTGTTCCCAGCGCTGCAGATGCGGATAACCCCGCAACATCCGCCGCGTGAGCGCGAGCAATCGCTGGCCGGCCCGCTCGAGCAGCCGATCACGAGCCGCTACGTCACCGGCCGCCCAGCGATCGAGCAGAAGCTGAAACTCGGTCGTTTCGCCGCCGTCATACATCGCATCGTCCGGCGCAGACAGCAATTGCGGCCAAGGCTTTCGACAACCCGTCAGACGGCGGGCATGGCCAAACCGCGCTGCCCAAGCGGCACTGGCTCCCGCCTACCATATCTAAGCGGAAGCGGCGCGAGAAAGCAGACAGGCTTCAGATCGGTGGCTTGGCGGACGGAGCGTCGCCGGCGGGCGTCGCGTTGCCCAGAAACTCGTAGGAGAAGGCGCCGAGCAAGGCTCCCCGACGGACTTCGTGGCACTTCGTGCAGTTTGCTTGCGCGCGGAGGGCTCCCATCGCGAGGACGCAGTGCCCTCGCTGCAGGTAGATAATTTCTTCGCCTTCGGCCAGTGAGCCGAGCGCGGCCGCTTCGAACGCGCTTGGTTCACGCGTCGGCATTTTTTCAAGTTGGTCCATCCGCGGCAGTTCGCGGTTGGTGGCGTAGACCATCGGGCGGCCGAAACGTCGCAAGCTAGCCAACTCCAATCGCACCAGCTCCCATTTGAGTGGTGTGGACGTAGGCCGAGGGGGAAACTCCTTGCTGAATCGGTGTGACACGAATCCGGCTACGTGGTCGCGGTCGATCAGCAGCCCCTCGTCCTCCTGACTGAAGAAGTCGTTGAGGCCGCTCTCGTGAATGTCCCACAGCCGCCCCTCGAAGGGGCTGTGCGTGTCGGTCGGACGCGTCGCGGTGAGAGGCGTACCCCTCAAAGCGTCGGGGCGCTCGGTTGGCGGATATTTTTCGTTCGTTCCGCGTAGCGAGCCCGGCGACTCGCGGCGTTCCTTGAGGGCGAATTCGTTGACGTAAGACATCCGGGCGATCCCGAATCCGGGAGCGTCGACGAATTGCCCCACGATGGATGCATGAATCGCTTCGAGAGCGCGCAGTCGCGACCCCCAGCGGGTCTGCTTTTCTTCTGCTATGGCGAGCGCCTTCCAGGCCGGCGCGTTCTGTGGTGGCGGTCCGAACTTCGCGCCGCCATCGGCCATAACCGCGACGACAGCAGCGGGAACCGAGTTCGGAGTGGGCCGGTGCTCGTATTCGAGCCGCGATGCCACGGAGACGAGCGGATAAGCCGTGCGCAGGTCGCGGAGATGCAGCACATAATCGAGCGAGAACAATACTCCGCCCGCCATCCCCACGAAGACCATTGCGACGCTGACGAGCGCGATTTGCCGCGAGGTCGGCCGGAAGCTGCGGGCCGCCAGCACGCTACACACAATTAATAGGCCCAGAGCGGTCAGGCCGACGGGTGGAAAGAAAGCGCCGAGGGCGGGACAGAAAAACACGCCTACCACAAGACAGGCGAGCGATGTGGTGGCGCCGAATTTGTAGCTGTGCGAGGTGGCGAGAGTCACCGCCACCAGCCCCGCGAAGATCAAGGAAACAATGAGCGAAAAGATCGCCATAGCAGGCTCCTGGTCGCGGAACTTTCCTGTCGTCTCTCGACAGGCGCAACCGACCCCAGGATATCACGAGAGAAACCGCCCAAATTTTGCTTCGACTTGCGGTTTCATTCTGAGGACGCCCGCGGGGGCACGATTCGTCTACTCGAAAGCTTGACGAAGCGCCGTTAAGAACCCGCAGACTGGGCTTCGATGTCGACCTGGGGCCTCCGATCAACCTGAGGAAGCAGGCCAAGCGAGCGGAGCGTCGTCCGCAGGAGCAGGAAGACCGTCATACCAATCGTGCCGCCGCACCAGTCGGCCACCATGTCACCAAACTCGCAGTCGCGACCGAAGTAGGGCTGCGTCACTTCGTCGAGGATCGCGTAGATGAAAATGACCGCGAAGCCCGCGGCGAAATCGCGGAGGCCGAACTTGCGCCGGGCCGAGACCCACGCGGCGATCAAAAACCCGAAGCCGGCGTAGCCGGTGAAGTGCAAGACTTTGTCGAAGTTCTGGGGATAGTGCTCCAGGCTGACGTGCGGCCAGTGCGTGCCGGTGAACATGATCAGCCAGCAGCAGCCGAGCACGATGCTGGTGCCCCAGCGGTAAAGCCGGGGCGACGGGGACGATGCTCCTGACATTATTAGCTCGCCACCGGGTATGGCTGCTTCAGGCGGAACTGCGCGTGCTTCTCCAGATAGGCAGCCACCCGATCCGTCCGCCCGATGGCCACGGGCAGGAAGTCGAGCGCCTGTTGGATGCGATCGTTGGGCTCGGCACAACTGAATCGCAAGAAGCCCTGTCCCGCGGCGCCGAAGCACTCGCCCCCCAGGCAGGCGATGCCGAAGCGATCGTCGGCGGCCTCCAATAAATACAGAGCCAACCCGTGGCTGGTGATGCCGAGCCGATTGCAAACCGGAGCCACGTTGGGAAAGACGTAGAACGTCGCGGTCGGCTCGAGCGTGCGAAATCCGTCGATGTGGTTGAGTCCAGCCGTCAAGAGCTCGACCTTGTCGCGGAACTTGAGCATCACGGCGTCGCGTTCGGCCTGGTCGCGTTCGAGCGCGGCGGCGCCGGCAAGCTGCACCAGGGTCGCCGTGCAGGAGAGCGTCGTGTTGATCATCTTGCCGATCGCGTCGGCAATCGGCGCTCCGGCGACGGCAAAGCCCAAGCGCCAACCGCTCATGCTGTACGACTTGCTGAAAGTGAACGCGGCCACGCCCTGCTCGAGCATGCCCGGCTGCGCGAGGATCGACGCGTGCTTGCCCTTCCAGACCATGTGGCAATAGGGCTCGTCACTGAAGACGGCCACGTTCTTGCCCCGCACCAGGTCGGCAATTCGTTTCAGGTCGTCGACGATCGCCACCCCGCCGGTCGGGTTGTGCGGCGAATTGAGGAAGATGGCCCGCGGTGCCCGATCCTCGGCCAGAAACCGCTCGATCTCGGCGATCTCCGGGCGAAATTGATTCGACTGCCGCAGCGGCCGAACGACGGCCCGCGCTCCGCGCCGCTCGATATTCGGCAGATAGGTCGGGAAATAAGGCCCGAAGACGAGCACGCCGTCGCCCGGGTCCAAAAACGCCTCGCAGAAGAACTGCTCAAAGACCTTCGCCCCGGGGCCGGCGACTATGTTCTTGGCCTCGGCCGGAATGCCGAACTCGCGCTTCACGAAGCGGGCGGCCGCCTCGCGAAACTCGGGAATGCCGGGGGACGGGCAATAGTGTGACTGGTTGTTCTGGATCGCCTGGACGCCCGCCGACTTGGCCGAAGCCGTGCTGTCGAAGGGGCTGTCGCCTATTTCCAGCTCAACAACGTCCTTGCCGGCCGCTTTGAGACTCTTGGCGACAGCCAGCACGGTAAAGGCCGTCTCGACGGAGAGCGAACGGGCAAACTGGCTTAACTCGACGGACACGCGGCTCGGTCTCCCGAAAAGTGGCGGCAAGGGCAGGTCAGCGTTCAGTATGGGATCACCGTAACAACGACGCAATCTTGGCGCGGCTGCGGGGCGAAGGCCGTTGTCGGAAGGGGTTGAGTCGAGTAAATTTAAGGAGAGGCGGCTGTTGTGGGGCAGGGGAGTCGTGGGGAGGGGAGTCCGAGTCGGGACGGTTGGACGCAACCCGTGAATCAGACGCTCGTTGAATCGACGGGAGCCGCAGCAGGCTCCGTGGGAAAGCCCTCCGGGGCGACAGCCGATGCTGCCGTTCCGTTTGTGGCAGCCACTGCTTCGGCGGCTGCCAGTTCGCCTGCTAACGGCGACGAACTGCCGCCGGAAGAATTCATCGGCGTGCCCGAGACGCGTCGCCGCATTCCCTCCTGGGTGATCAGCCTCACCGGGCACCTGTTGATTCTGGTGGCTCTCTGGCCGATCCATTTCGCCACGATGCTGTTCCGCGAGCCGGAGGTCACCGCGTCGGTGACTGGTGAAGAAACCTTCAGCACGATCCCGCAGGAGCTGCGGTTCTCCACCGAGGCGGCGCCCGAAATCGGCAACGGCGGCGACAATTCGTCCCTGGCCGGACTGCGGACCGGCACCTTGAACGCTGTCGCTGCGATTCAGACGCCCAAGGCACCCGTCGTCAACGTTTCCAGCTCCGTCTCGACGGTCGGAATGCGACCGATCAACGTCAGCCGCCCGCTGTCCGACGTCGGCGTCGCCACCGGCAACCGCGAACTGGCCGAATTGAACGAGACGACGGGATCGACCGAGCACACCGGCGGCGTGCGGGGGGCGATCGATCGCCTGACTTTCGAGATCGAGGCTTCGCTGCGGCAGGAAAACACGCTGGTCGTCTGGCTCTTCGACGCCACGCCCTCGATGAAAAGCCGTCGCGACGAAATCGCCGACCGCTTCGAGAACGTTTATCGCCAGCTGGGCCTGTTGGGGGTCGGCAAAAACGGCGCTCTCAAGACGTCCGTGGCCACCTTCGGCAAGTCGATCAACTACTTGACTAAGAAGCCCGTCGACGACGTGGCTGCCATCAAGAAGGCCGTTCGAAAGGTCGAGGACGACGGCGATGAAAAAGAGGCCGTCGAGAATGTCTTCACCGCGGCGATGTCCGCGGCCGAACGGTTTAAGACTTATCGGCTCGGCAAGACTGAGCGGCGGCGCGTGATGATCGTGATCGTTACGGACGAGCGCGGCAGCGACTATCGCAAAGTCGAGGACGCGATCGTCAAGTTGCGGCGATTCGGCATGCGCGTTTACTGCGTGGGCGACGACGCCGTCTTCGGCCGCCAGCGGCACTACTTCCCCTATGTCTTTCCGGACGGCTTCCACGGCTACGCCTACACCAACCGCGGGCCGGAAACCGCCGAGCTGGAGGGGGTCGCCTTGCCCTTCTGGGGCGGTCGTGGCCGTCAGCTCGAGGAACTGACTTCGGGTTTCGGTCCGTACGCTCTTTGCCGGCTGTGCGCGGAGACGGGCGGCTTGTTCCTGGTCTCCGATGAGCTGCCCGGCCCCCGATTCGACGAAGCCATTCTGCGGAACTACGTCCCCGACTATCGCCCGCTCAGGGATTACGAGTTGGAACGGGGGCGCAATGGCGCGAAGGCCGCGCTCTACCAGGCCGCCCTCGTCAGCACGGAGGATGCGCACGCCGGCCGCAAAGAGTTGCCCCGCCCGCAACTCGTCTTTCGTGCCGACAACGACAACACGCTGCGGCAGCAGATCACCGAGGCGCAGAAGCCGTTGGCCGAGCTCGACTATCGCCTCAACGAAATGCACACGCTCTTGGAAGCCGGTGAGCGGGACCGTTCGCGGCTCGACACGCCCCGCTGGAAAGCGAGCTTCGACCTGGCGATGGGCCGCGTGCTGGCGATGCGAGCGCGGGCCCTCGGTTACAACATGATGCTGGCCGACATGAAAGTCTCACCCAAGCCGTTTCAGGACGCGACCAGCAATACTTGGCGAATCGAGCCGGCCAAGGAAGACAAGTCTCCGTCGCGGATTCAGCACTTCGCCAAGCGGGCCCGCGAGTATCTCGAAGGGGTGATCGAAGATCACAAGGGGACGCAATGGGCGGCGCTCGCCAAGGAAGAACTGGCGTCGCCGATGGGATGGGACTGGCACGAGCTGCACGTGAACTACCCGCCGCCGCGGCAACCGCGTCCGCCGCGCCTGCTGCTCGACGACGACCGCCAGCGGAACATGCCGCGGCAACCCGAAGTCTCCCACGAGCCGCCGAAGCTCTAAGAACCCCCTCTGCGACGTAGGGCAAGCTGCCAGCTTGCCCAGGATTGCCTAGGTCAAGCGCCCAGCTCGCCCGGGATTAATTGGCGGCTGTCGGCGAAGCTCTCAGCTGTCCTTTGGACGCGTGGACTGGCGATCCGCGGGCACGCTGGCAGCTTGCCGTACGACGAACTCATGGCGTGTTCGGCTTGGCCGCGGGCTTCTCAGTGGCGCTCTTCTCGGCCGTCGGCTTCTCCGCGCTCGCCTTCTCGGTGTTGGTCTTTTCGGTGGCCGATTTATCTGGCGTCGCCGACGCAGTGCTCGAAGTGGGCTTTGCCGCATCGCGGGCACTGCGCCAGCGTTCGCCCAAGAGCTCGAACGTCGGCCGGTGGAAGTCGTTTTCCGGAAGTGCGTCCGCCAGTTGTCGAGCGGCCTGAACGGCCAGCGCGAATTTCTTCATCTCCGCCAAGGTCAAGCTGCGGAGATAAGCGGCCTGTATGATCCAAGTGCCCACGCCCCCCTGGCTGTAGCGGCGGATGTAGGCTTCGAAAGTTTCTGCGGCGGCCGCCATTTCGTGCTGCTCGAGCTGGCAGACTCCCATCCAGAACTTGGCATCCTCGGCCGCGCGGAAATTCATAAAGAATTCGCGCTTGGGCGTCTCGATCGCCAGCGGGCCCTTCGGCCGCTTGTCCGGAGGCAGACTCTTCGCCCGCTCCTGGATGTCCTCCGGCAACACCAGTTTGTCGGGAAGCTCGTCGAGCTGCACGGTCAGGTATTTGCGAATCGCCTGCGGAAAGTCTCCCTGCAGCTGTGCGATACGGGCCTTGAGCTGCAGTCGTGAGTCGTGCCGCACTTCGACGCGATCGTTCTCTTCGCCCGGAGCGGGAATTGCGCCGGCCTGCGGGCGAGCCGGCTTGCCCCCCTTGAGCGACGTAATCGTCGTGCCTTGCGCGATCTTGAACTGCATCGTCTTCGGGTCAAACTCGAACTCCACGGGCCCCTCGAACGGCAGCCAAAACGCGTCGTGCACGATCTTGGTCTGATCGCCCAAGTGGTGAACGGCCGCAAGTTGGCGGTCCGGATAGTCCCAGACGCTGACGTCCTCTTTCTTCCAACTGCCGGCGCCCCCGTTTTCGACCCGCGACCGCAAACCCGGGCGGGCGCCGACGTCGGCCAGCGGCGTGTAGACGACCACCGAGCGACTGCCGGCCAAGAACGATTCGATCCGCTTGATCCGCGGCTCCGAATATCGACCCGAGGTGATGATCTCGACCTTCACCGACTTCAAGTCGCTCGCTTTGAGCGGGTACTTCTTTTCCGGCGAGACATCGAGCTTCCGCAAGAGCTCGTCGTGTGCGGCGGCTTGGGCCAAGGTTGCCGGCTGACGCACGGTCGGCGTGATCCCTTTGTCGTCGGGCGACGGAATGGGCCAGCCCAGCGTCGGATCGAACAGATAGACCTGCGTGTCCACCAACGCGCCAACCAACCAGCGCGGCTCGGCGCCAGACGGACTCTTGTTCGCCGTCGGAGCGGCTTTGACATCGGGGGTTTTGGCGGTGGTATCCGCGCCGGCATTGGGTCGCACAATTACCGCGTCCATGCCGGCTTGCCGCAACAGCTCGCCGAAGAGCCACGCGCGGTCCTCGGCCGTGCCCCGTCCGATGACCAGGATGTCGTAGACCGTTTGCGGGAGTTCTGGGTCGCCGGCGTTATCGAGCGCGACGGTGCGCACAGCCAGATCGAAGAGGGAGACGGCCCGTTCGAGGTCGGTCGGCTCCGCCTTGACGGCCGCAGTGCCCAGGTCCTTCACCAGCCAACTGTCGCGGATGTGCTCGATGTCGCCCAGGTCGTACAAGTCGGCAAACGCATCGGCATTGGCCCCGCCGCTGGCGCTCGTCGTGCTCGCTCCAGCCCCGCTTGCGCCGACCCCGGCGCCTTTGGCGGTCGCGGTCGGAGTCGCGCCCTTCGCGGCGGGCGGATCGTTGGCGGGCGATGCCGTCGAATTGCCGCACTCGCCTGCCCAGTTGTTGAGGGCGTCGACCACCTGCTGCTCTTGCGCGGAGATGCCCATGTTGCCCGGCTTCAGCATGTCGAGGCCGCTCGTCAGTAGTTGCGTGCAGCGGTTCTCGGCCGCCACAGCGAGCGCGGTCGCTTTTGCCCCGGACTTCGGATCGGGCTTTGTCGACGAGGTGGAGGACTGCGAATGGCAACCGGCCACCAACAACGCCAGCGCCGGCCCGGCGCAGATGGCGGCAAAGCGGGGCCCGCGTCCGGCAGCAACCGTGGCGGCGAACCGGAAACCGCGCGAGTAAACGCGTGCTCGCAAAGACATGCAAACTACCCTAGGGACTAAGGATTTCGTTGACGAGAGAACGTAACCGCTTGAGTTGTTCGATGAGTCGCGGCAATTCGGCCAGCGGGACCATGTTGGGGCCGTCGCTCAGCGCCCGATCCGGATTCGGATGCGTTTCCATGAAGACGGCGTCGCAGCCGGCGGCGACCGCCGCGCGGGCCAATACCGGAATCATTTCGCGCTGGCCGCCCGTCGACGCTCCGCCTGGCAGCTGCACGCTGTGTGTGGCGTCGAAGATCACGGGCACGCCCATTTTTTGCATGACGGGGATGGCCCGCATGTCGTTGACCAGCCGGCCGTAGCCAAAGGTCGCGCCCCGCTCGGTAAGCAGGATGTTCGGGTTCCCCGCCTCTTCGCACTTCTTCACGATGTGGATCGCATCTTCCGGCGCGATGAACTGCGGCTTTTTGACGTTGATGATCCGTCCGCGCCGGGCCGTCGCCACGGCCGCCTCGTGCACCAGGTCGGTCTGACGGGCAAGGAACGCGGGAATCTGCACGATATCGCAGACTTGAGCGGCCGGCTCCGCTTGCGCTGGCTCGTGAATGTCGGTCGTCACCGGCAAACCGCTCGACCGACGGGCGTCTTCCAGGATCTTCAGTCCCAAGTCTAAGCCCGGTCCGCGAAAGCTGTGGTAGCTGGTGCGATTGGCCTTGTCGAAGCTCGACTTGAAGACCATCGGCACGTCGAGCTGGTCAGCCAGCTCGGCCAAGCGTCCGGAAACCTCGCTGATGAGCTCCGGATTTTCGATCACGCAGGGGCCGGCGATGAACAGGAGCGGGTGCCCCGGTCCGCAGGCAATCTTTCCGAGTTGGATGGGGTTGTTTGGCACGTCCGACTCCGGCCTTGTCCGCGGACGGGGATAGCGAGCAGATTGCCGCTATCCGCCGCGAGCCGGACCTTTGGGCACGATCAACGTCAGCGCTCCGGGGAGGATGGTGACCTCCGCGGGCGTAAAGCCGGCCGGATCGCCGTCGCATTGGAGGGGAACGGGCGTGTCACAGGTGATTTGCACCCGCCGAGCCCGCCCGCAAACGACGTCGGCCAGCGACTCATGCTGCCTCAATGCAACCTTATATAAGTACCGAACCATTTGGAATGCAGAACGACGGCGGAAGACCCGCAAGTCGAGCAGGCCGTCGCTCCCTTCCGCGCTGGCCGCCAAGGGCAGCCCCATCGCGTAAGCCGGCAGATTCGCCACGACGAGCAACCGGCCTGAAAGGGGCTGATCGTTGGATAGATCTCCCCCTTCCACCGAAATCCGCATTTTCGGATACCCGTAACTACGCAACGATTCCCAAATCGGTTGGAGGTAATTCCATTTTCGGATGTGGCCCGTCCGTCGAGCCTGCACTCGGTGGACGATGTCGGCATCGAATCCGGCTGTCAGCATCAGCGTGAATCGCCGCCCATTGACCACCCCGACGTCGAAGGCCCGCGTGCCGCCGGCCGCGATCATTTCCGCGACAAATCGACCGTCGCTCGGAATGCCCAGATAGCCGGCCAACAGGTTTTCGGTTCCCAGCGGCAAAACGGCCAGTGGCACGCCGGGGAACCGGTTCGCCAAGTCTCCCACGGTCCCGTCACCACCGGCTGCCACCAGGCAGACCAGGTGTCGCTCGCTCGTCGGGATTGGCCAGCCGGGCCTCCAATCGCTCGCGGCGCGAATAGAGCCGGGGTCGAATCCCCGCCCGCCGCAAATGACTCACCAGGTGCAACAGCTCGCCCCTCTGTAGGCCGTCCCCTGAGGTGGGATTTCGTTGAATTGCCACCCAGGGCGCGGACATACGGCCGAATCCGTCTAAAGCAGGCGAGTCACCAGATCGTCGAGCGAACGAAGGGCCCGATTTTGTAGCGTGGCGTCATCGTGGTCAATTTGTAACGCGGCCAGTCCAGAATTTCGGGCCGCCGCCACGTCGCTCGTCGGATCGTCGCCGACAAAGAGGATTTCCGACGGCGCGCAGCCGGTCGCCCGGACGACGGCCTCGAAGAATCGGGGCGACGGTTTGCGGCAGCCGACCTCCGACGAAATGATCCGCAACTCAATCGGCGTAAGCTCGGGCAGACCAGCCATCACGGTGTTGAGTCGCGCGTCGAAGTTTGAGCAGACCGCGAGGTGGTATCCAGCCTGCCGCAGCTTCCGCAAAGCGTCGCCGACTTCGGGGAAGCAGGCCCACGCGGCCGGCTGGCCAAAATGGGCAAACAATTCCGTGAAGCAGTCGTCGGGCGTCGCCACGTCGTCCAGAACCCCTCGCACAATCCGATGCCAGCGAATTCGCTCGCGGGCTTCGCACGTGTGGAGGCGGTCGCCGGACTCCGCGCACCTGCAATCCAGGTCGTCGGCCTCAAGCACCCTAGCGAACACCTGGCCGAACCGTGCGGATACATCGGCCGCCGCCAGCCGCGATCCGTGCCGCCGCCCGACGCGATGGTAAACCACGCCTGCAGAGGGCTGCGGATGGATCAAGGTGCCGACCGCGTCGAGCGCGATCCAACGAATCTTCCGGGGGTCGAATTCCAAATCGGTCATAGATTTATCGGAGAGGTGAAGTCACACCGTTGGCTTACCGGACCGCCAAGCGCTGCCGGTCGACTCAACTTTAATGTGCCCCGGCCGGAAGTGCCTCGCTGTGTGTCTACCGGCAATTGTCGGGTGCCATGCCCACCGGTTTCAGTGGGCATGCGTGCTTCGCAGCGGACATGCCCACGTCCAGCCGTTGGCATGCCACCCAATACCTGTCAAATAGCGATTGACGGACTACGCGTTCGCTGTCCGGGGAGTTTCGCGGAACTCTGCAACAGCGAGACGCGTCTGCATCTTTGTGGGCCCGTGCGCGCGGATATGATCCGGCCAGGAGGAGCGTGATGAGACTTTCGCTCCGGGTGGGGATCGGAGCCGTTCTTGCTTTCGCTGCTTGTCGTCGACTGGTCACGCCGGCCGTGGCGGGTAAGCACGACGGGCGAATCCGCAGGGACGCCGTCCACGACTGGCTCCTTGCGCTCCGCGAGCCGGTCGACGATCCGGACGAAATCCCGACGGCCTGGGTCACGGCGAACGCTTGCCTCTCCAAGATTGGCCCCGACGACCGAGTCGTCCTTCCCGAGTTGATCGCCCGCCTGCAGGATCCCGTGCCCCGCGTCCGTGCCGCGGCGGCCGACGCGATCGGCCGGATGGGGCCGGAGGCGAAGAACGCGGTTCCCGCTTTGCGCGGTCTGCTGGCAAGGCCCGTCCAGGAAGGGACCGCCGATTTCTTGGCCGTGCAATCCGCGATTACGGCGCTGGGGCAGATCGGGGACGACGCCGTCAGCGCGGCCGACGACTTGGTGTTGCGATTCAACCAGGTTCCGGACTTTAGGGTCCAACAATCGCTGATGCGATTTGGACCCGCAGCGCTGCCCGCGCTCGCGCGGGGCCTGCAAGATTCGCATCCCCAGATTCGCGCGGGATGCCTGACGGCGCTCGCCTCGCTGAATTGTCCCGCGGCGAATTGCTCGATCTCCGGCACCGCCGAGCGGGAACTCGAGCTGCTCGCCGACCAGTCGGAGATGAAGTCAAACGGCGGCTGTCTGATGTTCAGCATTCCCGTGGGACGCGCTGCCGTGTCGGCAGTCGTGCGGCGCGGAACGTCCCTCATCGAACCGTTGCGAAAACGGCTGGCGAGCGGCAATCCGATCGTCCGCGTGCGAGCCGCCTGTGCCTTGGCGCTGCTCAAGGTTTTCGATCAGGTCGTGGCTAACCGGCTGGCTGAGGGCTATCGCCTGGCGAACCTCGTCGACGAAGTCACCGCGGTCGTCTACTCCGCCAATCGGACGAAGGATTCGCAACTGTTGGCCGCATTGCGCAGCCTGCTCGCGGATCGCGATGCCGGCGTCCGCGACCGCGCGGCCAGTGCGCTGATCAGCCTCGACGCAGTCGCCGACGACGTCATGCGGACTGAAATCGGATTGCTCTCGCAACTGGAGTTTTCCTACCAAGCCGCCGAATTCCTCGCGCGATCTCGCGCAGCGCGTGAGGCCCTTCGTTCCCCAACTCGCCCAGATCGCTCGGGAAGGGAAAAGTCAGCATGCGCGGTGGGTCGCTGCCGGTCTGCTGGCCTGCACACCCCCCGAGGATCCGGCGATCGCCGTCAATCTGGCGGAGATCCAGCAGAAGGTGCGATCCAAGGACGAAATGTTGCAGCACTATGGCGCCCTTGCCACTTACCTGATGGGCGAAAAAGGATTTCCGACGCTGTGCCAGTTCTTGCATCAAAACCAGGTCTTCGGCCTCCCCGATTTCGTCTCCCCACAAAAGGACTTCGACAAGCGACTGATCGCCGAGATTCGCCGTGCCGCGGTCGAGCGCGACCGCAGCTGGCACTATGTTTCGCTGCTGTTGGAGCTGGCATCGACGAACTGTTCCGGCGACGCGCTGACGCCGTGTCTACCGATCCTGATCGAGCACATGTGTCCCCCGCGCACTATGCCGTTTCCCGATCCGGGGAACGAGCCCGCTGCCGCCTGCCTCGCGAAGTGTGCGAAGGCGGCTCTCCCCGCGCTGCTTGGCAAGCTCCGCGATCGCGAGATCACCGGTGAACGGCTGAACGCGGTCATCGCCTGCCTCAGCCGGCTGGGGCCTGCCGCCCGCGACGCGCTGCCCGTCCTGCTCTCCAACGAGATGCGCGGTCGTGTGGACAGCCCGCTGGCGCTGATCCAGGCCATCGAAAAGATTGGACCGACTGCTGAATGCCTGCCCTTCCTGCTGGAGATGGAGAGCACGGAACAATTCGCCGGCTTCAACACGGGGGCCCTGGTTTCACTGGGCGACCTGCGCTGCCAGGGATTGTCCATCTGCTCGAATCCGATCGTCAGTCCACGCGCCAGGCGGGAGCGTTCCTGATGTTCCAGCTGGGCAAAAAGGCCGAGTCTGCAATTCCCCACATCATCAGGAGCCTGGCCCGCGGTGACGGCGACAACGGGGAACTGGTGCGCCTGCTGGCGACTTTCGGACCGCCGGCGCGGGCGGCCGTGCCGGTCGTCGCCGCGCGGCTCAATTCGCGCTACGTCCGCACGCGCGCGACCGCCTGCCTGGCGCTCGCACGCATCGCCGCAGGCAGCAGCGAGTACCGCGCGGCAGTGACCGATCGGCTACTGGCGGCGACCAAAGACGACTTCGCCGAAGTGCGGGCCGCCGCGGCCGACGCGCTCGGGCTGCTTGGCATTTCCGACGCCACCGTACGCACAGCGCTCGAGCCGTTGCGACAGGACTCTTTCGCGACCGTGCGGAATGCGGCCGAGCGAGCGCTCCACAGCGGGGACGCGCGTTACGGTGCGCAGTCGAAAGTATGGACGCTGTATTTCGACTCCAGCGGGCCGGCCACGGGCGTGTTATTCTCCGCTAACGATTGAGAGACCCGCGCGTTTGATGACGTCCGCTCCCCCAGATCCGCGCTCCCATTGGCCCGTGCCGGTCGGCATGATTTCGATTCTCTATGGGCTCGCCTACGGCGGTCTCTCGGTGGGGCAGCAATGGCACTCGATCACGGGGCGCGACTTGGTGCAGGTTGCGCTCTCGGCGTGGATTCTGGCAGGCGGCATCGGCGTGCTGTTGCAGCAGTCGTGGGGTCGGGTCGCCCTCTTGAGCGGCTCGTACCTGCTTCTGGGCGAACTCACGCTCGTGCTGGGTGTCGTAGTGATGGCGACCACCTACAACTGGTCTCGACAGCCGGACGTCCTGCAAGGCGCGTACTTTGTCGCGGTGCCGTTCGCGTTGGCCGCCTGGCCGGTGTTTCTGGTCATCTGGCTCTGGCGCAAGCCGATCCGAGACGAAATCCGGAACGATTGGAACTACGCCGCCGCCGCATAACTCGCCAACAGGGAGCTTCCCGTGGACGCCGCCGATACTTCGAGCCAAGAGCGATCGATCCTGGAATCGCTCGATGCCTTGCTGCGTTCGCCGAGCGTTCGCGCGGCGATTGAGCCGGTCGTCGAACGCGTCGGACGCAAGCTGGCCGGAGCCCCGACGGCTATGATGGGCTGGGAGCCGCTGCCGCTGGCGATCTACGGCCCGTCGTTGCCGCCGTTCCTCCAATCGAGCTGGGTCTTCATCCTTCGCTCGCAAACTGCGACCGGCGCCGAACGCCATCCGAACAGCCGGCAACGGATGATGTCCTATCGAGGGATCGGCGACATTCAAACGGGCGATCTGGCGGCCGGCGACGCCCCGACCGGCGGCCCCGCGCTGGCACTCGCACCCGCTCGTCAGCGATGCGACTGCCACACTTGAACGCCGTTGGATTTCGATCCCCGACAACGTCTGGCATCAGTGCGTTGTGCCGGAAGGAAACTGGGTCGTCGTCTCGTTCCACATGGTGCCCGCCGAACAACTCATCGAAGAGCGGCCCGACCGCGCGCACGTTGGCCAAACGAAGCGGAAGACTTATCTCGGCCGGCCCGCGTAGCTCTAAGGCGACGTCATCGACGCCTCAAGTTTCCGCGACCGGGTTTTCTCGCTCTCAGTTTTGAGAAACAGGCCGGCTTGGCCGGGCAATTTTGACCGTTTTGAGGCCGTTTTCTCAGGAGATTTATCGATCAAACGACCTTGTCGAGAACGGCCTTTCGGTCGCTTGAATACCGCTTAGCCATTTGTCATAGTTCACGCTTTCCAGCCTGGCCGTCAGCGGCCCGAGGCGCTGGCGGAGCGCAGGGACGAAGCGGTTTCGCAGACGGCGCCGCAGGGATTTTGCCGCGGACATAGGTCGAAAGCTCGATGACCAGTCTTCTTGCCGCCGACTCGATCGGCGGTACACTAACCGGGTTGCATATTCCCGGTCTTGGCACACTGAGCCCCGGGGCTGCCTTTGCGCTGGCTGCGCTAATTCATGCCGTGCTGCTGTTCAACGTGTTCGGACTGTCGGCGTTCGCCTTCATTTGGCTGGAACGCAAGGTGTCGGGACGTATTCAAGATCGCCTCGGACCGACGCGCGTCGGCGGAAGGTTCGGCTGGCTGCAGAGTCTGGCGGACGGCGTGAAGCTGATCCAAAAGGAAGACCTCTGCCCGAAAGACGCCGACCCGCTCCTGTTCCGCATGGCCCCGTTCATGGTCTGCATCGCCTCGTTCGCCGCCTATATCCTGCTGCCCTTTAGCGACGGGTGGGTCTCGGTGGCGGCCGACGTCGGACTCTTCCTCTTACTGGCGTTTCTCTCGCTCGAAGTTTTCGGCATCATCCTGGCCGGCTATTCGAGCGGATCGAAGTGGTCGCTCTTCGGCGGCATGCGCGAAGCGGCCCAGATGGTGAGTTATGAAATTCCGCTGGCCATCTGCGCGTTGATCCCGATCATCGCCACCGGCACGCTCAACCTGAACGAAATCGGCGAGATGCAGCGGGGCGGGTTTTGGAACTGGCTCATCTTCCACGACCCGTTTACGTTCCTCTCCTGTTTCATGTACTTCACGGTGGCGACGGCCAGTTGTAAGCGGGCTCCCTTCGACCTGGCCGAGGCCGAGAGCGAGCTAGTCGGTGGTTTCCACACCGAATATAGCGGGATGCGATGGTCGTTCTTCTTCCTGGCGGAATACGCCAGCATGTTCGTGGTGAGCATGGTGGCCTCGGTGCTATTTCTGGGGGCCTGGCACACGGGCCTGTGGTTTGACGACTATCTCCTGCGACCGCTGCGGGAAAATCCGAGCCAGAGCTTCGACGCGGCCCGTTATCTGGCCAACGTCTTCGGCCTCGCAGTGATCACGGCCAAAGGCACGGTGCTGATCTTCGTGCAGATGTGGTTGCGGTGGACGTTGCCCCGCCTGCGGATCGACCAGGTGATGACGACTTGTTTGAAGTATCTTGTGCCGATCAGCTGCTTCTTGTTCCTGGGCGCCGCGGTCTGGCCGCTGGCCTTGGCTTACCTTCATGGCGGCGAGACAACCTGGCTGCCCAAGCGTCCGCTGGGCGACAGCGTGCCGCGGCGCGTGGTGGCGACCGAACCGGTGCGATTCGGGGCGACCGTCCATACGGTTGCAGTCGCCAAAGGTGCCCGCCCATGAACGGCGCCGAGATTCTTGTTTTTGATCTTTGCAGCCGCGACCTGCGGTGGGGCGCTGGCCGTGGTCTTCAGTCAGAACGTGGCGCGGATGGCCTTCTGGCTGATCGTTTCACTCGGCTCGACTTCCGGCCTGTTCTTCCTGTTGCGGGCCGACTTCGTCGGGAGCCACGCAGCTCTTGATCTACGTCGGCGGCACCGTGGTGCTGCTGATTTTCGGCGTCATGCTCACCGCCAGCGGCCCTTATGTGCGGATTCGCGCGTCGGCGGGCGAGACTGGTGCTGGCCAGCGGCGTCGGCCTGTTCTTGCTCTCGGTGATTTATTCGACGGTCTTCGTGGTCGATTGGACGAAGATGGCTCCCCGCGGCGGCACCGAACAAGTCGGACAGGGCTACAACCCGCCCGGCGAGGGAAACACCGTGCGGCCGATCGGCATGAAACTGCTCGGACTGAGCCTGGACGATCTGGGAACGCAACGAAAAGAGCTGAGTTCCGGCTATCTGCTGCCGTTTGAAATTGTGTCGGTGCACTTGCTCGTGGTCCTGATCGGGGCCGCCTACCTCGCGCGTGCCAAGCGTCGGATCGATGCGCCGGCCCGCGCGGGAGTGGGGCCTAACGGCTCCGCCCGCTCGTTCGGATCGTGACGCTGATGGCGGACGCGACGGCCGCCGGGCCTCGCGAAATCGAGTTCGACAGTCTGGATTGATGGTCATGGATAGTTTGCCCCTGTCGTGGTACTTGCTGGTGGCCGGCGTGCTGTTCGTCAGCGGCGTGATCTGCATGGCGACCAAGCGCAACGGCATCGGCGTGCTGATGGGTGTCGAGCTGGTGCTGAATGGGGCCAACGTCAACTTCGTCGCCTTTTCGCGGTACACGCGGCTGGGGATCGACGGGCAAGTGATCTCGCTGTTCGTGATCGTGCTGGCGGCGGCGGAGGCCGCGGTGGCCCTGGCCATCGTGCTGAACTTTTACAACAACCATTCGTCGATCGACGTCGATCGGGGCGACGAGTTGCAGGGCTAACCGGATTGGCGGCCGCCGGTCCTGAACGGGCCCTGCCTGACCAGTGAAGACCAAAACGCGATGAACGCGGAACTTTACGAGTCAACCAGCCACACGCTGAAGCTGCTGCTGGCCTTTGCCTGGCTGGCGCCGCTGGCCGGCTTCGCCATCGAGATCTTCGGCGGCTACTGGTCGTCGCGGAAAAGCAAAGCGGCCGCTTACCTGGCCGTGCTCTGCATCTTCCTCGGCTTCTGCGCGAGCGTGACGGCGTTCACGGTCTGGGGCAACCGCACCAACTGGGCCGCCCTCACGCAACACGAGGAACACGGCGCATCACGAGGTGGCCCAGCAACCGCCCGGCCCCGGCGAAGCCGCGGCGGCTGAACAGCATGCGGCCGAGGGTCACGCCACGGCCGAACCGTCGAGCCTGCCGGCCCGAACTTACTTTTCCGGCTCGTTCTACACGCTGGCGCGCTTCGGCAACCTGATCGTCTCGCTCGACTATTACATCGACAGCCTGACGCTCGTGATGTTCATGATGGTGACGCTGATCGCCACCTGCATTCACATCTTCGCGATCGGCTACATGAGCGACGAGCTGACCGACAACTACGCCGACCATCAGGTGCACATGGCCGACGGCGGTCACCTGCACCGCCCGGGCCGGTATTACCGCTTCTTCGCGTACATGTCGCTCTTCTGCTTCTCGATGCTGGGCCTGGTCCTTGCGGGGAACATTTTCCAGGTCTTCATCTTCTGGGAGCTGGTGGGCATCTGCAGCTACTTCCTGATCGGGTTCTACGTCGAACGCCGTTCGGCCAGCACGGCCGCCAACAAAGCGTTCATCATGAACCGCGTGGGCGACTTCGGCTTCCTGATCGGGCTGATGGTGCTCTGGACCTATTTCGGCACGTTCCAGTTTTCCACGCACCAGGTCGACGGCGTCGAGCAGCCCGGCCTGTTCGAGATGCTGCGAGGTCCCCATGGCGAACTGACCGTCGACCCGGTCGAAAACGTCGTCCGTCTGCACGATCCCACGAAACAGCACACGCAGATCCCGTATCTGCTGTTGGTTGTGGCGGGCCTGGGTGTGTTCGGGGGCTGCGTGGGCAAGAGCGCCCAGTTCCCGCTGCAAACGTGGCTCCCCGACGCGATGGAGGGACCGACGCCCGTTTCGGCCCTGGTGCACTCCGCGACGATGGTCGCCGCCGGCGTTTACCTGGCCGGACGTTTCTTCCCGATGTTTACGCCCGAGGTGTTGCTGACGATCGCCTACGTCGGCTGCGTGACGCTGTTCGTCGCGGCGACGATTGCGGTCGTCGCCACGGACATCAAGCGCGTGCTCGCGTACTCGACGATCAGCCAACTCGGCTACATGATGCTGGGCATCGGCGTCGGCGGTTGGGGTGCCGGGCTGTTCCACCTGATCACGCACGCGTTCTTCAAGTCACTGATGTTCCTCGCCTCTGGCAGCGTGATTGTCGGCTGCCATCATGAGCAGGACATGTCCCGCATGGGCGGACTGATGCGGAAGATGCCGATCACCGCCCTCACGATGCTGGTGGGAGTGATCGCCATCTCGGGCCTGGCAATTCCCGTGTTGGGAACGACCTTCGCCTTCTCGGGTTACCACTCGAAAGACGCGATCGTGGCGAGCGCGCTCGCCTTCCGCCAGTCCAACCCGGTCCACTTTCTGTTGTTCTTCGTGCCGCTGCTGACCGCGGGCATCACCGCTTTCTACATGTTCCGTCTGTGGTTCTTCACGTTCTCCGGCCAGCCGCGCGACGCCCACGTTTACGACCACGCCAAGGAATCGCCCTGGGTGATGACCGGACCGCTGTGCTTGCTGTCGGTCTTCGCGATCTTCGTGGCGGTCGGCGGCGAACAAGGTCCGCTCTATCGGCTGTTGATTCATAGCGAGCCGGCCGGATTGGCGGCGGGGGTGGCGGGCGGAGCGAGCGGCATTGTCCTGCCGGCCCACGAGGCCATTCACTCCGTGCACGCCGACGCCGGTGGGCTGGCGCTCGATCGCCGCGTTCTCCGGCCTGTTGCTCGCCTTCCTGATCTACGGACTGCGGGTGGTCGACCCGGCCGACATCGCCCGACAGCTGCGGGGGCTGCACGGATTCCTGGTCGAGAAATGGCAGTTTGACCACTTATATGAAGCGATGTTCGTCCGCCCGGTGCTGATCGTGTCGCGGTGGTTTGCGACGTTCGACCGGGTGGTGATCGACGGTTTTCTCCACGCCCTGACCTTTGCCACCATCGACATTTCCCGGCTGGACCGGCGGTTCGACGAAGGCGTGATCGACGGCATGGTCAACACCCTGGCCGATGCGATCTTCGCCGTCGGCCGCTCGCTCCGCGTGATTCAGACGGGCAACCTGCGGCAATACGTGATGTTCATCGCGATCGGCGTGGTCGCCCTGTTCATGTTGTTGATGATGTTTTTCCCGCAATAGCGGATTGATTCGTTTCGCTTCTCGAGTTGGACAGAAGAAAATCTCCCGCGCCGGCGCGGGTCAGGAAAAATTCGGAAGAACTCATGACTCCCGCGATGTTGCTTTCGACGATCATTTTCCTGCCGACCGTCGGCGCGCTGATTCTCGCGCTGGGATTCAACAAGCGCGACGAAGAGCCGATGCGGGTCTTCTCCCTGGTGATCACGGTTGCGACCTTCATCTTCACGCTCTTTTTGTTCAAGGATTTCCGCTACGACGTCGCCGGCATCCAGCCGGTGACGGAGGGCGGCGTCGGCATCAAGATCCCGTGGATCGCCGCCTGGCATATCTACTATCAGCTCGGCTACGACGGCATCAGCCTGCCGCTGGTGCTCTTGACCAGCTTCATCTGCATGCTGGCCATGCTGGCCTCGTGGAGCATCAAGAAGCAGGTGAAGGGTTACCTGATCCTGTTTTTGATCCTGGAGACGGGCATGTTGGGCGTCTTCCTGGCGCTCGACTTCTTCCTGTTCTACGTGTTCTGGGAAGTGATGCTCCTGCCGATGTACTTCCTGATCGGCGTGTGGGGCGGACCGCGGAAGGAATACGCGGCGATCAAGTTCTTCCTCTATACGCTGGTCGGCGGCGTGTTGATGCTGATCGCCATCCTGATGTTCTACTTCGGCAGTCCCACCCAAACCTTCGACATCATCGAGCTGTCGCGAATCGGCCAGGGACTGGTGGCGAAGGCCGCCTTCAGCCCGACCATCCAGATCACGGCGTTCATCCTGCTCTTTATCGGCTTTGCGATCAAAGTGCCGACCGTGCCCTTCCACACGTGGTTGCCCGATGCCCACGTCGAAGCGCCGACTCCCATCAGCATGATCCTGGCCGGCGTGCTCCTGAAGATGGGCGGATACGGCATCCTCCGCATCGCCTTCCCGATTTGTCCCTACGGCGCCCAGTACGCGGCTTACGCGCTGGTCGTGATCGGGGCGGGAAGCATCATCTACGGAGCGTTTGCCGCGATGGCCCAGACCGACTTCAAGCGGATGGTTGCCTATAGCTCCGTCAGTCACATGGGCTACGTCATTCTGGGCATCGCCGTCTGGAAGATCAGCGAGGCGGGCGGTTCGGCCGTCGGCAAGTACTACTGGACGATGGGGATGAACGGCGCGATGTTCCAGATGCTCGCGCACGGCATCTCGTCGGCCGGCATGTTCTTTATGGTCGGCGTGATTTACGACCGCGTCCATCACCGTGACCTGAACCAGTTCGGCGGGCTGATGGGGTTGATGCCTCTGTATTCGGCGCTGGCCGTCGGCATTTTCTTCGCCGGCCTGGGGCTGCCTGGGATGTGCGGCTTCATCGGCGAAATCTTCGTCGTGCTCAGCTCCTGGAACTTCTCGCCGCTCTTGGCGATCATCGCCGCCTCGGGTGTGATCCTGACCGCCGGATATATCCTCTGGGCCATCCAGCGGGTTTACCTCGGCGCGGAATACAAAGGTCCCCACCGCGAAGGCATCGTGCCGATCAACGGTCGCGAGACGGCCGTGGGCGTTACGTTGTTGGCGTTCGCCATCCTGCTGGGCGTTTATCCCAACTTCATGCTGGACGTGATGCACGGGTCGATCGACCAGCTGGTGACGCAGCTGGACGTGGGGTATCAGAACGCCCTGCACGCGGCCGGCACGGCCCAGGCGATGATTCAGCACTGACCCTCCGTAGAACAATTTCACGAGCCCGAATCACCAGCCGCCAATCACCGCTCGGATGACGACGAAACGCTGAGTGCCCGATGAATTTTGAAACTCTGCTCGACGCCTTGATGCGAGACACGACCGGCAAGTCGTTGTTCTTGTTCGCGCCCGAGCTGACGATCTGCGCCACGATCGTCGTCCTGCTCTTGTTTCGGCTCATCAGCCTGGACCGGTTGATTCGCCCGGTCGCCATCGCCCTCTTGGGGGGTTTAGTCGCACTTGGGTTCGCGGCCGCCGAGTACTACAACCTGCTCCAGGGCACGCAGACGAGCCAGAAACTGTTCACCGGCTTGTTGGTCTTCGATCAGTTCACCGTCTTCTTCCGCCTGTTCCTGACGACGTTCCTGATCTTCGTGACGGCGCTGACGGCCATCTCCGGCATTCCCGACTACGAGGACGGCCCCGATTTCTACACGCTGCTCTTCGGCGCCACGCTCGGCATGTTGCTGATGGCCAGTGCCAACAACCTGCTGATCCTGTTCCTGGGCGTCGAGATGGCCAGCGTTCCCAGCTACGCGATGGTCGGGTTCCTCAAGGGCCGCCCCAAGAGCAGCGAAGCGTCGCTCAAGTTCGTGGTCTACGGGGCCGGGGCCGCGGGCGTCATGCTTTACGGCATCAGCCTGATGGCCGGCCTGTTGGGAACGCCCAACTTCACCGAGATGGCCGCCAACCTCGACCAGGTGGTCGGCACCGCGGGGATGAAGGACGCCACCGTCCGCACGGTCCTGTTGGGGGCCTTGATGGTCTTCGTGGGGCTGGCGTTCAAGCTGTCGATCGTGCCGTTCCACTTCTGGTGCCCGGACGCGTTCGAGGGCGCCGCGGCCGAAGTGGCCGGCTATCTGTCGGTCGCGTCGAAGGCGGCCGCGTTTGCCCTCTTGATCCGTTTCTGCCACATCCTGATCGGCGAGCACGTCGAAGGACTGACGCACCTCAACTACGCGTTGGGGCTCGGACTGGGGATGGTGGCCGCGCTCACGGCGACCTTCGGCAACCTGGCCGCCTATTCGCAACGCAACGTCAAGCGGCTGTTGGCCTACTCCACCATTGCGCATGCCGGCTACATGCTGATGGCCGTCTCCGCGATGATGGTGATCGCCAACGGCCCCAAAGTCCCCAACGTCGACGTGTCGTTCAACGTGACGCGCGCCGATCGAGGGGCTGCTTTACTACCTGGTCGTCTACATGTTCATGAACCTGGGGGCGTTCGCGGTCGTGGCCCTCATTCGCAACGAGATCTTTAGCGAAGAGATCGACGACTATAACGGCCTGGCCCAGCAGGCGCCGCGCTATTGCCTCTGCATGGCCGTCTGCATGTTCAGCCTGATCGGGCTGCCCCCGTTCGGCGGGTTCTTCGCCAAGTGGTCGATCTTCGCGCCGCTGCTGCAGGCCGGCTACGTCAACAAGATGATGTGGGGCGTGCTGGTGATCGGCGGCGTGAACACCGTCTTCAGCCTGTTCTATTACATCCGCGTATTGAAGGCGATGTACATCGCGCCGCGTCCCGAGGGCGCCCGCGCGGCCGGCGAGTTTGGACCGGGCGGCGCCTTCGCGATTGTGATTGCCATCCCCGTCCTGCTCACCGGGATCGGCGTGACGCCCGTGCTGCGGTTGACTCAGACGGCCGCCGCTTCGATCTTTGAAGCATCGCCCAAGACGCAAGTTGCGCGGCTCGCGGCCGAACAGCCGGCCGCCGAATCGCACGAGAAACTGTAAGGGCCTCTCCCAACTGTCCGGCTAACGGTCCGCAAAACCGCTCGATGCAACATAACGACGTTCTTAACGGTGTGCTGATCCTGCTGCGTCGCAGCCTGTTGCAGTACGCCGCCGAAGCATGGCCCTGGACGGGCTCTCATTCGGCCGCGCTGCGGGCAGAAATCGACCAGTTGATCGCCGCCCAGTCGGATCGTGTGCGCAAGCTGGCCGAACTCTTGGACGGCCGCCGCTGGACGATCGATTTCGGGGCCTTTCCCGATTTTACGGATCTGCACTTTCTGTCGCTGACCTTCGTGCTGCCGCACGTGGTCGAAAACGAGCAGAAAATCGTCCGCGAGATCGAACTGGCCCTCCCCGCCTGCGCGGGCGATTCCGAGGCGACGGCCCTGCTGGCCGAAACGCTCGTCGGCGAGTCGCAGGCGCTGAGCAAGCTGCAGCAGCTGGCCGGCCCGCAACCGAGCCCGGCTGCCCAAACCGCCGCCTAATTTGGCAGCCGCCCGACTTGACCGGGCCCCGCTATAATACGGCTGTCCGCAGAGTCGCGAGGTTTAGTTTGGGCGAGCCGCACGTTAGTCGCACGGCCACGTTGCAAGCCCTCGATCACTTCCGGCGGACGCTGGCCGCTCGTAGGACCTGTCGGGCCAACACGACACATGGATGTTTTTGCGAGGTGAAACCGCGTGCCCCAGTTTGAGCTTGTCAGCGAATTTCAGCCGGCCGGCGATCAGCCCGAGGCCATTCGTTCGCTCGTCCGCGGCGTTCGCGAAGGGAAGCGGAGCCAGGTGCTGTTGGGCGTCACCGGCTCGGGCAAGACCTTCACGATGGCCAACGTCATCGCCCAGATTCAGCGGCCGACGCTCGTCCTCTCGCACAATAAAACGCTGGCGGCCCAGCTCTTTGCCGAATTTCGGGACTTCTTCCCCAATAACGCGGTCGCCTATTTCGTCAGCTACTACGACTACTACCAGCCGGAAGCCTACATCCCGCAGCGCGACATCTATATCGAGAAGGACGCGTCGATCAACGAGGAGATCGATCGCCTGCGGCTGATGGCCACGAGCGCCCTCGTCAGCCGGCGAGACGTGATCGTCGTCGCCAGCGTCAGCTGCATTTACGGCTTGGGCTCGCCCAAGGACTACCTGGAGATGATGGTCCCGCTCCGCGTGGGGGACACCGTCGACCGGGACGAGCTGTTGCACAAGCTGATCGACATCCACTACGAGCGGAACGATCTCGATCCGGCCCGTGGCAAGTTCCGCGTCCGCGGCGACGTCATCGAGTGCTGGCCCGCCTATGAAGAGTTTGCCTATCGCATCGAGCTCTGGGGCAACCAGATCGACGGCGTGTCGATGATCAATCCGCTCACCGGCGAGGAGGCCCGCCGGCTGCAAGACATCTACATCTACCCGGCCAAGCACTTCGTGTTGCCGCAGGACCGCATCGAGCGGGCGCTCACGGAGATCCAGGGAGAACTCGACGGCCGGCTGGAGGACTTTCGCAGTCAGGGCAAACTGCTCGAGGCCCAGCGACTGGGAGCCCGCACGCGCTACGACATGGAGCTCTTGCGCGAAGCCGGCTTTTGCCCGGGCATCGAGAACTACAGCCGGGCACTCTCGGGCCGCAAACCGGGCGAGCCCCCCTACACGCTCCTGGACTTTTTCCCCGACGATTTTTTGCTCTTCGTCGACGAATCGCACGCCACCATGCCGCAGGTGAAAGGCATGTTCGCTGGCGACCATTCACGAAAGACCACGCTGGTCGAGCACGGTTTCCGCCTGCCGATGGCGCTCGACAACCGGCCGCTCAAGTTCGACGAGTTCCACGCCCGCCGCCGGCAGACGGTCTTCGTCTCGGCGACGCCGGCCGATTGGGAATTGCAGCAAAGCGAGGGCGAGGTCGTCGAGCAGGTCATTCGACCGACCGGCCTGATCGACCCGATGATCCGGGTCGAGCCGGCGCGCGGCCAGGTGCCGCATCTCTTGCAAGAGATCCAAAAACGGGCGGCCGTCAACGAGCGCGTGCTGGTCACCACGCTCACCAAGCGGCTGGCGGAAGACTTGAGCTCGTACCTGATCGAGGAGGGCGTCCGCTGCCAGTGGCTGCACTCGGAGCTCGACGCGCTCGAGCGGGTGAAAGTTCTTCGCGAGCTACGGGAACAGAAATTCGACGCGCTGGTCGGCGTCAACCTGCTGCGGGAAGGGCTCGACCTGCCCGAGGTATCGCTCGTGGCCATTCTCGACGCGGACAAGGAAGGCTTCTTGCGGAGTGAGACGAGCCTGATCCAGACGATCGGCCGCTCGGCCCGCAACGTGAACGCCGAGGTTGTGCTCTATGCCGACAAGGTGACCGAGAGCATGCAGCGGGCGCTCGACGAAACCAACCGCCGCCGAGCGCTGCAGATGGAATACAACAAAGAGCACGGCATCACGCCGGAAACGATCAAGAAGGCGATCCGTCGCGGCATCGAGGAAGAAGTGGCGGCGCAGCGCGTGGTGCAGGATGCGGTCGGGCAGCCGAACGTCGAGCAGTTTGTCACGCAGGAGTATCTCAACGAGCTCGAGGCCGAGATGCTGCGCGCGGCCGAGGGGCTCGATTTCGAGCGGGCGGCCAAGCTGCGGGACCAGATCGTCCTGCTCAAAAAACGCCTCGGCCAGTCCGTGAAGCAGGACGACGTCGATTCGGGCGGCTTCGCGGAGCCGGGGCAACGCCGCCGCGGTCGCCAACGCTCGCGGAGTCCGCGCGGCAAGCGCGTCCCCTGGCCAGACAAACCGTAGCCGCGCCCCGCCTGTTTTCGTGCTCGCGAGTCTCCCGAGCCCCAACGAGCGCGCCGCAGCCGCTGATGGGTTCGCACCGTCCGGCCCGCAGATTTGCCGGGGATGACGCTGTTTTTCCCACGGGGCGGCAAACTTCTTGCGCGGAAAGCGTTCAGGCGTGCACCTTGACCTATATTTTTCGGGTCGCCCCAGCATTTTCCCGCCGACACAGCGCGGAGTGATCGGGGTGTCGGCGGCGCAGGCGTCAGCCCCGCTGCGACCGGAACAATCGATCGACCGAGGCAAGGCAGGAACGCTCGATGCAATCGGCAGAACTCGTGGTCCTGTGGAGTTCGCTCGGACTGGCGCTTTACGCGTTTGTCGTGTATCCGCTGGCGATCGCGCTGGCGTCGCGGCTGGCCCGCAATGAAGCGGCCGCTCCCGAGCTGGACGGCACGAGGCTCTATTCGTGGCCGCGGGTGACGCTGTTGATCGCCGCTCGCCGCGAAGAGAGCTTAATCGTCGATCGCCTGCAGAACGCGGCGGCCCTCAATTACCCGCCCGATCGGCTGGAGATCCTGGTCGGCTGCGACGGCGAGGGAGATCTCACCGCCCTCTTGGCCCGTTCGTTCGACGACTCGCGGGTGAAGGTCGTGCAGCTTTCCGAACGGCTCGGCATGGCCACCGTCCTCACTGAATGCGTGTCGAAGGCGACGGGCGAAATCGTCGTCTTCACCGACGTCTACACGATGATGCGACCCGACGCGCTGCGCCGCCTCGTCCGGCACTTTCAGCAGGCCGACGTCGGCGCCGTGTGCGGCAAGCACTTGCCCATCGATCCGACGACCGGCCGCAGCCTGAGCGGCCTGTTTTGGAAGTTCGAGAATTTTATCGAAGGGGCCGAGGCGCGGCTGGGCGCGCTGTCGCGGGTCAACAGCGGCATTTATGCGGTCCGCCGCAGTCTCTATCGCCCGACTCCGCAAGACGCGGCCACCGCGCCGACAGCGAACGAGGAGTCGGCGTCTCGCCGCCGTTATCGGCTGGTCTACGATGACACGGCGATCGCGGTCGAAGAAACGCCGCCGACGTTCGAAGCCGAATACCGCGCCGGCAAAAAGCAGGGACTCGATTTTCGCCGCGGACTGCAGCAGTTGTCGTCGCACTTGAACGCGCGTTCGCTTTTGATGTTTTGGGTCTCGTGGACGCACAAGCAACTGCGGCGAGTCGGCCCGCTGTTCCTGCTGGCGGCCTTCGTGAGCAACGCCTGCCTGTCGAACGACCCGTTCTATCTGCACGTGTTGCTGGTGCACGAGTCGCTTTACCTGGCCGCGCTGGTGGGGCTCTTCTTCGTCACCGGGGACCGTTGGTGGAAGGTGCTCTGCGTGCCGGCGCGGTTCTTCGGCAAGTCGGTCCGCCTAGCGCACGCCGGATGGGAGTCGATCCCCGGCCAGGGCTGCCCGGTTCCCGAACCGGCCCGCGTGCCGCGCTTGCGAACGGGCGACGCCGGGCCGAAGCGAATCGTCCGCTGACGGGCCATAGTCCTTTGCTGACTGTCCAGACGCTCCATCGCGAGCAGGCGAACCTAGACGCCGCGCGCATGAAAGAGCTATCGTCACCGAGGCGCAGCCCGCCCGAACCGGCTGCCAACTCCGACTGCCGACCGTAACTGACTTGGCGAAGGGCCCCGATTCATGTCCCAGCCGACGACCGAGCCGAGCGCTCGCGGCTCCGTCGGCCCCGCAAACGCCCGTGCGACGACTGACCCTCTTTCAGCGGGCGCTCCGCGTTGTTTCCTGGCTTTCGCTCGCCGGCATCCTGGCGGCAACCGGCATCCTATGGTTCGTCTCCGAACGAACCTGGTGGGGCACGATTTTGACGTTTGTGCCTCGGCACGCGTTGCTCGTCCTCCCCGCATTTTTCTTGCTCGTGTCCCTCTTCGCTTATCGTCGAATGGTGTGGGTGAACCTGGCCGGCGTGCTGGTCGCCGCGTTCCCGCTGATGGGCGGCCGCGTTCCGCTGGTGCTGCCCGTCGATGAAGCCGGCGGACTGCGGATCGTGAGCTGCAACGTCCAGCGCTATGAACCCGATTTCGACTTGGTCCTCCGCGAAATCACGGACAAGAATCCCGACGTGGTCGCACTGCAGGAAGCGCTCTGGATCGACCCGCGGTTAGCCACCACGTTTCCGGGCTGGCACACGATTCAGGAAGACGAGTATTGGATCGGCTCGCGATACCCGCTCAGGCGAATCGGCGTCTGCCGGTCCAAACCCTTCGATCGCCTGTCAGGACTCTCCATCGAGGTCGACGCGCCGGGCGGACCGTTCGTGTTGCACGATCTGCACCTCACCACGGCCCGCTTCGGCTTCAACGATCTGTCGTTGCACACCCTGCTCGATGGGTCCGCACCGGCCTTCATCGAGAAGTACACGCAATGGCGCCGCGACGAAGCGCTCGAATGCCGGGTCGACGTCGGGCGGAACACGCCGCGCCAACTTCCCGCGCTCGTCGTTGGCGATTTCAACACGCCGACCGTCAGCGAGATTTACGGCGAAGCGTGGCAGGGATTCGACAATGCCTTCGACCAGGTCGGCTGGGGGTTGGGTTACACCGCCCCCTGCAGCCCGCACCGCCACTGGCTCAACGATGTTCCCTGGGTCCGCATCGACCACATCCTGACCGACAACCATTGGAACGTGGCGACCTGCGGCATCGGTACCGGCAACGGGTCGGACCATCGGCTCATCTGGGCCGTTGTTCAGCGGCGTTCCCAATAGGCCCGCAGCGGCCGGACCGGACGCACGGGCTTTGCCGACGTGGCCGTGCGAAACGACTCTAACGGCGCCCGCGGCCTCGTGCGAAACGCGCGCCGTGGCGCCGTATCGCGGCGATTTTTGCAACCGTGAGCGGCCTTTTTTCGCGGGCGAATGCTACAGTTCTCGGGGGCTTTTCCAGCCAGAACGAGGAAAATCTATCGTGACGAAGTACCTGGTGACGGGGGGCGCGGGCTTCATCGGCTCGCACCTGGTGTCGAGTCTGGTGGAGCGCGGCGAGACAGTCCGCGTCGTCGACGACTTGAGCACCGGCAAAAAAGAGAACCTCGCGCACCTGCCAGCCGGCCGCGTCGAGTTCGTGAAGGGCGACATCGCGGACTCGCGTGCGATGGCAGACGCAGTCCGCGGCATCGAAGTCATCTTTCACCACGCAGCGCTCGCCTCGGTCCCGCGGAGCATCGAGCTGCCGCTGGAGACTCACACGGCCTGCGTAACCGGAACCGTCACCCTGCTCGACGCGTGCCGACACGCGGGCGTCCGCCGCGTGATTTACGCCGCTTCGAGCAGTTGCTATGGCAACCAGGAACAAATGCCCAAGACCGAGAGTCAGCTGCCGCAGGTGCTCTCGCCCTATGCCGCCGCCAAGTTGGCCGGCGAATTGTATTGCGAATCGTTCGCCGCGTGTTATCCGCTCGAGACGGTGCGGCTCCGCTATTTCAATGTTTTCGGACCGCGACAGGATCCGAAAGGCCCCTATTCGGCCGTGATTCCGCTCTTCGTCGCCGCGCTTTTGGAAGGGCGGCGGCCGACGATCTTTGGCGACGGCTCGCAGTCGCGCGACTTCACGCATGTGGCGAACGTCGTCGAAGCCAACCTGCGGGCGGCCACCGCGCCGGGCGTGTCGGGCAAGGTCTACAACGTCGCCTGCGGCAGCTCGCTGTCGGTGCTCGACCTGCTCGAAGAGATCTGTCGGCTGTTGGGGAAACCGTTCAATCCCGAGTTCGGTCCGGCCCGCGCCGGCGACGTGAAGCACTCGTGGGCGGACATCTCGGCCGCCCAGCGCGAACTGAATTACGCACCCACCGTCGATCTGCACACGGGGCTCAAGCAAACCGTGGAATGGTACGTCGGTCATCCCGGCTGAAAACGGGGTTCGTCGGCCGGGCTGAGTAATTCCAAAAAAGTCGTGATCCGCAGGGTCCGGACGAGCGTTTCTTTCAAAGAATCGACGGCCGGCGGCGAAGAGTCTGAGTGAAAAGGGACAGCGATGGATTGGGCGGCCATTCGCACCGAAGGACTGAGCGGCTTCGCTATGACGGCGATTCCGCCCACGATCCAATTGCCGGCGCTGCCGCACGCGGTCACGCTCTTCATGCAACGCTCCACGGATGAAGCGGTGCCGAGCGAAGAGCTTGCCAAAATCCTGGAAACCGATGCCAGCCTGACGATCGAGCTGTTGCGGTACGTCAACTCGTCGTTTCTGGGGCTGCGTCAAAAGGCCAAAACTGTGCAGCAGGCGCTGTCGCTCTTGGGACGCCGCCGCTCGCGGATGCTGGTCTTCGCGACCGGCACCGAGGCCGCGCTGCGATCCCGCAAGTCCAAGCTGATCAATCAAAGCGCGTTCTGGAACGCCTGCCTGCAAAAAGCCCTCTTCGCCCGGGAAGTCGCCAAGTTGTTGGGGACCGACATTGAAGTGGCCTTCGCCGGCGGACTGCTGCAGGACTTTTTGCTCCCCGTGCTCACCAACGACCTGCTCGAAGGTTATCTCGACTTCGTGCAATCCCGTGCGAATCACCCGGCAACGCTGTGCGAGTTCGAGCAAAAGCAATTCAGCTGGGACCACGCGCTGGCCGGCGGTTGCCTGGCCCATTGCTGGAACCTGCCCGACGAGCTGGTCTGCTGCATCCTCTATCAGCACAGCGGCGTCCGAATTCTGGCCCACGCACAATTGGGACGCACGGCCGTCGCTGCCGTCGCCCTCTCGGCCCTGCTGCCCGATCAGTTGAGGCAGCATTACCACGGGCTCGACCTGCTGCGGAAACTGGAAACGAAATGGCCGGCCTTCCAGCTCGAAAGCCTGGCGGAGGCGGTCGACACGCAGCACGCGGCCATGAGTGTCGGCGTGCACAACGATTTTCCCCTCTCGCGGCGGCTCAAGTGCGTGGGCGACGCGCCCGAAGCGTATCAGGACGGAACGCTGCGGCCGGTTTCGGTCGCCTGACCCCGTTCGACTCTCTGCTTCGGGACCGCGAAGGATCGGCGGCCCGAAAATTGCCTCACACAGCGTTTCGCAGCCGGCGGCAGTTTCGCTGCCACAGACTCGCAGTGGCGTCCCGCTCGGTACGCTCCGGCGCGCCGCGACGGTGAAATTGGTGGAAACTAGCACGACCGGTCGTTAGATTTGCAACGAACCCAAGGGAGAACACCATGTCGAGCATGATCGGGCCGGGGGTGGATACGAAGCAACGCATCTACCTCGTTCCGCACCCCAAGATCGTTTTTCTCTACCCGTCGCTCATCGTCGCGCTGATTGCCGGATTTTACGCCTACGCGACGGGGAACGCGGACGGCCGCGGCGAGCACGTGCTCTCGTTGATCTTCCTCGTGGTCCTGGGGATCAACCTGAGCGTGATCGCCTTCGACTTTCCTCGGACAACCTCGCTGACGGTCTTCTTCGCCATGGTCGCGGTCGGCATCGCCTGCTGGTTCTTCTTTACCGAATTCCCAGAATGGTGGCCCACGCTGCATCACCTGCTGGCGAAGCTCACTCCCTACGCCAACGCCAAGTTTTATTTCCTGTTTGCCATCATGCTCGGTGTGCTGTTTGTCGGCGTGTGGGTGAACACGCAATTCGATTTCTGGGAAGTCCGCCCGAACGAGCTTTTGCACCACCACGGTATCTGGGCGAATATGGAGCGGTTTGCTGCTCCCAGCCTGCGAATCGACAAGGAGATCAACGACCTGATCGAGTACTTGCTGCTCGGCTCAGGCCGGCTGGTGCTGCATCCCAGCGATGAGCGGCGGGCCATTGTGCTCGACAATGTCTTCTTCGTGAACCGCAAAGAGGCCGAGCTGACCAAGCTGCTCGGCGCCCTGCAGGTCGAAGTCAAAACGGACAATACCTAAGGGCCAGCGCCCGAGGGGCGAATGTCAATCCGGACTGCGATGCCGGGGATTTGCCGGCTGTTTCGGCCGTCTCTAGACGAATTTTTCGGTCTCGCCCGTCCTTTGGGACAGGGAGACTATGTCTGGAATTGAGCCCTCTGAAACCAATCCGCCCGCCGACGAGCCCTCCGGCCCGTCCGCAGGCTGGCCGTCGGCCGTCAAGCCGATCTCGCTGACCGACCTGATTGCTTTTAACGAGGAGGTCGTCGCCCTCGTGCGGGTCGGTCTGCCGATCGAAGTCGGCCTGGGCGGCGCGGACGCGCCCAAGAGCATCCGTCAGATCACGGGCCGGTTCCGCGAAGAACTCCGGCGCGGGTCCTCGGTGCGGGAGGCGCTCGACGACTGCGGCGTGCAGTTTCCGCTGTCCTATCTGGCGATTGTCGAAGCCGGCCTGCGATCCAATCGCCTGAACGACGCGCTGGTCTCGGCCGGCGCCTTCGCCCGCACGCTGCTCGAGATGCAGCACCAAATCCGTGCGGCCCTCGTCTACCCGGTACTGCTCTTCACGATCGCTTACGGTTTCTTTCTCTTGCTGCTCAAAGAGCTGGTCCCGCGGATCAACGGTCTGGTGGCCGTGTCGGGAGGCACGCCGCAACCACTGCTGCAGGCGTTGGAGTTTCTCTCGCGGACCATGATCTATTGGGGACCGATCCTGCCGGTGCTGGTGTTGTTCGTCTTGCTGGCGGCCGGCGTGATTCCGTTGCCGTTCGTCAGACCGTCGGCGGCACTGCTCGAGAGGATTCACGTGCTGCCGTGGGTCGGCCGCATTGTCCGCGACAGCCAGAGCGCCGGCTTCTGTCAGCTGCTGGCCATCCTGGTCGACCGGGAAGTGCCGCTCCCCGTGTCGCTGGAGTTGGCTTCGACGGCGACAGGCAACCGCCGCCTGGCCGACGAATGTCGACGCATTGCCGCCGACCTGCGTCGCGGCGTTCCGTTCGGCGAGGCGTTGCAGACGGCCGTCGCTCTGCCCGCATTTACCCGCTGGATGCTGGCCTCGGGCAACGATCAGGGAGGGCTCGCCGCGGTGATGGCGACGTTGTCCGACATTTATCGTCGCCGGTCCGATTCGCAGCGTCAGCTCTTTTCTCTGTCGGCGCCGTTGATCCTGACGGTGGTCATCGGCGGCTCGGCCGTCGCCCTCTATTGCGTCATGGTGTTCCTGCCGATGCGCGATCTGTTTATGCAAGTCATCGCAGGGACCAATCACTGATTGGCCCGCGACCGCGGTTCCTGGCATGCCCAAATTCCATTACCTCGCCTCTGATTCGACGGGTGACTCCCACGAGGGGCAGCTCGAAGCGCGCTCGTCGATCGACGCGGTCAACCAGCTCCGCCGGCAAGGACTGAAAATCGAGCGACTCCTCGAACAGACGGAAGTCACCGCGCGTCAGCCGGCAGTGGCCGTCGCCACGCAGGCGCCGGTCGCCGTCTCCGCCGATTCCGTCTGGCACACCATTCTCGAGCCGGCCGATGCGCAGGCCTCAGAGGCCCATCAACCAAGCGAGATGCCGATTGGAGCCGAGGATCTCGGCCGCGCTCGCCGGCCGGATCGCGCAAATCACCCGGTCGCAATTGCCGCTAACTCCCGGGCTGCGTGCACTGAGCCAGGAACTTCCTTCGCGCTCCATGCGGCGGAGCATGGAAAACCTGTGTCAACGCCTCGAACGGGGCGAGCCGCCCGAGACGGCCCTCGGCGGCGAGAACCGGGCGGTCCCCGGGCACATCAGCGGCCTGATCGTGCTGGGCATCCGCACGGGACGGCTCGGCGAGATCATGGAGTGGTTTCTGCATCACGTGCGGCGGCAGATCGACCTGCGTCGCCGCTGCCGCGCTGCACTGATCTATCCAGTCGCGCTGCTCACCTGCGGATTGCTGGCAGCCGTCGGCGGGCTGATTTTCATCGTGCCCGACATGGTCGCGATCTACAGCAGCGGCGGCTTGACCGGCAGCGTCGACGATCTTCCGGTGATCGAGCTCTTGGACATCGCCTCGACGGTGCTGCGGACTTACGGCTACTGGATTTTGGCCGGCCTGCTAACGGTGATCGCGGGCGTGCCGCTCTTGCTCTATGCGTTCGGCGGCAAAGTGCTGTTGCATCGCTGCCTGGCGGGCATTCCCTTCATCGGCATGATGTTCCGCTGCTCGGGTTTGGCTGCGTTCTGCGAGTTGCTGGCGATGTTCGTCTCCGGTCAATTGCCGCTGGCCGAGGGAATCCGCCTGGCGGCCCGCGGCACCGGCGACGCAGACCTGGATGAGCGGTTCGAGGCGCTGGCTCAGTGCCTCGAACGGGGCGGCGACGATACCGAGCTCTTCCGCCGGCTGGCGACCATCTCGCCGCAGCTCGTGCACGTCTTCCACTGGAAAGACCGCGGCCGGACATTCGTCGACGCATTGCGGGCGTCGGCCCGCATCTACGAAAACCAGGCTCGGCTGCAAATTACGCTGTCGGGAATCCTGATCGAGCCGTTGGTGGTGGTCGGCGTTTTGGGCGGAACCGGGCTGTTCATGGCGGCACTGCTCTACCCAATGGTCCAATTGATCTATTCGATGCTCTGATCGAAGTTACGACGTGATGGTAAAAGTTGCGGCTGTCGTTTATTCGGTGCTGTGCCTCCAGCTCTGCCTGGGGGTTGCCATGTTGGTGACGGCTTCGATCGCCTCGAACCGGCACATGAACGCCGGCAGCCGCGCGATCGATGCCCTGCTCCGAGTGATTGGGCGGGGCGGCGTGGCCGTCGGTTTGTGGGGCTTTGTCTGCGTTTTGGGGGCGCCGTTCTATCTCACCGCGACGCCTGCTTTCGACTTTTGGCGGTTCATCGGTTACACGGCCGGGCTGATCTACTCGCTGTTGATCGTGAGCGGTGGCTGGCTGCAGTCACGCGTCGGCACCTCCCTGTTGTTCCCTCCTCCAATCGACGAACAGCGGCGCCTCGAGTACCGCGTCGGCCTGCTGCGGTTTTTCGGCTGGACGCTGACACTGATGCCGCTCAGCCCGTTGGCGGGAATCTACTTCCTGGCGGCGGCCCTGTTCGGAGGCACGATCCGCGTACAGCAGGAGAGCTTGTTGCTGATTCTGGCCGTCGCCATGCGGACACAGACGCCACTGGCCGAAGAGTGCGAGGCGCTGGCCGATGCGTCGCGCGGGCGTTTTCGCCGCAGACTGCGTGAGTTGGCCAACCGCTTACGGCGGGGTGACCGACTCTCCGAGGCTTTGCGTTCGATTCCCGGGCTCACGCCGCCGCAAACGGTCACCGCGCTGCGGCTGGCCGAGGATCTCGGAAACGTCGCGGAGATTGCCAACCAGGAAGCGATGCGATTTCGCCGTCGCGAAGAGGAGCGGCTACAGGGCCGCTTCTCCATGGCCGGTCTGACGTTCTACGTCACCTGCTTTTTCCTGCTGAGCGCGGGCCTGATCGCCTTTTTGTTGTACTGGATCGTCCCCCGCTTCATGCGAATCTTTCACGATTTCGATGCCCCCGTGCCCGGCCCGACGCGACTGATGCTGACCCTGGTCGACGCCGCCGCGGCCTATTGGTACGTGTTCTTGGCCGCGTTTCTGGCCCTGATCGCTTGGGGATTGGTCGTGGTGATTCGCCGCGGCGGCTGGGCCGGGGTCAATACAGGTCTGGCCAGTTTCTTCTACCCACGACTCGAAACGCCGGGCGTGCTGCGGAGCTTGGCGCAAACGGTGACCTGCCACCAACCGCTGTCGTACGGCATCGAGTCGCTCGAGGTCCATCATCCGCACCGCGGGATTCGCCGGCGCCTGCGCCGGCTCCGCGAGCAGATTGTCCGCGGGCATCACAGTTTTCAGCCGCTGGCTGATACCGGCCTGTTGAGCGGCCGCGAGGCCGATGCCCTGGCCTGCGCCGAGCGTGCCGGCAATCTGCCCTGGGTGCTCGACGCGATCGCCGACAACATCGACCGGCGGCACCGCACGTTTTTGGAATCGGTTATCGAGACGGTGCAGCCGGCCGTGATCACGGGCATCGGCCTCTTGGTCCTCGTGATTTGCGTTGGCATCTTTTATCCGATCGTCCACCTGATTCAGGTAAAGTTGTGAGGCAGGCGAAGTTGTGAGAGCCGTAGCGGTAACCGTTGATAAGATCAAGCGTCCGAACGAACGCGGACCCCGCGTGCGGCCCTCGCGGCGGCGGGGATTCACGATCTTCGAGATGATGGCGGCGACCGCGGTGCTTGGCGTGGTTGTGACGACGTCCGCGCTCTTGGTGCAGTGGTCGGCCAGTCTGCATCGTGTCGCGATCAAAAAGCGCTGCGCGCTCGAAGCGGCCACGACGCTGCTCGACCGGATCAACGCACGGCCCTGGTCGTCGATGACGTCCCAATCGGTCCGAGACCTGCAGCTCCCGGCCGAGACAAAACGATTCTTAGGCGATCCGGAACTGGCCGTCGCCGTCACCGACCAGGCCGGTCCGCCACGCGGCAAGAAGATTTCGATCGAAATCTCCTGGACCGAGCGAGCGGGTCAGCGCCCTCAGCAAGTGAAATTGACGTCCTGGGTCTTTGAGCCGGGAGGGGAAAAGTGATCAAGCGAATCTCCCGCTCGCCGCGCGCGAAGACTCGCGGCGGTTTCACGCTGATCGAGATGTCCGTGGTGCTGTCGCTGCTGGCTGTGGTCCTGCCGCTGGCGGCGGGAACCATCGTCTTCCTGCTGCGGGCCCAGTCACAATCGGCTGAGGCACTCCGCGACGCGATGGCACTCACGCAGCTGTCGCACACGTTTCATGCCGACGTTCATGCCGCCCGAGGCGCGCGGCTGTCCGGTGGATCGAAGAAGGAAAGCGGGATCATCCTCGAGATGGCCGATGCCCGGACGATCGAGTACCGCGCGCTGCCACAGATGGGAGCCATCAGCCGCGTCGTCCAGCACGGGAAATCGGTCGAGCGGCGCGAGCAGTTCCGCATCGGCTCGGCCCGACCGACGTTCGAACTGGCTGACCAGGGACGCGAAGTCGGGTTGACGATCGCACCGCGGCTCGCGAACACGGGCGGGGCGAGCCCGGTGACAGCATCCGCGGCGATCCGCTTGGGAGCGATCGTCGGACGCGACGCGCGCGTCAGCACTCTGCCCTCGAAAGCAGCAGCGCCCGCGGGGAAATCGCCATGAACGGCCAAAACGAACGGCGAGCGAAACAGCCGCCCCACTCCCGGCGCGGAGTCGCTGCGCTAATCGCGCTTGTTTGCCTATCGCTAGCCACGATCATCGGTACCCTCCTCTTGCAGGAGGCGCTGGCCGAACAGCGCTACTTCGATCGCCTGGAATTACAGTCGCAGGGAGAGTGGCTGATCGAAGCCGGGTTCAGTCGGGCCCGGGCGCAGCTGGTTCGGTCGGAAAAATACTCCGGCGAGACGTGGATGGTCGCCGGTTCCGAGTTTGGCCGCAGACAGAACGCGACCGTACGCATCACCGTCCGTCCTGACACCGCCCACGCGACGCAGCGTAATGTCGAAATCAAAGCGACCTTCGATCAGCCTGGGCAGCCGGCGCTCGAAGCGTCGCGAGTCTTCTCGCGCCGCTGAGTTTGTACATCCCACTGACGTGGTGCGCCTCGTCGAATTTGTGCTCCCTCGCTCGCGCCGCGCACGGCAGCGCTCAAGAGGCGCCGTCTGGGCCCGCAGGCGGGTAATTCAAGCGCCCCGGCGTCTATAATCAAGCCGCTGTGATTGGAGTCCGTCCGCAAATCATGAAGAGAGTCCGGAATGCATTGGCTGTGGGAAAACCAGCACTCGAACGTGACGGTCGACGCCGCGAGGAACGCGGGCTGGCGCCGTCGATATCGATTTGAAGTTATCACGATCGCTCTCGCCTGCTTGACGATCGCCGCCCTGGCACCGATTGCCACGGCCGGGGCCGAAAACGCGAACGCCGCAACCGCAACGGTCAACGAACCGGCCGCCCCCAAGCCTCCGGTTACTCATCTCGCCGACTCGAAGTCGACCCCGCGCGTGCGCTGGACGACGTCGAAGGTGCTCGGCAGTCCCGAGCCGCCCTATCCGTATGTGTTTCGTCGCGCGTTCCCCGGCGTGAAGTTCGAGAACCCGGTCTACATGGTGCCTGAGCCGGGGACCGATCGCATTTTCATCCTGCAATATCCCAAGGGACTCGTGTTCGCAATCAAAGACGATCCGAAATCGAAGCAGGTGCAGCCGATCCTCACCTTCCCGGTCGCCAAGGACCAGTCGTGCGAATGCCTGTCGATCATCTTTCATCCCCACTACGTGAAGAATCGGCAGGTCTTCATCTTCGCCAACCTGCGCAGGCAGAAGGGCTCTAACGGCGATCGCATGGAGCACGACACCATCTGGCGGTTTCGCGTGGATGACAAGCCGCCCCACGCCATCATCCCCACGAGCGGCGAAAAGCTGATCGAGTGGAGCTCGGCCGGGCATGACGGCGGCGACATGGCCTTTGGAGCCGACGGAGATCTCTACATCACGGCCGGCGACGGCACGACCGGCTCCGATCCCGCCATCACGGGCCAGGACCTCACCGATCTCAACGCCAGCATCCTGCGGATCGACGTCGATCATCCCGATCCGGGCAAGCCCTACGGCATCCCCAAGGACAATCCTTTTCTCAAAATCCCCAAGGCACGCCCCGAAATCTGGGCCTTCGGCGTCCGCAACCCCTGGCGGATGAGCTTCGATCCCGCGACCGGAAATCTCTGGCTGGGCGACGTCGGCCAGGATCTGTGGGAGATGATTTACCTGGTCAAGCGAGGTGGAAACTACGGCTGGAGCGTGATGGAGGGCTCGCATCCGTTTTATCCCGAGCGCAAGATCGGCCCCGCGCCGATCTCTCCGCCGATCGTCGAACATCATCACTCCGAAGCCCGCTCGATCACCGGTGGCTACGTTTATCACGGCAAGCGTCTGCCCGAGCTGGCCAACCACTACATCTACTGCTGCTACCAGACCGGTACTGTTTGGGGCTTCCGCTACGAGAATGGCCGCGTGCTCGACCACCGGGTGCTGGCCGACTCGACCTATCACTGTGCCGGCTTTGGTCGCGATCATGCCGATGAGCTGTATCTCGTCGCCTTGTCGGGGGAGATTTTTCAGCTCGATCGGAATCCGCGCACGAAAGAGGCCGCCTCCAACTTCCCGACGCTGTTGAGCCAGACGGGAATCTACGAATCGGTGTCCGAGCAAAAGCCCGCGGCCGGGGTCATTCGCTACGCAGTGAACGCACCCGGCTGGCACGACGGCGCGAGCATCACGCGGCTGTTGGCAGTGCCGAATGACGACACGATCAACCCCGCTGCCTCCCGCGGCTGGGAGTTTATGGACGGCGCCGTCGCCGTGCAGACTCTGTCGCTCGAAATGGAGGCAAACAACCCAGCCAGCCGCAAAGTCGTCGAAACGCGATTGATGACGCGGCAAGGGGGCGAGTGGGCCGGCTACTCTTACGAATGGAACGACGACCAGACCGACGCCCGCCTCGTCCCCAAAGAAGGTCGCGAACGCAAGTTCCGCGTCCGGGATGCGGCGGCCCCCGGCGGCGCGCGGCAACGGACATGGCGTTATCTCAGCCGTGCCGAGTGCATGGTCTGCCACTCGCGGGCGGCCAACTTTGTGCTTGGCCTCTCCACGTTGCAGATGAATCGCCCGGACGAGACCGATCCCAGCAAGAACCAGCTGACTCGGCTGCAGCAGGCCGGTTACCTCAAGCCGGCACTCGACGGGCCTCCGGAAAAGCTGAATCACCTTGTCAATCCGTACGAAGCGACGGCGGCGCTCGAGCTGCGCGTGCGATCGTACTTGCACGCGAACTGCTCGCAGTGTCACGTCGCTGACGGCGGCGGCAACGCCAAGATGGAGCTGGAATTCACCACGTCGCGGGAAAAGATGAACATCCTCGGCGTCGCTCCGTTGCAGGGAAAGTTCGATATTCCCGAGGCTGAGCTCATCGCCCCCGGCAACCCGTTTCGCTCGGTGATGCTTTATCGCCTTTCCAAGCTCGGCGGCGGACGCATGCCGCAGGCCGGCTCGGACGTCGTCGACCGTGCGGCCGTGCAGTTGTTTCACGATTGGATCGCCTCGCTCCCCTCGTCCGACGAAAAGAACCCGGCCCGCTCGCACTTGGTCGAGCAGCGCAAGCGCGAGGAGAAATCACTCGCCGCGCTCAAATCGACCTCGATCGCGCCGGCCCCCCAAGATCCGCATCTCGATCATTTGCTGGGCAGCACCAGCGGATCCATGCGGCTGGCTCATGCTGTCGGCGAACGGACGCTGCATCCCACCGTCGAATCGAAAGCCATCGCGTCCGGCTCGGCCCACCCCAGCCCCGTGGTCCGCGATCTCTTCGAGCGGTTCGTCCCCGAAGAGCAACGGGTCCGCCGGCTCGGCACGTCGATCAACGCGGCTCAACTGCTGACCGTTCCCGGGAATGCCGAGCGGGGCCGCGATCTCTTTTTCAAGAATTCGACCGTACTCTGCCAGAACTGCCACCAGATCGAAGGGAAGGGCCGCAAAGTTGGCCCCGAATTGAGCCACATCGGCAAGAAGTACAACAAGTCGCAGATCCTGGAGAACCTGCTGGACCCCTCAAAGGTGATTGAAGAGAAGTACGTAGCCTACGTCGTGCAGACGACCGACGGCAAAACACGGACGGGCCTCGTCGCCGAACGCGGGCGCGACTCCGTGACGCTGGTCGACGCACAGGGCAACATGGAAACGATCGCTTTCAAGAAGATCGAAGCCTTCGAGCCGCAAAAGAAATCGCTGATGCCCGATTCCCTGCTTCGCGACCTGACGGCCGAGCAGGCGGCGGACTTGCTGGCTTTCTTGCAGTCGCTGAAATAGTCGCCGCGGTTGTGGCGAGCCCCGCGGCGCTGAATTACCGTCGATGGTCATTTGTTGCGCTGGACCGGAACGACAGCGAGTGTTGATCGAGAGCGCCGCCGGAAAGGCGATGAAGAGGGTACCGAGGCATGGTACGTGTCCCGTCCCGCGGTTCGTGTCCCGTCCCGCGGCCCACTGCGACAGCATGCACCGGACAGAAGTGAGCCGGCGGATCATAAGCGCACGCCGATCGTTCGCCCCTCGCGGCAGAGTGGGCCCTTCTTGACCCTACCACTAGTTAGATCGTCCATCGCAATTTGGCACCTGCTCACTCAGCACGGAGGGGGCTGGGGTCGAAGCGACAGGCTCGCCCCCAGGTCCGCAACCACCGGTCTCCTTGTTCACGAAAGTGTCCGGACCGGGTAGTGGGGGCGTTTGAATCACGGTTTTGGGCGATTGGCACGGGAATTTTAGCGCGCCCGCCCCACTGGCATCGTCAATCGGCGAACGCCCGTCGCGGGATTTCGGTCGTACCCTACGCCCCAGAGGCCCATGTACCAATCCTTCAGATTTTCGAGTGGCCGCCACGTTTCGCTTAGCTGGGCGACAGGCTCGTAAAAACCGCCCCAAAAGACGCTTCGAAAATCCGAGGAATACCTGAGTGCCGGCCCCATCGACAGCGGGTAGGCCATCAGTAGTAATAGCAGTGCCAGCGTCGTCCACGCCCAAGACCGACGTTTCTTAGGTTCGTCGCTCATTCCGTCACCTCAGCGGGTTGGCACGGGAGTTCAGTGCAATCATTCGGGATTTGGGTTTTGGAGTTCAGGGGGGTAAAATCCACCAGTCCTCGTATTCGTGCACAACGTCGTCCACCAGCTCCGAGTGCTGACGCAGCTGCATCAGCGGATTATAGATCACGCTGAAGCGCTCAATGGCGCGGTGCGATGCCGTTCCGGGAACAGTGCGCAAGTAAATCCAAGTCAGTGGCCCCCTCGACAGCGGATACAGCACGAGCAGCGCGAGCACCGTCCACCAAGGCCACGCCCGCGTCCACCACCTAGATCGCTTCTTCGGTTCGTCGCTCATGCCGTCATTCTAGCGGCGGATTCAATTCTCAGACGATGAGTCATCGTTCGGGGCCGGTGGCGGCGGTTCATAAGTGGCGGCGCGTTGGATCTTGCGGCCGATTAAAGCAAGCCAGTCCTGAAGGTTCTTGCGCGCTCGTTCTGCTGAGTCGTTGCGGCCACTGAAGCACGACCGCACCTTCATCGAGGCTAAAAACGTCCTCTTTGGTTCCAGGTGCCATGCGTCGTTCCGTGGGCTTTGGCGGCTTCTGTTGTTGTCGGTGGTCTTCTTCGAGTTGCTGCCCACTCCCATCATTGCCGGCGTTTTGGTCGACGTCAAGACCGGCAAACGCAATTGTCTCTTTGTATTCTGCGATGAATTGCGCGACTGTGTTGTCGTTGAATTCGCGCTCTCGCACCAAAAACCGCTTTATTTCGTCTTCGGAGGGCAATGACGCCCCGTATCGTGTGCGCAATTCCTGGTGCAGCTTGGGAGCCAATGCTGCGGCTTGGATCGCGGCTCGACGATCGGGGTGTCCCACCGGAAAGTCCGCAACGATGTCGAGGCCACGCGGCGACATTCGCACCATCGACTCGCTTTCGCCCTCTGCCGCGTCCAGCAGCCCGAAGGCTCGCAGGGCTGCAATCGTAGTGCGTCCGGAACTGCTGTTCGCAGAATAGCCCAGATGGCCGACCGCAACGCTGAAACCGGCTGGGTGGCGGCCGATGTGGCCAAATAGAGTCTGGGCCTTTTCAATTGCCGTTTCGAGATTCAGCGACGGGTAGTTTGGGCTGCGGGTTTTTGCCATAGATTTGGTCCCTTTCCGACAGTGTATCGACTAAATCCAGATGGTCAACTGGCAAGTGGTGGCTTTATCCACGTTTTATCCGGAATTACGTCGCCGACGTATTGATTTTACGTCGTGACGTAAGTAGCATTGGGTCGGCTAACGAAAGGATCGCAGCAATGAGAAGGGTTTCGAGCCTCACCAAGTTGATCGTCGTTGGTGGGGCAACGACTGCCAGTCCCGGAGGGCCTCAAGCTTGCGAGGCGAAGCCCCTCCGGGGCAAGGCGATCATCGTTTCGAGTGCGGAAGGCGTCCCGCGTTTGGCTCGGCGCAGCAGCCTTATAAGCTGCCGAAGGGGCCGGTTAGAGCCGGTGGGGTCGGAACCCACGCCTTCCGCGTTTTCTATGAAAACCCCGGCGTTGTTAGAGCAACGTCGGGGCGTGAACCACAAACCGGCGTTTCCGCCAGAGTGCAGCCCAGACATCTGCCATTCTAGCGGATTCGCCCTTGCTCACAAGGGCCTATCCTGTGGCCAATTTACTGTCTCGCGACAAGCAGATCCAAGTCCTGCGCCTGCTGTCCGAAGGTAACTCGATCCGCTCGACCATGCGGTTGACCGGGATCGAAAAGAAGACCATCACGCGGATCGTCGTCCGCTTCGGCAATCAGTGTCGCCAATACCTCGACGCCAAGCTGGTGAACCTCAGCCTCGATCACGTCCAGCTCGACGAGATTTGGACGTTTTGCGGCATCAAGGAGGGCCACGCCAAGAAGCGCCATCTCGACACGGCGCGAATCGGCGACCAGTACTTATTCGTCGCCTTGGACACCGAAAGCAAGCTGGTTGTCACGTTCGCGATCGGCAATCGCACTTGGGAAACGACGGACACCTTCATTCGGGACCTCAAGGGGCGCTTGGTCACGCCAGCGACGTTGGGAGAAGATCGGCCCCAGCTTTCGACTGACGGCTTTGGCCCCTACCAGCCGGCGATTCGTCGGCACTTCCACGGCGCGGTTCGGCATGGCGTTTTGATAAAGCAGTATTCCGACAACACGGGCCGCTACGCTCCGCCGACGTTGGCCGGGACGGAACGGATAAACGTCAACGGGATAGGCAACCTCGCGACGATATGCACCAGTCACGTAGAGCGGAACAACCTCACGATTCGCACCTTTATGAAGCGGTTCACCCGGCTGGCTCTTGGCTTCTCAAAGAAGCTGGAGAACCTTGCGGCAGCAACGGCGATTCACGTCGCCACGTACAACTTCTGCCGGGTTCATGGCTCGTTGAAATGCACCCCGGCGATGGCTGCGGGAGTCGTTGACCAGCTTTGGAGCATGGACGATCTTTACAACGCCGTGACGGAATACGCGGCCAAGGAACGAGCTAAAGCCAAGCGAGAGCAGTGGATTCAAAAACTGCTAGACCGCTTGCAGCAAGGAAACTGAGGGGTGGGGTCGTTTCAAACTATTTCAAAGTACCCCATTACCTCCGGACCGGATTCAGACTTCGCCACAAACCGCATCCACTGGGCCGTTTAACCCCGGTCTAAATCCGAATTGTGAAGATTAGACCGGACCGGACCTGACTCGACGTATTGTGCTTACAGTCGAGCCAAGCCGGGGTCGAGCCGTCAGGCTCGCCGCCAAGTCCGAAACTGCCAGGTCTCCTTGTTCAAACGAACGTGTCCGGACCGGATTCAGACTTCGTCCTAAACCGCATCCGCTGCGCCGTTTAACCCCGGTCTAAATCCGAATTTGTGAAGATTAGACCGGACCGGACCTGACTCGACGTTTTGTGCCAACCGGCGAGACCGGCACCCGGTTGCCTTGGGTCGAACCCTCAGGCTCGCCGACCGGTCCGCGACCGCGGGTCCTCGTGTTGCAAATGCCGGTCTCCGTGTGCGAATGCGGGGTCCGGACCGGACCTGTCATCATCCGATCACCGAATGCCCGCCGATCCCGAATGCCCGCTGTCAGGCGTCCGCGGATTCTCGGCGGTGCCCACTCAACGGCGTTGCGGCGATTTCATCCCCGGCGCAAGCCGATCTCGGCCGTCACGACGGGGCCAAACTCCATTCTGCCACAAATTGCCAACCAACCAAGATCGGTTTTCTACGCCGCTCAGGTTTCGCGGTCGCTCGGCCGGAATGCAGACGGGGGAATCTGCCTTGGGTGCCACGGTTGAACCGAAACGGCTCAGCCGTGGCACTCGAGTTTTCGGACATCATCAGGCGCCTTGGGCGCCCGTTGAGCGCCGATTGGGTGGCACGCCCTGACGACAGGAAGGGCGTGGGGGGGCGGCATGGACAAGAAAGTCACGCCGCGAGACGTTTGCACGCCCTTTCAGGGCGTGCCACACCGAATTCCCCGGCAATGGCACCCACATTGTCATTTAGCGGTAGACGGAGCACTAGGGAGGCGGCGGCGCCCTGAGCGAGTTTCTACGCGCTCATAAACAACCAGGGAAAGTTTTCCACCGTTGTTGCCTGCCGATCGAGGGGTTTAGAGAATGCCTTGAACGGGGGCGGCGTTCGGGCTACGTCCACAAAAAGGAGCAGCGGTGTCGCAAGCCACGTTGAGTCGCATTCAATCCGCGTATCTCGCGAAGTTCGGCGGTTCGCAGCGGCTGTATGAGCGGGCCGGCAAGCTGTTTCCCAACGGCGTGACGCACGACGCGCGGTATCTCGAGCCGTTTCCGATCTATGTCGATCGCGCGGCCGGGCGCGGAAATGGGACGTCGACGGCAACGAACTTGTCGATTACTGGATGGGCCACGGGCGCTCCTCTTGGGGCACAGCCATCCCGCAGTCGTCGAGGCGGTGCGGCGGCAGGTTGGGCTCGCCACTCATCCGGGCGCTTGTCATGAGCTGGAACTCGAATGGGGCGAGTGGATTCAGCGGCTGGTCCCCTCGGCCGAGCAGATTCGCTTCACCAACAGCGGCACCGAGGCGACGTTGATGGCGCTGCGCGTGGCGCGGATCGCCACCGGGCGGACCAAAGTCGTGAAATTCATGGGGCACTTTCACGGCTGGCACGACGCTTTGTTGCCGGCCGCCGAACCGCCGCATGACAACCCCGATTATCCCACGCCGGGCGTGACCGACGGCGTCGTGGGCGACCTCGTGCTGGTGCCGCCCAACGATCTGGACGCCGTCGCCCAGGCGATCGACGACCACGAGCCGGCCTGTGTGATTCACGAAGGCAACGGTGCGCACTGGGGGGCCGTCCCGGCCGATCCCGAATTCTTGCGACAACTCCGCTCCCTGACGCGCGAGAAAGGAGTACTGTTGATCCTGGACGAGGTGATCACCGGTTTTCGCGTCGCTCCGGGTGGATTTCAGTCGATTTGCGGGATCGAACCTGACTTGAGCACGTTCGCCAAGGTGCTCGCCGGCGGGTTGCCGGGCGGCTGTCTCGTAGGAAGTGCCGACGTGATGCAGGTGCTGGCCTTCAACAACCGCTACGGCCAGAAGATGAAGCATCCGGGCACGTACAACGGCAACCCGCTCTCGGCGGCGGCCGGTTGCGCGGCCCTGTCGATCGTCGCGTCGTCGGCCGATCCGTGTCGCGCCGCGAACGAGGCAGGGCGGGCGTTGCGGGAAGGTCTCAACGAGCTGTTTGAGCGCAAAGGCGTCAACTGGGTCTCGTATGGTCGCTACTCAGCGGTGAAGATTTTGCCCGAGTACGACGGTCCACGCCCGTCGGGCGACGACTTCGTCCCCTACGGCAACGACTATCGCCGGCTCGACCGCAAGTTCGACTCGACGCTGTCGCATGCCGTCCGCTGTGCGTTGCTCTTGGGCGGTGTCGACTGGATGGGCTGGAGCGGGTCGACCTCCTCGGCGCATAATTCCGACGACTTGGAGCGAACGGTGGGTGCGTTTTCCCACGCGATCGACCTGCTGCGCGGCGACGGATTGCTCGCCTGACGGCTGTCGAAGTACTTCGCCAGATGGGAGGGCGAGGCTCCCGACGAGCCGTCATCCGGCGCAAACACGCAGTAAACGGCTCGGCAGGAGCTTCGCCCTCCCAAACGTGAACGAGTTTGTTGGCCTGGTGCGGCGGAGAGGACAGCCGACGGACGATGTCTGACTCAGCCTCGGAAGCTGCCGCGTCCGTCCCGTCGGCTGCGCCCGGCGCTAGCGGCCGGCGGCATCGTGGCCGGAAGCGTCCACGCGACGATGTTCGCGCTGGCCCTGCCCGCCCTGCTCGAACAGCTGCTGACGTTCTTCGTCGGCTTCTACGACACGTGGCTCTCCGGCGAAATCAGCGCGGCCGCGACCGACGCCGTCGGCCTGGCGACCTATGTCGACTGGCTCGGGCGGGATGCTGTTTCGACTGGTCGGCATCGGGGCGGCCGCCATCGTCGCCCGTCATTGGGGCGCCGGCGAGTTTGACGACGCCAACCGCACGACCAACCGGGCCTTGGCACTGGCCTCGGTGATGGGCCTGGCGGTGAGCGCGCTGATGTACCTGTCCGCCCCGCTATTCACCATGCTGCTCGGCATGCAGGGAGAGTCGCGCGAGATCGCGATCTATTACCTGCGGGTCGATTCGATCTGCTATTCCTTCCTCAGCTTTACGTTTGTCGGCGGGGCGATTCTCCGAGCGTCGGGCGACATGCGGACGCCGATGTTCATTTACGCGCTGGTCGGCATCGTCAACGTGATTGCCGCCACCGCCTATGTCTACGGCTTCGGCCCGATCCCCAAGTTCGGAGTGAATGGGATCGTGATGGGCACGGTGACGGCCCGCATTTTCGGCGGGGTGCTGATCGTCGCCGGCTTTGCCCGCGGTTTCGGCCGACTGCGGCTGGTTCTCCGAGAGTGGCGACTCCGCGGCGAGATGGTCGCGCGGATCATGAGAACCGGAGTTCCGGCCGCGGCCGACGGGGCCCTGACTTGGATCGGCATCTTCCTGTTTCTGATGGTCGTCGCGCGGGGCAACGGCGAGGTTGCCGACGACGTTTCGTTGGCGGCGCACTTTGTGGGCATTCGTGTGGAAGCCCTCACCTATCTGCCGGCGGATGCCTGGGGCTTTGCCGCCGCCGCGATGGTCGGCCAGGCGCTGGGCGCCGGCGATCCGCGACGAGCCAAACGTGCCGGACATGCCGGAGCGCTGCAATGCAGCCTGCTCGCCGGCGCGATGACGGTCGTCTTCTATCTGGCCGCGCAGCCGATTTACCACTTCATGCACAAGGATCCCCAGGTCGTGGCCATCGGGATCCCGGCATTTAAGCTGCTCGCCCTGTTCCAGATCCCGCTCGTCGTCGGCACGGTTTACGTCCACGCTTTGCGTGGTGCGGGGGACACGCGGTTTCCCCTGTGGATCAATCTCGTGGGGATTTTTGTCGTTCGGCTTCCGCTGGCCTACATTTGCGGCGTTTGGCTCAACGGCGGCCTGTTTGGGGCCTGGGTCGGGATGTGTTCGGACCTGGGAATTCGGGCCCTGATGGCCACGGTCTGGTACGTGCGGGGGAAGTGGATCGTCATCCAAGTTTGAGCGGCTTTTCAGGCTGGTCTGGCGGTCAAAACGGCCATCCCGGAGCCGTCAAAACGCGAATCTTTGCCGTCCAACGATCCGGGTGTTACCATTCCAACAGGCGAGGCGAAATTATCCTTTTCGGGCGAAATTCAACGGCTGAAGTCCCCGGGGCGCGGGGACGTTGTGAAGGAGTCTGGGAATGGCGACCGCAACGACGAAACGTGCCACGACAAAAAATGCCAAGAACGGCAGTTCCAAAGAAAAACAAACCAACGGCAAGAAGCATCCGGCGCACCCCAAAGTGCGGCAGACCAAGCTGCTGATCGACGGCAAATGGGTGAATGCCGCCAGCGGCAAGACCTTCGAGACGACGAATCCGTCCACCGGCGAAGTGATCGCCCACGTGGCCGAGGCCGACAAGGCCGACGTCGATAAGGCCGTCGACGCGGCCCGCGCGGCGTTCGAGACCGGTGCCTGGTCGAAGACGAGCGCTTCCGAGCGCGGCCGCTTGATGCACAAGCTGGCCGACCTCCTCGAAAAGAACATCGACGAACTGGCCGCACTCGAAACGCTCGACAACGGCAAGCCGATCAGCGATTCGCGCAATGCCGACCTGCCGCTGACGATCGCCTGCTACCGCTACTACGCGGGCTGGGCCGACAAAATTCACGGCAAAACGATTCCGGTCAACGGACCCTACTTCTGCTACACGCGGCACGAGCCGGTGGGCGTCGTGGGCCAGATCATTCCCTGGAACTTCCCGCTGTTGATGCAGGCCTGGAAGCTCGGTCCGGCGCTCGCCTGCGGCTGCACGGTCGTGATGAAGCCGGCCGAGCAGACGCCGCTGTCCGCGCTCCGCGTCGGCGAGTTGATCCAGGAAGCCGGTTTTCCGCCGGGCGTCGTCAACCTGCTGCCGGGCTACGGTCCGACCGCCGGCCAGGCGATCTCGCGGCACATGGGGATCGACAAGGTGGCCTTCACCGGCTCGACCGAAGTCGGCCACATGATCATGGAGGCTTCGGCCCAGTCCAACCTCAAGCGGGTGACGCTCGAGCTGGGCGGCAAGAGCCCGAACATCGTGTTTGCCGACACCGATCTCGACGCGGCCGCTCAGGGCTCGCACTTCGGCCTGTTCTTCAACCAGGGACAGTGCTGCTGTGCCGGCAGCCGGCTGTTTGTCGAACAGTCGGTTCACGACAAGTTCGTCGACAAGGTCGTGTCGCTCACCAAGAATCGCAAGGTGGGCGATCCGTTCGATCCGACGACCGAGCAGGGACCGCAAGTCTCCGACGAGCAGTTCCAGAAGGTCATGGGCTACATCGACGCGGGCAAGCGCGAAGGCGCGAAGATGCTCTGCGGCGGCAAACGCGTCGGCGATCGTGGCTACTTCATCAGCCCGACGATCTTTACCGACGTGAAAGACGAGATGAAGATTTCCCGCGAGGAGATCTTCGGGCCCGTCATGAGCATCATTCCCTTCAAGAACATCGATGAGGTCGTCCGCCGTGCCAACAACACGACCTACGGCCTGGCCGCGGCCGTTTGGACCAAAGACGTCAGCAAGGCTCATGCTATTGCCGCACGGCTGCGAGCCGGCACGGTCTGGGTCAACTGCTACGACGTGTTCGACGCGGCGGCCCCGTTCGGCGGCTTCAAGCAGTCGGGCATCGGCCGCGAGCTGGGCGAATACGGCCTGCAGAACTACACCGAGGTGAAGACCGTCACCGTTCAGATCTAAGCGTTGGGAGGGCGAAGCTCCCGCAGAGCCGTTTTTTGACACGACTGCAGCTCGGCAGGATGCCTCGCCTCCGGCTCGACCGAATTGTGAGCGACGAGCCGGGGGCTGCCCGCCTCCGGCTCGCCGATTTGTAGGACTAAGCTTGGGGAAACCCGTCGAAGTGTCAGCCGACAAGTCTTCCGCCCCTTACCGCGGTCTGCTCGACACGTCTGGCGACGAGCGCGTCCTGGTGCTCGATTTCGGCGGGCAGACGGCACAACTCATCGCCCGGCGGATCCGCGATCAAAACGTCTTCTGCCAGCTCGTGCGGCACGACCTGTCGGCGCAGCGAATCCGCGACCTGAACCCGCGAGGGTTGATCCTCTCCGGCGGCCCGGCCAGCGTGTATGAAGACCGCGCTCCCGAACCCGATCCCGAGATTTTTGAATTGGGCATTCCCGTTCTGGGAATCTGCTACGGCATGAACTGGGCCTGCCGGGCTCTCGGCAGCCAAGTGCGGGCGGGGACGTCGCGCGAGTTCGGACGCACCACGTGCCGCATTCGCGAACACAACGGCCTCTTCCACCACCTGCCGGACCAGATCTCGGTTTGGATGAACCACGGCGACCAGGTCGACGAGCTAAGCGACAGTTTCGAGTCGCTCGCCGCCACCGATACCTGCCCCTTCGCCGCCGTTCGGCACCGAAAGTTGCCGATCTACGGCCTGCAGTTTCACCCCGAAGTCACGCACACCGAGCACGGCAGCGAGCTGTTGGGGAATTTCGTCCGTCAAATCTGCGGCTGCAACGGCACGTGGAAGCTGAGCTCGCTGATCGACCGCGAAGTCGAATCGATTCGCACCCGCGTCGGATCGGATCGGGTGATTTGCGGCCTTTCCGGCGGAGTCGATTCCTCGGTGACCGCGGCCCTCTTGTACCGGGCGATTGGCTCGCAGCTCTCGTGCATCTTCGTCGACAACGGCCTGCTGCGAAAAGGCGAGGCCGACGAAGTCAGGCACCGCTTCACGCACCACTTCAAAACCGATTTGCACGTGGTCGACGCGCGCGAACGCTTTCTGTCGGCGTTGGCCGGGGTCACAGACCCGCAAACCAAGCGGAAGATCATCGGCCGCGTCTTCATCGAAGTCTTCCGCAACGAGGCCCTGTCGATTCCGAACGCCAAGTTCCTCGCGCAAGGGACGGTCTACCCCGACGTCATCGAATCGGGAGCGAACCCGGACGGACCGGCTGCGACGATCAAGGCCCATCACAACGTCGGCGGCCTGCCGGAAGAGCTGGGTTTCGAGCTAATCGAGCCCTTACGCGACCTGTTCAAGGACGAAGTCCGCAACATGGGTCTGGCTCTCGGCCTGCCCGAGGAACTCATTTGGCGGCACCCGTTCCCCGGCCCGGGTTTGGCCGTGCGGTGTCTGGGAGCGGTCAGCGAACCCCGCCTGGTGACGTTGCGGGAGGCCGACTTTGATCGTGCTCGACGAGCTCAAGAAGTCCGGCCTCGATCGCAAGGTGCAACAGGCGTTCGCCGTGCTGTTGCCCGTGCAATCGGTGGGAGTGATGGGGGACGGCCGCACCTACGAAGACGTGATCGCCGTGCGGGCCGTGCAGACGACCGATTTCATGACGGCCGACTGGTACCCCATGCCGGCGGAAGTTCTGCAGCGGATGTCGAGCCGCATCATCAACAACGTCCGCGGCGTCAACCGGGTCGTGTACGACGTCAGCTCCAAGCCGCCCAGCACGATCGAATGGGAATAGGCACGATTCCCCCATGACCGCGATCCTGGGCATCTCGGCGTTTTACCACGACTCGGCCGCGGCACTGGTCGTCGATGGTGAAGTCGTCGCGGCGGCCCAGGAAGAGCGCTTCACCCGCAAGAAGCACGACGAAGGCTTTCCGCAGCACGCGATCGAGTTCTGCCTGCGCGAAGCCGGCCTGCGGGCCGATCAGCTCGACTACGTCGGCTTCTACGACAAGCCGTTTCTGAAATTCGAGCGGCTGCTGGAGACGTATCTCGCCTACGCCCCCGTCGGCTTCGCAGTCGTTCCTGCAGGCGATGCCGCTCTGGCTGAAGAAAAAGATCTACCTGCGGCGGGAGCTCAACCGCGGGCTGGGCGCACGCCTATCGCAAGCGGTACATCTTCACCGAGCACCACGAGTCGCACGCGGCCAGCGCGTTCTTCCCTTCGCCCTTTGAGGAGGCGGCCATCCTCACCGTCGACGGCGTCGGCGAGTGGGCGACGGCCAGTTACGGCACGGGCACAGGCAACCGCATCGAGCTGACGCACCAGCTCCACTTCCCGCATTCGCCGGGCATGCTCTATTCGGCCTTCACCTATTACTGCGGCTTCAAGGTCAATTCGGGCGAATACAAGCTGATGGGCCTGGCCCCCTACGGCGAGCCCAAGCACGTCGACCTGATTCTCGACAAGCTCATCGACCTGAAGGACGACGGCTCGTTCCGCATGGACATGTCGTACTTCAACTACTGCCAGGGGCTGACGATGACGTCGAAGAAGTTCGACCAGCTCTTCGGCGGCCCGCCCCGCCAGCCCGAGACGCTGCTCACGCAGCGCGACATGGACATGGCCGCGTCGATCCAGGTGGTCACCGAAGAAATCCTGCTGCGGATGGCTCGGCACGTGCACGCGGAAACGGGCCAGAAGAAGCTCTGCCTGGCCGGCGGCGTCGCGCTCAACTGCGTGGCCAACGGCCGGATTCTCCGCGAGGGACCGTTCGAGGATCTATGGATTCAGCCGGCCGCCGGGGACGCGGGGGAGCGCTCGGCGTCGCGCTCTTCATCTGGCACCAGCTGCTCGACAAACCCGCGGCAACCTCAGCCGCACGACGCCCAGCGCGGCTCGTACCTGGGTCCGCAGTTCTCCGACGACGAAATTCGCGGCTTTCTCGACGGCGTCGGCGCGAAGCTACCACTACTACGAAAAGGAAGACGCGCTCTGCGACGCCGTCGCCGGACTGATCGCCGGACGAAAAAGTCGTCGGCTGGATGTCGGGACGGATGGAGTTCGGCCCCCGCGCGCTGGGCGCCCGCAGCATTCTGGGCGACGCCCGCAGCGAGCAGATGCAGTCGACGATGAACCTCAAGATCAAGTTTCGCGAATCGTTCCGCCCTTTCGCGCCGTCGGTGCTCGAGGAGCGGGTCGACGAGTTCTTCGAGACGCGGCCCAACGAGCCGAGCCCGTACATGCTGCTCGTCGCGCCCGTCCGCAAGGAAAAGCGGTTCGAGCCGAACGGCCGCGACCGGGACTTGCAGGGCATCGCCAAGCTCAAATCGAAGCGCTCGGTCGTGCCGGCCATCACGCACGTCGATTACTCGGCTCGCATCCAGACCGTCGACGCCCAGCGGCACGGCCGCTATTACAAACTCCTCAAAGCGTTCGAGCGGCAGACCGGGTCGCCCGTGATCATCAACACGAGCTTCAACGTCCGCGGCGAGCCGATCGTGCACACGCCCGAGCAGGCCTATCGCTGCTTCATGGCCACGAACATCGACGCGTTGGTGCTGGAAAAATTCGTACTGCTGAAAGAGGAGCAGGCGGCGGCCAAATCGGTCGACCGTGACCGGTATCTCGCCGAATTCAAACTGGACTGACGAATCGGACCACCCGTGATTGATCTCAATCTCAATCCGACGAAGAAAGAGCTGCGGGTCTTCGGCCTGTGTGCGCTGGCCTTTCTAACGCTCGTCGGCTGGATCGTCTTCCGTCGCACCGGATCGATCCCCGCGGGGGCGACGGTGGCCGGGGTGGGACTCGTCTGCGCCGCCCTGGCCCTGACGGTTCCGCAAGCTTTGCGGCCTCTCTGGGTCGTGTTGATGGTCGTCAACTATCCGATCGGCTGGGTTGTCACCCACGTCGTGATGGCGCTCATTTTCTACCTCGTGGTCACTCCCGTCGGCGTTATAATGAGGTTGACCGGTCGTGATCCGATGGAGCGCGGCTTCGATCGCGCGGCAAAGACTTACTGGAAGCCTCGCCGCATGGAGCACGACCCAGCCCGCTATTTCCGCCAGTACTGATCCGCCCGTATCAATTCGGGCGCACCGAGAACCGACCGTTCGGCAGAGCCAGTCGCATGACAACGAAGAGCCCGTCCAAGTCGGACGATTTTGCCCGCCAGGCCGAACAGTCGTCGCCGAGCCTCTTGCGCGAGCTCGTCGACTTTCTGTTGCACAACAAGGCTTGGTGGATCACGCCGATTGTCGTGGTGCTGCTCCTGGTGGGCCTGCTGATCATTCTCTCCAGCACGGGTGCGGCGCCGTTCATCTATCCGCTGTTCTAAACGGGCAGTGTCGGAGCTTGTGCCGCCGGCACGCAGTGGGGCAAGTTCCCAGCTTGCCCGCGATCAACGAGCCTGCCCATTCAAAATGCATGAATGCCGATAATCATTGCATCACGTGCGATGATGTCGGAAAATCAGCGACCGCCGGGCTCCGCCTCGCTCGGTGTTTGAGCCGCCAAATCCGCAGAAACGCGGCCCATGCGAGCGCGGCCCGCTCGATCGGCTCGGCTCGAACGCCTAGGTGGCATTGAAATTGCGATTTGAATCGGGTGTGATGTCACGCCGATAACCCTCCTGTCTCTGAGACTCTCCTCGAGACCACGGGCGGAATGGTTGCGCTTGCCAAATGCCCCGCCGATCGATTGAGCCAGGATCCGCGACGACTTCGGGGCCGCAATGCGGTGCCGACCGCGCTGCCATTGCGATTGTGTCTGGAGACTCTCGCCTGAGTTCCTGGCCTGTGTCCGCGATCCTACGCAGGAAGGACGCTTGTGACGCGTACTGACACTCGCCATCGGAGGGGCGTCCGCGCCGCGCTGTCCGTCGCCGTTTTGCTGTCGCTCTGCGCCTGCGCCGCCAGGGTCTCCGCTCAGGACGAAGAAATTCGCAAGCAGGTCCAGCGGCTGGCCGACAAAAACACCGACAACCGCCAGGACGCGATCGAGAACCTGGCCAAAACGCGAGACGCGCGGATCGCCAGGTTGTTGCAGTCGTTTCAAGAACGGAACCTGTACGCGCTCAGAAAGCAGGTCGTGCTCTGCGAAGAGATCAAGTCGGCCGGTCGCAAGCAGACGGCCGCGCTGCTCGATCCGCTCAGTCGCCAACCCCTCACCGATCCGCAGGGGAAGCCGTTGGTCGTCGGCGCGGACGACCTGCGTAACTTGCGGCCGACGCGCCCGGAGGGGCAACTGCTGCAAAATGTGATTCGCTTCCTGCAGGATTACACGTCGAGCGACCCGGAGAAGCGTGCCGCCTCGGCCCGCCGCCTGGGCGAGAGCCGCGACTCCGCCTTCCTGGAGACGCTCGAGAAAATCGCCGAGTCCGACGATGACAGCCGCGTCCGCCGCACCGCGCGGGAAGGCGCGCTGATGATCCGCGTGGCCGGGGACGTGGCCGACCAGCCCGCCGACCAGCGCCTGTCCGCCGTCACCGAGCTGGGCAAGCTCCACAGCCTGCCGGCTGCGCAATACTTCCAACAGCAGATCGATGGGGGAACCGTTCCCGCCGGCGAGCTGTCCGTTTATCAGGAAGCGATCCATTCGGTCGAACGCTACCAGTACTGGATCAGTTGGGGCCGCAACCTGACCAACGGCCTGTCGCTCGGCTCCGTGCTGATCCTGATGGCCCTCGGACTGTCGATCATTTACGGCCAGATGGGCGTCATCAACATGGCCCACGGCGAGCTGATGATGATCGGGGCTTACGCGACCTACGAAATGCAGCGGGCGTTCGGCCATTCGCCCGATCATCCGTCGAACTGGTACTTCATCGCCGCCTTTCCGGTTGCCTTTCTCGCCGCGGCCGCCGTCGGCTGGCTGATCGAGCTGATCGTGGTGCGGCACTTGTACGGCCGCCCGCTCGAAACGCTGCTGGCGACCTGGGGCGTGAGCCTGATCCTGATTCAGGCGGCCCGCGTCCGCTACGGCGACAATATCGGCGTCAATAGCCCGACGTGGCTGATCGGCGGCTTTGAGGTGCTGCCCGACTTCGGCATCGAGTACGCCCGCTGCTTCATTCTGGGCCTGTGCGCCCTGTGCGTGCTCTTCGTCTATTTATTGATGAACTTCACGCCCATCGGCCTCAAGATCCGCGCGACCGTGCAGGGTCGCACGACGGCCGAAACGCTCGGCGTCGCCACCCGCCGCGTCGACGGCTTTACGTTCGCACTGGGGGCCGGACTGGCAGGCGTCGCCGGCTATGCCCTGACGTCGATTGCCGGCGTCACGCCCGACATGGGACAGAACTACATCGTCGACTCGTTCCTGGTCGTGGTCGTCGGCGGCGTCGGCGCGCTGGCCGGCTCGGTTTGGGCCGGGCTCGGCATGGGCGTGCTGGACAAGCTCGCTCGAACCGACCACCTTCGGCGTGGCGATTCTCTCGATCGGCCTGGCCATCATGCTGACCTGCTGGATCGTGCTCACCGTCCGCGCGTTTCGCGAAAGTCGCGGTTGGGGCTGGTTGACCCTGCTGGTCCCCGTGCCGCTGCCTTTTGCCATCCGCTTCTGGTCGCGGCCCCAAGTCGGCAAGCTGTTTTCGCTGTACGTGTTCGGTGCGGTGGCCGCGACGATCGGCTTCTTGCGAAACGTGATGTGGACCGACCTGCTCGGCAGGACGTGCAGACGCGTTGGGCCCGCGTGCTGATCCTGTTGGCTGTCGTGATCTTCATTCAATGGAGACCGGCCGGGCTCTTCCCGCCAAAGGGGAGGCTCGCCGATGTCTGACACGGCGCAAGCGAAAAAGCCGCCTCTGTCCGCCGGGCTCATGCCGACGCGTAACGGTCTGCTTGGTTCGTCGAAGCGTTATCGTCGCGCGGCAGCGAGCTGGGTCATCTTTCTGGTTGCGCTGGTCGGGGTGCCGCTGCTCTATCACTACGACCAGATGAGCATCGTCAGCGTAAACCTGCTGGGACAATACCTGGCTTTTGCCATCGTGGCCGTCAGTCTCGACCTGGTTTGGGGCTACGCGGGACTGTTGTGCCTGTGCCAGGCGCTCTTCTTCTGCCTGGGCGGTTATGCGATGGGCATGTACCTGGCCCATCACGGCGGGCCGGAAGGCATCATCGATCACAACGGCTGGAAGCTGCCCGCCTGTCTGTACGTCGTCTATCCGTACAAAGTCGGCGAGCAACCCTCCGACGCGCTGGTCCCCTGGTTCTGGAAACCGTTCTGGAGCTTGTGGAGCACGCTGATTCTGGGCGCGTTGATCCCCGGTGCCGTGGCCGGAGTCATCGGCTTCTTTGTGTTTCGCAGCCGCGTGCGGGGCGTGTTCTTTGCGGTGCTCACGCAAGCCATCGCGCTGGCCGCCTGGCTGATCTTCACGCTCAACGACATCAAATGCGGCGGCACGAACGGACTCACCCGTTTCGACCGGGTGATCCTGGGTGCCGCAGGAAAAGATCCAGGTGCAGCTCAAGCCGGACGCGGCTCACCGAGGAGAAGCTGTCTCCCAGCGTGATCACGCCCGCGCTCGAGCAATACATCAAAACGATGCCAGGGGCCGTGCTTACCGAAAGCGGTTCGACGTACTTTGTCAGCGTCCCTAATGGCACGCACCCGTTGGCGATGAAGGAGGGGGTTGACGCCGTCAAGGTGCCCGAAGGCGACGGCAAATCGGTTACGCTGGCGTCGATCTCCGACATCCGTCTGGCCGGCTACTTGCTCACAGACGACAACACCCGCATGGGGCTCTACGTGCTGACGGTGCTCGCCTTGGGCGGCGCCTATGCGCTGTGCCGCTTTGTCATCACTTCGCGCGTCGGCCAGGTGTTGATCGCCGTTCGCGATAACGAAAACCGCCTCCGCTTCTTCGGCTACGAGCCCTACCACTTCAAAGTCTTCGTGTTCGCCCTCAGCGGGATGCTCGCCGGGCTGGGCGGCATGCTCTATGTGCCGCAAAAGCTGATCATCACGCCGCACAATATGTCGGTGCTCGAATCGATCATGGTGGTGATTTGGGTGGCCGTCGGCGGTCGCGCGACGCTCGTCCGGGGCAATCCTGGGCACGCTCGTCGTGAAGCTGGCCTACATGTACTTCACGTCGCAGCACGAGATGTTGTGGTTCGCCAAGGGCCGCATTCCCGATCGCTTGTACGATCTATTCACGTGGCGGTCCGACTACTGGATGTTCATGCTGGGCAGCCTGTTCGTCGCCGTCGTGCTGCTGTTGCCCGACGGACTGGTGAGCCTGCCCAAGAGCGGCATCGAAGCCTGGCACTGGCTCCGCCGCCGCCGCGACGACGCTGACACTGGCGACGAACCGCTCGAGACTTCCGACGGCACCGGCGAAGGGAAGGGCAACGGTGGCGAGAACTCGGCCAGCCTGCAGACGCGACTGCAGCGGGTCAACAGCCTGCAGCGCGAACGCACGCTTTCGTCTCAGCACCGCTCGCTGCTCGACACGGAGCTGGTGCGGGTGGAAAACGTGAAGGTGATTTTCGACGGCTTCAAAGCCCTCGACATCGACCAATTCAGCATCGACTACTATGAGCTGCAGGTCGTCATCGGCCCCAACGGTGCCGGCAAGACGACCCTCTGCGACGTGATCAGCGGCAAGACCCGGGCGACCAGCGGGCAGATCTTTTTCGGTAAGACCGAAATCACGCACATTCCGGAGGTCGACATCGCGCGACTGGGCGTCGGCCGCAAGTTTCAGACGCCCAGCATCTTCGACGGGCTGACCGTCTTCGAGAGCATGGAGCTGGCGCTTCCCGGGCGGCAGGCCCTGCAACGCAACTTTCGCCACAAAGCCACGCCGGCCGATCGCGACCGGATCTATTCCATCTTGAAGCGAGTCCGCCTCGACCGTGAGGCCGGCAAACGCGTGAAATATCTGAGCCACGGACAACGACAGTGGCTGGAAATCAGCATGCTGCTTTTGGCCAGTCCGCATTTGCTCCTGGTCGACGAGCCGGCCGCCGGTCTCACCGACGAGGAAACGGCGCTCACGGCCGAGCTTCTGCTCGAGCTGCAGGATGAGCACAGCGTGATGGTGATCGAGCACGACATGGAGTTTGTACGTCTGCTCAACGCGCCCGTCACCGTGCTGAATGAAGGCAGCGTCATGGCCCACGGCACGCTCGACCAGGTGCAGGCCGACCCCCGCGTGGTCGAGGCCTACCTGGGCCGCGGCGGCACTCGACAACAAGCCTAGGTTCCCCGCCCGACGCACGAACAAAACTCGAAGCCGGCGACATGCTTTCGATCCACAATCTCTCCTTCTCCTACGGCACGATCCCCACGCTGCGGGGCATCAACATGGAGATTTCCAAGGGGCGGGTGACCTGCGTGATGGGCCGCAACGGTGTCGGCAAGACCACGCTGATGCGGAACCTGATGGGCGTGCTGCGTCCCTCCGCCGGCTCTGTGGTGATGGGCGACAAAGACCTGACGCGTCTGCCCGCCTACCGCCGCGCACGGGCGGGGCTGGCCCTCGTCCCTCAGGGCCGCGAAATCTTTCCCAAGCTGACGGTCGAGGAAAACCTGCGGATCGGTCTGCAGGCCCGCGCCGATCGCTCCCGCACCATTCCCGAGGAAGTTTACTCGCTCTTCCCGATCCTCAAGACCATGGCCGGTCGGATGGGGGGCGATTTGTCCGGCGGGCAGCAGCAGCAATTGGCGATCGCCCGGGCGCTCGTCGGCGGCCCGAAGGTGCTGCTGCTGGACGAGCCGACCGAAGGCATCCAGCCGAGCATTATCGATCAGATCGGCCGCGTGCTGCACAAGTTCGTCGACGACCTGGGGATGACGATCGTCGTCGTCGAGCAGTATCTCGATTTCGTCCGCGAGTTCGGACACCACTTCTACATCATGAACCGCGGCCAGGTCGTCGCTGAAGGCGAGACGGCCCAGCTGACGCCCGACGTCGTGGCGAAGCACCTGAGCGTTTAACCTATTCGCGTCAGGCTCCGGCAGCCCGTCGAGTCCATCGGTGATTCGCGAGCGAAAATGAGCGGTCACAGGCTACGAGCCGGTCCGCGGGCCGCGTCGCACCCGTTTACCCAGCGTTTCGATGGCGTCGCCACAGGCCCGGCGGGCCTCGTCAAAGCCCGATACGGTGATCTTCGGCCCTTTGAGGTAGTCGAAAATAATCTGTTCGGCGGCCGCGAATTCCCGGCAGCAGCCGGCCACCTCCGAGGCGATCTCGTGTGGGATCGTGCTCACTCCGTTGCGATCGGCGTGTAAGAGGTCCCCTTGATAGATCGTGATGCCGCCGACGACCACCGGCACGCCGACGGCCAGGATGTGGCTGTAACCGTGGGCGCAGGTCGCCCCCGACGTGAAGCAGGGAAAGCCGATCCGCTCGACCTGGTCGAGATCCCGGCCCGTCCCCGAAGTGATCAGCCCCTGGGCGCCAAACGCCTTGTAGGTGGTGCACATCACTTCACCGAAGGTGGCGGCGGCTATCGGCAAGTCGACGTCCTGGAAGACGACGATGGCCGGCCCGGGCAGCCCGCCGAAGCCGTCCACCTGCTTCGTGAGGCTTGCGTAAACATCGCCTCCGCTTGGCGGTGCCTGGCTGCGGAAGAAGGAGGTCAGTGCGTAACCAGCGATCGGCGGCATCTGCGGGAAGCAGGCCTTAATCGACTCGTTCATGTAGCCCGCGTTGCGAGGGCGGACGTCGAAGAGCTCGATCACGTTGCAAACGGTCGGCGTGTCGTACTTCACCAGTTCGGCCAGCTGTGCAGGTGTCAATCCGCCGGTCACGGTCATTGGAAGGCTTCCTCTCACGCGGTTTACCAGCGCGAGTCAAAAAATGGGACAAATGGCGGGAAACTGAGCCCGAGCGTTCCCAAAAGCTGGAAACAATTACCCAGAGTCCCAACGGCCGGGAGGCTCACATTAACGAATCTTTAAGTGACCTTCGACTCTCGGCGGTGCTGGGCAAAAAATCACACAATTCCTTGCACCACGACGGATTTGGGCTGTTTTTTCACAGAATTCTGCGCATATCTTAGGGATGGAGAGTTCCTTCCGCCACTAGACCGGCGACACGGCCGTGCTCAGCAGCCCGGCCTGACAAATCCTTCCGACGAGTCGCCCGGCAAGGACGAATTCGAACCCAGGGAACGGGCCGCTTCGGCGTGAAGCGTCCACGACGAACCTCAGCGTACCGACCATTTGAAGGTCCGTTTGGCGGACCACAACTCTGGGACAAAGCGCCCGGGAAAAGCAGCCGATCCGTTCGCTGACTTTGGGTTGGCTATTCCAACCGTCGCGGACGGTCCGGCGGTGGGGAATTCAACGAAGATAAGAGACCGCGGCCGATTTGCGTATCTCGGCCACCAACTATCCCCTCAATCGGTTTGACTGCATTATGCGTAGACGTTTTCATATGGCTTCTGGCAAGGCGGGCCTCAAGACGCCGACGAAGTCGGCTACCGGCGCCAAGCGCCGGCGAGACCGGGGTACTACTACGACTGCAAGGAGAAAGGACAGGATGGCTGTTGACACAATGCCCTCTCGGCCCGACCGGCTGCTGCCGGCCGCCGAGCTGCCGGCCTACACGTACGTGCCGGGGACGAGTTCGCCTCATCCCCTGCGCGATCCGCGGGGCCACAGCTATAGCCGCAAGGGCCGTTCCTCGATGCCGCTCGTGCCGGAGAACTGGGCGGACAATCGCACGTATCTGCTCGCCCTCGACTACTTCAACGCGGGCTTCTACTGGGAGGCCCACGAAGAGTGGGAACGCCTGTGGCGGCTGGCCGGACCCGAATGCGCCGTCGGACGCTTCCTCCGCGGATTGATCAAGCTGGCCGCGGCCGGCGTGAAGGTTCGCGAGTACAGCATCCATGGCGTCCGCCGTCATGCCGCGTCCGCCGGCGAAGTCTTCGCCGACGTCGCCGCCGAGATCGGCACCGATCGCTTCTGCGGTCTGGAATTTACGATGCTGCAGTTTGCCGCCGACCGCGCGGCGCAGATCAGCTACGACCGCGATTACTCGGTCGGCAAGCCGGTCCGCGTGTTCCCGTTCATGCTGCAGCCGGAGCCGATGCCCTTCGCCGAAATTTAACCGGCCCAATCGGCCCTTCCGCTTTCAAAACGCGCCGCACTCCGGCGCGTTTTTTTTGTGGACTGGCCGCGGGCAGATCGAGTTGGGAAGATGGGGCGGGGCGGCTGAAACTGCACGACTTTCACGTTTGCGGTGCGCCGCCCGGCCCGGCTTTTCTCTCGTTCCAGCTCGAATTGTGACAGGCTCGTCGATGAGCATCGAAATCATCGCCGAACTCGATGACTCGCGGCTCGAGCCATTTCGCAATCTCAAGGCGACGAATCGCACCCGGTGGACGAACCAGTTCATCGCCGAGGGGTCGCTCGTCGTCGAGCGGCTCTTGGCCAGCCGCTTTCCGATCCAGTCGATCCTGGTGAGCCGGGAACTCCAGCGGCAACTGCCAGCGAACGTCCCGCCCGACTGCCCGATTTATTTCCTCGAGCACGCGCTGGCCGAACAGCTCGTCGGCTATTCGTTTCACACGGGAGTGCTGGCCTGCGGACTCCGCGAGCCGAGCCCGCCACTGGCGGCACTCGCTGGGCCCGACGGCCGTTCCTCCCTCGTCGCCGTCTGTCCGAACGTGAACGACCCGGAAAACATCGGCGCGATCATCCGTCTGAGCGCGGGCTTCGGCCTGGCGGGAGTGATTCTGGGGCCCGGCTGCGCCGATCCATTTTCGCGACGCGTGCTGCGAGTTTCGATGGGGACGGCCTTCACATTGCCGATCGTCGAATCGGTCGACTTGCGAGGCGATCTCGTCCGCCTCCGCGACGAATTTGGCTTCGAGTTGTGCGCCACGGTTCTGGACGGCGGCGGCCGAGCCGCTTGAATCGGCGGCGCCTGCGGTCAAAATGGGATTGCTGTTCGGCAACGAGAAGCACGGCCTGGACCCGTCGTGGGTCGAGCTTTGTGCCCGCAAACTGACAATTCCGATGGCGGCGGGGGCCGACTCGCTGAACGTGGCCGTCGCGGCGGGCATCTTTTTTCACCACTTGCAGCACGTCTGCGGAAAATCGGCAACGCCGGCAGCCGATCCGGCCCGAAACCGTTCGGCCGACGCTGCCCGAACTCCCGCGGCGACTGACAGTTAGCCCCAGCGGGTCGGTGATCCATTCGCGGGCCGATTACGTTTGCAAGGTACGGAGGACTGTCTCGCCGGCGAACCGCGATCATCGAGCGGAGCCACGAGGGCGTGCCGACGACGGTCAAGGTGATCTCGTGTTGATGACTCACTGTGCGAAATGCGATGCCGTGTTCGAGACGGACGACAGCCCAACGGGGACGACGTGTCCGCGCTGCGGAGCCGTGGCGTCAGTGCGCAGCCCCAATCTCGTGTCCCAGCCCGCGCCGGCGGCGCCCGTGACCCCGAACCACGGCGGCGCCGACTTCTGGTTCGACGACGGCTCCTCCAAGGGTGGCTTCGCCCTTTCGGGACGGCCGGGCACTCTGCGTTGGACGAAGAACGTTGCCGTGCGATTGACGAGCGCGGTCTGTCCTCACTGCGACAGGAAAGTCGCGCGAGGCAGTGCCGCGTGCCCCTTCTGCGGCCAAGTTCTGCGGAAGGACGTGCCCGCCGCGTCGTCGGACTTCGGCACGGCGATCAAGAAGATGCTGCTGGCGGCGACGCTCTTTATCGGGCTGCCCGCCGCGGTGATCGTGTTTGTGCTGGTGATTTGCGCGCCGAAAGGTGCCGACTTGGCGAAAGCCCCGAAAACGCGGCCGGCCGCAGGCGCGGCCGCGCCTGCCGCTCAACCCGAAGCGGCCCGGCCGCAACGCCGGACCCCGCTATCCGTGCTGCGTTCCTTGCGGGACAAGCTGCGCAGCACGGAGCATGACGGCGGCAGCGTCCCGGCGAAACCGTCGCTGGAGAAGACGAGCGACGGGCCGACCAACACGAACGTACCAGCGGTGGGGACGGGAAACGGCAATCAGGTCAAACCAGACGCGTCCCGCTGAATCGAGCTCGACCAGGAACCGTTCCTCCCCCTCAGCCGCGTGCTCATCGAGCGTGCCGTAGACAAAGCCCAGTCGGCGGCCCGGCTCGTCGAAAACTTCGAGGATGCGGCACGCGTTGAGCGTCCACAAGCAGCCGACTCGGGCCAGAACGCCGACTTCGCGTCCGGCCGCGAGCGGGCACGCGGGATCGACGACCGCGACCCATCCCAGGTCGAACATCTTCCAGGCCCGTAGCGCCGCCGAGGCCGCGGAAAAAACGTCGGGACCACGTCCCAATTCTGTTCTCTCGTGATCGCGCACGTAGCCCTGCGGCACAACGTCTGCGGACGTGCAGCCGAGTGTGTTGTAAGAGAACGCCCTGCCGCGCTGGCGATCGAGGAACGCGCACTGCGCCTGCCGGAGACGGCTTCTGCAACAGCAGCATGCGGAATCGAGACCCCCGCGCGGCGGACCCCGCTATTTTGCCGCCAGCACCCGATCGCGCAAGAGGGGCAAAAAATCGTCGAGGAACTTGGCAGTCGCCGTCGGTAGTCCGCCGTCCTTGGGGATCGCGTCGGTCGAGAGCACCTGCATCTTGAAGAGCATGGGTGCCGCTCCATATTCGACGCGCGGATACGCCGGGACGTCCCAGGCGCCGCTTTCCGACCAGCCGTAGCAGACCGAGAATTCGCCGGACATGGCCCGCGGATTGGCGTAGCGCAATAGCCGCAGCTTGTGGGCGATCTTGTCCGAGGTCGTCAATTCCACGTCGACGGGTTTGGAGAGCAATTGGTTGGCGCGGTTGCCGTAACAGATTTCGGGCGGGTGACGGATGAGTGGGCCGGCCGGACCGACCATCACAATCACCGTCACGTCGCGCCCCAGCCGCTGATTGACATAGTGGCGATTAAAGCAGCCGGCACACTGCAGTTCGCGAATGGCGTCTTCGGGAACCGGATCTTCTTCGCCCTGTTGCTGCCAGTCGCCAAACTGCGTGGGGAAATCGACCAGTCGCTTCGCGCCCCCGGACAGGTCGGCCGCTCCGTGCCAGCGCCGCGTTAGAACGCCCTGGACGATGGCCGGCACGGCGGTCAGCAGCACGAGACCGACGAGCATCACCGCGACCGTGGTTCGGCCCCGCGAAGTGTTAAAGCTGGCGTACATCGATCAACCTCCCGAGGCTGCGGTCTGGCGAGTTTGGGCTTCGAGCCGCTCGATGATCGCGCGGTCGCCGGGGGTCAGCACCAGCGACGCGATGTTGAACACCTGGGCTCGGCGATAGGTCGAACGGGCTTCCGCCGGCTTGCCCCCGGCAAGATAGGCGTTGGCCAAGTGCAACAAGAGCAGCGGGTCCGTGCCTTGCACAGAGACGGCCGCCGCCAATAGCGCGATCCCCTCGTTCGGTTTCCCCGAGAGGACCAGGAGCTGGCCCTTCGTATCGAGTAGAGCCACTTCGCTCCCGTACTTTTGCAATGCCTGGTCGACAGTCTTGAGCCCTTCGGCGATGCCTTCCGGCTTGTCCGCGAGCGCCAGTGCCAGGTTATTGAGCGCCAGCTTGTCGGCGGGCCGCACGTCGAGCGAGCGGCGATAAAGGGCAATGGCCTCGTCGCGCGCCGGTCATGTAACTCACGTTACCCAGCGAATACAACAGCTCCGGCGATCGCGGGAATTTTTCGACGGCCGTTTTGAGGATCGGGCCGCCCTTTTGGGTGAGCGGCGATTCGCGCGGCAGCAAGGTCAGGGCGTCGGCCAGGGCGATGGCTGTATCCAGATCCGAACAAACGCGTTTGGTCGTCACCAGCCCGATCGCTTCGTCGACCAAATCTTGATGGGCCAAGAGAACCAGCAGCTTGGTCAACGTGTCGCGACGCAACACGTCGTCCTTTTCCTGCGTCACGAACCGCTTGGTCGCCTGATCGATAATCTGGCGGATCTTGGTTTGCCGCAGGCTCGCGGGCAGCTTGCTGGCCGTCTCAAGGCGCAACTGGACGGCGCTGGCCCGGTTGAGAGGATCCTGTTCCAAGCGGGCGAGCACGGGTTCCGCGTAGTCGGAAAATTGCGGCTGTTCGCCCGCGTTTCGCAGCAGGAATTGCGCGTAGAGGACCAGGTCGGCCGCCGCGGCATCGTCTTGCCGCGACAGGGCCAGGAGCTGTTCGTAGGCCGGCATCAGCCGATGGTCGGTCTCGTAGAGCGAAGCCAAGAGCAGCCGATCCTGTCGGGCCGCCTGCTGAGGAATTTGCACGAACGCCTCGAGCAGCTCGCTCGCCCGCTGCCGATCCGCGGCATTGCCCGTGCGTGCCAGCAGAATGGCTTCGAGCCGCTTGTCGCCCAGGCTGCTTTCGCGCGTTTTCGCCAGCTCACTCAGCAGGCCGGCTGCTTCGCGGAACCGTTGCTCGCCCCCTTGCTCAGCCAGCGCCCGCACGAGCGTCCGCCGCGCGTCGACTGACTTGGATCGCAGTTTGAGCAATTGACGGCAATAGGCCTCGGCCTGCGCCGGGTCTTCGAGCACAAAGAACTGCGCGGCCCGCTGCAGCACGATCGTCTGCATGTCCGCGGGCGCGGCCTTGATGGCGGCAAGATAGAACCGGCCCGCCTCCGACCGATTGCCGATCGCCTCATACAATTGGGCCAGCACGAAGACCCGCTGCGTTTCGGGCACGTCGATCCGCTGGGCCAGACGTGTCAGCATGGCGCTGGCCGCCTCGGCGTTTTTCTGCACGCCCGTGTAGAAGCGGAAGAGCACGATCCAGACGCGCACGTCGCCCGGGGCCAGCTCGACTGCGTGCTCGTAGGCGGTTTGAGCCCGTTTGACGGACTTGGGATATTCCGGCGAATTTTCCGGCGTCGTCAACAGCAGCGTGCGACCCAACCGCACATAGTTCGACGCGTCGGCCGGTTGGCGACGGACCCAGTCCTCGGCCAGGCGGAGCGCCTCGTCCGATTCGCCGCGCCGCACATAAATCGGGATGGCTGCGGACGACAAGCGGCTCGAACGAGCGACGGCCTGCCGCACGCGCTCGAATTCGCCGTCCGCCTCGGTGAAGCGATGCTGCTCGTTGAGCAGGTCGATCAATTCTTCCGCGAGACCAATGCTGCGGTTGCCCAGGCGGATCGCCTGCTGGTAGGCGGCGATCGCCTCGTCGGGCTGATTCTGCCGCCGCGCCAACATCCCCTGCAGCACCCAACGTCGCTGCCAGTTGGGCCGCACTGAGGCGATTTCGCGAGTCAGCCGTTCGGCGTCGGGGAGCAACGGGTCGTCGGTTTCCACGATTTGGGAGATCAGCCGCCGCACGCGCAACTCGCGCCACAGGGTCCCGTCGTCTCCCTCGATCTTCTTCAAACGGTTCTCGATGTCTTCGAGGGCCTTCCAATCGCGATCGTCGGCGATGATCTGGCCGAGCAAATCCAGGACCTGCAGATTGTTCGGCTCTTCGGTGGAGGCTTGCTCGAGGCGGCGCCGAGCCTCCTGGCGATGGCCCTGGCGGAGCTCGATCTCCACGAGTTGATCGCGAGCCGCCGCTTTGCCGGCCGGAGACAGGGCCGCCAGCGAGGCTTCCAGCAGCTTTTTGGCTTCATCGAAGCGGCCGGCTTCGACCGCGAGCCGCACCTCGAACGAAACCACCGTATCGTGGTCGGGGGCGGTCTTCTCAAACTGTTCGATCGCCTGCTTGGCCGCCGCAGCGTCCTTACGGCGCTGCTGGATCAGCGCCAGCGATTGCCAGTACTGCCAGACCTTGGGCGACTTCGCCAGTGCCTTGGTGAGCAGCTGCACCGCTTGGTCAACCTGCCCCTCGCTCGTGAGGAATTCGGCCTGCATGACATTCAGTGGGCCGCCGTTAGTCTTACTTTCCGCGACCTTATCGAAAGCCTCGCGGAAGTCGTGCCAGTTGCGTTGCGTCGGTGCGAGACTGACCTGCTCCAGGAAGCTCGCGCGGGCCAAGGCGAGCCAATTGGCGGGAGACGGATTGTGGCGGACCACGGCGCGCAGTTGCTGGGCAGCGTCGCTCGGACGGCCGCAACGCTCGGACGCCTGGGCAGCCTTCGTTTCCCACTCCGGCACGTTCTCATTCAACCGACCCGCCGACTCGTAGGCTTCCGTGGCCTCGTCGTCGAGCTTGAGCTCGGCGTAATAATCGCCCAGCTGCATCCAGCCGTCCGCGTACGGGATGCGGTAAATGCCACTGGCGCTGCCGGCGCGGGTTCCGTTGAGCACGTTCCGCAGCGTCGTCGCCGCCGCCATCATGTTGCCCTGCGCGGCCGCGGCGGCCGCACGCAATCGCGCCGTTCCCAGCTCGACCAGGCTCCGGCCCGGCTCCAGCAGCCGCGGCATCGAGGCATCGAGTGGACGCAGCCGTTCTTCGGCGTCGGCAAAACGCTTCAGTTGGATCAACGTGGCGGCGAGCGGCAGCACGAGCTCCATATCGTATTCGTTGACGCTCGCCACCCCTTTGCTCCAGAATCTCCACCGCGCGGGCGCGGGCCTCGTCCGTCCCCTCCTCCGCGGCGAGTTGGCCGAGCCGCGTCCAGCCCCGATAGTCGGTCGGCCGCACTACGGTGGCCCGCTCGAAGAACTTGCGGGCGGCGGGCACGTCCTTCTTGTCCGCGGCCCGTTCGCCCGCGAACAGGAGCGCTTCCGCGTTTTCCTTTTTCGGATCCTTCTGGCCGATCTCCAGGGCCCGATCCAGGTCGGCGTCCGATCCGGTCGACACCGGTTCCTTCGCGACGACGAGCGACTTCCAATACAGATACCGCGCGAGCCACGCTTCCGGACGCTCAGGGTTCCGCTGGACCATCGCGTTCATGATGTCGTCAGCCGCCTTTTGTCGCGTGGGCGCGGGGCCGCTCTTCAGCTGGTGCCGCTCGATATCGGCCAGGCGCACGGGAAGTTCGATGTCGGCTGGACTCTGGCGGATCGCATCCTGGAACGCGGTGACGATCTTCTGCCATTCCTCGTCGGGCGTTACGACGTCGGCCCGCATCGAGCGCCCCAACAGCGCGAGCGCCTTCAGGCGGGCGGCGGAGCGCCGGGCCTCGCTCGTGCGTCGGGTCGCGTCTTCCTGGGCCGCCGCGGACGAATCGGCGGGCTTCAAGTCGGCCGTCGCCAATTGCGACGACGCGGAGAGCGCCTCGTCGTAGCGTGCCAGCTCGATCGCCAGGTCGGCACAGCGCTCGCCCAGTTCCACGCGGCTGGGATCGAGGTTCCACGTGTCGCGGTAGAGCTCCATCGCACGAATTTTTCGCAACGGATTCGTGGCGACCTTATCGACCGTGCGCACGAGACGCACGCGGACGCCCATATCGTTCGGGTTGAAATGGAGATACCGATCCAAGAAGACGATCGCATCGAGGTCTTTGCCTTCCTCTTGCAGCTTGTCGGCATGCTTGAGAAACCGATCGACCGTTCGCGACTGCTGCCGTTCGTGCCAGAAATAACCGCAGGGAATGATGGCGGCGACGACGAGGAACGCGACGGCCGTTTGCAGGAACGCGCGGGCCTGCGTCCGGCGAAAACGCACTATCGTCCGCTCGATGAACCACAGGACCGCGAGGAAGAAGATGATCGCCAGCGCGATCATCAGAATCCCGGCCAGGTCGTGCGAAAACTTGCGGGCCGACTCTCCCGACACAAACTCGTACAACAGACCGGTGATGGTGATCCGCAGCGTGTTGGCCAGGATGGCAACCGGCGCGACGGCCGCGAGCAAACACAGAGCCACGCTCCAGCGGGCGCGGGTGATGATTGTCGTGGCGACGGAGAGGGCCAGAATGCCGTAAAACATCCGCAGGCCGCTGCACGCCCGTTCGACCTCGAGGACGTTGTCTCCCAGCAGGATCGTCGTCCCTTCGGCAATGGCGGGCTGCCCCAGGCTCTGCAGCGTCCATGTGCTCATCGTCGTCGCAAGCGCCTGCAGCGGGCGGCTCAAGAGCGTTTCAATGGTCGCCGGCAACGGCACCATGAAAAACAGGAACAGGATCGACGGCAGCGTCCAAAGCAAGAACCGGCCGCCACCAAAGAGCCAGCACACGCCGGCCAACCAGATGGGGATGGAGTAGCTATCAAGCTCGGGGAGATAAAATCGCCCCCCAATAACCCGGAGCACCGCAGTCAGCCCAATCAGCGAGAAGCCCCACCAGCTCGGCTCGAGATGGTAATGGGGCAGCCGATCCCGCCTGAGCCAAAGAAACAGCAGGGCCAGCGGCAATACGAGATAGCCGTGCGAGTAGTCGGGGCTCGAGTCCCAGACGCGAATCAGGCCAACAATCGTCGGCCAATAGCTCCAGGCGCCGAGGGCAACTAGAAAGGTCCCCAGGCCGATGCAGAGCCGACGAAGAGCGGGCGAACGGGGCTCGACTCGATCCGGCAAAGCGAATTTCGCAATGGACTCAGGCGGATCGGCGGCAGGGCGCGCCATATTGAGGATCTCTCGGAGAGCGAGTGCCGAGAAGCAGCAACTCGCCGTATCGCCGCTTAATGAAGCAGCGAGGCTTAATGAAGCAAAGGCTGCCTTGCGGGGTTGGCCACAAGGCAGCCTTTGTTAGCTTCTCGTTTTACTACGCGTTTCCAGAGCAAAGCGCTGGAACGCGACTCGGCCCGCATCAGTCTCAGAATCTCGCGTTAGACCGCGAGACGCTGACGGCGGAACCAAGCTCCACCGCTCAGCACGGTGCCCAGGACCGACCACACGATGAGCGAGGCCGGCTCGGGAACAAAGGTGGAATTGTTGGCCGTGAACACGCGGATGTCTTTGAATCCGTTGTTGTTCGCGGTCAAAGCAATTTCCAACTCGCGTCCGCCATCCGTAATCGTGAAGAACTGGTTGCTCTTCCCGACGACGCTACCGAAGTTGTTGTTCGCACCACCGCCATCTGCTGAGTAGGTGGTCCCCGGAGCACCGTAGATGTTCGTGTTCGACAGGTTAGTGGCCGACAGAGCCAGACCAATGATCTTCGAGCTGAAGAGGATCGTGGCCACGCCCGACTGAACGGTGCCGCTGACGCCTGGGTTCAGCTGAACGTAGGTCGTGCCGTAAGGCGTGCCGGCACCCAACGTCGTGGGAGTGCCCGGAGAGAGGCCGCTGTAGCTGCCATTGGCGCCGTTGTTGTCGACGGCGACCGACGAACTGAGCGTCCCTTGTTGCTCATTCCAGATTTGGTACGTCGGGGCGGTATCCAACTGGGCGTTGGCCGGCGGCGTCACCAGACCAGTTGCGGTGTTCGGAACGTTGCCGGTTGCCGAAATGGCAAACCCAGCGAATGCGGGCGTCGCAAAGCAGAGGACGCCTAGGGCTGAAAAACCGACCAAGAGCTTTCTCATAGATCCTTCCCCATTATGAGTCGATTGTTTTCGTCAGAATGAGTGATCGCCCGCTTCCTGTCAGGTGTCCCCGTAGGCGGGACCATACTCAAAGGCGTCGGATGATAACTTCGGAGTGCCTCATTGACCCGAATCGAGACATCCAATCCACACCGGCTCAGCCGGCGTGGTCATGACCCGCGATCACGATAAAGGCTTACTGGCCATTCGTCAAGCCCCCCCATCCTCAAATTCTGCCAAATTCTCCAAGTCGATTTTTTCGGATAAGTGCGAGGGCCAGACCACTGAAACATTCATTGCCCGGAGTCGCTAGAAAGCTCCGCGGAAGGGCGAGTTCACACGGAAGCCAGTCGCTTGCCCAGCAGCGACCTTCTCTTCAAAACGACGAGCAAACCGAGCCCCGACCACAGTGCCAATGAGGCCGGTTCCGGAACGCTCGTCACAGCCGGCGCCACGAAGACCCGAATCTCTTCATAGGCGCCGAAGCCCGCCGTCAGCTGCAGGCCGAGGGTCAGGCCGTTGCTCGAAATGGAAAACCGATCGTTGTGCGTCATGTTAATGCCACGGCTCTGCGTGCCGATCGGCGGGAGACTGCTCGGATAGACGGTCGTGGGACTTCCATAGATGTCGCTGGCATTCAGCGACGGTCCAAAGAGCGCTAGACCGATGATCTTGCCCGTGAACGTGATCGAAGCGATGGGGCTTTGGGCAGGAAAGGTCGTCTTCGGATCCAGTTGGACCATGACCGAGTCGTACTTCGTGCCGTTCGCCAACGTGCCGCTCAGCGGCGCGAAGTTCGACAAGCCGTCGTACGAGCCGGGCTGCCCCAGCATGTTGACCTGCACGGGAGTCGAGATCGTGCCGCTCGACTCATCCCAAGCCTGGTAGTTGTTGGAAAGCAGTGCCCCAGGCAGTGCAGAAGGGGGCGCAGCGATGACGTTCACCGCACCAGTGGTCGAGGCGATGAAGCCGGCGTGAGCCGCCGGAGCGGCCAAGACCAGCAGCCCGATGGCAATACTGGGAACGATCCGTCGCAGTATGTGGTGCATGTCCACTCCCTCGAACCGTGGTGTGGCGTCCCTGCCGTTGAAGAATGACTGTGCCATCCTACCGGTTTCGAAATGACTGTCAATTCCCTGTTGTTAAATTCTTCCTGTTGCGCAGACCTTGTGGCCCATTGAGACTGCGTAATGTTTCGTCTTGGGAAATTCGCGAGAGATTTCCAGTCGTCCTGCCCGCCTGAAAACAGATCGCAAAGTTTTTCGGCTTCACCCAAAGCCGAATGTTGCTGCCGCACGCGCAAAGCTCCCATTTCCCCCATCGCTTCAAGTCTCTCCGTCGGGGTGTGCAGCGCGGCGCGGATCGCTTCGCAGAGAGCGTCGACGGAACCGGCCGGCACCAACCAGCCGCAGAGACCCGGAGTAACGAGTTCGGGAATTCCGGCGATATACGTCGAAATCACGGGCCGCTTCAGCGCGAGCGCTTCCATCAACACCACCGGCAGCCCCTCGGCGAAGCTCGGCAGCACGAGAGCCCGCGCTGCGACAATCTCCCGCGTGACCTCCGCTCCGCTCTTCCAGCCGGTGATCCGCAGCCGCGATTGAATGCCGCGCTCGGCCGCGAGCTGCTCGATTTGCGGGCGCAACGGACCGTCGCCGACGAGGACCAGATCGAACAACTCGCCCTCTTCCGCCAGTCGCGCGGCAGCCTCGACCAAGAGGCCGTGCCCTTTTTGCTCGCACAAGCGGCCGACGCAGACGAGCCGCCGGACGTCGGGCACGGGTGACGAGGCCTTCGGATCGAGAAAACGGTCGTCGACGCCGCAGTGAACGACGTGCAGTTTGGTCCACTGGTCGTTCGGGCACCAGCGCATCAATTGGCTGACGCCGAAGTGGCTCACGCCGACGACGAATCGCGCCCGGGCGATTTTGAGATCGAGGCCCAGGCTCTCGGGACGGTCGAACTCCTCGGGACCATGCACGGTAAAGCTGAAGGGGATACCGGACAGCTCGCTCCACAGCAGGGCGACTGTGGCCGAGTTGGTTCCAAAGTGTGCGTGGACGTGATCGGGGCCGGCGGCGCGATACTTCTGCGCAAGTGCGGCCGCCTCCGCCAGATAGGCTGCGTGCTTCCAAGCCCGCGGGACGCGGCGGGCCAGTTGCCATGTCAAGCCGCACCGCTTTCCCAAATCGCGCGCGGTCGCGTCGCCAGGCACCAAACCAATCCGAGCAACAGCGCGCCGACTCCGCCCGACAGCACGACGTGCGTGCGCTCGTTCTCGAGCCGATCGTCGGCATCGACCGAGTTCGTCGCCACAGCGGCGGAGTGAAATCCGGTCGATTTGCAGTCCCAGCGTCTCGAGCGCGCGGATCTCGCGACGGATGAAAGAGTGGCTCACCTTCGGGTACTGGTTGATCAGGTAGGCGACGCGCATCGGCCGATCATTCAATTGGAAAAAACGATTCGGGCCGGAACCCCGACGGCCGTCGCCCCGCTGGGAACGTCATCGAGCACGACGGCGTTGGCACCGATTCTGGCGTGATCGCCGATGGTCACGCCCCCCAAAATCTTGGCGCCGGCTCCCACGTCGACATGGCCGCCCAGTACGGGGCAGCCCGGCACTCGCCCGCCGATTCCCAGCGTCACCTGTTGGAAGATCAAGCAGTTGGGGCCGATCACCACGTCCGGAAAGACCACAATTCCGTTGGGATGCGGGAGCAAGAGGCCGCCGCCGATTTGCACTTTGAGATCGATTTCCGCACCAGAGATCGCGCTCCAGGCGCGAAACCAGAGCACGTGCCAGCGGGATTTGAGCCGGCGAAAAAGTCCGCGGCCGGCCCGGCACTGCTGATAAGCGCGCAAGTGATGGAGCAGTTTGCGCGGCGGATCGTAAAAACTGCGAACCTGCTCGCGCGACCAGTCCGGAACGGTGGCGGAAATCGCGCGGGTCGACGCTGTTAACTCGGCGCCGTCTGTCATCGCAGCTTGCAAACTCACGGTGGCTTCAATAGTCTTGCCGAGTTTAGCGGGCGCGGGACGGGCTGAAAAGACGCGGGCGATTACACGCGCAAAACTTTCATGGCATTACCCGAACCGGTTGAGCTTTTTGGCATCAACCTCCACCCGTGCCGGATGAGCGAGGCGATCGACGAATTCTGTGGCTGGATCGCCGCGCCGAGCAACGGCCGCTGCCGCTACGTCGTCACGCCGAACGTCAATCATGCCGTGCTCTTGCAGCGGCACGAAGAGTTCGCCCGGGTCTATGCCGACGCGGACTTTGTGCTCGCCGACGGGGCGCCGATCGTGCTCTTTAGCCGGGTGTTCGGCCGCCGCTTGCCCGAACGCGTGGCGGGCAGCGACCTGGTGCCGCGGCTGTTCGATCGTTCGCAAATCGGCGCGCCGATCGGCGTTTACCTGCTGGGAGCGCGTCCCGAAGTCAACGAGCGGGCCACCCGCGCCGTCGAAACTCGCTGGCCGGGCGTCCGCGTGGTCGGACGCGACAGTCCGCCGCAGGGCTTTGAGCACGACGACGCCGAAAACACCCGCATCCTCGCCCAGATCGAGGCCGCGCAGCCCGACGTGTTGATCGTCGGCCTGGGGGCGCCCAAGCAGGAGCTATGGGTACACCGGCATAGCGGACCGAATTCGCGCGAAGGTCGCTCTCTGCGTCGGCGCCACGATCGATTTTCTCGCCGGAGAAAAGTCGCGCGCTCCCCATTGGATGCGGCGCTGCGGCTTGGAATGGGTGCACCGCGTTGCGCTCGAGCCGCGGCGACTGTCGGGTCGCTATCTGCGAGATGGGCTGGCCTTGCCCGGACTGGTGTTTCGCGAGCTGCGACATTCCGTGACCGGCCGCAAGCCATTCGAGCGCCCGCCGCGGTCACTGTGACCTCCTGCCGTGCGATCGTGCTCGCTTTGCGCTCGCGGTGACGGCTCGTCAGGGTGCGATCAGATGCCAGCCGGCTGCGCTCCGCCTTCGTGCGTTCCCCGCTTGAGCGGCGTCTTTTTCGGCGCTCCCCGGCGCAGCGGCGCCACGTCGGTCGGGGGAGCGGGCGCGTCTTTGCGGCGGAGCGGCGACTGCGCCTCCGCGGCCTGGACGGCTTTCGACTTCACCAGATTGGCCACTTCTTCCTTGAAAACGGCGAGGCGATCGTCGGGAAGGTACTGCGTGATCCGCTGGAGCGTCTTCGCGCACAAATCCTCGATCCGCCGCTCGGCCACGCGATCCTTGCGATTGTGCGCCTCTTCCAACGCCAGCACGCGGATCTCGTTGAGCTGCGCGAAATAATTGTCGGCCACGGGCAATCGCTCGACGTCCGCCAGCGTTTTCTGGGCGGCAACAGGGTCGCTGTGGCTGATGGCGGCCCGCGTCTTCGCGAGGGCTGCCCCGCGGCGGGCCACCGTCTCGATCAGCTGACTTTCCAGAATGTCGATCTCCCGCTCGGCTCCCAGCCGCACGTGGTCGTCGGGCACCTGCAGAATCGCTTCAGCTTCGAGCCCCGGCACGAACGGACGCCGAGCTAGGATGGCCGTGCCGCTATGCACTTCGACGCGCACGATCGCATGTTGGGGATCGACGGGGATCGTCACCTCGCCCCACCGATCGGACAACAGCCGCAGCACCGGCGGGCCGGGCGGCGGCGCTTCCCCCTCCTTTTTGTCGGCGGGGGCCGACGGGGTCTCCTCTTTCTTTTCGGCGTTCGCCGCGGCAGCGGGTGGTGGGGCAGGCCGATCGGGCGGCAGCTCGCCGACGGTAACAAACAACCCACCCTGCGGGCGGGCCGGCTCGCGGCCGGCGACGATCTTCAGGCGCGTCGACGAAAAGTCGCGGCGGACTTTGAACGCGACGGCTTCGACGCGACGGCGCATGTTGGCCGCAAGCGGCGCGCGGTACGAGCTGACGACCGTCGCCTTCACCTGGCCGTGCTCGATCGCATCTGCGCTCAGCACCAGATACGTCCAGGGAACCGACTGAATGCCGCGGAGGTTGCGTTTCGAGTCGAAGAAGCGAAACACGGGTTCGAGAATGTCGCCCGGCTTGAGAGGCGCGAACTTCGGATCGCCAAACGGAATCGATCCCGCCCGAACCGTCAGCAGTGCCGATTTCGAGTCGCGGTCCGCATCATTGATGATCAACAGCGGAGAAAAGAGCCGCATGACGACGGCGAGCGCCGTATCCGGCACGCGTCGCCGTTCGTCGGTTTGTTCCAAAGCGATCGCCCCCAGCGTTTGCAGGGTCCGGTCCCATTCGCGGCCGGCGACCTGCCACTGCGTCCCATGGCGGCTGACCGACAGAAAGTACGCCTTATCGCACGCCACGTTCGCCAGGCGTGCGGCTGCCGACGCGTAACTCATCCGCTCGAGTCCGGACGCGTCGGCGGGCGTCAGCCGAGTGTCGATCACAACGTCCGCGCCGGCTGAAAGGATCCAGGTCGCACCGAACGTTTGTTCCAGCCGCGTTCGCAGCGTCGCACAGACCGATTGCCGAAAGATGCCCGTCGACTCGACGTCCGGGGCAAAGCCGACAAAGACCGAGACTTGGTAGGGCAAATAGTCGACACGTCCCAGCGGCGCCGACTCGGCCGCCCGGGCCGGACCGATCAAAGAGGCGGAGATCAACGTCACGGAGATCAACAGCCAAAGAGACCGCGTGTGCCCGGCCTTCATGGCTCATCCTCCGGAATCCAGGACTGCACGATCCAGCGTTCGACGTCCTGGTAGCAGTTGACGAACTTGTAAGCCGGAAAATCGTGCACGTTCTTGCGGAGCACGATGGTGTTGTCGACTTCGAAGAGCGGGATGTAGGCCACCTCGGCATAGAGATGGCTCTGCAGCGTCTGCAGGCGATTGACGACTGATTTCCAATCCGGGGCGCCGTCGAGATCCAACAGCTCGAGCCTCAACCAGTCGGGCACGGTCCGCATGCTCTCCAACCGCGCTCCCGAGCCGAGAGTGAGGAACGGCCATATCTCGGTCAGCGGCTCCTCCATCCGCAGCTTGCGATAGGCGAGATCCCACTGGAGTGGCGCGTGCGCGGTCGGCCGCAGCATTTGCTTTCGCCGAATTTGTCGCAGCCGGAGGCGACACCAGCTCGGCATCGATGCCGACTCGTTTCCACTGCGCGACGATCTCTTCGGCGGCCGACTGGGTCTCGGGATCGCGTTCGCACAGGAGTTTCAGCCGCGGAATGGTGGTCAGTCGCTTGACCGCGGCCGCGTGCAGGCCGAATGCCATGCCCGTGCTGAACTCGCGCCGCGGCAGCAGGCCGTTGTAGGCGTAGCTCGTCGTGGCATAGGGCGCCGTGGTCAGCCGCCCCGCCTTGGATTCGGGATCGCGAAGGATTCGCTGCGACAAAATTCGCTGAGCGTCGACGGCGTACGAAAGGGCCAAGCGCAGCTCGCGACTCTTGAGCGGCACGCTTTGCGGATTGAGCTGCAGCACGTGCGTGGTCGGAATCGCGTAGTCGAGGAAGAAAAAGTGCGTGTCCTTGCGGATCGGCTCGAAGGCCCAGGGGGGCAGATCGATCAACATCGAAATATCGCCCCGCATCAGGGCCTGAATCTCGTGCTGCGGCGAATCGTAGCGGCGCTCGTCCACCTCGGCGACCTGGTATTGATCCAAGCCGTCCGGCTGCGGGTAGACGCGGCGAAAGACGGCTTCATCCGGCGACGGGCGCGAGTGCTCAAACCGTCGAGTCAACACGGGACCGAGTCCCGAATGTCCCGCACTGCCGTTCGACGCGCCTCCAATTGCGGCCGACCCGCCGGGCGCGTAAATCGGAAAACGAAACAGCGGCTCCAGCCGCGGCGGCGCATGCGAAAAGCGAATCTCCAGCTCCAGCGGCGAACGCAGCTGCACGCCGTCGACGTAACTGGCGAAGCGTTCGTCGTACGCGGGACTGGCCGGATCGATGAACGCGCGGAGCGTGGACATGACCGAAACAGCCGTCAGGTTGGGCCGCGATTCCCAGCGGGCCCGTGTTCGCCGCAGCGCGAAAAATGCCCGCCGTCCCAGATCGGTCGGCTCCCACTGCTCGAGCAGACGGCTGCGGTAATGGGTGGCATCGTCGACGCGGTCGACCTCGAACAAGTCGAATTGGGAGAGCCGGGTGGCCCGCTGGTCGGACAACGTCGAATAAGGCAATCCGGCCGAATCGCCGGCCAGGTTCATCGTGCCAACCGACAGCCGCTGATAGCGCTCGCAGATCGCGCAATGCGCCTCGGTCAAGCCGAGGACTGTCGGCCAGATGTGTGCGGCGCGATCGATTTTTTCCGCTGCGACGGCGTAATGTCCGCCGCGCTCCGCCTCGAGCGCGGTGTTGATCAAGTTTTGCGTTTCGTCGTGCAGGAAGCGGTTCCACTTCGCAACCGTCTCGTGTTGCGGCTCAATCCGCGCGAGTTGGCCGAGAAAGTGGCGGGCCCGCCGATCGTCGTGCGACTGGCGGGCCGATTCGATCAGTTTGTCGGTGGTGTCCCCCAGCGCCGTTTGCAGCCCGGAATAGCCGCGGTCGCGGCCTCGCAGTTCCGTCAGCGACATCCAGGCCCCCAGATAATCGCCGCTCTGGATCGACGAGCGGGCCTCCCGCAACAGCATGCGACGCGCCTCTTCCTTGAGTCCCTTCCAACGCGGCACCGTTCGTTCGAGTGGGTAGAGGAGCTCGAGCGCGTCGCGAAATCTGTTCTGATCGGCCAACAGACCGGCCCGCCGAATGATCAGGTCTTCGTGATAAATAATGCGATCGATCTTGTTCGTGGGGATCTCGTAGAGCTGCCCCGCCGTGTCGTTCGGCAGCGCGATCATGAGTTTTTGCAGGTCGGCCTTTTGCGCGTCGAGCTTCTCGCGCTCTTCAGTTGTCGCCGGACGCGGACGTTTGCGCAGGGTGGCGAGTTCGTCGGCCATCTTTTGCAACGTGTCGGGACGCGGGTAGACCTGCTTGACGGCCAGCACTTCCGGGTTGCCCTTGTTCAACGAGTCGAGCACCAGCCAGTCGACGGGCCGCTGGTTCAACTGCGCGACCGTCGGAACGGCCATCTCCGCGAGGCGGGGAAACTTTTGCTGTTTCTTCAGGTCCCCGAGCTTCTTCGAATCGTCGCTGGAATCGTCGTCCTCGGGCTCCGCGTCTTTCTTGGCGGTCCGCTTGACTTCTTCTTTCGGTGGCTTTTCTTTCGTCTTCGGCGGCTTGGCGGCCTTCGGTGGACGGCCCGATTTTGTCGCCCTGCGCACCGGGCTGCGGTTCGTCATCCTGGAAGGCGCGGGCCGAAGGGCGCGTCAATCCGCCCAGAATCGAGCGCGGCGGCCACCAGTGCCGCCACAATCGGGGAGCAGCGAGCGCGCGAGAACCGAAACCAGCCACGCGAGTGCTTCATGGTCCCTTCTTCGGCGACTCGAGTCCTGACTTCGTGGCTTCGAGCACGGAATCGACGCGGCACAAGCTGCCGTCGATCGTGGTGACGACCGGGTGACCGTTGACGTCCAGCACGCCGCCGGCGAGCGGCTGCTCGAGTGCGACGCGAGAGATCACGGTTCCCTTCGCGGGATCGAGGCTCACGACGGTGCCGTCGCGTTCGGCGACGATCAGCCGGCCGCCCAATAGTGCCGGAGGACCGGAAGATCCCGACTCGCCGAGCGCCGCCACAAACAGCAGCTTGGGCGTTCCGCTCGTTTCGTAGGCGGTCAGCTCATGGTCGCGCGTTTCGGCCAACACCGTCGTGCCGACACTCCACAGCCGCCCGACGACGGGGGACGACAACTTGTGCGCGGCGACCGGCTCAAGCGTAGCCGCGTCGAGGAAGTGCAACATCCCATCGTCGGTCGCGTAGACGATCCGCGATCCCACGACGGCCAGCCCGGTGTCGCTCGGTTTGTCGAGTGTTTTGGAGACGACCTCGGCCAGGCTGCGGACCGGATCCGTGCGATATTGAGAGACGGCGAGCCGGCCGCGGCTGTCGAGCGCGACCAGCTGGTTGTCCGACACGCGAGCGACCGACTTCCAGATGGCCGACTTGCCCCCCTCGACCGGCGCGAGCTGATCGTCGGCCGCGGCCATCCCGCTTGTGGGACTGACGAGCCGCAAACGACCGGGCAACGGCAGCACGAGTCCGGCCGACAGCTCGACCGGCGGCGCGTCGAGCGGTTTTTCCAATGGGAACGAATGAGAGATCTGTCCGCCCGGCCCCACGAACCAGACCGTCGGCGTGGGCCCCGCCGAGTCGACGGCAATACGGCCATCGTGGAGCCGCGTCGCCCGCAGGGGCAGGTCAGTCTTCGGATCGGGCTTGATGAAGGAGCTGGCCGACGACTTGAATGCCGACGCGTCGAGCTCGCCCGGGTCGGTCGCGAAGACTTCGCCCGCTTCACCCACGGTCACGATCTCGCCGCCGCGGAACACGCTGGAGCCGATGATCGACGACCCGAACACCGTGCGCCATTGGCCCGTCATCGGCTCGCGGTCGATTTCGGAAAACAACACGCTCTCGGCATAGGGAACGCGGCGGGCGGCGTACAGATACTGCCCCACCACTTGCAGCGGCTGCGAACTGATGCCGACGGCGATCTCGGCCGAGTTGAGCGAAAAGGTCTGCGAGTTGAGCTTCAGCTGTAGCTGGCGGACCGAGCTGCCGGCCATCCAGAGCTGCCCATCGGGACCGGGCGAGAGGAAGATCGGGCTGTCTTGCTGATTGGGAATGACGACGCTCGTCGTCGGCGTGAGCGACTTCCTGTCCGGGCGTGTCGGAGACAGTGAAGGCGGTAATCCGCGCCGGCACCGAGGACACGAACAGCATTTTGCCGTAGATCACCGGAGCGTCACGGACTTGCCCCTCTACCGTTTGCACGTCGACCGGCTTGAGCCATGCTTCGTCACTCTGGGCGGCGAAGACGTGCAGACGCGTGCCCGACGTTCGCCCCGGCTCGGTCAACAGCACCAGCCCGCCGACCGCCGTCACGCCGTTGACGAGCGACCCGGCCGCGTGATTCATGTCGGTGACGCGGATGCACGAAAGCGGCGACGTAGTGAGCGTGTAAATCAGTGAGGCGTCGCCCGCAACGATCAGCCGCTCTTTGTCGCGGGACAGAGCCGGCGGCGCGAGAATTTTTTGCGAGAACGTGAGCCGCGTGGTCAAGCGGCCGGTCTCCAGATCGATCTTGTCGAGATGTCGGCCGGCCGTTGCCAGATAAATCTGTCCCTGATCGACAAGCGGCGCACCCGACACGGCCTCGTCGATCGGCTGTTCCCAGATCGGCTCGCCTGTCTTGCGATCGAGCAGCATCAGCGACAGACGGTTGGAGTTGAACACCAACAGCCCGGGAACGGCCGTTTCGACTTTGACCGGAAAGAAGGGAGTGTCCAAGCCGAGCGACCGCCGCCAGATCGGCTCGCCCGTCACGTGGTCGACGGCGTAGCAGCAGTCCTTGGCCAGCACAAAGACGGGACGCGTGCCGGCCGGCTCTTCGGTCCGCGAGCGAGCGTGCAGCGTCAGCGTGAGCATCCGCGCCGCGGCGTGCGCTGGCGCGGCAGGGCCGGCTTATTGAGCTCTTCGCGGACGACGAGCCCCTTTTCGACGTCGAGCGTCTGCTTGAGCTGCGCGGCAAACCGCGGCTCGGAGGCCATGTTGGGGTAGCGGTCCAAGAGCGTGCGGCGGGCGGCGAGCGCCGCCATCGGCTGCTTCGCGGCGTTGTTCTTTTCAATCTCGGCGATGCCCGCGGACACGATCTCGTGCTTGATGATTGCCTCCTGCGCGGTCGTGTAGGCGACTTTCAACTTGACCGTCAACTCGGGCGGGATTTTTCCATCCGGAAAATAACGGGGCAGCATGGCTTCGGCGGCTTGCGACACGTCGAGCTGGCTACGGTCGGACGTGCTTTGCGCCGTTGCCGAGGCCCCCAGCGCAATCCGCGTGAGGAAGTCGGCGAGCGCCGAAAAGTGATCGCGGAAATCCTTGCGATCGCGGTTCGCGTCGATCGACTGCACCACCGTGTCCAGTCCGCGCTTCCATGCCGGCGAGCTGCCGGCAATCTCCTTCAAGATATTGGCGTCCCACATCTTGTATTGGGCATCGGCCGCGAGTGCGTGTCCTTTGTGGCGGGCGATGAACTTTTCGAACATCTCGGACGATTGGCCGTAATGGTGCGCGTCGAATTCTGCCGACGCGGCGTCGAACTCCTGCTTGGTCGATTCGCGGCCGATCACGAAATAAATCGCCGCCGCCGCCAGCCCCAGCGCCAGCGTGAACCCGAGCATTCCGAGGATGATCGGCGACCGCAGGGCTTCCTGCTCGCCGGGCCGCACACGCTTCGCCGCCAAACGTTCGGAGAGTCGCGCACCGAGCGGGCGCGGCTTCGCGCTCCGGGGTGAAAGCGGCAGCGGCACATCGCTTTCCGGGGCTTTGTCTTCTTCGAGCAGCGCGCCGATGACGTCGCTCGTCGGCATGGGGGCGGGCACAGGAGCCGGCGGCTCCGGCTTTTTCGCCGCTTCGCGCGAGAGCCGCTCGCCCATTCCCGACCAGGGTTTGCCACCGCTAAAAGCGCGACGGTCCCAACCTTGGCGCACCGGCAGGGCATCCTCGGTCATCGGACGCAGCGGCACTTCGCCCGAGACAATCGCCGGATTGGCGGCGGACGACTTGGGGTCGGGAATCATTGGGAGCGACAGGTCCTGCGCCGAATCGTCGGCGACGGCCTGCAGCACCGGTTCCGGTTCCTCGCTGTTCCGCACGAACAGGTCCGCCGGGCCGATCCGCATCACGTCGCCCGCCTTGAGGGCCGAGTGCCGCACCAGCGTGCCGTTGACGTCCACGCCGTCGCGATTGGCCGCGGCCACCTCGAAGTCCGCGCCGTTCCAGGCGACACGGCAATGAATCGGCGCCACATCCTCGTCGTCGATGCAAATATCGTTGGAGGCGTGCCGCCCGATGCAGATCGGCTGCAGGCGGGAAATGCGCAGGGTCTCGACGGGTTGTTCCCCGTTATGAATTTCGAGACCCAGCATCGCCGTGTGTTCACTCATGCTCAGTAATACACCTGGCGCGTGACCTCGAAGTCGAATCCTTCCCCGGCCGGAACGACCTGGAAGAAGGTCCGGCGGATTTCCCGGACGGGGCGATCCCGATAGGCCCGCTCTCTCGTGGCGAGCATGTTTTCGGTGGCGGGCGGATAGAAGTGGAAGATGATCGTATCGGGGCCGATGGAAACGCCGGCCTTGGTGAACAGTTCCACGTCGGCCGACCGCCGCTTACCCCCCTGCCAGGTGAAGAAGAGCCGCTTCTCCTCCTCGCCGTCAGCCGCGCTTCGCACGACGGGCTTGTCGGTCGACAACTGCGAGACGTAGGTGATCGTGTGATCGGGCATCAGCGCGCCGATCTCGATGCCGAAGAAGTCGAGTTCCTTGGTGTACTGGGTGAGCGAACCTTCGTCGGAAAAGAACACGTACCACCGCTGGTGCCGCGGCCAGCCGCCTTTCGAGCCCGGACCGCCGCCGAGCGCGGGCTTGGTTCCCGTGCCGCGGGCAAATCCCCCCTTGGGAGTGGCGACCGGAGCCGTGTCGAGCTCCAGCTGATCGGACGCACCGGCCGCCACGGCGCCGGACGTTGCGGCACTGGCCGCCTCGAGCGAGACGCTTTGCAGCACGTTCTCCACCTCGGGCCGGCTGTCGTCGGATGCTTCGCTCGGGCTGGCATCGGCGCGTTCGGGGCCGGTCCCTTCGAGCTTGAGCGATTCGGTGGGAGAGCCCCCCTCGATCCCGCCGCTCTCGTCTTCGATCACCTCGATTGCCTGCTGCATCTTGGCGACGTGCGGCCGAAAACTGTCCCACACCAGGAACAGGAACCAAACGGCCACGATCAAAACGGCCAACAGCGCCACCAACGTCGACCAGACGCGGTCGTAGTTGGTCACGCGGATGACGGGCGCGGCCGAGTGGCTTTGGCCAAGACGGGCGACGCGACTAGGCGCAGGCATGATCAAAGTTCCGCCGCGAACGCGGATTTTTCACCCATTAGTAAACAAGCGAGAGGCCGAAAAGTGGCGGCGAATCTTAAGGAATGGCCGGGAGGACGGGGCTGGCCGCAAGTTACTTGATCAAGCCAGTTTGCGTACAAAACTGTCGACACCGCATCGCCTCAGATTCCATGCTAGGACCGGCGGAGGAGGGTGTCAACGTGCCGCGAGCGGGAGCGCGACGACGAGATTTCGCAGCGTGATTCGCGTCTTGAACGGCCGTCCAACCGGGGCTAGGCTGGAACTCGGCGTGCAGGACGCCCCCTGTCCGCGGGAAGGACCGAGTTCACCTGCTCGACGTCGAAAATTCGTTTTGCGCACTCTCCTTTTAGCCTGACGCGAGCGGACACCAGGCGCCATCAAAGGGAGGGAGCGTCATGTCGGCCCGTCATCTTCCCGTCCGTCCGAACCTCGAGCAGCTCAGGCACCAGGCCAAAGATCTGCTCCGCCAGGCCCGCCGCAGCGATCAGGCTGCGCTCGCCGAAATCACGGCCCAGCTGTCCGAAACCCTCGAACCGAGTGCGATCAAGCTGTCGCAAGTGCAGCATGCGCTGGCGAGGAGCTACGGGGTGGCCAGTTGGCCGCGGCTCGTCCTCGCCTGCCGCCTGACCGACGCCATCTGGGAAGACGACGTTGACGCGATCTGCCAGCTCGTCGCCAAGCATCCCCAGCTTGTGCACGAAATGGCCAACGGCAACGAGCGGAGCAACTGGGGTCCGCCGCTGAGTTACGCAGCCAACCTGGGCCGCGACCGCGTCATCCGCGCGCTGGCCGAACGCGGTGCGACGGACCTCGAGCATGCGCTCGACCGGGCCAGTCTGCAGGGAAAGATCGACACGGCTCGCATGCTGCACCGGATGATGGGGGAGCCGCGGCCGCGGGCGGGCTGTTTAAACGGGCCGGCGTATACGCTCAACGTCCCCGGCATCGAGCTGATGCTGGAACTGGGAGCACAAGTTCATGACGAGGACGGCCGCCTGCTCGCCCCCGTGGACGTGGTGCTCGAGACCGACAGCCGCACCCCGGTCGCCAAGCATCAAATCCTGGAGGCTTTCTTCCGCGCGGGGGTCGAACTGCCCGACACGCCGACAATGGCACTGCACCGCGGGCGGATCGACTTGCTCGAAGAGCATTTGCGGCGCGATCCGGCACTCTTGACGCGGACCTTCACGCACGAGGAAATCTATCCGCCCGCACTCGGTTGCCACGACGAAGTGCTGGCGACGCAGGGGACACCGCTCGCCGGGACGACACTCTTGCACATGTGCGTCGATTACGACGAGCAGGAAATCGCCCGCTGGCTGATTGCGCGGGGAATGCCCGTCGACGCCAAAGCGGCCGTCGACGCCGACGGCTTCGGCGGACACACGTCCCTCTTTGGCACTGTCGTCTCGCAACCGAACTTCTGGATGAACTACCAGAACCGGCCGCAAGTCCCGAAGCTCACGCAGCTCTTGCTCGACCACGGGGCCGATCCCAACGTGCGCGCCTCCCTGCGAAAACAGCTCCACACGGGCTATGCCCGCGAGTACGACACCTCGCCGCACGAATATCGCGCCATCACACCGCTAGCTTGGGGCGAGCAGTTCCACGCGAAAGTTTTTGTCAGCCAACCGGCACTGCAATTGATCCGCGAGCGCGGCGGCCACGATTAACCGAAGTTCGTCCGACGGAGTGTGGGCGCTTAAGCGATGGGCGAATGCCCGTTGCCCGGTTTGTGGTCGAGCAGCCAGTCCTCGAGAATGATTTGCTCGATGTAGGGCGCTCGCAAGAGCACCGGGTCCGTCGACATCAGGCGTTGCAGCCAGCTGCGGCGGCGGATGATCGTGGTCATGGCGCGGACGCCGAAGCGGGCGAACGGCCGGGCGTTGAGCTGCGTTTCCACGTTGAGCGCGATCCGCCGGAATGTGTCGGGGAAAATGTTCGGCTCCGGCCCGACGTGGATGATCGTCTCGATGCCGGAGGCCAGCGTCTTATCGACCACGTCCCAAACCAGCTGCGGGTGGTCGACCCAGCGATTGAGCAGCTCGCGGCTGTTGTAGGCGTTGTAGTCGAATCCACCGGTCACGCACGACAGGATGGGGGGCACGGGCGCCTTGAAGCCGCCGGGGACTTTTTCCAAGAGCACCGAGGCGCGGTTGGGGATGTTCTTTTGCCATGTGATGGGGGTGTGGATTGGCGGCCACTTGTTGCGGTTTTTCCGGAGGCGGGTCGTCTCGGGCAGCACGCCCACCATCCGCTCCTTGAAGCGGTCGAGGGTGTCTCCCTGCCCCATCAACAGCACCGTGTCGGGCGAGAGGATCGTCGAGACGGCGATCGTCCCTTTCCCCTCGTTGCTGATCTGCAGGCACAGCTGCTCGATCTTGTCGTGGCCGAGGGCCGGGCCGCGGGAAAACAGGATGCCCAGCGTCACGTCGTTGGCCAGCGACGCCGCCTCTTCGGCCAGCTGCACGAGCGGACCGATCGCCGCCTCGATCGAGTAGACGCCGCAGGCCACGAGCGCGGCCAGCTCGCCCAGGCTGTAACCGAGCGCCAGCTTGGCGTCGGAAATCGACACGTCGAACATGTCGTGCAGGATCTGCAGCTGCGCCATCTCGACGGCGACGATCAGGCAGATGTCCTGCGCGTAGCTCTTGAGCGTCGTTTTGGCTCTGCGATGGATGCGGCCGAGCAGGTTGACCTTGCGGCCGGTGACCCGCGTGCAGACCCGCGACGCCTCGTCCAGGTGGCGGCGGACGACGGGCCCGTAATCCGGATGCGCCAAAAGCTCGGGCGTCCTGCCCAAGTTGGAGATGTTGTAGCCGCGGAAGGTGAACGCCGTGTTCCCGACCCGCTTTTTCAGACCGTTGTCCATCAGCGACCGTCTTGGCCTTCGGACTCATTCATCGTAAAGCGCCGCCAGCTGGGGCTCGAACTTGCCAATGATATGGTTGCGGCGAACCTTGAGCGTCGCCGTCAGCTCGTCGGCATCGAGCTGGAAGGCGCGATCGAGCACCAGGAATTTCTTGACCCGCTCAGGATTGCTGACTTCCTGCATCACCGCGTCGATCCGCTGCGAGAAAAACTCGTGTAGCCATCTCGAGTTCAAGAAGCCCTGCGGCGTCGATTCGAGCTGGCACTTAAGTTCGGCCGCCTTCGCCTTGAGCTGCTCGAAGTTGGGCACGATCAGGGCGCTTACGAATTTGCGGCCGTCGCCGTAGACGACCGCCTGGTCAATATAAATGTCGCTGACCAACAGCCGCTCGAGCTCGCTCGGCGCGATGTTCTTCCCGGCCGACGTGATGATCAGATCCTTTTTGCGATCGGTGATCGTCAGGTAACCGTCCGCATCGATGTGGCCGACGTCCCCCGTGTGGAACCAGCCGTCCTTTTCGATGACCTCGGCCGTCGCCTCGGGATTGCGCCAGTAGCCCTGCATGATGTTGGGCCCGCGGACTAGGATTTCGCCGTCCGGGGCGATCTTGATCTCGACCCCGGGAATGGCCTTGCCAACGGTGCCGATGCGGTAATCGTCGAGCCGATTAAAACTGACGACGGGCGACGTCTCGGTGAGGCCGTAACCTTCCAAGAGCGGCAACCCCGCCTCGAAGAAGCCCTGGCATACGTGGCGGGGCAGCGGCGCGCCGCCGGAGGAGAGCTGGCGAATCCGCGGCCCGAAGATTTTCTTGAGACGTGGCGCCGCGCTTCTCGGCCGGCAGCTCTTCGACCTTCGCCCACACCTTTTCGTAGAAGCGGGGGACCGAGGTGAGCCAGGTCGGCCACGTCTCGGCCAGATTGACGACCAGCGTGTCCATCGACTCGGCGAGCGCCACCGCCGAACCGGCGATCGCCGGCACGTACAGATCGCACGTGCGGGCATAAATATGGCTATAAGGGAGCCAGCTCAAGAGCACGTCGGTCGGCTCGCGGGGGCCGATTTCGAGCGTCGTCGCGGCGTTCTTCACCAGGTTGTCGTGCGTGAGCATCACGCCCTTGGGATTTCCGGTCGTGCCGCTCGTGTAGATGATGGTCGCCAGGTCTTTGCCCGTGATCTTGGCCTCGCGACGGCGAATTTCGTCCTGTTTGTTGGCCCGGCTGCCGCGCTGCATCAGACCGTTCCAGGAGAGGACCTGGATCTTGTCGGTGGGCGAGACGACCGGATCGAACGAGACGAGAAACTCGAGGTTGGGCAGCGACTCGAGCACGTGGAAGACTTTGTCGGCCTGCTGCTGACAGCTGACGATGATGCCGCGCGACTGGCTGTGGCCGACCTGGTACTCAACCTGCCGCGGAGCAAGCGGAGCGTGCAACGGCACGTCGGCCGCGCCCGTGGAAAGGATGGCTTCGTCGGCGATCAACCACTCGTAGCGATTTTCCGACAGAATGGCGACCCGGTCGCCCGGGTTGACGCCCAGCTCGATGAGTCCGGCTGCCGCGCGGTCGGCCATCCAGCGATAGTCGGTCCAAGTGAGATCGTGGTACAGGCCGTTCCGCTTAAAGCGCACGGCCGTCCGCGGGCCCAAAAGCTCGCACTGGCGGCGATGCATGTCGGAGAGATTAGAAAACGCCATCAGACCGCACCTCCCCTCGCATCGCACGTGCGTGCGAAAACCCTTACTCGCAAGCTTCAAAAACGGTGGCGACCCCCTGCCCCTGGCCGACGCACATCGTCGCCAGGCCGTACTTCGAACCTTCGTCGCGCATGCGGTGCAAGAGCGTCGTCACGATCCGTGCGCCGCTGGCGCCCAGCGGATGCCCGAGCGCGATCGCTCCGCCCCGGCGATTCACCCGCTTCTCGTCCGTCCCCAACAGCCGCAGGCAAGAAAGCACCTGCACCGCGAACGCTTCGTTGAGCTCGATGCTGCCGATGTCCGCCAGCGTCAGGCCGGCGCGGCGGAGCACCTTGTGAATGGCGGGAACGGGGCCGATGCCCATTTCGCTCGGATCGACGCCGGCGACCGCCATCGCGCGAATCTTGGCCATTGGCTTGAGGCCCAGCTCCTGGGCCTTTTCTTCCGACATCACGAGCACGGCCGTGGCCCCCACGCTCACCTGCGAGCTGTTGCCGGCCGTCACCGATCCGCCTGCCGGGTTGAAGGCCGCCGGCAGCTTGCCGAGCCCCTCGATCGAGCAATCGAAGCGAATCCCCTGGTCCTGTGCGATTTGGACTTTGCGTCCTTCGTCGTCGCGGCCCCAGGTCGGCACGACTTCGGACTTGAAGCCGCCGCCCGTCGTCGCTTCGGCCGCCAGCTGGTGGCTTCGCACCGAAAACTCGTCCTGCTTCTGCCGCGGAATCTGGTACTTCATCGCCATGTATTCGGCGGTGAGGCCCATGTTCATGATGGCTTCGCTGTGCTTGAAGAACAGGCCCGGCGGCGGGTTGTAGTCCTTGTTCATCGGCACGTGGTCCATGTGCTCCACGCCGCCGGCAATCTGCACGTCTTCGCAGCAGGCGGCGACGTTCATGGCCGCGTCGTTGATCGCCTGCAGGCTCGAGGCACAGTTGCGATTGATGGTCACGCCGCCCGCCTCGATCGGCAGGCCGGCCATCAGCGCGATCGTGCGGGCGACGTCGAAGCCCTGCTCGCCCTGCTGTTGCACGCAGCCCCAACGCACGTCGTCGACCAGGTGCGGATCGATGCCCGTCCGCTTGACGAGCGCGTCGATGATGTGGGCCGACAGCTCTTCGGCACGAACGTCGCGGTAGATGCCCTTGTCCGCCGACGCCTTGCCGATCGGCGTCCGCACGGCGTCGATCACGACCGCATGTCTCATCTCGTCGCTCCGATCCAGTTTCGCGATCTGTTTGCTTCGTTGTCCGTTGGCTTGCTTACTTCGCGGCGGCCGCGGGAGCCGCTGGCCGCGGATAAAACTTCTTGCCGGTCTTGGCCATGTCGACGAGCATCGGGCTCGGCTCGAACCGCTTGCCCAACGACGTGTACTTGGACGCCCGATCGACGAGCGGCGCGGCGCCCACCGCGTCGCACCAGCGAAGGATGCCGCCGCGGAACGGCGGGAAGCCGACGCCGAGAATCATGCCCATATCGACGTGGGCGGGCTCGCGGACGATCCCCTCTTCCAGCGTGCGGACCGCCTCGAGCAGCATCGACAGGAAGAGCCGATCCTCGATCTCCTGGTCGGTCACTTCGCGCTTCGCCGTGCGGTGTTTTTCCAGGAAGGGGGCGAAGGTCGGGATCGTCGGCCGGCTTCCCCTTCGTGCCGGCAAACTTGCGGAAGCCGGCGCCGTCTTCTTGCCCAGCCGCTTGGCGGCGATCAGATCGTCCAACAGCGTGATCTTGAGGGCCCGGTCGCTGTAGGCGGCCGCCAGCACCTTGCCGGCAAAGCACGACGTGTCGAGCCCCACCATGTCCTGCAGCGCGATCGGTCCGACGGGCATGCCGAACTTCGTCGCCACGCGGTCGACGGCGTCCATCGACGCGCCTTCGAGCAAGAGCGCAAGCGCCTCGGTCATGTAGGGCAGCAGGATGCGGTTGACGAGGAAGCCCGCACAGTCGTTGACGACGATCGGCGTCTTCTTGATCCGCTTCGACAGCTCGACGATCGTGGCGACCGTTTCTTCGCTCGTGCGTTTGCCGCGAATCACCTCGACCAGCTGCATCCGGTCGACCGGCAGGAAGAAGTGCATGCCGATGAACCGCGACGGCTCGGGCCACGCCTCGGCCATGCGGGTGATCGAAATCGTCGAGGTGTTGGTCGCCAGAATGGCGTCTTTTTTCATCGCCGTCGACAGCTGCCGATAGAGGGCCGTCTTCAGCTCCTCGTTTTCGGTCACGGCTTCGACCACCACGTCGCGATCGGAAAAGACCTGGTGCGAGGTCGACGCGCTCAGTTGCGACAACAGCGATTGCAGGTCGGCCGTCGTCGCGCGGCCGATCTTGATACGGCCCATGACCACGTCGGCGGCGCGACGCATGCCGTCGGCAATCCGCGCGTCGTCCACGTCGACCATCACGGTGGGAATGCCTGAGCGGGCGTGGGCCGTGGCGATACCCGCCCCCATTTGCCCCGCTCCGAGCACGCCCACGCGGCTGACCGGGCGGGCCTTGACGCTGGGGTCGGTCACGCCGCGATCGCGGGCCAACAGGTTCTGCATGAAGAAGACGCCGATGAGCGCGGCGGACGTCGGCGTGCCGACCACGCCCTGCGACTCGCGAAGCTCGATCTCGATGCCTTCGGCAAGCGGCAGGTTGATCCCCTCTTTCATCGCCCGTAGCGCCGCCAACGGCGCGGGATATTGTCCCTTCGTCGCTCCGCGGACGGCCCCTTCCGACACGCCGAAGGCGAAGTTCAGCTGGTCGTCGCTGAGGCCCAGCGGCTGTTCCTTCTTGCGGCGCAGTTCTTTCCACTCGCCCGTTTGCTGGGCGTAGTCGATCAGACGGCGGCCCTCTTCCACCAGCCGCTCGGCGGGGACCGCGTCGAACACCAACCCGCACTTGGCGGCTTGCTTGGCATCGATCGGCTCGCCGGAGGTAATCATCTGGATGGCTTGCTGGATGCCGACGACGCGGGGCAGCCGCTGCGTGCCACCCCAGCCGGGAATGATGCCGACTTTGACTTCGGGCAGCCCGATCTTGGTCGCCGGAGTGTCCGCGGCGATGCGGTAATCCATGGCGAGCGTGATCTCCGTCCCGCCTCCCATGCAGTTGCCGTCGATGAGGGCGATGGTCGGGAACGGCAGGCGACTGAGGCGGTTAAATACCTCGTGACCGCCGCGGAGCGCGGGCAGCACTTCTTCCTTGGTGGCAAAGGCCAGCGCGCCCATTTCCTTGAGGTCGGCCCCGGCGATGAATTGCCCCTTCTTGCCGCTCTTGAGCAAGAGCCCCTTGAGGTCTCTCCGCTCGCCGAGTTGATCGACGACCTTGCTCAGCTCGGTCATGACCGGCCGGGAAAACGTGTTGACGCTCTGCTCGGGGACGTCCATCGTCAACAGGGCAATCGGCCCGGGGAGTTCTTCCAGCCGAAACGCGGTGGACATTGCTGCTCCAGAAATGGGGAGCCGTACGGAATTCGTGCGTGATGTGAGAGAGAGGCGGAGTCCGAGCCAAGGGGCTCGGACTCCGTCGATCGACGAAGCTTGTCAGCCGGGCGGCCGTCCGCCGTTACTGCTGATACGGCATCAACAGCTCGACTTCTTCGACGCCGGCGAGCGCCTTGAAGCCACCCTCGGCGATGTCGGCGCCGAGCTTGGTCGTCAGGCGGAAGTCTTCGGACGTCGGCCGCTTGCCCGTGATCTGGCGGCGGATATCGCGACCCAGCACGATTGCCGCGGTCTTGACCAGCTCGTCGGACTGCTTGGCCGCCCAGAGCGCCGTCGTGAGCATCACGATCAAGCTCTGGATCCGCTGCGACAGCTCGACCATCAAGCACTGGCGGTCGGCCAGCTTGAGCTGGTTCTTCTGCATCAGGCGGTCGACTTCGAGCCGGCTGCCCTGCAGGTTGTCGGCCGCGAACTGTGCCAGCTCGGACAGCGACGGCGGCATCGACGGCAGCTTGGCCCGCACGGGGCCGGCAACCATCTCATTGGTGCGCCACTTGAGCCACGGCATGGCGGCCGGAGCCAGCTTCATCATGTGGGCCGGATTGGCCAAGTTGGGCTGCTTGATGCCGGCGGCGTACAGGGCCTTGCCGATCGGCTCGTAGTACTTGTGGCCGTGCTCCTTGATGAGCGACTTGAAGAAGCCCATGCAGAGCATCTCGCCTTCGCCCTCGTAGATGCACGGAGCCAGGTACTCGTGCACGTTGTCGCCGAAGATGTGGCCATGCAGGAAGGAACGGCCGCCGTGGGTCTTCATGAACAGCTCGATCGCCGCTTCTTTCAGCGATTCGCTGCCGAAGATCTTGGCGACGGTGCACTCCATTTCGCCGCGGTAGCCTTCGTCCAAGAGCCACGAGCACCAATCGATGAGCGCGTCGCAGCCGACGATGAGAGCGGCCATGCGGCCGATGCGCCGACGGACGAGCTCGCGCTTCACAATCTGTTCGCCGTACGTCTTACGGAACTTGGCCCACGGCAGCATGTTGGCCAGCATCAGCCGCATGCCGGATGCGCCCGTCGCACAAACGGCAACGCGGCCGCGATTGAGGCCGTGGTAGCCGACCGTCAAACCGTCGCCGCGCGTCGGCTGCAACAGGTTCTTCTTGGGCACCTTGAAGTTCTTGAAGATCATGCCCTGGTTGTAGGTGTGCTTGAGAGCATGCAGACCGTACTTCACCAGTTGGAAGGTCTCGTCCTCTTGATTCGGCAGGTCGGCAATCAGCACGGCCGGCTTGTTATTGACGAGGCAGACCAGACCGACGGTGCGGCCGGGCACGACGTTCGTAATGAACAGCTTCTCGCCGTTGACGACGTAGTAATCGCCGACGAGTTCGGCTTTGGTGCGCAGAGCCGTGAGGTCGGAACCGGCCGCCGGCTCGGTCAGCGCGAAGGCGGAGACCCGCTCGCCGCTGGCCAGCTTGGGCAAGTACTCTTCCTTCTGTTCGGTGCTGCCGAACGTGCGGACTGGGTCGACGGCGCCGATGCAGCCGTGGACGGACGCGAGGCCGCCGGTCGTCGGGTCGACGGCGCCCATCTTCACCAGGAACCGGGCGAATGCGCCGAAATTGCAGCCGGAGCCGCCGTACTTCTGATCGACCAACAGGCCCCAGTAGCCGACTTTGCCGAGCTCGTCGATCGCGCTCTGGCGAATCTTGTTTTTCTCGTCGAACAGCGTGCCGCCATCGCGGAGGCGCTTGACGAGCTCGATCGTTTTGTCCATCACCGTTTGGGCTGCCGGCGACGCGGGCTTCGCGTGACCGACGAAGATGTCGATCGGGAATTCCTTGTCCCAGACTGCGCGGTGGGCGGGACTGCCGGCCGTTTGATACTTGGGTGCGAACAAGTCCTCAATCTGCTCGTCGGCGCGGTCGAGGGCTCCGGTCTTCTTGGCTTCTTCTTCGCTTGCTCCCCCCAGCTTGAGAGCCGTTTCGACGAAGGTCGCCGTCTCGGTCGCGTGCTCGTCCAACTCGCGCATTTGCGGATTCATGGGCTCGTCACACCTTTCCACCCGAAGCGAACGCACCGGTCGTCCGGAAGCTGGGTGCCCCAAGCACCTCGCCCCACACGGATCGCGTCTCCGCGGCAGAGGGCCACGGAACGGCCGGGAACGTACCCCTCACGATTTGTAAATCGGATCGCAAAACTAACGTCAAACGCGTAGAGCCCGGACCCATCAAAAAGCGAAAAAACGCTTTCCCAGGCCTATCGCGTCAAAGGTCCCGCCGTGAATTGTGTCAAGAAACTCCGCCGATTGCAATTGCTCGGGCGGCGGAGCGACTCAGGCTGCCGACTTGCTGATTCATGTCGGCAAACCGCGGGTCCTGTGTAAACCCGCGCGCAAACCGTGCATAGATTTGCTGGATAATGACGGCCAATTTGTAGAGGCCGTAGCAGTAATAAAAAAGGACCTGCCCCACGTCGCGGCCCGACGTCTGCGCGTAGCGTTCGAGCAGCTCCCGGCGGGTCAGATTACCCGGCAGGAACGTCGGGCCGGGCACAAAATATTTGAGCGCCTCGGTATCGTCCGCCTGGATCCAATAAGCCAGCGTGCAGCCGAGATCCATCAGCGGATCGCCGATCGTGCACATCTCCCAATCGAGCACGCCGATGATCTTTGTGAGGTCGTGGGAGTCGAGGACGACGTTGTCGAACTTGTAGTCGTTGTGGATCAGCGCGGCGCCTGACTCGGGCGGACGGTTTTCGACCAGCCACTTCGCGACCGAGTCCATCTCGGGCCACTCGTCGGTCTTCGCCTTCTCGTAACGGCCGATCCAGCCGTTCACCTGCCGCTCGACATAACCCTCCGGCTTGCCCAGGTCGGCCAGTCCGGCCGCGCGGAAGTCGAGCGCGTGGAGGCGGGCCAGATTGTCGATGAAGGCGGTGCCCAGCCCGCGGAACGTTGCCGGGTCGAGCTTGAGGTCCTTGGGCAGTTTCCGCCGCAAGATCACGCCGCGTCGCCGCTCCATTAAATAGAACGGCGCGCCGAGCACCGCTTCGTCGGTGCAGTAGACGATCGGCTTGGGGGCCAGCTCGTAGACTTTGGAGAGCTTCGACAAAACGTTGTACTCGCGGCCCATATCGTGGGCCGACTTCACCGTGTTGCCGAACGGCGGCCGCCGCAGGACGTAATCCTCGCTGCCAAACCGCACCAGGTAGGTGAGGTTCGAGAACCCCTGCGGAAACTGCTCGATCTCCAGCCGCGCGTTGGGCTCGTGGAGCTGCTCGGCCAGATACGCGCCGAGCCGTGCCGCGTCGAGCTCCTCGCCCTTGCGAACGGGAGCCGACGAGTCGGCGAACGCTTTGGTGCTGGGCTCGGTCATGCGATTGGCGAGCGGCCGGTGTCAGCCGGCCGGTTCTTGGGCTTGTTGGTTTTGCGTTGGTTCAGTTTGAAAACGGGAATCAAGCACCGTCGGGCTGACACCCGACGCTCGCCGGTATTTCACGTCAAACCGTAGCCGCGCAGAATCCGCCGCGAGACGACGCTCTTGTGCACTTCGTCCGGCCCGTCGTAAATCCGGGCCGCCCGTTCGTGGCGGTAATAATAGGAGAGGATCGTGTCGTCGGTCATGCCGAGGGCCCCGTGGGCCTGCAGAGCCCGATCGATGACCTTCATCAGCACGTCGGCCGCAAAAAACTTGATCAGCGAGATCTCGTCGCGGGCCGCCTTGGTCCCCTCGCGGTCGATCGTCCAAGCCGCCTTCAGCACCATCAAGCGGGACGCGTTGATCTCGGCTCGGCTCTCGGCGATCCAGTTTTGAATTGTCTGGCGGTTGCCCAGCTTGTCGCCCGGGGCCAAATCGCGGCGGGCCGCCCGCTCGCACAGCAGGCTGAACGAGCGCTCGCAGATTCCCATCCAACGCATGCAGTGATGGATTCGCCCCGGTCCGAGCCGCGCCTGGGCGATCTCGAAGCCGGCCCCCGCGCGGCCGAGCAGGTTCTTTTTGGGCACGCGGACATTGTCGTAAGAAACTTCGCTGTGGCTGGGCCAGTCCTCGCCCGCGTGTCCCATCACCGAGATGTTGCGGACGATTTTGAATCCCGGCGTATCCGTCGGCACGATGATCTGGCTGGCCCGCGCGTGCGGATCGGCGTTGGGGTCGGTGACTACCATGGCGATGGCGAACCGCGATCCGTCAGCCGACGACGTGAACCATTTTCGTCCGTTGATCACGTACGACTCGCCATCGAGGACGGCGGTCGTGTTCATCCAGACGGGGTTCGAGCCGGGATAGCCGGGCTCCGTCATCGAAAAGCAGCTGCGAATTTTGCCGGCCACCAGCGGCTTGAGCCACGTCTCCTTTTGTTCGGGGGTGCCGAACTCCTGCAGGATTTCCATGTTGCCTGCGTCGGGCGCCTGGCAGTTGAAGACATAGTGCCCCAGCGGCGTCCGCCCCAGCTCTTCGCTCAAGAGCGCGTGCTCCATGAACTTGAGCCCCGAGCCGCCGTTCTCCTTGCTGACCTGCGGCGTGAAGAGCCCCAGCTCGCGGACTTTGTCGCGCTTGGCGTTGAGGGCCGGCAACAGTTCTCGGAACGGACGCGTCAACAAGTCCGGCTCGAGCGGATACACCTCGTCGATCAAAAACTTGCGCACCGATTTAAGCGTGTCTTGCAGCGGTTGCGGAATTGAGAAGTCCATGAGTGCTCCCGCCCGAACGTCAACGAATTGTTTTTCGATCTATAAACTTCAACGGTACGTGATCTCCGCCGGATCCGCCAGATGCGCCAACGAATTAAAACTGTCGAGGTTGAACCGGCCCGGCGTGTAGAGGAATGTCGTCACCGAGGCGTTCCGCAGCCGCCAGCCCAGATCGAGGCTGACGGGAATCGACGTGGCCAGCGCCATCTGCACTGCCACTGAGATCGGCCCGACCGACGACACGGCGAGCGTCGTCTGGCCCCGCTCGGCGTGCGAGATGATCGACTCGAACGCGCCCCGTGCCCGCGCGTGAAACTCGTCCCACAATTCCATCCCCGGCGCGTTCAGCTCGCCCTTGGTCCACAATAAGACGGCCGCCTCGAACAGCTTTTGAAAGCTTCGCTGCACGTCCTCCGGCTCGCGGGCGTCGCGGAAGGACTGCTCGAGCCCGCCCAGCTCCGGATACTTTTCCAGCACGAGTTGCATGTGCGGCTTGCTCAAGAGCTTGTCGCCTCCATGCTCGTTGAGCCCGGGGACGATCGTCGCTGCCGGACTCCGGCAGCCGGCCGTGGCCATCGTCTCCAGCACAATCTGCGTCGTCCGCTGTTGTCGCTCGGCCGGACCGGAGTAGACCGCGTCGAACTTGACCTTCCGTGCCGCGAAATATTCGCCAAGCCGGCGCGCTTGCCGTTCCCCCAGCGGCGATAAGCGGTCGTAATTCTCCGCGAAGAACGACGCCTGCCCGTGGCGCACCAAATACAACAGACTCACCGCTCGCCCCCGATCCCTTTAGATAGTGTCGAATCACGTCGATCCGACGTCTGCCGCCGCTCATCTAGTGGTAACAGGTTTAACAGATTGCGAATCGCCTTTCATTCGCGCGTTGGCGCACCGGCAGAACGTGGTTCGAGAACCGCCGACGGCAGAAATTGCCGATTCTGTTTGCGTCAACCGGCGGCCGACTGCGATCAGTGGCCGCAATTTCGGAAAAGTCGCTGCAGCCTTCCTAAATGACTGAATTTCCTTGACCGCTACAACCGATAAGGACAGAAGGCGATCTCACGTCCAGATTCCGCCCGGATTGTACGCACCTCGGAAGCGCGGAACCGATGACTCAGCAATCACCGACTCGTTCGTTCCTGGTGGGAGCGACTTTCCGCGGGGCTGCAACAGCCCCCCGTCCGGGAAGTGCGCTGGCTCGCCTGGCGCTGGCGGGACTCTTCGGCGGAGGACTGTTGGCCCCGTTCGCATGGGCCCAATATCCGCAGAGCACGCCGCCCGCCAATTACGGCGTGCCCCAAAGCTACGCGACGCCGCAAAACTACGCCGCGCCGCAAAACACAACCACACAAAACACGGCGAACATCTCGGCCGACCCCCAGTTCTCCGGCCAAACGGACGAGCAGCTGGCGGCCGAGGCGCGCTTGTTCATGCAGCAAGGTCGCACGGCCCCGGCCCAGCGAATCTATCTCGAGCTGCAGCGCCGCAGCATCATCCGCGCGTCGGCACTCACGCAAACGCCGTCGCCCACGTTCAATCACCAGCCACCCGCCGGCTTTGCACCTTACGGCTCCGCGCAGCCCAACGCACCCGCCATGACGCCGACTTGGGGCTCCGGCATGGCCCCAGGCTACGCGACGAATCAACGGCAGGTCGCGCCGTCCCAGTTGCCCCCCACTCAATTCCCTTCCGCATTTCAGCCCTATCAACCGACACCTCAATTCCAGGCGAGCACTCAAGCTGCGCCCGCGAGCGAGAGCTGGGCACAGCCGGGAGCAAACGCGCAGCCCACAATCACCGCCCAGCCGGCTGCCAATCCGCCGGAAACTTCCAATACACAGACAGTCGACAACGAAAACTTCTCGCCGCAGTCCCTGCAATCGCCGGCCGCCGTACCGACGCCAAGCGCCGGATTCCGGCCGAGCCCAGCGCCCGAAGTGACTGTCTCCACAGTTGCCGAACCGCCGGTGATGGTCCTCGATCGGCAGCAGGGAGCGTCTCGGACGAAGCCCCGCCCGCCGCAACCGTCACAACGACGGCTCCCGAGCGTCGAACACAACTCGAACGGTTGGCGCGCCGCGATCACACCACTGCCGGCCGCACTCGTGCAAGCCGAGCCGGCCGCCAAGACTGCGAATCCGGCAACCGCCGCTACTCCCGCTCCGTTCGAGACTTCGTTCAGCGCAAAACCAGTCAACGCGACGCCGGCCAGCGCGGGACCAGCGAACCTCGCCGCGACCAGCGCCGTGCCGGTCAGCAGTACGCAGCCCGTCGCAACTCCAACCGCAACTCCCGCCAACGGCGAAGCGTCCGCCATCTCGACGGCTCATCCGTTGGAATTGGCGCGAGAAGCCGCGCGGCAGGCGGCCGACGAGCTACCCAACTTTCACACGCAGCCCTTGCCCGACCTGCCGTCGCGCACGCCGCAGTCCGCAACGGCAGCCACGTCGACCGGCGGCCCCAAGCCCTTCGATCAGGAGCCGCCGGCCTTCAGTCTGCCCGGGCCCAATCGCGAACGACGCCTCGCCCCCGCGGAATCCACGGAGTCACTCGAGGCGCCGGGCGTGGTCACGCTGCCGAGCGCGCCGCCGCCCGTCGACCTCTCGCCCCGACAAGTGCCGCGAACGGTTCCCGCTGGCGTCCGAGCGCGAAACCTCGAACGCGATCCTCGACGAAGCCGCCAAGCTCGCCAAACAAACCGACGACATCCGCATCATTCCCGGCAATCGCGGCAACGGATATTCGCGACTGGAAACTCTGCTGAACGTCGAGGGCAAGAACGCCGCCACGCCGCCCGACTCGGCTTTCGACATCCCGACCAGCGGCTGGAAGTCGACCATCCCCAGCGGACCGCCCGCCCCGAGCACCGACGCCGCCCCCTCCTCGCCTGACACGGACAAGTCTGACACGCATAAAACTGATGCGTATAAAGGTGACAACGACAAGCCGGCCGCCGCAATTCGGCTCCGCCGACCGACCGCACCCGTCGCGAAGACGACGACGAACGGCCGGCTCCGCGGCACGTCCGCACCGATTCGGTCGCCGACTCGAGCGAAGCAACGGAACCCCGCGCCAGCCGCGCGCCGCGTGCCGCACAATTTGACGACGAACGCCGTGCCGAGCCGAAGCCCGCGTTCGATCTGGTCGCACTCATCAAGGACCCCGAGTTCCGCGAGATCCACACGCGGCCCGTACTCGACGGGCTCGAGCTGCTGTCGCAGGCCGAGCCGCGGCACCGCTTGCTGGTCGCGCTGCGAATCGGACTGTCGGGCCCGGAGGCCCGCACGGCCCTGCCCGCGCTGCACCAGCTGTTGACCGTCGAGCCCAACAAGACCGTGCTCGCGCACATTGCCGAAGCCATCCTGAAACTGCAGCCGAACAACCGCCCCGCGCTCGACACGCTCTCGCGGCTGCTCGTCGATCCGAACGATGCCAATGTGCGGCAAGCGGCGGCCGGTGCACTCAGCGGCGCGTCGGTGACAGCCAATGCGACCGCCATCGTCCGCCTGACTGATGCCCTCGATGATGCCAATCCGCGGGTCCGTATTATGGCGGCGTTGTCGCTGGCCCAATTCGGACCGGCGGCCGTCGACGCAGTGCCACGTCTGGAAACGGCCGCCTCGAACGACGTGCCTCGGATGCAGCGCGCGGCGCTCGCCGCGTTGGCGTCAATTCGCGGCAGCCAGTCGACGCTTGGCCCAACGCCCGTCGCCACTCCGGCTAGCAACGTCGAAGCTCCGGCGCGAGAAATGTCGCCCGCTCCGCCCGCTGGTCCGCTGGAACGTGTGCCCACCGCTCCAGGTTCCCATGCATTCTCGGGTCCGCAGCAACCAGCAGTCGAGCGCACCCCAGCCGAGCGAACGGAACTCGAAAAGCCCGCGACTGCCCCGTTCCTCTTCCCCGATCTGGGTCGGCCGACGCCGACCGATGGCAAGTTCCAGGCCGTCACCCCGACGAGCGACTCGGTGACCGCCCGCTTTCCGCCCGCGGTCGGGTCTCGCGGCATATCGATTCACGAAGGAGAGGAAATCGGTTCCGACGGCTCGTCGGCCGTCGCGCGAACCCACCATTCGGCAGAGCCGTCGCGTCTGCCGGACGTTCCCGCGCGGCCCATCGATCGGAACGCCGAACTGCCGCCGCCGCGACCGGTCGCCGCCGCTCCGAAGTCGGCGCCCCCAGTCACCCCGGCAGTCAGCCCCCCAGTCAGCGACGAGTCGCCCTTCGATCTGTCGAGTCCGCCGGGGGGCACGAAGGCGGGGTCGCCCTGATGAAAAAATCGTTCGGCCTGGTGCTCGGGCTGATCGTGGCCTGTTTCGACGCCGGCTGCATTGCGGAAATGAACTCTTGCGCCACTTGGGTGGAGCAGACCTGGACCTCCAACAAGGCCTGGCGCGCCCGCAAGTGGATGTACGAAGACATCCCCTGTGAGTCGAGCTTCAAGGCGGGATTCAAGGCCGGGTATCGCTTCGCCAATTGCGGCGGAGATTCGTGCACGCCGCCGGGGCCGAGCCATTTCTGGGTGCCGACGGGATGACCGAAAAGGACGTCCAAGAGGCGCAGGCTTGGTGCGACGGCTTCACGCACGGAGCGATGGCCGCGCAACAAGACGGAAACCAGGTCGCCAGCGCGCTTGACGCTCAGAGCGCCCAGCCGCCCGAAGGCGTCCCCGATGTCCTCTATTATCCGGGGCCCGGCTCGCTCGGACAGATCGGCGGCCCGCCAGACCAGGGACAGCCGCTGCCCGGCGGAATGACGCCCGGTGCGATTCCGTCGCTGCCTCCCACTTGGAGTAGCGCTGCCGCGCCGGCCGACACGTCTTATCCGCCCGGTAATCCGGCAAGCGAGGCTGTCCCTGCGGCACCGCTGGATATCTCGGGCACGCAAAATTCGGCGACGCACTATCACGGCTCGGCCGCTTTCCCTGGAATCGGCAGTTTGCGGTCGATGGGCCCCGACGCGTCGAACATGCCGCCTCCGGCGCCCGCGTCCGAGGCCGAACCGGCGCTTCGCCCGTCGCCGATCGCCGCGCCGTACAACCTGCCGCCATCCGCTGCAGCACCGCCCCATGCGGGATCGAGCGGCCCCGCGACCCCCGTCCCCGGTCCGGCCGCCCACGCGCCGTCGACGAACGTGAATCCGACGGGCGCGACTGCACCAATCGGCACTACGGTCGTCGTTCCCGCCATCGTGCCGGCGACGACCCCGCGCGGCCCGGCGGCTCCGCAATGGGAACTGCCCGTGCTTCGCGATTAACGGCGAGCCGTCCCGTCGTGCGGGACTGACGCGAAACTGCCCCGTCATCCGAGACCGACGGCGACCAACGCCGTCATCCGGGACAGGCAGGTTTGTGCTGGATGATCTTGGGCGGACGGCGCAGCACGCGTCGCACCCAATACCGCGTCTGGCCCCAGCATTCGGCCGGCTTGGCGAGCAGGCAGGCCCCCGCGTAAAAGCCGGCGAACCGCCGAGGATCGCCATTACTCCGCCGCCGTCCCCGAGCGATCTTCGCCCAGAGCAACGGATAGATGAGGAAAGCCAGGAGCGCCCACGGGCTGACGACGATCGCGCTTGCCACGATGGCCGCGGGCAAGAGCACGCCGTAGAGCCAGCCGCTGAGTGACTCGCGAACGAAGTGCCGCTCGGGCGAACGGCCGTGCATCGCCGCGCCTTCCGCGTAGGCATGCCCGGCGCGAACGGCCCGTATCCACCACTGGGAGAACCGGGTCATCGCCGCGTCGTGCAGGGCCATCTCGTTGGCAAGTCGCTGGATCGTCCAGCCGCGCTGCCGCAGCCGCACGCACAACTCCGGCTCCTCGCCGGCAACCACCCGCGGATTAAACCCGCCCGTTTCACGGAGCGCGGCCACGCGAAAGAGGGCGATGCCGCCGCAACTTTTGGCAGCGCCGGCCGGCACGTCCCATTCCATGTCGCACAGGCGGTTGTAAATCGAGCGTGCAGGAAACCGCTCACGCAGCCGTCCGGCCACCGCCGCCACCCGCGCGTCGGCCCGCAGTGCGCGACAGCCGGCAGGCAAAAAACTCTCGGCAACTTCGCAATCGCCATCGACGAACAGCACGAACTCGACCCCAGGCGAAATTTCAACCAGCCGATCGAGCCCCGTATTCCGCGCACGAGCAGCCGAAAACGGCAGCGACGGATCCAACTCGACGACCTCGACACCCAACGCACTCGCCGCCGCCGGACTGCCGTCGGTCGAACCCGAGTCAACATAAACGACTCGCCCCGCCTGACCGCGCACCGACTCGAGACACCGCGTCAGCCGATCGCCTTCGTTCAGACCAATGACAACGACGCCAACCACCGCCGATTCGCCAGCTGCGGGCCGCCGCGCCCCACTGAAGAACGCACCAATTTCCTCGCTCCCAATTCCGGCCATTCGCCTACACTAAATCGATCGCAAAACTTCCGCCACTCGTCGTAGCCGGTCGCACCATCCAATGAATCCCTGGCCCTTCCCCGACCCGCCCAATCTGGCCGTCATTGTGAATCGCAAGATCTTTCAGGATGGCGATTGGATCGCGTACGTCTCTCACGACGCCGACGATGGCGGCTGGCAGTTTCACACCAACGAGCCCGGGCCACCAAGCGAGACCGACGCCGCGGTCGTCAGCTTGCGCGAAATCCTGAAGCTGGACGAAAGCATCGGGGAGCTGGCCGAATTGCCGCCTGGCTGGCACGCGTGGCGAGAATTTCAGTCTTCGGCGTGGCAGCGAGCAAAGACGGCTTGAAGCGTCGGGCCACAACTCGACTTGCTGGCGCAGCGACAGCGCCGGGTGCCATGCCCATGGCTCGGCATGGGCATGCCTTTTCCGTTTAGGTCATCGCGTGGCGTACCTTGTGGGCAAACAAAGCTGGGCCCTAACATGAAACGCAGGCGGACCGGCTCAGCAAGTACAGATCGGTCGCCGGGGTGTGTGCGATGGGCATAAAACGGTCGATCGCGATTCGATTAGTCGCGTACCCGGCATTCTTCTTGTTGCTGCTGGTGCTCGTTGTCGGGGTTTACCTCGTTTTCTTTGAAAGTCTCGGTGATTTCGGCGATCCGCTCCTGAATGCGGCTCACGCTGGGGATTTGGATCTCGTCCGCGACTTGTTGAAGTCGGGAAAGAACCCGAATCATCGCGACGGCTTCGGCGACTGCCCACTGACTGTGGCGGCCGACGCCGGACAGACCGAGGTCGTGAGGTTTCTGTTGGAGCACGGCGCGAAACTCGATGTCGCCGACGATTCCGGGGAAACACCGCTCCATTTTGCAGCTCGCAACGGACACTTGGAGACCGCCGAATTCTTGGTGAAACGGGGTGCCTCCGTGAATGCCGCGGATCGATATGGTGTCACGCCGTTGATGGCAGCCGTGCGGTTGGGGAATCTCGCGGTGATCGAGCTGCTACTCGCCAACAAGGCCGACCTGACCAAACGCGACAAATACGGCTGGCAGGCCCTCCACATCGTTTTGCGATCAAACGATGTGAATCGCGCCGACCGCTACTCCGTTGTCAAAGCGCTGCTCGCGAAGGGGGCTGACCCACACGCAGACAATCCTGGTGGCTCGGAGCACGACTCCGAGCATGACAGTATGGGCTTACCCAGTTTTTCGTCGCAGTTGCCCAACAAAGGCAACACGCCTCTGGCAATCGCCACGAGCAATGGCTTCGAGGACATCGCAGAATTACTGAAGGCATCTCCCTCAAAGCCAAACTGAGCGGGTCACTGCGGAGCGAAATTGAACGCGTGTGCCTTGCCCGTGGCTTCGGATAAGACGCTTCTTGAATTCGAAGCGTTTTTCTCTCGCTGCCCTCGCTGACCGCTTCGGGTGGTTTTGGCGGATCCACTAACCCGAAGCGGTCAGCGAGGGCGCTCTGCACGACGGTCCGCCGGTCAGAAAGTCTCATCCCAGAGGCAGGGATGGGGGACAGCTCCGGTGCACTTACCGGGCCCGGTACATCACCAGCTGGTCGGGATAGAGGGCCGGCGGTTCGCAGAAGCGGGCGGTCGACTTCTTGGTGTCGCGCTCGTAGAGGCGGGTCCAGGGGTAGCCGAGCCACGGGCGGCTGTCTCCCTCGAAGGCCAGCGGGACGACAATCGGGCTGACGAGCACGTCGGCTCGCGTCACCTGGTCCTGCTCCGCCGGCGGCAGCTTCGAGATCGAGAAGTGGATCAGCCGGTCGAGCGTCGGGTGTTCCTGGTCGGGGGACGCCTTCGGGTTGTTGAGCCGATCCTGGCAGATCGAGGTGACGTCGTACATCAGCCGTTGCAGACAGCGCGGGCAGCCGGCGCCGGCCGTGTAGGGGCCGGCCGTTTTGTCGTCGTTGAAGACCTGCACGGGCTCGAGCTGGCGGCCGTCCGCCAGGGTCAGCGTCACCCGATATTCGTAGATGCCGATGAAGTGCGTGGCGCAGAACAGGACCTTCGGTCCCATCCGTGTCGTCAGCCGATTGGCGAGATCGAGGGGCACGAAGGCACTGTTGCCCGCGACATGGTCTTCGAAGAAGTACAGCAGCTGGCGGCGATAGGGCTCGATCCACGAAGAGGGACCGGTGATTTCCGGCGGCCGTTCGCCCGGCAGCATTTGAGCCACGGTTTTGGCCTGCGTCAGCGGGTACGTGAACCACGGGTTGAAGCGGACGAGGACCGTCGAATACAGGCTCCAGAAGCCGACGTAAACGACGAAGAGTCCCACGACAGCGCGAGCCATCGTCCGCCGCAAACGGGCGCGGACCGGGTCGTCCTCGACGATCAGCTCGTCTGGGGACTTGCGGTGAAGCGGTGCAGGCCGATCGACCGCGTCAGCCGATTGAGACGCCGGGCGAGCGACGGGACGGCCGCCGCCAGCGCGATGCCGTGGATCATCCCCACCTGGCCGATGAAGTCGATGCGAATCGGCCAGGTGAGCATCGCGAAAAACGATACGAAGATGATGCAGGCCGCGGCTCGCGTGCGCTTCAGGAAGAACAGCGGCAGAAACAGAATCTCGACCGCGATGCCGCCGTAGTTCATCACCATCATCAAGGATTCGGATTTCAGCAGCACCGTGGCGGCGGGATCTTTGATCCAGGGGAGGGCGAACGTTTCGTAAAAGCCGATGCCCCGAATCCAAAACGGATCGAAGAACTTGGAGATGCCCGAAGTCAACAACAGCACGCCGTCGTTGATGCCCAAGAGCACGAGCGGCCACGCCTTGGGCAGCGCGTCGGCCTCCGAGGGGGCCGGAAAGCGGCGCTCGATCCAGCGGGGCAACGGCAGTCGCAACCGGCCGTCGAGCCGCGTGAACGACAGCCAGAACGAGCCGATCAGATACAAGTCGCTCGAGACCGTGCTTCCTAAGTCGTCCGCATTGAAGATCAAGACGGCGATCGCCAGCTGCAGAAACGCGACCAGCCGGCCGCCGATCCCCAGCAGCAACAACACCAGCGTGCCGATCCAGAACCAGTGGCCGTAAAGGATCTCGGTGCGGACGGCGGGGGACTGCGAGTACCAGTTGAGTTCGATGTAGCCGGTGAGCGTGGCCGCGTACCAGATGCCGCTGGCGGCAAAGAGGATGCGGGCCACGCCGGCGGTCAATGGGTCAGCGGGCCGGTCGGCGAACTCGATCAGTGCCGCGCGGGCTTTCCGCACGAGCGTCACGGCGGCGACCACCAGGCTGACGGCCGTGACCGTCGCTAGAAACTCGGCGACTCCGCCCAGCCAGCGAGCCAGGTCGATGACGAGCGGTTCGAGATGCCGCTGCGGCGGGCGAGCGGAGACGAACGCCTGCGGCACCGGCGCATTTGCCTGCGGCAGTGGCGCATCTACCGGTGGCACCGGCGCGGCCGGCGGGCGGCGAGGAGGATCGGGTTGTTCGCGGAACCGCAGTCGGTTTCCGTCATGCTCCAGTGTCGACATCATCCGCCCATCGGTGACGAAACCCCGGCTCATTCCGGGACGATCGATCGTCCGCCGTGCGTCAGCGAGCGTTTCCCTTAGCTCGCCTCACATTGGGCCCGCAAAATCGACGGCCGCGGCATTCGGACCCCGATTCGGTTCGGGATCGGAACGCGGCACTCCGCATGACCGCATATCAACGGGTCTAGGTATCAACCCCGATGGGAGCCCCGCTGTTTCGCGGATTCCCACGCCGATACCCCGATTCGAGGAAATCTTCTTACGTTCGTTTCATCAGAAACTCAGGTATGGTCAGTTTTGATACACAGGGGCATTTTTGACAGAGTCTGGAGTGTACGCAAACTGTACACACGTTTCGGAGTCCGGAAGGGAGCGGTTCGGGGTGCGGCTGACGATGCGCCGTGGAGAGATCTCGGCCCGCGACGAATGATTTCAGCAAGCGCCCGGGAACCGTCCGGCAATCAGGGCGACGGCAGCAAATTGGCGGGGTCGAAGGCGGCCTTGAGCTGTTGCGTCAGCTGGCGGACGTTTCCCGTTCGAGCCGAGTGCGGTGGATCTTGGGTGACGCGGGATTTCCCGTGCACGAGCCGCAATGTGCCTCCCGCTCCCGTCGCGAGGGCGGCCACTTCCTCCAACAGGCTGTCGACGACCCGCGGATCGACGGCCGCCTGACCGACGGCTTGCGGACCGCCACTCGGATGCGTGACAGCGGAACCCGCGGCCGGCCGCTCGGTGAGTCGGCCAAACACACCTCCGTTGGCGGCCCGTGCGACGAGTTCGACCGGCAGTGGGGAATCTAGACCGTCGCAGCCCGTCTCAAACGCCGCGATCTTCGACGGCAGCAGCCGGACCTCGAACGCGGAAAGGTCGTCCGTTGGCACGGCGAATTCCGTCAACGCATTCCAGAGCGGCGCCCCGTCGGCGTTGCGGAGCACGTGCAGGCCGAGCGGTCGGGAAACGGCCAGCTCGTCGAGCAGCGTGACGATCTGCCAGTCGGTCTCTCGCTGCGTGCCTTCGTAGCCGACGACGAGCGCGGGGCCGCCGGCCGGAATACCGAGTTGCAGCCGGCTCTCCAGCCCCTCGATCGCGGCGCGGTTGAGCGAATCGAGAGCGACCGGTCGCGTTTTCGACTGCAACAAGCCGGTGACCGCCGCCTCGCGATCGCTCACGTTGGCGAAGGCCGCGCAAACCAGGGCCGACGTTTCGGGTATCGGCTTCAGCTTGAGCGTGATCTGCGTGAGGATCGCCAGTGTCCCCCGCGATCCGACCATCAGCTTGCACAGATCGTAGCCCGCCACGTTTTTGACGACGCGGCCGCCGGAATGAAACACCTGACCGTCGGCCTTCATCGCCGCGAGCCCGATCACGTAATCGCGAAACGTTCCCAACCCGTAACGCCGCGGCCCGCTGGCATCGGCCGCGACCGCTCCGCCGAGCGTCGCCCGGTCCCACTGCGGGATATCGATCGGCAGCCGCAAGCCTTCGCCGCGGAGAACCTCATCGAGCCGCGCGATGGGAATTCCCGCTTCGACGGTGATCGTCATATCGCGAGCGGCAAATTCGACGACGCGATCGAGCCCGCGCGTAGCGACATTCAGCCTGCCGCTCGGCGCCGTGCGTCTCGAGTTCGAACGAGGTGCCACCGCCGACGGCAACCAGCGGCCGCTTCGCAGCGCCAAAATTCTCCACAAGGAAGGCGCGCAGCTCTTCCGAGGTCGAGGGAGAAAATGCCGTGGCGGAATACCGGTGCTCAGAGTTCATTGGGTCGCTGGGGTTTTGACGATTCTTGACAGTTGACGTCGCCGGCACCAGTCAGGGGCGGCATTCGGGCAGTCGGCGAGTCAGCGAATCGTCGCGGCTGAAAATCGGACCTTTGCTCTTGACGAACTACTACCGTGGTAGTAGATCTGGCGTGGCACGCGGATCCTAAAGTCGCCCTCGCTCACGCTTTGGGTTGGTCTGTCGTATTCACTAACCCGAAGCGTGACAGCTCTTTTTGCGCGAGGAGTCATAAAGACTTGCACAATAAAAAGTTGGTGCTACACATAGTCTCAATCGTAACCACACGAAAGGAGACGGATGTGGAACACCAACTCTGGAAGGCGATTTTGATCCTTCTCAAACAGGCGAGCAAGCGTCGTCGGCGCACGCGGGAACGATACGGGGCAGACGACATTGTGCAGGTTTGGCTGTGGGCCGTTCTGCACGGTCGGCCTGTGTCCTGGGCGTGCGATCTTCGGAACTGGCCGCTGCATGAGCGTCGCCGCAAATTGCCATCGTCGAGCACCATGTCGAGACGACTGCGGAGTGCCGAGGTCCAGCAAATGCTGCAAGAGATCGAACGTTCTGAACTGGCTCCTCGTGGGAACAAGCCCCTGTATTGGATGATCGATGGCAAGCCTCTGCCGATCGGCGGTTGCTCGAAAGACCGGCAAGCTGGGTACGGCCGCGCCGCGGGCTGCAAAGCCAAAGGGTACAAGCTACACGCGGTGGTCGGCAGCGATGGCTCGATCGCTGCCTCGCGCGTGGCTCCCATGCAAAAGGATGAGCGGGCGATGGGGCGGCGGATGTTGAAGCAAGCGGCTGTGCAAGGGTACTTGCTCGCCGATGCAAATTTCGACTCGAACCAGTTACACGACGTCTGCCTCGAACGCGGCGTGCAACTGGTGGCACCTCCGCGTTACGGATTTGGCCGTCGCCGTGGCCATCGGCGTCAGAGTCCCGCTCGGCTGCGATCTCTTGAACTGCTCTCGAATCCGCAAAGCTCGTTCGGCCGTGCCCTCCATCAAGAACGTAACGCGATCGAACGCTACTTCGGATACTTGAGCACTTGGAGCGCCGGATTGCAGGCACTGCCCGCTTGGGTTCGCGGCCACCGACGCGTCCACCGCTGGGTGCAAGGCAAGCTCATCTTTACCGCCTTGCGACGGCGATGCCAAAAAACGACTTACGTCACGAGATGAAAAAAGTTGGTGAGCGAGGTCACTGCAGGATACACGCTTCGACTGACCGACTAGTCTCGTCCTCGATCGAGCAAGACACGCGAGAGAGAATCGTATCGTGGCCAAACATCAACTGGCGACCTTGCAGCTAGCCATCATGCAGGTGCTGTGGGAACGCGGCGAAGCCACGGTGGCCGACGTGCGCGAGGCCCTGCACAAGTCGCGGCCGCTGGCCCATACCACGGTCGGCACCATGTTGGCCAAGATGGAACGCAACGGCCAGGTCCGTCATCGGTCCGACGGCCGAGTGAACATTTACCGGGCGGCCGTGCAACGAGAAAACGTCCGCCGCTCGATGCTTGCCGACCTGACCGCGCGGCTCTTCGGCGGCGACCTGGCTGAGATGGTCAGCCATCTGCTCGACAGTCGCGAGGTCTCTGCCGAAGAGTTGGCCCGGCTCAAAGAGCTCATCCGGGAGAAGGAGGGGCGGCATGGCAAATGAATTGTCGACGCTCATCCGCGCATCGTTCGCCGCCGCATCGTTCGCCCCGGCGACGTTGACGCTCGCGACCACGTACCTGCTGCACTCGACGTTGCTTTTAGGCGGAACATGGCTGGCCATCCGCACGGGCCGCATTCGCAGCGAGAGGCTCAAGGAACGACTTTGGAAACTGTCGGCTGTGCTGGCCCTCGTCACCGCGCCTCTGGAGTTGGAGTTAGGCTTCTCGCCCCCAACGCTCGACCTGGCCTTCGGCGGCACGTCGATCCGGGAAAAACTCGGCGAACCCGTTGCCGAACTCGCCGCTTCGCCCGATGAGCGCGTGCCCACGGTGTCGCTACTGTCGGAAGAAGCACCGCGGGCAGACGCGGGCGCACCGCTCGTTGACGGTGCTGCCGAACCGGATCGCACACTGGCGGCAATCGAGTTCGTCGCCGATCGGCCCCCGGGCGGACGCGAGCCGGCGTTGACCGCGCCAGTGTCGAGCGCGACCTCGGACAACGTTGCGCCGCTCGCACCGGAGAGACCGCGCGCTTCGCTAGCCTTAACCTGGCTCGCCGGCCTGCTGATCGCCCTCTGCTGCGCGGGAATCGTGAGGCTCGCGTGGCAAACGATCCTCCTTTCGCTACGACTGCGAGACTGTCGCGTCATCGGCGAACCGTCGGTCTGCCGGCAGCTCGAGCGGATTGCGCGGCACGGCGGCGTGCGTCGAAAGTTTCGACTTCTCGCCTCGCCGACGTTTCGCCAGCCGGCGGCCTTCGGCGTCTTTCGTTGGACGATCGTGCTGCCCGAAGAGGTGTTGCGCACGTTCGATTCGAGCGAGGTGTACGCCCTGCTCGCGCACGAGGCGGCGCATCTGGTCCGCGGCGATGCGATTTGGCTCTGGTGGGGCCGCATCCTCTGTTCGTGCTTCGCGTTTCAGCCGCTGAATTTTCTCGCCCGTCGCGAATGGCGTCGCTCGGCCGAGATCCTCTGCGACGAATGGGCCGTGACTCGTGCGGCAAACGGCCTGGCACTCGCTCGCTGCCTGACGCAAATCGCCGCGCTCAATTCGCCGACCGCCCCCCGGCTCCAGGCTCTCTGGGCACTGGGAGCCGTCTCGCATCTGGGCGAACGGGTCGAACGGCTGCTCAACGGCACGCCGGTTCGCGATGCGTGGAACACCCGTGCCCGCGGCCGACTCGTCACCCTGGCCGCGGTCGGCATCGCGAGCCTCTTCGTCTGCGCCGCGCCGCGAACGACGGTGCTGGCCAGCGCGGCCGTAGCACTCGCAGACGGACGCGGCGAGCGAGCTGCGTTCGCGTCACTTTCGCCGAGCGAGCGGGCAGCGGCGACGGCGTTAGGCCGCGAACTGGACCAATTACACGGCGAAATCGATGCAGTCATCGACCTGGCCGAGACGCGGCGGCCGGACGATGTACGGGTCGTCGAGCTGGCACGCCGGATCGCGGCAAGGGCGACACAGCTAGACGACCGCTATCAACGACTCACGCTCACCACCATCACGCCGGCCGACCGTTCCTCAGCCGGCCCAGATCGAGCGGACCTCTCGAAGGGAGCAGAGCCATGACGCTCAGCCAAACGCCCGCGCGGCATTTCCGCAGCCAAGGAAGGAGCTTCCCCATGTTTTGTTTTGTCCGTACCAGCCTGACCACGATCGGCCTGACGTCCATCGCCTTGGCGGCCCTCGCCGGCGGCCGCGCAGTCGGCCGACACCGACCTGCAGCCGGCCCTCCAGCAAATTCGCGACGAAGTCCGCGACCTGCGGCACGACGTGAAGGTATTGCGCGAGCTGCTCGAGAAGAAGTCCCCTCCCGCCGCCCCGCCGCAGACGACTGAGAAGCAGTCCGGCAGCACCGCGCCACTCGCTGACGGCGCCTATTACATCTACTCGCGGAGCGACAGCGAGTCGCAACTGTTGACACCCTTGATCGACCACCTGCGGGGACAAGGCTATCCCATCACCAAGATCGACATCGCGCAAGACCTAAAACAGAAATATGGCGTGGACCCAGATCCGATTTCCTTCCATCCCCTGCTCATCCTGAAACAACCGAACGGGTTGACGGCGCTGAGGGGGCTGAATCGCGAAGACACGGTGCGCTCGATCGTCGGCAAGTTCTTCGCGCCGCCCGACCCTTCCAACGCCCCGGAAAAAGTCAGTCATTGGAACGTCATCATTACGCCCAGAGATCCCCCGGCTGCTGCGATCCCCGATCGCAAAGTGGTGCAGATCAAGAATTACATTGAGAGCTTTGCAGGCGACGAGCGGCAAGAAGATGACGGGCAACGAAATGATCGCGTCGGTCGACGGCCAGCCTGTGCTTGCGTCGGACATCTTTCAGCGGGCGTGGACCGAGCCGCTCACTCCCGACGACACCAGCCTGGCGACGGCGACAAAGGCTTTGGCCGCCGGCCAGATCGAGGAGTCGGACTACCGGCAACTGCAACTGCTCGCGCTGCGTAAGTTTTCCCAGAATTACCTCAACACCCGCGGGTGGGCGCAAGCCATGATCGCCTCGCTTGGAAAGGCGGAGAGAGAGAAGGCCGAGAATGCGATTACGGACGAGTTCAACAAGTATGTCGAAAATTTGAAAAGAGATTTTAAGGTCGCGACGGCGTTCGACGTCAACAAGAAGCTTCGCGAGCAAGGCACGTCCTTACTGAGCCTCAAGGCCGAGTTCCGAGACCACCTGCTGGCCGACGAATTTGTCCGCGGAGCCGCGAAGGGGAAGGAGGAGCCGGCAGCGAAGGCGTCGCCGATGGTTGGTCATCCCGACGATCGGCCCACCTACGCTTATTTCTTTTATTCAAAGAACAGCCCACCGTGCCAACAGATGATGCCGATCATCGACCGACTGCAAGCGGAGGGACATCGGATCATCAAAGTCGATGTCAACGCTCCCATGACCGGCGAGCAGACACGATTCAAGGTCAAGGCGGTTCCGACAATCTGGATCAATTCGGGCGACCAGGGAATCCCCTTGTCGGGGATCCAAACGGAAGAAGAGATTCGCCAGGCGCTCAAACACTTCGGCGATTGGCGTCCTGCCGAGCCTGCCCGAAAGCGCCCGGAATCGCACGCCGTCGTGCCTCAACTGGATCGGCACGTCACCATCGACTGCGACAATCTGCCGCTCTCTGAAGTCCTGGAGCAGATTTTTCGCGAGCGTCCCAAAATCGAATTTCGCTACGAGCAGCCGTTTAGCACCTTCCACTATCCCTATTTCCATTTTCCGGGATCCGAATCTGACGCCAAGCGCAGTGCGCAGAAGCTTCTCGAGGCTCACGAAGCGGCGAATCTTGATGCGCGGTGTCCCCAACACGTGACGCTGCATGTCGCCGACGTGCCCGTTTCCGTCGCCTTGCAACGCATCTTCGATCAGCTGCATTTGCGATATGAGTTCGAGAATGGGAGTCTTCGGATCGAGTTTCCAGCCGATAAGAAGCTGCGCGAGGCTTTGCAGCGACGCATGAACTTCGATTGCGAAAAGTTGTCTCTGAGACAGTTTATTGATCACATGTGGAAGGACTGGCATCTCGGCAACGTCGTCGTCTCAATGACGGTAAACCTGCAAGCGCCGATTACGATGCACGTCAAAGAGGTGACGCTCGAATCGGTTCTCAAACAAGGGTTTCAGCAAGCGGGCGTGCGATGCGAATTCCAGGACGAAATGTTCCTGCTCGCGCCGGCCGACCCGTTGGTGTTTCTCGCCTATCCGGTCGCCGATCTGTTGCTGGCTTCCCAGCCGCAGTCTGGAGCGGTCCGCGACGAAAAGATCGACTTCAATTCACTGGAGAAGCTCATCCGGACCGCGGCCGAGCCCAAAAGCTGGGAAGGGGCGGGCGGTGAGGGGCGAATTCAGCACGTCGACAAGACGCTCTCCCTGGTGATTGGGCAGACGCAGCCGGTCCACGAACAAATCCAGCACCTCCTGCAAGAGCTTCGCAAACCGCAGCGGCTCAAGATTACGTTTCGCACCACCTTGCTGCAGCAGCATGCGGCAGACTTGATCGAAGCAGCCGGGATCGACGCGTCGGCGGAGCACGGCGGATCGGCCACGTTGCTCGCCAAGGACCGGTGTGACTTCCTGGTGAAATTAGCCACAGACGCCTCCCGGCTCTCACCTCTTCGACGGTATCGACCGATGTGGGAAAAGAAATGCTGATCCACCCCTTTCCGGGGAAGCACGTCTGGCCCGAGTAGATTCAGGCGATTTCAGGTCAGATCGGAAGTCGCGCCTATATTTGGTTCGAGCTGACAGGCAACGATCCATCAACTGGGCAGCCGCACCGCGAGGGACTGATGTCTCTGTCCCCCGACTTCAAGCCTGTGTTGATCCCGCTGCGGATGCCTCCGTCGAGAAGCGAATCACGCACAAATTCGGATCGTGCTCGACGAACTTCGCAAACTCAAGGACGAGTCCCGCGTCATCCGGGTCGAACAGTCCGACAAGGAGCGAGAGGCCGGGGCTCTGCCTTGAGCTGCGCTCACAGCGCCGCCCGGCGGCCCGGGGCACTGCGTTCGATTTGCTCGGTGCCGCAGCCGCCGGCGGTGGGGAGCATTTTTTGGGGGCTGCAGCGGCCGGTGGGATTGAAGACGTCGTGGACGAGTCGCATCACGGCCAGGTCGTCGGGCGTGAAGAGTTTGTCCATGAAGCTGATTTTTTCGACGCCGATGCCGTGTTCGCCCGTCACGCTGCCGCCCATTTCGATGCACTTGCCGAGAATTTCGTCGCTGGCTTCGAGGACGCGGGCGACTTGGGCGGTGTCGCGTTCGTCGAAGAGCAGGATCGGATGGATGTTGCCGTCGCCGGCGTGAAACACGTTCACGATGCGGATGCCGTGGCGAGTGCCGCACTCGGTGATGAAAGCCAGAATTTCCGGCAGCCGCGTGCGGGGGACGACGCCGTCTTGCGTGCAGTAGCTGGGGCTCAAGCGGCCGATCGCGCCGAAGGCCTGCTTGCGGCACTTCCACAAGAGCAGGCGTTCTTTTTCGGTCGTGGCCCGGCGGACTTCGCGGGCTCCGGCTGCCTGGCAGAGCGCGACGATTTTTTCGGCCTCTTCGTCGACGGCCACTTCCAGCCCGTCGACCTCAATTAAGAGGACGGCGCCGGCGTCGAGCGGAAAGCCGAAATGAAACGCCGCCTCGACCGCGCCGACGATCCCCTGGTCCATCATTTCGAGGGCCGCCGGGATGATGCCCGCGCCGATGATGCGGCTGATCGCCTGCGTGGCGTCCGCGACCGTCTCGAAGATGCCCAACAGCGTGCGATAGGCGGCCGGGTTGCGGGTCAGTCGCACGGTGATTCGTGTGCAGATTCCAAACGTCCCTTCGCTGCCGACGAAAAGCCCCGTCAGATCGTAGCCGGGCGAGTCGCCGGTCGGACTGCCCAGCTCGACGACCGAGCCGTCGGGCAGCACGACTTCGACGGCCAGCACGTGATTCACCGTCACGCCGTATTTCAGCGTGTGCGGGCCGCCGGAGTTCGTGGCCACGTTGCCGCCGATCGTGCAGGCGCCCTGGCTCGACGGATCGGGAGCGTAGTGGTAGCCGGTCCCTTTGAGATGCTGCGTGAGGTGGACGTTGACGAGGCCCGGCTCGACGACGGCGTACCGATCGCGGAGATTGACCTCGAGAATCCGCTTCATCCGCGTAAGCGCGATCATTACGCCGCCGCCGACCGGCAGGCAGCCGCCCGACAGGCTCGTCCCGGCACCCCGCGGCACGAACGGGACGTCGAATTCGTTGCACGCTTTGACGATGGCGACCACTTGCTCCCGCGTTTCGGGGAACAGCACGACGTCGGGCGCCTTCTTCTCCACGACGTAGCCATCGCACTCGTAGACGAGCAGCTCTTCGGCCGCCGACAGCAGGCCGCCTTCGCCGACGATGTCGCGAAACCGGGCGAGCAGGGCGGGAGCAGTGCCCGAACCGGGCGAACGGGAGGGGGCCGCGGACGTGTCAGCAGCATTCATCGGCAGCGTCATTTTGTGGGCGTCGTCGAGTAGATCGTGTCAGCTGGTCGGGAGTGTCACGTGGTCGTCAGCGGCACGGGAGTTTATGTCGGGCGGAAATCCGCCCGCCGGGAATCGAACCCGGATTACGCCCTTATAAGGAGCGCGTTCTAACCATTGAACTAAGGGCGGGCCCTGACTGTCGCTCATGCCGTCATTCTAGCGGCGGATTCGGCGCAAACAAAAACCCCGCCTGGCGCAGCCAATTCGAGCTGTGGCTGCGAATTCGATCTGTCTGTCTCTAGCGAGGCGGCGAAGTCTGAAAGGCGTTTGGCTGCTGCGACTGCATCCGCGCCAATTCTTGCCGGGCGGCCTGGTCGTTGGGCTCGAGTTCGACGGCCCGCTGCATGTGGCGAATCGACTCGTCCAGGTGTCCTTGGGCCTCTAGCGCGAGCGCAACGCAGACGTGGCAACTCGCCAGGTTGGGATCGAGTTGCAGGGCCCGCTCCCCGTAGGTGACGGCGGCGGCGAAGTCCTTGGTTTCCGAACAGGCGAGCGCCAAATTGTAGTTGGCGGGGACCGAATTGGGATCGATCGCGAGCGCCTGGAGAAATTGGGCTTTGGAGGCCTCGGCCTGCCCGCGATTGAACAGCGTCACGCCCAGATCGACGTAGGTCTCGGGATCCTGCTCGCCGAGCCCAATGGCGGTTTGATATTCGGCGGACGCCTCGGTGAATCGGCCGAGCCGTTGATAGGCGGTTCCCAGATTGCGATGCACGGGCCCATAGTTCGGGGAAAACGCCAGCGCCTTTTTCAGCTCGGCCACCGCCTCGTTGGGGTCGCCTTCCAGCAGCTCCGCGCTGCCCAGGAATTCGTGAATTGCGCCGCTGTCGGCCGTGCATTCCTCGGAATGCCGCAGGAGGGTGATGTTGTCGTGCCAGTAGCCAATTTGGGAGTAGGACGTCGCCGCTAAGAGCACCAAGCTCGCCACCGCGGCCGCCGGCAGGACTCGCGTGCGCAAAACTCCGGCCGGCACGAACTCAGCAACCAGCCACGTCACGGCCAGAAACACACCGATCAGCGGGAAGTACGTGTAGCGATCGCCCATCTGCTGCGAGCCGATCTGCACGAGGCCGATCATCGGCACCAGCGTGCCGAGGTACCAGAACCAACCGACAAACAGAAACGGCAAACGGCGAATGAACACGATCGCCGCGGCGCTCACGGCCAAAAGCAGAGTGGCCGCCAGTCCCACCGCGAGCCAACTCAAAGTCCCGAACGGGTGCGGGTAGTAGATCGCCAGATCGTACGGGACCAGGGTTTTCTCCAAATAGGCGGCGTAGACGTAGATCGCGTTCATGCAACGCAAGGGGAACGAAATGCCCTGCAGGGCGATCACGGCACCGTAATCGCGCTGGGCCTTCAAAGCGACTCCGCAAAAAATCGCGGCGACGGCGAAGAACGGAATCTTTTCACTCACCAGTCGTAACGCCGGACGATTCCACCGGGAAATTCGCGGTTCACGCTTGGCGGCCTTCGCTCGGCTCTTTCCGCGAGTCTTTGCTGGCCGTGCGCTCGGTGCGGGACTCGGCTCGGCGGCGGTCCAGTGGCCCAGCGGCCAATAGTCCAATAGCAAAAAAACGAACGGCAGCGTCACCAGCGTTTGTTTCGACGCCAAGCTCGCGACCAGGCACAGCCATGAAACCCCCAAGTTCCAGCGGCTGGCTCCGGTCGCGTAGCGGACGTAGGCCAATAGCGAGAGCAGTCCGAAGAAAATGCTCAGGACGTCCTTCCGCTCGGCGATCCACGCCACCGATTCGACATGCAGCGGATGCAAAGCGAACAGCCCGGCGACAAATCCGCTGCGAAACAGACTTCCCGTTGCCCGCGACAACGCCAGCAGAAGCAGCACGGCATTCGCGGCGTGCAAGAGGGCATTCGTGAAGTGATATCCGCCGGGGCGAACGCCGTAGAGATCGCTATCGAGCATCAACGAGATCCACGTGAGCGGAATCCAGTTGGCGTCGTGGACCGTCGTGAAGCTCCATTCGACTCCCGCCCGCGTGAGTCCTTGCTGGACGTAACCGTTGTCGGTGACGTAGGCGCTGTCGTCGAGGATGCAATACCCGAAATTCCAGACTTGGGCATAGACGAGCAGCGTCGAGCCGAACAACAGCAGAGCCACGACCAGTTCGCGGCGGTCCACTGAGAGAGCGGGGCTCTCGGGGCGCCGGGGCCTCCCGAGGGATTCGTTGCTGCGGATGTCGGTCGGTTGGTCACTTGTGGACGGGCCCGGAATTGGAGTGCGACGATCGAGATCGATCGTGATTGGCTCTTCCGAATCCACCACATTGCGGCCGAAGATGCAAGCCGGGCCACCCTGCAAGAGCCCTTGCTGACGCTTCGGGTTGGTTTATCGTCTGCACTAACCCGAAGCGTCAGCGAAGAAAGCTCCAATTGTCCTCGAGCTTACTTGCTTCGGGACCTTTGCGTCTTTGAGTGAGTAAAGCCGTTAACTAGGAAACAGACGCTACACGATGAGCATCGCGTCGCCATAGCTGTAGAACCGATAGCGTTCGCGGACGGCTTCCGCGTAGGCCCGCTGGATCAGCTCCAGGCCGGCCAGCGCACTGACCAGGACGAACAGCGTCGAGCGGGGCAGGTGGAAATTCGTCAGCAGGCAATCGACGCCGCCGAATTGATACGGGGGCCGGATGAAGATCCGCGTTGGGCCGCTCCACGGAGTGAACTGGCCGTCGTGGGATGCCGTCTCCAGCGTGCGGACGCTCGTCGTGCCGACGGCGACGATGCGGCCGCCGGCTGCGCGTGTGTCGTTCAGCGTCGTGCTGGCCGTCGGCGAAAGTTCGCACCACTCGGCGTGCATCGTGTGCTCGCTCAGCCGTTCGACGCTGATTGGTCGAAAGGTGCCGATGCCCACGTGCAGCGTGACGAACGTTCGGGGAATGCCGCGGCGGTCGCAGCGTTCGAGCAGTTCGGGCGTGAAGTGCAGACCGGCGGTCGGGGCGGCAACCGCACCGGGCCGCTCGGCGAACGTCGTCTGGTAGCGGTCCCAGTCGAGCGTGGCCCCCAGCTTGCGGTGCAGATAAGGAGGCAGCGGAACGGTGCCGAATTCTTCGAGCAGAGCGACGGCCGACCGATCAAATGCGGGAAGTGGCGGTGGGAGCCGCGGTCCAAATTCCCTCGGCGTCGCAGGCGAGCAGAGTCAGTTCCAGCCGCGCGGGAGACTCGGGGTGGTGAGCGGGAGCAATCACCAGCGTCTCGCCCGCCTGCAGCTTGCCGCCCGAGTGGCCGATCAGCCGCCAATGACCGGCGGCGTCGGTTTCGAGAAACAGCCCGTCCCATTTGCCGCCGGTGGCCTTCCGTATGCCGAACAGCCGGGCCGGGACGACCCGCGTGTCGTTCAAGACGAGGCGATCGCCCGGGCGCAGAATTTCCGGTAGGTCGCTGACGCTGCGGTGCTCGAGGCGTCCGGTCGAGCGGTCGACGACGAGCAAACGCGCGGCGTCGCGGCGGGGCAACGGCTCCGTCGCGATCAGCTCGGCCGGCAGCTCGTAGTCGTAGGCGGCTAATTCGTCCATCTGCGGCGGGCCATTCACCTGTTAGACTGAAGTCGAAAAGCGTTCCGTCTCGCGCGAAACCCTGCCGCGCGAACCCTCCCGTCGCGCAAACCTCGTGTCGCTCAACCCCGTGTCCCGCGAAACCCCGCCCACTCAGACGCAGCCCAGCCAGACATCGCCCACGCGCATCGCCTTTTGCGTCACCGATCTCGACGCGGGTGGGGCCGAGCGAGCGCTCGTGCAAATCGTAACGCGACTCGATCGCCGCCGCTGGGAACCGCACGTATTTTGTCTCGACGCCGGGGGCGTCCTGGTCGACGAGCTGCGGGCGGCCGGCGTCGACGTCGTCTGTCTGGGGGCGCGGTGCTTGCGCGATTTCTTTGTTGTGTGGCCCCTCGCGCGGCGATTGGCGGCGCTGCGGCCCGCGATCCTGCAGACTTTCCTGTTTCATGCGAACATCGTGGGACGCCTGGCAGGAACCGCGGCTCGCGTGCCCGTGATTGTCTCCGGAATTCGCGTGGCGGAAAAACGCAGCCGCCCGCGGCTGTGGCTCGATCGCCTCACCGATCGGTTGGTGACGCGGCACGTCTGCGTTAGCCGCGACGTGGCGGATTTCTCCGCGCAGGTTGGCCGCTTACCCAGCGCGAAGATGTCCGTGATTCCCAACGGCGTCGACGTCGAGCGCTTCGCGAACGCGGCGCCCGTTGATCTCGCGCCGTTTGGCGTGCCGACCGGCAGTCGCGTCGTGTTGTTCGTCGGTCGGCTCGATCCGCAAAAAGGTCCGTTCGAACTGTTGCATGCGGCCGCGCAGCTCGTCGTCGATCACGCCGACGTGCATCTGTTGATGGTCGGAGACGGTCCGCTGGCGAGTGAACTACGCGCGTGGACAACCGCGCGAAATCTGGACGGGCGGATTCACTTCGCGGGCCGCCAGGCCAACATCGCCGGACTGATGCGGGCGGCCGACGTGTTTGTGCTGCCGTCGCGATGGGAGGGATTGCCCAACGTCGTGCTGGAAGCGATGGCCGCCGGAACACCGGTGGTGGCCACCACAGTGGAAGGGATCCGCGACTTGCTGGGGGACGGGAAGTGGGGACGGGTGGTGAGCGTCGGTCCGCAAATGGGCGGTGTGGGGGGCGGCGATCGGCAATTGGACGCCGGGGTGGGTAGCAGTGGGGAGAATGGCTTGGCGGACGCTTTGCGGGCGACTCTGGCCGATCGCGAGCACTCGCGGGACGCCGCAGCCGAGGCGCAAAGCATTGTCAAAGAACGCTTTACCTGGCCGATTGTGGCCGCGGCCTATGAGCGGCTTTATGCCGAATTGGCCGCTCGCTCGTCCAAGTGACGCATATAACGACGTTCAACTTTGCGCATTCGGCCTCGCGTGAAAAAAAGTTGAGAAGTCGTAACTCCGCTTGTCGGAACGATCTTGCGCGGACACGGCGCGCTGGCCAGACATTTAACAAATCCCTCGCTTGAAACACCGCCGGCACTTGGTAAAAACGGAATCCCACGCAGTGGTGAATTATGGTGAAAAATGGCGACCAGGACCCTCACGGGTACCTATGAGCGAATCCTGGATGAAAAGCTCCGCATCGCCATTCCGAAGCCTCTGAGAAAGCAGCTCTCGCAAGACGAAGAGGTAGTGGTTTTTGTGGCCCCCGGAATGGACGGGTGTCTCGACCTGTTTAGTGCCGAAGGGTTTGAAGCGCGGTCCGCCAGACTTCAGGAGCATGCCACCAACCAGGCCGGCTCCCGCAATTTTTTCCGCATGCTCTTTCCGTCAGCCGAGGAGATCTCCGTGGATCCTCAAGGACGAATTCGCATCCCGGAACGACTCGTGAAGCACGCCGCCCTGAAGCACGACATCGTGCTGGTCGGCGTGCGGGATCATGCGGAAATTTGGGACAAAATGGCCTGGGATGAGCTGCTGACGAAGAACGCTCCCAACTTCGACGATCTGGGTTCGCAGGCGCTCGACTGACGTTCGTCTGTTCGCCGCCGCGACGGTTCTCGTTCCACTCGTCACGTTGTTGATTAAGCGCCCCGTTGATGATCGAAGCGCCGCGTTGTTGACCGAAATTGCATCAGTTTCGCAGGAATAATCCGCTGGCTTACCGGGCTTTGCGGACACGGGAAGCAGGAGGCTTCGCCGGTAAACCTATGGACGGTTGATGCAGGGCCACCCTGTCCTGCTAGTCCATGAGCCATTCGCCTCTCCGATCGGGAGCCAAGGATGTCTCCCGGAGGCGAATGGCTCGGTTTACTTTTTTGCCAGTGGCATTTGGGGGCCGCGGCGCGGGCAGGCGCCCTGCCGGCCGCCGCGTGCCCCGTTTAATTCTGCCCCGCGCTGACCGCGGGCGCATTTTCTTCTGCCCGCGCTTCGCCGCGGGTGCGTTTTTTCCTCCCGCGATTGGCGCGAAACGGCTCCTCCCCGCGGCGTTTTGGGGTTTTCAGGATTCTGAAAATCTCGTAAAAGCGCCTCCCTTCGGCGGTCGAGCCCGCAACCTCCCCTCTAAGATTCCCCCTCAAAGTTCCTTTCGGGCCGAGTTTCCTCGGGCCAAAATCCGTCGGGGCGGCTGCGACCGGCTTTCGACCAGCAACTACCCAACGCTCTCATTTCCCGTCTCGTAGCGCTCGCTCACAACACAACTCAAACGCCTTCGCATAAAGCCAATGTCCGATCCGACGCCGGCCGGCCACGATCCGGGCGCGTCCGTGCACCGTCCGGTGCTCGTCCGGGAAGTCTTGCAGCTTCTGGAGCTGCAACCGGGACTCGTGGTAGTCGACGGCACGGTCGGCGGTGGCGGTCATAGCCAAGTCATCCTCGAACAACTCGGAGCCGACGGCCGACTGATCGGCCTGGACCGCGATCCCACAATGCTCGCCCGAGCGTCCCGCGTCTTGGCGGACACCCGCGTGACCTTGAAACCAGCCAGTTATGCCGAGCTGCCCACCATCCTCGACTCACTCGGAATCGCCCAAGTCGACCGCTTGCTGCTCGACCTGGGACTGTCGTCCGACCAATTGGCCGACCCGTTGCGCGGGTTCGGCATCCAGAGCGGCATTCAGCAAAGCCAGTCGGGCCGCGCGCCGCTCGATATGCGATTCGATCCTTCCACTGGGCCAACCGCATCGGAACTGCTCGCTACGCTCGACGAAAGCGAATTGGCCGAGTTGCTCGAGCGTTTTGGCGAAGAGCGGGCCAGCCGGGCGATTGCTCGAGCCATCGTCGCGCGTCGCGCGGATGTCACGCATTGGACGGCCGCCAATCTTGTCGCGGCTGTTGCCGCCGCGCAGCCCCGCGGTCCCAAGCGGCATCACGCCGCTCCTGTCTCCACTCACCCAGCCACTCGTGTCTTTCAAGCCTTGCGGATTGCCGTCAATCACGAGCTGGAACACCTCCAAGAATTCCTCGCCACAGCGCTGCCCGACCGGTTGAAGCCGGGCGGCCGCGCGGTGATCGCCAGTTTTCATTCCCTCGAAGATCGATTGGTCAAAGACGCTTTTCGGGACCAAGCACTATGGCAAAACCTTACCCCCAAACCGGTCACGGCTCGGTCGGCGGAACAGAGGATGAATCCGCGCTCGCGCACCGCGAAGCTGCGGGCAGCGACGCGGAAGACGGCCACGAGGCCGACTGGGACGTCCCCGCCTCCCCGGACAACTCGACCTTGAGTCGCATCCTGGGGCTGGTGCTAGTCGTAGTGCTGGCCGGCGTCTTCAGCTTCGTCGCCTATCGCAAGTACCAGGAAGCCAAGCACAACCCTGACGCGCTGACCGTCGACGCGACGGCGCCCGGCACCGAGGGCGCTGCGGGGGAGAAGCACGCCGACGCGAGCAACTCGCCCTTTGACGGCGAGCACGACGGGAATACTCACGAAAATCTTACCGGCGGCGCCGCGTCGCTGGGCAGAGAACGGCCGGCATCGCCCATCTCGGCGGCACTTCGGCCAACGGCTTTGGCTCGCTCGACGAACAGGGTGCCAACCGCGGTGTGAATCCGGCCGAGCGAAATCGTCAACAGAATCGCGCGGGTGCCGGCTCCGTCGCACTGACACCGGCAGGCCACTCCGCCCCTGCGGGCGGACACGAGACCGAAGCCAATCCATTCGGAGACTTGGGCGGACAACCGGAGCGTCGGCCGCAACAGCCCCCGGCACAGTCGGAGCCTGGCCAGCCGGTCGCTGGCGGGGCGCAGGGCGGCGCGTCTCCCTTTGACAACGCGTCGCCCTCAGGCAGAGTCGAGCCGAATGGTAAATTCCCGCCGAACGGCGGCCAAGACTTCGCGGGTTCACGCGGTCAGAACGCGGGCCTTCCGGCAGGAAGCGCCGGCGCTCCGCACGCGACGGCCGCCAAAGCTGACTCCGACATGCAGAACCTCTTCCCGGACGAGAATGGCGGCCGCCGCGAATTGGCGGGGCAAAATCCGCAGCACATGGCGGGACGCGAGAATCAACTGGAACCGGCGGGCCTCGCGAAGACAGCCCAGCTGCCAAATCAGATGGGCCAAAACAATGCAGGCCGCAATCCACCCGCGCAGAGTGAGCCGCTGGACAACGACACGCTGGACGAGCACCCGCACGTCGGGCACCCGACGACGGCCGGCAACGGCGTGGTCCATTTCAATCAGAATGCGCACGCCACCGGCACGGAGGGCTTCAATCCCGGCGGCCCGAGTGGAGGAGCGGCCGCCGCGGGCGCGCCAATGGCCGGAGCGTCGACTAGTGGCAGGGCGGAAGCGCTCCTGGGTGGCAACGAACGCTCGCCCAGCAGTGGCGACTCCCCGTTTGGTGGCGAGCCGCCGCAACAGCGCACCGCCGGCACGGCGTCGCTCAACGCGTCGAGCAACACGCTCGTGCAAAACGGCGAGCCCCGTCCGGCGGCTGGGTCCGACGATCCGTTTGGCGGCAATCGACCGGGAGCGGGCACGGGTTCGGCCGAAAGGTTTTCTCAGTCGGGTTCGGCCGAAAGGTTCTCGCCCTCGGCCACGGCCGAAAATCCGCTCGCCCAGCCGGCTCACGCGACGACGAGCCCCGGCGCCGTCTCGCCGGTGGGAACGACCAGCGACGCCGGCGACTACTACGTCGTGCAGCCGCAGGACAACTTTTGGACCATCTCGCGGAAAAAATACGGCAACGCCCGCTACTTCCAGGCGCTCGCCGAGCTCAACAAGTCGCGGATTCCCGATCCGAGCCGGATGCGTCCGGGCATGAAGGTCAGCACGCCGCCGGTCGAGGTGCTGGAGGAGCAGTATGGCCAGTTCCTGCCGGCGGGCACGCGGGTGCAGACGACGGCCGCCGAGGACGCAACCGCCAAATCCGCGCCAACCGGATTCTTCATCAGCCCCGACGGCACCGCGAAATATCGCACGGGCGAGCACGACACGCTCTCGGAGATCGCGTCCAAGCATCTGGGGCGTTCGTCGCGCTGGATTCAGATTTACGAGATGAACCGCGATAAGTTGTCCAACCCCAACCAAGTGAAAGTCGGGCTCGAGCTGGCGCTGCCCGGCGATGCCAGCAGCGTCGGACTGTCGAGCGAGGTCGACGAGCGCCGATAACTACGAAGCGATGTATTTTCGCTTCGGTGCGGCGTTGGTGCTGGCGGTGCTGGTTGCCGTCTCGGGGATCGCCCTCGAAAAACGGTGCCTGACGCTCCGCCGCGCGCTGGCCCGCGAGCACTATCGCTACGAGGTTCTGCGCGACCTCTACGCGCGGCAGCGGCTGCAGACGCAGCAGCTCGGCGCCCCGGCCCGGCTGCTCGATGCGCTGGAGAACGAGCGGCGCGAAGTGATCGCGGGCAAAGCGACGGGCAAATCGCACGCTGAGGTCGCACGGCGACCGGCGATCGTGGCGGAGCACGAAACCGGCACTCGCGACTACTAATCAGGGCACGCTCGGATGTCCGCAGAGCCCGCGCCCCTCGATCCGTCTCATGCGGATACCCTCGCTGCCACTGCGCCGCCCGTGCGCGCACCGTTGTTACGGCGCCCCGGGAAGCCCGCCAACATTCGGCTGCGGCGCGGCATGATCGTGGGCATGCTCGCGCTGGGCGGCCTGGCCGTCGCAGCGAGGCTCGTGCAGCTGCAGGTGGTCGAACGCGCGCGGCTGGCGGAGCGGGGGACGCGGCAGAAATCGTACGTCGAGCTGCTGCCCGCGCCGCCCGGCGATTTGCTCGACCGCGGCGGCCGCGTGCTGGCGACGTCGGTTGTCGCCCGCAGCTTGTTCGTCGTGCCGGAAAAAATCGCTGACCCGTGGCCTTCCGCACAGCGCGTCGCCCGCGCGCTGGGTCTCGATGCCGGTCGCCTCTGCGAGCGGCTACAGCGGGACGACAAGAAATTCGCCTGGGTGAAGCGGCGGCTGACTCCAGAGGAAGAGCAAGCCGTCGGCGCGCTCGACCTGCCGCCGGCCGCATGGGGATTTCGCGACGAGTTCGTCCGCCGATATCCGCAGGGGGCGCTCGCGGCCCACGTCCTCGGTCTGCGGGACGTCGACGGAAATTGCCGCGGCGGCCTGGAGCAGTCGTTGGCGGCCGTCCTCCGCGGGAAACCGGGAAGGCGAACGCTGTACCGCGACGCGCGGGGCCGCGTGATCGACGTGCCCGACGATACCGATATTCCGCCGCAACCCGGGCGCTCGGTCGTGACGACGCTCGATTCGATCGTCCAGCTTTACGCCGAGCGCGAGCTCGATCGGGTCGTCGCCGAGTGGATGCCGCGCGGGGCCGTCGCGCTCGTCGCGGATCCGGCCAGCGGCGAGATCCTCGCGATGGCGTCGCGGCCGGCCTTCGATCCGAACCGTCCGGAAGGCGTCTCGGAAGAAGCCTGGATGAATCGGGCCATCGCCTGGATGTACGAGCCGGGCTCGACGTTCAAGCCGTTCGTCGTCGCCGGGGCGCTCGAGCGCGGCCGTGTCAGGCCCGACGAGGCGATCGATTGCGCCGGCGGCGAAACACACCTCGCCAGCCGCATCTTTCACGACACGCATCCGTTCGGCCTGCTCAGCGTGGCCGACGTGTTGGTGAAGTCGAGCAACATCGGCATGTCGCGAATCGGGGCGCGGCTGTCGAACGCCGAGCTGTTCGCGACGATCGCCGCGTTCGGCTTCGGCCGCGTTCCCGGCTCGGGGCTGCCCGGAGAAATTGGCGGCCTGGTGCATCCGGTGAAGCGCTGGTCGTCGTACTCGAACGCGTCGCTCTCGATCGGCCAGGAGTTGGCGGTGACGCCGCTGCAGATGATCGCCGCCCACGCCGCACTCGCCAACGGCGGGACGCTGATCTCGCCCAAGCTCGTGTTGCGTACGCTCGATGGCCGCACACTCGACGCGCCGGCCGAAGGTGGGAGAGAGTTGCCGCTATCGACGCCCCTTGTCAGCCGCCCGACCGATCACGAATCGGCACGCTGGCTCATCGAAGGGCCGATGCGCGACGTCGTCCTCCGCGGCACGGGCACGCGAGCGAATTTGCCCGGCTATTCAGTCTTCGGCAAAACGGGGACAGCCCAAAAGCTCGATCCGGCGACGGGAACGTACTCGGCCGACAAGTACGTCAGCTCCTTCTTATGCGGAGCCCCGGCCGCCGCGCCGCGCGTGCTCGTGCTGGTCGTCGTCGACGAACCGACGACGAGCGGCACCCACTACGGCGGAACGGTCGCCGCCCCAGCCGCCGCGGAGATCCTGCGACAGACGCTCGGCTATTTGCGAGTTCCGCGGGACAATTCTGTCCCCCAACCGCGAGACGCCACCGTGGGGCGGACTTCGATCGACCCAGGTCAGGGGGTGCCAGCCGTTCGCTGAGATTAGAGAGTCCACGGTTAGTGCATCGGGCTCGCGCTCGATTTTGGCGGCGCACCCAGCGGATGCACTGCGGCCCGCCCGGGGTTGTCGGCGCGTCTTGAAACGTTTGTCCACTAATTGACGGCGCCATTTTCATCGTTTGTCGGCTCAACTTGACAATTACCGCTTGATTTGCAGCAGCGCATCCGGCCATATGTCTCGTGTATTGCGCAGTCGCCGTATCCTTCCAGGAAATCGCCCGCTGGGATTGTCCGCTCTCTCCGCCCTCAATCGGCTGCCACCGCAAGCCTCTTCGATCGAGACCCGCCTACGTCCTGAGTTGTGGCAAAAAAGCTGCAATCCCCACCGCAGTTTTCAAGGTCCAAAAGATGAGAACCACGACACTTGCTCTTTCTTTGCTGTTCTCTGCTTTTGGTCGTCACCTCGTTCTCACCCGTAACTGCGAACAATTTCGCCCAGACCAATGCGCCGACCACGCAGTTTGTGTTCGGCGTGTATACGGCTTGGGAAACGACCTACATTCCCGACTACACGGACACCCCCGCCAATCGCGCACAAAACCTGACTCCGTTCTTGACCCAGACTTTTTTCCCCGTCCTGACGGCCAACAACAGCTTCAATCTGGTTTGGACGACCGATGGTCCTGAAGCCACGAGTGCCGAAGTGTCGGAGTTCGCCGCGGCTGCGCAGCAGTTTGGAGTCATGAACATCAACGGCTCCGACGGGGACTTTTACCTGAACGCGTCGCAGAACAATAACGCCTTCATCGCATCGGCTCTGGAGACGTTGGGAACGATCTGGAATGGAGCCAACACGAAACCGTTCGCCTTCAGTTTGGGCGACGAACCGCCGGCCGCGGATGCGAAACAACTCGCGTCGTATGTGACCCAGGCCCAGGCTGCCAATCTGCCCGTAACGACCGTGCTGGCTCCGGGCACCGTCTCGACGATCTTGAAAGCGGTGAACACGCTGACCTGGGTTTCGTTCGATCGCTATCCCTTTTTCGCCGATCCCAACTCGGGGCCAACCGGAAACAGTTCCTACTCGTATTTTCTCGACATGGCGGCGGATATTGGGACCGCGTACGAGGAGGGCAACCCGCAAGTCTGGGCGATGGGCCAGGCGTTCCAGGGAGTGGAAGGAACCTCCGTGATCAATGCCAATGGAACGGTCACGGTCGCGGCGGGCTCCGGACTCGAGTGGGAGATGCCGACGCCTGCGCAAGCATCGTGGCAAGCTTGGGCGGCTGCTGCGATGGGAGCCAAAGGCGTCATCTTTTTTGTCTACGCGCAGATTCCAGAGTGGGTGTCGACGGATGCGACGGCACCGCCGCGCGGAGCATCTTGGGCCTATAAGAAGGCCTACAACACCGGCAGCTATCCCGGGCTCGTCAGTTTTCCGGGGTACACGCCAGGGCCCCAGCTCGTGCAGCTGCAGACTCAAACGATTCCCGATATCCAATCGGTTCAGACGATCCTGCTTGCGTCGCACACGCTGATTCATTCTCCGCCGAACCCAACGCCCGTGAGCTTATCGGGTCGGCAAATGCCGGGAGACTACCTCAATTTCCTCGGCGGCCCAGGGGGTGTGACTTATGCGGCGATCGTTTCGTCGCCGGAGCGAACGTCGGGCTCGATCAGCCTGTCGCTGAACAGAAAGGTCCAGTCGCTAGTCCCAATGGGGAATGCGCCGGCCCTTCAAGTGTCGGGGCGAAGCATCACAGTGACGCTGCCGCCCGGCGGCGGAGCGGTTTATCAGGTGATCGAGTAAGCGCGACCGACGCGTCTCGCGATACCCTCGGACAGAGTGCGCCGACAGAGCAAAAATGACCGACGCGATCACGAACGCCTTGGGCAGGGCAGGCTGTGCCTGCCGTCGGCACTGAGCGGCGAAAACCTGGTCCGTCCATCGCGATCTGACAGCCATGCCCACGGCCCGGCGTGGGCATGTTTTCCGCTGCGAATCGCGGATGCCCACCGAAACCGGTGGGCATGGCACCCGACATTTAGTGGTAGACGCACCACGACGCCTGAGGGTGGCGAAGACGCCGACCCCAGCCACCCAGCGTCGCGCCGACTAAACGACGAGCGCTTCGTCCGGTTTGGCGCCGGCTTCCGGGATGCGATCGTCGACTTGCGTGGCCATGCCCGTGGCGCGGAGGCCGCGGATGACCCACCAGGTCGGATCGATTTCCCACCAGCGATGTCCGGCGCGGGCGGCGTGCGGGTGGGCGTGATGGTTGTTGTGCCAGCCTTCGCCGAAGGCGAGCACGGCCACCCACCACAAGTTCCGCGATTCGTCGCGCGTCTCGTAATTGCGGTAGCCCCACAGGTGCGTGGCCGAGTTGACGAACCACGTGCAGTGGTACGCCCACGCCATCCGCACGCACAAGCCCCACAGCACTCCCGGGATGCCTGCGATCAGGTACAGCACCACGCCGATGCCGACCAGGACCGGGCCGTAGAACTTCTCGTAGAACTGCATGATCGGGCGATCGACCAGATCGGGAATGTACCGCCGATAGAGCTGGGCCCGCTGCTCGGGCGTGTGATTGACGAACAGCCACAGAATGTGCGACCACCATCCCCCTTCGAGGGGCGAATGCGGATCGCCTTCCTGGTCCGAGCGCTGATGGTGTAGGCGATGCGTGGCCGCCCACATCAGCGGCGAGCCCTGTCCCGAGGCAACCGAGCAGAAGAGGACGAAGAACTCGGCCGGCCGAGACAACTTCAGTGACTTGTGCGACAGGTAGCGGTGATAGCCGAGGCAGACGCCGACGCTGGCCGTGAGCCAATGGGCGACCAGCGCGACGCCGATCGCTTTCCAGGTGAAGAAGAACGGCGCCGCCAAACAGCCGGCGTGAATGCCGACCATCCAGACGAGTGTCACCCAATCGATGTTCTTCCAATTCAACTGCGCGGGGTTGAACCAGTCGTAGACTTCCTGCGGGGCGACCGTTCGCTCAACCGAAGGCGAGTTGTGATGTCGCCGCGCCTGCTTCTTGCGACGACGACGCTTGGGAGGAGCAATCACAGTGCTGGCCATCAAAATCTCCCGTAATCTTTTGCCGTCTATCGGCCGAAGGTGCGTGGTTTCTGTGTGAAACTTTAGCGGGAGGGTAGAAAAACAGCGTCAGCGTACCGTCACCGGATTGTCACGGTTTTGTCACGGACGCAAATCGACAATCTGGTTTGACTTACCGCGACGCGCCGCGGATATTGTGACTGGTTCAGGGGTCGGAAACGGGACGACATTCGGGACAATATTGGACGGAAGTGGACTGACGTCCGCGCGTGGGAAGGAGCCGCGCACGCCGTAAGCGGTGTCTTTTTTGTCATCGCCTCGTTAATCGTGAAGGGGCCGCGAATAGGTCTGGAGGATCCCGCGCTGACGCTTCGGGTTAGTAAGACGACACACCAACGCGAAGCGTGAGCCAGGGGCGTCTTTACCAACCCGAAGCGTGACAGCTTTTTGCGCGAGGAGTCATAAAGACTTGCGCAATAAAAAGTTGGTGCTACACATAGTCTCAATCGTAACCACACGAAAGGAGACGGATGTGGAACACCAACTCTGGAAGGCGATTTTGATCCTTCTCAAACAGGCGAGCAAGCTTCGTCGGTGCACGCGGGAACGATACGGGGCAGACGACATTGTGCAGGTTTGGCTGTGGGCCGTTCTGCACGGTCGGCCTGTGTCCTGGGCGTGCGATCTTCGGAACTGGCCGCTGCATGAGCGTCGCCGCAAATTGCCATCGTCGAGCACCATGTCGAGACGACTGCGGAGTGCCGAGGTCCAGCAAATGCTGCAAGAGATCGAACGTTCTGAACTGGCTCCTCGTGGGAACAAGCCCCTGTATTGGATGATCGATGGCAAGCCTCTGCCGATCGGCGGTTGCTCGAAAGACCGGCAAGCTGGGTACGGCCGCGCCGCGGGCTGCAAAGCCAAAGGGTACAAGCTACACGCGGTGGTCGGCAGCGATGGCTCGATCGCTGCCTGGCGCGTGGCTCCCATGCAAAAGGATGAGCGGGCGATGGGGCGGCGGATGTTGAAGCAAGCGGCTGTGCAAGGGTACTTGCTCGCCGATGCAAATTTCGACTCGAACCAGTTACACGACGTCTGCCTCGAACGCGGCGTGCAACTGGTGGCACCTCCGCGTTACGGATTTGGCCGTCGCCGTGGCCATCGGCGTCAGAGTCCCGCTCGGCTGCGATCTCTTGAACTGCTCTCGAATCCGCAAAGCTCGTTCGGCCGTGCCCTCCATCAAGAACGTAACGCGATCGAACGCTACTTCGGATACTTGAGCACTTGGAGCGCCGGATTGCAGGCACTGCCCGCTTGGGTTCGCGGCCACCGACGCGTCCACCGCTGGGTGCAAGGCAAGCTCATCTTTACCGCCTTGCGACGGCGATGCCAAAAAACGACTTACGTCACGAGATGAAAAAAGTTGGTGAGCGAGGGCTCTTGCATCGCCTCGAATCAAAACAAAAGACACTGCTTATTGCGTGCGCGGCTCTTTGACGGCAAGTGAGTGGGAACTCGATAACGGAGCACACGAATGCCCATTCTGAAGATGACCGCGGAGGAGATCAAAATCCTCCGCAAGACGCTGAAGATGAGCGAGGCCGAGCTGGCCACTCGGATCGAGCTGGAGGATCGGCAGGCCGTGAAGCTGTTGGAGTCGGGGGGCATGTCTCCCACGATCAAGATGCACCGGTTCTTGATTCGCTTGCTGCGTAACGGCGCGACGCGCTCGCCTCGACTGAAAAAAATGCTCGAAACGGTCAAAGAACGCTCGGAGGTCCGCCTGTGAGCGGACGTGCCGGTCTCGCCGAGTCCGCGCCGGACACGATTGCCTGGAGTTGTCACCGATGATTTGCCGCTCGATCGGATTGTCCTCACTAGTTGCACTGTTGATTCTCGCGTCGCACGCTCCGGCGCGTGGCGATGATTCGCCCGCGGGCAAGCCGGCGCGCTCGCTGATCATTCACGCCGACGATGCCGGCATGTCGCACTCGGCGAACATGGCGACGATCGAGGGGCTCGAGCACGGCGTCGTCACGTCGACGAGCATTCTGGTTCCGTGCGCCTGGTTTCCGGAGTTTGCCGCCTACGCGCGGAAGCACCCGGAGCGCGACTACGGCATTCATCTCACGCTGACCTGCGAGTGGAAAAACTATCGCTGGGGTCCAGTGGCGCCGCGCGACCAAGTCCCCAGCCTGCTCGACGAGCAGGGCTATTTGCATCGCGACAACCCGCCCGTCGTTGCCAAGGCCAAGCTCAGCGAGGCCGAAACCGAGCTGCGGGCCCAAATCGATCGGGCCAAGGCCTTCGGCATTCGGCTCTCGCACCTCGACACGCACATGGGTACGCTGCTCGACCGTCCCGACTTTTTGGAGCTCTACGTCAACCTGGGCATCGCCTACAACCTGCCCGTGATGTTCACCCGCCAGGCATCGCTCCAGGCGTTTCAGGCCAAGTATCCGGCCCTCCGCGGCCACGATCGCCAGCTGCTCGACATGCTCGACACCCACCATCTCCCCGTGCTGTCGTCGGTCGTGATGCTCTACAACAAGGGCCAACACAGCGTCCGCACCCACAACTATTTCAAGGCCTTCGAGACGCTGCCGCCGGGCGTGAACGAACTGATCGTCCACTGCGGCGTCGATAATCCCGAGCTGGAAGCCATCACCGATTCGGCCCAACTCCGCGACAGCGACCGCCGCTTCGTCACCGATCCGGACACCCGGGCCCAACTCGCCCGCCTTGGCATCACGCTCACGAACTGGGGCGAATTCCGCCAGTCGGTCGACCGTAAGTAACCGCGCGACTCGCAACTTTAACCTGGCAGGACGCGCCGCAGGGATTCGCCATTCCGAATTCTCGGCACAGTGTTATTGACGAGCCGCTCGCGCGGCCGATGTGCTCTTCACGCGCCGCTGGCACGGCTGATCATTCTCAGGTGGGTCGCAGACGCTCTTTCGTCCCTTGCGAAGAGGACTTAGACTGATTAGAGAGGGGCCGAAATCGGCCACGGCTCAGTCGGAGTTCACGATGCCTTTTCCCAAGATGGTTCGCGTTCGCCAGAAATTCGAAGTCCAGCGCGTCGTGGACGTTGCGGCGGAGACTTCCGGCCAGCTCCGCCGGCTCAACCTGGGCCAGAAAGTCCGGCCCGGGCAGACCGTGGCGATTACCGTCGGCAGTCGCGGGATTGCGAATATTGCCGAGATTACGAAGGCGATTTGCGATCACGTCCGCTCGCTCGGCGCCAAGCCGGTGATCATTCCGGCGATGGGTAGCCATGGCGGGGGGACGGCCGAGGCGCAGCGGGCGATTGTCGAGTCGTACGGGGTGACCGAAGAGTTCACCGGGGCCGAGATCCGCTCGTCGATGGAGACGGTGATCGTCGACCGCACGCCGCAGCGGATTCCCGTGCATTTCGATCGCCACGCGTTCGAGTGCGACCATGTGATCGTCGCCGGGCGGATCAAGCCGCACACGGGGTTCGTGGGCGAGATCGAGTCGGGCTTGCACAAGATGATGTTGATCGGCCTGGGCAAGCACGAAGGGGCCAAAATCTACCACCGGGCCATCATCGATTACAGCTTTGCCGAAATCATTCAGGCCGTGGCCGCGGTCGTGCTGCAAAAGTGCAGGGTGCTTTGCGGCGTCGCGATCGTGGAAAACGCGTACGACCAAACGGCCCTGATCGAAGCCGTGCCGCCGGAAAGGTTTTACGACCGCGAGCGCGAGCTGTTGGCGCTGGCCCGGCAGTGGATGCCCCGGCTGCCGTTCAAGCGGATCGGCCTGTTGATCGTCGACGAGATCGGCAAGAACATCAGCGGCTCGGGGATGGACACCAACGTCATCGGCCGCAAGTTCGTCGGCAACCCGGACGCAGGGCGGGACGACGTTTCCTGCACGCGAATCTTCATTCGCGGTCTCACCGAGGAGACGCACGGCAACGCCTGCGGCATCGGCCTGGCGGAATTCACCAACCGGCGGACCGTCGAGCAGATGGACGTCAACATCACGACGATCAACGCCCTCACTGGCGGGCACCCGGCCGCCGCCGCTGTCCCGGTGACCTTTGACACAGATCGGGACGTGCTCGAGGCGGCCCTGGCGACCGTCGGGCTGGACGAGCCGGAAAACGCCCGGGTCGTGCAAATTTCCAACACTTTACACCTTTCGGAAGTATTGGTTAGCGAGGCTTATCTGCCGGAGGTCTCGCGGCGCAGCGACCTGGAAATCCTCGACGGACCTTGCGAGATGGATTTTGACGCCGACGGATTTCTGCTGCCCGTCGCAGCCTCGGGGCTGACCGTCCACTAGACGACTGGGTGTAGTGACGGCGACCGCTGCGGCGAGCCGGTGGTGAACTCAATGCGTCGCGGCGTCCCGCTAGCCCCCTCCGAAATCGAGCTGGCCCTCGCCGCGCGGGCGGGCCTGACCCGCCGCGGGTTCTTGCTCGCCGCCACGGCGACCATGGGCGCAATCGGCGCGGGGGCCTATGCGTGGAATCGCTACACGCAACTGTTGGATTCTACCGGCGGCGGCTCGGCGGGCCTGCTCCAGGGCGAACCTCTAGCCCTGACGTCATCCGGCCAACTGCTCGATACCGACTTTCCGGATCCGTGCGCCGGCGGCATCTTCCTCGGCTATGTGCCCTTTCGCTCGCAGGAAGAAGACAGCTTTCGAACACCGCTTTACACGAACTCGGGCGGCGGACACGGCGCCCGGTTGTGTATCGACCTGGCCTCGCTGTTTACGCCCGAGGGACGACTGACTCCCGCCGACAAGTTCTTTATCCGGACTGAATATCCCGATCTGCTCCGTCCGCCGGCCGATTGGAAAATCAAGATTCACGGCCTGGTCAAAAAGCCGCAGCAGCTGCCGCTCAAGTCGCTGGAGCGTTATGTCGAGCCGAAGGGCCCGGTCTTGCTGGAGTGCTCCGGAAACGGCAACGTGCTCAAGTTTGGGCTGTTGAGCGTCGCGGAGTGGGCGGGGATCCCGATCGAGCGGGTGATCAAAATTGCCGAGCCAACCGACAAGGCGAAAGCCGTTTTGATCCAAGGTTTCGACGACGACACCAACCTGCCCGACCACGGACCTCCTTATAAGGAGCACTCGTGGCCCACATGCAGCTGGATCTTTCCGATCGAACAGCTCGTCCAGTTCGGCGCGTTCCTGGCGACGCGGATGAACGGACAGCCGCTGCCCAAAGACCACGGCGCGCCCGTCCGCTTAGTCATTCCGGGCTGGTATGGCTGCAGCGAGGTGAAGTGGGTCAACGAGATCAAATTCGTTGACGACCACGCGAAAGCGACCTGGCAGATGCTGGAGTTTAGCGACCGCACGAACCAGGATACGTCGCGCGGCCCGCAACCCGGCTTCTTCAAGCATCCGTTTGGTCCAGTGCTCGCCAAAGACTATAAGGCGGCCACGATCGACCAGACGGCCCTGCCCGTGCGTGTCGAGCAGTGGAAGCTCGGCGGCAAAATCGTCTATCGCATCGTCGGCATCACCTGGGGCGGGCCAGTGCGCTCCGAGAAGATGAAGATCCGCTTCCGCTCGGGATGGGCCGCAATGGCCGGCGTCAAAATCGGGCGCCGCTGGAGTTCTGCAAGGCGGCCACGTCGAACTCGCAATATGGCATCTGGGTGCACACCTTCACTCCGCCGAAAAAGGGGCACTACTACATCCAGGTGCGCATGGAAGATCCCAAAATCAACCATCGCGCCGTCTGCAAAGAGGCGACTACGATCGCGGCGTGTTTATCCCCGAGGTCTAGGCCGCGCTGACGCCTGAGTCGTGCAGACCTCCGGCGACGCTCTTCCGACCGGCAACCGCGAGTCACACGCGGTAAAAAACGTCCATCACCTGCTGCAGCATGCCGTGGACGAGCGAGCGGTCGGGGACCGTTGCGGCCAGACCGTAGATCGGTGCCATGCCGCCCATGAAGTCGGGATTCTCGCGGACGAGCGCCACCGCATCCTTGAGATCGGCGACGAAGCGTTCGGCGACGCCCGGCTGTGCGTGCCGCAGCGTGGGACTCACGTGGATGCCCGCCGGTCGTTGCAGGCCGGTGAGGCTCCAGCCTTTTTCCGACATGCGATCGAGCAGCTGGTAGATATTGAAGCTCTCGCTCGTCGACATGAAGGCGAAGACGCCGAACGTGCGGCCCATCAGCCGCAGCTCGGGAATTTCGGTTACGCCCTGTTTCATCACGGCCACGGCGTCGAGGATTCGCCGCGTCGCGTCCAGGTAGCCTTGTTCGCCGATCGACACGAGCGCCGCCCAACACGCCGCGCTCAGGCCGCCCGGCCGGCTGCCCGAAAACGTCGGCGAGTAATAGAGTCCGCCCGGCCAGTCGGACGTCGTGAAATACTGAAACCGTCGCAGGGCCGCCCCGCGATAGAGAACGACCGACGTTCCCTTGGGTGCGTAGCCGTATTTGTGCGTGTCGCACGACATCGAAGTCACGCCGGGCAGCCGAAAATCGAACGGCGGCACCGGCTGGCCGAGCCGTTCGGCCCACGGCAGGAAGAATCCGCCCAGGCAGCTGTCGACGTGCAGGCCAACGCCTCGGTCCCGCGCGATGGCCGATAGCTGCTCGATCGAGTCGATGGTGCCGTACGGAAAATTGCAGGCCGAGCCGACCAGCGCGATCGTGTTCTTGTTAATCGCCGCTTCCATCGCCGGCACGTCGACGCAGAACTGGTCGTCGAGCGGAATCACCCGCAGCTTGAGGCCGAAATATTGGGCCGCTTTGTGAAAGGCCGCGTGAGCGGAGACCGGCACGACCAGCTCGGGCTCGGTGATGTTCTTGGTCGCGCGGGCCCAGTCGCGATAGGTCTTCATCGCGAGCAGAATGCTCTCCGAACCGCCCGACGTGACCGACCCGCAAACTCCCTCTTCGCTCCCCACCGGCGCGCCGGCCTTGTCGCCGTTGAGCATGTGGGCCGTCATCGAGACGATTTCCGCCTCGAACTTGGCGGCACTCGGAAAGAGGTCGGGGTGCAGCGGATTGACCTGCGAGTGCAGCGTGTACACGCGGCTGACGAAGTCGATGTGCTCGCGATCGCCGTTGTACACCGCGCCCGATGCGTGGCCGCTTTCCCAGCGGCCCGCCTCGCGCTCCTCGAGGTCCTGCATCGTGCCGAGCACGTCCGGCGCTTGATCCCCGCCGCCGGGAGCCGCACAAACTCGGGGAGCGTGCCCCGATAGGGATGCATCATCTGATCGAGCGCAGCGGCCAGATCGACCTGCGGAGCGACGTCGGTTGCCATGGCGATCCTCGTATCGTGTGAGCGTTTTATTTTCTTGGCGAGCCGGAGGTGTCAGCCTCCGGGTTCTTCGGTCTTTTGTCTTTTTTTTTGCTTTCTCTTGCTGTCGTGCTGATGAAGAGCGACGTGGATACGGGCCGTAGAACCGGCGGGCTGACACCCGCCGCTCGCCGTCATTGATGCGAGGTGCCGTTCAGCAGGCCAAACAACCCCCGCGTGCGCTTGTAACATTTCACAAACGCCGACGAAAGCTCCCGGTACGTTTTTCGATTGCGCGGGTCGGGCTCGAAGACGCCGGCGATCGGCACCAGGGCCGAAATCTCGTCCCGCCGACGGATTCCCAGCGACATCAGCGCGTGCAGCGCCGCCCCGCGAACCGTTGCCAGCCGGGGCGACGCGATTCGCTGAATGGGCCGCTCCAGGATGTCGGCGAAGATCTGGCACCAAAGGTCCGACTCGGCCGCACCGCCCACCAGCCGCAGCGACTCGAACCGCCGGCCGACGAATTTTTCCACGTGCGGCAAGAGCCAGCCCAAGTTGAATGCAATCCCCTCCAGCACGGCCCGCACCGCCTCGGGACGCCCCGTTCGCAGCGTCTGATTGATAAATCCGCCACGGACATGGCCGTCAGCCGCCGGCGGGCCCGAGCCGTTGAGCCACGGCAGAAACAACAAACCCTCGCAGCCGGGCGGCACGGTCGCCGCTTCCTCGAACACTTTGGCGTAGACCGCGCTCCGCTCGGCGTCGAGCGAATAGTTGTGTTCGGGGCAGAGCAGCCGTTCGACCACGGCTTCGAGACAGCGGCCGGCCGCCCCCTGTTCGGCGACGACGATGTTCCGCCCCGGAATGGCCGACGGCATCGTGGCGATAGCCCGCAGCAGGTTGGCTTTCTTGAACGGGATGTGGCAACTCAGCCAGGAGGTCGTGCCGACGGAGATGTAGCCGACGGCGTCGTCGATCGAACCGGCTCCGAGCGCCGCCGTCTGATTGTCCGTCGTGCCGCACACCACCTGCGTCGTCGGCGAGAGCTGCCAGGCCGCGGCGATCTCGGGTAAGAGCGGCCCCAGCACCGCGTCCACCGGCACCAGGTCGGGCAGCTTCTCGCGATCGACTCCGGCGAGCTGCAACAGCCCGTCGTGATAGTGCACGTGGTTGACGTCGCGGTTGTCGGTGAGCATGTAGGGAAAGATCGTCGCGTACGAGGCCGAAAACCGCCCGGTCAGCCGCAGGTTGAGGTAATCCATCGGCTCGAGCAGCTTGTGCGTCCGCGCGTAGACGTCCGGGCGGGCCCGCTTGAGAAACAAAATGTGCGCCAGCGAATCGGCCCCGGCGTGCGTCGGCACGGCCCCCGTGATCCGGATCCAACGCAGCAACCGCCCGAGCCCGTAGCCGTCGATCTTGATCAGGCCGTCGGTGAGTTTTTGCGTGTCGGGTGCGCCGCGCGAGTCCATCCAGTGGACGGCGTTCATCAGCGGCTGCCCGCCCGCGTCGACCGGCGCGGTCACCGACCATTGCCCCGTGCAGGAGACGGCCACGATCCGGCTGCGATCGACGCGCGGCTTGCGAGAGGACGGCCGTCACTGCCTGATCGACGGCCCGCCACCACGCATGCGGATCCTGCTCGGCCCCGCCCCCCTCGACGAAAATCGTCGAGACGGAGCCGCGGGCATGCGCGAGAATCTCGCCCCGCTCGGAAACGACGGACACTTTCGGCCCGCCGCTGCCCAGGTCGACCGCCAGCACGGTGCGTTCGTTGCTCGGTGCCTTATTCGGTTCGTTGTTCGCGGAAGGCTCCAAGCGCGGGGATCCTAACTCACGGGAGAAGTCGCGGGTTTAGGTCAGAAAGTTGGAATCAATCGTTCCAGCGGCGGTAGGTGGCGCGGACGAGATAGCCCCCGATCACGAGCAGCAAGAACGTCGCGAGGATTCTGAGAGGGTCCGACATGCCGCGATTGTAACGGGAACGGGAAGCGCGTTGCACGGAGGCGAGTAGGTACTGGGGCTCGTATCGTGAAGCAAAGTTCGCCATCGAGCCGGGAGGTCAAAGGGCGACGGGTATGTACTGAATCAAGTCGCTCACCCAGCTGACGACCGCAACGGTGAGAAGCAGCACGAGCATGGCCCGCCCGAAGAAATCCGGCCAGATGACCCACAACCGCAGCCAGAGCCAATCTCCCGGCCGGCTCGTGGGTTCCCTCGTGTCATCACACGGGGGCACGTTGACGAAGCGTTTGGCACGTGGGCGGAACCAGACCCAAAGACACGCGCCGCACAACCAGCAGCAATCGATCAGGAGTCTTTCGCGCAGGGTCAAATAAGGCAATGCGTCGGGCATTGGCGTCCACATGCCCTTATTCTAGCGACGGCTCGCGCGATTCCCGAGCATTTCCACAGCGCGGCGTCAGGCGAATTCGTTGCGAGAGTCGGCGGGCTGCCACACGTCGCTCGCCGGATCGTGCGGCGGGCGTGGTTTGGGTAAACTCGCGATGTGACCAGGCACTTCTTGCACGAGCTGCGAAGCGTATTCGAAAGTCAGCCGTGCGCGACCGGCCCTGGCGCACGAGGGACGCGTCTTCACGTACGGCCAGCTCGATGCTGAGGCTCGTCGCTGGGCTGGCCGGCTGCAGGCGCGGGGTCGAGCCGGGGGACCGCGTGGCCCTCTACACGGGGAACAAAATTCCGTTTCTGTTGGCCCAGTTGGGTGTGCTCTATGCCGGGGCTTGTCCGTTGCCGCTCAATCCGCGGTTCACGCGGGAAGAGATGCGGTACTTTTTGAGCGACAGCGAAGCTCGGATGGTGATCGCCGGGGCCGAGGAGCTGCCGCTCGTCACCGCGCTCGCGCCCGAGCTGCCGCGGCCGCCCATTGTGCAAGCCGACGTCGACGACAGCACCCCCGGCCCGTTCCACGAGCCGAACGTCACCGCCGACGCCCCGCGGATGATCCTCTACAGTTCGGGCACGACGGGTTGGCCGAAGGGCGTGGTCCACTCGCACGCCGGCGCGGCCGGCAGCTTGCGGGCTTTACGAGCGTACTGGCAGTTGTCGGCCGACGACGTCGTGCTGAACGTGCTGCCGCTTTATCACATTCATGGCTTGGAGTTCGCCACGCATCTGACGTGGCTCGCCGGCGGCTGCATTCGCATCGAAGAATCGTTCGACGTCGGCCGGACCCTCGCGGCGATCGGCGAGTCGACGGTCTTCATGGCTGTGCCGGCGATCTATTACCGCCTGCTCGAGTCGGCCGAATTTCGCACCGCCGCCGCTTCGTGGAGTCGCACCCGGCTCTTCACCTGTGGCTCGGCACCGATTCGCCCGGAAGTGCTCCCCGAGCTGGAAGAGATTTTGCGGCACCCGGTCATCAATCGTTACGGCATGAGCGAGTCGTACGTGATCACCAGCCTGCCGCTGGCCGGACCGTGGCCGAGCGGATCGGTCGGGCTGCCGCTGCCGGAGATGAAGCGGAAAGTCGTCCGCAGCGACGGCTCGCCCGTCGAACCGGGCGAAGTGGGCAGCGTGCTCATCCGCAGCCCGAACTTGTTTCGCGAATACTGGCACAAACCCGAGGAGACGCGGGCCGCCTTTCGCGACGGCTGGTTCGACACGGACGATCTGGGCTCGCTCGACGAGCGCGGCTTCCTCACGCTGGCCGGCCGCAAGAAGGACCTGATCATCACCAACGGCTACAACGTTTATCCGCAGGTCGTCGAGCGAGTGCTGGGCGAATGCCCGGGCGTGAAGGAGTGCGCGGCCTTCGGCGTGCCCGATGCCGAGCGGGGCGAGCGCGTGGCCGTCGCCATCGTGCGGAGCGATCTCACGCTGGACGAAGCCCGGCTGCACGCCTGGTGCAGCGACCGGCTCGTTGTCTACCAGCGGCCACGGACGCTGTTATTCGTCGACGCCCTGCCGAAGAACACCCTGGGCAAAGTGCTCCGCCGCGAGCTGGTCGCCCGCGTCACCGGTGCGAATGCCGGTGTTGCGAGCACTTCGAGTGCGGCGCAGCCGGGACCGAAGCGCGACTGATCCGTCAAATCTCGACGGGCGCGGCCGAGGTGTCAGGCCTTTTTCTTCTTCGATTTTTTCGGCGCGGCCGCGTCGGCCTTTTCCTGAGTGACCAGGTTGCGTTTGCTGCGCTTCATGCGGAGTTTTCGGCGTTCGCCCGAACGATTGGCGCCCATGGGTTCCTCGACTGATCCGTTGCGTGAATTTTGGTGCCTCAACAGCAGGGGAGACTATAGCAAATCGTCCCGGCATCGCCCAAGCAGGACTTCCCTACGAATCGGCCTCCATGTGGAAGCGATGCAGGAAGCGGTGGACGATTGGGGCGATCACCACGCCGATGGCCAGGATCAGGGCCAGGCCGCTGTAGAGGGCGTAGCACCCGGCGAAGATCTTCCCGCTGGTTGTGTTGAGCGTACCGAGCGGTCCCATGCCCGAGAGGATCATCGCCGCGTTGGCGAAGGCGTCGACCCAGTTTTGCCCCTCGAGGTAGTGGTAGCCGGCCATCCCCGCCAGCAGCGACACGACAATCAGCGCGATCGAAAAGCCGGCATTGGCGATCAGCCGGCGGGCGAAGTCGCGCCGATTCAAGAGCGGCTGGTTCATCCGCTCGTACTTGAGCAACCGCCGCTTCACCGGGGGCCGGCCGCCGAAATGCGACGCGCTGGGGGACAATTCACTGTGCGAGCCTTTCACGGGGCGAGCCTTTCACTGCGCGAGTCATTCACTCCGGTCGGTGGCGGAGAGTGTCTGCCGAGACGGCCGGGTCGCGGGGGTGCGGTGACGATAAGGGCAGCGTGTCGCCGTTGGCTGCCTGCCGCCGGGCCAGGAGTGTCATCAATTCGCGTTCCTTGTCCGGGTGTTGCGCGGAGACGTCGTGGATTTCGTCCGGGTCGTCGTGCAGGTTGCAGAGCTGGCTCTTGTTGATCTCGGGATAGCGAATCAGCTTCCAATCGCCGACGCGGAGCGCACGTTGACACCCCATGAAGGCCAGAAAGATCGCGTCGCGAGCCGTGTCGCTTTTGCCCGAAAGGACGTCGGCGAAGCTTGTCGCATCGAGGCCGGCGGGCGTTTTGATGCCGACCAGGTCGCAGACAGTAGGGAAGATGTCCTGCAGGTAGACGAAGGCGTCGGTCTCGCCGCGGCGGATGCCCGGGCCGGCCACGAAGAGCGGCGGCTTGAGGGCGACTTCGTACACGCTCTGCTTGCCCATCAGCCCGTGGCTGCCGAGCGCCAGGCCGTGATCCGACGAGAAGAGAATGATCGTGTGGTCGTAATCGCCCGAACGCCGCAGCGCCTCGAGGATGCGGCCGATCTGCTCGTCGAGGTAGGTGATCACCCCGTAATAATCGGTGATGTGCTTTTTGACCTCGGCCGGCGTGCGGGGCCAGGGGGCCAGCCGTTCGTCGCGTCCGGTGAGCCAGCCATTGTCGAACGGATGCAAGGGGAGGTAGTTGGCCGGCAGCGGCATGGCCGCCTCGTCGTAGCGGCGGCGATATTCGGGAATGACGACCCGCGGATCGTGCGGATTGGCGAAGGCCAGGTACATGAAGAACGGCCGCTCGCGTTTTCTCGTCTCGAGAAACGTCACCGCGGCGTCAGCGATTTCCTGGCCGGGCCGCCCGGAGAGGCGTTCGGCATCGTCGTTCACGAGGTACTTCTCGTGCTCGAAGTCTTTATAGATGCCGGTCGGACCGTTCTGGCGTTTGCCGTAGTGATACGTTTCGTAGCCGGCCTCGCGGAGCGTCTTGGGAAAGTTGACGGCGTAGTGGACGCCGTAACCGCCCTGTTTGTGCTTCAAGTGAAACAGCGAGCGGCCGCTTAACAGCATCGACCGGCTGGGGAAGCAGACGGCCGGCATGTCGCTGCCCATGCAGTAACAGTTGCGAAAGACGAGCCCCGACCGGGCCAGCCGATCGAGCGTCGGCGTTTGAATCACCGGATTGCCGAGCGCATGAATCGTGTCGGCCCGCTGATCGTCCGTGAGCAGGAAGAGGATGTTCGGCCGCCGCGCCGCGACAGGGGGATCATTCGCAGCGAGGACCGGCGTCAAGCAGCCGGCAACAAGCGAGAGCGCGAGGGCCAGGCGAACGAAATGCGCGAATCGAGCAATCATGCGACCATGTTAGTCGCAGCCCGCGGTCGCGTCGAATCGATAGATATCCGTGCGACCATCTCTCCTGTCGCAAACCGAAAAAAACGCGCCGGAAAACCGGACGCGTCTTTTGCAGATTCGGAGTCAGATTAAAACCGTGTTCCCATGACGAACACGGGCAAGGCAATCAAACCTTCGGGCCGGTCGTCGACGGCTGGCTCGCGGGCGAACCCTCGTTCACTCCCGGCTCGTGAGCGGCCGGCGGGCTGACCGGAGGAATCACCTGCATCGGCGGCTTCCGCGTGTCCTGCGGCTGAGGCGACCTCGGCCTGCGGCTTGAGCGGACCGGCCGGCGCCGTTGCGCCGCAGGTCGTGCAACCGCCCACCGCGCACGACGGGCAGTCCGGCTGAGCACAGACGGTCACAGGGACCATCCGGCACACCTCGTAGGCAACTTGTCGCGGCACGCACTTGGACACCAACCGCGTGCAGGTCACCGGCACCGTTCTTGCACACGCAGCGCGGGACACACCGCTCGACCGTGTAGGGCACCTGCGTCGGAACGCAGTAAGCCACGCGGCACGTGCGGGGTTCTTGCACCATGCGATACGTCGTCACCGGCACCTGGCGGGTGTGCTCTTCGCACACCATGCGGCAAGTCTGCACCGGGATCCGCTGCGTCATCTGCTCGCAGACGTAGTTGCAGCGCTGCACCGGGTACTTCTCGACGACTTCCTGGCAGACGGTGCGGCACACCTGCACCGGAATTTTTTCGCAAATCGTCCGCGGCACCATCCGGCAGACTTGCACCGGAACTTGCTGCCGCACGACTTCACAGCGGTAGCTCGTGCACGGGACTTGTTCACAGACGACGCGCGGGCACCAGACGCGGCGGCACGTGGTGAAGCCCGGGCACTGCACGGGGCAGGTCCGCGGACCGCAACACGGATCGCAATACGTGCGGAGCACGACCGGACCGGGATGATAGTCGGTCACGGTTTGCCAGGTGCCGCAATCGCGCTGAACGGTGTTGTAGGTCGTCACCGGACGCATCACCGTGCAGCAGCGCTCGGTGTTGACCGTCTCGACGACGCGGTCCATCACGCAGCGTTGCACTTGCTGCTCGACCGTTTCGACCACCGGCTTATAGACGAGCCGCCGACATTCGCGCTCTTCAGTCGTCCACACCGGCTTCTGTACCGTGTAGTGACACTCGCGATACGAGGTCTCCACGACCGGCTTCTGCACCGTGTAGCGCTCTTCGCGGCAGGCCGTCTCGCAGATCGGCTTGCAGACCGTGTAATGGTCGTCGCGATAGCGAGTCTCCATCACGGTGCGATAACACGTCTCCTGATGACGGTCGAGCACCGTCTCGTACTCGATCCGGTTCACCGTGTACTGCTGCGGTTCGCAGACCGAGTCGTACACCGTTTGGTAGCAGGTCTGCCGCTCGACCTTGCAAGAGGTGTAACACGCCGTCGGCTGACAACAGACGGGCGGACAACAGCTGTAGCTGCAGGCTCCGCAGTAGTAACTGGCTTGCGCGCTATTTGCGGCACAAAGCGCGACGGCCAGCAGTGCAAAAACCCCGATGCTTCTCATGAATGCATTCTCCAGAATCTGCTGCGCAAAATTTTATGACGGACTCACTGCCCCAATCCCATCTGCCGTCATGAGCAGATCGTTCTCCATTCTCAGCACGCCCGTAGCCAAATGCAAAGGAATTGCGGGCGTGAAAATCGGGGCCAATTCGAAACGATTCTCGCGAACCCCCATCCTGCCAAGCATAGGACACGTGATCTAGGAATCTTGCGTCAAAATCGGGGACCGGGCGGAACTCATTTGCCCTTCGCCGGGCACCGGCAGCACAACCCTCAGCGTTTGCCAACGAGCGAACGCGCAAGCGCATGGGGCGTCGAATTTTTGGAAAGCTGTGACGGTCGCAACGGACGGAACTTTCTGTCCGCGCGCGACGCCGATGCGGCCGGCTCGTCAAAATCCGCGAAATCGGAACGCGATTCGCGTAGAGCGGCGCGACACGCGTGTTCCGCCGCGACTTGCTGAAGCGGTTCAACGGTGTCTATCTGCGAGACAGTTCGACAATCGCCTTGCCGGCCGCCCTGGCGACGCATTGGCCGGGTTGTGGGGGGAACGGTTTTTCCGCGTCTCTCAAGGTGCAAAAGCGACTCAATTTGCCGACGGGGAACTGAGTGCTAGCGCGATTGGAGCCGGGAAACTGCCCCGATCAAGGCTCGTCGCTGCAGCGAGACTCGCTTCCGGCGGGGTCTCTGCGACTGGCCGATCTAGGCTACTTCGGCATCCCCACGCTGGCGGGGCTCGCCCGGGATGGCGCGTACTGGATTACGCGCATCCAATCGGGAACGGTGTTTCAGCCAGAGGGTCACCCCCCTGGCGCTGCACTCGTGGTTGCGGAGCCCATGCCTCGAATGGCCCCATCGAAATTCCAATTCTGCTGGGAGCTCAAGAACGCCTTCCCTGCCGCTTTTTCGCCTTTCCGGCTCCTCCGGAGGTTATCGCGAGACGACGGCAATCGTTGCATCGAGGCGCTTACCGGAAGGGACGAACGCCCAGTCGTGATCGCCTGGACTGGTGTCAATGGACCGTTTTCGTGACGAATGTGGAGCCGGAGCGATTGACGCTGCGCGAAGCCGTGGTGCTCTATCGGGCACGCTGGCAAATCGAACTCCTGTTGAAGCTCTGGAAGTCGCACGGCCTGGTTGACGAAGTCACCAGTCAGCAGCCGGTCCGCCAAGCGGCTGAGGTGTTCGCACGTTTGCTGGCCGTGATGGTTCAGCACTGGCTGTTAGTCGCCACCGTCTGGAAGCACGCTGACCGCAGCCTGGTCAAAGCAATCATTGGCATCCGACGCTTCGCGAGCGTCATCCAGCTCTTACTCAATCCTGACTTGCTGGAATATTGCTTAACTTGATGCGTATGGGTGCGGCGAGGATCCCGACCCCAGCCACCCCGGGACGGTAACTCGCGAATTGTGGGCGGGCGTCGTGACGAACTTTGCGGGGCGGCACTATAATCGAGACCCAACCAACGAACTTCGGAATGCCTGACTCACCTTCCCTCGAAAAATCCGCTGCCTCGACCGCCTCTCCCGGTGAAACACCGGCTGGGGCAATGCCCCCTGGTGCCGCACCGCACCGGGTTGGTGGCGACATCGACTACGGCGCGGTTTTTGGACTGCGTTCATTGCGGCTTGTGCACCTCGGCTTGCCCGACTTACCTGGAGACCGGAAACGAGAACGACGGTCCCCGCGGCCGCATCTACTTAATGCGGGCGGTGACCGACGGCCGGCTTGAGCTGAACGACAGCGTCAAACGGCACCTCGATCTCTGCCTCGATTGCCGAAGCTGTGAAACGGCTTGTCCTTCCGGCGTGCAGTATGGCCGGCTGATCGAGCCCTTCCGGGTCGACATGCGGCGGGAAGAGCAGAAGTCGGCGAGCGGCGGAGCCGGGTCGGCCAGGCCGAGTGCCGGCAGCGGGTGGATCGAACGGACTTTGATGTACCGGCTGTTCCCCTATCCCGGTCGGATGAAGGCGGCGCTGGCTCCGGCTCGTTGGCTGCAGCGGTCGGGACTGGATCGGATTGTCGATCGCAGCGGCTTGCCCCGGCTGTTGCCCGGTTTCGTGCGGCGGATGTACGACCAACTGCCCCGGCTGCAGCCGTCGGCCCCGGTCATGCCGACCTTGTTGCCGGCCATCGGGCGGCGGCGGGCTCGGGTCGGACTGTTCTCCGGCTGCGTGGCGCAAGCCATGTTCCCGCAAACCAATTGGGCGACGGCGCGGGTCCTGCAGGCCAATGGCTGCGACGTGATCGTGCCCAAAAATCAGAAGTGCTGCGGAGCCATCCATTACCACAACGGGGCCGCCGGGCCGGCCCTAGAGTTCGCTGCCCAGAATGCGGCCGCCTTCGACGTGGCCAGCCTGGACGCCGTGATCATCAATGTCGCCGGCTGCGGTTCGATGCTGAAGGATTATGGGCACATCGCCGAGGAGGCGGTTCGGACGTCGGGCGGTGGAGTGACGGACGGAAAGACCACTGGCGGGCAAGCCGCCAGTACCACTCGAATTGAGGAAACGAAGCTGGCCGAGTTCGCCGCCAAGGTGCGGGACGTGTCCGAGTTTCTGGCCGAGCTGGGGCCGGTGCCGCCGCGGGGCGAGATTCGGCTGCGGGCCGTCTATCACGATGCCTGCCACCTGGTCCATGCCCAACGGGTGCGCGAACAGCCGCGCAGTTTGTTGTCACTCGTCCCCGGGTTGGAGCTGGTCCCGCTGGCCGAGTCGGAGGTCTGCTGCGGGGCGGCCGGCAGCTACAACCTGACGGAACCCGAAATGTCCGAGCGGCTTTCGCAACGGAAGCTGCGGAACATTCTCGCCTGCGAGCCGCAGGTGGTTATCACGGGGAACGCCGGCTGCTCGCTGCAGATCCAGGCAGCCCTGCGGCGGGCGGGGTCACCGATCTGGGTGGCCCACCCGATGGACGTGCTCGACCTGAGCTACCGCAACGCCCCGCCACCGGGCACCGGCCAGCGGTTGGCTTAGCGACCACCGCCCACAGACGAGGCAGAAAGACGGAGCGAAATTCGATGCGGGGTGCCCGGCGATGGTGATCAAAGCGGTCATCTTCGACTTCGATGGCCTGATGTTCAACACGGAGGACATCTTTAACCGCTCCGGCCGGGAGCTGTTGCGTCGACGGGGCAAGGAAATGACGCCCGAGCTGCTCAGCCTGATGATGGGCCGCCGGTCGGACGAAGCCTTCCCGCTGATGATCGCCGCCCTGGGGCTGACCGAGTCGCCGGCCGACCTGCGGGCCGAAGAGCGGGCCATCTTCCAGGACTTGCTTTGGAAGCACGTCGCCCCGATGCCCGGCCTGTTCGAGCTGCTGTCGCACTTGGAGGAGCGGTCGGTCCCGAAGGGGGTGGCGACTTCGTCGCGGCGGCCTTACATCGAGTCGGTGCTGCGCAAGTTCGAGCTGGTGGAGCGGTTCGATCTCTTGCTGACGTCAGAAGACGTCGTCGAGGGGAAACCCCATCCGGAAATCTACCTCAAGGCGGCCGGCCGGCTCGGTGTCGAGCCGGGCGAGATGCTCGTGCTGGAAGATAGCGAGAACGGGATTCGCTCGGCCGCAGCCGCCGGGGCCGTGGCCGTTTCGATCCCGCACGAGCACAGCCGCTATCACGACTTCAGCGCGGCGACGTTCATTGCCGAGCGTCTCGACGACCCGAAAATCTTGCGCCTGTTGCCCGGTTGATGCTCGACTGGGGGCGACGTGACGCCAAGCGAACGGGGAATTCGCTGTCAACTCGTGCCGATTAGTGCGCCGAAATTTTCTGCAAACTGACAATTTAGGAGAGATGGGAGTTGTAGCTGGAGATTGCCAACTTTATCCCTCGGGAAACTTGACCATGAGTTTGCGGGCCGCCACAGTGGAGCCTTCGCGGAATGGACGGGGGCCGTTGGAACCTGGCAGAGATGCCTGGTGCGGTCCTGGATGACCGAATCTCGAATGGATGAAGAAAGGAAGTGTCATGTCCTTTGGTTTCGCCCTTCTACTGTTTGCTCAAGCGGCGGTAAGTGACAAGTTCGTGGCAGCCACGAACAACACGCCGTCGGCGGACGCCCAAGTCGCTCCGACCTCGTACGACAACTACACCAAGGCCTACCGCGCTGCCAAACAGGCAAAGAAGCCCATGCTGGTGATCCTGAATCCGGCGAAGGGCGCGAAGGTCGCATTGATCTCGCTCGACGACGTGCAGAAGACGCGCGTCCGGCGGGACCTGTTGCAGAACTATGTGGTCACCGTGATCGACACGTCGACTCCCCACGGGAAGAAGGTCAACGAGCTGTTCGGCTCGCCCCAACTTCCCCACGTTACCATCATCGACAACGAGCAGGCGTTCCAGGTCTATCAGACCAGCGAATCGCTCTACGGACAGATGTGGGATAACATTCTCACGTCGTTCCAGAACGCTCAGCCCGTGACTCGTATGCCCGTCCAAAACTCCTGCCCCTACTGCCAACAGTTCCGGCAGCAATAACGGCCGGCGGGGCGCTGACTCCGCGACGGTGCCCTCCCTTCTTCGGCCGGTCAAGTCCACCGCAACGCTTGCGACCCCGGGTTTGGCCGGCTGTTTTTGCGCGGGCCCCCGGCTGGCGGCGGCTGCCGGCAAATCCGAAATGCAGGGCGGAGCGGGGCGGCCGGCGTTCTTCCGCAGACTTCGCAGACTTCCACAGCTCGAAATTCTGGCTGTGGCCACCCGTTGGTACGGGCGGGGATTGGTCGGGGAATCCGGTGGAGGGGTCGCCCGATCGGCGACGATAACGATAAAGCGACTTTCCCCGATTGGTCCTCGTCTCTGGTCCCGGCGTCACGGATGACCTCGCCTCAGATCACGCTGATTCTGCAGCAAGCCGGCCACGAAGTCCTGCTGTGGGTTGGCTTCGGCACGCTTGTCGGCCTCGCCGCCAAGGCGATCATGCCCGGCCGCGATCCGGGCGGCGCCCTGGGCACCACGCTGATGGGAATCGTCGGGTCGGTGCTGGGTTGCGGCGTGATCGCTTTCTTCTGTCACGGCCAGCGGATCATGCCGATCAGCCTGCCCGGTTTCGCTGCCGGCACCGGGGGAGCCTTCATCATCCTGCTCTTCTACCGGCTGCTGGCGGGGAACTTCTTCGTCGAGGCAGAGGACGGGGAGCGGACCATGTATCGCGCCACCCGAGCCCGCCGCCGCCGCCTGCTGCGGGAAGGCTGAGCCGGGATCGCCGACTGTCTGTCGGTTTCTCGTTCGACCATTCCGACTCGCCGCCATTCGCACGATCCCCGCTTCCTGCGGTCCGATCGACCCTTACGTCGCCCCGGCGCCGCGAGTATCCTGCAAAAGAGGCTCGCAAGTTCGCTCTCTCACCCCGTGCGAGCCCGTCCCTCCGTCGGCAGGATCTCATGGCGACCCGAATCGATCCCCAGGCCCCCGAGGCCGCTGCGCAAACTCAATCGCGGCTGCGTCTTTACCGCACGATGCAGACGATCCGGCTGTGCGAAGAGGAGCTGGCCCGCTGCCATCAGCGGGGCCTGGTGCACGGGGCCTGCCACACCTACGTCGGCCAGGAGGCGATTGCAGCCGGCGTCTGTGCCCATCTGCGGATCGACGACGTCGTCTTCAGCACCCACCGCGGTCACGGGCACGCGCTGGCCAAAGGTTTGGAGCCCCGCCAGCTAATCGCCGAGCTGTTCGGCCGTTCGACGGGCTGCTCGCGGGGTCGTGGCGGCAGCATGCACCTGTTCTCCCCCGAAGTTGGGATGATGGGAACCAGCGGCATCGTCGGGCCGTCTATTCTCCAGGCGACCGGCGCGGGCTACGGCTTCAAGATTCTCAAATGCGACCGAGTGGCCGTCGCGTTCTTTGGCGACGGGGCGGTCAACAACGGGGCCTTCCACGAGGGCCTCAACATGGCCGCCATCTGGAAGCTGCCCGTTCTCTTTGTCTGCGAAAACAACCAGTACGCCACCGAAGTCCCCTTCAGCTACTCGAGCGGGAACGCCAGCGTGGCGGGCCGCGCCGCCGCGTACGGCCTGGCTGGGATCGAAGTCGACGGCAACGACGTGCTGGCGGTCTTCGACGCGGCGGGTGAGGCGGTCGCCCGCGCCCGCTCCGGCCAGGGGGCGACGCTCTTGGAATGCAAAACGTATCGCACGCGGCCGCACGCGGAGGGAATGGGCGATTTTGGCTATCGCACGCGGGAAGAAGTCGACGGCTGGAAGGGCCGCTGCCCGATCGTCCGCCTCGGTCGCACGATATGCGAGGAGGGCCAGGCGAATGCCGGGCAGCTCACAGCCATCAATGCCGAGATCGCCGAGACGACTGCCGAGGCGGTCCGCTTTGCCGAGGCCAGTCCGTGGCCTGAGCCAGCAACGGCGGCCGAGCACGTCTTCAGCCCGGCGAAGCCGGTCGACGCGTCAACCGCTAACAGTCAGGCGCCCGAGACCGAGCGCTCGGCCAACTGGATGCAGGCGACACTCGAAGCCCTCTCGTCCGCCATGGAGGCCGACTCGAAGATCTTTGTCATGGGCGAAGGCATCGGCAAACGGGGGGGCAACTTCCGCACGACCTTCGGCCTGTACGATCGCTACGGGGCCGATCGTCTGTGCGATACGCCGATCTGCGAGCGGGGATTTGTTGGCCTGGGGGGCGGCGCGGCGATGGTCGGCACGCGACCGGTGATCGACTTCATGTTTGCCGACTTCATCCTCGACGCCGTCGGCGAAATCCTCAACCAGATCGCCAAGATGCAGTACATGAGCAGCGGCCGCCTGCGGATGCCCATCCTGCTGCGTGGCTGCGTCGGCATCGGCCACTCGGCGGCCACCCATCACTCGGGCAATTATTATCCGCTGTACGCGCACTTCCCCGGCTTGCGGGTGGTGCTTCCCTCGACGCCGGCGGACGCCAAGGGCCTCCTGACGCACGCCCTGCGCTCCGACGACCCAGTGATGTTCCTCGAACACCGCGAGCTGTTGACGGTGAAAGGCCTCGTGCCGGAGGGAGATTACGAAATTCCGTTCGGCCAGGCCCGCGTGCTGCGAACGGGTCAGGACGTGACCGTGGTCGCGCTGGCGCTCATGGCTCAGCACACGCTGAAGGCGGCCGAAACGCTAGCCGGCGAGGGGATCTCGGTTGAAGTGATCGATCCGCGGACCATCGCTCCGCTCGATATCGACACCGTTTTGGCCTCGGTCGCCAAGACCGGGCGACTTTTGATCGTGGACGAAGCCTTCTCGCCGTTCGGAGTTGGCGCGGAGATTGCCGCACAGATCGCGGACCGGGGATTCGACGATTTGGACGCGCCGATCCGTCGGCTCAACGGCGTCCATACGCCGACCCCCTACAGCCCGCCGCTCGAGGCGGCTGTTGTGCCCAATGTCGCCGCGATCATCGGGGCGATCCGTGACCTCGTGGACGAGTAAGGAGCGCCATGCCCGTTGAAATCAAAGTGCCGCGGCTCGGATGGAGCATGGAAGAGGGAACCTTCGTCGAATGGCTCAAACGCGACGGCGAATTCGTCGAAGCGGGCCAGCCGCTCTTCGCCATCGAGGGAGACAAAGCCATCCAGGATGTCGAAGCCATCGGCTCGGGCATCCTGCGAATCTCCCCGCCGGCACCGGAAAGCGGTGCACCCGTCCGCGTCGGCGTGACGCTGGCGTTTCTGGTGACTGCGGACGAGGCCGATCCGTTTGCCGGACCGCAGCTTGCCGGCGAGCCGGGCAAGCCGGCTCCGGACAAACCGGCGGCGCCAAAGCCGACGTCGCCCAAGCCAACACCTGAAGTCCCGCAGCCCAAACCGTCGCGGCCGGAGAAGCCGGGTCCGGAAGTGCCGAAGCCGGGAACGGCCCCCTCGAAGACGCCGGCGCCGGCCGTTCCCGAGCCGGAAATCACGCCGCCGAAATCGCCCGGCCCGAGCACGCCGGGACCGGAAATCTCGCCGCCCCGTCCTTCGCAGCCCGAAATTTCTCCCGCCGGTCCGCCCATGCACGAGCCCGGCTCGCCGAGTTTCGTCACACGGGCGCAGGCGTCGTGGCGAGGACCTTCGGATGGACAGCAAACCGCCGTGGCGACGCGGCCCCGCATCTCGCCGCGGGCACTCCGCATTGCGGCCGAGCTCGATCTAGATTGGCGCGACGTGCCGGGCACGGGTCGGAGCGGCCGGATTCGCGAACGCGACATACGGGCGGCGGCTGACGGCAAGACGGCGAAAGTTGCAAATTCCGCCTATTCGACAACCGCATACTCGCACCGCGCTCTCGCCTCGGCGCCGGCCGAGAGTGCCGCCCGCTCGGCTCTGCGGCGGACGATCGCGGCGCGGATGGCCGCCGGTTCGCAGCAGACGGCTCCCGTCACCCTGACGACGACGGCGGACGCTACCAACCTCGTCAGCCTGCGGGCCCAATTCAAGTCGGCTGTGACTGCCGCAAGCACCGGGGACGCCGTGACGCCGGGCTATCTCGCCTTCATCACGAAGCTGGCGGCCCGGCGCTTGCCGAGCATCCGCAGCTCAATCAGCAGTGGATCGACGGCCGGATCGAGACGCCGCCGGGGATCCACATTGCCGTCGCCGTCGACACGCCCGCCGGTCTCCTCGCTCCGGTGGTCCACGACGTGGCCGCGCTCGGACTTCGCGAAGTTGCCGCGCACCTGGCCGACCTGACGCTACGCGCCGAATCGGGCCGGCTCGTCCCCGCCGACCTCACCGGAGGCACGTTCACGATCAGCAACCTGGTGCTTACGGCATCGACGCCTTCACGCCGATCCTGAACGTCCCGCAGTGCGCAATCCTGGGCCTCGGACGAATCGAAAAACGGCCGGCGGTCGTCGGCGACCAGATCGTGCCGCGCGACCAGATGGTGCTCAGCCTGACTTTCGACCACCGCATCGTTGACGGCGCCCCCGCGGCGAAGTTTCTGGCGACCCTGCGGCAGGGAATCGAGAACCCGGGCCCGTGGCTCGTGTTCTAATTGGGCTAGGGCAGTCCGCCGTTCCGAATCAATCAAAGGGGCTGAAACATTCGGAAAGGTCGTATCGCGGAGTTTCAGCTGACCAAAACAATTCCGGCTCCGGCTCTCGGGAGACGAGCAGGTGGTAATGACGAACCGAGCCGTCCGGATTTCTAGTGACTCTCGCGGTTTTGAGATACTCACGGAGCACGCTGACCGGTATGGCGACGAATCCAGCTGAGCCGAGGATGAGCACTACATGCGTGACACCGAGCTCGTCAATGGAATCCATTGCCGTCGGAGTGATTCCGAACCAGTAGTAATTCTGGTGCTCATGAAGTTTTGAGTACTTTATGTGGACGATGTGCCCGTCCGTGGTTTGATAGCACTTGAAACGGCGAGTCGTGTCTAACAGCTGACCGCCGCCGAGCTGCTCCAGAGTCTGGAGCATGGCCGGTCCCGCATCGAGGTCCGCAGCCGGTTCCGTGTCAATAACCGGCCGATGGTCCGGTGAGTAGTATTCGATCTTGCCGTCGGTGACCAGCTTGCGCACTCTGAAGATTTGCGTCGGCGCTTCGAGCGCGTGAACTACATCCAAGAGGTCCTGATTTGTGTCATCGATGAAAATCACGAACCCTGGCGGGACGGACTCAAGAAAAACCTCGATCTGTTGAAGCAACCGTTCTTTTGTCGTCTTCAACTGGTCCGCGCACTCGTTGACCCGACCTGTCTCCAAAATAAAGTCGAAGGCCTTGTCACGAATAACACACACCGAACCTGAGTTTTGAGATGCGACAACGAATCGCGTCAACTGCTCTGCGATATGCGGCCAAACACCATGCGCGAGCAACTCGCTTTCAATGATGTACCACTCGCGAGTTTTGAAGTTTATGGCGAAACCGTCCGGCACTCCCCCCTTGCCCGCGCTAGTCGTGATGCGAAAGCCGTCCAGGAAAAAGCAGTCCTTGAGGAAAAACGATACATTGGCCTGGACCCACTTTTGGAGTTCGGCTTCGTTGTCAAACTGGACTTCGATGATTGGCATCGCACGCTCGCGGGCGAACGTCGCATTGACTCGGTGGGACCATGTTGCCAAAGCCTGCGCAGGCCACTGCAAGTCGCCACTGATAATGATCACGAATAATCCACGCCCGGTCCGCAAAACGATCGTTCCTTGTAACTGATGCAGGAGCACCGCCACCGCCGGCCCCTGCGGTTACTGCGGCTCGCAGATGATTCAGAACTGCCGGTGGTATCCCGCGATCCAGCCGCCGTCGACCACCAGGATGTGGCCGTTCATGTAGCTGTTTTCGGGGTCGGCCAGAAACAGCGCGGCGACGGCGATCTCGTCGGTCGTGCCCGGACGGCCCAGGGGCACGTGGTCGAGCATTTCCTGCACGCGAGCGTTGAACGTTCCCTCGGAACCGTAGAAGAGTTGCTTGGTGCCTTCGGTCAAGGTCGAGCCCGGGGCGATGCCGTTGACCAGAATGCCCGAGGGCCCGAGCTCCAGCGCCATCGACTTCGTGAGGTTGACGACGGCCGCCTTGGCCGCGACGAACGCCGATTGCAGCCGCAGCGGCACGAGCCCGGCGATCGAGGCGATGTTGATGATCCGGCCGCTGCCTTTGCCGCTTCATCACGCGGGCGGCGGCCTGGCTCACTTCGTAGACGCCGTTCAAGTCGACGTCGAGGATGCGGTCCCATTCGCTGCGGGGGAATTCGTCGATCGTGACGCGGTGGGCCAGCGTGTTGACGCCCGCGTTGTTGATCACGATGTCGAGCCGGCCGCGGTCGCGCTCGATCCGCCCGATGAGGTCCTGCACTTGTTGGGATTTCGTCACGTCCAGAAGGCGCCGATTCGCAGCCGGGGAAGCGAGCGGCCGAGGCGGCGGCACCGGCCACGTCGACGTCGGTGTAATAGACGGTGGCGCCGCTTTGAGCGAAGCGATCGGCGATGGCCTGCCCGATGCCGCGGGCGGCGCCCGTCACGAGCGCGATTTTGCCGGAGAGGTCGGATTTCATGGGGTCACAGCCAGTCGGTCACAATGAAGCGGTCACAGTGAGGGCGGAGGCTCGTCCGGGCGGCACAGTGCCCGAACCACTGCGTGCAGTCCGCAGCAATGCGTGCCAGGCGGAAGACGAGCGACATCGAACACGGGCCAGCTTATCGTCGCGGTCCCTGCATTCGCCAGCGGTCGCCGCCTCAGGTCGAGAACTGGGAAACCACGTCCCACAAGCGGCCCGGGGAAGAAAAAGAGGCCCACGCTCACCGCGACGCACAGGCCGACGCCGACATATGCGGGCAATTGCCGAGAGGTATCGACGACGACCCGTGGCGGGGGCCGGCCGCAGGTACATCGCCGCGACGATCCGCAGATAATACGCCGCCGCGATCGCCGCGTTGATCGCCAGCACGATCGCCAGAATCTCCGCCGAGATTGTCTTTTGCGACCAGGCCGCCATCAGCAAGTTGAGCTTGCCGATGAATCCTCCGGTCGGCGGCAGCCCCGTGAGGCTGAAGAGCAGAATCATCAGCACGGCGGCCGCGGCCGGATGCGTTTGGCTCAAGCCGGCCAGGTCGTCGATGGTGGAGACCGGGCGGTCGCCGCGCTCGGAGCAGCACCAGCATGCCGAACACGCCGGTAATCGTCGCCCCGTAAGCGACGAGATAAAACAGGAGCGCCGCCACGCCGCCGACGGTGCCGGGTTCGTGTCCGGCCGCCAGTCCGACCAGCATGTAACCCGCGTGGGCGACGCTGGAATAGGCCAACAGCCGCTTGAGATCGCGCTGCAAGAGGGCCAGCACGTTGCCGATGATCATGCTGGCGACGGCCATCAACCAGAAGATCGATTCGCACCAGACCCGCAGGCTCTCGGCCGACGTGTGGACGTGGGCGATGTCGAAGTGGACGATGCGATAAAGTGCCAGAAATCCGGCCGCTTTGGGGATAAACGCCAGCATGGCCGCGGCGCCCGCGTGCGAACCCTGGAAGACGTCCGGCGCGTAAAAGTGAAACGGCACGGCCGTCACGCGGAAACTGAGCCCGCCGACGATGCAGGCTGCGGCGATCAACAGAATCGACGGCGACTGCGCCGCGGGAAAATGTACCGAGGCCGCTTGGATCGTCCCCAGGTGCGTCGATCCCACCGCTCCGTACAGGAAGCTGAACCCGTAGAGCGTGATGGCCGACGACACGATGCTCAGCAGAAAGTACTTAGTCGTCGCTTCCGGAGCTGTCGACAGCAGGCGCTGCGCAAGCGGCGCGGCCGGCTTCGAACCGTTACGACCCAGGCCCGTGAACGCTGCCGCGGCAGGTACAAGAAGACATAGGTCGGAATGCTCACCAGTTCGAGCGCCAAGAACAGCACGATCAGATCGTTGGCGGCCGCCGTCAGGCTCACCCCGGCGATGATCAAGAGCAGGACGCCATGAAACTCGGCCGACATCGCTTCATCGATCTCGTCCCAGTTGATGAGCACCAGCACGATGCCGGCGAGGAAAGCCACCCCCCGGCCGAAGAGGGCCAGCGCGTCGTTATGAATCAGACGTGGCGTATAGCCGACGTGGGACTCCCGCCAGACAAGCATTGCCACCACGAGCGCGGCCAGAGAGACGACGGCCCACAGCCGACCCAGCCGGCGGTCCACCGGACGCCCCTCGGTCACGCAGAAGGGGCCGATCAGCAACTGCAGGCAGGCGGCGGCGATCAGCACGATCTCCGGCAGCACGCACTGCACAGTCTGGGCAAAAGGCTGCATCAGCGTCGCACCTCCCGCTGGGCCACGGCCGTCTCGTGCTGCACCGGACGATGGCCGTCGTACAAACGGGCGATCGCTTCCACGTCGGGCTTGACCACGTCGATCAGCGGCTTTGGATATACGCCGATCGCCAGGCACAGCGCCATCAGCGGCACGACGGCCCAGCCTTCGGCACGGCGGAGATCGCGCACCTGGGGATAATGGTGGGGAGCCTCTCCGACCGGACCAAAGAACGCCCGCCTGAGCATCGACAGCAGGTAGAGCGCGGCCAGGATCACGCCGAGCGTCCCGACGACGGCGAACGTGCGATTCGTTTTAAACATGCCGACGAGCGACAGAAACTCGCCCACAAATCCGTTGAGCCCGGGCAGCCCCATGCTGGCCAGGCACGTGAACACCATCGCGGCCGAGATCAGCGGCAGCTTCGAGGCAATACCGCCCAGTTGGCTGATTTCCCGCGTGTGATAGCGCTCGTAAACCATTCCGACAGCAGGAACAGCGCCCCGGTCGACAGGCCGTGATTGATGATCTGCAAAAAGCTGCCTGTGATTCCCTCGGCATTGAGGGCAAACATCCCCAGCATGCAGAAACCGAGGTGGCTGATGCTGCTATAGGCGACGAGTTTTTTCAGATCGGTCTGCGCGTAGCGCACAAGGCGCCGTAAATGACGCCGATGACCGCCAATAGGCCGATCAGCGGCGTGCCGATCTCGGCACACGCGTCCGGGAAGAGCGGCAGGCAAATTCGCAGGAAACCGTACGCACCCAGCTTCAAGAGCACGCCGGCCAGGATCACGCTGCCGGCCGTGGGCGCCTCGGTGTGGGCCAGAGGCAGCCAGGTGTGAAACGGGAACAAGGGGACCTTGACCGCAAATCCGACGGCGATCGACAACAGCAGCGCACGCTGCAAATCGAGCGACAGAGGATGCTGCTCGAGCGCGGCGGCCAGCGCGGGAATCGAAAACGGATACGCAAGGTGGAGTTCGGGATCGTTCGTCGCGTAAATCACCAGCAGGGCCACGCCGGTGAGCGTGATAATGCTGCCCGCGAAGGTATACAGGAAGAACTTGACGGCTGCTTCGCGTCGCTGCGGCCCGCCCCAAATTCCGACCAGAAAGAACAGGGGCAGCAGCGTGAACTCGAAGAAGACGTAGAACAGCACGATGTCGAACGCGCAGAAGGCGCCGTTGAGCGCGCCCATCAAGATCAGCAAGGCGGCATAGTACTCCCGCTCGCGGTCGTGAATCGGCGACCAGGAGATCAGCATGGCCGAAAACGTCAACAGCGAGGTCAGGACGATGAGCGACAGGCTGATGCCGTCGAGGCCCAACAGGAACTCGAGGTGCACGATCGGATCGCGATTGGTAGGCACGTCCTCCGGCTTGGTTTTCTCCGACGACTGCCGGATGTAGTTCAACCACCGGTAGTGAAGCTCCATCCGCGGCTGCACGGCCGACGTTTGCGGCGTGCGAGCGGGCAGCGATTCGTACGATGCGGCCAGCACGATCGAACAGACCAGCGTGGCGATGGTTGCCGCCAGGCTCAGCCAGCGGGCGATCCGCCCCGACCAGTGGGCAACGAGCAGCACGAGGCCCGCAACCAGCGGAATCACGACCGTCGCGATGAGAGCGGCGCCGAAAGCCTGCGTCACATCCGCACCATCCAAACTTGAAGAACTGTGGTCAAGAAGATGGCCAGTCCGAAGACCATCACCAGCGCGTAAGACTGAATCAATCCGTTCTGCACGGGACGCAGAAACCGGCCAACTGCCGGCGGGACGATGCCGACTTCGTCGACCAGGCGATCGATCACGCCCTGATCGAAGAGCAGCGACATAAAGGCGATGGCACTGACCGGAAAGGTCACGAGCACTGTCGCCAACTCGTCGAGGTAAAACTTATTGAGCGACAACGTATAAAACGGCCCGGCCGCAGTCGCCGCCTTTGCCGGACGATCGGACGGCTGGGCATACATCCAATAGGCAATCGCGATTCCGCCGACTGCGGCCAGCGAACTGGCAAGCGCCAGACCCCACTGCAGGCCGATTTCCTGCAGCTGTAAGGTCGAAGGTATGAGCTCGACCCAGCCGGCAAAGAGACCGGTGGGACCGACGATCGCCCCGATGAGAAGCGCGAACGTCGCCAGCACGGCCAAGGGCCAAGTCATCGCCCGCGGCCCTTCGTGAATCGGAGGAGCGAGCGCGTGCTTGTCGAAAACGAGCGAGCCGGTCGCGGCGACGGACGGCGTTGGGTGGCCGTGCCCATCCTCCGCGGGGTGGCCGTGAGCACCGTGAGCCAGTGCCTCGGCCGGCACGCGGAGCGGCCCGAAGAATGTGAGAAAGTACGCGCGGAACGTATAGAACGCTGTGAGGATGGCCGTCAAAAACGCGGCGGCAAAGACGAGTTGGAACAGCCGCGGATACTCGCCGTGGTGCGTGGCGTTCAGCAACAGGCCGAAGATTTCGTCCTTACTCCAGAAGCCGGAGAGGAGCGGGAAGCCGGCCAGGGCCAGGCTGCCACAGAGGAAGCTCCAGTGCGTCCAGGGCAGGACTTTCCGCAGGCCGCTGAACTGCCGCATGTCGATGACGTTCCCCATCGAGTGCATCACGTTGCCGGCCGAGAGGAACAAGAGAGCCTTGAAGAAGGCGTGCGTGAACATGTGGAAGATGGCGGCCGTGACCGCGGCCAGAGCGAAGGTTTCGCCGGCCGCCGCCGACCCCAGCGCCATGAACATGTAGCCGAGCTGGCTGATTGTCGAGTAGGCGAGCACACGCTTGAGGTCGTTCTGCGTGAGCGCGATGAGCGCGGCCATCAGGGCCGTAATCGCGCCGATCGAGGCCACGATCGCCTGGGCGTCGGGAGCGAGCACAAACAGCGGCGTGCAGCGGGCGACCAGATAGACGCCGGCCGTGACCATCGTGGCCGCGTGAATCAGGGCACTCACCGGGGTGGGGCCCTCCATCGCGTCGGGCAACCACAGGTGCAGCGGAAACTGAGCCGACTTGCCGCACGCCCCGGTAAACAGGCACAAGCAGATCGTCAGCACGCGGAGATTGAAGTGAGCGGGCGGTACGAGGAACGCGTCGCGTCCGCGGAAGACATCCTGAAAGTCGAGACTGCCGAAGGTCCGCCAGATCAAGTAGATGGCGACCAGGAACGCCGCATCGCCGATCCGGTTCATCACGAAGGCCTTCACCGCGGCGGCCGCGGCGGAGGGGCGCTCGAACCAGAAGCCGACCAGCAGGTAACTGCACAGACCGACGGCTTCCCAGAAGACAAACAGCACCACAAAGTTGCGGGCCATCACCAGCATGCACATCGAAAACACGAAGAGCGCCATCTCGGCGAAGAACCGCGGATAGCCCGGGTCGCCGTGCATGTAGCCGCTGGCGTAGATGGTGACCAGCAGGCTGACGAAGGTGACCATGGCCAGCATCACGGCCGAGAGCGCGTCGACCCGGAGCGCGACCTCCACGTGCATGTCGCCGATCGACACCCACTCGAAGCCGTCCGCGTCTCGCACCGATTCGGGCGCATTGACGCGGGCCGCGCGGGCGGCCGACTCCCCTTCGGCCTTGGCATGGTGGGCGGCGATGCCCGCCACGTGGCCCAGCTGCAGGAGCGCCAACACACACGAAACGGCCACGGCCAATACCACGACGCGGTGGGAGCTCGTGCGAAAGATCGACCGGCCGAACAGCCCGACCAGCACGGCCGCCGCGAGCGGGCAGCCGGGGATCAACCACAGGATGACGGTTTGGGCCGTGTCAGACACGGGACGACGTCTCCAACGGGGCGGTGGCCGACTGGATGAGCGGAGCAGTTTCGGGTTGGTGCCCGGCCGGCGTGAGCCGCGGGAAGTGCTGGGCGGGCAGCGGCCGTTCCACTTCGGCGGATTCGACCAGTGGTTCCGGCTCGGGCTCGCCCAGGTCGTGCCAGGCCGAGAGGTCTAAGGTCTTCCGCAAGCGATAAAGCGAGGAGATCAGGGCCAGCGCCAGGGCCGCCTCGCACGCCGCCACGGTCAGCACGATCGCGGTGAAGGCCTGTCCTTCGTAGTTGGAATGCTCGTAACTGAAGGCGACCAGATTGAGCGTGACGCCCAAGAGCATCATTTCCGCGCTCAGGAAGGCGACAATCATATTGCGACGCGTGAGAAAGCCGAGCGCTCCCAGAGCGAACAGCACGGCTCCCACGATCAGGTAACTCAGCAAGTCGGATGTCATTAGCCGCTGGTTTCAGTTGCCGGTTGGCGTCGTTGTCGGTCGGCTTGTCCGTTGGTGCGGTTCCGCAATTCTCAATCAGCCGGTCGGTGGTCTTTGCGGAGCGCGCACGCGGCGCGGAGCGATAGCCACCGCGCCTACGCCTGCCACCAACAGCAGCGTGCCCGCCAATTCGACGACAAACAGGTAATCGGTGAAGAACGTTCGCCCCAAGCCGCGGAGAGGGCTCGGCTCGTTGACTCGCACGTGGCTCTGGCGATAGGGATCCACGTGATTCGGAATGGGGATGAAGCCGCTCCGACTGCGCGGCGGCACGTCGAGCGGATCGGCCGCCGCCAGTTCGCTGGCCGTCGCTCCGTGGGACGGCCCGATGCCCGACTTCGTCCAGTCGGCCAAAGTGAACACGAGCACGCTCAAGAGCAGGAAGGCGGCCAGCGAACCCAGAAACGGTTCGCGCGCCCGCCGGTCATAGGGGGCGTTCCCGGGATGTCGCGACAGCATGATGATGAACAGAAACATCACGACGATCGCCCCGGCGTAAATGATCACCGTCGTCGCGGCCAGAAACATCGCGCCGCGGAGCACGAACAGGCCGCTCACGCTCAAAACCACGAGCGCGAACGACAGGGCGGAATAAATCGGATTGGGAAATGTCACCGTCGCCGCCGCGGCGATGATCGCCAAGCCCGCAAACAGGTAGAACAAAACGCTGTCGAGCGACGTGCCCGGAACGCTGAACAGGTATCCCAGCACTCCCAGTGCGACCACGCCGAACGCGATGCCGATCGGCCGCCAGAAGCGGTACTCGCGCGGCAAGAGGAGGTAGAGCGCAAGGAAGCCGAAGACCGGCGGGACCAGCATGGCCCGGTTTTCAGCAATCCATGCGAAGAGTGCATTCATGGGGGATTGGTTCAGGGAGTACGTTCGTGGTGCGGAGTTTCGGGTGCGCTCGGCGGGCCGAGTGGTCCGACTGGGTGTGCCGCCGAGGCGCTGCCGCCGGCGGGGAACATGCGTAATGGCGATTTGCGAGGCCGGACCCAGCGGAGTGGAGTGCGTGCGAATCGGGTCTTTGCCCGACTTGATCGTCTCGTCGTAGACCGACAGCAGCTTTTCCTTGTCGTAGAGCATCTCTTTCCGCGAGTGACCCACGAGATCGTAAATGCTCGTCAGCTCGATTGCATCGACAGGGCATGCCTCTTCGCACATGCCGCAATAAATGCACTTGAGCTCGTCGATCACGAACGTCGTCGGATATTTGTCGCGGCCCGCCCAGTCGGCCGGGGCCTTGTCCCCCACAATTTCGATGCACCGCGCCGGGCAGGCCGTCGCGCATAGGAAACAGGCGACGCACTTCACGTGCCCCGCGTCGTCCTTGTTCAGCCGGTGAACGCCGCGATAGTTGAGCGGCAGGTCTGGCTTTTCTTCGGGATACTGCTCGGTGATCGTGTCCGGCCTGAAGAGGTGCTGCACGGTCGTCCGCAGCCCTTCGGCGATCGCCGGCAGATACATCGCATCCAGCAGCCCGTACTGCGGCTCCTTCACCCAGGTCACGTCTTCCGGCTTGATCGGCATGATTCGTCCGGCAGTCGCTCGTCAAAAGAAACGAAGTCGATCGATTGAACAGGAACTTGTGCGGCCAACTAGGTCAGGCGGCCGCGCCATTGGGCCGCGACGTTTTCGGGAACGCCGCGGGTCATCCAGAGCGACGTGCCCGTGGTCACCACAACCAGCGCCGCCGAGAACGGCAGCATCCACCACGGGCTCAGGCCGTATTGTTTGACGATCATCATCCCGAGGAGGTTGGCCAGCGACAAGGGAATGAAGACCTTCCAAGTCAGCCCCATCAACTGATCGAAGCGAAACCGCGGAATCGTCCAGCGAATGATCATGATAAACGTGATGATGGCTCCCACTTTGGCCAACAGGACCAGCACCTTCACGACCACCGCCCCGGTGTAAACGCTGTCGGCCCGCGCGATCCAGGGGAAATGCCAGCCGCCGAAGAACATGATCGCCGACAGGAAGCTGATCGTGATCACGTGGGTGTATTCGGCCAGAAAGAACATTGCGAACTTGAGCGCGCTATATTCGGTGTGATAGCCCCCCACCAGCTCCTGCTCGCACTCGGGCAGGTCGAAAGGCAAACGGTTCGATTCGGCCAGACCGCTCGCGAAGAAAATCAGCCAAGCCAGCGGTTGAAACCAGATGTTCCAGTGGAAAATGCCGACCGCCTGGCCGCCGATCACCGTCTCGAGATTGAACGAGCCGGCCAACAGCCCCACGCCCAGCACCGAGAGCCCCAGCGGAATCTCGTAGCTGACGACCTGGGCGCTCGAGCGGAGGCTGCCCAGCGCGCTGTATTTGTTGTTCGACGACCAGCCCCCCAAGATCACGCCGTACACGGCGAGGCTGGTCACCGCGAACACGAACAGAATGCCGATGTCGAGATTGGGCGCGATGGCGTAGGGAAATCCGCCCGGCGCCGACGCCGGCGGACCAAACGGCACGACCGAGAAGGCCAGCATCGTGGTGAAGACCGAGATCGTCGGGGCGACGATGAACAGCGTTTTGTCGGCCGTCGCGGGGATCACGTCCTCTTTGAGGACGAACTTGATGCCGTCGGCCACCGATTGCAGCAGCCCGAACGGGCCGACGCGGTTGGGGCCGATGCGGTCCTGAATCCGGGCCGAGAGTTTGCGCTCGATCCAGATCAGGTACATGCACGTGGTGAGCACGCCCCCCAGCACGACCACGATCGCGATGATCGCGTGAATCCAATTCATGGCTTGGCTCCGGCTGCCGCCGGCGGCTTTTGCGAGGAGAGATGCGGCGGAGGCGGCGCGGGCGGGCCCGATGCCGGTGGAGCGTGGGGAACCGTCGGCGCGGGAGCCCACGTCGGCAACGCGTGGACCGATCCGTCGGACGGACCGGCACTCGCACCGTCGGCGCTCGCGTGCCCCAGCGGGCCCAGACGTCCGGCCCGCAATCCGGCCAGCGCGGGAATCTCCGTGCCGATTTCGGTTCGTAAAGTCGGTGCATGGAACAGGCCGCGTCGGCCGCTCAGTTCCATGAGGATGCGGCCATCGGTCCAGCACTCGCCGGGACCGCGGACCGCGCGATGAATCTCCTGGGCCAGCCCGGCGTGATTGACGAACGTGCCGTCCTTCTCAGCGAAGGAGCCGCCGGGCAACAGATAGTGGGCCAACTCACTGGCCGGCGACGGCAGAATATCCTGCACGATGAGCAGCTTGAGCGCGGCAAGCCAGGTGCGGTCTGCATCGGTGAGCCAAGGGAGCCGATATCCACCGACGGCGTAGAGCGCATCGACGCGGCCGGCCGCCAGTTCCGACTTGATCTCGTCGAACGTGACGACTTTCCCCTCGAAGTGCTGCAGCACGGCCGACACGCCCGCGCGGTTGGGACATTTTTCGGCGCGGATCGTAAAAAGCGTTTTTTCCAGCGGACGTCCGTCGAACCCCTTGGGATAGCGGTCATCCTCCCCTTCAATCGGCACGGGGCCGAGCGCCAAGCGGACTTGGGGCGACAGGGACTTCAGGTATTTCGCGAGCAGGAAGGCCTCTTCGACGGTCATCCACGGCGACAGTAGGCCGACGACGCCCGCGGCGTTTGTTTGCACCGCCTCGTTGAGCGCCGTGCGAACGCCTGCGAGCACGGCGGACCAATCGTTCGACTTCGGCCCGGCTTTGGGACGGGCCAGCGGCTCACCCAGCCGATCCGGATGATGCACGTATTTGAAGCCGAAGCGACCCTCGTCGCACATGAAGTGGCCTTGGGCCTGCGGATTGTATCGCGGCCGGAGCCGATAGACGTGGTCGTTGTTTTGATCGACGGTGATGCTGCAGCCCGTGCTGCAGTTGGGGCAGACGCTCTCCTTCATCTGCAGCCACCAGACCCGCTGCTTGTAGAGGAAATCTTTGCTGCACAGCGCGCCGACGGGGCAGATGTCGACGACGTTGCCCGCCAGCTTGTTGTTGCACGGGTTGCCCGGAAAGATGTCGATTTCCGAGTGGCTGCCCCGGTTGATGACTTGCAGTTCGGCCGTGCCCGCGATTTCGCGTGTGAACCGCACGCACCGCGAGCACATCACGCAACGGTCGGTAAACAGCGTGATCTCGTTACCGATGTAATCTTTGTCCGGCCGGTGGATCTTGGGCTCGTGCAGCCGCGAATGGGCGTGGCCGTAGCGATAACTGTAGTCCTGCAGCCAGCATTCGCCGGCCTGGTCGCAGACCGGGCAGTCGAGCGGGTGATTGAGCAGCAGGTATTCGAGCGTTTGCGCCTGTGCGGCCTTCACCTTCTCGCTGTTGGTGACGATGACCATGCCGTCTTTGACCGGCGTCTGGCAACCGGGGACGAGCTTGGGCCCCATGGCGATGGTGCCGTCCGGCTTCTTCTCGCCCGTCTCGACCAGGCACATGCGGCAGCTGGCGACGACCGTCAGCGCCGGGTGCCAGCAGTAGCGCGGCACCTCGACACCGACCCGGTCGGCGGCCTGAATCACGTTCAGCCGCTCGCTCGCGCCGATTTCGACCGGAGTGCCGTTTACGAGGACGGTCCCCATCAGTTCCTCACGCCGTCACCGCGACCGCTTTGCGGCCGCTCTGGATGTATTGCTCGAAGTCGCCGCGGAATTTCTGGATCGCGTTTTTGATCGGCCAGGCGGCGCCGTCAGCCAGGCCGCAGATCGTCGTGCCGGGAATCGTCCCCATCGAGTGGGCGATTTCGGTGAGCGTATCCAAATCCTTCAGGGTGCCGTGCCCTTCCCGAATCCGCTGCAGGATCTTGCGGGACCAGTCGGTCCCCTCGCGGCAGGGCGTGCATTGCCCACACGATTCGTGAGCCATGAACCGGCAGCAGTTGAAAAGCACGTCGACCATGCTGGTCTGATCGTCGACCACGATCACCGCGGCCGTTCCCAGCCCCAGACAGCCGACCTTGCCGGGCCCGTTGAAGTCGAGCGGCGTATCCATCTCCGCCGCGCTCAAGAAGCCCATGCTGATACCGCCCGGCACGCAGGCCTTCACCTTGCGGCCCTTCCACACGCCACCGCCGTATTCATCGACCAGCGCTGCGCGCCGTGATTCCCAGCGGCAGTTCCACGCAGCCGGGCTGATTGACGTGCCCGCTGATGCAGTAGAGCTTGGGGCCTAGGCTGCCGGCGTCGCGCGGGTTGTTCGGATCGGGAGGCACGCCGATCGAACGGAACCAGTCGATGCCCCGCTCGATGATGTGCGGCACGCAGGCCAGCGTTTCGATGTTGTTGACGATCGTCGGCTTGCGGAAGAGCCCTTCGACGGCGGGAAACGGCGGCTTGATTCGCGGCCAGGCCCGCTTCCCTTCGAGACTTTCCAAGAGCCCCGTCTCTTCGCCGCAGATATACGCTCCCGCTCCGCGATGCAGGTAGACGTCGAGCGAGAATTCGGTCCCCAGGATGTTCTTGCCGAGCAGATTGTTCGCGTAGCACTCGCGGATCGCCCGATCGAGCGTGCGGTACGAGCGGCCGAACTCGTAGCGCAAATAGAGGTAGGCCGTGTGGCACTTGATGGCGTGGGCCGCAATGATGATCCCCTCGAGGATCTGATGCGGGTCGTGCTCCATCAGGATGCGGTTGTTGAACGTCCCCGGCTCGCTCTCGTCGGCATTTATGCACAGATAAATCGGGCCCGGATGGTCCTTGGGCAAAAAGGTCCATTTGACGCCCGTGGGAAAGCCGGCGCCGCCGCGGCCGCGAAGGCCCGAGTCTTTGACGATTTTGGTGACTTCGTCGGGGGCGAGGCCGAGCGCCTTTTTGACCGCCTGGTAGCCGCCGTCGGCGCGGTAGCCGGCGAGCGACTGGCCGCTCTCCTTGCCGACTCGTCGCATCAGTACGGGTTCAAACGTCGCCACGTGGTTGCCTATCTGACGCTGGCGAGCCTCGCGAACCAGTCGTTCACTTCAGGTTTTGAATCAAATCGCTGGCCGAGGCGGTCGTCATGTTCATGTGGCACTCGTCATCGACCAAGAGACAGGGAGCCCCCTCGCAGGCCCCCAGGCACTCGGCGAATTCGAGCGTGATCTTGCCGTCGGTGGTCGTTTCGCCAGGCTCGGCGCCGAGCTTCGCGCTCAGTTCGTCGAGTAATTCCTCGCCGCCGCGGAGGGCGCACGACAAGCTGCGGCAGATCCAGACGCGATGCTTGCCCAACGGGGCCGATTCGTCGCGGAAAAAGCCGTAAAAGCTCAGCGTGTCGTAGACCTCGGCCGGCGGCAGTTCGAGAAGCGTGGCGACCTCGCGGATGGCATCCGACGATACGCAGCGATGCTCGTCCTGCACGATGTGAAGCGCCGGCAGCGTAACGGCCCGCTTGTTCGCGTATTTGACGAACTCGGCCCGAATCCGCTGTTTGATCTCCTCGGATAAGGCGCTCATCGGTCCAACTCCGCCGCGATGATGTTGAGGCTCCCCAGCACGGCCACCACGTCGCTCAGCGTGTGTCCCTTGATCAGGTGCGGGAAGACCGCGAAATGGATGTACGACGGGGGCCGCGTCCGCGCCCGATAAGCTTTGATCGTACCGTTGCCGACGATGTAGTAGCCCAGCTCGCCGTTGGCCGTTTCCTGCGCCGAGTAGATTTCTTCGACCGGGGCCAAAAAGCCGCGGTTGGGAATGATCGTCTCGAAGTGGCGAATCAGCCCTTCGATGCTCTGATAGACCTCTTGCTTGCCGGGCATGATGGCCCGGCCCTCCGCATCGACGTTGATCGCTCCGCCGGGCAGGTTCTCGATCGCCTGCTCGATGATCTTTTGCGATTCCAACATTTCCTGCATCCGCACCATATAGCGCGAGTAGCAGTCGCAACCGTCGGAGCAGACAACCTTGAAGTCGAAATCGGGATAGGCGAGATAGGGCTCGTCTTTGCGAAGGTCGCGGACGACGCCGCTGGCGCGGGCGACGGGGCCCGAGCAGCTGAAATTGATCGCGTCCTCGCGCGTCAGCACGCCGACGCCGCGCAACCGTGACATGAAGATGCGGTTGCGGGTGAGCAGGCGGGTGATTTCGGCCACTGCCGCGGGGAAATGGGCGGCGAAATCGCGGACGAGGTTCACCCACTTGTCATCCACGTCGTACATTACGCCGCCCACGCGCATGTAGCTCGAGTGGAATCGCTGTCCCGAGGCGAACTCGCAGATGTCGTAGATCTTTTCTCGCTGCTTGAAGGCGTACAAGAACGGCGTGAAGGCGCCCAGGTCGAGCGCGGCAGCACCGACGCAGAGCAGGTGATCGTGGATCCGCATCAGCTCGGCAAAGATCGTGCGGACGTATTTACAGCGGGGCGTGATCGTGACGCCGACCAGCTTTTCGACCGTTTGGATCCAAGAGAGCTCGTTGGCGACCGGCGAGATGTAGTTCATCCGGTCGACGATGGTCACGTACTGATTGAAGTCGAGGTCTTCGCCCAGTTTCTCGAAGCCGCTGTGCAGGTAGCCGATATCGGGCACGGCGCCGACGATCGTTTCACCGTCGAGCTTGAGGACCAGGCGCAGCGTGGTGTGGGTGGCCGGATGCTGCGGACCGAAATTCAGGGTCCACAGATACTCCTGGTCGTCTGAGTCGGCGTCGCTGAGCTCGGAAAGTTGCAGGGACATAGTGGTGATCGACTGCCGCGGGCCTCAAAGAATCGCAAAGCACGGACCGGCGGGGCCGGCCGCTCGCCGTCGGCTCAACTTTCGGCACGGGTGATGACCGGAAAGTTATGGCGCTCGCCGCGGCCACGCAAGGGATAGTCCTTACGAAGTGGAAAGGCCGTAAATTCTTCGGGCATCAGGATCCGTTTCAGGTTGGGGTGACCGGCGAACCGAATGCCGAACATGTCGAAGACCTCGCGCTCCATCCAGTCCGCCCCGCGCCACAAGGGGTACGCGGAGGGCAGCGTCAGCTCCGGCTCGTCGAGGTGGGTGCGTATGTAAATCCGCTCGGCCGTCGCCGTGTTCGCCAGGGCGTAGAACACGCGGAAGCGGTTGCGAGCGTCGGGATATTCAAGCAGGTCGACCGCGGTGATATCGACCAACAGGTCGAATCCACAGTCGTTCTTGAGAAAAGTCAGCACGCCGGTGACGTCGGCCGGGGGGATGTCGAAACGCGTGTTGTCGCGAAATTGGCTGCTGGCGAAGCCTTCGCCGCTAAATCGCTGTTTCAGCCGCTCGATGGTGCTCATGGAGGTCATTGAGTGGGTGGGGCCGTCCGTTGTTGCTGAGCCAGCGCTTCATCCCCCGCTTTTGCCAGCAGGAAGTCGCGGCTGCGGCGCAGTTCCTCGAGCGACAGGGGGGCGGGCCCCTCGGCCGTGCGGCGGTCCGCGAATTCCGTCCCGTTTAGCGTGCCGTGCTTCTTGATCGCGTTTTGCAGCTCGATGATCGAGTTCAACAGCTGCTCGGGTCGCGGCGGACAGCCGGGAACGTAGATATCGACCGGGATGAAGCGGTCGACGCCCAGCACCACGGCGTATGTGTCGAACACGCCCCCCGTGCAGGCACAGGCCCCCATCGAAATGCACCATTTGGGCTCGGGCATCTGCAGCCAGATCCGCTGCAGTACGGGGAGCATCTTCATCACCACGCGGCCGGCGACGATCAACAAGTCGCACTGCCGCGGGCTGAACCGCATCACTTCCGCGCCGAAACGGGCGATGTCGTACCGGGACGAAGCGGTCGCCATCAGTTCGATGCCGCAGCAGGCCGTGGCAAACGGCATCGGCCAGAGGCTATTGGAGCGGGCCCAGTTTGCGGCCGCGTCCAGTTGCGTCATGAAGACATTGTCGGAGGTTATCGCCACTGAAAGACCCCTTTCCGCCAGGCATAGACGTAAGGGATCAGCAGCGTCAGCACGAAGGCCACCATCACCCAAAAGACGTCGCGCCGCATTTCGACAGGCACGCCGCCGTTGGCTTCGTACGCGCTCACTGCCCAGGGAAAGAGGAACAACAATTCGACGTCGAAGAGCAGGAACAGGATCGCAATCAGCGAGAATTTGACGTCAAACGGCTGCCGGGCGTCGGCGATCGGATCCATGCCCGATTCGTAGGGCATGTCCTTCACGGCCGTCTTCCGCTTCGGACCGATCGTGTGGGCTAGGATCAGGTTGACGATGCAAAACGCGACCAACACGGCCGCAAACAGCAGAATCGGTTCGAAGGAGTGGAGATGGTCGCCCACGGATTTCTTGGTTCTTCTAGTTCAGCACGTTCTTCCAGCAGAACCGGCAAACGGAGCCCCGGCCAGTCCGACGCTCAGCACACGCAAACTGCGGCGCACGCCGTCAAACGCAAGCGGCGTTACAACAAGACCGGCCGCGAGAACGCCTTCGCGTCAACCAGCGAGCCGGCTGCCGCCGCGATTCTAGCCAGCGGTTCGCCGCTCGACAAGCGGGCCGCGTTGCGCACTTTCGCCGACCTCAGACTCCGCTTCAGGAGCGATCCGCGCCGCGGCGCAAACGCGTCAAGAGCTTCTCCGCGTCTTCGACCGAAATGCTGTCCTTGCCGCCGCTGATGCGGTCGAACATGTCCTGAAATCGCGGCGGGACTTCGTCGCGGGAGATTTTCCCGTCGTGGTTGGCGTCGAGCCCCTTGAGCATTCCGGCGAGTCCCTCCCGGTTCAGACCTCCGCCCGCCCCCAGCCCGCGACCTTCGCGCCGGCGAGAGCCGCGTCCGTTCTCCATCTGCGTTCCTTTGGGAACCGACAGATCGAAGTAGCCAATCATCATCTCTTCATAAGTCTGGTCGCCCCAAAAGACGGGCTTTTTCGGGTTCGGGTTGTTGAGGTTTTCCTCCGAGTTGTCGAAGTGGGCGATGGCGTGGATGCGCGTGCCGGCAGGGAATGACAGAGGCTTCACCTCGCGGTAGGCCGTCTGCCAGTTGAAGTCGTACTTCGGCACATCAAGCAGCGTCTCCCGCTTGCCGTTAGGGAAGACGGCCTCGTAGAAGAACGATTTGCCGCGGAGGTGCATGTGCGGCATGAAGGTCAGCACCTGCGATCCCTCGGGCAAGCGGTTCGACGTCGCGTCGACCCGGTAATTGTCGGCCCCGGGTGGAATAGAAAACATCAGATTGGTCGCGGCGACCGTTTTCACTTCGCGGGTGACGCTTTTCGGATCGGCGAACCATAGCCCGATCCGCGTGACGTCGTCCTGAGCCGTCCCGTTGGGCGTGTAGTGGATCTGGAACGTGAGGGACGAGCCGGCCGGCATACACTTGGCCATGCCCTTCGCATACGGAATCGGCCGCAGCCCGGGAACGTAGGCCGCCAAAAATCCCTGACCCGCGACCCCGTCGCCAAACCCGCCGCGATTCGAGCGGCAGTGCACGAGCACATGGTGCACGACGGCCCGGTTGCCCGGCATCACCTCGGCCATCTCGATCCATTTGTCCGCAGTGAAACCCGTTTCGACGCGGAAATGCTGATAGCGCAATACGCCGTCGGCCTTTACGTGATACGGTTCTGGGCTCATGGCCAGGACCAGATCGGGCGCTCGGTCGTGGTGCCAGCCCGTCGAGGGGAAAGTCGGTGTCGGTGGCGTCTCTTTCGGATCACCCTGGGGAGCCCCGGCGTCGACCCATTCGTGAATCTCGCGCCGCTCTTCGTCGGTCAACCGGCGATCGTCGGCAAATTTGCCGTACTTTGGATCGGCGTGCCAGGGAGGCATCCGCCCCTGGTCAACCACCTCGGCAATCATCTCGGCCCAGCCCGAGGCGTCGTCGTAACTCGTCAGCGAGAAGGGAGCGATATCGCCGGCGTGATGGCACTCGACGCACCGCTTGTTGAACAGGCGGGCCATTTGGTTCGAGTAGGTGACGGAGGCATGGGCCTGCGGCTCGTGCGCGCGGCCGATCAAGCAGCCGACGACCGTCGTTTCGGTCACCGTGACATCGTGACCGGACAGCAACTCGTCGATCGCCCGCTTGAGGTCCTGCCGCTTGGCTTCCTTCCGTGCAAAACCGACGCCGTACTGATCGTCGATGCGGCCGTGATAACGGACGGCCCGATTTCGATCGAGGACAAAAACCTGTGGGTTGCGCGTCGCGCCAAACTGGCGGGCCACTTCGTTCTTCACGTCCCGCAGCACGGGAAACTCGAGGTGCGCCGCGCGGGCGTAAGCCGTCAACTCGGCCAGCGAGTCTTGCACGTTGGAATCGATGGCGACAAAGGCCACGCTCTTGCCCGCGTAGCCCGACGCCAACTGGGCCAAGCGGGGACCGTATAGCTTAGCCAGCGGGCACTCGGTGCCCACGAAGGCCACAACCACAACGTCTTTATCCTTCTGGGCCTCGAGCGACCATTTTTCGGCATAAATATCGGCCAGCGTGAAATTGGCGATCGTCGGCCGAGTTTGCGGATTCTGCGCCGCCGGAGATTTTGACGGAGGGGACGCCGACAGCGAGCCGGAAGTTAGTAACAGGCCGATGAACCCGAAAGCGGAGACGACGCCAGCACGCATTGTTTTCTTCCTCGCTCCGCCAGGGCGCGACCGGAGAGGCTGTTTGGGTGGGGCTTGATCGTGGATTTCTATCGCTACGGCCGCGGCACGACCTCACGATATCGTACGACGGAAGTCAACTGCCGCCAATTCCGGATCGGCAAATCCGGAGCGCCAAATCACGGGGGCAGCCGTCGGCCTCAAAATACCCAGGCAAGTTTATCGTCAGTGTGGGCGCGACGGGAACGCACGAGTAGGCTGAAGCGAACTTTTTCGGCCGGCTCCGGATGACGCCCGCCGATGACGGAGTTTTCACTCATTTTCTTGGATTCGCGGGTTACAGAACCCGCAGGACGTTCAGCGATGACGATGCGGGAACTCTATTTCGTGCTTGCCGCTCTGCACATGGTCTCGATGGTCGCGACCGGCATTCTGTGGACTTTGCTCGATCTCAAGGTGGCCCCGTCGCTCAAGCCGCATTTTCGCGACATCCGGGCGGTTCACTTCGGTTCGCTCTACTTGGTCCCCTGGTTTCTCGGCCTGGCTTACGCGTTCGACAGGCTCAAAATCCCCGAGTGGCACCAGGCCTTCTTCCCCATCGGACTGGGGGCGCTCGTCTTCTTTTCCGGGTTGGGGTACGTCTTTCCACGGCCGCCCGGACTCGACCCGTTTTATTACTGGACGAAGGGCTGGGCGATGGTGCTGTCCATGATTGGCCTGGCCGCCTTGGTCTTCGCGATATTTTGGACCGCCGCGGTCCTGGTCATCTACGCCGTCGCGAGATAAAAACCGTCTTTGGCCTGCGGCAACGTCGGCCCACGCGACGACCGGTCCCGCTCGGTGTTCGCGAACTGCGCGACGTCCGCGCCGTGAACCTGTGCTCCCTCCCGGTGAGGCAATCTGTCGATGGACGGACATGACGCGTCCGGCATTCCGCCGACCACGGCCAGCGCCCGTTCGTCACACATTCCCGTCCCTTCGCACCCGCTCAAGTGGTTGCCCGAATTCTGGAGCCTCGCTCGCAAGCGGTTTCGGCCGCAGGGCCGAGTGATGTTGCTCTCGGTGCTGGTGGGAATCATCGCCGGGCTCGGGGCGATCGTCTTTTATCTCGCCTGCCAGTACGTGTTTCACTACGCACTCGAAGACTGGGCCGGCTATCGGCCGACTCCGCCCGGCGGCGAGCCGTCGCTGTTTCCCGAGTCGACCACTCCGTTTCGGCCGTGGATGCTCTTGCTCATGCCGACGTTGGGCGGCCTGTTGAGCGGTACTGCTTGGTCTTCTCGATCGCTCCGGAAGCGGAAGGACACGGGACCGATGCGGCCATCGCGGCCTATCACTACCACCAGGGTCTGATTCGCCCGCGGGTGCCGCTCGTCAAGATTGTCGCGAGCGCTCTCACCTTGGGCACCGGCGGCTCGGGCGGACGCGAAGGACCGATCGCCCAAATCGGCGCCGGCTTCGGGTCGTATCTGGGAACAATCCTGCGTCTGCGTCCGGTCGAGCGTCGCACGCTGATGGCCGCCGGCATGGGCGCCGGTGTGGCCGCCATCTTCCGCGCGCCGTTGGCCGGCGCGCTCTTCGCCGCCGAGGTCCTCTATCGCTCGCCCGACTTCGAGTCGGAGGTCATCATCCCGGCCGGGCTGGCGAGCGTGGCCGCGTATTGCACGTTCGGGATGCAAGTTCGGCTGGGTGCCGCTGTTTTCGATTCCCGACGACGTCAGGCACATGCTGACCTTCAATTCGCCGTTGCGGTTGCTTTCGTATTTGATCCTGGCGCTGTTGATGGTCGTTTTGGCCATGCTTTACACGCGGACCTTTTACGGGCTGACGCACCTCTTTCACAGCTGGAAAATCCCACGTCACTTCAAGCCAGCCGTCGGCGCGTTTGCGAGCGGCCTACTGGGGCTCGCGCTGTATTACCTGGTCGGCCGCGATCAAAGAGTGCTGGCCGTGCTTTCATTTGGTTACGGCAGCTTACAGGAGGCGATGACCCTTCCGGCCGAACACCAGGCGAGCCTGGGGCTCGCACTGGTGCTGGCGCTGATTGCATTGGGCAAAATCCTCACGACGGGCTTGACGATCGGCAGCGGCGGTTCCGGGGGCGTCTTCGGCCCGTCGATGGTCATCGGCGGCTGCGGAGGAGGTGCGCTCGGGATCTTACTCCACTGGATTCGCCCGTGGCTCGCGCCGCATCCGGGCTCGTTCGTGATCGTGGGAATGGCAGGGTTCTTCGCCGCGGCCGCCAAGACGCCCTTCTCGACGATGGTGATCGTGAGCGAAATGACCGGCAACTACGATTTGCTGCTGCCAACGCTCTGGGTTTGCGCCATCGCATTCTTGCTCTCCGACGAACAATCGATCTATAGCTCGCAGGTGGAAAGCCGCTCGCGTTCGCCGGCTCACCAGGGGGACTACGTCCGCGAAGTGCTGACGGGCCTGCAAGTCAGCCAGTTTGTCTCTCCGCACAAGGTGCCAGTGGTCCGCCCCGAGGACCGGCTGGAGCACGTGCTTGGAGTTATGACGAGCACGTCGTGCAACGCGCTGCCGGTGACCGACGCCGAGGGACGCCTGTTGGGCGTGTTGAGCCTGGAGGAGGCGCATCTGGCCGCGCAGTCGCCCCACTCCCGCTCGATGATCCTGGCGGCCGACTTGATGCGGACCGACGTCGACGCGCTGCACCTGGAAGACCGGGTCGATCGGGCCCTCGAGCTGTTTGTCGAAAACGACCTCACCGCCCTGCCCGTCATCGACGGCACGACCGACCGCAAAGTGCTCGGTCTGGTGCAGCGCTCGGACATCTCGAACGCCTATTTGCGGCACGTCCATGGACTGGTCGAGGATCAGCTGACTCCCGCCAAATCGAATCGATCGGCGAATCGAATCGATTAACATTGAACAAGGTCCGAACGTGATGACGACCCGTCGGCGCGCGACGCGAGCGGCTGCCCTTTCGTTGCTCATCATGCTGAGCGGGGCAAGCGCCACTGCAGGCGACGGACCCGCTCCCAAACCAAAATTCGCGCCGCCGGCCGCCCGGATGACCGTCGTGACGGGCAAAAACCGGGCCTACATCCGCATCTCTTTGAATCTGTCCTATAAGAGTGGCTGCAAAGCCTGCCAGTTGGATTTGGCGATCCCCGACCAGTCGCACGAAGGTCCGTTTCCGACGATCGTCGTCATTCACGGCGGCGGCTGGATCACGGGAGACAAATCGAGCTTCGCCTCCGATGAGCACCATGTCCCGGCCAACATCGTCGACTTTGCCCGGCTGGGCTTCGCCGCGGCGACGATCAACTACCGCCTGTCGAAAGAGGCCCCCTATCCGGCCGCGCTCGACGACTGCCGGGACGCCGTCCGCTGGCTGCGACAACACGCGGCCGAATACGGGCTCGATGCGCCGGGAGTTCGGCGCGTGGGGCAACTCGGCCGGCGGACATCTCGCGCTGATGTTGGCCGCTTGCGAAGATCCCGCAGATCGGAATCAACCGCTCGAGCGGTCGAGCCGCGTGCAAGCGGCCGTGAGCGACAGCGGACCGATCGATTTAGTGGCGGACTACCGTCGTGGCACGTTGCGCGAAGTGATCGGTCGCTTTATGGGCGGTCCGCCCGAGGGCGACCGCGCGGCCCGGTACGAGCAAGCCTCTCCCGGGCACCATGTGGCCGCGCAGGGACCGCCTCTCCTTTTAATTTACGGTGAGATCGACGCCCAGGTCGGCGTCGAGACGGCCGATCGCTATGTGGCCGCGCTGTCCGCGGCGGGCCGGCACGATCTGACCTACCTGCGGCTCGCGCATGTCGACCACTGCCCGCACTCGATCCAGTGCGTACCCTACGTGACCGACGCCGTGGATCAGTTCTTCCTGCGAACTCTGCGTCCGCGCTGATCCGCCAACGACGCGAGATTCGCAGTGCCTTAGCCCATCCGGCGCCGCGAGCGCGGTTGGCGCACGGGCTCTTCGTCCGCGTTCCGCTTCACCTGGTACTTGGCGAACAGCCGATCGGCCCATTCGCTCACCAGTCGTTGCTCGGCCGGAGCGTTCAAATACTCGTACGTCGAGTGGCCGAGGAAACTGCCGAAGAAGTTCTCCTTCATGAAGCGGGCGCGAAACGCGGCCATTTCTTCCGCGTTCTCCGGGTGCCGGTTCTTGACGCGGACGACGTAGAAGATCGAGCCGCCCATATTCGGGACGGCCTTGACGTCGCCGACTTTCATCTCGTCGAAGACGGTCTTCATGAACGCGTCGTCGGCTCCTTTGACCCCCGCGATGTCGGACAGCTTGGGCATCGTATCTTGCATCAGGCCCTGCGGTGCGGTGGAGCTAGTCGTGTACCAGGAGAAGGGCGCCGTCGGCAGGACGACGAGCGACGGCCCCTTGGGCTTGTTCGTCACCGTCTGCCCGGCGAGGGCCTCCGTCATCGGCTTGCTGTTCTTGCGGGCAACGTCCGCCAGCTCTTTGGCACGCGTGTCGGCGGCCTTTTCGGCGAACGTGGCGATCTGCCAGCCGCGGACGACCTGTTCGCGCACGCCTGGCTCGTCGAGCGACGGCACGTGATCGGGAACGTCTTCCACCTTCCAGAACGCGAAACGATGCGCGTCGTGATCGTCCGCCTGGGCCGGCTGGAACAGAGTTTCCGGCGTCGTGCCAAAGACTTCCTGCAGCACGCCGATCGGTTCGCGATTCTGGAACGGATTATCGAGGGGCTCCGAGGCCGCGGCGATCGGGTACTTGTCGACCGCTTCGTTGAGCTCCATGGGAGAGAGCAGCGGCGTGATCCCGTACTTGAGACCCTGCTTGGCCGCGTAATCTTTGAGCGCCTTGGTCCGCTCTTCGGCGTTCATCGCCGGCGTGCCGCCAATTTCCGCCGGGATCAATTGCTCGCCCAGCTTCTTCATAAAGTCGTAGCCGGCCTGGACGCGAGCCTTCATGACTTCGACCGTCCGATTGCGGAGGATCTGGTCGCGGATCTCGCGCTGCAGCAGGTCATCGAGCGGACGAAATTCCGGTTCGGTTTCCGCTTTGGCCGCTCCACCGGTCCGCGGCATTGCTGGTGGCTTCGGCTCGCGCGGCTGGGAGGCGGCAGGAGCGCCCGTCCGGTCTTGGTCGTCGGGGCTGCCGGTTTGGCGTCGTTCTTGCCGGCTTCGCTCTTGGGGGCTGGTTTCGCCGGAGAGGCCGTCTGGTAGGCGACCTGGATCGGACGGTCGAACGGTCCGTCGGCGAGAGCCAGCATTTCGCCGTCATGGCTGCCGGTTCGCGCGGGACGATCGTTCATCGCACCCGACTTCGAGTTTTTATCGCCGCTCTTTTGCGGTGCCGGCGTCGACTTGGAACCGCTGGGTGCCGCCGGAGTGGCGGGAGGCGCGGTCGTCGGTGCATTCGGCGCGGGGAGAGTCGGAGCGGTGGGCTGCTTGGCCGGCGGCGGCATTTGCGGCGACACGCGGTGCGGGCAACACGGGCGCGGCCGGCGCCGTCAGTCCGGGATCGGTCAGCACATTGGGCGTCTCCATCAGCGGATTGACGCTGGAAGAACCGGCCGGCGGCCGATTGCGGTATTCCTGCTTGTGGTCCTCATAGTACTTTTTGACTTCGGCATCGCTGACCGGCTTGGCGGCGACCTGCTTTTCCAACTCGGCAAAGTCGGCCTCGAGGTATTCGATCCGCGCACGCCTCGGCTGCATCAGGCCGGGCGCTCCTTGAGCCTCGGGCGCAATTCCCTTCCAGGCGTCGTAGTACTTGCGGATCTCTTCGTCGCTCGGCTTCGGGGCCTCGGCGAGGAAGTCGGCGACGGGCACGGCGGCCACATCCAGCGTTTCGGTGACCTGCAGCTTGCGATAGTCGTCCCAATACTGCTCGGGCGTCGGCGAGGCGTGGGGCAGCAACATCTCCATCGCCAGGCGAGCCCGCAGCTCGCCGCGGATGGCATCGTAGACCTGCTGGTCGGTCAGCCGCAGCGATTTGAGGATGTCCCCATATTCAGTGGGCGAAAGCTTGTTATCGGTGACCTTGTTGATGTAGTCCGAAATGGCGCCGTCGGAGACCGACAGGCCCATGTCGTCGGCTTCCTTGTCGAGCAGGAAGCCCATGATCACATCGTTCGTGGGATCGTTCCCTTGGCTGAGGCCGAAATCGAACAAGATGCTCCGCAGCTGCTGCTCGTAATACTGCAGATACATCGGATTTTGACTGCGGGGAGGCGAAATCTTCTCGAACGCCCTCTGCAAAAAGTTATTGGCGTTGTTTCGCCTGGTAATCAGGTTGTTGAGATTGTCGTGCGAGATGTCGCCCATGGCCGTCTGCACGGGGGGCTTGGGCCCTGGCGTGAAACGCATGGCCACGACGGCAATCGCGATGCCCAGCGCCGTTCCCGCCACACCCCAAGTGACCGGCTCGCCGCGGCGATACCCGTAAAAGCCGAAGACCATCATGCCGATGGCGGCCGCCAGAATCGGCATCGTCATCGGACTTTCGGCCCGCAGCTGGTCCATGACGACGAAGGCGAACATGGACAATCCGGTGAGGATGACCATGGCCACTTTTTGGTGCTTGCGGAAGATCGCGAAGGGGGACTGCATGACTTTCCTCGAGCTGCGACGGCGATTGGCCGTCGCAATTATTCGTTCAAGATGCGACTTCGTTCAAGATTCGGAGTGGTTCAAAACGTATGTGCGGCCGGCCGTTCACCGCGCAGCGGCTCGCCGGAATTTGTTCGAATTTCGTAGCGGACCGTCGTCTGTCGTGACCGGCCGAAAAAGACAAATCAAACACACACCTACACTAAGAAAACTTACGATACCGGGCTCGACTTGTTGGAATCGCTGGGCTCGACTGGGCAATCATTTGTAGTGCGACTTACCCAGTGACCGAGGCGCCGTCGCGCCCGCTTCATGTCCGCACCGAACAGCAGACACTTGACAGACTTGAGAGACTTAACTTAATCATGGCCCAGTCTCGGCCGCCGCGATCATCAACAAAAGTTCGCGGCGCCGTCGAGCGTCCGCGTCGTAAGCCACGAGCTTAGCATCGGATCCCGGCGTATCCGGTGCAAGGCGAAAGGCCCGAGCAATCCGAAACGCGACACGCGGTCCGGGGGCTCGAATCGCCGCGCATTGTAGCTCTCGATTGGGTGGGTACAAGTCCAACAGACCTAATGGCCTCTTGCACTTAGAGCGGGTCCTCGCACTTGGAGCGGATAACGCGAGCGTACTAAGGATTGTTTGAGTGGCGAGAAAAAAAACCAAGGCGGCGACAGCACGCGGCCGAGGAAAAGACGGCGACGGCGGCGCCCCTGCGACCGCGCGAAGCGGCCGTCCCAGCCTGGTGATCGTCGAATCGCCGGCCAAAGCCCGCAAGATCGGCGGGTTCTTGGGCAAGAACTACTCGGTCATGGCCAGCATGGGCCACGTCCGCGACCTGCCCGCCAAGGCCGCGGAAGTCCCCGAAGAAATCAAGCAGCAGAAAAAATCCTGGGCGACGCTCGGCGTGAATGTCGAGCACGAATTCGAGCCCGTCTACGTCATTCCGCAGTCGAAGCGGAAAACCGTCAGCCAGCTGAAGCAGGCCATGAAGAATGCTTCGGAACTGATTCTGGCGACCGACGAAGACCGCGAGGGGGAGAGCATCGGCTGGCATTTGAGCCAGCTCTTGAAGCCACGCGTGCCCGTCAAACGGATGGTCTTTTCCGAAATCACCAACGAGGCCATCCAAAACGCCATTCTGCACACGCGGGAGATCGACGAGAAGCTGGTCGAAGCCCAGGAAACGCGCCGCGTGCTCGACCGGCTCTACGGCTACACGCTCAGCCCGCTGTTGTGGAAGAAGATCGCCCGCGGCCTCTCCGCCGGACGCGTGCAATCGGTGGCCGTGCGGCTGCTGGTCCAGCGCGAGCTGGAACGGATGGCTTTCCGCAGCGGTACGTACTGGGACCTCAAGGCACGATTGGCCGTGCCTCACCCGGAGTCGTCGCAGGCCGCCGCCGAAGAGCGGGAGTTTGAGGCCACGCTGACCGCGGTAAACGGCCGTCGCATTGCCACCGGCAAGGACTTCGACGAGTCGACGGGCAAGCTCAAGGCCGGGTCGGAGGTCGTACTGCTTTCTGAGCCGGAGGCCACGAGTCTCCGCGATCGTGCGGCGGCCGGCCCCTGGGCCGTGACCGACGTCGAGCAGCGGCCGCAGGTCCGGCGTCCTTCGCCTCCCTTCACCACCAGCACCTTGCAGCAGGAAGCCAACCGCAAGCTGGGCTACAGTGCCCGCGACACGATGTCGGTCGCCCAGCGGCTGTACGAAGACGGCTACATCACTTACATGCGTACGGACAGCGTGCAGCTTTCGCGCGAGGCGATCACGGCCGTGCGAAAATGTGTCAGCGAACGCTACGGCACCAATTACCTCGAAGCCAACGAACGCACCTACACCACCAAGAGCCGCAATGCCCAGGAAGCGCACGAGGCTATTCGGCCGGCGGGCACCGAGATGCACACGGCCGAGGAATTGTCGCTCCTCGGCCGCGAGGCCGAGCTTTACGCGATGATCTGGAAGCGGACGGTCGCCTCGCAGATGGTCGACGCACAGCTCATGTTCCAGACGGTGACGATCAAATCGGGCGAAGCCGAGTTCCGCGCGACGGGCCGGCACATCGAGTTTCCCGGTTATTTCCGCGCCTACGTCGAAGGCGTGGATGATCCCGACGCCGCCATGGACGACCAGGAGTCGGCCCTGCCGCCGCTCTCGACCGATTCGTCGCTCTCCTGTCGCCAGCTCGAGGCGGTTTCGCACGAGACGAAGCCCCCCGCCCGCTACACGGACGCGAGCCTGGTCCGCACGCTCGAAGCCGAAGGGATCGGCCGGCCGAGCACGTACGCCAGTATCATCAGCACAATTCAAGACCGCGGATACGTCCGCAAATCGGGCAACCAGCTCGTGCCTACTTTTACGGCGCTGGCCGTCACGAAGCTGCTTGAAAAATACTTCCCGCGGCTCGTCGATCTCGGCTTCACCGCCAAGATGGAGCAGACGCTCGACGACATCTCGAATGGCGAAGCCGAGCGGCTGCCTTACCTCACGAGTTTTTACGCCGGTTCCGACGGACTGGTGGAGCAGGTGAAGGCCAAGGAAGAATCGATCGACCCACGCGAAGCCTGTTCGCTGCGGATTAACGGCTTGGTGCCGGTGATCCGCGTCGGACGTTTCGGCCCGTTCTTCGAGCAGGAAACCGACGGCAAGAAGCTCACCGTTTCCATCCCGGACGACGTCGCTCCGGCCGATATCTCGGCCGACGTGGCCACGCGGCTCCTCGAAGAAAAGCAGCGCGGCTCCGAGCCGTTGGGCCTCGATCCCGAGACGAGTCAGCCGATCTATGTGCTCGCCGGTCCCTACGGACCCTATCTGCAACTGGGCGACGTCATCGAGGACGGCCCGAAGCCCCGCCGAGCCAGCATTCCCAAGAGCATCGAGCCGGCTACTGTCTCGCTCGAGACGGCCATGAAGCTGCTCGCCCTGCCGCGCACCTTGGGCAACCATCCCGAGAGCGGCAAGCCGGTGAAAGCGGGAATCGGCCGGTTCGGCCCGTACGTGGTTCACGAAGGGGTCTTCAAGTCGTTCGGCAAGGACGGCACGTTCGACATCAACGGCCGCAAGTCCGACGTGCTGAACGTCGACCTCGAGACGGCAGTCGAGATGCTCAAACAGGCCCGCAAGCGGGCCAGCGCCACGCCCGTTCGTGAGCTGGGAAAACACCCGGAAGATGCCAGCCCGGTCGCCATCTTCGAGGGACGCTACGGACCGTTTGTCCGTTACGGCGACATCAACGTCACCATCCCCAAAGGGACCGGCCTCGAGGAAGTGACCCTCGAACAAGTGGCCCAATGGGCCGCCGAAAAGGCCGCGCGCGGTGGTCCCGTCCGCGGCCGTCGCGGAGCGGCAGCCCGAGCAAAAAAGCCAAGCAACGGCCAAAAGACCGAGCGAGCACGCCAAGACGCCTCAGCGGCAAATCGGCCGCCGGCACCGCCAAGAAGAAGCTGGCCGACACGTCGGCTCCTGGCACCAAGGTGGCCACCGGCAAAGCCGCCGCACCGAAGACGTCCGCCGCGCGAAAAACGCCGGCCGCGAAGAAGAAGACCGGCCGCACGCCGCCTAAGCGCAAATAGTCACTCCGCTTGGTTAAGCTGGCATGTGGCGTGTGAGCATTCTGCGAGCTGGTCGCGCGGCCCAATCGAGGCGCCGCAAGTCGCGACCACCGCATCGTTGCCCCGGAGAGAAGCGGATGCCGGAATTGCCCGAGTCGTTCGTTGGTTGGATCAAGCATCACGTAGTGTCGCTCGACAAAGCGGGAGCCGGCGGTCGCATCGCCAACCTGTCGACTTCGGGAGTCCACACGGCGTCGGTCGATACGTGGTTCGAGCGCGTCTGCCGGGAGCGGCTGCCGGCGCTGCTCGAGCGGATGACCGCAACCAACGAGTATGGCTTGCCCGCGCTGAAAGACGCGATTCGCCGGACCTATCGCGTGCCGGACGACCGCGAGATTTATCTCGCAGCCGGCGCGTCGGCCGCGTATCGGCTGCTGTGCGATTCGCTCTACGCCGGTAAACCAGGGCTCGAAGTGCTGGTCGAATCGCCCACCTACCAGCCGCTGGCCATCCTGCCGGCGCGGTACGCCGCCAACGTCGTCTCCGTGCCGATTCCGCTCGAGCGGAAGCCGGGAGACCTCGCCGAAGCTTTTTGCCGGGCTGTACGGCCGACGACGACGGCGCTCGTCGTCTCCAATCTCCACAATCCAACCGGCAGCTTTTTGACGCGCGACGAAGTCGGCCAGTTGGCCCTCGCGGTCAAATCCGTCGCGCCCCACATCACGATCATCATCGATGAGACGTTTCTCGGCCTCGGCGCGGAGCCCTTTCGCACGGCGGCCGACATCGATCCGTGCATCGCCACCGTCAGCAGCCTCACGAAAACGTTTGGCTTAGGCGCGCTGCGCTGCGGCTGGGTGATCGCCGATCGTGGTCGCTACCCGCAGCTTTTGAACGACTGGATCCAGTTCGAGAGCATCGGCTCGAAAATCCTGGAAGCGCTCTCGCTCATGGCGTTTGAGCAAATCGACGGGCTCTTGCAGGAGAGCCTCGCCCACTTGGCGACGAACCGGCGCTGGTCTCGGCCGGGACACACGAACTGCGGCAGGCGAACCTGCTGGCGGGCGACGTGCCCCCGGCGGGTTGCCTCTATTTTCCCCGCTGGACAGGCCGACTTGAGTTCGACCGCGTGGCCGAACGCTTGCAGAGCGAGTTCAGCCTGCTCGTGTCGCCGGGCCGTTTCTTCGGCGCCGACTGCACGGACCACTTTCGCATTGGCTTCGGCGGCTCGGCACCGGAGATTCGCGACGGGCTCGAGCGATTGACGCGCGGCCTGCGGGCGCTGGCCTGACCGGCTGCCCGGCGCAGTTCGCGCGGATTGTCAGTCGATCACGATGCGGGCGGCCAGCTCGCGCAAGTGGCGGAGCGTGTCGGGAATTTCAGCGACGCGGCGCTCTCGCGCCAGGTCTTCCAGGCGCGTCGACGGCTCAGTGAAATCGGCAAACCCGACGCTCCCGCCCGTCCCGCGCAGCCAATGGGCCAGCTTCGCCAGGGCCGACAGGTCGAGCGTGGCGAGGGCGCTATCCATTTCGTCGAGTCGTTCGCCGAGCCGTGCCACGAAATTCTCGACAATCTCGCGAAAGTCCGGATCGTCCAGCGGAAGTGTCGGCACGAGCGGCGGCAGGCGCACGGGCGGTCGGAGCGCCCGCCGGGGTGCCGTGCGGCGTGGCATACGACTCGACCGCGCCGACCGGAGGCGGCACGCTGCGTGTGTGGACCGATTCCGTCAGGGCGCTCGTGACCATGGCCAACAGCAAGTCCATGTCGATCGGCTTGGCCAGATAGCCGGAGCAGCCCACCTCGCGACAGCGAACTTCGTCACCCTTCATGGCGTTGGCCGTCAGCGCGATGATCGGGACGGTGATGCCGCGGGTGCGGAGCTCGGCCGTCGCATGGTAGCCGTCCATCACGGGCATTTGCATGTCCATCAGGATCAGGTCGAACGGCTCGGCCATAACGCGATCGACAGCCTGTTGTCCGTTCTCGGCCTGGAAGACTTTCGCCCCCGCGCGGCCGAGCACGAACTGAATCAGTTTGCGATTGGTCTCGCCGTCGTCGACGACAAGCACGCGATGATCGAGCACCGGCTGTGGCCCGCGTCGCTTGGGAAGCTCGACGACGGTTGATGTCGTTCCCGCGACTTGCGGTTCTGTCAGCTCCTTTAAACGGCCGGTGGCAAACGAACAGATAAATCTGGTGCCGCGCCCCACTTCGCTTGCGACCGTGACGCCGCCGCCCAGTTGCTCCGCCAGCCGACGGCTGATCGCCAGCCCCAGCCCGGTGCCCCCATATTGCCGGGTGATCGACGAGTCGGCCTGTGTGAATGGGTTGAAGATGGAATCGAGCTTGTCGGCCGGGATGCCGATGCCCGTGTCCTGAATCTCGACAATGAACCTCGGATCGTTGGATGTCGCATTTTCCAGGCGGGCCACGATCCGCACGTGCCCCTGCGGCGTGAACTTGATCGCGTTGCCAGCAACGTTCATCAGCACCTGCCGCAGGCGAGTCGGGTCGGACTCGATCGTTTGGGGCAGCAGTCCGTCGAACTCCGCCTCGAGCTTGAGCCCCTTTTCTTCAGCCCGCGACCGCAGGATCGCGCAGACCTCGGTGACGATTTTGACTGGAGAGAATTCAAGCCGCTCGATGCTGAGCTTGCCCGCGTCGACTTTGGAGAGGTCGAGGATGTCGTTGATCAGGGCCAAGAGGTGCTTGCCGCCGTCGTGAATGATCTGCAGCCACTCCATCCGCTCGGCCTCGCCGGAGTCGGCCTTGCGGCGCAGCAGGTCGGCAAAACCGATGATGCCGTTGAGCGGCGTGCGGATTTCGTGGCTCATATTGGCCAAAAACGAAGCGCGGGCCTGGCTGGCCCCTTCGGCCCGTAGCGACGCTTCTTCGAGAGCGGCCGTCCGCTCGCGGACCTTCCGTTCCAGCTCTTCGGCCGAACGGCGCAGCGCCTCCTCGGCCCGCTTGCTCTCGGTGATGTCGAAGGCGATGCCCTGCAGGAACAGCGGCCGCCCCTGTTCGTCCCGGACGACACGGGCCTCGCCATGCACCCAAACGACCTGGTTGTCGCGGGAGATGAAGCGGTATTCCGATTTGAAATTCACGCCGGCCGAGCAGGTGCGGGCGAACTCCGCTCCCCAGCGCTCGCGGTCTTCGGGGTGCAGCTGGCGGTGCCAGAGGAACGGATCTCCCATCCATTCGGCCTGCGAAAAGCGGAGCAACTCTTCGATCTGCGGGCTGACATAAAATTCGCTGTTCTCCTGATCGAGGGCCGCCATGAAGGTCACGGCGGGAATCCCCTCGACCAGCGTGCGGTAGCGGGCCTCGAGCCGCTTGCGATCGGTGATGTCTCGAATCGCGGCCGTGACGAACGGGATCCCCTCGGCCTTGATCGGAGCCAGGTTGATTTCGACCGGAAACTCGTGTCCGTCCTTGCGACGGCCGAACAGCTCGAGTCCGCTCCCCATCGGCCGCGACGCACCCTGCGAGAAAAATCGTTTGCGATGTTCGGGGTGCGATTGGCGGAACCGCTCGGGAACGAGCAGCTCGACCCGGTGCCCGAGCAATTCCTCGCGGCGATAGCCGAAGAGCCGCTCGGTATGCGCGTTGACCAGCACGATCACCCCGTCGTCGTCGATCATCACGACGGCGTCGGGGGCCGCCTCGACCAGGGCGCGAAACGTTTCCTCGCCCCAACGCTGCGCGACTTTGGGACGCGGCGCGAGCGCAAAGTTGTCGGCCGGCTTCGTATTGTCCGCCGCGACGCGCGCAGTCGCGTCCTCGCCCCCGAGAGTGAGCGCCCGGGCCATCTCCCGCAGAATAGCTTCCGCCTCTTCCGGCGACTGTGGCTCGGGCACCGCGTCCGCGAAAGTGCGATATGCGGCTGCCGACCGGCGGCCGACGGCCGGCCCAAATGATGATGCGTCCGTGACGAGAGAAGGCGTGGCGAGAGAAGCCGTGGCCGTGCCGGTGTGTCCCGTCGCGGGGTTGTCGGCGTGATTCAGATCCATCTGAAAATCGCTCCTGCGGAACTGGCCATCCTTGAACGCCGTTTTTTTTAAATCGCGGCGGCGATCGACCACAGCGACCGTCTCAGCCCTTATCCGCCTGCATCGGACAAGGGTGGTGCGCCGAACCGGGGGTTATGTTGGACGGCCAACTCTTTCCCCGGGCCAAGATACATGTGAACGCCGCAAGGCAGGCAGGGATCGAAACTGCGAACCGTCCGCAAGATGTCGATCCCCTTGAAGTGATCGGCGTCGTTCTCCTCGAACAGCGGTGTGTTCTGCACCGCATCTTCGTAGGGGCCGGGAATGCCGGCGCTATCGCGGGGACTGGCGTTCCAGCAGGTCGGCGGATACGGGTGATAGTTGGCGATTTTGCCGTCGCGAATCACGACGTGATGGGACAGAACGCCCCGCACCGCCTCGTGGAAGCCGCAGCCGATCGCGTCACTGGGGACACTGTAATCGACGGACGTTTCCAGCTTGCCGGCGTGCAGGCACTCGAGAGCGCGCTCGAGAAATAAAGCGCAGCCGCCGCGGCGTACGCCTGAAAATAGGTCCGCGCCCGGTCCCGCTCGAGCGTGTTGCTCCAGCGGGGGATCTTCCATTCCAATTCGACCTCGGGCAGCTTCACCGTTTTGGGCAGATAGATCTTCACGCTCGTGCCGGTCGACTTCACGTAGCCAATGTCGACCTGCTGCGCGAGGGCCGTCGTCCAAAGCCGGGCGAGCGGGCCGCCCCCCGTGTCGAGCGCCAGGTTCTCGCCGGTCCGCGAGTCATGCCAGCGGGGGGACATCACCCACGTGTAGCGCTCGTTGAAGTCGCGCTTCTGCGGCCGGGGCGTGGTGGTCTGGTTCCAGGGATGCCGCTTGTCGATCGGGTTACCCAGAGGATCATGCGTGACGAATGGTTCGGTGTGTTGCCAGTCGTCGTAGAACGAGCTGCCCAGACAAATCCGCAGGCCCAGGTTGATGTCGAGCAGGCTGGTCGTCACCAGCTTGCCGTCGACGACGACGCCGGGCGTGACGTACATCTTGCGGCCCCAGTCGGCCATCGTCTCGTATTTATAGGTGCAGGCTTCGGGGTCGTTGAACGAGCCCCAGCAACCCAACAGAATGCGGCGTCGCCCGACCTCTTCGTAACCGGGCAGCGCTTCGTAAAAGAAGTCGAACAGGTCGTCGTGCAGCGGAACGACGCGCTTCATGAACTCGACGTATTTGAGCAGCCGCACCAGGTAGTCGTTGAAGAGCTGCACGCTCGGCACGGTGCCGACGCCGCCGGGATAAAGCGTCGACGGGTGGACGTGGCGTCCCTCCATCAGGCAAAACATTTCCCGCGTGAGCCGGCTCATCTCCAGGCACTTGAGGTAGAAGCCCCCCTCGAACGGGTTGAGCGAGCGCATGATGTCGGCGATGGTGCGGTAGCCGTGCAGTCCGGCATGGGCGCGGGCGTGCGCTCGGCCCGAGCCAGGACCGACGGATTCGTCTGGCGGACCATCTGCTCGCAGAAGTCGACTCCCACCAGGTTGTCCTGGTAGAGGTTGTGGTCGAACATGTACTCGGCCGCTTCGCCGAGATTGATAATCCATTCGGCCAGCGGCGGCGGCTGGATGCCGAAGGCCATGTTCTGGGCGTAGCAGGCGCAGGTGGCGTGGTTATCGCCGCAGATGCCGCAGATGCGGCTCGTGATGAAGTGAGCGTCCCGGGGGTCCTTCCCCTTCATAAACACGCTGTAGCCGCGAAAGATGGACGAGGTGCTGTAGCACTCGGCCACGCGGCGCGCGGCGAAATCGATCTTGGTGTAGATCCCCAAACTCCCGACGATGCGGGTAATGGGGTCCCACGACATTTCGACCAGTTTTGAGGTCGGCGGCGGCGGCGAAAGCTTGGTGGCGATGTGCGATTCCCCCCGACTAGATCCGTCAGCGACCCGAGAGCTGTGTCTCGGTCTCGAGCGGATGTGAAGTCGATCCGTTCTTCGTCTGCCGCCACTCGGGCTCGCGGTTGAGCGAGGCCCGCGTGAAACTCCGCAACGCGCGGACGGTCTTTCCATACATCACGACGGCCGTCGTCGAGAGCTGTGCGCCGGGAGGCTCTTCCAGGAACGGCATGAACTTGTCGGGGAAGCCGGGCATCGTGCAGCCAATGCACACTCCGCCGACGTTCGGGCAGCCGCCGATGCCGTTCATCCAGCCGCGCTTGCCCACGTTGCATTGCACGACCGGACCCCAGCAGCCCAGCTTGACGATGCACTTGGGCGAGCCGGCTTCGTGATGTCCGGCGAAGTCAGCCTGCTCGTAGTAGCCGCCGCGATCGCACCCTTCGTGCACTGTGTTGCCGAAGAGCCACGTCGGCCGCAGCTGCGGATCGAGGGGGATCATCGGATATTTGCCCGCCGCCTGGTTCAGCAAATAGACAACGACCTCCATAAAGTTGTCGGGCTGCACCGGGCACCCGGGAACGCAGACGAGCGGAATGTCCGCCGACGACCGCCAATCCCATCCCAGATAGTCGGCCAGGCCCATACAGCCAGTCGGATTTCCCTGCATCGCGTGGATGCCGCCGTAAGTCGCACACGTGCCGCAGGCGACGACCGCCCAGGCGTGCGGAACAAGGCGATCGATCCACTCACAGGTTGTGATTGGCTGACCGGTTGCCGGATCGGTCCCCAAGGCGGCCCAATAGCCGGCCTCTTTGTTGTTTTCGTTCGGAATCGACCCTTCCACCACTAGCACGAAGGGCTTGCCGAGCTTGCCCATCGCCGCCTGATGGAAGGGCTGCAAAAACTCCTCGCCCGTCTGAAACGCCAGCACCGGGTGGCGGAGGGTCACTTCGGGCAGACCGGGGATCGCGCCGCGCAAGAGATCTTCGATGGTCGGCTGCGTGGCGGCCGTGAACGATATGGAATCGCCATCGCACCCAAGTCCGGCCGTGATCCAGAGGATCTCAACAGCCGGCACTTCCGGTCGGTGTTGCATAGTCCCTCCCTAGAACTACCAACTCGCGGCGATCAAAACGAAACCGCTCATCCTGCGGTCTCAAACTGAAGGGAGTCGAATGCGCTAATGGGAAGTTCGCCAAGAACTCAGCATTCGACCCCGGCTTGGGAGCGTTGTAAACGAATCGCTGCCGGAATGCAACTTCTCTGCCTGCTAGGAATTACGTGCAGACAATAACTGACCATTCCAATCCGAGTTCCGCCGCATGTGCTAACGGCCCGGCCGACGCCCGTTTTGTCCCCGGCGTTCCGCTCGGCTGCGTTTCTTTTCGCGGCGGCGGGCCCGGATGGCGTTCGACTCTTCCGGCGTGCGGCTGCGCTGGGCCTCTTTGAGACGCGGGTGCCGCGCTTTCGGCGTGGGATCGCGTTCGTCGGTTCGTTTTTTTTGCTTCGAGCGGGCGTGCTCCGGGACGATCGCAAAATCGAGCTGGCGGCGATCGACGTCGACGTGCGCCACCTTCACCGACAGAGTGTCCCCCAGCCGATACTGCCGGCCCGACCGCCGCGCGATGAGACTGAAGGTCGCCTCGTCGAACTCGTAAAAGTCGCCGCGATCGAGGGCCGTGATGTGCACGAGACCGTCGACGGGGAGCTCGACGCCCTGGCAAAAGAATCCAAAACGCTCGACGCCGGTAATCGTGGCGTCCATCTCCAGCCCGACCTTGTCCACCAGGAACGTCAGCAGCTTGACCTTGATCAGCTCGCGCTCGGCCTGCTCTGCCTTGCGCTCCTGGACGGAGCATTGCCGCGCCGTCTTGGCGAGCGCGACCACATCGCCGCCGCGACGGCTCTTATGGTCGAACAGCACCTCGGCCACGGTGCGATGCACAGTCAGATCGGGATAGCGGCGGATCGGGCTCGTGAAGTGGCAATAGTTGTCGACGCCGAGCGCGTAGTGGCCGACGTCGGCCACCGTGTACTCGGCCTGCTTGAGGCTCCGTAGCAGAGCGAAGTTGATGGCCCGCTCGTGCGGCCGGCCGGCGACGCGATTCAATAACCCCTGCAGGTCGCGACGGCTCTCGCACCGCTTGAGTGGATAGCCCAGAATCTTCGCGAACTGGGCCAGCGCCCGCAGCTTGGCCGAATCGGGTTCGCCGTGGCCGCGGCGGATGAAGGCAATTCCCCGGTGGTCGAGCGCCTCCGCGACGGCGATGTTTGCCGCGAGCATGAACTCTTCGATGATCTGGTGGCTTTCATCGTGCGGAACTTCCCGGGCCCCCGTCACGGCGCCGTTTTCGTCGAGCTGAAGCTTCACTTCGCGAAGCGACAGATCGAGTGCCCCGTTCGCCAAACGCCGGGCCCGCAGCAACATCGCCAGGTCGTGCATTCGCGTCGAGCAGCTCGCGCACCGGCTTGGGAACCGTCGCGGCCTTCGCCGCCGGGAGCCGCTTCGATCAGCGGCAGCACTTCCTCGTACGCGAACCGCGAAGCCACGCGAATCGCCGAGCGGGCAAACTCGACGTCGAGCGGCATGCCTTCGGCGTCGAACTCGATGAAGACCGATTGCGTGTACCGCACCTTGCCCTGCTGCAGGCTCGCCAGGCCGTTGGAGATGACCTCGGGCAGCATGGGAATCACGCGGTCGGGAAGGTAGACGCTGGTGCCGCGGATGCGGGCTTCTTCGTCGAGCGCGCTCTTCGGAGGGACGAAATGCGAGACGTCCGCAATGTGCACGCCGAGCCGCCAGCCGTCGTTGCTCGTGCGGGTGAGCGAAATGGCGTCATCGAAATCGCGGGCGTCGACAGGGTCGATGGTAACGATCGTTTCGCCGGTGAGATCGAGGCGCCCCGTGAGTTGCCGCTCGTCGAAATGCTCGGCCTGTTCGCGGGCCTCGTCGAGCACTTCATCGGAAAATGTGTCCCGCAGACCGAACTCATGGATGACGGAAAGCGTGTCGACGCCCGGCGCGCTGCGCGGACCGAGAATCTGCGTCAGCACCCCTTCGCCCCGCTCGGAATGCGAGGGGAACCGCAGCATCTCGATCACGACTTTGTCGTTGGGCTGCGCGCCCTTGGCCCCGGGATCGCCCACCAGGATCAGTTCGCGGAACGTGTTGCCGTCGACCTCGACGTAGCCTTGGCCGTTGCGTTCGAGATAGGTGCCGACAAAATGGCCCGAGGCCCGCACCAGCACCTGCTCGACGACGCCGCAGCGCTGTCCCGATCGATGGCGGCCGCTGGTCAGCCGCACGAGCACTTCGTCCCCGGTGTGCGCGTCGCTCATGTCGGCCGGGGAGATATAGATTTCGCCCGGGCGCCCCTCCGCGACCGGCTGATGCGGGCGGAGGTAACCGGCCCCGCTGCTGATCCGTTTGACGATCCCCTCGACGAGCCCGGCCGAGTGCCGCGGGCGCAGCCGGCCCTTCTTCCCCTCTTTCACCCGCCGCGAAGCGAGCAGTTGCTGCAAAGCCTCGCGAAATTCGGGCAGTTGCTTCTTGGTGAGGTTCAGCCGCTTGGCGAGCGCCGCGGCCCGCAACGGCTTGACACCCGGCTCGCTGAGCACGTCGAGAATTCGGCGCTCGAGATCGGACATGAGAGGGTTCGCTATCGCGAACGGAGGCGTTCGGACGCGGCGGATTTCTCAGGAGCTTCCAGCGGAAACGCCTTTATACAGCTTGCGATCGAGCCGCGGCGAATAGGGAGTCCAGTTGGAGCCCGCGTTGGGATCGTCCTGGATCGAGCGGGCAAACTCGTGGACTTTGGCGTCGAGATTGTCGAGGTGATGCAGGGCGATCGCCTCGGGAGTCATCGGCAATTTCGGGCTGCCGAACTCGTACGTGCCGTGGTGACTCAGGATCATGTGCTTGAGGCGGAGGGCCAATTCGATCGGGAACGGTTCGCCGGTCAGCTTCACGACCTCCGCAATTTTCGCATCGAGCATCTCGAGCGCGATGGCCAGGTGCCCCAGGAGTTGCCCCTCGTCTGTGTAGGCGAAGGCCGTGGCGTAGCTCATCTCGCGGATCTTGCCGAGATCGTGCAAGAAGATGCCGGCGCGGAGCAGGTTGAAGTCGACCTTCGGATACAGGTCCTCGATGCGATGAGCCGTCTCCAAGATATTAAGTACGTGCTCGAGCAGTCCGCCGTGATACGCGTGATGCGCCTTGATGCCGGCCGGCGCCAGCGCAAAGTCGTGCATGAGGTCCGGGTCGGCGAGGAACCGCTCCATCAGCCGCTTGAGATTGGGCTCGCTGATCGAGAGCAGAATCTCGCGGAGCCGCGCCAGCATCACGTCGACGTTCTTGCTCGTCGTGGCGTGGAAGTCGCACGGGTCGATGCCGTTGGTGGGAATCGCCTGAATGTGCGTGAGGATGATTTGCAGCGCCCCCTGGTAGAGCTGGACCTTGCCCTTGACCTTCACAAAGTCGCCCGCGTTGAACGAGGAGGCCGAGCCCTCCGTCATGTTCCACATCAGGCCGTTGATCATGCCTGTACGGTCGCGCAGCGTGGCAAGCAGATAGAGGCTTGCGTTGCGGTTGGCGCGGAGCTGTTTGTCCGCCAGCAGGAAGACCTCTTCAACCGAGTCGCCGTCGCCTAATTGATTGACGTATCGCCGTGCCATGGGCCCCGTGAGTGCTCGTAACCGCTGAAATCGTTTGGCGTTCCGATTCTAGGTCCGTCGCCAACGGTGAACAAGGCTCGCCCCAACGGTTTGCCGGGATCGTCCCCAATCGTCTCGAGGCCGGCCCCCCATTTGTTACGCCGAGGCCAAAATCGCTCGGAATTTGCCCCTCGGTTGCTTTAGAGTGAAAGAAAGATATTGCGCAGAGATACTAGGGCAGACTGTGCCGGCCGCAGCCTGACGCTAACAGCGGGATCACATTCCGCTGTTGAGGAATCGCGGCAGGCACAGCCTGCCCTATCAATCGCGCTCCGAACCCAGAGCCCCGCCAGATTCTGATCCCCGCAACGATTTCACCACGGATGAATTCACCCATGAAGTGCACGCTCCCCAGTGCGATTGCCGGTTCGCTACTTGCTTTCGTCTTTGGGTCCGTCGCGTTGGCCGCGGATGCCCCGGCACCGCAGGGCTATTACAGATATCCCGCGATTCACGGCGACACGATCGCCTTCGTGGCCGAGGGGGACGTCTGGACCGTCGGTATTAAAGGAGGCGTGGCCCGGCGGCTGACTTCGCATCCGGGTGAGGAAACGCACCCGCGGATTTCTCCCGATGGGCAGTTGCTCGCGTTCGCCGCGTCCTACGAGGGGCCGACCGAGCTCTACACGATGCCCCTCGAAGGCGGCTCGCCAACGCGGCGCACGTTCTCCGCCGACACTTCCATCCCCGTCGGTTGGACGCCGGGCGGACACCTGCTCTACAACACCCAGCACTATTCGACGCTGCCCAACCTCCAGCTGGTCGAGATCGATCTGGCCAACGGACGGCACACGCGAATTCCCCTCAGCCAGTCGGGCGAGGCGTCCATCGATCCCAACGGCACGATTTACTTCGTGCGTCCGCCGTTCCATCGCCAGGCCGTCAAACGCTACCACGGCGGCACGGCCCGCAAAATCTGGCGATTCGCCCCGAAGGACGCCGAGGCCACGAATCTCACTGCCGATTACGTCGGCGAGAGTTTCGCGCCGATGTGGGAGCACGGCCGCGTCTATTTCGTCGCCGATCGGGACGGCACGCTCAATATCTGGTCGATGAAAGACACCGGCGGCGACCTGAAACAGCACACCAAACACAGCGGCTGGGACGTTCAGTCGCCCGACTTGCAGCAGGGACGAATCGTCTACCAGTTGGGAGCCGACATCCGGCTCTACGACATCGCGAGCGGAGTCGACCGCGTGGTGCCGATCACCCTGGCTTCCGACTTCGATCAACTCCGCGAGAAGTGGGTCGAGCGGCCGATCGAACATCTGTCGGCCGCCCACGTCCATCCGAAGGGGGAAAGCGTCGTCTTCACGGCGCGGGGCGGCGTCTTCGTGGCACCCGCCAAGGGGGGCCGCTTCGTGCGGGTCTCCCACAAGCCGGGCGTCCGTTACCGCGAAGCCCGCTTCATGCCAGACGGCAAACACCTGCTGGCGCTCACCGATGAAACGGGCGAGCTCGAATTCCATTTGCTCCCGCCGCGGGGTTTCGGCGACGACAAGGCGATCACGCATGACGGCAAGATTCTGCGCCTGGGAAGGCCACCCGTCGCCCGACAACAAGCACTTCGCGTACGCCGACAAAAACAACGACCTGTGGATCGTCGACATTGCCAAGGGGACGGGCAAGAAGATCTCGACCAACCGCGAAGGCGTTCGCGACGTCGTCTGGTCGCCCGACAGTCGCTTTGTCGTGTTTGCCGAAGCGTCCCTCAATACGTTCCTGCAACTGCATCTGTACGAGCTGGAAACGGGCACGACGACCGAGCTGACCAGCGACCGCTACAACAGCCTAAACCCGGCGTGGAGTCCGGATGGTCAGTGGATTTACTTCCTTTCCGATCGGGCCATTCACTCGCTGACCGGCGTGTGGGGCCCGCGGCAGCCCGAGCCGTATTTCGACAAGCAGATGGAGATTTTCCGACTCGCGCTGCGAAAGGGCATTCGCTCGCCTTTCCAGCCGGCCGACGAGCTGCACCCGGTTGTGCCCGTCATCCCGATAATGGCCAGGGCCGAGGCGGCTAGCGACGAAGAATCCAAAGACGCGGACAAGCCGAAAGACAGCGACACGAAGGCGAGCGACGCACCCGCAAAAGACACCGTATCGAAAGACCCGTCCTCCAAAGAGACGCCGAAAAAGGACAAGAGCGAGGATAAGACCAAGGAAAAGACGGAGACGAAGAAAAAAGAGGGACCGAAGCGAATCGCACCGAAGCCGGTTCGCATCGATCGCGACGGCATCGAGCGCCGTATCAAAACCGTGCCCGTTCCCCGCGGCAACCTGCAGGGCCTGGCCGTCAACCGCAAAGCCCTCTTCTGGTTGGAACACGAATCGGGCAGCGGCGGCAAGACGCACCTGATGGCCCTGGAGATCGGCAACGAAGGCAAAAAGCCGGAACGAATTCTGCCCGATGTTCGTTCCTTCGAGCTGTCTGCCAATGGGCAGAAGATCCTCGCGCGGAAAGACGACGAGTTCTTCATCTTCGACGCCACCCCCAACCCGCCCGCCAAGCTGGCCGAGAGCCGCGTCGACTTGGGGGCCTGGCACTATTCGATCAACGTCCGCGAAGACTTGCATCAGATGTTCGTCGATGCCTGGCGGCTGCACCGCGACTACTTCTACGACCGCAACATGCACGGCGTGAACTGGGTCGCCATCCGCGCAAAATACGAGCCATTGGTGAAGCGGGTCAGCTCTCGCAGCGACCTGAATGATCTCCTGGCGCAGATGGTCGGCGAGCTGTCGGTGCTGCACTCGGCCGTCTTTGGCGGCGACGTTCGCAAAGGTCCCGATCAAATCACCGTCCCCACGCTCGGTGCGCGGCTCGAGCGCGAAGAGAACAAAGGCGGCTACCGCATCGACTACATCTATCAGTCCGATCCCGATCTCCCCGGCAGTCTGTCGCCCCTCGCCGACCCCGACCTGGACATCCACGCCGGCGACATCATCGAAGCCATCAACGGCGAACCGGTCCTCTCTCAGCCCGATCCGCAGCTGATGTTGCGCGACCAGCAGGGGCGGCAGGTGCTGCTGCGGATCCGTGCGGCAGGAGCAAAAACGTCTCGCGATGTGATCGTGAAGCCGGTGACCGACGAAGCCGACCTCCGCTATCGCGACTGGACCTATCGCAGCCGCCAACGCGTCGAAATGGCCGGACACGGCAAGATCGGCTACGTTCACCTGCCGCGATGGGGAACAACGACCTGTCGGAGTGGTACCGCAGCTACTACCCCGTCTTTAACCGTCAGGGCCTGATCGTCGACGTCCGCCACAACCGGGGCGGCAACATCGACAGCATCATTCTCGAAAAGCTGATGCGCAAAGCCTGGTTCTTTTGGAAGGACCGCACCAGCGTCCCGACCTGGAACATGCAGTACGCGTTCCGCGGACACATTGTCGTTTTGTGCGACGAGAACACGGCCTCCGACGGCGAAGCGTTCACGGAAGGCTTCCGCCGGCTCGGCTTGGGCAAAGTCATCGGCACGCGAACCTGGGGCGGAGAGATTTGGCTGAGCGCCCAGAACACGCTCTCTGACGGCGGCGTGGCCACGGCGGCCGAAGACGGCGTGTACGGCCCCGAACGAAAATGGCTGATCGAAGGGCACGGCGCCGAGCCAGACATCGTCGTCGACAACCTGCCCCACGCCACCTTCAACGGCGGCGACGCCCAGCTCGACGCAGCCATCAAGCACCTCGAAACCGCGATCGCCAAAGACCCCCGCCCCGTGCCAGCCCCGCCTGCCTATCCGGATAAGTCGTTCAAGTATCCGTAAGCGCGCGTATTGCTTGCGACGCAGTTGCGAGTTAGCCTGACTGCGTTCGAGCGCCGAATCTCGGCGCTGAATCCGGGCCGTCTCCTCTAAGCGCACAGGTGTCGCATGCGGCGTCGAATTTCATTTTCGCGGCTGTTTTGATCCTGGGCGCCGGGATCGCGTCGGCTGTGGCCTTCTCGCTCGCCAGCGAAGAGCAAACGCCGGAGTCGTTGATGCCGGCGGATTCGGTTGTTTACTTCGGCTGGGACGGGACGGAGAAGCACAAGGCTGACTGGGAAAAGACGGCCTGTTATGAGTCGCTCGACAAGACGAAACTGCTGAAGACGATCGTCGACTTCGCCCTCTCGTACATTCCGGCCGATTCGCCCGTGCCGGAGTCGGCCGTGCGGCAGTTGCTCAGTGGGATCGCGCGGCGCGGCATTTCGCTCAGCCTTTCCGTTCCGAAAGGGAAACTGACGCCTCGGGTCGTCGTGGTCTTGCACCAGGCGGCCGACTTGCAGCCGGCGTTTGATGCAGCACTGCCACAGCTGTTCAAGGGGGCTCAGTTCGAAGTCACGACGATTCGCGGGCGACGCGTCAACCACGGCACGTTCCAAAACTCGCGATTCGCCGATGGGGGCGTTGTCTCCACGCCCGGTGCCGAGCTCGCCTGGTGGGCGGAAGGCGGACATCTGGTGATCGCGTTCGGCGAGCCGGCCGTCGACGCAGAACTCGACGTCGCCGACGGCAAGGCGCCGCCGATCACGCAAACGGCGAATTGGCGCAAGTTCCGCGTTGAGCCGACCGATTTTCAGGCGATTGCCGCCGGCTGGTGCGACGTGGCCGCGCTGCGAAAGAGCTACGGCGACGTCACGATTCAGGAGAAAAACAGCAACCAGCCAAAGTTCACCGTCGGGCAGTTGATCGACGTGCTGGGGGGCGGCCAGTTGGGCCTGCTCGCCATGCGCACCGGTTTGAAGGATCGCGCGCTGGTCTCCGAATTCACGCTGGATGCTCCGGCCCCGCGCAGCGGCGTGTTGGCGCTTGCCGACCAGGCGCCGATCTCGCTGGCCGACTTGCCTCCGCTGCCGCATGACAACACGGGCTTCGTCATCGCCAGTTTCAACTGGAGCAAAGCCTACGACACCATTTTGGGCACCGTGCGAAAGTTCGCGGATGCCGTGAGCAACGGCGGGGCGGACAAGGTCGACGGTGTGATGAAACAAGCGCCGGCCGTGCTTGGCTTCGATCCCAAGACCGATTTGGTCGACGCGCTCGGACACGTTGTCTGCGTTTACAGCGACGCAGCGGCCGGTATTCCGGGCGGACTCGGTTTCAGCATCGCCCTCTCGGTCGAAAAACCGGACGTGCTGAAAAAGACCCTCAAAACCGGCTTCGAGAAACTCCAGGCCGTTTTTCCCAACGGCTTCACCACCGCGGAGGAAGAGCGTTCGGGCCGGCCCGCGTGGATCTTCGATCTGGGAGGCCTGCCCGTGCACCCAGCCGTCGTGTTGGATCAGCACTGGCTCATCGTGGGCCTGTCGCCGCAGTCGGTCGAGTCGGCACTGCTGCGGCTCGACGGCAAGCTCGATCGCTGGAAACCGTCGCCCGCCGACCAGGCCGCGCTCGACACCGCGCCCAAGGAATTTGTCGCGCTCTCGCTGAGCGATCCGCGGCCTCTCTACACGACGATCGTAACGTACTTGCCCATGGTGGGCGGGTTCCTCAATCAGACCGTCGACCGCAGCGGTCCGACGAATTCCAAGCGCGCCGGGCGCGGATGGCCCTCCTGTCAGATATTCCGCCGGCTGAGGTTGTGACGCGGCCCATGTTCCCCAACGTCGCCGTCGTCACCGTCGACGGAAAGGGTGTGCGGATGCGGTCGCGCGAATCGGCTCCGGGCCTGTCGACGGGCGCTTTCGTTGCCACGCCCGTGATGGTCGCGCTGTTGCTGCCCGCCGTCCAGGCCGCGCGGGCGGCTGCCCGACGAACTCAATCGAAGAACAATCTCAAACAAATCGGACTGGCACTGCATAACTACCATGCCACAGAGGGTAGTTTTCCGGCGGCCACCTATCGCGTTGCCGACCTCAAGCCCGACAAGCGGCTGAGTTGGCAGACCGAAATTCTGCCTTATCTCGAACAAAAGCCGCTCTACGATCGGATCGACTTCAAAAAGTCGTGGGACGATGCCGCGAACCACGCGGCCGTCTCGACGCCGCTCGTCGTGTTCATCAATCCTATGATCGGCGAGCAGAATGCCGGCGGGCTACCGGTGACGGAGTATGTCGGTCTGGCCGGAGTCGGTGAAGATGGTCCGATGCTTCCGGTCACCAGCCCCAAAGCGGGCGTTTTTGCTTACAACCGCGTCACGCGGATTGAAGACATCGTCGACGGCACGTCCAACACAATCATGACGAGCGAATGCAACAAGGACTTCGGCTCGTGGGCCGCCGGAGGACGTCCAACCATTCGCGCTTTGACCAAGAAGCCCTATATCGACGGCCCGGACGGCTTGGGCGGCCAGCCGGAGGGCGTGCAGGTCGGTTTCGCCGACGGGTCCGTCCGGTTCGTCAGCAAGAATGTCGACCCGCAACTGCTCGAGCGTCTCGTGACGATCGCCGGGCACGAGCAGATCAATATTCCTGGGCAGTAGGCCTGCGTCTGCCGCCGCCAACACGGCCGGAACGTCGACATTCGCGGGCGGCGATCGATGGGCGGGAATCAACCTTGGCCGCGGCAGACAGCTCGATCCTTGTTACCTGCCCCGGTTGCGGCCGATCGTATCGCATGCCGGCGCACGCGGCCGGGCGGCAGGGCACTTGCAAGCGCTGCAAGACCCGCTTTGCGATTGAGGCCCCGGCCGCCGAGGTGCCCGCCCCGGCAGGCCTCTCCCCGCGCGCCCTTCGCACCCGCGATCTCTTGCGGCTGCTGAACGATTCGCTGGTCTTCCCCAAGCAGCGGGTCACGCTGGGCCACCGGCTCGCGGCGTTGGCAGTCGGCGGCGTGATGCTGCTCTTGCCGATCTTCTACGTCGCGTTTGTGGCCGCGGTTGCCGGGCTGACGTGGTGGCACGCCCGGTACGACTGGTTCTGGATGAAAGCCATGTCTGGTTACGCCACGGTCATGGTCGCCGCATTGTACGTGGGGCTGAGCATCGGTGGCGCGCTGTGGACGCTCTCGTTGATTCGTCCCCTGTTTTCCGGCCTCCGCGCACCGGACGAGGGGACTGGACTTTCGAGGCTCGACGAACCCGCCCTGTTCGCGTTCGTCGACCGCCTGGCCGATAAAGTCGGTTGCCCGCGGCCCGACATCATCCGCCTCAATCTCGACGTGAACGCCAGCGCCTATTACGAGACCTCCTTCTTTGGTCTGCGCCGGCGCGCATTCACGTTGACGTTGGGGCTGCCGCTCGTCGGCGGACTGACGCTGACCCAGCTCGCCGGAGTCATCGCGCACGAGCTCGGTCACTTCGCCCAGCGGGGCAGTGGTTTTCTGGACCGGTTCATCAAGCGTGTGAATCTGTGGTTTGCGCTTGCCGTTGGCCGCCCGACCCTGCTCGACGAGCTAATCGAGTCCTTGAGCGGCGGCCACTGGCTGATGGCGCTCGTGGCAATCGTGCTTTGGCTTCTCGTTCTGGTGGGGCGTTACACCCTCTGGTGCTTGATGCAGGTGGGCCTGATCGCCAGCGCGTTGCTCATGCGGCGGATGGAGTTCGACGCCGATTGCTACGAAGTCGGCGTCATCGGCTCAGCGGAATTCGAGGCATTTTGCCGGCGGCTGCTCGAGCTGACCGTCGCGCATGAGATGGCTTTTCAGTACGCGTTCGGATCGACCGACTGCCGGATCTTGCCGTCCGATCTGGTGGCCTTCATCGCCGAGCTGGCCGATCGAGAGCCGAAAGTGAAAAAACGGGCCCGCAAGTTGATTGCCAACGAAGAGCGGAACTGGCTCGCTTCGCACCCGACCGTGCGCGATCGCATCGTCCACGCCCATCGGCTCAATTTGCCCGCAGTCTTCCAAGCGTCGGCTCCCGGAAGCGAGCTCTTCGAGTCGCTCGAATTGCGGAGCCGGGCAGTGACAGAGTTGCTCTACCAGCACTGGTACGGCCGCAGAGTGACGCCGGATGCCATCCGACCCGCGCACGAGGTCGTCGAACACTATCTCGATCCCGGCGCCGGCGGAGGACTGTCGCTGCCGGTTGGGGCGCGTTGAGCGGGCGGCCATGTCGCGATCGGTCCGTCAGCCGATGGACAGGTCCATCGCCCCGCTACGTTCGTGGACGTCGACGAAGCCTTGCAGCTTGCCGATCACCACCACGCCCGATTCAGTCACGGTGAAGCCGCGGGCGCGGTCCAGCTCGAGGTTGTAGCCGACTTCGGCCCCCTCGGGCACGACAACCCCCTTGTCGATGATGGCTCGGCGGATTTTGGCGTGTCGGCCGACGTTCACTCCCTCGAACAAGATGCTGTCCTCCACGCAGGCCCAGCTATTCACGCGGACGTTGGGGGAGAGAATCGAACGTTCGACGCGGCCGCCGGAAATGATCGTGCCGGGGCTGACCATGCTGTCGAGTGCCATACCGGCCCGCGGCGACGAACCGCCGAACTGCGCGAAGACGAACTTCGGCGGCGGCAGCGGCGGGTGATAGGTTCGGATCTCCCACGCCTCGTCGTACAGGTTGAGCTGCGGCTCGACGGCCACGAGATCCATGTTGGCGGCGTAGTACGCGTCGAGCGTGCCGACGTCCCGCCAATAGCGCGAGTTGCCCGAGTTGCGATCGCGGAATGGAAAGGCCCGCACGCGGTGCGTGTCGATGATGGTCGGGATGATGTCGCGGCCAAAATCGTGGTTGCTCTCGGTCACCGTCGCGTCGCGGCACAACTGGTCGAAGAGGAAGTTCGCGTTGAAGACATAAATGCCCATCGACGCCAGGCAGCGATTCGGATCGTCGGGCATCGGGTCTGGGTTGGGCGGCTTCTCGAGGAACTTGACGACCCGCTGCGACTTGTCGATCTCCATCACGCCAAAGTTGATCCCCTCGCGCAGCTCGACGGGGATGCAGCCGATGGTGCAGTCAGCCTGATTGTCGATGTGGTCCTGCAAGACCTCCGAGTAATCCATCTTGTAGATGTGATCGCCGGCAAGAATCAGGACCAGGTCGGGCCGCGACTTCTCGATGGAATAGATGTTCTGGTAAACGGCGTCGGCCGTCCCCTGGTACCAATGCTCGTCGATCCGCTGCTGCGGCGGCAGCACGTCGATGAATTCGTCCAGCTCGCGGCAGAGAAACCGCCAGCCCAAGCCGATGTGTCGATCGAGGCTCGCCGCCTTGTACTGCGTCAGCACCAGCATCCGCCGCAGGCCGCTGTTGATGCAGTTGGAGAGCGTGAAGTCGATGATGCGGTAGACGCCGCCGAAGGGGACCGCAGGCTTGGCACGATCGCGGGTGAGCGGCTCCAAGCGTGCGCCCTTACCGCCGGCCAACACCAACGCTAAGACCCGTCTCATCCGCTGCTCCATCCCACGCTGGCGATGCATCGAAAATCGACCCGCCCAAATCGTTCCGTGCGAAAATCGAGCCAAGCTCACCAGGGTCGCCGGCGCGATCCGAGCGAATGCCATTTCGCCCGCGGTGCGCTTGCCCCTGGAGCGCACGATTCTCGTTGAACGACGGGCCACTGCCAATCGTGCGCCGCAGAATTTTTGGCCGGCCCAGACCGGTGGGCGCGTACGCTCAGTCACGGCTCCGTCAGAAGCGTGTCCGGGCGGAGCAAATCGGGTAAGCCGCTCGATCGACTGTCCCGCAGCGCGACCCGCGCTGCGCACATCGATCCGGAGTCGGTCGACGGTCTGCCCGGTTATCGACAGTCTGCCCGCTTAGTAAGTCGAGCGACTGCGGCTTCCGCCGCCGCCTGCGTCCGAGCGGCTTTTGGCCTCGTTGACGGTCAGCCGGCGTCCTTGAAAATCCTTGCCGTTCATCGACTCGATGGCGGTGTCGGCCCCGTCTTCCATCTCGACAAACCCAAAACCCCGCGAACGCCCCGTCTCACGATCCGAAATCACCTGCGACCGCGACACCGTTCCAAATTGCGAAAACGCTTCGCGAAGATCGTCCGCCGTCGTATCGTAGGGGAGATTTCCGACATACAGATTCTTACGCATGGCCAGCCCTTGAGCGCCCTGGCGCTCCCGAGAAAAAGCACCTTTTGTCTGCCGCAACCGATCGCGCCATCCCAATCGCGATGGAACCGGACCAACCGGTATTCGCTGAGTAATATACACAAATGTACCCTCAATGGCATCACTTTTTCCGGACAGGAAATTGACGTTTTTCTTTCCCCCGAGGTCCCAGCCCAAATGGCCGATTTGTCTCAGCCCGCCGCAATCACGCTCGCGATGATGCGCGAGTCCCTCTCGACGGCCCTTGTTTGCGACGCCCTGGATTCGCTCGGCCTGCGCGAGCAGTCGCCCCGGCTCGCCTGGCCGGTGAAAACGACTGCCGGCCTGCTCGTGGGCCGCTGCAAAACGACGCTCTGGAGCGAGCGGACCACGGCCGATCCGCACCCCTACGAGAAAGAGCTGCTTGGCCGTCGACACCTGCCAGGCCGACCAGGTGATGATCGTCGGCCGCCGAGCGGTTCGATGCGCTCCGGCATCTGGGGCGAACTTGCTGTCAACAGCGGCGCGGAACAGCGGTTGTGTGGGGGCCATCGTTGACGGAGCGGTTCGCGACGTGTCCCAAATGACCGAGATGCAGTTCCCGGTCTTCGCGCGCGCGACTTGCCCTTATGACAGCAAGGACCGTCAATTTGTCACGGCGATCGACGTGGCCGTGGAAATCGCCGGCGTCACGTTTCAGCCCAACGACCTGGTCTTCGCCGATGTGGATGGCGTCGTCGTGGTGCCGGCGGGGGTCGAAGTGGAAGCCGTCCGCCGGGCCTGGACCAAGGCCCATGACGAAAGCCGCACCCGCGACGCGATCAAGCAGGGAATGAAAGTCGGCGAAGCCTACGAGCGGTTCGGCGTGCTCTGACGGTCGGGACGTGCCGGGCGTGCGATGGAAGTGCGGCGAGGCAGCCGTCGATTACGGTTCCGTCTGGAACCAGAACTGCCGATAGATTTCGACGTCGGTCGACTGTCCGTCGTAAATCATGATCGGGTTGTAGCGGTAGCTGCCGCGAACGCCGAAGCCCGGAGACAGGTTGACATACGGACGGCGATAGGCCGATCGACTCTCGGGCACGGGGTAGCGTGCCTGAATCTGCGGCGGCAACACGTGGCTGAAGTACGAGCGACGGTACATCCAGCTTTGCTCGTCGTCGGCTGAGGCCGATCCGCTGGCGAAAAGGCCGGACGCCAAGGCGACGGCAGCCGTCGCCGTCAAACGAATCGCGAGTTTGTTGGTTCGGGCCTGCATCGCGTCACTCGAACTCGCGTCGGCGAGCCTGTCGTGTTTCCGTTTATCAACGGACGGTGGGGCGTTTGTTGACGATTGGCAACAAAGGTCGTCCATTTCTTCGATAAATCAGGAAAGTGCACAGCGCGTGCCAACTTCTTGCGAGCGGCGACCGGCAAACCGCCGGCCGTCCACGCAATCCTGAGCTAGAGGCGCGAAATCCGCCCTTCCACCGCGAGCAGCCCGCCGCAATTAGCCGGCGACTTTGGGAGCGACGGCCGGGTCCGGTTCGTGGCTTAGATTGAGCGTGTGGGCCGGCACCATCACTTCTTTCTCGGCATCCCAAGCCATGACCTGGCTCGTCCGCCACGACTCGTTCGCCATGTTCACGGCGACAACGCCGGCCATTCCCAACTCGATCGGGCAGTTGAGCGGTTCGCCGTGACGCAGATGGTTGTGGAGGTTGGTGTGGTGGTTGTGCAGATCCTCGCGATTGGCCTGCTTCTCCTTGTGCTCCGCGAGCACCTTGCCGTCCTTGTCCTTGGCGACCCAGCCCTCTGGCGTGAAATAGAGCGTGCCACGATAGCCGCGGATCACGTGTTCGACGGGAACGCGATTGCTTTGCGTCCCCAGCACGTAAACCGTCATGCCGCGGGGATATTCGCAGATCATCTCGAAGTTATCGGGCAGGTCGCGCCCGTCCGGCCACTGCCAGATGCCGCCCATGCCGACGACTCGCCGCGGATACTGCAAGTCGCACGCCTTCATGATCCGCGAGATGCGGTGGATGAAGAGATCGGTGGCGATGCCGCCGGAATAAGCCGAGTAGCAGCGCCATTCGAAGTAGTGGTGCGGGTTCCAGTCGACCTGCTTCGCATGGCCGAGCCAGGTGTTCCAATCGAGGTCCGCCGGCTTCGACGAGTGCGCGTGCGAGACGCGTTCGCGCCATGGCCCCTGCCGATCGTAACGGCGGACGTATTCGATCTGCGCCTGCACGACTCGCCCCAGCACGCCCTGGCGAATCGCCTCACCCGCGGTCGCGTAGCTGTCGTCGGACATCGCTTGCACGCCGACCTGCAGCGGCAGCTTGGTTTCTTTCTGTTTCTTCGCGACGGCGAGCCCTTCCGGGATCGTGTGGGTCATCGGCTTTTCGCAGTAGACCGGCTTGCCGGCATCGAGCGCGGCGATCGTCACGATCGAGTGCGAATGCTCGGGCACCGCGATCGTCACATAGTCGACGTCCTTGTTGTCGAGCACGTGCCGATAGTCCTGCACGGCCTTGGCCGCATCGAAACGGCCGGCCCCCGCGTCGGCCCGCGTCTTCCAGCAGTCGGCGACGATGATCCCCTCGACGTTGTTCGACTTCTGCAGGTCGCGAATCGTGCCGACGTGCTGCATTCCCTGCCCGCCGACCCCGACAAATCCGACGCGAATGCGGTCGTTGGCCCCGATCACCCGCGCGTACGCCTGGGCGGACAAAGCCGTCGCGGCCAGCGCGCCGCCCGTGGTCTGCAAGAAACTGCGTCGGGAAACGTGAGAAACGTCGGTCACGATGAGAACTCCTGGCGGGAGGGGAGGCAAACGGTCTGCAAGGGCACAGTGCGGTAGAAGCGGTGCGCCTCGATCATCTGGAACACTCATCTTAAACCGAACGCAGCGGGCGGTTCAAATGCGGACGGGCAAACGCGGACGGTTCAACACAGGCCGCCGCGTCGCGAACTTATTCGCTTTTGGTTCGTCGGGATTCCAACTTGTGTACGCAGGGGCGGCGAGTTCTATTGGTGGAATCTCGAACGCCGGCAATTGCAAATCTCATCTCAGGAGGAAAACGCCATGACCAACACCGCTGTCTGGTTTGATATGCCCGTGCAGAATCTCGATCGCGCCTCCGGTTTCTATTCCGCCGTGCTGGACGGCAAGTGCGAGAAGCAGGAATTTTCCGGGATGTCGTTCGCTCTGCTGCCGCACTTCGACGAGGAAGGCGCCGTGTCGGGCTGCCTGGTGCCGGGCAAGAAGACGACCGAGCCAGACCCGGAGGGCAAACTGCTGCTCTACTTCAACTGCAACGGCCGACTCGACGACGCGATTGGCAAAGTCGAAGCCAACGGCGGCAAAGTCCTGCAGCCCAAGCACCAAATCGGCCCGCACGGATTCCGCGCCGTGATCCTGGATTCCGAAGGCAACCGGGTGGCCCTGCACTCCCGCTAGGTGGGACACAGAATGGTCGTACAAAGAGAGGTCGGGAGCCTCTCGCTGACAGACCTTCGTCGGCCGGCCGCGAAACGGCTGATCCATTTGGCTCGGGCTTCCGTTAGGAAATGCGGGCCGGAATTCTTGGTATCGCCGCGCGGCCGGAGTCTCGATGTCAGACGTCCACACTCTGCCGACGCCAATTTCCAGCCCTCCGCGCTCGCGTCGTCGACGACGGGCCATCGTCGCGGTGATTTTGTTGGCGATCGTTTGTGTCGGCAGCTGGGCCTACCGGCAGTTTACGACGCCCGAGATTCCCGAACCGTTCGATGTCGCCGGCTACGTCTCGTACACGTTGCCGGACGAGCAGAATGCGTTCACGTACTACCGGCGTGCCGTGGCGGCACTGGTAAAGGAAGACGCGGTCTTTGCAGCAAACCCTTCATTCAAGCGGGACGAGTTCTGGGAGAGTTGGCACGCCACCGCCGAGAAAGGTTGGGACTACGCGGTTCCTTCGGTGCGGCAATGGGTCAAGCTCAACCGGCCCATGCTCGCGGAGTTGAAACGAGGAGCCGACTGCGCGGAGAGCTTGGAGTTTCCTCTCGCCGACGCGGCGAACGAGGATTTCCTTTCCTTCGAATGGGGCACGCTCCAGACCTGCATCCGAGTGCAAACGCTCGAAGGACTGCGGCTCACCGCAGAGCGTCATCCCGAGGAGGCTTGGAGCTGCTTTCGCGACTCGTTGCGAACGAGCCGTCATCTCGCCATGCACGCGAGCCCGATTCAGACGATGTTCGGCGTCGTCTTTGGTGAACAGGCGGCCCAGGCAGCCGTCGTTTGGGCGGCCGAACCGAGCGTTGGTCCCGCAGACCTGCGGCGGGCGATCCATGACCTGGGGACGGTCGAAGCGATGCGCGCTCCCGCTTCGGACCAGCTCAAGCTCGAGTATCTCTGGCTGCGCGCGAATGCAACGAGAGGGACACTCGGGTTGTCTCCCACGCCCTCGTGGGTGCGCGCCACCGGGTACCCGGCACAGATCGGTCAAAACGCCGGCCTCGTCGTCGCCAATTTGATCACGCAGGCTGACCGACCGAAATACGAGCGGACCGCCATTCACCCTGGCGAACTGCATTTATATGAATTGGATCCGGCCACTCCGCACGACCCTCGGCTGCGGCCTCCGGCAGAAATCGAAGCGGCCGCTACCAACAGCGCGGCCGCGCTCGCAAAGGTCCTCCGCCGCATCTCGCCCGATTCGGCCCAGCAATTGGCGTATTGCGATCCGTCGTTGCTGCTCGGGGGGCTCTGGCAAGCGAGCCAACACCGAGACATCGCACAGGCGCATCGCTCGGCACTCCTGCTGGCACTCGCGCTCGAGCTCTACTACCGCGAACACCACGAATTCCCGGCGGCACTGAACGAGCTGGTCGCCCGCGGCATTCTCCCATCGATCCCGCTCGACCCGCTCGGCACGGGCGAATCGTATCACTACCGGCGCGAAGCCCCCGCGACGCGCGGCGCGACGCTGTGGAGCGTTTACACGGACGGCATCGACAACGGCGGCGTCAGCCTGCATGACGGCAAAGGAGACTTGGTCCTGCGCGTACCCGCTCCGGGCGCCGACAACCAATCGCAGCCCGAGTAGCGAGATCGGAACCAAAAGGAGCGCGGCGAGAATCACCCAGCGCACTCCCCGCGAAATGAGACGAGAAACCCTGCACGCGTTCGCGCAACAGCCGCCTGGCTACAGCATGCTCGGCGTCGGGTTGTGCAAGACCTGGGTCGCGTCTTCGTCGGTCAGCGGCGTGTCGGATTTCTCCCAGCGCTGATAGCCGGCCAGTGGGCTGCCTTGCTCGAACTTGCCGGAACCGTCGGCGTTCGTTTTGAGCGTGGCCCAACCGACGTACGCCAACAGTTGCTGCTCGGAATCGAACGTGGCGACCAGTTTCCGGTTCACGTGGAGTTTTGACGCATAGAGGTAATGCACGAATCGTCTCCTCGGGCCGCAGTTTGGCAGTCGTTTCGGAATTGTAGGCGATTGTCGCGGCGGATCAGCTGATCGCTTGCGGGGGTCGCTTGACGCTCCACTCGGCACGCGGATAATGCAGAGACGATTTTTCGCGCTCGCGGGGGACGAAAAGCTATCTCCGAGTGCGGTGGGACCGCGCCCAACCGGGTCAGGCCTTAACCGGAGCAGCCCTAAGCGTTGGCTTTCAGGTGCATCCGGAGATAGCTTTCCTTCCCCCGATTTCGCGCCCGGGCCGAACAACCGCCGAGCGAGACGGCGTCGAGCGGGCCAGAGCGCGTCTGAAGCAGGCGACGATGGATGCAACATCCCCGCAACACGCAGCCTCGGGACCGGATGCGGCCTCCCCGCATTACACGGTGCTCGCGCGGCGGTTCCGGCCGCAGACCTTCGCTGCGGTCGTCGGACAAGCCCACGTCGCCCAGGCGCTGAGGAACGCGATCGCCGCCGGGCGGGTGGCGCACGCCTATCTGTTTACGGGGGCACGGGGCGTCGGCAAGACGTCGATGGCGCGGATTCTTGCCAAGGCCCTCAACTGCCCGAACGCTCACGACGCCGAGCCCTGCAACCAGTGCGACATCTGCCAGGCGATCTCCTCTGGGCATGACGTCGACGTGCTGGAGATCGACGGCGCGTCGAATCGCCGCATCGACGACATCCGGCTGCTCCGCTCGAACGTCGGCGTCAAGCCGATGCGGGCGAAGTACAAAGTCTACATCATCGACGAAGTGCACATGCTCACGAACGAGGCCTTCAACGCCCTGTTGAAGACGCTCGAAGAGCCGCCGCCGAACGTCAAATTCATCTTCTGCACGACCGAACCCAATAAAGTTCCCGAGACGATTCTGTCGCGCTGCCAGCGGTTCGATTTCGCCGCGATCGCCACGCAGAAAATTGCCGAGCGTCTGCACGAAATCGCGGTGGCCGAAGGCTGCCAGGTCGAGCCGGCAGCGCTGGAGCTGGTCGCCCGCCGCGCGGGGGGCTCGATGCGCGACAGCCAGTCGCTCTTCGATCAGCTATTGGCTTTCGGCGGCAAATCGATCTCGGCCGACGACGTGCATCGGCTGCTGGGCACGGCGAGCGACGAGCGATTGATCGAGCTGGCCGAAGCGATTGTCGGCCGGCAACCGGCTCGCACGCTGGAGCTGCTGGAGGAAGCGCTCGGCGGCGGAGTGCAGTTGGGGGAATTCCTCGACCAGATCATCGACTACCAGCGGGACTTGATGGTGGTGGCGGCCGGCTCGGCTTCCGCCGCTCTTCAAAGCGTCGCGGCGACCAACCGCGCGATCCTCGGCGAGCAGGCGCAGAAATGGGGACTGCCGACCATTCTGGCCGCGCTGCAGATTCTCGCCGAGACCAAGACTCGCATGCAGCGCTCGGGAATGGGCCGCGCGCTCGCGGAATTGGCGCTAGTGCGGCTCTGTCTCTTGGAAGAAACGCTCGACCTGGCGGCACTCGTCGAGCAGCTGCGCTCCGACGGTGGTGAGGCGGCCACGAAAGGCGGCTCCTCCCCCGCGTCAGCCCGGGCACCCTCGGTCGCGCGTTCGCTCAAAACGGCCATGGTACCGGCGAACGAATCAAAGGTGGTTCAAACGAAGCCACCCAGCGATCCGGCCCCGCCGGAAGTCCAAGTTACCAGCCCACCGGCGAACACCGGTCAGCCGACCGTTCTGTTTGTGCCGGATTCGGCGGCGGCGGTGTGGGCACAAATTACTTCGCGGATTGAACTTAAGGGAATCGTCCGGCCAGGCACTGACAAAAGTCAGCCGAACAGCAATTTCTGGACCAAATCAGCTAGAAATCTTCTTCCCCGCGGCCTATCATGCTAACAAGAAGCATGTTGAGCAACCGGCGGCCCTGGACCGGCTCGAAAAAGTCGCCTCCGACGTCGCCGGGAAACCCATAAAAGTGATCTGTCGGCTCGAGGCGGAGGGTCAAAGCGACTCAGAGGCAGTGGCGGCGGTTCCTGTCCCGGCGCCGCCGAGTCCGAAGCCCCGAGTCAGCCCGCCAACCGCCGAGAACGGTCGCGGCGATGCGGCGAGCGTGAACGACCCTTATGTCGAACGGGCGCGGTCGATCTTCGACGCGACGATCGAAAACGTGACGGTTGCCAATCCGCGATCGCCGCGGACGTCCGACGAATCGGAATCGGCTCAGGAGAGTTGAGAATCATGTTCAAGGGATTGTCGAACCTGACGGGGTTGCTCCAACAGGTGCAACAATTTCAGGGACGCACCGAAGAATTGCAGCAGAAGCTCGGCCAGATGCGCGTCGAGGGGCGGGCCGGCGGCGAGATGGTGTCGGTGCAGGCGGACGGTCGTCAGCGAATTGTGGGGATCAAGATCGATCCGAGCCTGCTCACCTCGCCCGACGCGGAAATGCTGGAAGATCTGCTGACCGCCGCCACGAACCAGGCGCTCGATAAGTCCCGCGAGTTAATGGCGGAAGAGTTTGCCAAGATGAGCCAAGTGCAGCTTCCCGGTCTATCGGAATTGATGTCGAAATTCGGCATGGGAAACGGCAACTCGCCGTCGTAGAAATTCGGAGTTCGTCGTAAGCAATAAGGGATGGAAACCGGCGGCTCGTGGCCGCTCTGGCAAGGAAGCCCCGGACGATCAAACATGCGGCAGCGCGACAGCGACGAACATCAATCGCATCCCTACGGATCGGCGGTCGCCAGCCTGATCGACGAGTTTGGGCGGCTCCCTGGCATCGGCCGCAAGACCGCGGAGCGGTTGGCCCATCACGTTCTGGCGTCACCGACCGACGAGGCGCTGGGGTTGGCGGAGGCCATTCGCCGCGTGAAAGAGGCCGTGCACCCGTGTTCGCAGTGCTTCAACCTGACGGAAGGCGAATTGTGTGCGATCTGCAGCGATACCAAGCGGCAGCGGCACATGCTTTGCATCGTGGAACAGCCACGCGACATCGTCGCTCTTGAAGCGGCCGGTGTCTTTCACGGCCTGTACCACGTGCTCCAGGGCCGAATCTCGCCTTTAGACGGCGTCGGCCCCGAGGATCTAACCATCAACGCGCTGGTCCGCCGAGTGCGGACTGGTGGTGTTACAGAGATTGTAATGGCTACAAATCCAACCGTCGAAGGGGACGGAACGGCCCTGTATATCTCGAATCTGCTCGCGGGCGAGTCGGTTCGGATCACGCGGCTGGCCCGGGGGATCCCGACGGGCAGTGTGCTAGAGTTTGCTAACAGAGAAATGCTGGCCGATGCCCTCATGGGCCGGCAAGAATTTTAGCAGTCATCAGGAATGACGAAGTGCGCCTGGCGAACGGCGACGCCCGTTTCACGCGGATTTCGTGCTTAGCATAAATCATGCAGCTGAATCTTTCGCAACACATGAAGATGAGCCAGCAGATGAAGCTGGCTCCGCGCATGATCCAGTCGATGGAGATTCTCCAGCTGCCGGTCATGGCGCTCAACGACCGCATCGAACAGGAGCTGCAAGATAACGTCGTGCTCGAAAAGGGGCCCGACGAAGAGACCGAGGGGGAAACGACCGAAGTCGCCACGGTCGAGGAAGCGCCGGCCGAAAAGAGCGTCGAAGAACGCGAGCTGGTCGTCGACAACGAGCACAGCAACGAGGCCGATTTCGAGCGGCTGTTGGAGATGTCGGCCGACTGGCCGGAAGACAACCTGGCCGCCGGTTCCCGTCCCTCGTCCAACCGCATCGAGGAAGAGGGCGACCGCAAACTCGACGCCATGTCGAACATGGAGGCCCGCCCGCCTTCGCTGCACGACTACCTGATCGAGCAGTTCCACTTCTTCGAGATGCCGCTGTCGGTCCGCGAGTTCGGCGAATACCTCATTCAAAACCTGGACAACAACGGCCGGTTGCAGGCGTCGTTGCCGGAGATCGTGCAGGTCTATTCGCTCGAGAAGAAAATCTCGCTCGAAGAGGCGCAGCAGGCGCTCGCGCTGATTCAGCGGCTCGACCCGGCCGGCGTCGGGGCCCGCGACTACAAGGAATGCCTGCTGATACAGGTCCGGCCCGACATGCCGCACCGCGACGTCGTGGTGACCTTGATCAGCTCCCACATGGAAGATGTAAAGCAGAACCGCCTGCCGGTGATCGAGCGGAAGACCGGCTATTCGCTCGAGGACATCAAGGCCGCAATTGACGAGCTGCGCACGCTCAATCCGTGGCCTGGGCAGGGATTCGAGCCGCGGCAGGCCGAGCGCGTCACGCCGGACCTGATTGTCGAGCCGGACGAGCACGGCAAATACACCGTCACGCTCGTCGACGAATACACCCCGCCCTTGCGGATTAGCCGTTACTACCTTGAGCAGCTCCGCGGCAACCCCGATCCGAAGACCCGCGAATTCATCAAGCGGAAGATCGATTCGGCCCGCTGGCTGATCGAGTCGATCGAGCAGCGGAACAACACGCTGCGTCGCGTGGCACAAGCCATCATCGATCACCAGGCCGAGTATCTCGAGAAGGGGCCGCAATTCATCGTCCCGCTCAAGATGCAACAGATTGCCGACGTGGTGGGCGTGCACGTGACGACCGTTTCCCGCGCCGTCGACGACAAGTGGATCCAAACCCCGCGCGAGCTGTGCCCGCTAAAGAGCTTTTTCGGCGGCGGCACCAAAACGGCCGACGGCGAGGACGTGGCCTGGGACATCATCCGCCTGGCGATGAAAGAGATCGTCGACGCGGAAGACAAGTCCGATCCGCTTTCCGACGAAGCGCTGGTGGAAGAGCTGGCCAAGCGGGGCTACAACCTCGCCCGCCGCACCGTCACCAAGTATCGCAAGGCGGAAAACATTCCGTCCTCCCGCGAGCGCCGACACTACTAAGAGCCGCGCTCTGACCGATTGCCGGTGCGGACCCGATCGCTGGGCGGAGCGCCCATCGCCGATCGACTCTTCTCGCGTCGCCGCGAATCAAGCATTCTGACCGGCCACGCTCCGCGCATAAAAAAACACTGGCGGTTTGAGCCGCCAGTGTTGCGTTCGCCGTCAGGCGATTGACTGAATCTTACGGGAAGGGCGATCCGAACGAACCCAGCGGGACCGTGGCCCAAGTGAATGTGAATTGCCCGACCGAATTCGGGTTCGGCGTGGTGACTTGGTCGCCGAAGTCGCTGACCACGGTGGCAAATGTGTTGTGCGTCAGGACCGAGGGGCCCGAATCGGTGACGAAGGTCGATTGACCGACGCCAGCCAGCTCGAACGAGGCCACCGTGAATTGGTTGCCCGGCACCGGAGCAATCGGCAGCGTTTGTGTGATCGTAAAGGTCTGCGTCGTATTGGTCGTGGCGGTGAGAATGCGTTGCACGCCGCCGTCCGGTCCGTTGAGGAACGTGACCTGGGCACCCACGAAGTCGCCGCTGTTGATGATGGTCCCGTTGGTGCCCGTCCAGCTCCCGGTCGGTGCCGGGGTGGTGGTGGCCACGGTGTCCGGCGTAGTCGGGTTGGCGGAGAAGGCGTAGGTGCCCCAGATTCCGCCGATGGTGAGGGCCCCGCCGTCGATCGGCACGCCGCCCACGTTGAAGGTGCCCGGCTCACGTTGGGCGTTGGTCCCGCGGACGTCGCTGCCCGTGACGAACTGGAATGCTCCGCCCGCCACAAACGGATCGGTATAGAAGCCCGGAATTGACTTCTGGGGGTCGTTATCCACGTAGAAGGCGCCCACGCGGGTGACGTCGATCGTGTTGCCGACGTTGCCGGTCAGGGTGAGCGCCAACCGGGCCACCGGATCGGGTTGGAACGTCGTTTGTGCGGTGGTCCCGATGGCGATGCCTCCGTTCGCCGGGTTGAACAGCGCGTTGCCGGACGCAGGCGTCTTCGTGGTGACGAAGGACTGCGTCACGAAGTCGATATTCGCGTTTCCGGAGAAGTGGTTGTTGGTGACCGACGCATTGATGTAACCGAACTGGCTGGTGCCGACCATGATGAAGATACCGTCGCCGTCGTCCGGAGTGATCGCCTTGAGGCCGTTGCCGCTGATTTCCGTCTGGTTGATGGAGAGGCGGACGATCGGTTGGATTTGGTTGAACCCATCGAAGTAATTCAGCGGCGTCTGCATGGTCAGGCTCAGGTCGGAGGCGTTCTCGACGAGGATGCCGTCCAAGCCGTTGGCGTCGATGATGTTCGTTGCCGCGGCCGGTCCGACCGTGTTCGGATTCACCGAGCCCTGGATGCTGGCGTCGATCTCGCCGTTCCACTGGTTCAGGATGTCGATGCCGTGGCCGGTGTTGAAGGAGATGTTGTTGTCGGTGAAGGTGGCGTTGATGAAGCCGTTCCCGTTGAACAGGTTGCCGTCGATTCCGGGCTGGGTGGTCATGTTCAAGCCGTCGCCGCCGTTGTTGGTGATGGTGTTGCCGCTGGAGCTCGAGTTGATGATGGAGAACTCGTTGGAGGTGAACTGGATACCGTCGAGCGTGTTGGCGGTGATCAGGTTATCGATGATGTTGACGTTGACCACGGAGGAGCCGGAGGGCTCGATGTTGATGCCGTCGCCGCCGTTGGCCTTGATGGTGTTGGAGATGATTTCGATCGTGCTGTTGCCGCCGGCCAGCGGAATAATCGGAACCGTTTGGAAGTTGATGCCGTCGGAAACGTTGTGCTCGATGGTGTTGCCCGTGAGGATCACGTTGAAGGCAGGCCCGGTCAGATCGTTGTCGACGAAGGCCACGCCGAAGGTGCCGTTCTGCTCGATCGTGTTGTTGGCCCACGTACCCTCGACCTGCGAGAAGGCGACGGTCTCGGCGGTCACGCCGGCCGCGCCGTTGCCGTTAATCGTGTTGGCAGCCCCGTCGGCGCCGCCCAGGGTGACGCGGAAGTCGGCGTCGCCCGAGGACTGCAGGAAGAGGCCGTTGCCGGTGTGGGTGAAGATATTGCCGTTGTTGGAGATGTTATTGCCTTGGATGAAGAAGTCGATCGTCAGGTGCGAGCGGTTGTTGGTGATGTCGATGTTGCCGCCTTCGATGAGGGCGTCGATACCGTTGCCGCCGTTGTTGGAGATGTTGTTGGAGAAGATGTCGACGTTGTTGACCGCCGAGTCGCCGTTCCGCTGGAAGTTGATGCCGTCCCCGGCATTGAAGCGGATCTCGTTGCCGGTGATCATCACCAGGCTGTTGTTGGGCGTCGGGACCGAGGTGAAGACCGAAGTGTTCGTCAACATGCTGTTGCCGAACGTCTCGATCGCGATGCCGTTGCCGGCGTTCGGCGAGGCGCTGCCGGCCGAGTTGATGCCGATGAAGTTGTCGGCGATGTTGAGGTCCCACAGGAAGGAGTTGCCTTCCGTGCGGATGTGGATGCCGTCGCCGTGTGCGAAGGTGCTGATGCCGGTGGTCGTGCCGACGATCGAGTTGTTCTCGATCACGAGGCCCGCCATGCTGCCTGTGACGGCGTCGCTCTGCAGGCGAGCGAAGATGCCCGCGCTGCCGTTGGCGCTGATGCTGTTGGCATTGACGACGAAGGGCTGGGCCCCGGCCATGTTGGGGGCGGCCCCGATCAGACCGATCTGACCGGCGTTGGCGTCGAAGTTGATGCCGTACTCGACGTTGCTGTCGATGTTGTTGTTGACGATCGAGCCGGTGACGGTGCCTTCATTCGTCACGAAGACGTGGATGCCCGCCCCGCCGACGCCGACGGAACCGTTGTTGGAAATGTTGTTGGGCGTTCCGCCCAGCACGCCGATCGCCGCGTTGACGATCGCGGTCGGGCCGTTGGCCGAAATCAGCAAGCCGTCCGGATCGCTGCCGATAACCGGCACGGCGGCCGTGCCGTTGTTGGTGATTGTGTTGCCCTGGAAGTTGGTGACGTTGATCGTGCCGCCGCCGACGATGCTGTTGGCGTCGAACCAGACGCCGTTGCCCAGGTTCCCGCTGACGGTGTTGCCCGTGAACGAGGTGACGTTGATGGTGCCGCCCTCGGCCTCGACATGGACGCCCGTCGACGGGGCGATGTTGGCGCTGGCGACGTTGTCGTCAAACGCCAGGTTGATCGTGCCGGGCGCGGTCGTGAACTGGAAGCCGGTGCCGTTTCCAGTCGCGGTGTTGTCGGTGAAGGTGGCGTTGATCGTCTGGCTGGCGTCGGCGGTGGCGGTGAGGAAGCCGTTGCCCGCGTTGCCCGTCGAGGTGTTGCCGGTCTCGACGAGCGTCAGCGTGCCCGGCGTGTTCCCGGGGTTGTAGTTCTGCACCTCGAAGCCGTTTTGCGAGACCCCCGCGAGGCCGGTCGCCGTGTTGTTCACGAACTGGCCGATGCCGTTGTTGGGGAAGATGCTCAACGTGTTGTAAGCGGTCGTGCCGGTGGCGTTCTCAAGCGAGACGGCATTCACGTAGTTGGTGAACGTGTTCTGGTTGATGTTGAAGCCGACGATCGGGCCAATCGGATTGCCGATTCCGTTGCCGAAACCGCTCGACGCGGTGCCGTCGATCTGGAAGCCTGAAATCTGGTCCCGGTTCGCCAGTCCGAAGACGTAGCTCGTGGCGCTGTTGCTCGGATTGGAGACGATCGGCAGCGTGCCGGGCATGAAGCCGGGGAGCTGGAAGTTCCCTTCCAGCGTGATGATTTCGTGCCGGACCGACGTGCTGAGCACGTTCTGATCGTTGAACAGCTGGAACATGCCGTTCGTGGTCAGGTTGGTGCCGGTGCCGTCGTTCCGCGGCTGCACGTAAATGATGTTGACGTTGGGATTGTCGTGCGCCTGGGCGAGGGCCAGCGAGCCGAAGGGGCTCTCGGCCGTACCGTTGCCGCTGTTGGCAGGCAGGTTCGGGTTGACGTGAATCACGTCGATTGGCTCGCCGTTGGCCGGATTGAGCAGCGGGCTGCTCGAAATGTTCGAGACTTCGTTGACCGGGATGCGGTCTTTGCGCCAGACCATGCTGTTCAGGCGGTCGACGACGGCGGTCGGGCTGAACCACTTGGTTGGGATGCCGTCCGGCAGCGTGTACGAGACGTTGACAAAGGCGGTCGAGTTGAAGATCGGGTCTTCCTGCACCTGCACGTTCACCTGCAGGTTGTCGGTGACGGCGACATTGACGCGTCCCTGCACGCCGACCCCGTCGCCGGCGTGCGCGCTATGCACCCAGTACGGGCCGATGTATCCGTTCACGCCATGCCGGCCGAGAAACGGCAGCGGACCGCCGATTTCCGCGTCGATGCCGTCATACGCCACTTCCGAACTGTGAATGTGGCTCATCAGGATGTCGTAGTTGCGGAAGAACGGCTGGCCGAAGTTGGCGTCCTGGACCGTAAATTCTGCCTGGTTGTTGAGGATGTACCCGTTGATGCGGAAGTCGAAATACTTGCCCAGGTTTTCGTAGCTGAGGCCGTAACGGGTGAAGCCGAAGTCGTGCGTGTCGTCGTAGTCGACGAATCCCCAAAAGCCCTGAATGCGGTTCCAATCGGGGCTGTATTCGCGATAGCCAAGGCCGCCGGTGGTGTAGCAGCGGCCGAAGTCGTCGACGCCACCCTGCAACACGCCGAAGACCGCACTTTGTCCAGGGACGATGTGCCAGGGGTAGTACAACCTGGCGTCGTACGAGCTGCTGTCCCAGCCGACGCCGCGACCGAAGTTGCCATCGAGGAAGAACGTCGGACCGAAGGGCCCATCGCCGATGCCGAAGGGGTTGTTCCACGTCGGACCGGTCGTCGTCGAGCTCATCGAGTCGTACGACACCTGGCCGGGCTGAGAGTTATTGCCGCGTGGCAGGCGCCCCGTTGGCGGGTGCGGCGTTGTTCGGGGCTGAATTTCCAGGAGCAGCGTTTGCCGGCGGCGAATCGAAAGCGACGTGTCCGGCGGTCTGAGCACCGGAGGGTGCCGGGCTGCCCGGAATCGTCGCAAAGCCCGATGGCGACGGTGCTGGCGCAGAGTTCTCGCCGGGGCACTAGGCCCAAAGGGATTCGTCGCACCGGGATTCGGATCGTCCGCCCATGCCAGGGACTGGAGACTCGCGCTTACGAGCAAGCCGAGCAGAGCGGTTCTTGCTGTCGTTTTCATCGATCTTCCCGATCTTGCGACGTGGAGACCTTGTACCGGTAGTGCCGGCTGTAGCAGCTATTCTGAAAGTTTCGGAAAGATCGGTCGTGCGAGTTGAATCGATTTTGCCGGCGGGGCCGAATATGCGTGCAAAACTGCCCAAACCCCCAAGAGAACGGTAAATGGTTCGGGCGCGTGGCTTTGCCACGAGGGGTCAGAGGCCGCCGGAGGACCCTCCAGCCGGCTTCGGAATGTACAGGCATTCCGCAGGTGCAAGTACTCGATCGCCGTCGTTGAAGTCGCAGCGTTTTGACTGCCCCGAACTCGCATTGCCAACGCAATTTCGCAGCGACGAGCCCGTTTGGAGGGTTTGGGGGGTGAGGCGCGTTGAGGCCGCAACCGTCAATGTTGGGACAGTCGGTGGCGGGTCAACGGGCGCCGGGTCGGTCGTGCCAATTCACTCGGAACCGAGCTGCGATTGCTCGGCGCCGGCGGCAAACCGGTTGGTTTGGCGGACTTGCAGTTTTTTTTCGGAGATGGGGAATAATCGGTTGCCGGCGAGAGTCTCAGTTGATGCAATGGACCACTTCAATCAGCCCGTCCTTGGGGGGCGGGACAAGTGGGGACTCACAAAACGTTGAGGAAATTGAGGAAACGTCAATGAAGAAGCTCACTGCGATGTTGCTGACTGCCTGTTTCGCCGTCGCGATCGTCGGCTGCACCGAAGAGAAGACGACGACGAAGGCGAAGGACGCGACTGGCAAGACGACCTCGGCCACGACGACCGAGAAGCGAAGTAAGCTCGGTCTCGCTGGCGATATGCAGAGAGGGTTCGACGGCGGGCGGACAGGCGTGTGCGACGCGTGGCCGCTTGCTGTGGAGCTCTCTCGTTTTTTGCGCCCGAGCCGCCAAAGAATTGATGGCGAAGAGGCGCACGTTTTGGGAGCCCGCTGAGCCGCGCGAGCGGAAGCGCAGGCCTCCCGGCCTACGACGAGCTGAGTCCGCCGCCCAGCTTACGCATCCGACGTCATTATCCATCCGACGTGAGTTGTCGCTCGGCCAGCTCGACGGCTTTGATCAGGCCTTGGGCCTTGTTTTGCGTTTCTTCATATTCGGCGGCTGGCACGCTGTCGGCCACGATCCCCGCCCCTGCCTGGATGTAGGCGCGGTCGCCCAACAGGACCAGCGTCCGCAACGCGATGCAGGTGTCCATGTTGCCGGTGAAATCAACGTAGCCCACTGCGCCGGCGTAGGGCCCGCGGCGGTTTTGCTCCACCTCATCGATGATTTGCATCGCCCGCACCTTGGGAGCCCCCGAGACCGTGCCGGCGGGCAACGCGGCCCGCAGCGCATCGAGCGCGGTAGTGCCGGGGGTCAGCCGGCCCTGCACGTTCGACGTGATGTGCATCACGTGGCTGTAGCGCTCGACGACCATCACGTCGCTCAACTCGACCGAACCGAACCTGGCCACGCGGCCCACGTCGTTCCGGGCCAGATCGATCAGCATTACGTGCTCTGCCCGTTCCTTGGGGTCGGCCAGCAGCTCTTCGGCCAGGCGACGGTCCTCGGCCTCATCCCGGCCGCGACGGCGCGTGCCAGCCAGCGGGCGAACCGTGACCACACCATCCTCGACCCGCACCATGATCTCCGGCGAGCTGCCGACCAGGTTCACTCCGGGGCTTTGCAGGAGGAACATGAACGGACTGGGATTGATCACGCGTAGCGCGCGATAGATCTCGAGCGGACCGGCGGACGTGCGTCGGTCCCAGCGCTGGCTGATCACGACCTGAAAGATGTCGCCGGCCCGGATGTATTCCTTGCACATCTCGACGGCCGACTCGAATTGCGGCTGAGTGACGTTGGAGGTCCACTCGGGTCCCGTTTGGCTCTCCAGTCGCACGTCGCGGAGCTGCCTGGTCGGCGAAGCCGACTCCAACTGTCGACACAGTTCGTCGACGCGTGCCGTGGCCTGTTCATAAGCCTCGTGCAGATCGCCGCGACCCGGCCGCGCGTTGGCTACGACCAGGATCGTCTTACGAATTTGATCGAAGATGACCATCCGATCGTAGAAGGCGAACGCCATGTCGGGTACGCGGCGATCGTCCGGCGGAGCATCGGGCAAACGCTCTGAATAACGGACGACGTCGTAGCCGGCATAACCGACCGCGCCGCCGCAAAACCGCGGCAGTCCCGGCAGGTGACGGCCGCGATAACGCGCGAGCAACCGCTCCAAATCCAGCAGCGGATCCGCGGATTCGCGCTCCTCGGAGCGCCCGTCCTCGGTGATCACGACCTTCTGGCCAAAGGCTTCGATCCGTAAGAATGGATCGGCGCCGAGGAAGCTGTAGCGGCCGATCTTCTCGCCCCCCACCACGCTCTCGAAAAGAAATGACGAGGTGCCGCGAGCGATCCGCCGGTAGGCTTCGACGGGCGTCAAAGTGTCGCCGAAGAGTTCGCGATAAACGGGGACAATTTTCCCGTCGGCGGAGGCGGCTTGAAACTCCTCGAATGTGGGGCTGACGTGCATGGATTGAGCGCAAAAACTCAAGGTTTGAGGACTGCCGACGGCCGTCGGCGGGAGCTCGGCGCGAGTCGCGAAAGGTCTCGTGCCCGCGTGCCGATCCATAATAACCACTTGCCGTTACGTCGAAAAGACGCGGCGCACCGTCGCTTGACAGCCCCCCTCTCACCGCTAGAATTGATCGCGCTTGACCCACCTTCCCGCGAGATTTTTCGTTCGCGACGCATAGCCTGGTTCCTCATGACAAAATGCAAGCGTTGCTCGAAGCCCGCGACATTGCACATCACCGAAATTCGCTCGGGGGCCGTGCAAGAGCTGCATCTGTGTGAAAGCTGCGCTCAGCAATATCTCAACCAGGACCAGGACCAGGACGAAGCCGGCGAACCGAGCGAACCATCCGCGGCCAAAGAGGGCGAGAGCGCGAACGAGGAATTCGACCATCTCGTTTGCCCGAACTGTGGCATCACCTTTCGCGAGTTCCGCCAACAGGGGCGTCTGGGCTGCCCGCACGACTACATCGCGTTTGCCAAGGAGCTGAAGCCGCTCCTGGAAAACATCCACAACGACACGCAGCACACCGGCAAGTTTCCCAAGCGGGCTCCTCACGCCAGCCAGCTCCAATACCGACTCATCAAATTGCGGAGCGAGTTGCGGTCGGCCATCGACGAAGAAGAATACGAAACAGCGGCTCGAATTCGCGACGAGATCCAATCTCTAGAGAAGGAATTCGAGTCCAAGTCGCGCGCGTGACGGCTCGACGGCCAGGATCCGCCTCCTCGGACCGGCGCGATGAACCGGCGCTACGACAGCGGGCAATGGCCCCTGCGCAGCGCACTCAACTGCGCCATTTCTCGGGAGCCCGGGCGCGAGGACGACGGAGGGAATCGAACTTGGACATTGACAGCCTGACGCATACCAGCGGCGAATGGCTGCGCGGCAGCGGGCCCGATTCCGACATCGTCATCTCCAGCCGTATCCGCCTGGCTCGCAATCTGGCCCAGTTCCCCTTCCCCAACCGGGCGGATGACGACGCCAAAAGCCGGATCGAAGAACTCCTGCGCACGCACCTCGATCAGCTTCGGGTCGGCACCAAGCTCAGCTACGTCGACGTCGCCCGCCTCGAGACTCTCGACCGGCAGTTTCTCGTCGAGCGGCAGTTGATCAGCCGCGAGCATGCCGAGGCGCACGGCTCCCGTGGGGTCGGCATCGGAGATGAAGAGAACGTCAGCCTGATGATTAACGAGGAGGACCACCTCCGCATCCAGGTCCTCCGCAGCGGCCTGGCCCTCGACGAATGCTGGACGGCCATCAACAAACTCGACGACGCCGTCGAAGAATACGTCACCTACGCGTTCAGCGACCAGTTGGGCTACCTCACCGCGTGCCCCACGAACGTCGGCACGGGCATCCGCGTGAGCGTAATGCTCCATCTGCCCGCGCTAGGCCTCTCCGGCGAAATCAAAAAGGTCTTCCAGGCCCTGCAGAAGATCAGCCTCGCCGTCCGCGGCCTGTACGGCGAGGGCAGCCAGGCGATGGGCGACTTCTACCAGATCTCCAACCAGATCACGCTGGGCAAGAACGAAGAGCAGCTGATCGACGAGATTCGCGACGTGGTGCCCAACATCATCTCGTACGAGCGGCGCGTGCGGGACGAGCTGGTGAAGAAGAACCGCCAGGAGCTGCACGACAAAGTGTCGCGGGCGTACGGCACGCTCAAGAGCGCGCAGTCGATCAGCTCGGAAGAGACGATGATCCTGCTCTCCAGCGTGCGGATGGGGATCAACCTGGGACTGATCGACGACCTGCAGATCCCCACGGTCAACGAGCTGTTCATCTACACGCAGCCTGCCCACCTGCAGAAGCTGCGGCACGAACATCTCAAATCGGCCGAACGCAACGTCGCCCGGGCGACCTACCTGCGGCAGCGGCTGAACGGCCAGCAGCCCAGCCGTAACTGACCGGCGCCGGCCAAACCGCTGCCCGGGCCCTGCGCAAAAAACTGGCGAGCGGCCGGTGTCAGCCGGCCGGTTCTCTTCGCGTGAGAACCGGCACGCTCACACGTGCCGCTCGCCAGATTCGTTTCGATCAAAGCGAAATAGCTACCGTCGGTCGTTCGAGGACGATCCACCGGCTTGCGGAGTTCGGCCGCGAGCCGCCGGTTTCGGCGGTGCTTTCTTCTGTTGTGGCTGCTGACGCGAGTTCTGCGTCGTGGTCCGCGCCGCCGAGGTCGAACGCCCGCCCGCCGCGGCGTTGCGCTCCGCCGCTGCGCGAGCGTTGGCCTGCAGCGCCGAGTGCGGTGCGGCCGACTTGAACGGAGCGCCGTGGCCGGCGTTGCGCCGCTCCTCAGCCGCCCGCCGTTCGTTGGCGACGTGCTGCTCGCGGACGGCGCGATGAATCTCGGCCCGTCGCGCCGCGGCCAGCCGCTCGAATCGCATACCGCCGCCCCGCGCGGCCAGCACGTTGATGTGCAAGGCCAGGGCCGGACCACCCCAACCGCCGCCGCGAACCATCAGAGCGAAGGTGACGGGCGGCCGAGCCTCGGGGTGTCCGATGCGGAAGCGGTAATCGACGACACAGCGCTCACGCCAACCCGGTCCGTAGTGCCAGCTGCAGTACGCGAAGCACGGGTCGTAACCGTAGCGATGATGCCATTCGAACCAGGGATAGATGCCGACGCCCACAAAGGCCGGGCCGTAGTAGTTGCCGAAGCAGTAACCGCATGGGCCGCAGAACATGCAGCCCTGGCACGCGCCGAAATCCATGGCGATCGCCGGCGAGTAGACGTAGCCGGCGCCCCAGACGATCCCGGGCCGGAAGACGACCGGGGCGAAGAACACTCCGCGATTCTGCATCGCGTAGTCCCAGTGCCCCTCGACAAACAGGTAGCCCGAGGGGGTCCAGACGTAGTGCGCCGGAACCCAAATCCAGTCGGGATTGCACGGTGCCCAGAAGCCCGCGCGCCAGGCGTAGTGCGTGCCGCGCCAGACCCAGCAGCCGGGAATCCAGACTACGTTGGCCGAGGGCGCCGCTCCGACCGGCCCCGTCTCGAGCGTATCGGGCGGCTTCTGCGGCATGTAGGTGACTTCCTGCTCGGCCGTCTTCCGCCAGTAGCCGGAGACGAACTGAGAACCGGAATCAACCTGCTGCCAGTAACCGGGCACCCATTCGACGCCCGCCGGAATGGAGCCGCCAAATGCCGCTGGTCCAGATGAATTTGTTCTGATCGCCTTCCCAGCTCCAGTAGCCGGGGATCCAAGCGACGTGATCGCCGGCCGGCTTCTGCTCGGGCGGCATTTCGTCGACCGGCTCCGGCGGCTTTTGAGCAACGACGGCTCCCGGAGCCGAGTTAAAGACGACGGGCTGCGCGAAGGCCTCGTGAATGGCCCCCTTCGTCAGCACTTCGGTATTCGGATCGGACGGCTGTTGCCCCTCGGCGGCACCGGGGGTCCCTTGGGCCTCGGGCGCGCCGGGCGCTGCGAGAATTCGGGGCCTCCGCCGGCCTGAGTCGTTTGATTCCCCTGGAAGTCCTGGGCCGAAGCCCACGGTCCCCAGAACGTCAACACCATTAAGAGGAGCACCCCGCTGGCCAGGGACACTCCGACAAGACGACGCTCCCTCATCTCGGACTCTCCTTCACTCCAATCGCTTACTGCTTGGGCCTCGGCCGATTCCGCTCGGCGAGAATGGGTGCGGACGGTAGCGAAATTCGCCATTTAGCGGAAGATCGGGTTGGCCCCGTGATAACATGGCCCGAAGGCCGCGGGGCCCACAGCTTTGGGGCACGAACCAGGACGGGAAATGTGCCCGGTCGGACGGCAATTCGCCGACTGGAAAAACCGGGAGGTTTTTGCGCACTGGTGGGCTTCCGGCGCCGCCGCTCCGAGACGTCTGTTGACCGCGACCTGTTGTGTCGTTCAGACGACGACAGCCGAAGTTAGCGGTTGCAGACACTCGGACAAGATTCTGATGAGCAACCCATGTTTATTGGAGAGCCGCTGGCGTAAGCTGGCAGGGCTTCCGTCGCGCTGCGACTGTGAGTGCGGCAGGCCGGCGGCTGGCTGACACCATCTCGAGACGAGCGGCATGAGCACGAATCCCACCAAATACTTCGCCACGGAGCGCGCCGGAGACACGCTGATTGCACTGCCCAGCGGCGGCGTGCGGAGCCTCGCCGGTCCGGAATTCGCTGTCGATCGGGCGGCCCTGGTCGACAAAATCCGCGACCCGGAGGTGCGCTCGATCGTGGTCGACTTCGCCCACGTTGAATACTTCGGCTCGCTGCTGCTCGACACCTTGTGCATGGCTTGGAAGCATGCCCGCGAATGCGGGGCCGGCATGGCGCTGTGCAACCTCTCGGAGGTGGGACAGGAGATTCTCCGCAAGGCCAAGCTCAATGTGCTGTGGCCGGTCTTCGCGACGCGCGAGCAAGCCATGCAAGCGATGCGGACCGCAGCCAGCACGGCCACCGCCGCCGAGCGCCGCGAAGCGAAAATCTTGGCGCAACCCGCCGCGGATCAGACGCACCGCCTCGAAGTGCTGCAGACCGAGCCGACGTTGGTGATCGGGTTCGGCGGACGCGATCTACCACCGGACCATGTACTGGGCCGCTACCTGGGCGAAATCGGCGAGCTGCTCGACCGCACCGGCAGCCATGAGCTGGCGTTCGATATGGAGGACGTACTGATCATTCCCAGCGGCTTTCTGGGAGTGCTCGCCTCGATCACCAGGCGAGGCGTCGCGGTCACGGTACGCCATCCGTCGACTGACGTCCGCGAAGTGCTCGAGCTGACGCACTTCGATCAGATCGTGAAGATCGAAGATTAGCTCGCGCGATCGAGACGCCCCTCGGCAACGATCCGCGTTCGCTCGTCCATTCGCCAACGTCAGACGGTCGACTCTTTCAGGATTTCGGCCAGCCGATTGCCGACGATCAGCTCTTCGCCCGGCTTGAGCTGAAACACCGAAATCAACAGTCCCCGGTCGCCTGTGCCGCTGACACGCCCGAGCGCGATGGGCCGTTCCCCCTCGGCCATCTTTCGCGTCACCTGGTCGTGATTGAGGCGGAATGCGGATCTCGTCCCAGAAGACCAAGAGGTGGGGCACGTGGTTAGCGATCGGCGGGACGAATCGCTGCGTCGTCACGGTCGGAATGCCGCCCAGCGATTTTTCAATTTCCGTCAGGCGTCGCTCCCACTCGCGCAGCTCGGCCGCATGGTCCAGACGGAAATAGCGCTCGACGGCCGCCCAAAGCGCGACCATATCTTCCTTGCTGACCTTGAGCATGCGGCCGATCGTGCCGCAATTGGGACTCGCGTTGAGCCGAGCTGCCGCGATCAAGTCGCGCTTGCCCAGCAGCAGTCCGGTGTTGCTCGGGCCGGAGAGCGCTTTGCCCCCGCTGATCGCCACCAGGTCGAAGCCGAGTCGGTTGTAACGCGAAAGAGCCTCGAGCGGCGGGACGTCGGCGGCCGCGTCGACGAGCGTCGGAATGCCGCGGCGGTGGGCGACCTCGATCCACTCCTCCTTCGTAATCTGCCCGTTTGGCTCGAGCAGGTTGTAGAAGAGCATGAGTGCAGTTCGCTCGCTGATCGCCCGCTCTAACTCCTCTCGCGTCTCGACGTCGACAAGCCGCACGCCGCAACCGGTGACCTGGTGGTCGTAGCCCGTATGATGCGACTTTTGCGTGAGAACTTCGTTCGGCATGCCCGTCGTATCGGGCAGCCGGGCGATGCGCTCTCGGTCGCCACGCGTCACGGCCGCGGCGGTGCCCAGCAGCATGGCGCCCGCCGCACCCGTCGTCACGAGGGCCGCCTCGACGCCGATCAGCGCGGCGATTCGCTCGCCGATTCGGGTCTGCAGCTCCTCGAGATCGACGAAGTGCTGCGCAGCCGACGTGAGGGCCGCCAAGACCTCTGGCGGCATCAACGAACCGCCCAACGTCGTCAGCGTGCCGGCTGCGTTGATGACCGTTTTTACGCCGAGCCGGTCGTAGACGCTCGGCGCGGCCACCGCATGAACTTCCGCTGAACGTTGCTGTGTCATGCTAAACTGGACGCGCTGTTTTGAGTTGCTCGGTTCCAGGGTCGGGCGGTTTCCGCATCTTCCGCCAAAACGTCTCGCATCGCCAGCGATGAACATGCCAGCACCCGACAAACAAGCGCCCGTCGATCACGCGCTCATCGACCGCGTCCGCCGATTCGTGAAGGACGAAGTCCTGCCGGTTGCCACTCGGCTGGAACACGCCGACGAGTATCCGGCGCAGATCGTGGAAGGCTTCAAGCGGCTCGGCCTGTTCGGCTGCAACGTCCCTCGCGACTTCGGCGGGCTGGGACTCGACTACACGACGTTCGCGGCGATCATCGAGGAGCTGGCCCGCGGCTGGATGAGTATCGTCGGCCCGCTCGGCACGCACTCGGTGATCTGCGACATCATCCATCGCTTCGGCACCGACGAGCAGCAGCGCACGTTTCTGCCCGGGCTCGCGTCCGGAGCGCGGCGCGGCGGTCTGGCCCTGACGGAGGCGGACGCTGGCACCGACGTCAAACGTCTCCGCACGACGGCGACCCGCCACGGCGACGGCTATCTCATCAACGGGTCGAAGATGTGGATCACGAACGGCAAGCGCGGCGACACGTTCGTGCTCGCCGCCAAAACGAGCGCGGACGCACAATCGCCCCGCGAGGCGATTTCGGCTTTCGTGATCGAAAAAGGGGGACCGGGATTCCGCGTCGTCCGCGAGATCGACACGCTCGGTTACCGCGGCGTCGAGAATTGCGAGCTGGCGTTCGAGAATTTTTTCGTCCCGGCCGCCAACCTGATCGGCGGCGTCGAGGGCGCCGGCTTCAAGCAGATTATGACCGGGCTCGAGAGCGAGCGAATCAATGTGGCGGCCCGCGGCGTCGGCGTGGCCCGCGCCGCGTTTGAAGATGCGCTTGCCTACTCGCAAAAACGCGAAACCTTCGGCAAGCCGATCTGCGAACACCAGACGATTCAAATCAAGCTGGCCGAGATGGCCACGCGAATCGAGGCCTCGCGACTGCTGGTCGTTTCGGCCGCGCAGAAAAAGGACCGCGGCGAGCGCTGCGACCTGGAAGCGGCGATGGCCAAACTCTTCGCGACCGAGACCGCCCAGTTCGTCGCGCTCGAGTCACTGCGAATTCACGGGGCGCCGGCTACTCGACCGATTTACCGGTCGAGCGCGATCTACCGGGACGCGCCCCTCCTCATGATCGGCGGCGGCACCAATGAGCTCCAACACCTGATCATCGCGCGGCGCCTGCTGGCGCAACATCCGATTCAGTCAGAAGATGGACTCGTTTGATCACCGCGCAATGCGAGCGCTAAAACGCCGCTTCGTCCCCCGACGGTCCATAGAGCGCCGGCACGGGCACGTTGTTGAGCCGCAGGTAGACGCACAAGTGTGCGCGGTGGTGGATCATGTGGTTCATCACCATGCTCCGCACCACAGCGACCCGCGGCATCGCGAAGAGCTTCTGGCCGCCCTTGAGCAGCGTCCAGGTCTTCATAAAGTCGGCGTCGGAGGCGGCACTGATCGCTTCCCGTGCGCCGGCGATGTTTTTATCGAACAGCGCGAGAATCGCCGCCTTCGTTTTGGCCTCGGGCAATTGGAACGCAGGGCCGCCGACCGGCGCGATGTCCAAAGACTCCTCCTTGAGGGTATGCTCGGCCCAACTCGGCAGGTCGGCCAGGTGCTTGCTCACCCAGCCGATGGTGTTCGACTTCGGATGGGCTTTCCAATCGAGCTTGTCCTCGGGAATGCGCTCCAAAACCTTGCGCGTATTGGCCATTTCCTGGTCAAATTCCGGCAATAGAGCCTGGCTGATCGGCATGATCCACTCCTGGTGTCGCTGAAGCATCGAACTGCGTAACTATACAAACGTATCGTACTCTAGCCAGCCGGACATGACCCGTCAACGGTGTTTTTGAATCCACCGCTCCAAATAATCGAACACGGTCAGGCAGGCGACCGTGACGATCGCCATCGTGACGGCGCCGGCGAATTCCCCGGCTCCGATCAGCGCACCGATGGCCGCCAGCACCCAGACAACGCTGGCCGTCGTCACGCCGATGATCACGTCGCCGCGGGACATGATCACGCCCGCGCCCAGAAATCCGATCCCGGTTACCACCTGGCCCAGCACGCGGGTTGCGTCGCCCCGCTCGTTGCCCATGACTGCGCCCAGCTTCACGAAGATGGCCGTGCCCAGCACGATCAAAATGCAGGTCCGCATGCCGGTCGGCTTGCCGCGGAGCTCGCGTTCGACGCCGATCATTGCGCCGCAAATGATGGCAACGCCGATCTGCAGCCAATATTGGTGATCAAACGGATTGAAGATTTGCATCCCGGGTTCCCTGCGGACTCGCCGTCGCCCCCGTCGGCCACCGGCTTGGCCCTGCGCGACGAACGCTCGACAGATCTGACAGTAAAGCAGCGCAGCCCGTCATGCACGCGTAAAGTGGGAATCCGCGGTCTGTTGCGTGCGAACTCGCCGGACGGGCAACCTCCCGCCGCCAAGCCTCTCGTCAGCCTGCGCAGAACGGTTTCCGCGAGGGCAGTCCAAGAAGAACAGAGGCCGGGTCGTGCCGCGGTGCGCCCGTCAGCTTACGTGGCGTTCACCGAGTTACTTGCTGTGGTGCGCCAGCTTGACGTAGCGTTGCCGCATCTTTTCCAGCTCGACGTAATAGTGCTGCGCGTCGAGGTAGCCAAACGAGCGGCCCATCAGCTCGGCATCGGGGCTGAGCACCACGCTGCACGGGATCGGCTTCGCCTTGAGGATCGTGGCCACGCGGACGTCTTTGTCGGCATCCAAATGGACCGGCACGAAGTTGGTCGAGATATAGCTGACGATGTCCGGATTTTTCAGCGTCGTCGTTTCGAGTTCCCGGCAGTAATGGCACCACTCGGCCCCGAAGACGATCAACATCGGCTTGCCTGTGGCCGCCGAAAGGCGATGGGCCTCGTACAGGTCGTGGAACCAGGCCACTCCCTGACCCTCTTTGCTCACCGCAGGCCAGGAGTCGCCGCGCGAGTCGCAAGCCGACAAGAGAACGCAGGCAACGATTGCGATTTGCCAGACCGCCACCGTCATGGTTGGCGAGAACTTGATTGGGCCGAGCCGGGCCATGTCGAGCTGCTCCCGCAAGTCAGTAGTTCCCAGGTGTCGGCCGCATGCGGGGACTGCGCGCACTCGGCCCCATTCGCGCGTTAGATCGACTATGGGACCGGACCACCTGGAGCGAATTTGTCGACTCTGCGGGGTTTTTAACCCGATTGCTCGACTTTGAAAGCGCGAATCCTGCCGATTTTGGGCAGTTCGGCTCAAGTTAGCCCGAAGAGAAGGCCGGATTCGAGCGGGCCCTAAGCGCCTCGCGCCGCCTTCAGGGCCTGCACATACTGCGCGGCCGAGTCGCGGAGTTTAGCGAAGTTCCCTTCGCGAATGGCCTGGATGTCGGCCAGGGAGCCGCCGACCCCCAACTGCGCAGGCCCCCGCCTTGATGAACGCCGGCAGCGTTTCCAAATTGACGCCGCCAGTGGGCATCAGGCGGATTTGCGGGAAGGGCCCTTTCAGAGCTTTGACGTAGCCGGGGCCCACGCAGTCCGACGGAAAGACTTTCACGATGTCCGCCCCCGCTTCCCAGGCCGTCAGAATCTCCGTCGGCGTGAACGCGCCCGGCATCATCAGCTTGTCGTACCGATGGCAGAGGCGGATCACGTCGAGGTTGAGCGAAGGGGCGACGACGAACTCGGCCCCCGCCAACAGGGCCGCGCGGGCCGACTCGGGATCGAGCACGGTGCCCATCCCCAGCAAGACGCGGCTGCCGAGATCCATTTTCACCGCAGCCAGACTCTCGAGCGCGTTGGGAACCGTGAAGGTGACTTCGATGATGTCGATGCCTCCCTCGAACAGGGCACGGGCCACGCCGGCCAATTGGTCGCCCGTCGGTGCGCGGAGGATGGCGACGATGCCGGTCTTCAAGACTCGGTCAAGATCTTCGTGGCAGCTCATATGGATTCAGCTCAGGTGGGTCTGGTTAGCGGGTCTGCTCGTTTGCCCCGTGGGGATCGCTTCGTGGTCGTGCAACTCGTGGTCGCCGACCGGATAGTTGCCGAACTGGATTGTGTAGTAACGCTCGAACCAATCGCGAATGTGAGGCACCAGCGATTCATCATACTCGGGCGCGACGTGGAACAGCCGCCCGTTAAGCGTACTGCGGATTTCGCCGTCTTCCACGACGACTTCGCCCGCATGAATCACGTACCGGGGCAACTGGAACATCCGCTCGATGTCTGACGAGGGATTGTAGAGCGTGACGTCGGCGTCCGCTCCCGGTCCGAGATGGCCTTTACGGTCGAGGCCGAGAATCCGTGCCGGCGCCGCCCGCGTGATGATGGCAATCTCGTCGAGCGTATATTCGCGCTCGAGGCTGTCGAGCACCGTCCGCTTCCGCACGTCGGCCGGCAGCGTTTTGAGCAGGTCGCGACGCAGGCCGCGGTCCATCAACAGGGCGATGATTTCCGGATACGCCAGGAACGACGCCCCGTTGGGGTGATCAGTGCTCATCGCGATCCGCCACGGGTCGTCCAACAGCAAATACCACTCGAGGCCCGCCGCCCACTGCACCGAGTGCACCAGGCTCTTGTCCTTATATTCGATCGGCACGATGCCGCATCCAGTCTCCATTTCCGTATCGCCACTGAACCATTTGCGGCCGGTAACCTTGTGCAGGAAGTGACCGAGCGGGCCGTCTCCGGTCATTGACGTCGTTTCGCCGAACAGCACTTGCCCGACGTCGACCGTGAGATTGGCGTGAGTGTTCACGTACTCGGCCAGCCGCGGAACTTCCGAAGAGAACGAACGCATCGCGTCCGGCTCCCCGCCGTAGCTGTGAAACTGCACGTGCGTGAGATGCCCGCGGCGACCTTCCAGGGCCTTCATGGTCTCGAGCGTCGTCGCCCAATTGCCCGGCACGCCGAGGTTGTTGCAGTGAATGTGCACCGCGTGCGGCAAGCCGAGCTGCGTCACGGCTTGGGCGACGCCTTGAATGATCTGCCGCGGCGTGACCGCGAAGTGCTCGACCGTGTCGTCGAGGCCGGTGGCGTTGCGTCCCGTTTGCTTCCAGATCTCCACGCCCCCCGGGTTGACCAGCTTGGCGGCGTAACCCTTGGCGGCCCCGAGCAGCCAGGCGACGTAAGCCTCGAGCCGTGCGGGCTCGCCGTGCTGGATCGAGTCCATCACGTAATGGTTGTTGCCCATCAGGACGTAAAAGCCCTTGTCGATCAGGGGCGTGTCCTGCAATTCTTCGTGGGCGTGTCGCGCCGAAAGCGGGGGGATGGCCGCGTCGAACGCCGTCGTGTAGCCGAGCCCGGCGTACAGATAGCCGGTGGCGAATGTGCTGGGAACGGCCCCGACCGTGCCCGAGCGGGTGAGTGGCGTGCGGCGTAGCGGCGGTGAGCTGCGCCGCTGATCGGGCATCATCTTGCGGGCCATGTTGACCTTCGGCCCGGCGATATGACAGTGCATATCGACGCCGCCCGGCATCACGGCCAGGCCCGCAGCATCAATCGTGCGATCGGCCCGCACAGCCGGATCGGTCGGCGCGACAACCACGCGGCCCTCGGCGATCCAAAGATCGCGAACTTCCCCGCGCACGCCGTTGCGCGGATCGTAAACTTTGCCTCCCTTGATGCGGAGCAAGTTGGTGGGCTTTCGCGAGTGTAGGGACTATTGCGGAACGAACACCGAGGCGCGACACGCCCGCGCCGCAGGCGCTCACAGGATTTTTCACCACAAAGACACGAGGCACTAAGGGAAGACAAGATTTTAGAAAGGAGGCAAAGAGGTTTGGCCGACCACCCTTTCTCTATTCGCCCCCTAATCTCCCGCTGAGCTTCCTTTGTGTCTTCGTGTCTTTGTGGTGAAAAATCCTCAACCCCGCGCGGCGCGACCACAACTCACAAGGCGGTGCCGTCCGCGCACTGCCCGATTCTTGCAGGCATCAGAGCGCCCCGCAATTCGAAGCCCTTCGTGGCGTGCCTCCGCACCGGTGGCGGGTCAAAGATTTCACGCCGCAATTTGCGGCCACGGGAGTCGCGCTGCGATGGTGCCAAGTCTCGCCGCCACTTACAATTGGAGCTGCCCGCCAGGTTCCACCAACTGGGCCTGCTTGAATTCACCGCGTTTGACTTTTCGGCTCCCCCCGAGCCGCCCGCCCTGACGAGATCCCACCGGAGCACCTCACGTGCTTCTCTTTGGCACGAAGCCTTCCATTGGCAGCACCGTCCCAGGATGCGGACGCCCCCGACGCATTTGGGCCGCGCTCGCGGTCGCCGGGTTGGTTCGGTGTTTGGCCGCTCCGACATTGGCGGCACCCATGCCAGCCGCGTCGACTGACGCCGGCATCGAATTCTTCGAGGCGCGGATTCGCCCGCTGTTGGTCAAGAACTGCTACGAGTGCCATTCCGGCCAGGCCAAGAAAATTGAAGGCAAGCTGCGGCTCGATAGCCGCGACGCGCTGCGACAGGGCGGCGAGTCGGGGCCGGCCATCGTCCCCGGCGATCCCCAGGGCAGCCTGCTCGTGCGGGCGCTGCGGTATGAAGACCACGAAATGCCTCCCAAGGGCAAGCTCCCGTCGTCCGCGATCGCCGACGTCGAACATTGGGTGAAACTGGGAGCGCCCGATCCGCGCGATCGGCCGGACAGTGATTCTGCCGCGTCCCCGAGCGGCAGAAGAAGCGGACGATCGACTTTGCCGCAGCTCGCAAGCATTGGGCCTATCAGCCGGTCCGCAATCCGGCGGTGCCCGCAGTGCAGCACGCCGCGTGGACCAACAACGAGATCGATCGCTTCGTGCTGGCACGTCTCGAGGCCCGCGGGTTAACGCCCGCGCCGGCCGCCGATCGGCGTACGCTGTTGCGTCGCGTCTCGCTCGACTTGATCGGGCTGCCGCCGACCTATCGGCGAAGTCGAAGCGTTCGTCAACGACGATTCGCCGCGGGCTTACGAGAAGGTCGTCGACCGGCTGCTGGCGTCGCCCCACTATGGCGAGCGCTGGGGCCGCCACTGGCTGGACGTCGCCCGCTACGCCGACACGAAGGACCTGGTGCTCGTTTTCGGCGACGACGCGATTCGTCCGTACGCGTACACGTATCGCGACTACGTCACGAAGGCCTTCAACGCCGACGTCCCCTACGATCGCTTCATCACCGATCAACTGGCCGCCGACCAGACGGCCGGCAAAGACGAGTCGTGGCGGCTGGCGGCGATGGGCTTTCTCACGCTGGGCCGGCTCTTCGACTACAACCTGAACGATGAGTACGACGATCGCATCGACACGGTGTCCCGCGGCCTGCTCGGACTGACCGTTGCCTGTGCCCGCTGCCACGATCACAAGTACGACGCGATCAGCCAGGCCGACTATTACGGGCTGTACGGCGTCTTCGCCAGCAGCGAGGAGCCGGCCGAGCTTCCGCTCATGGGCCAGACTGCCGCGACGCCGGCCGTGGCCGAGTTCCGCGAAAAGTTCGCCGCGAAGGAGCGTGAATTTCAGGAGCACGTCGACACGCAGTTTCACGAGCAGACGGAGGAGGCCCGCCGCCAGGTCGGCGATTACCTGCTGGCCGTCGCGACGACGCGTCCCGATCCGAACGAAGACGCCGTCTTCTTCATGTCGCTCTCCCCGCACCAGCTGCGTCCGCAGATCGTCGGCCGCTGGCGGCGGTATGTGGCCCGGCGGTCGTCGGCCGGAGACCCGGTCTTCGGTGCCTGGGGCGACTTCATGCGGCCGGCCGACGCCGACTTTGAATCGAGTGCGCCCGCGATTGCCAAGCACTGGCTCGGCCTCTCGCGCGGCACTGCCCCCGGGCAGCTCAATCCGCTGATTGCCGACGAGTTGGCCCGCACCGAACTGCACAGCAAGGCGGACGTCGCGCGGATTTACAGCGACGCATTTCGTAAGGCCTACGCCGAGGCCAAACAGGAAGCGAAAGAGCCGCCCGCCGCGAAGATCGGGTCCCAGGTTGCATCGGACAATCCGGCTCGGCAGCAGTTGCTCGACATTTTGGCCGGTTCGGAGGGGCCAGCCTGGTTCCCGCGGAGCAACGCTTACCTCTATATGTCGCGAGTCGAGCGGGATCGGTATCACCGTCTGCAGCTCGAGCTCGATCGGGTGGCCGTCAAGTCGCGGGCGACTCCGCCTCGGGCGATGGTCGTCAACGACGCGGCCAGTCTCTGCAACCCGCGGATCTTCGTGCGCGGCAATGCGGCCCAACCGGGCGAGCACGTGCCGCGACAATTCCTGCGAGTTTTGGCCGGCGATCGCCAGCGGCCCTTTGCGCACGGCAGCGGACGGCTCGATCTGGCGCGGGCCATCGCCTCGCGCGAGAACCCGCTCACCGCCCGCGTCTTCGTCAACCGCGTCTGGATGAATCATTTCGGCGACCCGCTGGTGCAGTCGCCCAGCGATTTCGGCGTGCGGGCCACGCCGCCCACGCAATCCCGAGCTGCTCGATCACCTGGCCTGCGACGTTCATGGCCGACAACTGGTCGATCAAGAGCCTGCACCGGCGGATCGTGCTATCGGCCGCCTATCAGCAGTCGAGTGCCGACCGTCCCGATTGCCGGCGGATCGATCCGGAAAATCGGCTGTGTGGCGCTTCAATCGACAGCGGCTCGACATGGAAGCCATGCGCGATTCGATGCTGGCGGTCTCCGGCCGGCTCGACCCCACGCTCTTCGGCCGCGCGATCGACATCGTCGGCGATCCGCAGCTGCCGGCCGCCGCACGATTTATGGACTGGTCGATCGTCAGCACTTGCCCGGCTTCCACCGCGCGTTCGATTTTGCCAATCCGGACCAATCGGCCGAACGGCGGCCGCAGACCACGGTGCCGCAGCAGGCGCTGTTCGCGATGAACTCGCCCTTCATGCTCGAGCAAGCCCGCTCGCTGGCCAATCGTCCGGCAGGTCGCGGGCCGGCTGTCGCCGACTGACCGCGTCGAGAGCTTGTACCAGCTCGTTCTCGCGCGCCGACCCGACGAAACCGAAACCGAACTGGCCCTGCACTTCGTCGACGCGGTCCAGGCCGACGCCGCCACGATCTGCCGCTGATAAGCCTCTGGGCGAGCAAGAACGCGATGCCAAGGCCAGGCTCGACGCGTGGGCCCAATACGCGCAAGTGTTGTTAGCGTCGAACGAGTTTATGTTCGTCGATTGAACCGTCCGCGAGCGAGACCATCGGATGCTCCCCTCCTCTCTCCTCAAGAATGCGACGCTGGGACGAGATCTTCTGTCTCGCCGTGAGCTGTTGGCCAAAACGGGAACCGGCCTGGGAATGCTCGGGCTGGTCGGCTTGCTCGGCGATGCGGGCGTGCTCGGGTCGACGGCCCAGGGGAGCGACTTGTCCGCAGGCGCCGAAGCGGGCCGCACTTTCCCGGCACGGGCCAAGCACGTCATCCACATTTATCTCAACGGCGGGCCCTCGCAGGTCGACACGTTCGATCCCAAGCCGGCCCTCGCGCGGTATGCCGGGCAGCGGCTGCCGGTCGGGCAACCTCAGCACGGAGCGGCCGACCGGCGCCGCCCTCCCCTCGCCGTTTCGCTTCCGTCGCTACGGGGAAAGCGGGCTGGAGTTCAGCGAGATCTTCGACAAGACGGCCCGACACGCCGACGACATCTGCGTCATCCGCTCGATGTATTGCAACACCCCCAATCACGAGCAGTCGATGCGGCTGATGAACACGGGCGACGAACGGCTCTCGCGGCCCAGCTTCGGCTCGTGGCTCTTGTACGGCATGGGGACCGACAACCAGAACCTGCCCGGCTTCATCGCCATGTGCCCGGGGCTGCCGGTTTCGGACGTCTCCAACTGGCGCTCGGCCTTTCTGCCGGGGGCCTTTCAGGGCACCTACATCGATACGCGAAAGACCCGTAGTCGACGAGTTGATCGACAACATTCGCAACCCGGCCCTGACGCAGTCCGCCCAGCGGCGGCAGCTCGACCTGCTGGCCGCGCTCAATCGTCGTCACCAGCAGTCGCGGGCGGACGAACCGGGGCTCGAAGCGCGGATCGAGTCGTTCGAGCTGGCCTTCCGCATGCAGACGGCCGCCACCGACGCGTTCGACGTCACCCGCGAGCCCAAGCACATCCAGGAGATGTACGGCCCGGGCGTGCAGGCCCGCCAGTTGTTGATCGCCCGCCGCCTCATCGAACGGGGCGTCCGCTTTGTGCAGCTTTACCATGGCGATGTGCAGCCCTGGGACGCCCACTCGCAGCTCGAGCAAAACCACCGCGAGCTGGCCGGTCAGTGCGACCAGCCGATTGCCGCCCTGCTCACCGACCTCAAGCAGCGGGGCCTGCTGGAGGAAACGCTCGTGTTGTGCGGCGGCGAGTTCGGCCGCACGCCGGCCGTCGAGCTGGGCCAGGCCGGCACCGGCAACCCGCTGTTCGGCCGCGACCACAATCACTGGGGTTTCAGCGTCTGGCTGGCCGGCGGCGGGGTCAAAGGGGGGATGACCTACGGGGCGACCGACGATTTCGGCTACCGCGCGGTCGAAAACCGGGTCCACGTCCACGACCTGCACGCCACCATGCTGGCGCTGCTGGGGTTCGACCACACGCGGCTGACCTATCGCTACGCCGGGCGCGACTACCGCATGACGGACGTTTCCGGCACCGTCGTGCGTGATATCATGGCTTAAGGCGGCTGCGGAATTCGCCGTGTCCGGCCCGTGCGCTCGAACTTCTTTTCGACGCGCAGCGAATTCTTGGCGTCCGCGTTGTTCCTCCAGGTGTCGGCTTGCGATTGAATTTTGGACTGACCCGCAGTCGCGAGCCCGCCGGCGCCGAATTGCCGTCGCCGACAAGTGCACCGCTTGAGTCCGCTGCGACTCCGCCGCTCGACGCAGCGCCCGGCGTGGCCGCCGTTACGCCCGCTCCGCCGGTGGCCGATCGACAGTCGGCACCGTTGCGCAAGCCCCGGTTGCGGTCGAACTTCCTGCTCGGGGCACTGCTTCTGGCGCTAACCTTGGGCGTCTACTTCCAGGTCTGTGGCTTCGATTTCATCATCCTCGACGATCCGTCGTACGTGAAATGGAATCGCTACGTGCTCGACGGATTGAAATTGTCGGGCCTCAAATGGGCGTTCACCCAGTTCAACGACTCCAACTGGATTCCGCTCACGTGGCTGTCGCTGATGCTCGACGCCACGATCTATAAAAACTGGCCCGACGGCTACCACGTGACGAACGTGCTGTTGCACGCGGCCAACGTGCTGTTGGTCTTTATCATCTTCACGCGGATGACGGGCCGTGCGGGGCCGAGCGCGTTCGTCGCCGCGATCTTCGCCGTCCACCCGCTGCACGTCGAATCGGTGGCCTGGATCACCGAGCGGAAGGACGTTTTGTGCACGTTCTTCGGCCTGCTCTCGCTGTGGGCCTACGTCAGCTATGCCCACAACCACCGGCGCTCGCGGTACATCGCGGCGTTTGTTTGTCTCGCGCTCAGCCTGATGGCGAAGCAAACCTTTGTCACGCTGCCGTGCGTGTTTTTGCTCCTGGACTATTGGCCGCTGGGGCGATTCGGACAGTCGGACGGCCTGTCGCAACTGCGTGCCGACCTGCGTCACCTGGTGGCGGAGAAGATTCCGTTGTTTCTGCTCGTGGCCGGCTTCAGCGTGCTGGCCGTTTTGGCACAGGCGGAGGGCGGCATTCGCAGTTTGGCCGCCGTCCCGTTTTCCGCGCGGGTTTTGAACTCCATCTGGGCGTACGGCTGGTACGCGTGGAAGGCGCTCGTGCCGCTGGACCTGGCGATCTTCTACCCGCATCCGCTCGAGCGCCTGCGGCCGATCGGCGTGTTGATTCCCGCGACGTTTCTGGTGGCGGCGAGCGTGGTCGCGGTCGTCAACGTGCGGCGGCGTCCGTACCTGATCGTCGGCTGGCTCTGGTTTCTGGGAACGCTCTTCCCGCTGATCGGCTTGATTCAAATCGGCAAGCAGCGCGTGGCCGATCGCTACGCTTACCTGCCCCTGTTGGGGCTCTACCTGGCCGTGGCCTGGCTCGTCCCATCGTTGCTGCCCGGCCGCGGTCGCATGCGGCAATGGATTTTGGCGGCGCTCGCCCTCAGTGCGGTCGGCGTCTATGGACTCTTGGGGTTTCGAGAGGTCGCGCTCTGGGGTGACGACGTCCAGCTCTTCGAGCACGCTCTGGCCGTGACCGAAGACAACGCCATGAGCCGCAGCGCCCTCGGCTGCGCGCTCTTGGTCCGCGAGGACATCAAAGGCGCGACCAAAAACATCGAGCGGGCCGTCCAACTCGACCCCGACGACGCATTGGTGCACGACGATCTGGGCAGCGCCTACCAGGCGGCCAAGCGCCTCGACGACGCGGCCAACGAATATCGCAAGGCAATCGCAATCAAGGAGGACTCCGCCTCGCCGCACGAGGGGCTGGGCACCATCCTCAGCCAATAGCACCAGTACGCGGAGGCCCGCAAGGAATTCAATCGAGCGCTCGAGATCGAACCCAAGGACCCCATGACCTACTACAATCTGTCGATGCTCTGCGACGAGTTGCGGCAATACGACCAGGCCATCGATTACGCCCGGCAGGGACTGGAAGTCGATCCCAAGCACGTAGAATGCCAGAGGCAGATCGCCCACATCCTGTCCGAACAGGGACATATCGAGGAGTCGATCGCTGCCTATCAAAAGGTGATCGCCATGGCCCCGGCCGACGCCGAAGCCCGCCTCCGAATCCGCGACCTGACGGAAAAGAAACTCAAGGAACCAGCGTCCAAAAATCCCAAGACGGCTTCGCCGGCAAGGTGACCCATGCGTCGCGGCCTCAAAGACTTCGTCCGCAGCGATTCTGCTCAAGCGCCGATGCAAACGGCGCGGGGGCTCCGCGCCCTCGCACTGGTATCAACCGTGCTGGGACTCTCCGCGCTCGCCACGCAATCACCCGTTAACGCCGGCGATCCTCCGGCAAGCGATGCAACGCCCGGCGCCACGGCGGCCGCCACCAAGAAAACGGCCGAGCAGCTCATTCCCCTCGATCCCAAGGGAACCGTCCAGTTGGACCGCGTCGGCAAGCGGTTGCTGGTGAGAACGCACGTCGTCCTGCGGGAAGGCTTTCTCGAAATGCTGGCGTGCCCGGCTCAAACCAAGGAGCACGAGTCGATCCTTGGCGTCGAGGGGCGGGCCTACGTGATTCACGCGGGGCTGCTCGGCTTTGGGAGCCAAGGCCGGCGCTCCCGTCCAGTACCAGCCGACCTTTCGGCCGCCGACCGGCCAGCCGATCGACATCTTTCTGCAATGGGCCGACGCGGACGGCAAGCGGCACCGCGTGAAGGCGCAGGAATGGATTCGGTACGCGACGCACCGCTACTTCGTCGCCACGATGGACCAATTGCCCGCCGGCCTTAAGCTCCCGGAGAACGACGAAGCGCTGCCGATTCGCTTCTTTGAAAAGTTCAAGCAGCTCGCCTGGTTCGGCCCGATGACCGCCCAACAGCGCGACAAGCTTTTGACACTCAGCAAGGACCCCGCGTATCGCAAAGCGATCGGCTCATTCTTCGACCAAAGCCAATCGCGCCAGCTCGACGTCGGCTGGGTCTTCCCCGGCAGCGGCGAATACGTCGACCCGACGACGGGGCACAAGGTCTACGAAGCCGAAGCCGGCGACCTGATCTGCGTCTCCAACTTCCCCGACGCCATGCTCGACCTGGCCATCAAGAGCACCGACAAGCAAGACGAAGGCTTGTTGTTCGAAGCCTGGACCGAACGCATCCCGCCGCGCGGGACCGAGGTGACGATGGAGTTGGTGCCGAGATGGGAGAAGGCGGAGAAACACTGAGATGTCGCGCCGAACCGCTGGCAAAAATGTCGCGTCGCAGACTTTCTACGTATTTGGGACCAAAGTGGTGAGCGACCGATAAGTTACCTGAACACGTCCTTGAGAAGTGCAAGGACTGGATTGTAGGACGACCCTGGCACAAACCTCTGTTCGTAAGTGTCGAGGAAGCTTACAAGGCGATCGTGGATTATGCGTGGCAGCGTCTCATCGGCATTGGCGGCGTGTGGCACCAGGGCACCTACAAGGATGAGTTCTTTGATCGCTTTTTCGACGCATACTGGAGCGGTGGCTGCGGTGCCGCGGCGAACCAAAAATTTAACAAGACCTGCGTCGACTCAAACGCAAACAGCCTGCCTACCGAGATTTTGTCATCACTGGTGAGTCTGTCCGGGAACTACTTCGTTCACAGCCTTGGTGGACGAAAGCCAACAAAAAAGATCGTGAGTGTCTGGCAACGGGCTTAGCCACGTGCTGGGACGAGTGGACGCTCGCATGGGATCGACACCCAAACCCGATGCCGCGACGATATCAGCGGCGGCAGGGTGGCAGCGGCATCCGCCTTGGCGGGAGCCCCCGTCTCATTCGAGCATCGCCGCAGGATTGGTCCCGTGCTATTGCGTGGTTGGAGCGCCGCGGCAACCTGCGCATCTCCGCAGCCCCAACGGGGCAGAGACAACCGCGAATCCCTGGTAACGATCAAGCCCTCGGGAAGCCGTCTCTCCAGCTACCGGAAAATTGCGGCCTTGTTTATGAGCGCGTAGAAACGCGGTATTCGCGAATTGCGTTCGGCGTGGTAGGCTCGATTTTGACGCTTTTGTGGGGACCGCTCGGGATCCGTCCAGCTCACCCTGCCGCTCGCTATGTCGACGGTTTGCCTCCTGACCTCGAGCGCGGCGACTGTGGGACGGGATTGATTCGCGGACCTGTCCCCCCTCGAGTAGGCCGTGAGGTCCGGTCCGGACACATTCACGAGCCGGAAGGCGGGACCGGGACCCCAATGACCTGGCCGTAATCGTCGGGACCTGTGGGACGGGACACGATGATTTATCGAGTGCAGACCGAGAAATATCCGGTCCGGACACTTCGGGACCAAGGGACCGGGGACCACGCGATCGAGCTCCGCAATGCCTTGACCTCTCTGTTACCTCTGTTGCCTCCTGTTCAAATCTTGATCACTTCCTCTCCCCGAGGGGCGAGGGGATGACGAGAAGAGCGGGACGGGACACGATGATTTACCGAGCGCAGACCGAGAAATATCCGGTCCGGACACTTCTTGGATCAAAGAAGACCGGCTTGGTTAGAGCTCACTTGGACCGAGACGGGCACCTCGCCGTTGCCCCCTCACCCCCGCCGCTCTCCCGCCAGGGGCGAGGGGAGAAAGACAAAGACCGGGACGGGACTCGTTGATTTACCGGCGCAGACCGACAAATATCCGGTCCGGACACTTTTGGGAGAACGGGACCGGGTGGAACGGGACCACGCGATCGAGACTCCGGAATGCCTTGACCTCTCTGTTACCTCTGCTGCCCCCTGTTCAAATCTTGATCACTTCCTCTCCCCGAGGGGCGAGGGGATGACGAGAAGAGCGGGATGGGACACGATGATTTACCGAGCGCAGACCGGCAAATATCCGGTCCGGACACTTTCCGGGATGTACGGGACCGGGTGGTCGGGCGAGGGGGGGTAAGATGGGAGACTCGTTTTAGTCCAAGGTCCAAAGTCCAAGGTCGAGAATCATGGGCCCGCAATCCTGACTTTGGACTTTGGACCACGGGACTTTGGACTCACCGCGGGACGGGACTCGAATGCCGGGACGGGATTGCCGTTTGACCGAACCGGCACCGCCAGAATCAGGCTGCCCGTTTGAGGCGATACGCGTCGCGGGAGAGGCCGCGCGTCGATTTTTCGCTGAGGAAGGCCAGCAAGCGGAGGCCGGCGTCGCTCGAGATGTAGCCGGTCAGGTGCTCGATGGCCGCCTGGTGACTCATGCCACAGCGGTAGATCGCGCGGAAGGCCGCCTTGATTTCCTGTCGTTCCTGTGCCGTAAAACCGGCCCGCATCAGGCCGACGCGGTTCTCGCCGACGATCGCCCCCTCGCGATCGGTCATGAAGAACGGGGGCACGTCCTGGACGATCTTCCCCAATCCGCTGACCATCGCCAGCTCGCCGATCCGGACGAACTGGTGAATGGCGGCATTGCCGGAGATGGTCGCGCGGGCTCCGACCTGCACGTAACCTGCGAGCAGTGCTCCGCTCACCAGGACCGTCCCGCTTCCAATCTCGCAGTTGTGGCCGACGTGACAGTTGGTCATCAGCAAACAGTTGTCGCCGATCACGGTCGCCGTATCGGCCGAGGAACCGCGATGGATGGTGACCCCCTCCCGCACGGAGCAGTTTTCGCCCAACCGGCAAAAGCTGGGGCCGCCCTCATACGCGCGATCCTGAGGAAGGTCGCCAATAACGGCATGCGAATGAATCTGGCAGCCGGCGCCGATCTCGGTGTGGCCCAGAATGATGGCCGCCGCCCCGATCCGGCATTCGGGCCCGATCCGCACCGGGCCGTCAATCACCGCATAAGGTCCTACGGTCGCCGTGGAATCGATGGTCGCCAAGGAGTCGATAATCGCAGTCGGATGGACGCTCATCGGTCTCCGATTTGCCGCATCTTGCAGCAGTATTGGCTGGGTAGCCGTGAAATGGCGTTGCTCGCGGCGAACGCAACTTCGACTTCGCTGAGCCGAATTGAGTGATCGGTGAGGGGCGGATCGTCCAATAAGCAGCCGCTGATGTCAATTGCGAATTCTCGTTTACATTTCCCGGCGGCGGGCAGGCTGGGGATGACATTGCTGCAACGCGAACTGAGTCTATTTGTGCAGCGGTGCAGATGTGCGGGTGCGCCGAGTGCTTCGCGCGAGCCCGGAATTGAGGCCGATTCGAGCCCTGCGTGGAAGACCCGCCAGCTCGCCGTCCGACTAGGTGAAGTCGATCTTCGCCGCCATCGGCATGCGGCGGCCGCTGCCGAACGCGCGTTGCGAAAGTTTGATGCCCGGCGGCATTTGGCGGCGTTTGAATTCGTTGCGGTCGAGCTGGCGGGCCACCCAGCGGACCGTGTCAGGTGGAAATTGTTTGGAGAGAGCCGATACCGACAGTTCGCGCTCGATCAGGCCTTCGAGAATGGCGTCAAGCACGTCGTACGGAGGGAGCGTGTCCTGGTCAAACTGGTGCGGAGCCAGCTCGGCGCTCGGCGCTTTGTCGAGGGTGCTGGCCGGGATCACTTCTCGTTTTTCGAGGGTTTCGTTGATGTAGCGGGCGACGGCGTACACATCGCGCTTGAAGACGTCGCACAGGACGGCAAATCCGCCGGCCATGTCGCCGTAGAGCGTGCAATAGCCGACCGCCAGCTCGCTCTTGTTGCCGGTGGCGAGCGCCAGCCAGCCGTAGCGATTGCTTCGGATCATCACCAAGGCGCCGCGGATGCGGGCCTGGATGTTCTGGTCGGCGAGTCCCCCCGGCTGGCTCGCCAGGTCGGCGCCGACGACGGCCGTCCCTTCGTAAGCCCGATGAATGGCGTCGATCGGAATCACTTCGGCGTCGACGCCCAGGTTGGCGGCCAGCTGCCGCGCGTCGTTCACGCTGTGTTCGCTGCTGTGGCGGCTGGGCATGAGCAGCGCGTGAACGTGCTCGGGACCGACAGCGCGGGCCGCGATGTAACAGGCGAGCGCACTGTCGATGCCGCCGGAAACGCCCAGCACGCAGTCGCGAAAGCCGCTCTTCCGCATGTAGTCGCGCAGGCCCAGCACAAGCGCGTCCAAGAGCAACGCGGGCCGCGACGGCTGTGGCGCGGGCACTGCGGGCAGACGGTCGAGGTCACAAAACGCCAGCTCGCTGTCAAAGCCCTTCAGACTCAGCGCACACTCGCCCGCCGCGTTCAGCACGAGGCTGTGACCGTCGAAGACCAGATCGTCGTTGCCGCCGACCTGGTTGACGAACAGAAAGGGCCGATGATGCCGCGCGACGTGTCTCTTGATCAATTCGAGCCGCCGCGCGGGCTTCGACAGCTCGAACGGGCTGGCCGAAACGTTGATGAACGCGTCGACGCCGGCCTCCGCCAGGAGCGCCACCGGATCGGGCAGTGGGCGCGGCGGGATATGGTAGGTGGTCGTTTCATCTCCCCACCAGGCGTCTTCGCAGATGTGCAGGCCGAATCGACGCCCGGCGATCCGTACCGGCGCGACCCGATCGGCGGGGCGAAAATAACGCTGCTCGTCGAAGACGTCATAATTGGGCAGGAGCATCTTGTGGACGGTCGCCGCGACTCGCCCGTGCTCCAGCACGCTGGCCGCGTTGGCGATGCCGCGGCCGGGAACTTCGCGATGGCTGGGGTGCCCGACGATTACGGTCAGTCCGTGCGGCAGGCTGGCGGCCAACTCGTCGATCGCACGGTCGCAGGCGGCGACAAACCCTTCCCGCAACAACAAATCCTTTGGGGGATAGCCGCTCACGAGCAATTCGGAGGTGACGAGCAGGTCGGCCCCCGCGCGAGCGCGTCGTCAGCGGCGGCACGGACCAACTCGCAGTTGCCGTGCAGATCGCCGACGATCGGATTGAGCTGGGCCAGGGCAATCTTCAAAGAGCGACTCCCGAGTGGCACCGTACAAGTAAACATCACCGACGAGCGAACGTTTCTTTTGCAAGTATCGTCGTCAAACGCAGCGCGGGCAACGGTTGTGCAGCCGACAGCGATTCTGCCGCCCGCAGTCTGACCGCCAAGCGCGACTTACGATGGCAGGTTCGTCGCGAAGGGGAAGTTGGGTCGCGATTTAGGGCGTGTTGCCTTTTGACAACGTGCCAAGTGTGCGCTAGGCTTCCGGGTGACTGTCGGCCGGTCTCGCGCCGGTGCAACTACGACGAATCTCCGGGGGCTGACGCCCCCGGCTCGGTACCGTCGCAAAACCGATCGTTTTGCCTGCCGTTGCCGTTTCGTTCACTGTCCGACCGCTTGCGGAGCCCTGGGCATGTCCCGCCAACTTAATAGCCACGCCGTCAATCATCGGGCCTTCGACCATCATGGAGCACACCGGGCGGCCCACTCGCAACCGTCGGCGGCCGCGCGGAGCACGATCTTGATCCTCAGTGGATACCTGCTGGGCACGACGGCCGCACACGTCTGCTCGCCGATGCTGGAACGCGGCGCACTGTTTGCCGGCCTGATCGGCACGCTGTTTTACGCCCTGATGGCGTTCCGCGCTCGGCAGAAGCAATTGCATCACGCGCGATTGGCGCTGCGGAAGGCGACCGTCCAGCTCGAGCGGCGGATGGATCAGCACGTGCGGATTGCCTCCGCCCGCTTGATGTTGAAGCTGCACGCGGCCCAAGCCTGGTCGCACGAGCAATACATGCCCGTCGTCCGCGCCACCAACTTGACGCGCTAGCCGCGGACGCAAGAAGGAACGTGTCCACGAATGCAGTCGCAATCTCGGATCTCACTGAGCCTCTTGACCCGATGGTCTTTGCCGCTCTGCGCGTGGGTCATTCTGGCAGCGCCGGCTTGCGCGGCGCCTCCCGCCTCGAGCGCGCCCGGCGCGATCCGTCGGCCGTGCTCGTGACCGTCAACGGCAAGCCGATCACAGAGAACCAGCTGGCGATCTATCGGTTCCTGCATCGGCTGCCCTCTGAGGGAACGGCCGAGTCGCGGAAGGCCGATCTCGAGCAACTGATCGAGAATGAGCTGTTGCGGCAGTTCCTGGCCGATCGGCGGGCCGAGGTCGATCCGCAACGGCTGGCAGCCGCCGTCAAAGCCGCGAAGGAACAACTCAAGCGAGAGAATCGCGACCCGGACAAGCTCGTGTCAAATTCTCGCTTGCTCGATTCGCTGTTACGCCGCGAGCTGTCGCTGCCGATGGCCTGGCAGGTGCACCTCGGCCGCGTGCTCACGCAACAGACGATTCGCGACGAGTTCGAACGTCATAAAAGCGAATTCGACGGCAGCGAGGTCCGCGCGAGCCAGATCTTCTTGAAACTGCCCGCGAACGCCGACGCGACCGCAGTGCAAGCCGCCCACGAGAAATTCGCACGCATTCGTGCGGAAATCGTGGCGGGGAAAATCGGCTTTGCCGACGCGGCCCGACGCGAATCACAAGCGCCGAGCGCGGCCGACGGGGGCGACGTGGGCTGGTTCGCCTTCCGCGGCAAGATGCCGCCGGAGATCTGCAAAGTCGTCTTTCGGCTCAAACCGGGCGAGGTGAGCGCCCCGTTCCGCACGAAGTTCGGCTTGCACCTTTATACGGTGACGAAGGTGCGGCCCGGCAATTTGAATCTCGAGGATGTCCGCGCTAGCGTGATCGCCCGCATGTCGCGGAACCTGTGGGAACAGTTCGCCTTACAGGCCCACAAGACGGCCAAGATCGAATGGCAGACGCCGCCCTGAACGGCCGGGCGAAAATCGCGACGTTTTAGTGAGCGGCCGCTCCGGCTTCGGCCGGCGCCACCGCGGCGGTCGATGGGCTGGGAGCGGCGTGGGCCGTGTCCGCCGGCTTGAAGATCATCACCATGCCTGCGCCGACGGCCGCCAGCGCGATGCCGGTGAGAAATCGCCAGTCCGGGGCTGTCTTCGCCGGCGCGAAGTAGTAGAGCGTGGCAAAGGTGTTGACGATCGGAGCGCCGGCAAACACCAGCGGTGCGACGTAGATCGCGCCGCCCGCGCCGGCATTCGTCACCGCGAAGATCACGCACAACGCGCCGATGGCCCCCGCCAAACCGGCGATGAGGCCCCAGACCACGGGGATCGTGTTGAAGTTCGGCGCCGCCTTCTGCGTCGGATCCCACTTCAGCACGAAAATCATCGCCAGCGGCAGCACGACGGCGACAAGAAAATAGGCCACGCCGACGAACAGAAACGCGCGGAGATTACTTTGAAGCTGCATGGTCGCCCGGTGCACCAAGGGGACATAAACGCCCCACGACAACGCGGCGCCGAGCACGAACAACAACACGACCAGCAACTTCTGCATTGAAATCGTCTCCGTGAGATTGACCCGAATCGAATGCGTTCAATTCTAGTCAGTTGGCAAAGAGGGTTGCAATTTAGGCCGCCGGACGTCGCTCATTCCGACCGCAGCGCCTCCACAATGCGGGTGCGGGCCGCTTCGATCGAGGCCAAGAGGGCCGCCAACATCCCCACGAAAAAGACGATCGCCAGGATCAGCGCCAGCGAGCCCCAGGGAACATCCGCACCCGTACTGGCCAGGTGTGGCAGCATGGCAACGAGAGCCGCGATCGACCCGATGGCCAGGCCGCAGACCAACAGCACGGCCGTCTCCACAAGCACCAACCACGCCAGTCCCGACGGTCGCAGGCCGAGCGCATTGAGCAAAGCCAGCTCCGGGCGACGCTCGAGCACGTTTCGCACCATCACGGTGGCCAGCCCCAGCGTCCCCAGCAACAGCCCCAGGCCGCCCAACGTCTGGAACGTCGACAAGTACGTATTCTGCACCGCGAGGAAGTTCGCCAGGCGATCGGAGACCCGTTCCGCATCAAACCCGAACGGGGTGAGCTGCGTCTCGAGCACGTCGGAGAGATGGTCGGCCTGCGCGGCCGATCCGGGGGACTCAACCAGGAAATAGCGATACCCTTCCACCGTGGGGTAGGCCTTCTTGAAATTGTCTTCCGACATCAACAGCACGCCCTGAAACAAACTCCCGTCGAGCATGCCGACGATCTTGAGCGTGTGCTGCGGATGTTCGTCGTCCGGAATGGCAATCGTGCTGCCCACTTCTTTGTGCAGGCTGTATTGAAGTGTGTTGGCGTCGCCGATGACGGGAATCGTGCCATCGGGATCGGTCTTGTCGAGCAGCGTCCAGGGATTGACTTCGCTCGCGCCGATGAAACGGAAGCCTCCCCGCTCGATAAACGACGGCGACACACCCAGCACGGTCGGGAGCCGCGTCTGATAGATATTGAGACAGCTGGCGTTTTCGCCCGGCTTGACGCGGAAGGCAAAGAAACGTGCCTCTTTGATCAGGGTATCGTCGGGCGAGACCGGCTTGATTTTCATGCCCAACGTGTCGCGGCCGGCCGGCGTGTTGAGGTCGGGCAAAATCGGCTCGGTGCTCTCGGCGACCAGGCGGAAACCGCCGTTGCCCGAATTCTTGTCGGGCTGCTCGACGGCCGGATTGCGGCGGCCCGCGGCCACCGCCACGATCACGAAGGTAGCGGCGGCGATCAGCGCGACGGACGCCGTGCTTCGTTGCCGTTGCCGGGCCGTGTTGCGGACGCCGAGCCGCGCCAGGCCACCCATGCCACGGCCGCGCACGGCGGCCGAATGTTCGCCGTCGAGCAATCCGGCGATCAGCATCACGCCGCCAACCAGGACGATCATGCCGTCAAGAAAGAACAGCACGACTCCCCAGCTGAGTCCCTCGAAGGCTTCGCCCTGCAGGCGGCCCGTCATCACGCCGATCAATAAGAGGCCCGCAAAGATCAACAGGCTCGTCCCGATCGCCAGCGAGCGGCGACTGCGGCGGCGCTGTGTGGCGGAAGAAACGGCCGGCTCCGTCGCGCCGGCCAACAGCTCCCGCGGGCTGAGCGCTCTGAGCTGACGCAAGCCCCAGAGGACGGCGAGCGCCGTGACAATCACTGACGCGACGAATCCCGTGGCCAGCGTCGTCGGGACGATATAGACCGCCAGCGCCTGCGTGCCGACCGCCTGGTTCCACCAGTGGGTCAGGCCGTAGACCATCACCTCCGCAAAGCCGACGGCCAGCGCCGTCCCCAACAACCCGCCGATCGCCACTAGGACCAGTCCCTCTTCCAGGAACAGCCAGCGCAGGCGGCGGGGCGTAAAGCCGACCGCGGCCAGCAGGCCGATCGAGGTGCCGCGGCGCTCGATTCCCAGGCGAAAGATGAGCCCGATCAAAAAGGTCGCGGCCAGGATCAGAAAGAAGCTGAAACCGAGAAACAGCTCGCTGAAGTCGTTCGAGCCGGCCGCCGCCACGACACCCGTGTATTTCACCGGCTGAAACTGCAAGTGCGTTTGCTCCGGTTTGAGCGCGGCCAACATTTCCCGTCGCATGTCGGTCGCCGTCTGCTCCAGCGACTGGCCGGCTTTCGGCGCGACGCGGACGGAGGTCAGTGAACCGAAGCGGTTGCCCCAGAGCTTTTGGGCCGTGTCGAGCGCGACGAACGACTTGGGAGTCGCCCGATGCTCGTCCCAATACTCGTCGTCGCGATGCGTGACGCGATCGAGGTGCATCGGGAAGGGCTGCTTCCAATCGTTGATGGTCTTGGCGTCGGTGATGCCTTTCACCACCGGGACCAGGCCGGGGTCGGACGCGGGACCGGTCAGCTTCAGGATGCCCGCCACGCGGAACGTCTTCTCCACTTCGGGTAATTCGCCGTGCGAGCCGATGAGGTGATACCGCAGGTGGACTTCGTCGTTCGGCTTGGCGTTCAGATCCTGGGCGATCCAGTCGTTGAGTACGATCTCGTCGGCGGCCAGCGGATGCGTCGGCGCGGGCGACGCCCACACGAAGGGGCCGAACGGCGGGCTCGTCGTCGCCACCGGGTCGAGGCCGGCGACGACCGAATACATCGAGAACGTTTTCGGATCCTTTGCGTTCGTCAACTCGTTGGCGAGATAGTCGAGCACGGGCGAAACGATGAGGCCGAGCTTCTTCGCGCTCTCTGTGGCGGCGGTGGCGACGGCGCTGTCGAGAATCTGCTGCTGCGATTCGACGGAGACGTAGCCGTGGGCCGTATCGAGCGCGAGTCGCAAGCCAAGGTCGGCCGGCACCAGGAGTGCGGCCAATTCGTCACTGAGCGCACGGGCCGCCTCGGGCGCGGTGGCGCCTGTCTGATCGGCCGGTGCCTTGGCCGAGACGAAGATCGCATTGATCTGGGCCGGGCTTCCCTCGGGATTACGGCGCGAGCGTTCGACGCGGGCCAGCTCGACGCTTTGCTGCAGGGTCGCCAGCGGGACGAACGCATTGAGCGGCAGTTGCTGCGTCGGGTTGAGCGTGAGCCGCGCCGCGCCGGCATCATCCGCAATCACGGCCTTGATTTTGAGCTGAACTTCCCGGGAGTCCGCGTCGCGCTTCCCCAGGAGCGACTCGCGAGGAATGGCCGACGGAATCTCGATGAACATGCTGACGTCGTCGCCGGCGTGCACGCCGAGCCGCTCTGCCAGCCGGGCGTTGATCACCGTCTCCTTTTCGGTGAGGTCGGCGGGATGGAGGTTGATCAGCTGCCACAGCCGTGAGTCGCCGCCGAGAATCTGCACTCCGCTCGCGCGGCGGGACACTCCCTGGCGATCGGCGACGAACGTGGCACTCAACATCAAAGCGGGAGCGGCCGTCTCGAAACGCTCTTTGAACTTGGGGCTGGCGGCCAGTTCGCCTGACAGGTCTTCGTGCACGAAGCGCGGCGTAATCAGCACGTGGTCGATCTTCTGCAGCCGCTCGAGGCTCATTTCTCGCAGGCTGCCGCGCACCGAATCGCCGACGATCAGCGCCCCGGTGATCACGGCGGTCGCCGCGACGACGCCCAGCACCACGGCCGCGTTGGTGCGGGCGTGATAAAGCAAGTTGCGGACGAGCAGGCGGAACTGGGTCATCGTGTTGTCGGTGTGTTAGCGGTCGACCAGCCGGCCGTCGACGAGTTCGGCACGCCGGGGAAAGCGCGCGGCCAGCTCGCCGCTGTGCGTGACACAGACGAGCAGCGTTTGATGCGCGCGGTTCAACTCGAGCAGCAAATCGCCGACAGCCTCGGCATTGGCGCGATCGAGGTTACCGGTCGGCTCGTCGGCCAGGAGGAGGACGGGCTCATTAATCAGGGCCCGGCAGACGGCAACGCGCTGGCGCTCGCCGCCCGAGAGCTGCGCCGGCCGATGCTTAATCCGCTGTTTCAGCCCCACCCGATCGAGTAACTGCATTGCCCGCTGAGTTTCGGGCATGCCGGCTCCTTTGCCGGCAAGCGCCGGGAATCAGCACGTTTTCCAGCACGTCACACTGCGGCAGCAGGTGATGGTCCTGGAAAATAAAGCCGATCTTGGCGTTGCGGAAGCCGGCCAACTCGGCGTCGTTGCGAGCGAAGGGATCATCGCCCAACAGCCGCACGCTGCCCGCCGTGGGCCGATCGAGCGCGCCCAAAATGTGCAAGAACGTGCTCTTGCCCGAGCCGGACGGCCCGGTCACGGCGAGCGCCTCGCCGCGGCGCAGCGCCAGGTCGACGCCGTTCAGAATCGAAAGACGGCCCGCTTCCGAAACGAATTCCTTGGTGAGACCGGCGATCGCGAGATCGCCCCCCTCCTGCTGCATGATGATGACTCTCGGTAGACGCCGGACAGCGTTCGGCCGCACGACCCAATGCGCGCCTGGCGTAGTTGTACCAAATCCGCCCCGCCGACTTTATGGATCGGCGTCGCTGGGGACCGGCTGTTGCTGGGTCGCGTCGTACGGCCCCAGCATCTCGTCGAATTCGTGGGGGATTTCCAGCGATTCGATCGGCTTGCCCACGGTGAAGCGACAGTAGGCCGTCTTGATCTGGCCGACGGCGATCAGCGTCGCGCCGCGAAAGAACTCGTAAGCCAACGTCAGCGATTTGAATCCGCGGCGGCGAATGTAGATGCGGATTTCCAATACGTCGTTGTGAAACGCCGGCGACTTGAACGAACACGACGTGGAGACCCGCGGCCAACCCTCGGCGGTGCCGCTAGTGTCGGGCCGCTCCGCCAACACCTTCCCGTAGCTGCGGAAGAACTCGGCCTCCGCCTGCTCCATGTAGCGGAAGAAATTCGTGAAATGGACGATCCCCGCCATGTCCGTGTCGACGAATTCGACCCGGCGGTTCGTCACGAAGCGTGGTTTTTTGTCGGAGTCCATGCGGCTTGGGATATCGGAATGCGGGCGTTTCGTCAGGTCAGAGGAGCCGTCACTTCCAGCAGGTCGACGGCGGCGTGGCGGTTGCAAAAGATCGTGGCGAGCCGGCCGTAGGTCGTGCCTCCGACGGGCATTTGCAGATATCGGGCGAGCGCCGGTCCGGCCTCCAGGCGCAACACGGCCCCCAGGTCGATGTGACGCAGCACGTTGTGATCGATGAGCACACGCCCGAGCGGCTTCTGCCCGGCGAGGATTTCCTCCCGCACGACTGGCGTCACGTAGCTCAAGTCGAACCGCACGATGCCGAACTGGACGACGCGGTCGGTCCCCGATTTGAGCAGCACGATCTTGCGGCTGTAGAAGTCGCCGTCCAACTTCCGATCCAGAATTCGCACGTCGACCCGGCAGTTGTGGTACGACTCCATCGTGACGGTCATGTGATGGTTGTGCGCGAGCATCCGCCGGTACGGTTCGGGCAGCATTTCGGAGGCGACATGCTCGGCGTCCGTGAGCATCGGCTCCGGTTCCGGAAAGACATCCAACAGCGATTGAAGCTCGACGTGCGGGTTCACGGTTTCCTGCAGTGGAGGGGGGCGGACAAGGTCGGCGGGGCGAGGACGCGGCCGGCGGGCGCCGTCACGGTCGCTCGCTCCCGGTTAGGTGTAGCGGATCGCGCGATGCTCCTCTTCAAAATACTCCGGCAACAGCGTGTCGACCTGCAGCAGGCCGCGACGCGTCAGCCGGACGTCGTCCCCTTCGACCGACAAATAACCGGCGGCTTCCTGGTTGCGCAGCGGAGCGGCGAACTCCTTCAAAATGTCGACGCCGAATTTCGCCCGGAATGGCCGGGCCGAAATCCGCCCCTCCTTGAGCTGCAGCACCACCTCGCGAACCAGCTCCTGGTGCTTCGTCGGCACCAGCGCGCGGTGAATCGGCAGTTCGTTGGCGGCCACGGTCTGGATGTACTGCTCGAGCTGGTCGTAGTTCTGGTAGTGCACGCCCTGGAAATGCCCGAACGAGGACACGCCCGTGGCCAGAATGTCGCTGCCGCGGAACAAGTGGTCGCGATAGACGAAGTGGTCCGTGTCGAGGTTCCGCACTAGCTCGTTGCCGCTCGAAATGTTGTAGCCCGCGGCCAACAGAGCATCCATCGCCTCGCTGACCCAGCGGCGCTTGATCGCCCAACCGGCGATCGGCGAGGTGACGCCCAGCTCCTTGATCTCGCGCGAGATGAGCGTGTTGTGCGGCAGCTCCATCTGATAGATGGTGATGTTGTCCGGCTCGAGCTGTTTGACCTTCTCGATGCAGTCGGCCCAGTTGTCGTCCGATTCGCCGATCATGCCGGAAATCAGGTCGACGTTGATCTGCGGGAAGCCGACCTGCTGCAGCCAGTCGTACGCGCGGAAGATCTCGGGCGACAGGTGGGCGCGGCCGTTGGTTTCCAGAATTTCGTCGTTGAAGTTCTCGACGCCCAACGACACGCGAGTCACGCCGATGTCTTTGAGCGTCTTCACCTTCTCCAGGCTGAGCGTGCCGGGCTCGCACTCGAAGGTGACTTCCTCGGCCGTCTCCCAGGAGAGATATTCGCTCAAGCGGTCGTGCAGCGAGCGGAGTTGCTTGGAGCTGAGGTAGGAGGGCGTGCCGCCGCCGAAGTAGGCAAACCGCAGCGTGCGCCCTGCACTCCCGGCTGCTGGCTCAGGAGCTCAAACTCGTGCTCGAGCGCTTGGACGTAATTCTCGATTGCCTGCGCGTTCTGGTTGGTGTAGACGCGGAAGTAACAGAACTTGCAGCGCTTCCGGCAGAATGGGATGTGAATGTACAGTCCCATCGTGACCGAGCGGTCGGGCTCGCTCGTCAGCGCTCGGCGAATTTCGGGGACGTGACTTGGCTCCCAGAGCGAAAACGGCGGGTAATTGGCGATGAAGTAGCTGCCAACGTCGGTCGGTGTCTCTGCGATCATAGTCCGATTGAGCCCAGCCAGTTTCGTGGCCCGCACTAGCGGCGCGGGGTGCCCAAATGCGACAACGTTGCCATTCTAGGCAATGGCGGCCCCCCGGGCCAATCGACGGCTGTTCAAGTCGCCTAGTCGCCTTCAACCTTGGCGCTCTACACCGGACGCTCGGTTACTCCCAACTCAAGCTGAAGTAATTCATGAGCGAGACTCAGCCTTGTCGGTCAAGTTGTGCGGCCGACTGTTCGGACACAAGCCGGGACGGTACGCGTAGAGTGCCGGACAGACTGAGTGCCCTACAAAATGACCGGGGTTATGGCACCATGCCCGGGAAGACATAGGCCTGGAGTAGCACAAGCAGGCCGACGAGGATGGCCAGGCCCAGGCTGTGGAGGAAGACATATCGCAGGACGTCGGCCGGGCTGACCGCGTCGAGGCGCGATTGTGGGCCGCCGTCCGATTCGGTCGTGCTCGTGGCCACGCTGGCGACCACGATGCTCTGGGCGTCGATCATCTTGCCCATCACGCCACCCGAGCTGTTGGCGGCCGCCGTCAATATCGGCGAGACGCCGATGCGGCCGGCGGCCACGGTCTGCAGGTTGCCGAACAGAACGTTGGACGAGGTGTCGCTTCCCGTGAGCGCCACGCCGAGCCAGCCCAGGAGCGGCGAAAAGAAGGGAAACAAAACGCCGCTGTGCGCGAACGCAAGTCCCATCGTGGTGTCCATGCCGCCGTAGCGCGACGTCATTCCGAGGGCCAGCATGGCCGCGATGGTCAAGAGGGACGTGCGCACGCGGTGTAGCGTTCTTCCGTAAATCCGCACGAGGTTGACGGGAGAGACCCCGAGGCACAGTCCGCCGACGATCCCCGCAAAGAGCAGGGCGGTCCCCGTCGCCGACAGCGCCGTGAGCTGAAAGACGGCTTCTTCCGCCTTTGGAACCGGCACAACGGGAGGCACGCGGACAACGCGTTCGTCGAGATAGGGGACCGGAATCGGCCGCGTACCGATCCGGTCGAGCCCCTTCTTCACGACCGGCAGACCCCAGAGAAAGACGAAGACGCACAACAACACCCACGGCATCCAGGCGACGAGCGATTCGCGACGCGAGGGATGCGAAACGACGACCGGCTGCTCGTCCGGGAATTGCCACGAGGTTCGTGGCTGCCAGAACCGCAGCAGCGTCACTAAAGCGAGTATCGAAACGATGGCGGCCACGATGTCGACGAGCCACGGACCGTGATAGTTGCTCATCAAGAATTGGCCGACGGCGAAGCTGCCGCCGGCAACCAGGCAAGCGGGCCAAACCTCGAGTGTTCTCCGCCAGCCCGCCAGCACGATTACGAGCCAGAAGGGAACAATCAACGAAAAGAAGGGAAGCTGGCGGCCGACCATCGCGCTCAGCGTATGGAGGTCGAGCCCAGTGACTCGCGACAGGGCAATGAGCGGAGCACCGAGTCCGCCATACGCCACCGGCGCCGTATTCCCCAGGAGCGACAGTCCGGCCGCGTGCAACGGCTTGAAACCGAGCGCGACCAAGAGCGCGGCCGAAATGGCGACCGGCGTGCCGAAGCCGGCCGCCCCTTCGATAAACGCTCCGAAGCAAAAGGCGATCAATAGGGCCTGGATGCGGCGATCGGTGGAGAGGGCGGCGATTTGCTGTTTGACGATCTCGAAGCGGGCCGTGTGCACCGTGATGTCGAAGATGAAAATCGCGTTGAGCACGATCCAGCCGATCGGCAACAGCCCGAAGGCGACGCCATACCCGGCCGCCGCAACGGCCAATTTCGCCGGCATGCCGAAAACAGTGATCGCCAAGGCCATCGCCGAAGCCAGGCCGCACAAAGCGGCGACGTAGGCCCGCGCGTGAAAGAAGCCGAGCAGCCCCAAGAGCACGATGACCGGCACGGCCGCCACGAGCGCGGAGAGAAAGATGTTGCCCAGCGGATCGTAATTGTGGACCCAGGTCATCGGGTCACAGAGTAGACCGTTTTGCCATCTTGTCCGCCAGTCCAAAACGCTCCTATACTCCGACCATGAAGCGCCGGCTCGCGAATCTGCCGTTGCATGGCGGCAAGGCTCCGCCGTGGCTTTTTCGGCGGATGACGCGGTTGGCCGGCGCGGTGACGATGGCCATCGTCGACGAGTTCGGCCCCGCCGAGATGCTGCGGCGGCTGTCGGACCCCTGGTGGTTTCAGGCCTTCGGCTGCGTGCTCGGCTTCGACTGGCACAGCTCCGGCGTGACGACCGTCACGTGCGGCGCGCTCAAAGAGGCGTTCAAGCTGTTCGGCCCGGATCTGGGGATCTGCGTCGCCGGTGGAAAGGGAGGCACGAGCCGCCGCACGCCGGACGAGATTGCCGCGGCCTCGGATCGATTCGGCATCGACGGTGGCGACCGTCTGGTCTACGCGTCGCGGATGAGCGCGAAAGTCGACTCGGCGCCGTCCAGGACGGCTTTCAGCTTTATCACCACGTGTTCCTTTTCACTCGCGATGGGCAGTGGTGCGTCGTGCAGCAGGGGCTCAACGGCGAACAAAAGCAGGCCCGCCGCTACCACTGGCTGGGCGAGCGGGTCGACGATTTTGTCTGTGAGCCTCACGGGGGAATCAGCGACCTGTCGCCTGATAGTCGGATGGGCCCGGCGACTCTGCCGCCGCAGCAATTGACCCTGCTCAACATGGTGGCTTGCGACGCGGGAGAGAATCGGTCCGCGAGCGCGACGATCGTGCGGGAAAATCCCGACTGGGTCTGCGAGCAGATCGAGCGCTACACAGAGGGGCCGACCCTGTTTGCGCCGAAAAATCACCGCCTTCTTCCCAAGGACGTCAATCGTCGGCACCTCCGCCGCATTCTGATCACGGCCCACGAGACTCAGCCCAATTCGTTCGAGCAGCTCTTGGGGACGCAGGGGGTCGGTCCGGCGACGGTGATGAGCCTGTCGCTCTTGGCCGAGCTGATTTTCGATGCCCCCGCCTGCCATCGTGATCCCGCGGACAGGTTCCGGCCACCTGCGGAACAGACGGCAAAGGAGCGGCACTGGGGCGGACTATGCCTACGCTCACGGCGGCAAGGACGGAACCCCGTTTCCCGTCGACCGCGACACGTACGACCGCAACATCGCCCTGTTGACGGACGCCGTTCGCAAGGCCCGGGTTGGCCAGAACGAGAAGATGAATGCTCTGCGTCGACTGGCCGGGAAGACTGGGTGAGCCCTGGCCGCTACAACTTCGCCGTCCCGAAAGGTCTTCGCAACACGCCTTGTTTACCCGGTTTACGGCAGTGATTGACAAATATCTTCAGGTCGGTACTCTTTAACAGCAATCATGGTTGCCGGACGCGCTTGCCGCGAACCGTGCACTGCGGACGCCCTGAAATTCCCATCGGCTCCGCGGGCCAAGCCATCACGGAAGAACCAGGGATGAACAACGGCTTAGCACTCAGAGAAGGAAGCTGCCATGAACCGCGGCAAACGGACATCGCGTCGGACTCTCCTTGGCCCGCGCTGGGCACTCGAGCGGCTGGAAGAACGTACGCTCCTCTCGGGCAACGTTACGGCCACCGTCACCAATAGTGGCAATCTGGCCGTAATCGGTCTGGCCAAAAACAGTCAGATCCTGATTCAATCGACTCCGACCGGCGCCCTGCAGGTCTCGAGCCTCGACGGCACGACGACCATCAACGGCACCTCGACGCCGTTCACGACCTCGGCCGTCACCGGCGATGTCGACGTCTTCATGCTGCAGACCGGCGACGTCGTCGATATCGGCGGCTCGGGTACCGTCACGAACATTCCCAAGAATCTGGCCGTGATCACGCTGGGCGGCAACGATACGGTGGCCGTCGAGAATGCGAGCATTGGCGGAAACGTCACTCTCATCGGCTTCCTGGGGAGCGATGAATTCACCGTTGGCGGCACGACCGGGGAGACTCCGGTCAGCGTCGGCGGCAACGTGGCCATCGTCGGCGGCACCGGCAACACGAATACGATTGCCGTCTTCGACGCCAATATCACGGGCAATCTCGACATTCTCAGCAACGGAGCCAACGACGACATTCAGGTCGGCTTCGACGCGGGTTTGGGAATCATCGGCGTCGATCAGACGTCGCATGTGAATATCGGCGGCGATCTCGACATCACTCCGGGGAGCGGGCTGCTGTCGTTCCTGCCGTTTTTGGGTTTCAACTCGTTTAACAGCTTCAACAGCTTGTCGCAGAACGGACCGTTCTGCGGAAACGGCGGATCGCTGTTCTCGATTCCCGGCTTGGGATCGTTCGCCTGCGGCGGCTTTGCCAACAACTTGTGGAACGACCTGGCCTTCTTCGGCGGTTGGTGTGGCGACGGCGGTGGCGGCAACAATTGCAGTCCGGGCAATGGCGCCGCCCCGAAAACCGGCGAGACCGTGGCCGTGGCCGACGTGACGGTGACGGGCAAAACCAACATTCAAACCGGCAATGGCAACGATTTGATCCTGCTCGGCGCCGCTCCGGTTCCCTCCGGCGATACGTCCGCACCGCTCAACCTGGTCTTCGGACCGGTGAATCTCGGCGGCAATCTCAAAGTGAATTCGGGCGACGGCAACGACACGCTGTTCCTCGACGGCATCGTGGTCACCGGCAACACCACGCTGAAGACGGGCCGTGGCAACGACGACATTGCCGTGCTGGGCAACGACGGTTTCTTCAACGGCACCTTCACCATCACGGCGGGTGGCGGGAACGACCACATCGCAATGATCAACGGGGCCACCTTCCTGAGCACCGTGACGATCAGTGCAGGCCGCGGCTCGGACGTGATGTGGGTGGCGCAGGATCTATTCATGGAGCAGGTCACGATCAACGGCGGCGCGGGTAGCAACACGCTATTGGAAAGCCAAAGCACATTCCCCAACAGCTTCCCGCCCGGCAGCCCGATTCTGAACTCGATCCAGACCGTGAATCTCAACGTCAGCCCGACCGATCCGATCGTCACCACGAACTTCGGCTGGCTGAACACGCTACTGGGAGTGTAAGACTGCCGCCTCGAACGCAGGATCTCGTCGCAGCATGGTTCGCTGGGATCGGGCCCGTGCTAAGATGCTGTTTCGTCAAGCGTGTCTGTGAGTCCGCTGACGCGCCTGAGAGCGCGTCCGTGTTCCCGCTGACGCGTCTAGAGGGACGCACGTCTCAGCACTCGGGCCCGGGATGACCAGTCGACCCGTCATTTTCATCTCTAGGACTAGCGATCTGCGCTCTGGTCGCGCCGTCAATCTACCTCCGGTTGCGAGTGCCGCGCGTTGCGCCGAGTCGCCCTAGCTACGCTCGATCTATCCCACCTCCCGGATCGACCATTTATTCAGCGTCACACATGCACTCGACAGCCCCATCCCAATTGCCCGGCTTGCCGCTTGTGGTGCATTTGAGTTTCGCCGGCTCGCGGATGTTGCTCGACGCGACCAAACATCCGCGCGTCGATCGGGGCGAGTTCGAGGATCGCGTCGAACGTTGGCTCCGTGAACGGATCGTCAAGCTGCGCGCGGAATTGGGACTGAGCGAACGGCACTTCTGGTGCGGCATCTCTCAGATCGCGATCGGCGGCGATACGGTCTTCACCCGCGCTTGCCGCGACCTGGCGATTCCGCAGCGAATTTATCTGCCGCAGCAGCGAGAAGACTTCCTCAAGGCGGCGAGCAAAAGCGGCCAGCCCGATTTCAGTCCCGACGAAGAGCGTGTCGCGCGGGAGCTGTTGGAGAGTTCGCACATCATCCAGGAGCGGGCCATTGCCACGGCCGACGATCGCCAAGCGCGATTCGAGGAAGTCAATCGCGAGCTGGCTCGACTGGCGAATGTGGTCCTGTGCCTGATTCGGGCCGATGCGGAACCGAAGCCGGGAGGGAGCCTCGATCTCGTCAAACAGGCGGCTAAGCGGGGTCGCCCTGCGCTCGAAATCCGCGTCAGCGTCGGTGTCGACGGGCAGCCGCAGTTTGCCGAAACCTGGCACCAGCGAGAGTCGTTCAAGCTCCCTGCATTACCGCACGAGCTGCACGATTTGAAGAGCGATTTCCCGGCGACCGTTGCGCTCGGGCCTTACTGCGCGGCCCTCCAAGGGTTCGCCGAGCATCAGGCCCGCGGCACCCAAGCGATCTTTCGCTATGCCGCACTCACCATCGTGGTTACTCACTTCCTGGCGACATTGTGTGCTGTGCTCGCGCTCTGGAAGGAGACGGCGCCGGTGGCCTGGTTGCTCGGAGCCGAGCTGTTGTTGTTGGCGATCGGCCTGGCAACACACCAGGCGCTGCATGGAAAACACGCGTCGGCGGTGTGGGGGATGACGCGATTGGTCGCCGAAGTCTGCGCGGTCCGCGTTGCCGCTCGCCGCCGTCAAGACTCACTCCGGCCATCTCTTCACTTTGCCGATGCCCGACGGGCTGCGGCCGCTGTTGCGGACTCTGTCGGTGCTGCACCTGCGAGAGTCGCATCGTCTAACGGCCGACACGCTCTCCGCTCGCCGTGACCAATACATTCGGGAAAGGCTCACCGACGAGGCACAGGGACAGATCCCGTATTACCGCGGCAAGCTCAGCTCCGCTCAGTTCTGGCGGCGGGCGGCCAACGTCCTCTTCCTGGCGGGCTCGATCCTCGCCTTCGCGGCGACTGCGTTTAAGCTCTTGTTGCACGACTGGTCCACCGCGAACCTGGGCGAGCTCAACCGCGAGGAGTTGATGCACTGGCTCGGGTCGGCGGCGATTCTGCTACCTGTGGTGGCGGTCGCCGCCTTGTCGCTGGCTGCTTCCCTCGATCTGGAGGCGCGCGCCAGCACCTATCGCGAATTGCTCGATTACCTGGTCAAGCACTGCCGGCTGCTCGAGCAGGCTGCCTCCGACCGCGAATTTGCCGAGCTCGCCACTGAAGCCGAGACCCGCCTCTTAGGTGAGACGGTGACCTGGTACTTCCGGCGGTCTTACACGAGCGTGGCCTGACGGGCGTCGCTCGGCAGCTTCAGGTCGATGGCGGCTCAGTTCAGGTCGATGCGGGCCGTATAGATCAACTGCCGGTCGGCGCGGCTGGAGAAGTCGTCCAGGATGTCTTCGATCGACGACTTGGGCTGCTTGATGTGCTTCTGCATGTCCCGCACCATCACCTTGATTGGCTTCTCGAAACTGATGAGTTCGGGTGAGAGCCAGACTGTGTGACTTTTGGCCGTCGACTTCACGCGAATGGTGCCGCCCGGCGAAATCTTCCCTTCCAGGTGCATCGGCGAAATGCTGCCGTGCGAGGGACCGGCGAGAACGTTCGATTCGGTGACCGATTTGGGCAGTCCCGCCGCTGACAGCCAATAGAGGTGGTTTTCGCTCGGGCGGAGCACGTGCATCACAAAGTCGTGCGGGACCTTCTGGCGGCGCTGTCCTTCCATCCAGTCGAAGATCCGCGGCGTCTCCTCGAAATACGACTCGTAGCCGCGCTGCACGAACTCGACCAGGACAACATCCATGCCGTTGGAGTAACCGGTGGTGCCGCTCATCATCCGCGACAGAATTTTCGCGTCGACATTGAACGTATTGCGGGCGTCGAACTCGCCCGTCACCACGTACCATGCCGTGTGGCCGGCGTTTTGCCAGTACCAGGTACAGAAGTGGTTGCAAATGCCGTTGATCGGAATCACGCCGGCAAACAGATCGGGGTGCGACATGCCGATGTCGAACGCGGCGTCGCCTCCCATGCCGTGCCCGGTGAGAAAGATGCGATCGGAGTCGACGTTGAAGCGTTTGCGGGCATCGATGATTGAGCGCACCACGACATCGTGCGACGTCATTGAATAGCCGTATTCGTGGGTCTCCGGTTCGACGTATTCGGGCGTAATCACGATGTAGCCCGACGCCATCGCGCGGCCCGGCTTGGCGGCCGAGCCGCCCCAAAAATCGAGTTCGGCCTTGCCGTTGTGTTCCGCAGGGTGCAGTGACACGATCATCGGGTACTTGTGATGCCAGTCGTACTCGGGCGGCAGCAGCACTCCGTACGTGGGGTTCGGCTCGACCCCCCGGCCGCTCACTTGCAGCGATGTGGCCACCGCCGGACGAATATCGGGCGTTTCCACGATCGGCGGCAGATTCTGGAGCAGCTTCAACACCAGCTCGGGCGTGAGCCCATCGGTCGCTTTCAGCTGCGTGATCTGGTCCCGGTGGTCCTGCGGCGAATCGGTGCGGAGATACTCCATGACGGCGTGATCGGCTTCCCACAGGCGGATGGCCAGACGCAGATCGGTGACGGCCGCCGCGCTCCCCACGACGGTGCCCGAGTAGGCCAGCGCCAGCTTTTCGGCCGGTTGCAGCGTCTTGTCCTCGACCAGATTGAAGAACGCATCGAGCCGATCGATCGACTCCAGGGTGAGTTGCTCTTCGAGCATCGGCCGGAGCGGCATGACGGCGGAGACCAGTGCCGGGTCTTTCAACTGGGCCTGCAGCTCGCTCAAGTAGACGCGGGCCTTGGCGATTCGCTCGCGTCCCGAGTCGTAGGCGCTCAACAGGTCCTTCACGTCGTGAACCACCGAGCCGCTCGCCTTATCGAGGGGCACTCCCAGGGCGTAGCTGTGCGCGAGCTCATGCTGCCCGGCCGCCTTGCGACGCCGCAGCTCCTGCAGGATCAACTTGTGTTCGAGGTCTTGCAGTTCTTTGCGGGCGTCGGCGACGCGGCCGGCCAGCTCCGGGAAATCCTTGGCGATCGAATCCAATTCCTTGCCCGATTCCTCATACAGACCTGCCTGCAGATAGAAACGGGCGATGCCGAAGCGATGATCGGGGTTTTTGAGGTCGCTGACCTTGCGAATCATCTTGTCGAGCTGATCGGGCGGGATCGATGGCGTGGTGACGCCATAATTCCATTGATAGCGCAGGCCCGTCACGGCCACGTACTTGGGCCCAATCTTCGTTGCGCCGACGACGATGTCCTCTTTCCGTTGGGGCGTCTGCACCGAGTGCGTGCGCTGGCCAAACTCATTGAATGGCCCGGTTGAGAGCACGCGCCCCGTGATCTGCCGACCGCCCGTGCGGTGCTGCATGAGCTTGAACGTCTCGTACTTCGAGAGATCGTCGCGATCGTCGATCCGCGCGGATTGACCACGCGGAATGAAAATTCGCTGGTAGCCGTTCTCGATCATCAGGAACGGCAGATTGAGCGTTTCACCTTCGCGGGGGTGCTGATGCTCGTAGATCAGGGCTTGTATCCGCCGCGGCGTGCCGCTGAGGACCAGGCCGTTCTTCAGCGTGATTTCGCCTGCTGGGAGCGGAGTGCGCAGGCCAAACACGGCGAGCGCGCAGACTCCGGCGCCGGCCGCCACCCACTTACCGATCTGCCCCATAATCGAAGAGCTCCGTCCCGCGCGGGATTGGACAACGTCAATGATAGCGCGCGGACGGACGACAAGCCACGCCTTCCGGCTCCCCATCGCCGCCCGAGACGCGACGGCTCCCCGGTAAAACGCACAAAGCCGAAACTCAAAACAGGCCCAAAGTCAAACGGCGGCTGAATTTTCCGCCGTTTGGCTTCTGGGCCTTGGACAGTCGGTTTAGGGAACTGGGCGCTCCCTAGTGCTTGTTTCGCGTGCTGGCATCGGCAAAGACGCCAACCGTGACGAGCATGATCTGCGTCTTCCGTTCCTCCGACACGTTCTCCATCCGTTTGCTGACCGTTTCCACCCAGCCCGGCTGCCGGGCCATGGCGGTCGACATCATGTAGAGGAACAGGCTCACCTCCCGGAAGTTCTGGTCGATGATGGCGTTGCTCAGCGGCGACATGAGCCGGGCCACCGTTTCGACCGTCTGCGACGGAAAGTAGACGAACAGCCGGGCCCGGTGCGTGACGAAGTTGGTCCCGTCCGGCCGTTGGCCGAACTCGACATTCACATGCAGCACGCCCGACGCCTTGATGGGCGACGGCAACAGGCCACTTTTGTAGGCCCCGTCGCAGAGCACGACGACCTCGCTGCCGCCGCGATAGGCGACGTCAATCACGCCGCGGGTCCCTTCGCCGTCGTCGGTTTCGTAGGAGTCCGGCCCCGTCTCCCGCATTTTGAAGTCGGAGATCTTCATCACCTGCCAGATGCTGACGGCCGCCTCCGGGTGATCCATGAAGAACTTGTAGCACCGGGGATCGATATCGAATTGCAGCGTCGGCAACTCGCGGTAGATGCTCGTCCCGTTGACGATTTGCTGGACGCGTTGGCGGTTCTCTTGGGACATCCGGTCCAAGGGCATCGCCTCGATGGCCGCCTTGCGCGAAGCCCGGCTCGATGTCGCCTTCTGAACGGTCTTCACTCGCTGTTCAAGCGCGGCCCGTCCGTGGGGAGCTTTGGGCGCCTCGTCGGCGTGTGGCCGAGGGGCATCGGTCGAAGGCGCGATGGCCGGATCGACTTCGTTGGTATCCGGATCGCGGACGATCCGCGGAATGCCCAGCATGTCGCTCACGCCGCGACTCTGGTCTTGGGCGAGTGCCCGGTCGCCCAGGCCGGCTCCCAGAGAGAGCAGGCCCAGCAGTGCGAGAGCGGTCGCCCGCGTGCGTCGTCGGCCAATCCACAAAGACATACTGCCCCGCCCCCCTCCGGCCTTTTCGTCCGGATTCGTTTCGCCGCGGCTATCGCCCGAGTGGCGGTGCCGCCAAACCGAAAGCCGAACGACCCCCCAAGGCCGTTGCGCTCTTAATTTCAAAGTCCGCAGCCCAGGCGCAGCGAAGCGGCATTGCCGATCGTCGGTAGGTTGCCCTGCCGCGCGGTGGCTGTTTTGGCCGCGGCTTGAGAGGGCCACGGAGTGTTTTCGGGCTTATCGTGAGAGCGTTCTGGTGGAATAATCGGCACGTCAGGCAGAGTCTCGCCAATCGGAACGCTCAAGTCGGGCTGGCGCGGGCAGAGTGCAGGACGGGCCGCCAAATAGTCGGTCCAGAGCCGGTGCATTGCGTCGTCTACTCACCTTAACAATGAGCGCAAGTGTGACTGCCGGATGACTTTGAAAGGTCGGCGTTGAGCGAGCGTGAACTAACCGCCTGGGCCAAGCGCGTGGTCGCACAGCTCCGCGCAAAAGGTTCGGCTGGTATTGGCCGAAAGTTGCACGGGCGGACTGGCGGCCGCACTTTTGGCGCGGATCCCGGGGGTTTCCGAATTCTTGTGCGGGTCGGCTGTCGTTTACCAGGTGGAAACGAAGGCACGCTGGCTGCGCGTCTCCCGTCGGCTGCTCCGCGATCCCGGTCCGGTGAGCCGGGAGGTTGCCGCAGCCATGGCCACCGGAGCGCTTGAGGCCACGCCGCACGCGGACATTGCCGCCGCCGTTACGGGCCATTTGGGGCCGGGAGCTCCGCCCGAGCAAGACGGTTTGGTGTTCGTGGCCTTCGCGGCCCGCGAGCTCCGTAAACGGCCGACCGTTGTCGTCCAGAAAATCGAGCTGTCACTTGAAGCCGACGATCGTAAGTGCAAGCCGTCCAGACGCCGGCTGCGTCGCCAGGAATCGGCAGCTGTTCATCTGTTGGAATGGATTCTCATCAACTTGCGGAAAACGAGCGGCAAGTGAATAGGAATTGGCCAAAACCGCGGCTGTCAATGGTTGACAATTTCAGAAATGTCATGTGTCCACTGATGTTCCCGGCTCCGCGGCGAAATTCCACAAGCTAGGCTTGAGTATCACATCAAAACACATCTGCACATCATTTCTGCTTGCGGGCAAAATTCAAAAAGATCGCGGTGCGTGACCCTATTCTGGGGCACGTGATCTCAATCGCTGGAGAACTTGCACCGACGTCAAACTGACGAGTGTCCTCCGCACTCGGGCGTCGTCATCACCCAATCCCACGAATTTTGTCTCGATTGGCCGCTGGCCCTGCGCGACCGCTGCGTTTCCGGGTCGCCGGCGGAATCGGCTCTAGGGGGACCTGTGGAACACTTCATTGGTCATTACGGTCCTTACTGCGACTACTGTCTGGCGCGTTGGCAGGCTGCCACCATGTTCGACTATTGCATGTTGCTCGCGATGATCGTCACCGGCGGCTGGGTGACCTCCCGCATGCAATCGCGGTAGGCCAGAGCGGGCTGAATTGCGGGCGCGGGGCTGCTTGTTCGTCGCGAGGCCCCGTCCTAAAATCGGGATGCGATTCCCTCAAACCGGCGACTGCTTAGCCCAATTGGTGCTGACGGTCGCCGGGATCCCGCTTGAACGGCGTGGCGCCAACGCCTGCCCGATTTATCGCGCCTCATGTACCGCGTCAGCCAAGAAATCGATTTCTGTTACGGCCACCGGCTGCTCAACTATTCCGGCAAGTGCCGCCATCTGCACGGGCATAACGGCAAGGCCGTGATCGTGCTGGAGACGGCCAAGCTCGACGAGCGGGGGATGCTGGTCGACTTTGCCGACATCAAACGCTCGCTTTGCTCCTGGGTCGACAGCCAACTCGATCATCGGATGATCTTGTGCGAGGCCGACCCGGCCGTCCCGTTCCTGAAGTCACTGGGCGAGCCTTTGACCCTGATTCAGGACAATCCGACGGCCGAAAACATCGCCCGGATGATCTACGACCATGCCGCAGCCGAGGGGCTGCCCGTGGCCGAGGTCTCGCTCTGGGAAAGCCCCCGCTCCTGCGCTACGTACCGGCCAAGTCGCTGAGGACGGGCGACCGGCAACGCTTGAAAGGGTGGGCGCAAATATCAGCAGAGTGAGTCAGATCGCGCCGCCGGCTACGCCGTGCGATCGCTCAGTCGACCGGCGCGTGACATCGGCGGCCAAACCCAGTGCGCATAGAATGACCCCCGAGAATGAGTGCACGTTCAAGGCCTTGGACGTTCGTTTGCGATTGGGGAACTGATGAGCAGAGTGGGTCAGGCTGCTCTCAGGGGACCTTCCTCAACCAGGCCTTGTTCGCGCTGGACATCACCCTCGGGGGTCAGGCTGGGTCGAAAATTGAGCGCCGAATCCCGCTCTCGCCACTCTTACGAGTGACGATTGGAACTCGTCGCGATATTCCAGTAACGCACGTGCCGTGCCAGAAAGTGGCTCGGCGCGCGATGACCGGAGAAACAACGCCCTTTTCAGCCGAAATCCCCCATTTTTATTGCAAAGTCTGCAAGTGACTTTGCAACTTCGTCCTCCCGTTTCGGCGCCGATCGTCGCGCCGCTTCGGCGCCGATCGTTGCTTTCGCGGCGCCGAAACGCTACAAGTGATTGGGGGCTGGGGGGTTTGTGACAGAGCCTACCGGACGTGTTTCGGACAATCGGCTCGAGCAACTCTTCGCCCCACGAACCCTGCGACCAATACGCCTCTTCGGCGAGAGCACCCGCCATGAAATCGCGAACGGCCTTTCTGCTGATGTTCTGCGGGGTCGTCATCCTTGTCTATTCCATGATTGTGCTGGGCATTGTCGCTGCGGCCCCCGACCTCGGAATTCGGGGCCTGCTCTCGGATAAGCCGTGGCCAAATGGGGTGGCCGATGGGATGGTGATGCTGACCGTCCCACAAGAGGGCGTTTATGGGAAGTGGCACCCGGCCGTGGGTGACCGCCTGATCGGCATGGCGGACTGGCCGATCAATACGTTCGTCGACTTCACACGCGGACAGATGCGGCTCGCAAGCGAGCCCACTCCCAACGATGCCGGCCTCCCGGTTGGCGCCGACCCATACGATAACGAGGGGCTGCCGGCCCTGGCCCAGTACCACGACGGCACGCGCATCGTGGAGATCGAGTTCGTGCCCCAGGGCAAAACGCTGGCGGAGGCCCAAAAATGCTACGTCACGATCCGGCCGTTGCCCCTCTCGGAGGTGCTTTTTTCGCTCGTCTGGTTCGTGCTGCAGACCGTGGCGTTCGCCATTGGGGCCGCCGTCTATTGGAACCGTCCTTTCGATCGGGCATCGCAACTCTTTTACTGCCTGTGCCTGGTGACGCTGGGCGCGTTTTTGGGCAGCAATCACTGGTGGATCGTGGCGGCCAGTTTTTGGCTGACGGCACCGTGCGTCGTTTGTGCACTGTTGCTGCCCGCCGTCTGCCTGCACTTCTTCCTGGTGTTTCCGCGGACGTGGCTCCCCCTGGTCTGGCGACCGCGCATGTCGTTGGCGCTGATCTACGGTTTGCCGATCGTCGGCATCCTCGGTCTGCTCACGCTGGTCGCGATCTGCAGCTGGCCGGGCCTGTTCCGCCCAAACGTGGCGATGACGCGTCAGTTTCTGGACGCCATTCGCCTGGGGATCTACGGCTCACTGGTCGTCGGTGCGATCTATTTCGTGATCACGATGGCCCGCGTGCTTCGCAGTTATCGCAGCTCGCGCAACCCGGTCGAGCAAATTCAGCTGCAGTGGTTGCTGGGGGCCGGCCTGGCGACGGCATTCTGCATGGGAGTGACGCTGTTCAAGGCGCTCTTTGAGCGCGAGTCTTTCGCGTTGGGCGGAGCGCGGGTCTGGATCTTTTCGGCCGGCTTGTGTTTCACCGTCTCCTACGCCTACACGGTCATCCGTTATCGCCTGCTCCTGGTCGACACGATCGTCACCAAGGGCGTGATGTATTACCTGGCCAATTGCGGACTGACGGTCGCCTTTGCGCTGATGCTTGCCCTGAGCCCGTTCGCGCGACAGTACCTGACCGTGTTTCCGCTCACGCAGCAGTCGGCGATCATTTCCATTGTGCTGATGCTGGCCGTAATCCTGCTGTTGTGGCTGCGGGACATGTTTCAGGGCATGCTCGACCGCCGCTTCTACCGCGAGAAATACCAGCTGGGCGCGGTGCTCGAGCGGATGAACCGGGCCGTCGGCCGGCTGGCGGATCCGGAAGCCGTCGCCTCGCTGATGTTGAGCTCCTGCCGCGACGTGCTTGGCGTCGATCGGGCGGCCCTTTATCTGCGAACCGCCGCGGATTCGCCGTTTCGACTGATCTCGGCCTACGGGGCCGAAAGCTTACCGCGGCAGTTTCCGCCCGAACATCCACTGATCCCGGCAGTCGTCGAATCGGGCAACGTGCAGCGGGCCCTCTTGGGTTCGCGCAGCGACCTGCCCGGCGTCCAGACGGCGCTTCGCGAGTTGCGGATCGATCTGGCCCACGGCATGCAAATCGGCAACGAAACCGTGGGACTGGTGCTCCTGGGAGCGAAGCAAACCTCGACGCCCTTTAGCGGCGAAGATTTCACGTTTTTGAATGCTCTGGGACAGATCACCAACGTCGCGCTCTACACCGTCAAGAGCGATCGGGACCTGGAACGGCTCAACGATGAACTGTCCCGACGCATCGAGCGGATTGAAACGCAATCGCGACAGATCGCCGTCCTGCAGGCCGAGCTTTCGCAAATCCAGAACCCAACGACCGCCGCGCCGACTCAGCAAACGGGCGACCTCGACCGCAGCGATATGAAGGGCAAGAGCCGGGCCATCGACAGCGTGCTCGACACGGTCCGCAAGGTCGCCGGCAGCGAATCGTCGGTCTTGATCCGGGGGGAAAGCGGCACGGGCAAGGAACTCGTGGCCCGCGTGCTGCACGAAAACAGTCCGCGCCGAGGCGGGCCGATGGTCTGCGTCCATTCGGCCGCTCTCTCGCCCACGCTCTTGGAGAGCGAGCTCTTCGGCCACGTGAAAGGGGCGTTCACCGGTGCGCATCGCGACCGGATTGGCCGCTTCCAGGCCGCTTCGGGCGGAACGCTGTTCCTCGACGAAATCGGCGACATTTCGCTCGACATTCAGATCAAGCTGTTGCGCGTGCTGCAGGAGCGGTGCTTCGAGCCGGTCGGCGGCTCGCAGACAATTCAGGTCGACGTCCGCGTGATCGCCGCAACACACCAGGACCTGGAACAACTGATCGTCCAGGGCCGATTCCGCGAAGACCTGTATTACCGGCTGAATGTGATTACGATTCAAATGCCTCCGCTCCGCGAACGGACGGAGGACATCCTCGAGCTGGCTCTCCATTTCCTGATGCGTTCGGCCCAAAAGTGCGGCAAACGGATCACACACATCGAGCCCGAGGCTTTGGCGGCGCTTGAGCGGCATCGCTGGCCGGGCAACGTGCGCGAGCTGGAAAATGTGCTGGAACGGGCCGTCGTGCTGGCCGAGTCGGATCGCGTGACGCTGGCCGATCTGCCGGCCGAAATTGGCCGACCCGGACGGTTGCCGTCGCAGATCATCGAGACGAAGCCAACCAGCCGCCGTCAACCGGCGGGATTTCCCGAGGGCGCCACGCTGAGTTCGCAGAGCGCCGAGGGGACGCCGGGCTGGGAACGCGAGGCCCTGCTCGGTGCGCTACGAAAGTGTTCGGGTAACAAGGCCCGCGCAGCACGCCTGCTGGGCATCCCTCGCAGCACCTACTTCAGCAAGCTGAAGAAGCACGGGATCGACTAGCTGGCGTCGATGAGCGCCGCGCTCGACCGTACACAACGCACGGGTCCGGGAAACCCCCCGGGTCGATGCCAGGCCGAGCACAGACTGCGCCGGGATTAGAGCCCGCTGCCGCGTTCGCGAACGCCGCCCAGCGTGGCGTTCGGCTGATCGCCGCCGCCCGGCGACACGCCCGCGGGAGGCGTACCCGGCGCTGCCGTTGTCGAGCCGTTGGCCGCGGCGTAGAGATCGCGGCGGGACGCGTAGCGAATGATGTACGTCGGCCAGACCTGATTGACGTGGTTTTCGACTTCGACGTATGCGCCGTCGAAGATGCGGTGGTCTTCTGACGAGCGCATCGACTTTTCGGAAATGTACTGCACGAGGCCCAGCCACTCGCGATCCGGGGCCGTCATGCCGAAGAAGTTCTTGCGCTCGGGAGTGAACCCCAGGAACTCGCGGGGCAGCGGGGCGGCGTGCAGGGCCGCCAGCAGGAAGGCGATGGTGACGTAGCCGGTCATCACTCCGAAACCAAAGCGGCAGACGTCATACAGGCGGCCCTCGACCGCGATAAAGCTGGGCACCAGATACTCGGCCAGCATCCGCAGCAAAAAGATGCTTCCGCCGAAGAGCACTAGCAGGGAAATGAAGTCGAGTCGCATCGCCCAATCGGGCCCCGTCCACACCTCGAGATAGTTGGCCAGTGGCTCGAAAAAGTTCATCGCAATCAGGCCGGAGAAGACGACGGTCAAAAACACCGCGGCAGCTCCCCAGGCGCCTTCTGCCGCCACGTTCCAGGTGACGAGGGCCAGGACCAGCAGGAGGATGACATCGATCATGGTGGCGACTTTGCGAAAACGTGTGCGCGGAACCGAACGTGTGCGCGGGGCCCGGCTCGCTATTTAACCGTGCGCTCCAGCTCTTCGACCGATGTGATGCCCTGGGCCAGGAGGCGAATGCCCTCCTGCTTCATGGTCAGCATTCCGTTGCGTTTGGCCGCCAGCTTGACCTTGGAGGCGGCCGCTTTGTCTCGGACCAGGTCGCGCAGTTCATCGTTGATCACCAGTAACTCGAACACGCCCGTCCGTCCGACGTAGCCCAGGCCGTTGCATTCGGGGCACATTTCGCCTGCCTGCGAGGGTGGCCGGAAAAACTGATCGATGCGATCGGAGGGAATTTCCAGTCGCTCCAAAACGGCCTTGTCCGGTTTGTACGCCTCCCGGCACTCCTTGCACAGACGCCGCACCAACCGCTGTCCCAGCACGGCCGAAAGCGAGTTGGCGACCATGAAGGGTTCCACGCCCAATTCCAGCATTCGATAAACAGCCGTGATCGAATCGTTTGCGTGGACGGTCGAGAACACCATGTGCCCCGTGTTTGCAGCCTGGCAGGCGATGGTGGCCGTTTCGCCGTCGCGGATTTCCCCGATCATCAGCACGTCGGGGTCTTGCCGCAGAATGCTCCGCAGCGAGGTGGCGAAGGTCTGGCCGGCCTTGGTGTTGATTTCGATCTGGTTGACGTTGGCCATCTTGTATTCGATCGGGTCCTCAACGGTAATCACGTTGAGTTGATACGCGTCGACGTCCTTGAGCGAGGCATACAGCGTCGTCGATTTGCCGGCTCCGGTGGGACCGCAGCTCAGGAGCAAACCGTGCGGCTGGTGGACGATCTGCCGCATCGACTCCTGCATTTTCTTCCGCATGCCCAGGCCGGCCAGTGTATTGACCGAGTTAGACTGGTCGAGAATTCTCAAACTGAGCTTTTCGCCGTGGCGGGTTCCCTGCGTGGCGGCACGGAAATCGATATTGCGCTGCTCGAGCCGCGCACCGAAGCTGCCGTCCTGCCCGCGGCGTTTTTCGGTGATGTCCATTCCGCCCAGGACCTTGAAGATGTTCATCACTGCGTCGCCGACGACGCGATCGAAAGGCTCGGTCGGATACATCACGCCGTCGATGCGGAGCCGCACCGACATCTCGTCCTCTTTCGGTTCGAGGTGGATGTCCGTGCTGCGGCGCAAGATCGCGTCATAGACAAGCTCCTTGGCCGCCATATAGCCCTTGGAGTTCTCGACTTGCTTGGTGCGGTTGCGGTCGGCCTTGCCGCTAGCGTCGGACTTTCCGATGAACTCGATCGGCGGCCCGGCAGAGGAGTCGTCGCCGCCCCCGCGCCGAACCGGATGCCCGCGCGGGCCAACAACCGAATGGCGACGCCGCGAATATGCTGAGGCGTGAGGATCTTGCCCGATTCCGGAACGCGGCGATTGCGTTCCTGGACGTAAAAGCCAAACGGCACGCCGCAGGTCAATAGCACCGACGCCATCCCCACGACGAAGAGCGGCGAGGCGAGCGCGATGATGAAACCCAGGACACCCGTCACGACAAGAATCGAATTCCAGAACTCGGGACGTACTTTGAGGCCGCGGCTGTCTTCGTCGACGAAGCGGCAAATCCACATCCAGGCGACAAGCAGTCCCACCAGCAGGATCAGCGCGACGCGGCTGAAGTACTCACCCACGCCCGTCGATTGGTTTTCCGGATTTCCCCGGTAGAAGGGGACCGGACTGGGAGGAAACCGGTCGGACACGCTTGCCGTGCTGGGGGCAGAGGACGTCTCGGCCTTCGCGGTCGACTTCCCCGCATCGCCCGAGGTCTTCGACGACTGTCCCCGCGCAGTCTCGACCGGCGCGGCCAACGTGACCAAAAGCGCGACAAGCGCGAGCATCCCGGCCCAGGAACTCACACGGCTACGCAGTTTCACGCGGGGCTTCTCCCTGATCAGACGGCCCGACGAACGGGGTGGCCTCACAAAATGGCGGCACTCTTCACGTCGATGCCCTTGATCATCATTTTGAGCTCTTCGACGTTCGGCGAGATTTCGAACGCTCCTGCACGGCTGATCATATCCTTTTGCAGGAAGGCGTACAGGCTTTCATTGAAACGCTGCATGCCCTCCTCCTTGCCGATGCGCATGGCGGCCGGCAGCTTTTCGTCTTCGCCTTCGAGAATCAGCTTTCTGACAGTCGGGTTGAAGGTCATGATTTCCACGATCGGCACACGGCCGGGCCCCTTGCCGTCTTCGCAGATCGTCTTCAGCAGCTTCTGGGCGACGATTGCCCGCATGTTGAAGACCATGCTGCCGCGCAGGGCTTTGTGCATTTCGTTTGGGAAGAGGTCGAGAATACGGCCCACCGTGCTGGGCGAGCTGGAGGCGTGAATCGTTCCAAAGACGAGGTGGCCCGTCTCTGCGGCGTGAAGCGCCGTCTCGAACGTCTCCATGTCGCGCATTTCTCCCACCAGCATGATATCAGGGTCTTCGCGGACCGCGTGTTTCATCGCGATCTTGAAATCCTTGACGTCGATGCCCACCTCGCGCTGATTGATCAGGCACTTGTCCGGCGTGTAAACGAATTCAATCGGGTCCTCAATCGTCAAAATGTGTTTGCGCATGTTGTGGTTGACCCAATTCAACATGCTGGCGATCGTGGTGCTCTTGCCGCTGCCCGTAACGCCGGCCAGCAAAATCATTCCCTGGTCGAACTTGCACAGCTCTTCCATGATCGGGGGCAGGTAGAGCCCCTCGAAGTCGGGGATCGAGCGCTCGACCTTACGGGAAACCATCCCCGGGTTGCCCATCTGCATCAACATGTTGACACGGAACCGCCAGCTTTCGCCCTCGCTCATCACCACGTAGGAAAAGTCGCAGCCCCCCGTATCCTGGTAGATCTGCCGATCCCGGTCGCTGATGATCGGGTCGAATAGTTCCCACATCCGCTCCTTGGTGATGGGCTCCATCTGCAGCTCGCGCAGTGTGCCCCGCACCCGCAGGATCGGCGGCTTGCCGACCTGCATGTGGAGGTCGGAGCCGTTGTGCTTGATCAGTTGGCGATAGATCTTATCGATCTCGTTGTCGCGCTTTTCGGGATGCTTCACGCGGACGTCGGTGGCACTGGCCATAAGTTCTCGCTGGTGGTGGAATGTTCGGAGGCTGCCGAGACGAGCCGTCCGCCACAGAGGGCGAACCAGTTCGTCCGCGGCGGCCGCCTCGACCGTTGTCCTTAACTTGCCAGCAGGCGGACCGGCACGCCCCGATCGGCGAGGAAGTGCTTGGTCGCCTGAATGGTATAGGTCCCGTAATGAAAGATACTCGCGGCCAGTGCGGCGCTGGCTTTGCCCTGGGTCAGCACGTCGTACAGGTGTTGCGGTCCGCCGGCCCCGCCGCTCGCGACGACAGGAATGCGAACTGCGTCGGCGACGGCCCGGGTGATTTCCACGTCGTAGCCGTCCTGGGTCCCGTCCGCGTCCATCGACGTCAGCACGATTTCGCCCGCCCCCAGCCGCTCGACCTCTTGCGCCCAGGCGACCGCCTCGAGCCCGGTCGGGATCCGGCCGCCGTTGATGTGCACGTCCCAAACTTCGCGGCCGTCCTTCATGATCCGCTTGGGATCGATGTTGACGACGATGCACTGGCTGCCGAAGCGGAGCGCGGCTTCCTGGACGAACTGTGGATTCTTGACGGCGGCCGAATTGATCGACACTTTGTCGCAGCCGGCCTTGAGCAGGATGCGGATGTCGTCCAAGGTGCGAATGCCTCCGCCGACCGTCAGCGGCATGAAGATCACTTCCGAGGTGCGACGGACCACGTCGAGCATGATCGCGCGTTCTTCATGGCTGGCGGTGATATCCAGAAAGACGAGTTCGTCGGCCCCTTCCGACTCGTAGCGCGACGCCACCTCAACCGGATCGCCGGCGTCGCGCAAATTCAGAAAATTGATTCCCTTGACCACGCGCCCGGCATGGACGTCAAGGCAAGGAATAATCCGTTTGGCAAGCATGGCCCGGTCGTTATCTCTGGGTCAAGAACATGAGTCACAGGGGCCGTCGAGGGGAGCCGCTTGCGGCTATGGACCCGGGTTCCGACTGTTTGCGCAGCGCACCCGGGCAGAACTGCCGGGAGCCCTTAAATTTCCCGGGAGCCCCAGATTTCAATGTATCTCGGGGCGCACGTGGCCGTCAACGACTGCTTCGGACGACGCGGATCTGCTTGCGGAGCGCGGTGAAGGCAAAATACAGAGCCCCCGCGGTCACCAGGATGCCCAGCACCCAGTAGAAAAATCGCCCGAACTTGGCGGACATTCCTTCCGGCGTCGCCTGAACCGTGGCCAGCAGATCGATCGCCCGGCGGCGGACCATATCGTTGTCGTCGGTGTTCTTGATCCGCATCAGTGGGGTCAGCGCCGCGTGGGCGGCCGGTCCCGCCTGCTCGAGACCTTCGAGCGCGCTCAAACGGACTCCCGGGCGTGAATCGGATAGCCCGGCCACCAGCGTATCGGCGGCGTCGGGCGACGTGCGAGCCATCTCGCCGAGCGCCCGAGCCGCGTGGTTTCGTAGCTCGACATTGTCGCTCTTGAACGCCTCGAACCACAGCTCTTCAGCCCGCCTCTTTTGGCTCGACGTCTCCACCGTATGGAAGTTCAACGCCACCGACAGCGCAAGCGAGATGCAGAGCAGAGGCATCAGCCACTTATTGCGGGTCGAACGCTCCAGCATCTCCGCCGCGCGCGGCGGAACTACGATCCCCTTAGGAGGAGTGAGCGTCGCGTGCGACGGCGGCGTGTCGACGCCGCGTTGTCTCGGCGACGGAGTGCGGGTGGCCGAACCGTCCAGATCGGTCAGCCGCTTGGCGACGACGTAAGCGCTCTCCGGCCGGTCGGTGGGCTCCTTCTGCAGGAGGTCGCGGACCAACGACTCCAGTCCCATCGGGCAATCCGGAGTAAACTCGGAAACGCGGGGTGGCTTGGCATCGAGATGTTTGTGCATCACCTCGGCCGGAGTCTCGCCGATGAACGGCGTGCGGCCGGTGAGCATCTCGAAGATCACGCATCCCAACGCGTATAAATCGGTCTGCGGCGAGACGGGAGGGCGGCCGCGGATTTGTTCCGGCGCCATGTAAGGGAACGTGCCCATCGTTTTGCCGGCGGCCGTGATTTTGGTCGCGGCTTCGACAGTGGCCAGGCCGAAGTCGCTCAGCTTGAGCTTGCCGGCCGTCGTCAGCAGAAAGTTCCCCGGCTTGACGTCGCGGTGGACCACGCCCCGTTCGTGTGCATAGGCCAGGCCCGAGGCCATCTGCAGTGCCAATTGAATTGCCACGTCGGCTGAAAACTTGCCCCGCTCTTCGAGCAGCCTGTCGAGCGTTCCCCCTTCGACCAGCTCCATCGCGTAAAAGTGCTGGTTCCCCTCGCACACGCCGCCGAACGAGCGGACGATATTCGGGTGCCGCAGCGTCTTCAGGATTTCCAGCTCGCGCTCGAAACGCGAGAGGATGGTGGAGTTGGCGACGTCCGGAGGGAGCAGCTTGACGGCGACGTGGCGGTTGTCGACGACGTAACGCGCGCGGTACACCACGCCCATTCCGCCCTCGCCGAGCTTGTCGAGCAGCTCGAACGGCCAGATCCAACGCTTCTCCACGACCCGATTTCCCTATGGAAAAGTGAACGGTGCCAACCGGCGCGTGAACACCCGGGCACCGTTGCGGCCGATCCTCCGTGCGCAACGGACCCGCGCCCGGCCCACACAGCCGCTCGGCGGCCGTAGTTCCGTGGCACCCAGTCTCCGTGACGTACTAACCGTCTGATCGAGGCATTCTCGTCAGGCGTGCGTCCTGCAGATAAGCGGCGCAAACTGTCCCGTCAGCGCCTTCGCGCTCAGCAGGCCGTCGACGGCCGCTGACACGATTCCTCCTGCAAAGCCGGCCCCCTCGCCCACGGGATAAAGCCCGGTCACCCCCGGGCTCTGCCTGGTTTGCGAATTGCGTTCCAAGCGGACCGGCGAACTTCCCCTCATCTCCGGTCCCACCAGGACGGCGTCGCGGAGGAAGTTCCCCTTCCATTTTCGATCCATGACCGGCAGTCCCCAGCGGAGCGTATCGACCACCGGCCGCGGGACAATCTGCTCCATATTGACGGGCCGCACGCCGCGTTGAAAGGATGAACTTAAACGCGACTGCGGATCCGGGCTGCGTCCCGCCAAAAAATCTTCGACGCGCTCGATCGGACAGTGGTAATCGCCCCCCGCCAGACGAAATGCCTCCGATTCAAACCGCCGTTGTAATTCCATCCCCGCGAGCGGATGCGGGCTGCCGAATTCGTCGGGCGAAAGGGTCACGACCAACCCGCTGTTGGCGAACGGCGTGTCGTGTCGCGAATTGCTCATTCCGTTTGTACAGAACATCTGGGGTTCCGACACGCTGGGAATGACATAACCGCCGGCACACATACAAAACGTAAATACGTCGCGCCGCCCGCGAGCGTTCAACGAATAATCGGCCGCGCCGAGCATTTCGAGATACTCGCGGCGGCCATATTTGTGGTGATTGATCTGGGCCTGCGAGTGCTCGATTCGCAGACCGAGCTGAAAGGCTTTGGGCGAGATCGGCACGCCGACGTCGAAGAGCATTTCGTACGTGTCGCGGGCACTGTGGCCGATCGCCAGCATCACGGCCGACGTCGGGATGTAACCGCTCGACGTCGCCAGTCCCCGGACTCGTCCGTCGGAAATATCCAGCCGCTCAACCCGGCAGTTAAACCGATATTCGCCGCCCAACTCCTCAATCTTGCGACGGAAGTTGCGGCAGATCATCGGCAGTCGATTGCTTCCCAGGTGGGGCCGATAATCGTAAACGATCGACGGTCGCCCGCCGCATTCGATCATCCGCTCCAGCACCCAGTCGACGTCGGGGCCGCCCATGCGGCATGTCAGCTTGCCGTCGCTGAAGCAACCGGCTCCGCCTTCGCCAAAGAGATAGTTGTTTTCGCAATCGAGCGCCCCGCCCCGGTCGAAATCGCGGACTGCGGGGACGCGCTCCTTCACCGCCCGCCCGCGCTCGAGAATCAACGGCGCGTAGCCGCGGAGAGCGAGGTAATAACCGGCGAGCATTCCGGCCGGCCCCGAACCGACGATGACCGGCCGTTCAGGCAACGGCTCGCCTCCCGGTGCCGGCTCGTCGAAACGCCGCGGCGAGAAGAATTGCACATCGTCGCTTGCGGGAGAGGTTGGCAATTGGCCAAATCGCGCGGGCTCGTCCGGCAAATCGACGACCGCCGAATAAACGAATTGCAAATCGCGCGGCGAACGGGCGTCGAGGCTTTTGCGGAGAATGCGCCAACGCGTCAGTTCGTCCGACTTGAGCCCCACCCGGCGCGCAATAGCGTCCGCCAGGGCCGTTTCTGGCTCTTCGACGGGCAGGCGGATGTTCGAGACTTTCAGCGGCATGGGGCCCATTGGCGGCAGTCGAGAGGGAACTGCCCGCCTCCTATTTTATCTTCGGACCGACGTGCGAGACCAGCACCGGCGCCTGTCGGAGGCGAATTGAACCGGTTGGCGGGTCACGCGACTTGGCCACCTGTTCACGAGCCGATGCGAACCGCGAGCTACGCAACGCACATCGGCTTTAGGCGGAGATCGCCGTGTATTCGGACCGATTGCTTCCGGTCTCCAGCGGCACTCCGGGCTCGGTGAATTGTGACTCGCCGGAATGGAGCTCGCAGACGTCCGCCAGAAAGCGGAACGTGTCGCGAGCGCAGGCGCTCCAAGAGAACTGCTGGGCGCGTTCGTAGGCTGCGGCGGCCAGGTGCCGTCGCAATTCGGCGTCGTGAAACAGCCGCAGGAGGGCTTCCTCGATTTGCTGCGGCCGGACCGGGTCGAAATAAACGCCCGCCTGTCCCAACACTTCAGGCATAGGCAGGCGGTTCGAACAGGCGATCGGCAAGCCGGAGGCCATGGCTTCCAGCAGGATGTTGGGCAGGTTCTCGCAACTGGAGGCGAACACAAATGCGTCCGCCGATTGATAGCAGGCCGGCAAGTCGCCGTGATCGGCCGAACCGTTGTAGTGGAGGAAGAGTCCCTGCGGATCGCGGGCGCGGATCGTGTTCAACAGGCGTTTGCCCGCGGACGGGTATGCATCGCCGATGAATTGCATCGCGATCGGCAGCCCCGCGCGACGCAACCGGGCGACCGCCTCCGCGACGTGCCATTGGTGCTTGTAGACATCGACGATCGACACGTACAGAAGCCGCATCGGATCGCTGAGTGAAAACTCGGTCGTCGCGCGTTGGTACCGCGGCTCACGAAAGAACCGCGATTCGACGCCGTGGGGAATCACCGTCGATTGGCCGGCCAGCGATCCCGTGGCACTTAGGACCGTGTCGCGGGCAAATTGCGAGAGAAAGATCACGCCGTCAGCTGTCCGAAATGACCGGCGCTGGGCGCTCCGCAGCATTCCCAATCGTAGTAGCATCCGGGAAAGGCCGTAGCGCGACATTTCCCGCGACTGAAACGGGAGCATATTGCGCGACATAGTGACGACGGGATGAAACCGGTCGGTGCACAAGCCGCCGGGGGCGAAGAGGATGTCACATTCAACTCGGGCGAGTTGCGGCAGCGAACGGTAACGCCACGCGGTCCGAGCGGCTGTGCCTCGCTCGAGTTCAGCCGGATTCGCCTTCACCAGCCAACATCGCTCGGGGAGTCGTCGCAGGACGTCGCGCGCTCCCCACACCACTACGCGCTCGAAGGCTGCGTCAGCCACGTCAACGTGCGACAACAGGGCGACCAAGTGCGTGATCCCACCGCCGCCCCGCAAATTCGATGCATCAATTCCGATTCTCAAGCGCAGACTCCCACCAATGACGCGGCCCGCGAGCGGCGCTTGTTAGCACAACGACGGACTCGAGACAACACCACTCACCCGAGACAACGCCGCCATCCCATCTTGTGTGGATTGATGCGATCTGATACCAAATCGGCCGCTTAGCGGGACCGGACGATTGGCGGGCCGCTGAGCATTACCAGAGGGATTGGCGCGACCAAAGGACTGGGGGCGATGTGTGGAATTGCAGGCCTGGTCGGTGATTTTGTCCCCGGCTTGATCGACCGGATGAACGCCGCCCAGGCACATCGGGGCCCCGACGGCTGCGGCGTCTTTGAGTCGCCCGGCTCGCAAGTGGCGCTCGGGCACGTGCGCTTGGCCGTGCTGGATCTCTCCGAGCTGGCCGCCCAACCGATGACGTCGGCCGACGGCCGCTTCACGCTCATCTTTAATGGCGAGATCTACAACTACCGCGAGCTGCGGTCTTCGCTGGCAGGCAGCGGCCCGCGCTGACCTCCACGGGCGACACGCAGGTGCTGCTCCACGGGCTGATGCGCTGGGGCCCGGCCTTCGTCGAGCGGCTCAACGGGATGTTCACCTTCGCCTTCTGGGACGATCGCGAACGCGAGCTGCTCCTGGCGCGGGACCCGCTGGGGATCAAGCCGCTCTATTACGCCGAGCCGCAGCCGGGATCGTTGCTGTTTGCCAGCGAGATCAAGGCGCTCTGCGCGCACCCGGATGTCCGTCGCGAACCCGATTTTCCGACCATCCTGCAGCACCTGACGTTTTGCCATTCATGTTCCGAACGGACGGCCCTGGCTGGCATTCGCCGGCTGCCTCCCGGCTGTTTGCTTCGCTGGCGGGCGAGCCAGGCGAAGGCCGAGATCCGCCCCTACTGGCGGCCCCGCTTCAGCACGACGGCACTTCGCGACGGTTCGCCTGCCGACCCGACAGTTGATGTCGACCGGCTGCGCGTGGCCGTTGCCGACGCGACACGGCGACAGTTGGTCTCCGATGTTCCCGTGGGTTCGTTTCTGAGCGGCGGCCTCGACAGCAGTCTGATCACGGCGATCGCCGCGACCGGGCCGGGCGATGGCTCCAGCGCGAGCAGCGCTTTCGCAGCTACACCATCACCTATCCGGCAGAGTCGAATCGGCTCGATCGGGCCCACGATGACGCGCCTTACGCTCGGCGATTTGCCTCGTCGCATGGGCTCGACTTTCATGAGGTCGAAATCGGTCCACAGATCACGACGCTCTTGCCGCAGATTGTCTATCACCTCGATGAACCGATCGCCGATCCGGCCGCGATCACGTGTTATCTCATCTGTCGCCTCGCCCGCGAACACGGCACCAAGGTGCTGCTGTCGGGGCAGGGGGCCGACGAGCTGTTCGGCGGTTATCCGCGGTACGCCGTCCTGCGAGCTCTCCGCTGGCTCGATCGCATTCCCCAAACGGCTCGCGCCGGACTGGCGGCCTGCGGTAACCTGTTGCCGGGAGCGCTCGGCGGGCCACTCGGCGCGACACTCCGACGGGGACGGCGAGTGCTGCACGACATTCATCGCTCGCCGGACGAAAGATTTCTGGCCTATTGCATGTCCACGGCCGATTCGTCGGCCCGGGGCATTCTCTCACCGGCGCTCTCCGCGACGCTCGGTTCGATTCCGGGCCGACGCGGATTGCCTCGAGCGTATGCGAACCGGCGGGTTGGGCGAGGTCGACCGGTTCCTCGAGCGGGACCTCTGCGTCTACCTGCCCAATCACAACCTGCTCTACACCGACAAGATGGGAATGGCCGTCGGGATCGAGGCCCGCGTGCCGCTGCTCGACCAGGAATTGGTCGACCTCGGCACTACGTTTACGGCTGCGCAGAAACTCGATCCCGTCCCCAAGGCGATCCTGCGACAAGCGGCGCGCGGCATCGTGCCCAACGAGATCATCGACCGCCCGAAGGCCGGCTTCGGCGCTCCGTACCGCTCCTGGCTGCGGCACGACTTGGGCACGATGTGGAACGACTTGATGGGGCCGCGAGCGATCGCCGACCGTGGCTGGTTCCGACCCGACGCCGTCGCTCGTCTGCGGAATCTCAGTCAATCGCGGCGGGCCGACTACTACATGCTGCAGTGGGGCCTGCTCACACTCGAACTTTGGGCCCGGCAATTTCTCGATCAGAATCCAGCGACCGTCGCCCCGCGAACGCGCAGGCGGCCCACGGAAGTCCCACAACTCGTCCCGGCCGCCTGACAAGGAAGTTTGGCATGCCGTCAGTCGATCAAGATGTTGCCACCCCCGCGCCGAGGGTCGCGCCCGTTTCGGGAAAGATGCTCCGCATCGCGACGCCGGAAATCGATTCGGGTACGCAGACCGACGTGCCGACGATCGCCTCCGTCGGACGGCCGCTGCACGTGTTGTTTCTGTCGCACTACTTTCCGCCCGAAGTCAACGCCCCGGCCACGCGGACGTACGAGCACTGTCGTCGCTGGGTCGCGGCCGGACATCGCGTCACCGTCATCACCTGCGCGCCGAACTGCCCGACGGGAGTCGTCGCGGCGGGTTACAAGAACGCCTGGCTGAGTCGCGAATGGGTGGACGGCATTCGCGTGCTGCGCGTCTGGACGTGGCTGGCCCCCAACAAAGGATTTTTGGGACGGATCGCCAATTACCTGAGCTACATGGTCTGTGCGACGCTCTGCGCCTGGGCGTCCGCAAAGTCGATGCGATCGTGGCGACGTCGCCTCAGTTCTTTTGCGGCTGGGCCGGCGTGCTCTGTCGTTGGTTCTTGCGTCGTCCGCTGCTGTTGGAAATTCGCGATATCTGGCCCGAGTCGATCGTGACCGTCGGCGCCATGCGGCGATCGCCCATGATGCGTATGCTCGAAGTCCTCGAACAGCGGATGTACAAAACGGCCAAACAGATCGTCACCGTCGGCGACGGATATCGGGACCAGTTGATGCGCCGCGGCGTCTCGGAGGAAAAAATCGCCGTCGTCCCCAATGGCGTCGACGCCAGTCAGTTCGTGCCGCAGCCGGCATCGCGCGAGCTGCGTGCTCAGTGGGGCGGCGCGGGACGGTTTGTCTGCGCCTATGTCGGCACGGTGGGGATGGCCCACGGGCTCGATGTCGTCGTGCGTGCGGCCCGCCGGCTCAAAGCGGCCGGACGCGATGACGTCGTCTTCTGGATCGTCGGCGACGGGGCCGAGCGCAGCCGCTTGGAAGCCGAGTGCCGCGCAGAAGGTCTCGATCGGGTCATCTTTACGGGCCTGGTACCCAAGGCGAAGATCGCCGAGGTGATCGCCAGCTGCGACGCGTGCCTCGTGCACCTGCGTAAGACCGAGCTCTTCGAGACGGTGATCCCGTCCAAGATCTTCGAGATCATGGCGATGAACGTGCCGATCGTCATGGGCGTTCGCGGGCAGGCCCAGCGGATCGTGCTTGCCGCGCAAGCCGGCCTGGCGATGACGCCCGAAGACGAAGACTCGCTGTTGGCCGGGATCGAAACGATCGCCGGCAATCGGTCGGCCTATTGCCGCGGCCGCGATTACGTCGCCCGCCACTTTGATCGCGACGTGTTGGCCCAGCGCCTGCTGGACGAAATTGTCGCCATGGTCGCTCCGACGCCCGCGACGATTCCGTTCCGTGCGCCGGCGATTGCCGAGCCCGCGGGCGAAATCGGCCGAGAGACCGCCTCCGACCGGCGTGCGGCAGCCTAGGCCCGACGCCGCGACGCATTTCCAGCCTTGGACGTGTCATCGGGCCGCTCGTCCGAACGGCCATCGTTTTGCCGAGCCGCTCCGCAGAGTAAAATCATCCTGCGCCGGCTCATGGATCGTCTGTCGCGCAGTTTCCCGCTGCGAATCCTCCCGCACTTTGAGCCGGTTATGTCACAGGTCACCATTGTCGCCGACGACCCGGCTCAGCCGCACGTCCGTCAGCTCATCGAAGCGCTCGACGAGTTTCTGACTTCTCTCTATCCGCCGGAAAGCAATCACTTGTTGCCCATCGACGCGTTGCGACAGCCGAACGTTACCTTTCTGAGCGCGCGGTTGCGGGAGCGCGTGATCGGCTGTGGCGCGCTGGTCAATCACGACGGCGAATATGGCGAGCTCAAGCGGATGTTCGTGCTGCCCGAGTTTCGCGGGCTGCAAGTCGGGCGGCGAATCCTGGCGGAGCTGGAATCGCGGGCGCGGGCGGCGGACCTGCGACTGATTCGCCTGGAAACGGGCGTCGCCCAACACAACGCGCTGGCCCTTTACGAGAATGCCGGCTATCGCCGAATTGCCCCCTTCGGCGACTTTCACGAAGATCCGCTCTGCGTCTACATGGAGAAGCAATTGGTTTAACTGGCAGACGGACTGCGGTCCGCTTGCCTCAAGAGGGAGCGTCGGGAGATACTCATGTCACACAGATTTGCGATCTCTGTTGCCGCCGCTGTCGCCCTGGCGAGCCTCGTTCTGGTCGATCCGGCCTCGTCGGCGCCGCCGGCTCGCCTGGTCCGAAGAGATCGACCTGCTCGGACTCCGACCATGTCGCCCCTCGTTGAAGCCGGAAATCGTTTCGCGTTTGATCTGTACGAGCGGCTGCGCGGCAAGGACGGCAATCTCTTCTTTTCGCCGGCCAGCATTTCAGTCGCCCTGGCGATGACCTACGCCGGGGCCGCGGGCAATACCGAGGCCGAGATGGCCAAAACGCTCCATTTAGAGATGCCTAAAGCGCAGCTCAACGAGCAAATGCGGGCATTGCTCGCCTCGTGGAACGCGAAGGAGCCGAAACAGGGATATCGGCTCGACGTGGCCAATCGCTTGTGGGGAGAGCAAGGGGCCAAGTTCCTCGACGATTTTCTCCGCGTGACCCGCGACGATTACGGCGCCGAGCTGGCCCAGGTCGACTTCAATCAGCCCGAGGCGGCCCGCGAAACGATCAACAAATGGGTCGAAGACAAGACCCAGGACAAGATCAAGAATCTGATTCCCAGTCCCAGCAGCATCAAGGGAGCGCGGCTCGTCCTGACCAACGCCGTCTACTTCAAGGGCGACTGGAAAGACCAGTTCAATAAAAGCCTCACGAAGGACCAGCCCTTCCACGTCACGGCCAGCCAGCAGATCAAGGCGCCGCTGATGCACCAGAAGCACAAGTTTCGCTACGCGGCCGTCGATGACGTGCAGCTGCTCGACATGCCCTATGGCGACGGCAGCCTCTCGATGGTCGTGCTCCTGCCCAAGAAAACAGACGGACTCGGCAAGCTCGAAGAAAAGCTGAGCACGGCCAGTCTCGACAAATGGCTGGGCAGAGGCGCGCACGCGGGACGTGACTATCTTTTTCCCCAAGTTTCGCACGACGGCGGAATTTCAGCTGGCCGGCGAGCTCAAGGCCATGGGCATGCCCTCCGCGTTCGATGCCTCGAGCGCCGATTTCTCGGGCATCGACGGAAAAAAGGACTTATTGATCTCGGCCGTGCTCCACAAAGCGTTTGTCGACGTCAACGAAGAAGGGACCGAGGCCGCCGCCGCCACCGGCGTGGTCGTCCGGCCGATGGCCATGCGCAGGCCTGACCCGCCGGTGATCTTCCGCGCCAACCATCCGTTTGTCTTCATGATTCGCGACAACCATAGTGGCGCGATCCTGTTCCTCGGGCGCGTGATCGATCCGTCCAAGTGACCGGACCGATCGGCAGGCACCACCTGCCTGGCAGAACCTGTGGTCGCCAGCAGGTCGCAGCGGCCGCGGCGTAGAAAACTGATCTTGGACGGTTCGGCCGCGTGTGACAGGATGAAACTTGAGACCGTTTCACCGCGCCGTCGCGGCCCTCTCTCACGCTCCGCGTTGATCGCCCTCGCGGCGTGACAAGAAATTCATCCCCGCCGGAGCCCGCCGGGGTGGGGATCCTTTTTTCGCACAGGGGAGAAAAAGATCCCCGCGCGCCGGGACAAGTTGACCCGCCGGGTCCGCCTAAAGTGGTCCCGCCGGGACGGGTCTCTCACAATTGATATAAGGGGGGCGGACCCACCGACGAGAGTCCCACCGGTCAGTGTCGATCCGTTGAGTGGCAATCCGGTCCGGCAATCGGGACGGGATTGATTTGAGATGGGACGGGACACTTTGAGACAAGAGGGATTGGGACGGGATTGAATTGCGAGTCTTGTAGGGCAGGTTGTGCCTGCCGTCCGGCCCGTCAGAAAGACAGACGGCAGACAGAGCCTTCCGCCCTGTCGCCGATCGCGCCTCCTAAACCGGTACCCCCTCGATCACGCTCACCTCCGTCGTCGTAGGCACGATCCGAGTCAGCCGGAATCCGGCGCGGCCGAAGAGATCGCGGTATTCGTCGGCCGTTCGTTCCTGTCCGCCCGGGCTGACGAGCATCGTGATGTCGAGCAGCTTGCCGAAGAACGGCTCATTGCCGGGGGGAATCACGCTTTCGACGACCAGCAGCCGTCCCTCTTCGCCGATTGCTTCGCGAACGTTCGCGAGGATGCGCAGCGCCTTTTCCTCGTCCCAGTCGTGGATGATGTGCCGCAACACGTACGCGTCGACGCCAGACGGCACTGACTCGAAGAAGCTTCCCGCCACCAGATGCACGCGATCGGCCAGCCCCGCCGCTGCCACGGACGCTCCGGCCCGCTCGATCACGCCGGGAAGGTCGAACAGCGTGCCGTGGAGCCTCGGATGACGTTTGAGGATGCCGCAGAGCGTGCTGCCGTTGCCGCCGCCGATGTCGGCGATCGCCTTGAACGACGAAAAATCGTAGGCGTCGGCCGTGGCCGAGGTTTCACGTCCATGCACGCCCGTCATTGCCTGATCGAAGATCGCCGCCTGTTCCGGGTTTTGCGAGAGATACTCGAACACCGGCTGGCCATAGACCTTGTCGAAGGCGATCTTGCCGGTGCGCACGCTGTACATCAACTCGCCCCACACGCGGTAATGCTCTTCGCCCATCATGACGGCCATCGCCCATTGCGAACCGGGGACGTCGCGGCGGAGCGGCTCGGCGGCCGGCGTGAGCGCGAACCGCTGCCCCGGCTCCTCGGCAAAAACGCCCAGGCTGGCCAGCGCCCGCAGCAAGCGGAAGAGCGAGGGGCGGTGGGTGTTCGTCTTTTGGGCCAATTCGTCGACCGACACGGGCCCGGAGGCCAGCAGATCGGCGATCCCGAGCTTCGCGGCGACGTAAATGCACTGCGAATTGCAGTAACCGAAGATCAATTCGTTGAGAGGCAGCTGTGGCGAAGAAGTCATTTCGGTTCTCGAGGATTGCGGGGTAGAAATCACCAGAGGAGGCGCCAGCGAAGCAACGTAGCGGCGCGTCGCGAATGAATCAATCGAGCATACTATGACAACGTCCGCTCGCTAATTTCGGCTAGGATCAGCGAACCGCCGCGATTACGATGATTCGAACAGAAATGACGCGTCTGCACTGCGCGAAAGGGCCCTTCGAGAATATGCCTGGTGAAGCCTTCATCTTGAAGGATGGGAAGAAGCATGGCCCCTTCACCGCGTCACAACTGCGACAGCTCGCGGCCGCCGGTGAGATCGGTCCGGAAGATCTGATCAAGCGCGACCCCAACTCGTTGCCCGTTCCAGCCCGCACCATCGCCGGATTGATCGAATCCTTCGGCACCGCGTCAGAGGATTCATCCTCCCCCTCAGAATCGCCGCGGGATTGGATCGTCGAGGTGCTGGATCAGGAAAGCGGCCCGAGTGCGGCGGAAACCGACGCGATCAGCAAGGCCCCGTCGACCGACGAACTCCCCGCCCGCCCCGACACGCCCGCAGTGCGCAATCCGCCGTTGGCCCCGGCACGTGAGTCGAAGGCGGCGCCGGGCGGCCGAGCGGATGAACCATCCTGGCTGACGACCGAGCGCGTACCGCCCAATTTCGATCCCTATCACATCTGGCTCGGCATTCCGAAAGGGAAGCGTCCGCCGACGCACTACCAACTGCTTCGGATTTCGCCGGCCGAGCACGCCGACGAAGTGATCGAAACTGCAGCCGAGCGGCAGTCCGCCTATATCCGCAAGTGCCGCATTGGCGAATACGCCAAGCTGGCCGATCAGATCCTGTACGAGATCGAAGAGGCCCGACACTGCCTGCTCAAGCCGCACCTGCGAAAGGAATACGACGAAAAGCTAGCGGACGGCAAGCCGAAGCCGCCCGCCAGGCTCGTAACGCCGCCTCCCACCAAGATCGTCGGCGAGAGCAATGAAATCGTTCGCACGTACCTGGGCGTGATGAGCGTGCTGGTCGGCGGTTTCGTCGTGATGGCGCTTGTGACCTTTTGGCTTCCCTGGAAAAAAGTGGTCTTCTCGCAGACGGCCGCACTGCAACCGGAGGGCAGCGCCGAAGAAATCGGTGCCCCAAATCCCCAGGCCGCGGGCAACGCTCCCAATGTTGCGAATGCCAACGTTCCGGCGAAGTCTTGCCGCCGGGCAACGCGGCAGCGGCGGCTCCTGCCGGCGGCTCGGTCCGCGGAAAGCCCTGGGACGACCGAAGGGGCCGAAGGTCGCCAAACCGGAGCTGCTGGTCAATCCGTTTGATGACGTCGCGGCCAAGGAGAGCCAGAAAAAGTGGTCCGCCTATCTCCAATCGCCGGTCGAGCTGACCAATTCAATCGGCATGAAACTGGTCCTCGTGCCGCCCGGCGATTTCATGATGGGCTCGGACGACGCACGGCTGCCCGACAACGCGCGGCCCGTGCATCGCGTGCGGATCAACAAGCCGTTGTATTTCGGCGTCTACGAAGTGACCCAGGCACAATTCGAAAAGGTGACGGGATTCAATCCGAGTCGTTTTAGCGACGATCCGCAAAAGCCGTGCGAATCGGTTTCGCTGATCGATGATCTGTCATTTCTGCGACGCTTAAGCGACGTCGCGGAGGAGAAGCTGGCCGGTCGCCTCTACCGCTTGCCGACCGAGGCTGAATGGGAGTACGCCTGCCGGGCCGGCACCACCACTCTGTTTCACTTCGGCGACGAGATCAAAGTCGACGAAGCCAACTTCAATGGCCGGGTTGGAGAGGAGCAGGTCGGGCCGGGGCTGGGACGAACCGCCAAGGTCGGCTCTTATGCGCCGAATGCATTTGGACTGTTCGACATGCACGGCAACGTGGTCGAGGTCGTCTCAGACTGGTATTCGGACGGCTATTACGCGGTCAGCCCAGTCGACGATCCTCAAGGGCCCGAGTCTGGAGACCAGGGCATCGGCCGCGGCGGCGGCTGGAACAACCCGGCCATCCCCTCGGCGTACCGCTTTCACGGCCCGCGCTCGACATTTGACGCCGGGCTCGGGTTCCGCGTGGTCTGCGAAATCAAACCGGTGGACGATGCCAAGCCGGCAGCCCCGAACAAACTGCGGACTCCCGCGGACGGGCCGGCAAAACGTCAGCGAGCAACGCCGCCCGTTGCTCGATCATCGGGGCTTTAATCGGTTTGTATCGGGCTCATGCGCACCGATCAGCGAGTCACGGCCCGTTGCGGACTGAGCGTGATTGAGCCGACCGGTTTTCGGCCACGGGCGACGAGGTGGCCGAACTGGCCGATTTCGACCGATTCCAGCCCCGCGTGCTGGGTCCATTGGGCCAGAGCTCGCGGGGTTTGCGGTCGGTCGTAAGTCGGAGCCAGCATGTCGAACGTATCGAGCACGGCCCACTCGCGGAGCTGTTTTTGGTCGAGTCCGTACATCCCTTCGTAGTTCGCCACCGGCAGCAGTCGTCGGACGTGGCGACCGACCGCCGGGATGCGGCCCACCGCCCGGCTCAGCCCCAAAAGCGCCGGGATGCTGCGTTCGACGGCATGAAACAGTCGCCGCTGCGGCACGCGCTTGGTGAGCGGGCGCAGCCAGTATTTTGTATGGGCGATCCGTCGCCAGCCTCCTTGATAAACGTCAACCGCCAGCCGCCCTCCCGATTTGAGATGTCGCGGCAGCGAGAGAAAGGCGTCGCGCGGACTAGGCGTATGCTGCAGCACCCCCAGGCAATAAATCGCGTCGAAGCAGGCGTTCGCCAACGGCAGGGCGTAAACATCGGCCTGAATGACGTGCAGATTCGGGTGCGCGGGAAAATTCGCCCGGCAGGCCTCGACCGCGTTCGAATAGTCGACCGCGAAGACCGTCGCGCCGCACGAGAGCGCCACCTCGACAAATCGACCGGCCCCGCAGCCGATGTCGAGCACCGTCTTGTCCGGCGAGCGATTGGGGAGTCCAGCCCGTCGACTTCAAGAAGCGGTCACGGCTGATCGTCTGACCGGAGTGGCTGTCGAGCTGGGTCTTGCGAAATCGGTTCCACTGAAAGCCGAAATTGTCGGCGTAGTTGTCGACCGGTACGAACCGCGGAATCCCGCCGACGATCGGATGCCGGGCGCCGCAACTCGAGCAAGCGAGCACACCGGTTTCGATTTCGCCGTCGCCCGAGCCGTTTTGCGTCTGACCCTCAACCAGCGAGAGCAAGCCCTGACTGGGGGCGTTTTTGCACTTGGGACAGCGCAGCCAGTCGACGAGAGATTTCTTCACGAGAGATACTCCTGTGCCCAAAGCTCCAACGAGAAGAGCGCGTAGAGGCGGTTTGAAAATTTGGCTTGCCCCGCACGGTGGGCCGAGACCAACTCGGCGACGGCTTCGGGCCGAAACCAACCGCGGCGGCGGATCCGCTCGGGGCTAAGCACATCGGTGAGCAAATCGCCGGCGTCGCCGCGAAACCAGGCGTCGAGCGGAACGTTGAACCCCTGCTTGGGGCGTGCGAGCAAGTCGGCCGGCAACAGATCGGCCGCCACTCGCCGCAGCAAATGCTTGAGATGCCGTCCACGCGAGCCGGGAACCTTTTGGCTGAATGGCAGACCGAAGAGAAAGCGGGCCAGGTCGCGATCCAAGAGCGGGCAACGCGCCTCGATCGAGGCGCCCATCGTCATGCGATCGACTTTGGCCAGCATCTCGTCCGGCAGCCACAGTTCGACGTCGAGCCGGTTCTGCAGGGCGGCCGGCTCGAGATGATGGGAGCGATCGAGGTGCCGTTCCAGGACGGCGGTTGTCGTGCCCGCGGCCAGATGAGCCAGATCATCCGAATAGAGCGAGATCTTCTCGTCGTGCGAAAATGCGCTTCCCCAGCCCGAGGCGTCGGGCGACGTCGGGTCGGCGGGCATTGGAGACGAATCGCGTGATCCGGCTCCGCAAAGCGCCCGCGCGACCATCGACACGTCGGCCCAGAGTGCCGGCCGCGGTCAGCAGGACGGAATCGGCGACGCGGGGCAGTCGTCGAAACGCGGTCGCCCACCGCTCCCAAAGATAATGCGAATAGCCGCCAAACATCTCGTCCCCGCCGTCGCCCGTGAGCACCACGGTCAACCGCTCGCGGGCCGCGCGGGCGATGAGCAAGCTGGGCAGCGCGGAGGAGATGCCGAATGGCTCGTCGGCGTAGTGGACGACGTCGTGCACCATCGACACGACGTCGGGCTTGAGCATCAGCTCGGTGTGATCCGTCCGGCAATGCTCGGCGAGCCGGCGGGCGAAGGGCAGTTCGTTGTGCGAACGCGGCCCCTCGAAGCCAACCGACAAGGTCTTCACCGGCTGGCCGCGACAACCGCGCCATGATCGCGACGACGAGGCTCGAGTCGAGGCCGCCGCTCAAAAACGCGCCGAACGGCACGTCAGCCACGAGCCGCTTCTCAACAGCGCGAAACAGCAGGCGGCGGACTTCGTCGATGGCTTCGGCTTCGGGAACGCGGTTTGCGCTCGTTACGCTTCGCAGCTCCAATAGCGTTCGATCTGCGACCCGTCCTGGTCGACGAGCATCCAATGGCCGGCGGGCAACTTGCGAATCGATTGAAAAATGCTCCACGGTGCGGGAATGACGAGCAGCGACAGGTAGTGGTGGAGCGCCTCGAAATCGACCTCCCGCGAGACGCGCGGATCCTCCAGGATCGGCTTGATCTCCGAGCCGAAAATCAAAGTCTGGCCAAGGTCGGCGTAATAGAGCGGCTTCTTGCCGAAGGGATCGCGCGCGAGGAACAGTCGGTCGGCTCCGGGCACTCGTTCGTCGTAGATGGCGAAGGCGAACATGCCGTCGAGCCGCTCGACGCAGCGCAGTGCCGAATTCTTCGTACGCATGCACGACGACTTCCGTGTCGCTTTGCGTGCGGAAGCGGTGACCGCGGGCGACCAACTCGCGACGCAACTCGCGATAGTTGTAGATTTCGCCGTTGAAGACGATGGTGACGGTCTCATCTTCATTCGTGATCGGCTGCTTGCCACCGGCCAGATCGATGATCCGCAGCCGCCGCATCGCCAGGCCGACGCGATCGCGAACGAAGAAGCCGTCGTCGTCGGGGCCGCGGTGCGCGATCGTGGCGTTCATCCGCGCGAGCCGCTGGCCGTCGACGCGCATCGACGAGGCATATTCGTACACCCCGCAGATGCCGCACATGTTTCCCCCCTCCCAATCGAACCCAAGGCCGAACCCAAAGCCTTGTCAGGGCTGCGTCAACGCGACCATCATCGACTTGATCCCGCCGCGGCGAGCGCCCCGCATCAGGCCAGCCAGTCTTCTGCCATTCGTCCGGCGTCAAGAAGCCGGTCGCCATGAGCAGCACCGGGTAAGCCAGCACCAGCACCGCTTTGAGCGGACAAACGATCCACAGGCTCACATCGCCGGGAATCGTCCGCGCGACGACGATCACGAGTGCGCCGGCGACTCCCGCGTGAGCGAGTCGCCGCACGTCAAAGTGCGATCCGATAAAATCGCCGCGAGAAGTAGACGTGCAGAGCATTCCACAGCACGAACGAAGTCAGCGTCGCCCAGCCGGCCCCCAGCAATCCGTACCGCGGAACCAGCAAGAAATTCAGCCCGATGTTCGCCGCCGCACAAGTGATGGCGATTCCCGAGATATACGCCGGCCGATTGCCCAGGCTGATGCCCGCCTCGGTAAACGCCGCCAGCCCCTGCAGCGCTTGCGAGAAGGCAAGATACGGCACGACGATGGCGGCCGCCGCGAATTCAGGCTTTCCCCACGCCAGGACGCGGATCGCCTCCGTCGCTAAAGATGGACAGAAACACGGCCATGGCCACGCTCGCTGCGCAGACGAACGTCGTCATCTGACGCACGAACGCGCGTTGGCGATCGGGGCTGGCTTCCATGCGGCGGATCGTCGGCCAGACGCCGCCGATCACCGGCGTGCCGATCGCCAGCGTCACCAGGTTGCCGATGTTGCAGGCGAACGAATAAAGACCGACTTCGTAAATCGTCCGCAAGAACTGCAACACGTAACGATCGCCGGCGATGATCAGGATGTTGGAATAGCCCGAGGGCAAAGCCGTGTATCCGAAGCGGAGGGGCTCGCGCAAGCACCGACCAGTTGAGCGTCGGCCGCAGGTGTCCCCGCAGCACGGGCAAACAGATGCAGCGTCTGCAACGCGAGGCCCGACGCCTGTCCGATGATGACGGCGTTCACGCCCAAATGCGTGGTGGTCAAGAGTGCGATCGACACGACGCCGGTCGCGACGACTCCCAAGAGCGACGCGGCATTGAAGATTCTCGCCCGCTCGAGCAACAGGACGAACACGCCCGAGAGCGACGTCGTAATCGAAAACGCCACCCACAAGCCGTGCAGCCGCACCGTCGACGCCAGGGCCGGCGTCCTTCAACAGCCAGCGGGCAACCAGGGCGCCCACGCCGTAATAGAGGAACAGCACCGCCACGCGCGTTGGCCGCCACGAAGCAGCGTCAGGTTAAACAGCAGAACGTCGCGTCGGTCTTCGTAGTCGGGGCGAAAGTAAAAACGCTGCAGCGCGTAGCCGACGGGCGTTTCCACGGAGCGCAGCACCAACGTGCCGCTAATCACCAGCAGGGCCAATACGCCAAAGTCGCTCGGCGAAAGGTAGTGCGCCCAAACGGCGAAGAGCAGAAAGTTCAGCGCCTGCCTGCCGATGCCGGCGGCGGCGTAGCGAACCGTCAACAGCACGGTCCGCTTCGATTCCCCCTCCATGGAGACGATCCTTCTGTTTGCCTGAACGGCAAACTCGCGCTTCGCAAGCGGCGTGAAAATAGGCGTTTCGCGTAGATGTGTCAAGATGCCGCGAGTCGAACGAAGACAGGGGCACGCGGTTGCCGGGCTTGCCCGTCGGCGATTCTCACGCGGGCTTGTCGAGCCTTACGCATCCTCGCTCGCGAGCAAGGCCGGGAGACTCGGCGGCAAAAGATGCCGCTCACGCCCCGGTGGAACCGCTCTTGCTGCAAAACAGCCGATATGTTTAATAGGGCCGCCGCGTCGTCGGGCCAGGCTCTGTTTCGGAAGAAAAGGAGATTTCTATGCTCCGCAAACTGATGGTCGCCAGCACCGTGGCGCTCGCGATAACCGCTCTCTCGACTCCAGCCCAGGCCGGCGTTCGCGTCGGTATCGGCATCGGCATTCCTGTCGGTGGCTGGGGCTATGGCGGCTACGGCTACGGACCTTACTACCGGCCGTACCCCTATTACTATTATCCGTACGGGCCTGCGCCGTACTACTATCCGCCGGCTTACGCCCCGGCGCCCGTCTATGCTCCGGGCTATCCGGCTCCGGCCGCGGCTTATGCTCCGCAGCCCGCGCCGGCGTATAGCCAAAGCCAGGCTCCGTACAGCCAGAGCGCTCCGGCGTACTCGCAATCGCCTCCGGCCGGCTCGAGCTATCAGCCAGCCCCCAGCTCAAATTATCAGCCAGCGCCTTACCAGCCAGGCCAATATCAGCCGCGCCTGCTCCGGGATACGGCTCGGCCGGTCCGGCGAGCTACTCGACGCCCGCTGGTGTCTCTCCGCAGCCGGCGCCGCTGCAACCCTAGGCAAACTTCTGGTTCCGGCCCGCGCGATCGATTCGTCATCGCTTGGGCAATTTGGTCGGGCGCCACGGCTGAACCGCCTGGGTTCAGCCGTGTTGGGGAAGGCGAGGGCTGCGGACCCTCTTGGTCGGCTGTTCGTCAATACGAACGGCCAGGTCTGAGCTTCCCTTCACAACTTTCGCGAACCGCCTATAATCCGGCCCTCCGTTCGGATCGAGTGGCCAGTTGAGAACCGTGCCGCCGTCCGTTTGACGGACTGGATGCCGGCCATGAATGGATTCGCGCCGCAGATCCCGCCGCTCGACTTGCTTCCGGAAATCGATCTTCTCTGGGGCGAGATCCAGTCGGCCGTTTCTGACGTCATTCGCTCGGGGCAGTTCGTGCTCGGACCGCAGGTGCGGGCCTTCGAGTCCGAAATCGCCGAGAGCCTCTCGGTCAAACACGCGATCGCGTGCAACTCGGGCACCGACGCGCTGGTGCTGGGACTGCGGGCGTTGGGGATCGGGCCCGGCGACGAAGTGATCACCACGCCCTTCACGTTCTACGCGACGGCCGAGGCGATCAGTCTCGTCGGAGCGGAGCCGGTCTTTGTCGACATCGAGCCACGGACGTTCAATATCGATCCGTCGCAAATTCCCGCCGCGCTGACGCCCCGCACCAAGGCAGTCCTCCCTGTCCACTTGTTTGGGCACGCGGCCGATCTGGATCCGATCCTCGAGTTCGTCTCGACGGCACGGGCTGACTGTGCTGGAAGACGTCGCCCAAGCCTTTGGCGGCCGCTATCGTGGTCGGCCGCTGGGCAGCATCGGGCACGCGGGCGCGTTTTCGTTTTATCCGACCAAGAACCTCGGCGCGTTTGGCGATGCCGGTCTCTTGGCGACAAATGACGACCATGTCGCCGAGCTGGCCCGCAAGCTTCGCACCCACGGATCACTGCGTCGAGATTGCAACGAGATGATCGGCTACAACTCGCGCCTCGATGAGATTCAGGCAGCCGTCCTGCGAGTCAAACTGCCGCACGTCGAAAGCTGGAACAGCCAGCGGCAAACGGCAGCTGTAACCTATCGCCGGCTGCTCGCGGATATCGCGGGGGTCGTGCCGCCGCTCGTGGAAGAGTACGCCGACCACGTGTTCAATCAGTTCACCGTCCGCATTATCGGCCGCAATCGAGACGCGATTCAAAAAGCGCTCGCCCAAGCGGGCATCGGGACGAACGTTTATTATTCCGTGCCCGTGCATCGTCTGCCGGTCTACGCCGACCACCACTGCCATTTGCCGGTGGCCGAGTTGGCCGCCCGCGAGGTGCTCAGCCTGCCGATGGGCCCCATGCTTCCCAACGCGGCCATCGGACGTGTGGCGGATGCGCTGCGGGCTGCGTTTGCGGCCAACGGTGAAGCGACGGTCGCCGCGTAGGTCGGCGAGGCGGAAGAGTCGAGCGAAGGCCATCATCGAGCGGTGCCATGTCGACCGGGTTGACGCCTGCCAAACGCAAGGCCGAAGCGCTGGGGCTCCTGGAATCGCCGCAGATCAGCGCACTGTTCGACAAGGTCCGCCTCGCGGCCGATCCGCCGATCGAAGCACCGCTCGCACCGCCGCGCCGGCCAAATCCGCTGCCGGCCGCGATTTGGATCGGATTATTGTGTACAGCAGCCTGGTGGTGCTTTGGCGGTCTCCGTTCAGGGGCGCTCCGCGCGAGCCTGCCGCTGGGTCACGCGGCCAATTCGGCGGTCGGCGACAGCTGTCTCTATCGCGGCGACTTCTATCCGAGTCCCGGCGTCCAAACGCTGCGGCAGATTGACGCACTCAAGAACGGCACGAGTCCCGCGGGAACTGCACTCGCTTCCCGCGGAATTGCTTATGCCGTGCTCGCGAATTGGTTCACGGTCGGGCTCGACGCTTATTACGCGCCCCTTGCGTTGAACTTGGTGCTCTGCTGGGTGTGCGCGTGGCTCGTGATGCGGGCGACGGGCGCGCTGTTTCGAGACCGCACCAAGTCGGTTTTCGCGGCTACCTGCTTCAGCCTGTCGATCGTGGCGACTGCGTCCGTCGGCGAGATCGGCCCGCGGATGCTGGGACTTAGTTTCTGCTTCCTGTGGACCTTGCTGCTTGTCGCGAAGGACGCCGACGACACGCCCTTTGGATGGCGCGGGTCGCTGGGAATGGCCGCGCTGATGGGATTGTGGTCCCTCGTCGACGCCACGGCGCTCACCGGCTTGGTGATCTATGCGGCGTTCGCCCTCAAACAGCGCAAGCCGGGACCATTGGTCATGGCGGCGGTGGCGTGGTGCCTGGTGCCGCTGATGCAGGAGCTGCTCTGGCGGCAACTGGGCTTCGCTGTCGATGCGAATCCCGAACTTGCTCGGATCGGCACGGCGTTGCAGTTGCACGGGTCCCGCTTGGCGGCCGATCCGCTCGGCTACCTTGGCTACCTCACGATCGAGCTGGGGAATTTGATTTTCGCCGAGAACCCCGTTGTGGTGGTGATCGGCCTGGTGGGACTGGGCCTGATCTCGCACCGCTCGAAATGGCTCCTGCGCATTTGTTTCCTCGCGCCGATCTTGATGCAGTTGATTCTGCTGCCGACGACGCGCGATCGCGGTTGCGCGGTCGCCTGCGGTGCAGTGGTGCTCTTTGCCCTGGTGGCGCATTACGGTGTGGAGGCGGGTCGGCGGTTGGAGGCTCGATTTGGGGCGGAAGCGTTTGCCGTGCCGCTGGTCGCCCTGGCCATTGTGCAAGGAACGTGGGGCTACGCGGGGCTCGTCGGTTGGGATTTTCCGGCCAATGCGTTCGCCAACGGCGCATTCCGCGAGGCGGGCTCGGTCGAGCAAACCAAATTCGCGCGGTTCTCCGGCTCGCCGCAGGAAGTGCCCACGGTCCTTCGCGGTCCGGTCCGTGGCCCTTGGTTTTTCGGCCCGTCGAAGGACCAGACGCGACCGTCGGTTCTGCCGCCCACGCGGCTTGCCCCGTATGCGAACAATTGGTCCGAGTTGCCCGCCCTGCGACGTCTGTGGGCCGTGCAAGCGCCGGCGCTCGTCGCCCTGCTGATTGCGACATTGTGCGTGCCGCGGATCGGTCGCGGTTTGGCGTTGGTCGGATTGTTCGCGGGCTGCACGGTCGCCGCCGCGTTGTGCGGCTCAAGCAGCGGATTCTTGGGCAAAGCGTTCGCGACCTTCGACCAGCGGATCACCATTCAGCCGGACGAAAAGCTCGTGGGAACGGTGCGCTTGTCGCCCGAGTTCCAAGCGAAGTTAGAGGAAGCGGGCAGCCGCGGCGCGGAGATCGAACTTTTCGTGCGGCGCGAGCGGTCAACGCAGCGGCAGAGCATCCCGCCGAATTCCAGGTGGCCGAGTGGAGTTCGCCGCAGCCGCGCTTCGTCATCCCCGCAGCCGAGTTTGTCGAAGCGGTCCGCGCCCGCAATGGCCGATTGGAATTCTCGCTCGCGCCGACTTCGGCGGCGAAAGGCCTGCTGCTGCACTCGTGGCAGGCGACCCGGATGAGCGGCGAGCGCACCGCGCAAATGATCGGCGCCGACGGCGTCCAAGTGGCGCTGGATCGCTTCCCGTCGTTTGAGATCCGGATCCTTCGCTCGCCGCGCGCCTTTGCGTTTCAGCGGCTGATTGAGCGATTCGAGCCGTCGCAGTCGACGAGCTATGCACTCGTCGGATTCTGAGGTCGAGAAGATCGGCGGGGTCGGTCAGCCGGTCAGGAACGCTGCCAGACGACGATGTGACTGTGCTGGCCCGTAGCGTTCTTGCGCTTAAATCGCAGCAGCACGTCACCTTTTCCGGACGCCGACAGGGCCTTTCGCACGTCGGCAACCGTCGTGACCGGAGTACGGGCGACTTCCTCGAGCACGTCGTACACGTCGACGCTGCCCGTCAACGTGCTCCGCGGATCGATGCTCAGCACCAATAGGCCCCGTGTCGTTTCGGAGAAACCGAGCTGGCTCGCCAGGTCCCCCGAAAGATCGTGCAGTGTGAGGCCCAGCGGCTTGATCAGCGCGCCCATTGCCGGGTGGCTTGGCGCTTCGGAGTGCTGATCCATTTCCTGCCGGTTCGAGAGATTCACGTCGATCGACATCTTTTGTCCGCCGCGGAGCACAACGAGCTGCACCTTCCGCCCGATTTGCGTCAGGCTGACCAGGTTGATCAGGTGGTTCTCGTCCACGATGTCGGTGCCGTCGAAGGAGAGGACGATGTCGTCGACCGCCAGCCCGGCCTTTGAGGCCGGCGACTGCGGGTAAATCTGGGTGATCCGCGCCCCTCGGACCCGGTCGAGCTTCAGCTCGCGAGCCTTTTCCACGGTAAAGTCCGGATCGAGCATCACGCCCAAGTACGCGCGCTGCACCTGGCCGCGTTCGAGCAGGTCGTAGACCACTCGGCGAACCAGGTTGCTAGGGATGCTGAAGCCGATACCGTCGTTGCCGCCGCTGTTGGAGGCAATGGCCGTATTGATGCCGACCAGTCGCCCGTCGACGTCGATCAGCGGTCCGCCGCTGTTACCGAAGTTGATCGCGGCGTCGGTCTGGATGAAGTCTTGATTGACCAGATCGCTCGCGCTACGGCCCCCCAAGTGCAAGGCCCGGCCCCGCGCTGACGATGCCCATCGTGACCGACTGGCTCAGACCAAATGGGCTGCCGACCGCCAGCACGAGGTTGCCGATCTCCAGCCGATCGCTGTTGCCCCAGGCCATCGGCTTAGCTGTGTCGGCGTCGATCTTGAGCACCGCCAGGTCCGTCTCGCGATCGACCCACTTCTGCATCGGATGGAACGAGCGGCCATCGCGAAGGCGGATCGACACTTGTTGCAACGTCGCCGTGTCGCCGATGACGTGGCGGTTGGTGACGATGTAATAACCGGGGACTGCCGGACAGCTGACGATCACCCCGGAACCGGTCTCCTCGACCATGCGGTTCTCGGAGGTCTCGAACTTACTTTCGATGTGGACGACGCTTGGCGTGACGTCGGCCGCCACCCGCGCCAATTGCCGGCTGGTTTGGATCAGCGCAGACCCGCCGCGATCCAGGGACGCCGTGTCGGTAAAGGACTTATCGTCAGAGCGGGCGTGCGCGAGATGGCTGAGAGGCCGGGAGGCGATTCCCAGACCAACGGCGCCTCCCAGCAACAGCGTCGGCACGCTCCACCGCAGGGGGAGCCGGCGTACCATGGTTCAGTCCGCGAAGTGGAGTTCAGTCGGCGATATCGATGTCACCCAACGTCAACTCGCGATCCCGCAGACGCCCCTCGAGCTCAAAGGCCGATTCCCAATCCGCCCCATCGTCATAGCCGCCGTGTGACAGCTGCTCTTGGAGCCGCCCGCACGTGACGCAGACTGGGGTGAACGGCAAAGCCTTCAATCGCTCGATCGGAATCGGCTGGTCGCAAACCTCGCAGATACCATAACGGCCGCGGCGGATCAAATCGATGGCCCGCTCGACCTGAACCAATTCACGGCTTTCCAGAGCGGCCAACTGCGTGTTGAGCTCGACCTGGGCCCCGTCATTGGCCGCGTCGGCCTCATCGCCAGCGGTGGAAACTTGGGTGTGCGTCAAATCGTCGGCGAGCTTCCTACGAAGCGAGTCGCGCTTGGCGACCAGTCGTTCGTGAAGCCGCAACAGCGCGTCTTTTCGAGCCATGAACTTGTTTCCTTCGTGCGCTTCAGGTCCGTTCAAAGCACCCAATCCCCTCGGCGCTCGGAACGCTCCTAATTATGGAGCCGCAAGTCAACCAGCCAACTATAGCTCTCGAAACTTGAAGCGATTCTGGTCGAAAAGCGAGTCGGTCAGGTCGAATCTGCGCGAAAAGTAACCGAGGAGGTTTGAGAAGAATCAATCGATCGCTGCAACCGGGATGCTGCAAGAACTTAGGGCGTGCGCGAGGCGGCGAATTTCTTTGCTCCGGTCGCCCCTCGCTCGTTTCTGGCTCTCCTAGCAATCCTCAGTGCTCTAGATGCTTACGTCGCCGCAGGGCAACATGTTGACAGAACGCATCCCATTCGCGCAGTTTCTGCCGAATGACGCAAACCGATCTTGCGTATGGCTTTGCGGCGATTGCGTCGAGGCCGGCAGCCCGGTCGTGGGACGCACGAAAGAGCGGCTTAGCGTTGCCTTTGGGAAGCATCCGGGCGCGCTCCCTAGAACCTCTCCAGTTGACACGGCGGAGGCAGAAGTTCGTCGCCGTTTTCCACGCGGCCTCCACGGACGCCAAACCGCCAAAAAAGGGGCCGGTGTCACCCGGCAGCAATCGTTGCGGCACGGCGCCAATCAAGAGAGGTCAGCGGCCCATTTCCGCGGACGACACTTGGTTCACCGAAAACGGGGGGCCGACGGGACCTTTGTTTCGCCCCGGGCGCGATGGCGCATCGGTCCGGCGATCAAGCCGCCGAACGGTCGCGATTCGTGCCTTCGCCGGAGCCGCAGGTGTTTCGCGAGGCGAGCCGGAAGCCGATGTCTCGCATCGTTTCCAGCGTCGGCTCGTCCGCATGATCGTGGGAGAGAGCCCGCAGAAATCGGCGGACGTCGCGCTGCAGAATGGCGGCCGAGCGGGCCCGGTGCACGCCTTCACAGTCGATCAGCCAGATTTTCCAGTCGCCGCGGATGTCCCGTTGCGGAAAGACGTGCCGCGTTGAGATGCTCCGCCAGGCCCAGCCTGCGTCATGAATCTGAGACAGGGTCCATCCCACCTTTTCGAGAATCAGGCCCCGATCCGTAAGCGGCAACCGGAGCCAGCTGCCGTCCAAGATCATGTCCGACAGTGATGCGGGCGGCGGCACGGCCCGCAGGATCAGCGCCGAGCGCTTCCAGAGAACGCCCTCCTCCAGCAGGGCCAGCCGTTCGGGAACCTGCAGGCCTAGTCGCTCGAAGGTTTTCAGGCCTTCCCATTCCCGGACGGCGAGGCTTTGGAAGACCTGGCCGGTGCGGATATCGGCCATGCGGGGCCACCAGCGGCGGCGTCCCCAGCTGAGTTTAACGTACACCGTCTCCGTCGCTCCGCCCAGACCGGGCAATTCGGTCTTCAACACGGCCCGGCCGACGTGACGTAGCTGCGCGGACGCCTGTCCCGCGAAGATTGCGTCGAGCGTTGCCAATCCCTGGCGGCGGAGCGCGACCTCGGCGGCCGGCGACTCGAACAGAATGAGCGGACGAAGCGGCATGGGCACTTGAAAACGTGGCGGATGGTTCAGGGTCGCAGGTAACGAGGCCGCAGTGTAGCGACGCGGCCCCGAGGCGCGTAGACGGGCTCTGCCGCGCGCGAGCGGGCTGTCGGCCGGCGGAGGAAAAACCTTCCTTTGCGCGCCGAAAGTTCCGGTCCTGACGCGTCCGCCTGAGGCAAGGATCCGGGTGGTGAATTGCGCCTCCGGCTGCCTGAAAACGGCGAATCGATGCACGCCCCGTACGAGAATTCGCCGAAACGATAGTCGTCCGTGCCGCGTCCGCGGTGCGCCAGCAGGCGCGGCGAGAGCGCGGGCGACCAGGTCATTCGGGCTGCGATCCGCACGCCGAGAACATCTGACCGATCTGCGCAACCGTGAGAAGCGGCTCAGCCGGGCCAAACGGAGACAGCGGGATGGACCGCAAAATCCTGCTTGTCGACGAATGGCGGGCCGTGCGGCTCCTTGGCCGGCGGGTGGTGAATTCGCTCGGACTGCAGACGTGCGAGGCGCCCAATGCTCGCGCGGCTTGGGAGATTTTAAACGCGGAGCCCGAAATCCCGGCGGTTCTCCTCGAGTGGAGGCCGGAAGACCGCGACTGTGTCGACCTGTTGCAAAAACTGACTCAGTCGCCACGGCACTCGCGGCCCGCCGTGATCGTTTGCGGCGACACACTCGACCGCACACAGATTGCGGCGGCCCTGCAGGCCGGGGCCGACGAATTTATGCAGAAACCGTACAGCCGCGACATCGTCCGCGAGAAACTCGAACAGTTGGGGATTCTCGAACTGGCGGAGTCGCACCCCATCAAGGCATTGCCGACAGCTCTCTGAGGAATCGATGCGTCGATCGAGCCAGGACCAGTCATCGTCGTTGTTTTTGCTGCACGGGTCGCGATCTTCGTCGCCCGCAGGTGCGGACTACGTGTTCGAGACAGCCATTCGCGACGACCGAAAGAGACCGCGCGGAGCCCTCGTCGAGTTCGGAATCAAACAGCGTCGCGGCGGGGAACGAATGGCCGATGCGCTGAGTCGCGCCGTGACGGGGCCCGAGTCGACGTTCTTCGCCGAGCAGCAGGCACTCGAGGCACTGCTTTACGACGTGATGCCGGCCCTGCTTTCGACGCGCCGGGCCACGCGAACGTTGCGAATTTGGTCAGTCGGCTGCGGCACCGGGCAGCCAACGTACAGCCTGGCGATCGCCCTCCACGAACGCTGTCCTGAGCTGTGTCACTGGAACGTGACGATCCTTGCCTCGGACCTGAATGCGGATGTCCTTGCCCGCGCGCGATGCGGCATTTATTCGGACTATGAAGTTCAGCGCGGGGTGTCGCTGAAGCGGCTCGAACGGTCCTTCGAGCAGCTGCCGGCAAGTCGCGGTTGGCGCAATCGCTCGCCGTTGTCCGAGAACATTTCCTGGCTGCAGCTGGATCCCCTCGAAGGTTGCTCTGCGGCTGGGGTGGCCGACTTGATTGTCTGCCATCAACACGCGGGCGATCTCGATCCCCCGGCCCGGCGCCGGCGGCTTGGGAGGCTGATCGATCAACTCGCCACGGACGGTTTTCTCATCCTGGCGGCCACCGAGCCCGCCCTTGACCGACAGTCCGGGCTCGAGCGTCTGCCGGTCGAAGCCGCGGCGATCTACCGTCGGATTCCGCGCGAAACCTCGCTCTTGAGTGCTTGACGAATCCCGCTGCGTCTCTCGATCTGCCTTTGAAACGCCCATTTTCACATCACGAGCCGCCGCCGATGCGGAATGCCCAATCCGGTCCGACCAACCTCGAGACGCGGTCGTTGGACCTCTTGCCGCTCGGACTGTGCGTGCTCGATCGCCAGTTCGTCGTTTTGTTCTGGAACCGCACGCTCGAACAATGGTCGGGTGTCGGCCGCGCTGAGATTGTGGGGCACCCCTATGGCAGCGCGGTGGGCGAGACAATGGCACGGGCGCTGACAGGATCGGGTAGCCCGCGCGCTCGACGGAGACAGGAGCGACGACACGGCGTGTACGCTACTGGAAGGTTTCGGCAGTCGGTTGGAAGGATCCGCCAACGGCCCGGGCCCGATGAAACAACGGATCACCGTGCGCCGCTGGGACGAACAGGGACAATTCGCGCTCGTGATCGTCGAGGACGTCACGACCGAGTACCGCCAAATCCGCGGCCTGCTCGCCGAGCGCGAAACGCTCCGCCTGGGAATGCGTCGGCTGGAGGAGCGGGCACGGGCCTTGCGGCAGAGCGAAGAACGCTTCAACTTTGCGGTTCGCGGTTCGAGTGACGGCATCTGGGACTGGGATGTCGTCACGAACGACGTCTATTATTCCCAGCGGTTCAAGGAGCTGCTGGGCTACACCGATCGCGAGTTCGAGAATACGCTCCAAGCGCTCGAGATACATTTGCCTTCCGATGAAGCAGTCGGCACGCTAGCGACGATCCGGGCCCACCTCGATCGCAACAAGTCGCTCGACCTCGAAACGCGCTTGCGGGCGAAGTCGGGCGCCTGGCGCTGGTTTCGGCTCCGCGGCGATCGATCAGCGACCCGCAGGGACGGTCCTTGCGGATGGCGGGAACGCTGACCGATATCACCGATCGCAAGACCTTTGAGGCCGAGCTCAAGCGTTCGGCGGCCGAGATCGAAGAGTCTCGACGGCAGATCGAGCAACAGTCGGCGGCCCTCATTGCCCAGGCTGCAGAGCTCGAGGTGGCTCGCCGCCGCGCCGAGCAGGCGAACCAGTCGAAAAGCGAATTCCTGGCTAACATGAGCCACGAAATCCGCACGCCGATGACGGCCATTCTCGGCTTCGCTGATTTGCTCTTGATGGAGGAGGGGATCGAGACCGCGCCGCCGGCACGCACGAGCGCGCTTGAGACCATCAAGCGAAACGGCGAGCATTTGCTCGAGATCATCAACGACATCCTCGACCTGTCGAAGATCGAGGCCAGCTCCCTGCGGATCGAACGGCTCCGCTTCTCGCCGATGAAAATCGTCGCGGACGTGATCGCGCTGATGAAAGTCCGCGCGGATGCCCGGCGGCTCGAGCTGACCGCCAGTTATCCGGGACCGATCCCGGAGACGATCGAGAGCGACCCGACGCGCCTGCGGCAAATATTGATCAACTTGGTGGGCAACGCGCTCAAATTCACCGAACAAGGCAGCGTGCAGATCTCCGTCCGGTTTCTGCCCGACTCGCAAAAGGATCGTGGCGGCCTCGCGGGGCGGCTGGAATTTGCCGTTCGCGACACGGGCATCGGCATGACGGCCGAAGAGTTGGGCCGCTTGTTTCGCCCTTTCACGCAGGCCGACCCCTCAACCACGCGAAGATTTGGCGGGACGGGATTGGGGCTGACGATCAGCAAACGCTTTGCGGATCTGTTGGGAGGCGACCTGGTCGCGGAAAGCCAGCCGGGCCGCGGCTCGACCTTCACGGTGACTGTGGCGACCGGCTCGCTCGAAGGCGTCCGCATTTATCAGCCGGCCGCGCAGGCGGGGGACGGGCGACCGGCGCCGTCGCGGCCACGCGAGGCGATGGCCCCGCTCACATGCCGCGTGCTGGTTGCCGAGGACGGCGTCGACAATCAGCGGCTCCTCTCGTACCTATTGCGAAAGGCGGGGGCCGACGTCGAAGTGGTCGACAACGGGCAGCAGGCGATGGATCGGGCCCTCGCGGCGGAGCGTGCCGAAAAACCGTTCGCCGTCATCTTGATGGACATGCAGATGCCCGTGATGGACGGTTACACCAGCACGTCGCAACTCCGGGCGGCGGGCTATCGCGGAGTGATTATCGCGCTCACCGCGCACACGATGGCCGGCGACCGCGAGCGTTGCCTGTCGGCCGGCTGCGACGAATATGCGACCAAGCCGATTCACGCTGCCAAGCTCATTTCGCTGATTCACGCGTCGCTGCGCACGCCGGCGAGCTGAAGTCGTGGGGCGTTTTCGGAGGCGCTAGGCATCGAGGTCCAGCGCATTTCCGCGGTCGCCAAAGGCATCGGCGGGGTGGTTCGCAGGGGCAGGCCCTGACGCAACGGCCTCGTCCGCTTCGCTCGTGATCGCATCCTGCGCGAGAGGGGCGGGGCGTCGATAGAGCTGACGGCCGTCCGCATCCCGATCGGGCGAGAACTGCGCGTCTTCGACGTCGTCGGACGCTTCAGAGAGCGCGGCTTGCGATTGCTGATGGGCGGCCTGCGTCTGGGCCTTTTCGCCCACGGCCTCGGGTCGGGACGAGGCGACAACCGAGCTTGCCACGTTTAACGCGGCCGCACTCATTCCGCCGATTGTGCTCATGACGGCCGCCTGCGACTGTAAGAGCGGGCCCGAAACTTTAGGCGAAACTCCGCTTCTTTTTTTCTTCGACTGCGGCGCGGCGGCAACCTTTATCGATTCTTGGGATTGTTAGAGGATTTTAGGAAATCGTTACGTCCAGCCTGGGTGTTTTACCCGGACCAAGCAGCGGCTCGCCGCCGCAGAGCGACCGCTCGCACGTCGAAAATTCAGCTGGCTGTTACAATGGCCAGCCTTTGGAGACATAGGAAGACATGTTTCGGGATTCCAAATCCGTCGGTCTGCTACGCCCGCGCAGGATCCAGGCGGCGCATGCTCTGGTTGTTGGGCTCGCAATGTTCGCGGGCTTAGCGACTTTGTCGACATGGGACGCTCCGGCTGCCGACCCGGAGGCCGCAACCAAAATTCTGTTCAACGGCCGAAACCTGGCTGGCTGGGAGCCGGTCGGCAAGCAGGCGGCCGACGATTGGCTGGTGCGCGACGGTTGTCTCGTCTGCCGCGGCAAGCATCATTCCTGGCTCCGCACGAGCCGCGAATACGGCGATTTTCGCTTGGAGCTCGACTACCAGCTGACCGACGGGGCCAATAGCGGCGTTTACGTCCACGTTCCGGTCGACGGCAACCATCATCGCGATAGCGCGTCGCTGCCGCCGGCGGGTTTCGAGATCCAGATTCTCGACGATCACGCGGCGCGGTACGTCGGCAAGCTGAAGGACTATCAGTATTCCGCGTCGCTCTACGATATCGCGGCTGCCGTGCCCCGCGTGTCGAAGCCGCCCGGGACCTGGAACACTCTCGAAATTCGGTGTGACGGATCGCACGTGACGGTCGTGCATAACGGCATCCGCGTGGTCGACGCGACTCCCGAGCGATATCCGCTGCTCGCCTTACGCAACACGCGCGGGTTTCTGGGGCTGCAAAGCCACAACGGAACCGTGAGATTTCGCAACATTCGCGTCGAGTCCTCGGAAAAAAGCGATAAGAACCGACCAGCCGCGCGGCGAACGGGCAGTTGACCGACGCCGCCAGCAAGATACTTTGAAGCGATCGAATTCTCTCGAGCCCGCGCCAATCCTGCGATGAGTCACCTGATCCAAACCTATGAGCAGGCGATCGAGTTTCTTTTCGGTCGCATCAACTACGAGCGCATCACCGGCATCGCGTTTTCCAGCGACGACCTGAAGCTTGACCGCATGCGGCGGCTGCTCGCCGAGATCGGCAATCCGCACCAGGGCTTTAAAATCGTTCACATCGCCGGGACCAAGGGGAAGGGCTCGACGTCCGCCATGACGGCCTCGATCTTGACGGCGGCCGGCCACAAGACGGGGCTCTACACGTCGCCGCATGTTACGGCCTTCGAGGAGCGGATGGTCGTCGACGGCGCGGCGCCGACTCACGACCATTTTGTCGACCTGGTGAACCGGCTGATCGAGCCGATCGAACGCATGGATCGCGCGCCCGACGGACCCGGTCCGACCTATTTTGAGTTGGCGACCGCGTTGGCCTGGCTCTACTTTCGTGATTGTGCGGCCGACCTAGCGGTGCTGGAGGTGGGCTTGGGTGGCCGATTGGACGCCACCAACGTCTGCGATCCGCAGGTCTGCGTGATCACCAATATCAGCCGCGATCATACCAACGTGCTCGGCCACACGACGGCGGAGATCGCGCGGGAAAAAGCGGGGATTATCAAATCCCGGGTGCCGGTGATTTCCGGAGTCGCTCCCGGACCGGCAGGCGATGTTATCGAGGAGGTCTGTCACCGGCTCGGCTGCGCACTTTACCGACTCGGTCGCGATCTCTCGTGGGGGCAGCATCTCACGGCCGGCATTCAGGCGGCCGCCGACAGTCGGTCGTCCGGTCCTTTGATTGACGTGCGCACGCCGTGGGGGACGTGGCAGGGACTCAAGCCTTCCTTGCGCGGACATCACCAGGCGGACAACGCGACACTGGCGATTGCGGCCGCAACCCTCTTACGTGATCAGGACGTGAGCGTTGCTGAGCCGGCGATCGCGACGGGAATCCAGAACGTTCGCTGGCCGGCCCGCATCGAAGTGATCGCCAACCGGCCGACGACCATCGTCGATGCCGCGCACAACTGGGCGGCCACCGAGGCCCTGATCCAGACGATCGAGCGGGATTTCGCGAGTGCCGCGCGCCGGATTCTGATCTTCGCCGCGACCCGTGACAAAGACGTGGCCGGGATGCTGCGGCTCTTGTTGCCGCGATTCGACAGCGTCGTGCTGACGCAGTACCAGACGAATCCCCGCGCGCTCTTCATCGACGAACTGGCGGGCTTGGTCGAGGCGATTTCTAGCCGCTCCTGCCACGTCGCCCCCGATCCGGCCGCTGCCTGGCGACTGGCCACGCACCTGGCGACGGTCGACGACCTCATTTGCGTGACGGGCTCGTTCTTTATCGCGGCCGAGCTACGAGAACTGATTCTCGATCGATCGGGAGGCGCCGCCGAGCAAAATCGCGACGGCGACGCCCTCTGCCTGGAGACTTCCCGATAGCCCGACGTCGCGACAAATGAACCATTTCCGGATTCATCGCGGCCACCGCGCACTCTCTGATGGCCGCGTTGCCGCGCCCGCGGGTCGGCGCTATTGCTGTTTCTTGGCTCCTGCCGTGCTGCGGCCGCCACGACGACCGCCCTTCTTGCCCAGGCCGCCCATGCGAGTTCCGGGCCGCCCCTGATCGGCCTTGTCCTCGTCGGGCTTGGTCAACTCGTCATACTGGTCGTTTTGAATCGTGTAGCGATTCTTGGTGTCTTGGTGCTCTTCCTGCTGGTCGAGACCATCGATCACGCGGAGCGCGCCATTGCCATCGACAAAGACCAACACGTCAGGCACCATCGAGCCCTTATTCGGTTTCTCCTTGTCGCTCGCCTTGTGCTCCTGCGGCTCGCTCTTGTCCTTGGTTTCAGCGGCGGCGATTTCACTGATCAGGTCTTTGTGCAGTTCGGGAATAAGCGAAAAGCCAGGCGCGACGTCAACCAAGGCATCGTTGGTGACGAACGGAACTTTCTCCGTATCGTCCGTATTCTCCGCGGGGTTCAAAACCTTGGCCAGGTGCAACCCGCCGACCAGCTGCCCTATCGTCGCGATGAGCTCCTTGTTGACCACGGTTCCGGTGCTGGCGAACCATTGATAGAGATCGACCTTGGCCCACGGCAGCGACGAGCGTCCGGCGTCGCCGACGACGTGCATCACGTAGAAATGGGCCGGTTCGGGAACGTAAACCGGCTTCGTCGGCTCGCTCACCTCGGTGTCCCAATACTTCCTCTCGATGATTGACGGCTCGGCGACTTCTTCGGCATGACGATTGTGGAAGGGATTGTCCACTTCCAGCCTCACCCGGTAGCGATAAAACTTCCCCGGCTCGACATTGAAGTCGACGTAGCGGAAGAGCAGCAAGTGATCCTGCGGGCTGGCGTGCTTGGCGATGTAGTCGGCCAGCTTGGCGTTGATCGCCACGTCGTCCGGACGGTCCTTGGGCGCCTTTTCCAAGTCATCCAGGATTTGCTGCTGAATCGGCTTGCTGCTTTCCGCGTCTGGGCCGTTGGGGTTCTGGGCCCGCCGCTGGACCTTCCGCGTGTTGCGCATGAACGGGGCGAAGCCTCCCGTGTCATCCTCCTTGTGCTTCTTTTTGTCCTCTTCCTGCATCTTGGCGATGATTTTGCGCTGGTATTCGACTTGCGCCTCCACCTCATCCGGAGAGAGTGTGAACTCCTTGACGAGTCTGTGCGTGGCCAGCTTCCCCCACTCACCGATCAACCGAATCGGCAAAGGCATGCAAATGTGGTTGTCGATGATGTTGTCCGACACGGGCTCGGGGGAGAAGCTGTAGATGTCGTTGCGGAACATCTCGAACGTCGCTTCCCGGTCGACCGGCTCCCACGGGCCGCTCCACGGATCAGGGCCTGGCTTGGCGGTTTGCCGCTCGAGTTTGAAGTCGTGCATCTGAATGAGTTCTTGCGCGTCGTGCGGAGTGATGCCGTTGCCCATGGCACGCACCAGCTCAGCGACTTGTTCGCGGAGGGGGAAGATGCCCCGCACCGACACGACGTGATAGCCGCGGCCGATCGGCTTTTGCACCGGCTTGCTGTCGGTTTTGACGACCGGCGTGTCGTCATCTTTCTTCCGCGATTTGCGGCCCTTGCCGCGCCCCGTGTTCGGAATGCGGTCGTTATCGCCGCCCTTGCCCCGCTTGCCGCGGCCCATGCCACCCATCATGCCGCCGCGCCCGAGGCCGCCCCCCATGCCGCCCAGGCCGCCGAGCCCGCCGGATCCGGGACCGCCGCCATCGCCGGTGCGCTTCAGAATCCTCCGGGACTTCCGTTTTCTCTTCGGCTTCCTTGTCCTTCTTCTCTTGTTCGGCCTTCTTGGCTTTCTCAGCCTTGGACGTGTCTTCCTTCTTGAGTTTCTTGAAGCCATCGTCAAAGCGCGCGACCTTCGGATCCATTTCCAGATCGACGTCCTGGGCGTCGGCGACCAGGTCATGCACGGCCAGCCACTTGGGCTTGGTGATCAGGGTGCGATCCGGGTGATAAGGCTTGTTCATGGCAACGGGCAGCGCCAGGGCGCGAACTCCAGGGGGCTCAACATCGCGACGGCCTTGGCATTCAAGTCCGTCCCCGTGTTCAAGGCCTTGGTCTCGCTCACGGGCCAGGCTTGCTTCTTGATCTTTTCCTCGGTCGTCGCCGCCTGGTCGATTAGCTCGGTCGGAGCCTTCGCAATGGGCTGGCTCCATTTCGTCGTCCACAACACGAAAAGCAACAGCAGGCCCACAATTGCGATTGCCAGCTTTTCGCCGTGGTCAATGCCGAGTTGCTTATAGTCGAGCGTTTTGAGATTGGGGACCTTCATGGCGATCTGCATCCAGGCAAATTGTCGAAGAACGAACCGATCGTGACAAAGCGGACGGAATCAGGATTTCGCCGGCTGGGCCGACTTCGGAGCCGTCGAACCCGAAGCGGCGGGAGTCGCTGCGCCCGGTTTGGGACTTGTCGGGGCGGTTGTCGATCCGCCGGCAGCGGGCGCCCCCTTGCTCGGCGTGGCCGTGTTCGACGACGGGCTCGACTTGGGCGCGGGCGTTGTCGGCGAAGCCGGCTTCGCGCCGCTTGACGGAGCCGGTGATCCCACCGGTGCTCCCTTGGCAGCGGCTGTTCCACCAGGCGGCGTTTTCGTCGCCGGCGGAGCAGTGCCGGCTCCGGTTGCCGCCGGGGCGGGTTCGGCCATGCTCGCCGGCTCGTTATAGAGCAGGAAGGTGCCGGCGACCAGCACTTCGGCCAGATTTGACTGGTTCATGGCCATCGCCACACGCTCCTCGTTATTTTTCACGATTTTTTGCTGCTCGGCGTTTTCGGGCCCGAGGGTCAAAGTCGATTTCACGTGGGTTTTCGAGCTGTCGAAGGGGAGATGTTCGACTTGGAAGATCTGCACGGGAAACGGCGACTCGGTCAACACCGTCAGCAGCTTGGGAATCTCCTGGTGGTCCATCACCACGTCCAAGATGAAACCGCGAGTGCGCCAACGGTTGGAGGGATCGGTTTCGACATAGGGGCGGGTATCGCCCTCGGGATCGCCGATGCCTCTTTTCTTCGTCGTTGCCTGCGCTGCTGCCGCCCCGGCGTCTTCGCCGGAACCGAAGATATCGTCCGGGTCGATCAGCGGCTGAGCCTTGGGGCCCTGATCAGCCTCAAGGCGGCCCATGCCCATCATTCCACCCATTCCACCAAAACCGCCGGAGGGCGCGCCGCCACTCGCTCCGCCCGGTGCGCCGCCGGGGGCCGCGTTCCCTTTCTTCTTGGTGCGCCGATCATTCAGATCGAGGAGGCTGCCCCCGCGGAGTTTGGCGGAAATCAATCGCTTGATACGGGCGTTGTCAATGTTGCTCGAGCCCTCGTTGACGCGCGCCACGGCCTTCATGAGAGCGTGCAGCATCCACAGATCCTCCTGGGCCGCCCACATTTCATCTGCGCCGATCATCTGGCGTTGCTGCCAACTCGCGACCGGGGCCTTCATGATCGGGATTCCGCCGTTGTCATTTAAGCACCAGACCTTTCCGTCTCCAGTCACCAGGTCGAAGGGCTCGATGACTTTGAGGACCTCGTCCATCCACATGTCCGTATAGCGTGAAATGAACAATCGCCGCGCATCCAGAAAGACCTGGGGATTGGGGGCGGTCTCGCCGCGATACTTGACCTTCGATTCCTCCAGGGGCTTGCGGATCGTCGGCCAAAAGACCATCGACGGCTGCTGGTGCTTGTAGAGCGTCTTTTGCGACTCACCGATGAAAGTGGCCAGCCTCGCATTCACCTTCTTTGCGCCATCGATCCACTCCTGATTGGCATATGTCGAGGCTTTACTCGTCCGGTCGTCCATAACCTTGATCTGGGAGTTGATCTTCTTCGTTTGGGCTTCCGTCTGCGTCGCCATGTCGCCCGTGCTGACCCACCAGCCGATGGGGGGCAGCAAGACGGCGAGCGCACTTAAGACCCAGAAACGATGTTCCATCAGGATTTTTAGTTGGTCCATGGCTCTGCAAGGTCCTCAAGCAATCTTTCTGTTATTCATCAAAGCACAGAGCAACGTCGTTGTCTGTCCGTCGCCCGTCTGTCCGTCACGGGGCCCGAAACGGCCTATTTCTTTGCCGGGCTGGCGGCCGGCGCACCGGCTTTCGCCGGAGTTACCGCTGCCGTCGCCGTATTCGCCGGTGCCGTGGTGGGCGCGGCCGTCGGGCGCATGTCTGGCCGCCAGATGAATTCGACGTCGAAGTGATTCACTTCCATCTCGATGCTCTTAGGAGTCTTCGTATCGTCGGGATGGCCGCCCAGAAGCTGGCTATCGTCGCCCTTCCTTTTGAAGTCGAACCCGCTACCCATTCCACCCATGCTGATTTCGTCGTCGTCACCGCCGCTTCCACCACCGCGCCGGCCGAAGCCGCTCATTCCGCCTCGCTTGCCCTTACGGCCCCATTTGTCTTCGCGGCCCCTGTTTCCGTGGCCTGGTTCCGCCAGGATCCGGCCCAGCGGGTCGCCCCGTTCCCTGTCCGGCGGCGGACAGTAGGCAATGGTGGCATACGAAATTCCGATCTTGCGTACGCCAACTTCGCCCGAACCGTTGTGAGACGGCACGGCCCACTGTTGCAACTGCTTGACGAAGTGATCGTACAGCCAGCCCGCACCGCGGCCGGTCATTTCGACTCGGGGGTCCTTTTCATCGCGCCTCGTGCCCATCGTCTCGTCGTGCATGTGCTCCCCGCGGAGTTGTACGACCCATCCCGCTCCGGTGGGCGCCGTCTTCTTTTCGCTGTCGTCCAGCCATTCCTTCGCGTTGGCGCTCAGGCCGTTGTACCACTCGCCGAGATCCGCCTTGTAACGAGCTTGCAGCGAGAAGATGCGCACGCGGTTCTGCTTGCGGACGTCGGGCTCTTCGTTGTCGTCCGGCAGGCACTCGTCGACCGCTTTGTAGAGCTCCAGCCAGTTATTCCGCTGGCCGCTCCCGTGCAACAGGTTTTCGCCCCCGGCATAATCGTTCTTGTTGGCCGTCCTCACTTCGCCGTAAGTCTTATGGGTCGCGTTCGTTGCACTGATGACGTCGGCGATCTTCTTCAGCGCCGGATCAAACCTCTTAGGCGCCACCGACTGGAAAACGCGGGCGTACCCGAAGGCCGAAGCGGCCACTCCCACCAGCAGCACGGCGGCCGCCCCCACCGCCCACGGCTTCTTGCGGGCAATGGTCCGGGCCGTGGTAATCTCTTTCGGCAAGAGCGACGTGCGGATCCGCGTCTGCTTGAGCGCCTGCAGAGCGACGCCATAACAGACGGGGAAGCTGAGGATGTTTTCCTCGAACAAGGCGGCGTCTTTGAACGAGTCGGTCGTAATTGCGTCGAACGACTCGACTCGCTCGACCTCGTATTGCAGGTTTTGCTGCAGGAACTTCTGCAAGCCGGCCAGCTTGAACCCGTTCCCCAGCCCGACCACCTTGGAGATCTTCGCCTCGCGATTCACGCTCGAGAAATAGCCGATCGAGCGCTGAATTTCCGAGACGTAATCGTTGAACACCGGACGCAGCGCCTGGAACACCGACCGCGGATCGGGCGACTTGGTGGCGTTGCACTTGAGATGCTCGGCCTTCGCGAAGGTGAGCTTCATCTCCTTCGTCAGGGCCCGCGTGAAATGATTACCGCCGATCGGCACGTTGCGGATCCAAATCTTCTGGCCGTTGGAGACCAAAAGCATGGTGTTGTCCGCACCCATGTCCAGCAAAATCGTGTACGAATCCATGGCGACCGTCTCGTCTCCGAGACGGATGCCCAGTTGGTCGAAGCTCAAGAAGTTGTACAGGGCCAACGGCGCGATTTGGATCAGCTCGACTTCCAGCTGCGCGTTGGTGAAGGGGCGGAGCTGGTTGTTGACCTGGTCACGCTTCATCGCGAACAGACCGACTTCGGCCTCGAGCAGGAAACCGCTCTCTTCGGTCCCCTTGCCGAGGGTCTGGTAGTCCCAAACCACGTCTTCCAGGGCGAAAGGGATCTGCTGGCGAGCCTCGTACTTGACGATCTCGCTGACCTTGCTCGCCTCGACGGGGGGCAGCTGGATGAACCGGGCCAGGGCCGACTGCCCCGGCACGCTGATTGCCAGCAGATCGTTCTCGATGTCGTTCTGCTTGAGGAACTTTTCCAGGGCCTGTGCGATCAGCTCTTCCGGGATGGCGTCCGGCTGGCTGAGAATTTTCGGGTGGGCGATATAGTCGAAGGCCGTGGCAACGACTTGTTCGGTGGCGTCATTGATTTGCAGCCGGATCGCCTTCAGGCCGGCTTGTCCAATATCAACGCCCCAAGCTCCGGGTTTACCTGGCATTCCGATCCTCTAATAAGAAAAAAGAGGCGCCCGCAAATTCAGACGAAATTCAGTCTTGGTCTTCCTAACTTAGCCCAGAACAGGAAGTTGGGAAGATCTAACGAGCATGTCCTGCGATGCGGACCGTTTGTAGAAATGCTGAGACGGTCATTATAAGGTCCGCTCCCCCCCGAGCGCAAGTCTTGGCCAAAAAGTCGCTTTCGACGCGGGACGCTTCTCCATACAGTCCAACTGTCGCTCTCAACGCCTTCGACCTTAAAACTGCTGGTCTCCTGGGGACCACCGCCGGATACCTGCCTAACTTCGACGCCGGCACCGCTTCAAAAAGTTCCCGAGATTCGTCAAATTCGGGTGCGGGCCTCCGCCGGGAACATGCAATGGGCTCTCCGACCGGGGAGCCGCTGCGTCATTCGGTCAGAAATAACCGCGACCCGCACGCAATGAATTACGGCGACCCTCCATGAATGATCGCGACCCCCGATGAATTACCGCGACGTCGTCATCTTGCTTCCCGGCCACGGGCTCGAAGACTTGCCCGCCGATTTGCCGGACGATAAGGCCGCGGGGGTCCTCAACGCGGTGGCCGTCGCCTGGCATCCGTCCGTCCTGAGTAGCAGCAAATCGCTTCCCCGTGAACTCCGGGCCGACGACCCACCCGCCTCCGTCGCCGGGTGCCTGATCCTTGTCCCGCCGGCCTCCGAAGATACGGTGCCGGCGGGCTGGATCGATCAGGCGCGCTCTGACGGGGCGACCGTTGTGGTCGGACTCGTGGATCGCGGCGCCCTCGCGCAGGCCGTCCTCAGTCCGCTCGAGCCAGTCCCCCTGGACGAAGATCTGGTCGCCGATTTCTTCGCTCTCGGCGTCGCCAAGGTGATGGTTGAGATACTCAGCCGACGGATGCACCACTTCGAGGGCTTTGATGACGGCCGCCTGGAGCGCGAAGTGGTCGCTGCGGCAAACGCAGCCGTCTCCGGCGATGTCGAGGAAACCAGGAGCCGGCTGAAGAACTGCTTCGACGTCCTCACCGAAGCCCGTGAGCGGTTTTATCCGGTCGAGTTCTACCTGATCGATTTGTGCTTGGTGATTCCCCGGCTGGCCGACGCCCATTTCGAGCGAACGATTGCGTCGTCCAAGCCGCTGAATGCTGCTCCTCACGGCCGTCGACCTCGAAGCAATTTCCCGCGAGCGGCCGCAGCTCATCGATCAAATCCGTGAAGCCGTCAGCGCGGGCCGATTGGAGGTTGTCGGCGGTGAATGGAGCGAGCGACCGGTGCCGCTCGTGCCGGTCACGACGTTTCTGGGGGAGTTCGAGCGCGGGCGAGACGCGTTTCAGCGGATGCTCGGCAGTTCACCAACCGTCTGGGGGCGCCGTCGCTACGGAATGACGACACTGTTGCCAATGATTCTCGATCGCAACGGCTTTCGCGGCGCGCTGCACGTGGCCCTCGACGACGGGCTGTATCCCGATACCGAAGAGAGCCGCATCCGCTGGGAAGGTTGCGACGGCACGACGCTCGACGCGACGACGCGAATACCGCTGGCTGTCGACAGTGCGGCCAGCTTTCTCCGCTTTCCGTCGCGTCTGGCCGAATCGATGCAGCAGGATCAGACGGCGGCCATCGTATGGGCCCGCTGGCCAGAGGTGCGCAATCCGTTCTGGCACGATCTCGAACGGATTCACGCCCAAAGCCAGGTCTTGGGGCGGTTCGTAACCTTTCGACAATTCTTCGAGCAGGCGGACGATTCGGGGCGCCACTCGCGATTCCAGGAATCCGAATACCTTTCGCCGTTCTTGATCCAGGCGGTGGCCGCTCAAGAACGCGATCCCATCAGCCGTTTTCGCCGGCATTTCCGCCGCCGCTCGCGTTTCGACGCCGCCGCGCAGTTCCAGGCACTTACTGGCATTCTGGGTGAACAGCCGATCGGATCGGATGAGATCAGTGCGCTGGAAGACCAAGTCGAGTCGGCCGGGCCCGATCTACCAGAGGTCGGCGCTGAGCCGGCGGCCGTGGTCGATGAGCGCCTCGACGCACAGCTCCATCGTTCGGCTGCCGGTCTAAGCCAAAAGTTCCTCGCGGGACGTGGCGAGCCGGGATACCTGATTCTCAATCCGCTGTCGTTTAATCGGACGGTCACAGTCGAGTTGCCGAAAATCGAGAGCCCGCCAGCCTTGCAGGCTCCGATCCGTAGCGTGCAGTACGACAGCGGGCACCGGCAGGTCACACTCGATCTGCCGGCTTGCGGCTACACGTGGGTGCCGTCGCGCAATCCGCAGGCCGAACGCCCGCGAGCCGCGAAATCCCTGATGTCCGAAGAGCGGATGATCCGCAACGAGTTCATCGAGGTGCACATCAACGAGGCCACTGGCGGAATCTCCCACATCAAGGAATTCGGCCGCAAGCCGAACCGCCTGAGTCAGCAATTGGCGCTCCGGTTCGGGCGGGAGCGGGTCGTCGCGGGACCGAACGGCGAGCCGGCCGAGCGAACGTTTTATTCTCAGATGCGATGCAAGTCGAGCAGAGTCACCTCAGGCGGCCCGGCGCTCGGCGAGGTCGTCAGCTCGGGATCGCTGAACGATCCTCAGGACGGATCGGTCGTGGCCGAGTTCGAGCAGACCGTGCGGCTCTGGCGGGGACGCCCAGTGATCGAGCTGGAAATCGAGCTCCGCGCAGTCAAGATGCCGGACGGCGATCCCTGGAGCAATTATGTCGCCTCCCGCTTTGCCTGGAACGACAGCGGCGCCACGTTGACGCGGAGCGTTCTCGGCGGCGCGCACAGCCTGCAATTTGAGCGATTCGAGAGCCCGCACTTCCTCGAGATCGCCAACGAGTCGCAGCGGATCACCATTTTGAATGGGGGCTTGCCCTTTCATCGCCGGACCGGGCCGCGGATGGTCGACAGCCTGTTGATCGTGGCGGGTGAGACCGAGCGGCGGTTCCGCTTCGGCCTGGCAATCGACGCCGACTACCCCATGCAGGCCGCGATGAATTTTTTGGTCCCCCCAACCGTACTCGAATCGTCGGCAGGTCCGCCGGTCGCTGGCGCCAGCGGCTGGCTGTTTCACGTCAACGCGAAGAACGTTCAGATCCTGCAGTTTCGCCCCCCCGCACCGAGCGAAGCGCCCGAGCCCGTCGCCGTTGATCAGTTGCCGGCGGAGAACGGCGAGCCTTCACCGCCAAAAAACGCCGGTTACGGATTTATCGTCCGGCTCGCGGAAACCGAGGGGCGGCAGCGGCCGGTGCGTCTGGAGTGTTTTCGTACTCCCAGCCGCGCCAGCCGCCGCGACTTCCTGGGGCGGACGTTGAGTGAACTGCCCATCGTCGAGGATGCCGTGTTGATCGAAGTCGGCGCTTATGAGATCGTCGATGTGGAATTGCGCTTCGGCTGACTGCGTGATGTCGGCCAGGAACTCTCGATGACGTGGCGTGCGACATGATCGTGACGATCGACGGCCCGGCCGGTTCGGGAAAAAGCACGGCAGCACGCCGGTTGGCGGAGCGGCTGGGCTTTGATTTTCTCGATACGGGGGCCATGTATCGGGCCGTGGCGCTCGAAGTGCTCTCGCGGGGGATCGACATCGGCGACGTGGCACAGGTCGTCCAGGTGGCTCACGCCGCTGACATCGAGGCACTCGGTCCCGTCGTCCGCGCGGGGGGCGCGACGTAACGGCGGCAATTCGCACACCGGAAGTGTCGAGCGCTGCGTCGAAAGTGGCCGCCATTCCCGAGGTGCGAACCGAGCTGGTCCGCCTGCAGCGCCAAGCGGCCGAGCGACGCAACGTGGTCAGCGAGGGGCGCGACCAGGGAACGGTCGTCTTTCCGCTCGCGGAGTGCAAGTTCTATCTGACGGCCGACCCGAACGAGCGAGCCCGCCGCCGACAGATCGAGCTGGCAGAGCAGGGCGAGACGATTGCGGTCGAGGACCTGCTGCGGCAAATCCTCGAACGGGACAATCGAGACCAAACGCGCGACACGGCCCCGCTTCGTCCGGCCGACGATGCGATCCGCATCGATACGTCGCACCTATCGCCTGACGAAATGGTTGTCTGTTTGGAAACGCTCGTGCGCGAACGGATGGGACGCACGCGCGAGTGACCGAAAAACTCCGGGGGCTCAAGCCCCCAGAGCGGCCAAAGTCGTTCGAGAAATTTCACGCCGCCTTGGCCGGCAGTTCATCGCTCAGGGACCGTTCGTCGCTTTCCGCGCGAACGGGGGCAAAGCGCAGCAGCCCCTGGGGCTTGGGACTCCAGGCGAGAAATGGATACGCCGGAACCTCGCTCAGGTATTGCAAATAACGATCGCCGATACAGTTCGCCAGCCGTCGGTCTTTCAGGTAGCTGCCCACGAAAACGTAGGTCGTCCAAACGGAAATCAGCACGACGCGGTCGGCGGTTAAAACGGGCGTGAACCAAACCAGCCCCAAAAAGCTGAGATAGACGGGATGGCGTAGATAAAGATACGCGCCGCGGGGAGCGAATTCGCGTCGCGGCGTCGGCTGCCGACGGACCCAACGCCACCACGGGCCAATCCCTGTCTGGTATTGCAGCCCCGTCAGCCACAGGGTGTAAAACGTGAGTCCCCAACTGCCCAGAAAGGCGGCGCGAATCACGGGCTGCAGCGCGGCGGGCCACGCCCAAACCACGGTCGAGCTGCCGCGCCACAGCGAGAATTGCGCGAGCAGTGACAGGCACGTCACCAGGCAGAACAGGCAGCCGTACAAGTCGCCGGGCAGCCAGCGGGTGATCAACTTTCGCGTCGGAGGAGCGAGCAGGATGCTATGTGGGACGGCGAAACCAAGTGCGAGCAGCGCGTCGAACCAGAGCGACCCCGCCGGCGCGGCCGCCGAGTCGTTTCGCAGAAAGCAATAGAGCGGCCAGAGCGTGACCAGGAACACCGCCTGAGTCGCCGCGCCGAAACCGATCCCGAGAATTCGCCGCATCCCTGCGCCTTCGAGCCAGCACCCGCTCCGCGGGTCGGCAATTCAAGGACGTTGTCGTCTTATTAACGTGAGGTCGTCGCTGCGAGCGGTGTTGCCGCCGTTGCTGCGGTGGAGTTGGCCGACGTTCCACCCGGCTTCGTCGCCACCCAGCAGCCGTAGGTCATCGCGCCGCTCTGATACGCGCGGAGGATTGTCCGAAAACGTTCGAGAAACATCAATTGATCCTTGTCGATCCACCGCGCCAGCAAATGGACACCGGTAAAGCGGGCCCGCCGCTCGCAGATTTCCCACGTTTGCGCCACCCGGCTCGTCCAATCGAAATAGCGATCGACGGAGAGCCCCGCGTCGGTGAACCAGCCGCGATAGTCCTCGCTGCTTCCCAGCGACGGACAGAAAAATCCCTCGCACACGTCGTAAACCTGCCGTTCGGCGTCGGCAGTCAGCTGTCCGTCGCCGGCTTGCCACGCGCAGATCGCCACGCGGCCGCCCGGACGCAACCAGCCGGCCACTCGACGAAAGAAGGCCGGCTTGTCGAAGAGATGTTCGGTGCACTCGACGCTCCACACGGCGTCGAACGATGCGGGCTCGAATTCGACGCTCTCGGCGTCGGTGGCCAGAAAACGCGTTCTTGCGGCCGACGCCGTTCAGTCGCGCGGCGACGGACGCCCAGCGGCGCTGGACCGAGCTGAGCGTGATGCCCGTGACATGGCAGCCGAGCGTCTTGGCGAGGTAAATCGAGGAGCCACCCATGCCGCAGCCGACGTCGAGCACGCGTTCGCCGCCCTGCAGACCGGCCTCGCGACTGAGCGTTTGCGTGAGCTTGAGCTGCGCCTCCGCCGGGCTCTCGGAACCTTCCCACAGCCCGTGATGAATGTGGCGACCCCACAGCAGGCGATAAAACGGAGTCGCCAGGTTGTAGTGCGTGCGGATCACCCGCTTTTCGACGCTCGGGCACGAAATCATCCGTCAGGCTCCTGATTTTAAGGCCGGTTTGTCCGGCGACTTCGCCCATGTTCCGGCCGCTTTCCGCAACTCCGCGCGGACATTCGGCGTCGCTTACTTTTTGATCCAAAGATCGCCGTAGACTGTGAGCACGTCGGCGACGCCAACCGCGCCCAGCGCCTTCTTGAACGGTCGAATCCCATAATCGGTCTGTCGCAGCGGAAAGGACCCCTTCAGGTGCAAGTAGCCCTCTTCCTGCCCGCCGGTGGCCGTGATGTGCACGGCACGTGTGGTGCCATGCAGCGTGAAGTCGCCGTCGAGCGAGAACTGGGCCTTGCCCGCGGCATCGCGTTCGTCGAAGTGGCGAATGCTGTTGGCGACAAACGTGGCCGTCGGAAAATGTTCGACGTCCAAGACGGCTTCTCCGACCATGTTGGCGGTGACTTGCTCTTGCTCCTGTTCACTGCTCGTTCCGTCGAGGCCGACGCGGCGCCGCGCCTCTTTCGTGTCGGCGCGAAATGAGGTCATGTCGAAGATGATTCGCCCGGCCGACGCCTTCGCCACGCGGAGGTTGCCGGCCTTGATGCGGCCCTCGACGCCGTGCTGATGCCCGAAGCCGGTCTTATCGACAAAGATGTAGACGCGGCTCAGGTCCGGATCGAGTTCGCCTGCCCGCACCCGCAAAGCCCGCGCGGCAGGGGATCCCGGCGCTGGCAATCGGGCGCCTGCGACTGCGCCGAAGCGGGACAAGTCGCCCACTCGGTCGCTCCCAACACCGCGGCCGTTGCGCCCAGAGCCGCTGCCAACAAGACGAGACGAAGTCGTGGTCCAACGCGTGGCTTCATGGGCCGATCCTCCTTGCGAGCCGCCGCGATGCTATCAGCGCGGCCTCCCGGGGCAAAGTTAAGTTTCTGCGCTGGGTGACCTTTTCGCCTCGAGATGAATTTTTCGTAGCGAAAAAACTGCTAATTAATTGTCGTTTCTGAGGCCCGATCGTGCGAGAACGAATGGCGTTGCTGCCCGGGAAAAGGTAGAATCCCTGCGCTCAAGACGAGGCCGCTGGGATGCAGGCCTCCAGGCCGGGCGGCCGGCTGTTCCGACATCTGGATCAAAATGCTCAACCGCTTCCGATGTCGCCAACGCGAGCCCGAGCTGATGGATCAGCCAGGCCTGGGCGAGCCTTTGCACCGCGCCGCTCTCGCAGGGCTGGGGCGTATCAATCGCTTCAGCGGCAGCGGCCGCATCCTCTGGCAGGCCCTCGAACGCCGGATTGCGACCAACGCGACCCGCACCTGGCGCCTGCTTGATTTGGCCAGCGGCGGCGGTGACGTGGCGATCGATGTCGCCCGCCGGGCCGCTCGCGCCGGTGCCCGCGTGCTCGTCGATGGCTGCGATGTCAGCCCGTTTGCCGTGCGCTATGCCACCGCCCGCGCCAGCGAGCGTCAGGTCGAGAATGTACAGTTCTTCCGACAGGACGTGCTCAATGCGCCGCTGCCGGAAGGATACGACGTCGTCATGTGCTCGCTGTTTCTGCATCATCTGCCGGAAGAAACGGCGTCGGCCCTATTGGGGAAAATGGCGGCGGCGGCCCAGCGGCTGGTGCTGGTGAACGATTTGTGCCGCTCGACTTTCGGCTATGGGCTCGCTTGGCTGGGCTGCCGGTTTCTGACGCGTTCGCCCATCGTTCATGTCGACGGGCCCCGTTCCGTGCAATCTGCCTTCTCGATGAAAGAGATTCGCGAGGTCGCTCGGCAGGGGGGGCTGTCGGGAGTCGTCGTCGAACCGCGCTGGCCGTGTCGCTTTCTCTTACAGTGGAGCCGCGATTGAACCAGCTGGCGTTCGAGCCGGATGCTCTGAGCCATTGCGAGTGCACGGGCGAGCGACAGGTCCGTACCGAGCTGGAGTCCCCGGCCTGCGATTCAACCCTCACGGTCGAAGAGGCGGCGGCAAAGACGTGGGACGTCGCGGTGATCGGAGCTGGGCCGACCGGGGCGCTAGCCGCGCGGCAAGTGGCATTGCTCGGTCTGCGGACGCTGCTCGTTGATCGCAGTTCGTTTCCGCGTGAAAAAGTCTGCGGCGGTTGCATCAGTGGCTTGGGGCGACGACTGCTCGAGAGCGTGGGGCTCGCCGATCTGCTTGACTCCTCGCATGCAGCGCCGCTGGGGCGATTCGACCTCGCGGCGGGCGGACGACGCGTCTCCTTCGATCTGCCGGCCGGCGCCGCGGTCTCGCGAATCTCATTCGACGCGGCGCTCGTGCGCAACACAGTGGAGGCGGGCGTCGCGTTCGTCTCTGGGACGACGACACTCGTTCGGGGTCTCGCCGCGGGTGGCCGTCTGCGTCGGCTCGTGCTGCAGCAGGATGATCGTCGATTTGTCGCGCAGTCCCGAATGGTGCTCGTGGCCGACGGCCTGGGACGGACGAGCCTCAAGCAGCATCGGGCCTTTGCGCCGCGCGTCGCCGCGACGTCGCGAATTGGGCTCGGCGCCACGTTGCCGGGGACGGCGGCGGAGATCGACGCGGGACGTGTTTTGATGTCGGTCGCGCGCGACGGCTATGTCGGTCTGGTGCGAGTGCCGGGCGACGCCATCAATCTGGCGGCGGCCGTCGATCCCAACCACGTTCGCGAGCACGGGCCGGCCGAAACCGTGCGGCACATCTTCACTCAAGCCGGCGTGAAACCACCGACGGGACTCGAAGCCGTTGATTGGCGGGGAACGGGCCTGCTCACGCGGCACAGTCGGCGCACCGCCGCACCGCGACTGCTGGTGCTCGGTGACGCGGCCGGTTACGTCGAACCGTTCACGGGCGAAGGAATGACGTGGGGCATGCTGTCGGCGGTGCTCGCGGCACCCATGGTGGCCGATTGGCTCGGTCGAGATCGCCGCTGAGTCCGCCGATGATCGCTTGGCATCCCGACGGGAATGCCGTCGGCTTGCACACGACTGGTCGGCCGTGGTCCTGCGCAGATCGCACCGCGACAGCGAGACTGTCGGATTCTGGCGGGCCTGCTGCGAAATCCGGCGGCCGTCCGCGCGGCAATGGCACTCATCGGCGTGGCGCCGACCCTCGTCCGGCCGCTGATCGGACATTTCTGGAACGCCGGCAAAGGCATCGATTTGCAGGGGTCGTCTACAATTCAGTCATCGATGGAACGAACGCGGCACAAGAGTTCGCGGCCGCGAGAGGTTTCCTCTCGCATTTAAGAGGTTTCCTCTCGCATTTAAAGGGAGTCGGTATGAGCGTCTGCATCTTGGGAATCGGCACGGCTGTCCCCGAACTGTCGATCGAGCAGGCCGACGCCGCGGAAGCCGCCGGGCTGTTGTGCGGTCTCACGGACAAACAACGGCGGCTTTTGCCGACGCTCTACCGTCACGCGGGCGTGCGGAAACGGCACACGGTGCTGCTTACGGCTGACGCCCAGGCTCAGCCGGGCGGGCAGAACTTTTACCGTTCGGTCGAGGAAGGCGGCCCGCTCGGACCGACCACGGCCGAACGCATGCAGAAGTACGCGCAGTCAGCGACTGGCCTGGCCGCGACAGCCTGCCGCAAAGCACTGTCCGACGCCGCACTCGACGCGTCTGAAATCACACATTTGATCACGGTTTCGTGCAGCGGCTTCGCAGCCCCCGGAGTCGACGTGCAGTTGATCCGCGATCTGCGACTGCCGCCGGTGGTCGCTCGGACGCATGTGGGCTTTATGGGCTGCCATGGAGCACTCAACGGGCTCCGCGTCGCCCGCGCGTTTGCCGACGCGAACCCGGATGCCCGCGTCCTCGTTTGCGCGATCGAACTCTGCAGCCTGCACCACCAGTATGGCTGGAACCCGGAACAGATCGTCGCCAACGCGCTTTTTGCCGACGGGTCAGCCGCCGTCGTCTGCGGCCACGCCGAGGATGGGGCCGACTCCGACAAACCGCGCTGGCTCTCGTCCGGCTCGATGGTCGTCCCCGAAACCGAAGACCTGATGAGCTGGAACATCGGCGATCATGGATTTCAGATGACCCTTTCGTCGGGCGTTCCGGACGCAATCCAGAGTTCGCTCAAAGCCTGGCTCGAAGGCTGGCTGGCCAGCGAAGGCGTCGACCTCGGCGAGATTGCGCACTGGGGCATTCATCCCGGCGGCCCGCGGATTCTGCAGGCCTGCATCGACGCGCTGGGACTCGCCCCGGAAGAAATTCAAACGTCGCGCGACGTCCTGGGCGAGTTCGGCAACATGTCGTCGCCCACGATCCTGTTCATCACCGAGCGGCTGATCCGCAACAAGGTGCCGGGCCCCTGTGTCCTCTTGGCCTTCGGTCCCGGTCTCACGATCGAAGCCGCGCTCGTCGAGCCTTCGGTGCGACCCCTCAGCGGCAAGACGAAGCGCGAGAAAGCGGCCCTCGGCTCGGCCTCGTAAAACTCTGCGCGTTGTTAGGCCCGACTCGGGTCGTCGTTCAGTCTTCCTTGGCCGTCACGGCTTCGAGAATCCGCAGCTCGCGGCGCTGCAACAGTCCGCCCTGGTACTCGAGCACGTTTCGGTAGACGAAGAGCAGAACGAGGGCCATCAAGAGCGAGACGATCAGATAGGCGGGAATCCACTGGCCCCAAGCGAACTGGTGGATCAGATAATCGATCCCCAACGGGAGCGCGAGGGGAACAAACGCCACGAGCTGCCCCAGCATGGCAGCGAAGCGGGCCAGCACGCGGAGCACCTTGGTGTCCGAAGAGCCGCGCATCGAACCGTGCCGCACAGTTGAGGGAAGCAGGATCGACATCTGGTTGCCGACCAGGCAGACGATCAAGTAGGCCGAGAGCAACTCCACGCAGGTTGCCAGAAAGTCTAGCGGTCGCAGCGGCATCATGTATTCCAGCACACCCAGAAAGATCGCGCCGGCCGCTGCCACGATCGGTGCCAGGGCCAGATTCTTTCCCAGCAGGATGTCGCGGCGTGAAGCGGGTGAGAGCACAAACGTGCGAAACGCGTTGCGGTCAAACCCGAATTGATTCTGAAAGAGCTGCGACAAGGTCACGACGACGGTCGTCACGATGCCGAGGGCCAAAATCGGCCGCAGCCCGGGTGAGACTGCCCCGCCACTCATGCCGTTACGACCTGCGAGCTTGCCCGTCATGAAGAGCACTCCCAGGATGGTCGGCGTGAGCAGCATCATTTTGACTTCGGGCGCTCGCAAGAGGCTCCGCAAGGTCGCGAGCGCCGTCGCTGCTGCCTGCTCGGGCACCCCAGGGACGCTCTTGCCGACCATGCCCGCGAACGATGGCGCGTTGGCAAGCGTTGCCGGCGCCGGCGCGTCGACCGCTCCGATCGCGATCGTCGCGCGGACGGGTGCGTGGATTGCCGCGGTCGTAGGCGCGAGGTCGGCCGTCGAACGATCCGAGCGATAATCACCCAGGTAAAACCGGACAGTGGTGCGGTACGAGCGATGCAGGCTCGCGCCGGCGATCGCGCTCAATAAAACAGTCCCAACGAGGCCCGCCCAAATCTGATGCTCGGCGGCTTGAAACGTGCCGTAGGCCAGCCAGCCGGGGGGCAATGCCAGATCGGCGGTGGAGACCCATCGTTTTGCCTGGGTCAGGAACTGCTGCGTCTCTTGTTCGTTTTGGCGTTTCTGGTCGGCGGCAATCGATTCGATCCGCTCCTGATATTCCTTCGGCGTGATCTTGGCCGCTTTCAAATCACGCTCGGCCTGGTCGTATTGGCGGTGAAACTGGTCGGCCGTGCCGTCACGTTCGTGCCGGTGCCTTCCCTGAACAAACATGTTGATGAAGTTGCCCGACTGGCTGAGCAGAATAAACGCGCCGGTGATGCATGCCACGATCGTGCGACGGCGGCGCTTATTGACCATCAAAGTCGCCAGCCAGCCACGGAACTGATAGGTCACGGCAGTCACCATCAGCACGAAGCCGAGCAAGAGCGGCAGGCTGATGAGCATCCAAGGCCCCAGCGCCACGACCGAGGCGATCGCCAGTCCGAGCATCGCTGGGAAAAACAGGATCAGCGACACGCAGACGAGCGAGCTGAGGTAATTGACCAGAAACGCGCTGCCGGGAGAAATCGGATAGTGGAACAGCTTCTCGATCGAGAGGACTTCCGAGCGCTGCAGCTCGGTCATCACTCCCATGATCCAGGCGAAAAGGAACGTCACCGTCAGTCCGGTCCAAATGAACAGGACATAATCGGGCGTGGCCTGGGGCAGGAAGCGAATGCCCAATCCCAGCGCCGCGAAAAACGAGCCGACCGAGACGAGGATCGCAATCGCCATGAAGATCCGCGTCACCACGGCGTTGAGCTTGCCGGCCCGCCTCATCCGATTGCGGAACAGCCGCCGGCGCAGCCAGACCAGCGTGCGAAAGTGCTGCCACGTCATGTCGCGGCCCCTTCGAGCCACTCCAGTTTCCTCGAGGCGGCCGAATCGCTGCCGACTTTTTCCAGGAAGCGAGTTTCGAGCGAGCTGCCCTGACGAATGTCGTCGAGGCTGGCCTGCTCGACCAGTTCACCATGGGCAATGATGCCGACGTGCGTGCAGAGCCGCTCGACGATCTCCAGCACGTGCGACGTCAGGAAGAGCGTCGAGCCGCGCGAGACGTAGCCGGTCAGCATGTCGCGGATCACGCGCGAGGTGACGGCATCCACGCCTTCGAAGGGCTCGTCGAGAAACAGCAGATCGGGATTGGGCAAGAGAGCCGCGGCCAGGGCCAGTTTCTTCTTCATTCCGTGCGAGTATTCGAGGGTCAGCTTCTTTTCTTCCCCCTCGAGGCACATCAGTTTAAGCAGGTCGCCGGTGCGGCTGCGGATGGTGTCCGCCGGCACGCCATACATGCGGCCGACGAACGTCAGATATTCGGGTCCGGTCAGGTTGTCGAAGAGGGCCAGGTCTTCGGGAACGACGCCGATGTGCCGCTTGGCATCGAGCGCCTCGGCCGGATTCGACATGTTGCGTCCGAGGACCATGATCTGGCCGGAGCTGGGAGCCAACAGCCCGGTCAGCATTTTGATGGTGGTCGATTTGCCAGCACCGTTGGGCCCGAGGAAGCCGTACGAGATGCCGCTCTCGACCTTGAGATCGATGCGATTGACCGCGCAGAACTTGTCGAAAAACCGCGTCAAGCCGCGGGTCTCAATCGCCAGGCTCATCCAACTTCTCCAGTGGGTCCGATCGCAATCGGCGTGGCACGAATGGCAATTCTAAGCGCCACAGCCAGTCTATCGAAAACAGCCGCGCGATACCGCTGATGGCCGACCGCGAGTCCGCACAGAGGCCAACGCGAAAGCTTGTCGGCCGGATCAAAAAAGCGGATAAACGGTCGCTGCCCGCACGAAGCGGCCTCCGTCAACCTGAACGACATCGTCCCGAGGAACCACGCCATGCGCTTTGGCCCGCTCCGTAATCTTTCTCATTTCTGTTCCGCTGCCAACTCGCGCCGGAGATGGCGTGTCGGTCTCTCGTCGCTGCTGGTCCTTGCCGCGAGCGCAGGGCTGGTTCCGTCTTTGGCCCACGCGCAGGTCTCGCCACTGTCGCTCAATGACTATTCGCGGATGGGAAACCGGCAGACGGCCGCGCGGAAGGTCAACGACGCGATTTACTTGGCCATCGGCTTCAGCAACACGTTTCTGGTTCGCACGGATGACGGCAACGTCGTGATCGATACGTCGTCCCCCGTGAGCGCGAAAAAGCACCACGAACTCTTGCGCAAAGTGAGCGACGCGCCCGTCCGATATGTGATCCTCACACACGGCCATCACGATCACACGGGCGGCCTGCGCTATTGGATGGAGCCAAACACCAAGCTGGTCGTGCAACACAACTATCTGGAATTCAACAGCTATCAGGAGCGGCTCCGCTCGTACCTCAATCGCACGGGGGCGGCGCAATTCGGGCTCGACATCGGCACCCTCAACGCCTTCGACCGCGTGCCCGACAAGAAGTTCGAGCCGGCGGTCGCCTTCGACGACAAGTACGAGTTCGAGCTGGGCGGCACGAAGTTCGAGCTATTCGCCAACCCCGGCGAGACCTATGACCACCTCTGCGTCTGGGTCCCAAAATACAAGGCCGCCTTTGTCGGCGACAATTATTATGAATCGTTTCCCAACATCTACACGCTCCGCGGCACCAAGCCGCGCTGGGCCCTCGATTACGTCGCCTCGCTCAACAAGATCCTTGCGCTCGAGCCGGAGATCGTGCTTCCCAGCCACGGCGAGCCGGTTGTGGGGAAAGACAAAATCGTGGAGCGGCTGACGCGATACCGTAACGCCATCCTCTACGTCCACGACGCAACGGTCAAAGGCATGAACGAGGGCAAGGACGTCTTCACGCTCATGCATGAGGTCAAACTGCCCCCCGAATTGAACGTGGGCGAAGCCTACGGCAAGGTCGACTGGTCGGTGCGGGGAATTTTCGACGGGTACGTCGGCTGGTTCGACCTCAACCCGGCCACGATGTACGACCGGCCGCCCACCGTGGCCGAGCCGGAACTCGTGCGGATGGCGGGCGGTCCTGCAGCGGTGGCCGCGCGGGCCAAAACGCTGGCGGCGAGCGATCCGGTTGCGGCGGTCCGCCTGGTCGACGCGGCCCTGATGGTCGAGCCGAAGTCGAAACCGGCGCTCGAGGCCCGGCTGGCCGCGCTCAAGTCGCTCCAGGGCGCGTCGCGTAACTTGATCGAAGGAGCCTGGCTGACGACGGCCATCCGCGAGACGAGCCGGCGCTGGCCAACGCCAAGTAAGGTCGCGTCGGCGACCGGCCGTGCAGCATTCGGCCGCTCAGCATTCAACTGTCCGATCGGCCTCAACCGTCCGATCGGGCCGACACCATGGCGGCATTTCGCTCGGCTGTTTCGCTGCCTTCTCGTGCGGCTCGCTGCGCAAGGGGGACGACCGACTCCGGCAGTTGCACAGTCATTGTCGTGCCGACGCCTTCGTGCGATTCGACGAAGATCCGTCCGCGGTGCGCGGCCACGATCGCCTGGCAGATGCTCAGTCCCAGTCCGGTGCCCGTCGTCTGCTCGATCCGCTGGCGCGAACGATCGCCACGGAAGAATCGCTCGAAGATGTGCGGGAGATCGGCGGCCGGAATGCCGCTGCCCGTGTCGGCGATGCGGAGCACGGTCGAGCCGGCCTCGCGGAAGATCGCAATGCGGACCGTTCCGCCGGGTTGAGTGAATTTGATCGCGTTGTCCAGCAGGTTGTTGACCACTTGCCGCAAGTGGTTGCCGAAGCCCATCACCGCGACGTGCGGCTCGAGGGCCGTCACCAACTCGACTTGCCGCGCTTCGGCGACGGCGCTGAACATCTCCGCGCAGCGCTCGACGACGCTGCTCAGGTCGACCTCTTCGCTGTGGGCGCGGATCAGCTCCGAGTCGGTCTCGGCCAGGAGCAGGAGTTGATTGACCAGACGCTCCAGTGAAGCGCACTCGCCGATCACTTCGGCAAGCAGTTCCTGATACTCCTGGGGCGTGCGCGTGCCGCCGATTGCCACTTCGATCGAGCTGCGGATCGCGGCCAGCGGCGTGCGCAGCTCGTGCGCGGAGTTGGCCAGCAAGTTGTTGCTTTGGGTGAGGTAGACGGCGATGCGGTCGAGGAACTGGTTGACGGTGGCCGAGAGGCGGTCCAACTCGTCGTCGGTCTGGCGAATCGCCAGGCGTTCCTCCATGCGGTTGGGCCGCAGCCGGGCCGTCGTTTCGATGATGTCGGACAGCGGGCGAATGGCGCGACGGGCCAGCCAGTAGCCCAAGAGTGGCGCAGCGATCAATAGCAGCACCACCCCGCGGAGCGCGATGCGGTCGATGCTGCGGATATCGCGATCGATGAAGTCCATCGGCGCGCCGACGCGGATTCGCAGCGGCCGGCCCAGGCTCGTCGGTTGCCGATTCTCGAGCACGCGATAGCCGCTGATGCTCACGGGGACCATGTCGCGCTGAGTTTTGTCGGCGCCGCCCAGAGAGGGCGTGAGATCGCTGGCCCAGAGTCGCTTGTCGTCGCCGTCGAGCAGCTCGACGAACCAGCCGTTATGCTCGTGCACGCTTTCTTTGCGGTTGAGGCTATTGAGTAGCTGGCGCGCCTGCTCGGAACCTTCGCCGGCGGCGGCGGAGCGAATGTCGGCGGCGGTGGCATGCAAGTCGGCGACGTTGAATCCGACTTCGCGAATGTCTGCCGTTAGCACGTTATCCATGCCGCCCACGAGCGCTTGCCGCAGCCCCTCGCGGACGCCCAGGAAGCACGCGAGCGCCGTGATGAGCACCAGGCAGGCGTTCCAGACCATCAGCCGGATACGCAGCGTCTTGGAAGCCGAGCGAGTCAGCTGAGCCAACCGAGAGAGGTGCTCGAAGACTGGGTACGCCATCGCAATCCTGCCCAGCGCGGTTCCTGCCGCAGCCCGGCGGTCAGAGGGCGCTGGGTTCGGCGGCTCGCAAAACGTAGCCGTGACCGCGGACCGTCTGAATGAGCGGCATATCGAAGCCGCGGTCGATCTTGTTGCGAAGACGATTGATGTGCACGTCGATCACGTTGGTCGTGCCGTCCCAATCGTCATCCCACACGTGTTGACTGAGCATCTTGCGCGTCACCACCTGGCCGGCAAACCGCATCAAGTATTCGAGCACCGTGAACTCGGTGGGGGACAGCTCGATCTCCCGCTCCCCCCGCGACGCCCGGCGGGTGGTCATGTCGAGGGTCAGCGGTCCGACGGTATGCGTCATCGACGGCCGGAAGCTCGAGCGCCGCGAGAGGGCCTCAAGGCGGGCTGTCAGCTCGGGGAAGGCAAACGGTTTGACCAGGTAATCGTCCGCCCCGCTTTTCAGGCCGCGGACCCGATTTTCGACCGATCCGAGGGCCGTTAGCACCAGCACGGGTGTTTGGACGCCGCGGGTCCGCAGCGAATCCAGCACCTGCAGCCCCTCCATGTCCGGGAGCAGCAGGTCGAGGATGATGGCGTCAAAGCGTTGGCTCAGCCCTAAGTCGAGCCCCTTCTTGCCGTTGCGCACCCATGTGCATTCGTGATGACAATCCGATAAGCCGCGTTGGAGAGCTTTTCCCAACACGGCCTCATCTTCTATGACCAAGAGATCCATGCAATCCGCTCCGGTTGTCCGCAGCCATCGGGAATTCTACCCGATCCTTGTCCCAACGTCGATTGGCTGCACGCCTTTCGTCAAGTTGGACGGTTTAACTCTGAAACAATCACCTGGCATTCACGGGAAATTACAACACCGAAATCATCGCGGGAAATCAGACCGAATCCGTGCCCGTCCGCACCACCCGATGGAAGTGGAGCTCGACCTCCCGATCGACCACTCGTCGTACCCCTTCGACCAGGGCGGACGGTTCGTGATCGGTTTGGCCACGTCGTTTGATCTCGGCCAGCGGCGTGCCCGGAAAGACGGTAAATGTGCTCTGATGAATGATCTGGTTGCCGGCGTCGAGCTCCGGGACGATGAAATGAATCGTCGCCCCATAGGTCAGCATCCGGTGCTGAAACGCGTCTTCGTAGGGGCTCGCACCAGGAAACGAGGGCAAGAGGCCGTGGTGCAAGTTGATGATGCGGCCGCCGGCGAATTTCCAGCAGGTGGCGGGCGGTAGAATCCGCATGTACCGCGCCAGAATGATGTAGTCGACGGCGTATTTGTCGAACAGCTCGACCATGCGGTCATTGTCGGGCCGTCCTTGTGCGTCTCCGACCTGCTGCCATTCGACGCCGAACTGCTCGGCCACCCCGCGGCAGGCGTCCCGATTCCCAATCATCACGGCCGGAGTCGCGGCCAGGCGGCCGTCGCGAATGGCTCGCAACACGGCGAGCGCCGGCTCGGGACGATGGGTCGTGCAAAGCGCGAGACGGGGCGGACGTCCGAGAGCCTCCCGCGACCACGTTCGCAACGACAATCCCTTGCCGCGGCCGACGTCCTGCATCCGGGCCGATAGCTCGGCGACCGACTCGGGTCCGCCCGTCCATTCGACCCGCAGCAGCATGGCGAACAACTGCTCCGAGTCGTGGTTGTACATTTGGATTTCGTGGATGTTCGCACCCGATCCCGTGACATGGTGCACGATCGGATCGGCCAGCCCGCGATTGTCGGGGCCTACCGCGGTAATCACCACTTGCATGCGTCGCTCCGAATTTTTGCGTCCTGCTTGGTATGCTGCAGCATAACGGACTCATCGCCCGTTCAAAACGGAACGCCCAAATCGGAGCGGCATTGTGATTTCAGACAGCGTGCTCAATTTTCGCAGCGACACCCAGACCCTCCCCACGCCCGAGATGCTGGAGGCGATCCGCCACGCGCCGCTGGGAGACGATACCTTCGACGAGGACCCGACCGTTACCCGCCTCGAATCGCTGGCGGCCAAAATGCTCGGCAAGGAAGCGGCCCTGCTGGTGATCAGTGGGACGATGGGCAATCTCTGTGCCTTGATGGCGCACGCCAACCCCGGCGACGAAGTGCTGCTCGACTCGCAGTCGCATATCTACGCTTACGAAGCGGGCGGCATGGCGAATGTCGCTGGCTTGATGCCGCTCGCGCTCACCAGCCGCAAAGGCATGCTCGATCCCGACGACGTGGCGGCGGCCATTCGCCCCTTCAATTTGCACTATCCGGTGCCCCGCTTGCTGTGCCTCGAAAACACGCACAACCTGAGCGGCGGCCGCGTCGTTCCGCTCGAGCTGCAAAATCGGCTGTGCCATGTGGCCCACGAACGGGGCCTGGCCGTCCATCTCGACGGTGCGCGGATTTTCAACGCGGCCATTCAGCAAGGCGTCTCCGCGGCGGCCGTGGCCCAACACGCCGACTCGGTGATGTTCTGCCTGTCGAAAGGGCTCTCGTGCCCGCTCGGTTCGTTACTCGTCGGCAGCCGCGAATTCATTGCCAAGGCCGATCATTGTCGCAAGCGAATCGGCGGCGGCATGCGTCAAGCGGGAGTGATTGCCGCGTGCGGACTCGTCGCGCTCGAAAATTTAGTCGATCGCCTGGCGGACGATCACGCGAACGCCCGGCTGCTCGCGCTCGCGGTCAACGAAGTGCCTGGACTGAGCGTCGATCCGGAATCGGTTGAGACGAACATGGTGAACGTCGACCACACCGCGACCGGCCTCTCGACGCAGGAAATCCTCGACCGCTTCAAATCAGCCGGCCTACTCGCCAGCGGCCGCCCACCCCGCCAAATCCGCCTCGTCACCAACCGGCACCATGACCGAGCAGCTGTCGACGCGGCGGTGCGACGAATCCGCACGGCCCTCGCCGGCGTACGGAGCCGGTGATGGAAATGACGAAGCACGAATGAGATGACGAAAGAAGCACGAAGCCCGAATGACGGATGAGCGCGGCCTTCGCGCTCTGCCTCTAGGACTCACCAATCGACGGCGGCCTCGACCGTGATGGGCTGCTTCGTGGTCGGATGCTCGAAAGTCAGCTGCACGGCGCGGAGGGCGATTCCGTCCTCAAACGGGCGCCTCGAGCCGTATTTGCGGTCGCCGACGATTGGGTGGCCCATCGCGGCCAGTTGCACGCGGATCTGGTGGCTGCGGCCGGTCGTGGGACGGATTTCCAAGAGCGTCGCGTCGGGAGTGCCTTTCAGCCGGCGAAAATAGAGGCGGCTCTCGCGCGTGCTCGGTTCGTCTTGCGCTGAACGGCGGACCACGTTTGTTTTGTGATCTTTGACCAGACGGTCGACCAGTTCTCCCTCGCGCCGGGCGACGCGCCCTCAACGAGCGCTTGATACACCTTTTCCACGCGGCCTGCGCGAAATTGTTCCGACAGTCGCGAGGCGGCCTTGCTCGTGCGGGCAAAAACGACCACTCCGCCCACCGGACGGTCGAGCCGATGCACGACGCCGACGAAGACGTTGCCCGGCTTTTGGTACTTGGTCCGCAGATAATCGCGGACCTGGTCGACGAGTGAAACGTCCCCCGTGCGGTCGCCAGCCGTGAGCAGCCCGGCTGGTTTGATCACCGCCAGGCAATGGTTGTCTTCGTAGACCACTCGCAGCGCGGACACCGCTAGAGGATCACGAAGTCGCTGATCGACGGATTGCTGTCCTGCATCTGCGTGACGCGGGGCGAGTTCGGCAGCACGACGTGCAATGTGATGTCGCCGACGGTCACGTCATCGCCGGGCTTCAAAATGGCCTCGGTGTGGATGCGGCGGCCGTTGACGAATGTGCCGCTGTTGCTCCCCAGGTCGCGGACGCGGACGGCGTACTCGTCCCGCTTGAAGACGCAGTGGTGCCGGCTCAAAAGCGGGCTCACGGGCCGCAGGTCGCAATCCCGCTCGTTGCCGATGAGAAAGCGGCGGAAGTCCATGCGGATCCGCTGGCTGACGCCGTTGCCGCTCACGATCTGCAGCTCGCCGACGCTCGCCGGCTTGGCCGGGCCGTCGACCTGTGGAATCGAAGGCGCGGTCGGCGCCGAGCTGGAGGGCTCGACGGCGCTCGATGACCCGACGACCATCTGCCGATTCGGATCCATCATCTCAGCCAGGTGCTGATCAAGCGACCTCGCGCCCGACCAGAGATCGGTCAACGGCAGGCGTGCCTCCGCGTGTGCCTGCGACGGAGCGTCCGGCAGCACGTCCGAAGCGGCCGCTTGCGTTTCCGCTGGGACAGTCAGATCCGGCAGCGGCCAGGGAATCGGATCTTCGCGGGCGGCCGCCACCTCTTCCGGCGGATGCATGAAACGCGGCTGCGGCAGGACGGGCACCCGAGGCTCGAGCCTTCCCACCGGGAACGGCAGTCCGATGTGCGCGGACAGGTCGTCCGTGTCCAAATGAATGCGGCGGTCGGTGTGCGACTCGAGGACGTCCGAATCGGAGGGCGGCTCGGGGACCGTGTACATCTTGCCGCAGCTCGGGCACTGCGACTTTTTGCCGGCTGAGCCGCGGCGGCCGACGACGCGCGCCTCGCAATACGGGCAGTGGAAGCGAAACTTTTCCTCGAGCACAGCCGCGTCGGCCGGGACGTTCACCGACGCGCCGCACGCGTGGCAGACAATATGGCCCCCCGCGTAAAGGTCGAGAACCTCCAGGCGAGTGCCGCAAACGCAGTCGAGATGGATCATCGCCTGACAAACCTCGACGAGTCCGGCTTGTGTTCCAGTAGTGTTGATCGTGGACGGCAAACAACCGCCGCCTGACCCGGCGGTTCGGTCGTGGCCACAGTCTGTCTCCCGGCCCGTCGCAGCGTCGTCGCCGTTGGTCCGCTGACGCTTTCTTAATTTTTGCCCAATGACCGACTGCGCTCAAGGCTCAAAGTGCGACGTTCAAACAGCATTACCAAAAGTCGATGAAAACTGAATGAATCCGCGCGCGTTTCTTTTTGGAGACGTGCCCGACTTCTTCGCCCGCCTCTCGGCGTCGCGTTTATTTTGCCGATTTTTCTATTCCCGGCTCAGCCGATTCACGCTGCCGGCGCAGCGATTCATGCTCCGGCGGTAATCGCCCGCACCGCAGCCACGTCCTTCCCGATCTGCTCGATCAGCTCTTCGCGGCCGGCAAACTTCCGCACGTCGCGGACGCGTTCCAGTAAATCAACGGCTAGAGATCGGCCGTACAGGTCGCCGGCGAAATCGAGCAAATGCACTTCCACCTTGCGGGCGTTTTCGCCGAACGTGGGATTGGGGCCGAGATTGATTGCCGCCACAAACTTGCTGCCCTCGGCGACAGCGATCCCCGCGTAAACGCCGTCCGCGGGGAGCAGCGTTTTAACGTTCGCGATGTTGGCCGTGGGAAAGCCGATCTGCTGCCCGCGTCGTGCTCCCGTCACGACCTCGCCCGCAATCCGATACGGATGTCCCAACAGCTGCACCGCTTCTCCGATCTTGCCGACCGCAACGAGTGCGCGAATCGTGCTCGAAGAGACCATGGCCCGCGCGCCGCCGACGGGCTCTGCAACCTCGAGCAATATCTGGCGGTCGCGGCACAATTGACTCAGCGTGTCGATATCGCCCGCGCGGTCTTTGCCGAAACAAAAATTCGGGCCCTCGATGATTCCCTTTGCCGCCAACTGGCCGACGAGGATCGAATCGACGAATTCGCTCGGCGTAAGCTGCAGCAGCGCATGGTCGGTCGGATAGGCGATCACACAGTTCACGCCGGCTTGTTCGAGCAACTCGGCCTTCTGCTCGAGCGTCGTCAGGCTGGGGGGGACGTGAGTAGGACGCAACAGGACGAGCGGATGCGGATCGAACGTCAGCACGACCGCGGGAACGCCTTCTCGCCCGGCCCGCGCCGCCAGGTGCTGGGCGATTTCCTGGTGGCCCCGATGAACGCCGTCGAAGTTGCCAATCGACACGTACCCGCCGCGATAAAGCTCGGGCTTTTCAAAACGTCGCAACAAGGTCATCGAGTCGTTCCGGCTCGTCTGGCGAGGCTTTACACCCTCGCTCCGGTAATCCGGGAGAGGGTCGGGCTGAGGGCGGCTTTCAATCCTCACTTCCAATTTTCTATCGGGCGGGAAAAGCGTTGCAACTTGTCGCGGTCGATTTCGATGCCCAACCCCGGCCCGTCGGGAATCGGCAACAGGCCCGCACCATCCAGCCGCGGCGGCGCGACCGTCAATTCGTCGATGTATGCGGACGGCGTCAGATATTCAACGTAGAACGCATTCGGCAAGGCCGCCGACAGTTGCAAATCGGCCGCCAGCCCGACGACCGTGTTCCATCCGTGCGGCACAAAACGGATGTTGTGGTCCTGCGCCAGCCAGGCAATTCGCCGCGACTCGCTCAATCCGCCGTTCTTGGTGCAGTCGGGCTGAATGATGTCGACGGCCCGCCGCTCGAGCCACGGCACGAACGATTGGCGACGCGTCAGCACCTCGCCCCCCGCGATCGGCACGGGCGACGTCCGCGTCAGCTCCGCGTAACCCTCCAAATCGTCGGGCGGCAACGGCTCCTCGAACCACGTCACGTCGTACTCCGCCAGCATCCGCGCCGTTTCACGCGCCCAATTCAGTCCGTGCGGCCAGAACTGCTCGCTCCCCCCCGCGTCGACCATCAACTCGACCCGGTCGCCCACGGTTTCGCGAGCCGTCCGCATCAGCAGTTCGTCGAACCGCCGGCCGCGCCGCCCAAACGGCCGCCAGCCCAGCTTGATCGCGCGAAACCCCCGCTCGACGGTCGCCTCGAGCCGCCGCTTCAGCGCGTCCGGCTCGTCGAACAAAATCGAGCCGTAAGGTTTGATTCGGGAACGGTAGCTGCCGCCCAACAGGCGGGCGACCGGCTGCCGGCAAACTTTGCCAAAAATGTCCCACAGCGCGAGATCGATGCCGCTGATCGCATGCTCGACGGCGCCGCCGCGCCCCTGCCAAAAGGTCGATTGCCGCAGCGTCTCCGTCGTGCGTTCGGGTTCATCCGCCCGCGCTTCGACAAGCAGCGGCCACAACAATCGCATCGCCCCCGCGACAAGCGACCCGGACGTGAAGCAACTGCCCCAACCGCTGAAGCCCGACTCGCCCACCACCTCGACCAGCGTGTGCAAATCCTCCTGCGGCTCATGCCCCTGCGGCCAGCCGCCATCGACGGTCTCACCGGAGAGCGGATAAATGCGGACGTCGACAATCTTCATGCGGGAAGGTTTTTGTGTGTGAGGACCGGCCGGGCGCCGGGTCTTTTTTGGACCAGGGAGCGATCGCTCAACCGATTATGCGGTCTGCGGCGGCTGGTGCCAAACGCGCGTGCCTATCCACCTTGTGCGAGCCGACTTGGGAGCGGCCAATCGACGTGCTTGCCGCGACCCAGGCGCCTGATATACTCAACGCTCCCGCGGGCGTGGCGGAATTGGCAGACGCGCAGGATTGAGGGTCCTGTTCCCTTTTTTGGGAGTGCAGGTTCGACCCCTGTCGCCCGCAACTTACAAAACCCCGGCCCGGAACGCTTCAATCGCTCCGGGCCGTTTTGTTTGCGCCGTCCGTGGTGCCCGCAACCAAGAAGCGGTACGGCGAAGGGCAGCCGTTCTGCGGCTCGATGCAGATAGCTGCGGCGAAGATCCGCAGGCACACCGTCTTTGTGGCGGGCGGCTCGTGTGGCAGCGTTGACCGCTTCGCGAGTGGGTCACACCCTACGACTGAGCCGAATCCAGACGCCGGCGGAGGAATCGTCAGCAGACCGGGGTCGTTTCCGTCGCCGCTCGACGTCGCCGAAAAAGGCCGTAGCCGCCGAACGTCAAGAATCCGGTGGCGAGCAGTGTGAACGTCGCGGGTTCAGGCGTGCTCAGGGGGGGAGTCAACGTGCCGGCTTCGAGCGAGGCGTAACTCCCCTCGCCGCCGGGCGGTACAAGCTGCGAGGTCGGCGGACCTGACGAACTATCAAGCAAGCTGCCACCGGAATAACCAACCAGCGTGTTAACCGGGAGAAAGAGGTTCAACTCCGCATCCAGCCCACCCGCGGCCAGGCCCGAAAGTTCCACGTCGCCTGAGAAGAGGATCGTCGTCGTGGGCGCAGAATCGAAGGTCAGCGCTGGCGTCCCAAAAAAGCTGGATAAGCCCGACGAGAGCCCAACGTTCACGTCCCACGCCGTCGCCGTGCCGCCCACGGTGTCGATCGTGACCGTCCCTGCTAAGGCATCCGTACCGCCGCCAAACGAATTCGCGTTGGCAAACGTCCCATTAACGGTAAAGGTCGTGTCCGCCTTCGACGACGAAGCGGTGACAGCAAACGCAACGAGGGCAAGAACCGCGATTGATTTCGGCAAAGAAGATCCTCAGTCCGTTGAAGGAACGCTCACCGTCACATCGTGACGACCACTCGACAATTGCGGCCCGAATCGCAATTTAGAACACAACGGCAACGGTCCTTCAAGGGAACAGCGGCGGTTTCTTTTCGGCCTTGTTCGATTCTCTGGTAGCACACAAGCGGCCGGCGGAATCGCCGTGGCGATCTGGGACCTGTGGCGCTTCGAGCGGCGTTCCGCGCTTCAACCATCGAGCACGACCTGGCGATCCAAATCAAGGATCCAATTTCCGCCGCGCAGAGTCGGACGGCCTAAGATCGTTTTCCTCATTATTTCGCTGATTTCCTCCGAGTGGCACTGGCGGCTGGTTCCGTCGGTCGGCCGACTCAACGGACAAGTTCCTGCAGAAACTGGTCGGATTTCACGAACACTGCGAAGTAGCCGCGGCTCAGTTGTTTTCCGCGAGCCGCGAGGGGCCCCGATCGCGCGAACGAGGTGATGTGACCAGGGATTCGAGCAAGATGGGATCCGGCGGCTTCGTGAGATGGTAGTCGAAACCCGCGTCCCAGGATCGCTCGCGGTCCGCGTCTTGGCCATAGCCGGTCAATGCCGCGATGATAATGCCTTGAGCCGTTGGGTCTGCTCTGAGGTGCTTGGCGACTTCGTATCCCGTCATGCCAGGCATGCCAATATCGAGCAGGATGATCTCCGGGCGAAAGCTCCTCACTCTGGCCAATGCCGCCTCTCCGCTGTAGGCGGCTTGGACATCGTGTCCCCAGGCCCTGAGCAAGGAGGTTGTGGTTACGGCAGCATCGACGTTGTCGTCCACCACGAGGATCTTACGCTTCGTTGGCTGGCCATATTCCAGCCTGGGAGCCTGCGCGGCGCATTGGGCGCGGCGGACTTTGAAATCGGAAGACGGACAGTAAACTCGCTGCCTTGGCCGAGCCCTGCGCTCGACGCTTCGACGCGGCCTCCGTGCAACTCGACGATCCGCTTGACCACGTTGAGTCCAATTCCCAGTCCCCCTCTGGGTCGGGCCACCGAGTTATCGGCCTGTACGAAGAGATTGAAGATGTTTGGCAACATCTCCGGGGCGATTCCAATTCCGACATCCCGGATCTGAATGACCGCCTCGTCGTCCTGGCGTTCGACCGAAAGCCACATCTGACTGGGCGTGTCCGTGTACTTCGCGGCGTTCTCCAATAAGTTGACGAGCACTTGCGAAAGTCGGTGCGGGTCAGCGTCGACGAGGATCGACCGCGCGGGCACGGAAAGCATCAATTCGTGCCCGCGGGCGTCAATCGCGGGTTGACTCTCTTCAACGGCGGCTCGAACGATCGCGTCGATCTCGACGGGTTCTTTCTTGAATGACAGTTTTCCCGTGATCACCCGGGACACATCGAGCAAGTCGTCGACCAGGCGAACGAGATGGATGACTTGCCGTTCCATCATCTCCGTTGTCTGGTGCGCGGTATCCGGATCAATGTCCTGCATCTTGAGGAGCTCGAGTCCATTGCGAATCGGAGCCAGGGGGTTTCGCAGCTCGTGCGCGAGCATCGCCAGGAATTCGTTCTTTTGCCGATCGGCCGCCTCGAGCGCTTCCACCTTGCGCCGCTCGGTCATGTCGCGTGTGACCTTCGTAAATCCGATCAGGCGCTGGTGCTCGTCATGAATGGCGGTGATGACGACGTTCGCCCAAAACAGCGAATGATCCTTTCTCACCCGCCAGCCTTCATCCTCGACGCTGCCCCGCTCACGGGCAATCTGCAGTTCTCGCGCGGGCTTTCCCGACGCCACGTCTTCGGAGGAATAGAAGGTCGAAAAGTGCTTGCCGATGATTTCGTCCGCGGTATAGCCCTTGATTCGCTGTGCGCCGGCGTTCCAGCTCAACACGTGTCCGTTCGGGTCGAGCATGAAGATCGCGTACTCTTTGACCTGGGCGACGAGCAGTCGGAACCGTTGCTCGCTCTGCCGCAGCGATTCAAGGGCCTCCCTGCGTTCGGTGAGATCGCGCGTGATCTTCAGAAAGCCGCTGAGCTTGCCGTCGGCATCACGCAGCGCGGTGATGACGACGCTCGTCCAGAATTTGCTGCCGTCCTTGCGGACGCGCCAGCCCTCGTCCTCGAATCGCCCCACGCGGCGGGCAGTTTCCAATTCGTGCTGCGGCCAGCCTTTGGCCACCGCCTCGGGCAGGTAGAACTGCGAGAAGTGCTTGCCGATGATTTCATCAGGGGCGTAGCCGTTAATCCGCGACGCGCCGGCATTCCACGTTCTGACGTAGCCTGCCGGATTCAGCAGAAAGATCGCGTAATCCTGAACCGCCGCAACGAGATGAGCAAAGTGCTCTTCGGCTTCACGTAACGCGGGGGCGTTGTGTTCGTCGCTCGGGCCGGGCATCTGACTGTCGCTCCGCAGGTGAGGACACCTCATCCTAGGGTGCCACAGAGCGAGCGGTCAATTGCGAGGTAAAGCGGTGCGTCAACTCCCAGTAGTTTCGCCGGTCCGTCGGTCCGATGTAGGACGTTGGATGAGACCGGGCGTCGCGGCGCACGATTGAGCTCGCACTCGTTGGCCTTCAGAATCCGGGCGATGAGGGCGAATCTGGCGGCAACGTCCCCTTTATTTCTCGCCGCGTTGCTCAGAGATTGTGTCCTGAGTATCGTCGCTCGTAATCTTCGAGGGACTTTCTCGCAAAGACAGCAGATGACCACGTGGAGTGAACTGCGATGCCGACCAGCAACCCCGTCGAAATCATGCTCGCTCACGACCATTGGGCAACGCGGAACATCATCGAGGCTTGCGCGGCACTCACGCCCGAACAATTTCACCACCGGTTCGACATGGGGCCCGGCTCGTTGCACGACACGACGACGCACATCCTGGCCGCGATGCGCGTGTGGGGCGATCTGCTGGCCGGTCGCGAACAGCGGCCGCGGCTCGAGGGATCAACACGCTCGACGACCGAGCTGCTCGCCCTGCTGGATGAGCTGAGCGCCGATCTCCTGGCCAGCGCGCGGACCTATCCGCTCGACGAGACGGTCACGCGGCAACGTCGTGACGGTGTGACGCTGCTCTTGAGCCGCGGCGGGGTCATCACCCATGTGGCGACGCACGGCATGCATCACCGTGCGCAATGCCTCAACATGTTCCGCCAACTCGGCGTGACGCCGTTGCCCAAGAGCAGCGTGATCGAGTGGATGACCACGGCCGATCCCAATCGCTGAGACGCGAACCGCCCGAAGCACTTGGCTCGACAGAGCTCGACGAATTCGCGCGAATCGATCCGCGCCGGAATCCGAGGCGGGTCGATCGACCTGCGGCTACGAGCGGGGAGCATGCTACGAACGGCACGATTTGGGCACGTGCAGCCGCGGTCCAAGGATTCGGAATTGGCGCGGGCGCAGGATTGAGGGTCCGGTTCTCTCTTTGGGGAGTGAAGGTTCGACCCCTTCGTCCGCAACTTACAAAAACCCCGGCCCGGAACGCCGCGAGCGTTCCGGGCCGTTTTGTTTGCGCCGTCTCGGTGTGCCTGCCGTCTCGGGACGGAACTCGTTGGTCGCGCTACCAGAATTTGACGGCCGGCACAGCCTGCTCTAAGAAAACTGGATCTCGCCTCGTGAAGACTAATCCGAGCAATCAGAGCAAGTCGGGAAACGGGCCGGCCGCGAAGACCGCGTCGATCTCCTCGGGTTTGTCAGCGGCAGTCGACGTGGAAGTGTGCGCCGCCGGTTGTGGATCAGAAGAGACCGGATTGACGACGACGGCTTGATTTGCGTTGACAACGACCTCGTTCGTTGTGGGATTGGCGACTGCCGCGGAGCGCCGTTGACCGCTGACGGTGTCAGAGCGGCACCCAGACGCACTTACCGCGGGAGTCGGCGGGCTCGTGACCAGCGTTCCTGCCGCCGCTGAGACAACAGACGGTCCATTCCCCACGCGGAAATCAGTGCCGTAGGAGCCAATGCCGCTGGCAATGACGGTCAAGACGTAGTTACCGTTCGGGATGCCGGCGGGAAGAGTGAAGTTCACAGTTTCGGGTGTTCGACCGGTCGCGACACCTGTGGAGCTCCAGTTGAACGTGCGCGCGAAGTAGAAGTTGGAATTCGACTGCGTGGTCAGCTCGATGATCGGGTAATTGGTCGACATCTCGGCGTCGTCGCCATAACCCGCCCCCTCGCTGATGCCATTCAATCCCGTCCCGGCGAGCGTGTAGAGCCCATTGCCGTTGTTTGTGATGCTCTTCACCACGGGCGCCGGTTCGTTGGAATTCTGCGACTCGTCATAGAGCCAGAGCTGAGTGGAATCCGCGGTGAAGAGGATCCGCCCCGAAGGCAAATCCAGCATGCGAAAGACGAATGGAGCTTGCTGGTTCAAGGCCGAAGTCAATTCGGGAGGAGTGCTGAGCAGGGTGATGGTGTTCGACTGCCAGTGGTATTCAAACAGCGCGTTGGCATTCGGGACCGTGCCGGCAAAAATCACGTTGCCGTCTGGCAATTCGGCGCCCGGAACATCCCCGGCCGCGCCTCCGTCCGGCATCGACGGCCCGGCCTTCCACGAGTTGGTGGAGGGATTGTACAAGGCTGTTTTGCCGTTTGAGCCGATATAGAACCCTTGCCCATTCTGTAATAAGAATGCCGGGCCGAGTTCGTAGTCGGTGCTCAGCAATGAGGGAAGTGTACCGGCCGCCACCCACGAATTCGTTGAGGGAATGTAGCGCTCGCGGTGGCCACGCCCGATCCGATGCTCGACCAGATGTCATACGTGAGGATGCTGCCGTCCGGCAATTTCAGGTAAGTCTCCTCATCGCTCCAGTCGCCGTACAACTTCGTCCCGCCATTCGTCCAGGCGTTGCTGGACGGATTGTAAATATAGGTCTGCGGGCCGCCGTCAAAGCCGAAGAGCACGGAGCCATTGGGCAGTGTTTCGCTTGGGTCGTCCGCGATGGCATTTTGCGGAAAAACCGAAATCGAGGACCACGAATTGGTCACCGGATTGTAAATCTCACCTGTGTTTTGCCCACTGCCGGTCGACGTGTCTTCACCTCCAGCGACGAGCACGCGGCCGTCCGTGAGGACATTCGACGGATAAAACAACCGCCCGAGGCTCATCGACGCGAGATTTCCCCATTTGCCCTGCTGGTAACTGCCGTTCGTGGGCGTAAGCGAGTACCACGCGGTCGAGGGTTGATCGGTTCCAAACTGAGACATCACCGTTCCATTGCTCAGGAGCAGCATGGTCGAGATTTGGGCGGGAGCCATATTTGCCAATGGCGTCCAGGTCAGCAATGTGCGCTCTTCCAACGGCTCAATCGCTCCGATGGCCGTATCGGTGCAGCCACGACGCCGTCGGCTGGAAACCGAGCTGCAACGAAATTGACGACGAAACCAGGCACGAGGACGACTCTGCATTGTTGGGCCCTTTTGAAAACACCCATGTCAATCGACGCGGTTTGCTGCAGGTGTCGTGTCGCACTCCTGTTTTCGATGTTACGGCGCGTAAACGGTCAAGCTCGGGTCGTATTAATCCCGATCGACGTGCACATCCAGCGACAGAAGGCACAAATGGCCTTCGAACTCAACCTTGAGCGAATCCGTAATTAACTCGTTGAAGTCCGCGTGCGTCGATGCCGTGCGCGGGACCTCGAAGTACTGACCGCAACAAAGGCAACGCCTGCTCGCTCCGATGCAGACATCGAGCGGCGCAAACCTTCATGGGGCTTGCAAGGTGAGATGGTGAGACGATTCTTGCGGGGCGTGCCGCGAGTTTCAAACAAAAAATGGGAAAACTGGGTCGCGATTCCAAAGTTTTTCGAACGACGCACCATCGGGAATTTCGTCGCCCCGCCCGCGAGTCGATCCACCCCGGAATCCGCAGAGCGGCGATCAACCCGTGACTACGAGCCGGCACCACGCGACGACAATCTGGACGTGCGTGAAACCGCGATCCAAGGATTCGGAATTGGCACACGCGCAGGATTGAGGGTCCTGTTCCCTCTTTTTGCGAGTGCAGGTTCGCTTCCTCTCGCCCGCACCTCGTCGACCGCACGGTTCGGATCGTTCTAAACGGTCCGGACCGTTTCACTTTTGAGTGTGGTCGCGGCCCGCGAGTCCGCCGTGAGTCGGCCAAGCGCGGCCCCGGCGGCCAGACGATGCAAGAAGGTCGGCGGCGCACGAAGAATGGCGGCGAGGGACGGGAGAACGCCGTTCCCGGAGAGAATTGTCGCGGGGCGCTTCGTTGCTCGGAGATCGCCTCCTGAGTATCGTCGGGCGGGCGCGGCGATCGAGTTCGAGCGGAATTCGGGAACGTTACTTCGAGGTCTTTCATGCCCATTCGTTATGAACACTCGGTTGTCGTCCACACCACGCCGGCGCGGGCTTTTGCGGCCATCGATGACCTGCCGCTCACGGCGAAATGGTTGCCTCCGTGTGTGAGCCTGGAGAAGGTGGGCTCCGGGCCAAATGCGCCCGGCGACAAGTTGCGCTACGTCTATCGGCAAGGCAGCCGGCAAGCCTCGATGGACGGACAAATCGTCGCACGCACTCCGGGCGAGCGGCTCCACTGCAAGTATTTTGACGCCATGTTCGACGTGTCCGTGGACTTGCGCGTTGCGCCGGCGCCCGAGGGTGCACAGACGCTGCACGCCATCGAAATCACGACCAAGACTGTCATGGCAAAACTGTTCTCCCCGCTCATCCGACTGGGCGTCGGGAAGCAAACCCGACACGCGGCCGCCAATCTGAAAAAACTGCTCGAATCGACAGCGGCCTGAATTTCTCTCTGTCGCTCAAAACGTGCGGCCGTTTGCGGGTGAACCGCCGCCCCGCAAGCGGCAGCGCCACTCAACGGCGGAGGATCAAATCGAGATTCCGTTCCGGAAGCTCGGGCAGCGCGAACTTCTTGCGCAGACCGAGGTGCCAGAGAAGGGATCCGTCCACGTGCAGTTCGGGACGCTGAGCGTTCACGAGGAGCGGCGGCTTCTTGAGATACAAATTGCTCAGTTCCTTCAGAGACTTCGCGAAGGCCGCGGCGTCGTCATCGGCGAAGGCCCGCGCAGCCGACGCGAAGGCGACCGCTCGTTTGCGACCGCTCCTGAGAGGGGCCGTGATGAGCTGGTCGACCTTCGCCTTCGGCTCTCCGCGCAAGATCGCCGCCAGCGCGATGTGAGCCTGGTTGTCGGCCGCGGTCAGGTTCCAGATCCCGTCGTCGACCGGCAGGTCGGTGTCGGGCCACTGGATCAGCCTTTGAAACGACGGCTCGTCATCGGCATAGAGCGCCAACAGCAAGCCTTCCCGATAGGGCTCGATCCAATTCGACGCCTTGCGCATTTTCTCTTTTGTCAGAGGGACTTTGTCGAACTTCATCCCCAGGAGCGTTCTTCGCGGGATGGTTTCCTCCCAGTCCCCGAAGAAGTAGTTCACCGCCATCGCCGCGGTTCGTCGGGCGACCGCAACTGAGTCGTAACTCGGCTGGCTCGACGGGATGGCTTCGAGGAACTTCAGCTCCACGAGTCGTCGACTCGCGGTGATCGGCAGCGAGGAACGGTGCTCGCTTTCCGACGTCAGCTGAGGGGAATAGTAGATCGTCTCGCCGCAATGCTTCGCGGTCATCCCCAGGCGTTGCCAACGGCCGCCGGCGCACTCCTGCTCGATTTGCGCGATGAGTTCATACTGCTTTGGATTCGCCTTGCGATCCGCCGCTTCGCGCTTCTGCTCTTCCGCCTGGCGAGCAGCGGCGGCTTTGGCGCGGCTCTCGTCTTGTTTTTTCTTCAGGACGGCGGCTTTCTCTTGAAGATCGGCCAACTCGCGTTCGAGCGTCTCGCGCACTTCCGGCTTTTGCGCGGCGACCTGTGCTTGCACTTTCTCCAGCTCGCGGGCGAACGCCTTCTGAAATCCGGATCCGAGAGCGCCGCTCCCGGGCGGCCGGCCCCACGGATTATCGAGCGGCTGCAGTCCGTTGCACTGCGGATCGAAGACCGGGCAGTCGAACCGCCGAAAGATTTCGACGATCCGGTCCGTCATCTCGTCGATGTCGCCGTAAAAACTGAACCAGAAATAGTAGGCCGAATGCCCGACTTCGGCCGAGCCGTTGCCGTCCTCGATGCCCGTGCCGGTCGCGGGCTCGAAGTCTTCGAAGAGTTCGATGAGAGCCTGGTTGATCTTTTCGAGGGGCAGCGGCTCAAACAGGCCGCCGGGATTGTCCTTTGTTAGAGCCCGGAAGACTTCGTCCTCTTGCTCTTTGGGAATTGTGGCAATCGGCTTGGCGAAGATCAGGTCGTAGCTCATGGCAATCGCCCAAATCAGGCCGTGTGAAAGGACTCCTTCGCCCCGTTTGGAGAGCGCCGCAGCAGGGTGAGAGGCTTGCGGCTGACGCGAGCCATTCTGGGCGAGACTCGGTTGCCAAACAAGAGGGTGCTCGCGCAGGCGGATCGCAAATAGAGACCCTTTATTTCGCGCAACGGCCCCGGCGTAGAAAACTGATCTTGTTTGAATTGGCCTGCTGTGGCTGAATGGAGAGAGCAGGTTTTCTTGCACCGCGGAAGATCCGCAGATGGACGATCTGCGTGGCGGCTTCGCACGACCGGCACTCGCGTTGCGCAGGACGCCCGTCGTGGTGCCGGGTGCCGAGCGACATGAGCGAAATGTCATCCCAACCCCCTGTGGTCTGGTCAACTACTTTCACAAGGGAATGGCACTAGGTTAAGGAGTCGCCTCCATTATTGGGGGCGTTCATGCGTGAATCAGTCGAACATCAGAAGAAACAAGAGCAGCGGAACGCGAACGACTTTTGAATCTTCCTCGAATCCAAAATCGTCGTGATCTCGTGTCACGACAAAGGGCATGTGGCATGGGTTCCTAGTCCTGAAGTGCTGAAGGCCCTTTAGGTCGCGCCTGTCCCAAGAGCGGCGGTATTTGACTTCGATCGGGAAGTAGAGCGAAATCCGCGTGTGAGCGATGAAGTCGACTTCGTATTGGTTCTCTCGATAATAGTCCACTTCGATGGGCCCAACCCATTTCTTCAGGGCATTAAAAACGAGGTTTTCGGCGTACATCGAGAGAATTTCGTCGCTCTCCAGCAGTTCCGGTCCGATCCGTAAGACGGCGTTTCTCGAGCGCCAAGTCCGTCAGATAGTACTTTCTGTTGCCCTGCCGGACACGCATGGGCGATCGCCGAAATTTGCTCGCATGGCCGATCAGATCGGTCATTTCGAGCAAGGGCAAGTATTTCTCAATTTGCTGCACATTGACGCCAATGTCCTGAGACAGTGATGTTAGATTCACCTCTTGTCCGGGTTTTTCGAGAAGGGACACGTAGAACGTTTTGAGCTGTTCGGGCTTCCTAAACTCGGTTGCGAGAACGAGGTCTTCAAAAATGACCTTTTTAACCTGGTTCTCAAAGAGGTATTCAATCTTTTTGTCGCTAGTCTGAAGCGCTGACACTTCAGGAAAGCCTCCGTCAACCAAATAGGTTTTCAGGGCCTCCTGTGATCGGTGCCACAGGTCTTCGGACATTCTGGGGACTTGGGCCGATGGCCTGTCGATGTGCTCAGGATGCCGGACCAACATTCCCTTTAAGGTTTCGCCAGCCTCATAGATGCCCTTCATTTCTTCCAAGATTGCCGGGCTCGACGGTTCCAGTTCATGGAGCAAATATTCCCTGAACGAGAACGGCAGTACGCGATAATCCTTCACTCGGCCCAGAAGGCTCTCGCGGCTCTTCTTGAAGATCGGGCTGGACGCGGAGCCAGACACGACCATGCGGACCGGATACTTCAGGTCGTAGAATTTCTTGAGATAAAGCTCCCAACGGTCCAGCGTCTGGATTTCGTCGAGAAACAGATAGGCAGGGCGGGCCTTGGCTCGACACAGGTGCTCCATCATGCTTTCGAGCAAATCCCCGCCGTTCACCCCCTTCCGGAACAGGGCCGGATCATCGAACTGGTAGTAGATGATCTGCGACGGATCCACCTGCTTTTCCGCGAGCAGGTACTGAATCAGCTGGCGCAACAGGGTCGATTTTCCGACGCGTCGCGGTCCGGTGATCGACACGATTTGCTCGATTGACTGCAGATCCTCTTTGAGCTGCGAAAAAATTGGCCGGCGGAATTTGGGCACTTCGGTGTCCCAGATCCGTTCGCTTTCCGGCTGGCGCCAAGGCGAGTACGGCGCGATTAGCGGCTGAAAGTCCACTCCGATCACCCCCTCCGGAAAATTCCGGTATTGACCGACCAGTAAATAACGGTATCATGATACCGTTGTCGGCAAGGTGATTGGAAGTCCTTTGCTGGCAAAGATTTGCGAAGTGCCTATAAGATCCTAGGTGCTTTGGGTTGTCTGGGAAGACTTTGCCCAGTGCTCAGTTTGTCAATCCCCCCGGACCAGCGGATCGTACCCGCTGGTCCGGGGTGGATGAGCAACGGCAAAGGGGGGAGTAGCTTAATCGGCAAAGCAACGGACTTTAAATCCGCGGTTACGGGATCGTACCCCGTCTCCTCCAATTCGCCGTCCTCGGGCGTGCCAGGTGGGACCGTCGCCTTATAAGCATTCGGTTTCGGGTCCAACTCCCGACACGTCCATTCTGTTGATCCTACTACAAGAAAGTGGATTCCCGATAGTGCCGTTCAGGGCTTCTTTGATTCTCGGCGAACGGCCGCATTAAGTCGGTCACGCATCCATTCTGAGCGCTCCAGGCCCGCGGCCTTTGCGGCAGCCTCATAAGCTTCCCGCTCGTTTGGCTCGGCCCGAAACTCTATCCGCTCCCCCTTGCGCCGATTCTCCGGCAGGGGTGGTCGCCCCCGCTTCTTTTTCATCCGTACAATAATACGGACAAAAAATCGGCGTGTCAACCGCTTTTCCCTTGCATGACCTAATTGTTGTCCGTACAATAAATCGAGCGAAATAGAAAACCCCGGAAGGACGCCAATCCAACCGGGGCGAGAACACAGAAACCAGGCGAATCGCCAGAATCCAGCCCTGACAAGCTACGATTCTACGCGGTTCGCCCCATCGACGGGAAAGCGGACCCACAATGCCCCGCAAAGACTTCGGCGTCGTCAGGGATAAATTCGCCAACGACAGCGGCTTGCCATTCGGGCGTATCCTGACTCGCGAGCACGTCCTGCGATCGCTTGAGGCTGAGGGCCACGAATATCGCCAGCGTGTCTTTTGCCCGCTGGTCACACTTTGGGCTTGGCTGTCACAGTGCCTCTCTCAGGACAAATCGCTGAATGAGGCGGTGTCCCGCATCCTTGCCCACCGTGTTGCAACTGGCCTGCCCGCTTGCTCGGCATCGTCTGCCAGCTACAGCGATGCCCGCAGTCGCTTCCCGTTGCCGGTCATGGTTCGGCTGGCGAAAGAGATCGGCCGCAACGTCCATGACTCCGCCGACGATTCGTGGCACTGGCGGGATCGGGAGGTGTTCCTGGTTGACGGCACGGGCCTCTCGATGCCCGACACGCCTGAGAATCAATTGGCGTTCCCACAGAGTCGAAGTCCATCAACGCAAAGGGCGTCGGGTTTCCGGTCATGCGGGCCGTGGCGATGATTTCGTCTGGCCGACGGGGGCGGTCGTCGATTTCGCTTTCGCAGCACACGAAGGCAAAGGGACCGGCGAGGGGGCTCTTCTCCGCGGCATGCTCGACACGATGCAGCGGGGCAACATTCTTGTAGCCGATCGCTTCTATCCGTCGTATTCCACGGTCGCCGCTCTCGCTCAGCGGGGCATCGACATGGTGTCTGTCAGCCACCAGCAACCGCACGGTCGATTTCAGCGAGGGATTTCGGCTTGGGGAGAATGACCATATCGTCGAATGGCACAAGCCGCGATGCCATCACAAGGCAGACCGCGAGGCCTTCGACTCAGATGCCGGAGACGGTGCTGGTCCGCGAATTCATGATAGACATAGAGGGACGCAGCGGCGGCACCGAAAAGGCGATCGTCATCAGCACGATTACCGACCCGTCGATCCCGCAAAAGGAATTATCCGACCTGTACTGGCGTCGGTGGAATTGTGAACTAGACCTGCGTTCGCTCAAGCAGTCGATGCACCTCGACGTGCTCCGCTGCAAGAATCCCGACATGGTGACGAAGGAAATCTTCGCCCACTTGCTTGCCTACAATTTACTTCGCGGAACAATGACGGAGTCGGCGAAGCGAACCGGGACCACCCCGCGACAGTTGAGCGTGAAGGGCGCGATGCAGGCCGTCGAATCGTTCACGCCCGCGATGATGGCTGCAAGCGGAAGCGAGGCGTTGTACTCTGCTTTCCTGACGACCGTCGCAGCCCACCGCGTTGGCAATCGTCCGGGGCGGCAGGAACCACGAAAGAAGAAACGGCGTCCGGCTTGGAACGATCTACTTGAAGGTCCACCGGAATCGGTGCCACCGTCGGCTGAATTCGGAGGCGACTCCTTAACCTAGTGCCATTCCTTTCACAAGGTAGTTGACCACACAGAAAGTTGACCACAGGCCGCGCAATGGGGAAAAGATCTTCGCTGGAAACGAAAAAAGGGTCCTTGCTGGTGGTGGGGATCCGTTTTCACTAAGGGAGGGAAAGTTCCCCCCAGCAGCCGACGAGGCATTGGTGCCGCTAGCGGCGGCTTTGAGAAGCGATGCACCCAATTGGCAGCGTTTCAGAACGTGGGCACCGGCCTCGATTTTGAGGGAAGACACTGGCGGGCCAAAGCCCCCGCCAGTGGCACCCGGCACTCAGGCCCGTTGGCGCAGACGCTGACCCAGCCACCCGTCTGGGAACGGTGGGACAAGTGGTCCCGGCGGAACTCCGAAAAGTGGTCCCGGCGGGACGGGACTCCGTGAACTGATATAAGGGGAGACGGAAAAGTAGTCCCGCCGCGCGGGCCAGTCGGCCCCGCAGCGATCGAGACAGGCGTCCGACAACGGCCCCGGGTTTCAGCCCGAAGGAACGCGGGCTCTCACAGATTCTCTTGCCAGGGACGGGAACCACTCGCAACACGGGACTCGAACGGCGGGACGGGACTCGGGACGGGATTGATTGGGACAGTGCTGCAACCGAACTGGGGGCGCACCTGGCGGCTTGACCCCAGCCACCCGCGCCTGATGTCTCGCGGTAGACGCACCCACGACCCGGCGTCGGTCAAGAGCTGTCCGCGGCACTCAATCGGCGGGATGATTCTCGCGCCGCTCGGCGATGTGCCAGAGGACTCCCCGAGGGGTCGGCGACGTAGGCAACGCGCAGTCCCCAGGGCTGCTTCGCCGGTGGACGCAGCAGCTTGATGCCGAACGCATTCGGCAGGTCGAGACTTTCGAGGTGCGCCCACCAGGCGTCCAGGTCGTCGACCATCAGCTGCATCATGCAGTTCTCGGCCCACTGCTGCTCGAAACGTCTTTGCAGTATGAAGGACGTCCGGCCGACGGCAAAAATGGCCACGTCGCCGTCGAGGAGTTTTTGGAACCCGAGCGCCTCGTAAAACGCGCAGGCTTCTCTCGAAGTTCTAGCCTGCGTCTGTGGCGCGGCCTCGCGAGAGTCGGTGCTTACGGGTGGAGCGTGGGAAGCGGCGTCGGCTCGTGATCGAGGACGTGTCGCTCGACCAGCATCTGCGCCAGCTCGTGCATGTGGCCGTTGACGTAGTTGAGCAGGACCTGGTTCGTCCGCGGGTTCCAGCCGTACGCGACAAGCTCGCGGTACACGTCTTCGGGCGGATCGTGGCGGACGAGCAGGCGGTAGAAGCTCACGCAGGCCCCCGTTCGTTGCGAGCCGGCGGAACAATGGACGAGGACGGCACGACCCTGCTGCTCGGAATTAGCCATCGCTTGCACGGCGCCCGCATAGCGGTCGATTGGCCCGGTCGCGTCGCCCCGCAACGGAAAGCGGAGGAGGTGGACCCCTCTGGCTTCGGAGACCTCAACTTCGGCTCGCTGGTCGGCATCGGACGGGTCGAGGCCGTTGAGATCGATGATGGTGCCGATCTGATGGCGATCGACAACGTCCGCGATCAGATGTCGCGAGATTTGGCCGCTCCGAAACACCCTGTTCGGCACAACCTCGCCGAATCGCTTAGGAATCAGCCGGTCTCGGAGTACCAAGAACCAAAGCGAAACGGCGCCTACGAGAATGGCGACGGCCGTCAGCCCAACAATCCAAGCGACCCTTCGCCGCCCAGAGCGGCTCCGTTCCTTTTTTAAAGCGGTCGAGTTGGCGGCGTCGGTTCGGGCCGGCGGCGTCTCGGATGTGGAGGGGATGTGGGCAAATTTGCCCGAAAGCGCGGCTGAGGATCGGCCCGCCATGGCGCGTACCTGGAGCTTGAGCGCGAGCAGAAACGGGGTGGGCGGCCGGCAGCCAGCGGGTTTAGGGCGCCTCAGCGGCAGGTCGCTCCCGCGACAAAAAGCACGCGCGGAAGGATAGCTTTCCTGGCGGAAACCGCCCAGGTCACATTTCGCGGAGGCCGAGACTTCCCGGGTGGAAAATCAATGCGGGATGCGAAATCGAGCGTTAGTTCGGCTTTTTCTCGTCGACACGCTGCAAAATCGCAGAATCGGCCGGCCGAACGTTGCGATCCGCCGGGACTGAGCGGTTGGCCTCAATCTCCGAAACGGTCTTGCGAATTCCATTCAAGAGTTGTGCGGTCTGAAACCAGGGGCTGACGGATTTCATTCTCGAGAGCTCCACTTCGCACCTGTTGACGATCCCTGTGCAGGTCGATTTTGGACCGTAGCGAGCCATGGTACAGGTGCGGCAACCTCGAAGGAAGCATTTTGCTTGCCAAGTTTCCCTTTTTCCCGGAATTGATACGGGAGGTGACGGATAAGCAAATGTTTCCGCGTTCCCCGAAATCCACGCCTCACTAAGGCCGGCTTCGAAAGGGTGGAAGCCGGTTCAACCGACCTGAGTCGGTCGAACCGGCTTCCGGAATCCCTCTCTCCCTAACGAAACCTGCTAGACGCTTTTATTTCCTGTTGATTGCGGCCGGGCAGTCGGACCTTTGCTCACAAGTTGGTGGTCTACCGGAGCTTGAGACTGGCCACGCCGACGATCGCCAGCAGGGCCGAGCCGATCCAAAACCGGACGACAATTTTGATCTCGTGTTGACCCTGAAACAGATAGTGATTGTGGAGTGGGCTGCAGGCGATCAGCCGATTCCCGGTCAGTCGGTACCAGCCGACTTGCAGCAGAACGCTCACTGTTTCGATCACAAAAATGCCGCCCACGATCACCAGCAGGGCTTCCTGCCGCGAGGCGAGGGCCGCCAGTGCCAAGAGGGCACCGACTGGCAAGGCTCCGGTGTCTCCCATGAAGACCTGGGCCGGATAGCAGTTGAACCACAGGAAACCGAGCATCGCCCCGACCATCGCGCCCAGGACCACGCTCAGCTCGCCGCATCCCGAAATGAATGGAATTCCCAGGTACTCCGACATCGTCCGATGGCCGGCCAGATAGACCAGTGCCACAAAGGCCGAGCCGGCAAACACCGTGCAGCCGCCCGCCAGCCCGTCGAGACCGTCGGTCAGATTGACCGCGTTGGAGGTCCCCACGATCACCAGCACGGCCCAAACAATGAACGCTCCGCCCAGAAACAGGCTGCCGGCTCCCAACGGTCCGATCAGCTCCAATCCGTGCGGCACCGTCCGCTGGTGCCAGTACAAGATCGAGCCGATCAGCAGAGCCAACACAAGTTGAACGGCAAACTTCTGTCGTACGCTCAAGCCGTTCCGCGGCGTATTGAGCTTGATCCAGTCGTCGCAGGCACCGAGCGCCCCGAAGGAAACCGTCGTGAGCAGTGCCAGTTGCGTATACAGATTCGTCAAATCGCCAAACAGCAGCGCTCCGATCACAATCGCGGCGACGATGAACAATCCGCCCATGGTCGGCGTCGACTGCTTGGCCGCCTGAATTTCGTTCAACCGTTTCGACGCGCTGGCAATGCGTTCCCGGAACCGGCCGCGAAGCCAGCGGATCGCCAGTGGGCCCAAAGCGATCGCCAGCACAAAGGCCGTCACGCTGGCCAGGGCCGTTCGCGCCGTCAGAAAGACGCGCGAATCGCCCGCCGAATGCAGCTCGACTTGCCGCAGCATCGGAGCGAACCAGTTGACCAGCCAGACCAGCATCGCGTTTTGCCCGTGACCGCCACATCGACAGATCGGCGCGCTTGAAGCGGCCGCACCCGTCAACTGATTCGGTCAGGTTTGAGTTCGACATACTTAGTCAAGAACCGACTGAGACAGGTGTATCCCCGGGCGCCGAGGTACACCCTCGGCGCCCGGTCTGTAGGTTCTGCTGCGAAGCGGACACTTGGAGTGATTGACCCAGAAATCACTTGTTCCAATTGTCTGAATGCTTCCGCCCGGCCGAAGCCGAACAGTACGTCGGATTCCCGCAAACCCTACGTACACAACAGAACCTCAAAACTATGCGCAGGCCCTCGTGCTGGTGCACGGGGCAATGTTCTCCTGAATGTTCGAGAGCGAGACGAGTTGTTCGACGACGCGTTCCATCCGCATCGAACGAGAGCCTTTGACCAGCACGACGTCGCCCGGCTCGAGCCAGCAGTCGAGGACCGCGGCCACCACGTCAAGTTCGTCGCACTGGGCCAGTTGTTCGGATGGCATGCCCGCCTGACGAGCGCCGGCGAGCAGGTCGGCGGCGTGACTGCCGACGGCAACCAGCCCGTTGAGGCCGAGCTTCGCCGCACACGCCCCGATGGAGGCGTGCCAGTGGGCCGCTTCGGCTCCCAGCTCGAGCATGTCGGCCAGGACCAGAATTCGGCGTCCGTGATCGTTCAGTCCGTGATCGTTCCAGTCGGCGAGCAGGCGACAGGCCGCCTCGGCCGAGGTCGGGTTGGCGTTGTAGCTGTCGTCAATCAGTGTCCACGGTCGGCGCTGTTTCACGACGCAACGACCGGGGACAGGCACGAACCGCGACAGGCCTTCGGCCAGATCGCGCGGCTTGACGCCCAGCTCTCGTCCGACCGCAACCGCGGCCAGTCCGGCAACCAGGTGATGCCGTCCGACGGCCGGAATCCCGTATGTCGTGCCATCGACTGCAAATCGGAGCGAGCGGCTGTCCGTTTCGACGGAGGTCGCCCGCAAGGTGTTATTTGTTCCTTCGCCGACCGAGATGACTGGGCAGTGGGCTCGAGCGGTCACCGCGAGGCAGCGGGGATCGTCGCCGTTGATGACGGCAAATCCGCTCGGCGGAAGCGACTCGAGCAACTCGGCTTTGGTCGCGGCAATCGTTTCGATGGTGCCGAACCCGTCCAGGTGCGCCACGCCGATGCTGGTGAGCACGCCGACTTCGGGTCGAGCGATTTCGGCCAGTTGGCGAATCTCACCCTGTCGCGAGGCGGCCAATTCGAGGACGGCAAACTCGTGACTCGACTCGATGTCGAGCACGCTCAACGGCACGCCGATGTGGTTGTTGAAATTCTTCCGGCTGCGGCAGCCCGCGAAGGCCGGACTGAGGGCGGCGTGCAGCATTTCACGAGTCGTCGTCTTGCCGACCGTCCCCGTCACCCCGATCACCAGCGCGTCCATGCGCTGGCGTTGCGATCGGGCAAAGTCCTGCAATCCCTGCAGAACGTCGGGGACGACGACCGCCGGCACGCCGGCAACCGTCTTGTTTTCTTGAAGCACGCAAGCCACCGCCCCGCGGCTCATCGCGTCGGCGACGAATTCGTGTCCGTCGTGTTGTTCGCCTGGCAGTGCCCAGAAAAGGTCACCGGGTCGGGCCGTCCGCGAGTCAGTCGTCACCCGCTCGAACGCGATGGCCGCCGGGTTACAGGCGATTGCTCGCCCTCCCGTCGCGGTCTCGAGTTCTTGGAGTGTCACGCGTTCCATGCCAGTTGGCCCTGCAGCCGGCCCGAGGGCCAGCAGCACGAACAAGCGAGAAATAATGGTGATCATTTCCGGCAACATGAGTCGCAATCTCAAACGGTTTGTACGCTGGGCTTAGACGATTGCCGCGGTGACGCCGGCGGTCGGCTTGCGCCGTACCAGAACGTCCCGCACCACGTCGCGGTCGACAAAAGGCACTCTTCGGTTGCCGATGATTTGTTCCCGCTCGTGTCCTTTGCCGGCCACGAGCACGCAGTCGCCAGGCTCGGCGAACCCGAGTGCGCGGCGGATGGCGGCGGCACGATCGGGTTCGACGACCGGTTCATGGGCCGCCGCCGGACAGCCGGCAACGACCTCGCGAATGATTTGGTCGGGGTCCTCGGAGCGAGGATTGTCGCTGGTGACGATGGCGACGTCGGCCTCGCTCAACGCGCGGCCAATCAGCGGACGCTTGGACCGATCACGATCCCCGCCCGCGCCGGCAACGCACAGCACGCGGCCGTGCGAGAGCCGTTTCAGGAAGCCGATCGCGCGGTGCAGCGCATCGTCCGTATGGGCATAATCGACGAAGACATCGAACGGCTGTCCGCAGTCGACCCGTTCCATCCGGCCGGGAACCAGGCGCAGCCCTTCGATGCCGGCTTTCACTTCGGCCAGCGAGAGGCCGAACCGTTCGGTTGCCGCGGCTGCGGCCAGACAGTTGGACACATTGTGTCGGCCGACGAGCGGCGTCGACACTTCGATCGAGTCGGTGGCGCGGCGGAGCAGGAATCGGGAACCCCGCAGCGATTCATCGAGAATGGTGGCCCACACGCGAGCCGGCCGCTCGAGTCCGTAGGTGACGACGCGGGCGTCTCCCGCGACGCGGCCAACCAGGGCCGAGCTGTGTTGATCGTCGGCATTCAGGACGACGAGCGCCTGAGCCTTGAGGTGCGAAAGCAATCGGGCCTTGGCCGCCCGGTAGGAATCGAGATCGTGATGGTAATCGAAATGATCGTGGGTAATGTTCGTGACAACCGCGACGTCGAACTCAGTACCGGCCGTCCGCTCCTGCTCGAGGGCGTGGCTGGATACTTCGAGCACGGCGTGCGTCGATTCGGCAGCGACCATCGACGAGAGCCAGTGGGCCAGCGACTGCGAGTCGGGGGTGGTCATTTTCGACGGCGACGAGTGGACGCCGTCGTGGTATTCGATTGTGCCCAGCAATCCGGTGCGATGTCCGGCCCGTTCCAAAATCGAACGGATGAGCCAGGTCACCGTCGTCTTGCCGTTGGTCCCGGTGACGGCCGCCGTCTGCAGGTGACGCGAAGGATAGCCGGCCAGGGCGGAGCAGAGTTCCGCGAAGGCCTTGCGAGCGTGCGGGACGACGCACTGAGGAATGTGAGCGTTGGGCAGCGGCCGTTGAACGAGCAGACTGTTGGCTCCCCGCTTGACTGCCTCGTCGACGAAGTCCGCTCCATCGACATGCGTGCCGGGGATTGCCGCGAAGAGCATGTGAGGGCCACACTGACCGCTCTGCTCGGTGGCTTCGGTCACGCGGATGTCCGCGCACCCGACGAAACTCGCCGTGGGCAAGAGCGTGCGCAGACTGACGGGCACGCGCAGGGGCAGTGGCATGAACCGCGGGGTCATACGGCTCTCCGCCGAGGGCGCAGTCGCACCGGCAGCCAGAGTGCGCGTGCGAAAATCGGGGTGCACGCGCGTGCTGCCTGGGGCACGAAGAACCTTCGGCCGGGTCTAAATCGAAATTCGAGATGTGAGGAGGAAGAACAACAGAACGTTGAGGAGTTGCTGTTGTAGGAGTTGCTTTCGATCGCGGCGTTGAAACCGCAATCAAGAGAGCGGCATTCTCACGATTCCCGCGAAAGCGTCAAGCCGATTTTGGAGATTTTTCAGCGGGCTTGTAAAGCTTACAGAAATGCGTGCGCGACGGCGGTGAGACCGCTGAGAACGCGACCGATAGAATCAGCGGACGGCGATCCTTCATGCAGATTTCCCACGACATCTTGAAGCGCTCTTGGTTTCTCGCGGGGCCGACGGCTTGCGGAAAATCCGCGGCAGCCGTCGCGATCGCGATGCGAATCGGCGCCGACATTCTGTCGATGGATTCGATGTCGATTTATCGCGGCATGGAGATCGGGACCGCGAAGCCGTCACCACAACTTCGCGCGGTGATGCCGCATCACTTAATCGATCTGTGCGAGCCGCACGAATCATTCAGCGTGGCGCAGTATCTGTCGGCTGCCACTGACGCTGCGCGCACCGTCGTCGCGCGCGGACGGATTCCGCTCTTCGTCGGCGGGACGGGGCTCTACCTGCGAGCATTATTGCGGGGCGTGTTCGACGGTCCCGAAATTGCGCCGGAGATTCGCCGTCAAATTACCGAGGAACTCGCGAGCTCCTCGGCCGAGCAAATGCACGCGAAGCTGGCGACTGTCGATCCGCGCGCCGCGCGACGGATTCACGCCAACGATGCCCGGCGAATTGTCCGCGCTCTGGAGGTGTACTTTGCGACGGGACGGCCTCTTTCAGAATTCCAGCGACAAGCGCCGTTGCCGCTCGAAGACCGGCCTCAACACGTCTACTGGTTCTCGCCGCCGCGCCGCTGGCTTTACGAGCGCATCGATCGCCGCGTCGAGGCGATGGTCGCCGATGGATTGATCGAGGAGGTCCGCGGGTTGCTGGCCGGGCCGCAGCCGCTCAGTCACACCGCACGACAGGCGCTTGGATACAAGGAGGTCATCGCCCATCTCGAAGAGGGCGTTCCGCTGGCCGAGACGATCGCGTTGATCCAAACGCGAACGCGGCAATTTGCCAAGCGGCAGCACACATGGTTTCGTCACTTGGAAGAATGTCGCCCGATCGAAATGACCGGGAGCGAAACGGCGGAAGAATTGGCCGAAAGCGTGCTGAGGTCGTCCGGCATTCCCCGCTGGTCGCCGGTTAATGAGAAGTGCTGAGACGGGAAGGTGAAAGCGTTAGCGTTTGAACGCATCGTACAAAACGTAGACGACGCAGGCCGCGATCAGCACGTTTCTGGGAATGGGGAGATAGCCGAGGTAAGTCAGCGTGCAAACGGTGGTGAGAATAAAGTAGCCCATACAGTGGCTTTCAGGACGTGGCTTTCAGGACGCGGTGTTCGGGTCTCGGCAATGATTTGCGCGTGCATGACCAAGTTCAATTCACGGGCCAACTTTGGATTAAAAGCCGGCCATCCAACTGTAGCCCAAAACGGCCAACGTGCCGAAAGCGATTGGACAAAAACCGCCAAGATGCGTGGATTTTCGGCAACATCGCGCGGCGCGCGGACGGAACGGATGGTTATTTCGCGGCGACTCGCGCGGGACGTGCCGGTTCGGGGCTGGTGAAGCCAGTCTGCGCGTCTTTGGGCGACAGGTTAGGCGGCCCGCCGGAGGCGCGTGGGGGTAGCGTCTTGAAGAAACACCATAGAATGGATGTTTCCGATCACCGGACTGCTTTCGAACCGGCCATCCTGCCGGGCAATCCGCATTGGGACCGGGGTTGTCGGTCCCAGCATGGTCGACACGATCTTGCCGTTGATTTCCGCTCCGGGAACAACGGTCAGTCGGTAGCGCTTGAGAATCGAAGGCAGCATCGTCCGCAGCGTTTGCATGGCCAGCGGAGCTCCGATGCACATCTTCGCCCCCGCGCCAAAGGGCAAATACGCGTAAGGCGAAACGGGGCCCTCGAGCCAGCGGTCCGGGCGGAACATCTCCGGATCCGGATACAGCTCGGGGATGTGGTGCGTCACGTATTGGCTGAAGACGACGGGCGTGCCCCGATTGAGCGGCACATTGCGGAGCATCGTGGGCACCGCGCAGATCCGTTGCGAGTAGGACGACGCCGGCAGAATCCGCATGCTCTCCCGCAGCACTCGTTCGGTGAGCGGCATCCGCGTCATCTCTTCGTACGTGGGGCAATCCCCCTGCATGACGTCGGTGATCTCGCGATGGAGCTGCCGCATGATCGTTGGGTGTTGCGCCAGGAGGAACAGCGTCCAAGTCAGCGTGTTGGCCGTGGTGAGGTGAGCCGCGCCATAGAGCAGCGCGACGTGGCCGATCATCTCTTCGGCCGAAACTTTGTGATCGAACTCGCTCGCGCGAATCAAGAGCGAGAGGACGTCGTCGCCTGCCTTGTGCGACGCGCGACGCAGCGCGACCATCGTGCGGATTTCGTCCTCGAGCGAGTTGGCGAAATCGAGCAGCTCGGCATAGCGGTCGTTGATCTCGGGATCGGAGACGAAGGCGCCCATGCCGGTCTGGTGGTTCATTTCGACCCAGCGGTCGATCATGTCGCCAACCTTCCAGGCGAACTCGGGCTGCTCGACGCCGAACAACAGCGCACTCGTGATGTGCAGCATGATCCGCGTCATCTCGACGTGCATGTCGCGGACTTCGCCGACCTTCCACGAGTCCAATAGGCCGCGCGTCAGATCGCAGATGGGGCCATGATGAAACGGCAGCGCCTTCCGCTCAAACGGGCCCTTCACGACTCGGCGATGCTCTTTGTGAGTTTCGCCGTTCATGCTCATGATGCCGGAGGTGAGCCGGCGCTGAGCGGAATTCCGCGGTCCGCGGATGGCGAAGAAGCGGGAGTGAAACGTCTCGCAATCGGAGAGGACGAGCTGGTTCAGCTCCGGTCCAAAGACGAACACGATCCGCTGAGTATTCTCTTCGAGGACAGCCAGGTTGCCGTGCTGCGCCCGCAGGCCCAGCATGCAGGCCATGGGATCCTCGGCAAAGTCGAGCAACCGGCCCTGGGTGACCGGTAGCGGCGGTTCATCGCCCTCGTGCGTTTCGGTGGGGCGCGGAAAAATCTGCATGAACCCGCTTCCTCTAGTCCTCTGATCTGCAGCGAATCAATCAGGCTTGATGCGACACCTTTCCGCGGAACTCCGCGGGGGAACGGCTACTTATTCCGAATGTCCAGAGCGGTCAACGCCGGTTCGGCCCACAAGCGGGCACGAACTTACGCTTATTTATGAATGATAGCAAGTTTGAGAGGGCTTGGAGATTTAAGGTCACTCTAACGACTTGTACAGTTGCCTCCATGTCACCCAAAGCCCGCAATTTGCAGTCCAAAAAGCTCGAAATTTGCACTTAACCGGCGACGGCTTCTTCGTTTTGGGAGCAATAGGGACAATTGTCTCCATAAATGACCTTTCCGCACTCCATGCACTCGTGCGGGCCCGAGAAGAACGGCGCCGGCGCAGACGCGCGGCTGTAGGCAAGATAGGAAAAAATCAGCACGATAAAGAGCGACATGTACCAGTAGTGCGCGCCCAGCAGTGTCAGCATCACGAAGACCAGCGACGCTCCGCACACTCCGTAAATAATCAGATCGTGCCATTGCCGACGACGAATCTGGGCCTTGCGATATGCGGCGCGGGCTTCGTTGCTGTAGTGAGCCCGCAAGAGCTCCGATTTCTCGCGGGAAACGGTTGCCCCCTCTTCCGATTGGATGGCTTTCAGCAAGCGCTCGGTGCTATCGAGAATGCGATACGTGTCGTCGAAATCGAAATCGGTCTGATGCGCCCAGCGGTTGCGATATTCGCGGAGCTCGCTCACCAGGCTGCGTTCGGCGTGGTCGAGACGGCCGCGAAAGACGCGGTTCCATTGGTCCCACATCACTGTCAACAGTGCGTGGGCATCCCAGCGCATGTCGGGTCCGGCTTTGCCTGTGCCCCGGTCGTCGCGAAAACTCTGTTGCGCGACGTTCCGCCAGTCTCCGTGATACACGTCGACCAGCGACCGTTCGACGTAGGGCGCCAAGCCGGTCGAAAGGCAATCCAATGCACGCGTGACTCGTTCACGATCTTTCCGCACGGCCTTTTCTCCCGCAAACGTGACCAGCCAAATGTAGGTCACGTCGCCGCACCAAGCGGCCAGCATTTGCGCCTGCTGACGGGAGCGAGAAGCCAATCGCGGAAAGGTCGCTACAAAAGGAGCATCTGCTGCGACCGCTTTGGAAGGAACCTGCGATCCTGGCCGGCGTCTTCGATTAAAGCGCCGTTAAATGCGAACGAAGATGCGACGGCGGTACAGCCACAGGCAGATCAGCCAGATGAGCAGCAGGATTGCGAATTCGTGCCAAATCGGCGTGAAGACGCTCTCTCGGCCGTAGAAAACGTCGGAGAGCGAGGCATGGCCCATCCAGCGGACGAACGACCATCGGCCAACGGCGGGCAGCCAGTTGCTCAGCTTGACGATCAGTCCGTGGACGCCCTGGTCGAACGTTGCCAGGTGAATTCGCAGCATGTCCGAGAGCCAGTGCCCGGAGAGATGATCCAGGCAATAGACCAGGATCGAATTCATGCCGATGATCGCCAGCGGGAAGGCCAGTCGGCGGTGTCCCCGCATGTCGACGACCCAATAAAAGAGCCCCAAAAACCAGAACGCCCAACCCGCACTGAACACGGCCCACGAGGGCGACCAGATCCGCTTCACGATCGGGCACAGCGAATAGTTGAGCCGGCCGACGTGAAAAGGCCAGATCGTGGTGTCGATCGCCATCGCGACGACGAAACAACCCAGCCCAGCCGCCATCAGCGTGCCGAGCTTTTTTCGCGCCGTCCATGGGCCGCGCAAAAGCTGCCCGGCCATCACGCCGAACAACATTGTCACGATCGAGGGAATGAAGTTGAGCGTTTGATAACCGCCGCTGTTCACCCAGAATTTCTTCCCGTTCCAGGGCTCGCGCGATCGGGGAAACCAGTTGAGAAAGACGCGATCGGCGGCGGCCGCCGCGTTGGTGTGTTTGTTCCAGTGCTCGGCGATGTGATCGGGCTTGAGGCCCGCGTTCGTGAACTGATTCCACTCGTCCGGTTTCGCCCCGTGTTCCATGAGGTACTTCGTGACGAGATTCCCCTCGGCGGGCAGCGGATAGTGGTAGAAGCAGAACCAATAACCTCCCAAGATCACGAGCACGGCAACGCACTGGGCGACGAAGGGGGCCCGGAGCAGGATGAACACGAAGATGTAGCCCAGCCCGATCTGCGTGAGCACGTCCTCGAACGTGAAGTACGTCATGTTCGAATTGGTCGATCGCAGGAAAATTCCCAGCCCAATCAGAATCAGTGAGCGGATCAGGGCGTGCCGGAACTGCAGCCCCCAGGAATCGCCGCGGGACTCGCGTTTGGCGAACGAAAACGGCATCGCCACGCCGACCATGAACATGAAGCAGGGCTGGATCAGGTCCCAGGCGACGCAGCCCGTCCATTCCACATGCTGGAGTTGCCAGGCGGCCGTATTCCAGAACATCTTCCAGGGCTTGCCGTACCAATGCCCGTCGTACCGAGTGAGGATGTCCGAATGGTGTTTGACGAGATTGGAGATGGCCCACCCGTCCGAGACCATCAGCAGCATCGTGAAGCCGCGGAATGCGTCCAACGACATCAGCCGCTCGGGCATCGATTTCGAAGCGGCAGCGTTCTTGGCCGACTTTTCCTCGGTCGATGCGGCCGGTCGGGCCGGAGGCGGGGGCGCTTTTCGGCCCCTCTTCGCGCTGCTTGAACGCCATGTCACGAACTCCTTGTTCGCGCCGTTCGCTGCGGCTTGGCCTTGGGATCGGCATCCGGCCACAGCGGCGACGGCGTGTGCGCCTCTTGGCGATTGACACGATTTGCTCGACGATTTCCGGGTGCTGGGCGGCGACGTCGCGCATCTCGCCCAGATCGGTCGTCAGATCATACAACTCGACGTGCCCCGAACCCAATGGCCGAATCACGCCCTTCCAATTCCCCATTCTCACGGCTTGGGCCGAGCCTTGCTCGTGAAACTCCCAGTACAGAGAGTCGTGCTCCAACTGCTTGCCCACGGTGGCATCGAGCGACGGCAAGAAGCTCACGCTGTCGAGCCCTGTCGGTGGAGTCACGCCGGCGAGCGCCGCCGCCGTCGCGAAAAAGTCACCGAAATAGCCGACGTGCGAAGACTCGGTTCCCGCCGGGGTATGGCCGGGCCAACGGACCACGAGCGGCACGCGGATGCCCCCTTCGTAGAGATCCCGCTTGTGCCCCCGCAGCGGGCCCATATCGTTGAGGAACCGCGGATCGTGCCCACCTTCTTTGTGCCCGCCATTGTCCGAGGTGAAGAGCACAATCGTGCGGTCGTCGAGGCCCTGCTCGTGCAGCCGGGCCAGAATCCGCCCCACGTCCGAGTCGAGCCGACTGATCATCGCGGCCTGACCTTTTTCCGGATCGGGCCAATCCTTGTTGCGATAAGGCCCATAATCCAGGATCTCCATCCCGTTCGGGCGCGATTCGTTGTTGGCGTGCGGCAGAGTCGATGCGAACTCGAGAAAGAACGGGCCGGACTTGTGCTCGTCGAGAAACGCCAGCGCCCGATCGCGGATCAGGTCGGCACTGTATTGCACCTTTTTGCACGCCACTCCCGAACCGTAGAGGCCCCGTCCGGGGACGACGTTCTGCAGCGGCTCTCGCGATTCGTCGGAAATCAGGAAGGCGGGAAAGTAATTGTGCGCGTGCACCTGGTCGAGATAGCCGAAGAACCGCCCGAAACCCTGACGCGTCGGCACGCCGTCGCTGCCCTCCTGACCGAGCCCCCACTTGCCGAACAGGCCCGTTGCGTAGCCGGCCCGCTTGAGCACTTGGGCCACCGTGACGTCGCTGCCTCGCAGGCTGTGGTTGGAATTGCCGCGAATATAACAGTGTCCGGTATTCAGCCCGGTCATCAGCACGCAACGCGACGGAGCACACACCGTGCAGCCGGCGTAAAACTGCGTAAATCGTCGACCTTCGGCCGCCAGGCGATCGATATTCGGCGTCGCGATTTGCTTTTGGCCGTAGCAACCGAGATCGCCGTAGCCCAGGTCGTCCGCCAGGATCAGCACGATGTTCGGCCGTCCGGGATCCTCGGCTCCTCGGACCTGCCAACCGGGCAGCAAGATAATTCCGATTGCCAGCAGCCACCGGATGGGTTGGACGGGCCGCGTTTTCAGGAATAGGGGACGCATGGATTCTTCGGCGGAAAGTTGCTGGAGGCTCACCGGGGTAGGAAGAACGCGATTCGGGTTGGGCCTTCGTCATCAGAAGCGGCGCGACCGCCGTTTCCGCCGCGATTGTCGGACAAATGCCGATCTCGGTCAAATCCGCTTGCAGCGAGCTTCGGATCGATGATGCAGACACCGCGCGAGGATTCAGTCGCTCACATCGCGGTCGCGATTGATTCCTTGGTGGCCCCGATCTGGTGACAACTCGTGAGCCGTCGAGCTAAACTGTCGTCAATCCCCCGCGATGCCGGCCTCCGGACCCTGCCTTTCCGCCGTCCTTCAAAACAGGAATATCCATGAGCCAGAAGAAGCGACCCACTCGTCGTGAATTCTTGAAGACGGCCGGTGCCGGCGCGGGAGCCGCGTTCGGTGTGCCGTTCATCATCACCTCCTCTGCGCTGGGCAACAGTGAACGGCCGGCGGCGAGCGATCGCATCGTGATGGGCGGGATCGGCATCGGCAACATGGGCCGCGGTGATCAGTGGGGCTACCTCAATCGCAAAGACGTGCAGTACGTGGCGATGTGCGACGTTCGCGAAGAGGTCCGCACGCGGTCAAAGGCGACGATCGACGGCCATTACCGGAATCACGACTGCAAGACCTACAACGATTTCCGCGAGTTGCTGGCGCGGCCCGATATCGACGCGGTGCACATCGCCACGCCCGATCACTGGCACGCGATCATCACCATCGAAGCCTGCCGCAACGGGAAAGACGTCTTCTGCCAAAAGCCCGAAACGCTCACCCTGCGGGAGGGGCCGCTGATGATCGCCGCCGCCCGGCGGTACGGACGCGTCGTCTCCGGCGGTAGCCAGCGCGTGCTCGAAGATTATCGCAAGCAGGTCGATCCGGCCTGGGCGGGCGAGTTCGGGAAGATCAAGTCGATCAACGTCAACGTCGGGCCGCTTCCCAAACTGTGCAATCTGCCACCCGAAGAAATGACCGAGAAGATCGACTGGGACATGTGGCTCGGCCCCGCGCCGTGGGGGCCGTACAACTCGAAGCGTTGCAGCGGCAGCTATTCGATCAACGGCGCGAGCTGGCGCTCGTTCAGCGACTATTCGGGCGGCGGCATGACCGACTGGGGAGCCCATCACTTCGGCGGGGCGACCTTCATCTGCGACGTTCGCGAGTTGCAGCCCGAGGAAGTGATTTATCACGACGACAAAGAGGGCCATTTCCTCGAATACAAATATCCGAACGGCCTGGTCCTGACGCACAACCGGCCACACGCGCAGAACATGCAGATCGAAGGGACGCCCGGGCAAAAACTGCCGCCCAAGCCGGTGCCCACCTACAAAGGCGGCGACAATATCGGTGCCGACTTCATTTATTGCGTCAAAACCCGCGAGAAGCCCTTCCGCGATATCGAGCTGGCGGCCAACACCGCGGTCGTGTCGCACCTGGGAAATATTGCTTACCAGCTCAAAGCGCTCGCTCAAGTGGGATGCTGCCCGGCAGGAGTTTCCCGGCGATGCCGAAGCCAACCGTTTCATCGATCGCGCTCGCCGCGAGCCGTGGCAGTTGTAATCCGGCAATGACCACTCGGCGAGGGTCGCCCGCTTCGCCTTGCCACGCGCCGCATCGCATCCGAACAAAAGCCCGCCAATCAGGACGCGAACCATGCTGGCCGACGCTTTTGAAGCCCTGAAAAAGTTCGACTGGGGGACCGACCTATCGGTGTTGTCGCCGATCGACGACGCGGCCGTTGCCGCGCATGGCGACCCTGCCGTCAGCCAGGATCTGGAGAATCGCCTGCTCGCCGCCCTAAAGGAAAGCCTTTCGCGCGACGCCCACGATTACGTGTGCCGCAAGCTGATGATCGTTGGCACGGTCGCCTCGGTGCCATCGCTGGCCGGGCAACTCGGCAACAAAGAGCAGTCGCACATGGCCCGTTACGCGCTCGAGCGGATCAATGTCCCCGAGGCGGGAGCCGCGCTGCGGGAGGCGCTCGGCACGGTGAGCGGTAGCCAGAAGATCGGCGTGATCAGCTCGCTTGGCTCGCGGCGCGATGCGGCCGCCGTCGCCCCGCTGGGCAAATTGCTGCAGACGGACGATCCGGCCGTCGCCCGAGCCGCCGCGCTCGCGCTCGGAACGATCGGCACGGCCGAGTCGGCAGCGGTCCTACAGGCGGCGTTACCGTCGGCGAACGGCGACAAGCAGGTTGTGATCGACGGACTCCTGGCCTGTGCCGAGGCCCTCCTAGCCGCCGACAAGCACGCGGAAGCGAAGGCGATTTATCAGTCTCTGGCGGGCGAGCAACAGCCGCGCCTGGTCCGCCTGGCGGCGACGCGCGGCCTGCTGGCCTGTGCTCGGGCCTAGAGGCTGGGCCTTAATCCGCAATCCGCGGTTCACTCGTTCAACTCAGTAGTTTCTTCGGGAGATGGCACGATGGCGCTGCGATTCTGGCGCGGTGGCTTGGTTCTGGGGCTGGCGTTCGTCTTTGCGACGGCGGTCGCCAGCGCGGCCGATACCCAAACGGACGAGTTCGTCCAGACCATCGTCAAGCTCATCGGCGAGCACGACAAGGAATTCCGCGCGGCCGGACTCGAGCAGGTGCGGACCGCGGCTCGCGGCCCGGCTCTCACGGAACTTTTTGTCGCGCAGTTCCCAAAGCTCGACGCCGGCGGACAAATCGCTCTGCTGGATGCCCTGGCCGATCGAGGCGATCGTGCCGCGCGAACGGGTGTTCTCAACCTGCTCGCTGCAACCACGGATGAAAACGTGCGGGCCGCGGCCCTCCTGTCGCTCGGTAAACTGGGCACTCCCGAAGATGTCCCCTTGCTCGTCAAGTCGCTGGCGGCACCGACCAATGCCGAACAAGCGGCAGCCCGCCGGAGTCTCATCGAAATCCCGGTCGACTCGATCAATCAGACGTTGGCGGGCGATCTGCTGTCGGCATCCTCGGACGTTCACGGCGCGCTGATCGATGTGCTCGCGACGCGGCGGGCGAGCGACCAGGTGCCGGCGCTCCTCGGCGCGACGCTCGACGATAATGTCCGCGTGCGGCGCGCCGCGATGGCCGCACTCGGTCAGCTCGGCCATCCGGACCAAATCGCAAAGATGTTGCCGGGCGTCCTGAAGGCCCGCAAAGGCTACGAGCGTGACGCTGCCGAAAAGGACGTCGCCCAGGTTTGCGAGCGTATCGAAAGCCCGGACCAGCGTGGCGCGGCTCTGATCGAGGCACTGAGCACAGTTGACGCCGGGCAGCGTGACCAACTGTTGTCGCTCCTCGGGCGCGTCGGTGGCAAGAAGCTGATCGAATTCGTGGCTGCGATTGCCACAGGCGAGGACGCGGGTCGTCGGCAACTCGGCATCGACGCCCTCAGCAAATGGCCGGACGCGAGCGTCGCCGACACGCTTTCCACGATCGCGACAAAAGCCGGCGACCCGGCCGAGCGGGCCCAGGCCTTCCGTGGTTTTGTAAAGGTGGCGGCCGCGCGGGACAATCGCTCCGACAAGGAACGACTCGAGCGACTGAAACAAGCGATGAAAATCGCCAAGAACGCCGGAAGAAGTTTCGCTCGTGATCAACCGCATCCGCACGGCGTACGCCGTCGATTCGGTGCGGTTCGTCCTGCCTTACGTTGACCAACCCGAGTTTGCCCAGCTCGCCTGCGAAACGATCGTCGAAATTGCACACCACCGCGAAGTCCGCGATCCGAAAAAAGCGGAGGTCGACAAGGCGCTCGACAAGGTGATCGCGACGAGCAAGGACCCGGTGGTCGTCGAGCGGGCCAATCGCTACAAGCGCGGCGAGACTTGGCAGCGTCCTGGCCGGGCACGTCAATAAAGTGCGGCAGGCGTTCGCTCAGCCGCGAAGTGAGCGAAAGGCAGCGAGGGCTGCGGCGCGCGAATCGGCGTGGCTGACGATAGGTCGCGGATAATTCTCGCCCAATCGTACACCCGCTGCCGCCAGCATGTCCGGCGGCGCCTTGTGCGGTTCGTGCAGGTATTTGAGCGGCAGAGCCGCGAGTTCCGGCACCCAGCTGCGGACGTACGATCCTTCGGGGTCGAATTTCCGTGCCTGCAAAACCGGATTGAAGATGCGGAAGAAGGGGGCCGCGTCGGCACCGCAGCCGGCCGTCCATTGCCAACCGAGCGTATTGTTGGCGAGGTCGGCGTCGACCAGCGTGTCCCAAAACCACTTGGCGCCCTCGCGCCAGGGGATCAGCAAGTCTTTGGTCAGGAACGAGGTGACGATCATTCGCACGCGATTGTGCATCCAACCCGTGGTCCACAGTTCGCGCATTCCGGCATCGACGATGGGGAAGCCCGTTTGCCCACACTGCCAGGCCTTGAGCGCCGTGCGTCGCGCCGCCAGGGAAATCGCTTGAATTCTTCCCGCAGTGGTTGATCGCTGGTGTGGGGAAAGTGATAAAGCACGTGGTGTGCGAATTCGCGCCATCCGAGCTCAGCCAGGAATTTGGCTCGCGGGGCGGCGGAAAACGGGGCCTTTTTGCGGTTATCGTCGTTGAGGCGCATGCCACACTTGCCGCGGCGTGATTTCGCCGAAGTGCAAATGGGGTGATAACCGCGACGTGCCGATGGTGTCGGGTCGATCGCGGCCACGGACGTATTCGGCGAGCGCCTCGTCGCGAAACCGCGACAGTTGGCGGCTGGCACCGCGCTCGCCCGGCGTCCAAACATCGCGAAATGCGGCGGCCCAGTCGAGCTTGGGTTCGAGTTCCAGCGCGTCGATGCCGAGCGATTTCGGCCAGCGGGACGACGAAAGCCAGCGCCGCGGTACGGCAAGTGGCGCGCTCGGTTCGCCCAGAGCGCGGCACGCATTCCAGAAAGGAGTGAAAACGCGATACGGCTTGCGTTCCTTTGTGAGCACGTCCGCGGGCTCGAAGAGCAGATTGCCCGGAAATGTTTCGACTGGCGTGCCGGCCTTGGAAAGCGCCTCTTCGACCTGACGATCGCGCTTGACGAGTGCGGGCTCGTAGCGGCGATTCCAATATACAGCGGCGGCTTTTGTCGAGCGGACGACATGTTGCAATGCCTCGAGCGCCGCACCGCGACCGATGATTAACCGCGACTCGTGCTGGCGAAGCTCGCGTTCGATGGCCACGAGCGACTGGTGCAACCACCAGCGACTGGCCGCACCGGGCAGCCATGTCCCTTCTTCGTCTGGTGACCAAATGAAGAGCGGGATGACCGGTCCGCCCCGCCGCGACGGCGGCCGTCAGGGCGGGGTTGTCGGCCAGGCGAAGATCGCAGCGGAACCAAACAACGGACGGACGATCGGACATGATGAGAGATAGTTTCCCGCAACGCGTGACCGAGTCCAAGCCGCTCTAGCGGCGCAGTTCGGACTCTTGCCGAGAGCCAGCATCCGGCCCCGACGCGCGGGAATAGTCGGCAGCGTTATTCGGGCCACGGAGGGCGTGGTCGCGAGCAAGTTGCTCGATTCGGATCATGCGCTCGCCCAGCCGTTCGATGCGGACGCGCACGTCTTCGTTCGTCTGCTCCATGCCGCCGGAAACGAGTGTGACCACGCCGAGGATCAGGATCATCTGGCCAGCCATCGTGGTCAGCCATCCGGTGGGGGCATAGCTAGCCGGTCCACCGAAGTATCCCCACAGGACGAGCGTGCTGCCGACGGTCAGCAGGGCGACGCCCGAGTAGGCCAGCAACTGGCCCAGAACATAAGTCCAATTCGTCTTGCGGCGATCGGTTTCGAGCAGGCTGCCTTGGATGTCGAAGTTAGGACCGTTGAAGTCGGATCCGTGGACGCGATGGACCCGATTGCTTTCGACTCGCGGGATCGCGCGGGGGCTCGATCCGCCTGACGTCGAATACCCCGTTCCGGACCCGCGCACGGGTTCGGCTCCGGTCGGACCGGCAAGCGTTTGGGCCGTGTCGAATCGTCGCGAAGCGCCCGGTGTTTCTTGCTGAGAATGTTCGGGCCGAACCGGCACGACGTCGTCGGCCCGGCCGGAGCCATAGGCTGTGTCGGCCTCGAGATTCACACCTCCGCCACTGTTCCCAATACCACCGACAGGCGATCGGCTCGCGCCGGTAACAACTCGGCCGGCAGAAGAGCGGGCGGGCGTGGGTTCGGTCTGCCGCTCGGAGGCCCAACGATCGAGAAGCTCGCGGGCCTCGCGAGTTTTTGCCAGGCCGTTAAAACCAGCCGGCACCGGGATCTCGCTACCGCACGTAGCGCAGCGCACGCGGCGGTTGTCGGCCGCAACCTCGGCAGCGACTTCCGCCTTACAAGTGGGGCACCACATCCGTGCGTATCCCGAAAGCTCAAATGCAAAATGCCGCAGCGAAATCGAACGGGGAGGGGACGCAAATTATGGTCACGATTGGTTTTCACGCAAGACCGGTTTCGAGGACCCGCGCCCGGTTACGATCGCTTGTTTGTCTCGCTGGCGCGGGGTGGCGCGCTTGAGGCGAGGCAATTGTGGCGACCCAGACCGTTTGCCGTCCAATTTCCACAACTTGTCACGAACGAACGGGTGCGGTAATCTCTGGATTCGCCCTCAACGTCCTCTTGCGTATCGCCTTGCGCAAAGCAGTTAGTCAACCCAGCTGGTGGCCGACCGCGTGTCCGACAGCAATCGTATCGTCATTACCGGCGTCGGTCTGGCGGCACCGAACGGCAACAATCTGTCGGAATTCCGCGGTGCCCTCCTGGAGGGCCGCTCGGGAGTCGTCCCGTACGAAACCCGCTATATGCCGCCGACGGTCGCCGGCGTCTGCCGCTGCGACGTCCTCCGCTACCAAAAGAAGAAGGACCTGCGGCGGGGCACACGAGCGGGCTCTCTGGCCATTTACTGTGCCCACGAAGCGGTGCAGGACGCGCGGCTTGCCTGGGAAACGATTGAAAAACGCCGAGTCGGCGTCTTCCTCGGGATCACCGAGCACGGCAACGTCGAGACGGAGAACGAAATCTATGAGATTTCGCGCTACGACTACGACACGGCTGTCTGGTCCCATCATCACAATCCCCGCACGGTGGCCAACAACCCGGCCGGCGAAGTAACCATCAGCCTGGGGATTACCGGTCCACATCTGACCGTCGGGGCGGCGTGTGCGGCGGGCAACGCCGGTCTGATTCACGGCGTGCAGATGTTGCGGTTGGGCGAAGTCGATCAGGCTTTGGCCGGCGGCGTCTCCGAGAGCATTCACACGTTTGGGATTTTCGCGAGCTTTCAGGCCGAAGGGGCGCTGGCCCGCCACCCCGACCCGACCAAGGCCAGCCGTCCGTTCGACAAAGATCGCAACGGAATCGTGGTGGCCGAGGGGGGCGGGGTCTGCGTGCTCGAGCGGTTGCCCGACGCGCTGGCCCGCGAGAGCCCGCATTTACGGCGAAATTGTCGGCTATGCGATGAACTCGGACGCCGGCGATTTCGTCATGCCCAACCGCCATCGCCAGGCCGAATGCATGTTCCTGGCACTCGACCGGGCAGGCCTCAAGCCGACCGACGTGAACATCGTCAGCAGCCATGCGACGGCAACCCAACAGGGCGACATCGAGGAGGTGGGGGCCCTGCGGGAAGTCTTCGGCGACAGCCCGAACGTGGCCATCAACAACACGAAGAGCTTTATCGGCCATGCGATGGGAGCGGCTGGGGCGCTGGAACTCTTGGGGAATCTCCCCTCGTTTGACGATGGAATCGCACACGCTACAATCAACCTCGATACGATTGATCCCGACTGCGCGATGCCGCAAATCGTGGCCAATCAGCCGCGCCGGCTGGGGAAAGTCGATTGCATTCTGAACAACTCGTTCGGCATGCTGGGGATTAATTCGGTCGTCATCGTCAAAAAACTCCCCGCGTCCGCGCAGCGGTGACGTCTGCGATCGGTGTGGATTCCGCCCACAGGAAGCGTTCCCAAACCGCGCACCGAGCGCGGAACGCAAGCAGGGGCAAAACGCACGGTGCGGCAGGAGCGCCGGCCGGCGTCTGGTCCGCGTGGGTTCTTTGAGAAGAAGGCTGGAGCTTTGGGAATGAATCCGGACGACATTCGACGGGTTGTGGTCGATATCCTCGAGCGCATTGCGCCCGACGAAGACTTGACCCGCCTCAAGGACGATGTCCCGCTGCGAGAGCAAATGGAGCTCGACAGCATGGACTTTCTGGACATCGTCATGGAGTTGCGGAAGCAGTACCGCATCCAGATTCCCGAGGACGACTATCCGCGCCTGTCGACCATGGCCGGCACGGTTGATTATCTCTCGCCGCTTTTGAAAGGCGCCCAGGCCTCGGCTTAGCCCGGCCGCTGTGATGGCTGCCACCGTTTCCTCAGGCGAATGACCCGTGGCCTACGACGCGGTCATCATCGGCGCCGGCATGTCGGGTCTGGCCGCTGGAATCCGGCTGGCCTACTACGAAAAGTCCGTGTGCATTCTCGAGCGGCACACGACGATCGGCGGCCTCAATTCGTTCTATCGCCTCCGTGGCCGCAATCACGATGTGGGCCTGCACGCGGTGACCAATTACGCGCCGCCGGGCGCGAAGACCGGCCCGCTGAGCAAGGTTCTGCGACAACTGCGCCTGCGGTGGGACGATTTTGGACTTTCGCCGCAACGCTTCTCGACCGTCGCATTTCCCGACTGCACGCTGCGGTTCAGCAACGGCATCGACGAATTGACGCAGCAGGTCCGCCAGCATTTTCCCGCCGAAATTGACGCGTTTTCCCGGCTCGTAACTCACATCTCGGCGTTCGAGGTCGCCAGCTTCGAGAAGTGCCCGCTCTCCGCACGGGCCGTCCTGGCCGACTTTTTCCACGACGCGCTCTTAATCGAAATGCTGATGTGTCCGCTGCTCTTCTACGGAAGCGCTTCGCCCAACGACATGGACTTCTCTCAGTTCGCGATCATGTTTCGCAGCATTTTCCTCGAAGGGTTCGCCCGGCCGTTCGAGGGAGTGCGACGGATCCTGAAAGTGCTGGTCCGCAGATTCAAAGAGCTCGGGGGCGAACTGCGACTGCGCAGCGGCGTCCGCGCGATCGAGAGCCGCCGCGGCCGGGCGACCGCCATCGTGCTCGACGACGGCGAGACGATCGAAACCGACAACATCATCTCGTCGGCCGGCACGCTCGAGACGTTGCGGCTGCTCGGCGGCGCCGACGACCGCCCGGCCCCCGTCGAGGCCGGCAACATCACCTACACCGAGTCGATCTATTCTCTCGATCGACAGCCGTCCGAGCTGGGGCACGACGCGACGATCGTCTTCTACAACGACTCTCCCAAGTTCACCTACGAGATGCCCTGCGAGCCGATCGACTTGCGCAGCGGCATCATCTGCTCGCCAAACAATTTCGAGTACGAACGCCCTCCCGAGGAGGGACGCATCCGCATCACTGCGTTGGCGAATCCCGCCCACTGGCTGAATCTGCCACCGGAACAATACGAACGCGAAAAAAACTATTGGGGCCAGCGGCTGCTCGAGTCCGCCCTTCGCGTGATCCCCGACTTCCGGCACGCCATCGTCGACACGGACTTTTTTACGCCGCGCACGATTCGGAAATTCACGGGCCATCTCAACGGCTGCGTGTACGGAGCCGCGGAAAAAATGTCCAACGGCCGCACGCACCTGGAAAATCTGTACCTGTGCGGGAACGACCAGGGTCTCTTGGGGATCGTTGGGACGCTGATGTCGGGAATCTCCGTGGTGAACGCCTACTTGCTCAAGTAAGTGGCTGACCCCCACTCGTATCGTGGCGAGCGGCCGCAGCGTTCAGTCCGCTTCGACGGTCGCTTGCGCCAGCACGCGGGTCAGCTCGGCCATTTCGGCGGGTTTGACCAGGTAGTGGTCGAAACCGGATTTCTCTGCCTCGGAGCGACTATCGTCTCCGCCAAAGCCCGAGAGCGCGATCAAGGACACCTGCGACGTCGCGGCGTCGGAGCGAAGTTGCCGAGCCACCTGGTAGCCACTCAGGTCGCCCGGCAGCTTCAAGTCGGAGACGACCACGTCGGGCCGAAACTCGCGCGTCAGTGCGACCCCCGCCGGGCCGTCAAATGCGACCCGCACGTCGTGCCCCAATTCGCTCAGGAGCCTGCGGAGCAACGAGGCCGCGTCCTGGTTGTCCTCGATCAACACGATCTTCAAGGGGTGAGAGTCCATGGTTTCGGCGGGCGCTGCGCCGGAGCCTCGGTTGCGAGCCGCGTCAGCGCGAGCGGAATTGTGATCGTGAATCGGGCGCCCTTTCCGGCTCCCTCGCTTTCGGCCGCAATCGAACCTCCGTGCAGCTCGACCAGGCCTTTGGCCACGGTAAGTCCGAGTCCGAGCCCACCATGATTTGGATCAGTCGCTCGCTCGATCTTGCCAAACGGCTCAAAAATCCGGGTGAGCGTGTCGGGCGTCAGGCCGGCGCCGGTGTCTTGGACGGTCACAACGGCCGATTGAGCCGCGTCGTTCCTGCTTGTCGAGACGGTGACGCGACCGTTGGCAGGCGTGAACTTTGCTGCGTTATGCAGCAGATTGCCGACGATTTGCGTCAAACGGGTTGGATCGCCGACAACGATCAGCGGTTCGTTGGCAAGGTTCACGTCCAGCGTGACGCCCGCCGACGCCAGCGCCACGGAGTAGTCGTCTGCCGTCTGTCGAGCGATGCGGTTCAGGTCGCATTCCTTTTTCGAGAGCTCGATTCTGCCGCGGGCGATCCGCGCGACGTCGAGCAGACCGTCGATCAAGCGGGACATGTGGCCCACCTGCCGCCCGATGATCTCGGTCACGTCTGACTCGACGCCTCTGCCAGACAGATTGAGAATCTCCACGGCACTGCGAATGGGAGCCAGCGGATTTCTCAGTTCGTGGGCCAGCATGGCCAGGAACTCGTCCTTGCGCTGATCAGCCAGCTTCAATGCGGCGGCGGAGCGCCGGCTCTCGTCGAGCAACCGCGCGATCTCCTCGCTCGCGTGTTTCAGCTCATCACGCTGCAGGGCCACTTCCTGGCGCTGTCGATAGAGCTCGAAAAATACATTTGCCTTACTGCGGAGGACATGCGGTTCGATGGGCTTATACAGGAAATCGACGGCGCCCGCCTCATAGCCGCGAAAACGACGCTGAGTGTCCGCGGTTCCCGCCGTAAGGAACATGATCGGCACGCGTTGGGTGCGCCCTGCTCCCCGCATCAGCTCCGCCAATTCAAAGCCGTTCATGTCCGGCATTTGGACGTCGATCATGGCGAGTGCCACGTCGTACTTGAGCAAGAGCTCCAGCGCGTTGCGCCCAGACCTGCGCGGAGAATCACCAAACCCTCGCGCTTGAGTAGCGCTTCGAGCGCAATCAGGTTCTCTTCCACGTCGTCGACGGCCAGAAAATAGACGGGCAACCGGTTCGGAGTCATTGGGCGATGACCACCTCGCAAAGGTACGTTCCCATTTCCTCCAGTGTCATCTCGCGCGGTGGGGCAGGCAGCGAGCGCCGCCTTCGGCATCGCCGACGCATAGGCGAGGTCCGTCCGCTGCACCAGCGCCACGCCGCCGGCAGAGACGATTGCCCGCAGACCGCGGGCGCCGTCGTCGTTCGCGCCCGTCAAGATCACGCCGATCAACGCGGGACCATAGGCGTCGGCCGCCGACTCGAACAGCACGTCGATCGAGGGCCTCGAGAACTGCACGGCCTCGTCGCTCGATAGGGACAGCCGCTGGTCCGTCTCAACGAGCAGATGGTAATCCGGCGGAGCGACAAACGCGACGCCGGGAGTGATCGGCTCCTTATCCTCGGCTTCGCGCACGCCGATTTGACATTTCGCAGCCAGCAAAGAGCACAAGATGCTGTCGCGATCGGGCGGCAGGTGAGTGACGATCAGCAGCGGGAGCGGGAAGTCGCGGGGCAGCTGGCTCAGGAGCGTGGAGAGCGCATCGAGCGCGCCGGCGGACGCCCCGATGGCCACGGCCTCGATGCGGTGTCGCGTCATGAGTCGCCCCGCCGTTGATAAATTCGCGCACTCCGCACGAAGTCGGCGAATGCCCCCGAATGACGCGAAAAACGCAAACTCTCTTTGGCTCCAATTCCTAAGAAACCGTTCAGCGTCAGGGCGTCCTTGAACAGGCTGATCGCCCGGTCCTGAAACTCCCGGTCGAAGTAGATCAACACGTTGCGGCACGAAATCAGTTGAACCTCCGCAAAGACCGAGTCGGTCACCAGGCTATGGTCGGCAAACAGGACCTTGCGCCTCAGGCTCTTGTCCAGGACGGCCGCATCGTAGTTCGCGGTGTAATAGTCCGACAACGACGACTTGCCCCCCGACCGCCGATGATTCTCCGTAAAGAGCGGCATCCGGTCGAGCGGATAGATCCCGACTTCGGCTTGTCGCAGGGCTTCTCGGTTGATGTCCGTGCCGTAGAGCATGGACCGCTCTTCCAAGCCCTCCTCTCGCAATAAGATCGCAAGGGAATACAGTTCCTCGCCCGAACTGCATCCGGCGACCCAAATCTTGAGCGAAGGATAGGTTTTGAGGTAGGGGACAACGTCCTGGCGAATTGCGCGAAAATAATCCGGATCGCGAAACAATTCGCTGACTTGCACCGTCAGGTACGAGAGCAGCTTTGTCAGCATTGTCTCGTCGTGCAGGACGAGCTCCTGCAGGTGCGAGTAGGAGCGACAGCCAAAGTGATCCTTGGCGTGGGAGAGCCGGCGCTTCAAGGACGCCATCGCGTACCCGCGAAAGTCGTAGTGATAGCGCTGATAGACCGCATCGAGCAGCAGCTTGAGCTCGAGATCGTCGGCTTTATCGGTCACGACCGAAACTCGCTAGCGCGGCAACCAGACACGGATGAGTGACAAGAGCTTGTCGACGTCCAGCGGTTTGGCCAAATAGTCTGACGCTCCTGCCGCCAGACACTCCGCCTGATCGTCCGGCATGGCCTTGGCCGTCAGCATGATGATCGGCAGTTTTTTCCACTCGGAGCGTTTCCGGATCTCTCGGACAGCGGTCAGGCCGTCCATCTCCGGCATCATTACGTCCATCAGGACCAGGTCGACGTGGGTCGCCCCACCGTTAAGTCTTTCCAGCGAGTTGAGCGCCTCGTGGCCGTTCCTCGCGATTTCGACCGAAACACCGCGCGATTCCAAAACCCGCGTGAGCGCGAAGACGTTGCGAACGTCGTCCTCCACGATCAGGATGCGGCGGCCTTCCAAGGTCTCGTCCCGCACGCGGGCTTTCTCAAGCATCCGCTGCTGTTCGGCAGGAAGGTTCGAAACGACTTTGTGCAAAAACAGCGTGACCTCGTCGAGCAATCGCTCGGGCGACTTGGCCCCCTTGATGATGATCGATTTTGAGTAGCGGCGGAGCTGCTGCTCCTCGTCTTCCGACAAATCCCGCCCGGTATAGACGATCACGGGCGGAAACGAGTATGCCTCCTCGCGACTCAACGTCTCCAAGAGCGCATACCCTGATGAATCGGGAAGCGTCAGGTCCAGGACCATGCAGTCGAACGTGCGGCGCTTGAGCTCCTCGAGACATTCGGCTCCGGTCGCCGCGCCCACCGTTTCCAGCTCGTGGGAAGCCAGCAGCTTGCACACGGCGGCCCGCTGGACTGGGTCATCTTCGACAACGAGCACGCGGCCGATCTCCTGATCCAGCCGAACTTCAAGCTGTCGCAGCGCGGCCGCGACATCCGCGCGCTCCACCGGCTTGAGCATATAACCGACGGCTCCCAACTCCATGGCGAGGCGTGTTTGGTCGGTCGCGGAAATGACGTGGACCGGGATGTGCCGCATCCGCCGGTCGTGCTTGAGCCGATCCAAGACCCACAGACCCGAATGATCGGGGAGTCCGATGTCCAAAATCACGGCCCGGGGCTCGTGCTCCAGTGCGAGGTTAAAGCCCTCCTCGGCCGTCGTCGCCACCAGACAGTTGAACTCCATCTCCTGAATAAGTTCGCGCAGGATTTTGCCGAACGCCTCGTCGTCTTCCACGACCAGAATGGTGCGAGTGGTGGGGCTCAAGCGGTCGCGATCGTCGTCGGACTTCTTTTTGCTGCGTTTGGACGATTCGCGCGACGGCGTGGCGACCGGAAAGACCTCGCGGCGAGTCGCGGACTCTTCGAGGAATAAATCCTGCCTGGGTGCGCTTTTGCGCAGCTTTCCCGTGGTCGACTCCAGCTCGACGGGCAGCGAAAGAGTGAACGTGCTGCCCACTTGAGGTTCGCTTGCCAGGGTTAGCTCGCCTCCAAGGAGCCGTGCCAGCTCTCGCGAGATCGAGAGGCCCAAACCAGTGCCGCCTTGCTTGCGATGTGGTGAACTGTCTCCCTGTCGAAACGCCTCGAAGACGAGCTGTTGCTGATCGGCCGGGATTCCGATGCCCGTGTCGGAGACCGCGAATTCGACGCGGCCATTCGCCGCCTGTCTCGCCTGGAGAGCAACCGAACCCTTTTCGGTGAATTTGAGAGCGTTGGAGAGCAGATTTTTGAGAATCTGTTCGAGTCGCTGTCGATCGGTCTTAATAGATTCCTGACAGCCGGGCTCCAGTCGGCACCGGAAATCGAGGCCTTTTTGTGTCGCGAAGGGATCAAACAGCCGCTTCAAGTCGAGCAACAGCTGGTCGAGCTGCACTAGCTCCACATGCACGTCCATGCGGCCCGCTTCGACCTTCGACAGATCGAGAATGTCGTTGATCAACGCGAGCAAGTCGTTTCCGGCCGCCTGAATTGTTTCGGCGTATTCGATCTGCTCGGTCGTCAGGTTTCCCTCGGGATTGTCCGCCAGCAATTTGGCCAGAATCAGCGAGGAGTTGAGGGGCGTCCGCAGCTCGTGCGACATGTTGGCCAGGAAGTCGGATTTGTAGCGGCTGGCCTGAGCGAGTTTTTGCGCTTGTTCGTCGAGCATGGCGTTCGTGCGCCGAGTCGCGTTGCGCTCGTACTCGAGCAACTGAGTCTGCTGCTCGAGATCCGCGTTAATCTGCTCGAGTTCGGTTTGCTGGTTTTCAAGCCGTGCCTGCGACTCCCGCAGGGCGCGGCTCTGCTCTTCCAACTCTTCGTTCGAGACGCGGAGTTCTTCGCTCTGGGTCTGCAGTTCCTCGCTTTGTCTCTGCGTTTCTTCCAGCAGGTTGTGCAAGTGCTTGCGGTAGCCGATCGCGCGAATCTCCATTCCGACTGGTTCTTTCAGTCGGGTCAGCAGTTCCTGCACTGGCTCCTTGGCGCCATGGAGGAAACCGAACTCGAACACTCCATTGATCTGCGAGTCCTCGGCGACGGGAAGAATGATCAGATTTCGCAGATTGCCGCGGCCGAGGCCCGACCCGACCGTGAGATAGCCTTCGGGCACGTCGTTCAACAGAATTGTCTGCTTGTCTTTGACCGCCCGGCCGAGCAGGCCGTCGCCCTCGGTGAACTGGGCTGCGGGGAGCGCGTCGTCGGGAACTCCGTAAGCAGCGACGCGAACAAAGGCCTGCCCTTCGCGGGCGTAAAAGACGGCGGCACAAGCATCCAAATACTGGCAGAGGAAACGGAGCCGCATTGTCGCCGAGTTGCGCCAACTGCAGGTTGCCCCGCATGAGTTCGCCCATTTGCAGCTGTCCGGCCTGAATCCATTCCTGTCGTGCCTGGCTGTTGGCGGATTGCCGCAGCAAGTAGGCGACGACGGCAGAAAGCAGGAATCCCAGCACGCTGGTGATAATGCCCGTGCTGACGGCCCGTTCGTAGGCCAACTGCATCTCGCTGATTTGGCGGGCGCGCGTGGCTCGTTCAGCTTGCTGCATCGCGCTGATTTCCGCGCGAATCTGGTCCATCGCCCCTTTCCCGCGGTCTGTCATGACGATCGCTTTGGCCGCGTCGAATCCCTCTTTGCGGCGCAGTGACAATGGTGTGATCGAGTTCGTGAAGCTTGGAGAGTAGGGCCGTCCGAAGTTCCGGCAGGTGGTCCCGCTCTTCGGGATTCTCGCGGACCAGCTGGCTTAACTCCTCGAGCTGGCCGTGGATCTGGTCGACGGCCTGCGTGTGAGGCGCCAAATAGCGTTCGTCGCCCGTGATCAGAAACCCGCGCTGTCCCGTCTCTGCGTCCTTGGCCAGGGACAGCAAATTGTTCAATGCCAGCAGGACCTGCTGAGTGTGTTCAGCCGATTCGACGTTCTGCCAGAGGGTGCGCGTGTTCGAGTAAGAGATGGCTCCGATTGCGAGAAAACCGACCAGAACGGTGGCCAGGCCGACCACAACGGCAACGCCGATGGTCAGGCGGAAGGGAAGAGTCGGTTGGTTCATCGGGGATGCGCTGCTCGGTTTCACGTGACTCCATTCAACCGCGAAGCGTCACAGAATGCTCGCCCGACGGCCAGTTTGGAACCATCTCGCGAAGGAAATCCCAGTAGCGACGAGGGGAGCCCAGGCGCGGATCCGCTTCGGGACAGTTTCTCCAGAAACGCCACGACGTGGCGCAGAGCAAAGGTGGGGCCGAAGTTGCAAAAGCCCGGTTGGCTGTCTGGAGGCGTCAACGTCGCCGGCTGAACGGGGTCGACGTGGTCCGCGCAAATGGTACACCGTGGCAACCGAACCATTTCCAGAACCGTCAAACCATCGCCGCATGGACATCGTCCCCGCTCGCTCGAGGCGGACTCAAACGATTCTTACCGGTTCAAAACCGACCAACCCGGTGCCGAGGCAGCGATCGCGGCGGCGATGCCCGTCGCCAATCCAGGTGACGCCAGAAACGATCGCGCCCATGCGAACTGGGCGAGATGGATCGACCGCGCGCGACCGTGCAGCCGCTACGGGAGAAGATGGCCCATCTTGTCGCGCTTCGTCGCGAGATATTTTTCGCGGTGCGGATCGGGGGGAGCGATGATCGGCACTTGCTCGACAATTTCCAGCTCGACGGCGTGAAAGACGGCCGAGTCGGTCTTCTTGGGATTATTGGTCAGCACGCGAATTTTGGTCAGGCCCAAGGTCCTTGAGGATCTGCGCGCCGACCATGTAGTCGCGCTGGTCAGCTTTGAAACCCAGGCGATGATTAGCCTCGACCGTATCGAGACCTTGGTCCTGCAGCTTGTAGGCCTTGAGTTTGGCCAGCAGGCCGATGCCCCGCCCCTCCTGCGGAAGATAGACGACCGCGCCGACTCCCTCCTTATAAATCGTCTCCATCGCCATCTGGAGCTGGGCGCCGCAGTCGCAGCGGAGCGATTCGAGCACGTCGCCCGTAAAGCAGGAAGAGTGCATCCGGACCAAGGGCGGGCGCTCCGCTCCTGCCAGGTCGCCCCAAACCAGGGCGAGAGGCTCCTGGTCTTCGTGTGCGACGCTATACGCGATGACTGTCGGCGTGCCGTAGTGTTTCGTCTTCAGCGGCACTTCGACTTCGCGATGAATTAATTGTTCACGGACGCGGCGATAGCGGATCAGATCCTCGATCGACACGATCGGAATCTGATATTCGGCGGCCAGCTCCTGCAACTCGGCCATGTTCGCCATGCCCAGGTGCCGCTGGCTGCAAACCTCGATCAGCGCGCCGACCGGCTTCATGCCGGCCATACGGAGCAGATCGACGGTCGCCTCGGTATGGCCGGCGCGGCGGAGTACGCCCCCTTCCTTCGCCAACAGGGGCGACACGTGGCCCGGCTGAACGAAATCGGCGGCCGTCGAACGCGGATCGGCCAGCGCGCGAATCGTCATGGCTCGGCTGTTCGGACTGACGCCGGTTCCCGCTTCACGGTGATCGACCTGGATCAGAAACGGCGTCTTGTGCGGGGCCGTATTGCGGTCGGTCGCGACGGCGTGGGTCAGGTTCAATCGCTCCGCGGCATTCTGTGTCAGCGGCACGCACAGCCAGCCCCGCCCCGTCCGCAGCATGAAGTCGACTGTTTCCGGCGTGATCGTCTCGGCCGCGCAGATCAAGTCCCCTTCATTCTCGCGATCGAGCGCGTCGGCCACGATCACCAGCTGCCCATGCCGCAGAGCTGTCAGGGCTTGCTCGATTGGGCTGGACGTCATCGAATCTGCCTCGGCGGAAAGCGACCGGCTTGGCTGCTCCGCACGAAACAGCCCGCGATCGCGGTCTCTCATTCTAGGCGACAGGCAAACTGCGGGAAACCGGCTGGCATTTCCGGGCGAAAGCCGCCTTCCGGCGTCCCTTCACTTCCGGGCCGGCGTCCGAAACAATACCGGCCATGATTGAAGCGGCCACGAGTTCGAGCGGGCGCCCGAAAGTTCTGATCCTGGGGGCCGGGATCAACGGTTGCTCCACGGCCCGCGAGCTGTTGCTCAACGGCATCGACGTCTGGATCGTCGAAAAAAACGACATCGCCTTTGGAGCGACCTCGCGGGCGTCGCGGCTGATTCATGGCGGATTGCGCTATCTCGAGTACGCCGACTTCCATCTCGTCCGCGAATCGCTCGCCGAACGCACGCGCCTCTGCAAGCTGGCGGCCCACTTGGTCGAGCCGCTGCGACTCTACATCCCTGTCGCAGAGCGAACGAGTGGATTGATTCAATCGGGACTCAAATTTCTGGGAGTCACTCGCTCGCCGCTGCTCAACCGCCTGACGCATCCCTTGCAGCACGCGAGCGAGCGCGGGCTGTGGGCCATCGAGATCGGCCTGTCGCTTTACGACCGCTTTGCGGCCGATCCGCAGATGCCGGCGCACTGCGTCCACGACTCGAACGAGCCCGGCGTGCCGCAGGTCGATCGCGGGCGGTTCCGCTGGCTCTGCGCCTATAGCGATGCCCAAATGCGGTTTCCCGAACGCTACTGCGTGGCGCTGCTCGAGGACGCACGGCAAATCGCCGAGACAACTGGCGTCGATTTCCGCCTGTTTACCTATTCGCAGGCCGAGTTCATCGATGAGACCGTGAAAATCACCGACTCCCGCGGCGTCGCGAGCACCGTGACGCCCCAGCTCGTAATCAACGCGACCGGCGCGTGGGGCGACCTCACGCTCGGCGAGCTGCACGTGCCGGCCCCGCGGCTGTTTGGTGGTACCAAGGGGAGCCACTTTGTCAGTCATCAGGCGGCGCTCAAGCAGGCGATCGGACCGTCCGGCGTCTATGCTGAGGCGGCCGACGGTCGCTTGATCTTCGTGCTGCCCTTCGGCGACGCCGTGCTTGTCGGCACCACCGACGAGCGATTCGACGCTCCCCCAGAGACGGCCGTCGCCTCGCCCGCCGAACTGACCTATTTGATCGAGACGGTGAACGAGCTGTTTCCCGGAGTGCACCTGGTCTCCAGCGACGTCACTTTGACCTATAGCGGCGTGCGGCCGCTGCCTTACGCCGGCAACGCATCGGAAGCCTCGATCTCGCGCGACCATTCGATTGCCGTCCAATCCCACGGGCGGATCCCCGTGCTCACGCTGGTGGGCGGCAAGTTGACGACGTCCCGCGCCCTCGGCGAGCTGGTGACCGACTCGGTCCTCGCGCGTCTCGGCATTACCCGCTCGGCGTTGACCGTGGGACGTTATCTGCCGGGCAGCAAAAACCTCGGCGAGGACGCCCCGGCCCGGGACGCCCAGAAACAGCAAGTCGCCTCACAGTTTGGCTTGAGTCCGCGAGCAAGTGAACGCAATCTGGGAACTTTGCGGCACGCTCACCGGCGAGATTCTGCAGGCCCAATCGAGCGACGCCGATCCGCGGCGGTTGGAAAGCGTCGTCGACAGCTCCCTGCCACGGACGTTCGTGCGGTGGGTGATCGCGCACGAGCGAGTCGAGCGGCTGGAGGATCTCGTCGAACGACGGCTGATGCTGCTTTACAGCCCGCACCTGTCACGCCGCACGCTGGACGAACTGGCCGATCTGCTGGCGGAGAGTGGGAGACTGAGTGCCGACGCCAAGGCCGCCGCCGTCGACACGGCGATCGATCGCCTGGCGACCGTTTATGGTCGTAAGTTGTCGCCGTAGGTCAGTGACTTACCGCAGACCGCCCCTCCGTCGAGCAAGATTGCGGAGGCGGAAGCCCGCGCGGTGGGACCACTTTTGCCCTTTCCCCTTATATCAATTCATGGAGTCCCGTCACGCCGGGACCACTTTTCGGTGTCCCGCCGGGTCCACTTGTCCCACCGTTCCGAGACAGTTGCTGGGGTCGGCATCCTCGGGAACGGGTCCAGCTGCTGGCGATCTTTCGACTCCGTTTAGTGAAAAAGGATCCCCACCACCAGTAGGGAACCCTTTTTTCGTTCCTGGCGGGGAACCGTTCCCCGGCGCACGGCCTGTGGTCAACTATCTCCGTGGTCAACTACCTTGTGAAAGTAGTTGACCACACCACTGGGGGTTGGGATGACATTTCGCTCATGTCGCTGCGCACCTGAAACCACAATCGCCGCTCCCGCGCAACACGAGCCCACCCAATCAACGCCGGCAACGCGATCCCGTCGCGCGCGTTCGACCTACGGATCTTCTCCGCAGCGCAATAAAAAACCGCTCTCTCCATTCAGCCACAAGAGGGCGATTCAAACAAGATCAGTTTTCTACGCCGGCGCGGTTGCGCGAGCGCTAGGCAATGATCTCGTGTGCCACCTGGCCGTGCACGTCGGTCAGTCGCATGTCGCGAGAGCTGAAGCGGAAGGTGAGTTTTTTGTGGTCCAGGCCGAGCAGGTAGAGCATCGTCGCGTGGAGGTCGTACATCTCGAGCTTGTTCTCGATCGCATAGTAGCCGTACTCGTCGGTCTTGCCGAAGACGAAGCCCGGCTTCACGCCGCCGCCCGCCATCCAGATCGTGTAGCCGAACGGGTTGTGGTCGCGGCCGTCGCTGCCTTGGGCCATCGGCGTCCGGCCGAATTCGCCCGCCCAGATCACCAGCGTGTCTTTCAGCAGGCCGCGTGATTTGAGGTCGGTGAGCAGGCCGGCGATCGGCCGGTCGGTGGCCTGCGCGTTGAGTTCGTGTCCCTCGCGGAGGCGGCTGTGCTGGTCCCAGCGGTCGGCCGCCACCTGCGGGCAGGTCAGTTCGACGAAGCGAACTCCCCGCTCGATGAGCCGTCGGGCGACCAGGCACTGGTGCGCGTAGTTGCGGGTCTTCTCGAACGGATCGAAGAGGCCATACAGCTCCTGCGTGGCTCGCGACTCGCGCGAAACGTCCATCAGCTCGGGGACGGCCGTCTGCATGCGGAATGCGAGCTCGTAATTGCGAATTGCCGACTCGATCGCGTCGCTGGGACCGTTCCGCTCCAGGCCAGCCGCGTCCAGCCGCCGCATCAGCTCCAGCTCGCGACGCTGCCGGATGGGCGACGAGTCGAGGCTTCTCAAGTCGGCGACCGGGTTGGCCCCGCGCTTGAAGACCGAGCCCTGATACGTCGCCGGCAAGAAGCCGTTGTGAAAGCATTCGAGGCCGCCGGGCGGAATCAAATCGCCGTTCAATACGACGAAGCCGGGCAGGTCATGGCACTCGGTCCCCAAGCCGTAAAGCACCCAGGAACCCATGCTCGGCCGGCCGACCAGTCCCAGGCCGGTGTGCAGGAAATAATTTGCGTTCGTGTGCTCGGAGAACTGCGACGTCATCGACCGGATGACGCACAGGTCGTCGGCACACCGGGCGACGTGCGGGAAGAGGTCGCTCACGTCGAGTCCGCTTTGGCCCCGCTTGCGAAACTGCCAGGGGGACTTGAGCGTGGTGCCGACATTGTCGAATTGCGTCGGCTGCACCTTCATTTTGAAGGGTTGCCCGTGCTCCCGGTCGAGCCGCGGCTTGGGATCGAACGTATCGACCTGCGAAGGGCCGCCGTCCATGTAGAGAAAGATGACCCGCTTGGCCCGCGCGGAAAATGGGGCGGCCGCGCCGCGAGCGGATCAGCCGGGCTCGCCGAGTTGGCAAATGCGTCGTCGCAAAATAGGGCCGAGAGCGCGACGGCGCCGAAGCCGCTGGCCGCCCGCTGCAATAGGGCCCGCCGCGAAAACGAGCCTCCGCCAGTCGCTGCCGGATCAGCAGTGACTGCTCGATCGGCCAAAAAGCCGTGCCGCAGACCGGTCATGAGAGTTTTGTTCGCCGCTACGTGCCGGAGATCTCGACGTCAGCCTGCAGTATCCCAGATCGGTCGCACCCCTCGCAATTGCGGGCGGTCGAACTCCCTTAATCCATCCGTGACCGCTCTGTCCACGCGGGCGGTCAATCGACGCGTCTTGCCGCGTCCGCGGAGGCTTCTGTCGGCGGCCCATCGAGTTCTAGTACCGGGCGGACCTCGACGGTTCCTTTGCGCGCTCCCGGGATGCGCGCCGCAATGCCGATCGCCGCGTCGAGGTCGGGAGCTTCGATGAGGAAGTATCCGCCGAGCTGCTCGCGGGTCTCGGCGAATGGGCCGTCGGTGACCAGTCGTTTGCCGTTGCGGATGCGGACGCTCGTCGCCGTCGACACGGAGTGCAACGGCGAGGCTCCCAGAAACTGGCCGGCGGCATTCAAATCGTGCGTGAGCTGGGTCGATTCCGCGAAGCAGTGTTGGCGCTCGGCATCGGTCCACGCCTCTTCGTCACTATAAATCAACAGCATGTATTTCATGACCGGACCCTGTGAGTCAAAGAGTGGGACTGATTCGGCATGGTACTGACGCGGCATGGTACTGACGTGGCCAAGCACGAATCGTGCACGGCCGATCGGCGTTACGGTGCCACGTAGACCATCCACTCGATGCCAAACGGATCGGTGAGCATGCCGAAGCTCGGTGAGAAGAACGTTTTGCCCAGCGGCATCTGCACCTGGCCCTGATCGGAGAGAGCGGCGAAGCAGCGACCGGCCTCCGCCGGGTTGGCCACCGTCACGGAAAGCGAAAAGCCTTGATGCACGGGCTTCCCCGAGCAGCGTCCGTCCGAGGCGTAGAGCTTCGACTGTCCGATCCTGAACTCGGCGTTCATGACCTTGTTCTCCGATCCCGGCGGGAACATGCCGGGAGGCAGCGGATCTGGGCAGTCCTTGTAGCGAATCAGCGAATTGACCTCCGCTCCGACGGCTTTCTTGTAGAACTCGAGAGCTTCCTCGCAACGACCCTCAAAAAAGAGATACGGGCTAACTTGCATGGCGAGTTCTCCTGTGTTTGTCGACGGACATGATGTTTTTGATTGCGGGGGTGCCGCTCGGTGTGCCGTTTACTTTTTGTTGGCCGTTTGGGCCCGCAATCGAGCTTCCTTTTCCTTGAGCGACGGAGTGAGGTTGTCGCCGAAGTCGTCGGCCTCGAAGATTTGGCGAATTTCGAGTTCGGTGTCTTGCATCGGCGCTCGCTTGACCCAGTCGATCGCCTCCTGCTTCGATTTCACCTTAAAGATCCAAAAGCCGGCGATCAGCTCTTTGGTTTCGGTGAAGGGGCCGTCGGTCACGGTCGTTTTGCCGCCCGAGAATTTGACCCGAACTCCCTTGGAGCTGGCGTGCAGCCCGTCGCCGGACAGCATCACGCCCGCTTTCACCAGTTCTTCGTTGTACTTCATCATTTCGGCGAGTAATTCCGGGGTCGGCAGGACGCCGGCTTCGGAGTCGGGGTTCGCTTTGACAATGACCATGAATCGCAAGGTCGTGTCTCCTGGATAGTTCCGCTCGCGGCGGAGAGTGTTTGGGCCGAATCGCCGCCCCATTCCTCCGGGGCCACATCGACGGCTCGCGAACTAGTCGTTCGGCCGCCGCCGGAATCGACAGGCCTTCGCAGAAAATCTTTAGTCGCCCAATTCTGCCAGTCGTCGCTCCAGAAATCGCCGTTCCGGTTCCTGCCGGGCCAGGTCGATCGCCTGCCGATAGGCGCGTTCCGCTTCGGCCGTCCGACCCAGCCGCCGACAAAAATCGGCCCGGGCCGCATAAGCGAGGTGATAATCGGTCAGATCGCCCCGTGCGAGAATGGCGTCGATCAGTTCCAATCCAGCTGCCGGACCGTCCCGCATGGCCACTGCCACGGCCCGGTTCAATTCGACAACTGGCGAGGATTCGATCTGCAGCAACAGATCGTAGATACCGACGATTCTCGACCAATCGGTCGTGGCCGGCTGCGGCGCTTCGGCATGCACGGCCGCGATTGCCGCCTGCAGACTGTACGGCCCGAATCGTTGCGAGGCGAGTGCTTCCGCGACGAGCGCGAGCCCTTCCTCGATCTGGCCGCGGTTCCAAAGCCCGCGATCTTGGTTCTCCAGCAGGACCAGTTCGCCGTCCGGCCGCGTTCGGGCCATGCGTCGCGACTCGTGCAACAACATCAACGCCACGAGGCCACGGACTTCCGGCTCGGGCAACAGCTCCAACAACAGGCGGCCCAGCCGGATGGCCTCGCCGGAAAGATCGGGGCGTGTCAACGACTCACCCGAGGAAGCCGAATAACCCTCGTTGAACACCAAATAGATCACATGCAGCACCGTCCCCAGGCGGTCGGGCAACTCTTCGCGCGACGGGATTTGATAGGGAATCTTTGCGGCACGAATTTTGGCCTTCGCCCGCACGATGCGCTGGGCCAGCGTGGGCGGAGCGGTGAGAAAGGCACTGGCGATTTCCTCTGTCGTGAGTCCGCAGACTTCGCGCAACGTGAGCGAGATTTGTGCCTCCGGCGGCAGCGCGGGATGGCAACAGGTGAAAATCAGCCGCAGGCGATCGTCTTCGACGGCGACCATTTCCGGTCCCGCCGATTTGCGCAGGTCGGCGTCCAGCCGTTCGGCCAGGGCAAGCAGCGAGGCATCGTGGCGAGCGCGACGGCGGAGCGTGTCGATCGCCTTGAAGCGGCCGGTCGAAACGAGCCAGGCTCGGGGGTTCGCCGGCACGCCATCGCGCGACCATTGTTCGACCGCCGACGCGAAGGCCTCGTGCAAGGCTTCCTCAGCGAGGTCGAAATCCCCCAATAGCCGAATCAGCGTGGCCAGCACGCGGCGCGATTCCGAGCGGTAGACGGCGTCCACCGTCTCGCGGACCTGGGCAGCGGCATCGTGTGTCATGGTCGGCAATTGGGCATCATGGACGACAATTTGATTGACCAAAACGCCGATGTGCCGTTGTGGCTCGAGGCTGTCGCGACACAAAAGTGTCGGAACCGCCGGCCATCGGATTTGTACGTGTCTCGGGTCGAAAATGGCCGCGGATGTTTTGGCAGGCCCAATCGTATGACCCACGAGGGGCCACGGGTACCCTGGAGTGCGGCGAATCCGCCAACTAAAATCCGGCGAGTGAAGATCCGCTCACCGCACCGACACGTTTGAACGGCTGACGTTACAATAGACGACGTTCGCAGTCACGGACGACCTGATTCTTTGTGGTGGAACGCCGGATGAACCGGTACGGCCTTTTTCTCCGTAATCTGTTGCTGTTTGCCCTGGTGGGTTGGGCAGGCGTCGACGATTACTTTCCCACCGTCGCCACAGGCGGAGATTTGGGCGGAGAAAATGCTGAGGCTTTTTTTGACGGCGCAGGTTGCCGTCGAGCGAGCACGGCTGAGGGGCTGGCCCCGTCGGCCTGCCGGTCTTCCTTGATCGAACGTTCGCTCACCCTCCCGGCCGCTCGCTCCGCTGCACATTGTGCACTGCCGGATGGCGAAGGCACGGACCATCTCTACGCGCTGATGTCGCTGCGGTGCTAGACCGCGCGCCAGCGACGGCTCGACGCGCGCGTTGATTTGACGCGTAGCGCCACGAGTTCGCTGCCCTGCTGAGCGCTGCGCTTTGGCGCCGGCGGAATCGCGTATTCCGCTGCAACGTCGCCAGCCGGCGCGCTCATGTGACACCCGTCGCTGGAATCGAGCAGCCTCAGTCCCGCGCGTTCTCGGAGATGGTCATGGAATGGTTGTGGCTCGGTTTCATTGGTTTCATCGTGGTCCTGCTCGCGCTCGATCTCGGCGTGTTCCACCGCAAAGCGCACGCGATCCCTGTCCGCGAAGCGCTGCTCTGGAGTGGCGGCTGGGTCGGGCTGGCGCTCTTGTTCACGTTGTTCATCTACTTTGGTTACGAGCGGCACTGGTTCGGCATGGACGTCCCGGACGCGGAGCCCGACGGTTGGGCCGCGGCGACGGCATTCTTGACTGGATATGTGGTCGAAAAATCGCTCAGTGTCGACAACCTCTGCGTCATCGCCCTGATCTTCGGCTACTTGGGCATTCCGGCCGCCCATCAGCATCGCGTGCTGTTCTGGGGCATTCTTGCCGCGCTCGTGATGCGGGGACTGATGATCCTCGTCGGCTCGCTGCTCATCGAGCGATTCCATTGGATCCTGTACGTGTTCGGCGTTCTGCTGATTGCGGCCGCGGTGAGGATGCTGGTCGAACGGCACGATTCGCGGCCGAAGGGCCAGGCCCTGGTGCGCTTAGTCCGCCGTCTGATTCCCGTCACCGATCAGCTTGTTGGCCAAAAGTTTCTTGTCCGCATCGACGGGCGGCTGATGCTGACGCCGCTGGCGCTCGCCCTCGTCGCGGTCGAGAGCGCCGACTTACTGTTTGCCGCCGATTCGATTCCCGCCATCTTCGCGATCACCGAGGACCGGTTTCTGGTCTTCACGAGCAACGTGTTTGCGCTGTTGGGGCTCCGCTCCCTGTATTTCGCACTCGCGCACCTGATCGATCGTTTTCATTATCTCAACCGGGCCCTCGCGGCGATTCTGGCGGTGATCGGTCTCAAGTTGCTGCTGAAAGACGTCCTGCACGGCATTCCCGGACTGACCTATTACGTGCTCGCGGCCATCGCGCTCTTGCTCGCGGCAGGGATCGGGGCGTCGTTTGTCCGGCCCAAGCCGCGGCGTGAGCGCGTCGAAGAGACGACCGGTGAGAGCCTGAAGCCGGAAACAGCGCCCCGCGTCTAGCGGACGCACGTATCGACTGTGACCACTGGGAACACGCCCTAATCGAATCACAGGGAGGAGGAAGCCATGCATTCCGTTTGGGCCGGACGACTGCTGCATTACGGTGTGGCGATCCTCACCATGGGATTGCTGGTCGTGCTCAAGAGCTATTTCGGACCGCTCCGCGGCGAGGTGAACCCCTTCTTGCTGTTTCTCGCCGGAGTCATGTTCAGTTCGTGGCTGGGAGGCCTTGGTCCAGGGCTGCTGGCGACGGCTGCCGCGGCCTTCTTCTGCGATTGGTTCTTCATCACGCCGGGACAGGTGCTGCACAACAACTCGTTCGAGGAGAACTTTCAGGTCGGGCTGTTCTTTTTGGAAGGGGCGGCGATCAGTTGGGGCACGTCGGCTTTGCGAAGTTCGTTGCTCGAGCTGAAGCGGGCCGACCGCCACAAGGACGACTTTCTGGCGACCTTGGCCCACGAACTGCGCAATCATCTCGCCCCGATCCATTACGGCCTGGCCAGCGTGGGGCTCGCGTCGGCCGATGCCCGCTCGCTCGAGCGCGTGCGCATGGTGCTGGAGCGACAGCTCCAGCAACTGACGCGGCTTGTGGACGATCTGCTCGATCTGTCGCGGATTCGCTCGGGAAAGACTCAGCTGCATTTGCAGCGGACCGAGCTGGCCGACGTCGTGCACGACGCGGTCCAAGCCAGCCAGCCGATGATCGAGCGATTCGCCCACGAGCTCGTCGTGACGTTGCCGCCTGAGCCGGTTCGTATCGAGGCCGATCCCGCGCGGCTCGTGCAGGCCCTCGCCAACCTGCTTAATAACGCTGCCAAGTACACGCCCGAGCGCGGCCGCATCGAGCTGACAGTTCAGGCGGAGACGGGGCATGTGCAGATCGGCGTTCGCGATACGGGCGTCGGCATTCCCGCCGATCTCTTGCCGAAGGTGTTCGACCGTTTCATGCAAGTGGGCGAAACCCGTGACCGCTCGCAGGGAGGTCTGGGGCTCGGACTGTCGCTGGTCCGGCACATTGTCGGCCTGCACGGCGGCACTGTTGAAGCGCGGAGCGACGGGCCTGGAAAAGGGAGCGAGTTCCGGATTCGTTTGCCGCTGCCCGCCAAACGAGCGGTCATTGCGGCTTGAGGATTTCTCAGATCGATTCGTCCAGGGTTCTTAGCGCGGTTCGAGCACACCGATGAACAGTCGGCCGTCGGTATGCCACGGATCTCCGCCGCCATTCTTGCCTGACAACGCAGTATGGAATCCGTCAACGATGTCGATCGAGGCCAGGCCGCCCGTGGTCTGGAGGTCCATCAACAAAAAGTCGCGCTCGGCATCGATGTTGGGGTCCGTGTGGTGGGTGATCTGTCCCGTGCGGTGGCTGAAGCCGACGCTTTTGTCGTAGGTGGCCGCACCCATCCAGACCGTGCGATCCTCGGCATCCGCCGTCGGATCGCGCCAAAACCGCACGTGATGCCGGGCCCGCGGGTTCTTACCGACCGGCTTCTCGAAGGCCAGGTCCTCGCGGCGACCGAAGAGATAAAGATTGCTGACCGGAGCATCGTCATAGGCCCGTTTGAGGACGGTCGCCTCGGCGATTTCCAGGCAACTGCGGAGCGTGAGCGAATCGGCCGGGTACCAGTGGGCCGCGATCATGGCACTCTTCAGATCTCGCTCGGTGCCGATCAGCTCCACGTTGAGCGCGTCTCCCGGAATTCCGCTGGCGGTGTGGGTGATCCGCGGGATGTCTTCGAGCTCGGGATGCCGCCGCGCGTAACGCTTCCAGCCGTAGGGAATGACGAAATAGGCGGCGACGCCATAAATCGCCAAGAGAAAGAGCAGCATCCGCCAGACGTGCAACCGGTGTCTGCGGTCTTGTCGAGTGATCTCTCCGACCACGGCGCGATTCCGATTTTTCCGTTCGGCGAATTTGGGTCGACCGGCGATGGCGACAGGACGCGACGCGCCGTTGCGCGGCGGATGAAAGAGCTCGGCAGCGGCGAGAGCGCCCTTGATTTTGCCAGGTGCGGAGATCACATTGTAGCTGTCGCGACTGCTCCCACAACGGCGGCATTCGTCCCACGCAACGCCGTTTCGGAACCGTCGCTGCCGCAATTCGGGCGGCGAGATCACGGGCAGAATTCAAGCGCGGAATCGTGCGATCGGGTTGCCGTCCTGTCGCTAAGTCGGCTCCGATCGACCTTGGGCAGTTTTTGGCAGCGCTTGCGCAATTTGTCAGCTGAATCGCAGCAGACGTTTCAGTGGGGGGACGTGCCGCAAGTTCCCGCCACGGTCGCTGCGTGAGATGTCTTCACCGCGGAGGTGACTCCATGTTGCAACTCACTCGAAGGTCTTTGCTGATTGTTCTGGGACTGGCCGCGGCGGCGGGTCTCGCGCATGCTCAAGACCGCTCGCCGGCGACCGGTCAGTCCCAGGTTGTGCCGTCGAAGGATGAATCCGTCATCCGCGCCAACGTCGAGGCGTTCGTCAAAGCGTTCAACGCGGGCGACGCGGCGGCCATCGGCAAGCTGTTTGTGCCGGAAGCGCAGATGGTCGACGAAGAGGGAAACACCACACAGGGGCGCGAGGCGATCGAAAAGGTCTTCGCGACCATCGTCGCCGAAAAGCCGCAGCCGCAGATGTCCGTCGAGATTGAATCGATTCGTTTCATCGGCACGGCGCTCGCGGTCGAAACCGGCGTCACCAAGGTCACGCACCGGCCCAACGAACCGGCCGACGTCGATCGCTACACGGCCCTGCATATCAAGACCCGGTCCGGCCAGTGGCTGATGGGCTTTGTCCACGACACGCCGGGCACCGAAATGACCAACTACGACCGATTGAAGCCGCTCGAATGGCTGGTCGGCGATTGGATCGACGAAAGCCGCGAATCGGTCGTCCTCACGTCATACAAGTGGGCCGAGAACAAGAATTACATTCTGGGCGACATCAAGGTCCGCATGCGGGGCCGCGACGCCATGGATATCAGCCAGCGCATCGGCTGGGACCCGCTCACCAAGCGGATCAAGTCGTGGCAGTTCGATACCGAAGGCGGACACGGCGAGTCGATCTGGACCAATGCCGGCGATCACTGGGTCGTGAAAGCGACGGGCGTTCGCCGCGACGGCACACCTTCGTCGGCCACCAATCTGATCACGCCGACGAGCAAACACTCCTACACCTGGCGCTCGACTGACCACGTCGTCGGAACCGAAATGATGCCGCCGACCGAGGTCAAGATCGTCCGCAGACCTCCCGAACCAGGCGTCGCCCGCTGATCGGCCGCGAGATCGAGGACATTTGCAATGAGCGATAAGACAAGCCTGACCGTTTCCTTCAAACGGATTGCCGGTGTTTCCCTGACGAGCTTCGCGCTGTTGGCCGCGCCCGTGACCGAGGTCTGGGCCATCGGTCGCGGGGGGCGGCGGTGGTTCCGCGGCGGCGGAGGAGGCGGTGGCGGTTTCCGTGGAGGCGGCGGCGGTGGCGGCTTCAACGGCGGCGGCGGCTTCCGCGGTGGTGGAGCTTCAACGGAGGCAACGTCAACGGCGGCGGGTTCCGCGGCGGCGCCGGCGGTGGCTTCAACGGGAATTTCGGTAACGGCGGCAACTTCGGTGGCGGCGGCCAACCGCCAGAACTTCGCCAACAATCGACCGAACATCGAGAATCGCGGCGATGTCGGCAACCGGTTTCCCAATGCCGGCGACCGGATCAATAACGGCGGGGATCGTCTCCCCAATCGGGACAACCGGGTCAACAACCGGACTCGCGGGATCGCATCGATAACCGCGGCGACCGCATCGACAACCGCGGCGACCGGATCAATAACCAGGGCGACCGAATCAATAACCGCGGCGATCGCATCAACAATCGCAGCGATTATTGGCACAACGTTCACAACTCCTGGTATCACGGCTACTGGAACGGGCATTGGGGCAACGGCTGGTGGTACTCCCATCCCTGGGCGAGTTGGGGCATCGGGACCGCGGCCCTCGGCTTGACCTCGTGGGCCGTTGGTTCGCTCTTCTACGACACCGGCTACTATCCGTACTACAACCCGTATTACATCGCCCCGACGACCGTCGAATACCCGGCCCTCGACTACGGTCAGCCCATCGTGACGACCGCGGCCTTGCCCGATCCGAACGATCCCTCGGTGACGGGTGCCGTATCGCTGAGCGACCAGGCCCGCGACGCTTTCTACAAAGGCGATTATCCGACCGCCCTGTCGACGATCGATGCGGCCATCGCCAAGACGCCGAGCGACACGCCCTTGCACGAGTTTCGCGCGCTCGTCCTCTTCGCCATGGGCCGCTATAAGGAAGCGGCTGGTACGCTTTACGCCGTGCTGTCCGTCGGTCCCGGCTGGGACTGGACCACGATGAGCAGCCTGTATCCGAGCGTCGATATCTACACCAAGCAGCTTCGCGCCCTGGAAGACGCGGTGCGGCAGAACGATAACTCGGCCGATCTGCACTTTTTGCTGGGCTACGAATACTTGACGGAGGGTTACCCGAACCCTGCCGCCCGCCAGTTCGAGCAGGTGGTGAAGCTCGCCCCCAACGATCAAGTCTCGCGACAATTGCTGGCGATGATTGCGCCGCCTGACAACGGAAATGGCAACGGCAATGGAAATGGCACCGCCGTCGCGCCGGCCACGGCCGAAGCTCCGGCAAACGCCCCGTCCGACACCCAATTGACGGCGCCAGCCAACGTGGCCGGGTCGTGGCACGCGGCACCCCCGGCGGGCGGCGGCACCATCGACCTGTCGCTGGGCGCCGACGGCAAGTTCAACTGGAAGTACGCCCGGCCCGACAAGACGCAGTCCTTCGGCGGCAAGTACGAGCTGGCCGGCACCACCCTGGTACTGGAATACGACAACGGCGGCACGATGGTCGGTAAGGTCAACGCCGAGGGACCGGATCGCTTCTCCTTCAAAATGGTGGGCGGCCCGCCGAACGACCCGGGATTGAATTTCACGCGATAGCCGAGACGGTGCGCGGATCGAACGACCGGCGCCCGCGGTCCGGTCCGGCACCGTAGGGTGTGACCAGTCCGCCTGCGGGCGGACGCAGGCACACCGTTTTCGCGCGCGATCGCAAATTGATCCAAGAATCGGCGGCTCCTCATGGTGTGCCTGCGGCCGAAGCGGCCTAGTCACACCCTACGAAGGCGGAGCGCTTCGAGCCTGAGCCTTTCGCCGCGTCGCCGGATCGATCACGATTTGGTGCGGCAGGCGGGTCTCGACAGTCGCAGGGGAAGACGAGCCGATGGATGGACAGCTGCTCTCGCCGGAAGAAAAAGCGCTCCGGATGAACCAGGATGCGCGGGTCTACGGGACGTTCGCCGAGATCGGCGCCGGACAGGAAGTGGCCCGCTGGTTCTTTCAAGTGGGCGGCGCCTCGGGAACCGTCGCCAAGACCATCTCCGCGTACGACATGGTGGTCAGCGACGCCATCTACGGCCGCAGCGAACGCTACGTCAGCCGCAAGCGGCTCGAGTCCATGCTGGCCTACGAATACGAGTTGCTCCTCGAGCGGCTCGGCCCGCTGCGCGGCGACCAGACGGCGTTTTTTGTCTTTGCCGACACGGCCGCCTCGCACAGCCGCACCCGTCGCTCCGCCGGACATGCCTGGCTGGGCGTCCGTTTTCAAACGGCGCCGCGGGCCGAACCGTCGGATATCATCGTCCATGTCGCCACGCACGATTCGGATCGGCAGCGCGAACGCGAGGCGATCGGCCTCGTCGGCGTCAATTTGCTGCACGGCGCCGTCTATGGCCACGCTGATCCGGAAGGCCTCTTGGCCTCGCTCTTCGATCATCTCACCCGCGAGCGGGTCGAGATCGACATGGTCAAGTTCTGCGGCCCCGCGTTTGCCGGCGTCGACAATCGGCTGATGTGCCTGCAGCTGATCGAGCGGGCCTTCACCGACACGGCGCTGTTTACCGCTCAAGGCGAGGTCGTGCAGCCGGCCGAAGTGCTCTATCAGCGGCCGATCCTGGTCGAGCGGGGCCGTTTTCGTCCCGTCAACTTGTTGTCGATGGATCTCCTCGACAAAGGGCTCGAACAATTCCGGGCCGAGCCCGAGTTGGTCGGTGAAGAGCCGATCGAGCTAATGGAGCTGACGCTACGCGACCTGCATCCGCAGCAAGGCGTCGACAAGCAGGACTTTCTCGATCGGGTCGACATCCTGGGCATCCTGGGAAAGACCGTGCTGATCTCCAATCACGGGCCCTATTACGGCCTGGTCGAAGATTTTTCGCGGTACACGCAAAAGAAGGTCGGCATCGCCCTCGGCGTTCCGGCGCTCTTGGACATTCTCGACGACACACACTACGAAGGCCTCCGCGGCGGCACGCTCGAGGCGGTGGGTCGCTTGTTTGCCGACAACGTCCGCATGTACGTCTATCCGCGCTGGGACCACGACACGCAACAGCTGGTCACGGCCGAGACCGTCCAGGTTCCCTCGCGGGTGCGACATCTGTATCAGCACCTGCTCGAAAATCGCTACATCGTGCCGATCGTGGGGGCGAACCCGGCGTGCCGCGGCATCGATTCGGACCAGGTCCTGCGGCAGATCCAGGCGGGCGACGCCGGCTGGTTCAGTCAGGTCCCTCCCGCAGTGGCCGAAGAGATCAAGCAAAAGCGACTCTTCGGATGGACGCCCCGCGCTGAGGATCTTCCAACACGAGCTGAACGGGCTTACCTGAACCGTCTCACTGAATTACAGAGCAGACGTAAGAGCGACAGCTCGCCTTATTAATTGAAGGTGAGAGCTCATGGTCGATCTGTCTTATCGATCCAATTCCCATTCGCTTGCGATTTGTCAGGTTGCGTCGTTTTGCTCAGCGAGTCGCGAACAGTGCGTGAAATGCCGCTTAGCGTTGCGCCGAACTCTCGCCGATCGGAGCCACATTGAATTGCAACCCGAGTCGTGGCTAAGGAGGCGAACTTTCATGACTCCAGCGGCATAATTTCGTTCTAGGACGTCGATTGAGAATCGCAGCCGGCCACCTGCGGAGTCGATTCGCATTGCCTCGGGGATCGTTGACGAAAAGAAGTATTCCCCGGCGCTTTCAAACGGAGTGTTGGCAGAATTATCACGCCAATGTCCGATGAGTCGTTCTTCGATTCGCTTGGGCTGCTTTGGATCAGAGCCTGAAAGTGTTTCGTTCAATTTGAACAGAGGCGTGGCTTCTCGGAGCTCACCGTTGGCAAGCGTGACCGTCACTTTGAGGGATGACTTCCATGACCCAATCTCTCCAACCTTCACGTTGTAGAAATGCAGTTCCTTCGTAAACGAGCCACCCGGCCGCACATTCGCCTCATTCGTATAGCTGTGGCCAATATAGTTGCCTTTGAATTGAGATATCGATCGTCACTTCTACGTAATCCAGAACCGCCCGACAATTATTGGTCAATCTAATTCCATCTCGCGTCGGTACGTCGAGCCATTGAGCACCTCCATCCCGACTTCCGTCGTCCCATCCTGCTTTCGCACTCCATCTTCTTCGTTTTGCCGGTGGAAGGCCTGGCTTTCCGTCCAATCGACTTTGAAACCTTCCTCAGTACGGACGACCGGATAGTGCAGTCTCGGCACATTGGGTGTCGACGTGCTAACGTCAACCGTAACGAGGCATTTGGCCCCAACCGGTTCTTCGGGCCCCTCTACCGAAAGGATCGCCCCCGGTAGAAATCGCCGAAGCAAAATGCGCGTTCCAGTAGTATTGCTCCATCTGAGGCGCACTTGCTGCGGTTGAAACAAATTGCAGTCGCTCTTCCCAAACCTTCGCGCCGAGGTATGCCTTGACGACGGCCTCGGCGATGCCAAGCGGATGTCGGGTCTGGACTGTTTCTTTCGGTGAGTCGTTGCTGGCTAACTGGATTCAGCCGTGAGGTGGCTTCCGTGCCACCCGTCGGCGCAGCATCTAGCTCGTCTAGTGCCCCTTGCGTGCGCTTATCATTCCTCATGAACATCATAAGGCTGAGTCCGACCAAACCAACGATCGCTAAGGTTACGTCACTGAGCGCCGACGAGCACAATGGGCGACAATGCCTTTCTTGCGCAAGTGCGGCAGATCGCGCGTCGCGTACCCCTGTCGACAATGGACATTTCGACTTTCCTTCGGTCTCTCCCAACCGCATGCGCACACCGGTAGCAGGGCGCAACGGTCGGCACCGTTGTCGCTCCGGAAGGTTCGCCTGCACCCAGCCCTTTCACATTCACCGCTGCTACCCATCGACCATCAGCCCTTTTCGGACCATGGTGCTGCGGTTGATGTGACCCATCGAAGCAAGCCTCTTCAGGTCCGCCGCGGTGAACGGTCCCAGCTCGTCGTCCTTGGGACTCTTGTAGTACCATTCATGAACTGTCATGTACGTTGCCTTCACATGGTTGTCGCCAAAGGCACCAGCGATTCGCCATTGACTATACAACTACCGCCCTCACAGAGCGAAAAAGTCGAATTCCGCCCGGCAAGCGACTTCAAACGTTGCCTCAGACGATCCCAGCAATAACACCTTTCGGCTGAACGCTGTGCGGCTGCGTGTCGTACCGGCGGAGTGCGCAAGCGGCGTCTGCCTAACTCCGCGGCGGACTTAGGCGGCGGATGGGCGAAGCTTCGATCGAGCCCAACGCCCGCAGCTCCGCTCGACCCACCGCGCCGGCGGTTTTCGTCGCCGTGTCGTGCTCGCCGCCGGAACCGCCGCGCCGGGGCATCGCCTTCAAGTACTCGCGCAGAATCAACCCCAGCGTGTCGCGAAGCGCGGCGTCGGTCGAATGGTCCATCTCGTTGTCTCCTTTACGTCTCGCCCGTGCGGGTCTTCGAGCCGACGCCGCTTTTGCAGGAGAGGTAGTGCAGCTTCATGCACAGTTCCTGAACCGCGTCGTAGGCGCGTCGGGTGGCTTGGAACAGTTCGTCAGTGGCCGGAAAGCCGGTCTTCTCCATGCGGATTTGCATCTTGTAGAGGTAGCGAACGTGCGGGATCAGTGCGTTCCGCATGCTTTCGGCCTGTCGTGCGGTCAGTTGCTCGCTGTCCATGCTTACCGCGCTGGCTGTCCAGGCTCGTCACTGGTACGTATACATTTGTACCGTTACGGCTGGCGCGTCAATGGCTATGAGAGAAGAATTCCAAAAGTCTGAAACTTCCCGTCCCCAGCATGCGAGGCGCTGACATGAGTTGCGGGCGATTGCGGGTCGATTTGCGAGCGCGGCGATCCGTCCGCTCGGCGCGGCGTTTGTCCTCTTTCTGTTCAGCCGTGCTCGGGCTCCTCGCGGGGGCAGGTTTTTTGCTTTTGGCGTGCGGGCAAGCGATCCCGTCCGCGCACGCCGGCGACGAGACTGCCACGCAGCCGGTCGGCGAATGGCGGTACTACGCCCACGACCAGGGCAGCACCAAGTACACGCCGCTGTCGCAGATCAACCGCGACAACGCCGCCAAGCTTGCCGTCGAGTGGACCTGGGAATCCCCCTACGTCGAGATGCGCAAAACCAATCGCATGCTGACTTCGTTCGCGTACGAGGACACGCCGTTGATGGTCGGCGGCACGCTCTACGCGACCAGTTCGCTCTGTCACGTCGCGGCGCTCGACGCGCAAACCGGCAAAGAGAAATGGATCTTCGATCCGAAAAGCTACGAGGCAGGGCGGCCGGGCAATCTGGGCTTCGTCAATCGGGGCGTGGCCTACTGGACCGACGGCACGCTCGAGCGAATCTTTATTGCGACGCACGACGCCCATCTGTGGGCCATCGATGCCAAGACCGGCAAACCGGCGGCGGATTTCGGCGAAGGCGGAAAGATCGATTTCAGCAAAGCCATCCCGCACGCCGTCGTGCCTCAGCTCTACACGATCACGTCTCCGCCGGTCGTCTGCCGCAACGTGGTGATCGTCGGTTCGTCGATTCACGACGGCCCGCAATTCAAAGAGATGCCCCGCGGCGACGTGCAGGCCTTCGACGTCCGCACCGGCAAGCCCGCCTGGATTTTCCACACTGTCCCGCAGGGGAACGAATTCGGCGTCGACACCTGGAAGAACGACTCGTGGAAATACACGGGCAACACCAACGTCTGGACGCTGATGACGGTCGACGAGGAGACCGGCTACGTTTATCTCCCCTTGAGCACGCCGACGAATGACTGGTACGGCGGCCATCGCCTGGGCGACAACCTGTTTGCCGACAGCCTGGTGTGCGTCGACGGCACGACGGGCAAACGCATCTGGCATTTTCAAACGGTTCATCACGGCCTGTGGGACTACGACCTGCCGGCGGCGCCAGTGCTCTGCACCATTCATGTCGACGGCCGCACGATCCAGGCCGTTGCACAGATCACGAAGACCGGCTTTGTGTTCGTCTTCGATCGGGCCAACGGCAAACCGGTCTGGCCGATCGAAGAACGCCCCGTGCCGCCATCCGACGTGGCCGGCGAAGTCACCTCGCCCACGCAACCGATGCCGACGCGTCCGGCTCCGTTCGAGCGGCAAGGAGCCACTGAAGACAACCTCATCGATTTCACTCCCGAACTCAGGGCCGAAGGCAAAAAGATTCTCGACAAATATGCGCATGGCCCGCTCTTCACGCCTCCCAGCGTGAAGGGATCGATCAACCTGCCCGGCTGGGGCGGCGGCGGAAACTGGTGGGGAGCCGCCTTCGATCCCGAAACCAACCTGCTTTACATCCCTTCGATCACCTACCCGATCGTCGTGAAGCTCAACGAACCCGACTCGGCTCGCTCCGATTTCAAGTACGTCCGCGGCGGCCAGGTCTTCGGCGGCGATTTGGCCGGTCCGCACGGGCTCCCGCTCTTCAAGCCTCCGTATGGGCGAATTACGGCGATCAACCTCAACACCGGCGAACGCGCCTGGATGGTGCCACACGGCGACGGGCCGCGGGCCGTCATCAGTCAAGTCGTCGGCCACGACGTCGGACCGCTCGGCGCTCCGGGAGGCGGGCCGCTTTTGACGAAAACGCTGCTCTTCGTCGCCCAAGGTTTCGGCGGCCGTGGCGGACACGCCGCCCCGGGGAAAGCGGCCAACGTGCTCCGCGCGTTCGACAAGGCCGACGGCCACATCGTCGCTACCGTCGAGCTGCCCGCTCCTCCCAGTTCCACGCCCATGAGCTATCTCGCCGGCGGCCGGCAGTTCATCGTGCTGGCCACCAACGACGGCAAGCTGGTGGGGCTCTCCCTGAAAGGACGCCAAGGCCGAGACCGCTTCCGCCGCCTCTCACAAACCCAAACGCCCGCCCATCTACAACGAAAAGGCCGATGCCAAGGCCGACATCGCGGCTGCCCTCAAGCTCGCCCAACGCGAGCACAAACACGTGCTGCTGAAGTTTGGCGGCAACTGGTGCAGCTGGTGCTACAAGCTGCACGACACCTTCACGCACGAGGCGGCCGTGGCCGAGGTGCTCAAGAAAGGGTTTGTCCTCGTACTGGTCGACGAAGACACGAATAAGGACCTGCTGAAGAAGTACGCCCCGGACGAAAAGCGAATGGGTTTTCCGTACCTCGTTGTCCTCGACGTGGAAGGCAAGGTGCTGCGCGACCAGCCAACCGACGTCCTCGAGGAAGGACCCAAGCACAACCCGGCGAAGGTCAAAGCCTTCCTGGTGAAGTGGTCCCCCTCGGCCGACGCGACGACGCACTCGGCGGTCAGCCAGTAACCGTCTGACGGACAGCCGAGTAAGCCCGCCGTGCATTACGGCGCGCGGGCCAGCCGTTATGCGCGCGCACGCGAAGCAGTCCCATCCCAACGAATCCCGTCGGCTGGCGCGGAAGGCCGATCAAGTCCGCGTGGCTGGTCGGTGTCCGGACGTAGGGCAACCTGCCAGCCGATCCCCAGTCTCCGATGCCAGAGCCCTATGAAACCGCAGACACGCGGCAAGCTGGCAGTGTATAGACCGGACACATAGGTAACAGTCGTTCGGACACATAGGTAACACTTTTTGTAGGCTGAGGTCTTCCTTTCCAGGAGGGAGACGGATGCCGTGGCAGGAGTGTGACGTTGTGTCGATGCGGGAAGAGTTTTGCCGTTTGGCGTCGTCGCCAGATTCGAAGGTCGCTGTGCTGTGCAGGCGGTTTGGGATTTCGCGGAAGACGGGTTACAAGTGGTTAGGCCGAGTTCGGTTGGGCGAACCGTGCGTGGATCGTTCGCGTCGTCCTCGGCATTTTCGCGAGCCGACGAGCGCGGCCATTGAGGCGGAGGTGCTGGAGCTGCGGGATCGGCACCCGGTTTGGGGAGGTCGCAAGCTGCGAGCCCGTCTGTTGGCCCTGGGGCGTCAAGCGGTCCCGGCCGCCAGCACGATCACGGCGATTTTGCGTCGTCATGGTCGCATCGAGCAGGAGGAGTCACTTCGGCGTGCCCCCGTGCAGCGGTTCGAGCGGGAGGCGCCCAACGAGCTGTGGCAGATGGATTTCAAGGGCGATTTCCGCATGGTCGACGGTCGTCGCTGCCACCCGTTGACGATCACAGACGATCACTCGCGCTACTCCTTGGGGCTGCGGGCCTGTTTGAACCAGCGATCCGAGACCGTTCGGGAGAGTCTGCAGGGCGTCTTTCGACGTTACGGCCTTCCCTGGTCGATGTTGATGGACAACGGGACGCCCTGGGCGGTCACCCACCGTCGCGGAGGTTACACGAAGCTGTCGGTCTGGTTGTTGCGACACAACATTCGCGTGATCCATGGCCGCCCTTACCACCCCGAGACGCAAGGGAAGGAAGAGCGATTTCACCGCACGCTGCAGGCGGAAGTGTTGCGCGGCCGGGCCTTCGCGAACTCTGGGGAGGTGCAGCGGGAGTTCGATCGTTGGCGTCAGACGTATAACCACGAGCGTCCTCACGAGGCCTTGGGGCTGAGAGTGCCTGGTAGTCGTTACGTGGTCAGCCGACGTGAGTTTCCGGAGCATCTTCCGCCGATCGAATACGACGAGGGAGACGAAGTCCGCAAGGTGAATCCCGTGGGGCAACTGAGTTTTCGAGGACAAGTGATCAAGATCAGCGAGGCGTTCTCGGGCGAAGCCGTCGCTCTTCGGCCGACGACGACCGAGGGAGTCTGGCAGGTGTTTTATTGCTGGCAGAAGATTGCCCGCATTGATCTGCGAGACCGGAACGCGGAGGGGACGTGATTTTCCGACGCGAGGAAGGCAAAGCCTGCATTCGCTACGCTCACGCAGCCTTTGCCTTCCCCGCCAAACCTGTTACCCATGTGTCCGAACACTTGTCACCCATGTGTCCGGTCTCAACACTGGCAGCTTGCCCTACCGAACCCGCCGTCAGGCACAGGCCATGACCATCGTTTTCAAAGACTCGCTGTTCGACGCCCAGTGGCTGCGGACGGCCGGGCATGCGTGTAACGGTGGGGCCGACGTCGGCGAGTGTCTGGCCGCTGCCCGCCGGATTCGCGAGCTTGATAGCGAGAGCTGGTTCGCCGCCTGGCACACGCTGGCCGAGCGCCTCTACGGTGAGGCGCAGGCCTCGGCCGCGGCGGGTCGTCGCGAAGAGTGCGCTCGGCGCGTACCTGCGGGCGAGCAACTACTACCGCGCGTCGTACACATTCTTGATCGGCACGCCCGTCGATCCGCGGGTCGTCGAGACGGCGCGGCGGCATCGCAGCGCGTTTGAAGCAGCGATCGGCCTGATGGATCCGCCCGGCGAGCGGATCGCCATTCCCGACGGCAAGCATGCTCTGCACGGTTACTTCTTCCGGCCGAGCGGCGCGCCAGCGCCCCGCCCGTGCCTCATCATCACCACCGGCTACGACGGGACGGCGGAAGAAAGCTATTTGATGAGCGGCCGCGCGGCCGTCGAGCGCGGCTACACGTGCCTGGTCTACGACGGACCGGGGCAGGGGAAGGCGATCATCGAAGATGGCCTCACCTTTCGCCCCGACTGGGAGGCCGTCGTGGGCCCGGTCGTCGATTGGCTGCAGTCGCGACCGGAGGTCGACACGAAGAAAATCGCCCTGTTGGGCGTCAGCTTCGGGGGACACCTGGCTCCGCGGGCCGCCAGCGGCGAACCGCGCTTGGCCGCCTGCATCTGCGATCCCGGCGAATATTCACTGTACGAGGAATTCGCCAGCCGTGTGCCGCCGTTCGTCGCCCGTGGGCTGGCGGAGAACAATCGTTTCGTCCTCAAGCTGCTGACGTTCGTGCTCGGTCGCCGACTGCGTCACTTGACGGGCGGCTGGGGCCTGCGCCGCGGACTGTGGACGCACGCCGTCGCCACGCCGCTCGACTACTTGCAGCTCACCCGCGAGTACACGCTCGACGGGCGCGTCGGCCGGATCCGCTGCCCCACGCTTGGTTTGCTCGGCCGAGAATGACGACATCGGCGTAACGGCCGACCGGCTTTTCGAGCGACTGACGTGCCCCAAGACGCGCCTGCGATTCTTAGACAGCGAAGGAGCGGGCGAACACTGCGAGGCCGGCGCGAGGAGCCTGTTCAACGAACGGGCGTTCAATTGGCTGGACCAAACGCTCGGGCGCTGACGCCTCGAATGCTGACGTGTCAACCACTGACGTTTTGATACTGTCTCTAAAAGTCGCCGCCGCCCGAGTCGCCCCCGCCGCCAAAATCTCCGCCGCCGAAATCTCCCCCACCGCCCCCAGAATCGCCGCCGAAGTCACCGCCTCCCGAGTCACCACCGAAGTCGCCGCCGCCGGCGTCTCCGCCACCGCCGCCGTCACCGCCGAAATCTCCGCCGGAGCCGGAGTAGTCCTGGTCGGCATCTGAAGCCGTCGACCCGCCGCCGCCACCGCTGAAGCCTCCGCCGCCCCCGCTGAAGCCCCCGCCGCCGAAGCCTCCGCCGCCGCGGCCGAAGGAGTCATAGAGCCAGTTGCCGGCCGCAGCGCCGAACAGGCCACCCAGCATGCCGCTCATGAAGCCGCCGCCGCCTCCCCCGCCATACCCGGGGCCCCCGCCGTAACCGGGTCCGCCGTAGCCGGGGCCAGGGCCGCCGGGACCTGGACCATATTGGCGTGGTCCCCCGCCGCCCAACATATGGAAGATGCCGCGGAAGATGGCCCGCAGGATCCAGAACCCGATCAACAGGACGACGATGATCAACAAGAAGCTCATGCCTGAAACTCCCTGAACTGCTGGCCCCTCTTTGTGGGCGACGGGTTCGTTGGCTCGTGCCGGCGCCTCGCCCGCCGCGCGGGCCACGCCGAGATTTTCACTCAGTTTCTGCTGGACGAATTCGACCCCTTCGAGCAGGCCGGTGTCGTATTCCTTCTTCTGGAAATTCTCGAGTAGGATCGTGCGGAGGCGCTTCACATCGTCGGGCACCTTGAACGCCCGCTTCTCGGTCTCATGTCCAACCTCGATCTGAACGTGTCCCGGTTCCTTCGAGATCAAAATGTAGATGCCTTCGACGCGCTCGGCCCTGGCCCGCTCGTTAGCCCAGCCTTGAAAGAAGCGGGTTCGCTCCTTCGGCGTCATCTTCTTGACCGCATCGACCTTGTCGGTCGGGACGGTGGCAAACGTTTCGATCAGCAAATCTTTTTTGTATTGCTTCTGGATGTTGGCGATCTCTTGGTTGGCCTTGGTCAGCGTTTCGGGAGTGAAGAACCCCCCGCCGTCTTTGACCATCGGCACGACGGCCCAGGCCCGTCCGCTCATCACCACGCACAGCGCCAACGGCAACCAGAGCCCGCGCGCAAGTCGGAAAAGGGACGCGCGGACAGGTCGTGATCCGGCAGGAGTCAATTCAAGAGTTGCGGTCATGCGAGTCACTTTCGTCCGCGGGGGCCGGCGATTCCTTTTCGTTTCTCGGTGAGCGCTTGTTTTGTAGTGAGCGACGGTCCCGCGCGGGGCGTTTGAGTTTACTTCTTCGACTCGGCCTTCGAGGAACCCAGATTGTCGTCGAAGGCTTTGGCGACGAATTGCGCGGCTTCGAGCAGCCCGCGATCGTATTCCTTCTTTCCGAATGCACTAATCAGGATTTCGCGCAGCTTGCTTCGATCTTCGACCGTGAACGCCTTTTTCTCGGTTTGTTTGCCGACTTCGATCTGCAGGTGGGGCGGAGTCTTTGAGACGAGCACGTAAATCCCCTCGACGCGGCGGCGACGCGCCCGGCTGTTTGCCCACTCCTGAAAGAACTTGGACCGCGCTTCCTTGTCCATCGCTTTGACGGCCTCCACCTTGTCGGCCGGGACCGTCTCGTAGGTTTCGATCAGCAGATCCTTGTGATGCTTCTCGCCGATGGTGGCCAGGATGTCATTGACCTTGGCGATCGTCTCCGGCTTGAAGAAGCCGCCTCCATCCTGCACTTCGGGGACGACCGCCCAAGCGGGCGCCGCGCTGGCCGCCACGAGACAGAGCGAAAAACAGGCCCATCGCACCGAATGGAGCGGACTTCGCCGTCGCCGCGGGGCCGACGGTGCGCGAGTGCTCATGCTGGTCCGGTGGCTGATCCAGTTGTGGGCGCTGATTCGTCGACCTCATGTTGCTGTACGTTAGTTAATTATAGGCATGGCGATTTTCGTGAACGCGAACCACGAAACTCCGCGCGAAGTGCACTGAGGCTCACGTTTCGCTCGCGAAAAATCAAGCCTTCGCGCGGCACTCCGTGGTTGTAACCCGATCGCGCGGCCGACCATCCGTCCGGCGGCCGGCAATCGACTGCCGATTGACATGCGGCCACCGGCCCCTCCCCGCTGCGAACGGATCGTGAGCAGCCCCGGATCACCGTGGCCCATTTCCTTCGTCCTTTATGGGTCCTTCAGCTTCGCTGGCCAGGTGTGCAGAAAATCCCAAAAGCCATACGGCGCTTCATCTTCAGTTAAGGTTCCTCCCTTATTGTTAGCCTTCAACCGCGGACGATTAACGTCCTTAGGGCGCGGGTGCGGGACTGGTTGCGAAGGTCGGTGACCGCGTCGATTCGGAGAATCGGCCTGCATTCGAAGGTTTGAGGAAGTTCGATGCGCAATAACGCGTTGGTGTTTTTGGGAGGAATTGCGACAGCGGCGGCGCTGCAATTCGTCACTCAGCGGGAGTGGCGCGTGAACCCGGTGAGCGTGGCGCGAGCCGACGATGCGGACTCCTCCGATCGTCGATCCGACGAAGGCCTCGCTCACAGTCGCCGCAGCATGCGTGCGGCGGATGACGGACCAGTTCGCGAACGGGACCGGGCGGCACGGTTCGGTCGGCGCGACGACGAGCGGAATGACGAACGCCAAGTCGGTTGGAATGAAGACGGCCGGAATGAAGATCGGAATCAAGAACGGATGAGTCAGCGCCGCGATTTCGACGAGCGCGACGCGCGACCCGAATGGCGGAACGCGGCCGAGGAGCGGTCCGGACGCCGGGCCACGTGGCGCGAGGGTGATGATCGCCGCGAAATGCGGGGCGAAGGCCGCATGATGGCGGACGACGAGCGCGGTCCAGAGCGCGGTCCGGATCGCGAAGCCGCTTGGGAAGGTCCGGGACGTCGCGGATCAGATGGTCACGGTCTGGAAGGGCACAGTCCGGAAGGGCGCGGACCCGGTGGTCCGGGAGCAGGACCTCGGCACGGACGAGGCCCCGGCGGACCGGCATGGGCACGCGGACCAAGGTCAGAATCCCGAGGCCCGGGCGACGGTCCCGAGTTTGCCCGGCGCGAGCGCGGTGAGCATCGTTTTGGAGAAGGTCGCTTTGGAGGCGAGCGTTTCGGTCGCGGCGGGTTTGCCGAGGGTCGCTTCGGCGAGGCGAGGTTCGGTCGCGAAGGTCGCGGTCCGGAACAGGGCTGGAGCGGCGAGCGTTTTGCCGGCCACGAGCGTTTTGAATTTGCGAGCTACGCAAAGCATCGCGGGTCTGGCCAACACCGTCGCGGCGGACGCAGTTGGACGGGACGCGGTCGGGGCGGCCACGGTTGGGCCAGCCAGGGCCACGTTCGCGGCTGGGCACGCGGCGGAGAACGTCATGCCTGGGCCAGCCACGGTCCGGGACGGCACAGCCACCGCGGCGGTCGCGGTCACGGTTTCGCCGGACATCAACGCTTCGGCCGAGGTGGACATAGCTGGGGCTTCGCGCGGCACTCAATGCACGGGCATGAGGGATTCGGTCGACGCGGCTTCGCGCATCACGGATTCGCCGGACGCGGCTTTGCGGGACACGGTTTTTCACGCCACGGTTTCGCGGGACGTGGGTATCGCGGCTTCGGGAACCACGCGTTCGCCCGTCACGCTCGCGGTCGCCACGGTTTTGCCGGTCATCAAGGCTTTGCTCATCGCGGTCGTCGGGGCGGACGTGCCCTTGCCGCTCACCAAGGTCATCACGGCCGTCGCGGACAGGGACGTCGGGGACACGGACTTCGCGGGCACGGTCGCGGTGGCCGGGGCGGTTGGGCGCGGATTGCCCAACGTCGGGCCGGAGCGCATCTCGATGCGTTCTTCGCCGCGGCCGACGCCAACAAAGACGGCAAGTTGACCAAAGACGAAGTGGCGAACTTCTTCTGGAAGCGCTTCGCCAAGCCCGACGCTCAGTCGGTTACCAAGGACGAGGTGAAAGCGTTCGCCAAGCAGCGAATCGCGACGATGCGTGCGGAAGGAGCGGCCGGACATCGGCACAAGCCGCACGCGAACGCCAAGACCAAGGCAGGCAAGAAGGAGCAAGCGAAGCCGAAGGATGCGAAGCCTGCCGCCGGTGCTGCGGAACCCAAAAAGGCCGAGGTCAAGCCGGTTGCCGGTACTCCGTCGGCCACCGCTCAGACTTCGCCGCAAACGTCACCAGTGAAGCCCATCGCTCCGGCGACGCCCGCCGCCCCGGTGAAGCCGGCCATTCCGGCAGCGCCGCAGGCGGCCCAGAACGCACCGATTAGTCCTCCCGTTAAGAAGCCAGCAGGAGTTTCCAAAGTTGACGCGGGTCCTCCGTTGGGGCCCGTGACAAAAAATCCAGGATCCAAGATCGGGACGTCGACGACGTCACGAGACGTGAAGGCGGCTTTGTTCGCGGCACGCCGCTGACATTGCTCCGAAGCGTCGTTGACGGACCGATCCTTTCGCGCAGCCCGGCCGCTTTCCCCTTGCGGCCGGGCTGCCGTACTTGTCACGATGAACAGGGCGGGCCAGGCCAAAATCTCCGCTTCGCGGCGGGGAATCCGGTTGGCACGCAGGGATCGATTGCGTCATGAGAATTCTGGTCGTCGAAGATGACCCGGACTTGCTGTTTGTCATTGCCTGCACGCTGCGAGAGGAAGGATACGCGGTCGACACGGCCGAAGATGGCGACGAAGGATTGTTCAAAGCCACGAGTTGGGACTATGACGCCATCGTGCTGGATATCATGCTCCCCAAGCTCGATGGCTGGAGCCTGCTCGAACGGCTGAGGCGCTCGAAGACGGTCCCCGTCCTGATTTTGACCGCCAAAGATCGGGTCAACGATCGGGTGCGGGGGCTGGACGGCGGTGCGGACGACTACCTGGTCAAGCCGTTCGAGTTGACCGAGCTGCGGGCCCGTTTGCGGGCCCTGATCCGGCGGGCGGCGGGCAAGTCGCACCCGGTGATCGACGTCAAAGGCGTGGTGATCGACACCCGCTCCCGCTCGGTCACCCGCAATGGAATTGAAGTCGAACTCACTGCGCGGGAGTATGCTTTAGTTGAGCTGCTGGCGTTGCATGCCGGCCGACTGGTCACACGCACGATGATTTACGAACATCTCTACGGCGAGGACGACGACAGCCTGTCGAACCTGGTCGAAGTCCACGTCTCGAACGTCCGCAAGAAACTGGGCCGGGAGTTCATCACCACGCGTCGCGGCCACGGATACCTGGTTCGAATTTAACGTCGCCGGATTTGAGGTCCGTGCCGCTGGGCGGCACGGTGGCACGGATTTGCAGGAGCTGGAAGCGCTACCATGTTCCGCTCGATCCGCTGGACTCTGCAGATGTGGCACGCGGCCATCCTGGCCACAGTGCTCATCGTCTTCGGGTGGATCGTCTTCTACCAGATGCGGGTGACGACCTACCAGCAGATCGACGCGGGTCTCGACCGCATGTCCGACGTCGTCGCAGCCGGGCTCCGCCCCACCGGCGGCCGGCAACGCCGAGCGTTCCGGCAAATCGACGTCCCCCGCCCGGACGCGAATGTCGCCAATAGAGACGACGCGGCGAGCAAAGGGGCCAGCGACAAGGGCCGCGAGAAGGCCGACGCGGAGAGCAAAGACGCCGCCGCCAACGGGGTGACCAGGCCGGCTCCGCCCTCCCAAGTCACGCAAGGTGAGCCGCCGGGCCCACCGCCTGGGGCTTCGGGCCCACCGGGATTCTTCGGCCGTCGCGGGCCGCGGGCTTTCGAACTCAACGAGGACTTCCCCGGCTTCTTTGAAGAAGAACTGGGAACGACGGCCTACTTTGTCGCCTTCCTGGGCGACGGGCATGTCCTGCTCAAGTCGACGTCGGCGACCGATGTTCCCCTCCCCGAAATGCATCCCGAACCGCGCGCCGCTCCCATCCGCATGGTGCGGCAACGGGGCAATCTGCGGGAAATCATTTATCAGCACCGCTTCTACTACCTGCTCGTCGGCCGCTCGATCGAAAGCGACGTCGCCGCGCTGCACGAGCGGGCCTGGCTGTTGGCCGGAATCAGTGCGGCTGTGCTGGCAGCCGGACTGATTGGTGGATTCTGGTTCTCAGGGCGCGTGATCAAGCCCATCGCCACGATCAGCGCGACAGCGGCCGAGATCTCACTCTCGAATCTGTCGCGGCGGATCGACGTCTCTGGCACCGAAACCGAGCTGACGGGGCTGGCCCGCACGCTCAACCAAATGATCGATCGGCTCGAGTCGGCCTTTTCCCAGCAGGTCCGTTTCACGGCCGATGCCTCGCACGAATTGCGGACGCCGCTGGCCGTGATTCTTTCGCATGCCGAGCTGGCCCTCGACAAGGCGCGCCCGGCCAACGAGCTGCGGGAGACGATCGAAACCTGCCGCCGCTCGGCCCTGCGGATGAAGACCGTCGTCGAATCGCTGCTGACGCTTGCTCGGTTTGATTCGGGCGAACTACAGCTCGACTGCCGGCCCCTCGATCTCTCGAAAATCGCCGGCGACTGCGTCGCCCAACTGCGGCCCCTGGCCGAGAAACGACAGATCACGATCGACGCCGACCTCGAGTCCGCCGGGGCGCTGGCCGATTCCGATCGCGTCACGCAGGTGGTCACCAACCTCTTGACTAACGCGATCCGCTACAACCACGACGGTGGTCGTGTCGTGGTTACGACCCGCTCGAGCAAGGGTGAAGTGATCCTCGGCATCTCGGACACGGGGATCGGCATCGATTCCGAGCACTTGCCACATATCTTCGAGCGGTTTTACCGCGTCGATAAGGCCCGCTCGCGGAAAGACGGCGGCATTGGGCTCGGACTGGCGATTTGCAAGTCGATCGTCGAGGCGCACGGCGGACAGATTACCGTCACCAGCCGGCCCGACGCCGGGTCGCAGTTCGAGGTGCGCTTGCCCAAGCGTGGCGGTTTGCTCGCCGACGTGGTTCGCGATTCCGAAGAGCGGCGGCTCGAACCGCTGGCAACCACGGCCAAAGACTGAGGTCCGCTGGACTTCGAGGCACGCCGAACCGGCGCACCCGTTCATTCTGGCGAAATCGGGGCTGTCTTCGCTAAGCTCGGTTCGAGGAGCCTCCGATGCCAAATTCGCCTGCGTCTGGAAATTCCGCCGGTTTTCAAGCAGTGCCCGATCAGGCGGCCATCGAGAGCCTACCGCGCGATCTCAAGTTTCACCCGGTGCACAATTCCGCGCCGCGCACGCTCTCACGCGAGCAGATCGACGCCTTCAATCGCGACGGCTATGTGAAGGGCGTTCGCATCTTCAGCGACAGTGAAAGCCGCGAGAACCGCCGCTATTTCGACGAGCTGTTGGCTCGCGTGCTGGCCGAGGGAGGCACGAGCTATTCGATCAGCACGGCCCACCTCAAGCACGGCCGCGTGTACGACCTGCTCACCAATCCACGGATCGTCGCGTGCGTCCGCGACCTGTTGGGCGAGAACGTCGTCGCCTGGGGCTCGCACTTCTTTTGCAAGATGCCTCACGACGGCAAGCGCGTCTCGTGGCACCAGGATGCGAGTTACTGGCCGCTGACCCCCTCCAAGACTGCGACCGTCTGGCTGGCGATCGACGACGCCGACCGCGGCAACGCCTGCATGCGATTCATTCCCGGCTCGCATCATCACGGCCATCTCACCTGGCGGCTGAGCGAAGAGGACGAACGCAACACGCTCAACCAGACTGTCGAGAACGCCGAGCAGTTCGGCGAGCCGATCGACGTCGAGCTCAACGCGGGCGAAATTTCGATCCACAACGACATGCTCTTGCACGGCTCGGAGGCAAACGACTCGGACCGCCGCCGCTGCGGACTGACGCTCCGTTACTGCGCGGCCGACGTGCGCGCCGGCCTCGATTGGAACCAGAAGGGCGTGATCGTCAGCGGAGCAGATCCCTCGGGCCACTGGGCGAATCCGCCACGGCCGTCCCAGGATTGATTCCTCTTCCTCTCTCTCCCGGTCCGCCGGGAAAGGGCCGAGGTGAGGGCTCTTTTGCCCTGTTAATCTTTTCGTTCTCTAGCTTCGCTCGCTGTGTTCTCTCGACCAAATCACGAGCGCGTTTTCGTTCTAGCACCATACAATGGTGGGATCACGCCGTCGGTACCCGTACTGCTCAACCAATTCGCGGGGCTCTTCATGACACGTCGATCGGTCTTAATTAAACCTCACGAAGGTTCGTAACATGCCTGGGACGACCTATTCTCACTGTGCCTGGAGCGCGTTGCTGGTTCTCTCGCTGACGCTGTCGTTAAGTGAGGTCCGCCTCCTTGGTGCGGAGCCGGTGCAATCAAAGGCCGGGATTCTGGCGATCGAGGCTAGGATCGTCAAATCAAGAAGAGACCTTCATTCCGGCCGCGTCGTGATCAGGCTCCACGACAACACATTTGCACGCTCGCCAGCTGCCACGCGCGTTGATCGTCGATACACGGTGTACTTTAAAGGTGACAAATGGTGCGCGGATCTGGAGTGACTGGACCCCTCCAGCGGCGCCTCCGTACCTCTGTCCAAAATCGTCTGGACCAACGACCACTACATCCGCGACCTCGGAAACGACCAGGTCGTCCAGTTGTTCGGGTCGAACACGAAGCCGCCGATGGCGTCTGAGATTCCGGACCCGCGCCGTTTTGGGCTGGTTGCCTGGTTTTTTGAGTCCATCGACCAATTCGCCTTTGAGACGTATTTTCTTGGCCCCGATCGCCAGGATCTCCGCATGGAACCTGGAGTCGACGAAGGCGGTCGGCCAATTGAAAAAGTCACTTATTCCATTGGTCGAGGGCAGCACAAGCCGGTTTGCGAGTACTGGCTGACGGCCAGCGGCGAGGGACACCAGCCCATTTACATTGCCGTGAAATCCGGCGAAGGGGACCGTGTGTACGAGCAGTCGATTCGCACAAAGCTCAAATCTTACCCGCAGCCGGGCATCTGGTATCCGAACGAGGTGACTTTCCGCAAGATCGACGCCGGCAAACTGAAAATCGAAGAAGTCGCGACCGTTGAACAAGCCGCCTTCAATCAAGATCTTCCCGACAGCGTCTTTTCAATCGAGGGGCTGGGTTTACCGATTGGCCGCGTGATCGACAGCGACGGGCACCGCTTTACTTGGGACGGTGACTCCCTGGTTCCGGAAGGGCCATTTGCCGCTCGCGCAAGGTCGACACGTGCCGTTGGAACAGCGGATCGCGTCGCTCAACCGCGATGCGCATCTGGCCGGCATGCGGCCTCTGGTCCTGTTATTGGGAGACTCGTCGAAGGACGTCACGACCTTTGGTCAGCAAATATGGACTTCCGAGGATTCCGCCTGAGATCCTGCGATTGCTGCCGCTCGTGGTGAGCGCGAAGGAGAGCCAATCCGAAAGCGCCCTATTCACTCGGCTGGGGTGGGAGCGACCCAAGACAGGCGAGATTGCGTTCATCGCCGTCGACGGGACAGGGACCAGGCTCGCGGAGAGCAGGCTGATGATCGCGGGCAATGCGGGCCTCCACCGGCAGCTCGCCGAATTCATCAAGCAAGGTGCGCCACCGGTGCGCGATGCGCAGGCGATCCTGACTGCCGCCGAGAGGGAGGCTCGTGAGACCCAACGAAGGTTGTTGTTTGTCGAGGGAGGTCCGCGTTGCGGCCCCTGTCTTCGGCTGGCTCGCTGGTTAGACGACCAGCACGCACTCCTAGCCAAGGATTACGTGGTCGTGAAGGTGCTGCAATGCGACGAGCACTCCCGCCAGGTGATTGGAAAATTCAACCCGCGCCGAGACCTCGGCGTCCCTTGGTTCGCGATCGCCGAGCCCGATGGAGCGGTTCTCGTCACGAGCGTCGGACCATTGGGAAACATGGGGTTTCCCACAAGCGTCGAAGGCAAACGACTCTTGAAGAGAATGCTCGAACGTACAGCCCGGCGGCTGACGGTCGCCGAGTGCGATCGGCTCCTCCAATCGATCTCGGCCGACACGCCGTAGGCCGTGAGACGTTGCACCCGTTAGGACGCGAGCGTGAGCGGACTAAATGGGACGGGAGTCGTTCTGCGCCGCTCTCCGATCAGATCATGACTCCGTTTTTCGTTCCGCCTCGTACAATTGCCGTATGGCCAATCCGCACAAGAGCGTCCGCGAAAACGTGCCCGGCGATTTCTTCGTCGACACCACGTGCATCGATTGCGACACGTGCCGGCAACTCGCCCCGGCTGTCTTCGCCGAGGGGCCCGGCACCGCGTACGTTCATCGTCAGCCGGGAGCCGCGGGCGATCGCCGCCAGGCACTGCGGGCATTGCTCGCGTGTCCGACGGGATCAATCGGCGACCGGGCCGACGACGACCGCAAGGCGGTGATGGCTGATTTTCCGCTGCTCGTCGAGCAGCCCGTTTATTATTGCGGCTTCAACTCGCCCAAATCGTTCGGCGGCAATAGCTATTTCATCGAGCATCCGGGCGGCAACTGGCTCGTCGACTCGCCCAAGTTTCTGCCGCAACTCGTGAAGCGGTTTGCAGAGCGGGGCGGCGTCGCGAACATCTTCCTCACGCATCGCGACGACGTGGCCGACGCCGAGCGCTATGCGGCCCACTTCGCTGCCCGGCGGGTGATCCATCGCACTGAGCTGTCGTCTCAACCGGGTGCGGAGGTCGTCCTCGATGGGGACGAGCCGACGCAATTGACGACTGAACTCATCGCCATTCCGACGCCCGGCCACACCTCGGGGCACTGCTGCCTGCTCTTTCGCAACCGCTTTCTCTTTACCGGCGACCATCTCGATTTCGACCGCGACACCCAGCGGCTGGCGGCATCGCGCGACTATTGCTGGTATTCTTGGCGTCGCCAGACGGAGTCGATGCGGCGGTTGGCCGACTACCGTTTCGACTGGGTGCTGCCCGGCCACGGTCAACGCGTCCACCTGCCGGCCGACGAAATGCGCCGACAAATGCTCGATCTGGTCGAACGGATGGTTGCTTCCTGAGGGGAAGGGCGCGATGGAATGGTTTCGCCGGCGTGCCTGGTATCTGGCCTCGATCGTGATCGGCCTTACCGCCGTCGCGGTTGACCTCCAGGCCAAAAGCATCATTGGCGCGGGAGTGGGCCGCATCGCCCGGGTGCCAGACGCCCGCCATGACGGCGCCTCGCCGGAGGTCATTTCGGCACTCAAGCAGACGGGACAATCGCTGGTCGATCGCGGATCCTCGGTGGGCTTCGTCGGCATGCTCGTGGGGGTGGGCTCAGTGGCGTGCTTCTTCGTTTCGCGCCTCCGCCGCGAACGGGGACATCGCATCGTTCCGATCGCGGTCTGGATTGTGTATTTTTCTTTCGCTCTGATGGAAGTTTGATCGACCGAGAACGGCAGTTTCAGGGGGGCTTAGATCGCGGTGCAAGACTCGACGCCGGCGGCCGGAAACCCCTCACCCCCAACCCGTCTCCCGCAAGGCGAGAGGGGAGCAGAATCGAAGACAAAGCTGCGAAGCGCTCGCTGGTTTGCCGGGCGCAGCGATACGGCCTTTCAGCATCGGGCCGCGCTGCGGTCGATGGGGATCGACCCGGAGGTTTATGCCGGGCGGCCGGTGATCGGCATCGCCAACAGTTGGAGTGAGCTCAACAACTGCAACTCGAACCTCCGCGAGCTGGCCGACGCCGTGAAGCGCGGCGTGCTGGCGGCCGGCGGGTTGCCGCTCGAGTTCCCGACGATTTCGCTGGGCGAAGAGTTCATGAAGCCCTCGGCCATGCTCTATCGCAACCTGATGGCGATGGAGGTCGAGGAGACGCTGCGGGCCAACCCGATCGACGGCGTGGTGCTGTTGTGCAACTGCGACAAAACGACGCCCGCCCAGCTGATGGCGGCCGCCAGCGCCGACCTGCCGGCCATCCAGCTCAACGGCGGGCCGCGGACGACCGGACGCTGGCGCGGTGCCGAAGTGGGCACCGGCACCGATTTGTGGAAGTATTGGGACGAGCTGCGGGCCGGGCGGATCAGTGACGAAGACTTCCGCGAGATCGAAGCCTGTTACGGCTGCTCGGCCGGCGCCTGCAACACGATGGGGACCGCGTCGACGATGACGGCCCTCTCCGAGGCGCTCGGCATGATGCTGCCCGGCACGTCGTCCATTCCCGCGACCGACGCCCGCCGCGTCGCCGCGGCCGAGGCGACCGGCCGTCGCAGCGTCGCGCTCGTGAACGAGGATCTGCGACCGTCGCGAATCCTCACGCCGGCCGCCTTCGACAACGCCATCCGCACGCTGCACGCGCTGGGCGGTTCGACCAACGCGGTGATTCACCTGATCGCCATCGCCGGCCGACGTAACATCGACCTGCGGCTCGACCGCTTCGACGAATTGGCCGAAACCACGCCGCTGTTGGCGAATCTCAGCCCTTCGGGCAAGCACCTGATGGAGGCTTTTTATGCCGCGGGTGGGCTGCCGGCGCTTCTGGCGGAGATCCGCGATCTGTTGCAGCTCGACTGCCTGACCGTCACCGGCCGGCCGCTGGGCGATTCGCTCGCCTCCGCCCGCTCGTTCGATCGCGACGTGATCCGCCCGCGCTCCGAGCCGTTGCGGGAAAGCGGGGCGCTCGCCGTCGTCCGCGGCAACCTGGCGCCGTACGGGGCGGTGATCAAAACGTCGGCCGCGTCCGCCAGCCTGCTCAAGCACCGCGGCCCGGCCGTCGTCTTCGAGAGCTATGACGACATGCTGGCCCGCGTGAACGACCCGGCGCTCGCCGTCGATCGCGACAGCGTGCTCGTGCTGCGAAACGCCGGGCCCAAAGGCGTGCCGGGTTTCCCCGAGTGGGGCATGATTCCCGTCCCGATCAAACTGCTCGAGCAGGGGGTGACCGACCTCGTGCGAATCAGCGATTCGCGAATGAGCGGCACGGGCTACGGCACCGTCGTGCTGCACGTCGCGCCGGAGGCGGCCGCCGGCGGTCCGCTGGCCCTCGTCCACGACGGCGATTTCATCGAGCTCGACGTCGACAAGCGGCGATTGGAACTGGTGATCGAGCCGGCCGAACTCGAGCGTCGCCGCCAGGCCTGGAAGCCGCCGACGTCCTCGCACGTCCGCGGCTACCCGCGGTTCTACATCGATCACGTGCTGCAGGCCCACGAAGGGGCGGACTTCGATTTCCTCCGCCCGCGCAGCTGACGCCGATTTGACGTTCATCGAGCCGACGGTCGGGCGATCGTGAGTGACGACACACTGCGCCGACCGGGAAAGCGGTCGCGCTGGGATGAGTTGGCCGCGGAATCCTAGCGGCGGTCCGTTTCCCAAGCCGACGACTTGTCGTCGGCTCCGGCGCAAGCAGAAAGAACCGACGACAAGTCGTCGGCTTGGGAAAGGTGGGACCGAGTCCGTTTTTCTGCGCAAACACACCAGCGACATCGATCGCCGGTTGCGGCGGAAAACCTTGAGCGGCCCGGCGCAAACTTTTGCACCGCTAGGCCGGCAGTTTCCCCTTCAGGTCGTCGGCCTTGAACGGGCCGCGTTCGGCGATCAGGCGTCGGGCGGCGTTTACTTGTTCCCAAACGTTCCAGAGCACGACGCCCCGCACGCGGCCTTCTAGCAGATAGTAGATGACACCCTTCTTGTACCGCTCCTCCCAGTCGACGACCGTCTCCAGCTTCGCGTCGGTCTGGCCGACGGCTTCGTAGCCCAGGTCGAACAGATCGGAGTAGAAGTAGGGCAGATGGTCATAGGAGACCGTGCGTCCGGCCATCGAGCGGCCGGCCTCTTTGCCCATCGTGTTGGCGTTGTCTTCGTGTTCGACCCGCATCCGCGTGTCGAGGGCGGGATTGTGAAAATTGGCCACGTCCCCGGCCGCGAAGATGTCCGGGGTGCTGGTCCGCAAATCAGAATTGACCCAAATGCCGTTGTCGAAGCGGAGGTCGGCCGCGCGGGCCAGTTCGGTGTTGGGCTCGATGCCGATGCCGGCAATGACCACGTCCGCCAGCAGTTGTCGCTTCTCCTTGGTCTCTGCCTGCTCGATGGCCAGCGAGAATTGCTCGCCGTGCCGCTCGAGGCCCGTGCACTTCTGCCCGGTGAGCACGTCGACGCCCTTCCGCCGATAGTAGTCGTTGAGAAAGGAGGCCAGGTCGGCGGGAAACAGACGGGCACAGATCGCCTCCTCGGGAATGACGAGCGAAACCTTCTTGCCGTTGAGTGCGAGAGCAGCGGCGATTTCCGAGCCGATGAAACCGCCGCCGATTATCGCGAATGACGTCTTCTTGTTGGCCAGTGCCCGCAGCCGTTCGTAGTCGGCCAACGTGCGGTAATAAATGATCTCGTCATCGCCGAACGGTAGCCGCCGCGGCTTTCCGCCCGTCGCCAGGAGCAGGCGCTCGTACTGATATTCCGTCCCCTCGTCGTCGACCACTCGTTTGCGGCGCGGATCGAGCTCGCGCGCCGTTCGCCCTGTGTGCAGGGTGACGCCGGTCTTTTCGGTCTGGCGCCAAATGCTCGAGAGGGGCTTCCCCTTCCACAGCCCCTTGGTGAGCGGCGGCCGGTTGTACGGCGGTTGCGGTTCGCTGCCGATCAAGCCGATCGACCCGGCCGTGTCGACCTCTCGAATGCCGCCGATGGCCGCGTCGGCCGTCATCCCTCCGCCCACGATCAGGTACTTGTAGTTTGGCATGTGTCTCACTTTCAGATGACCGGAATCGCGGTGCCGCCTCGGCGCCGCCCGGGAGGCCTGGTTGTCCGGCCGTCGCTCGTTTGGCTGCCCGATCGACTTCAACGCGACCGCGGGTGTTCGCCGATCTGAGCCCTTGCGCTCCGCTCAATCGGCCAATGCGTCGTGATGCGAATGGTGTGCCGCGACCTTTCGAAGAGCCGAGCCGGCGTGCACCGGCCGGCCTTCAATCCGCCAGCAGAAACGCCAGAAACGGCGCCGATTCGTAAAGTGGCGTGCCTCCGTGTCCGAGCCCTTTGAGCACGACGACCTGCGCCGACCCACCCAGCTTTTTGTAGCGGGCGGCCAGCTCCAGGGAATTTGCCGGCAGCGGAACCAGGTCGTCCTGGTCGCCGTGAATGTGCAGAATCTTCACGCCGGCTTCCGCGAGCGGGCGCAGGTTGTCGATCGGATTGAATTCCGTCACGCGGGCGGCCAGCTGTTCGTGCGTCAAACCGTAATCCAGCCCGCGCGTCGGAAACGCGACGACGTTGGGGAGCGAGGGCCAGGTCCGAAAGTCGGTGGCCGGGCAGATGCCGGCGATCCGCTCGACGCACTCGGGATGTCGGAAGGCCCAACCGTAGGCGATCAGGCCGCCGTTGCTTTGCCCGATCAGCCGTGCGCGGCGATTGAGCCCATGCTCGTGCACGAGCCGCTGATAAAACTCCTGGCAGACTTCGGCCGCGGCCGGGCTGCCGCACGAAGTGCCGACGTCGATCCCGGCGACATGGTACCCGGCGGCCAACAGTTTTTCGACGTAGAACCGGTGCTGCAGTTGGCCGTGCCCGTCGTTGATCGAGAGCCAGAAGGGAAACGTCCAGACCCAGCGCTTCTGCGGATCGACTTTGCTCGTCGGCTCGACTAGATAGGCCATTCGTCCCCGCACGGAGATCACGATCAGCTTGCCTGCTTTGTAAGAGCCGGCGATCCGCGTGGGGATCATCTTCCGCACGTACTCGGCGTGCTCCGGCGTTTCCGCAGGCCCGCCAGCTCGGCACGCGTCGGCCGCCAGCACTGCGAAGGAGATCGTTAACACGAGACGAGCGCTCATGGTTCGCCCACAGATTATTTCACCGACGGAGGAGGGACGCGATGGGGAGTCAGCGCGATCGACCCCAGGTCGAGCCGTTCCTGGTTCGCCTTGACCGAGAACTTGACGGCTTGCGCGCTTCCCTGCCGGCTCGACACAGTTAACGTGTAGTCGCCCATCGGGAGTTGCAAGTCGACCCGTTCGTCGACAGAGAAAGGTACAAGGACCTTTCCCCCGCTAGTGAGGCAAGCGTAGGTTTGCGCATCGGGGGGCGGAAGTTTGTCCTTCGAGATCGTCGCCGTCGTGTCGCAAAAGGCCGAGAGCCGCAACGTGAGTTCGGGCGTCTCTAAGTCGGCGTAGAGGATGCCGAAGGCGCCCTCCTCTCGATCGGCGTCGAGTGCGAAGACCGTTACGACCGAGGCGCCGCGATCGAACAGAGTCTTGCCGGGAATGGTGACCGTGCCGTCCGCCCCGGTCGTAAAGTCGCGGCCGTCCGGGTTCTCTTTACTGATCCGTTTCGACAGCCCGCCGGGCGGGCCGACAAGGGCCGTGAAGAACGAGCGACTCGCGGGGCCGCCGCCGTTGGCCCGCGAGACGGCGACGCGGCGGTTGGCGGCCGGCTTGCCCGCGTGGTCGAACACCATGATGCGAAAGTCGCGAAGGCCGAGAGCCGCGTCGACCGGCCCGCCATCGGGGACGTGCAGCTCGATCCCCTCGCGCACCTCGCTCGCCTTGAGATCAAGCATGACCGAGCTGGGCCTGGGGGCGTTGGCAGCGCTCAACCAGAACGGGCTGAGCTGGATGTAGTTCTTTCCCGGGCGAATCAACTTCAGCTCGAACGAGCCGTCTTCGCGGACCTTCACCGTGGGGTCGTAGTAGCGGTTCTCGAGCAGGTCGGCGGCCTGTGCGCGGACCTCGCGCTTGCCGATCAGGCGACGGCCGTCGGTGGTGACCCGTCCCCGGACCGTCGCGCCGCGCGTCAGCTTGAGATCGAAATTCTCGAACCGCTGGCCAGGGCTCGATCTCACGGGCTCGGAGACGGCGTTGGCCCACTTCCGCCAGCGGCCGTACGCACCGTCGTGCGCCATCAGGTTGTAACTGTCGCGATTGCTGGCAGGCATCACCGCGCGATAACTGCCGTCGGAGGCCGTTCGGACGCTGTAGCGGGTGTCGCCGGTGAGCGAGTTGCCCGTGCCGGAATGCGCGGGGGCCACGGTCGCCCCAAACACGGGGTTGCCGTCCGGATCGTAGACGTGGCCGGAAAAGACCGTACCTTGTTCAACCTCGATCAACACTGGCTTCATGTCCGGTGACAGGTTGAAGGTCAGATCGTCGAAATTCCGCTGCCAGCCCGAGGGCTCGATCGTCTTTCGTTGCCATTCATTGACGGCCTCACCTGACCACCAGCGGCCCAGCTCGCCGTGGTCGTAGTATCGCCCCTTCGGCTTGCCGAAGCCCACGTTGAACTCGACCTTGCCGGGCAGCATCTCGTCGATGACGAGCTTGCCCTGCGCGTCCGACACTCCCAGGATCCTTTTGTCTCGCCAACTATAGAGCACGAATTTTTCCACCGGCTGCGCGGTGTTGACGTCGACCACTTTGGCCTGGAACCGCACTCCCGGCTGGAGGTCGAGTTCGATCTGCCGGGACTGGTCGGGAGCGAGCGTCACGCCCGTCAGCCGCCGCGTGCCGGCCCCGGGCACCGCCACCAGGATTTCGTAGTTGTCGGGAAACAGATAGAGGCGATAGTGTCCCCGCGCGTCGGAAGTCGTCGACGTGCGGACCTCGGTGACGAGGACTCCGTCGCCCTGCTTGGGACCTTGTTGGCCGACGATCGTCGCGGCGGGCACCGGGGTCCCCCGCCCGTCGCGCACGGTTCCTTCGACATATGTTTTGTTGCCCAGCGTGATGACCAAGTCTTTTTGGCCGCGCAAGAGCTGCGGGTTGTAATAGGGCGAGTAGCCCGGCTTGCTCACTCGGACTTCGAGGTGCTGCGGATCGTTGTTGATCGGCCGCAGGCGGAATGCCCCGTTTTCGTCGGTGTGTGTCTCGTCGCCCGGATACCACGTCCAGGCATCGACCAGGCAGCCCGAAAGAGGTTTGCCCGCCGAGTCGACGACGACGCCGGCAATCTCGGACTTAGTGACATTCTGCGGGAAATTCAGATTCCGCGTCGCGGCGGCCGGCCCGGAGGGCGAAGTCCTTGGGGTCGGCGCTTCCTGCGCGGGCCGCCAGGGAGCCGAGGCCCACGAGGCCGCACGCGATCATGATGCCGACCGCAGTCGCAAGGCCGAAAATTCGCGTCGCGCGGGCTTGCGCAAATCTATTCGTCACGGCTTCTCTCCTTCTAAGCGGCCGTGAAGGTCACCGAGAGCCCTGTACTAGCTCACTTCCCCAACCAGATCGTCCGGCGCGCGATTGCGCCATGCCGCGACCAGGGCCGATTGCAGTTTCGCCTTCGTGGCCGCCTTGAGTCGCACGTTAGTGCACCCTTGTCGCCCCCAGGCTCCTGTGGACGGCGCGAAAATCTCGGGCTGTTCGCGGAGGAAGCGCTGCTGTTGGGCGGGCGTCAGTTTTACCATCGCGCAACCCTCCTTGGGCGCTCCCAACGTCGCAAAGATCTTCCCGCCGACGCGGAAGTCCGGGTGCCCCATGTGGGCGTTCTCCAAAACGCCGGGAAGTGCGAGCGCCAAACGGCGAAACTGATCGGCAGTCATGCGGACGGTCTCGGGAAAAACACGCGGCGACCCGAATCGACGGGCCGCCGCGCAATCCGCAATCGGCGGGAATCATCTCCCGGCGAAATGGCTATTTCTTGAAGTCCCCCGCGCGGATGATGACGAGCTTCTTGGGATCGACGTGCTTGCGGAAGGCCTCGGTGACCTTTTGCGGCGTCAGCTCGAGAATCGCCTTCTCCTGCGCCGCTTCGTGAGCAAAAGTGCGGCCGATGTCCATGTGCGAGACGATTTGCGCGGCGATCGCATCGTCGGTCGTGCGGCCGACCTTCTGGCCCTCCACGAAGGCCTGTCTGGCATCCGCCAGCTCTTTGTCGGTCGGGCCGTCCTTCAGGAAGAGGTCGAGCTCTTCCTGCACATCGCTGGTCACCTTGCCGATATTCACCGGGTTGGTGCTGACGGTCACCGTCAGCTGGGCCACCGGATCGCGCGACGAAGCGGTAAACGACGAGCTGGCCCCGTACGAGAGGCCGTCCTTCTGCCGGATCCGGTCGCCGATTCGAGACGCGAGCGTGCTGCCGCCGAAAATGAAGTTGGCAATCCGCATCGCGGGATAGTCGGGATCGTTATCGGTCATCGGGAAGCTCACGCCGGCGAGGTATTCGGCATTCTCCTTGTCAGGGGTGATGATATCGGTCATCGCTCCACGGACGTCGTCGGCCACGCGGTGGTCGATCCGCTTGATCGGGACCTTCGACGCCCACCCGTTGAGGATGTCTTTGACGAGTTTCACCGTGGTGTCGGGATCGAACTCGCCGACGACGCCCAGCTCGGCCTTCGAGCCGCCGATCTGCGTCTCATAGAGCTGCTTGATCTGGTCGAGGGTCACTCCCTTCACGCGGGCGAGGTTTTCCTCGATGGTGGGAGAGTAGCGCACGTCATCGCGCGGGTAGGGAGACAACGAGCGGCTGAGCCGGTTCATCGCCAAGGGCATCGGCTCCGTGCGGACAGAGGAGGCGCCCTGAACCATGCGGTCCTTTTGAATCTCGAATTCTTCCTCGGGAAACGCGGGCTCGCGGAGGATTTCTGCCAGCAGCTTAAGGGCCGCGGGAAGCGTGTCGCGTTTCGCGTCGACCGAGAAGGTGAGCTGACCTGCCGCGCCGCCCCCTCCGCCGCCGCGACCGCCGCGTCGTCCTCCGCGGAAGCCTCCGCCGGCGCCCGGTCGAATCCGCACGCCCAAAGCGTCGAGTTCCTCGCGAAGAGCCTGGCGATCGTGCTTTTTTGTGCCGGCCATCATCAGCATGGGGAGCATGCCGGCTGCCGTCGTCAGCCCTTTGAGCGAGTCTTCATTTCCGTAGTGCAAAGTCAGCACGAGCGAGACCGTCGCGCCGCGATTCTTCTTGGCCAACAGGCCCGCCTTGAAGTTGCCTTCGTCGATGATCTTGGTCCGCTTGTCGAGGTTGGCTGGCGTCGGGTCGAAGGCTTCGCCTGCCTCGGTGACCGCGCCCCCCTTGTAGTCCTTGACAACGGCGGCAATGGACGGCACGCCGGGGACCGACAGACGCGTCGGTGCGGAAGTGGGAATATAAACGCCGGCGGTGCGGTTGGGCTGCTTGAAATAGGCCTTCGTCACGCGATTCACGTCTTCCGCCGTGGTCGACGCGATCCAATCGCGCTCGATGAACAACAGCCGCCAGTCGCCGCGGCTCGCCGCCGAGCTCAAAGCCTGCGACATGCCTTGGCCGTTCGATTGCAGGATTTCGGCCTGCCGCTTGTGGCGGACTTTTGCCTTGTTGACCTCATCCTTGGTGAAGGGGAGGTCGCCCAGCGACTCAAGCGTCTTGATCATCGTGTCTCGCACGGTGTCGATGTTTTTTGCCTCGCAGGCGGCCTGCACGAAGAACAGGCCGGGGTCGTGCATCGATTCCGCGCGGCCGGAGACGTTGGTGGCCAGCTTCGATTCGACCAGCGCCTTGTAGAGTCGGCCGTTGGGGGCCTGGGAGATTATGCCGCCGAGCAGGCTGAGCGGCGCCGAGTCCTTGTGCGACGACGCGGGGATGTGATACGCCACTCCCACCTCGCCGACGACTCCCACGCGCCGAAGTGTGACGAGGTGTTCGCCGTCCTGCGCGGGCTCCTCGGTGTACGCGTTGGGCAGGTCGCGATCGGGCTTGGGAATCGAGCCCAGGTATTTTTCCACGAGGGCCAGCGCCTTGGGCTCCTCGAACTTGCCGGCGACGATCAGCACGACGTTATCGGGCTGGTAGTACTTGCGGTAGAAGGCCTGCAGATTTTCGATCGGCACCCGCTCGATGTCGGAGCGATTGCCGATGGTCGATTTGCCGTAGTTGTGCCATTCGTAGGCCGCCGCCCGAATCCGCTGGTCGAGGACGGAGGCGGGGCTGTTTTCGCCGCGCTCGAACTCGTTGCGGACGACGGGCATTTCCGAGATCAGGTCGTCGCGCTTGATGAAGCTGTTGACGAGCCGATCACACTCGAGCGCGATGCCGAATTCGAGGTTCTTGTCGTTGGCGGGCATCGTCTCGAAGTAATTCGTGCGGTCGTCGTTGGTCGTGCCGTTAAAGTTCGCCCCATGATCGCGGAGCGCCTTGGGGACACTCGGATGGTTGGGGGTGCCCTTGAAGACCATGTGCTCGAGCAAGTGGGCCATGCCCGTCTCGCCGTAGCCTTCGTTACGGCTGCCCACGAGCACGGTCATGTTCACGGTCACGGTGGGGCGCGAAACTTCCGGGAAGAGGAGCACGCGGGCTCCGTTGGCCAGCCGATATTCCGTCACGCCTTCGATGGAAATGACTTTGACGGGCGACTCGGCCCGTGCGGTCAACCCGACCGCCAGTACGCAGACAACCGCAAAGAACCGTCGCATGGTAGAACCCTCGAGGTAGCGAAACACCGGCCGAAAGAATCCTGGGAAACATCCTACCGCAACGTTCGTTCAACTAGTACCAGCCACGGTCCGAATTTCGGCGAACCTGAAGACAGGCTGTTTTTCGGGGTTTTGGGTCCTCCTCGCGGGCCTCCGGCCGGGGAAGTCGCCGGGGCGATCTTGGCGATTCTTAAGGTGCTTTCATGCGAGCTCGCGCGCCCGTTGTTCGCCCGCCTCGGCCCCGGCTAGGATGAGTTCTCAATGCGCGGCGAGGTCACAACCCGCCCATCCCCGCACCCAAACGGCCATCCCAATGACTGCCGACGTATTCGAAACGTCGTTCCTCCGCCCGGCGCTGGCCCAGGCGATCGAACAAGGAGCCTCCGATCTGCATGTCGTAGTCGGACATCGGCCGACAATCCGCGTACACGGCCGATTGCAGCAGCTAGCCGGCCCCGCGCTCACCGAAGAAATTGCCCGAGCCGCGCTGAAGGCAGTGAGTCCGCCCGACGCCTGGCAGCGGTTCGAGCGGGAACACAACGCGGACTTCGCGCTTGAGCTGGATTTCGGCAGCGGCCCGCGGCGGCTGCGAGTCAACTATTTCGTCAGCAGCCAGAACTGCGGAGCCTGTTTCCGGATCATTCCCTCGACGATTCCGGAATTTCAATGGGCCGGCTTTCCGCTGCCGCTCGCGCAGCGACTGACTCACTTTCGTAACGGCTTGGTGCTCATTTCCGGCGTGTCGGGCGCCGGAAAGACCACCACGCTGGCGATGCTGATCAAGCGGCTCGCCCAAGAGGGTGATTATCGGATCATCACGCTCGAAGAGCCGATCGAATACGTCTTTCCCCACGACGAGCGGTCGATCGTGACACAGCGCGAGGTCGGGCGCGACGTCGCCTCATTCGCCGAGGGACTGAAATACGGACTGCGACAAGATCCCGACGTGATTCTGGTCGGTGAGATCCGCGATCGCGACACGGCCCAGATGGTGCTGAGCGCGGCGGAGACGGGCCACCTGGTGTTCGCCACGCTGCACACCCGCGACGCCAAGGGAGCCCTCACCCGCTACGTCGATCTCGTGCCGGCCAACGTGCAGGCCGAGCTTCGCGCGCAGCTGGCGATGAGTCTGCGTGCCGTGATCTGCCAGCACCTGTTGCCCAGTGCCACGGGCGGGAAGCGCGAGCTGGCTCTCGAGATCCTCTTCAACAACTCGCCGATCGCCAGCGCCATCCGCACGGGTAAAGACGAAAGCATCGACCGCATCATCCTCACCAGCCGGGCCGAAGGAATGCTGCCGCTGGACGAGTCGGTGCGACAGCTGTTCGTCGCCCACAAGATCAGCCGCGAGACGGCCGAGCAGTACGTTTCGGACAAGGGCGTGCTCAACCGGTGACTTCTCGTTGCGGAGCGATTTTGGTTTCGCCAGCGTGCCGCCGGCGCGGTCCTTCCGAGTGTGCGTCCGGCGGAATGTACGGCCCGCGATTTCCTTAGTTGCCGGCCTTGGCCGGTGATCCAGTGTTGGTGGCGACACCCTTGGGTTTCGCGAACGTGCTGTCTGGAATGTTGGCCACCGGTTTGAACTCGGAGAATTCGCACTCCAAGAAGGGCTTGCCGTCGCGCTTGGTCGTCATCTTCTTGTAGCTGCGGACGCCGTCGAAGTCGCGGTAATCACTGTAAAGCGTCTCTTCGTCGACTTCCCCGCCCGTCATGCCTTTGACGCGCTCCTGCCTCTTGACCAGATATCCGTACTGCTTGTCGAAGTACAGCAGCACATCCCGGTGCCCGCCGCGCGAGACCTTGAGCCCGACCGCCGGTCGACCAGCGACTTCCGCCTCGCCGACGGACGACAAATGGCACTCCGGCTCTCGCAGTGGCAGTAGCGTCGTCAGGTGACCGGCCTGCATTCCCTCGCGAATCTCCACGAGCTGGTCATTCGGCAGATCGCGGACGCGACCGGCAATGGCCAGCCAACCCTGGTCCTTCGTCACCGCTTCGACGCGGGTGACGTCCTTGCCGTTCAGATTCATGTGGTACGACGCCTTGAGTCGCGCCGGCAGTTGCTTGAACCATTCTCCCGTGCACTCGATCGGCTGCCCCATGCCGTAGAACGTGCAGGTCCCCTTCATGAACACGCTCTGGGACCTGGCGACCGTTGCTTCCCCTCCGATCGCCTGGATAGCTTTCTTGACGACGGCTTGGGGGTCGATTCTTTCGTCCGCGGCAAGACGGTGGAAGGTGGCCGAGGGGAACAACAACAGCACGAGCAATCCGAGGGGTAGAATCCGCATGTCAGCTCTCCTGGGGAGGGAATGTTTGCAGGGAAAATCGGTCGTTCGCGATTTTTCACGGGTCCGCTTTGGCCTGATTTGATTTCGGTGGTCTCGCATTGGAGGAACTGCTTGTCACTGCTAAAGACTCAGATCGCCAGCCGCGCCAACTCCGGCCGGCGACTGGGGCGACAGGCATTGCCTCAGCCAACCGCCGGCGACCGCGGCCGGCGCCATCAGCACCAGGGCGGCAACTTGCGACCAGATAAATCCTCGCCCCATCGTCGCCGCGAGTGAGGCGCCCGCCCCCAGTGCCAGGACGACTGCCATCGCGACGCTGTGCGCCAACGGGCCGCGACCGGCGATCCAACCGCTCAGATAGCCGCCGAAGAGCGCGAACGCCATGCCGTATACCGTCGCCCCGACCATGAAGCGGAGCGACGCTTCGCCGTGAGGCGGCTGCCCGGTAACGTGGAACAAGGCAAACCCTGAGGCTGCGAAAACGAGGTATCCGGTCACCACGCCAAGAATGCTGCGGAGCATAGAGCTCTCCGACCCGTCACTGGATTGAAAATGCCAAAAACGGTCACAAGCAAGACAAAGTGTTTGATCGAGGGGCTGCGGATTCCGGGCTCGCCGGCTCACTCGCTCCGCTGTTCCTCGCAGTATTCGCTGGCTCGGCGCTGGAGCTGGGCCGGCGACAAGTCTTTCAGACGGGTCGCGACCGACCAGCGGTGCCCGAACGGGTCCTTGAGGATGCCGTAGCGGTCGCCCCAGAAGCAGTCTTCCACCGGCATGAGCACCTCGGCGCCGGCGTCGACAGCCGCACGGAACATGGCGTCGACATCGTCGACATAAAGGTGCAATGTGACGCCGGTCCCCTCATAGGCCAGCGGCGAGAGCAGCTTTTGCTCAGGGAATTCGTCGTGAAGCAGGAACCGTGAGTTACCAAGCATCAGTTCCGCGTGCATCACCGATTTGCCATCCGGAGCCAGATTGCGGTAGAGCTCCGCGGCGCCGAATGCGCGGGTATAGAACTCGATCGCCCGCGGCGCGTCACGCACGATCAGGTGGGGAGTGATCGTGTGAAAATCGTCGACATTTTGCGTCACTGTGCCGGTCATTTGCCATGCCTCCTCGTTGTCGGTGTCGGCGTTATTGGTTTGGTCACTGTCTGTGCGATCGAATGTGTGCTCAGGATCGGGTTCCCCGCGACGTGGGGGCCGTCTTCTTTAATAAACCGCGCTGGCGGGCTGCCTTAACCAGCGCGTCCAGCCGCTGCGCTTCGGCACGGGCCACCTCGAGGCCGATTTTGGTCAGGCGATAATAGCGCCGCCGTTCGTCGTCGACGTCCGGATCGACGGCCTCCTTGCGCTCGACGATCAAGCCGTCGACGAGCATCCGTTGGATCGACCGGTAGAGCGTCCCCGGCCCGAGCCGCAGTTGGCCCGACGTGATCCGATCGACTTCCAGCATGACCCCGTAGCCGTGCCGCTCGCCGTCGGCCAGGGCGAGCAGGATGTGGAAGACGGCGGGGGTCAACGGCAGCAGGGCGGTGATTCCCGGGTCGTCCTTGTCGCCTCCATCCATGCCAGTACATCCGGAGTTGATATAACCAACATGGATATATTTGGCGATTCGACGGCGGAAGGTCAAGCACGAAATCAAAAAAATTGCCGCGACCTGCCATTCTGGTGCGGCAACCAGACTCGGCTGTCACAACACCGGAATCACAAGATCCAGGGGATCAGCGCAGCTGTCCGCTTACGATAGATGGAAAAAAGTTCGCCGAATTCCGCGGCGAGGACGCGATCTTCCATCCGGATCTTGCGGGCGTAAGCCACCACGAAGAGGGCGACGCCCAGCAGGGCGTGATATTGCCCCGAGACGATGGCCGTCCCCGCGGCCATGCCAAGCATTCCCGTGTACATTGGGTGGCGGAGGAAGCGATAGGGTCCGGTTTGGATCAGCTCGTGACCGCTCATGATCGTGATCGCCCCGCTCCACAATTTCCCCAGGTAGAACCGCGCGTAAAAGTAAAAGAGGTTGAAGCCGATCTGGATGCCCAGTCCGACGAGGGCCGTCGTGAGCGTGTCGGGAACGAATTGCCCGGTCAAACCTGGAATCGGGACAAACAGCAGCAACAAGGCGGTCATCGTCAGCAGACCGTGACGACGGCGCGACTCGGACGATTCCTGCGACTTGGTTTGGTGCCGCCTGGTCTCGGCAATGCTCCAATAGACATCCATCGCGAACCAGAGCCCGGCCGAAATGAGCACGCTGGCTCGCGGGGACGATCGGTAGACCAGGACGCCGATCGCCACGACGACGGCGATCAAGATGAGGGCCGCGCGGACACCCTTGAAGGTCACGCGACCCAAGCGCACCTCCGCTGTCGGTTTTGTGTCCGGCGCGGACTCGGCTCCGCTCGCAACGTCCATAATGCTCGACCAAGGGTCTTTGGAATGGGAGGGTGGCAGGTGGCGGGAACTCCCAACAAATTCGACCGACGGTCCCCGATATTAGCTGAAAAATCGGCTAGACCACCCGGGTGAATTTCCGATTCGACTCGTCTCACCGCGTCCATCCGAGGAAATGATTTTGATCGAAGAGTCCCCATGCCGTGACGTGCTGCTGATCGCCGCCGACTTGGGCGAGCGACGCCTGTTGTATGGCGAGCTGCTCGAGGCGGGCTATGACGTGCTGCCCGTGCCGGGGATCGCAGTCGCGCTGGGCCGGCTGCTGCAGCACTCGGTCGAGCCGCGGTTGGTGTTGCTCGACGCGCATGAGGATCCGGAGGCAACGCCACAAGCGGTGCGTTACCTGTTGACGCTAGCCCCCGGCATCCCGCTGGTCCTGGTTATCGGTTCGATCAACCGGGATCAATAGGAGCCGATTGCCGACCAGGTCGCCGCGCTCTTGGTTCGTCCGATCACGATCGGCAAGATTATCGAGGCCGCCCAGCGGATCCTGCCCGCGCCGCCTCGCGCGGAGTGAACAAGGCGACGGCCGACCGGCGGAAGCGCGTCCGCCCGTCGGCCGAGTCGTGAGAATGAGGGGCGGTCTACGCCAAGGGCGCGCCTCGCGCACGCCGCCGCTGATGTAGAACGATTCGCCGGTAATCCACGAGGAGTCGGACGAGGCCAGGAAGGCGGCCATCGGTGCGATGTCCTGCGGCTTGCCGATGCGGCCCAGCGGCGTCTGAGTCTCGGTTTGTTTGCGAAAATCGCTTTCGGCAATGCCAGCCGAGTGGAGGCCTTCGGTTTCGATCATGCCGGGATTGATCGAGTTGACGCGGATTTTGCGGGGGCCCAACTCCTGCGCCAGCGACCGCGTGACGGCGTCGACGGCCGCTTTGGTCGCGCTATAGACCGACGCGGTCGGCAGCGCGGCCGTGGAAGCCACCGAGCTGATGTTGACGATGCTGCCGCCCGCGGAACCGAAATGTTTCACGGCTTCTTGCGAAGCGAGAATCAGGCCCAGCACATTCAGGTTGAACATCCGGTGGAAGGCGTCGGCCGTAATATTCTCCAGCGGCAGGAATTCGTAGACGCCGGCGTTGTTGACCAGGACGTCGAGCTTGTCGAAGTTCTTTTTCGTCTCGGCGAACAGACGGCGGATGTCGGCCTCTTTCGACATGTCGGCCTGGACGGCGACCGCCTTGCCTCCCTTGCCGGTGATATCGTTAACGACCCGTTCGGCTCCCGTTTTGCTCGAAGCGTAATTGACGACGACCGCGGCCCCCTCGGCGGCCAGCTGGCGGGCGATTTCCGCCCCGATTCCCTTCGACGCTCCAGTCACGACGGCCACTTTTCCCGCAAGTTTCTGCGACATGGCTGAGACTCCTGTCAAAAACCCGCTGGTTGCGATTGGCGGTCCCGATTGGGTCCCGCGCCTTCTATACTGAACGATACAAAAATACGCGAGCCAGATTGATCCGTCAATCCAATTAGTGTACTATTCGGTACAGAAAGGACAACTTCACGTGCCGAGTGGGCGACCCCGAGAATTCGACATCGACAAAGCGCTGGATCGCGCCCTGCAGGTCTTTTGGCGCCGCGGTTACGAAGGGGCGTCGCTGCCGGCCCTGACCAAGGCCATGCGGATCAGCCGGCCCAGCCTGTACGCGGCCTTCGGCAACAAGGAAGCCCTCTTTCGCAAGGCCGTCGATCGTTATCTCGACGGCCCGGCCGCGGCCAGCCGTGCAGCCCTGGAAGAACGGACGGCCCGCCACGTCGTCGAACGGCTATTCCGGCAAAGCATCGAACTGATGACCGACTCCCGCAATCCGCGCGGGTGCTTCCTGGTGCAGGGGGCGCTGGCCTGCGGCGAAACGGCCGATTGCCTGCGACGGGAAATGGCGGCGCGGCGCGATGCGCTGGTCGTCGCGCTCCGCGAACGCTTCGAGCGGGCGGTGGCTGAAGGCGATCTCGCTACAGACGTTCAGCCCGCCGACCTCGCGCGGTTTGTCGCCACCGTGCTGAACGGGATGTCGGTGCAGGCCGCGAGCGGGGCCAATCGCGAAGAACTCGAACGGGTGGCCGCGATTGCGCTCCAAGCCTGGCCCTCACACCGCCGCTGACCGACGCCATGAATCATTTGATCGCGTCGAATCGCCGGTTGCCGATCTTTGACCGCTTCAGATCTTTTCCGCGATCAGCCGCAGGCTGTCTGCCCGGCCAGTGAGTTCGGTCCAGCGGGCGACGAGTCCGGCCGGCAGCTTTCGACGCAGCAGGCTGGGCGCGCCGGCGGCCGCGGCGATGCGGGCCGACTTGCGGATCCGCCCATCGCGGCCAATCTGTTCGATGGCCAGCGTGCGGAAGCCCACGGCCTCGGCCATCCGGCACAACGTTGCCGGAGTGAAGTGCGTGAGGTGTCGCGGCAGGGCGAGGCCCGTCCAGTTCTGCTGGAAGTGTTGAAACGACCAAGAGTCGAAATTCGGCACGCCGACGACGAGCACGCCTCCGCTACGAAGCGCATCCGCCGCCGCTTCCAGGACCACTTTGGGGAAGGGGACGTGCTCCAGCGAGTGCCGCATGGTGATCGCGTCGAACGTGCCGGGCTTGATGTCGGGATGCGGCAAGGTGCCCAGGTGGGCCCGCATGCCCGGCTTGCGGCGGACGGCCTCGACAACGTGGGGGAACAAGTCGACCCCTTCCACGCGCCAGCCGTAATCGCGCATCTGATCCAAGAAATCGTCGGCGCCACAGCCAAAGTCGAGCAGCCGGCCCGGTGCGCGAAACGGCACCCAGTGCTGACGGTCGCGCCGCCGCCGGATCAGGGCGCGACCCAAGAGCGACTGCAGCCGCGTCGCCGCGTTGAAGTGCGCGGGCGGATAGCCGTAACGATGTCGCAGCACGGCCCGCTCGAGCATTCGCCGCCAGCTGGCCACCGCACTGGCGTTCGCCGCCGGCTTCAAATGCGGCGCGTAGTCGGCCGGGTAAAACAGCCCGCGGTCGCGCTCGGTGGGCCGTGGGTTCGTGAAGGCCAACTGGCAATTGCGGCAGCGGACGACGCGAAAGTTGCCGCCGATCCGCGTGAGCCGATCGTGAGTGATGACGATCGTTTCATGATCGGAGCCGCCACAGAGCAGGCAATCGACAGTTTCCAGCTCGACGGGAACTGGAGCCTGCCCGGCAAGCGGAGAGGCCGGAGTTAACGGCCAAGAGTGGGCTGCTGTCACTTGAGAGATCCCGAGATCCGACAAGCAAGAATCCTGGCCACGAAGCGGGCCGAAGACCGCCGACAGCCCGCGACGCCGATGGCCCAACTCAGCGCGGAGGGCTTGTAGTGAAACTGGGAAAAATCGTCAATTGGTCGGGATAAACATGGATCCGCCGTAACCTTCCGGCGGCCGGGAGCCGCGGAACCAAACCGGAAGCGGTCGACACTATCGACTGCCTTGTACGGCCGGTGACGACGGTGATTGTGTTCGGTTGGTTTTCGGGGGAGAATTGGGCCGAAGCCCGGACCGAACCCAGACGTCCCCTCACGTGCGGTCCGATTAACAACCCGCGACGCAGTGGTTCTGACGACACTTGTTCCGTCGCCGTCGTTGAATCTCCCTCGCCCGGATCGATGGCACTGCGAACCCGAGCCTTCACCACTGACGATCAACTCGCCTTCGCCCGTCTCTCGGGCGATTACAATCCCATTCACCTCGATCCGATCGCCGCGCGCCGCTTCTTGTTTGGGCAGCAGGTTGTCCACGGGATGCACGCGCTCTTGTGGGCCCTCGATGGCTGGCTGGGGGAAAACTCGGCTTTGACTCGGCTCGCACGTTTGAAGGTCCGGTTTCGCAATTCGATCGCGTCTCAACGTCGGCGTCGAGCTGGCTGTGGAGAGCAAAGATGCCGCGAACGTGCGGTTTGAGGTCGCGGCCGACGGAATTTCGCTGCTGACTGCGAACGTCGCGTACGAAACGGCAGCAAGCGTCGTCACGCCAATCGCACCCCAGATTTCGAGCCTGATCCCGCCGCGGGAAGCTTGTCGCGAACCGACCTCAGTCGAACTGCAGTCGGCGGCCGGACAACTGCCCCTTTGCTTGGAGCCCGCGCTCGCCGCTCGACTCTTTCCCCACGCTGCGCGGGCACTGCCTGCCGAACAGATCGCGACGCTGTTGGCGGCCACACGCGTGGTCGGCATGGAGGCGCCCGGCCGAAACTCGGTCTTGGCCGGGCTCGACTTGCGAGATAATCAATCGCCGTCGGCGGAGAGCGCGGTCCTCAGCTATCGAACCGAAGATTTCGACGAGCGCGTTTCACGATTGGAGTTGCGGCTGGACGCTCCCGGTTTCGCGGGGACTGTGACGGCGTTCGTGCGGCCCGAACCGCAGCCACAACCGTCGTTCAACACAGTGCGAGCCCTGGTCAGGCCCGACGAATTTCGCGGCGAGCGGGCGCTCGTGATCGGCGGCTCGAGAGGATTGGGCGAACTGACCGTCAAGCTGCTCGCTGCAGGCGGAGCCGACGTCTGGTTCACCTATCACCGGGGTGCCGCGGATGCCAAAAGTGTCGCAGCCGAACTCGCCGCTGGCGGAGCGATCGCCCGGCCCTTCGCCTACGACGTGCGGACCGATGCCGAGCGGCTTCCAACCCTAATGGGCGATTGGCGGCCGACGCTGCTTGCTTACTTCGCGACACCTTATATTGCGTCGTCGGCCGATCGTCGTTTTAGCATCGCCCGTTTTCAGGACTTCGCGGCGTATTACGTCGCCGGCTTTGGCGAGGCATTTGCCGCCGTCCGCGGCTCGGGATCGGACCTGACGCGGGTCCTTTACCCCTCGTCAGTCTATGTCCACGAGCTGCCGCTCAATCTTGGCGAGTATGCGGCGGCCAAGGCAGCGGCCGAAACGCTCTGCCAGTTTTTGGCCAAGTCCCATCCCGATGTTCGTTTTCATTACCCTCGGCTGCCTCGAATGGCCACCGATCAGACGGCGAGCCTGATCCGCAGCGAACTGCCCGAGGGGGCGCCGATCCTGCTCGCGGCTTTGCGAGAACTGTGTGCGAAATAACATCTGCGTCCGAGTGGCCGGACTCTCCCACATTTGTATTTGAATTTAAGTGGAGAAAACTGACCCCATGCGGAATCCCTGGGTCCGGGCCGTCGTCGGTTTCGTGGTTGGTCTGCTACTGTTCCTCGGCATCGCCTACTCGCTGAAAGCGGTGCTCAAACCGGAATGGGCTGCGTCGCCCGTCATTTCGCAGATCGTGCTCAAGACGACAATGATCGTCGTGGCACTCGTGGTGTGGCTAGCGCTCGGTCGACAGCTCAGCGAGATGGGTTGGCGCAAAGCACCGTGGTGGAACCGATCCTATGCCCCGTGGATCTCGGTGGCCGCGCTCGCCATGATGTCGGCCACCGTCGTGATGATCTTCCTGGGGGTGAAGCACCCGCTGGCAGCGAAGATGAATTTTCTGGAGCTCGTGCTGTGCATCTGGATGTTGAGCAGCATCTCCGAAGAGATTTACGTCCGCGGGCTCGTGCAATCATGGATCGCCGAGCGTGACGAGGCGGCCGCTCGGTCGCCGTTCGCGCCGTCGATCGTTGCGTCGACCCTGGTCTTCGCGGGCATGCATGTGCCGCTGATCTGGTCGCCCATGGGCATCCAAGGGGGCGGCACGCTGGTCGCGGGCACGTTCTTCGCGGGCTGGGGTTGCGCGGTGCTACGCGCTCGGACGCGGAGCCTCTGGCCGGCCATCCTCTGCCACTTTCTGGCCAACGTGGCGAGCATTCCCGGCGGAATCCTCGGCACCGTGTTCTTTAAGCTGCTTTACCACCGGCTGCCGGACGTTCTCACGTCGGGCTGAGTTCGGCAGCAAACCGAGAACCCGGCAAAGCGCCCGTTTCCGTTTCTGGCCCACTTGCAATTCGGCGCTCGGCGGGCCGGCGGTTAACGACGGTCAGCCACAATAGCGGCTTACCACCAGGTCATCCCAGACGGGCTGCGCTGACTGGAATTTAAGTTGTTGCGGGGTCCGTACGGGCCGTAGCCCCAGTCGCACGGTTGCAGCGGCCGCCAGGTGGGATTCGTCGCGCGGTAGCCGGCGTGGTGGAAGGGCCAGTGCGTGGACCACGAACGGCCAGAGGATTCTTGGGGTGCGTACGAACCGTAAGAGGCGCCGGGCTGCGCGACCTGCGCCGCGTTGTCCTGGGCCGAGACCAGAGCCGGGAGGAGCAACGACGCGCCCGCCGTCATGGCGGTCGCGCAGACGGTATGGAACGTTCGTCGCACGTTCATGAGGAATTTCCTGGCGAGGACACGTCGTGCGCGAATGGTCGTTACATTGCGAAAGGTTCGGATTTTCTGCAGCGACACTTCATTTGTCGGATGTCGGACAAACGCTACTGCGTGAGACTGCGCCCGAGTCCGGCGATTCCCTCCGTGCGACGATCAGCACAACGATGAAAACCAGCACAACGATGAAACTAAGAGCGCCAGTTGCGGTGGGATTGCGGAATCCTCGGCGACCTCCCCGCGACGGCGGCTGTCCGCCCAGCCGGGACACGTCGCCGGTTAATACTGCTTCAGGTGCGATTGATTCCGTCGGTTGCGCAATTGATTCCCCTCGGTGCCGCGATAGACTCAGCGGAGTGCCGCAGGCAATTGGCTTCGGTGAACGGGGACATCGCAGTTTCTCGTTCGTCGAACGGAACACAATCGAACCAGCTTGGAGGAAGCCGCTATGACGAGCGCAATTCGGCGGGTGGGAATTGTTGTCGGCTGCCTGGCCTTGTGCGGCGCGAGCCAGGGATTGGCGCAGGACTGGCCTCAATGGCGCGGTCCCAACCGGGATGCGATCGCCACCGGCTTCAAGGCGCCGGCGACCTGGCCCAAGACTCTCACGCAAAAGTGGAAAGTGAACGTCGGCAACGGGGTTGCCACTCCCGCCCTGGTCGGCGACAAGCTCTATGTCTTTGCGCGCCGAGATGACGATGAAGTCGCCTCTTGCCTCGACGCCATGACCGGTAATGAGCTGTGGGCCGACAAACAGGCCGCGAAGGCGCCTAGCGGGCCCGCCGCCCAATTCCCGGGACCGCGCAGCTCGCCGACAGTGGCCGACGGAAAAGTCGTGACCTTGGGCGTGCAGGGAACTCTGTCCTGCTTTGATGCCACGAGCGCGAAAGTCCTCTGGCGCAAAACGGACTCTGCAGAAAAGCCGCCCCGGTTTTTCACTTCGTGCTCGCCAATCGTAGTGGAGGGGCTGTGCATCGTGCAGTTGGGCGGGGAGAGCAAGGGCGGCATCGTGGCGTACGACCTTGCCAGCGGCGGCGAGAAATGGAACTGGCCCGGCGATGGCACGGCCTATGCCTCGCCCGCCCTGCTGACGGTCGACGGCCTCAAAATGGTTGTGGCGCTGACGGCCAAGAGTCTCGTGGGCGTCGGGCTCGCCGACGGAAAGCTCCTCTGGCAGACGCCGTTTGCCGTGAGCGGAATGGGTTACAACGCCGCCACTCCCATCGTGAGCGGGAATACCGTCTACATTTCGGGCTCACTCCGCGGCATCAAGGCGCTCAAGATCGAAAAACAAGGAGACTCGTACGCGGCGAAAGAGCTTTGGGCGAACCCGCAGCTGTCCGTGCAATTCGACACGCCGGTTCTCAAGAACGGCTTGCTGTTCGGGATTTCGAGCCGCAACTTCCTGTTCTGCATCAACGCCGAAACGGGCAAGCCGGCGTGGGCGGCCGAACGCGTCCGCGGCGATCGCGGGTACGGGTCGGTCGTTGACGTCGGCACCGTCCTGCTCGCGCTGCCCACGAACGGGCAGCTGATCGTCTTTGAGCCGGCTGAGAAATTTAAAAAAATTGCCAGCTACAAAGTCGCCGATGAGGGAACTTACGCCTACCCGATCGCCGCGGGAAATCGGATTTACATTAAGGATTTCGACTCCGTGACTTTATGGACCGTCGACTGATCAGTGGCGGGGCCGTTGCATCTTCCAGAGCCGAGCTTGGCGAATTGTCGCGTCGGTTTGTCGCTCAAAAATTCACAGCGGGTGGGCCGGACTGCAAAGATCTGTGGTCCGGCCCATTTTTGCCCGGTATAATGGCAGGCGTATGAAGCTCTGGCTGTTTCGAGTGCTGTTGCTCGTTTCCACCGTCGGCATGGTTCTGCCGGCCGGCTGGTGCTGCAGCAGTGTTTTCGGCGAACAGTCCCAGGCCCATCAGCACCGTTCCGATCAAAACCAAGCCGCTCAGCCCAAGCGGGCTTGTTGCCAGCGGTCGTGCTGCCAGCGACGGACCGTGCGAAAGATGGCTGATTGCGGCGGCGTTCCGGGTCGGCCGAGCGTGCGATGCTGCTGTCAGCGTGATGCGGCGTTGCAAGCCAAGCGCGTGCAGCAGTCGGTCGCGCCGACGGTGGTCCTGCCGATTCCAGTCTGTGAGCTGCTGCCTGTTCTCCCCTCGGTCTGCGACGGCACTCCGTCGGACTGGCTCATGGGTGAGGGGCCGCCCTTGCATCTTCTCCAGTGCGTTTGGCGCTGTTGATTCGCTCCGTGCGACGGCGTTTTGGCCGGGCGCACTTCCTGACGTCCACCGGATGTTGAACTGCGCGCGTTCTCGCGCAGGGAAAGCGGATTTCCAACGCTCTTTTTCTGGAGAAAGTTCCCATGCTCGTCAATTTGTTTGTGAGCGCGATCCTTGGCCTCGGACTGGTGATTCCCGGAGTCACGGCCGAGCAAAAGCCGCTCGATTGTTGTGCCGCCAAGCTCGCTTGTTGTCAGCAAAACTTGCCGTGCTGCCAGAGCGCGACTAAGCCCGCCTGTTGCCAGAAGGGCGCAAAGTGCTGTGCGGAAGGCAAAGCCTGCTGCATGGCCGCGCACCCGGCAAGCCTGAAGGGGACGGTCGCGACCGCCGCGGCCAAGACCTGCTGCTGTTGTGCGATGAAATCGACGGGGAAGACCGTCGCGCAAGTCGCCGACTGCTGCAAAGCCAAGCTGGCCTGCTGTGACGCCAAGTTGGCCTGCTGCTCAACCGACGCGAAGTCCGCGTGTTGTCAGTCTGGAGAAAAGTGCTGCAGTGACAAGAAAGCGTGCTGCAGCGCGAAGCAGAAGTAACAGCCCGACAGGTTCCGAATCCTCCCGGCGGGAGAGAGCTTCCGCCGGGAGTTTTTTGTTGATTGCCGCGAAAGATCACGAAGCAGGTCACGCACAGCGGTTCCACGCACCCAATCGGTGCGGCTATTTGTGGCGCCGTTATTTCGCGGACGACCGCCATTCCTCCCAGCTCAGTACGTCGCCCTCCGGCCGGTCTTCAACACCCAGTAGCCGCAGCATATATAGCAGCTGTGCCCGGTGGTGCATGCTGTGCGTAATGACGTGAGCGATAGTCCCGCCGTAAGACAGCTGCTTGGGCGGGTCGTGGCGCCGATTGAGCCATTTCTCGTCCCAGGCTCCGCGGTCGGCCACGTCCCGCGCGATCCGGGTAAACTCAGTGGCCGCCGCGTCGAGGCGGTCGCTGAGTGCGGAAATCGACGCCTCCTCGAGCGGCGGATTCTTCCGCATCGGCCGGCCCGCCATCAGGTCGGACCAGGCCTCGATGTTGTAGATGATGTGCCGCAGCGTGAGCCGCACGGTCTTGGGACCGATGTCGATCGGACGATCGAGCTGTTCGTCGGTGAGACCGCGGCAAATCTCCAAGAGCTGCCGCGTCGTCCAAATGTCGTGTTCGATGAGCCGATCGAGAAGGTCCATCGCCTCCGCCTCTCCGGTCAGGTTTCGTTGCGCGAAACGACGGCGTCGGCCTCGATTTCGATCAGCATGTCGGGCTCGATCAGCGACTTGACCTCGACCATGGTCGTCGCCGGTGGGAAGTCGCGAAACGTTTCGCCGTGAGCTCGGCCGAACTCCTGCCACTTCGAAATATCAGTCACGAACATCCGCGTCCGCACGACCGACGACAGGTCGGCCCCCAACCCTTTCAAGGCCCGTTCGATCAACAACAGGCACCGCTTGGCCTGGCCGTAAGCATTCCCCGGCTCGAATGTCTTGCCATTGTCGTCCACGGCCGCGGTGCCGGTGACAAAAATCAGGTTGCCGACCTTGATCGCCCGGCAGTAGCCGACTTTCTTCTCCCACGGCGCGGCGGAAAACACTCGCTGAGTGGTCGTCGTTCCCTGTGTGGTCATCGTTCTCGCTTTATTCCCTCTTTGAGTCGAGACGGCTATTCATCGAACGGGCCGTCACACGAAGTTTGTCGCGGCTCACTGCGGAACCAGGAAGCTCAAATGCAGACTGGCATGGGTCAGGTGGACTCGATCCCACTCTTCGCGGGTTAAGGGGCCGAACACGGGATGGTTGGCCCGCTTGGGCTCGCGCTGCAGCCGCGCCACGGCTTCGCGCAATTGCGCGGCCCCTTCGTCAGTGGGGGTGGGAGGCGGCAGCAGGGTCTTTCGGCCCGAGGCGGGCAGTTTCAAGCCGGGGGGCATTTGCATGGTCAGCAGTTTCTTGCGGAACAGCTTTGCGACGAGGCGGATGTGCGGCGGGAATGTCATCGAAAAGCCGTCGATCGACGAATTGTAGACGACGGCCAAGTGGCGAAAGTTTTGCCCCGGCGACCAGTTGCCCAGCGACTGGATCGGGCCGGAGTTGAGCCGATCGAGGTCAGCCAGCAACTCTTCGTAGGAGGCAAACTTCAATTGGCGCCTCCCGGCGACCTTGGCTGTGTTGACCGGTTTGGCCGTGTTGACTGACATCAGGCGTTCTCCGCGGATTTCTTCTCGCGTCCGACCACGTGGCCAGTGTATGCCCGCGCGGCCTCGCTCGCCACGAAATTCATCGCATCAGTTGGCGGCTGCGGCCCGTCGCGTCTCGAGCAGCCAAAGTAACTCGTCGGTCGTGCCTGTCTCCCCCAGTCGCGGGAAGACTTTCTCGACGCTGTGACGGTGCATCTCGGGACTGCGATCGGTCATCGCGTCGACGACGAGTGTCACGTTGTAACCCAGGTCGTAGGCGCTGCGCGCCGTCGATTCGACGCCGATGCTCGTCGAGATTCCGGCCAGCACGATCTGCGTGACGCCGCGCTTTCGTAGTTCGGCGTCCAACGACGTACCCAAGAACGCGCCGAAGCGTTGCTTCGTGATCCGCAGATCCGTGGGCACGGCGGCCAGTTCGGGAACGAACTCGGACCAATCGGCCTGAAAGGCAAATTTCGGTGTCGCTCTCGGTGCGCTCGGCCCCGACACATTCACGAGCACCACCAGCAATCCGTGCTCGCGGAACGCCTGCGCGAGATGCGCAGCTCGGGCCACGATCTCGCCGGCCAGGTGGGCCGTGGGAATGCCGACGATCCCTTTCTGTAAGTCGATCACGACCAGGGCCGAGATGTTGTCGAGCTGGGTGAGAGGCATTTCTGTCGTCCTTGCCCGGAGAGATCAGCTGGAATCGCCGTCGGCAGCCTGACATCGCGACAATGCCGTCAACATGGCCGGCAACTCGATTATGTCGCTGCCATCGACATTCTGCATTGCAGAGCGCAGTGCCACGCCCCAGTTGCGCCTTGCTTCAATGGCGGCCCGCGACCAGACTGCAATGGGGTTCGATTTACACTCCTGTCGAGGGTTCGCGATGGCGTCCACTCAGGTGACTGACAATGCGTTGGATCGGGCGCTGCTTGAACTGGAATCGCTCGGACTGGCGCGACCGACGAATATCCTGCTGGCCGAGTACCTGATCGCCCTGTCGGCCGAGGGCCTATTGGACGCTACGGCGGCCGCCGACATCTCCGCCGCTTACAATCGCGTGCGTTATGCGGCCGTTCCGGGGGAGGACGATCAGACCCGCGCGGCGGCTGCGCCGATCGAGCAAATTGCCGTCCGGCTCAGGGACCTGCCCGCGGAACAGCGAGAGCAACTGGCCCAGCGAATTTTCAAGCGCCTGCCCGAGGAAGTCGACGTGGCAGCGACGGAGAAAAGTACCGAATCGTCCGGCCAACCATCATCCCCCCCGTCTTCCCTCGCGAGTCGGCCCGTGCCAGTCGCCTCCTGGCCAGCGCCATCGACCCTCGCCCCGACGGACGATGTGAGCGGTTTCCCCGGTGGCGTCCCGGTCGTGACCGCGTCGCCGAAATCCGCTCCCTCGCGCTGGAGCCGACCGTGGACAACTGTGGAGGGTTTTGGACTCTGCTGTCTGGCGACGTTCTTCTGTGGCTATTTTCTCCGCGAGGCCTCGCAGGTCGCTTTTGCCAAAACGTCCGAGGCCAGCGAGCGGCGGCGCGACGTTTGGGTGTCGCCGGAGGCCTGGGTCGCAACCATTCAGGCGCACGGCATTGATGAGTTGGGGGTACAGCACTATCGCACGGCCCGCCTGGCACTCGAGCTGGCGCTGGCATGCTCCGACGACGAATCGAGCGACCACCACGCGGAAACGCTCAACGCGCTCGCCTGGAGTTACTTATTTCCGGACCAAAACGGCGCAAAAGACCCCCCGCGCGCGCTGGAATTAGTCACCAAGGCCCTGGCCATTCGCCGCCGGCCGGGATACATCGATACGGCGGCCGAGGCCCATTATCAACTCGGTAATCCGATGGAAGCCGTTCGGCTCGAGCGAGAGGCCCTGGTCCGCGCCCAGAGGTTACCGCCATGGCGCCAGCTCCAGTTGACCAACGAGCTCAAAACGCAACTGCTCAAGTTTCAGAACGCAGAGCGAGATCTGGCCGCCGCCAAGACCTTGCCGAAAGCGCAGTCACCGAGCCCGACCGGATCACCCACGCACTAGTTGAGGTAATCCTTCAACTTGACGTGCACGAAGGGCCGCTTGTACGCCTCGACGTCTTTCTTCGCGTACGACACCCAGAATTCCAGGGCCGTCGCGTCGTAAATCACGTCGAGCACGTTCGTCCCTTTGATCGGAATCTTGCAGGCGACGTCAATCAGCTCCGGAGCGCCGATCTTGCCGTACAACTGCTTCAGCGGCGGAAACGCACCGCGACCTTCGTCGTGGTAGACGAGGTTCTTGAGCACGTGCGGGGCCAGTTCATCCTTCGAGTCGTTGTCGCGCCAGACGATCAAAGCCGGGGCGTGGGCCAGCATTTTCACCGCCTTGCCGTTCTTACCGTCGCCGACGACGAAGTGATACTTCTTGATCCGCTTGGCCGATTGGAAGATCTCGACGGCTTTGTCCAGGCTGTCGGCATCGTAGAGCACCGTGCGAAACAGCGTCGTGAAGTGCACGCCGTTGATGTCGAACGGAAAGTCGCTGCCGGGCGAATCGCCTATTTCGGACAGCACAATCCCCTGCGCGTTGATCCCCGTATTCGCACCGATGCACCCGGCAAACGTCATGCTTGCGTGCGGGATCCCATGGTTGGGAACGTAGACGACGATGCAGGGGTGGTCCTGGGCCGTCAGGTTCATCTCCCAGTCGAGATTGCGAGTCTGATACAGATGCCCGTCCTTGGTCGCACTGCCCCAGGCGGCGATGCTGCTGCACGCATAGTCGGCCACCACCGGCAGCGCATGCGAGCGATGCAGCTCTTCGAGCGACAGGCTGGTCCCCTCGGACAAGCCGCGCAATTCCTCTTTGAAGCGGGGATCCGTGTGCGGTGCGATCGCCTTCCAGGCCGCATCCAACGACTCGTTGGAGAACCGCTTCGGATCGCTGGCCTGAATCCGCTCGAGCGCCGTGTGCGTGAATTCGACGGCATCCGCCTTGGTCAGCTCGCCCAGCCGCTTGCCCATCTCGAAGGGCGTGCCCCGGACCACGACGACCGGAATTTTCTCGTCGCCGCTGCCGACGGACGTCAGATATCCGTCGCCCCTCGCGGATCCCACGACAGCGCAACCGGCGGCAACCACCACGGCCAGGCTCAACGTCTGCATTCTCATCGCGACACCTCGCACAGAACTCACACCCAGGCCCCGCGCTTATTTTCGCAGAGCTTGCGGCTATTCGCCGACCCCCCACGGGCCGTTCGCTGATTGTATCGCCGACGCCCGCAGCTGGCATGCGAGCGGCGTAATCGACTGGACGAGCGACGGGCAAACACGGCGCGCCTTACCGCGGCGTTTTCCGTTCTTCGAAGATCGCGGCGATGGCCGGCCATAAGCAGCCGGCCGCTTCCTCACATCTCGCGGGGCCGAAGCGGCGCAAGCCGTCAGCGGCCGCTTGCCGAACGGAAGCGTCACGATCGCCGATGGCCGCCAGCGCCAGCGCGGGAATGGCCCGATCGGGTTCCGCCTGCAAATAACCCAAGGAGCAGGCGGCCGCCGCGCGGGCGGACTCGTCGGAGTCGGTCAGCACCTTGAGAAAATTGGCCACGGCCCGCGGCAGATCGTCAGCCCCCATCGGCGGCGCGCCCGGTTTGAAGACCATCAACTCGAGATAGCCGCACGACGGACAAATGTGGTCACGATAGCGCTCGTGCGATACCTGGCTGTGCTGCCAGGAATTCCCGCATCGCGAACATTGATGTTCGTGAGTGTCCGACATCGCGCTCGTTTCCATCCTCGTCCGCCACTTTCTTCATCTTAGCGTGTCTGGTTTGACGAGGGAGGGGTTCGCCCGCTTCATCGAGACTCCGGGCACGCGATCGATGCGGTTGAGGTATTCAGCAAGGTTGTTCACGGTGCGTCCGACCGCTGTCGATGCCGCAGTCGCCCGTCGTTAACCGTGTGCTCACGTCCCCGGCACAGTTTCTTCACGCAGGTTGTTATTATAATTCACGCCGCTCTGGGGCGGCGTCAGCGGGCCGTTCTTCTTCGTCGTACCGCTCTTTGGAGGAACATCCCATGAAGTCCACTCGCAGGCGTTCCGACTGTGTCTTGAGCGTCGAAATCCTGGAAGACCGTTCGCTGCTTTCGGCGAACATCACGGTCCTCGGCACCGCCGCGGCGGGTGGCTACAAGTTCCTCAATTTCAACGGGCCCAACGCGGGGACCAACGCCGCGGCCGGCAGCAACGAGAACGGGATCTCCAACTCCGGTAGGGTTGTCGGGTTCGACATCGACAACAACGGGAATCTCCACAACTTCACCGTCAATCCGCTTCTGTCGCCGAAGGTCCAGGAACTGAACATCAACGGGTCGACTACCGCCATGGCCTTGGGGGTCAATCTGTTCGGGACCGTGGTGGGCAACGACGGCAACGGGAATGCCTTCTCTCTCTCAAACGGCAACGTGCACACGTTCATCCCGCTGGGCGGTTCGGCCGCGACGGCCTTCGGGATCAACGACCTCGGCCAGATCGTCGGCCAGTACACGGACGGCGACGAGATGCCCGGCTTCATCCTGCCCAATCCCCACACGGCAATCCGGATCGATGCGCCCTCGGGGCCTGACATCGTTAACGCCCAGGGGATCAACAATCTTGGCCTGGTCGTCGGCTTCTACGTCGGCACGGACGGCCAGGACCACGGCTTCATCGCCCACGAGTACGACGCGCGCTCCGGCGAGTTGACCGGCACGGCGGTCGCCGACCCAACGATTCCGGCTGTCCCCGGCGAGCCGGGCGCCACGTTCGTCTTCTCGCAGATCCTGGGGATCAACGATGAAGGCATCGCGGTGGGCTATTACGGCGACTCGACGACCAGCCAGCACGGGTTCATCTATAACACCCACACGGGTCAGTACACGTTCCTGGACGATCCCAGCGAGGCCTTCGACAACGGCGTTGAGGTCACGCAAATCACCGGGATCAACGACTTCGGCCAGATCACCGGGTTCTATTCGGACGCCAACGGGGTCTTCCACTCCTTTGAAGCGACGCCCAGCGTCCTGGCGTTTCTGCACGAGTCGATGGGGCTAACCACCGCCCTCAACAGCGATCCGATCGTGGCCAACGGCGTGGCAGCCAGCGTGAACATGCCGACGACGGGCTTGCCGAGCATGACCGTCGAGCCCCCCAGCACGGGCCAGCTTGTCGGAACGCGGCAGCTCGACTCCGGCACGGCCGGTGCCGCCTTGAGCGTCGGCGTCTCGCAGGTCGGGAAGAACGTGAGCATCGCCCCGGTCGACGACAATCGGAACGATGTCGAGCTCTGGCAGTTGGGCCAGCAAGAGTCTGTTCCCGCTAGGCTCCTACTCCAGTAGGTCAGACTGACGCAGGACAGACCGGCAACCCGCGCCGCAGACCAGCCCGATTGCTCAGCCAAGCGTACGAGGGCAACCGGGTTGAGTCACCGCACGCCGAACTGATCCAACGCAGACCTTCACGCCTTCGGCAGGGGCTGACCAAGGCGCCGTTCGCGGTCCCTAGATTGAAGACAGGCACACTCCTCGCCAAGGTGCCGCGGAGTGTCTGACCAATGACGGATGCAAGAACCGGGCTGAAGAGGCCAAACCAACCCATCGGCCCGGTCCATTCCGTCGGACCATCGGACGAACCTGGCGGGCGGCCGTCCGTTTCCACAGTCTTCGCCCGTCAAATGCCCCCACTTGGACTCGAACCAAGAACCTACTGATTAAGAGTCAGTTGCTCTACCAATTGAGCTATAGGGGCCGGTGGCCGATGGGCCTCGCGTTGCCGACGTTGCGTCGGCGAGCGGCGAGCGTCGAATTAAATCCGGTCGGCGAAAAGTCGAGTCGCGAATTCTACTTGCGGCGCGGGAGCGCTTCAAGCGATTGGCTGGAAGTGCGCGACGATTGTGCCGTGGCATGCACGGTGCGTGTTCTAGAATTGAGAGAGGGACGCCGCCGACCGCGCTGGGGTTCGCACGGCGCCGTTCGCGTGAGGGAGCAAACGCTCACAAGCACGCGTGTCGACTGGGTGTCGAGCGATGAAATCGATCGCTCGTCGGTGTCTTCAGTTGCTTTTCAGGAAGTTTTTTCGGCGGGTGCCGCGATGAGGCGCGCGAGGCCCTGCGGCATGAAATGTGCCCTTTTTAATCTTGGTGGCGCACTCCCGCCCCGGCCTTTGCTTTGCATTTTCGCAGCTCTCAGCGACTTAGGCTGTTTTTTCAGGGAGTCGCCCTGCGTTTCGTCGTGGTGCGATGCTCGGCGCTCGGAGATTGAATTCTGGTTGGCGGACTGCCGCTTGTCCTCTCCGCGACGCAAAGCCGGTATGCACAAAACTTTTGGGGTTAGGTAGAATCTTCGGAAGCGACCGATCGACGACGGAAAGTTGACGGTTGAGGATTGCCGCGGGGAATAGCCGCGATTGAGCACGGATGGGTTGTGAGTAAACGCTTAGTTGATGCTCTCTTATCCTTTCGCGACAGGTTGGCTTCAGTATGACGACAGTTCAGCCTCGAAAAGTTGAGGAGCTGCCCCACGACGGCGTGCAGTCGCGGCCGCAGCCGGATCACCACGATGGCGGCCGCACGGGCGAGTCGCGGGCGGAGCTTCACGATGCGGGCTTTCGGCCCCAAACGGGGAAAAAGCGCCGCGCGTGGATTTGGATTCTGCTGCTGCTCGTTGCGGCCGGCGGGGGCGGCTACTACGTGGTCGAGCACACGACGCTCTTCCAATCCTCCAAGGAAGGGGTCGCGGGGAAGGCGCAACGGCCGATCCCGGTCGTCACGTCGACCGTCCGCAAAGGCGACATGAATGTGTATCTGTCGAGCCTGGGGACGGTGACGGCCCTGCAGACTGACGTCGTCAAGACCCGGGTCGACGGCGAAGTCATGCAGGTGCTTTACACCGAAGGGCAGATGGTCAAGGCCGGAGATCCGCTCGTCGAGATCGACCCGCGGCCCTATCAGGTTCAGCAATCGCAGGCCGAAGGCCAATTGGCGAAGGACCAAGCCTCGCTCGTGCAGGCCAACCAGGACCTGGCGCGCTATCAGAAGTTAATCGTCACCAATGCCATCTCGCAGCAGACCCTCGATGCGCAGGTGGCAACGGTCGGCCAGTTCGTGGGAGCGGTGAAGACCGACCAGGCGGCAATCGACACCGCCAAGCTGCAGATCATCTACTGCCACATCACGGCCCCGATCGCCGGACGGATCGGCCTGCGGCAAGTCGACAAGGGCAACCTGGTCCAGGCGGCCGCTGCCACGACGCTCGCCACGATCACACAGCTGCAGCCGATCACGGTGATCTACACGATTCCGCAGGACGACATTTACCGCGTGCAGCAGAAGTTCAAGGGCGGCGAAGACGTGCTGGTCGAGGCGTGGAACCGCGATCTCGCTACGAAGCTGGCTTCGGGCAAGCTGACGGCAATCGACAACCTGGTCGACACGACGACCGGCACGGTGAAGCTGCGGGCCACCTTCTCGAACGAGGACAACCTGCTGTTTCCGAATGAGTTCGTCAACGCCAAGACGCTGATCGAGGTCGAGCGGAACGCGCTGATCGTTCCGGCCGGGGCGGTGCAGCGCGGCCCCAACGGCACGTTCGCCTACGTGGTGACGGGGGACAAGGACATCGAAATGCGGATGCTCAAAGTCGGCCAGACCGAAGGCGACCAGACGATCATCGAATCTGGACTGGCCATGGGCGAGGTCGTCGTCACGGAGGGAACCGACCGGCTCATGCCCGGCGTGACGAAGGTCAGCATCAAAACAGGCAAGAAGGGCAAAGGCAAAAACGCTAGCAAGTCAGACAACGCCAAAGACAGCACGGCCGACGCGAGTGCCGCGCAGTCCGACTCGACGAGCGCCCCGGACCAGTCGCAGTCGACCGCGAGCGACGGCTCCTCAGACACCGCGACAGGTCGCGACTTGCCGGCCCCGGCTGCCAACCAGGCCCCCTCGGCGCCGCAGACGGGATCCGGACGAACCCGACATCAGAAACAGAACGGGACGAAAACAGAACAATGAGTCCATCGAGACTCTTCATTCTGCGGCCCGTCGCCACCGTGCTGTTGATGGTGGCGATCGTGCTCTGCGGAGCCGTGGCTTATAAGCAGCTGCCGGTCTCGGCGCTGCCGCAGGTCGACTATCCGACCATTCAGGTCGTCACTTTTTACCCGGGAGCCAGCCCCGAGGTGATGGCGTCGTCGGTGACGGCGCCTTTGGAGCGGCAGTTCGGGCAGGTGCCCGGCCTGGACCAGATGACTTCGACGAGCTCCGACGGCAGCTCGGTGATCGTGTTGCAGTTCGACCTGGCGCTCAGCATCGACGTCGAAGAGCAGCAGGTGCAGGCGGCGATCAACGCGGCGGCCACCTATCTGCCGGCCGACCTGCCCAACCCGCCGATTTACAACAAGAACGAATCCGGCCGACGCGCCGATTCTCACGCTGGCCCTCAGCTCCGACACGCTGCCCCTGTCGAAGATCGAGGACCTGGCCGATACGCGATTCGCGCAAAAGATCGCGCAAATGTCGGGCGTGGGGCTGGTGAGCATTTCGGGGGGACAAAAGCCGGCGATTCGCGTGCGGTTGAATCCGACGGCGCTTTTGTCTCGCGGCCTGAACCTGGAAGACGTCCGCAACGCGATCGTCGCGGCCAACGTCAACCAGGCGAAGGGGAACTTCGACGGCAAGAAGCTGGCCTACACGATCGCCGCCAACGACCAGATGCTGACGGCCAAGGAATATCAGAACCTCGTGGTCGCGTACCGGCCGACCGGCCCCGTGTTCCTCTCCGACGTCGCGTCGGTGGTCGACGGGGTCGAGAATCTGCGCCAGGCGGCGTGGATGGGTTTCACGAAGCGCTCGGGCGCCGAAGGGGAGGAGGGCGAGTCGACGAGCTCCTCGGCCAGCACCAAGGGACCGATCCTGACGCCGGCCGTGATTCTCAACATTCAGCGGCAGCCCGGGGCGAACATCATCGAGGTCGTCGATCACATCAAGCGGCGTTTGCCCGACCTCAAAAGCAACCTGCCCGCGGCCGTGAAGGTCGACGTGCTGACCGACCGGACGTTGACGATTCGCGCTTCGGTCGAGGACGTGCAGTTCGAGCTGATGCTGACGATCGCCCTGGTGGTGCTCGTGATCTTCCTGTTCCTGCGGACGTTCGCGGCGACGGTGATTCCCAGCGTGGCGGTGCCGTTGTCGCTGGTGGGCACGTTCGCCGTGATGTACATGCTCGACTTCAGCCTCAACAACCTGACGTTAATGGCGCTGACGATTTCGACCGGCTTCGTGGTCGACGACGCGATCGTGATGATCGAAAACATCGCCCGCTACATCGAAATGGGCGAAGAGCCACTGCCCGCCGCGCTCAAGGGCTCGGCCGAAATCGGCTTTACGATCATCTCGCTGAGCATTTCGCTGATCGCGGTATTGATCCCGCTGTTGTTCATGGGCGACGTCGTCGGCCGGCTGTTCCGGGAGTTTGCCGTCACACTAAGCGTGACGATCCTGATTTCGGCGATCGTTTCGCTGACACTGACGCCGATGATGGCGGCCCGCCTTCTGCGCCATAAGCCCGAGGACAAGCAGAGCTGGTTCTACCGCACTTCGGAGCAGCTCTTCGAGAGCACCATCGCCCTTTACGGCAAGACCGTGCAGGTGGTGCTACGCCACCAGCCGATGACACTGTTCGTCTTCCTCATCACGCTCGTCGCCACGATTTATCTCTATGTGATCGTGCCGAAGGGGTTTTTCCCTGTGCAGGACACGGGCGTGATCATGGGCATTTCCGAAGGTCCGCAGGACGTGTCGTTCGAGGCAATGGCCAGCCGTCAGCAGGCCCTGGCCCGGGCGATCCTGCAGGACGACGCGGTCGACAGCCTGTCGTCGTTCATCGGCATCGACGGGACGAACCCCACGCTCAACACCGGCCGCATTCAGATCAACCTCAAGCCCGCCTCCGAGCGGGGCATCGATTCGAGCACGGTCATTCGCCGGCTGCAGCCGCTCGTGGACCGCGTGGCCGGGATCGGCCTGTTCATGCAGCCGGTGCAGGACCTGACGGTCGAGACCCGCGTCAGCCGCACGCAGTTCCAGTACAGCCTCGAAGACATCAGCGCCGACGAGCTGAACGTATGGGTGCCGCGGTTCGTGGAAAAGCTGCGGGAAATTCCCGAGCTCCGCGACGTTGCGAGCGACCAGCAGAACAACGGGCAGCAGCTGCATCTGTCGATCGACCGCGATACCGCCTCGCGACTGGGCGTGACGCCCGAACTGATCGACGACACGCTCTACGACGCATTCGGGCAGCGGCAGATCTCGATCATGTTCACGCAGCTCAATCAATACCGTGTCGTGCTCGAGGTCGAACCCAGCTTCAGCGCGCGGCCCGAGGATCTCAAGGACATTTACATCCAGACCGCCGGGGGCCACGCGCCCTTGTCAGCGTTCACGCAGACCAAGAAATCGGCGATCCCCATCGCCATCAACCACCAGGGGCAATTTCCGGTGGTGACCGTTTCCTTCAACCTAGCGCCGGGCGCCTCGCTGGGAACGGCGGTCCATGCGATCGACAAGGTCAAGGACGATTTGAAGATGCCCGCCAGCATCCAGGGCAGCTTTCAGGGAACTGCGGCGGCCTTTCTGGCGTCGTTGGCCAACGAGCCGGTGCTGATTCTGGCCGCTCTCATCACCGTCTACATCGTGCTGGGAGTGCTCTACGAGAGCTACATTCACCCGATCACGATTCTCTCGACGCTCCCCTCCGCCGGTGTCGGCGCCGTGCTCGCGCTTTTGATCTGCGGCATCGATCTGAGCGTGATCGGGCTGATCGGCATTATCCTCTTGATCGGCATTGTGAAGAAGAATGCCATCATGATGATCGACTTCGCGCTCGAGGCCGAGCGGCACCAGGGGATGTCGCCCGACAAGGCGATTTACCAGGCCTGCCTCTTGCGATTCCGGCCGATCATGATGACCACGATGGCGGCGTTGCTCGGGGCCGTGCCGCTGGCTGTCGGCAGCGGGACAGGATCGGAGCTGCGGCGTCCGCTGGGAATCACCATCATCGGCGGGCTGCTCTTGAGCCAGTTGCTCACACTGTACACCACGCCCGTCATCTATCTCTATTTTGATCGGCTGGCGCAGCGGTTCGGCGGTAAGACCTCGCACGGCATGGCGCGCCCCGAAGAAGAGCCGATCGTGGCGGAATCGCGATGAATCCGTCGTCTCTGTTTATCCGACGGCCCGTCGCCACCTCGCTGTTGACGGCGGCCGTCGCGCTGGCGGGCGGCCTGGCTTACAACTTTTTGCCCGTTTCTTCGCTGCCGGCCGTCGACTTTCCGACGATCTCGGTGCAGGCCACGCTCCCCGGAGCGAGCCCCGAGACGATGGCCTCGGCCGTGGCCACGCCGCTCGAGCGGCAGTTCGGCCGCATCGCCGGCATCACCGAGATGAGCTCGACGAGCTACCTCGGTTCGACCAGTATCAGCATCCAGTTCGACCTCAATCGCAACATCGACGCCGCCGCCCGCGACGTGCAGGCGGCGATCAACGCGGCGGCCGGCCAGCTGCCGTCCAACCTCCCGTCGAAGCCGACCTGGCGCAAGGCCAACCCGGCCGACGCCCCGATCCTCATTCCGGCGCTCTACTCCGATATCTACGAAAAGCCCAAAGTTTACGACGCGGCCAACACCATCCTGGCGCAAAAACTCTCGCAGATCGACGGGGTCGGCCAAGTCTTCGTCAGCGGCGGCTCGCCCCCGGCCGTGCGACTGGAGATCAATCCGACCTTGCTCAACAACTTCGGCCTGGGCCTCGACGACGTGCGGACCATGATCAGCACGGCCAATGCCAATCGGCCCAAGGGGCAGATGTCGACAAACGGACACAGCTGGTTCCTGACGACCGACGACCAGCTGCTCAAGCCTGACCAATACCGGCCGTTGATCATCGCCTACCGCAATGGGGCGCCCGTACGGATTTCCGACGTCGGGACCGTCCTCGACTCGGTCGAGGACATCCGCGCGTCGGGCTATTTCAGCCCGCGGCCGGGCGAAATCAAACCGTCGGTGCTGATGATCATCTTCCGTCAGCCCGGGGCCAACATCATCGACGCCGTCGATCGCATCCGCGCCCAGACGCCGCAGTTGATGTCCGATTTACCCCAGGGAATCAAGATGGCCGAGGTGGTCGACCGGACGGCGACGATCCGGGCGTCGGTGCGCGACGTGCAATTGACCCTGTCGCTCTCGGTGGCGCTCGTGATCCTGGTCGTGTTCCTGTTTCTGCGCGATGCCCGCGCCACGTTCATTCCCAGCGTCGCGGTGCCCGTCTCGCTGATCGGGACGTTCGGCGTGATGTACCTCTTCGGTTACAGCGTCGACAATCTGTCGCTGATGGCGCTCACGATCTCGACAGGGTTCGTCGTCGACGACGCGATCGTCGTGCTGGAAAACATCGACCGCTACCTCGAGGCCGGCATGAAGCCGATGCAGGCCGCCCTCAAAGGCGCCGCGGAAATCGGCTTTACCGTGCTCTCGATCAGCCTGTCGCTCGTGGCGGTGTTCATTCCCATCCTGATGATGGGGGGCATCATCGGGCGGCTGTTCCGCGAGTTTGCCGTGACCATCAGCGTGGCGATCGGCGTGTCGCTCTGCGTGTCGCTCACGACTACCCCAATGATGTGCGCCTGGCTGCTCAAGGCGAAGGCCGACCATGCCAAGCACGGCCCGATTTACGGCTTTTTCGAATCGCTCTTCGACTGGGTGCTGGCCCGCTACGAGTCGAGCCTGCAGTGGGTGCTCCGGCACCAGTTCACGATGATCATCGCCACCCTCTTGACCATTGCCTTCACCGGGTGGCTGTACGTGGTGGTGCCCAAGGGCTTCTTCCCTCAGCAGGACGCGGGCAGGCTCACCGGCACGATCATGGCCGACCAGGACACGTCGTTTCAGCAAATGAACAAGCTGATGACGCTGTTCACGACCGAGGTCAGCCACGATCCCGACGTCGAAAACCTGATCTCGTTCACGGGCGGAGGAGGAGGAGGCGGCGGCCGCACCGTCAACCAAGGGTCGATGTATGTCTCACTTAAGTCCATCGAAAGGCGCACCTACGCCCCGCGGACTCCCAGTCCGTTCAAGTCCGGCGGCCATCCTACGCCGTACCAGTTCTTCGTCTGGCTGCGAGACGTGCTCATGCCCCCACACCATTCGAGCGCGGATGAAATCATCGGCCGGCTGCGGACCAAGCTTTCGCCCATTCCGGGGGCGACGCTCTACCTGCAGTCCTACCAGGACCTGCGGATCGGCGCCCGCTCGAGCAGCACGCAATATCAATACACCCTGCAGGACGACGACCTGAACGAGCTCAACGAGTGGGCCCCCCGCGTCGTGAGCAAGCTTCGCACGCTGACCGACGTGATGGTCGACGTCGTCTCCGACCAGCAGAATTCCGGACTGCAGACGACCGTCACGGTCGACCGCCGCGCCGCCGCCCAGTACGGCATCTCGATGCAGACCATCGACAACGCGCTCTATGACGCCTTCGGTCAGCGATTCGTCGCCACCACCTATACCGAGCTCAACCAGTACCACATCGTGATGACGGTGCCCCTGAAATTCTGGGAGGACCCGGGCGCGCTCAATTACATCTACGTCCACGGCAGCAACAACGTTCGCGTGCCCTTGGGAGCGTTCGCCAAGATCGTCAACGGCACGGGGCCGCTGGCCGTCAACCACTCCGGGCAGTTCCCCTCGGTCACCGTGTCATTCAATCTTCCTCCCGGCGGTGCCCTCGGAGATGCCGTCGAGAAAATCAACGACGCCATGCACGAGCTTGGCGCTCCGGGGACCCTGCATGGTAAGTTTCAAGGAACGGCCCAGGCCTTTCAGGAATCTCTGGCGAACGAGCCGGTGCTGATCGCCGCGGCCCTGGCCGCCGTCTACATCGTGCTGGGAATTCTCTACGAGAGCTACATCCACCCGATCACGATTCTCTCGACCCTGCCGTCGGCCGGCGTCGGCGCACTCTTGGCGCTGTTGTTGACCGGCAACGAACTCAACGTGATGGGACTGATCGGCATTCTGTTGCTGATCGGCATCGTGAAGAAAAACGCCATCATGATGATCGACTTCGCGATTGCGGCCGAACGGCACGAAAACACATCACCCGTCGAGGCCATCTACACCGCCTGCGTGCTCCGCTTCCGTCCGATCATGATGACGACGCTGGCCGCCCTCTTCGGCGGCCTGCCGCTGGCAATGGGCTCCGGCACCGGCTCGGAGCTCCGGCGTCCGTTGGGCATCGCCATTGTCGGCGGTCTGATCGTCAGCCAGGCCCTCACCCTCTATACGACGCCCGTCGTCTACCTCTATCTCGACCGGTTCCGCCTCTGGATCTCGGGGAAAACCCACACCCACGAGAACCCCTACGCCTTCGGCCCAAGTCGGGGTGGACACATCCCGTTTGAAAAAGGATGATCCGGAGCCGCGCGGGGCATTTTTTGGCCGGTGCCGGTCCGCGTTGATCGCGACTCGGTCCCGGCTCTCCCGATCGCCCCGTTCCAGCGGGAGGCGAGTTTCCGCATCAGGACGATTCGGACTGGCTTCCGCTCCGCCCGCTTTTGCTCCGGCCGATTGAATCCCCCATGTTGTTCCTGGAAGTCATCGCCAAGAATCTGATGCGCCGTAAAACGCGCACCCTCTTGACGATTGCCGGACTGGCGGCCGCCGTGGCGACGAGCACCGCGCTCTTGAGCAGCGCCTGGTCGTTTGCCTCCTCGTCGCGCGATTACTACGCGTCCCGCGGCGTCGACGTGGTCGTCTGCCGCGCCGGCGTTTCCGAGCGCATCACCAGCAGCCTGAGCGCCGCGCTGGCCGGCCGGCTTCGCGCGCTGCCCGACGTGGCCTGGGCTGAAGGCAGCCTGACGGAGATGGTCTCCCTGGGCGAACGCGCCCTGATCGGCATTCCCATGCACGGCGTCGACCCCTCCGGACCGACGGCAGACAAGCTCGAGGTGACGAGCGGGCGAAAGCTGGCGGCCGGCGATCATCGGGCCGTGCTGTTGGGGAGCGCGCTGGCCGAGGGGCTCAAACACCGTCCAGGCGAAACGCTCCAAATCGAGGGGACGGCCTTTCACATCGCGGGCGTTTTTCAGACGGCGGATGCCATCGAAGCCAACACCATCATCGCGCCGCTGACCGATGTGCAAGACCTGATGGGGCGACCGGGCCAGGTGTCCGAGTTTCAAATCCGCGCCGTCCCTGCCGCTGCCAACGACACGGGCATCTCCCGGCTCTGCCGCGAAATCGAATCGCTGCACGACGCGTCCGGACGGTCGCTCGGGTTCAAAGCACTGCCGATGCGCAAGTTCGTCGATTCCGACACCGAGACCCGGCTCACTTGGGCCATGGCGTGGGGCACGTCGGTCGTTGCGGTCGGGCTGTCGCTCGTGGCCATGCTCAATACCATGCTGATGTCCGTTCTCGAGCGGACCAAGGAATTCGGGCTGTTGCGGGCCATCGGTTGGTCGCGCGGCCGCGTGATGCGGATGGTGCTCGGTGAATCGCTGGTGATCGGACTGTGTGCGTCGCTCGGCGGAGCGGCCGGCGCCGGCCTGTTCGTGCGGGCGCTGGGCACCTGGTCGTACACGCGCAACTTCGTGCAGCCGACCCTCTCGGCCGAGGCGGTCGTGCTGGGAATCGCGCTCACGATCTTTGCCGGGGTCGCCGGCTCGCTCTATCCGGCTTATCGGGGAGCGACCTGTGTTCCACTCACGGCCCTGCATTTTGAATGAGTGCGGCGCAAAAATCAGCGGTTTGACTGGGAACCACGGGCGACAAGCGGGCGAACGATCGAGGACAGCCGATGAACGACACAAAACCCGACGCCCTTCCCCGCCTGGTGCCGCTCTTGGACGTGCGCTCGATCTGCCGCACGTACGACGACGGCACCGTCCGCGCCCTCAAAGATGTGTCGTTTTCCGTCTTCCGCGGCGAATACGTGGCCATCATGGGGCCCAGCGGCAGCGGCAAGTCGACCTTGCTCAACCTGCTCGGGGCGCTCGACCATCCTTGCCGTGGCGAGATTTGTTTCGAGGGGCAGTCGCTGACCACACTGCGCGACCTCGACCGGTTCCGCGCCCGCACGATCGGCTTCGTCTTCCAGTCCTTTCATCTTTTGCCGACGTTGACGGCGCTTGAGAACGTGCAGATCCCGATGTTCGAGGGAACCCTCGATCGTCGGGCCCGCGTCCGCAAGGCCGAGGAACTCTTGTGCCTGGTCGGGCTTTCCCATCGGCTCAAGCACGTGCCGCAAAAACTCTCGGTGGGCGAACGGCAGCGCGTGGCCATCGCGCGGGCGCTCGCGAACGATCCGCTGGTGCTGTTGGCGGACGAGCCGACGGGCAACCTCGACTCGCGGGCGGGCGCCGGCGTGCTCGACTTGTTTGACCAACTGCATCGCGAGCGGGGCGTGACGTTGATTGTGATCACGCACGGAGCAGAGGTTGCCGCCCGGGCCGAGCGCACGATCTGGATCCGCGACGGGCAGATCGACCTGTTGCAAATGAGCGGAGGAGTCGTCACGCGATGCGCAGTCTGACGATCGCCGCCAAAAACCTCCGCCGCCGGCCCTTCCGCTCGCTGTTGACCGCGGCCGGTCTCGCCGCCGCGGTGGCGGCCATCGTCGCGCTCGTCGGCGTGGCGGAGTCGTTCGAAAGCTCGTTCCTCGCGCTCTACACGCAGCAAGGGACGGACCTCGTGGTGCAGCGGCGCGGCGGGGCCGTGCAGCTTTCCAAGGGCGTGTCGCTCAAGTTGGGGCAACAAATCCGCGAGCTGCCGGGGGCCGGACAGGTCATCGGCGGCCTGATGGACATGGTCGCCTTCGAGAGTCGCGACTTGTTCATGGTGATCGTCAACGGCTGGGAGCCCGATTGCCCCGTGCTCGATCGCGTCAAAATCCAATCGGGCCGCCGCCTCCAGGCCGAGGACAAAAACTGCGTCATGCTCGGGCGAATTCTTGCGGCCAATCTCGGCAAGCAGGCCGGCGACACCGTCGAGGTCTACGGGCAGCCATTCCATGTGGTCGGCATTTTCGAGAGCTTCAGCGTTTACGAAAACGGCGCGGTCTTCATGCTGATCGACGATTTACAGCGTCAGATGGACCGGCCCGGCCAGGTGACTGGCTACGTCGTGCAGGCGAATCCGCCGGGCGACCCGGATGCCGTCGCTGCGCTTCAATCGCGGATCGAAGCCCTCGATCCTGAGATCGCCGCCACGCCCTGCGCAGAGTTCGTCGGCTCGCTCAACCAGATGCGAGTGACGCGGGTGATGTCGTGGGTGATCTCGGCCGTCGCCTGCGTGATGGGCGCGTTCGGCATTCTGAACACGATGGCGATGAGCGTCTTCGAGCGCCGCACCGAGATCGGCGCCTTCCGCGCGATGGGCTGGCGGACGTGGCGCGTGGTGATGCTCATCGTCCAGGAATCGCTGCTCCTGGCCGGCGCGGGTTCGGTCGTTGGCGTCGCGGGTGGTTTTCTCGCAATCTTGGCTCTGGCCCATTGGCATGTCACGTCCGGATTGGTGCAGGGCGATCTACCCCTCCGCGCCGTCTGTGAAGGCATCGCGATGGCCGCTCTCATGGCAATTCTCGGCGCGGCCTACCCGGCCCTGCGCTTTGCCCGCCTGGCCCCGGTCGGAAGCGCTCCGCGAAGGCTGAACGACCGACCGCGTCCCAGTGCCGTGCGGGTCCTGCGAATTGCGCCCGTGTCCTGTGTCCCCTCCCGATTCCTTCCCGCTCGTCCGTCCCCGGCGAGCCGACTGCGTCAGCTGTCGGGTGTTTTTTGCATCGTCCCGAGAATTTCTCCGGGCATTTCTCGGTGAAACAACGTGTCCCGTCCCGAATGGCACTAACTCAAGCCGGAAGGAGTTGGCAGTTGGAAGTTTATGTCGGGTGAGGAGCGTGACGGAATGCGTCTCTGAGGAATCCCGGCCTCCTGCGAGAATGAGGTTGCTAAACGACCCATTTCCACAGGAGGCCAAGGATGGCGCCATTTATCGAGTCTGTTTTGGAGCAGGTCAAGGGGGATGTGACCGAGGCGCTTTCGCCCGAGCGGATCGAGCAGATCTGTCGCGAACTCAATCACGTGTGGCGCGACTGCACACTCAATCCGATCACCACCGTCTATGCGTTCCTGCGGCAGGTCTTGGCGGGCAACATCGCCTGTGATCACGTGCCCCATCTCCTGGATCTGGATGTCACCGGCGAGGCCTACTGCAAGGCCCGCGCACGATTGCCGCTGGAACTCTTCCAACGGCTGATGGAGGGGGTGGCGCGTGCTGTTGGTGCGCAAGTGCCTAACTGCTGGCGAGGTCATCGTCTTTGGCACGTGGATGGTTCTGCCTGTTCGATGCCCGACACACCCTCGCTGCAGGAGGCCTTCGGGCAATCGGGGGCTCAGCGGCCCGGCTGTGGATTTCCGGTGGCCCGTCTCCTGACACTGTTTGATGCCAGCACTGGCTTTCTCTTGCGGGTGCTGCCAGCTCCTTTGCGGTCGCATGACCTGTCGCGGGTTCAGCGCGTGCACGAGGCCTTTCAGCCGAACGACGTGGTCGTCGGCGATCGGGGATTCTGCTCCTACGCACATCTGGCACTGCTCAATTTAGCCGGCGTTTTTGCTGTGTTTCGCATCCATCAAGCGACGATCGTCAACTTCCAAAAAAGGCGGCCTTACTCGCCGCAGAAGCGTGCGAAGAATGTCCCACGCGTGAAGGGACAACCGACGTCCCGCTGGGTCCAGTCGCTGGGCCGACACGATCAAATCGTCGAGGCGTTCAAACCGACCCAACGGCCATCGTGGATCACCCCGGAAGACTTCGCGCGGCTGCCCGAATCCCTGCTCCTACGGGAGCTGCGCTATCGCATCACTCAACGGGGGTTTCGAGTCCGCCAGGTGACCCTCGTGACGACGCTCTTGGATCAACGACGTTACCCGGCCGTCGAACTGGCCAACCTCTATCTGAATCGCTGGCAGATCGAGACGAATCTCAGGCATCTGAAACAAACGCTCCGCATGGACGTGCTGCGCACCAAGACAGTCGACGGGATTCACAAAGAGCTGGCCATGTTCGCCATCGTTTACAATCTGGTGGCGCTGCGTGATGCTGCGTTCGGCAAAACGCCAGCGCGTGCCGGTGACTCGGACCAGCTTCATCGACGCCCAACGACGACTCTGCCATGCCCCGCTCAACGCGGCCCCCAGAAATCTGATCGTTGTTCCCCACCGCCCAGGTCGTTGCGAGCCACGCGCCTCTAAGCGACGACCAAAACAATACGATCTCATGAACAAACCACGTCGCCAACTTCAACAAGCCCTGATCCACAAACAAGTAACGCCTTAAGTTAGTGCCATTCGGGACGGGACACGTTGTTTCATCGAGAAAAGCCCGGAGAAATTGGCGCTCACCCCGACCCTTGTATGTTGAAAAAAGGTGAATCGGCGCATTTGATGGAGACGACCGTGGGGAAGCTTGCGAAGCGTAGCGGAGCAAGGTTCCCCACGGCGGCCGGCGGTAGATCGTCCGCCCTCAGGTCCAAGAAGACCGTGGGAGAGCTGGATCGCCGCCGGTCTCATGAGATCAGCCCGAACAGCCGTCAGAGCCGTCGGGGCGCCAGTCGCCGCTCGAGCTCGCATTCGCAAGGACGGGACATCGTCATGGACGTCGCCTTTAAATCGTTCGTCGGTATCGACATCGCCAAACGGACCCTCGACGTGCACGTGCTGCCTGAGCGAACGTCGCTCAAGCCGCCAAACGATTCCAAGGGCCGCCAGCAACTCCGAGAGAAGCTTCCTCCTCCCGGAGAGTGTTTGATCGTCGTGGAAGCGACCGGCGGTTACGAGCGGGCCCTCGTCGCCGAACTGATCGACGCGGGCCATCAGGTTGCGGTCGTCAACCCCCGACAAGTCCGCGACTTCGCCAAAGCCTGCGGAATCCTCGCCAAGACCGATCGGATCGACGCGGCCGTGCTGGCACGCTTCGGGCAGGCCGTCGTGCCGCGGACCCAGACCAAAATCCCGGAAAAACAGCTCGAACTGCAAGACCTCGTCGTCCGCCGCCGGCAGCTCGTCGAGCTGCGAACCGCCGAAATGAACCGCAAAGAAAACGTCGCCAGCAAGTTTGTTAAAAAGAGCCTTCAGGAGAGCGTCGACGCGCTCACCAAGCAAATCCGACGCTTCGAGAAGCGAATCGCCGCGCTGGTCCAATCGGACGACGAGTGGAAACAGAAGGCCGAGATTGTTCAAAGCGCGCCGGGGATTGGACCGGGCACGAGTGCCACCCTGATCGCCGAGGTCCCCGAGTTGGGGCAGCTGAGTCGACGAAAAATCTCCGCACTCGTCGGCCTCGCCCCCTTCAATCGCGATAGCGGCGAGTTCCGAGGACGCCGCGCGATCCGCGGCGGCCGAAGTTCGGTGCGCTGTAGCCTGTACATGGCGACGCTCAGCGCACGACGCTCCAACCCAGTCATCAGAGCCTTCTCGGATCGCTTGAAAGCCCTCGGCAAAAAGCCCAAGGTCATCATCACCGCCTGCATGCGCAAGCTGCTGGTGATCCTCAACACGATGGTCAAAAACAAAACGCACTGGAACCCCGCAATCTCAACCACTTAACTCTTGAAAAGAAACACAGCCGCTCTCCCATCCGCCGAGCCGGACGGGCGAGGGGAAAGAATGGGACGGGACTCGAGCGGGACGGGACAAATGTCGGGACGGGATTGATTGGGACGCGGCTAGGTAGGAGATCGAAGACTTTCACCACGAAGGCACCAAGGGAACGCAGAACGAATTGCCAAGTCTGACCTTCGTGCCTTCGTGTCTTTGTGGTGAGAAAGCCGTCGGGAACCAGGTAAACTGCGGGACGGGACACGTTGTTTCACCGAGAAAAGCCCGCGTAAATTGTCGGTCGTGCACCCGGAGGGGGGGCGGGTTGCCTGCGGCCGGTTTTGCTGCAAGAATTGATTTGGTTCTCTGATCGGCCGGGCGGTTACCGATAAAGCGTTCTGGCGGCTAAAGGCGTCGATCAAAGCGGGCAGGCGTTTCCTCGATTGCGGGGACGGGTCCTGCCACTTAAAATCGGGCCTCCCAAGGGATTGCAGCAAATTCCGATTCCCTCCGCGGCGGATTTTGACGGCCGCGAGGAATTGCGAACGGAAAAACGGGACAAATTATGGCGAAGAGCGGTGCCCGCAAAAAACTGCCCAAGGAAGTGGCGGTCATTAATGCCGACAACTGCACGGGTTGCGAGGCGTGCCTCGAGGTCTGCCCCGTCGACTGCATTTATAAGGTCCCCGGCGACTCGGTTTCCGTGCTGCAGTCGTGGTGCGAAATCGACGTCGAGCGATGCGTCGGTTGCGAAGTCTGCGTGCATATCCCCACGAAAAAGACCGACCCGTACGAGCTGACCGTTTGCCCGTGGGACGCCATTGAGATGGTGCCGACTGTGCAGGCGGCCGAGTACGTGGCGTCGAAGGGCGGCCCGCCCGATTATCTGCGTGAGAATTGGGAGCGGGTGGTCGAGCCGGCGATTCGCATGTCTGAGCTGGCCGCACAACAGGGCTGAGCCGCTGCATGAGCCCGCCCTTCCGCGTTCTGATCACGGATCGTGCGTGGCCCGATTGCTCGATCGAGCGGGACGTGCTGAAGTCGGTGGGGGCCGAGGTTGTTGAAGCTCCGCGGACCGACGAACAAACGCTGATTTCGCTCGCCCGCGACGCCGACGCGATCGGCACGAATTGGGCGCCGGTCACCGCCAACGTGATTCGCGCCGCAACCCGCTGCAAGACCGTCGCGCGGTTTGGCATCGGCCTGGACAATATCAGCGTGCCGACGGCCACCGGCTTGGGCATTCCGGTCACCAACGTCCCCGACTACTGCGTGTCGGAAGTTTCGGATCACGCGCTGGCGCTGCTCTTGGCCGCCGCCCGCAATGTGGCTTTCTTTCATACACGGACGAAGGCGGGCGAGTACCAACTGAGTGCCGGGGCCGCCGATGCGGCGACTCTCGGAAATGACGCTCGGCCTGATCGGTTTCGGCCATATCGCCCGCGCCCTTTTCCCAAGGCCCGGGCGTTGGGCATGACCGTGATCGCGAACACCCGCCAGCTCGACGACTGTGGCACCGGTTGCACGATGGTGCCGCTCGATGAGCTGTTGGTCAGGAGCGATTTTGTTTCGCTACATGCGCCGCTCACGGATTCGACCCGCCACATGATCTCCGGCCCGCAGCTGGCGCGGATGAAGCCGACCGCGTGGCTGATTAATACGTCGCGCGGCGGTCTGATCGACAATGCGGCTCTCGAGGCGGCGCTCGCGGCCGGGCGGATTGGCGGGGCCGCTCTCGACGTTTTCGAGCCGGAGCCGCCGGACCTTTCGGATCCGTTGTACAAGAACGAGCGAGTCATCGTGACGCCGCACGCGGCATTTGTTTCGGCAGAATCGTTACACGAGCTACGACTGCGTGCTTCGCGCCAGATCGCGGATGCGCTCGAGGGCAAACGGCCGGCAAACGTGGTGAATCCCGAGGTGTACGCCCGCACGACATGACCACGATGCGCGGGCGAGTCCGAAAATTCCATTGCGGTCAGCCTCCTTCCGCCGGTTGGTGAGCTACGCTATGGTGTTGCCTTTTTCCCACAAGTGACGTTGGGCCATCGTCCGGCAACAGCGTTTGTTGTGGAGGAATTTAGGTGCCGGAAGGCCCGTTCCATCGACGGGACTGATCCGGCCCGAACCGGCACGACGCGGGCAACGGTGGCAGCAGGATGGTCGAAGCAGAACTTACGCCGGAACGAGTTGAATCCCTCGAGGCCCAACTGGCCGATCGGGATCAGCTTGTCGCCGCGCTGACCGAGCGCCTGGAGCAGGCGGCCGAGCAACTCGACCGGCTGCATCGCACCGGCGCCGATCGGGGCGTGCGCTCCGGCATTCTCGGCATTCCGCCCGAGCTGATTCAGCAGCAGCAGAAACTCGTTGAGGATCTGCAGCAAGCCATCCAGCAATGGGAGGACATGCAGCCGGGGGCCTTCTTCGGCCGGCTGGAAAGCCAGCTCACCCAGATTCACGACCTGGTGCTGAACTACGGCGGCCAAGGCGGGCACGGCGGGGGCAACAATCCCACGGACGCGGCGTTCACGCATGGCGATTCGCGGCTCGACTCGAGCTCGCCTCGGCGAAACCCGTCCGATTCGCCGCGCAGCGTGCTCGATTTCATGAAAGCCTCCTTCGCCGAGAACAACCCACCGGCGGAGACCGAGGAGACGTCGGCCACCGCGCTGCCCAGCTCCGCGAGCGAAGCGGCCGCGCCCGATCTTCAATATCGAGCTGCCGCCGCTTGCCGATGCTCCCGAACCGGTCGACGCGCAGAACGCGACCCGCGAGGAGCTGGCGCAGGCCTGCGAAACTCGCGACACTTACGTCGTCTATTTGCTGCAACGGCTGCGGCGAATTGAATCGCTGGGGCACGTGCCCAACAGTTGGGCCGGGCTCGAAAACCTGCCCGATCAGCTCCACGCGCGGCTCGAATCGCTCGAGAAGCGGCTGGAAGAAACGCTGCGTCTGGCGGAAGTCGAGCTCTCGCTGCAGCGCGCAAGATGGCCCGCGAAGAGGTCCGCATCCGCGTCATCGACGAGCAGCTGCAAAAGGACCTCAAGCGGGCACGCCTGGAATCCGGCGCAGCGTCCGACGCCGACGCGGGCAAAGACGAGCAGGCAGGCAGCCGCTGGAAGCGGATGCTCGGCGGCGGTCGCAAGGGCGACAACGCCTGAACGGGCGATCGCGCGGGAACTACTTCGGTTGCAGGCAGAAGCAGGACGACGCCAGTTTGATGTCGGCATGCTCCCAGGCTTTGTCGAACTCCAGCGTGACGTTCAGCGCCTCGGCCTTCTTGCCCTGGAGCTTGAGCGCGCGGGACAAACCGAAGAGCGACCAGCCGTTGTTGGGGTAGCGGGCCAGGTCGTCGCGGTAGACCTGTTCGGCGTCGGCATAGCGGTGCGATTCGAGCAGCGCCGCTCCCAACGCGTGACGCACGGGCTGAATCCAGGCCGGCGGCTCGGCATAGTGCAGCCTGTCCTCTCGCTTGGCCGACTCGCGCAGGGCGGCGATTGCCTCGTCCACTTTCCCCTCGCGATACAGGATCTCGCCGTCGAGCATCTTGCCGGCGACGCCGAGCAGGGAGAGAACGAGGTTCTTGCTGAAGGTGGCAGTGGCCGGAATCCGCTTATCGGCGGCTTTGAATTCCTTTTGCTCGGCCTTAGCTTCGGCAACTTGTCCCTTGGCGGCGAAGGAAACCCCGCGGGCGTAATGCCAAAACGCGGTCGCGATGGGCATGCTGTCGCGCGGCTTCGGTTCGGCCAGCATTTCGTCCCATTGGCCGAAGCGGACGTGCAACTCGTAGGGCAGCGAAAAGAAGCCGTCGATTAGCTCCGCCTGGTTCTTGATCGCGTCGTCGGGGATCGAGACCAAAAACTCCTTGATTGTCGCCCTGGCTTTCAGGCTCTGCCCCTGCATCATCGCCGCGTACGCCAGCATGTGATGGTTGTGGGCCATGTAGAGGCGGTAAAAGCCCTGCCGCGGCACCATCGTGCGATACGACGTTGTCCGCCGCGATCGCTTTCTCGTTGGCGACCACCGCGTCCTGCCAGCGACCCCGGCGGACGTCGATGTGCGACGGCATGTGCACTAGGTGACCGATTCCGGGCATCAGATCGCGGAGGCGATCGGCGGCCGCGTCGGCTCGCTCTGGGATGGGGCGAGGCTTCGAGCGGCATGAATCATCAAGTGCGTCGGCCAGCGGATGCTTGGGCGATTTGGCCAGCACGGCATCCAAGATCGCCAGCACTTTTTCGGTGCCCGGCTGCGGTTTGCCGGCGGGCGTCCACTGGTCCCACGGACGCAGATCCATCAGGGCCTCGGCCGTCAGCGCCCCGACGTCGGATCGTCCGAGTGTGCGTCCCAGACTTTTTGCATCGCGTCGGCATAGGCGACGTCGAGCGGATGGCGATCTGCGGCTGCGTCTCGGCGTAACGCTTGCCCATCGCTTCGATCAGAGCCTGATCGACGGGCGACGCGCCGGCCGCCAACTCGCGGGCCTTGCCGAGCGCCTTCCAGGCTGCCTTGGCGTGATGCTTCGTCCACGTTGGGATTGTTGATGTGCGGCCCGTTGGCGGCGGCGATTCCCCAATAGGCCATGGCGCAGTGCGGATCGGCCGCGGCCGCCGCCTCGAACGAGCGAATCGCCTCGTCATGATTGAATCCGTAGAGAAAGTCCAGCCCCTGATCGAAATACTCTTGGGCGACGCGCGACGTCGTGGTCATCTTGCGGCGTGCGATGCCGAGCTTCGGAAATGCGGCTCGGCTTTCGCGGAAGCGGACGCCGGCGATCGCTGCGGCTGGCAATGCGACTTCTGCTTTCGCTGCGTCGCCAGCGAGCGCTGCGGCACGCCGAGCCGATCACCAAGACCACGATCCGAAACAGCGACTGCCGCACACGCCCTTGCGCATTCGCGTTCCTATCCTTTCGAGCGCTTGGGCCGCACCGACATTCAATCTTCGTCGGCCGATTTCACCGCCATCCGCACGTGCTGGAATGGCAGGTCCTTGGCCGCATCGGTTACGGCCACCACCGTTTCGTGAAAGGCCTTGGGATCGGCTTCGATGATCAGGACGTTTTTCTGATCGCCGTTCATCTTGGTTCGCAAGATGTCCGGGATGTCGCCGAGATTGGGCACGGGGACGTCATCGATCAGGACGCGATTCGCCGCGTCGATCTGCACGACCAGCGAGCTTTGCGCCGTGTCGTCGACAGCTTGGACCGATTGACGACCCCTTTCTTGTCGGCGGCAGGGGCGGCCATGTCGATCATTTTCTGCAGCGCGTACGACGCGGTGATCATGTAGAAGACCAGGAGCAGAAAGACGCAGTCGACCATCGGAATCAGGTCGAGCTCGTCCGATTTCCGCTCGACGCCCTGAATGACGAATCCCTCGTCTTCCTCCTCGTCCTCGGCCCAGTGATGGCCCCGTTCCTCAACCGCGGCACCGGCAAGATAGGGCGACGCCGCGGCGCGGCCCGGTCGAGCGCGCCGTGAACCGGCGGGCTGGGCACTTGCTTGACGGGGGGTTCGGCCTCGACGATTTTCCGCTCGGGATTCGGCTCCGTCCGCGGCGGGTGGTGGACTGCTTTCGTGGTCACCGCGGGTGCCGGGTGCGGACGCTCGGGCTCGCTCTCAGTCGGCACTGTGTGCCGGTTGCCACACGTGGGGCACTGGGTCGTTTGGCCGGCCCGGCGCGTGGCAATGCTCAGCAGTCTGATGGCACTGCGGGCAGTGATAACGGATGGCCATAATTCACGAACGCTTCGCAGCCGGGCCCGTCGAGCGACGCTCGCCGCAATCGAGGGCCGCGCTTACTGATTGGGCTTGTCCAACACGCCGATGCAAAACCGCACCCCCTCGACTGAGGTGATGGCCTTGGCGACTTTCTGGACCAGCCCGCAGGGGACTTTCGGTCGGCCTTGATGACCACTGTCGCGTGACCCTTGCGCAGACCTTCCTCGACGAACGGCCGCACGTCGTCGATCGTGCTTTCGCGGTCGTTGAGCAGAATGTGCGGGCTCGGCTCAGCCTCGGCGATGCGAATCATGGTGGCCGAGTTGGGATTGATCGGGCCGCCGTGTAGCGCCGTCGGCAGTTTCTTATCGGGGTTGCCCTTCATGGGCGACGTCATCATGAAGAAGGCGAGCAGGAGGAAGACGCAGTCGACCAGCGGCGTGACGTCGATGTCCGCCTCGTGGGGCTTGCGGACTTTCGTGCCCCACTGCTGTTCGGCCGACTCGCCCGACAGGATCGTGCGACGCGTCATGCCGGCTTTCCTTTGGTCGGACGGAAGGCCGCCTCGTACATTTCGAGGAATGCGCCGAGCTGGTGCTGGACGGCGTTCTGCAGCATGCCCAGCCGCACGTGAATCATGTTGCCCGCCAGCGTCAGCGGAATGGCAATCGCCAATCCGAATGCCGTCGTCAACAGGGCGTGGCCGATGTCGCCGGCCAGCGCGCTCGGATCGTTCCCCTGCGTCTGCACGGTGGCAATTTTCTCGAAGGCCGCGATCAGAGCGAGCACCGTTCCCAAGAGGCCCAACATGGGGGCAGCCCGCACGATCGTCACGATCCACGACGAGCGAAAATCGAAGTCGGCCAGCACCTCGCGCTCGAACGTTTCGCCCAGGTGCCGGCGGAGCTTTTGCGGATTGAGCTGCGGGTTTTGCAAGGCGACGATCACGAGCTGCGGCACGGCCTTCGACCAGTAAGCGGGCGAGTCGCAGACCTCGGCGACGCCGTCGATGTCGCGCTGCTGCAGCTTCTCGTCCACCTGTTCCAGGAACTGTGATGCGGCCGCCTGGCTGGCGAATCTTTTCCGACTGAGCTGACGGAACATCACGATCAGCAGGTAGACGCCGAAGATCGCCAGGCCCAGCTGCGTCAAGTAAACGCCCTCGCGGGCGTGAATGATCATGTCGGAGATGTTCATGGGCTCGATCTCGCCAGAGAGTCGGACGGAGACGTGAGAAGGGGGAGCCGTCGAATTTGATCCTAATTTGACCCTCCGCAGAGTGTCAACGATTCTAAAGCGTTTGGCGCAGCGAATTTTCGGCGTAGGGATGGTTTAATTGGAGATCGGCCGATCGACCCTGTCGACCGCCGCGCAGTCGCCAGTATTTCCCCAGATAGAGAGATCATGCGAATCCGTCCGCTGTTTGTCGTGCTCTTGCTCGCCGGCCCCCTAGCGATCTCGGGACAACCGCTGGCCGCCGCCCCACCGCTCAAAACCGAGAACGTGATCCTGGTGATGAATGACGGCGTGCGCTGGGAGGAAGTCTTTCGCGGGGCCGAGGACCTGCTGATGAGTAACCGGCCGGGAGGCGTGAAACGGCCGAGCGAACTCAAGCGGCAGTTCGACCGGCCGACGGTCGAGGCGCGGCGGGAAGCGCTCTTTCCCTTTCTCTGGAAGACGGTCGCGCGGCAGGGACAGCTCTTCGGCAACCAGGACCAGGGAAGTGCCGTCCACGTCACCAACGGGCACAACTTTTCCTATCCCGGCTACAGCGAGACGTTGTGCGGATTCGCCGACCCGCGGATCGGCACCAACGACAAACGCGATAACCCGAACCGCACCGTCATCGAGTGGCTCTATCGCAAGCCGCGGTTCGAGGGGCGGCGTGGCCGCCTTCGGCGCGCTGGGACCGTTTCCCCTTCATCTTCAATCGCGAGCGTTGCGGCTTCTATATCAACGCGGCTTTCGAGCCGATGCTCGAAGGTGAGCTGACGCCGGAGATTCGTGCTGCTCAATAAGTTGAAGCAGGAGATTCCTTCGCACTGGCCGAACGAGCCGTTCGACGCCCTCACCTACCGCACGGCCCGGGAGTACTTCCGCCTGCACGAGCCGCGGATTTTTTTCGTGTCGCTGGGCGAAAGCGACGAGTGGGCTCACGAAGGACGGTATGACGAGTACCTCTGGTCGGCCCACCGCGTCGACGCGTACGTCGCCGAACTGTGGCAAGCCGTGCAGTCGCACCCAAAATACCGCGACCGCACCACGCTGATCTATTCTCCCGACCACGGCCGGGGCCACGGCCCCGAGGAATGGAAGAGCCACAGCGACCGCTTCAAAGGCTCCGAAAGCATCTGGATCGCGGTGATCGGACCCGACACGCCCCCGCTCGGCGAGCGGAAGCACATCCCGACTCTCACCCAAACCCAGATCGCCGCCACGCTGGCCCGCTTTCTGGGCGAAGACTACTGCGCCGCCGAGCCCAAGGCCGGCAAGCCGATTGAGGACGTCTTTCCGCGAAACTGATTCTCCGCTCGACAATCATCTTCAAAGCTTCGCTATGTTCAGATTCGTCACGACGTGCGTCGCCGGAGTGCTGGTTGTCGCCGCCTCGATGGCCGTTTCGAGTGGGCACGGCCCTCTGGAGCCCGAACCCGCTCGTGAGCCAGTCAGAGTGAAATTCGAGGACGTTCCCAGGCGAGTGAAGCTGCTTGGTCGACTGGGAAACTCGTTGGGTGAAGACGTCGTGACAATTCGCGGCAAATGGAAGAATTCCGACAAGATCCCGGAAGGCCACGCTAAGCCGGAAGGATTCGTGTTTGTCGTAAACAGCATCGACGGCAAGCCGGTACGCGTCCCCATTACAATCCCTGCTGATACTGTGACTCCAATTAAGTCCCGCGGCATCGTGACGGCAGCGCCCGATGGCACGCGCACATGGACAGCGAAGTGGTGGCAGAATAACGCGGTTTTCTTGCCGGACGTCTATGAGGGCGACGAGTGGGAAATGAGAGGCGTCGAAACCGCGGAAATTGTGGCATGGCCTCGAGAAATCGCCGGGATGTTTCCTCCAATTCAGATGACCCATCGGACAGGCGAACTGGTTGTCTTGTTTCGGCCCGTGACTGTGCGAATGTTTGGCAAGCCTCATAACGACAAAAACGAGCGCGGCTCTTCATTTTCGTTTGCAGAGGACGAAGACGATTCAAAACCTCCGCCGAAGTCAAAGTAATCGACGACTTTCCGCGGGAGTGAAAGTTTCTCGGACGGATCACTGGCCCGATCGGTCCGCGTCCGTCCGCTTCCGCAAGTCGGCCAGGTAGCGATCGATTGTTGTGGCGTGACCGAAGACGAATTTTGCCAGGAAACGAAATGGCGGCGGGTTCACGAATCCCTGTTCGGTGATTTCGAGGTGGCTCCCGCCATCGCTCACTGACGGCTGGAGCGAGTAGGTCCAGGTTCCGCCGTAGGGCAGTTTGTCGTCGTCGATCTTGGTGACGAGCGTTTCCGCACTCTTCGCCTCAACGATAGCCAACTGGAGGCGATCACGGCCGGAGGCTTCCACCCATTTCTTGGGTTCGTTCGCGCCGCTGAGCATTTCGACGCTCTTCACGCCCGAGCGCCACGAGGGAAAGTTCTCCGGTTCGGAAATCAGGGTCCAAACGGCCTGAGGCGAGGCGCACAGCTCGGCGGATCGCGTGACGATGTGCTCCCTCGGCATGACGGCCCCGAACGAGAGGACCACCCCCGACGCCATCAGCACAAGGCCAACCAGAAAGTAGATCACGCTGCCCATCGTTCATTCCTCGCGAGTTGTCTGATCCCTGTGAGTTACGTGCGGCCGTGCGCCGCACTGGTGAGTCCCATGCGGCCGTGGGCCGCGCGGCCGGATCCCGCCTTATTCTTTTGAGTCCGCTTCCCGCATGACTTGTCTGGCCGCATCGGCAGTCCCGGCGCGGCCTGCTGCATCCGCCAACAGCTTCAGGCCCCGCACCGCTTGCCTGCGTTCCTCGTCGCTCAGTCGCTCAACGAGCGTCGCGACGAGATCGGGATCCAGCGGCCCCGAGGAATCCCGGATGCGAACTCCGGCCTTCGTCAAAAGCACGCCGACACGCCGACGATCGGCCTTATCGGGCACGCGTCGCGCGAATCCCTGCTCGACCAGCCGATCGAGAGCGAGCGAGATCGTGGAGACGGTCACGCCCATGTGCTCGGCCAGGCTCGAAATAAAGGTCACTTCACGCTCGTCCAGATGATCGAGAATCGAGACTTGGTGCGACGACAGCACTCGGTTGCTGCCGGGATCCCGCACGTGCCGGCGATGGCACGCGAAGTAAATCCGCGGATAAAGCCGAATCACCGCCTTGCTGGCCTGAACCGCGTCCATAAAGAACGATACTTCAAATAGTTTTGTTTGTCAAACCAAAGTATATGAGCCGGGCCGCAGTCGAAGCGGAGCACGGCGAGCAAGGGCGCACACCGGCGAAACGAAATTCGGGAAGAGGCTCGCGGAGCAGGTGACCCGGGGTTGACCGAGATGGTATCCTAAGGGCGGCTGTCGAGACGAACTCCACGGTGCCCTGCCTGCACGATGTCGCGGAGAATTCCGCGATCACGCCTGAACGTTCGGCCGGATTTGTCCGGCCCCTCGCCAACTTGTCCTCGCGCGATTATTGGCGGAGATCGGGTTTGCGCTTTCCGATTTCAGCATCGGTCACTTCCCTCGCGGTCGTTCTGATCGCAGCGCACGCGACGGCCGCGGAAGCACCCGTCAGCTTTCAGCGGGACGTGCGACCGATTCTCTCGAAGCACTGCTTCGAATGTCACGCTGCCGACACTCAGGAGAGCAATCTGCGTGTCGATCGACGTGCCGATTTGCTGAAAGGGGGCAAGTCGGGCGCGCGGGCGTCGTGCCTGGTCGAAGCGCCGACAGTCGGCTGCTGCTGGTCGTCTCGGGGAAGGACAAAAAACTCTCGATGCCGCCGGACGGCGCACGGCTCACCGCGGGCGAGATCGAAATTCTTCGTCGGTGGATCGATCAAGGAGCGGCCTTCGACGACGGCGCCGCCAGCTCCGGGCCGAGTGCCGACTTCTGGTCGTTCAAGCCTGTGCGAGTCGATCGGCCGCCGGTAACGCAGGACAAAGACTTTCCCGGCAATCCGCTCGACGCGTTCGTTGCAGCGAAGCTCCATGCAGCCGGTCTCGCGCCGTCGCCGCCCGCTGATCGTCGCACGCTCATTCGCCGGCTCTATCTCGATGTGCTCGGCCTGCCGCCGTCGCCGGCCGAGATCGCCCAGTTTGCCGGCTGACACCGATCCGCTCGCCTGGAACCGGCTCGTCGATCGCGTGCTGGCCAGCCCTCATTTCGGCGAGCGCTGGGCCCGTCACTGGCTCGACGTCGTGCGGTTCGCCGAGACCGATGGCTTCGAGACCAACATCGAGCGGCCCAACGCCTATCCCTATCGCGATTACTTGATCGGCGCCTTCAACGCCGACAAGCCGTACGACCGGCTCGTCTTCGAGCAGCTCGCGGGCGACAGCGTCGGCGCGGACGCGGCCACCGGGTTTCTCGTCGGCGGACCATGCGACAAGGTGAAAAGCCCGGACCCCGTCCTGACGCGGATGCAGCGGCAGGACGAACTCACCGACATCATTAATACAACGGGCACGACCTTTTTGGGGCTGACGCTGGGTTGCGCCAAGTGTCACAACCACAAGTTCGACCCAATTCCGCAGCATGACTTTTACGCGGTGGAGGCCGTCTTTGCCGGCGTGCAGCACGGCGAGCGGCCGCTCGATGCCGTCGACGAGCCGCGGCGCATCGCCCATCGCCAGGAGCTCATCGCCGAGATCGAACGCACGACCCGGCGCTGGCCCGACTCGGTTTGCGGCCCCCCGTCGATCCGCGCCGCAACACCGAGGTTTTTGAACCCGTGCGGGCTCGGCGCGTGCGGTTTACGATTCGAGCCACGAACGACGGCACCGAGCCGTGCCTCGATGAGCTGGTGATTCTCGCCGCTGCACGTGGCAACAGCGGAGTCCGAACGCTCGAAAACGTGGCGCTGGCGTCGGCTGGGGCGACGGTTTCCGTTTCGTCCGTCTTTCCCGGGTCGAGCTTCCACAAACGCGCGCATCTCAACGACGGCCGCTTTGGCAACGAGCGGAGCTGGATCTCCAACGAGCGCGGCAAGGGCTGGGCAATCGTCGAGTTCCCCCGCGATTGCCTGATCTCGCAGATCGAATGGGGACGCGACCGCTCGGGCGTCTACCGCGATCGCCTGCCGACCGATTATCTGATCGAGGCCCAAAGCGCCGACGGCCGCTGGAAGCCGATCGCCGGCTCCGATGGACGCCTGCCTCCGGGCGCCGGCGCGCTGCCGCTCGCAGTGCTCCCCGCGCGTTTCTCGTCGGACAAACGCCACGAAGCATCCAAACTCTTTGCCGAGTTGCAGCGGCTCAGCAACGAGCGGGAAAATACGTCGGCCTCGCCCCGAGTTTATGCCGGCCTGTTCGAGCAACCCGATCCGGTTCATCGGCTCTATCGCGGTGACCCCGGCTCCCCGCGCGACGTGGTGAATCCCGGGGCGATTGCGGCCGTCGGTCCGCTCGAGATTCCGCCCGCCGCTCCCGAGCAAGAGCGTCGCGTCGCCCTGGCCCGTTGGATCGCTCGGCCGCAGAATCCGCTGACCGCTCGGGTCATGGTGAATCGGCTCTGGCATTACCACTTCGGCCGCGGCATCGTCGAGACGCCGTCCGATTTCGGCCACAACGGCGGCCGCCCGTCGCATCTCGAGCTGCTCGATTGGCTGGCGAACGAGCTGGTTCACAGCGGCTGGTCGCTCAAGCACGTCCATCGGCTGATTCTGACATCGGCCACGTATCGGCAATTGTCGGCTCCGCGAGTTGACGGCCTGAAGGTCGACGCGAGTGCACGCCTCTTGTGGCGGTTCCCGCCGCGCCGGCTCGAGGCGGAGGCCATCCGCGATTCGATGCTGACGGCCAGCGGCGTGCTCGAGGAACGGATGGGTGGCCCCGGCTTCAGCCCCTTCCAACCGAACACGAACTACGTCCGCGTCTACCGGCCCAAAGAACAATTCGGTCCGTCCGAGTGGCGACGCATGGTTTACATGTCGAAAGTGCGGATGGAACAGGATTCGGTCTTCGGCGCGTTCGATTGCCCCGATGCCGGCCTGATCGCCCCGCGCCGCACGCAATCGACGACCGCCGTGCAAGCGCTGGGCCTCTTCAATAGCCGCTTCACTGAAGAGCAAGCCGACCTGATGGCCGAACGCTGCCGGCACGAGGCGGGTAGCGGAGCGGCACCCGGAGTGCAGCGGGCATTCGAGCTCGCGTTCGGCCGCCAGCCGGACGAAGTGGAAAGCCGAGCCGCCGAACGACTCGTCGCGCGGTACGGCCTCCGGTCGCTCTGTCGTGCTTTGTTCAACGCCAACGAGTTCCTGTTTCTTCCTTGATCTGAGGCCGGCTGCGTGTCTGCTCGTCAACAACAATCGTCCCCCCTCTCCTGCGCCGGCCGCCGGCTGCTCGACCGCCGCGGGTTCCTCGCCCAGACGGCGAGCGGACTGTCGGGGATCGCACTCGCGCACTTGCTCGCGCGGGATGGCGCACTCGGTGCGGCGAGCGCGTCCGTTCCCACCGCGGCAAATACTAGCGGCCCGTTCCGGCCAGCCATCGATCCGGCCCACCCGTTCGGGGCACGACGTCCACCCTTGCCAGCCCGCGCGAAGAACGTGCTCGTCATCTTTTGCTCGGGCGCCTGCAGCTCGATCGATACCTTCGACTACAAGCCCGAGCTGATCCGCCGGCACGACCAGCCGATGCCGGGGGGCGCCGGCCTCGTCACCTTTCAGGGTGCGAACGGCAACCTGATCAAGAGCCCGTACGCGTTTCGTCCCCGCGGCCAGTCGGGCAAGATGACTTCTGACCTGTTGCCGCGGCTGGGCGAGCTGGCCGACGAGATGTGCTTTATCCACTCGCTCACCAGCCAGACGAACACGCACGGCCCGGGCGAAAACTTCCTCTCCACCGGCTTCACGCTCGACGGCTATCCCAGCATGGGCGCCTGGGTGAGTTACGCCCTGGGGACCGAGAACAACGACCTGCCCGCCTTCGTGGCGATCCCCGACCCGCGCGGCGTGCCGCAGTCGAGCGTCAACAATTGGGGAGCCGGTTTCCTGCCCGCCGTCTTCCAGGGAACGCCCTTCAATAGCAGCCAGCCGATCCGCCATCTCGAGCGACCGCCCGGCGTGTCGAGCGCGGGGGATCTCGCCACGTCGGACCTGCTTAAGCTGCTCAACGAGCGGCACCTCGCCCAGTTTCCGGGCGACACCGAACTCTCGGCCCGCATCGCCAGCTACGAAATGGCGGCCCGCATGCAGCTGAGCGTGCCGCGAATCATGGACCTCTCGAGCGAGTCTCGGACAACGCTGGCCGCCTACGGAGCCGACGACGTCGAGAACAAGCTCAAAGCCGGTTTCGCCCGCAACTGCATCCTCGCCCGCCGGCTGATCGAGTCTGGCGTGCGGTTCGTGCAGCTCTTTAATGGCGCCTACGCGATGGGCGAGGGCGTCGGCAACTGGGACGGGCACCGCTTCCTCAAGAAGCAGTACGACATTCATGGGCCGGTCCTCGACCAGCCGGCCGCCGCCCTCTTGAGCGACCTCAAATCCCGCGGCCTGCTCTCCGAAACGCTGGTCGTCTGGTGTACCGAGTTCGGCCGCATGCCGACGTTCCAGAAGGGAGCGAGCGGCCGCGACCACAATCCGCACGGCTTCACCGCGTGGCTGGCCGGCGCCGGCGTCAAACGGGCCTTTTCGTACGGGGCGACCGACGAGCTGGGCTACAAGGCGGCCGCTGACGTCTCCTCCATTCACGATCTGCACGCGACGCTGCTTTGGCTGTTGGGCTTTGACCACACACGGCTGACCTTCTATCACAACGGCCTCGAGCGCCGGCTGACCGACGTACACGGCCGCGTCCTCACCGACGTGCTGGCATAAGAGAAAGGCCCCGATGTCTCGGCTCTCGACTTTGATCACCACTTCCACCGCAGCGCTCCTCTCGGCGGCGTTGTTGCTGCTTTTCGATCTGGGGGCGGCAAGCGTTTCGACAGGGGATCTTCCCTGGCCCTGTCGCAACGGCCCTTTTCAAAACGGCACTGCGACCGAACGCGATGCCCGCGGTGTGCCCATCGAATGGGATGAGGCGAGCGGCAAGAACATCGCCTGGAAGGTCGACCTGGAAGGTTTGGGCCACTCGACCCCGGTGATCGGCCATGACCGAATTTGGTTTACCGCCGCCACCGAAGACGGCAAACAGCAGTTTGGGTACGCGATCGATGCGCGCACAGGCCGGATCGTTCATCACAAACTCGTGTTTGAGAACGCTGCTCCCGAGCGACTGGGAAACAGGGTCAATACTTACGCGTCGCCGAGCTGCGTGCTGGAGGACGACGCGGTCTATGTGCACTTCGGGACCTATGGCACCGCCCGACTCGACCCCCAGACGGCGGCGATTGTCTGGCGGCGCCGGGACCTTCACTGTCGCCACTATCGCGGACCAGGCTCCTCGCCGATCGTCTGCAAGAATCTTCTCGTCCTGACGTTCGACGGCATCGACCAGCAATACGTCACGGCGCTCGACAAGAGAACCGGCAAAACGGTCTGGCGCACCGATCGCTCGACCAACTACCACGACCTGGGTCCCGACGGTAAGCCACAACGCGAGGGCGACGTTCGCAAGGGGTACGGCACTCCCGGCACGACGGACGTGGCGGGTCACACCCAAATCGTTTCAGTCGGCTCGCGCGCTGCCTTCGGCTACGACGCCGCGACGGGTAGCGAAATCTGGACGATCCCGCACGAAGACTTCAACGCAGCCGCTCCTCCGCTCTTTTTCGAGAACATGGCGATCATCCACTCCGGCACCGGAGGCACGAATTTCATGGCCGTCCGGCTCGACGATTCGACGCGCGGCGACGTCACCAATACACACGTCGTCTGGAATCGCACGAAGGCCAACTCCCGGCTGTGTGCACCCGTGCTCGATCGTGGTCGCATCTGGATGCTGACGGACCATGGGGTGCTCTTCGGACTCGATGCGAAAACCGGCAAACAAGAAACGACGCTGCGGCTGGGCGGAACGTTTGTGGCGTCGCCGCTGATCGCCGATGAACACCTCTACGCGCCCGACGAGGAGGGGACGACCACTGTGGTGCAGCTGAGTGGGCCGCAAAAGATTGTCGCCTCGAATCGCCTCAACGAGGGCATGCGGGCCTCTCCAGCCGTCGCGGACGGGGCGCTCTATCTGCGTACGCTTCACCGCTTGTACAAGATCGCCGGGACGAAGAAATAGGATTTCTTGCCTCGCGCCCCGGCCGCGGGCACTAGCATGTGTCGGCGCAAAACATGCTGACTAGACTAGCTCCGCAGCCGCGCGGACGTGCATCGATCGATGTGACCGAGGCGCGCCAGGAGGCCGGGCACACTTGTCGGTGCCCCCGATGTTGCCTGCTCCGGCTTAATGCTGCTGACGGCTCTGTTCTTTCATGAATGCTGTGCTTTCATGAAGTTGAAAAGCTGATGCGTCGCTTTCTGCCAATCACCCGTTCGCGCCGTCGAGATCAGACCGTCGAGATAGTCGGCGGTCGCTCGTGGCAATTTGCCGTCATCCCGCAGTGTGTGCAGTCGGTGCTCGCAATCCGCGAGTCGCGTCGGGTTGTGGGAACTGACGGCAGTATAAAGGGCGTCGACGACCTTCATGCTCTCTTTGTCTGCCCCGACCTGCGGAGGCCGGCTCCACCAGGCATACCAGATCCCAATCAACAAAAGGCCGGCGCCTGCCGTCCCGATCGCCGCCTTTTTCATGTTCATTTCGTCAAACATTTTTTAGCTCGCCGCTGGCGGCGCCCCTTTGGGGGCGTGGCCGGTATTCGCTGGTGATTTTCAGTCGGCCAAGGTCTCCAGGCTCGGCACGTCGCCGACATTCATCGTCGACAGATACCACCAGGTGTCGGCGTCGATGAAGGCACTGATGAACCGCACGCCACCGTCCCCGAACAGGACATTGCCGCCGGTCGAAGCGGCATGCTCCGAGTACATCTCGTCGGTGAGCCCGATGGGATCGGACGGCTGGTGAATGATGAACTGCGGGCGCTCGTGGATGTCGGGACCGCTGTGGATGCTGACCAGGCATCCGGCGCCGTTGTTGTCGCCCGCGCCGATGGTCGGATTGACATGAGAGGGCGTACAGGCTCCGGGAACGACGCCGACCCAGGTTTTGTTGGTCAGGATCGAGTCGGTTTCTCCGGCGAAGACGGTCTGGGACAGGCCGTCGGTGACATCTCGCGGGCGTGTGTGGGAATTCCGATAGAACGGCCCATTGATAATGTCATAGGCGATTTCCGAGCCAAACGGGACAGGTTCCGGAATCGAGAAATCGATCGAATACGGAGTCGAGCGATTCCAGGGCGCGTTTTGACCCGCGTTGACTGAGTAGTGGCTATGCGCAAAAAAGATGTTCGGGCTGAATGGGGCCGGATTCTGCGGGTCCTGGTTGGTGCCGGCCGTGTACTGCAGTACCGAAAACCCGTCGCTGCCACCCGTCGCCGACGGGCAGAGGTACCCCGGTATTTTGGTCTGGACGATCGTCGCATTTTCTGTCGCCCAGCACGGAAGGTTGAGATTCAATTTCTTGTAGAGATTGCCCTGTTCGATGTAGGGCAGGATCAAGGCGCCCCACCCCCATCCGGACAGGCCGTTATAGCCCCCGTCGGGGTAGCTGACGCCGTAAGAGACGCCGGACTGCGTGCCGGATCCTTGAATGTACGCGGGCGGAAAGCAGAGATGGCTGTCCACGTAGTTATGAAAAGCCAGACCGATCTCCTTGAGGTTGTTGACACACTGGGTGCGACGCGCGGATTCGCGGGCGGCCTGCACCGCGGGCAACAGTAGCGACATCAGAATTGAGACGATTGCAATCACGACAAGGAGCTCAATCAGCGTAAAGGCGCGTCGGGCGCAATGGGACTTATTCATGTTTACTCGCCTCTCTCTGGGAATTCTTATGCGGAAAATCGGCAGAGAAAGTCGCCGATAGATCGTCGATTGCGTCCTCTCTTGCGATCCGTTCACGCAAGGTTTGCCGGATCGTTCAAGAGGCCCTACACGTATGGGCGCCGTGTGCGGCCGATCTGACCATTCACCCGGCGGAGCAGCAAAAGTCTGGGGACGCTGCGCCTAGGGATGACTGGCAAGCGCCGGCAGGATCCGGGCGCGAACGCGGAAATCGGCCGAGCGCTAGCAAGCGCCGGGAGGGCCACGACAGAGAGAGCACTCGAGTTGAGTGTGGGGCGCGAGGGCGGGCGGCAGGACCTCCAACTGGCAAACGGTCTCGAGCCGGTCGACAGGGAGAACCACGGCCGCCGGCATCGCCTTCGCGGCCAGGAAACGGCACGCAAAGCACGAGTCTTCGCAGTTGGTCGGCGAGGAGTGCCCGTCGTGGCGAGCCGACTCATCGCAGGCATCGGCGCAGTCACCATGCTCCGTAGGGAACGCGCCGTCGTCGCACGACAGCTCGTTGTGACAGCAATGCCCCGCAGCCGAATGATCGTGCAGCGCATGGATCGCCGTCGTGGCCAGCAAATAACTGGCAAGCGACAGGACAACGAGAATCCGCTGTGAGCGAGTCATCGTCCGCACTTAGGCCGGCGATCAAAAGGGGGCGGCTGATTTTCCCACGAATGCCGAGGGGCGGTGCTACCTGCAATGGTCATCGCCCCCTCCAACAAAAACCCGATCCTTCCCCATTACACAATGGGCGCTGCAAATTGGAAGTGCAAATATCTCTGAGTTACAGCAGTTTTCAGCGACCGTCGACCGATTTGTGGTGACGATCTTGAGTTGGTCGGCGTCGTTGACGACCAATGTGGTCCCGTTTCTCGTGGTCAGCTAAAAGTAGCAGCGGGCCGCGACGAGTGACGCGTAGGAAGTTCCGTAATCCGATGCGGCGGGCAACGAAGTGCTGTTTGCCGCTGGCGGCGTCGATAACCGAGCGGATCGAACAGCGAAGAACGTTCTTTTTACTGTTCCCCGCGCGGCTACGGCCGTCGTTACTTCTTCAACTCAGCCTCGATGGCCTCGACGACCTGCGGGCTCTCCGGCTTCACGCCGCTGCGATAACGAGCCACCACTTTGCCGTCTTTGCCGACGAGGAATTTCTCGAAGTTCCACTTCACGTCGCCCGGATCGGTCGGCGTGGCTTCGCGCGAGGTGAGCCACTTGTAAATCGGCGTCTGGTGCGGCCCCTTCACGTCGATCTTCTCGAACAGGTCGAACTTCACGTTGTACTTTTCCGTGCAGAATTCGCGAATCTGCTGCGGGTCGCCCGGCTCCTGGCGGAGGAACTGGTTGCACGGGAAGCCCATCACCACGAGCCCCTCTTTGCCGAATTTCTCGTGCAACTGTTCGAGGCCCTTGTACTGCGGCGTGTAGCCGCAACGGCTGGCCACGTTGACAATCAACAGCACCTTGCCTTTGTACTGCGACAGGTCGACGTCTTTGCCTTCGAGCGACTTGGCTTTGAACTGCAGCACGGGAGGCACATCCTTCGACTTGGTTTCCGCGGCGGACAGCGTCGCCTGCGTCAGGAAGGTCAAACCGATCACGATCGCGCACAGCCGAGCCATTATTCACTCCTCTGAACCGGGACATTATTTGCCATTTGCACGGGTTTCAATGTACACCAAAAGAGGCTGGAAACAAACGAACCGCACGGCAACCGGCATCCAAACCGTGTCGAATTCGACGCCGACCTGCTACACCTGACGGGACCGGCCGAGCGGCCCACATCGCTCCGGTTTTCGCCCGCGCTCCGACCGCTCTAGAAGGTCTTCCCGATGGCAGATTCTCCCGAAGAGCCCGCAAAAATCGGCGTGGTGACCGTCTCCGACCGTGCCAGCAGCGGCGAGTATGAGGATCGCGGCGGCCCGGCCATCCGCGAGTATCTCAAGGGCATTCTGACCTCGCCTTGGACCGCCATCGTGCGGGTGATCCCCGACGAGCGGCCGAGGATCAAGGCGACCCTCAGACAACTTTGCGACTCCGAGGGTTGCTGCCTGGTCGTCACCACCGGCGGCACCGGCCCGGCCCTCCGCGACGTCACCCCCGAGGCGACGGAGGCCGTCTGCTCGAAAATGATGCCCGGCTTCGGCGAGTTGATGCGCAAAGTCTCGCTCGAAAAAGTCCCCACTGCGATCCTCTCCCGTCAAACGGCCGGCATCCGCGGCGGCACGCTGATCCTCAACCTCCCCGGCCAACCCGGCGCCATCGCCGAGTGCCTGGACGCGGTTTTCCCGGCGATCCCGTATTGCATCGACCTCCTAAACGGCCCGTACCTGACCACCAACGAATCGAAACTGGTGGCGTTTCGGCCGAAGAAGTGACCCGAAGACGCGTGCACGCGGACGGCAGGCACAGCCTGGCCTACAAGACTACAAACTGACCTCGGTGACAGTCAGCGGTGATTTCATGCAGGCTTCGACATTTCAACTTGAAACGCCCGATGGTGTTTCCCTCTTCGTTTATCGCTGGCTGCCCGAGCAGCCGACGAAGGCCGTGGTGCAGATCGCACACGGTTGGGCCGAGCATGCCGGCCGCTATGCCCGGGTGAAGCTATGAGGAGCGGTAAGAGGTAGGCCGAGCCGGTTGGTGGTTGTGCTTGAACGTGGTAAACGGAGTTTGTTGCAAAACCGTTTCCGCAAAAGGACACCGCCATGAAATTTGCCGGCTGCGACCTACACAAGCAGACTATCACGATTTGCGTCGTCGACCAATTGCGGCGGGTTTTGGAGCGTCGGACCGTGCGTTGTGGCGAAGAGCGGAGCATCCTCGCATTTTTCGAGAGGCTCGGGGAGTTCGAGGCTGTCGTGGAAGCGACCGCCAGCTACGAATGGTTCGTGCGATTGATCGAGCCCGTGGCCCATCGCGTGTTGTTGGCTCACCCCAAGAAGCTGCGTGTGATTGCCGAGAGCACGCGTAAAAGCGATCGGCTCGACGTGCAAATCCTCGCGGAGTTCCTGGCCTTGGACATGATTCCGACCTCTTATCGCGCGACTCCGCGGCAGCAGGAGCATCGGCGATTAGTGCGCCATCGAGGGGGCATTCAACGGCGATTGACCTCCGTCAAGAACCGTCTGCCCCGCATTCTCTGCGACTACAACGCGGATCGTCCCAGTCTGTTCACCGTGGACGGGTTGGCGTATCTCGCCCAAGTGCCTCTCTTGGGAGCGGATCGGTTCGCCGTGGATCAGATGGTCGAAGAGTTGCACTTCGGGCGGCGTCAGCTGCTGGCCGTCAACGCCCGGCTGAAGGAGTTCGCCGAGGCGGCGCCGCTTTGCGAGCAGGAAGCGCGGACGCTGTTGCGGACGATCCCCGGAATGGGCTTCGTGACCACCGAAGTTGTGCTGGCCGAGCTGGCAGACATTGATCGCTTCGGTTCGCAAAAGCGGGTCGTCGCTTACGCAGGGCTCTCACCGGGTCAACGCGAGAGTGCGGGCAAGAGTCGGGAGCTGCACCTGGAGAAGAACGGTTCGACGCTGCTGCGCTCGACGCTGGTCGAAGCCGCCTGGCGGCTGGTTCAGCACTCGTTACGTTGGCGTCGGATTTATGAACGATTGAAGTTGCGCGTGCGTGCCAAGAAGGCGATCGTCGCCGTGGCCCGCCGGTTGTTGTGCCTGATGACAGCGATCTTGAAGACGGGCCAACCCTACTCGCTCAGCCAGCAACCGACTTAAATCCCTGACCTTGGCAGGAGAGCACAAAACAAAACATCGATCGAAAGCGCTGCGACGACCCACAGACGACCCCGCCCCCGGCCATGAAGGCGTTCCCTCAAAAGAGCGACCTTCGAAGGGTGAATGGGGCGTCTCTCGAAAGTCGGCTTCCTGGCGACATCGACGGACCTGTTCCAGACCGTTGGTGATCCCGAATAGATGGTTGAGCGTACCGCATCGCCCAGATCACCACTTCAAACGCAAAAACCAACCCTTGACGCTACCCTTCTCATAGATGGCCGAGGCCCTGTGCCGGGCTGGTTACGCCGTCTACGCCGACGATCATCGGGGACACGGCCGTACAGCGAAGACGCCTGCCGACCTGGGCTACTTCGCCGAGAATGATGGATGGAATCGGTGTGTCCAGGACTTGTGGCAGCTCAACCAGCGGATTCGCGCGGACCATCCAAACACGCCCGTCGTGATCTTTGGCCATTCGCTGGGATCGTTCATGGTCCAGCAATTTCTCGGCGACCATGGCGACGCGGTCGTCGCAGCGGTGCTTTCCGGGACGAACGGCCGCCCGCCCGCGACCGCGGGGTTGGGGCGAAACATCGCGAAGCTCGAGCGGCTGCGAGTCGGTCCGCACGGCAAGAGCCCGCTGCTGCAGTCGCTCTTCTTTGGAGCCTTCAACAAGCCGTTTGAGCCGGCGCGGACACCATTCGACTGGCTCTCACGCGATCCCGCCGAGGTCGACAAGTACGTGGCGGATCCGTTGTGCGGCTTCGACTCCCAAGTGCAACTCTTCCTCGACATTCTCGGAGGCCTGGCCGAGATGTCCGATCCGGCGCGGCAGACTCGCATCCCCAAATCGCTGCCGATCTACATCTTCCGTGGCAGCCGTGACCCGGTGGGCAGCAACGTCCACCAGTTGCTCAACGCCTATCGTGCGGCCAGCCTGCAACATGTCACCTATAAGCTCTATCCCAACGCGCGACACGAGACGCTGAACGAAACCAACCGCGACGAAGTGACACAAGACTTGATCGCCTGGCTCGACGGCGTGACTCGAACCGCAACGAATCCACCGTAGAGCCCAGTTCTCGCAATTCAATCCCGTCCCACCCTTGAGGTCCCGTCCCGGCTTGCTGGGGATCCTTCGTCCCCCTTAGTAAAAAGGATCCCCACCACCGGCAAGGACCGTTCTGTCGTCCGCGGGGATCCACCCCCAGCGTACGCCCGCCATTCCGTCCCAACGCGTTCGTGTCCCGTCCCGACCCGACCTGCGATCGGGGGCCGGGTCACGAATTTCGTGGGTCACCTATCTGAGAATAAATTCGCGACCCAACCCCCCGTGTTTCCACCTAGGCCATTCCGCTACACCGCCATCGGCGCGCAAAGAGTCCGCTCTCTCCATTCAGCCAGAAAAACGAGATTCGTCCAAGATCAATTTTTGAGATTTCCGGGTCGCCGTGAGCGGAGTAGGACGTGTCGGCTCGCGATGGGAGCGGAGGCACACCGGTCGGTCCAACAAAGATGGTGTGCCGGCGGGCGCTTTGCCGCGTTGTCGCACGCTACGGACTCTTGCCGCTGCACAGCCGTGACAACGACTAGTCCCGGCAACTGACCGATTTTGGGTAAAATGTCACTCATAGACCTCATGCCCAAGGCAATTGACATGGCAGACCCCAAACAATGTCCAAGATGCGGGGCCACTAAATTGGAGTTTGGTCGGCTCAACGGATTCGGCAGTGTGACATTTACGTCATGGACTAAGAGTCTTTTTGGCATGCTTGGTTCGCGGGAGCCGCTTTCAGCGTACGCCTGTCGCAACTGCGGTCATGTTGAACTGACTTTGGATGATGTGAAAACATCCGCGGGTTAGGCCGCGCCTTGGACCGAGGGAAAAATGAGATCCGTCCAAGATCAGTTTTCTGAGAATCCATGACTGACGCCGCGGACCGTCAGCGAGCGGGCCGACGCATCGATTCCGAATTCAAGCCCCGCCCAGGGGCGTCAGAAAATAGCCCAGGGTTTCTAACCCTGGGTAACGCGGCCCACAAAGAAATCTCCGAAGCCCGCGAGTGCCACCCAGAGCGGTTTCAACTCGCGTTCACGACATCATCAGCATCGCGTAACCCAGCACAGCCAAGCTCGCGACGAGTGCGACCATTGCAGCCATTTTGCCGAGCTGCGCGTAGCCCCAGAAGCGGGGGCTGGCCGTCCAGAACCAGTGGAGGTGCACGAACGCGGCGAGGCTCAGCCAGCCCGAAGCGACCGCCCGGGCGGCCAATCCCTGGAGGTGAATCACGCGCTGAAATCGGCCGCCGGGTAGGATTGCGGTGTCTGTCCAAAAACAGTAGAGGGCGTAGACCGCGATCGCCGCGGCGACTCCCACGCCAACGGCCCACTGTTTGAACGGGCTGGCATCCGTCGTGTCGCTGAGTTCGTCCGCGCTGGACACGTAGAATTCCGTTTTCCGCATCGCTGCGCCCCGATGAATGAGAATGCCGCTGCCGAAAGAGCGGTTGTCGGGCGAACGATGCGTTGGGCGATTCGGATCACGAGATTCGGCGGCTGGGCCCGCTCACCCTGGACGCTGGCCCTCGCTGACGCTTCGGGTTAGTGAATGCGTCATACCAACCCGAAGCGTGACAACTTTTTTCATCTCGTGACGTAAGTCGTTTTTTGGCATCGCCGTCGCAAGGCGGTAAAGATGAGCTTGCCTTGCACCCAGCGGTGGACGCGTCGGTGGCCGCGAACCCAAGCGGGCAGTGCCTGCAATCCGGCGCTCCAAGTGCTCAAGTATCCGAAGTAGCGTTCGATCGCGTTACGTTCTTGATGGAGGGCACGGCCGAACGAGCTTTGCGGATTCGAGAGCAGTTCAAGAGATCGCAGCCGAGCGGGACTCTGACGCCGATGGCCACGGCGACGGCCAAATCCGTAACGCGGAGGTGCCACCAGTTGCACGCCGCGTTCGAGGCAGACGTCGTGTAACTGGTTCGAGTCGAAATTTGCATCGGCGAGCAAGTACCCTTGCACAGCCGCTTGCTTCAACATCCGCCGCCCCATCGCCCGCTCATCCTTTTGCATGGGAGCCACGCGCCAGGCAGCGATCGAGCCATCGCTGCCGACCACCGCGTGTAGCTTGTACCCTTTGGCTTTGCAGCCCGCGGCGCGGCCGTACCCAGCTTGCCGGTCTTTCGAGCAACCGCCGATCGGCAGAGGCTTGCCATCGATCATCCAATACAGGGGCTTGTTCCCACGAGGAGCCAGTTCAGAACGTTCGATCTCTTGCAGCATTTGCTGGACCTCGGCACTCCGCAGTCGTCTCGACATGGTGCTCGACGATGGCAATTTGCGGCGACGCTCATGCAGCGGCCAGTTCCGAAGATCGCACGCCCAGGACACAGGCCGACCGTGCAGAACGGCCCACAGCCAAACCTGCACAATGTCGTCTGCCCCGTATCGTTCTCGCGTGCACCGACGAAGCTTGCTCGCCTGTTTGAGAAGGATCAAAATCGCCTTCCAGAGTTGGTGTTCCACATCCGTCTCCTTTCGTGTGGTTACGATTGAGACTATGTGTAGCACCAACTTTTTATTGCGCAAGTCTTTATGACTACCAACCCGAAGCGTGAAACTTTTTTCATCTCGTGACGTAAGTCGTTTTTTGGCATCGCCGTCGCAAGGCGGTAAAGATGAGCTTGCCTTGCACCCAGCGGTGGACGCGTCGGTGGCCGCGAACCCAAGCGGGCAGTGCCTGCAATCCGTCGCTCCAAGTGCTCCAGTCTCCGAAGTAGCGTTCGATCGCGTTACGTTCTTGATGGAGGGCACGGCCGAACGAGCTTTGCGGATTCGAGAGCGTCAAGAGATCGCAGCCGAGCGGGACTCTGACGCCGATGGCCACGGCGACGGCCAAATCCGTAACGCGGAGGTGCCACCAGTTGCACGCCGCGTTCGAGGCAGACGTCGTGTAACTCGTTCGAGTCGAAATTTGCATCGGCGAGCAAGTACCCTTGCACAGCCGCTCGCTTCAACATCCGCCGCCCCATCGCCCGCTCATCCTTTTGCATGGGAGCCACGCGCCACGCAGCGTCGAGCCATCGCTGCCGACCACCGCGTGTAGCTTTACCCTCTCGAAAAAGCTGGAGCGAGGGATTCTTGGCGAGGTGCCACGGTTGAGCTTGCTCGAGGATCCGGGAATTCAGAGGCCGTCGAGGATCCAGCGAACTGAGCCGTTGTGTTTGTGTTTTCGGCGGTTGTAGCGAACGAGTAGCTGGTAGGCGAACAGGGCGCCGAGAACTTGGGTGCGGTTGTTGTCCAAGCCACGGTGCCAGGCTCGCTCGTGAAGTTGCAATGTGGATTTGAACCATTCGTGGAACGGCTCGGCGGTTCTGCCTCGCCGCGAATAGTGAAGGCGGGCTGTCTTCGTCTGGAAGTACTGATATCGCGCCTCCCGGCGAGTGCGGACTTCTCTTCGAGCACGATGTGCGTCGTGAAATGGTCCCGGCTGGCGACGATGTCCTCCTCGGTAGATTTGAGGGCATAAAAACCGCCGGCCTGTCGGGTTGCCACGCGAATCTCGCTCGATGGCGTCAGCGTGGTCATTGCCGTCGTAGCCGCTATCCGCCAGAACGTACTTCGTGGTCGAGGCAAGTGTGGAATCTTTTCGGGGAATGACCGGTGCTCACTCCAGTGAGCCTGATTCACCGACGCCAAGAGGGGCACAACAAGTCCCTTTTTCCCCGCAGAAAGTAGGACTTCGTAGGAGTAGCCCTGGACCCAACCATGGTGCTTGCAATAGCCCCACGTGCTCTCACGGTCCACACCCCGCAAAAGCTTTCCTTGGATGCGCAGCCGTTTTGGCCACTTCGGACCCAACGACCGAATCAGGCTTTTGTCGACAGCCACACAACGTGCGTCGCCGACTTGATGCTTCAACAGACACCTGCCTTGAAGACGAACGGCAACCTGAAACAGGCGATGGGCCCTTCGATAACGCTCACAGTACGTGCTGCGTGACGGGAACCGGGTGGTCCCGATCCATTCCAAAAGCTTGGCTCGGTTTTGACTGAGAAATCGGTATTGGGCGATTTGTTCCGACGGTATTTGAGAATCGCGACAGTTACGAGCACGAGCATGACCCAATCAGCAATCTCCGGTGGTCGTCCCGGACCGCGACGCGGGTGCTCTCTCCAGCACGCTGGCACACAGGAATCATCAACTTCACCAACGCATGCAGGCTTCTCGGCGCGGGTAGAATGTCCCATCCTGGGTCTCCCGTGGGGCCAATGTTCTTTGTGACAAAAAAACATTAACCCACGGAGACCCTTTCTCTTAGAGCGCCTAATTCCCGGATCCCCTCGAGCTTGCTCAGCCGTGCTCTTCACGGTTCAGCAAGCGTCATCAGCAGCCGGAAAGAGCACGGCTGAGTCGAAGCGTCTCAGCCGTGGCACGCGCCTCGATCTTCATTTCGCCGGCATTCGTCAGTCGCCGGTCAAAGCGCTCCAAACGCGGCGGAAGTAACCGGGATGTTGCGAGTCCGGGGAGGCCGGCGTCACCGGATCGGTGGTCGGCGGCGTGTAGGGATAACGGGCCGTCGAATTTGCCGGCGGCGCTGCGGGAGCCTGTGACGCAGCTGTCGGCGGGTTCGACGCGGGGTAGGCACTGCGAGATGACCCGCTGAATGCGGCGGTCGACTGCGACGGCGGGGCCGGATCGCTTTCCGGCCAATGAACCTTGGCCCCCTGTGTCTGCGGACCCCCAACCGCTTGCATGACGCCTCCGGGCGCGGCGGCGAACCGACTTGCGGCAGCGTTCGGCGGGTTCGACGCGGCGACGGGCGGATTTGCCACTTCGGTCGACATCACCGGAAGCGGACGGTCCAGCGACAAAGCCGGGTGCAACGGGACTTCGTCGGGCAGCATTTCGCGGAGCGAGTTTTCGGCCGCCGTGCTCTTCTTGGTCGACGTCGCTTCGTCGCCGAAATAAGGATCGTGCAGCGGCTTGAGGACCGCGTCGCGGTCGTCGGCCACGGGAGGAGGAACGTAGGACGGAAAACCAGCACGCGGCATCCCCGGCTGCGGCGGCAATGGTCCGCCGGCTATCGGTTCGGCACCGATCGTCGAGCCGACGGTCGGCAGGGGCAGGGGCGACGGCGCATTCGGATGCATCACGCGGAGCGCCCTTGAATCCGCAGCCGCGCCAAATCGTCGCGACCGGCGTGCAGGTCGTCGACCGCCTCCTGCAACATCTGTTCGGCGCGATGACGGTCTGCTAACTCCGATCCTTGTGCCGTGGGGGCGATCGGCGTTGCCGCAGCGGGTGCTGCGGTCGTTGCGCGTGACAGGGGCGCCGGCGGTTGTGTAGCGGTAACCGCTGCCTGCGGCAGAGCAGCGCTTGATGCCGAGTTCGGGGCTATCTGGTTCGAGGCAATCTGGTTCGGAAACGTCTGATTGGGTGACATCTGGGCTGGCGAACCGCTCGATGACGTCTGCCATGGCGACGACGGCGACATTGGCGACGCCGCCATTGCCGATCGCGACGCCGGTGACTGTGACAACTGCGACTGCGTCGCCGGCGTCGTTTCCGTCTCGAGTCGCCGGCGTGCGCGGGCGATGCCGACTTCCGTCAGCAGGTACTCCGGCTTGTATTCGAGTTTGCCGAACGACGCGTGGAGTGCCAGCGCGGCCCGCGCGTAGCGGTCGGCATCGTCCAGCCGGTGTTCGTCGAGTGCTTGTAAGCCCTGGTCGAGCATCGTCACAGCGCGGGCTTTGATCCGCTGCTCCGGCGTGGGCGTAGCGGGAACGAGCGGACGCGCGGGCCGCTCGGCAGCCTGCGCCGACCGGAACGCTCTGAGTCGCGGCACTCGGATCGTTGTCCGTTGCCGACGAATTGCTGGACGTCCCGCCGGCACTGGGGAGCCAGGTCTTCGGATGGCTGAAGGGATCGGTCAGCGTGAAGTTCGGATCGCTCGCAGTCGCCGTCTTGGGAGCCTGCACTTGGTGTTCAGCCGGTTGGGGTGACGGCGTTGGAGCCTGGCTCTCCGTATGTTGGGCGGAGGAAGCCGGTGCCAGAAATTCGCTCGAACGCTCGCGTCGCTCGACGTCGGCTAGCACGTGTTCCGGCCGCACGTCAAACAGACTGTAGGTCGCGTGCAAATCGTCCGCCTGCTTCGCCAATTGGCGTGCCGCATCGAATCGATTGGCCTGTAGCTCGGCATTCGCGCGTCGGAGCAGCTCGAGCGCCTGCCGCCGCTGGTCGTTGTCTCCGATCTGGGGCGGCCGGTCCTCGTCCGCGGCGAACGAAGCACCGCCGCTGGCCCACCAAAGCGTGGCCATTAGCCCCAACGAGCCGACAAACGCGAGCGTAAGCCATTTCGATCTCACGGGAATCCCTCCGCGACGACGATGCTGTGGCAATTCCTCAGCTGTGGCAATTCCTCACACGGGCAACCGGCCCCGTTGCCCCCGTGCGGTTTCGCGCAAGATTTACGTTCTTGGGAATAGCCTGTAAGATTTATCGGTTCTATTGATTGTGCCGATTGAGCCAGACCCTGGGGTTCCGCACCTTCCCGAACGCCTGCTCACAAAGTCGCCGATCGCTGCAAGGCATTTCCAGAGAGCCAGTTGCAACCGCGTGAGGGTCAACGCCCTCAGTCCATGCCACACACGAAACTCGGTTCTCAGCCCAGCGTCCAAAACTGGAGAACTGAACTCTTATGAAGCTCCGCGGACTGGGACTCTTGGGCTGTTTAGGGTTGGTCGCCAGCGTTTGCCTGCTGACGCTGCCGGGCTGCGAAGATCAACCCGACAAGCCTCGTGCCCCCGCGCATCCGTTTTCGGGCCAAACGGTCACCGTCGCCTTTCCCGCGGGGCTTGGCTTCGGCGACTCGTGGCGGGCGGCTCTCGACGAGTGGTCCGAGCAGACCGGGGCCAAGTGCAAACTGGCTGAGTACAACCGCGCTGCGGGCGGCCTCAAGGAATTGCCGGCGGGCGACGTGCTCGTCCTGCCCTTTGCCGATCTGCCGGCGATCGATGCCGCGAATCGGCTGGCTCGGATTCCCGAGGGCACGCAGGCCGGAGAAACCCCCGGCGATTGGATCGACTTCTTCCCCGGCCTGCGCGACCGCGTGCTGACGATCAGCGGCCGGCCGACGCTTGTGCCGATTTCCGCCCCGGTCCTGTCCTGTTATCTGCGCAGCGACTTGCTGACGAAGGCGGGACTGAAGCCGCCGCAGACTTGGGACGACTACCAGACGCTGCTCGACACGTTGCCAAAATGGGCCCCCGGACTGACGGCCGTCGAACCCTGGGCGCCCGAGTTCCGCTCGACCGTGTTTCTGGCCCGGGCCCTGCCCGATGTGATGAAGCCGGGGAATTATTCGGTCTACTTCGATATCGACACGGGCGCCCGCTGATCGACTCGCCGGGGTTCGCGCGGGCACTCGAGACGTCGCTGGCTCAGGTGCCCAAACTGTCGCCCGACTCGTTGAAGCTCGGCCCGGCCGAGTGTCGTCGCCTGGTTTTTACCGGCAAGGCGGCGATGGCCCTCGCGTTCGAGTCTGGCCGCGCCGACGAAAAGCCAACCGAGCGGGCGGCGGGCGAGTTTCTGACGTTCGTCCGGCTGCCCGGCGTGCGACAGATTTACGATCGGCAAACGAAAAGCTGGGAGCCTCCGCCCAACGGCGAGATCAACTACGCGACGCTTGCCCCCATTGGTGGGCTGGCGCTGGCCGTCGCCAAGTCGACCCCCGCCGACCGCGCGGAAGCCGCGTGGAACCTCGTCAACTTTCTGGGCGTCGAGCGTTTTCAACAGGCGCTCGCCAATGTGCCCAAGACCGTCTCCCGCGAGACCCAACTGGCCAAGGCCATCGATTGGTCGGGTCCCGAGTTGAGAACCGACGAGGTCTACGGCTATCTGGGAGTGACTGCTGAAAGCTTGCGCACAGCCAATCTGTCTCCCGAATTGCCGGTCGTCGGGCGAAACGAATTTCGCCGCGCGCTCTCCGACGGCATCACGTCCGCCCTGGAGAAGAAGGCGACGCCCGAAGCCGCCCTCGCCGAGGTCGGCAATCGCTGGAAAGCAATTTCGTCGGCCTTCGGCGTCGAGCGGGTCCGCGACAGTTATCGGGCGTGTCTCGGCCTGCGGCCCGTGTTGAAGCTGCCCGACATTGCCCCGCACCGCTGAGGTCTCGACCATGAGCACGATCGAAGTCAGCCGCATTGCCCTGCTCTCGCACGACGCCTTCGATGGCGAGCCCTGGTACGGCACCTCGCTGTGCAAACTGCTCGAGGGGATGACGGCCGAACGCGCCGCCGCCCACCCGATTCCCGGTGCCCACAGCATCTGGGAGGAAGTGCTGCACGCGATTACCTGGCGGAGCGTCGCGATTCGACTCTTAAGCGGCGAGACGGTTGCCCCCGTCACCTTCGAGGAAAATTGGCCGAAGGTCCCGGAAAGCCCGTCGGCCACGGCGTGGCAAGAGTCGCTCGACGAACTGGCCCGCACGCAGGGACATCTGGAAGCGGCGATCGTCGCAGTAACGGACGAACGCCTGCCTGAGAAAGCCCCCAAAAATAAGTTCTCGCTCTATGTGCTGGCGCACGGCATCATTCAGCACGACGCTTATCACGCCGGACAGATTGCGCTCTTGAAGAACGCCTCGGCCTGAGCGCCCCCGGGCAGCACTCGCCGGCGTCGAAATTCCGAGTCGAACGCCGTTGCTCAGGCGCTCGTCTTCACCGATGGCTGCGCCACACCCGGCTTGGCCGGCGCAGGCGTCAGCTCAGCGGGCTTTGCAGGTTCCGACTTCAGCTCGCTCGTTTTCTGACTCTCTGGCTTCAATTCGCCACAATCTTCAATGATCACCTTGGCTCGTGGCTTGCCGCTTTGCGACCCGAGGTTTTCGATCTTGCTGACGACGTCCATGCCCTGGACCACCCGGCCGAAAACGACGTAGTGGCCGTCCAGGTAGGAGAGCGACTTAGTCGGCCCCGTGCAGATGTAAAACTGCGAGCCGTCGGTATTCGGTCCTCGGTTGGCCATGCTCAGCACGCCGGTCGCGTGCTTCAGTTCGAAATTCTCGTCGTCGAAGCGATCGCCGTAGATCGACTTGCCGCCCTGTCCATTGAACTCGGTGAAGTCGCCGCCTTGGCACATGAACCCTGGAATAATGCGGTGAAACGGGCTCCCCTTGAAGCCAAAGCCTTTCTCGCCCGTGCACAGCGCCCGGAAATTCTCGGCCGTCTTCGGCACGACGTCCTGTCGCAACTCGACGACGATCCGTCCCAGCTTCTTGCCGTTAGCCGTGATATCCAGGTAGCACCGCGGATGCGGCCCGGCTTCTTTTTCTTTCGCCGCAGCGCTACAGCCCGAAGCCAGAACCAAACCGCACAGGGCCACAAAAGTCGACGAGCACCGACGCATCCCAATCTCCAATTCCGAAGTCATCCGTTGCCACAACTCTTTCCGCGCATTCTAGCCCCTCCTTTCCTGCAGGGGCAACGCCCCTGCACCTGGGGCGGATCGGCTTGGGTTGGCGTGGACGGTCGTTTGCCCCGGCTTGTTTTGGGGCGAAGGCTCGAAAAGCGCGCTTCGTTGCGCAGTCTCACCCAAGGACCAGACGTCACACACCCAGGAGCGCTTTGATGCGGTGTTTGCGAATGGCGGCGGTCAACAGGCCGTGGTCTCGCGTGGTTTGATCGGCGTACAGAACGGCGAATTTGGCGATGGCCCGGTCGAGACGGTCGGACTCGCCGCAATAGGCGGAGAGCGCCACCGGATCGCCGGTGCGGGCGTGCCCCTTGGCCAGAATACGTCCGCAGAGCGCCGCGTACTCGCACAGCGTCGGACCGTGCAGTTCGGCGGCGTCCAACCGGGCTTTGTGGTCAGCCAGTTGCCGCACCAGGAAGTGGTGCTGGCCGATCGTCGTCCAGCCCAACAACGGGTCCGACTCGGTCTGCAGCCGATGCTGGCCCTCGGCGACGCGTCGGCCCTGGTGAGCGGGAACTTGCACGTTGGCGAGATAGGCCGCGGCGCACGCCTCCCGCGCCTCCTTCACCTGCAGCACGATCGCGTCGTCGCGTTTTTTGCCCAGGCACAGCACGAGGTAGTTTCGTAGGGCCACGCTGCCCGTCCCGGCGACCTTGAATCCGACTTGAACTGGATGGTAGGCGTCGAAGACGAGCTGGCGATCGGGCCCCAGCGTCTCGCGATACTCGGCCAACGACGCGATCACATCCCGGACGACGCCCCTCGAAACGCGCCGCAGCAGTGGGGGCTCGTCGCGAAAACGCGGCGTGCTGACTCGAGGGGATCGCGTCGACGGGCGGCCGTTCGCGCAGTCCGTATACTTTTCCAGCACGTACTGTGAAGTCACCCGCTCTGCCTTCGCCAGGACCTTCCGAACCAGCGGGACCTGACTGCGACGGCGGATCTCGTACTTCGCCAAATCGAAGACCGACAGCTTCGAGAATTCGCAGACGGCCCGACGATATTCGGCGACAAACGAAATGACGGCGTCGCGGCAGGTCGACTCGCTTTCCCGAGCGACCCGTCCCGCCAGCACCAGACTGGTCGCCATTCGTTTGACGTCCCATTCCCAGGGGCCGGGCATCGACTCGTCAAAGTCGTTGAGGTCAAAGATCAGATGCCCATCGGGGGCCGCGAAGGCGCCGAGATTGCCGACGTGCGCGTCGCCGCACATTTGCACGTTCAGCCCAGTCGTCGGCCATTGCGACAAGTCGAACGCCATCAGTGCCGCCGCACCGCGCAAAAAGCCGAACGGCGACGCGGCCATGCGTCCCATCTTGATCGGCAACAGGGCCTTCAACCGCTGTTGGTTGACGCGCAGCCAGCATTTCGAGCGCCTGGGGTCGATTGGCGGCTGGTTCCCAATCGCCCTGCGCCGTGCGGCCAATCACCTTCCGCAGGCCGCGGCCATGGTCCTTTCGCTCGCGGATTGTGGGGATCGGAAATCGTCGACCGTTTTCGGACACAGAACCTACCTTTGGCAATTGGGAACGAATTTTGGCCCGACTCGGACGCCTTCCCCCGATTACGCTCCGTCAGTCGCGGCGCCCATCAGGCGCAACGTCTTTTGGTCACGATCGCCGTCAAAATACTTGTCGAGCAAAAGTTCAAACACCGATCCGCGCGGTGAGATGTGGGCAAACAACGTCGCGCACGACTTGAGCTTGAGATCGTCCGGAGAACCGAAGATTGTATGCACCGATCGTCCCTCGATTTTGAGCGCGGCTTCGCAGCACTCGATGAGCCGCGAACCAAGAACGGGATGCGCGAGGTACGCCTTGGCCTCGGCCACGCTCTTGATCGAGTATTTCTTCGACGTCGAGCTTTGCCCCAGGCCGTCGAACTGCGGGAGGATATACCACATCCAGTGCGACCGCTTTTGGCCCCACTGGATTTCTTCAAGCGCCTGCGCATAGTCGCTTTCTTGAGCGCGCAGGAAGCGGTTCAAATCGTGAGGATCGTTCAAGCCTTCCGACACGCGTTCGCCGCCTGCTGTTGAGGATTCGCCCAAACGTCCGGTCTACCCACCGGCAGTACTATTTTAACGGCTCGGGCGGGGATGGGGGTCAGCCCGGTTGCGGAACGCGGCCCAGGCGGCGGTCGAGGTTCCGCAGGCAATACTGCCGCAGCAGAAACCAGAGGCCCGCGTAAAGGGCGAAGTGCCACAGAAATGGCCGATCGCGTTCGAGCAGCCTGCCAGGCAAACCGGATGAATTTGTCGCCATTTTTTGGATCGCGGCCACGGCGTTGAGGGGACTCAACACCAGGACGAATTCTCTCACGGCAGGCCCGTCGAGTTGGAACTGACCCAGGACTGCCAGCGCGAGGGGCGGTGCCAGCGTCCAGATCGCCAGCGTCGAGACCGTCACCACGATGGCGATCAGTTGTGTTCGCATCCTGAGCCCGAATCCGGTCGCCAGCCATTTCACACACGGCAGATAAATGAGCGTCAGCAGCGCCAATACCAGATAGCGACCGGCCCCGGGCGATTTCCACCAGAACTGAAAACCGATGAAGCTGACCAAGGGCGCCAAGAGCACCAGGATCAAGCGGTCGACGCCCGCCAGTTTTTGCTGCAGGATTTGGCGGCCGGAAAGAGGTGCGGTCAACAGCACGGCGAGTGTCTGTCGCGAGCGTTCCTGCGACACAATGCTCGCGGCAAATACGCCGACCAGCAGGACCGCGCTGACCCAAGTGATTGCGAGCACAATCGCCAGGCCCTGCTCTTGGATGGCAGGAGCCGCTTTGAGGCGGATCGCCGGCACCAGAACCACTACGGGCAGCTCGAGTGCCAACAGCACGCGGGCCAGATAGCGGGGCGTGCCGAAGGTGCGTTTGCGCGTCTCGCGCCAGCGGATCGGCTCGCTTGAGGGCAGGCTGGCGCGGTCTCGCCAAACGACGATGCCGCCGGCCACGCCGTTGACCACCTCGAAGAAGCGATCGATCTTTTGAAACAGGGGCGGCACGCTCCGCGGCGCACTGGCCGACGCCCGCGCGGAGAGAACGAATTCCGCAATCGAGAGGCAGGCGACCGTCGAGAACAGGCAAAAACCGGCCGACGTGAGCGCGCCGAGATCGACAACGTTTGTCGAGCCCGAGAGTGCGGCCACGGGAAACGTACAGCAGACGCCCGAACAAACCCACGGGAACAAAAGCGAGCCGACATAAGTCGCCCCGAGGGCCTGAGCCGTCGTCGCAGACCAGCTCGAGCACATGATGCCGAACGCCCCCAACTCGAGGCACACAAACGTCACCAAGGCAATTCCCAACAAGAGCTGACCCACCGTCACGCCCCCAAACGTGTACGTGATTGCCAGAAGGGGGAACGACAGAAACACGAACGTCAGCACGGGAGCCATCCGGCTCAGGTATTTTTGCAACACGATCTGCATCGGCGTCAGCGGGCTCAGCAACAGCAGCACGAGCGTTTCCCGCTGCCGCTCCCCGGCGATCGCCCCGGCCGTCAGCAGCGGAATGACCAGATACATGGCGATCATCTGGAATGCGAGCAGGATCGCGAAATAGCTAGACCCGCGGCCGAGCGTCTGTCGGGCCGAAGCCCCCGTGCCGAGATTCGCGTAAAAGAGCACGACCGTCGACGTGAACAGCACGAGTCCGTAGGCGAAGCGAATGATGTAGGTCCGCCGTTGCGCGGCTTGCTCGGTCAGATCCTTGACCAGCACCGGCAAACGGAACGAGGCCAGAGGCAGCCGGCGCAACGCGGACATCACGCGGTCCGGCCCTCCGTCAATTTGAGGAAGGCCGTCTCCAGTTCGAGCGATTCGGGCTGGAACATTCGCACCGACGCGCCGGCCGTCCGCAGTTCTTCCAGCAACGCCTCGGGCGCCAGTGCCTCGGCCCGCACGCGAATTGAAAGCCGGTCACCCCGCGCCTCGACGCTCTCCACGCCGCGGATTTTGCGGACGCGGCCCGTCAGCTCGTCCGACGCATTGACCACCTGGGCGTGCACGAGCTGCATCAATCCCAGTCGCCGATTGATTTCCGCCAATGGCCCCTCGAAGACCAGCTCCCCGGCCTCGAGGATGCCGATCTGCGAACAGAGCTGCGACAGCTCGTGCAGGATATGGCTCGAGATCAGGATCGTTTTGCCCATCCGCGCGAGTTCTTTCAGAATCTCGCGGATCTCGATGCGGGCCCGCGGGTCGAGGCCGCTCGCCGGTTCGTCGAGCAGCAGCAGATCCGGATCGTGCAGCAGGACGCGGGCCAGCCCCAATCGTTGCTGCATGCCGCGCGACAGGGCCACCACCTGCGCGTCGATCTTGTGGGCCAGATCGGTGAGGGCAGAGGAGATCGTCGATCAACTGCGGGCGGGTCGCTTCGGCCAGGTCGTAGGCGGCCGCAAAGAAGTGCAGATACTCGCGGACGGTGAGATCTTCGTACAGGCCGACCGCATCGGGCAAATAACCGATCTTGCGGCGAATACGCGTCGGATCGGAGCGGATTTCGATCCCGTCGATTTTGGCCCAGCCGGCGAACGGCTCCTGCAATGTCGCCAACACGCGGATCGTCGACGACTTGCCCGCACCGTTGGGCCCGATGAATCCGAACACCCCGCCGCGGGGAATCGAGAACGAGATACCCCGCACGGCTTCGACGGAGCCGTACTTCACCCACAGGTTGAAGATCTCCACCATCGGCGGAGCGCCGTTCGTGCGGCTGGCACTGGCGTCGTTCATGGCGAGAGTTTTCCGCCTCGGGGCTTTTCGGCCGTTGCGGGCTGAGCACCGCTCTGTCCGTCGCCGGTGTTTCCGGCCGGCGGTTTGCGGATCACGTGCCGAAACACGATGAGGTCCTCTCCGCGGATCACCGCCACGTGCACGAGCCAGGTCGCGGAGTCGGCGTCGTCCAGCACGGCCAGATCTTCGAGGTCGCCGGCTCCGTTGGGAGACACGCCGAACAGAATCGACATCAAGCCAAAATCTCTGCGGCGGCCGAGACTGGTCAGCACGTCGGGCCATTCCACAAATCGCTCGCCACCGACCGCGATCGCCGGGAATGGGTTCGCCAGCGAATCTTTGCCGGTCGCGAACAGCAAGGCGCATTCGGGCAGCAGTTCGCGCAGCATTTTGACGGCCTTCTCGCGCCCCGATTCGGTGGCGAGATCGAAGCGATCGAATGCGGCCCAGTCGATCTGTGGAACGTCGACGTCTGAGCCCACCCGCGTCATCCGGTGCATGGCGGGGGACCACTGCTTCGACAGCCAACTTACCGTATAGGCGGCCGGCAACACGCCGTCATAGACGAGCTTTTGTTCGACGCGCACGGGCAGTTCGTCGAGCGGGTCTTTTTTTGATGAATCCGGCTCGCTGTCGACTTGGGCGGGTTGCAGGTCGGTCTTGGCGAACAGTCCGTCGCGGACGTCGGCCGTCAACATGTGGGTGTCGGCCGTGATCACGTGCATGATCCGCGAGGTCCGCAGCGGCCGGCCGTCCCGCGCGAGGTCGACGACCACTAGACTGTTTCGATGATCCGTGTTGCCGCTGTAGTAGCCGGCAATAGCGACCGTGATTGCGGTGAACATCAGCGAGACGATTGGGAACACGATCCACGTGAATCGCCGACGTCGCAGCCAGCCCAGAACCCAATAATCACCCGGCGCGACGACGACGAGGAACGACGCCAATAATCCGATCACGATGCCGAACGGCACCACACGGACGGCTGCCGGAAAGAGCATGTCGCGGAGCGCGTTCGCCGCGACTGGCGGTTGCGTCACCAGCCCGCCGACGTCCCCATAGGACGAGTAGCGGATATCCGTGCGGACCGCCATCGCTTTCGGCAATGGCGAGCTTGTTACGGGCACCGACGGTTTGACGGGCTGTGGTTCGGGCATCTGCCAGGTGCCGGTTTTCAGGATCGAGTCGACCTGGTCGGAACGGACGTTCCACAAATGGGTGACGGCGCGAATCCACTCCGTGTCCTTCGCGAACCCCTCATGTCCGGCATCAGGGTCCTTCACGGAGACCGACGGAATCGATCGCAACATCAAAATCCGTCCGAAACCGTAGTTGCCCGAAACGAGTCGATGCGGATCGCCCGGATCGAGCGGCGACAGGCGGCCCAACGTGTCGGTTGGAAAGCTGCCAAGATCGAGACGGGTCACCTTCGCGAGGAAACGGCAATGGACGTCGGTGAGCACTCCGCTGGGAACGACGACCAGTCCGCCCCCCGATTCGGCCCACGTGGCGAGCGTCTCTAATTGCCGGGCTGAGAGCGCGGAAAAATGCTGCCCCACCAGGACCACCACGTCGTAGGGATAGAGTCCCATCGGATCGCCCAGAATGCGGTGCGGGTCGAGTTCGGTGGAATAGGTGGCGAAGTTCTGGCGGTTCAGCTTGCGCGGGCGGAAATCGTCGAGCGATAGCGACCGCACGAGTTGGCCGACGTCGACCTCGTTGAGCCCGGGCGCGGCGATCACGAACTGCCGCGTGCCCCGCAGCGAGATCAACAAATCGTGCTTTCCCAGGTCGAACGTTTTGCGGGCAGACTGCAGCACCACGCCGACTTGGAACTCCGTCGGCGTCCGAATGCAGGTCAAACTGGGGAGCTGGATCGAATAGGCCGTCGACGAGTCGGCCGCGATGACCACCGGCGTCGTGAGAAACCGCAGCTGCAGAAGCCCCTCGTCGTAGAAGGTCAGTTCGAGCGGCCCTTCGATCACGTCCGGGAACGTGGAAGTGAAGTCGAGCTGCAGCGGAAAGGGCGCTCCGTTTCGCATCACGGGGGCCGGCAACTTGAGGTGCATGTCCAGCTTGCCCGGCACCTTCTCGAATGCTCGGCGCTGCGCTACGGCAAGTTGCGGCTCGAGCCCGAGGGCGAAGCACAGGCCGAGCGCCAAAGCCAGGCAGAGAGTGCGGTGCGAATCAAACATCAGATATTCAGATATTCGGTGCCGTCGTGGGCGGTTGGCCGCTCGAATCCCGGACGCTACGGGCGGCTTTTGCCGATCTGACAAGAGGGCCCGACGGGCCGAAATTGTCTGCCAAATCGCCCGATCGCGCGCCGCCTGAGCCCGAAAACCGCCGGTTGACTCGGCTCGCGGCGCCCCTCAAGATACAAAAATGCCTCCGCAATCGATGCGCGGCGCGTGCGCGGGCAGTGCTTTCCTTCCGGCCGCGTCTGGCGGATCGACCTCGCATGCCCCTCTCTTTGCAGCAGCAATTCCGCAGCGAGTCGCCCGAACTGCCGCGAACGCACCCGGAATACGTGCTGCGGCTTGTCGACTCCATGCTGATGTCGGCCCGCAAGGCCGGTGCAAGCGACATCCACTTGCTGCCGGGCGAAGACGGCCTGGCCATGTCCTGGCGGATCGACGGCGTGCTGCACCCCATCGAGCTGCTGCCGCGGGCGATCGCTCCCAATATCATCGCGCGGCTCAAGGTGATGTCGCAGCTGTTGACGTATCAGACCGACGTGCCGCAAGAGGGCCGCATTCATCTCTTGGAAGGCAATGCGGAAACGCGCGTGAGCACATTCCCCACGCTGTTCGGCGAGAAGTGCGTGATTCGGCTGTTTGCCGGCTCGAATCGCTATCGGCACGTCGACGACCTGGGCTTCGACCCGGAGCTGGCTGCAAGTTTGAAGTCGATGCTCGCGCGGCGCGGCGGAATGATCCTGATCAGCGGGCCGGCCGGCAGCGGCAAGACGACGTCGATCTACGCCTGCCTGCGCGAGATCACCGAACGCGAGGAGCACCCCCGCAGCGTCGCCACGCTCGAAGACCCGGTGGAAGCCGTGATGCCCGGCGTCGCCCAGTCGCAAGTGCGGCCGATCGCCGGCTTCGATTATGAAACGGGCCTCAAGTCGCTCCTGCGGCAAGATCCGGAAGTGATCGCCGTCGGAGAGATTCGCGACCGCACGACGGCACAAGTCGCCGTGCAAGCCGCGCTGACCGGCCACTTGATTCTCACCACGTTTCACGCCGGCAGCGCCTCCGAGGCCCTCAACCGGCTGCTCGAGATGGGACTCGAGCCCTACCAGGTGCGTAGCGCCGTGCTCGCCATTCTCAACCAGCGGCTGTTGCGTCGCTTGTGCGAGTGTGCGACCGAATCGCAGGATCCCAAAGACCGCCTGGGCCTGGCCGTCGAGCGCGTGCGGGTGTCGGCAGGCTGCGAGAAATGCCGCGGCACCGGCTACCAGGGGCGGTTCCTCATCGCCGAGCTCCTCATCCCCGAAGCGCACGGAGTGGGCCGTTCGATCCTCGAGCGGAGCGACTCGATTGAGCTGGAACGTCGGGCCGCGACCGCCGGCATGAAATCCCGCTGGCGCCGCGCTGCGGAGGCGGTCGACGCGGGAGTCACCAGCCCGGTCGAAATCCGCCGGGTGTTGGGATTTAGCAGCGAATAATTGCTGCTCGTCGTGCGATCTTCACGCTTTCTCCATGACTGCTTCGTCGTCCCTTCGTGCGTGATTCAAAATTGTCGTAAAGCCCGCGTTTGTGGCGAGCATTGCAGGCTGGTTCTCCTTCCGGTCTGGCATTTTCCGGGCGGAGAATCCATAATTGCTCGATTCTTCCGGGCAAATGTGGCTGGTCCCCTCGGCGAATGGGACCGGAGCTTTTAGCCCCTCCGCGGAAATACGGGCCACGCGGCGGTGCGGCTGAGAGCGAATAATCTGCCACTTCCCGGGCGACGATCCGGGTTCGGGTTCGATCTGGTTGTTGAGGGACTATGGCGAAAGAAGAAGCGATTCAAGCCGAGGGCCGAGTGACCGAGGCCCTGGCCAACACGCAGTTTCGCGTGCAGCTGGATAACGGTCACGAAGTGCTCGCACACGTCGCGGGCAAGATGCGCAAGCATTTCATTCGTATTGTGCCGGGAGATCGGGTGATCGTCGAAGTGTCACCCTACGATCTCAAGCGCGGCCGCATCACCTTCCGCGAGCGCTAGCCTCGCGAGCAGCGTGAGGCCGAACGACGCAGCTCGCGAACGGCGCGAGCCAAATCCTACAGCCCTTGCCGCGCGATTTGATTTCTATCAGAGTGGGCGCGCGTCGAGCGCGGTGGCTGACGAGGATCGCCGTGCGCCTCTTCTTCCACGTTGCTCTTTTGATCCACGCTGCTCCTCATGGATGATGCCACGGAAGATCAGACGACCGCGCCGAGTGCACTCGCGCGCGTGCAGCTTTTCACGGACGGGGCCTGTCGCGGCAATCCGGGGCCCGGCGGCTGGGCCTTCATCCTGCGGCATCCATCGACCGGAGTCGAAAAAGAACACTTCGGCAGCGCGCGGATCACCACCAACAATCAAATGGAGTTGATGGCGGTGATCGAAGGCTTGGCTGCGCTCAAACGTCGCTCGGCTGTGGAAGTCATCACCGACAGCGCGTACGTCGCGAAGGGAGCCACAGAATGGCTTCCGGGCTGGAAGAGAAATGGTTGGCGACGGCGCGAAAAAAACCGCTGGACAGAGGTCAAAAATGTCGACCTCTGGCAGCGGTTAGACGAGCTACTCGCGCGACACGAGGTGAGATTCACCACGGTCGCCGGCCACAGCGGCCACCCCGAAAACGAGCGAGTGGACGAACTGGCCGTCGCGGCTGCCCTCGATCAAAGCGCCGGCTAAGCGGCCACATTGGCCGCTGGGACTCCGGGCGCCTCGTCGAGTTGGGCTTACCGCTTGTTGGCGTTCTTGGCAGCGTTCTGGATCGCGTCGACGGCCTTCTCCGCCGCCTGCTTCACCTTACCCGCCGCCTGGTCGATCTTTCCCTTCGCGCCGCATCTGATCGTTATCAGCAATCGCCCCCGCGGCTTCCTTGACGCGACCTTTAATTTCTTCGGCTTTACCGGTCATTTTCTATCTCCTCAGTCGAGTTGCGTGGCTAAGAAACGCTCTCCGAAGAGAAGCAAATGGAGTGCCGGCGTACTTAGGTCAAAAGCTGCCCATTTCCCCATCCGCCGGGCCAGCTGGCGCTGGTAAAAGACATACCGGCGCGGCAGAACTTCCGCTACAATCCGCCCCCCTGCTGCACGATCATCGGCCCACTCGACGATCGGACTTGCGGGCGATCATCTTCCGCTGAGCATTCGCTCGGTCTCGCTTGCGTTCGCAAACTCGCAAACTCATCGACACGCCCGTCAAGGATGACGTCCCGTGAGACTCGGCTTCTATACCTACAGCTATACCGATCGATTGCGCCTGCCGCTGGAGAATTGCCTCAAGCGAATTGCCCGTGCGGGCTACAGCGGCATCGACATCTCCGGGACCGACGGTCCCTCGACCGATCCGCGCTCGGTCACTCCGACATTGCGCCGGCAAACGCGGCGGACGGCGGAGCGGCTCGGGCTCGCAGTCGAAGCCGTGATCACGCACACGCCGCTGGCCGACTCGCTCGTCGATCCCGACAAGGATCCGCTCGATCTGGCCGGCACGGTCGACCTGGCTGTCGACGTCGGCGCCGACGTCGTCACCTTTCACATGGGCGGCTACCCGCCCGACGCATCGCGCGAAGACTTTTGGCAAGCGATCGTCGCCGAGATTCGCGACGCGGCGGATTACGCGGCCGTCCGCCGAGTTTTTCTGGCGGTCGACGGCATCTGGCCCGACTGGGTCGACGATTCGTCCGACACGCTCGAGCGGCTATTTCAGGACGTCGGCTCGCCCGTCTTCGGCGTCAACTTCGACCCGTGTTACCTGGTGCTGATGGGCCTCGATCCGGCGGCATTCGCCCGCCGGTTTGCGTCGCGGATCGTCCACGCCCACCTGAAAGACCACATCGGCCGCTATCCGCATTGGACGCACCTGATTCCCGGCCGCGGTGCGATGGATTACGCCAAAGTCTTCGCGGCCCTGCGGGACATTCGCTTCGCGCGTTCGTGCTCGGTCGAATGCTTCACCAACATGCCGTTCGACGAAGCCTGCGACGCGGGCTTTCGCGCGATGACGGCGGCCGCGCAGAAGGAGGGCATTCGATTCGAGCCGTCGCCCCACGCTCTCGCTCCAGTCCGGATTGCCCACAAAGCCGTGCCTCTGAGCTAGCAGCTGGGGGCTAGTAGGCCGTCAATTGCTATCGGACGGGTTTGGCAGTCCTGCCCACAGCTCGGCGTGAGACCGTCCGGGAATTCAGAGAGACGATTTGCCTTGGGTGCCACGGTTGAGCTCGCTCAACCGTGCTCTTCGCGGTCCAGAAACCGTCAGCAGCACCCAAAAAGAGCACGGCTGAACCGAAGCGTCTCAGCCGTGGCACCGAATTTCCGGACACACTCACGGCTCGGCGTGGGCATGTTTTCCGCTGCAATCACGCATGCCCACCGAAACCGATGGGCATGGCACCCGCGCGCTAGTCGGCGATCTTCCACAGATGTTCGTCGCTGCGGACGTAAATCGCTTTGTCCGCAAGGGCCGGCGTGCCGAGGATGCCTTCCTTGAAGTCGTGCTGATTGGCGATCCGGCCGCGTTCTTTGCCAAGCTCGACCATCTCGCCGAGGCCCGCGTCGTTAAAGAAGTACATCCGCTGGCCGGCCACGATGGGTGACGCGTAGAAGGTGCCGGTCAGCCGCAGTCGCCAGTCGACATGACCGGTCTTGGCGTCGGCCGCGATCAATACGGGTGCCCCGGTGACGCTGTAAACGCGTCCCTGATAGTACGTGAGACTGGCGTAACCCGGACCCAGCGGGGCCATCCGCCAGCGTTTGGCCGGCGTCGCGGCGGGGGACGCGCAAGCGAGAGCCGTAATCCCGTTGGAGGGAGCGAAGATCAGACCTTCGCCAGAAGCCGACGACGCGACCGTCGAGGCGCCCTCGGTGTAGGTCCAGACCAGCTTGCCCGTCTTCGGACGCATGCCAATCAGCCCCCCCGATCCCTGCAGGACCACGACGTCGTCCTCGGGGCCAGCGCCGCGAAGAATGAGGGGCGAAGTCCAGTTGTCGCGGTGCGGCCGCTCGAGTTTCCAGCGCGTCTCGCCGGTTTCGATGTCGAGGCCCATGGCAAACGAATCGTCGTCGGTCTCGACCTGCGCGATGACGGTGTCGTTTGCGATCACGGGCGAGGAGGCCATGCCCAGGCTGTTGCTTGCGTTGGGGTATTCGTAAGTCAGTCCGCGAAACCAAAGCAGCTTGCCGTCGCGATCGAGGCAGACCAGGTCGTTCGTCGAATAAAGGGCGATGATGTGCTGCCCGTCGCTGGCGGGATTGGAGCTGGCGACTGACATTTTCGGATGGCACTGCGTGCGACCGGTCGCCCAAAACTGGCGATCCCAAGACGAGCTTGCCGCCGGCCGTCTCGAAGGCCAGCACATGCAGGCGTTCTTGCTCGTGACCGCTGCAGGCCGTCACGATAAACTCGATCGCCGACGACAATCGGGCCCGAAATGCCGCGGCCCGGCAGCGACGCTGTCCAAGCGTTGTGGTCGAGACGGGCCGGACCTTCGCCCGCCGCCACACCGTCGACCTTGTTGCCACGAAACTGCAGCCAGTCCGCGGCCGATCCGGACACGCCGATGCTGGACCAAATGGCGACTGTCAGGCAGCCGGCGGCAAGCACTCGAAGCCTTGTCGTCAGACGTAAGGCGGACGTCGTGCACAAATTCATCGTCACCGGCCTCCGACTATCGCGGGCTCGCCGGAGGCGATGCCTCGGCCGCTCGCATCACAGACCCGCAGCTGAAACTGATAGATCTGGGCCCAATCCTCGGTTTGCTCGTTCTGACACACCTTCAGGAGGATCACGTTTTCGCCCGCCTTCATGGTCACCGGGATGCGGTACTGATCGAGGGCCATGCCACGGTGGTATTCGTTGCGGGAGAACAGCTGGGTCCCGTTCACCCAAATCTTCCAGGCGTTGTCCGTCCCCAGCCGCAACTCGACGTGACGCGCCGTCGGGCTTTGGAAACGAGTGAGCAGGTACATGGCCGCCCCTTTGTACGGCTTGATCTGCTTGGCGATATCGACGATGCCATAATCCCCCTGGCTATCGACCGTTTGCCAGACGACGTTTCCGATCTGGCCCTTGTAAGACGCACCCAGCCGAATTTCCTTCTCGGGCGGATAGACGGCTTCCAGTCCGTGGCCGCCGTGGTTATCGAACGGGCCAATCACCGAGTAGTGGGTCAAAAAGGCGAAGTGCTTGGAGATATCCACCTTTTCGCCCAGCTTGCCGAGGGCCTGTGCGATCGCTTTGACCTGATCGTCGGCGAGCGCTCCGGCGAGGGCTTCGCGATAAAGCTTGACGGCCCGCGGTTTGTCGTGCGCCGCGTCGACTTTCGCCGCTTCGCTCATCCGTAAGGCGACGGCGTCGCGACGAAGCTCGGGGGCCGGGTCGAGGAGCATACCGGGAATCAGCCGCGAGGATACGGTCGGATCGACCTTGGCGAGCCATTCGTAGGCCAGCCGCCGGGCGCGGGGATCGTGGGACGTGCCGCGGACGTAGGCCTCGATTTCGGTGATGGGAAGCGGCCGTTTCAGACGCACATTCTGGTCGGCCAGCGTCTCGAATGCGTTGCGGAGCCAGTTGGCGGCCAGAGGCCCGGCCCCGTCGAACGATCTCAGAATCTTGGGCAAAGCGGAGACATCGGCCGCGGCCAGGCTTTGCATGGCCCGCTGGGCTTCCAGATGCCCTTCGCCCCCTTTATCGACCGCCCGCACGACGGCCAGCGATTTTTCCACGCTGTCGGCCGAGGCGGACTTCGGCGCGGCCGCGACGCGAGCGGTCCAACCGCCGAGCGATCAACGAGACGCCAAACAGAATCGGCACAATCAGACAAACAGACTGTCGCATGCTTCTCCTCGCAGGCACGCCCGCGCTGACCCGTGCGCACCGGGCCGGCGAGAATGGACCCTTCAGGGATATTTTTTCCGCAGCGAAATGTCAACAAACATGGGGGTGAAAGCGGTGGGTGAAGGAGCGGCGTTTAAGGAGCCGCGCACGCAGTAAGCGGTGTCTTTCTGTCGTCAGACGCTACCGCTCTCGCTGAAAGCGCGAAGAAACCGGCGCGAGAAAAAAGAAAAAAGGCACCGCTTACTGCGTGCGCGGCTCTTAAGAGGCCGACGCAGCCGAGCCGAATGTGGCCGGCTGCACGCGGGCGGGCGGCAGAGCGAGCGGGGCGCCGGTCGGCACGATCAATCGCTGCTCGAGCCAGTCGAGCAAGTCGGCCAGGGTGTTCGACCAGTCGAGCTCGTTAAGCAGCTCGTGGTAGTGGTCGGGAAACATCCGGATCGTCTTGTCCGTGCTTCCAATTCGCTGCACCCAGCCCTGCGGCGCCGTCGGATCGACGATCAAATCCGCGCCGGCCTGCAGCACGAGCGTCGGACACGAGACCTGTTCGGCCAGGTCCCAGACCGTCCGCAGGGCGTGCCGCATGGCAAAATACCAGGCCGCGGTGACCGAGTTGCGAATCAAGGGGTCGGCGTCGCCCCGGATCAGGGCCTCCTGATTCCGCGTCGAATCCTCGCGACGGGTCCGCTTGCGAAACCGGCTCCGAGGCCGCACGAGCGACACCAGCTTCGCCATCGCTATTGTGAAGGGCGAAATGCGGACCCGCATACCCAACAGGGGCGACAACAGCGCCAGGGCCGAAACATTCTGGGGGAACTGCTGGACGAAGCGGGCCGAGATCAGGCCGCCCATGCTATGGCCGACGAGCACCGTGTTTTGCGAGCGGAGCCCGCTCTCGTCGAAGATGCGTTTCAGGTCGGCCACGTACTCGGAGAAGTCGTTGACGTGGATGTGGTCCCCGCCCGATTGGCCGTGGCCTCGCAGGTCGGGCAGCACCACGTTCCAGCCTCGGGCGACCATGGCTTCGGCCACATGCTGGTAGCATTGGCCGTGCTCGGACATGCCATGGACCAGGAGCACTGAGCGGTCGGCGTCCCGCGAGTCGGTTTGATAACGGCGGACAAAAAGCGCGACCCCGTCGTCCGCCTTCAAAAAGGCTTCCTCGAACCGCATAAATCCCAGCCGTGCGTTTTGAAGCGACACGGGCCGGATGCGACCGTCCGTCCCGGGACGGGCTCACACGGACCGTTTCGCCATTACGTTCTCCGCGGCCGCCCGGGCGCTCCGGGCCGCTTCCGCTGAGAATCGATTGCAAACGCAACGCAAATTCGATTCCGCTTTCCTAGGTATCGACGAGGGCGACCCCTCGCTGCCGCCGATTCCAGGAAATTTCCCCGCAAAACTGCCGATCCGAGCGGGCGGAACCCTGTACGCTCGGTCCCCAAATGGCCGCCTGGTGGGCGTCGATTGGCCACCCCGGACGACCAACCAATTCTAGGCCGCGCTGAAGCCGGGCATTTGTCCCGCGAGTCGCTCCGGCGAGGGTTTCCCCAACCAAATTAGGAGGACAGTTGGAAAAAACTCGTCGACTTCGACAAAAAACAGCGCTCAGGACTCTTTCATTGCCCAAGCCGCGCGTTATCTATAGGAACTTGCTGCTTCGTCGCTTTAAGAAGAACGCGGACAAATTGATCGATCGGGCGGACTCGATCGGCGGCGAGCCGCCCCCTGAGCATTCAAAACCCAGTGCCTCAACGAGGAACGCGCATGGCCACGAAGAAAAAGGCGAAGACGACCAAGGCGTCCAAAAAGAAGGGCAAAATGGCCAAGGGCAAGAAAAAAGCCCCTAAGGCCAGTATTGCCCGCAAAAAGGGCGCGGGCAAGAAAGCTCCGGGCAAAAAGGCGGCTCCCAAGAAGACCGCTAAAAAAGCCCCCCGCATGGCCGCCGCCAAGAAAGCCAAGCCGGCTCCCAAACCCCCCGTGCAGAAGAAGCCCGCCGTTCCGAAACAAGCCCAGCCAAAACCGGCCCCGCCGAAACCGGCGCAGCCGAAGCTACACCCGACGACGCCAGCGCCGAAGCCCCCGGCTCCGAAGCCCGCGCCGCCGATGATGTCGCATCCGGCGCCCACGCCGGCTCCGGCCCCTGCGCCCTATACGCCGCCGGCTCCGGCCCCCCCACACCAGCCACATGTCCCCGAAGCGCACGACGACGATGACGACGACGACTTCGGGTCTACCGAGCGCTGGTAAAGGCCGCGCTCGGGATAAACCGCGTGTCAGCCGCACGTAGCACGAATGACGCACCGTCGGACGTCATTCGTGCTTCGTCGTTTTTGCCGCCTACGCGCTTGTAGGTATCGAGCTTCTGGTACGGCGGCGAGAGGGCCAACACGGCGAGCGCCGTCGAATAGACCTCGCCGAAGCCGGTGTCCGAGCTGAACGACTCGGGGTCCCACGAGCCGTCGGTGTGCTGGTGCTCGGCCAGCACGTGCAGCAGCCGGGGATAAAACTCGCGGAAGCTCGAGCCGCCCAGTAAGCCCATTGCCTGGCTGCAATAAAACGCGCTGTAGTGATAGCGGTCGCCCGGCGGCCACGACTGGTTGTACTGCTCGAACGGATGCTGTTGGATCCAGCTGGCCGCATCGAGCACGGGTTGGCTGATGGGCTCGCCCCCCAGCAGCAGGCAGAGGATGCCGCCGCCGACCGTGGCCCGCGTGCAATGCCGGCGCTCGGGCTCGGTGAGCACGTAAACAAAGCCGCCGAGCTTTTTGTTGAACGTGCGATGGACGAACCGCAGGCCCGCTTTCACCCAGGTGTCGGGAACTTTGAATCCCGCCTTCTTGGCCGAGTGCAGGAACATGATGTTCCAGGCCGTGACCGAAAGATCGGAGTCGTTGCGCTGGTTCTGCTCGATGTAGCGCCAGCCGCCGTTCTCGCCCGCGACCGTTTTGGGCCGCGACTGTTGGGCATGCGTGAAGGTGAGCGCCTTGCGGATTGCTTTGTCGACCCGGTCGTGGCGTTCCGAGTCGCGGCGGACCGTCTCCGCCTCGCGGTCATGCGTCTGGAATTTCAGCCGGCCCGTGTAGGTGTAGACGTCGGCCAGAGCGGTGCCGCAGATGGCGTGCGTATAGGCCGCCGCGCGGGTCCAGAAGAACGACTCGCTCGAAGTCTCGGGCGTGATCGCGCCGGTTTCCGCATCTTGAAAGCCGAGGATGAAATCAACGGCCTTCTCCATCAGCTGGCCGTATTCCCCCTCGCTCGGCCGGTGCCCCCGCGACATGAATGCCATCAGGCACAGCCCCGTGACGGCCGGACGCGCCATCGGCGGGCTTTGAAACGAGCCGTCGGCATTTTGGTGGGCGGCCAAATATTCGAGCGCGTGGTCGACCGCGTTGTCGACGATCTTCTTTTCGTCCGGCTCCAGGTGCAGCCGTTCTTCGGTGGGCGGCTCGGGGCGGATCGCGCGGAGCGGTTCGCGCTCCGGCTTTGGCAAATCCTCAGAAAAGCCCGAATGCCGTGGGCAGACCGCCAGACAGACTGTCAGCACTAACAGTAAAACGTCAGGGCGGCGCACCCTGCGCCTTCCGACGGGCATCATCCGCATGTCCGCTCTCAACAGGCCCGCAGCAACCGTCTTTGACAATATACGCGGTTTGCAGCCAGGCCAGCACTGGCGATGCCAAATTTCTCCGACTTGGCCGCGACGGCACCGCAGCCGCTAGGCTGATTGCACAGGCCCGAAGCGACAGTTAGCCTAAAAAGAGCAGCAAATGCCTCGCCGAGCGCGGTCGAAACCGCCTCCTGCCCGCTCCCCCGACTCCTACCTCCCAGCGCTTTCATGAAAAACGATTGTTGCCCAATGGCCGCGACTGCCCGCATCTTACGGTCTGCGCGTCGCCAGGCGGTTGGACTTTCGAGTGCCGGCCGCGTTCTGGCCGGCTTCCTCGTCGTGGCCGGCTTGTTGACCGGCGTCGCCCATTCGGCGCAAGCCGCAGAAACGTTCGACCTGAGCACTGCCGTCGTCGTTGTGCCGAAAGGCTTGGCCGGACCCGAGGCGCAGGCCGTCCGGATGCTGGTCGAGGAGGTGGAAAAACGCTCGCAGCTCCGCTGGCCGGTGACGGACGGCTGGCCTGAAAAGGCCGGAGCGGTCATCCTCGTCGGTCCATCGCGGTTCGCCAACGACGTGATGGCCCAGCACCAGGTGTCCGAATTGCCGCGTTTCGACGCCCCCGAGGGTTATCGCCTTCGCGTCGTCGACGCCAAACCGCCAATCGTCATGGTCGCCGGCAACGATTCTCGCGGAGTGCTGTTCGGCGTCGGTCGGCTGCTACGCGAACTTCGAATCTCCAGGCGGCGGGTGCTCGTACCGGGAATTCTGAACATCGCCAGCGGACCGAAGTACCGCCTGCGCGGTCATCAGCTCGGCTATCGCCCGAAGACGAATTCGTACGACGCCTGGACGGTGCCGATGTGGGAGCAATACATCCGCGACCTGGCGGTCTTCGGCACCAACGCGGTCGAGCTGTTGCCGCCGCGCACCGACGACGCGGCCGACAGCCCGCACTTCCCGCTGCCGCAGATGCAGATGATGGTCGAGATGTCGCGCCTGTTGGACCAGTACGGGCTCGACGTCTGGATCTGGTACCCGGCGATGGATGCCGACTATTCCAAGCCCGCGACGGTGGAGAAGGCCCTCGATGAGTGGGCCAAGCGTCTTCAAGCAGCTGCCGCGGGTCGACGCCGTCTTCGTCCCCGGCGGCGACCCCGGCCACACCGACCCGGCGGTCCTCTTGCCGTTCCTCGAAAAGCAAACGGCCAATCTGCATCGCTTTCACCCCAAGGCTCAGATGTGGGTCTCGCCGCAATCGTTCAACCAGGAATGGCTCGACCGCTTCATCTCCTACGTGAATGAGAAGCAGCCGGCCTGGCTGAGCGGCGTGGTCTATGGCCCGCAGATTCGCATTTCGCTCCCCAAGCTGCGGGCGGCCATTCCGAAGAAGTATCCCATCCGCCGCTACCCCGACATCACCCACAGCCGCCAGTGCCAATTCCCCGTCCCCGATTGGGATCTCGCCTACGCGGCGACCGAGGGGCGCGAGGTCATCAATCCGCGGCCGCGGGATGAAGCCACGATCTTTCGCGGCTGGTCGCCCGATTCGATCGGCTTCATCAGCTATTCCGAGGGCTGCAACGACGACGTCAACAAGTTCGTCTGGAGCGGCCTCGGTTGGGATCCCGATCAGCCGGTGGTCGAAATCCTGCGGCAGTATGCCCGCTACTTCATCAGCGATGCGCTGGCAGACGACTTCGCCCAGGGGCTATTGGCACTCGAGCAAAATTGGCGCGGACCGCTGCTGACAAACCGCGGCGTGCTGACGACGCTCGACCAATTCCGGTCGATGGAAAGGTCCGCCCCGCCGGCGACCTTGGAGAACTGGCGATTTCAACAGGCGCTCTATCGAGCGTATTACGACGCCTTCGTGCACCATCGTTTGATCTATGAAACGGCCCTCGAAGAGCACGCGTTGGCAAAGCTCCGCAACGCGAGAGTCACGGGGCCGCTCATCGCCATGCGGGAAGCCGAAGAGCTGCTCGACGAATCCATTGTGAATCCGGTAGCCCCCGACCTCCGCGCCCGTGTGTTCGAGCTGGGCGACATGCTGTTCCAGAGCATCCGCATGCAGCTGAGCGTCGAGCGGCACAAGGCGATTGCGGTCGATCGCGGCGCCACGCTCGACACGATCGACGAGCCTCTCAATAACCGCCTGTGGCTCAAACGGCGGTTTGACGAGATCCGCAAACTCCCGAGCGAACGCGACCAGCTTCGCGAACTGATGACCATCGTGAACTGGACCGATCCTGGTCCGGGCGGGTTTTATGACGACCTGGGAAATCCCTCGCGACAGCCGCATCTGGTGCGCGGCGTGGGCCTGGCCGGCGACCCGGGGTTCTACGAAACGCCGCGAATCGGCTTCATCACCGGCCGCCGGGTGTCGGCTCTTTATCCGATCACGTGGCGGGACAACATGGAGGCGCTCTACGACGCGCCGCTGCGGCTACACTACGACGAGCTTGATCCGAGCACCAGCTATGCCGTTCGGATCTCGTACGCCGGCGATTCCCCGAGCACCAAGATTCGCCTCATGGCGGACGACAAATACGTCGTCCATCCTGAGATCCAAAAGCCCCGCCCGGCGATAATCGTCGAGTTCGATGTGCCGCGCGAAGCAACGCGCGACGGACACCTCACGCTAACCTGGTATCGCGAACCCGGCCTCGGCGGCAACGGCCGCGGCAACGCCGTCGCCGAAGTCTGGCTAATTAAGAAGCGTCCGTGAGCCGGCGTTGTCTTAAACCCCGAAGGCGTGACACTCCCCTTGCCACCGGTGTCAACCGGTGGTTTGCGATCCCCGCGCCTGCTCAAGCCCCGGAGGGGGGACACTCTGCGAGGCGCCCGCGTCCGCCGGATTTTGCCATGTGTGAATAACGCCGCCGGTGCAAAGGAGTGCAGCTACTGAACCCACAACTGAGTGACACTCCTCAAGCCGCCACTCGGAACGGATTGTCTGGCGCGAGTGATAGCGGTTAGCATCACGAGAGAACTCTTCATTTCCTCTGTGACTGTTCGCGTGACACAACTCCTCAACGACTCCTCTGCCGCGCCTGCCGCTGCCGTCGCGCCTCGGCGGTCGCGTCGCCGGATTTGGCTGCTGCGAGCCTTGGCGCTGCTCGTGGCGTGGGGTCTCGCCGAGCTGATCTCGTTTGTGGCGCTCTTGTTTCTGGCGGGCGGCATGTCCGGAAGCTGGCGTGACCTCGACACGACGGCCGCGTCGCATCTCGATTTCGACGATCCGCTCGCGGCCGAGGACTCGGTCCACCCCTATTTCGGATTCGTGCGTCGGCCAAAAGAGCAGCCCGAGCCGGGTACGCTGCCGATCAATGAGTTCGGCTTCATCGACGACAATTCGCCGATTCAGCATCGGGAAAAGGGCAAGGTCATCGTCGGCATCGTGGGCGGATCGCTGGCCCAGGAGTTCTGCCAGTTCGGCCTCCCGGAATTCGAGGCACAGCTCAAACGGCTCCCGCGATTCGCCGACAAGCGAATCGCTTTCGTCCAGCTGGCGCTTCCCGGCTACAAACAGCCGCAGCAACTCTTCGTCGTCAACTACTTGCTCGCGCTGGGGGCCGAGTTCGATCTGATCGTCAACATCGACGGCTATAACGAGCTCGCGCTGCCCGTCGTTGAAAACAAGCCCGCCGGAGTCTTTCCGAGTTTTCCCCGCGATTGGGGCATCCGAGTGCTCGAACGCCGCGACACGGCCCTCTTACGGCGGATGGGCGAGGTCGTTTATCTGCAAGAGATCGACCGCGACTGGGCGCAGCACTTCGAAGCGCTCCCGTGGTGCTATTCGCCGACGGCGCGGCTCGTTTGGTCCGTGCGACACGAGTGGCTCTCGCGCTCGATCCTCGCCGGTTACAACGACACGATTAAGCTGCGAGAAAAGCACCGGAGCTTCACCGCGCAGGGACCGCCCGCAACTTTCGCCGACCTGTCCGCGTTCTTGCGCCACTGCGTCGGCATCTGGCAACGGTCCTCGCTGGAGTTGGCGAAAGTCTGCGACGCGATGGGAATCGAATACCACGACTTTCTGCAGCCCAATCAATACCTCCCCGGCTCCAAGCCGATGAGCGAGCTGGAGCGGAGTCTCACGGTCGAGCCGACATACCCGGCCAAGGCTGCCGTCGAAACCGGCTACCCGATGCTCATCACCGCGGGCCGCGAGCTGGCCGCCCAAGGCGTCCGCTTCCACGATCTGACGGGAATCTTCGCCCAAATCACCCAGCCGACCTACCGCGACAACTGCTGCCACCTCAACCCGACGGGCAACGAGCTGCTGGCCGTGGCGATGGCGAAAGCGATCGGCGGCAAGTAGAAAGCAATGGCGTGCCTGCGTCCGCCTCTGGCGGACTTGTCACACCCTTACGACTCCGACGGCTTGGCCTGCAACATCGCCCCCATTTTCTCGTGGATCAGGTTAACCGCCTTCAGCGGCCGCAGCATGACTTTAAATTCCACGATCTTGCCGGCGTTGTTCCATTTGATCAGGTCGACGCCGTTGATCTTGATGCCTTCTAGTTCGAGCTCGAATTCGAGCACGGCATCTCGATCGCTCGTCAGCTCGCGAACGTAGTGAAAGGAGTCGTTGAAAAAGACCTGCGCGGCGGCGGCGAGATACTTCTTCGTAATCGGCTTTCCAACCTGGGGCGTGTGCACTACCGGCGAATAGAAGACGACGTCGTCGGCAAGCAGATTGTCGAGACCACGCGGGTCGCGGGATCTCACGATTTGGTGCCAGGTTGAAATCGGGTTCATCGACATGAACTTGCTCCTAAGCAGTCTAACCGTGTCCGCCTCGCCGCATTTCGACACGGCACGCCCCTGCTTGTACCGCGAAAGCTTAACCGTTCGCCGGCCGTCACGCGAATTGCGATTTGAAGATTTTGATTCACCAGAAAGATACGAAGACACAAAGAAGACGGGATTTGAACAGGAGGTAACAGAGGCAACAGAGAAAAGGCAGCCATCAAAATCTCTGCGTCCCTCTGCGACCTCCTGCTTAAGCCTTGTCTTACCTTCGTGCCTTCGTGTCTTTGTGGTGAACTCTCCCGTCCCATCGACACGCAGAGCATCAATCGTCACATCCGCAGACTCCCCCAGCTGACGCTGGGGGCTCGGTAACCGCGCCTCTACGCGAGGACGTCGCGAACGACAGTCCCCTCGACGTCCGTCAGGCGGAAGTCGCGGCCGCTGTAGCGATAGGTCAGCCGCGTGTGCTCGATGCCTAATAGGGCCAGCACGGTCGCGTGCAGATCGTGGACGCCGACTTTGTTCTTGACGGCCTTGAAGCCGATTTCGTCGGTTTCGCCGTAGGAGACGCCGCCTTTCACGCCGCCGCCGGCCATCCAGGTGGTGAAGGCGTGCGGATTGTGGTCGCGGCCGGTGCCGCCCTTTTGCACGATCGGCAGCCGGCCGAATTCGCCGCAGCAGAGCACGAGCGTCGAGTCGAGCAAGCCGCGTCCGGCCAGATCGGTCAACAGGCCGGCGATGGGGATGTCGACCTCGCGGGCGAAGCCGGCATGATTCTTGACGATGTCCTGGTGGCCGTCCCAGCTGCGTTCGTTTTCCATTCCGCCGCTATAAATCTGCACGAACCGCACGCCCCGCTCGACGAGGCGGCGGGCGATCAGGCATTGCTTGGCGATGTGGGTGCACCGCGGATTGTCGAGCCCGTACAGCCGCTGCGTCGCCAGCGACTCGCGTTCGAGATCGAGGCACTCGGGAGCCGCCATCTGCATGCGATACGCCAGCTCGAAGCTCTCGATCCGCGCGGCCAGCTCCGAGTCGTCGGGCGTCTGGGCGAGGTGCCGCTGATTGAGTTTCTTGAGCAGGTCGAGCTGCGAACGCTGCTCGCGATCGGTGACTCCCTGCGGCGGAAAGAGATTGTCGATCGGCGCGCCCTTCGGCTTGAGGACCGTCCCCTGGTAGATGCTCGGCAAAAAGCCCGAGCCCCAGTTCGACGCGTTCCCCTTGGGCAGGCCGCGGCCCAGCGTGTCGTACATCGTGACGAAGCCGGGCAGGCTGCGGTTCTCGCTGCCCAGTCCGTACGTCACCCACGAGCCGACGCAGGGAAAACCCATCCGCGACATGCCCGTGTTGATCATGAACAGGGCGGGCGAATGGTTGTTGGACGTCGTCCAGCAGGAATGGATGAAGGCCATTTTGTCGACGTGCTGGGCGATGTTCGGAAAAATCTCCGAGCCCCACTTGCCGCAATCGCCGTGCTGCCGGAAGTGAAACGGCGACTTCATCACCGGGCCGACCTGTTCGGTGAAAAAGCCGGTGTCCTTGTCGAAGCCGGGCAGTGCCTGGCCGTCGCGGCGGGCGAGTTCCGGCTTGTAGTCCCACGTATCGACCTGGCTCGGCCCGCCGTTCATGAACAGCCAGATGACGGCCTTGGCCTTCGCCGGAAAATGCCCGTCGTGCGGAGCGAGCGGGTTCCGCGGATCGACGGTCGACGCAGCAGCCTTGCCGAGCAGCCCCTGCTCTTGCAGCAAGCCGGCGAGAGCCAGCATGCCAAAGCCGTTGCCGGCCCGAGTCAAAAACTCGCGGCGGGATTCAAACGCGGGGCTGGGCGGGGCGAAGAAGCGCGGCAATTCACGCATTACTCACTCAATCACGGCAGAATCGAAGGGGTCACTCACGCATATCGTTTCCCGAGTGGGCGACGTTTCGCAGATCACGTGCTGTCGTCGGTTTCAATAGTGCTCAGGCGAACTCCACGCCAATGTCCAACCAGCTATCGAATCACTCTTGCCAACCCCTCAATCGACGTACACAAACTCATTCAGGCACAACAGCACCTGGCAAAAGTCGAGCAGCGCGCGGCTCGCGGGCCGACGAGTTGCCAGTCGCTGCGTGCGGATCGGACTCGTGCAGCTTGCACGTTGATGTTCGATGAAGGCGGTCGAATCGGCCAGCTCGTCCGGTTGCGGGTCGCGGCAAAGGGCGATCCGGTATCCGCGGCGGACGGCCTCGGCGGTCGATCGGTCGAGCGCGGGCAAGAGCCGGCGAGCGAAGGCGCGGGCGTCGGCCCGGACGTTGGCGTTGTTGAGCAGCAACAGGGCCTGCGGGGCGATCGTCGTCGACGGCCGGTCGCCCATGCTGGAGAGCGCCTCGGGCGCGTCGAAGACCTGCATCATCGGCACCAGTTCGCTCCGCTTGACCGTGAAGTAAATGCTACGGCGGCGCTGGGCCTCGTCGAGCGAGCCGGGGCCGAACATCCGCTCGTCGAGCCGATTGGCACAGGCCAAGAGAGCGTCTCGCACGACCTCGCCCTCGAGCCGCCGCTTCTCGTGACGCCAGAAGTAGCGGTTGGTCGGATCGACGGCTTCTTTCGCGCGGTCGGCCTCGCTGCTTTCGCGATACGCGGCGCTCGTCAGGATCAGCCGCTGAATCGGCTTGAGCTGCCAACCGTGACGGATCAATTCGCCGGCGAGCCAATCGAGCAGCTCGGGATGCGAGGGCCGTTCGCCCCGCGTGCCGAAATCGTTCGGCGTGGCGACGATGCCGTGCCCGAAATGATGCTGCCAGAGGCGATTGACGATCACCCGCGCGACGAGCTGCCCGGCCCCCTCCCGCGTGTCGGTGAGCCAATCGGCCAGCGCCGTGCGGCGATACGACGTCCGCGAGCCCTTGGGCGGCTCCGCGGGCCAGTGTTTCTCGCGGTCCGGCGAGCGCATCAGCACCTGCAGGTAGCCGAGCGGCGCCTCGCCGCTCTTCTGGTTCACATCGCCGCGCGCGAGGAAATAGGTCTGCTTGAAGAAGTCGTCGCCTTGAGTATGCAGGCGAACCGCCGGCAGACCTTCGCTGGCGATCAGCGCCTTCAATCGCTGCGAGTGTCCCGGCTCGGATGGCAGCATGACCTCCGTGCGAACCGTCGTAGTGAAGGCCGACAGCAGGCGGTAGTAGTCGGCCTGCGGGATCGGGTCGAACTTGTGGTCGTGGCAGCGGGCGCAGCCGACCGACAGGCCGAGGATGGCGTTGCCGGTGGTGGCCAGCATGTCGTCGAGTTCGTCGTAACGCTGCTTTTCGACTTCGTTCTTGGTGATCTGCGTGCTGTGGACGCCGGCCGCCAGGAAGCCGGTCGCCATCAGAGCCAGGCTGTCGTGCGGCGCCAGCTCGTCGCCGGCCAATTGCCAGCGGATGAACGTGTCGTAGGGCAGGTCGTCGTTAAACGCCCGGATCACGAAATCGCGAAAGTGATACGCAGTCGGCCGATCGTAATCGTGCTCGAAGCCGTGGCTCTCGGCGAAGCGGGACAGGTCGAGCCAGTGCCGCGCCCAGCGGTTGCCGTAATGCGGGCTCGCGAGGAGCCGATCGACCAGAGCAGCGTACGCTGCTGGCGATGGACTCGCCTCGAACGCGTCGAGATCCGCGGCCGTCGGCGGCAAGCCGATCAGATCGAACGTGACCCGCCGCACCAGCGCCCGCGGACTCGCTTCGGCGATTCGGCGTCAGCTTGTGGCGATCGAGCGATTGTTTGATGAACGCGTCGATCGGATTGAGCGACCAGGATTCCGCGGCTTCCACCGGCGGTCGCGTGATCTTGAGCGGCTGGAACGACCAGAAGTTGCGGGCCTTCGGGTCGACCTTCGCGCGGTCCACGATTCTTTCGGCTTGGCCGTCGGCAGCAGTCCCTCGTCGTAGGGGGCTCCGTGATCGATCCAGGCGGCGATCTGTGCGATTTCGGCCGTGGACAGCTTGGCGGCGTCCTGCGGCATGTAGGGCTCTTCGGCGTGCGTGATCAGCCGATAGAGGCGGCTGCCGCTGCGCGTTGCCGGGGATCACGGCCTTGCCGTTCGTTCCACCGGCCAGCAGCCCCTCCCGCGTCGCCAGGTTGAAGCCCGATTGGACCTCGGCCTCGCCCCCGTGACACTTCAGGCAGCGGGCGACCAGCAAGCGGCGGACGTGCCGCGAGAAAATGGCCAGCCCCTCCGCCATTTGCCGCGGGTGGTCAGCCGAAACGGCGGCGATTGACGGGGATCCGCCGGGCGGACCGCCCCGCACCGCAGCCGGTGCGACGCCCCCCACGCCGGACAACGGCCAGGACGGCGACCCCGACTGCCGGCCGATCAAATAAGCCCGATCGCGTCATCGCTCTACCCCTCGCTCGACGGATAAGCAAACTTTTATTCTACTGAAGCCAGCCGAGGTCTGACAACGACGGCGCACGCGTTGCTCGTTCCGAGAGTCTGCCGCCGACCGAATCGTCACCTTGCCATCTAGGGGGAGCTCAATGGCATACTTTTCATACGATCCCGATCCCAGCGAGGGAGAGAGAGCTTCTGACAAGCTGAGGGCTTTCCTTCCTCCAGGACAGACCGAAACTGGCCTTCGGAACTGCATCCAAATGTGCTGGATGTCACTTCCAGCGAACAAACGGAACATCGACGAAGTGGAGCGGGAGGTGCGACGATTCGTCGATCGGATTTTCGATGAATATGCGTGAGGACGAACAGCAACGTTCCGAGTAACTCGCAAAACGTACACGACCGCGGAGCGGTCTGGCCGCCCTCAGGTCATGGAGCATCCCAGCCATGTCGCAGCGAGCGTGTCGCGAAAACTGTTGTTCGCGGCGTTCCTCCTAATGCAAGCGGGCGGAGAGCCGACCGTTCGAGATGTGTCTGGCCGCGGGTGCGATCGGGGAAACATCCACGGCACCGCTCACGCTGCACGCACGGACGCGTGTCGAGACCAAGCCCGGCAGCGGACAATTCAACGCCGTCACTCAGCCGCTCGATTGGGACCCGTCCCGCACGGCGATCGTCGTCTGCGATATGTGGAATCGAGCATTGGTGCAAGGGAGCGACGCGGCGAGTCGCCGAGATGGCGCCGCGGATGAACGACGTGCTCGTCGCGGCCCGCAAGCGCGGAGTACTAATCATCCACTGCCCCAGCGACACGATGAAGTTTTACGAAGGGACGGCAGAGCGCGACCGGGCCCGCCGGGCTCCGCACGTCGCCACCAAGGTCCTGCTCAAAAAGGGCTGCGGCATCGATGGCAAGCGCGAAGGCCATCTGCCGATCGACGACTCCGACGGCGGTTGCGATTGCGAGCCGCCACTGCAAGCAAGGCAGCCCGTGGACGCGCGAGATCGCGACTTTGAAGATCGAGCCGCCCGACGCCGTCACCGACAGCGCCGAGGCCGTCTATCTCATGAAGGAGCGGGGCATCGAGAACGTGATCGTGATGGGCGTGCACGCCAACATGTGCGTGCTCGGCCGGCCGTTCGCCATCCGGCAGCTCGTCGCAGCAGGGCTTTCATGTCGTCCTGATGCGCGACCTGACCGACACGATGTACAACTCCCGCTCGGCCCCGTTCGTGAGCCACTTCACCGGGACCGACCTGGTCGTCGAGCACATCGAAAAGCACTGGTGCCCGTCGATCACCAGCGCCGATTTTCTGGGCGGCAGAGAGTTCCGCTTTTCGGAGGACCACCGCCCGCGAGTCGTGATCGTGATGGCCGAGCCCGAGTATTCCACCGATAAAACGCTGCCGAAATTCGCGGCCGAGGAATTGGGGAAGGAGTTTCGCGTGAGCCTGGTGTTCGGCAGCCAGACCGATCCGGCCGACCTGCCGGGGCTCGAAACGATCACCGACGCCGACGCCCTGCTCGTCAGCGTCCGGCGGCGGCCCCTCAAGCCGGCACAGATGAAACTCCTGCGCGATTACGTGGCCGCGGGCAAACCGGTGCTGGGCATTCGCACGGCCAGTCACGCCTTTTCGCTCCGCGGCGCAAGCCGCCGGCCGGGCTCGAAACTTGGGAATCGTGGGACGCCGACGTCTTCGGCGGGAATTACGTCGGCCATCACGCCAACGGCGTCAAGGTCACGGTCACGGCGGCTGACGAGGGCCAGCACAATCCGATCTTTCAGGTCTTGTTGTGAGAGACCGGCGAGCCGAAGACGACGGTCAACTCGCTCGTCGGGCACGGCTCGCTCTACAAGGTCCGCCCGCTAGCCGGCACGACCGGTGGCTCTTGTTGGGCCACATTCCCGGCCAGCCCGAGGAGCCGGTGGCCTGGATTAATCATCGCGTCGACAATGGCTACTCGTTCTACACATCGCTGGGCCACCCCGACGACTTCGCCGAACCGGCCTTCCGCAAGCTGCTCGTCGCCGCGCTGCGCGTCCTAACGCGCCCGCGGTCGTAGGGTGTGACAAAGCCGTCCGCGGCCGCAGGCACACCATTCCGATTCGGCTGGCGCACCCGGCACCGCATAGTAAAATACCGCTTCGCCGACAAAGACGGCCAACCGGCGGACACATCGTTCCAAGAGGGCGAGCCGCTGCTCGAAGGGCTCCAGCTCCACGGCCGCTACTGCGTCATCTACAGCAAGTACGACCTTAAGCTGTGCGCTCGAGCGGCAATCGTCGGTATCGTGCGCGGGCTACGAATACCACGACGCCATCCGCATCGCGGTCAACGTGATCCGCTACGTGCTGCTGCAGGACTTCTCGTACGCGGGAAAGATCACGTAGCCACCAGATATTGGCTAGTGAGCAGGCGTTGTGGTCTTAGCGTCGCACCGCATGCATAGGTACTTGTCCGTCCTTCCAGCGAATTCGATGGCGGCCACACCATACCTGACTACATCTTCGCTCGCCAACTTGATGGAGCCGCGACTTAGCTGAATACTCGGATGTCGACGGCGAAACTCTTCGTCCGGTTGGCCTGACCGATGTACAACGACGTGCCGTATTCCCCACATCTCCTCAAGCGTGTCCCGTAGACCGTCGTCTAGCTCACGAGCTCCCCAGCGGCGAATTTTTTGAGCCAGGCGCTTGGCCCTCCAGAGTCAACGAAGTGTTTTGCCCAACGATCTCGCATGGAAGTGGCCAGGCCATCGACCGATCCGTTGAGAACCTCCGAGTAGCCCAGCGATTGCATTGAGTTTTCCATAAATGAAGCATCGTGCGCCGCCGCCTCCGCTAATGCGTCCCGAAGAAACGACTCAGTAATGGTGACATACATAACGACATACCAGCAGAACTGCCAGTCGACTATCTCTTGCACGCTGATATGTTTGCCGATGCCAAGTGCCAGCTCCGGGAATTCAGAAAGGGCAGTAGATGGTTCACTGCGGGCAATCACGTCTTTGGCGATCGCTAGCACTCGCGGCAGTTCCTGCTCATTGTACTGGCGGATGCGCTCATCAAAGAAGCCGAACAGAGCCATGAGGTTGTCGACATTCTTGCCAAATGCTTGGAAAGCCTGAAGATTCATAATTGTCGCTCACTGAGCCACACATTCGTGACACGGAACCAGAGACGCAAGTTCTCCTATTTCTCGTGGAGTTAGAAATCGTACGCTCAGGCAGCAAGTGAAGGAAAGCGCAGTAGGCACTTCCACCGGAAACCAGAGTGTGCAATGGTGCCCGGTCCACCGCGACGCAGCTCCTCGCTAGAGCTCGGGAACGAAAGCAACGGCGCGGCACCAACCGGCGCTGGCCGCTTTGATTTTCACCGGCAGGCACGAGACGAAAAAGCCGTGCGGGCGGCCGATTTGGTCGAGGTTGGCCAGCTTTTCGATCTGGCAGTATTCCCGCGTCGAGGCCCGCAAAATGGGCCGGCCAGATGTATTTGCCGTCGCCCGTGCGGCGGAAGTCGGCCACCATGTCGGCGAACGGCCGATCGAGCGTGTAGGCGTCGATGCCGATCACCTTCACGCCGCGCTGCGTCAGCCACAACACGCCTTCGCGTCCCAGGCCCGGCTGCCGGAAATACGCGGCCGAGCCGAGCCGCTGGTCGGCCCCCGTCTGCAAGAGCACGATGTCGAGCGGCTGCAGGATATGGCCGATGCGGTCGAGGGCCTGCGACAGATCGTCGACTGTGATGAATTCGCCTGACGCTTTGTGCCGCATGTCGAGCACCACGCCGGGCGCAAAGCACCATTCCAGCGGCACTTCGTCGATCGTTCGAGCCGGGCGACCTGCGGACTGCGCCCCGTAGTGGTAGGGAGCGTCGACATGCGTGCCGGTGTGCGTGATCGCCTCGATCTGCTCGACGGCCCAACCCTCGCCGTTGGAGTAAACGAGATCGGCCGGCGTCACGCCGAAGAACTGCTGCATCTGCGCCAGCCCTTCGCCGTCGTGCCGAACGTAATGAATCTTGGCCGGCAACGGCTCGCTGGCCGCCATGTCTTCGAGTGGCACACTCAGGTCAACCAATCGCAGGCCGGGCAACTGCATGGCAAGATCCACAAGGGGATTAATCTCGGATTCGCCGTTCTGTGGCCGGCTTCGCGACCGAGCATCAACGCGGAAGAATATGGACGACCTCGTCCATGTAGCGATCGGCGGCAGCGGCCGCGTCCTCCGGACTGCTGCCGTTCTGGCGCGCGCTGACGTAGGGCGCGTACCAATCCGACCAGTGATGGGCGGCGTGGGTCTTCTCGTAGTTGCCGTGGTGCTCTCCCGCCTCGCGAAGCAGGTCTGCGAGGGTTGCGACGTCGATCCGTCGCGCTCCGGTCGACGTCCATTCGCGGCCGGGGAGCCGCGTTTTGATCTCCTGCAACAGCCAGCCGTTGCCGTCGGGATCTTCGAACGAGGCAAACGAGCGGTAGGACTGACCTTCCGGGTCGCGCCCGCCGACGCGTGAGTTCTCAAGCGAGCTGAAGGGGCCTCCGGCGAAGTGGAAGACCTCGCTCACGGCGGCTCCGCGCCGATCAAGTCATCGCGGGCCGCATCAACGTCGTCCACGGCGAGAACCAGGGCCGTCACCGATCCAGGCTTGGGCGATACGATCCCCTTGCCGAAGATGATCGCAGCCGGCGAGCGAGGCGGCGTCACTTGGATGATGCGGAAATCGGTGCCATTCGAGAAGTCGGCGTCGAGCCGCCAGCCGAGATTGACATAGAACGCCTTCGCGCGGTCGACGTCCGAGACGCCGAGCACCACGACTTCGAGCTTCAGGTCGACCGGTTCGAGCTTTTCGATTTTGGTCGTTGCCATGACTTCTCCGAGGTTAGTCGTGAAAAATGGGGGCTCCCCACGGTGCGCCCGTCGCGCCTCCATCGACCATCAGTTCGATGGCGTTGATGTAGGAGGAGTCATCTGAGGCGAGGAAAAGTACGGCTTTGGCAAGATCTTCCGGCTCACCCCAGCGGCCCAGTGGAATCCTGGACGAGAAGGATTCGGCCAGCTTGGCGGATTCATCTGCAGAGATAGAATCGCGTGACCCGCGATGCCAAATGGGAGTCTTCGTCGCGCCTGGCGCCACGACGTTCACACGAATGTTGCGCGGTGCAAGATCGGCGGCGATCGAACGCGCCATGGAGACAACGCCGCCCTTCGTAGCCGCATAGGCGGCCAGACCGGGTTGGCCCAGATAGTTGTGTACCGATCCATTAAAGATGATGCTGCCGTTCTCGTTCAACAAAGGGGCAGCGGAATTCACCGTAAAAAAAGCGGCACTGAGGTTGGTCCGAATGACATTCTCAAAAATCGCCTCGTCGGTCGAGCCGGTCGGGGTCCGGGCGGAAATGCCGGCATTGGCGAAGACGATGTCCAGCTTGCCGAAATCCCTGGCAAGATCCGCGAAGAGCCGCTTCCGGTCGTCGGCCACGGTCACGTCGGCGCGATAGCCGCGCGCGTTGGCTCCCAGTTCGGCGACTGCTTCATCCAGCGTCCTCTGGTCCCGGCCGGTAATCGCGACTCGAGCGCCTTCTGCGACGAAGAGGCGGGCCGTGGCCAGGCCGATGCCGCTGTTCCCGCCGGTGATGAGAGCCTTCTTGCCTGTGAGTTTCATGATTTTTCCCTGATGACTGGCGCATCAACAATGCCCGGTCCACGATGCATTCGTTAGATGCCGAGCTACCGAAATAGTGACGCCAGAACGCGAAGGCTAATCCCTCTTCTTAAGGTACTTTCGTTTGTTGGCTTCGATTGTCTTTGGTTCGCCCTGCCACCACTCGCCACTGCCGCCCTGTCGGATGCCTTCAATCGTGTCTTGCGCTTCGAAACCGTCCAGCACCTTCTCGTTGCCGTCCGAGGATTGCAACGGGTCCAGTCCACTCGCCGCATAAAAATACATTTGGTTACCCCCAATCTCTTCCTTGGTTGACGCGACAAATTCGATGGCGATGTGAAAGCCGCTCGGGCTATGTTCGGCCCACCGATCAAAGATATAGCCGTAATGCACAGAGATACTGTTTAAAATGGGCCAGATTCCGCCCTCCTCCTTGAGCTTCTCGGACGTCAAGAGCGCATCGAGAATGGAGCCCTTGGGATACCCTCGGTCTTGCACGACCTTTGCATACGGGGCCGCAATTTTCGAGACAAGGACGACGTCGGCAGCGTAGAGGTTCCCGGGCTTTGCAGGGAACCGTCCGCGATCGAGGTTGCGGGCGGACAATTGAAATTGAAGGTCAAGTGAATAGCCACTCGGAAAAACGACCGCGTTTCTTTTTGCCAGATGATGGCTGTGGATCGCGTCTCCATTTTCCCAAGCCTTGACGACGGTGAAGCCGTGCTTCGCCATCAGTTTCTGGATGTCCGACCAGTCCTGGCCCTTGAGGAGCGGCGGCGCAAGCAATGACGCTTCGCGCAGGAACACGTGGTAGGAGTCGGTCTTGAGCTTGAGCACTTTCTCAATGGCCTCAGACATTTCCTGCGGCGATGCCTTCTTCTTTTTGGATCCGGCCAGTTCGTTCTCGGCACGGCTCTCCACTCCCCGCAGTCCACAGGAGAGGAACGCCGACATCAGGCAGAGAAGCGTGAGGGGTCTCAGGCGCACGTTCGACGTCATTCGGATCCCTTTTGGGCCGCTGCGTTCCCGGGGTCGAGTGCGAGTGCTTTCTTGAAGCACACGCGCAGCTTCGTCTTTCCGGTTCAAGAAGGCGAGACTTTCGCCCCGCAAAACGAGCAGATTGACCTGGTTCTTGATCAGATTCTCCCGTGTGGCGGGCATCCCCTTGGGAACTCCCTTGCTCCACTCGTCAGGATGATCGAGCAGCCGGGCCATCATCGCCGCCCCCACGCCGAGCTCGCGCTGCCGTTGTTCAGCGGCATCCGGCATGATTTCCACACCATTGATCTTCAGGCCATGCAGCTTAGGAAGCACGCTCGTCAGAATGGCGTGCGAACCGACGTCGTCCGGCGCGAGCCGCAGTCGCTGCAGGGAGAGAAAATATCCGGCCAGAGGGTCGAGCTCGGCGAGTTTTGCGCCGCCTTGCAGGTCGGCGGCCGAGTATTGCCGTGCAAGCCTGTCGGCGCAATAAACTTCCGCGCGGTTCACTTTCGAGTTGGACTGCCAGGCAATGACCCGGACGGCGTGCAACTCCGCGCAGCCGGGATCGATCATCAATCCGCGGAGCGCGATGCGATCGGCCAGTTGCGAATCATAGAAGACGGCTTCGACGCGCGACCAAAGGTAATAGATTCGCGGGTCGAGCGGATCGAGTTTGAGGGCCAAATCCTGGACATTCGCCACGCGCGGCGCCTCGGTGAGCCTGGCCATCGCATCGAGTCGATCCGCGGCGGCCAGCTCGCTTGCCGTCGGCGGCCGTGTGAAGGTCGTCGTCGTCACTTCGACCATTCCGTTCCCGATCCCGCGACGCGACGTCGTCGTCCACGTTTTCGGCAGGCGCAGCCGCTCGGCGCTCAACAAATTCTCGCTGCCGCGGACGCGGTTGTACTCGGCGTAAATCATCAGCTGCAGCGCGTCGATGGGATTCAGCGAGTCGTCGTTTCCCAATGCGGCACCATTTCCGCCGACAAGCCAATTGAGCCGCGTGGTTTGACGCTCGAGGTCGAAGTCTCGTTGCTTGGATTCGCCGGCGGTCTTCAGAATTTCGATCGCCGGCCGGAGATACTTCGAGAAGACCCGCGTATGCGGCGGGTCCGCCATCTTGTAGAGCCATTCTCTCGAACGCAGATCGAGGACCATGTGCGTTTGATTGCGCGTGCCGAGCCCTTCGGCGGTGACTTCGAATTGCCTCGGAAGCCAAAACTCGCTCAACTTGTTGGCGCTGATCTTGGTGACGAGGGGACTGGCGAGCGCTCGCTTTTTATCCCGCTCGATCTCATCCACGTAGCGCTTCAACAGGGCAGCTCGACGTCGAATGTCATCGGGATTCTCCCGGGCGGCCCGCTCGAGCACCGTGATCCCGTCGGCCGCATCCTCGGCTCGCACCTGCTCGATCCGTCGCGCCCACTCTGCCAGTTTGTCGATGGCGGCTCGGATTTCCTCATCGCTCCGGCCGTCGCGGACCATGGCCCGCAGCCCAAGGTCGATGCTCTCGGCCTTTTGGGCGACCGCGAGTGCGTTGAACGTCCCGACTTGCTCCGCGGGCGAATCGAGCGGGATTGGTCCATCGGGGAACTGGAATGCCTCGATCGGCGAGGGGGGCGTGAGCCCGTAGCGCATGTAGAGTTGCACGCCGAGTGCCGGCGCCCGTTTCGACAGCGCGGCTCCATTCAGGGCGTCGATGGCGATGAAGGCGCCATGCGGAAGATCCATGACCGCGTCGTGATCGCGAATCGCGAACATCCGCCAAACAAGCCGGCCCTTCGTCGCGTCCGTTTCCTGATCTTTGAGCGGCGCCCGAAAGTTTCGCAAAAAACTATTCAATGGATAGGAAGTCGGCTCGCTGTCGCCGTCCGCGAGAACCGGCTTTTCGACTCCCGGCCGGATCAATTGCAGATACACCTGGTCGGGATGGACAGTCGGGGCCAAATCCCAAAGACGGCGGATCGCCTCATCGGGTGGAAGGACTGTTTCGGGAACGGCGACCGGCGCCTCGGCAGTTTCGAGGCGATAGGCGCTGGTGTGGATCGTGTCGTGCTCGATCCGAACCTCAAGCCCGTTTCCTGCGCCAGCGTTTCCTGCGCCAGCGGGGCTGAAGAAAAGGAATCGCGCGCCGATGGGCCGCATGCGAGAGCCACCATAGCGCCCCACAAGTCGACGCGAAAGAGCTCCGCCGCAGAATTCCAACCGACGGCCGCCGCGCGGGCTTGCTTGCGAAGTTCCACGAAATCTTCCAGGATGCCCGGCCCGACAGGAGCGCTGGCCGAAGTCGCCGATGGAGACGGCTGATTCCCCGTGGTTGCCGGCATCGTTTGGCCGGACGGCGGAGTCGTTTGGCCGGAGGGCGGGGTTGCCTTCATCGGCGTCGCATTGCCCGGAACTGCTTTTGTGCGCTTCCAAATGACTTCCTGGCCCGCCCTTCCCGTCATCGAAATCGTGTCGGCGTCAATAAAATGAAATGGCCCTTCGTCCAGCGGGCCGGCCGCCGTCTTGGTCTTCCAATGCCCGTTCGCGGCCTCAAATGTCCCGGTAATAAAGGGCGTCGGCTGTCCTTCGATGTAGGTCGACCACGTTCGGCCGTCCGTGATCCACACGAAATCCGCGCCGTTGATTTTCCCTCGCCAGGTGCCTGCGAAATCCTTATTCGGCGTCGGCGCTGCAGAGGGATCGGCAGGGGGATCGGCATTTGCCGGGGTCAGCGAATGCGCCGCGATCCCGAGCAGCAACGTCAGGCAGATCGTCTGCAATGAGCGTGTGGAGGAGATTCGTGCCGTGTTCATGATCTCTCCTGGGAATGAGCAAGAGACAATTTGTTGTTATCGAGCGGTCTGGTGTCAAAAAGAAACTGGTCCCCTTCCGCCTGATTGA
>CAWFAK010000007.1:0-1117125 GCA_963813715.1 uncultured Planctomycetaceae bacterium | reverse complement strand
GTGTCCGGGAATTGAATTGAGCTAAACCCAGGGCCTCCGGGCGTTGACGTTTTTTCTGCCAAGAAGAAACTAAACGCCGCAGGAGGGCCCAAGGATGGGAACTCGTGCCAAGGCCGGCACGTCGTTGGAAGCGTTGGTCAAGCTGGCGATGCCGCTTTTGAGGGAAGCCGAGCGGCAATGTCCGAGAACAGGGCCGGGAGCAAAGCCGATCATTCCGGACTGGTTCGTTGGAGTGTTGATTATGGTGGCTGTGCTGAAACGAAAGAAGACCAAGTCCGCCCAATTTCGTTTCGTAACCGACAGCGCGAACCGGCCAGATTCGAGACCTCACCGGAGAAAAGCAGTTTCCCTCGCGAAGCACGTTTTTCAGTCGGTATCGACGCTGTCATCGGCTCTTTACGGAGGCCATCAAGCGGCAAGGGCAGCAAGCGATCGCGGAGCAGATCGTCGACGCCAGCCAGGTCGCGGTGGACAAGAGCCTGGTTCCCGCCCGAGGTCGTCCGTGGCACAAGCACGAAAAGGAAAAGGGGAAGATTCCCCGGGGTGTGGATCGCGAGGCGGCGTGGGGCTACTCCGAACATCACGGCTGGGTCTACGGCTACAGCTTCGAGGTGGTGGTCTCTTGCAAGCGGAAAAACACGGTGTTTCCGCTGCTGGCTTCGGTGGGAACCGGGAGCGCCGCGGAGGTGCGAACGTTCGCGGAAAAAATTGACCATTTACCGCGTGAAGTGAAATGCGTCTCAGTGGATAGCGCCTACGACGCAGGTTACCTCGGTGAGCGCATCGAATTTGATCAGGCAGGGCGGCGGACAGGGCGTCGCTTCTTGTGTCCCGAAAATCCCCGCTACCCTCGCAAAAAGACCAAGCGCTGCGGGGCCGACGCGGCGCGGGCCCACAGCCGCGAGCTGCGACGAGCCAGAAAGAAGTACTTCGAGAGCGCCGCCGGGCGACGCCTCTATCGACGGCGCAGCCGCACGGTCGAGCCCTTCAACAGCTGGTTGAAGTCACTCTTCGAACTGGACACGCGTGCGTGGCATCGCGGACTCGTCAACAACCAAACTCAGATCCTTGCCGCCATCTTCGTGTATCAATTGCTTGTGCGCTACAACCACCGCTGCGGAAACAACAACGGACGACTTCGTTGGCTCACCGATGCCCTCTGAATTCCCGGACACCCTCAAGCTCCCCCTTGGGGCCGCACCTACCCGAAGCTCTGCGTCGGTGGCGAAGCCAGTGAGTTCGGAAGCGAGAAGAATCGAAGCGGAAGCTTCGAGGACGTGCGGTCCCAAGCAGAGCTTGGGTCCGAGAGAGTCGAATGACGCGCGCCAGCCGCGCGGCTGCTCAGAGGCCGTTCTTTTGCGTGTGGCGGGCGATAGCGCGGGACTTGCGCACAATCCGCGTCACGAGTGCGCGGTCGTTGCGCGTTGGTCGGTGGCCGAGGTAGCGCCGAGAAATCGCAGCCGGTCGCTGGCCGAGACGCCGGCGGCCGAGAAGTTGAGCTGCGCCAGGTCCTTCACGATCCAGCGGCGGGCCAGCCGCGGCTGAAAACGGACCCGGCCCAGATCGAGCACGTGGATCGGAGCGGCCGGGCCGCGTTGCGGCACCATCAGATGCGTGAGATAAAAATCCTGGTGATGCAGTCCAGCCGCGTGCATCGTGCGGGCCACGTCGGCCACGCCGGCGACGATGTCGCGCAGCGCGGCGAGCTGGCCGTTATGTAGCGCATGCCGATGCGCCTGCATCCAGGCCGTGAGCTTCTCGCAGTCTTCGATGCCTTGCGTCACGAGAAATGAGCGGCTGCCCGACTCGCCCAGCGCGACGGGGACCATCGTGGCGATGCCGCTCTCGTGGAAGCGCAGAATGGCCTCCCACTCGTTGCGGGCGCCGACGATAGGCCGCGCCAAGCGGAACAGCGGCTTCACCAGCTCCCACGCGCTGGGCCGCTGGTGCCGTTTTAAATAGAGTGTGCGCGACGCGCCGTTGCCGTCGGCCAGGTCGAGCCGCGTGGTCGTCCGCTCGCGGAGGACGTTTTTGGCGACGCGGCCCCCGGCGAAGTTGGCGATGGCGTCGAACGTCGTCAACGCATGCTGCGTCAGCAGAGGGGCGAACTCGCGATTGACGGTCAGGCGTCCGCCGTCCCAGCCGTCAAACGCGAAACTTTTCACGCAGCACCTCTTCGAACAGCTCGCATGTCTCGCGGGCGTTTTTCTCCACTGTCATCTGTTGGGCCTTGTCCCAGCAGGCAGCCGACATCACGGCCCGCTCGGCCGAGCTCAGCGAAAAATATCCGTCGATCCGCTCGGCAATCTCTTCGATCGCGTGGACGTTCGAGACGAGGTAGCCCGTCTTGCCGTCCTCGATCAGGTCGGCGCCGCCGGCTGTCGACGTGGTGAGCGCGGGCGTGCCGCAGGCCAGCGATTCGAGATTCACGTTCGGGAAGGGCTCGTAGGTGGTGGGCATCAGCGACAGGTCGGCCGCGCCGTAGAAGCGATGAATGTCGCAGCGGTGGCCGACGAAGAGGACCGATTCCTCCACGCCGAGTGCCCGGGCCATGCGGCGGAATCGCCAGATGGGCCCCTTGCCGACGACGGCCAGCCGCAATGCGCGTGTCGAGCGGGCGATGGCGAGGCCCGCAATAGCGACCGCAGCCCCTTGCCCTGAAAGTCCATCGAGGCGAACACCAAGAGCGGCCGCGTCGGCTCGACGCCCAGCTCGGCCCGCAGATCGTTCCGGTCGGCCCGCACGCCCGGATGAAAGACGTTGAGATCGACGCCGTTATAGATCGTGCAGACTTTTTCCTCGGGAATGCCGTAATAGCGGACGACCAGCTCGCGATCGAGCCGCGATTGCGTGACGATCCGCCGCACGTTCGACGAGTGAAAAATCGTTCGCTCGAGCGCGATCATCGTGCGATGCCGCGGGTTGAGCCTTTGCAACGCGCGGTGGGCCGGATTGCGGTAATAGACGTTGAGCCAGTGCGACTGCAGCCGGTCGGTGATGCGGATGGCGTCCAGCTCGAAGGCCCGCCCCAGTCCGTAGGCCAGGTCGAACCGCCCTTCCTTCACCGCCCGCCCGGTGTTTTCGGCGAACGACTGATTCTTGGTCCACGACGTGAGCCGATTGACCGTGATCGGCACGAAGTTGACTTCGCTCGACAGCTCGGGATCGATCGACTCGCCGATGAAGGTGACATCGTGGCCGTATGTGCGGAGCCGGCGGGCCAGGTTCACGCAATAGCGTTCGGCCCCTCCGACTTTCAGCGAATAACGGCGTTTCACTAGGGCGATGCGCATCGGAGGTTTCTCGTTTCGGATTACGGTCGTGTGATGTGTCAGGCGGCGATGGGCCGGCGGTGCCGCAGGAGCTGGGCGATCACGGCGTCGAAGGCCCATTCGCTCGACAGGTCCTGCATGCAGCGGTGATGCCCGAGCGGGCAGGTCCGCCGCTGGCAAGGGCCGCACTCGACCTGGATTTGCAAATGGACGGCGTGGGCGTCGTTCGTGTCGCTCCATTTTTGATGCGTGGGGCCGAAGATCGTTACCACGGGCACGCCGAACGGCTGGGCGAAGTGCCGCGGGCCGGAGTCGGTCGTCACCAGCATTTCGGCTGAGCGAATGGCCGCCTTGGTGAGGCCGATGCTCGTGCGAAAGTCCGCCAGGCTGACGACCCGCTCGCGCGAGGCCAGGTGGACGATGTTCCGCGCTTCTTCCCGCTCGGCCGGGCCGCACAGTACCAATACAGTTCGCCCCAGATGGTCGACGATGCTCCGCGCCAGGTCGGCGAAGTTTTCCGTCGGCCAGTGCTTGGCCGCCCCGAACGCTCCGCCCGGATTGAGGCAAAAGACGCCGCGCGTGGGAAAGTCGGCCGGATGCGGTTTCCAGAAGCGGGCCAGCTCGCGCTCATCTTCGGGAAGCACGGCCGCCTGCGTCGCCCGGTTGCGGACGTCGCAGTCGAGATGGCCAGCCAGTCGCAGATATTCGTCGAGCACCGGATTCGGAACGGCCCGCGGCTTGGGCTCGAGCGCGTCGGTGAGCAGGTAACGTCGACCGTCGCGGGCGAAGCCGACGCGCCGCTTGATCCCGGCCAGCCGGGCCACAACGGCACTCCGCAACGAATTGGGAAACAGCACGGCCAAGTCGAATTGCTCACTCTTCAGTCGTCGTACGAATCGCCAGCCGCGGGCGTCGGCGGCCGTACCGTGCGGCTGATGCTCGAGGATACGATCGAAGTGATTGAGTCCGGCGAGCGCGTCGCCGATGGGTGGTCGCAGCACGCCGACGATTTCCGCATCTTGAAATTTCGCCCGCAGCGCCCGCAGGGCCGGCGTCGCCATCACGGCGTCGCCAATCCAATTGGGGAGGAAGAGGGCGATTTTCATGCGGCCTGCCTTCCGGACTCGCTGGAGGTCGGGTCTTTGGAATTCCGCAGTTGTTCGAGGACGATCGTGCTCGAGATTCCCGGCACGTGCCCGAGCGCCTTCACTTGTCCGCCGTACGCTTCGACCAGCTCGTGACCGACGATTTCGTGCGACGCGTAGCCGCCGCCTTTGACGAGCAGATCGGGCTTCAAGCGGGTCAGAATCGCGTGGGGCGTCGCCTCTCCGAAGATGGTCACGTAGTCGACGGCCTCGAGCGCGGCCAGCATGGCGGCCCGCTGCTGCTCAGCGAAGACGGGCCGATCGGGCCCCTTGCCGAGCTGGCGGACGCTGGCGTCGCTGTTGACGGCGACGATCAGGCAGTCCCCTTCGCGGGCCGCCTCTTGCAGGTAGCTCACATGACCGACGTGGAGCAGGTCGAAGCAACCATTCGTCAGCACGATGCGGTTGCCCATTCGCCGCCGAGCGGCCACGTGCCGCTCCAGCACGTCGAGCGAGCAGATTTTGTCGGCCGTCGGCCGCTCTGCCGTGAAGAGATCGGCGAGCAGATCGTCGCGACGAATCGGCACCACACCCACCTGCTCGACCTCCAGGCCGCCGGCCACGTTGGCCAACCGCGCCAGATCGAAGGGCGCGATGCCCGCCGCCGCGCCGACGCCGATCATCGCCAGCACCATGTCGCCGGCGCCCGTGATGTCGTACACCTCGCGCTTTCGCGTGGCCAGATGCTCGGCCGAGCCGTCCGCTCGCGCCACGACGATACCGTCGCTGTCGAGGGTGATAAACGCGTGATCGAGCCCCAGGTCCGCGCAGAGCCGGCGGCCGGCGGCGATCGCGTCGTCGATTTTCGCGATCTCGCGCCCCGTCGCCCGCTTGGTTTCCATGCGGTTGGGCGTGACGGCCGTGGCGCCGGCGAAGTTCCGGCAGTCCCCCGATGACGAAGGATCGACAATCACCGGCAGCCCCGCTTGTCGCGCCGCGGCAATAAGCCGGCGGCAGACCTCGGGCGTGCACACGCCTTTGCCATAATCGGAAATGAGCACGGCCTGGTGTGACGACAGTGTCGCCAGCAGCGATTGAATAAGATGCTCGGCCACCGGCTCAGGCAGCGGGCGGCGGACTTCGCGGTCGACGCGAAGAATCTGATGCGGATGCCGCTGCTGCGCGGGCCGATGAAGCGTTCCTTCATCGTGGTCGGCCGCTCGGGGTCGACGATCACCGACGCGCAATCGACGCCTTGCCGCTCGAGTTCGTCTCGCAGCTCGCGGCCGTCGGCATCGTTGCCGACCACGCCGGCCAGGCTCACGTCGGCCTCCAGGCCGCGGAGCATGTTGGCGACGTTCGCCGCTCCGCCCAGGCGCACCTCGCGGCTGCGCTCGCGGAGCAGAATCACAGGGGCTTCCTGGCTGATGCGCTCGGCGTCGCCCCAGGTGTAGCGATCGAGAATCAGATCGCCCAGCACCAGGATCCGCGGACGGCCCAGGTTCTGGACGAGATCAATCAAATGATAAGACACGGCCCGCATTCCCTTGCGGTATCACTGCGGGAGGCGTCCGTTGCCCCCCGAAGGCGAGCGGCCGGTGTGAGCCGGCCGGTTCCAGGTTTGATCGGGTTCCAAGTGTGAGCTTTGCGACAATCGGGCGCGTTGGGCGATTTTCGGCCGAGACTTTGCCGATTAGCGCGAGTGAAATGATCCTTTTCCGGCCGCTTTCGGTCAATCCCGGATTGGAGTGGGGGCCGGCTTCAGGCACGAGTGGCACTGGCGGCTCGTCCCACAACTGTCCGGTTAACGACAGTCTCTCACGACGCAAATACGCATGAATTCTGAGTTTCATCGTCGATCCAGGCGGCGCACGACTTCAGCTGCGATGGCTTTCGAGACCATCCTTTCTGCTGATTCCAGCAGGAGGGAGGCAGGTCATGTACGAGGGTCAGATGGTGTTTCCGCAGCTGCTCGAGTTTCTCCCGCGGCGGATTTTCGATTCGTGCGTGAGACGATATCAAGGACATCGGCGGGTCCGAGGTTTCTCGTGTCGCGATCAGTTTCTGGCCATGGCGTTCGCGCAGCTGACCGGACGCGAGAGCCTTCGCGACCTGGAGATTCGTCTGCGGGCCGTCAGCGACAAGCTTTACCACGCCGGGTTTCGCGGGGCGATCGGCGCAGCACCCTGGCCGACGCCAACCGAACGCGCGACTGGCAAATCTATCGCGACTTGGGGCTGGCCCTCATCGAGCGGGCGCGGCCCTTGTACGCGGCCGACGATCTTGGCATCGAGCTGAAGCACACCGCCTATGCGCTCGACGCGACCGTGATCGAGCTGTGTCTGAAGCTGTTTCCGTGGGCCCACTCGCAGAGGCAAAAGGCTGGCATCAAACTCCACACGCTGTTGGATCTGCGGGGAAACATTCCCTGTTTTCTGCGGGTTTCCAGCACAAAAACGCGGGACTGCGCTCTGCTGGACGATCTGCCGATCGAACCCGGCTCCTTCTATCTGATGGACCGCGACTACAACGACTATCGACGGCTGCATCGCATCCACTGCGCGGGGGCCTTCTTTTTGGTGCGCGCGAAGTGCAACCTGACAGTCCGCCGGCAGGCCTCGCGTATGGTGGACCGCTCGACGGGACTGCGCAGCGACCAGACGGTGCTTCTCAAGGATCACCGCACGCGACGCAAGTATCCCGATCGATTGCGTCGGATCCGTTACTTGAACCTGGAGACCGGCCGCCGGTTGACCTTCGTCACCAATCACTTCGAACTTCCCGCGTGGACCGTCGCCGAACTGTATCGGCGACGCTGGGGAATCGAACTGTTCTTCAAGTGGGTCAAGCAACATCTGCGGATCAAGCACTTCTTGGGGAACACACCCAATGCCGTGAAGACTCAACTCTGGATCGCGGTGAGCACCTACGTGCTGGTGGCGATCATGAAACGCGAACTCCAGATCCAGCGCAGCCTTTACGAAATCTTGCAGATTCTGAGTGTCACTCTTTTCGAGAAAACCCCTTTAGTTAAAGCGCTAAACGAGCAGACCGTTCCAAACCCGGCAACCACTTGTCATAACCAACTGTGTCTCTTCGACTTTTAACCGGACAGTTGTGGGCTCGTCCGCCAGTGTTTTGATTTTCTTGGTCCCAAGCTCTGCTTGAGGGTGTCCGGGAATTCAGAGGGCATCGGTGAGCCAACGAAGTCGTCCGTTGTTGTTTCCGCAGCGGTGGTTGTAGCGCACAAGCAATTGATACACGAAGATGGCGGCAAGGATTCTGAGTTTGGTTGTTGACGAGTCCGCGATGCCACGCACGCGTGTCCAGTTCGAAGAGTGACTTCAACCAGCTGTTGAAGGGCTCGACCGTGCGGCTGCGCCGTCGATAGAGGCGTCGCCCGGCGGCGCTCTCGAAGTACTTCTTTCTGGCTCGTCGCAGCTCGCGGCTGTGGGCCCGCGCCGCGTCGGCCCCGCAGCGCTTGGTCTTTTTGCGAGGGTAGCGGGGATTTTCGGGACACAAGAAGCGACGCCCTGTCCGCCGCCCTGCCTGATCAAATTCGATGCGCTCACCGAGGTAACCTGCGTCGTAGGCGCTATCCACTGAGACGCATTTCACTTCACGCGGTAAATGGTCAATTTTTTCCGCGAACGTTCGCACCTCCGCGGCGCTCCCGGTTCCCACCGAAGCCAGCAGCGGAAACACCGTGTTTTTCCGCTTGCAAGAGACCACCACCTCGAAGCTGTAGCCGTAGACCCAGCCGTGATGTTCGGAGTAGCCCCACGCCGCCTCGCGATCCACACCCCGGGGAATCTTCCCCTTTTCCTTTTCGTGCTTGTGCCACGGACGACCTCGGGCGGGAACCAGGCTCTTGTCCACCGCGACCTGGCTGGCGTCGACGATCTGCTCCGCGATCGCTTGCTGCCCTTGCCGCTTGATGGCCTCCGTAAAGAGCCGATGACAGCGTCGATACCGACTGAAAAACGTGCTTCGCGAGGGAAACTGCTTTTCTCCGGTGAGGTCTCGAATCTGTGCCGGTTCGCGCTGTCGGTTACGAAACGAAATTGGGCGGACTTGGTCTTCTTTCGTTTCAGCACAGCCACCATAATCAACACTCCAACGAACCAGTCCGGAATGATCGGCTTTGCTCCCGGCCCTGTTCTCGGACATTGCCGCTCGGCTTCCCTCAAAAGCGGCATCGCCAGCTTGACCAACGCTTCCAACGACGTGCCGGCCTTGGCACGAGTTCCCATCCTTGGGCCCTCCTGCGGCGTTTAGTTTCTTCTTGGCAGAAAAAACATAAACGCCCGGAGGCCCTTGGGTTTAGCTCAATTCAATTCCCGGACACCCTCAAGGGGGAGCTTGGGACCGAGGAGTAAGCTCACGCTGCTCGGTGCTCGCGTCGCTTACTTACCCTGCTTCAGGTGTTGCTCGAAGAACGCGAACGTGTCGTCGTCGGCTTGGCGACGAACTTTGCCGCCGAAACCGTGACCGTTGCCCTGGATGATCATCACCACGCTGGTCGCGCCGGCTTTCTTCATGGCCGCGTCGAACTCGCTCGCCTGGTCGACGGGGACGAGCTTGTCGGCCGTGCCGTGCAGCGTCAACACCGGGCACGTGTCTTTCGTCACGTAGGTCACCGGGCTGGTCGCCTTGTACTGGTCGGGTCGCTCCTGAGGCGTGCCGCCGCAGAGCGCCGAGAGCAGCGGGTCGACGGCTTTGTTGTAGCCGTACATCCGCGCGAGGTCGGTCGGGCCGAACCAGTTGACGACCGCCTGCACCTGGCTCGACACGTCCGGGTTGCCGCCCGTCCCCTCGAACTGCTTGTTGTCGCCGGTGACGGCCAGCAACAGCACCAGGTGCCCGCCCGCCGATTCGCCCGTCGCCCCGATTCGCTTGGGATCGACGTGATACTTGTCGGCGTTGGCCCGCAGCCAGCGGACGGCACATTTGACGTCCTCGAGCTGCGCGGGGAACGGGTATTTCGCCTTGCCCTCTGCGTCGGGCTGAGTGAGGCGGTAGTCGACCGTTACTGCGACGTAGCCGCGGCGGGCCGCTTCTTGAACTTCGTTGTGATACGAATTGCGCGAGCCGCCGCGCCAGCCGCCGCCGTGTATGTACACGATGCCCGGCACGAGCCCCGACGCCTGCGCCGGCCGCGCCAGGTCGAGGATCAAGTCCTCCGAGCCGCCTTTGCCGTAGACAATGTTGTGTTCTTGGACGATGTCTCCGGCCGGCTCGGCCGCCGCCGCGGAGGAAGCGAGCACGAGACTGGCCGTCAGCGCGGCTGCCGTGGGAACAAACAATGTGAAAGCTCGGGCACGGGTGAAAGCGCGAACACGATGGAGCATGACGAGACCTCGAAAAAGTGCGGGGCGGTATCGGGTGACGCGGCCGGCGGGCAGAGCGCGTTCGCACCACGATGCAGCCGGCAACACGACACAGTCGGAGATACGGCGTGGCGCTCGAAAATACAGCGCCGCGCGGTCTCGCCGAGAATCCAGCGCTGCGATTCTGCGTCGAGCCCCAGCTCGCGCGTGAAGACGCGCAGATGCTCGGCGTACGTCGCCTTGGGACACCACAGCTCGCAGGGGAAGTCGCTGCCCCACACGCAGCGATCGGGGCCGAAGGCGGCAATCACCCGCCGTAGCGGCGCGTGCATGTCGTGAAAGGGATAGCTCTCCGCGCTGCCGGTGACGACGCAGGAAAGTTTGGCGTACACATTCGGCAACCGCGATAGCTGCAGCAGATCGGCCAGTACGGCCTGTCCCTCCGCGCCGGCGGACAAATACAAACAGTGATCGAGCACGACTTTCAGGCTGCGATGCCGCCGCGCGAGGGTCTCGATCTCGTCCCGCTTCTGTCGATTCGTGTTCAAGTTGACCGGGATGCCCAGCCGATCGGCCGTCGCCCACAGCCGCTCGACGCCGTCGTCGACATAGCGTCCACTGACTCCGGGAATGCTCCTCAAGCCGCGGATATTCGAGCCGCGGACCAACCGCTCCAACAGTTCGGGACTCTCCGGATCGTCGGGGTTGAGCGTGCAGACGCCGACCAGAATGTCCACGTTCGCGCGAGCCGTGTCGGCAAGAAACCGATTGTCCCAACCGTAATAGGTGCTCACCTGCACGGCCGTGGCGAATGACACGCCGGCAGCGGCGAGCTGCGCCGGCAAATGGGCAGGCGTCCCTTTTCCCACCGGCGGCCGACAGGGATTGGCGATCGTCGGATATTCGACGTCGTCGCTGCCGTAAACATGCGTGTGGCAATCGATGATCAGCGGCAAATTCAAATCGGCCGGCGCGGCTTCCACGGCGCCGGGCCGCGAGCCAAGGGCGAGAACCGTCGCCGACAAGCCGGCAGCCTGCAAGAACTCACGGCGCGTGAGCGCGCCGGGGGCGGCGATGTCGTTAATCGACATTGGGATCTCGAACGGACGGGGAACGTCGCGGGAAGTGATGCGTGCGGCAGGGGAGAGCTGCCACGGAGGGAAGGCGAGTGATAGCCCATCGGACGATTCGGCTCAATCGCGATTTGGCGGGGCGAGGCGACGGTCGGAACCACTAACCCGAAGCGCGCTCGATGTCAGCGCAATCCCAACGGAAGACACGACGCCACAAGCTGATCTTGCGTCAATACGGCACGGGGTAAAATAGAGGTTGGGCGCGCCGTGGCGCCGCACCAAATTGAGCCACTCGGCCTACACCTGTGCGTGTGGCCGGCTGCCGCTCCGGGGTTAGGACCGCCACGCGGCGCGTGGACTGAGCGTTTTGGAGGCGGTTCGTTTGTGTCCGCGCCCGTTCGAGATCTCCTCGGACCGGGAACAGGACAAAGTCGGGACGGGATTGGACGGGACACGAACGGCGGGGAGGGGACTCGAACGGTGGGACGGGAACATTGAGGACGGGGACTGCTTCGGTGGAATTCATCCGATCGCGGAGGACGGATTTTTTCCCCACGAAGACACGAAGGCACCAAGGGAGATCGGAACTCCTGATTGCTGCTGGACTTATTGATCTTGGTTGGCCGGTTTTTCCCCTCTCAGGGGGGACGGGACAAGTTGGGACGGGATTGGATTGGGATGGGACTCGAACATTGGGACGGGACTTAATCATTGGGACGGCGAGGCGGCACGGGCACTAGGTCGGTCGGGGGTAGTCGGGACCGGACTCATCTCGGGGGGACGGGACTCAATCGGGACGGGACACGGGGACTTGAGAGTCGGGACGGGATCGAATGGGCGACAGGCGGTGGTCCCGGGAGTGCCCGCCTAGGCGGCCGGGTCCGGGGTCGGAGGCCGGCCATCACAACATCGTTTGACCCCTCTCATGGGGGGCAATAAGATTCACCCTTCCCGCGCGGCGGAGCGGCCCGAGGTGGTCGCCGCCAAGTGGGGAAAGCCAGCGCCGGCGCAAGGTGTGTCGGCTGGCGGTTTTGCACCTTTTCAAAATGTGGCGGCGGTCAAATCGCAACGGCCCCTTAAACGGGCTGTGCCGAATCGAGATGCGAAGCCTTCGCACGATTCGGTCGAGGACTGTCGTCGGGAGAACGTGACACGTGTCGGAGATTGTTGTTAAGGAAATTCTCGACTCGGGCGTGCACTTCGGGCATCGCACGAGCAAGTGGAATCCGAAGATGCGGCCCTACATTTATGGGCGCCGCAATCTGATCCACATCATCGACATCAAGCAGACGGTGACCGGCCTGCTGCGGGCGCGCAAGTACCTGCAGAAAGTGGCCGCCGATGGCAGCCTGGTGCTGTTTTGCGGCACCAAGCGACAAGCGGCCGAGGCGGTGCAGGAATCGGCCGAGGCCGCGCGGATGCCCTATGTCACCGAGCGGTGGCTGGGCGGCACGCTCACCAACTTCCGTACGGTCCGCAGCCGGCTCAAGCGGCTTGAAGAACTCGAAGCGCTCGACACCAGCGGCCAGCTGGCAACCTACTCCAAGAAGATGCAGTCGACGCTGATGCGCGAGAAGAAGAAGATCTTCCGCAATCTGAACGGCATCCGCACGATGAACCGCATGCCGGAGGCGGTCATCGTCATCGATCCGGGCAAGGAGAAGAACTGCGTCCGCGAAGCGCGGAACGTGGGAGCCAAGGTGATCGCGCTCATCGACACCGATTCCGATCCGGACGTGGTCGATCTGCCCATTCCGGGCAACGACGACAGCATCCGTTCGATTCGGCTGATCCTCAGCTACCTGACCGATTCGATCGTCACGGGCCGGGCCCAACTTCCGGAAGAGCCCGAAGCTCCCGCGAAGGACGAGCCGCGTCCGATTCCCTCGATTTCGTAACGCGCGGCCGGCGAGCCAAGCGCCACAGAAACTACGCCAGCAAGCCGAGCGCAGCAGAATTACGCCGAGCGCAGCAGAATTACACAGCGCGGCGGGCCGCGAACTGCGGCCGGCCGAAACGTGTCTGGTCATTTACGGTCACGATCCGTGGAGCGAATTTCCCGCGGGGCGGCCGACAAGGAGAGAGTTGCAATGGCGGAAATCACCGCGGCCGCAGTCAAGGCGCTGCGTGACAAGACCGATCTGCCGATGATGCTCGTCAAAAGGGCGCTCACGGAAGCGGGCGGCGACGAGGCCAAGGCGATCGAGATCCTCAAGCGGGAAGTCGGCAAGGTGAAGGAGAAACGGGCCGACAATCCGACCGAGGAAGGGCGGATCTTCGCGCTCGTGGCCGCCGACGGCAGCGAAGCGGCGATGATCGAGATCCAGTGCGAGTCGCCCCCGGTCGCCACCGGGCAGGATGTGGCCGAGTTCGGCCAGAAGCTGGTGCGGCACCTGCTCGAGGGGCCCGGTGCGCTCAGCTCCGATGAACTTTTGCTGCAGAAGCCGGCCGGCAGCCACCAGTCGTTCCATGAAATGTTCGACGAGATGATCAACAAGATTCGCGAGAAGATGATCGTCACGCGAATCGCGCGGGTGAAGGGCCCGGTTGGCGCCTATGTCCATCACGACCACAAGACGGGCGTGCTGTTTCAGGCGTCGGGCGACAAGAAGACGAGCCCGCTACTCAAGGACGTGGCGATGCATATCGTCGCCATGAAGCCGATCTGCTGCTATCCCGAAGAGCTCGATCCGGCCATCGTCGAGAAGGAGCGCGAACGTCTCCGCGACCAGGCGAAGAAGTCGGGCAAGCCGGACAACATCATCGACAAGATCGTCGAGGGGCAGCTCAAAACGTTCTACAACGATGCCGGCGTGCTCACCTTCCAGCCCTTCGCAAAGGATCAAGCCAAGCTCGTCAGCCAGGTGCTGGCCGAGCAGGGGCTCAAAGCCGTGAAGTTCACCCGCTGGGTGATCGGCCGGCGCTAGTCCACGATGCGACCGGTGCGTTTAGGCGCACCGGTCGTACCAGGGCTGCTCGGGTCGCCCTTCGGCACCCGGTGTGACGGGCACGAAGCGCCTGCGGTCGATTCCGCCGGCGTTCTCGCGCCACTGCGCGAGGGCCGTTTGCGCTGCGAGCGGCACGCTGACGCCCGGCTCCGGTCCGCGCACGGCGACAAGGACCGGATCGAAGATCGTCCGCGAAACTCGTCGCGACAGTCCGCGCAGAACGTGGGCCGCCGCGTCGAGAATCGTGTGGGCCGAGGCACGATCGATCAGTGCGACCAACAGGGGCTCGACTGCCGGACCGTCAATGTTCAGCAGTCCCTCGGCCGCGATCCAGCGGAGGTCCTGATGGTCGTCTTCCAGACATTCGATCAGCAGCCGGGTGGCGGCGGGGTCGGCGATTTCGGTGAGGGCCTTACAAATCTCAAGTCGGCCCCGTTCGTCGGCGGACGCAAAGGCCCCGAGCAACGGCCCAACGGCCGGCCCGCCCAAGGCCACCAATGCAGCCCGGCTTCGCTCGCGTTCGACAACGTGGTGTGCGGAAAGGTTTTGAATCAGGCGAGAAATGAGGTCGCCCGGTTCCGAAACGACCGCGGTGTGCACTGGGGAATCAGGTTCTGCGTGATGATTTGCGTGTTTGCGCATGGCTGAGCCTCCTAAAAGGCTGAGTTGCAAATCGTTCGCCAATTCCGGGGGTTAGGCCCTAGATTGGCACTCGATTCGCCTTACGTGGCCCGCGTCCGGCTGGTCCGGCGAATTCTACGAAGGAGTTGCGTGGCACGGGTCGCGCGGCAAACTTCGCGGACGGGGTAAGCTTGTCAACAAATTCCGCCCACGCCCGGTCTGGGACGATGGCGGCCGATCGGGCAGCTGAAATCTGCTCGAATCCGTTTGACACTTTATGTGGCCGAGCGCACGATAAGCCGATCCGGACAATGGAACAACGGGCAAACGCGAACGGATTGCAGGCAAAAATGTACTCACTTTGGAGGTATCAAAGCATGTCGAAGAAAGCGATTGGAAGTTTATTGTGCGCGATGGCCATCGCGGCGTTCGCCGCCCTCGCCACGCCGGCCGTCGGTGCGGACGTGCCGAACGGAACCAAGGGCGAGATCGTGAAGGTTGACGCCGCCAAGAGCACTCTGACCGTGCACACGCAGAGCGGCGACAAAACCTACATGATTGCCCCCACCACTCAGATCGTCGGCCCAAGGGGCGGCATCGTTCACAAGCGTTTGCAGGACCCGCGCTTCCACGCCGGACTGCACGTGACCATCGTCGGCGCGGGAACGTCTGCGTCGCAGGTGCTGCTGGGCGTCGATCACAAGGCCAAGAGCGGAGACGCCGCTACGTCGAAGACGACTGCGGGTTTCCGGGGCGATTCTGCGGCGAAGGGCGAAGCCGCCAAGACCGAAGAAGCTGCGGACGACAATGACAATGAGTTCCCCGGCAAGATCAAGAGCGTTGACGCCGACAAGAACATCCTTGTGGTCACGCTTCTGACGGGCAAGGACCACTCCTTCATGGTCGGTAGCGAAGCCAAGTTGACGATCGGCGCTCGCGTCAGCCAGAAGGGGCTCAGCGATCCGGCCCTCAAGCCGGGCGCGACCGTCACCGTCGTCACCGAAGAAGGTGGCAAGAAAGTGGCGGAAGTGAAAGTGAATGGCCCGCGTGGGACGCGACGCGGTGGCATGCGGTTCCGCTCGAACCTCGGCGGTGGCGGCAATAACTGATAAGTTTGCGATTCGCCCGAGCCGATCTCGCGCGAATTCTGGCCATTAGTCCACGCGTTTGGCAACGCTGGTTGTCGAACGCGTGGACTCTTCATTTCGAATTGCGAGACGACCGACTTCATCCGGGTTGTCTAAGCAAGCAGCACCTCCGCCCGTAGAGCGCACACGAAAACGCTGAAAAGTGCGTTTAGCGGCCAGAATTCAGGCTTTGTAAGGGAAAGTACGTAGGAGAATTTCCTTGACTTTACAGGCCCCCACCGATTCAATGATTCATGTACCGTAATGAACGGAATCGCGAGTACGACTGTGGATGCCGCCCATGCATGAGGCGCAGGCGGCATAACGGGCCGCCACTGCTTACCTGATAAGGGGCCGATTGAGGTCGCTCCCCCGCGAGGTGGGACGCACCTAGTGCTCCAGCCTCAACTCCTGCCGGCTCAGACGCGCTCTTCGTCCGAGCCATGTTCCCGCCTGTAAGCACGCGGAATCAAGGACTTTGCGTCGCTAAGAGGTTGCATAACCGACGGGCCGAAGGTCTGCGCATCGCGCGCCCTCGCTCCCCTAGGAACAGCACGCGAACGCGGAGAAGCATGTGCACGGAATGCCGCGCACGACGGTCTGTCGGAGGATGCAAAAAAAATCGCACACAGCAGTTTGTGGTTCTTGCGAACTGAGCATGTCGACCCGAACTGACTGTAGCGCACGTAATGGAATGTCGCTTTGTTCGAGTGGACGACGCGCGTGACGGATCGATCCCCGCGCTGACGAACCGTTGATGCACTTGGTCATTGGCAGAAGAAAAACAACGCCGGTCGCGACGCACGAGAGTGCGCACGCGCTCGCATGGTCGAGTCGCTCATCGCTCATCGGCCTGATCGTGATGGCAGCGGTGATCCTCGCGTGCTACGCGGGCGCACTGGCGCATCTGGCGGGGCGGTGGAGTGTCGAAGCCAATTATTCGCATGGATTTCTCGTCCCATTCATCTCGGCATGGCTACTCTGGCAGCGACGCGATTTGCTCGTAGCGGTGAAAACACCAATTCGCGGCCGCTGGCTGGGGCTGGCGCTTGTCGTGGTAAGCCTCGTTTTTCGGTTGTTCGCCGACTATTTCGGCTACGTGCTCGCGGAACCCCTGGCTTTCATCGTGTGCATCGCGGGTGCGACGACGCTCGTAGGAGGCTACACGGCGATCTCCTGGGCATGGCCGGCGATCGTTTTTTTGATTTTCATGATTCCTTTGCCAGGTGCGGTGGGCGGCCGTCTCGGCGGCCCGTTACAGCATTTGGCGACTTCGGGAAGCACCTATGTGCTCCAAACTTTGGGCATACCTGCTGTCGCGAGTGGCAACGTGATCTGCCTGACCCATGGGAAAATTGGCGTGGCAGAAGCCTGCAACGGACTGGGAATGCTGACGACTTTTGCCGCGGTGACGACGGCGGCCGTCTTTCTTTTGCCGCTTTCTGTCTGGGAAAAGATCTGTGTTTTGGCGAGTTCGGCGGGTATTGCTTTGGCCGCGAATATCTTTCGCATTGCTGCGACCGGTGTCGTCCAGGAATGGATTGGAGTGGAATTTGCGGAGCGGGTCTTTCACGACTTTGCCGGTCTCTTGATGGTGCCGCTGGCCCTCTTGATGCTCGGAGTGGAAGTGCTCCTCCTCACCCGGCTGTTCCCGCGCATGACCGCAGGACCACTGGTTGTTGTTCGACAGAGCGCGGGAGGCGTTGCCGCAAAGAGCACGTTACTGCAAACGCGATCGTAAACGCCGGCGAGACCCGCCGCCCCGTTTTCTATCGCTGACTGTTCTATCGGTAAGCCTCTCTGGCGACGAAGCCAGCTTTTGTTCGGACCAATGTCAATCGAGCCAATCTCAATCGAGACAGTAAGTTGACGACGGATTTGCGAACCACAACTCCCTCGGCCGATCTGCGCCGCGGAGATCTGACGATTGGCGAAGTGTCGCTCGACGCGGCACCGTTCGCGCCGGAGCGTAACCTCCTCGGCGAAGCGTCGCATGCGCTGCGTCGGCGGTGGCTGGCGGCGAGTGTGGTCGGCCTCGTTCTGGGGTCGGTGGGCGCGGTCGCCGCGTGGTCCAGCGTGAAGAGTCTCTCGACGGCCACGGCCGTGCTGCGGGTCGCGATGGGCCAGTCGACGATCCTCGAACAGGGACAAAACCACGATGGATCGACCGCCTTTGAGGTCTACAAACGCACGCAGCGCCAACTGCTGCGGAGCCCGGGCGTGCTGACGGCCGCCCTCCAGCGCGAAGCGGTTGCCCGATTGCCGCTCGTCACGCAGCAAATCGGCACACTCTCCTGGCTGCAAAATGCGGTGAATGTCACGTTCCCCGACGAAGCCGAAATCATGCAGGTGAGTTTCACGTGCGAGGACCAGCGCACAGCAGAAACGCTGACGGACACCATCGTCGATGTTTACCTGCAGGACCACGTCTACGGCGAGCACCAGGAAAAGCTGAATCGCATCAATACCCTGCAAAAGGCAGAGACCGAGACCGAAGCCAGCTTGCGTAAAAAGCGTTCCGGCCTGCGAGAGCTGGTCGACACGCTGGGCACCGGCGACAGCGAAGCCCTCACGCTCGCGCAGAAAAACACGTTGCAGGAGTATTCGATCCTGTGGACGCAGCTCAACCAGGTCGAATTCGATTTGAAGCGGGCGCAGCGGTCGCGACAGGCCCGCGAACACGCCGGCCAATCGGTGCCGGGCTCGAACGTCACCGTGACGAATGCCGAGGTTGAGGCGGCGGCACTCACCGACCCCAGCATCGTGAGCGCCAAGGCAGAGCTCGACCGCCAGCAGGCCCACATCGATGAGGCCAAGAAAACGATGTTCGGCGCCGCCGAGAAGGAATACGTTTCCAGCTACCAGGCCAACGTCGAACGGATGCGCAAAAAGATTGACAGCCGCAAGATCGCCTTGAGGCGAGAGGTCGCGGCGCAGAAGGAAAACACGGCCCTGGCGACGGACCAGTTGTCGGCCGCCTCCGTGGAGGTGCTGCAGTCGCAGCAAAAGGAGCTCTCCGTCAAGGTCGCGACGCTGCGGGCCGAGGCGGATAAGTTCGGCCGTTCCTCGGTTGATGCCGAATTGATGCGGGCGGAAATCAAGGCCTTGGACGATCTCCGCAGCCGCATTCAGAAGGAGCTGGAAGAAGCCAACATCGAAATCAACACGCTGAAATCGCGCGTGGTGAAGCTCAGCCCCGCCACGACGATTCCCAGCGACGACCATAAACGGCGGAGGATGCTGAGCGCGGGCTTCGGCGGCGCCGGTTTTGCCGCCGGCTGTGCCCTCGTCGTGTTGTGGGACCTCCGCCGCCGGCGTCTGAACACGATGCACGAGATTGCCGACTCGCTGCGTCTGCCGCTCTTGGGGACGGTGCCGCACGTGTGGCGGCCGCAAGGCAACGACACCTCCGCACATCCGGCCTTCGAGGAAGCGATCGACGGGATCGTGGCCCGGCTCGTCTTTTCCCCGTCCGAGTCGCATCAGGTTGTGCTCGTCACAAGCGCCGTGGCCGGCGAGGGGAAAACGACCGTTGCCGTGAACCTGGCGGTCAGCTTCGCGGGGATGGGTCGGAAGACCGTGTTGGTCGACTTCGACCTGCGACGGCCGATGGTGCACAACATCTTCGACGTCGACTTCGCACCGGTCTCGGGGCAGTGCTCGCCGGGCAGGTCGAGCTGCTCGATGCCGTGTTGTCGACACCGGTCGAAAACCTCTACCTGCTGCCGGCCGGGGCCTGGGGTCATCGCGGGCTTTCGGGTCGCAACGACGACTTGGTCAAGAGCATCGTCGACGAGTTGCGCGAGGCCTACACCAACGTGGTGATCGACGCAGGGCCCGTACTGCCGATCGTCGACACGCGCGTTGTCGCGCGGCATGCCGACGGCGTGGTGATCTCCCTGCTACGGGATGTGAGCGAAATTCCCCGAGTGAACTCGGCCTGCGAGCTCTTGCGTTCATTCGATGTCCGCATTCTGGGCGCGGTGATGATCGGCGTGCCCGGCGAAGTTTATTACGCACCGACGATTACGGCGAAAATCGCGACGGCCTCGTCGGTTTGAAATGGATTCAGTCTGCGAGCGGGAACGAATTGGTTAGCGCTTTGGCCCCGGTACGAGAGGAAGTTCGTGCCGGACGTTTCGACGCGATGTTGCGATTCACGGAGATTGGTGTTCGTTTGGGAACCCGGTCCTGAAGAGTTTTGGGATCTGGGACGTTCGGAGTGACTGAAGTCCGAAAGGACGCTGCGGGCCAATGGCGTCGATCGGGTTAGCTTTCTGCGCCGCGTGTGCGGTCAGTCTGTCGCTGGTGCCGTTTGTTCGGTGGGCCTGTGAACGTACGGGCCTGACCGACCACCCCGACAGCCGCCGCAAGTTACATCTGCGACCGGTTGCGCTGGGGGGCGGCATTGTCGCCTACCTGGCGACGATTTCGGTTGTGGTGCCCGTCTTCCTGTTGCGGGATGAGGCGGCTGCATCGCTGCGCCTCAGCTCTCACGACCTGATCGGCCTCTTCTCGGCCGGCACGATCATCGTGCTCTTGGGCGTGCTCGACGATGCGGTCGGGCTCCGCGGCCGGCAAAAACTCCTCGGCCAGCTCTTCGCCTGCAGCATCCTGGTCCTTTGCGGCATGGTGATCGACAAGGTTCAATTCTTCGGCTGGACGATCGAACTGGGTCTGATCAGCATTCCGGTGACGCTGATCTGGCTCCTGGCCGCGATTAACTCGATCAATCTGCTCGACGGCATTAATGGTCTGGCGACGACGATCGGCATCATCGACTCGCTGGCGATCGTCGTGCTCTCGGCAATGAACGGTCACCGCGGGCATGCCCTCGTCGCGGCGGCCTTCGGCGGCAGCCTGCTTGGCTTTCTACGATACAACTTCCCCCGTGCCCGAATTTTCCTGGGCGACGCCGGGAGCATGTTAATCGGTCTGCTAGTGGGAGCACTTTCGGTGCAAACCTCGCACAAGGGGTCCGGCGCCGTGCTGTTGGCGGTGCCCCTGTGCTTGTTGTCGATTCCGCTGTTCGATTCGACGGCCGCGCTCCTGCGCCGCAAGCTGACCGGCCGGAGCATCTTCAGCGGGGACCGCGGCCACTTACATCATCGGCTGACCGAACGCTTTGGCAGCACGAGCGCGGTGGGCATCGTGGCTCTGGGTTCAGGCGCCTGCGCGATGGCCGTGCTGGCGAGCATCACCTGGCGCAACGACATGGTGGCCGTCATCAGCGGCGGAGCGATCATCGTCATGTTCGTGGTCTCGCGCATGTTCGGCCATTCGGAGTTGCAGCTGGTCGCTTCGCGTTTTCAATCTCTGGGACGCTCGTTTTTCCGCGTCAACGGGCGACGACGCGGTGGCGATTCGGACTCTGCTGTGCATCTCCAGGGCAACTGCCAATGGGCCCACGTGTGGAGCGGTCTCAAAGAAGCCGCCGTCGATTTGCCGGTCAATAATCTCGAGCTGAACCTCAACGCGCCGATGATTCAAGAAGGGTTCCACGCCTCGTGGGCCCGGCGCGCCGTCGACGAGGAGGACACCTGGCGTGTCGAGCTGCCGCTGGTGGCGGCCGGGCACCGGATCGGCCATCTGCGCGTGGCGGGCGAACGCTTGCCCAACCTTGCGGCCGTGGATCTGGAAAAGATTCTCTGCCTGTTCGAGACAGTCGAAGTCCCAGCTGGAGACGGTCTTTTTCCAGTCCGCCGGAGCCAGCCTGTTGACGCCGCGCCGCACCGCGGCCGATTTCATCACCCCGATCGCGTCGGCCGGATCGGTCTCATGACCGCCTGCGACCCCCGCCGTTAGCCAACTGCCCCGACCTTCGATATCCCTCACGCGAGAATCGACTGCCACCCCTTGCAAACCGTCAACGTGCCCACAACGCCATTCGCCGATCGCTCATCAAAAGCGGCAACCGCGGAGGACTCGACCGCGGTCGAGGGCTCTGACGCCGAGGATCGCGGCGCTTCGGCCGATTTGCCGGCAGACAGCGCGCAGGCAGTCGGCACGCCCGCAGCGCTTCGTGCAAAGCCCTCGGTCCTGATCCTGAATCGCTCGTACTGGCCCGATGCCGAAGCGACCGGGCAGCTGCTCACCGAGCTTTGCGAAGACCTGGCCGACCAGTTTGACCTGACCGTCGTCGCCGGTCAGCCGAATCAAAACCCCGCGGGCGTTCCGTACAAGTCGTGGGGGGCCGAGCGGCACCAGGGCGTGACCATCCGCCGCGTGCCGCATTTGCAGCTGGGCAAGCGCTCGATCGTGGGCGCGGCCTGAGCATGCTGACCTACTTTCTCGGCGCGGCCGTGGTGGCCCTCTTCGCGCCGCGTCCGCAGATCGTCGTCGTCGAGACCGACCCGTTCCTGTTGCCTCTTTTGGGCCGTTGTCTGCAGTGGTGGCACGGCTGCCGACTGGTCGTCTACCTGCAGGACATCTATCCCGACGTGGCGATCGCCGTCGGCAAGGTGCGGGACGGCTGGTTTACGCGGCTGTTGCGTCGTGCGCTATTTGCCGTCTACCGCCGGGCCGACCGAGTGATCGTGTTAGGTGAGGACATGCGGGCCCTGCTCACCGACAGCGGAATTCCCGACGAGCGGATTACGTCTCTGCCGAACTGGGTCGACACGACTCGCATCGCGCCTGTTGCCGGACGCAATCGGTTTCGCGAGCGCGAACAGCTCGACGGAAAGTTCGTGGTCATGTATTCGGGCAATATGGGCCTCTGCCAGAATCTCGATGAGATTCTCGAGACGGCCGAGCGATTGCGCGACCGACCCCAGATCGAACTGGTGCTGATCGGTGGCGGAGCCTCGCGAGCCCGCTTGGAAGAAACGGCACGGGTCAAACAGTTGTCGAACGTGCGGTTTCGCGACTACCAACCGCTGGCTGAGTTGTCCCACAGCTTGAGTGCGGCGGACGTGCATCTCGTGCCGCTCGATCCCCGCGTGACGGGCTGCCTGGTGCCGAGCAAACTCTATGGGATTCTTGCGGCGGGAGTGCCGGCACTCGTGATCGCCGACGAACGCTCGGAAGCCAGTCGCGTCGTGGCCGAGTCCGGAACGGGGCGGGTGGTTGCCCCGGGCCATCCCGCAGACCTCGCCGACACCATTCGTTGGTTTGCCGATCACGAGGCCGAGCGCAAAGCGATGGGCCGCAGCGCCCGCCGCCTCGCCGAAGAGGAATACGATCGTCGGCGCTCGACGTTGCGGTTCGCCCGCCTTTTGCGCGAAACTTTGATCGCGGCGGACGGACGCCCGGTCGAGCCGGGCGGCGACGTGCAGATCACCACGCGGAACGAGTCGGACACAGGCACGCTGACGGTCGATTGGATCGACGTTGTCCCGCCGAAATCGACCGCGGGCGAGCGATCGCGCAACCGCTTTCTCCATGGCAAGCGGATCGTCGTCACCGGTGGGGCCGGCTTTCTGGGCCGCTTCGTCTGCCGTGCGCTCGAGCGATTCGAACCGGCGGAGATCGTGGTGCCCCGCAGCGCCCACTACGACCTGCGCGACCGCGACGCCGCCCGCGCCCTGATTCGAGACGCCAATCCGGCCATCATCGTCCATCTGGCCGCGGTCGTCGGCGGGATCGGCGCGAACCGCGTGAACCCGGGCCGTTACTTCTACGACAACGCCATCATGGGTCTGCAGTTGATGGAGGAGGCGCGCCTCGCCGGCGTCGAGAAATTCGTTTCCGTCGGCACCATGTGCTCCTATCCGAAGCTCACCAGCGTCCCGTTTCGCGAAGACCAGATCTGGGACGGTTATCCCGAAGAGACCAACGCCCCCTATGGGCTGGCGAAGAAGATGCTGCTGGTCCAGGCCCAGGCCTATCGCCAGCAATACGGCCTCAACGCGATCACGCTGCTACCCGTCAACTTGTACGGGCCTCGCGACAATTTCGATCCCGGCTCCAGCCACGTCATTCCCGCCTTGATCCGCAAGGTGGTGGAGGCCCGGGACGCCGGCGCCGCTCACATCGACGTCTGGGGCACCGGAGCTGCCTCGCGGGAGTTCCTCTTCGTCCGCGACGCCGCCAAGGCGATCGCGCTGGCCACCGAGACCTACAACAAGCCGGAACCCGTCAACCTCGGCTCCGGCCAGGAAATCACCATCCGGGAACTGGCCGAAATGATCTGCGACCTGGGCGGCTTCACCGGCGAGATTCGCTGGGATCCCTCGCAGCCCGATGGGCAGCCGCGGCGCTGCCTGGACGCGTCTCGCGCCGAACGCGAGTTCGGCTTTAAGGCATCGACTCGCCTGCGGGATGGGTTGATCGAGACCTTGGCCTGGTACGAGCGCCACCGCGACCGGATCGAGCGCAGCGCGACGGCCGCCGCCAAGACGATCGGCAGCGCGTGACGAACCGTGTCTTCCAGCCGCGCCTTATCACGTCGTCAGCTCTTATTCCGACCATTGGTTTTCATTCATCTTTGATCGACAAGCTCTCTGCGTTCGAGGAAGTATCTGAATGATCAGTCACAATGCGCGTAAGCGCGCTCATCACCGGCATCACCGGCCAGGATGGCTCCTACCTGGCCGAGCTGTTGCTGGAAAAAGGGTACGAGGTGCATGGCATCATCCGCCGTGCGAGCACGTTCAACACCGTGCGGCTCGAACACCTGTACCAGGACCAGCACGAGCCAAACACGAGGCTCTTCCTGCACTACGGCGACGTCACCGACGGCCAGCGGATCACGAACCTGGTGCTCGACCTCGAGCCGGACGAGATCTACAACCTCGCCGCCCAGAGCCACGTGCGCGTCTCGTTCGACGAGCCGATGTACACGGTCGACGTCGGAGCCAAGGGAACGCTGGCCGTGCTCGATGCGGCCCGCCAGCTGGCAAACGGAAGCCGGTGCGCGTGTACCAAGCGTCGTCGAGCGAGATGTTCGGCGACGTGCGAGAAGTGCCGCAGACCGAGGCGACACCGTTCTATCCGCGCAGCCCGTACGCCTGTGCCAAGGTCTTTGCCTTCCACCAGACGGTGAATTACCGGGAAGCGTACGACCTGTTCGCCTGCAACGGCATCTTGTTCAATCACGAATCGCCCCGCCGCGGCGAGACTTTCGTCACGCGAAAGATCACGCGGGCGGCCACGCGAATCAAGGAGGGGCTGCAGGACAAGCTCTACCTGGGCAACCTCGACGCCAAGCGCGACTGGGGTTATGCGAAGGAATACGTCGAGGCGATGTGGCTCATGCTGCAGCACGACGAGCCGAACGACTATGTCGTCGCGACGAACGAGACGCACACCATCCGCGAGTTTCTCGAAGCCGCGTTTCAGTCCCTCGATCTCAACTGGCAGGACCACGTCGAGATCGACCCGCGCTACTTCCGGCCGACCGAGGTCGATCTGCTGATCGGCGACTACAGCAAGGCCCGCGACATCCTGGGGTGGGAGCCGAAGACGACCTTCGCCGAACTGGCACAAGTGATGGTCGAGGCGGACTGGGAACTCGCACGGGAAGAACGTTTCGCCAAGGCTTACTCGCAGCGGACCGCCGAGCAGACCTGAGCCCGCGCCGGGCGCCGCCGGACTCCAGTGGTCGGCGCTCAACAGTTCTCGCTGATCGTGAACCGCTTCTCATGACCACTACTCTTTCGCCGCACTTGCCTCAGCCCACCGCGGAACCGGCTACTCGTGCGAATGGCGGCAGCCTGAGCCGGGCTATCTGGCTGGCCGTCGCCTGCGTGGCGTTGATCCAGGGAGGCGGGTGGGTCGTCAAGGCGTTGTTTTTGACATCGACCGCGCGAGCGCCGCTGCATGCCCTCTCGGACCTGCCGCACGTGATCGGACCCTGGTCCGGCACCGAGTTGCAGGTGGATGCGGCGTTCGCCAACGTGGGAGCCATTGATCACAACGAACGGCGTTACGCGGAGTCCGCCGGTGCCGTCGTCTTCGTGCATCGGGCGGCTTGGACGTCCCAGGACGATTGGACCCCGCACACCCCCGAGCTCTGTTATACGAACAACGGTTGGGAACTGCTGCAAAGCGAAACCACGACGTTGCCGGACGCGCCAGCCGTCCATTTGGTGATTCAGCACTATCAACAGGGTGTGCAGCGGGTGGCCGTGGCTTATTGGTACCAGTTGGAAGCGGGAACTTACGTCGACCGCAACGGTGCTCGCCAACTGCATCGGACGCTGTGGGGACGCCGCGAATGGCCGCCCCTGGTCAAGACGCTGCTGCAGACCAACGAGACCGGCGATGTCCAAACGAGGCTGCTTGACCTGGCCCGGCGGATTTACGAGTTCAATCGTGAGCTCTAAAAGCGAAATCTGTAAGACCGCACCTTGCGACGCGGCCGCGCCATCCCGCGCCGCGGCGCCATATTTCCCACGTCCGGCGAACCGCTAACGAAGATGTCCGAAGAGATCGTCACCTCTCTGCCGCCCGCCGTTCCGCTCGCCACCGCAGCGGAGGTCGAGCCCATTGTCGCGCAGGATTCCTTCGGTCCCGCGACTGAAGCACACGATCATCGAGCCCCGGTCGGGCTGGCGGATGGTCGATTTTCGCGAGCTGTGGCGCTATCGCGAACTGATGGGCTACCTCATCTGGCGCGACGTCAAGATTCGTTACAAGCAAACCGTGCTGGGGGCGATGTGGGCGATCATCCAGCCACTCCTGATGATGGCCGTCTTCACGATTTTCTTCGGCCGCCTGGGGGGCATGTCGCATAGCGTGAAGGGTTCGTATCCGGTGTTCGTCTTTGCCGGATTGCTTCCCTGGACTCTGTTTGCCACGGCCGTGACCCAGGCCGGGCAGAGCTTGATGGCCAACGCCAACCTGGTGAATAAGGTCTATTTCCCCCGCCTGATTCTGCCGATCGCCTCGATGGGAAACGGCATCGTCGATTTTGGCGTGTCGTTCGTCATGCTGTTGGTGCTGATGATTTGGTACGGCGTCGGCTTTCACGCCAGCCTGCTGCTCTCGCCGATTTTCTTCGTCGGTACGGTTCTGACGACGGTCGGCTTCGGGACGCTCTTGGCGGCGCTAGTCATTGTCTATCGCGACTTTCGCTACGTGCTGGCATTCCTGGTCCAGATCTGGATGTTCGCCAGCCCCGTAGCCTACCCGGTGTCGGTGGTGCCCGAACGCTACCGGGCCCTCTATGCCCTCAATCCGATGGTGGGAATGATCAGCGGCTTTCGTTCCACGCTGATGGGTGAAGAGCTCGACTGGACGTCGGTCACCGTTTCCACCGCGGTCATGCTGATCTTTCTGGCGGCCGGACTGTTGTACTTCCGCAAGACGGAACGCCGCTTCGCCGACATTGTTTGATGCGTTGCGTCCAACACCTGGACTCCAAGGCAGCGCTGTTGATCGTCAGGTTCGAGAAGTCCGATGAGTGATTTCGCCATACGTGTTGAGGGGTTGGGCAAGCACTACCAGCTCGGTGCGCGCGAAAGCGGATACACGACGCTCCGCGAAACGCTCGCCGGCTTCATCACGAATCCGCTCAAGCGATTCAAGTCCCTCTCGGGACGCTCGACCGAGGACGAATCGTTCTGGGCGCTTTGCGACATTTCATTCGAGCTGAAACCGGGCGAAGTGGTGGGGATCATCGGGCATAACGGGGCCGGCAAGAGCACGATCCTCAAGATCCTCTCGCAGATCACCGAGCCGACCGAAGGCCGCGTCGAGATCATGGGGCGGATCGGCAGCCTGCTGGAGGTCGGCACGGGATTCCATCCGGAGCTGACCGGTCGCGAGAACATTTTCCTCAACGGCTCGATCCTGGGGATGAGCCGCGCGGAAGTCCGCCGCAAGTTCGATGAAATCGTGGCCTTTGCCGAGGTCGAAAAGTTTCTCGACACGCCGGTCAAGCGCTACTCCTCGGGGATGAGCGTGCGATTGGCCTTCAGCGTGGCGGCCCACCTCGATCCGGAAATTCTGATCGTCGACGAGGTGCTGGCCGTCGGTGACCAGGCGTTTCAGAACAAATGCTTGGGCAAGATGAGCGGCGTGGCCCAATCGGGTCGGACCATTTTATTCGTCAGCCATCAGATGGCGGCCGTCGAGGCCATGTGCACGTCGGCGATCTGGCTGTCGGAGGGCAGGCTGCGAGACAGCGGCCCCACGTCGACCATCGTCGAACGCTACCTGCGGTCCGTGAGCCGCGGCGCGATGCAACCGCTGCAGGATCGGCACGATCGGCAGGGGACGGGCGAGATCCGTTTCAAGTCCGTGTCCTTCTCCAACGGCAGCGGCGAGAGCGTCATGAACTTCCAGTGTGGCGCGCCTGCGGCGCTCACGCTGCAATTCGAGACGCAATCGCAGCGGACGCTCCGCAATATGCGCGTGTCGCTGGGCGTCGAGAACGAACTGGCCCAGCGCGTGTTGCTGCTCGACTCCCGCCTGGTCCGCTCGGATCTGAGCCTGGTCGAACCGGACGGCGGAACGGTCACGTTCGTCGTGCCCAAGTTGCCGCTGTTGCCGGGCTGCTACCGGTTCACTGTTCAGGCCATGGTCAACGGTGAAATCATCGATTGCGTCCGCAACGCGGGAGTGTTTTATGTCGAAGGAGGCAACTTCTTCGGCACGGGCCAACTGCCAGCCCAGGGCGAAGGGCTCTTCGCCGCCGAACACGAGGTGCACTTCCAGCCCCGCGCCGCGAGCGAAGCGGCCGAATCGACGCTCTCAGCCTCATAGTTCCCGCCTCCCGCCTATCCCTCTCCACAATTGACGTAAGCGTCCCGCGTTTAGCTTTGCCGACGGCAAGACGTCGAGCGTGTTGCTCGAACCCAATGATGAACCGAACCGATCTTCCTGGCTTTCCTGCGAATGGCCGCTCTGGTCCCGAGCCGATGACCGGCGACTCAGCCGGATCGACGTCGACAGCGGTCTCGGGCAACGTTGTCCGCGAACAACAGAGCACGCCGCGCTTCGCGGAGCCCAAAGTCAGCATTCTCATCCCGTGTTACAACGCGGCACGCTGGATTCAGCAGGCCATTCAATCGGCCCTCGAGCAGACCTGGCCGAACAAGGAGGTCGTGGTCGTCGACGACGGCTCGACGGACGGCAGCCTGCCCATCATTCGTTCGTTCGGCGACGCAATTCGCGTCGAAACGGGTCCCAACCTTGGCGGGAACGTCGCGCGGAACCGGCTGCTCGAATTGTCCGATGGCGAATGGGTCCAGTATCTCGACGCCGACGATTACCTGCTGCCCGACAAGATCGAGCGGCAACTAAACCAATTCGACCGGACGAAGGTCGACGTCGCCTACGCTCCGATGATCCTGCAGTACTGGAAAGACAACCAAAAGTTGTGGCAAGAGCGGCCGTCGATCCCGGAGCCGCACGACCTTTGGGTCCACCTGGTCCGCGGCCTCTTGCCGCGCACGGGTGGTCCGCTGTGGCGCCGGGCGGCGATCGTCGACGTGGGCAATTGGCGTCCCGACCAGCCCAGCTGCCAGGAGTACGAGCTTTACCTGCGGATGCTGGTCGCGAACAAGCGTTTCCAGTTCTGCCCGACGGCGGGAGCCGTCTATCGGCTCTGGAGTTCAACTACGGTTTGCCGCAAGGACCCGTATCGCACGTTGATGCTGCGATTGGCGATCATCGACGCGGTGGAAGAACACCTGCAAGCCAAAGGCGAGCTGACCGAGGAACGCCGCGACGCGATTGCCCACGGTCGCATCGAATCGGCTCGCGGACTGTACCAAATCGACCGGCAGGCCTCACGACGAGTGGCCGAGCTGGCCCGTAGCAAGCACCCGAAGTACCGGCTCGACGCCTCGGGTTGTTTCCCGCGGGCCTATCGCCTGGTTTATCACTCGCTCGGGTTTCGGGCCGCCGAATCGATCGCCCAAGTTACACGTCGCCTGCGGACGCGGGGCGGACCATATCCGTCTTTCGGCGAATGAATCTGACTGCGATGAGTGATCGGGAACAACGCGGCGATCTGATGGCGGAACCCTGCCTCACGCCCCGCGTGGCGCCGTGTTTGCCGTCGTCGGCGGTTTGCTCGCCGTCCAGTGCGCGTTCATTCACTTTTTTGGCGAACCGTATCCGGCCCTCACGATGCCGACGTTTTCCGGCAGCAGCGGCTATCGCGACGGCGCCGTGGAGATGACGCAGTACGACGCGGTGTTCATTTCCGCAGGACAGGAGTTCTCGTTTACTCCGAACGAGCTGCTCGCCGAGTTTCCCGACGGTCACCGCGCGGCCATCGCCGCAAACGCGCTGCGGCCGACAAGCGACACAGCCCCCACTCCCACCAAGGCTTCACGAATTCGCCGCATTCAAGAGACGATTTTTCCCGGGTTTGCGGCTGGAAACCTGTCGCGCAATTCTGCGGAAAACAAAGCGTCGCTACGGGCCTGGTTGCGCGGGCGGGCGGAGAGTCTCGTTCCGGGGCGGCCCGTCTCGCGTGCCGAGATCCGCTGGTATCGAGTGGCAGAAACGTTCGGCGCGGACGGAACGCGAGTCGAATCCCGTCGGACTCCAGGCGGCACTTTAATCGTTCCGCTGGCGGGAGGGCCGCGGTGATCGGCAACTTCCTGCGGAGGTCCGAACGGCGCCTGATCGAAAGCTATGCGCTCTCCGCACGCGACCTGGCCATTTATCGCATGTTGTACGCGGCCTTCGTCCTCGTTGCCGTGGTTCCGGTCGCGGTGTGGATCCCCTCTGCGCCACGGGCCTTTTTCAATCCGCCGATCGGACCGGCAGCCCTGTTCACAAACGTGCCGCCGAGCGGAGTGATCCTGGGGATCAATCTGCTGCTCACGCTGTTTGCTGCGCTGCTCTTCGTGGGGTGGCGCACGACTCTGGCATCGGTCGGAACGGGGCTAACGCTGTTGGCTCTCGACTCTTGGCGGTATTCGCTCGGCAAGATCGACCACGACATTCTGCTGGTCGTGGCTCCGTTGGTGTTGGGCTTTGCCGGTTGGGGACGAGCACTGTCGGTCGACGCCACGCGTCGGTCGACCACGGACACATCGGAGGCGAGGGGGACCGAGGCCGACGCGTGGCCCGTCGCGCTCTTCGCGCTGCTCGTCGGGTTTGCCCTCTTCACCAGCGGTTGGGCAAAGGCCACCACCGGCTGGCTCAACCCGGACTTAAAATGCACCTACGGGCACCTCGCTACCAACTACCTGGTGACGGGCCGTGAAACCTGGGGTGCGAAGCTGGCGCTGCCCGATTCAATCCGCCTGGTTCTGGAAGGGGGCCGATTGGGCGACGGTCGCGCTCGAGCTCGCCGTGCTGCCGGCCGCGCTCCGGCGTCGTTCGTTTTGCCTGGTCTTGGCGTTGGTGACGATTTTTCACGTCGGCGTGATGCTGCTCTTCGACATCCCGTTTCGCGTGAATGTCATCGCGTACGGGGCCTTCGTGCGTTACACCGACTTGCCCTTGCTGGCGTCCCTCGGAGTGCGGCCCCTGTCACGAAAAGGCGCGCTGGCCGCTTTCGTCGCGGCCTGCGCGTGCGGACTGACCGGAACCCTGCTGGGGAGTGGCCTCGTCGGGAATTCGCTTGATGAAATCATTGTCGGAATCGGCGGACTCATGGGCATCGTCTATCTGTTGCGGACGTGGGTACGGTGGTGCGGCGGCTTCCTTTCCGATCGATTGCCGACTAGCGGCCGCTTGGCGGCGCTGACCGTCCTCGAGTCGAGGGCCACCCAGTCGCCCCGGGCCAATCCGAACGGACTTTCGATCGGCGGGGATGCTCCGCGTCGCTGACGCGCCGACGCACGATGTCTCAATGTCGTCAATCACACGGATTGCAGAATCGAAATCCATAAAGGACCAGACGGGCCGTCTCCTGCGATGGTAAGTTCGAAGAACAGGTCCTTGCCGAAGGTTGTGGCCCGCGTCTTTGTTTTTAAGTTCGTCACGCTGCCTCGAATTCAATGACCACGCTCATTGTCGCCAGCAAATGCGGACAACTCGGCAATCGACTGGTGCTTGGCGGTCACCTGGTTGCGTTGGCGGCCGAGCACCGGTTTCGGCTGCTGAACATCGCGTTTGCCGACTATGCTCAATACTTCATGGGAACGGTATCGTCCGCGTGCTGCACGTTTCCCGAGCGGCAACGACGGCTTTCGATTCCGCAGGTGCGCGAGTACGCCTTCCGCGTCAGCAACGTGACGGCGCGAGCCCTCCGCCGTCTGCACGTCGACAACCGCATCACCCGCACTTTCGTCAGTTGGCCGTATAATGCGGCCGAGGACTTGGATCTCAGCCAGCCCGATCACTTGGACAAAATTCAGGACACGTCCGTTTGCTTTCTGTTGGGCTGGCAGTTTCGCAACTACGAGTTGTTCCACAAGCACGCTGACGCCATCCGGCACTACTTCCGGCCGGTCGAATCGATCCAGGCCAACGTCGAGCAGAAAATCGCCGCCGCGCGGGCCCGAGGCGAATGCGTCGTCGGCGTTCACATCCGCCAGGGCGATTACGCGACCTATCAGAACGGAGAGTTCTTTCGCCCGACCGAAACATACGCGGCCGTCATGCGGCGGCTCGTCGACCTGCTGCGGCCGCGCCAGCCGTGTTTTGTCATCACGTCGCACGTCCCTCAGGATCCGCGGCACTTTGAGGGGCTGAACTGGATGCTCGCCGACGGCAACCTGGTCGAGGACATGTACCTGCTCGCGCAGTGCGACCTGGTGCTGGCGGTGCCGAGCACGTTCAGTCGCTGGGCCTGCTTTTACGGAAAGAAACCGCTGGCCTTTTGTCCGGCCGAGCACGATCAACTGACGCTCGACGATTTTGTCGTACCCCTCGACTAACCGAACACTGCCCGCCAGCGCCCCGCCTTCCCACACAACGTTGAAACATCGCCGAATCGTGTCTCAGCCGCCCTCATTTTCGATCGTGATTCCCACGTACAACCGCGCCGACCTGTTGCGGGAAACGCTCGAGTCGGTCTTTCGCCAGGAGGACCGAGATTTCGAGGTCATCGTGGTGGACGACGGCTCCAAAGAGGATTTGTCCGGCGTCGCGGCCGAATATGCCGGACGACTCATTTTCCTGCGTCAGGCCAACGCCGGGCCGGCCGAAGCCCGCAACAACGGCGTCCGCAACGCGCAGGGCGACTATGTGGCGTTTCTCGATAGCGACGACGTTTGGCTTCCCTGGACATTAACCGCTTATCGCGAAGTCATCGCGCAATACGGCCGGCCGGCTTTCATTGCCGGACGGCCCAAGGTGTTCCGAACAGCGGGCGAGTTGCAGTCGGTTTCGCGTGGGCCGGTCAGTACGTTGCCGTTCGACGACTATTACAGCAGCGGGGACGCGTGGCGCTGGTTCGGCGCGTTGTCGTTCGTCGTCCGCCGCGATGCGCTGAGCAGCGTGCGGTGGGTTCAAATCGTCGATGCGAGAAGGCGAGGACTCGGACCTTACCATGGCTCTGGGAACGGCACGCGGCTTCGTGCAGGTGGTTAGCCCTCCGACCTTCGGCTACCGCGATGGCGCGGCGGACCAGGTCACGCGGAAATGGGAGTACGGCTTTCACGCGGCCCAGGCACTGATCGCCAACGAGTGCCGGGATTGCTACCCCGGAGGGCGCGAGCGTGCAGTCGAGCGGCGGCGGATTATCTCCCGCCACGCCGCGACCCGTGGCGTTCACCCTGTTGCGCGAACGACAGTTCGCCGCCGCGTGGCGGCTCTATCGGACGTTGCTCCCCTGGAACGTCCGCCTGGCCAAATGGAAATTTCTGCTGGGCTTCCCGGTGTGGGCTGCCTGGCGTCAGACGGTCGGTCGAGTGGCGGCTCCCGGGTTGCGATGATCGAGCGATTTTATCAGGCATGGTGCGGAGTTCGTCGTCGTCTTCGTCGCCAGTGGCTTCGCTTTCGCGGAGTGCGCGTCGGACGCGGCTGTTGGATTCAGGCGATCGAAGTCCCCCGCAACCCCTGGGACGTGGTCCTCGAAGATGAAGCGGCTTTGGACAACCACGTTGTGCTGCTCACGTCGGGTGAGCGTCGCGCGGAGCCGCGGATCCGCATCGGCGCGGGCACATACATCAACCGCTTCACGATGCTCGACGCATCGGACTCGATCGTTGTGGGCCAGCGCTGCATGATTGGACCTTCCTGCTACATCACCGACCATGACCATGGCACGCAGGCCGGGCAGAGCGTGGGATCGCAACCATTGACGTCTGCGAAAACGGCGCATCGGCAACGACGTGTGGATCGGCGCGGGAGCCATCGTGCTGAAGGGCGTGACGGTGGGGGACGGAGCGGTGATCGGCGCGGGCGCCGTGGTCACGGCCGATTCACCCGCGGGGGCGGTCGTCGTGGGCGTGCCCGCACGCGTGGTGGGGTACCGCCAATGACGACCACGCCGGATCGCCCGCTCGATGTCAGCATCATGATCACGACCCGCAACCGGGTGAGCGAACTGGTCAAGACGCTCGAGAGTTGCCGGACGCTGACGGGAATCGACACGGAAGTGCTGGTTGTCGACGACACCTCCACCGACGGCACCTACGAGGTCGTTTGCCAACAATTCCCCGAGGTGGCCATTGTTCGCAACGCGGTGAACAAGGGGTCGATCGCCTCGCGGAACGACATTTTGCGGCGGGCGCGGGGCCGTTACATTGTCTGCCTCGACGACGACAGCCGCTTTATCGAAAACGATGCCTGCGCGGATTGTCGCGCGGATGGACGGCGAGCCGGATATCGGCATCATTTCGTTCCAGGTGATCGGTCCCGAAAACCCGGCGACGCTGGCCCCCGCAGGACAAGTCTCCGGGGAATGGCATTGCAGCTCGTTCGCGTGCTGCGGCGCGGCAATCCGCCGCTCGATGCTCGAAAAGACCGGGCTGCTGCCGGAGATTTATTTCCACGGTTACGAGGAGCCCGATCTCGCGCTGCGTGCCTGGGACTCGGGCTGCCGCGTCGTCCAGTGGAACGAAATCATTGTCTATCACGAGTTTTCTTCGCTCAACCGCAACGAGCGGCGCGTGCACCAACGCCACGCCCGCAACGAAGCCATCAGCGTCGTGATGCGCTATCCGGGACCGTGGGTCGTTCCCGCACTCTTGGGCAAGCTCGCCGGGCAGGCGCGTTACGCCGCGCGCAGCGGGTGGCTGCTGACGGAGCCACGCGTTTGGGGGGAGTTCTTGTGGCATTTGCCGCGGGCCGTGCGGGAGCGGAAATCGGTTAGGCGCGAGTCGGTAAAAATTGCCGTCGGACTCAATCGCCGCAAATGCGTCGATCCCGCGGAGGCGTGGGGCCTGGGCTCACTTTCGTGGCACGAGGTGCTTCGGGAAGACGCCCTCCGCGCCAGCCGGCCTGTCGAGCCGGAGCCGGTGGCGATTTCGGCCAGCACGGGAAACGGCAGTCGGTGACCGCTTGCTTCGTGGCAGTCCGCTGTTCAGCAGATGATCAAATTGGGTAGACAAATTCGGATTCGGGTCGCGCATTCAGGCAAGCAGCACGCGTATCGGCACGCGCTTGCGGTCGAACGCGCCCGCGCGCTCGATTTGTTCATTACCAGTGGCTACTACAAACCCGATCGGTTTCCCGATCGCTGGGCGTCGAAGATCGGACGTGTCGATCGGGCCCTGCGTCGACGGACGCAGCACGGCCTGCCGCACGAAAAGATTGTGCGTCGCTGGCGGTACGAGGTGCCGGAGCTGATCGCCCGCCGTGCGCTCGGACTGGGAAAAGTCGCCGAGAACTGCGTCTTCCACCGCGACGCGTTCTTCGATCACTGGGTGGCCAAACGCTGGGTCCGCGATTGCGACGGCTATTGGGGCTTTCAGGGCAGCTGTCTCGAAAGCCTCAAAGCAGCGAGAAAACGCGAGATCATCGCGATCGCTGAGTTCGCCACGGCCCACGTGCCGCGGGCGATCGAGTTGCTGTCGCAGGAATCGATCCGGCACCCGGAGTGGGCCTCGACGATCTCGAATTTCGCTTTCCCGGACTGGTACCGCGAGCGACTCGAAGAGGAGCCGCACGCGGCCGACTATTGCGTCGCGGCTAGCCAGTTCACCAAGACCTCGCTCGAGCAAGTGGGCATCCCGTCCGATCGGATCCTGCTCTTGCCGCTCGGCGCCGACGTCGAGCAGTTCGCGTTTGTCCGTCGCCCCACGGATGGTCCGTTCCGCGTGTTGTTTGTGGGCGGCGTAGGCCAGCGCAAGGGCGTGAAGTACCTCCTGCAAGCGTTCGAGAAAATTCGGGGAACCGGCGTGGAGCTCACGCTCGCCGGTCCGCTTCCCGCCGACATGCGTCCCCTGAACGCCTACCGCGACACGGTCCGCATGACCGGCCGGCTCGACCAGTCCGAAATCGTGCGGGAAATGCACTCGGCACACGTCCTCGTGCTCCCCTCCGTCTTTGAGGGTTTCGGGCTGGTGATTGCCGAAGCGATGGCGACCGGGATGCCAGTGATCGCCAGCACGCATTCGGCCGGACCCGACCTGATGCGGGAAGGACGCGACGGCTTCGTGCTCGAGCCCGACGACGTCGAAGGACTGGCCCAGCGGCTGGAGGCGTTGCGAGCAGACCGGGAGCGGGCATCGGAAATGGGCGTATCCGCCGCTCAGCAAGCCCGCACCTTCTCGTGGGACGTGCACGCGGAACGAGTCCGCGAAATTCTCACGCAGCTGGCCGGAACCGAGCCCGCTCCGGTCTTTGCCCGCGGTGGTTTCATCAACCGAGCATGAACGCCCAATCGACATTTACCGCGGTCCTCGTTGCCGGCTTCATCCTGGCGTGCATCGTCTTCGATCTGCGCCGTGGGCTGTATCGGCTGCTTTCGCCGCGGACCGCGGTGCTGATCTCGGTGATCTATTGGTACTTGCTCGAAGCGTTGCGGTTGCCCAAGGATCTCGCCAGCTTTACGCAGCTCGAGTACGACTTCGGCATGTTCTGCGTGGTCCTGGCGACGTGCACCTTTCTGGCCGCGTTTCACGGAATTCACGTGCCGCTCTTCGCTCCGTTCACACGACTAATGCGGATGCTCGAGCAGCCGCGGATGTTGTGGATGCTGGTCGCCTCCGGTGCGACGATCGGCTTCGGCAGCATCTTGTTGTACACGCAATTCGATGTGGCGGAGCTGTTCGAGGGGCTCACCGGGATGCGGCCCCGCTGGTCGGGCTCGCTCGGTCGCGGGCGTTACGGGTCGTGGAGCACGATCGTTTACGAGCTGCAGGTGTTCCTGCCGGCCGTTGTGCCTCTGGCGATTGCGCTCGCGTTCATGAAGCGGGCGCCGACGCGGCATCGCTGGTTCTGCGCCGTGTTTGTGCTTTGGATGTTCTTGAAATCGTTCTTCAGCGGAACGCGGTCGATCGTGCTGCCGATCGCCTTGCCGTTGGCGGCCGCCATCTTCTGGAACGCGTCGCCGCGATTGCGACGGGCGCTGATCGTGGTTGGCATACCCTGCGGGCTCGTCGGCGGATACTTCTGGTCGGCCGCCGTGGTGGCCGGCCGCAACGCAGGCAAGTTCGACGCGAGCGTGGTGATGAACGTCGATTTTGTCGGCGTCGAGATGTATCGCGAATTGTTGTTCATCATTAAAGCCGAGGAACACGGGATGTCGCCCGAGTACGGGTCGACCTATTTCACCCAGTTGGTCAATCCGATTCCGCGTGCCCTCTGGCCGGGCAAGCCGGTCGCCGACGCCGGGCTCGTGCTGGCTCGGGCGCACGAGGCGCTCGACCGCTTCGGCGAGCCGACGCTCACGGTCTCGCCCGGCTTCCTAGGCGAGGCCTACTTGAACTTCGGCTTCCTAGGGCTTTTGCTCGTGCCGGCTGCGGCCGGCGTGGTCGTTCGCGCCTGGGACGACCTGCTGCCGGTGGGCTTGAGGTCGCTCCCCGCCTTCCTGGTTTATGCCGGCGGCGTGGCCACGATTTTCGCTTGCGGCCGCTCGGTCAACTTTTCGACGTTCTACGCCCTGATGGCCCTGTTCTTCTTGATGCGGATTTCCGAGGTGCTCGGCATCGCGGGACTCCGGACGGCGGCGCCCACTTATGCGTGCCCGGTCCAACGCCGACCGCTCCGAGTGACCGCGCAAACCCGCTACGAACCGCCCGTAAGCCGATGACTCTTGTTCGCTCGACTCGTTTCAACTGCTGAACGCCAAGCGTGACTGTCATTTCTCCCACAAGCATTGAATCACTGACCCGCGACACCGATGTGCTCCGGGAAACGCCTGCGTCGTCGGACGCTGAACGTCCCTTGGTGACGGTCACGTTCGTCGCCTGGATGCGGCGCGAGCTCTTGATCAAGGGGATCGAGAGTGTGCTCGCGCTGGCGTACCGGCCTGTCGAAATTCTCGTCGTCGACAATTCGCCGACAGATGAAATCTTCCAGTGGCTAGTGGAGGCCTATCCGACGGTCAAGTGCGTGAAGACGTTCGCGCCGCTGCCGTTGCCCATGGTCCGCAATCTGATGGTCGCCTCGGCCCGCGGAAAGTATGTCGTCTTTCACGACGACGACAGTCGCTTCGCCGAAACGGCCGGGTTGACCGGAGCCGTCGAATACCTCGAAACGAATCCGCAGGTGGCCTGTCTCGCGTTTCGCCAGCTCGACGAGCGGGGCCGCGCAACCCGCAATTCGACGGCACCGAAATCTGCCCGGCCTACACGTTCATCGCGTGCGCAGTCATGTTTCGCCGCACCGATTACCTGCAGGCCGGCGGCTACTATGAAAAATACTACCTCTACGGCGAAGAGCTGCCGCTGAGCCTGGGCTTCTTCGGCCTGGGCAAAGAGATCCACTATTACCCGCACGTGCCGGTGATCCACGAGCAAGTGATGCACGGCCGGAAGAACGACCCCGGAGCCGTTTACCACGTCGCGCAAATCGTGATGCACCCGGGGGCGTTTCTGCTGCGGGTGCCGCTGCCGGACGTGCTGGCGTGGTATCCGCTGTTGCTGGTCGCGGACGTTCTGAAGGTGCTCGCGCGGCGCCGCCCGCTGGTCGCCGCCCGTGGAGCGCTCGCCGCGCTCTGGTGGTTCCCGCGGTTTCTGAGCGAACGGCGGTCGATCTCGCGGCCCGATTTCGCTCGGTGGATGAAAACGCGTCGCGAATATCAACGGGGAACACTGCGGCGGATTCGCGAGGCGCGCGCGGGCGGCCCGGTCGCGATGCCTGCCGAATCGTCCGCGCTGCCTGTCGCAACCGTGTCACAAGAACTTGCACCCGCAAGACTCGATTCACTAAGCCTGCCACCCGCTGCCCGGTAGTCTCTACACACACGCTTCCGTCATGTCGCATCTGGCCACTGCCGTTTGTCAATCGCGCGACGCGGGCTTTCCGCGCCGGTTGCGGGCCGCATTTTTGACGTTGATGCCGTCGCCGTACGTGCAGGATCTCTTCGAGGCCATTCGGACCGATGGGCGGATCGAGCCGCGCGTCTTTTACATGGAGCAAAGCGCGCCCGACACCTATTGGGGGCGCGTGTCGCTGCCGGACTACGCGAGCTTTTTACCGGGTCGCGGCTTTCAGGTCGCCGGCATTCGCACTCACATCAATCCGGGCGCGTGGCGGACGATCGCCTCTTGGAAGCCCGACGTGGTTGTCGTCGCCGGCTACACCAGCGTCACCTGCCATCTCGTGATGAATCGTCTGCGGAAAAGCGGGCTGCCCTGGATCTTTTGGGCCGAGCGTCCCGGTGTGCGGGGTCGCAATCGACTGCTCGGTTCGTTGCGGCAGTTCGCCCTGGGCCGCGCGCTCCGCGGACCTGCAGGGATTGCCGCGATCGGTCAGTTGGCGCAACAGGCCTATGCGAAGAGTGCCGACGCTGCCTGTCCGATTCACAACACACCCTACTGCTGTGAAGTGGAAGACTATTTCGCGATCGACGCGTCCGACCGAGGCACGCGGGGCACGCGATCGATCTTGTATTGCGGCCAGCTGATCGAGCGCAAAGGGATCGACGTGCTGCTCGAGGCATTCGCTCGCGTGGCGGATAAGCTGCCGGACGCCACGTTGTCGCTCGTCGGGACTGGTCCATTGAAGGACACGTTGATTGCCCGCCTCGACCCGCGGCTGCGCGAGCGGGTGACATTCGCCGGTTTTCATCCCGTGGCCGAACTGCCGCCGTACTTTGCCCGGGCCGACTTGTTCGTCCTTCCGTCGCGGCACGACGGCTGGGGCGTGGTCATCAACCAGGCGATCGCGGCCGCGCTGCCGGTCGTCGCGTCGGACGCGGTCGGCGCCGCGGCCGAGCTCGTGCGACCTGATGAAAACGGTTACGTCGTACCCGCCGGGGACGCTACGGCACTGGCCGACGCGATGTTCCGCGTGCTCGAGTCGCCCGCCACGCTGAGGCGAATGTCGCAAGCATCGCGTCAGCTGCGCAAGAGATTCGGCCCTCCGCAATCGTCGAGCGTTGGGTGCGTCTCTTCGCCGAGGTCTGCCCCGATCACGAATTCTGTGCCCGCCGCGAATCGGCCCGATTGTGAACGAACGCTGATGCACGTCCTGAACGTTTTGCAGTGTACGAACCTGGGGGGCACCGAGCAGGGGGCCTTTCGGCTGATGCAGGCGCTGCGCCCTTATGGGCATTCGTCTGAAGTCGTTTCGATGCATCCGGCCGGCAGGTTCGTCCCCAAGCTCGAAGCGGAAAACATCCCGGTGACGGCCCTCGACTATCGAGGCCGCTTCGGCTGGCGTTCGCACCTCAGCGTGCGGCGCACGTTTCGCAAGCTGCAGGCCGACAGCCTGATCATGCACGGGCCGACCCTCTCGGGCGTGCTGGCCGTCGCGCCGGCGTGCCGCGGGCATCGGATTCTCTCGGTGCATTACCACCACCGGGGGGTCAAGCCGGATTGGTCGTGGCGGCGGATGTACGCGATGGTTCATTCGCGATTTCAGTTCGTCACATTCTGTTCCGACTACATTCGGCACGAGGCGGAGGCTCTCTACCCGTCGCTCGTCGGCAAGACGCGGACGATCATGTACCCGCTGACGGTGCCCGATCTGCCGGAGCCCGGTGAAAAGCAGGCGGCGCGGCAACGGCTCGGTCTGCCGCTCAAGTCGCGGCTTGATCGGCAACGCGGGTTGGCTCATTGCTCGGAAACGCTTCGACGTCTTCTTGCAAGTCGCTTCGCGCGTGGCCGCGCGCTGCCCGAACGCCGAATTTGTGATTGCCGGCGACGGGGTCGAACGGGCCGCTCTCGAGCGACTGGCCGGCGAGCTGGGCGTGGCTTCGCGGATTCACTGGCTGGGCTGGCAGACCGACCTGACCGACTTTTATCACTCGATCGACGTGCTCGAGTTCAATTCCGATTGGGACGCAATGGGGCTCACATGCCTGGAGGCCGCCTCGCACGCGGTGCCGGTGGTCGCGTCGGTATTGAACGGCGGTTTGAGCGAGGTCCTCGGCAGCGAGAGCGTGCTAGGCAGCCACGATTTCGACGCGCTGGCCGATCGCTGCGTCCGGCTGCTCGAATCGCCGCAGCTGGCCGCGGAGCAGGGGAACGCGATGCGCTCGCTCGTCGCGACCCGCTGTTCACCGAGCGCCGTCGCCGGCCAATACGACGAGCTGTTGCGCAGCACCTTTAACGGCAACGGTCACGCATGAGAATCACGCACGTCATTCCGTACATGCATCCGGCCGCGGGCGGTCCGCCCGTCGTCGTCGACCGGTTGTCCCGCGAGCTGGCGGTGCGCGGCCACCAGGTCCGCGTGTTGACGACCGATTTCTTCAGCCAGGGCCAGAACGGTTGGCGGACGGCCGAAGCGCGGTCCTACGAACTCGAAGTCTTTCCCACTCGCGGTGGCTACTGCTTCGGCTCGCAATTCCGCTCGGCGATCCGCTCCGGCGTGCGCGAAAGCGACGTCGTTCATGCGCACACGCTGTGGACGTTCGCGAGCCTGGCCGCGGCCCGTGCCAGCCTCGCGGCGCAGGTTCCGTTCCTCGTGATGCCGCACGGCATGCTCGATCCGTATTCGGTGAAGCGGGGCTGGCTCAAGAAACAGTGCTATGGACGTCTGCTCGAGTGGCCCCTGCTGCGGCGGGCCAGCGGTATGTGCTACACGCACCCCGAAGAAGAACGGCTGGCGGCCATCACGTGCCCCGGACTGCCACAGGGTCACATCGTCGAGCTGGGAACCGAGTCGCCGCCCGATTGCCCGCGCCGAGCTGCGCGACGAGTTCCTCAACCGGCACGCCGAGCTGGGAGGGCGGACCGTCGTGCTGTTTCTCGGGCGGCTGCACTCGAAGAAGGGGCTCGATCTGTTGATCCCCGCGTTCGATGCTGTGCGGCGGCAACGCCCACAGACGCATTTGCTCCTGGTCGGGCCGGGCGACCCGGCGTACGTCCAATCGATTCGGGAGGAGGTGTCGCGGCGCGGTCTCGACGGTGCCGTAACTTTCACCGGCGTGCTTTATGGCCGCGACAAATGGGCGGCGATGGCCGCGAGCGACCTCTTCATTCTTCCCTCGTACCAGGAGAACTTCGCGCTGGCGGCCGTCGACGCCGTCCAGAGCGGATTGCCCGTCCTGTTGAGCCGGCGGGTCAACTTGTGGAAGGACCTCGTTGATGCCGGGGTCGGCCGCGACTGCGAGCCCGAGTTGAGTTCCGTGACGACCGCGCTCGGCGCCTGCCTGGACGACGCCGAGTGGCGGCGGGCCGCGGCTCCTGCAGGCAAAGAATTGCTGTCAGAACGATTCAACTGGGCGACGACCGCCGCGCGGCTTGAAACGATCTACGAATCGGTGCGTGCACCGCACGGAAAGCCCGCTCTTGTCTCTTGAACCGCGCAACGTGACGGCGACGGACGATCCGACGACGCTCGATCCGGCGGTTGCCTCGCCGTCGGGCGACTCGCTGCTCACCGTGCCGCGAGCGCAGTGGGCATCCCTGTCGGCCTATTCACCGCCAAAGGATTACAGTCCGGGCCGCGGGCCGCTCATCCGCGTGTTGTGGTACGTGGCGAGTCTCGTCGTCTTTCAGTCGGGATGGATGCCACTTTACGGTATCAAGTGCTGGCTGCTGCGTCGCTTCGGGGCTGCGGTGGGCGCCGGGGCGGTGATCAAGCCGCATGTACGGATCAAGTTCCCCTGGCGACTGCGACTGGGCGCGCATTGTTGGATCGGCGAGGACGTTTGGATCGACAACCTGGCCGACGTCGAAGTGGCTGAGGACGCCTGCATCTCCCAGGGGGCTTACTTGTGCACGGGCAGCCACGACCATCGCCGGGTGACGTTTGACCTGATCGTGAAGCCGATCGTGATCGAAGAGGCCGCCTGGGTGGCGGCCCGGGCCGTTGTGCTGCCGGGGGTGATTGTACGCCGTGGCGCAGTGGTGGCCGCCGGCAGCGTGGTCACGCACGACGTGCCGGCCGGCGTCATCGCGGGCGGCTCACCATGCCGCGTGATCGGTGAGCGGCAGGCGGACGGCACGCAATGATCTCCGGCGAGTGAGCTTCGACAAACTTGGGCGAGGTGAACGATGAACACGATCTTTTTCAATGCCAAGACCGATGACAACGAACGGCGGGAGCTGTTGTACGAAGGGCAATTAGTGGTTTACTCAGCGACGCGCCGGTCGCTGGAGCTTTGCCAGTTCGCCAGCGAGCTAGCGCGGGACGCGTTCGCTCCGCACGATCCGGAGGTCGCGCACCGCTTTATTCCGGTCGAGCAATATGTCGAGATCCTGGCCGTGCTCAAACCGAAGTTCATCCACCACCCGCGCTCGAAAGAGCTGATTCAGGGCCTCTTGACTGACTTAGACTGCGATCTCGAAAAAACCTATTTTGACGTGCCTCGCCTGCGAACCATGGCGCCCGACGACTACCTGACCGCGGGGCTCGCCTATGCCTTTCACCCGCACCGCGACACCTGGTTCTCCGCGCCCCCCTGTCAATTGAATTGGTGGCTGCCCGTCTTCGACATCCGGAAAGAAAATACCATGGCCTTCCATCCGAAGTATTGGGGCCAGGCGGTTCGAAACAGTTCGCGGGAATACGACTACTACAAATGGAACAAAGAAAGCCGGCGGGAGGCTTCGAAGCAGATCAAGGTCGACACGCGAAAACAACCCCAGGCCGAGGAAGCCCTCGAACTTGACTCGCAACTTCGGATCGTGTGCGAGGCGGGAGGACTTGTCATCTTCTCCGTGCCCAGATGCATTCGACGGTTTCGAAACACGTCGGGCCTCACGCGGTTCAGCATCGATTTCAGGACCGTCCACCTGGACGACGTATTGGCTCGGCGGGTGCGCACCGCTGATCGATTCGGCATGCACAGGGACGACCTTGAGAGACTTTTTGCGAGGGAGCGATTACGCCCGACTGCCCGACGAGACCGCCGCTCTTTACGACGAACGGCCGCCTGCGGACGGCGAGTTGATCTACATGCCCGAGGCCGCAAATCGTACCGGCGGCCCGGTGCCTGCGTAAAAAGGGGGCCTGCGTGAAACGCGAGCTGGCGGTTTGCGGATGAAGCCTTGATGCCGGTCGAAATGATCGCTTGCCCGAACGCGCAGCGCCGCATGCCCCCACCTGTTAGCATCGGAATGCCGGTTTTTAATGGGGAAAAATACATTGTCCCGGTGCTTGAGTCGATTCTCGGCCAGAGTTTTTCGGACTTCGAGCTAGTCATCTCCGACAACGCGTCGGACGATCGTACGCCTGAGATCTGCCAGGAGGTTGCCGGAAAGGATCCCCGCATCCGTTATTTCCGACAGCCCACGAACGTCGGAGCGCCCCGGAACTTCAATTTTGTTTTTGAGCAAGCGAGAGGGCAATATTTCAAGTGGGCCGCCGACAATGACGTCTGCGACCGCGATCTCCTGAAAGTGTGCAAAAAAGTTCTGGACGAGCGCCCAGAAGTCGTGCTCTGTTTTGGCAAGACGATGGCGATCGATCAGGACGGCCGGATCCTGAGCGCTTTCGAGGAAAACCTGGTCATTGACGACTCCCGTCCCAGTCGACGATTCCGCCACGTCGTTGACCATTCCTACTACAACAACGTGCACGCGGGGCTCTTCCGATCGGAGAGTCTGCGTCAAACCATGCTGGAGCAGCCTTATCCTGCTGCCGACATGGTCATGATCGCGGAACTGGCGCTGTATGGGCAGTTCTGCGAGGTGCCCCAAGTCCTGTTTTACCGGCGCGAGGCGCCGGGCACGGCGACAAAACTGCGCAGCAATCGCGAGAACCTGAAGCTTTGCTCTCCCAATTCGACGTCGCGCTGGTACTGGCCGACGTGGAGATCCTTCTTCGGGTATTTCCAGGCAGTTTTGCGTTCGCCAATCGGAATTCCGGAAAAGGTCAGAATCTGTCGTTACCTGCTGAGAAGGTCGGTTTCTTACCGGCGGATGCTCTGGAATGAACTCGCGAGCAACCTGCGCGGCTGAGGAAAGGTAATTGAGCATCGCTCACGCCATCGAAACAGCGAGCAAAACAACGGGCGGCACCGGCAAAACGGCGTCGGCGCGGTGCCGCTTCTGCGCGGCTCCGCTGAGCGCGACGTTCGTCGACCTGGGGATGTCGCCGTTGTGCGAAAGCTACTTGAGCCGCGAGCAGCTCAACCAGATGGAGCCGTTCTACCCGCTGCACGCGTATGTCTGCGGCGAATGCTTCCTGGTACAGCTCGAAGAATTCGTGAGCGCCGAGCACATCTTCAGCGAGTATGCCTACTTCTCGTCGTACTCGACGAGTTGGGTTGAGCACGCACGGCTTTACACGGAAGAGATGATCGAGCGGCTGCGGTTGGGTCCGGCGAGCCACGTCGTCGAACTGGCCAGCAACGACGGCTACCTGCTCAAACATTTCGTGGCCCGCGAAATTCCCTGCCTGGGGATCGAACCCGCTGCGAATATCGCTGACGTGGCCAATCGCGAGGGCGTGCCGACGCTCGTCAAGTTTTTCGGCAGGCGCTAGCCCGCGAACTGGCCGCGGCCGGCAAGCGGGCCGACCTAATCGTGGGCAACAACGTCCTGGCCCAGGTTCCCGACCTCAACGACTTCGTCGGCGGTATCAAAATCCTGTTGGCGGCTGACGGCGTCGTGACGGTCGAATTCCCCCACCTGTTGCGGACCATGCAGGGCATGCAGTTCGACCAGGTTTATCACGAGCACTTTTCCTACTTTTCGCTGACCACGGCTGAGCGGATCTTCGCCGCTCACGGACTGACGCTCTTCGACGTCGAAGAGCTGCCGACGCACGGCGGCTCGCTACGGATTTTTGCCCGACACGCGGAGAACGAATCTCGCCCTGTGAAAGAGAGCGTGGGGGCGCTGCGATCGCGCGAGGCCGAGGCGGGCCTCACGCGGTTGGAGAGTTACGCCGACTTCGCCGCCGAAGTGAACAAGACCAAGCGGGCCCTCTTATCGTTTCTGATCGAGGCGAAGAATGCCGGCAAGTCGGTCGCCGGCTACGGGGCTCCCGGAAAAGGGAACACATTGCTCAACTACTGCGGCGTGCGGAGCGACCTGCTCGAGTACACCGTTGATCGCAACCCGTACAAGCAAGGAAAATTTCTGCCGGGAACGCACATCCCCATTCACCACCCCGACAGGATCCGGGAAACACGACCTGATTACGTGCTGATCCTGCCCTGGAACCTGCAGGACGAGATCAAGCGGCAACTGGCTTATGTCCGACAATGGGGAGGACGTTTTGTGGTGCCGATTCCGCGCGTGGAGGTCGAGTGATGAATCGCGACCTCCGCGTGGCCGTGCCGAGTCCGACTCTGGCAGCGTCTGTCGGCGGTGTCTCCCCCACGCTGCCCCGTCGCCTTCGGCAACTCGCTTCCCGTCCGGAACCGGCCTTCATCGTGCTTTTGATCGGCGCTCTGTTGCACCGGTTTCAATTGATGAGTCCGGGAGCCGCCGGCCCGCTTTTCCTGTCGATCGTCAAACGCGATTCGGGGATTTTCGCTGCCGTGTTTGTTCTCTACTCATTGGCCGCGGTGCTCAAGTCGGGGGCCGGACTCTCGCGCGCTATCCTCGCAAGGCTGTGTCTCTGCCTTTGTCTCGCAGTGATCTTCATCTATGTCTTCGACGTGTTCGTCTACCACTATTTCAACACCCGGCTCTATGTTCATGACGTCGTCACGTTCTCATCTGACTTGCATATGGTCGGATTATGGTCAAATTCCGGGTCGAAAGCGGTGCTTCACTCCAATCCTTTGAAGCTGCTCGCATTGCTCGGAGCTGCGCTGATTTTGGCGAGAGCCTCAGTCCATTTAATGACGAAGCCCCTGCTGGGGTCTCACCACCCGCGATGGTTGCTGCCGCTTACAGCCCTCCCGCTGGCGACTTACATTTTCCCCGCATCCCCCTACTTTTATTGCCCGAACGACAAGCCGCTTTACGAAAACGTCGTCGAGCGGAATAAAGATTGTTTTGTGCGGCAGGGCTTCAGCGTCGCCTTCCGCGCCGAACTGGAAGCCGCGGCACCCATCCCGCCGATCGTAAAGCCGGGACGACATAAACGCGTCAACGTGATTGTCGTCATGATTGAAAGTCTGTCGGCGTTTCATTCGGACTTTTTTTCCGGCGTCGAGAACTGGACGCCAAGGCTCGACGAAATCGCCCGACGCGAAACGGCTCTGACGAATTTTCACGCAAACGGCTGGACGACAATTGGTGGGCTAGTCAGTCTGCTGGGGCGACAGTTTCCGATACCGCCCGAACAGGCCAAATGGAACTTTGCGGGCTCACCTCGGCTGAACGATTACCCGAAGCTTTCGCGAGCGCTGCCGCAGACGGTCGCCCGGCTCGGCTATCAGACCGAGTTCATCGGAGCGGGCGATCTTGACTGTCTGGGGCAGAGGGAATGGCTGAAGGAGGTTGGTTTTCAAAGAATCGTTGGAGGTGAGGATCCGCGATTCAAAGCGCTGAAGGTCCTCGGCCCGTTCGGAGCCGTGCCAGACCGTAAAGCGTACGAGATTGGCCTGAAAGAGATCGAGCAGCTTAACGCGCACGCCCCATTTCTGGTCGTGATCCAAACGTTCTGGAGTCACCGGCCCTTCCTGGCGTTGGACGGCAGCGCGGTTGACGGCGAAGCGCCCGTTCGACGCGAATGCGACGCCGCCCTGGGGACGTTCTACGATCGGCTGGCGGCCGGCGGTTTTTTTGAGAATGGACTGCTGTTCATCACCGGCGACCATCGCACCGCCATGCCTTACAGAAGTGAGGAGTTCGACCGCTTTGGTGCCTCGGCGATCACCCGAATCCCCGCGGTCATTGCCACCCGTGCCATCCGACTTCCCAAAACGATTGATCAAGATTTCCAACAGCGGGACTTAGCCGCTTCGATCGAGTCCCTCGTGGGGGACTTCTATTCTCTGGCGCCGCACGAAGGGACCTTCCTGGCGGAAACCGCCACACCACCGGATTGCATTATCCATGCACGGGGCGACGACCGTGATCTGGTTTATGTCAAGCGCGGAATGCAAGAAGGCGTGATCCGCATTGCGGGCGATAAAACCAGCTTGGTGAGCGGAACTTTAGATGATGAGGCGTCCGTTGTACGGACGATCAACCTGACGAGAATGGACCCCAGCAATTGAGTTTCCCCCGATTTCGTTCACGGCACGGAGTCCGTGAACAAGCGATGAAACGAGGAGCTGCCGAGCAGCACCGAAGGCTCGGACGAAAAGTATGAAATTCACCGAGACCCGGCTCGCGGGCGCCTTTCTGATCGATATCGAGCCGCGAGAGGATCAGCGAGGTTTTTTCGCCCGCACCTTCTGCCGCCGGGAGTTCGAGGAGCATGGCCTGGAGACCGAGCTGGCACAGTGCAGTCTCTCGTTCAACCGTCTGCGGGGAACGGTGCGGGGGGTGCACTTTCAGCGTCCGCCCTCGCAGGAAGTGAAGCTCGTCCGATGCACGGCGGGTGCCATTTTCGACGTGATCATCGACCTGCGAGTCGAGTCGCCCACGTTTCTCAAGCATTTCGCCGTCGAACTGTCGTCGGCCAACCGCCGCACGCTCTACGTGCCGAAGAATTTCGCCCACGGCTTTCAAACTCTGGCCGATGACACTGAAGTCGCCTACCAAATGACCGAGTTTTACATTCCCGCGTCGGCCGCCGGCGTCCGCTGGAACGATTCCTTGTTTGCCATTCCCTGGCCGCTGCCCGTCAGCATGATCTCCGACCAGGACGCCGGTTACGCCGACTGTCAGGGCTTGGACGATCCGCGGCTATCCCTGACCCAACCCGCACCGGCGGTTCCGTCTTGAAAACGAATCCGCTCCTGTCTGAAGTCGACCTGCGTGCGGCGGGCGAGTGGATGCACGCGCTTATCGCCGAGCTTTATCCGACGTGCCGCAGCATCACGGGCGAGGGATTGCGGACGACGCTCAAGCGCCTCGGCCGCGAAATCCCGCTCGAGATTCACGAAGTGCCGACCGGAACGCCGGTCTTCGACTGGACGGTGCCGCGGGAGTGGAACATTCGCGACGCCTGGATCAAGAATCCGCGGGGCGAAAAGATCGTCGACTTCCACAAATTAAATTTGCACGTGTTGCAGTACAGCGTGCCCGTGCAGCGGCGGTTGTCGCTCGAGGAATTGAAGCCGCACCTGCACGCGCATCCTGCGCAGCCGGATTGGGTGCCTTATCGCACGTCCTACTACAAAGAAACGTGGGGATTCTGCCTCTCGCAGGAGCAACTCAAACGGCTGGAGCCGGGCGAGTACGAGGTGCTCATCGACTCCGGCCTGACTGACGGCGCACTCAGCTACGGCGAGATGTTCCTCCGTGGCCGTACGAGCGCAGAGGTGCTCTTCTCCTGCCACGTTTGTCATCCGTCGCTGGCGAACGACAACCTGTCCGGCGTGGCGCTCCTGACGAAGCTGGCGCAGGTGCTGGCGGGGGGCGACCTTCGCTATTCGTATCGCTTTCTGTTCATTCCCGGCACGATCGGCTCGATCACCTGGCTGGCCCGTAACGAAGAACGGACCTGCCAGATCCGCCACGGGTTGGTGGCGGCCTGCGTGGGAGACGCCGGAAAGCTGCACTATAAGAGGAGTCGCCGCGGCGACTCCGAAATCGACCGGGCCGTGACACAGGTATTGCGGGAACGCGGGACGGAGCACGAGGTCCGCGATTTCACGCCCTACGGCTACGACGAGCGACAGTATTGCTCGCCCGGGTTCAACTTGCCGGTTGGTAGTCTAACGCGCACGCCGCACGGCCGTTTCCCCGAATACCACACCTCCGCCGACAACCTGTCGTTCGTGCGGGCCGAAGCGCTCGCCGACTCGCTCGACGCCTACCTCGCAGTGTTGCGCATACTCGAGAACAACGCCAGCTATCGCAACCTGCAACCCAAGTGCGAGCCGCAATTGGGCAAGCGCGGGCTGTACCAGGCCATCGGCGGATTGGACGCGGGACGACGGGAATCGGCCATGCTGTGGGTGCTCAACTTCTGCGATGAGAGCCATTCGCTATTGGAAATTGCCGAACGGTCCGGCTTGCCGTTCGACTTGATTCACGAGGCAGCCCAAACGTTGATCGAGCACAGACTGCTCGCGGAGTGCCCGGCTCAATGAGCGCAAGACCCGTCCCTGGCGCTGCCGATCGGTCGCGAGCGAGGCCTCTCCCATACCTGGGATTGGCTGCGCGAGATCGTTCGCTACCGCGATTTGCTCTACATGCTGACGTGGCGCGATATCCGCGTGCGGTACAAACAATCGGTGATGGGCCTGCTCTGGGCCATCCTGATGCCGGCGGCGATTGTTGTTTCGGGAGTGGTGGTGCGGGTGGCGATGGCCCGCGTTGCCAACCAGGCCCTTTCGATGCGGGATTTGACGCCGGTGTTCGTCAAATCGGTCGCCTGGGCTTTTTTTGTGTCGTCCGTCCGCCAGGGGACGAGCTCGCTGATTTCCAATTCGAGCCTGGTGACGCGGATTTATTTTCCGCGGCTCGTCGTGCCGTTGTCGGCCGTGCTCGCGAACCTGTTCGACTTCGTCGTCGCCTCGTGCGTGCTGACGGTGATTCTGGCCTGTGTGGGAGTGCCCATCAGCGTCAACCTCCTGTGGGTGCCGCCGATCGTCGTACTCTTGATCCTGCTGACTGCGGGGCTGGCGATATTTCTGTCGGCGGCCGGGCTCTTCTTCCGAGACGTGAAGTACCTGGTCGAAATCTTTGTGATGTTTGCCATCTTCGTCACGCCCGTCTTCTTTAGTGCGTCGATCCTCGGCCGCTGGGAGTGGGTATTGCTGATGAACCCCGTTGCGCCGCTGCTCGAGGGGATGTCGGACGCGGTCGTGCTGGGACAGACGCCGAATCTCGCCTGGCTCGGCTATAGCACGATGGCGGCCGTGGGGATCTTCGGCGGGGCCGTCGCGATTTTCCGCCGGCTCGAGTACATCTTCGCGGAGTGCATCTGATCGGCCGTCTCTCGGAACTCTGATGATCGGATCGCTGACGATTGGATCTCTGGCGAGTCGCGGCCGACTCTCCAACACGATGCTCAAGATTTATCTCATTTTGCATGCGGTCTCCTGGCTGGTGCTTGCCGGCATCAGCGCGGCGGCCGCCGTGGCGCTCCTTTCTGGGCAAGAGCCCAATTCCTTCGACGCTGGTCCTGGTGGTCCCCGTCGGCTTGTTCAGCCTGCTGGTGATCGCTGTTTCGATCCACATCGCCTATGTCGCTCCGCTGGCGATCATGCAAGACCTGGTCGCGGCCAAAGAGGCGTTGGCACATCGGCCGCTGCCGACCACGCAGATTGGCCCTTTGATCGAAAAAGCCCTCGACGACGAGCCGCGTCCGTCGTCGTTGCAGCCGCTGTGGCCCGAGTTGGGCGCGAGGAGGACGAGAAGCTTTACGACGTCGCGCGGGTACTGTCGCTACAGGCGCATCCGCCGTTCATGATTCTTTCGTTCATCCCGCTGTATTATCTCTTCGGCGTGCATGGGACTTCGTTGGCGTTTGCCTTGCTCTCCGTCGGCTTCATGCTCGCGACGCTGTTTTTGATCGATCGCGAATTGCGCTTTGATTGGGACTGGAAACAGAAGGCGCTGGTCGTCGCGCTCTTGCTCAGTTGCGAGCCGATGAGCTGGGTGCTGCGCAGGGCAGACTGGGGCCCTGCTCGCCCTGTTGGTCACGTTGAGCTGGCACTGGTTGCACAAAGCCCGGTTCGTCGCCAGCGGGATCGCGCTCGGAGTGGCGATCTCGCTCAAACTGTTTCCGGCGCTGTTGCTCGTCTATTTTCTGCTCCGCGCCCGCCTGAGTTGTGCGGCCGCGCTGTTCGCAACGCTGGCGTTGAATGTACTGGCCGTGCTGTGCTTTGGGTTCCAATCGTTCGTCGAATATTCGCGGACGGCTCACTTCGATGCCGCGACCCACGCGGCCGCGTTCGACAACTGTTCGCTGTATCAGATTCTGACCCAGGCCAGCTACATCTTGTCCGTGCCGCTGTTACGATCGTTCGGCTTCTACGCGGCCGTGTGCGTGTGCCTGCTCGGGGCCGTCTGTTTCGCGATTGTCCGCCGAGGGCCCCAGCCGCCGACGGCTCGCTTCGCGGACGTGGCGTTCTCACTGTTCGTGGTCGGCAGTTGTTTGCTCTCGCCCTTGTGTTGGTCGCACTACTTCGTCTTACTGCTCCTCCCGCTGGCCGTACTCTATTCCACGAATCGCGAGGCAGGCGCGTCGCCCACGAAGACCGCACTTTATTTCGCCCTGTTCGCAGCCCTGATGTTTCCGGCCGAGTTGATGCGGTTGGCGGACGTCTTTGTCGCCGCTCATCTGAGCGGAAAGGTCGGGTTGCTGCTGTCCACGGTTCCCGGTCTAGTTCTGTTCGCGATGGCTGCCTGGCTTGCAGTCGCCCTGCTCGAACATAGTCCCCAACGGCGGATGGCCTGAGCGAACGCGAGATGATTGGAATTGGCGAGTTCGTTGAGGAGATGGTTTTGGCCCAGCGGTGGATCGAGGGATCATGACGCGCGCCGCGCTCGACATGCAGCACGTCGGCAAGAAGTTTCGCAAGGGCGAACTCTACGGATCGCTGCGCGACGCCGTGCCGGGCGTCCTGCGGCGATTGCTGCGCGGCGGCGATAGGGGCGTCGACGAGGCCCGCGAGTTCTGGGCCCTGCGCGACGTGTCGCTGGCCGTCGAGCCGGGCGAGGTGCTGGGAATCATCGGTCACAACGGCGCGGGCAAGAGCACCGTTCTCAAACTCTTGAGCGGAGTGCTGAAGCCGACCTGCGGCTCGATCGTCGTCAACGGACGGCTGTCGGCGCTGATCGAGATCGGCGCCGGCTTCCATCCCGATCTTACGGGGCGCGAGAACATTTATTTGAACGGAACGATCCTGGGAATGAACCGCGCCGAAATCGCCCGCCGGTTCGACGCGATCGTCGAGTTCTCGGAGCTGGCCGAGTTTCTCGATACGCCGGTGAAGCGGTATTCGACCGGCATGTACGCGCGACTGGGGTTCGCGGTCGCCGCCCACGTCGCCCCCGAGATCCTGATCGTCGACGAGGTTCTGAGCGTCGGCGACTACGCGTTTCAAAACAAGTGCATCGACCGCATGAAAGAGATCATTCAGGGGGGCGCGGCCGTCGTCTTCGTGTCGCACAACCTCAACGCCGTGGCCACGCTCTGCAACCGCGCGCTGTTGCTCGATCACGGCCGGGTCGTGCAGCAGGGGCCGACGCAGGAGGTGGTTCAGACCTACCTGACCGAAAATCGTATCGAGACCGACAGCGAGGCCAAGGACGCGTACATCGCCAGCTTTGTCATCCGAGGCGAGGACGGCCCGAAGATCAGTTACCAGTCGGGCGAGACCGTCTGGGTCGACATCGACGTCAAAGCCAATCGCCCCTGCCGGCGGCTGTCGCTGTCGATCTACTTGAAGGACGAAAACGGCTACGAAGTGTTCGACACTTCGACGGAGCGGCTGGGGCAGCCGAGCTTTGCCCTCGAGCCGGGCGAGTCGTACCGTTGCACGTTCCGGCTGGCTCTGCACCTGGTAGCGGGTTCGTTTCATTTCGGCACGCACGTGTATCGCTACGACATTCAACGCATGTACGACAGCGCGTTCCCCGTGGGGACGGTGTTCGTGACATCCGATGCCGACGTCCGCGGCGTTGCCAACCTGTACCCGCAGATCGAAACCTCCTCGACGATGATCACCTCCATAGCGTCCGCCTGACAAGTCGACCACCGAGTGACTTTGTGAATTTGAATTCTGGCACCAACTTCACGTCGACCGAGCCGTCTGCGGTCGCCGTGCTCAGCCCGTGCGGCTTCGGCAATCTCGGCGATGCCGCCATCATGTCGGCGGCGATCGAGGAGATTCGCGCCCGACTGCCGCTCGTGGAGATCGTCGCCTTTACGCTCAACCCAGCTGACACGACTCAGCGGCACGGCATTCACGCGTTCGCCCTCGATGCACGGACCCTGAACGGTTTTAGCCGGGGGAACGAGACGGACCGGGGACTGCGCGGGCTGATCGAGAGGGGCTTGGAGCGCGTGAACCGGGTCTCGTCTCGCGTCACGGCGGCGCTGCGGCGAACACTCAACGTTGCGACCGGACCGTGGCGGGAGTGGCAACATTGGCGGGCGACGGCGCAGGTCGTCCGAAAATGCCGGTATGTGGTTGTCTGCGGCGGCGGGCAGTTGGACGAATTCTGGGGCGGGCCGTGGGGCCATCCCTACGCGATGTTCAAGTTCGCCTGGCTCGCGCGACGGGCCGGAGCACGTTTCATTATCCTCAGCTCGGGCTCGGCCACGCTGCGTTCGGCGCTCGGTCGCTGGCTTGTCGGATCCGCGTTGAAGACGGCCGACTATTGCTCGTTCCGTGAGGATTTTGCAGTCGATCTCGCGCGCGACCTCGGCGCACCGGAGCCCAATCACTGGTTCCCCGACCTGGCGTTCTCGCTCCGCATGCCGACGAACCTACCCGAGGGGCATCTGCGCCGCCGCATCGGCATCAGCCCCATTGCCTGGTGTGACCCGTACGCGTGGCCCGAACCAGATGGACGCCGTTACGACAGTTACCTCGAGCGGCTGGCCGATTTTGTGCGAAGCGTATTGTTGCGCGACGAGGAAGTAGTGCTGTTCGCGACGGCCGGGGCCGACCATCGCGTGATGGCCGATCTCGTCGCCCGACTCGAAAGCAGCGGCGCGCATGCCGTCGAACGGTCGGCTACAGGTGTCCTCCGCCCGAACGGTGCCGGACCTGCTCGACGTGCTGCAGACGCTCGACGTCGTGGTGGCCAGCCGCCTGCACGGCGTGGTCTTGGCGTACGCGTGCCACGTGCCGGTCGCGGCCGTGTCATACGATCCGAAAGTTGACTTCGTTGTCCATCGCTTCCGACAGGACGAAGCCAGCGTGCCGATCGATGCCTTCGACGGCAATCGGCTGCTGGCCATCGTCGACAGTCTCTACGAGGACCGCCAGGCAGTCGCCAGGAGCCTCGAGCATGGAGTGGCTGCCTGGCAGGTCCTTCTTACGGAACAATACGACGCGGTTTTTGGCGTTGGCCCCGTAGCGACGTCCGCTCCTCAAACGCTGCAGCCTTCTGAAGCGGTGATGTCGCGATGACTTCCCACGTTCCCACCGACCTTTCCCCCGCCACGACGGTTCCGGCGACGGAGGTTGCCACAACTGAACGGCGGTACGACCACGGTAAAGGGCTGGCCCAACGCGCGCATGGTCATTCCCGGCGGGTGCCACACTTACGCGAAGGGGGACGACCAGTTTCCGCAGCTGGCTCCCTCGTTCATCGCTCGCGGCAAGGGGTGTCGCGTTTGGGACCTGGATGGGAACGAATACATCGAATACGGCATGGGACTGCGTTCGGTCACGCTGGGACACGCCTACCAGCCGGTGATCAACGCCGCGGCCCGCCAGCTGCCACTGGGCACAAACTTTGGCCGTCCCGCGCCGATCGAAGTGGAGTGCGCCGAGCGGTTTCTGGAGCTCGTTCCCAGTGCGGAGATGGTCAAGTTCTGCAAGGACGGCTCCGACGCGATGGACGGCGCGGTTCGTCTGGCGCGGGCCTATACCGGCCGCGACTTGATCGCGATTTGCGGCGATCATCCGTTCTTCTCGACGGCCGACTGGTTTATCGGCAGCACGCCGATGCCCGCTGGCGTTCCCGAATGGACTCGCTCGCGAACTCTCAAGTTCGCCTACAACAACCGGGAGAGTGTCGAGCAACTGATGCGCGAATCGGGCAGCCAGATCGCCTGCGTGGTGCTGGAAGCCGCTCGCCTCGAAGAGCCTCGCGACAATTTTCTCTCATGGCTGCAGGAGACCTGCCGCCGGCACGGTGTGCTGCTGGTGTTCGATGAAACGATCACCGGCTTTCGCTGGCACAAGTCGGGTGCCCAGCACGTTTACGGCATCCAGCCCGATCTATCAGCGTTCGGCAAAGCGATGGCAAACGGCTTTTCAGTTTCGGCCCTGGCCGGCCGCCGCGACGTGATGCGGCTGGGCGGCCTCGATCACGACGGCGAGCGAGTCTTTCTGCTCTCGACGACGCACGGAGCGGAAACACACGCGCTGGCCGCGGCCATCGCCACGATGGAGACCTATCGCGATCACGACGTCGTTGGCCATCTCTATCGTCAGGGCGAGCGGTTGCGGGCGGGCGTTACCGCCGCGGCACAAAAAGCCGGCGTCGAGCGGCAGGTGGAGTGCCTGGGGCGCCCGTGCTGCCTGTTATTCACCACGCGCGACCGGCAGGGTCGGCCGAGCCAAGAGTTTCGCGCCTTGTTCTTGCAAGAACTGCTCAAACGGGGCGTATTGGCGCCGTCCTTCGTCGTGAGTTACTCCCACACCGATGGCGACATCGACTTGACCATCCAAGCGGCGGCCGAAGCGCTGGGCGTTTATCGGCAGGCGCTCGACAACGGCGTCGAAAAGTATCTTGTCGGTCCGCCGGTGAAACCCGTCTTCCGACCCTACGCCTAACAGCGTCTTACGTCGCAACTCTGACAACGCAGACTTTACCGCGCACTGATCGATTCGGCCGGGCAACGAACGGCCAGCACTCCCTCGTCGAGTCTTACCGATGAAAGTCGTTCTTTTTTGCGGCGGCCTGGGCACGCGGATTCAGGAATATCCGGACCCCGTTCCCAAGCCCATGATCACGATCGGCTATCGCCCCATCTTGTGGCACGTGATGAAGTACTACGCCCATTACGGGTACAACGACTTCATCCTGTGCCTGGGCTACAGGGCGGACGCCGTCAAGAACTACTTCCTTAACTACAACGAGTGCGTGTCGAACGACTTCATTCTGACCAACGGCGGGCAGAACCTGCAGCTGCTCAACAGCGACATTCACGACTGGAAGATCACCTTCGTCGACACGGGACTCCATTCGAAGGTCGGCCAGCGGCTGCGGGCGGTCGAGCGCCATCTCGAAGGCGAAGAAGTGTTTCTCGCAAACTACAGCGACGGGCTGACGGATTTGCCGCTCGACGAATACGTCGATCACTTTCGCGGGCACGGCAAGATCGCCAGCTTCCTGGCTGTGCGCCCGCCTTACAGCTCGCACATCATCGGCTTCGACGGCGACACCGTGAATTCCGTGCGGCCGATCAGCGGCTCCGGCCTGCTGATCAACGGCGGCTTTTTCATCTTTCGCAAAGACGTCTTCCGCTACATGCGGGAGGGCGAAGAGCTGGTGGAGCAACCCTTTGAGCGCCTGATCCAGGACCGGCAGCTGGCCGCCTATCGTTACGGCGGCTACTGGACCTGCATGGACACGTTCAAAGACCGCCAGCAGCTGGAAGAGATTTACGGCCAGGGCAACGCCCCCTGGGAAGTCTGGAAGGGATCGCAGAGCGGACCGGTGGGCGGCGGAAACGGGGACACGGTCCGCAAGAACGGAAACAACCATAGTGCGACGACTCTGACTGGCCAATTCCCGATCCAAAAAGCAGAAACACGGCCGTAGCGTGCGAAGACCTCTTTCCTTGAGCCGACGACGATCGCGCGGGCCGCTGGCCCTGGTCGTCGCGGCGCTTTGCTGCGGGACATTTTGCTCCAGCTTCGCGGCGAAGGCCTGCGCGGCCGATGGACTGGTTGCCGGCTTTCAAGACGCCGGTCTGGTCTCGCTGACATATGCGGGCACGCAGCTGCTCAAAAAAGGCCAACCTCGTCTGCGGCATGTGGTCTGGGAGTCCGGCGACGTTGACGATGTGCCGGGCAGTGCCATGCCTACTACGTCGTTCGATCCGCAATCCCTCACGCTCGTGCAGAACTGGAGCCAGGGGCAAATTACGTGCGTCTATCACGAGAGCACGAATCGCCTGAATCTCGATATCACCTTTACGAACCGCGGCGAGCGACAGATTCGAGCGCTCGACATGAACGTGCTCGATCTGGCGTTTCCCATCACGCCGACCGGCCCCGGCTGGGATAACGACCTGCACACAACGTCCGACGCCGTCGACGACGTGGCGGCCATCATCGCCCACTACGGCCGCGGGACGCTCGTCGGCGTGGGCACCAACCTCGACTCGGAATTTCGCCTGCAGCTCGAAAAAGATTTTGAGACGGTCAATCCGGGTTACAACCTGATGGTCGGCACGCTCAGCAAACAGACGTCCGATTTCGTGCACGTCGACGGTTGCCGATTGGATCCGGGGAAGTCGGTCCGCATCGCGATCTCACTCCGCTTCGGGCCGCCGCCTGCGGGACTGGCCGATCTGGCCGGCGACGTCTTCGCGAAATTCCGCGAGCGCTCGCCCCGCGTGCTCAACTGGCCGGACCGCCGTCCGATCGCCATGTTGATGCTCGCCAGCTCGGCCCCTCAGCACCACTCGTCGACGAACCCTCGCGGCTGGCTCAACGACCCTCGCGTCGATGTGACGACGGCCGACGGACAAGAGAACTTCAAGAACCAGCTCCTGCGACAGCGAGCCCGGCGATGCCTCGAGCAGTGCGAGCTGCGGGGTGCGCAGGGAGTGATCGTCTGGGATGTCGAAGGCGAAGAGTATCCACCGCTGGTTTTCGTCGGCGATCCGCGAAAGCTGCCGCAGCTCGCTCCCGAAATGGACACGATCGCCGACGAGGTATTTAAACTGTTTTCCGACGCCGGCCTCAAGACGGGGATTTGCATTCGCCCGTCGCGAATCGTCCGACAACAAGCCACAACTCCCTGGCGGCACGACTTCATGGGCTTCGATCCCGTGACCGAAATGGCCGGCAAGATCGCCTACGCCAAACGTCGTTGGGGCTGCACCCTGTTTTATGTCGACACCAACGTGACGCTGGCCCTGGCCGGCAACGGTGCGGGCAAGAAGGAGCAGGTCGACAACTGGTTCGTGCGGGCCGAGCAGATGCGGCGGCTCGCCCGCCAGTTTCCCGACGTGCTGATCATCCCGGAGTTTCAGTACGCGGGCTACTACTCTCATCTGAGCGGCTATCGCGAATTGCGCGGCGGCATCGCATCGACGTCCGAGCGCGACCGGCTGGCTTATCCCGGCGCGTTCAGCGTGATCAACGTGGCGGACGGACCGATCGTCGAACGCCGGGCCGACCTGCTCGACGCCGTCCGGCGGGGCGACATCTTGATGTTTCGCGGTTGGTTCGGCACGCGTGAGAACGCGGCGGTGCAGGCGATCTACGAAGAGGCGCGGCGCTGACCGCGCGGCGCACGGGAAACACGGCTGTGCTCACACTGCCACTGCTAAATCCGGGGGACGCACCGCTCAAGGTGCTCTGCCTGGCGGCGCACAGCGACGATATCGAAATCGGCTGCGGTGGCACGGTCCTGTCGCTCTTGGAGAGCAATCGGCAGATCGACATCCGCTGGGTCGTCTTCGAGCGCGAGTGAAGAGCGATCGCGCGAGGCTCAAGCCAGCGCGGCCGCCTTCCTGGCAAACGCTTGTCAGAAAAAAGTGACGCTTGAGAATTATCGCGACGGATTTTTTCCATTCGTCGGCGCGGCCATCAAGGACGAGTTCGAGTCGCTCAAGCTCGAATTTCAGCCGGACGTCATCTTCACCCACTTCCGCGACGACCGTCACCAGGACCATCGGCTGATTTCGGATTTGACCTGGAACACATTCCGCGACCACCTGATTCTGGAATACGAGATTCCCAAATACGACGGCGACTTCGGCCAGCCGAACGTGTTCGTGCCGATCGCCGACGCGATCTGTCAGCGGAAAATCGCCATCCTGCTTGAGTGCTTCGCCTCGCAGCGGTCAAAATCGTGGTTCGACGAGCAAACGTTCCGAGCCGTGTTGCGCCTGCGGGGGATGGAAGCCAACTCGCCCAGCCGCTACGCCGAGGCCTTTTATTGCCGCAAGGCCGTGCTGAGTGCGTCGGGCCGGCACGACCTTTGAACAAATCGTTTTAGAGGCAGGCCAAGCGCGCGAGGAGCGGGGGCGGGGATCGATCCATGCAAGTGTTGTTGACGGGGCATCGTGGATACATCGGCGCGGTGATGGCGCCTTTTCTGCAGGCGGCCGGCCACACCGTGATCGGTCTCGACAGCGGCCTGTTCGAGGGGTGCTCGTTCGGTCACCCGGTTGCAGAGATACCCGCTATCGCGAAAGACATCCGCGACGTCGAGCAGGCGGACCTGGCGGGCTTCGACGCCGTCATCCATCTGGCCGCGCTCTCTAACGATCCGCTCGGCAACGTCAATCCGAAGTGCACCTTCGACATCAACCATCGGGCTTCGGTACGTCTGGCGTTTCTCGCCAAGGCGGCTGGCGTGCCACGCTTCATTTTCTCCTCTTCATGCAGTCTGTACGGCGCGGCGGGCGACGAGCCGATCGACGAGCAGGGCACCTTCAACCCGATCACGCCCTACGGCGAGTCGAAGGTCCGCGTCGAGCGAGATCTGGCCGAGCTGGCCGACGAACGTTTCAGCCCCACCTCTATGCGGAACGCAACGGCGTACGGCATCTCCCCCTCGCTACGACTGGATGTCGTGGTGAATAACCTGGTTGCGTACGCCCACGCGACAGGGCAAGTGCTCATTCAAAGCGACGGCACTCCCTGGCGGCCGCTCGTCCACATCGCGGATATTTCTCAGGCCTTTTTGGTGGTCCTCGAAGCGTCGCGCGAGCGGATTCACAACCAGGCGTTCAACGTCGGCTCGAGCGAGGAAAACTATCGCATTCGCGACGTCGCCGAGATTGTCCGGCAGGCCGTGCCGGGAAGCATGGTCAGCTATGCCCAGGGAGGCGGACCCGACGCGCGTTGCTATCGCGTTAATTGCGACAAAATCGCCCGCACCTTCCCCGAGTTTCGCACCCGCTGGACGGTGGTGCGCGGCGTCGAACAGATTTATGCCGCCTATCGCGAACACGGACTGACGGCAGACGATCTCTCGGGGTCGAAATACTTCCGCATCAATCGCATCCAGCAACTGCAGGGCGATGGCCGAGTCGATCGCTCGCTCCGCTGGCGCGTCGTCGAGCCCGTCGTCGCGCAAACCACGGCGACATTGTAATGGTCGTCGGTTGCCGCAAATGCTGCGCGCCAATTACAACAAAGATCGAGCACGGTGAGACCGAGCGGCAGCCGGACATTGGACGCGGGGGCACGACGGAGTCGGGCCTACGCGGAGCGGTGGGCGCGACTGGGTGCCGATTTTTATTCGAACCGACGCGTGAAGGAGGCCATGGAAGGTACACAGAACGAACCGGCCGCAACCGTCGGTCCCTCGAGCGTTCCGGCAGCCGCTCGAGGATGGCGGCTCGAATCGCAATCCATGCCGGCACAAAACGTCGAGGCCGCGGACCAACGCGCCGGCCGAGTCTGGCGACAGGTCGAGTCGGCCTATATCACGGCTGCACTTTTGGCTTCCCTCGGTTTTCTCTATCTCTCGACGATCCCTTGGATCTTTGCCGCTCCCGACCTCGACTCGCGCCTCGAGGGCGTGTGGGCATCGTTGCGTTGGGATCCTGCGCAGCCGCTCGACCCGTTTGCCAACGTGCTGGCATTTATCCCCGTCGGATTTTTGTGGTCGGCTGCCTGGTGCACATCCTGGCCCAAACGGTGCGCCCGCGCGACCGAAATGATCCCAGTGGCAATGGGCTGCTTACTGCTGGCTATCCTCGCGGAGACTCTGCAGTTTTGGATTCCGCTCCGGGATCCGTCGATTCGAGATGTCCTGGCGCTCGAGTTCGGGGCAATGATCGGCTGCGGTTTGTGGCGAGCCGTGGGAGAGCGAGCCACCTCCCAACTCTGCCGAATGGCCGAGCCGGTCGCATCGTGGGCCGAACGGCGATCAACGTCCTGGCTGCAGCGATCGGCACTCTACGGCGCACTCTATCTCGCCTGCGTGGGGATGGTGAGGTTCGCCAACCCCATTCAACTGTTTTTGACCTATCGCGACATATCGACTTCCCTGCAAAACATTCCTCTCTCGAGACCCGACCTGGGGACGCCCTGGCCGCGGTCGCCCGCGGCTGTTGTCGCGGTCGCTGCAGCACTTTGCTTGTTGGTCATCGGCGTGTGCCGATTCGGTTCGAAGGCCCTGCGTTCTTGGAAGTGACGCGCTCGCGAACCTGCACGCCGACCGCGGCGTCAACGGCTTCGCCCTCGCGGCTCTTTGCAGCCAAAGTCCCCTCGCTCTTCGCAGCTGACAGCAGACTCTTCCCATGCGTCGTTTGAATAGCAAACTCTTGCTGATCTTGGTGGTGGCGATCGCCGTCGGCGGTCTCATCATTTCTGGACTGCACGCCTATCAGGTCGGACACCAATCGACGGCTTTCCTCCGCGAAGCCGAGCGCGCCAAACAGGCCCACAACAGCCAGGAGGCGGCTGGATTCTTCCGCACCTACCTGCAAATGTCGCCGGACGACACGCGAGCGATGCTGCGACTCGCGAACCTGCTGTACGAAGATCGTCAGTTCGGCGAAGCGCACGCCTGGTTCGGCGAAATCATTCTCCGCGATCCCGCCAACGAGGAGGCGCGGCGCCGGCTCGTCGACACGTCCATTCGCGCGGAACGCTATCAGGACGCGATCTACCAGCTCGGATTTCTATTGAAGGCGCATCCGGACGACGCCGAGTTGTGGTCAGAGGTCGGGGCCGCTCAAGCAGGCTTGGGGCAACTGCAGCCGGCCGTCGACGCCTACGCCACGGCCATCAAGAAGGATCCCGGATCGATCAAGGCTTACGAGCAGTCGGCGCTGATCATTGCCGAGCGGCTCCGCGACGGGCAGGCGGCCGTCGTCGTGCTCGCCAACATGGTGGCCGAGAAGCAGAACCACGCGAAGAGCGAGGCCTACATTACTCGCGCGCGATTCCTGCAGGCGCACGCAGACGATCCGTCAATCCGGCAAGTCTTCGTCGCCCGGCAGAGTTCGGCCTCAAGGAAAGGTGCCACCGGGTCTTTGCCCCGCCCCGCCGATTCGCAGCATGGCGAAGACACCTTGCAAAACGCGGTCGCCGCGGACGTCAAAGAGGCGCTCCGATTGGCGCCGTCCAGTTGCCCGGCGTTGCTGCTCGGTGCGCAGGCGGCACTAGCGGCCGGCGCGGTGAAAGAGGCTCGCGACTACGCCGACAGGGCTACGCGCCAAGAACCGACCAATGCCGAGTGTTATCTCGTGCTGGCGTCGATCGAGCTGCACGAACGGCGCGTCAAAGAGGCGTGCGAGTGCTTGAGCCGCGGCCTGCAAGCGACCGACGGCGCTCCCGCGCTCCTGTGGACTTTGGCGAATCTGCGCCTGGAAACGAACGACATTCAGCAAGCGCAGACGTTGATCGATCGCTTGCGTCCGATCGAAATGGCTCGCCCGATCGTCCGTTATCTGACGGTGCGCATCCGCATCATCGAGTCGAAATGGGCCGAAGCGACTCACGAGCTGGAGTCCGTCGAAGGGGAACTCAAACGCTGGCCCCAGCTTTATAAGGACGCTCAGCTGCGGCTCGCTCAGTGCTATAGCGCCTCGGGCGCGAGGACTGGACAGTCGGCGCCTATCGGGCGGCACTCGAAGTCGATCCAGAATTCACGCCCGCGCGAGTCGGCCTAGCCGACACGTTGGCGCTCAGGGCCGCGTCGACGAGGCCATTGTCGAGCTGCGTCGCTTGCGGCAGCGTCCTGATGCCCCCGCGCACACGGACGCAGAATTGCTGCGGCTCACGATTCTGAAGACGCTCGGACAGCCCCCCGCCGAGCGGAATTGGACAGTCATCGACGCGCAGCTGCGCGAAGTTCTCAAACAGCCGTTCTCCGTCGACGTCGCACTGCTCGAGGCGGAGGTCGAGCTGGGCAAGGATCAAAGCGACGCGGCAACGCGAACGTTGCGAGCGGCGATCGACAAGGCGCCCAAAGACGTGCGGCTGTGGACCGCGCTCACGTCGCTCGCCTCGCGCCTGGAACGGTGGGACGACACCGAGCGGTTCTTGAGCGAGATGCAACGGCAGCTGGGCGACAGCGTGGCTGTGCGGTTGGCACGGGCGGGTTATCTTGTCCGTCGCCACGGCGTTGGCGCATCGATCAGTTGCGGTCCCTCGCGGAGGCGCCAGGTTTCTCGGCGTCCGACCAGCTCGATCTGCTCTTCCCGATCGGCCGCCTGGCTTTCTCGGTCGCCGACTACGATGTGGCAGAGCGGCTCTGGCGGAAAGTCGCCGACGCCGAGCCGGCCAATTTGCAAATCCGCCTCTTGTTGATCGATCTGGCGTCGCAGCGGGAGAAACTCGACGATCTGGCGAAGTTGCTGACTGAGGTCGAAGCGCTCGAGCAGAACGGGCCTTATTCTCATTACGGCCACGCGTTGCAGTCGGCGGAGCTCGCCAAGCGCCTGAAGGACGAGGCCGCTCTGAAGGCGGACAAGTCGCTGGCGGCTCAGTCCGATGCCCTCTTCGACCAGGCGATCGCACAGTTGGACGAAGCCCACTCCCGGTTTCCCAGCTGGCCGAAGATTCCGCTGCTCGCCGCACAAATCGCCGACGCTCGCGGCCAAGGGGACGCGGCCTTGGAGAGGTATCGGGCCGCGTTCGACCTGGGTGAGCGCAGTCCGGTTGTCGTGAACCGGCTGCTGGGCCTGCTCGTCGATCGGCAGGAAAATGAGAAGATCGAAACGGTCGTCCGCCAGCTCATCGACGAAAAAGTGCCGTTTTCTGCTGAGCTGACGAGCGTTGTCTCGCAGGCTCTGGTGCAAATGGGCGACCGGCAGGGGGCCCTGGCACTGGCGCGGAAGTCCGCCGCGGCTGGCAAGGACTATCGCAGTGCGATCCTGCTGGGCGAGCTGCTGCGGGTCAACGGCCGCGCGAACGAAGCCGAAGCCGCATTCCAAAAGGCGATTCAAATTTCGCCAAGAGAAGTCTCGCCGTGGCTGGCACTTATCACCTTTTATTCGTCGAGCGGAAAGAAAGAGACGGCCGAGAAAACGTTGAAACAGTCGCTGTCCGCCATCGATCCGCAGCGCACGTGGGAAATCGAAGGCTATGCCTATCAGCTCGCCGGCAATGTGCAGGAGGCGGAAAAGACGTACGACGCTGCGCTCAAGGCTACGCCCGATCGCTTTCCCATCCGTCGGTTGGCTGTGGAAACGAAGCTCCGCGCTCGCCGCGCGTCTCAGGCCCGGTCGCTCCTCAAGGAGTTTTTGGCGTCCCCCGATGGGGCCAAGCAGCCTGCCAACGTCGTGTGGGCGCGGCGGACGCTGGCTTTGTCGCTGGCCGCGGCGGGCACCTATCCCAACTATGTGCAGGCCCTCGAGCTGATCGAGAAGAATCTGCAGAGTCCGACCGCCTCGGATGCCGATCGCCGGGCCAAGGCAATGATCCAGGCGTCCTTCCCCACTCCGGAGAGCCGAAACCGAGCGCTCGAAACGCTCAACGGATTGGCCGAGCGCCCCAATGTCCTCTCGCTCGACGACCGAATCGTGATGGCGCGGCTGTTGCGCGCGGGGTGAATGGGTCAAGTCGTCGCAGGTCTTTCGCGACGTGGTCGCGCGCTCCGAGGATCCGCGCCACCTCACCGCTTATATCGATGCCCTCCTGGGAGAACGCGAGCTAGCCGCGGCAGACGACTGGTTGCGACGACTGGAGTCGCTGGCTCCGCGCGATTTTCTCACGACCGATCTGCGAGCCCGGCTCCTGGCGGCGCAAGGCCGCTACGACGAAGCCTTCGAGCGAATCGTCGGCGCCTTGAACCAGGAAATGAGCGACCCAAGCGCCGAAGCGGCGCGACGTCGCGGAACGTCGCGGCGGCTCGAAGAGTGTGGCGACCAGCTGACGCGGCTTAAACGTCTCGCCGAAGCGGAGCGATTCTTTGCTCGCGCCGAATCGTTGATTCGCAACACCGGGGGACGTGGAGAGAATGCATCGGCCGACCATCTGCAATTTCTGATTCGGCGCGACCGTGGTGCCGCGGCGCTCGCGGAATTCGATCGCTTGTGTGCGCAGGGTTCGCCGGCGGAGCGCGACCAGGCGTGTATGGCGCTCACCACGTGGCCGCTGGCCGATCGCGATCTGCTCACTCGGCTGGCGCAATCGCTGGGGGAGGTTGCGTCGCACCGACCGACTTACTCAGTCTGGGTGGCGCTGGCCGCGATCCAGGATCGACTCGAACAGTACGACGAGGAAGAAGCCAGCTACCGCCGTGCGCTGGCACTCGATGACCGGACGCGAATCGACGCTCTCAACAACCTGGCCTATCTCCTGGCCCTTCGGAACAAGGACTTGCCCGAGGCGCAATTGCTCGTCGGCAAGGCCATCGCGCTGTCGGGCCCGCGGACCAGCCTACTGGATTCTCGGGCGGTCGTGGAATTGGCGGCCGGCCAATCGGATGCCGCTCTCGCCGACTTGCAAGCGGCCGTCAGCGACGGCGCGTCCCCCGTACACTTGTTCCATCTGGCCCGCGCCGGATCCTGCACGGTCAACTCGAAGATGCCCGCGCGTTGTTCAAGCGAGCGCTCACGAGCGGACTGTCTGAGGCGGGTCTCAATCGACTCGAGGCTTCGACCTTCGAAGAGCTGAAAGTTCAGTTGGAAACGCCCCGCGGTTGACCATTCCTTCGGCACTGTAGCCCGCAGGGCGCGGCACAGTGGAAACGTGTGTTCAGTATCATCTCGTGCTGCTTTCCGAGAGCGATCCAGCGGGCGGAGCGTTCGGACGCCAAGCGTCGAGCCGATCTGACGAAAAGTCAATGCTTGCTGAGAGTTACGAATTTCCGGAAATGTATACGTTTTGTCCAGTTTAGGTTTGACATGTTAATCGGGGTTTGGCAATCTGGAGCGTCGCCGAAGAGCCGGCACAAGTCGGCAACTAGGGTTGTTCAGTACTTCGCGAGTGGCGAGACGGATCAACCGGCGGCAAGAAAACAAAAGGGCCAACGTCAATGTCGCGCACTAAGATCGCTCTGATTGTGCCTCTCGTGCTGGTGCTCGGAGCTTCCGCGCCGGAACGACTGCTTGCTTCGCCCGAATGGTTCCAATTCGGCCCGGTTGAATCGGCCGACATTGTGACGCTCAATTACGCTCCCGGCGGAGAGAACGGCGGCGAGTACTACGCCGGACAATACCTGGGCACGGCCGCGACCACGCAAGCCGGATTGAGTTCAAGCTCGGCTCAGACGTTTCAGACGTTCTGCGTCGACCTCTTTCACGATGTGTCGAACGGTCAGCAATACGAAGTCACCCAGACCGCGACGGTGCCGACCCTGAATAACGGTGCCAGGTCAACTACCTCTACCAGACCTACGGCGAGACCAAGATCACCGGCACGTATGCCACTCTGGTGGTCAATGGGACCACGTATCACAATGTGGCGGCCAACGACTATGCGGCCGCTCTGCAGCTGGCAATCTGGACCGAGTTGGCCAACAGCGGCAGCACGACCGGCCCATTCTCCTACTCACTCGACAGCGGAAACGCGAGCACCGTAAGCTCCCTCGTGTCGAGCTTCTTGGCGGCCGCCGCCAACTCGACACTCCAGAGCGGCGCGTTCTTGCAGGGCGATTCTTCGCAGCCCGCCGGCTACACCCAGGGTCAGAGCTTCCTGGTCTCTCCCACGCCGGGGACGCTCAAGCTGGGAATCCTGGCGCTGTGCTGCGTGATCCCCGTCTGCGGCTGGCGCCGCTTCCGGTCGGCCTAATCCACCAGACCCTCTCCTTCGCGGCTGACTCGGTGGTGCGCCTGACGTTGGCCGGCTGCGCCTTGACGGCCGCACGCTATTGAGGTGATCGCCAGGCAACGATCGCTTCTGGTGGCGGGCTCAGGCGACGACCAGAATGCGCCCGACGTGGCCGCCGTCAGGGACCCGTCGCTGACCTTGAGGGTATAGGTCCCCTTCGTCGCCAGGATCAGATTGGCGAAGGTGGCGACGCCATTGACGGCGGCTACGGCCGTCGCGCTCCCCGTCGCGAATGACCCGGAAGTGACAGTCACGGTCAACGTCGATGTGTTCGACGTGACGATGTTGCCGTACTGGTCTTCGACGGCGACTTGCATCGCGCTCAAAGGCGAACCCGCCGTTCCCGTTCCCGGCGTGTGGATGATCACCAACTTGCTGGCGGTCGCCGGAGTCACAGTAATGCTCGACGACGCGGCTTTGGTTAGAGCGCCGTCGCTCGCGCCGATCACGTAGCTGCCCGCGTTGGTCGCCACTAGGTTGCTGAAAGTTGCCACGCCGGCGACCGCCGCCACCGTCGTGGTGCTGCCGCTCGTGAAGCCGTTGGGCCCACTGTTAACCACCAGCGTGATCTTCGAGGTGTTGGAGGTGACGACGTTGCCGAACGCGTCTTCCACCGCCACTTTGATGGCCGGGCTGAGCGCCTTGCCGGCCGTGGCGCTGGCCGGCGTCTGGGTGAAGACAAGCTTGCTGGCCGCGGCCGCCGCGATCGTGATGTTGCCCGACGTGACGGCGGCCAACGATCCGTCGGCAACCTTAACCGTGTAAGTTCCCGCCGTGTTGAAGATCACCTTGCTGAACGTGGCAACGCCGTTGACCGCTGCCACCGAGGTCGTGCTGGTATTCGCCAGCGCAGCCGGGCCCGTGCTGGCGGCAATGCTGACCGTCGACGTGTTGGACGTGGCAACGTTGCCGAACTGATCCTCGAGTGTCACCTGCACTGTCAGGGCCTGGCCGGCTGTGCCGGACGTGGGCGATTGCGTGATCACCATCTTGGTGGCGGCCGCGCCGCTCACCGTAATCGCGCTCGACGTGGCCGCCGTCAACGCGCCGCTGCTGGCCTTTAGGACGTAGCTGCCGGCTGTGTCGAGGAGCAGGTTGCTGAACGTGGCCACGCCGTTCACGGCCGCCACCGACAGGGTGCTGCCGCTGGCAAATGTCCCCGGACCCGTGCTCAAGGCGAGGGTCACGGTGGCCGTGCTTGATTTCACGGTGTTGCCGAACGCGTCCTCGATGGCGACGGTCACGGCCGCGCTGAGCGCGGCCCCGGCAGTCGCGGTCGCGGGCGCCTGCGAGACAGCCAGCTTGGTCGCCGCGCCGGCGTTGATCGTGATCGCTGCCGAGGTGCCGCTCGAAAGTGACGCGGCGCTCGCACTCAGCGTGTAGCTGCCGGCTGTATCCAAAGTCAGCTTGCTGAAGGTGGCGACTCCGTTGACTGCAGCGACGGAAAGTGTGCTGCCGCTCGCGAAACTGCCTGGCCCGCTCGCCACCGCAAGGGTGACGGTTGCGGTGCTGTTCGTGATGGCGTTGCCGTAAGCGTCCTGAACGGCGACGGTGACGGCCGGGTTCAGCGTTTGTCCTGCAGTGTTCGAGCCCGGGGTATTCGAGACGAAGAGCTGGCTCGCCGCGCCCGGGCTCACGGTGAAGCTGCCTGTTGTGGTGCCCGTCAGGGAGCCATCGCTGACGCCCAGCGTGTACGAGCCGGCCGCGTCGAGGTAAAGCGCGCTAAACGTCGCGACGCCGTTCACGGCGGCGACCGACGCAGTGCTGTTGCTCGCCAGCCGGGCCGGACCGGCCGAAGCGATCGTCACGGTCGAACTATTCCCGGTGACGACGTTTCCAAACGCGTCTTCCACGGAGACGGTCAGGCTCGGGCTCAAGGCCTGGCCGGCCACTCCCGAGGTGGGCGCCTGATTCACCACTAGTTTGCTCGCCGCCGCCGGGCTCACGGTGAAGCTGCCGGACGTGGCGCCGCTGAGCGAAGCGCCGCTCACCGACAGCGTGTAGCTGCCGGCCGTGTTGAAAATCAGGTTGCTGAAGGTGGCCACACCGTTGACGGCAGCCACCGACGTCGTGCTGCCGCTGGCGAAACCGGCTGGGCCGCTCGTCAGGGCGACGGTCACGCTCGAGCTGTTGCCCATGACCACGTTGCCGAAAGCATCTTCGATCGCGACGGTGAGGTTCGTGCCCAAAGCCTGGCCCGCGGTGCCGGTCGTCGGCGTTTGCGTGATGGCGAGCTTGCTCGCCGCGGCCGGGCTGATTGTGATCGTGCCGGTCGTGGTACCGGTGAGGGAGCCGTCGCTGACGCTCAGCCTATACGTGCCGGCCGTGTTGAACATCAGGTTGCTGAAGCTGGCGACGCCATTGACCGCGGCCACCGACGTGGTGCTGCCGCTGGCGAATCCGCCCGGTCCGCTCAACACCGTGACGGTGACCGTCGAAGTGTTCGAGGTGACCGTGGTACCGGCGGCGTTCTCCACCGCAACCGAGAGGGCCGTGCCCAGCGCCTGGCCGGCCGTTCCCGACGTCGGCGCCTGGGCGATCGCCAGCTGAGTGGCGGTCGAGGCGTTGCTGATGGTGATGCTGCCCGAGGTTGCGCCCGTCAGCGAGCCGTCGCTCAGGCTCAGGGTGTAGTTGCCCGCGGTGTTGAGCATCAGATTGCTGAAGGTGGCCATCCCGTTGACGGCGGCGACCGAGGTCGTGCTGCCGCTCGAGAACGCGCCGGGCCCGCTGGCCATCGCGATCGTGACCGTCGATGTGTTGCCGGTCACGACGTTGCCGAACTGGTCCTCGATCACCACTTCCGGGGCCGGGCTGAGCGCCTGATTGATTGCTCCGCTCGACGGCGTCTGGACGATCAACAGCCTGCTGGCCGCGCCGGGGCTGACGGTGAAACTGGTCGAAGTCGCGCCGGCGAGAGAGCCGTCGGAGATGCTCAGCGTGTAGCTGCCGGCCGTGTCGAAGACCAGGTTGCTGAAGGTTGCTACGCCATTGACCGCGGCGACCGAGGTTGTGCTGCCGCTGGCAAAGCTGCCGGGACCACTGGCCACAATGACGGCCAACGTCGACGTATTGGAGGTGACGACGTTGCCAAACGCGTCTTCAACCGCAATTTGCAGCGTCGTACCGAGCGCCTGGCCGGCCGTGCCGCTGCTGGGCGTCTGCGTGATCGCCAGCTTGCTGGCGGCGGCCGGGCTAATGGTGAAGCTGCCTGTGGTTGCCGCGGTCAGCGCACCGTCGCTCACGGTCAGCGTGTAACTGCCGGCCGTGTTGAAGATCAGGTTACTGAAGCTGGCAACGCCGCTCGCGGCGGCGAGCGAGGTCGTGCTGCCGCTGGCGAAGGTGCCGGGGCCGCTCGTAACAGCCACGGAGACCGTCGAGGCGTTGGAGCTGATGGTGTTGCCAAACGCGTCTTCAACGGCGACCTTGAGCGCCGTGCCGAGGGCCTGGCCGGCCGTGCCGGTCGCCGGGGCCTGCGTGACGACGAGCTGGCTGGCCGCGCCGGACTGACCGTAATCGTGGCCGTCGTGGCGCCGGTCAGTGAGCCATCGCTGACACCCAGCGTGTAGGTTCCCGCCGTATTGAAGAGCAGGTTGCTGAAGTTGGCCACCCCGTTGACCGCGGCGACCGACGTCGTGCTGCCGCTGGCGAACGTGCCCGGACCACTGGCGATCGTCATGCTGACGGTCGACGTGTTCGATGTCACCAGGTTGCCGAACGAATCTTCGACGGCGATGGTGAGGGCTGTCCCCAAAGCCTGGCCGGCGGTGCCCGTCGTCGGCGATTGGGTGATGGCCAGCTTAGTGGCGGTCGACGCGCTCACCGGAATTGTGCCGGAAGTTGCGGTGGTGAGCGAGCCGTCGCTGAACTTCAGCGTATAAGTGCCGGTCGAACTGAGGACGAGGTTGCTAAACGTGGCGTTGCCGTTGACCGCCGCCACGGACGTCGTGCTGCCACTGGCGAACCCGGACGGGCCGCTCGCGATGGCGACCGTCACCGTCGACGCGTTCCCCGTGACGACGTTGCCGTATTGATCCTTGACCGCGACTTGCAGGGCCGGACTCAACGCCTGGTTGGAGGTCCCGCCGGCCGGTGTTTGTACGATCGAAAGCGTGCTGGCGGCGGCCGGGCTGATCGACAGGCTGCCCGATGTGGCTCCACTCAGCGAGCCGTCACTGACGCTGAAGGTATAGGTTCCGGCGGTATCGAGAATCAAATTGCTCAACGTGGCGACGCCACTCGCGGCCGCGACCGAGGTCGTGCTGCCGCTGGCGAAGCCACCGGGCCCGCTCGCAACCGCAACCGAAACCGTCGAGGAGTTGGAGCTGATGGCGTTGCCGAACGCGTCTTCGACGGCGACTTTGAGTGTCGCCGCAGCGCCGGCGGTGCCGGTAGTCGGACTTTGCGTAATCGCCAGTTTGCTGGCCGCGGCCGGGCTGATGGTCAAGCTGCCGGTTGTAGCACCCGACAGTGAGCCGTCGCTCACGCTCAGCGTGTAAGTTCCGGCTGTGTCCAACAACAGGTTACCGAAACTGGCGACGCCACTGGCCGCCGCGACCGAAGTTGTGCTGCCGCTGGCAAAGCTGCCGGGGCCGCTGGCCACGGTGATTGCGACCGATGAGGAGTTCGAGGTGACCGTGTTGCCGAACGTATCTTCGACCGCGATCTTGAGAGCGGTTGCCAAAGCGCCTCCGGCGGTGCCCGTCGTCGGCGTCTGCGTGATCAGCAGTTTGCTGGCGGCGGCCGGATTCACCACGAAACTGTTCGAAGTGCCACCCGACAAAGAACCGTCGCTGGCGCTGAGTGAGTAGGTGCCGGCGGTGTCGAAGGTCAGATTGGTGAAGGTGGCGACACCGTTGACCGCGGCGACGGAGGTCGAGCTGCCGCTGGCCGCGTAGCCCGGCCCGCTGGCGACGGCCAGCGCGACCGTCGACGTATTGGATGTCACGACGTTGCCGAACGCGTCTTCCACCGCAACGAGGAGTGCCGCGAGTGCCTGGCCGGCCGTCGATGTGGCCGGTGTCTGCGTGACGGCCAACTTGCTCGCGGCGGCCGGGCTGACGGTGATCGTGGCGGTCGTCGCGCCGGTGAGCGAACCGTCGCTGATGCTCAGGGTGTAGGTTCCGGCCGTGTCGAAGATCAAGTTACTGAGGGTCGCAACGCCGCTGACTGCCGCCACGGACGTTGTGCTGCCGCTGGCGAAGGTGCCGGGGCCGCCGGCGATGGCAACCGTCACGGTCGAGGTGTTGGAGGTGACGATGTTGCCGGACGAATCTTCGACCGAAACCTTCAGAGCCCAATGCCTGCCCGGCCGTGCCCGTCGTGGGTGATTGGCTGATCGCCAGCTTGGCGGCTGACGAAGCGCTCACGACGATGCTGCCGGAGGTGGCGCTCGTCAGCGAACCGTCGGTGACGCTCAGCGTATAAGTCCCCGCGGCCGCGAGCGAGACATTGCTGAACGTGGCCACGCCGTTGACCGCGGCCACCGACGTCGTGCTGCCGCTGCCAAACGTGCCGGGACCGCTGGCAATGGCGACGGCGACTGTCGAGGTGTTCGAGGTCACGACGTTGCCGAAAGTGTCTTCGACCGACACTTTGAGGGCCGTTCCCAAGGATTGCCCTGCTGTGCCAGTGGTGGGCGCCTGTGTGATCACCAGCTTGCTGGCCGTCGCCGGGCTGATGGTGATGCTGCTCGACGTCGCGCCCGTGTAGGAACCATCGCTGGCGGTCAGCTTGTAAGAGCCAGCCGCATCGATGACCAGGCTGCTGAAAGTGGCCACGCCGTTGACGGCCTGCGCAGTGACCGTCGTGCCGCCGCTGGCGAAGACTCCGCCGCTGAGCGTGAGGGTCACCGTCGTGGTGTCGCTGGTGACAACCGAGCCGCTCTGATTCTCGACGGAGACCTGCAGGGCCGGGCTGAGCGACTGTCCGGCCGTTCCCGACGTCGGCGCTTGTGAGAAGGCCAGCTTGTTCGTTCCGGTCGCCGTGATGTTGATGCTCGACGATCCGGCGCCGCTCAGTGAGCCGTCGCTGGCGTAGAGATTGTAGTGCGCCACCGACCCAAATGACAAATTGTTGAAGGTGGCGAGGCCGTTGACTGCTGTGACCGAAGTCGTGCTCGAGCTGTTGAAGCCGGAGGGCCCGCTCGAAACGAGGATTGAAACCGATGAATTGTTCTGAGTGACGACGTTGCCAAACTGATCTTCCACCGCCACGGAGACCGCCGGATTGAGCGATTGATTCATCACGCCGCTCGAGGGCGTCTGCATAAAGGCGATTTTCGTCGGCGGGCCCGCGCTGATGGCGACGGTCGAAGAGCTTGCCCCCGTGAGCGAACCGTCGGAAGCACTGAACGTCAAGTTGCCCGAGGTGTCGATAATCAGGTTGCTGAACGTGGCCACGCCGAAGACAGCCTGGACCGTTTCGGTCGTCCCACCCCCCGTGAAGACGCCGCCATTGAGCGTCAGCGTGACGGTGGACGTGTCGCTTGTCACCACGTTGCCGTTCGCGTCTTCCACCGACACTTGGACGGCGGTTCCCAGGGCCGTGCCGGCTGTGCCGCTGGTCGGTGTCTGCGTGAAGGCCAGCTTGCTCGAAGCGCCGGTCGTCGTGGGATACGGGCTGATCGAAATGCTGTTCGAAGTGGACCCGGTCAGCGAGCCGTCGCTGGCGCTCAGCGTGTAGTTGCCGGAGTTATTCAAAGTCAGGCTGCTGAAGGTGGCGATGCCGTTCACGGCCTGGGCGGTGGTCGACGCGGTCCCGGTCGAGAAAGTGCCGCTACTCAGGGCCAACGTGACCGTGGACGAATTGGTCGTGATTACGTTGCCGAACTGATCTTCGACAGCCACTTCGACGCCCGGGTAAAGCGCCTGGCCGGTGAAGCCGGCAAAGGGAGCCACGATAAATGCCAGGGTGCTGGCCGCGGCCGGATTGACCGTGAGCGCAGCCGAGGTGGCAGAGGTCAACTCGCCGTCGTTTGCGGTCAGAGTGTAGCCGCCGGCCGCGTCGATAATCAAATTGCTGAATGTGGCGACGCCGTTGACGGCTTGCGCCACGATCGAAGTGGCTCCATTGGCAAACGTGCCGCCGCTCAGCGTCAGCACGACCGACGAATTGTCACTGGTGACGATGCCGCCGCTCGAGTTCTCGACGTCAACGGACACGGACGACAGGGCCTGTCCGGCGGTGCCCGTGGTCGGTGACTGCGCGAAGGCGAGCTTGGTCGAGCTGGGTTGGACGACGCTGAACAGGCCGTTCGCGCCCATTTGGATCGTCACACCCGCGGTGCCTACGGGGATGTTGCTGGTCCACGTATTCCAGAACGAGTTGGCGGGCAGCACCCAGTTCCCCGGCGAATAGGGGCCCGCGATGAACGTCGTTTCGAACCCGACGGGGTAATAGTTGGAAGCCAGCGGAATCGACACGTACTGCGAGCCGCTCGTCGTTTCGTTCCCTTCGAGCACGGTGACCTGAGTGATCGGCGTGATCGACGTGGTGGTCTCGGTGCTCGCGTCGTTGATCTGCACGGCATAGCTGGAGCCGTAGCCGTTCGACGAGCCGCTGGCGTAGGAGTTGTCGCTCCAGATGGCGTAGTTGTCGGCCTGAATGTCCGACGTGTTGTTGATGTCGCCGCCGCCCGTGCCGATGGTGTTGTCCGCGACGATGAAATTCGACCAGGCCGGCCCGTAATAGCCGCCACTCAGGAGCACGCTGCCGTTTTCGACCGTGTTGTTGCGGATGACCAGGTTGTCGAAGGAGTTGGTCGAGGGACTGTAGAACTGGCTGACGAAGGCGGCTCCCGAATCGTTGAACGTGTTGCCGTCGATCAGAAAGTCGCTGAAGCCGGTCGGATACTGGGGATAGAGTCCCAGGATCGAATCGATCATGCCGCCGTTGTTGTTCGTGAACGTGTTGTCCTGAATGATGACGTTGCTGGCGACCTCGGAATACAGAATCGCGATGTCGTTGTTCTCGAGCTGGGTATTCGTCACCGTCAGCGACGAAGTCGGCAGGCCCAGGTAGGCGATGCCGTAGCCGTGCACGGCCGAGGGATCGGAACTGACACTGATGATCGAATTTTCGACCGTGGTCTGTTGCGGGGCGCCGAGCGAGAAATCCTCGATGCCGTTGTAGACGTCGTCGCCCGTGGACGTGCCGCCCATCGTCGTATTGTCGATCAACACGTTGCCGGAGATGCTGATAGCATCGCCATCGGTGCCGTAGAGATCGTCGTTGACGATGTAGACCGAGCCGACGTCGCTGCCGCCGCCATAGATCTCTTCACCGCGCCAGCCGTAGATGTCGACGTTGAAGATCAGGATATTGCTGATGTCATTGGCGCCGTCGAAGGCGATTCCCTTGCTCGACAGGTCCCAACCGTCTCCTGTCGCGGCGACGCCGCCGACGTCGTAATTGCCCGTCCAGCCGAGGTTGCCCGTGATTCCGAGCGAACGAAACTGGACGTTGTTGATCGCACTGTTGGTCGAATCGATGCGGAACATGCCGAAGCGGCTGATCGGGTCATACGAATTCCCGGTCAAGTTCCAGTTGGTGACGGGGTTCTTGAGCCCTGGCATGTAACCCGACAGGATGGACTGGGTGGGCCCATCGCCCATGAAGACGAGATTGCTCGAGGTGAGCGGGAAGATCACAGGGTAGGCGCTGCCGTTGCCCCAGGTCCCCGTGTCTCCCGGCTGCATGTCGACGGCATACGTGCCGGCGGGGAAGAAGATGATGCCGCCGCCGTCGTTCTCGGCCGCGGAGATCGCCGCGCGAATGGCGACCGTGTCGTCGGTGGTGCCGTTCCCGGTTGCTCCGTAGTTCTTCACGTTGAACACGGGCAGATCGGGCATCGTCGTTACGGATTGCAGTCCCGGCGGCGACAGATTGCTGTCGTTATAGGGCAGGTTCGGGATGCTGGGCGGCGTCCCGCTGAGGAGCAGTCGTGATTCCAATCCTTCGAGCGAGCGGCCGACCGGATACCGTGCGCGGCGACGCGCACGCCCGACCGAGCGCCGAGGACTCGAGAGGCGAGCCAAGATTGCACGCCAAGGAGAAATCATGAGTCATCCCTCAGGCCCGAGAGAATTCCACACGCAACGGCACTCGACACACGATGCGAAGAAAACACGATGCGGAGAGGTGTTGTTGCCGGGTTCGAGTTTTTCCGTGACAACTCAAACCAGGCCAGCGATCGTTGCGTGGATTGCCGACTGGCAGACGTGAAGCCGACCGTTCGGGACACTGCTTGGACTTTGCGGCACGTGGTTCCGCAGGCTGAAGCAGACGTCCCTTCGCGCGGTTAAACTCCTTCCATCCCAAAGCTAGGCCACGTGAACTCGGCTGAGCGGCCGATACGAGCGGAATCTGGCAGTTTTCGGAAAACTGAGGAGATGCAGCGAAAGATCAACACAGCGAGTGCCCGCATATCCCGAAGAACCAAGCCTGTTGGCACGTCCTGGGAGGTGAAAAAACGGATGATGCAATTTGGCAACATCGGTTCGCGGGGCATCGAGCCGCAGCGCGTGTGCGAAGGGCACTTGTGCGGCGCTTGATCACATGCTCGCGCGCCGTCGTGACAGCGCACCGTGCGAGCCCCGAGCGGCAACGGTGATGTGTTGCCGAAATTATTGACGTGGCGCGCGGAACCCGGCACGCCCGCTTGTTCCCATCTCGCCCACGCGTCGCTTCGCGCCGACCAATGGCCCATGCCTGCTGGACTCCTAACGCCCGAACACAACTCCGTGCGAATGCGATGGGAACGGCTTCCCTCTCGCTCGAGCGGTTTCTGCAGCAAGCTTGGCCCTGTTCGGTTACCCCGTGCGGCGATAGCTCATGCGTCGCACGCGTTTCGGCCTGACTCGATTCAGTGCGGGCCGAGGCGAGGCACCGAGAAGTTGCTAACCAGTCTCCGAGAAGGTCTATTTCGTCTTCGTAATCAAAAAAGTCAATTCATTCGACGCATTTTGACAGCGCGGTGGTTTACAAATTTTCATGCTTGTTCGTCAAGCCGCTTTGATGCGACGTCGGGACGGGGGTGACCGCAGTCTGTTTAGTTTGCCCAGTATCACCAGTCGTGTTTGTTGTATGGCTTGGCGAAAACATTTCCGTAATGTTCGCAAAATAAAGGGCATTTTTCATTCCGGCAGTTGCGCCAGAGGCTGGCCCTCTTCCAATCAACAAAAATGGCCCAGTCTTTTGCGAGACCGGGCCGTCGAGCGTGGACGCAGTGAAAGTCAGCTTCGGACTCAGTGCTTGAAGTTGGGCTGCGGGAAGTAGTTCAACGTGTTCATGAACGACGTCGGATGGCCCGTCTCCAGGATGGCGCCCCCCGTCAACGTTGGAGTCGTGTGGCCCGTCGCCGGCGTCAGCTGCTGTAACCGGCCGATTTGCTGCTGCTGGAGCGCGACGGCGTTACCCAACTGCAATTGGGGTGCAACCAACGTCTGGTAGGCCACCCCCGGATTGATGCCGGGCTGGGCGAGGTTGAGGAACGGGCTCACGGCCGGATTGTTGATCTGCTGGCTGGCCGGAACGCCAAAACTGCTGCCGACTGGTAACTGAGCCAGCAAATTGGGTGCGCCGGCCGTCGCGATCAACAGGCCTCCCGCGACAATGCCACTTCGAGTGACCACGGTCCGCTTTGCGCGGATCCATCCGCTTCGCATGCTTCGACTCCTAACGAGGGGGGAAAACGAGGCGTGTATCGGGAGGGAGGGAGAGGAGAGGAGGAGGACTCGATCGCGGGGCTCGATGGTCGTGTGAATTAGAGGGCTTCGATGCTGGCGACGTCGATCGCCACCGAAACTCCCTGCTGCAGAAACTGAACGTGCAACACGAACTTCTGGCCGCGTTTGTTGCGCACAACGTGGCCGCAAAGGCCGGTCAGCGGGCCGCGGATAATGCGGGCGAGGCTACCGGTTTGCAGTCGTTCCTCGCGCGTCAGCGGCTGTCCGGCTTGGATCAAGCGATGAATATCACGCAGTTCTCCGTCGAATTGCTCCTGATCGGTGATGGCCAGCGAACGAATGATTCCTTTGTATTCAATGCGGCGGGCCGAGTCGTGGTCGTGCGCCAGGATGAAGACGTAACCCGGAAAAAGCACGAGGCGCGAGCGGACCAGCCGCCGCTGGTAGCGCCGCTGCCGCTCCATCTGCGGCAAGTAATACGCAATGTTGTGACTGCGGAGGTGACGAGCGACGGCTTTTTCAGCGCGCGGACGGACGTGATAGGCGCACCATTGCTGGGGACCGGGAAATTTCACGCGTTGCGCAAAGAGATCTTCCGGCCAGACGGCAGGCTCGTGCTCAAGTACCGGCATGAACAAACTCGTGTCGTGTGGGTGTCAGCGGCTCAAGGCAGCCGACGGACGAAACGACGACATCGATTCGCAAACTTCGATCGCAGACGTGAGATCAGACCGCGACGAAGCACGGCGGAACGAGAGTCGTTCGTTGCTGAGAGGGCTGTGAGATTCTGACATGCACCATCTGCTACTGTCAACGCCGAGTTTTGATGGTGCTCTGCCATTGGCCCTCGGCTTTCGACGCCGGAATCCACGCGTGCAAATCGAATCTCAAAAGTATTTTTTCTTTCGGCGAAATCGGCCGATCATCGCAACCGAGTGTGTCCCGCGCGCCTCGAAATCACGCGCTTTGCGCAGGGTTTCCGGCGCGTGGTCTGGCCGAGTTCTCGGCCAGCCGAAACTGGCCGTCGACGCGCGTCGAGGTGGCGTTTGCTGCTCAAAAGAAACGGCCTTCGTTGTGGCCGCCGCGTGACCTCTGACAAAAAGACCTTGGCAAGTCGAGGCCCGTGGGATATAAGTCAAACCCCTTCCTGCTCAATTCCGAGCCACCTGCCTACCGATCCTCGCTTCCTGCCCCGGCTCTTCCTCAGCCGGTCACTTTCCTACCGCTATTACCTTCCTACTTCGGTCACTTGCCGGCTTCAACCACTTCCGTGATTGGTTCGTGTCGCAGCGCCTTCGCGCGACGGTGCTGACCGCTTTACCCGCCTCGCTCCTCTCGCCAGTTTCACTTTCCAGCTCGACCCAAAACTAACCTGCGCTTGCCCATCGAAAGCAAACTGAAGATGGACAATGGAGGGATCCTGCGCGTTGACAATTGGCCGTCGCCGGTGCGTGCCGGCTGCGGACTGATGCTCTGCGCGCTGTCGCTGGCCTTCGCTGGATGCGTTTCACCCTTCCGCGCCTCCGCTTCCCGATCCCTTTGCCGCGTGCGACCCGGCGATTCCTCGCGAACAGGCGCGCACGTCGCTGCCGGCATATCGGGTGATGCCGCCTGACATCTTATTAGTCGATGCCGTCTACAATGTCCGCGGCGCCGATACGCGGCTTCGCTCGGGCGATCAAGTCACGGTCCGTCTCTTGAAGGGGCTCCCCCTCGATATCGGCGAGGAAACACCCGGCAACCTGCTGCAACTGGCGGCGAAGCAGCCGGAGCTGCAAGCCAAAATCCTCAACGGTCCGTACCAGGTGGAATCGGATGGCTCGGTGGATCTTGGGGCCGTCTACGGCAAGGTCCTGGTCGGCGGCCTGACGGTCGACGAAGCCAAGGGCACCATCGAGAAATACTTGCACGACTCGGGCGGCCTGCGCGATCCGAAGCTCTCGGTCGTCCTCACGGACACGACCGGCCGACAGGTTGTCGCGGGGCAGCACCTGGTGCGTCCGGACGGAACGGTCGGGCTGGGGATTTATGGCGAGGTTTACGTGGCCGGACTCACGTTGCCCGAAGTGCGGCAGTCCGTCGAAACCCATCTCTCACAATACTTGAATAATCCCGTCGTGAGCGTCGACGTGATGGCCTACAACAGTAAGGTTTACTACATCATTGCCGACGGCGGCGGCTACGGTCAGCAGATCGTGCGGCTGCCGTGCACCGGCAACGAGACCGTGCTCGATGCGATCGCGCAGATCAACGGGTTGCCGCAGGTCTCTTCGAAGCGCGTGTGGATCGCGCGTCCGTGTCCGGAAACGGGTGGACGACCGCAGATCCTCTGCGTGAATTGGCGCTCGATCACGGCCGACGGCGTGGCAACCACCAACTATCAACTGCTGCCGGGCGACCGTGTCTACGTGCAGGCAGACGACCTGATCGCGACCGACAACTTCCTGGCGAAGGTCATCGCGCCGGTCAATCGGGTCCTCGGCTCGATGCTTTTGGGTCTGTCGGTGGCCGAGGGATTCCAGTCGCTTAAGAACGGAACGTCGAGCGGCGCCGGCACGTTCTAGCGGACACGCGTCCGGCTGGGGCTGCGCACTTGGAATTCGATCCGCACGTCGGCGGAGACATTCGGCGCAGCCGGCGCTCGATTCAGATCGACCTCGAAGGGACGCCCGACGTTGTTGCCGGCCGGATCTTCCAGTTGCGTCGAAATGGCCAGCACATAGCGCCCGGCGGTCCACGGCTGCGTCGGCTCGAAAGTCCAGCGGGTTTCCTCGTCAATCACGCGGATCATGCCGGCAAGCTCGGCCGATGCCTCGGCAGAGGACGGCGCGAGTTCCGGGCCGAGGACTCGCAAGACACGCTCGAGCATGCCGTGATCGAGAGATTTCGGGAAATGGACCGAGAGCGGCGTACGCGTTCCGGCTTGCGGCGCCTCGATCGTCCAAGTGCTGGGATCGATGGGCCGCACGTCGGCCTTCACGGCACGAAAGGTCTTTCGCCCCGTTGCGGCCAGCGGTCGCCCGTCGGCATCGGGCCAGTCGGCATCGATCGAAAACGTGTAGTTTCGACCGGCGACCAGGATCGGGCCCAATTGGTCACGCGGAACCAGGTCGTGCTTGACGCGTCCCGGCTCCAACAGCAGCGTGAGCCGCTTCCCATCCGGACTCCATAGCTCTTGTGGCAACTCCAAAAACGGCTCGACGACGTCGGTCCTGGACGTCTCGTCGCGCAGGTGCAGGTGAACATACGAATTGCCTTGGCTCATCGGCGCCGAGAATTGCACGTAGCACCGCAGCAGATTCTCGGGAATCTCGCGCGCCGAGGGGTAAATCGCCACGACTCGTGCCGGCGGACCAGCCGGACCAGCCGGGATGGCGAACGTCCTGACGACGCGCAACGAGGCCTTCGCCGGTGTCGGAGCACTGTTGCGGTCCAGCATCGGCCAGGCGAATACGGCCCGGTATTCGGTCCCCCGCTCGAGAGGAAATCGCGGACGGAACCGCAGACCGTCGGCGGTGACTTCGTACGTGCCCAGCATCGGCGGTTGGTTGCCCGTCGCCGCCGTCACGACATGTACGCTGAAGATTGTCGCCCAGCGGGAGTCGCGGGGTCCGAGTCTGCGGAGCGGGGCCACGATCTCCGGCGGCAACCCACTGACTTCAAACCGGGCGTCCGGCGCGGGCTTCGGCACGAGAGCGATGGCTGCGGTCGGGGGCCGGTCGCCGGCAGTGCCAATCGCACCACCGCAACTGAAAAGGAGCGCGGCCGCCAGCCACAGGCGACAGCACTCCCTCAGATTTGCGACTTCCCCCAAGAGGCTCCACATCGACCGTACCACGCGAAAAACGAGTCAACGCGACTCCGCACAGCTGCGCGCCGTCGCGCGACTCGTTTTCAATCTGTGCGGAGTTTCGCCCGGAGATGACGACGCTTACGGCAGAGGCATGGTCCGGAGATCGGACTTGCCGTTTTGCTCGATCAGCACGATGGCATTGGCATCATCGAGTTGGTCGAGTTGGGTCACGCCCTTCCATTCCTTGATCGTCTCGTAGGGTTGTCCGGCCGTTTGCCCGTGGACCGGCTTGGTGATGCCCTCGCGATTCATCAATCCCTCGGTGCTGATCTTCATCACGCCGCGGGCCTTGTTCGCCAGCAGCAGGAAATGCTTGCCGTCCTTTTGATAGGCGATGATGTCCAAGGGCTGGTTCATGTTGCCCAGCTCGGCGACCGTGGTGCCGCGAATCTTCACGCCCGGCTGCAAATCGGCCATGGGAATGCGGACCAGCGGCGTGCAGGTGTAGGCGGCGATGATCTGCGGATTGCCGCCGAACGAAATCGGCACGAACGTGCGAATCGGCGCCCGCGTTTCGAGGCGGCCATGGCTACCGTGAAAGATCTCGACGTTTGCGCCCTTGTTGACGTCGTTGAAGGGATACGGGATAGCCCGCAGGTTGGATGCGAACTCCTCGTTGGACAGCCCGGCGATGACGACCGTACCGTCGATGTAGGCCAGATCGGTGATGGCCACGTCGCGGTTGTTCATCCGTCGGCGGCCGGCGCCGGTCTCTTTGTCTTCCGGCGGGTTGGGCAGCGTGGCCTTGGAGTAGGTCACGTTGTCGAGCGCGAATTCGTCAACCTTGCCCGTCGCGTCGACCCGAACGAGCACCGGCTGCGCGTCCGGGCCACGTCCTCGGGAGACGGAAACGTAAACCTTGCCGCTCGCCGGGTTGACGGCCACATCTTGAATGCGAATCTGCTCGCTCTTGGTGCCGAGCAGGGAGGCGATTTTTTCGTTCAGTCCGTCGACGTTCACCGACGGCTTGGCGCCATTGGTCGTAGCCGTGTCGTTCGTTTCGACGGCGAAGATGGCCGCGCCCTTGGGATCGCCGATGAACAAGACCCCGTGCGGCCCAAAAGCCAGAGGTCCGGCGGAGCGGAGCTCGGCTTTTCCGTGTTCGGATTTTTGGCTGGCGGCGCAGGCGGCCGTCGCCAGCATCGCACCCACAACGACCCCTGCCAGAGCGCGTTTGAACTGCATCGGAGTGCCTTTCGCGAGAAATTGTGGCTCAACATCCATCCGCGGCGTCCCTCATCAATACGCCGGTCAGCCGCGCCGCGTCAATCATGCCAAGGGCCGCCCGCCAACGAATCAGTGGACGTTCAGAGGCGAGCACAATTCCCGCCTGGGCGAACGGATTTCGCGCGATTTGCGAATGCAAACTGCTGTGCCTTCATGGTTTGCAGCAGTTTGAGCCATTGAGGCACAGCGCTCGTTGTGAGCCCGATGGTACTCGCGGCCATGACGCCGCACGAACTCCCATTCCGAGGTGGCGTATGAACTCTTCATTTTGGACCTGGGTGCTTCTCGGTACGGCAGCGGGACTTCCGGCGGCCGCGATACTCTTTAGTGCCTGCGCGGTGCGCCAAATTCCCAACAGCTGCGTCGGCATTGTGGAAAAGCTCTGGTCGGCCAGTGGTTCGCTCGGCGGCGGACACCTCATCGCGACCGACGGCCGGGCCGGCTACCAGGCGGGGCTCTTGCGCGGTGGGTTGCATGTCGGTTACTGGCGCTGGCAGTACCGCGTCCACAAGCTGCCGCTCGTCACCATCAAGCAGGGCTGCATCGGCTACGTCTTTGCGCGGGACGGTCTGCCGCTCGAATCGGGCCAGACGCTCGGACGCGTTGTCGACTGTAATAACTTTCAGGATGCCGCGCTGTTCTTCAAGAACGGCGGCCAGAAGGGCCGTCAGCGGATGATCCTCCGCGAAGGCGTGTATGCCATCAACCTGGCCCAGTTCTACGTGCTCACGCAGGACGGTGTCTATCACCTGGGACAGGACCGAGGCACGCTCGAGAGCTGGCAGACGGTACTGAAGTCAGTCGACGGATTCTCTCCCGTCGTCATCGGTGCGCAGCAGGACAACATCGGCATTGTGACGTGCCATGACGGACCGTCACTGACGTCGAGCGAGATCATCGCGCCGCCGGTCGGCTTGAGCAAAGACGATCCGAATTTTCACAACAACTACCAGGACCCAGAGGCGTTCCTGCGGGCAGGCGGCTGCCGCGGTCGACAATATGCGCCGCTCATCGACGGCACGTATTTCATCAACCGCTGGTTCGCGACGATTGAGTTGATCGACAAGAAGATTGTCCCGATCGGCTTTGTCGGCGTCGTGGTCTCCTACTACGGGCTGCAGGGGCACGACCTGTCCGGAATTGACTTTCGGCACGGTGAGCGCGTGCAGGAAGGTGAGCGCGGCGTGCGGGCCAAGCCGCTGGGCCCGGGCAAGTATCCGTTTAATACGTACGCCGGCTCGGTGGTGCTGGTGCCGACGACGAACTTCGTCCTCCACTGGATCACGGGCAAATCGGAGGGACACCGCTATGACGAAAGCCTGCGTTCGATCGACCTCGTCACCAAGGACGCCTACGAGCCGACGCTGCCCTTAAGCGTGGTGGTGCACATCGACTATGAGAAGGCCCCCAGCGTCATCCAGCGGTTTGGCGACGTCAAGCAGCTGATCACGCAGACGCTCGACCCGATGTTGTCGGCCTACTTCCGCGACATTGCCCATCGTCGGTCGATGCTGGAGTTGATCCACGAACGCGATGTCATCCAGCAGGAGGCCCGCGCAGAGCTCAAACGGAAGTTCCTCGCCTTCGACATTGAGTGCGTCGACGTGCTGATCGGCAAGCCGGAGACAGCCTCGGCCGACGGCAAAATCGAGGATTTGCTCGACCAACTCCGGCAGCGGCAACTGGCAACCGAGCAAATCGAGACGTTCGCGCGTCAACAACAAGCGGCCGCGAAGCAGCAGGAACTCAACGACGCCCGCGCCAAAGCCGACATGCAGGTTGAGCTGTCGCAGTCGCAGGTGCGGATCAACGTGATTACGAACCAGGCGGAGGCCAACCTGTCGAAATCGAAAAAGGAGGCGGAGCAGACAATCATTATCGCGGAGGCCGAGTCCAAGCGGCGGGCGCTCGAGGGACAAGGCGAGGGCGAACGCGTCGCGCGGATCGGCCAGGCCGAGGCCGAGGTGCTGTTGAAGAAAGTGGCCTCGTTCGGCGACCCGCGACTCTACGCGCTCTCCGTGATTTCGGAGTTCTTGTCCAAGAGCCGGCAGCCGATCGTGCCGCGACAGGTCTTCACCTCCGGCAACGATCAGGACGCCGGGATTGTCGGCACGCTGCTCAGGGTCGTGACGGCCGAGAAGATCGGCCAGTTCGACCTCAAGCCGTCCCCCAAAGTCGTCAACGAAGACGAGCCGACGGCGTGAAAGGCACCGGACGCGGAGTCAGTCGATGGTGTGCGTGCCGTGCGTGAGCGCCCCGCCGGCGAAGCGCGGCCGCCACCAGCGTGGTTTCCGCCAGTTCCTGCTCGGTGACGCCGGCCTTCTTCGCCCGCTTGGCATGAATCTCGATGCAGTAAGGGCATTGGGTCGTGAGTGCCACGGCAACTGCGATCATCTCCTTATATTTGAGGGGGATCGCTCCGTCCTTGAAGGCCGCCTCGTCGAAGGCCATGAACCCCTTGAAGGCCTCGGGGGCCAACTCGCCGATCTTCTTGAGCTTGGTCAGGTTCTTCATGTCGTACATGGTCGATGTCCCCTATTTAGGCAGCCTGCTGGAGAGCCTGCGGCCGCGCGACGCCCGCGCGATTGCCCCAGTCGAGGCCAACTCTACCGACGGTCCGCGAGCCGGACAATCCCCTCGGCGGTCGGTCGTTCAACAACCGTGATCGGGTCGGCAACCGTAATCGGTTCACCCGTGCTCAGGGTTGAGATCGAGACCGGCCGGCACGACGTCCGAGGAGTCACGCGACGTCCACGGCAGCCAGCGGATGGCGGGGGAACCGGGCTGGGGAATGCGGCCGAGGTAACGATCGGCATTCAGCCGACACCAGAGCTGGATGACCAGCCCCAAGGCCACGTAGAAACTGAAGTGCGCGATCGTTGCCAGCCGGGACGCTTCCCACGGAGAGGGCCATTTGGGGCCGAGCCCCGTCTCGGCGGAACTTTGCGTGCGGGTGATCATGTCGATCGGGCTGAGCGTGCGACACGCCTCGGCCAATCCGCGGGCGTCGATATTCAAGTAATTCAACAGGGGCGCGCCGGCCTGCAAGCCGCCGACCCACAGGCCGAGCAACCCCGCAGCGCCGACGATGGCCGTCAGCTGGTTGGGGAACCGCAGGCCGATCGCCAGCGACGTCCACTGGATGAGCGTCAGATAAGTCACCACGGTCAGTGCGGAGAGCACGAGATAATCGACCGAAGGACGCGAATTCCACCACGTGACGAAGAGAAAGATGCTGGCGAAGGGGACCATCAGCACGGCGGACAGTCGCCGCACGCCCGAGAGCTTCTCCTCGAGAATCCGCATCGAGGAGAGGGGAGTCGTCAGCAGCACGCTGAGCGTTTGGCGCGACCGCTCTTCCGAAATCACGCTGGCGGCATGCACGGCCACGAGCGGCGCGGCCACGAGCCAGAGCCCGTACAAGAGCTTCGTGAGCCCGTAGTCACCAACACGGGAGCCGGGCGTGAGGCGAACCAGCTGGACGTAATAAATGATCGGGGTTTCGAGCAACGCCAGGACGCGAAACAAGTATCGGAAGGTGCCGAGCGATTTTTTCCGCGTTTCACGCCAGCGGATCGGGGCATTCCGCGGCAAGAACCCGCGATCGCGGACGAGCACCACGCCGCCGGTCACCACGTTCATCTGCTCGAAGACCCGGTCGAGGGCGCGAAAGCATTCGAGCAGATAATTCCGCGATTGCACAAAGGCGCGGTCCACCAGAAACTGCCCCGCCATCATGAGGCAGACAAAGATGGAGATCAGCGCCAAGATCGAGCCGACCACGTTGCCCGGGCCCGACGGGCTCCCCATGCCGCCAAAACAGCAGAAGCGAAAGGAGATGCTGGCGATGTAAGTGGCCGCGAGAGCCTGGGCCGTCGTCTGGAAATAGGCCGAGCAAGCAATGGCCACTGCGCCTAAATGCAGACAGACGATCACCAACAGAATCATCCCGTCGACGAGCTCCGCGGGGGTCACGCCGCCGAACGTGTAGGTGATTGCCAACAGGGGGAACGACAGGCAGACAAAGCTCAGCACCGACGCCATGCGGGCGACGAACTTCTGCAGAATGATTTGCCGGGGCGTCAGCGTCGTGACCAGCAACAGGGCCAGGGTGTCTCGCTGCTTTTCGCCGGCGATGGCCTCGGCCGTGATGATAGGCACCAACACATAGAGCGCAACCAGCTGAAAGCCCAGCAGCCAGCGAAAATGGGCCGCTCCGCGCCCAGCGCTTCGCCGGCCTCGGCCGACACGCCGATATTTCCGTAGAACAACGTGCAGGCGGCGACGAACAGCGCCAAGCCGTAGAGGAAGCGGATGACGTACGTCCGCTTCCGCGAGGCCCGCTCCAGCAGATCCTTGGACAGGATCGGCAGGCGCGGCATTCGCGGCAACTTGAGTCGGCGGTTCATCGCTCTATTCCGACAGCCGGTTCACGCCGTCGTCCCCTGGGTCAACTTCATGAAGGCTGTCTCCAGTTCCATGGCCTCCGGCTGGAACATGCGCACCCGCGCGCCGAACGCGCGAATGTGATCGAGCAGGTCCTCGGGCGGAAGCAATTCGGCGCGGACGCGGATCGACAGGCGATCGGCCTGCACTTCCACTGATTCCACCCCGTTGATGCTGCCCAGGTGCGCGGCCAGTTCCTGCGGGCCGCTGACCACCTGCACATGGACAAGCTGCATCAGGCCGAGGCGATGGTAGATCTCCTCGAGCGAGCCTTCGGTCAATAGCGTCCCGGCCTCGAGGATGCCGATCCGCGTACACAGTTGCGACAGCTCATGCAGGATGTGGCTGGAGATCAGAATCGTCTTGCCCATCCGCGAAAGTTCTTTGAGGATCTCCCGGACTTCGATGCGGGCCCGCGGATCGAGGCCGCTGGCCGGCTCGTCGAGCAGCAATAGCTCCGGGTCGTGCAGCAGCACGCGCGCCAGTCCCAGCCGCTGCTTCATACCGCGCGACAGGCCGTCGACCTGCGAATCGAGCTTGAACCTCAAGTCGGTGAGTGCCAAGCACGTCGTCGACGAGGCGATCGCGCCGCTCCTCGGGAGTGTCGTAGGCGGCCGCGAAGAAATGGAGGTATTCGCGGACGGTCAGCCCTTCGTAGAGGCCGAACGAATCGGGCATGTAGCCCATCTTGCGGCGGATCTTCATCGGGTCCTGCCGCACCTCCACGCCGTCGACCAGCGCGTAGCCCGCGTTCGGCTGCTGCAGCGTGGCGAGCACGCGGATCGTGGAGGACTTGCCGGCGCCGTTGGGTCCGATGAAACCGAAAACTTCGCCTCGTGGAATCTTGAAGGAGATGCCCCGCACGGCGATGAACGATCCATACTTGATCCATAAGTTGCGGATGTCGACCATCGGGACAGGAGTTTTCGTCAGCTCGGTCATCGGTCGCGTCCCGATTGAGGCTTCAATTTCGGATGGAACATCTTGCGGAAGACCACCAGGCCATTGTCTCTGATGGAGAGCCACCTGCAGCAGCCAATGGTCAGGCGGATCGGGACCGAGGACGGCGAGATCCTCCAGATCGCCAGCACCGCTGGGCGCCACGTGCGAAATGATCGAGAACAGCCCCCCCTCGCCGCGCCGGGCCAAAGTCTTCAGCACGCCTTCCCAGCCCTCGCGGTGCCAGCTGCGTTCCAGAAAAGGTCCACTGCCGAGGGAGGCATACACTCGCTCGGAGCTTTCCAAAAACACATCGCATTCCGGTGCCGCCCGCCGCACCGAGTCGAGCAGTTGCTTCCGGCCGCGATCGGAGGACAAATCGACGGAATCAAGTTCCGACCAGGCGATCGGCGGGACGGTCACATCCGCGCCGGGTCGCGTCACGCGGTGCATGCTGGGTGACCACTGACGGGACGGCCGCGTGACCGAGAAGTTGGACGGCAACGTTCCCGCGTAGCTCGGAACGGTGAACGATTCGCGCAGATCGAGATCGTCGTCGAGGTTCGTCGGCTGGGGACGTCCGAATTCGTCCCGTTGAGTCGGAGTCGTCGACGGTTGTACGTCGGTCAGGGCAAAGAGAGTGTTGTGCAGCTCGAGTGACACCGGCCGCGTCTGGGCCGTCAATACGTGCTCGATGCGTGACGTCCGTAGCGGCTTGCCGTCTTCGCCCAGGTCGACAATCACCAGCTCGGTGCGATGATCGACCCGGCCGGTGTAGTTTCCCGCGATCCAGACAGTGCCCAGCGTGAAAGCCAGGCACGTGGCGGGAAAGGCGATCCACCGAATCGGCCAGCGGCGGAGCAGTCCATAGAGGTAATAATCGCCCGGCGCGATCGCCAGGAGAAACAATGCCAGGATCGTGGCGACGACGCCAAAGGGCATCACTCGCACTGTCCGGGGGAACAGCAGCTGTCGCAGGCTGCTGGCTGTCGCGAATTCGAGGGGCCGCAAGGGGCTGAGGTCGAGTTCATACTTGGGCTTGGGCGGCGGGATCCAAATCCCAGTATTCAGAATGTTCTGCGTCTGCCTTGGGTCAACGTTCCAGATGTAGCAGACCGCCCGCGTCCACTCGGGGGCGCTGATTCCGTTCATGCTGCCGTCTTCCTTGATCTCGGGCATGGCGCGCAAGACCAGCGCGCGTCCGAATCCAAAACGACAGCGAAGAATCGACGCCTTCGACACGGTCTCGTCGATTTCGAGATGACCGAGCGGGTCCAGGTTGAAGCTTCCCGGAGCGGCGGCGTGGCTCGTGATTCGGTCAAGGAAGCTCGTGTGCGCGGGCGTCAGTACGCCGGTCGGGACGATCACGGCGCGGCCTCCTTGCTCCACCCATTCGGAGACCGCCTCGAGCTGCCGGGCCGACAGGCGGCTGAACCCGTCCTCCGCTAAGAGCAGCAGGTCGAATGGGTAAAGGCCAAGTGCCTGCATGGGCATATTCGGAAGGTCGACCTCGGTGGGGAGTGTCAACAAATCGGCTCGGTGGAGGTTGTTATCCGTGGGCCGAAAGGCGTCGAGCCGTAGCTGGGCGGCTAATCGCGCGACGGTGTTCCGCGAGAGATTGGGAGCGGCGATCAAGAATTGGCGGGCATCGTGCATCGGCACCAGCAGGTCGTGCTTGCCGAGATCGAACACGCCTTTCGACGAATGGAACCGAGCTCGCACGGAAAAGGCCGCCGCATCGCGACGGGCGGCAGTCGGCGGCAGGAGCAGATGATAAGAGTTCTTTCCGCTCGCGACGGCGATCGGGTCGGTGCGCAGGCGCAGGTTAATGCGGTCATCTTCCACGAACTCGATCTCGAGCTCGCCTGTAAGCACGTCGGCAAAGGTCGAATTGAAGACATAGTCGACGGAGAAGGGGGCGCCCGTGCGAATGGGCGGATTGGCCGATTTGAAGCGAAAGGTGAGCCGTGCGCCGCCCGGAGGAGCCGGCGGGTCAGCCGCTTGCGCCCGGCCGGCCGCCAAGATCAAAGCGCACGAAACCAGGGCACACGGGATCAGAGCACAGCGGATCACGGCAGAACGAATTAAGGCGACGAGAAACGAAACCGCACGGAGCCTCGACATAACAACCGCTCCATCACCGGGAGTCTGGCTTAGCAGTCTCCCGCGCCGCGATAACGGGATGATTTCGCCGACAATTAAGACGCGTGGCCCGTTGCCGTTTGTTTCCGCGAAGGCAGTTCCCCGTGCGACATTTCGGACAAAATCGCGACTCGCGCCGCCTTAGGCGGTCAGCTCGGCCGAGGGCAAGAACCGCGGGGGCTTGCGGATTTTGGTCGCTTGCTCGAAGGCGTACGCCAGCTTGAGGAGCGTCGCTTCGCTCCAGGCCCGGCCGAAAAAGAGCAGGCCGATCGGCAAGCCGAAGATAAATCCCGCCGGGACGGTAATGCTCGGGTAACCGGAAACCGCGGCCGCCGTCGACGCCTCGCCACGCCAGCGATCGCCGACGACCAGGTCGGTGAGGCAGGCCGGTCCGAGCGTCGGCGCGACGAACGCATCGAGCTTGAACTTGTCCATCGTCGCGTCGATCCCCTCGGTGCGCGCCAGGCGGCGGCAGCGGGCCAGGGCCTCCTGATATTCGTAGCTTTGCAGCGAGCCCTTCTTCACCGACTTCTCGAACAAGTCCTGTCCGAAATAGGGCATCTCGTGAGATTTGTGCTTCTCGTTGAATTCGATCACGTCTTTCAAGGACTTCATCGGCGCGTGCTTACCGAGCCGGGCGAAATAGTTGGCGAGGCCGGACTTCAACTCGTACAGGTGGACGGTCAGTTCCGATTCGCCGACCTTATCCATGTTGGGAATCTCGGCCGGATCGACGAGCGTCGCGCCTTCGTGTTTCAGGGCATCGAGCGAGTGGCCGAGGACCGCGTCCACCGTGTCGTCGAAACCAAAATAGTTCCGCGCGACGCCGATCCTCGCTCCCTTGAGACCGCGAGGATCGAGAGCCTTCGAGTAGTCGGCCAGAGCCTTGCGCTTGTCGTCCGTGGTCGCCTTGTCGGCCGGATCGCTGCCGGCCAGTGCGCCGAGCAGAATGGCCACGTCGCGGACGGTGCGGCACATCGGGCCGGCCGTGTCTTGCGAGTAGGAAATGGGAATCACACCGGTGCGACTCACCAGGCCGACCGTCGGCTTCATGCCGACGATACCGTTGGCCGAGGAGGGGCTGACGACCGATCCATCGGTTTCGGTCCCGACAGCCACGGCACACAGACTGGCGGCCACGGCCGCTCCGGAGCCGGAGCTCGACCCGCACGGATTGCGGTCGAGCGCGTAGGGATTCTTGGTCAGCCCGCCGCGGCCGCTCCAACCGCTGGTCGAATAGCTACAGCGGATGTTGGCCCACTCGCTCAGGTTCGTTTTGCCCAGGATGACGGCGCCGGCTTCGCGCAGACGCCGCACGAGAAACGCATCCTCCGGCGGACGGGCGTCGACGAGCGCGAGCGAGCCCGCGGTCGTATGCATCCGATCCGCGGTGTCGATATTGTCCTTGATCAGGACGGGAATTCCGTGCAGCGGACCCCGCGCTCCCTTCGCCGAGCGTTCCCGGTCGAGCGCCTCGGCGATCTCGAGCGCGTCCGGATTGACTTCGATCACGCTGTTGAGCGCGGGGCCTTTGCGGTCGACGGCCTCGATTCGCGCCTGGTATTTCTTGACGAGCGAACGCGCGCTCTCTTTGCCGGATTGCATCGCCTGCTGCAAATCGGCGATCGTCAGCTCGTCCAACTCGAAGGGCTCGACACGGTCGGCCGACTTGTCCGCTGGGCGACTCGCTCCGCCCTTCGTCTCGGCCGAGGCGCCCAGCGGCAACGCGGCCGCCGCACCCAGCAAACTGCTCTGCAAGAATCCTCGACGGTTGGATTGAATGGTCGCCGCTCCCGGCAAATGAAGGCTCGGAGGCAGAGGCAAACTGCACCCGAGCCATCATCCACGGGTGACTTGCGGCTGTCAAATCTTTGCGGGGGTGTGCGAAGAACGCACGCGTGACGTGCGCAACTACAGGTTGGGCCAGGTACTGTTGTTATCCACCCACACGTGCTTTACGCCGAACGATTTGGCCCAGAGAGAGTTCATCGCGCCGATCATCTGCTGCATGTTGCCGCCGAGATTGTAGATCGCGTCGGGAACGTAGACTAAGACCACGTCCTGGGGCAGGGCCGTGACCGCTTTTGGGTTCTTTGGTGCCGCCGCCTTTTTCGATGCCGCCTTTCTCTTTGCCATCGCTGGGCCTTTCACTGCAGTTGAAGGTCGTGAAATAATTCTCGGGGTGAAATGCTCCTTTCCTCCACTCGTCAGATCCATTGGTGTCGTGTTTCGTTCTATCGCGCCGTGAGAACAAGATCGAGCGCCGATTTGCGAAAAAAGACGTGAAGCGAGGCGAGTCCTTCGGCCTGAATCCTGCGCATTCGCCCCTGTCGGCTGACGGGACTGGAATGGGCGACCGCAATCTGGCTATGCTGACTCCTGCTGTTGCGGCGGCGCGCCGCACAAGGTGCTTCCTTTGAAGTGATCCTCGTTTGCCGCCCGGGCGCCTCTCCCGGCACGTCAATCCTCAGAGCGGCATTCGACGGCCACGCGAACGCATTCCGCTGGCAGCAAAAACCATCTCGCTCGCTCCTGATTGTGAACGTCGCCTTTTGGTCGGCGCGACCATTCACCGCTGGAGAGATTGATGCAAGCGCTCTGCCCCAGGTGCTTGAGCCCCCTGGAGATCCCGTCGGAGGGATTCGGCCAGGTCAGCCGCTGTCCCAAGTGCGACCTGACCATCGCATTCCAGCAGGATGTGACCGCCCCAACCGGCCCGGTTCCAGCCGAGTTCGCAGGGCCCGCGTCGCCTGGTGACGAGCTGAAAAACGTCGGGCGATTTCGGGTTATCAATCGGATCGGGCGAGGCGGCTTCGGCACCGTATTCGCGGCCTACGACCCGGATCTCGACCGGATGGTGGCCCTCAAAGTGCCGCGACGAGAGCTCCCGGAGACCGCGACCGAATTCCAACGATTCACCCGCGAAGCACGCAGCGCCTCCCAGCTGCACCATCCGGCCATCGTGCCGATCTTCGATCTTTGCAAGGTCGACGGTCGCACCTGCATTGTGAGCGAACTGGTCCTGGGGTCATCGCTCGACAAGCTGATGAACCAGCGGCGTTTTGCCCTTCGCGAGTCGGCGCTGCTTGTGGCGGCGGTTGCCGAGGGACTCGAGTACGCCCACCAGCGCAACGTCGTCCATCGCGACATCAAGCCGTCGAACATCATCATTGACCAGAACGCCCGGCCGCGAATTCTGGATTTTGGACTGGCGCTGCGGCCCGAGTGCGATGTCACGCTGACGATGGAGGGGCAGATTCTCGGAACGCCGGCCTACATGAGCCCCGAGCAGGCGGCCGGCAACTCGCACGAACTCGATCGCCGCAGCGACATCTACAGCTTGGGCATCGTGCTCTTTGAGCTGTTGACGGGGGAGCGGCCGTTCGGGGGCAACATCCAGATGCTGATCCAGCGGGTGATGAACGAAGAGCCCCGCAACCCCCGCAGTTTCAACAACTATATCCCGGCCGACCTGGAGACGATCTGCCTCAAGGCGATCGACAAGGACGCTCTCGCCGTTACCAGACGGCGCAGGAATTCGCCGATGATTTGCACCGCTGGCTGCGGTTGGAACCGATCTATGCTCGCAGGACCAGCCGGCCCAAGCGGATTTGGCGCTGGTGTCAGCGGAAGCCATGGCAGGCTGCGGCGATCGGCCTGGCTCTGTTCGTTCCGATCTCGCTTGCCATTGTGATGACGTACGATGCGTTGACGATCGCCGCTGCCCGCGATCGCGAGCGCGACGCTCGCGTCGATGCCGAGACTAACCTGCAGGCGGCCCGACACGCGGTCGATGACTTCGCCGCGATCAGCGACAATCCCTTGCTCGACGAGCCGGGAGTGCAGCCGCTACGCCGCGAGCTGGTCTCGACGGCGATGGACTATTATCAGAAGTTTCTCGCTCAAAACGCCGAGAGTCCGGCTCTGGCGGCCGAGGTCGCGGCCACGCACTTTCGTCTTTGGCAGTTACATCTCGTCAACGGCGAGCCCGACGAGGCCCAGACCGAGATGGAACAGGGCCTCGCCGGTCTGGAGAAATTGCGGCAACAAGGGGCCGGCCTGGCGGACCTCGAACCTCTGAGGGGAGGGCTGTTTCGCTTTCCGCACTATGTGAACCGCAAATCGAGCGGCCCGTCGAATCCGCAGCGACGGAGTGGAGCTTCTGCAGCGTAGTCGCGACGTCTGGCAGGATTTGGCTGACCAATATCCCGACGTCGCCGGTTTTTCGCACGATCTTGCCGGCCTTCACTACTACGTGTCCGGCGCCGAGTCCGCGCCTCAGCGACATCGAAGCCTCGCTCCGCTCGATCGGCAAGTCGATCGAAATCAGCAAACGCCTCGTCGAGCGGCATCCCGAAAACTCTCAATACAAGCGCGAACTCTCGCTTTATTGCACCGAGTGCGGCACGAAGTACGAACTCAGGTCCGACGTTCCACACGAGCTGGAATGGCTCCAGCGCGCCGCCGAGGTCGATCCGACCAACCCCGATCCGCACGCCTGGATGGCCTGGGTCTTCGCGAACAATCGCGATCCGAAGATCCGGAATCCGGAAAAAGCGATCGCCCTCGCGCACAAGGCGGTCGACATGTCGCCGCGAAATGCCAATTACTGGAACACGTTGGGTGTCGCCCAATACCGGGCGGGCGATTTTCGGTCGGCCGTCGCTTCGCTCGACGAGTCGATGATCCTGCGGGATGGCGGCGACGGCTTCGATTGGTACTACGCGGCCATGGCCTGGTGGAAGCTCGGCGACAAACCGCGGGCCGAAGAGTTCTATCGGAAGGCCGAAGCCTGGAAACAAAAGGAGCATCTCACCCCGGGCCAGCTGACCGGCCTCGACAATGAGGCCAAAACAATGCTGGCATCCGCCGCAAAATCCCCTTAGCATCGGGGCAGGCAACTCGCGTTTAATGGAGAGAACACGACAACGGAGGTCCGACAACCAGAGTCCGCAACCAGGTTCAACGACCAGGCTCCACAACCGGGAAAGGGCCTCGCATGTCGAAAAAGAAAAAGAAGGGCAAAAAGGGGAAAAAAGACAAGAAGACATCGCTCGACACCGTGAGTCCGAGCACAGACGACAATGTCACGATCATCGTCCCGGACGCGATCGCCGACGATGTGAGTCGCGATGTGCTCCACGGAATCGGCCGGTTAACTTCTGCCGCGACGTCTAAGTTTGACGTCAAGGAAATCGCCATTGTGAAAGCCAGCGCGGTTCCGCAAGGGCTCTCTTTCATGTCGATTTGGATGAAGAACGTCGACCAGGAATGAGCACTGAGTCAGGACTGGGGACGATTGCGATGCCCTCGTTGTCGCCGCTTCCCGTGCTGGGTGCCCCGCCGCGATATCGCGTTCTGCGCCCGATTCGCGAGCGCCGCCTGAGCGACGAGCTTGCCCTCTTGCTCCACCCGCCCAGCGGCAGCTGGGTGATGGTCAGGGTCCAGTCAGTGGGCGCGGTCCAAGAATTTCTCGACGCCTGCGAGTCGAGCGGCTTCGAGGACCCTGCGCTCGAGCGATCGCCGCTCTTCGATCCCCTGCGAAACTCGGGATTGATTCGGGACCAATAGGGAGCCGGCTGCCAGGGAGGTGTGCGTCCGGGTTCATTGAACGCGGGATCGGGCTCGCTCAACACGCTGATCCTCAAGCTCGTCGGTTTCTGCGATCTGGCCTGCGACTATTGCTACGACTTTCGGGCCGAGAACTATTCACGTCGCCTGTCGGACGAGGTCGCCCGAAAGGCGATCGTCGATTCGCTGGCCCGCTCCGGCCCCGTCCTCAAAATCTTGTTTCATGGCGGCGAACCGCTTCTGGCCATCGATCAGATCCGCGCGCTCGTTCCCTTCGCGTGCGAAGCCGCCCGCGCGGCAGAACGCGAGGTCCGCTTCTCGGTGCAGACCAACGGCCGCCATTTCTCGCCGGCAACCGTCGACTTCCTGCTCGAGAACCGGGTCTCGATCGGCGTTTCCCTCGACGGACCGGCCGCCCTCAACGATCGGCACCGCGTCGATCACTCGGGACGGGGACGGTTCGACGAGATCGAAAAAGCTCTGCGCTCGAACCCTCGCCTGTTGGCCAAAGTCGCCGTGCTGACGACGGTCACGTCCACGAACGCCGCCCGACTGCTCGAGACGGCCCGCTACATGCGCGACCTCGGCATCAAGCACTGGGACGCAACGCTCTTCCAGCCGCTCGGCCGCGCGACACAGATGCCCCATTTTGCTCCCGACACCGACGTCGTCATCCAATCGTATTTCGAGCTCTTCGACGCGGTGGAGGCCGGCGAGTTCGACCAGATGACCGTCGCGCCGGTTTTGCGCTATCTGCGCAACGTCCTCTCGGGCGATCGGCGGAGCATGTGTCTGCGCGATGGCTGCGGCGCGGCCCGGGACCTCGTTTCGATCAGCGTCGACGGGACGATCGAGTCGTGCGACTGCATCGGCGACCGCACCCTCTCGTTGGGCCACATGGAGCGCGACGGAATCGCGGCCGCCCTCGACAGCCCGATCGCCGACACGATCCGCGGCCGCTCGACGGCCAGTCTCAGTCCCTGCCAGAACTGCGATTGGCGCAGCTTCTGCGGAGGCACGTGTCTCGCCCGATCGGGCTTAGAGCGAATTGATGAGGTGGAGTGCCAGATTTCTCTGGCACTTTTCCCCGAAATCTTCCGCCGCCTGGCGAGCTCGGATCGCCTCGAGCGGTATGCGCAGCTCTTCCCGTAGGCCGTTGCCGGCCGCGCTGACCAAACCGGCCAATGGGGCGTCGCCTACGCCCCAACCTCAGCCGTCAGTTTGCAAGTTTCGTTACCGAGTCTTCCAGGAACGGATCTCGCCGACTGTGACGGGAAGCACCTCGCTGACATCGATGGTGTAACGGTGCACCGAGTCGCACGGTGTGCAGCGGATTCTTCGGGTCGAAGAACGACAGCGTGACGTCCCAACAATCGGAGCCGGGACGACAGAGTTTGCTGCGCTCGGCGCCGATCGAATCCAGTGAGTGTTTGTTCTTGAGCTCTTTGACGAAAATCTTCTTGGGTTCGGCGAGGTTGGTCGCCGCGTAATTCAGGGATCGGTCTCGCGAGGTGAGGCCGGCATTCTGCAACTCGAAGTAGAGGTGGTCCAGGAACTCCTCCAGCGACTCTTTGAGCGCGGCATCCGGTGCGTCCCCCAAAACTTGTGTGACCAAACAATGCCGATTCCAATTGCAGAGGGCCCGTAGGTCTGGGTTGATCGCCGGCACGCGCAGACCGTTATGCAGCGTTGCTTGGCCCGCGATGATACCTGGAACGCCAACTTGTTCGGCGATTGCGCACTCTTGTGGGGCTTGCTGCTGGTGTTGGTCCTGCTGATGGTGCTGGTGTTCCCCCTTGTTTTCCGCCTCTTCGTGCTTCGTGTGCGTTGGGAATTGCTCAAAGTAATAATCCTTGAGGCTCCTGTAGGCCACCGACGCTTGTGGGCCTTCCGGCCGAATGACGTAGAGCGGCAATCCGCCGACCTCCAAGGTCCAAAGCAGGGCCGAGATCCACGCATCTGCTTCCTGTTCGGGAATGGCGCCGAGGAAAATCTTCAACTGCCGTTCATCGAGTGGGTTCGCATTTTCCCAGAAGATTTTGGGATCATCGCATCCGGGAAGTCGCAGATGGCGCATCCGCTGCTTAAATGCGTCCAAGCCGGCCTCGCTGCCGAAGTCGTAGTTCAATCGTCCCAGGGCATAGACCAACTGACGTTCGCCGCGGCAGCTGGAGCATGCCGAGGGCTCGACGGCGTTCGTGCGTCGTTCCTGGCGTTCCGGTTGCGTCGGCAAGATGCCAGGCTGCGTCAGCCGCGGAGGATCGACGTTTCGCTCGGCGGAGGGCTGGATACTGACGGGCACGGCGTCGCACGGGGCGCCTCCGTCGGAGATGCCTTCACCGGGCAGGTCGAGATTCATGCTATCGGACATGGTGTTGCTCCAGGTGTCGAGGAAGATCGTTGTTGCCGTAATATCTAAACGACCAGCGAGAAAACGGTGCCTTTCGTCGGCGGATGCACGAGCCAATCGGTCGGCTGCGCTTAGCAGGGCCTTGCGAACAAGAAGTGGTCGGAGAGAACGCCCCAGTTTGAGTTCTCGGCTGAGCAGCAAGGCCGCCACGCCGGCGACGATGGCCGTCGCGTAGCTCGATCCCGTCCGCGACATCGGCTGTCCGTTCGCACCGCAGACGTCGATGTTCTCACCTGGGGCCAAAATTCCCTGCGTTTGGTAAATGGATCCCCAGTTGCTGCCCGGCACCGGGCTGCCGTCCCATCGCATGGCGCCGACGGCCAGAACACAGGGGAGTGCGGCCGGCACATGCAGGCAGTCGCAACCGTCGTTTCCGACGGCGGCGATGATCAGAACTCCGGCCGAAGCACAGGCGCGGACGGCTGCCGCTAACTCGGGCTCCGCGATGCCAGAGGGAACCAACTGTCCGGCGCTCACGTTGATGACGTGCGCCGCCGGCCGCCAGGGCTTCATGAATCGCGCGAGCCAGTTGCACTTGATTCGTCGCGGGAGAGCGAACGGGATCGCACTTGTAAATGGGAATGCTGATTCCGCGACAGCCCGGCGCGATTCCCCGCACGGCCGAGTCGTGCTGCCCGAAGATCACGCTGGCGACTTCGGTTCCGTGCGAAGAGCAGTGCGTCTGCTCTCCCAACCAGGCTTGATCGATCCTCGCGGCTGCCAGGCAGGGATTGGCCCGATCGACCGGCGCATCCAAGATCGCGACATGAATTTCGGGGGCGCCGCTGGTCGCGGCCCACAGCTTCGTTAATCCAGGAATGTGCTCGACGGCCAGTTGCCCGGTTTGGGACGTCCCGAGGCGATCGCCGCGTTTTTGAGAAACCAGAAAGGCCACGATTCGACACGCCAGGAGCCTAGGGCAGCCATGCGAGGTTTGCGCTGCCGTCCCGGGCGAAGCGCGCTATGCGGCGAAAACCGCTTGATCAACCGTTGCTGCTGATTCCTTGTTAACAGCCCCGCGACTGTACGGCGCACGACGCGCGGATGGGCTTCCCCTGTTAAGCACACCCCGGTACGCCGTTGTTGCACGTGCATGCCGTCGAGCAACACGCGTACTGATCGCTCCCTGAGCAGGTACAACATGTCAAATGGTTGAGACACTGTTGAAGGGCGTTGGGACGCACGTGGTTCAACGATTGCGCGGTTCGAGGCACAGAGAGGGCCCTCCGGCTTCTTGGGACGGCCGTCATTTGCAGCGGAAGGTGCATGGCTGGAGCCTCACAGATGGCGGAAGGGAACACAAGTCTGGAAATCAAGCTCAGCGTAGGCGCTGGGTTCCGGTTTTTGAGCACCGGGCTCCCTATCTTTGCACGTGCGATACCACACGGATTCGAGAACGGCTCTTGGGTTTCCGATAGTGTACAAGGAGGCAGGCAGCTAAAACAACCAGGGAAACTGCCCAATTTGGCATAAATGGGTATTTGTTTATGCTTTGATTGCCGTCCCGCTTTCCCAGATTCAGAACAGGATCAAGAGCCGCCTCGGTATTATTGAGCCGACGGACATTCCGACGGTTGGAGTGAACGGAAGGCGCAGCGGGCTCCGAGGCGCGTCCTTTGATCCGAATCGTCGTTTGCGAAGACTGTGCATGTCATCCGAAGCACCCATCTCCGCGGTTGACATCGACCAGGCTGTCAAGCGATTCGAAGACGCTTGGCGGCGCGGCGAGTGTCCGGCTATCGACGACTATTGCGAGCAAGCGGGTCATCGGCGCAGTGCTTTGTTACAGGCGCTTGTCGTCATCGACCTTGATTTCCGCCTGAGAGACGGTCATCCCCAGCGCACTGAAGATTACCTGCGCGACTTTCCCGAGCTCCAAGTATTCGAGCAGGTCATCCTCCAGCTGTTGCGCATCGAGGCGCCTGGCGGGTCGGCCCCATGTCGGCGGTAAGCAACGCCGCGGCTGAGTTGGTGAGCGGTTCTGAACCTCGCGACGTGGGCGAGCGCTCGAGCAGGGCAGCGCTGGAAACAGCCGCCAGTGGCGCCGATTTGTCTGTCATCGGCGCCACGCGTTCGACAGCGCCGGGCGTTTCGGATAAGGGCTTTTCCGGTGCGACCGTCTCCGGTCGCGACGCACCGAGCGAGGCTCGCATCCCGGCCGGCACGTTGGGCCGCTTCCGATTGGTCGATGCCGTCGGGCAGGGGGGCTTCGGCACTGTTTTTCGCGCGATTGACACCGGTCTTGGGCGAGTCGTCGCGATCAAAGTGCCCCGAGAAGGCGTCCTCGGATCCGAGAGGGAGCAGGAGCGATTCATTCGCGAGGCGCAAAGCGCGGCGGCCTTGCATCATGGGCACATCGTCTCGGTGTACGAAGTCGGAGGGACGCGCGAGCAGCCCTTCATCGTGTCGGAATTTGTTCGCGGTCAGACGCTGAGCAAGACCCTGGCTGCCCGCCAATTCGAGCCGCGGGAGGCTGCAAGAATTGTGCGTATCCTGGCCGATGCTCTGCAATACGCGCATGAGCGCGGTGTGATTCACCGTGACGTCAAGCCGGCGAACATTATGCTCGACGAACGCGGCGAGCCGTTTTTGATGGATTTCGGCCTGGCCCGGCGCGAGGGGGAGGCGTTGATCACCGTCGCCGGGACGATTCTGGGGACCCCGGCCTACATGAGCCCCGAACAAGCGGAGGGCAAAAGCGTCGATGCGCGGAGCGACGTTTACAGCCTGGGAGTAGTCCTCTACGAGCTGTTGACAGGTGAGCGACCATTTCGGGGCAACGTGCAAAGCGTCCTGCATCAGGTGATCCATGCAGAACCACGTTCGCCAAGCGTGGAGAATCGCGTTGTGCCGATGGACCTGGCAAGAATCTGCCTTATGTGCATGCATAAGCTGCCTCGGGACCGCTACGCGTCGGCGCGAGCTCGAGGAAGACCTGACGCGATTCCTGGAAGGACTACCAGTCCAAGCACGACCGATCTCACTGGTTGCACGAGGATGTCGCTGGGCCCGACGACGTCCAAAGACAGCCATTTTGGTTGCCGTCGCCGTGGCGTTGGGGCTCAGCTTCCCGGTTGCGCACGCCGTCTATACGAGTCGAGTCGAAAATGCCAACCAGCGGCTTGCCGAGCAAGCAGAAACTGCGCGGCGAGCAGAAGAGGCTGACCGCGAGAGCCGGGAAAGACTTTTTGTCTCAAAGGGAATCACTTCCCTGGAAGGGGGCGATCCGAGGCACGCGCTTCCCTGGTTTGCTGCGGCACTGAATCAAGTTCCGGCCAGTGAGCGTTCCAGGTCCGTCCACCGTGTTCGATTGATCACAGCGATGGACACATCGCGCCTGGCCCATACTTGGTTCCTGGGCAGAGCTATTAATTCCGTTGCGCGTTGTCCAAACCGATCTCTGCTCGCGATCACGACTGCCTCCAAGGCGGCGACGGTGCTTGATTTCGCCAGCCCTGCTGGTTCCCCAGTCGTCCTACAACATCCCGATGGCCTCTGGCAATGCGCATTCAGCCCCGACGGAAATCTGCTTGCGACGTTCTGCAATGATGCGGTCATCCGCGTATGGCCGACGTCCTCGCTCGCGAGCAATCCGCTCATCCTTGACAGCAACAAGGCGCCTCTGGCGATGTGCTTCGATCCGACGAGCCGGCTCCTCGCATCGGCAACGCACGGTGGCGCTGTACGGCTCTGGGACGTCTCCACGGGAAGACCGCGCGGGCCAATCCTTCCTCATTCATCCGACGTCCAGAACCTGGCGTTCAGCGCAGATGGTTCGCTTCTTGCGACTGCTTGTCACGACGGCGCGACACACGTCTGGGCGGTCGTCACCGCGACCGAGGTCGCGGCACTAAAGCACGAAAGTGGAAAACCGGTCAATTGTGTCGGATTCGCGCCGAAGAGCGACTTGCTTTATTCGGCCGGCAATGACGGCGCTGTCCGAGCGTGGGACGTAAAGTCCGGCGCCCAGAAATTCGAGTTCCGCACTAGCAGCTCCGTCCTCCATATCGCATTCAGTCGTGACGGCACACGGTTAGCCGCTGGCTGCCGAGATGGCGGCGTGCACGTTTGGAATCTGCAAACCCAGCGCGCCCTGCCGGGTGACCTCCATCATGAGCAACGCGTTTCGACGCTGTCGTTCTCGAAAGACGGGAAGACGCTTGTGACCGGGAGCCTCGACAAGACCGTGCGCGTCTGGAATCTGACGACCGGGACTTTGCTTGCAGCGCCGTTTGACTGTGCCAACGGAATCACCTGGGCGGAGCTGACCGATGACGAGCACCATGTCTTGACCGCCGGGTTCGACGGCTTTCTCCGCCAGTGGAACCTGGGCGGATCCTCCAAGGTCGAGCATCGCTGCGCGGACCTGGGCGCTTTATCGATTGTGCAACTCAGCCCAAATGGACATTGGCTCTTGCTCGCGGGCGCTCAGGGAACGGCGCAGCTTTGCGACCTCAATGCGCCGAATTTGAGTTCGGTCGCTCTGACCGGCTCATCCGGCACGCGTCACGCGAAATTCGCGCGCGACGGCATGACGTTGGTGTTGGCGGGAGACAATGCCAATCTGGACGTATGGGACATCTCGAAGCAACCCAGACGAATGGAAGTGAAATGCGGAACCGGGCGGCCGAACGACGTCAGCCTTTCTCCAGATGAAACAACGCTCGTCGCGGCGAACTCCGACGGCACGGCGCAAGTCGTTTCGATTCAAGGCGGCCGGGGCCGCTTGCTGTTGCGGCACGGAGAGGGCCTGAAGCGAGCGATGTTCAGCACCGATGGCCAAAAAATCTACACGGCTGGCGGTCTTCGAATCTGTCTGTGGGATGCAGTTTCCGGCCACCTGCTCTCGGAATTTCACGCCACCGACACCGAAGGCGAGTTCAACGATTGTCGGCTGACGCCTGATGGTCGGTTTCTACTCGCGATTCGGCCGTCAACCCAAGCCATCGTCTGCGACGCGGCCACCGGTAAGTTCATCGCGCAAGCCAACCTTAACAATCCTTCGAGCGTTGCATTCAGCGCCGACGGAACACGTCTTGCGGCGATCGCGGCAGGCGGCGTAGCGGGCACCTGGGACATTCCGACAGGGGAGCCGCTGGCGACGCTGCCACTGCAACGAGCCGACGCGACGTGTTGCACCATCCGGGGGGACGGCAGCTTGTTCGCGACAGGAAGCAACGACACGACGGCCCGTGTGTGGGATGCAACGACCGGTGAGCCAGTGTCGCCGCTGCTTGAGCATACCGATCGCGTGATCTTTGTGGGCTTCTGCGACGAGGGAAATCAGCTTGTCACCGTCAGCGCAGATGCCGTGATTCGTTTGTGGACGCTCGACGACGGCACGCCGAGTGAGCGACTGATCCATCTCGCAAAGGCCACGAGCGGTCAACGCATTGATGAGAGCGGCGTCGTCGTGACCCTCAAGCCGGACGAAATCGAAGCCGAGTGGAACGCCGCCGCAGGCGAAAGGCGCGGCGGATCTCGATAAAACGAGTTGTCCGCCGCTTTCCAGAGAATGCTAACCGCGACTCGCGAAGTGCCAATGCACGTGCTGCTGAGTCGAAAGAGCTCTCGCTCGCCTTCGCAATACGGGCAACACCACCGGTTGTCCAGGACCTCGCGGAACTACAGTTACGCCGCGTTTGGAGCGGTAAAACAAGTGCACTCGGAGGGATTCGAACCCCCAACCCTCGGTTCCGAAGACCGATCTGAGAGTCCCGCCGAAAAGCCACAAAACCCTGGAGGGCAAATAGATTTCGAGCATGGTATCGCTCATTGCATACCGTTGCAAACGTCGCGATTATCTCGCAAGAAATCGTGGTATTCGAGGAGCTAAGTGGTAAAAATGGTAGTGGCTATCGGACGCACTTTTTTGCCAGATCAACTGTGAATCGTGCGCCGCTTTCCCGACGTCCCTTCGATCGCCCTGATCTAAGAGCTCACGTCCCAGACCCCGCCAGAGCCTCAGGAGCGTGCGAACGGATCGGCTGGACTTGGCCTGGTCGATCAGTCGGCCCGCTCAACAACCTCCATCGCGATCGCGCGATTGCAGCAGCCCAGGAATTAGTGTTGGCGGACATCGTGTCCAGCAAGGCAACCGATCTGCCGGCTGATCGCGGACAACTGCAGCCGGTGCGCGTGACTCCATTCACGCGATTGGGCGCACCGTTGTCGTAGGCCCCTCGATCGAGCGGCGTCCCGCGCGTGATTGCTTGCAAGCGTTGTCTTCCGCCGCGGTCCCAGCCTTGCTCATTCTGTCCGAGCGTTCGCGTCAGGCGATTGAGCCCACACGGATTTGAACAATCTATCGAGTCACATCGGCCCGGGTACTTCCGCGCTCCTAAATTCAGCGATCCTGCGTGTTAAAGTGAGGTGAGGGCCATCGTAGCTCTGACAGCCCCCTCGTGGACGTAGTTTTCGGCCCGCTGATCGGCCATCCCAGCCAGGCAGCGGGTCGTTTCGTTTTGCCCGGCTCGGTCAGCGTTTCTGATTGACCTGACCGTGTTCTCGATCTGAAGCCCTGGTGTGTCGCCGGGGCGGTTTTGTTCTTTGGAACAGGACCGCCCCGGACATGGGCGGTCCCTTTTTTTGAAGGGTAGCCCAATGATCGCAATCGCAACGAACCCGAAACGAAAGCCTGCGTCACGCCGTCGGAACGACAAGTTCCTCAGCATGCTGCCGGAGATCCGCAAACAGGCCAATTTTGCGTTTCGGCGAATTCGAGTCGAAGCCCGTGACGAGCTGATCCAAGAGGTCATCGCGCAGGCCTACAACCTGTTCGTGCGGCTATGCCAGAGGCGCAAGTCGGCTCTCGTCTATGCCACGCCGCTCGCACAATTTGCGATCCGGAAGGTCCGCGCTGGCCGGCGACTCGGCTCGCGGAGCAATCGTCGGGATATCATGTCGGGGTCTGCCGTTTTGGCGAATGGTCTCAGGATTGAGCGCCTCGACGGATTTAATCAGCGGATCGGGGACTGGCGCGAGGCTCTGGTTGAGGACCGGACGGCAGGACCGGCTCAAATCGCGGAAACACGGGTCGATTTTGCCGATTGGCTTAAGACGTTACCTACGCGGGATCGGCAGCTCGCCGAGAAATTGGCTCTTGGTGAGACGACCAGCAGCGTGGCCCAAATGTTCCGGGTTTCCGCAGCGCGGATCAGCCAGCTGCGCGGGGAGCTTTGTGCGAACTGGCACCGGTTCGTAGGCGAGCTGGCCGATGGAGCTCTGACATCAATGGCGACGGCTTGATGTCGGGCCGCCCGAGCGTGGAATCGGAAGAAAGCTCGCAAGCTCCCCAATGCGCCAGGGCGACCTGGCGAGACGCAAACACCCGGTACGGCCGCGGCGCCTCTGCAGAGGACCGTTCGGCCGTACCGGGCGTTTGCCGGGGCGACAAGTCGTCAACGTCGCGGAGCGCCTTTGCCATATCCCTAGCAACATGCCCCGAATCCGCGTGGGTCCGCCGCGGGCTTTTTCGTGGGAAGCGGTAGGTTGGAGGAGGCAGCTCAGGTCTTCTGCGAGCACTCGAGTATCAGCGACTCATCACGCGAAGACTGGCAGGGACGGGTCTTCGCGAGGAAATCGTTCGGACGCCGGGGAGCGGACTAACCACCGCCCCAGTCCTTTCGAGGGACCCGGCGCGACGCCTCAGCGCAAAGGTGCAGCGTAATTGCCCTCAAGCGGCAGAACGGGAAAACTCGTCCCTTCGCTGCGCATCTGCACTTCCTGCTCCTGACCTGTGAATCGTTTTGTCAGCCGCGGCACTTCACCGCTGGCGAAGCTAAACCAATCGAGCACGCCCACGACGCGCTCGGGATTGTTGGGTTGGACGGACTTCTCGGTGAGAGGCCCTTCGTCGACCGCCTTGAGGCCAGCCAGTAGAGCGTACGTCAATACGCCATGCTTGAGGTCTTTGATCTCAACGGTCTCCTCTGAGGCGGAAGCAGCATTCGGCGCGGACGCTGGTGCGCCCGAGTCCACGCGTAACATGAGGGTGATGTCGGCCACGAGCAATGCGCCAAGGAATACGCTCATTTTCCCCCGGAGCATCTGCCGGTCTGCCGGTTCAGCTGCCCTGAGACGGAACTCCTCGCGGTGGACGCTTTCAAGCCACTTGAAGGCGCAGCAAGCCGGGTTGAACTCCACGCCGGCAACATCAGGAACAAAGGTGATCAGGCCGCCGCGGGGAATACCAGCGGAGCTGTCCTGGGTGCGCGCGTCGTAAGAATCTCGCTTATCTCCCAATGCGACCCGGGCCTGTCGCTCCAATTCGTCCAGGGGGTGCGGCTGGTCCTCGTCGCCGGGGCGGCATCCGAAAGATGCGCGAAGGCCAACAGGGTCTCCCACCGACCAGGCTTGATCGCGTGAGGCCGGTACACTGTGAACTGCACGTTCTCATCGACGGGGGACGGTGGGTTGTCAATTTCCGCGCTCAACGGGTGCTGCGTCTCGTAAGTGACTTGAATTCGCGGTGCTTCGACGCGGGACAGAATTGCCGGCGGCTTCGTCACCTCACGATGCAGCGCTGCCAGGTCGTCGGAAAGGCGCCGGATCGACAGCTCGAGGTCGGTGGGACTGGCGATCCCGCCGTGTCGCAACCGGTTGGCGTCTTTCAGTCGCTGGCGGTAGGCCGTCTGCAGAGAAGTCAGCTCGGGCGGCTCCGATGCGGCCGGGTCGGTCGGAAAAGTTTCGTCGAGGAAGTGATAGATCACCTTCTTGCCAGCCCGTTCCGCCTCGAGCGCTTCGAACTGCGTGTACGAGACCCGGCCGAACTCGGCGGTCGGTTGCGGTGGCTCGGCGCCGTAACGCTGTCCGACCAGTTGCACCATCATCGCACAGGGCGCAATCCGCCGGCGGAGGACTTCGAGCAACTCGCCGCCGTCGGTCGGTTCGATGTCCTGCCAGACCGGTTCGTAGCCCATCGAGTAAAGGACTTTGCCCACCAAATCGCGGGCCGAGCGGATATCGCTCGTTGCGGAGATGAAGATGACCGGTCGACTCGTCATGGGGCCCGGCTGCCGAGAATCCAGCGCACGCCATTGTACTTGCGCGCGGACAACATTCAATCGGTTGCTGGGTGCCCCTTCACATTCAGCCTTTTCCTGATGGACCCCCGTTCCGCGAGAGCATCGGGCCGGGTTACGTGCGGGGAGCGCCGAGATGCGGTTCGATCAGGTCATCCGCCCAATACTCTCTTTGGGCATTGTTTTCCTCGACGAATCTTCGAGCGCGACGTGCTGCAGACGATTCGATTTGGCGATCGAGGCCGTACTGATCAAGACGGCCGTCGGCGGACTGCCCCAGGATCACCTCGGGCGCCATGTATTCCGGAGTTCCGAGGACCATCCCTGCGCCCGTCAAACTCTTTCCGGAGTTCGCGGCCTGCGGGCGACTGCAAATTTGGTGATCCCAAAGTCGCTCAAAAACGCATTGCCATATTCATCGAAGAGGATGTTCGCCGGCTTAACGTCGCGGTGCAGAAAGCCCCGGGCGTGCACAAAGTCAAACGCCTTGGCCATGTCCGGCAGCCAATCCTTCAGCGAGTCGGGCGATTGGTAGCGGAGGCCGGCACTCGAAGTCTCCCGTCGCGTAGCCAGACTACCACCCGACAGAAACTGCATCACCGCGAACGGCTGCCCAGCTTGTTCGGCGAAATCGACGATCTTGACGATGTGGGGGTGGCTCAACTTTACGAGCGAACTGGCTTCTCGCGAAACGTGCGGTCGGTTCCGGATCTTGGGCATTAGCGTGTGGCATTTTGACCACGACGTCGGTCTGGAGATTGGCATCCCAGGCGCGATAGACGCTGCCCATGCCACCTTCGCCCAGCTTCGAGGCGACCCTGTAACGGCCGTTACCGATCGATAGCCCGATCCAAAGATCGCTCAAGGGGCCAAGGCCCTCAATTATGGGTCGGAGAGAACGACTACTTGCGTACGGGGACTGCGGCCACGCGGAAGCCTACAGCGGAGTTCCGCGTCTCGAGATTGGCACCAATCCGATAGGCCGATCTAACATTCTCGGCAGTGGACCGCCAATTGCCGCCGCGTATGACCCTTCGACCGCTTCCAGACGACACCTCGGGATCTAAACCACCGCGCAGGATCTGGCGCATACCAGTCACGGCACCATTCGGAGACATTTCCGTGCATGTCGTAGAGGCCCCACTGATTGGGTTCCCTCGACCCTACCAGCTGAGCGTGGCGATCAAACTCGTTTTGGATGTTTCCCTTGAACCAAGCCGAATCCTTCAGCTTGTCAAACGTATTACCGCAATAGTAGGGCGTCGTCGTTCCGGCCCGGCACGCATACTCCCATTGAGCTTCCGTCGGAAGGTCAAATTCCCAACCAGGCGGGAGCCGTCCAGCTCTATGCTCGTCCTCTGTCAATTTCCTACAGAAATCGATCGCGTTTTGCCAAGTAACATGCGTCACGGGATAGTTGTCGCCGCTGACTGGATTGAGATCGTCCGTCAATTCTTTCCACGGAGTCGTCTTCATCACCAGCTGCCATTGGGCTCGTGTTAACTCGCATTTTCCCAGCCAAAACCCGCCGGACAGTTTGACATTGACCTGGGGCTCGTTTTTCTGGTGATCGGGGCCAATTGCGCTTCCCATTTTGAATTCGCCAGGCGGGATCCACACGAAACCCATGCCTAACCCGTTATCGAGACGCTGGCCGGCTTGCTTGCCTGCGAAAGGCCCGCCACTGTCGACAGCACCGACAGATTGTTTGGGCGTTGGGATGGCCGTAGTCGCCGCCAGTGTCCCTGAAGTTGAGTCGGGCTGGGGCGGCTTTGCGAAGTGGAGGTCCCAAACCCTGATTGTTCGATCGCGGTCCGCAGTTGCGATCCGCGTACCCTGGGCGCTGAAGACGAGGTGAGTGACATTCACGCCGTGCCCCAACACTGAAAAGTCCTTTGGGTTCTCGATGTCCCAAATGCGAACCGAATTGTCGTCTCCGGCTACTGCGATCCACCTACCGGCAGGACTGACGGCCATCGCCTCACCCACCCCTGTGTCGAAGGTTTGCGATTCCTTTTGTTGCTTAGTGTCCCAAAGGCGTAAGGTCCGATCACTGCCTAAAGAGGCCAGATGCTGCCCATCGCGGCTGTAAGCCAACTGTAAGATCGATGAAGAGTGGCCCTCCAGCTTCGCTTGCGCTTCGCCGGTGACGACGTTACACAGAGTAATCACCCCGGACTCACCGCCGCAGGCCAGCTGCTTCCCATCAGGGCTGAATGCTAGGCTGAGAATGGCTGCACCTGGTTTAGCCGAACTAAGGGGCTGTGGTCGGGACGACCGACCTGATGGGCGACGTCTGAACCGACTACCGGCAGTCGGCCGAGGCGCCGGCTGCTCGCGACTCGCATTCTCGCCGAGACCTTGCAGAACCTGGCGAAGAGGTTTGGCAGTAGCGACCTCCCAGATCGTGACAATTCCTGAGTTTCCACCAGTGGCCACGAGTCTTTCGTCCGGGCTCAAGACTGCTCGCCACAATTCTTGATTCGGATCATTTGTGAACTGGATCCATGGCTGCGATGACGTTGATGAATTGCGATTTGACCCTCTACGACCTGCGGCCACCGATCGGTGTTGGAGGCTGAGAGCACTTTCCTTCCAAACCTCGACTCTTCGTTCGCGGCCGACGCTACACATCAATCTCTTGCTGTCTTTGAAGTAAGCAACGCTGCCGACTTCGCTCGGTCGCTCGACTCGTGCTTTGAGAGCGCCGGTTCGCGCGTCCCAAACTTGCAGCGTGCGGTCCGCCCCGCCCGCCGCCACGCGAGAGCCGTCATGATTCAGTGCGAGGCCGTAGATATCCGACCCGCTGTTCCCAATCGTCGAAACTAGTTTCCATTCGATGGCGCCCTGAGCCTGCGTTCTGTCGGTGCTGTCAGGCGGGGTCGTTGTGCCACTCCCGGGCAGCGGCTTGCCAGTATCGAGCACAGATTTCGACCATCCGGGAATCGACTCGAGTTTCAACGCGATCGACTCCGCGCCGCCGGGCCGCAAATTGACCTCTCGACGCAGTTCCTGAAAGCCCTCGGCAGTAGCGACGAGCGTAATTGACGTATTGAGCGTCGGATGAGGCACCACGACGCGACGCCGGGATCCAACTCCGGAAATGGACGCCAAGGAGGGATCGACCGAGAGCTGCGCGTCGGGAGGGTTGATCTCGACATCGCAAACTGCGGAAGCCTGTTCCGAAGGCGGTTTGGAGAGGCCGGCAACTGATTGATCCTCGAGACGCCCTGGCATGAGACAAAACACGCCGATGCTTTCTCGCAGCTGTTCCGGGCCATCGACGTCGCGTCCCGAAAGGATTCGGCCAAGTTGTCTGCCGAGTTCTTTCGGATGATGCTGAATGTGGCCGGGTATCTGACCCTGCGCGTTCAATACACGTTGCTGCAACGGGTCCAGAGCACGGACGCGCATAATCACCGCGGTCCGTCGGAAATTGAGTCGAATGTCCTCGATTCGGTCCTGGGACCGCTCATGTCCATGCAGAGCCATCTGGCCGAATTGTGCCAGTCGCAGGCCGCCAGTGCTCGGCTCTGGCAGCTGGCTCGCGAAAAGGAGCTCAAAAACGAGAGATGTCGGTGTAACGGCGGAGAGACGAGGCGCTCCAAAAGCGAGCGTAAGAGAGCCCAGTCTCACAGGTTGAATGGATGCACTGCCGCCCCGGCGTCAGACGATGAAACTTCAATTCAGGTATCAGCCAACTCGGGCAAACGGGAGCACCGCAAGGAGGCGAGCGAGTCGTGAAATCCACTACGGCCTCCGCAGCGCCCTCGGCCGAACTCAAAATCCGCTGGAGTGACATCAAACGGCGGATTTTGGCAGCCTCGCCGCATCTCTGGACGCAAGGAAACATCTGCCGCAAATGGGATCGGGGCGGCTACGTCTGGCGGCTGCGGTACTACGAACGACTTGAGGACGGTTGCCTGGTCCAGCGGACGATCCGAATCGGGCGTGATCCAGTGCTGGTTCATCGCGCAGAAGAGCTCTTGAAGGCTTGCCGGCGTAGGCAGCATCTCTTGGAAGAAATCCCACTGTTGGCGCGTCTTGTAAGAGTCGCCGCGGCGAATGTGCGCCGGTGGGGAGGTCTTCAGCTCGAAGCACGGCAGTAACTGCGCCGGCTTGCCGGGGCACAGGATCGGTGTCTTTCAGCTACATTCTCACCGTCGGACGGCTCAATTGGTCGGCCGATTCGACGGAGAAGGCCCACCCCACGTGTTCGAATGTCCGCGGCAGGAGGGCAATCGCGTCGTGCGCACCCTGGACTGTCAGGAAAAAGTCTGCCATCTTGCGAGGTGCAAGCGGACGAAAACCGGCCTCATCTGCGGCGCCCAGCCAACAGACGAACCCTGCGCGTCCGGTTGCTTTGACGATGAATGGCATGCCCGAAATGGTGATCGGGCAGCGCCGAACAGGCAAGCGCAAGCTTCCCTACGTGAAATCGCCTACGACGCTCATACCTTCTTTCTAGCGAGCGCCAGACCAGCGGCACGAACTGGATCGGCCATCCAACACATCTTCTCGGCGCAATTCGCTTCGGAGGAACACGTCCGACAGGCTCTTACAGCCGTGGGTGGCAAAGGCTGACAACGCCGGGAACTGCTTTTGCCTGAGGCGATGGACTGTTATCGAGGTCCGGGTTTGTTGCCAGCCCTTGACGGTGCTCGTCTTGGCCGCATTCAGCGCCCCGCTACGAGGCTCGTCGCGCGAGCCGGCAGTTCCCTTCGGGTGAGCGGTTCTGAGATTCGCCAAGGGGTTGTGGGGATCTCCAGATAGGAGTTTTGACTCGTTTCGCCGCAAACTGACAGTACGGGGGGCCCAAGCAGCTTGCCTTGGCAGGACAGGGTCAGCCAACGTTCGCTCAGGCGACGGGGCGGTCATTCATTCGGACACCTTCGCGTCGACAGCCGCGGCCGACAAAGTGTGGGCGATGGCCCAGACGCGACTCGCGAGCTGGCTGTGGCCGAGCGCGATTAGCCCGCAAACCAAGAACGTCTGGAACAGAGCGTTGCTCAGGTTCGCATGCATGAGTTTCAGTTGTGCGGCCAGACCGACCGCCGTGCCGGCCAAAAAACAGACAGGTGCGCAGAAACCCACTACGGCTGCTTCGCGACGCAGAGTTGCCATCGACTTCTCAGACGGATTCATGAGAGGCTCCCCGAAGAGGGCTTTGGTCAGACAACAAGAGCGAGAGCGTCACCTCGGCCAATCGGCTACGCATTCCAACGGTATCTCGAGCTAGAGGCGCGCCAAGCAATTGAGAGCACTAGTTGGTCCAGTCTCGACGTTGATTTTTGGCAACGCGTCCCTGAAGCTGCGTCAGTCGTTAGTGGCTTGCTCTGATCCCCAAGCGGGAAAAGTCAGATCGCCGTCGTCGGCCAGCCGCAATCGATCATTGCGAGCAGCGCATGTCATCGACTGGCAAAACTCGATAAAGTTTCCTCGAACATAAAGTCGATTTCCGAAAGCGACTCCAAGTCGCTGCGCAGGTCGCGTCGGACGGCCGCTGGACCCTTGGCCACAAAAAACGTGAATTCGTTTTGGTCAACGTTCGGAGAAGGTGACGTGCAGATCCAGCCCTGCCGGTGTAGCTGCCGTCGCAAACGCGTTGCTTGTTCCCAACAGCTCGCGCAAATTTTGCTCGAACCGGATCCCAATCGAACCCGGACCGTGCGAGCAGGCTCGTGCGCGCTACGGTCCGTCCCACATTCAAGCACGGCAATCATTGGCCTCGTTCTCCTCTTTGGCGACAGTCGTGAACGCGCGTAAGCGCAGCGGTTCTACCCATGCAGCATCAGGTTGCGGCAGCGGAGCGAACCGGCTGAAGCGCCGCCGGGTAGACACCGACGAGGATTCGCTCAGCCGGGTCCGCCGCCACGTCATTTAGAATTCGCGCTCAGCTCGTATGCGAAATCCGCATCGAGTTGCTCTGAATCGGAATGCGATGCGCTTTCGCTCCCGATTTCTTGGGAACCGTGATGGACAGGATCCCGTTCGCCAGCGCGGCCTCGATTTTGTCCGTATCGACGGAGTCCCCAAGAACGACGGCGCGCTCGAGATTTCCGTAGAATCGCTCGTCACGCCAACACTTCTGTCCGCGCGGCGTCGGACGGCGCGCACCGCGGATCCAAAGCTTGCCGTCTTCGATGACGAGCTCGATCTCTTCGATCGTCAATCCCGGGACGTCCACATCGAGGTAGACGTGGTCCCCATCTTCCCACAAAGAGAGACATCCGAATCCCGACCGCAAAGGCGCGGTCTGTCCGTCGCTGAAATCCTGGCTTGCCATTTCCCGGTAGAGTGTTGCGAACGGGTTGGCAAACTGCGTTTCCAAACGATGAGCCAGAGTGGACAGCATTGTGCTTCTCCTTTCCTTGCAACGTTCAACCAAGAATGCAGCCGATTTTCAACGTCGTGAATGGGCGGTTGTAGGTATGCCCACTATCGCCGAGGCTCGGATGCAGATTGCCTGGCGGCGACGCGCCAGAAACAAGCAACCAGCATGCCGAATCGTAAACTGTCAAACCCAGCTTTGTCGCCGCTCTGATCCGGCTGAGAGGAAGTTCCAGAGACACTGAAACTTAGAACGGATACGTTGACTCTTGCTGCTCATTCCCTGCGGCCCTGGCAGAAGTCTGAATTCAGGGTTGATCTGCCAAATCGGCAGTTCGCCGCTTCCTCAATCCGGTCCGAGACGTCGTCCCCCCGTCAGAAGAAAAAATACCGGCGCTCGAGCATGCGGGCGCCGACCGAGCGCCTGGGATGAGTCGATTGGGCTCGGTCGAACTGGCCACAATCTTCGTCTGACCACCTGCCGCGTTTGCGATTCGGTTCATCTGGTAATGGCTTACAAGGACATCCTGAGTTGGGAGGGCGGGAGAGCCCGAAGTTCTCCCGATCCCTCTCATTAGATCGTCCGATGTCGGAGAATAGGGCGCAATAGGTCGCTGGACGGAATCAGCCTGAGGTTTAAGTACCATGAAGGATCTGGACAAACTGGCCGCGCTCATCAAGCAGGAAGGCCTAGCGTTACTCTCGCGATGGCGTCAACAAGTGCGGGAACTCCCTTCAGCGCGGCACCTGGACATCCCGACGCTCAACGATCACATGCCTGGAGTGCTTGGCGAATTAGCTCGGGCCCTCGAATCGCATTCTGACCAGACGATTCCGGAAGCGCTTAGTGACAGCGGTCCTCCGGCTCATGGCCTGCAACGCGTCTAAGACGCATTTGATATTGAAGAGGTCGTTGCGGAGTACAACATCCTGCGAGGCTGCATCCACGACCTTGCCGACGAAAACGGCTTGAAACTGCAAGGGAAGCCTTTCCACATTCTCAACCGGGTCTTCGACCATGCGATCGGCCTGGCATTGCAGGCCTACGCCACTCAGCGTGCGCTGGAGGTGCAGCGGCGCCGGGAAGAGTATCTCGCCTTTGTGGCACATGATCTCCGAACTCCGCTGAACGCCATCTCACTCGCGGGGAGGGTCCTGGAGCTGACGCTCGCCGAACGAGGCACCAGCGATGCCGAAACGGCCCAGATGTTGAAAGCCTTGCGTCGCAATGTGCGGCATCTCGAAGAGCTGGTCGACAAGGTGCTCGAGGAAAACACGAACCTCCAGACTGAAGTCGGGATCAAAGTAGAGCGGCGGGAGTTTGATTTGTGGCCGCTCGTCGAGGGCCTCATTCACGATCTCCATCCGGTGGCAGGCACCGCCAGCACTCGGCTGATCAACAAGGTGCCCGACGACTTGATGATCTATGCAGACGCCGGATTATTGAGGCGTGTCTTTCAAAACTTGATTGCCAACGCCATCAAGTACACGCCACGCGGAGAGGTGATCATTGGAGCCCGTGAACTGGATACGGAAGGTGCCGTTGAGTGCTGGGTCAGCGACAATGGTGCGGGCATCCCCGAAGAGCTTCTCGCAAACATCTTCGACAAGGGAGAAACCGATCCAGAAAACGAAAGTGGAATGGGATTGGGCCTCGCTATCGTGAAGACGTTTACCGAGGCCGATGGTGGAAAGGTGACCGTCGACAGCAAGGAGGGGATCGGATCAACCTTCCGATTTTCGCTGCCCACCAAGGCAAAAATAATCGCAGCGCAATCAGGACGGGCGGGCGCTTAACCGGACGTGCAACTCAACTGCGACCAAATCCGGAATTTCATACTGGGCCGCGCCGCACCCGATGAGTCGTCCGCGAGATCGAGCGTGCGATCGATGATCCAAACAGCTTGGTCGCACGGGACTCTGGCCGATTAACGGTGCTCGAGCGATTCTGGGCAGAGGATGAGTCGCCCTTTCTTGAGGACGGGACACCGCTGTTAGCAGCTCAAAACCAATCGTATCTGGGCCCCCACGACTCCCATCCTTTTTTCAACAGGCCCGACCGATAAGTGACGCTTCAGCAAGCCCCGGAAACTCAGACGTTTTTCGGCACACGCTCCGCGTGCCGAAAACTCAGACATGATCGCGGAGTCGCGCTCGGCGCGACGACCGAGAAAAGTCTCGTCGGGGTACGGCGTAAATCGAACGTTTACGAGTGCTCCGCGATCGGCGGGTTTCGGGCCGGCCGCTAAAACCATTGGGATTTTACGGCTGGCGCACCTTGCCCATGCGCGGCGGCTGGACCGGAGCCGCGACGCCATAGATGACCGTGATGCCCGACCCTCCGCCCCAGGTTGAGGTGGCGCTGGCCGGGTTCGGCTCGACCGCTGCTCTTGGATCATTCCAGTTGTTCGCCGCCCAGACGTTGCCGGCCGGGTCGATGGACACGTCGGTGAGCGACTGGATGGAACCGCTCTTGAACAGGTGGATCACGTCGCCTGGCTTCGTGCCCGGCGGATGGCCCTTCGTGTCGATACCGGCCATCAGCGCGACGCTGCGGTTGCGAGGCGAAAAGTTGCCGATCCACACATCGTCGTTGCCATCGATGTTCAACCCCCACGGAATGTCGATGGCGCCGTGGCCGGTCAAACCCTGCGGCGCAAGCTGGGTGCCATCAGGGCGGATCATGTGGATCACACCGGTGGATTTCGGGTATCTCAGCATGGCTGCCCCCATCATTTCAAACTGCTTCATGATGGACGCGCCGTCGGGGATTTTCGGCATCGGGAAATCCAGGGATGTGTTGCTCGCAACCCAGACATTGGCCTTCGAGTCCAACGCAAGGGCGCGGACGCTGATCCCGCAGCGGAAAGTCTCTGTCTTGGAAGGATCGTCAATCGGGAAGCGGACGACCGTGTCGGATTGGGAGTTGCTGACCCAAGCGCGATTCTGCGGGTCGATGACAATGTCAAAGGGGGACCGCAACCCCGCGACCTTGACGATCCGCCCCGCCTTCACGTTTCCACCGGGAAAATGGAGCAACTGATTACCGGCGCCGTCGGCGATCCAGACGTCACCGTTCGCGGCGACACCGATGCCCATCAGTCCGAGGAGTTTCTCTTTGAAGGGGAGGTCGCTCTCGCCGGCGACGGGACGACCCTCGAAATCCATCACGAGGAACTTGCCATTGAAGCTGGACGCCCAGACATGCTCGCGCGTGACCGCTGTGCCCCAGCCGACACCGTCGATGCCCATGCCGGTGAAGCCAGTGATTGGCGGCGAGAGCGCCTTGCCGTTGGGACTTAACTTGGCGACGCCGCCGCCAATGCTCTTGATGACGCCGGACTGCGAGCCGGCCATCCAGTTCTGGCCGCTCCAAAGATTGCCTTCTGCATCGAACATGAGCCGACCGGGGGAATAGACTCCGCCGCCCGCGAAACAGAGACTGAGCGCGAAGTCGGGCGGGGTCCACACGAGATACGGCACGAACGGCGCGGCACGCCGCTCGCCGTCCTTGAGTTCCGGGTAGGCTTCGTTGAACAACGCATAGAGTTCCTTCGTGTTGGCCCATGGCGTGCGAGCGATGCCAGCCATTGCTTCGAGCGTGTTCTTGGGTGTCGCGCCGCCGATCGGCGTTGCGGCTTTGAAGAGGCGGGCACGCCACTCGCCGTCCGCCACGGTGAGGGAAGCCGTCACGAGCGAGCCGAGCGTGTTCAGGTTCGCGAGGGCCGTCGTCTGTGTGCTGTTGAGTGGATCCAGCAACACGTTGCCCCAGCCGCCCGTTGCAGGATCCACCAGGTTTGGCGTGTTCCCGGCGGCGATCTTCAATCCCAGCGGCTTGCCGGAGATGGCTTCCCCGTCGATGAAGCGGGCGGCGGTGAATGCCGAGGCGACGGTGGTGAGTTCGTTCACCGTGACCGACTTCGGCAACGAGGTTCCCAGAAGCGACATCAACACGAGGGCATCGTTGGCCGCCTTTGCCCCGCCGGCCGTGGGCGTGCCGCCTTTGGCCACCAGGTAAAGCACGGCGTCTCCCGAGGTTCGTCCAGCGTGAAGTGTGAATGCGCCGTTCTCGTCGGTCTCACCCTGGGCCAACTTCGTGGGAGCACCGTCACCGGCCACGTAGAGAGTCACCGTCGAGCCGGCGACCGGTCTGCGGGCGATCTGGACGTTGCCCGCGACCTCAGCGGCAATCGCCTGAACATCCGCCAAAAAGAACCCGGCCGCGGCTGCCAAGAGAGCCAGGCCGCGAGCGGGCATTTCGTGCATCACTTTGCTCATGAATCGTCCTCTTCGTCTCTGCGATTCGTGAATCCGTCTGGGACTTGCGAATCCTTCCGACCAAGGGGCACTATTTTCGGCTCGACGGCCCACCCAAGTCTAGCTACGCGGCCCATTTTCCGGCCGTCGCTAAAGAGGGCAACGAAACGAAGAGCAATTGCCCAAGAAGTTCACCGGCCCAATCGAGGCGATGCGCGACCCACAGTTCGAAGCACGAATCGTCTCCTTGAGCCTGCTCTCGGCAGCGGCAGTCGCACTGTCGGCCGGTCGACTCGTGGCAGATCCTTTGCCGCCGACGAGTTTTCAGCGGGCACCATGCAGTATGAGATCCTCTTCGAGACGGCAGTTGCTATCCAGGCGCAGAGCTCCCGATATCAGCACGTACAACAGTTTTGTGCAATCGCAAGCCACTCCGGCACTCGCGGCCCTCGATCCGGCAGCCGACTGGCATGCCCTCGCCTCGACCGGGTTTAATAGCCCCGCCACGAACGCGCGCTCGGTTCCCGGCATTCCCGTCTAAACTGTGACCGGGCAGTTGCTGACAGATGCAGGACTTTACTCAAGTACTTTTGGGACTACTCTCGATACGACGCCCAATATCACTCAGAACGGCACGGAAGGCTTTACACTCGTCTGGACCGGTTATCTAGGAGGGTTGAGCCCTACGGACCCCATTGCGCAATACGGCGAGCCCTACACGACCGACGGCTGGTTGGTTGCTGGCGAATTCATAGACACCAATCCCCAATCCTTGTACGCGCTCTCGGGACCGATCGACGTCCCGAAGTCGACTCCCGAACCCGCGAGCCTTTGCCTGCTGGGCACGGGCTTTCTGGCCGTCGGCGCCGTTCGCGGCTGGCGGAGCCGCACGACGTTCAAACGACAGAGCGCGAACTCGGCCGTGTTAGCGTGTGACAAGGCTGGCTTCCCCGGTGCAGTTCCGCGACTTCGCCGGCCAGGCCATGAGCGCTTCGGCCGATTCGCTCGGCCTGTCGTTGCGGAGTACGTAGCGGCTCCGGCTTACGCGAGAGCCTGGTCATTTCAGGCTGTTATACGAGTTGCCGACGAGGCAGCTCGATGGCCCGGGGCAGACAACCTCGTAGAATTCCTGTCAGGCCCGCCCCTCACTTGTCGCATTGCAGGGAAGATCCACTCTAAGATGCCGGCATGAATCCGCCTGAAAACGAGATCAAGACTGTCTTCGGACACGCGATCGAGATTGAAGACGCGGCCGCGCGCGGCGCGTACCTCGATCGGGCCTGCGGCACCGATCCGCAATTTCGTGCCCAGGTCGACACGCTCCTCCGAGCCCATCAATTAGCCGAAGGATTCTTGAAGAAGCCCGCCGCTCAACAAGTGGCGACCTTGCTCGACCAATCTAACTTGGGCCGCGCGGGGACGCTCATCGGCCACTACAAGCTGCTGGAGAAGATCGGCGAAGGCGGCATGGGCGTCGTCTACATGGCCGACCAGCAGGAGCCGGTCCGCCGCCGCGTCGCGCTCAAGATCATCAAGCCGGGCATGGATTCGCGGCAGGTGATTGCCCGTTTCGAAGCCGAGCGGCAGGCGCTCGCGCTGATGGATCATCCCCATATTGCCAAAGTGCTCGACGCGGGGGCCACCTCGGCCGGCCATCCGTACTTCGTGATGGAGTTGGTCCGCGGGATTCCGATCACAGAATACTGCGACCAAAACAACCTGTCCGTGCGAGAGCGATTGCAGTTGTTCGTCCCGGTCTGCCAGGCGGTCCAGCACGCCCATCAGAAAGGGATCATTCACCGCGACATCAAGCCCACGAATGTGCTCGTGACCCTGCACGACGGCCGTCCGGTGCCCAAAATCATCGACTTTGGCGTGGCGAAGGCCACGACGCAGCAACTTACCGAGAAGACGCTGTTCACAAATTTCGCGCAAATGGTCGGGACGCCGTTGTACATGAGCCCGGAGCAGGCCGAAATGTCGGGCCTCGACGTGGACACGCGGAGCGACATCTACTCGCTGGGCGTGCTCTTGTACGAGCTGTTGACGGGGAGCACGCCGTTCGACCGCAAGCGCCTGTCGCAGGCGGCCTACGGGGAATTGATCCGCATCATTCGGGAGGAAGAACCGCCGCGGCCCAGCACGCGGCTCTCCCGCTCCACCGATACGCTGCCGGCGATCGCTGCCTTGCGCAGGACCGAACCGGCACGGCTCTCGCGGATGTTTCGCGGGGATCTCGACTGGATCACGATGAAGTCCCTCGAAAAGGACCGCACGCGGCGGTACGAGACGGCCAACGGCCTGGCCCGCGACATCGAGCGCTATCTCAATGACGAGCCCGTTGAGGCCGGTCCCCCCGGCGCGGGCTATCGACTCCGGAAATTGGCCCATAAGAATCGGACGGCGCTGCGAATCGGCTGCGCCTTTCTGGTGTTGCTGGTCTTGGGCTCCGTCGCCAGCACCTGGCAGGCGTTTCGCGCGACCGTTGCCGAGCACATCGCGCAGAATAACGAGCTGGAGGCTTCGCAGGCGCGGGAGGAAACCCGCAGGGAGCGCGACCATGTCGCCGACGCGAATCAAAAGCTCCAAAAAACACTCGGAGACTTGCGGCACACGCTGTACGTTTCGGACATGAACCGCGCGTTCATCTTTTTTCGGGACGGAAACGTCGAGCGTGTTCAACAGGTCCTCGATCGCCATCGACCGCGACCGGGCCAGGAGGAAATCCGCGGCTTCGAGTGGCATTACCTCCAGCATCTCTGCGACCGTTTTCAAAAAGGACGCTTGTTCGACACGAAATCCGACGTTCTCGCTTTGCGGCTCTCGCCGGACGGCAAGTCGCTGGCGACGGCCAGTGATGAAGGCACCTTGGGACTTTGGGACGCGTCGACCGGCGTGCTGCGGCTGAGCATTCCTCAGGTTTCGGCCGGCGGCCTGGCATTTTCCGCCGATGGGTCAACCGTCGTCACCGCGAGCAGGTCGACACAGGGGCAAATAACGCCTCGATCCGCGACCCTCAGCCTCCGGTTCTGGGATGTTGCGACGGGAAACGAACGGCCGGCAGGCCGCTTCAACCAAACGGTCTACGAGTTTGGGTCGACCGCATTCTCGGAGGACGGTTCGACGCTGGCGGCCGCGACCGTGGACGGCAGACTAGCCTTCTGGAACACGGCCGACGGGCGCGAGCAGAGGACGCTGGACCCATACGCCAGCGATCCGCACATGACTCGCGCGGCGTTTCAAATGGCGCGACTCGGCCCGGAGGGAAAGGCAGTCGCCTGGCAGGTTGGCCCAACGACGATGGTCTGGGATCTCACGACCGGGTCCATGAAGTTCAAGCACGTTGATCCGAAGCGGTGGAGCTTTGCCCTGGCGTTGTCACCCAATGGGACGCTCCTGGCTTGCCATCGTGGGTCGGAGCCGCATGTTGTGGAATTGTGGGACTGGAAGGCCGGCAAGAAGCTGACCGAGCTGGACGGATTCCCCAGTCAGGTCAACGCCCTGACATTCTCGCCCGACGGAAAACTGCTGGCAACCGGGGACAAATTCGGGACCATCCGCGTGTGGGATCCGGTGACCTTCAAGGAAACGGCAATCTTCAAGGGCCACGCCAGCGGGATTAGTGCGCTCATTTTTTCGCCCGACAGCCAGTGGCTCTATTCGGGAGCCGCGGACGGAATCGTGAGGCGCTGGAAGATCGTGCCCGAACCCGATCCGGATACGATTGAGGGGGACGTGGCCTTTTATCCGGTCAAGGTCGGTCTTGCTGCCGACGGCAAGAGCGTGTTTCTCGAATCGCGACTGAAGACGGGGATGCCTCCGCGCAGGGATGTGAGGCATTGGGACCTGGCCAGCCGCCGCGAACTCGCGCAATTTCAGGTGACGAGTTCCCCCGGAGACACGACGACGACAACCTCTCCTGACGGGAACTTCGTCTTCTTCGCGAAGCCTGGAGATCACATGGCCGCGCTCTGGGACGTCATCAAAAATCGGGAAGCCGGCAAGCTCGAAATCGACGACGGGCCGATCGGACAGGTGTGTTTCTCTCGAGACAGCCGCATGCTCGCCCTGGCTGGTTCTCAGCGGCTTTCGCTGTGGAACATCAGAGCTGCGCAGTGGCAATCCCGGGTCCACGCATCTGATGGCGGAGCGATTGATTTCTCACCGGACGGTCGGATTCTCGCAACGGCGACCGGTTCGAAAAACGAGCAGGCCGTCGTGCTCCGCAACCCGTCCACGCTGGCCGAACTTGGCAGGCTCCCCGGTGAAGCGCTCCAGCTCAAGTTCGCAGCAGACAGTCGAACCTTAGCAACGATCGCCGGCAGTGCAATCACGCTTTGGAACGTCGACACGCGGCGCGAGCAAGCCCGGCTCAGGCTCGCACAGCCGTTTGCAAACGATGCCCGGGTCCTCTCGAGCGGCAGCCTTTCGCCGGATGGGACGTTGTACGCCGGGCGGGATCGGTTGCAGCTGCGGATTTGGGATGCGCTGACCGGCCAACCGATTTGGGAGCCGAACGGGCTAGTCGGCGACGTCGGCCATTTTGCCTGGTCGCCGGACGGCAGAACGCTCGTCACGATCGCCGGGCCCACGCTCACCCTTTGGAACGTCGCCACGCGTGAGGAACTGACGAGGTTTATCTTGCCGGAGACCATCTGGCGCGCGGCCTTCGGAGCGGACGGCAGCCTGGTCACCGCCGACGGCATGAATCAGATCCGCCTATGGCGAGTCGATGACACAAACTAAGCGTGGGAACTTTTCGGCGCGGCTTTGTCCAATACGATGTCTCGGGCACATATCGGCTCCAGCGGGCCTTACAACGTCTGGACGCGGATCTCGCCTACCGCCACCGATTGGAGAGCGATCGACTTGTCATTTAATGTGATTCCCGCAAGGCTCAATCGCTGTAATCGCTCAGGCGGTTTGAGGAGGACTTGGCGGCGATGGATCGGCATCTCGCCCGTCTCGAGAACCTGCTGGGCGAACCAATCGCAGGGAAGGTGTATTGGATGCGAGGTCCGTTATTGTCATCAACTCATACGTTTTCCCGAAGCACCCGAAATACGACCTAATTGCGGGCACGGCGCTCTCCGTCGCGCACTTTGTCCGGTTCCGGACAGATGCGAATTCGGACGTGTGGCGACCGAGTTTCAGAAACTCGTGGTTTCCGGGGCGTTCAATCTGAGGAACCTTTATTGGATCTTTTTTAGATGAGGGTTCGTCAGACTTCGACTGGTGGTAAGCGGCAGCGCGAGACGAATTCGGTGGATTCGGCAACTGGCATGCCTCTATTCTCAGGGATCGTCTTCGACGTTCCCTGGAGCCAGTATGAGCGACGTTACGCGAATCCTTTCCGCAATCGACAAGGGCGATCCGGCCGCGGCCGAGAAGCTGCTGCCGCTCGTATATGACGAGCTGCGGAAACTTGCGGCCATCCGGCTGGGCCAAGAGAAGCCTGGGCAGACTTTGCAGGCGACGGCGTTGGTCCACGAGGCCTGGTTGCGACTCGTGGGCGTCGAATCGCCGCAAAAGTGGGATGGGCGCGGGCATTTTTTCGCGGCGGCTGCCGAGGCGATGAGGCGGATTCTGGTCGAGCAAGCGCGGCGTAAAAAGCGACTCAAGCACGGCGGCGAACGGCAGCGTGCCGACGCCGGCGAATTGAATCTGGTTGCCGCTGCGCCTGAGGACGAGGTGCTGTCGGTGCATGAAGCGCTCGACGGTCTGGCAACCGTCGATGCCCAGGCGGCACAGGTGGTGAAGCTGCATTTTTTCGCAGGTCTGACGCTCGAAGAGGTCGCCAGCGTACTGGAAATCTCTGCCCGAACTGCTTATCGCGACTGGGCTTTCGCTCGAGCCTGGCTGGCAAAACGTCTCGACGGCCCGGAGAAGGAAACTCCGTAGATTTCGTGTCAGCCTTGGACCTTGTTTGTCGCATTGAAGAGCAGTGGTAGGACCACCTGGAACGCGATGCTCGTTTCGCCTTGTTTGAGGGCGAAATCCCACTTCGCACCCGTCAATTCAGCTGGGACGGTCCAAGAGAACTCTCGGAGATGCCGACTTGAACGCCCCGAGCAGCGACGCCAAGACCATCTTCGGACGGGCGATCGATATCGAAGATGCCGCCGCCCGGGAGGCCTACCTGGACCAGGCCTGCGGCCCGAACGATCAACTGCGCCGGAAATTGACAGCTTGGTTCACGCCCACTTCAAAGTCGGCGACTTCTTGAACGGACCAGCCCGCGATGCGGCGACCTGTCTCCATGAAGCCGATGCCGGCGAAGAAGGGATGGTGATCGGCCCCTACAAGTTGCTGGAAAGAATCGGCGAGGGGGGAATGGGCGTCGTCTTCATGGCCGACCAGCACGCTCCGGTCCGCCGCCGCGTGGCGCTCAAGATCATCAAGCCGGGCATGGACAGCCGGACGGTGCTGGCCCGGTTCGAAGTCGAGCGGCAGGCGCTGGCCCTCATGGACCATCCCAACATCGCCCGGGCGCTCGACGCCGGGGTTACCGATTCCGGCCGCCCCTATTTCGTGATGGAACTGGTCCGCGGCGTGCCGATCACCGACTACTGCGACAAGAACAATCTGGCCGTCCACGAGCGGCTTGCGCTGTTTGTGGACGTCTGCCGCGCCGTGCAGCACGCGCACCAGAAGGGGGTCATCCACCGCGACATCAAGCCGTCGAACATCCTGATCACGCTGCTCGACGGCCGCCCGGTCCCCAAGGTCATCGACTTCGGCGTCGCCAAGGCGATCAACCAGCAGCTCACGGAAGAGACGCTGTTCACGCGCTTCGCCGAGATGATCGGCACGCCGCTCTACATGAGCCCCGAACAGGCGGAGATGAGCAGCCTGGACATCGATACGCGGAGCGACATCTATTCGCTCGGCGTGTTGTTGTATGAGCTTTTGACGGGCACCACGCCATTTGACAAGAACCGGCTGAAAAAGGCGGCCTACGACGAAATCCGCCGCATCATCCGCGAGGAAGAGCCGGCCAAGCCGAGCACGCGGATCAGCACTCTGGGGGACAGTCGGACCGTGGTGGCCGCTCATCGGCACGCCGATCCCAACCGCTTGAGTCAGCTTTTGCGGGGTGACCTGGACTGGATCGTGATGAAGGCGCTGGAGAAGGATCGTACGCGGCGCTACGAAACAGCGATTGGCCTCGCGATGGACGTCGAACGGCATCTGGCCGACGAGCCGGTTCTCGCCTGTCCCCCTTCGGTCACGTATCGGCTTGCGAAGTTTGCCCGCCGCAACCGCGTGGCGTTCACGACGTCGATCGTGGTGCTGTCGGCGATCCTCGTGGGAACAGTGGTCAGCGTCACGCAAGCGATTCGCGCGACCAGTGCTGAGCACCTCGCCGAATCTCGCTTGCAGGCTGAAGCCGCCGCCCGCGCCGATGCGGAACGGGCGAGCAAGGCCGAAGCGGCCCAACGGCAAATCGCCGAGCATGAGCGGCAGCAGGCGGAAGAGAATTTGAAGCGCGCCCGTCAGGCGGTCGACCAGTACTTCACGCGCGTCAGCCAAAGCAAGCTGTTAGACCTGCCAACTTTACTGCCGCTTCGCAAGGAACTGCTCGAGGATGCGGCCCGTTATTACCAGACACTTCTGAGCGAGCGCGGCGATAGTCCCGCGCTGCTGGCTGATTTGGCGGTGGCCGATCTCCGATTGGCCGAAATCGATCACGAAGTCGACCGGAACGACGACGCCATCGACGCCATGGCGTCCGGCCTGGAACTGGTTGAGCGGTTGCACAGCAAATTTCCGGACGCCAAAGAGGAACAGCGCCGAGTCGCCGGATTTTGGAAGGCAAATCGAGACCCGAAGCAGGTCACCGCGATGCCGAACGACCCGGCAAAGGCCAAACGGACGCTCCTGAAGTTTGTGAGCCTGTGGGAGACCCTCGCCCGCGAGCATCCTGCGGTGGTCGCGTTTCAAAACGACCTGGCGGCCGCGCACGCCAGCCTGGCGACCTGGCAAAGTGCCGCGGGACTCGCCTACGGTTCCAGCGACCTGGCCAAGGCGGGACTCGACTCGTCCCAGAAGGCGATCGAGATTTGGGATCGACTCAGCCAGTCTCATCCGGAAGTGCCCGAGTACCGGGAAAGCCTGGCCATGGTGCTTGGTGAATTGGCCTACTGGATGGACGCGACCGGTCGCCACGCGGAGGCGCGGTGCTCGCCGATCGGGATCTGGCGCTCTGCCAGCAATTGGCCGCCCAATATCCGAACGTGCCCCAATACCGGCTTCGTCTCGCGGGCGGCTTGCACCATCGAGGCCTTCTTCTGGAAGCCGCCGGAAAGAGGCGCGAGGCCGGAGATGCCTATCGTCGGGAGTTCGACCTGGCTCAGGCGCTTGCCACGAGGTATCCAACGGTTAGCAATTACGTCCTCGTTGCGACTGCGGCAAAGGATTTCCTCCGCTGCCCAAATGAAAGCGGTATCGGCGCCGCGAAGTGGTCACGCCAGCAACTTGCCTCCGTTCTCACGAACTTGAAAGAGGTGGCTGCGAATCCTCCTGAGGATTCTGTCTTTCGCCGGGATCTTGCCCAGGCCCTCAGGAAACTGGGAAATGGACTCAACGATGTTGGGGAAGCGGCAGCCGCAGCGTCGGCGTTCCAAGAGTCGATTTTGCTCTATCGTCGAGTGGTTCAGGAGCTTCCCAATGATCTCCAGTCCCGCGAGGCCCTCGGGCATACTCTCCGCTACCTGGCATTCGACTGGGGGCCAGCCCCCGAGCATCGCGGGGACGTCGAGCGAGCGTTCCGTGAGGCGATCGACGCCTTTCAAGGGCTCACGGTTCGTGCGCCAAGAAGCTCATTTATTGGCATTTCCTGGCAGACACGCATCGCCTGCTGGCCCAGGTCTTCGTTGATGCCAGGCGTCCGGATGATGCCGAGCAAGAGTTCCGTCGCGCCATCGAGATCCATGAAGCGGCCCTCGAAAAGTTGCATGTTGCGCCCTTTGACGAAGGATGGGCTTTGAGCTATCTCGATCTTGTTCGTTTCTTGGAATCGAAAGGGAGGGCACAGGCGGCAGAGGAGGTCGTTCGCCGTTTCACTTCGCGGATCGAGGCGCTCCGGAGTGCGTTTCCCAAGAACGCGGCCCATCGCGAGCGGCTGGCGCGTGCACCACGAGGTGGCAAACTCCCTTCGCGACGTCAAGCGAATGTCCGACGCGGAAGCGCATTACCGTCAGGCCCTTGTCGCCTACGACGCGCTGGTCGCCGCCTCTGGGACGAAGCCCGAATACCAGCTCAAGCGGGCCCAGTGTCAGAGGGATTTCGCCTTGATGCTGACCTCGGCCGGGCGGCCCGCAGACGCCGAACGGGAGTACCGTCAGGCGATCACGCTGAAGGAAAAGTTGGTGGCCGAGGCGCCGGCGAATCCCGATTATCGCTTGGATCTGGCCTACTCATGTTTTGGATTGGCCGATTTACTGAAGGGCAACAAACGGCCGAGGGAGGCAGAAGACTTCTACCGTCAGGCCCTCGCCCTCTTTGAAAAGCTGGCCGGCGAGTTCCCGTCCCGTGACAACTACCGCATGGAGGTTGGTCATACGCTGTGGCAGGTGGCCGGCGCGGCCTTGGACAGCGGGCGGCCGAAAGAGGCCGAAAAGCCGGTTCGCCAGGCTTTGGCCGTGTTTGAAAAGCTCGCGGTCGATTTTCCTCAAAACCGCTACTACCGATGGGAACAATGCTTCAGCAACTGGAACGTTGCCTGGGTGCTACGACTGCTCGGCCGTGGGAAGGATGCCGAAAAGCCCTATCGAGACGCGATCGACGTCTGCGAAAAAGTGCTCGCCGAAGCGCCGAACGATGGAGGATTTCGTGTCCGACTGGCAGAGAGCCACTTCGCTCTGGCGGAAGTGCTGCGAGGGGAAAACCGGCTGGACGAGGTCGAGAAGCATTACCGCTTGGCGGAGGCCGCGTGGCGAAAGCTGGCCGCCGATAACCCGACGGACCCCGTTTACCGCATTCGTGTGATTGGCATCTGCGCAAACCAACTCAGCCCGCTGCTTGCGGCAAAGGGCCGCGCACGTGAAGCCGAGGAGAATTACCGCCAGGTAGTCGGCCTGTTGGCGAGCCTTCCCGCGAGCGAGCTGGTCGCGGATGACCGCCGCGATCTGACCGATGCGTGTTACGGCAACCTGATTCGTCTTCTCAAAACCAGCAATCGACCGCAGGAGGCGAAAGCCGTCTTTGGCGAATGGGTCGACCTGCGCCGAAAAGCCTTCACCAAGATGCTGGAACAGAACCCTAAGAGCGCCAACGCGCAGAACAGTTTCGGCGAGGCTCTGGCTCGGGTGGGGTGCTGGGACGAGGCGCTGGCGGCGATCGATAAAGCGGCGGAGCTGGATCCGTCCAATCATTGGTACCCGTTCCGGGCCGCGCCCCTGCACCTCCGGGCCGGCGACGTTACCGGCTACTGCCGCGTCTGCCGGGCGATGCTAGAGCGGTTCCACGGGACCCAAGCACTCGAGATCGCGGACCGCACCGCGAAGACCTGCTTGCTCGCGCCCGCTGCGGTGCCCGATCTCGATCGCGTCCAGAAGCTCGCCGACTGGGTCGTGACAGGGACCGAGAAGCACAGCGAGTACCGCTGGTTTCTGTTCGTCAAGGGGCTGGCCGAGTATCGCGCCGGCCGGCACGCGGAGGCCGTGAAGTGGGTCGATCGCTTCGGCCCCGATGCCCACGGCTCGCACATCGACGCAAGCGGATTCGCAGTGCGGGCCATGGCGCAGCACCGCCTGGGACAGAAGGAGCAAGCCCGCGCAGCACTTCATTCCGCGCAGGTGATCGTCGCCGAGAAGATGCCTGATCCGGCCGCCGGCCGGCCATTCGAGGGCATGTGGCAGGATTGGTTGCACTGCCAGATCCTGCTCCGCGAGGCCGAGGCACTCTTCGGCAAGAAGCCGTCGTCGTCTCCGCCGTCAACGAATGCGGCCGCCAAGGCTGTTAAGCCTTGATCGGCGACCATCCGGGCGACGCCGTTTGCATTTCCCGAGTTTCGAGCGGGTGGCAACAACGCGCCATCGACGGCTCGTGACAAACGCGGCCGCATCCGTGTGGTGAGGATTTATAAGATTCTCCATTTTTCTTTGGCAGCTCAACCCGTCCGGAGTCGCATGGTCTGTAGAAGCGGTCTGCCGAAGACCGGCTCTCAAATCATCGGCCGGTGCGTGTCCGCCGCCAGGCAAACGCGCACCGGACCGGCGTCTCTCGGCGCTTGGTCTGCGCGCGGGGCGTTGGCGCTTCTTGTCTCGCAGACCAGCTCTCGAGAGGGGAACCATCATGTCAGTCTCTTCGTGGCTGCGACGCTCGAACCACTCTGCGCCGCGGCGCGCCGTCGCAATCACCGGGCCGGCTTCCGCCCCCGGCCCGAAGCGTTGGAAGAACGCCTGCTGCTCAGCGCCAGCGCCTACCTGCAGACGAACCTGGTCGGTTACAAGCAAGGCATTGCGCAGGCCACCGACACCAACCTGAACGGCTGGGGCATGGCCGCCCTGCCGAACGGGACTTTCGTTGTGGCCAACGCGTTCACCACCGGGAAGGCCACGTTCTATGACGCCTCCGGCCAGGTGCTGCCGCAGACAATCACCGTGCCGGGTTCGGCGACGGGGTCGGCGGCCCTGGGGCTCGGGTCGGGCGGGCATCCCACCGGCGTGGTCTACAACCCGACCTCGAACTTTGTGATCTCGGAGAACGGCAAATCCGCGCCGGCCCTCCTGATCTTCGATTCCATCGATGGCACGATCAGCGGCTGGAATCCGGCCGTCGATCCAAACCATGCGATCCTGATCAAGGACACCTTCGCCGCTGGCACACCCGCCGTCTTCACCGGCCTCGCAATGGCCCAGAACAGCCGGGGGCAGACTGTCCTCTATGCGACCGACTACCTCAACAACCGCGTGGACATGTTCGACAGTCACTTCAATCTCATCGGCTCCTTCACCGATCCGAACGTGACGAGCGTCGACCCCAACCTGAGCGCTTGGTCGGTGCAAGCCGAGGGCGGCAAGCTCTACGTCACCTTCGCCGATCTTCACACCTTCAATGCCGGTGCGGTGGACGTGTTCGATACCGACAGCCACCTGTTGCGTCAATTCGCCGCCAACGGCCCCGACGCGGGCCCGCTTGAGAACCCGTGGGGGGTCGCCCAGGCGCCGGCGAACTTCGGCGAGTACAGCGGCGACCTCTTGATCGGCAACGTGGCGGGGGCCGGCAACATCAACGTTTTTAATCCGCACACGGGCGCCTATCTCGGACAGCTCGACCAGCCGGACGGCGCCCCGATTGCCATCACCGGCTTGTGGGACTTGCAATTCGGCAGCGGCACGCCGTGGGGCGGCAAGTCCAACGAGCTCTTCTTCGACGCGGGTCCCAACGCGCCGGGCGTGTCCATCAACGGCCTGTTTGGCGTGATCCAGGCGGCCGGACGCCAAGGCGGCGGTCCTGTGTTCGCGGCGGCGGTCCCGTCCCAGTCAGTTGGGCAACCAGTTCTCAGCACGCCGACCGTCGCAACCGCTCAAGCCGGCGGCGAGTGGAGCGGAATCTCGAGCGACGAGACACCGACACTCGAAAACTCCGGCAGCATCATCGGGAACACCGCACCCGGCGTCTCGGTTGCCGAAGACATCGAAAACCTCGACGCGGTGTACCTGAATAGCTCCCCCTTGATCGGCATTCTGGACCGTGGCGTCGCGTAGGGTCCGATAGAAGGTGCCTGAACGTTGCAGATGACGACGCTTTGACTGCCGCCCCCAACGCGAGATCAAGGATCAATCGATGATTCTCGAATCCTGGCTGAGTTCGATCCTGAATCGTTTGCGCCAGCCGAAACTCGGCTCCTCCAGACGTCGCGGGGGCAATCGATCGCACTTTGCCGCGGAAGTCCGGCATCTGGAAATTCTTGAAGACCGCGCGCTGCTGTCAGCCTTTACAGTGGTCAGCTCCGGCGACGCCGGTACCGGGAGTGCCTTGTCCGGCGACATCCGCTACTGCATCACCCAGGCCGACCAGCCGACTAACGCCGGCAGCACGATCACTTTCGATACCGCACTCACCGGCAGCACCATCACGCTCACCCACGGACCGTTGGTCATCTCGGACACAATGACGATCACGGGGCCTGGCGCCAGCAGCCTGACGATTAGCGGGAATAACTCCAGTCGCCTGTTCGACGTGGACAGTGGCGGATCGTTGACCCTTGAGAACGTGACCCTGTCGGGTGGTCTCGCACAGGGCACAGGCGCGGCGGCGGAAGGCGGAGCCATCTACAGTTCGGGAACGCTCGCACTCAGCGGTGACGCGGTGAAGAGCAACGAAGCTGTGGGCAGCAGCGGCGGCCCCGGCGGGAATGGCGCGAACGCCTACGGAGGCGGCATTTACGTCGCGGCAGGCAGCGTCACGCTCACCAACGATACCTTCAGCGGTAATAAAGCCGTTGGTGGCAACGGCGGTTACGGCGCCGCCAACAGCGATGTCAGCGGCGGCCCATCGCGTGGGGCTGGGGGCAGTGGCGGCGCTGGCTCGGGTGGCGGCTTGTACGTGGCGGCAGGCACGGTCACGCTCACCGACGATACCCTGAGCGGCAATAATGCCGTTGGCGGCCGCGGGGGCACGGGCGGAGATTACGTCAAAGTTTACGTGGGAACTGCTACCGAGTGGGGGTCGGCAGGCTCCGCCGGCGGCGGAGCCGGTTCGGGCGGCGGCTTGTACGTCGCAGGAGGCAGCGTCACGCTCACCAACGATACCCTCAGTGGTAATCAAGCCACTGGCGGCGACGGTGCCAACGGCATCCAATCCAACCCCGGTAATGGCGCAGTGAACGTCCAGGCCGGCGGCAACGGCGGCGCTGGCTCGGCCGGTGGTTTGTACGTGGCGGCAGGCACGGTCACGCTGACCAGCGATACCCTCAGCGGTAATCAGGCCACTGGCGGCAACGGTGGCGCAGGTGCCGCCGCCGCCGGCGGCGCCAGCGGCTACGGCGGCATCCCTGGCGGTCGCGGCGGTCCTGGCGGAAGCGGCGGCGCTGGTTTGGGCGGCGGCTCGTACGTCGCGGGAGGCAGCGTCACGCTGAGCAACGATACCCTCGACAACAATCAAGCTGGTGGCGGCAACGGCGGCACCGGCGGTTACGGCAGCGGCAACGGCGGCAGCGGTGGCGTTGGTTCGGGCGGCGGCTTGTACGTGGCGGCAGGCACGGTCACGCTGAGCAACGATACCCTCAGCGGCAATCAAGCCGCTGTCGGCAACGGTGGGCCTGGCGGCGGCCCCGACGACAAGGGATCCATTGGCAGCAATGGAACTGCCGTCGGCGGTGGCATCGACAACGCCGCCGGATCCAGCTCGTTGCAGATCTACGACACCATCGTCGCCAACGATACTGCCATTACGGCGAGCCCCGATCTGGATGGCGGCCTCACCTCGCTCGGTAACAACCTGATCGGCAATTCGACCGGCGGCAGCGGCTTCGCGGCCAGCGATCTACTCAACGTCAATCCGCAGCTTGGCCCGCTCCAGAATAACGGCGGCCCGACCCAGACCATGGCCCTCTTGCCCGGTAGTCCCGCCATCAATTCCGGAGACACGGCCGACGCCCCCGCCTACGATCAGCGCGGTCCAGGCTTCCCGCGCATCGTGAACGGATCGATCGATATCGGCGCCTTCGAGGTCCAGGCGACCAACGTGGCCGCCCCGATCGTCAGCAGTATCAACACGACTCAAGGGCCGGCTTCCGGGGGAACGTCGGTGACCATTACCGGCAGCAACCTGGGTACGGCGTCGACGGCCACGGTCGATTTCGGCACCGGCCATCCGGCGACAATCGTCAGTGACAGCGGCTCGACGATCGTTGCCACGAGTCCGGCGGGAACGGGCACGGTCAATGTGACAGTGACGACGTTGGGCGGCACCTCAACCACCTCATCGCCCGATCAGTTCACCTACCTTCCGCTCACCTTATCTCCGACATCACTCGCCACGGACACCGCCAACCAGTCGTACAGCGCGACGATCACCGCCTCCGGCGGTTCGGGCTCTTATACCTATGCCCTGGCCCCGGGGAGCAGCCTCCCGGCGGGGCTGACGCTGTCCAATTCGGGAACCGTCTCCGGCATCACTTCCACCGCGGGCTCGTACACTTTCACCATCGTGGCATCCGACACCGTCTACGCGGGTGAGACCGGAAGCCGGCAGTACACCCTTACGGTCAATCCCGCCAGCACCCTGACGCTGACTCCGACCTCGCTTCCGAATGCCACCGTCGGCGACAGCTATAGCGCGGTGACGATCACCGCCTCCGGCGGTTCGGGCAGCTATACCTTTGCCCTGGCCCCGGGGAGCAGCCTACCGGCGGGGCTGACGCTGTCCAATTCGGGAACCGTCTCCGGCACCACTTCCACCGCGGGCTCATACACTTTCACCATCGTGGCATCCGACACCGTCTACGCGAGTGAGACCGGAAGTCGGCAGTATACCCTTACGGTCAATCCCGCCAGCACCCTGACGCTGACTCCGGCCTCGCTTCCGAATGCCACCGTCGGCGACAGCTATAGCCCGGTGACGATCACGGCCTCCGGCGGCTCGGGCAGCTATACCTTTGCCCTGGCCCCGGGGAGCAGCCTACCGGCGGGGCTGACGCTGTCCAATTCGGGAACCGTCTCCGGCACCACTTCCACCGCGGGCTCATACACTTTCACCATCGTGGCATCCGACACCGTCTACGCGAGTGAGACCGGAAGTCGGCAGTATACCCTTACGGTCAATCCCGCCAGCACCCTGACGCTGACTCCGGCCTCGCTTCCGAATGCCACCGTCGGCGACAGCTATAGCCCGGTGACGATCACGGCCTCCGGCGGCTCGGGCAGCTATACCTTTGCGTTGGCAACTGGCGGTAAATTGCCCGCAGGACTGAAGCTGACGAGTGCCGGCGTTCTAAGCGGCACACCGACGACGACGAGCGGTTCGCCGTTCCGCTTCACGATTGTCGCTACCGATAAATCGAATTCCCATCTCACCGGCAGCCGGGCTTACACGCTGACTGTGGACCCGGCCATCACGCTGAGCCCCACCACCCTGCCGGTCGCCACTGTCGGTGACGCCATCGACGACAAGCTCACGGCCAAGGGAGGATCCGGTGCCGACTACACGTTCGCCCTGGCCTCGGGCAGCAGCCTGCCAAGCGGCTTGACGCTCAGCACGGCCGGTGTCATCACCGGCACGCCCGCTCAGTCGGGCAAGGACACATTCACCATCGTTGCTACCGACAGTATCGGCGCCACCGGCAGCCGGGCGTACACGCTGACTGTGGACCCGGCCATCACGCTGAGCCCCACCACGCTGCCGGTCGCCACTGTCGGTGACGCGGTCGACGACAAGCTCACGGCCAAGGGAGGATCCGGTGCCGACTACACGTTCGCCCTGGCTTCGGGCAGCAGCCTGCCGAGCGGCTTAAAGCTGAGCAGCTCCGGCGTGATCACCGGCAAGCCGACTCGATCGGGCAAGTTTACATTCACCATCGTCGTCACCGACGGCACCGGGGCGACCGTCAGACAAGCCTACAGTCTGACCGTCGACGGGTGATCGTCATGCCGCCGGCGACGATTCCGATCGCCATTGTTGACGACAAGTAGCAAATCAATGCGCAGTTACCACAATGGCAGATACACTCCAGATTGCCTTGCAACATCATCAGCACGGGCGCCTCGAAGAGGCGGCGCGACTCTACCAGGCGATCCTGGCGGATCAGCCGCGCCACGTGGAGGCACTGCACTTGTTGGGTGTCGTTGCCCACCAAAAGGGCGACCACGCTCGCGCAGTCCTGTTGATCGGCCGCGCCGTCGCCGGCGACCCGAAGAACGCGATCTATCATGCCAACCTGGCCGAGGCCTACCGCCTGCTGGGCCAGCTCGACCGGGCGGTCGCCAGTTGCCAGGTTGCTTTGGGACTGCGGCCTCACTACCCCGAAGTCGCCAATAATCTGGGACTGGCCCTTCTCGGTCAGGGCAAGACCGACGAGGCGATTGCCCGGTTCGCCGAGGCGCTGCGATTCAAGCCGGATTTCGCCATGGCTTGCAACAACCTCGGCAACGCCCTGCGCCAGCGTGGCGACTTGCAAGAAGCTGAAACGCATTTCCGGAGTGCCGTGGCCATGGAGCCTGGCCTGGCCGAGGCGCACAGTAATCTTGGGCAACTGCTGCTGGAGCGGCACCGGCCGCATGAGTCCCTTGAATCCCTCCGCGTCGCTGTCCGCCTGCGCCCCGAGTTGGCGGAAGCGCACAACAATCTCGGCAACGCGCTGCGAGAAGCGGGGCGTTTGGCCGAGGCGCGCCAATGCTACGGCGAGGCACTGCGGCTCAACCCGGACCTGGCCATGACCTACAACAACATCGGTCAGGCACTTCACGAGGAGAACGCTTTGGACCAGGCTCTGACCTGGTATGAGCGGGCCATCCAGATCGATCCCGACTCGGCACGTTTCCGCTGCAACCTCGCCAGTCTGCTTGCCGAAGGAGAGAAGTACGACGAGGCCACTGTCCAGTATCGCCTGGCTCTGCGCCTCGATCCGGACTGCGCGGAGGCCCACTGTGGCCTCGGTGGCGTGAGGCACGAGCAGGGTGACCTCGAACAGGCACAGGACCACTATCGTCAGGCCCTGCACTGCAACCCCGACCTGCCGGCGGCCCACGCCGCTCTCGGCCAGGTGCGCGAGGAGCTTGGCGATCTGGTGGCGGCGGAAAGCTGCTGGCGCACGGCCTTGCGGCACGACCCGCGCCATACCGCGGCCCATGCTCAACTGGCAACGATGCTACGCCAGACGCTCCCCGACGAGGACCTGGCAGCCCTGTGCCAACTGCGGTCTGACCCCGACCTGTCGGACGCGCGGCGCAGTGCTCTCCAGTTCGGCCTTGCCCAGGTCTACGATGCCCGCGGGGCTTACACCGAGGCCGCCGAACTGTTGCAGCAAGCGAACGTCCTGGCGGGCGCCGTGGCGCGGAAACGCGGCCAGGACTATGATGCCGTCGCGCACGCCCGCTTTGTGGACCGTATAATGGCGATCAGCACGTCCGCCTTCTTTGAGCGTGTGAGGGGCTTCGGGCTGGACAGCGAACGGCCCATCTTCATCATCGGGCTGCCGCGCTCCGGTACGACGCTGACTGAGCAAATCCTGGCGAGCCATTCGCAAATTTTCGGCGCCGGCGAGCTGCGCCTGGCACGCGACGAGTTCGAGGGACTGGCTTCCCGGGACAACCCCGCCGTGGACGCCCTGGCGGGCCTCGATCAGGCGACGGCCCGCCGCCTCGGGGAACGCCATCTGGGCCGGCTGCAGGAACTGAACGGCGATCGGCTGCGCGTCGTGGACAAGATGCCTGACAACTACCTCTACCTGAGTCTGCTGACGGTGCTCTTTCCGAGGGCGAAATTCATCCATTGCCGCCGTGATCTGCGAGACAATGCCGTCTCCTGCTGGATGACCAACTTCCGCGCGATCCGCTGGGCCAATGATCCCGAGCACATTGTCAGTCGCTTCCAAAAGTACCAGCGGCTCATGCAGCACTGGCGCGAAGTGCTGCCGGTCCAACTGCTGGACGTGGATTACGAGGAAACCGTTGCGGATGTCGAAAGGACCGCGCACAGGCTGGTGCAGTGGTGTGGCCTGGAGTGGGAACCGGCCTGCTTGCAGTTCCATACGGGTACGAGGCCGGTCCGTACCGCGAGCGTCGCGCAGGTCCGCCAGCCGATTTATCGCCGGTCGGTCGCTCGCTGGAAGCATTACGAAGAGTCACTCGGCGCTTTGTTTGCCCGGCTTTGAAACGTCCCCACAATGAGAATCCGCCGGGTCGATGCTGCTCCGGACCGACTTGTGGTCGGTGGTCGGCGCCTGGCATCTCGATATATCCGACGAATCACCGAGATTCGCCAGTGCTTGCATCAAGTTTCCCAGGAGGCCGATCGTGCGTTTAAAGTGATGGTTCTTCCGGAGATCAATCCCCTCGAGGAAGATTGAAGTCGCAAAGGGTCAGCGGTCGGCTTTGACGGACGCTCCAGAGAAATCGGCGAGGTCATCCGTTTGCTCTAGTTGGAGAGGCTTCAAAGGCTCGGATCAAGCCGAGGTGATTGCGGACGCACACGCCGACCCCCACAGTTCCGCGAAACTCAACCGTTTTCTGCGAACGCCGAAAATCGACCCAATTGCGGGAATTGCGCATCATCTAGTTGCGCCCTGTCCGGCTTCGGACAGCCATCCTGTCAGCGACACGCCCTTTGAGTCCCAGAAACTCGTGGAATCCGAGACGCTGATCGTCAGAAGCAGGACAAGGTTAAGGCCCGATCTGGCCAAACTTCGCTATTTCGCGGGTCGGTCGACACCGCAAGCTTTCGAAGCACTCGTCATCTCTTCGATAACGGCTGATCGCCATTGGGCTTACGCTCCAGCGTGGCTCTGCACCGAGCTGGAACGGACTGAAAACGCCCAGGCCGACTGGAGATTTCTCGCGGGAATTTGTCGCGAATTGTGGGGTGATTTCGTCGCCGATTCCGCTCTGTTCTTTGGAGACACAGGAATTATCGAGGCCGAAGTTCCCTGGAACGAACGAACGATTCTTCTTGGCGTTCACACACGGCGGACGCCCGAAGCGACCTGCGGTCTCGATCTGAGTTCGGCGTCAATTTGCGATACCTTGCGTTCCCAGCCTGTAAGGGGAAAGGCTAATGCGACAAGCAACCCCTGAACTTTCACTCGCCCTACTTCCAACCCGAGTTGTGGGGCATCTCTCGAAGTGGGCCTTGCGGGCATTGATCCTGGTCGGAGTCCAGCTTGCCCTGGTCGGTCAGGCGGCGGCGGCACCCGTGGTGTTCACGGCGTCTGGGGAGTTCGAGAATGGTTGGGAGTTGTCCGGGACCGTCACGATTGATACTGCCACGGGCAAGGTGCTTTCCGCGGATTTGAGTGTCACCGACGGTTCCGTCGTGCAGTTCGTCTTTGACAAAGTCTCGCATGTGGTCGACTACTCTTATCGCGGGCCAGTTATTGGGATCGGGATTACCGAAGGGCCCATCGTTCCAATTCTCGGCATCACCGTGCCTGGAAAGTCTCTGGTGGGATACAACGGCTCGTCAATCCTGACGTCCGGCTATGAGTTACTGTCGTACATCGAAATCGGGGCGGGGTTAAACTATGTCGACACGCTCCCCTTAAATTTCGGCTCTTTGGAGCCGACTAAGTAACCGACTTCCGTGACTGCACCGCGAGACATGGTCATTCTGCCAATCGGCGGCAGAAAGCCAACGTTTTCCCGGGACAGATCTCATCAGACTTCCGCGGGCGCGGGCCGCGTTGGAGTGGATTCGGGAAGTCGGATGCGGCTATGCTCACGGATCCCTTTGGGGGTTCCACCGGAACCCGTATGAGCGATGTGACGCAAATTCTGTTCGCAATCGAGCAAGGCGATTCGCGAGCCGCCGAACGGCTGTTACCGCTGGTCTATGAAGAGCTGCGGCGACTGGCTGGGCACAAGTTGGCCCAAGAGAATCCTGGCCAGACGCTGCAAGCGACGGCCCTCGTCCACGAGGCTTATCTCCGGCTGGTCGGGACCGAAACGCCTCGGCTCTACCGGGATCGCGCGCACTTCTTTACGGCTGCGGCCACTGCGATGCGCCGCATTTTGATCGATTACGCTCGCCACAAGAAGGCGGACAAGCGCGGCGGACAACTCCGGCGGGAACCTTTGAGCGATCTTGCCGACGTGGAGACGGACGACGACGTGCTTCTGGCTTTGAGTGAGGCCATGCAGAAGTTGGCCGCCCAGGATCCGCTCAAGGCCCAACTGGTCGAGCTGCGGTATTTCGCTGGACTTACTGGAGATCAGGCGGCCGAGGTCTTGGGCCTCTCCAAAAGCACGGCTGACCGCTACTGGGCGTATTCACGGGCTTGGCTGCAGGCCGAGGTCCGTGGCCAACTCAGTTAGCACGGCGTCGAATTTGTTTTCCGGGACGGCTGGTGCCGGCGCGCCTTGTTTGTCGCTTGTCTTAAAAAGAGGCTTCCAACAGTCAGAACGGGGCCATGCGCGAGGAAACGATCTTTCACGAGGCGTTGCAACGTCCGGTGGGCGAGCGCGACGCTTTTCTTGAGCGGGCCTGCGCTGGCGACCCCGTCCTTCGCCAACATCTGGACGCCCTTCTTCTGGCGCACGACAACCCTGACGGTCTGTTAGACGGGCCGGCGCCCGGTTTTGCCTCGACGGTTTCCGATCCCGTCGCCGTCGCACTGCCCGGCACCGTGATCGGTCCGTACAAGTTGTTGGAGCAGATCGGCGAAGGTGGCTTCGGCATCGTCTATATGGCCGACCAGCAGGCGCCGGTCCGCCGGCGCGTGGCGCTCAAAGTCATCAAGCCGGGCATGGATACGAGCCGGGTACTCGCGCGGTTCAAAGCCGAGCTGCAGGCGCTGTCATTGATGGACCACCCGAACATCGCTCGGGCACTCGACGCCGGTGCCACGGATTCCGGGCGGCCCTACTTTGTGATGGAGCTGGTTCGCGGCGTGCCGATCACCGAGTACTGCGATCGTAACAACCTTGCCGTGCGCAAGCGCTTGGACTTGTTCGTGCTAGTTTGCCACGCGGTGCAGCACGCCCATCAGAAGGGGATCATTCACCGCGATATCAAGCCCTCGAACGTGCTCGTCACGCTGAGCGACGGCCGGCCAGTACCGAAGGTGATCGACTTTGGCGTGGCCAAGGCGATCGATCAGCAACTCACGCCGGAGACGCTCTTCACGCGCTTTGCCGAGATGATCGGCACGCCGCTCTACATGAGTCCGGAACAGGCGGAGATGAGCAGCCTGGATATCGACACGCGGGCCGACATCTATTCTCTGGGCGTGCTGCTGTATGAGCTGCTCACCGGCAGCACGCCCTTCGACAAGGAGCGTCTGCGGCTCGCGGCGTTCGACGAAATTCGCCGGATCATTCGGGAGGAGGAACCTCCCAAGCCGAGCACTCGCATCAGTACGCTCGGTCCGACGTGCAGCGCCGTGGCCGCTCACCGACTTGTCGATCCAAACCATCTCGGCCAGCTCATCCGCGGCGAGCTGGACTGGATCGTCATGAAGACGCTCGAGAAAGACCGAACCCAGCGCTACGAGACGGCCAATGGCCTGGCAATGGATGTCCAGCGCTATTTGGCCGACGAGCCGGTGGAGGCTTGTCCGCCGTCGCGCACGTACCGCGTGCGGAAATTTGTGCGGCGACATCGAGGGCCCGTGTTCGCGTCGGTAGCCGTGCTGCTGGCCATGGTTGCCGGCATCGTCGGCACGACCTGGGGGATGCTCACCGCGACTGATGCAAAGGCCGAAGCCGTTCAAGCCGCGAAAGAGACGAAGATCGCACTCTCAGACAAGGTTGCCGCACTGGCTGCGGCCCAAAACAGCGAACGAACACGTTCGGAACAGCTCTGGCAGTCGCTGGTCGCTCAAGCTCGGGCAGCTGCGCTTGAGTCATCGTTCCGGCCAGCGTTTCCAGAGCCTCGAAACATTGGGACAGGCTACGCAACTGGCCCGGACTCTGAATCTGCCAGCCGCAAACTTCCACGAGCTGCGCAACGCCGTGATTGCCGCACTGGCCGTGCCGGATCTGTACCTGACGGGGCCTTGGAATAGCTGGCCGGCCGATGCGATTCGGATCGACTTCGACGAAGCTCATTCGATCCTGGCCCGCACCGATCGAGCGGGGAGTTGCAGCATCCGGCGCATGTCGAACGACGCTGAGATCTACCATTTGCCGGGCTCGGGGTCGCCGGCCGTTCCCTTGCTGAGCCGCGATGGCAAGTTCATCGCCCTGACCCGGGTGGATGCAGACAGCGATGTCACTTTGGGAATCGATGTGTGGCAGTTGGACGGATCGGCGCCCCGCCAACTCATGTCCGAGTCGAAAACCTGCTGTGTCGCCTTTCGAGATTCGCAAGAGGTGGCTCTGGCGTACAGCGACGGCACGATTCGCTTCTTCGACCTGCCCACCGCCAGGCAAACGAGCCGCCTCGCGCCCGATACGCTCACGAAGGGAATAACGATCGCCCTGCATCCCACAGAACCTCTGGTGGCGGTCTCCTCCTACTTCGCACCGGGGTTGCAAGTTCGTGACGTGCGGACCGGGAAAGTCCTTGCTTCCTTGCCGCAAACCGTCCGGCCGCTGGTAACGGCCTGGCATCCGAACGGTCGGACTTTGGCCGTCAGCTACGAGAATCATCAAATCCGCCTGGTCGATCGGAATTCGTGGCGAGTGTATCGAACGCTCGAAATCCCTTGCACGGCCAATTCCATCAACTTTGACCAGATGGGTAACCGGATGGCGGTTTACGGTTGGGGCAACGTCGTCGCCTTAATCGATGTCGGCACGGGCGAACTGCTGATGCAGCCGCCACCGATCGTCGCCACGTGCCGCTTCAGCCGGGATGGACAGCGCTTGGCTGGAGGGGTCCAGAACGGCAGGGTCGGAACCTGGCAGGTCGCCGGTGCCGAGGCGTTGCGCACGCTCGTCTCCAGCAAGGCGATGTTCGGACGGGAAATCGACTTCTGGTGCGCGGCGGTTCATCCGGACGGCCGATTACTCGCCTGCGGGATGGCGGACGGCGTCGGGCTTTGGGACCTGGTCACCGGCAGCGCGCTGGCCTTTATCCCGATGGACCGCGTCAAATCGGTTCTGTTTGAACCGTCGGGAGCGCTGTTGACGCTTTCTCTTACGGGTCTGTCCCGCTGGCCCATCGGCAAAGGATTGGAGAGCACGGGCGAGCTGTCAATCGGGCCACCCGAACCTCTGCGACTGTCTGTCGGGACCAGCCTCAGCGAAAGCCGCGACGGCCGCGTCATCGCAGCTTGTGATCGGGCCGTTTCGACTGAGCAGCCATTTGCGGGCGGTTGGATTCTGCATCCCGAAAGCTCGAAGGAACCGATCCGGCTCGACGCCGGCGCCGACATGGCGTTCATTGCAGTCAGTCCCGACGGTCGTTGGGTCGTCACCGCCACCTTTGAGGGCGGGTTGGCCAAGATTTGGGATGCTCGTGATGGACGGTTGGTCAAGCGGTTGGCGAATTGGGGAGTCAAAGCTCCTTGCTTCAGCCCAGACGGCCGCTGGCTCGCCCCCAGTCTGGACGGCGGCCGCCTCTTTGCCGTGGAAACCTGGGCACCGGGGCCACAGGTTGGCGAGTGCGCCGTGTTTTCACCAGATAGCAAGCTCACGGCTGCTCCGACTGCGAACGGAGTTCGCTTAAGCGATCCGGCCACAGGCAGAGAGGTCGCCCTGTTAGAAGACCCCAACCGGGATCCCGTCGATCAAGCCGTTTTCTCGCCGGACGGCACGAAGCTGGTTGTGGTGAGCCTGTGGAAAGGGATCCACGTCTGGGACTTGCGTCTCATTCGCCGGCAGCTGATTGATCGGGGACTGGATTGGGACTGGCCTGAGTTCCCGCCGGCGACCGCCGCGCGACTCGTGGTGGAGCCTGTGAAAGTGGAAATTCGCCTTGGCAAGGAAAAGGCGGCCGCTTCCCGGGTCGAGAAAGCAGCGTCCGCCAGACTCCCTACGAAAGGGGCGAAGTAAGCAACGGCCGATCGATTTACTTGCACTTTAGAGTTGTCGAGGGAGGATGACGATGCGGAATCTGATTGCTGTTCTGACACTGCTTGCCCTGGCTCGGTTTACAACCTGTGGGCTCTCAGCTGCCGAGGAAAACGCTCATACAAAGAGTGCGCCAGTCAACCTGTCGGTTGGAGCTGCGGCTCCAATTTTCAAAAGCATCGATGACCGGGGAAAACCGTGGGCGTCTGGCGACCACGTGGGTAAGCAATACATGGTGATCTACTTTTACCCTGCCGATTTCACGACCGGCTGCACAAAGCAAGCCGAGAGCTTCCGCGACACGATGAACACTCTGACGGATCAAGACGTCGCCGTGATTGGCGTGAGCGGCGACTCAGTCCTGAATCACCAGTTGTTCAAAAAGGCATGGAAACTGAACTACACACTGCTCGCGGACGACGCCGGGCAAGTCGCCGCTAAATTCGGCGTCCCAACTCAACCTGGAGGGAAGGTCGTTCCCCGCGGACCGGACCGGAAAATCCTGATGGACGAGAACGGCAAACAGCTGCGGCTGGAGAGAAAGACATCGTTCGCTCGCTGGACATTCATCATCGGCAAGGATGGGAAGATCCTCTACAAGAACACGAAGGTTCAGCCGGCGCACGACAGCAAGCAGGTTTTGGGATTCATCGAGAAGCTGAAGAAAGAATCAAAGACAGCCCTCTAGTAAGTATGTCCGAGAACAGCACTGCATCAGGCGGCGAACGCGTTCAGGAGCGCCGATGCAGTTTTTGCGCCGCGTTCTAAACAAGCTACCAGAGCCGATGGATCAAAGGAGTGCACCATGAGCGGCGCTCTCAAGCCGTTCCCCATGATATGGAGTCCGGCGCTGAGCGAAATCCTCCTTGACCACTTGCGGTCGACGAAGGCCAATTTCTGGCACGGGATTGACGGCCTGACGGTGGACGACGCCCTCAACTGTTATTGGGAGGCAGCGGCTGACCGCCAGGTTCCAAGCAAAGAGGAATTGTTCGGCCAACATCCCGAGCTGACAGCGGAGCTGGAGAGGTTTTTTGCGGTTTCACAAGTGTCCTCGGCGAAAGTGTCGAATGATCCGTCCGCGAACGTGTCAACCACGACAGTCCACGTCGACTAGCACATTTGTCTATTGCACATCGCGCCACGGTGTCCGAATCGACAGGGCTCTCAGCTATTGCTGCCGAAGAATTCTGTGGTCGCTCGCGCGGTTGTCCAATAATCTCAACCGTTTCTCGGACGTTGCATCAAACGACCCAATTACGGGATTGGACGGCGGTCGCGCGGCGCATCGTAGCCGCGCTCTTCGTCCGTTCCGGACAAGCGTGGGGGCAGCGTTCCAGTCCAAGAATTCACCAACCCGGGGCGGTCCCTCTGACGAACGATTCCCTTAAAAGCCGCCGCAGGCGGGCGACACGCACGAGACGTGCGACCATCCCAGAAATCGTGCGAGTGCTCGGCTACATCCGGGCCGACAAACCCCCGCTGAGACCACGAGGCATCCGCTGGTAGCGTGTTTCACGATTTTCCCTCAGACTGATCCAACCAGGCGTTGATCCAACTTTGCAGAGTTTCTCCGTCCGGCACTTCGGGTACGCTCGGGTCAAAGACTCGCTTCGCATGCACAGCGCTGTCCGAGGCGTAAACGCTCAACACGAGCTGCATTGGACCCGTAAGGCGGAAGCGGCGCACGACGAACGAAAGTCTTCGCCCGGCCTTCCTCTCGGTTTTCTCTACACGCGGGTCCTGTCCGTCCACAACCCGGACGCGATAGAGTTGTCGGATCTTCGTCACGAAGCCTCTCAATTCCGAGCGACTCCACGGGCACAATTGCGGCCTTCCCTCGGCTCTTTCGAAGTGCTCCTTGATCTCGTCGCCGATCACGGCCGTGACTTCTTCCAGCTTCCCTCTCGGCGTCTCGACGGAAGCTTTGACCTGCTGACGACAGACCTCAAACGACACGAGCACGCTGACTCCGCTGGGGTCCTGGACGATCAAGGGTTCCAACACGATTCGCGCATCCACGCTTCTCGACCGATACAGCCCCTTTTGTTTGGCCAACGCCATCGTCTCGGAATTCGATCGACCGCGAAAATCTTTGGCGATCTTGAGTATCTCCGCCCAGTGATCGGAGGACTTGATGAGATTGACGATCTCGTGCGTCCGGATTCCACTCATGGTCCGCCCTCCTATTTCAGTCGCCAGACCAATGTCGGCTGGCCGAGTCCACCAGTTGGCGGGTCCGACCGTCTGAGCAGTAACTCTTGAAATGCGAAGAATCCCGGTACTGGCAGGTGTGGGCACGGTTTTAGGGCGTGATCGCACGTTGGTCGCCATCAGAACGAGCTGGCGCGCGTGTCACCCTTCTGCCGCATCGAATGTCCCAACGGAACAGGCGGAATGTTCGTTTGCCAAGCTCTTACAACGTGGCAGGAGGGGATCATTGTGGATTCCCAGGCCCATCTGCACGTACTGTCGGTCGACCGACTCGGCCAACCGTTGGAGACAGAAGGCCGGCCAGGTGCGTTGCAGTTGCATTAAGAGCTCTAAGCCGTGATGGTGCTCGCAGAACCGGTCGGGAAGTAGAGCCGACAGCGCGGTCGCGGCGACCGGCGATCGGCCCAGCCTCGGGTCGCTCAAGATTTGCAATCCGCTGTGATGATAACGAATGCAGCACACAAGCTCGTCCGGCAAGTTCCAGGCATGCGCCAGGCAGGCGCCGACCAATTCATGGTCCCACCCGAAAGTGGCCCGCTCGAATTCACTCAGGGTTTGTGCATTTGTGTCTTCGGCCTGCACGAACTGGCGATAGTAATCGCACAAGTCGTCCGTCAGGACCGGGAGCACGTAGTCCTGCAGGAGTGAACCGACGAACGCGACTTCGGGATCCGTCTTCAGGAGCAAGGCGATCTCGCGCGAGAAGATCGCCTTTTGAAGGTTCGTGCTCCAGAAGGCGTTTTGGTTGATGAGCTTTGAGTCGTGAGCCCGGATTGCCGCCTCCATTCCGGTCGCGATCACGAACCGGAGGCTGTGTTGGCATCCCAATATCGAGAGAGCTTGAAATGCGCTAACCACCTTTTTTTGGACTGCCAAGAACGAGGAATTCACGTACTTGAGCAGCTGGATCGTCAACCCGGCATCCGTCTCCAGAATCTTCGCCAGGTCCTTCAACAAGACCGTCTCATCTCGAGATCGTTGCACGAATAGCGTGACAGCGTGCGGTAACGCGGGAAGCCGGACCTTCGGCGGCATCACTGACACCGTGAGGCCAGCTAACGCCTCCTCACGAATGACTGCCCAGTCCATAACACTTTCGCCGACAGTGCGACTCGCCATTTCCGCTTCTCACAGGGACTACGGTTCTTCCTTCTCGTAGTCCGCGAAGTCGAGCCTGGAATCTTTTTTTGCTAGCCCAGTTGGCTTTCTTTCCGACTTTCTGCAGCGTGGTCGCAAGCGCGTTACAAGCCAAAAATCGGGATCCGTATTTCCACGGACCCTCGGCCGATTGGATCAACACGGGCGAAATGAGGCGTATTTGGTCGTCACACCGGCTACTCTCCCGTAATCTCATACCTTCTCGCGGCCACGCCAAGGACCGATAAGTGCCGCGGTCACAGGCAGAAACTCATCCGTATTTCAGCACGCGCTTCCGTGCACCGGATTGCCATACGTTTTGGCGGAATAAGGCCTCGGGCCGGGGTAGCGGAGAAATCGCCCTGAAATCCGCGGCAGAATTCGAACCTTTCTTGCAACAGGTGTTGTCGGGCTTCGACCTGTCGGAAGCGGTGGCGGCCGAGGCTATCCGGCGGATCCTCATTGACCAAGCGCGTCGCAAGCAAGCCAATGTGGAGGCGATGCGCAGAGTCGGCAAACTCTGGAGAACGTCGAGGTTGTCGCTGAGTAGCGCTCGCTCGAATTCTTTCGCGGGTCGGTCGACACCGCAAGCTTCCGAAGCACTCGGCATCTCTTCGACAACGGCTGATTGCTATTGGGCTTACGCTCCGGCGTGGCTCTATACCGAGCTGGGACGGACTGAAACGCCCAAGCCGACTGAGACTTCTCGCGGGAATCGCTGCGAATTGTGGGGTGATTTCGTCGCCGATTCCGCTTTGTCTAGCACGGGCACAGTGTGGTCGGCGGATTAGGTCCCAGGGAAGCCTTGGAGCCCTCCTTGTCGCACCTCGCACCCGAGCGCCGCCGGATGTCCCGACGGATGAGCTGAATCGTTCGTGTGACTCGCTCAGCGCCCGGGATTTTCGGGAGCTCGTCGTTTCAGAATCTCACCGTCCGAGGGCCAATACTGTGACCAAGCTCAACAACAGCCCGCGACTTAGCGCGGAGCAACAAGCACAATGGGTGGCGAAGCTCCAACAGTTGGAATTTCGCGAACCGGATCTGGCGAGCGAACTGCTCGGCGATGGCTTGTGGATTGCTTACGCGGTCTTCGCACTGGTTTGGCTCAATAGCATTGCGCGGCGGCAGAAGTCACGGTGGCTAACAACCGTGCGCGAAGGACTCGTTGTGCCCCGCCTGAGGGTCCGCGACCTCGCATGGGTGAAAGAGCTGCGCCCACGCCCTCCGATCTTCTCCAAACCGGAAAGTGCGGGTTTGTAGCTCGGTCGCACCGCAAGGAGACATCTGCTCGGAAGGAAATGGAGAACGGCTTTCAGAAACTCGTCCGTTTGCTGGGTACGCCGCGAAAAACGACCCATTTCCGGGAGTGAATGCCGCCCGTCCGACTCATTGCCGCGGCTCGGTAGGAAGGGTGCTCCACCTATCGCCGGCCCAGTGGCCATCTTGTTGGCTCGCCGAATTCCAAGCTGGATGCAGGCCCGCAGTTTATTTGTTTGCGTCGAGGGATGCGTATGGCTGGCATCGAACTCGGCCAGCTCGCCACGCAGAGTTTGCAAGATGCAAGCTTCCTTCACCGTCATTTCGGGCCCGTTTTGCGGACAGACGTTTCAAGTTCCGCGTGGCAAGTTCATTCTCGGCCGCGAAACCGACTGTCACCTGGTGCTCGACTCGAACTCGGTCAGCCGGCATCATTGCGTGCTGTTGTTGGACGACTACACGCTGAGAATCCGCGATCTGGCCAGCAAGAACGGAACCTTCGTCAACAGAGATCAGACCCGAGTCGGCGAGCGCATCTGTGTCGGGGGTTACGCGCGTTACGCGCAGCGCCCGTCGGCGCATCAATGCTTCAAACACGCAATTGCGAACAACTCTGTCGCGCAGGGTCTCAGTCAGGATGGCCGCGTCGGCCGATTTAGCGGACACGATGTTCAACCGGCTAGTCGGCGCCTTCTCGCGGCGACGGGACCCGGCGATCAGGCTTTCCCGTGCGTGCCGCCGATTTTCAGGGGCGAGTTCACGTTGCCTTGAGGACGGAATGAGACAGTCTGGAGATCCCCGGAGCCTCTGGGTAGATCTCCGAGCTGTTGAGCCGGCGGGAAGTGCCTCGTAGCGTGAGGAGCCTCTCAGCGGGGCGCTAGTGCGGCCAAGACGAATACCATCAACGGCTGGCGACCGTGGGGAACTCGAAGAACGCCCAATCCTTCGCCTCGAGGAGACGGAAGCCAGAACGGATCATCTCGAGATCGGCAATCGAATCAGCTTGCGACAGCCGGCCTTAGTTTCCTCCGGCTTGCTGGAGCGTCTCGCTTGATCCGCGACGACGCCGCCCGTTAGTGCGCTACCGCCCCGCAGCCCGGCTCGGGGTTCAGTGCCACGCCGGGCGGATACTTCCGCGCTGAGGTGAAGTCCTTCATGCCCTGGCAGTTGATTAACGTCGACAGGCTTTCTTTCGTCGCTGCCTGGTAGCTGCGCTTGAGAGCCTCGCGCAATTCCTCGGGCGTGCGGACGTATTCGCCTCGGGCGCCCAACCCCTCGGCCATCTGGTCGTACCGTAGGTTTTGCTGGAACAGATACAGGTGCATCGAGCGCGCCGAAGACACGGCACTGGGCCACATGCCCCAGCAGTCGTTGTTGTAGATGACTCCAATGACGGGCAGCTTGTATTTTGCTGCCGTATCAAGCTCAAACAGGCTGTAGGCAATGCCTGCATCGCTGCTCACGCAGACCGTGGGCGAGCCTTTGTAGGGGGCTTGCGGTCCGACGCCGCGCTGCACCGCCGCGCTCGCCCCGATCATCATCGCCAGGTCTGGCCCAATCGCGCCGTATTGATAAGGGCAAACGATGCCTTGACCGGGTCGATAGGCCCGTTGCCAACGACCGATATTCACGCCGATGGTCCATCCGCCGCCGCCCAAAACCGTTTGCTTGGGATCGATGTCCCCCTTCCAGAAGAAGTCGTGCACTTCTTTGCACAGCACGGCCGGATGCAGATGATTCGTATCCTTGCTGTATTTCACGCCCTGCTCGTACTGATGGTTAAGCATCTTGTCGAAACTTTTCCGCGCTCGAGCCAGCTCGTTGACCCACGGTTCGCGTTTGCGCCGGTAACAGGTCGGCCAAGGCTTCGAGAAATGGCTTCTCGCAACTGACAATGCCCAGGTCGAGCGGCCAGTTGCGGCCCAGGTCCTCTTGGACCGGATGGACGCGAATCGTTTTCACGTCGGGATTGGCGCGATACTCGCCCGGACTGGGCATGCAGTACTGGCCGACGAAGATCATGAGATCAGCGCTCATCACGGCGTCCGGCGAAAGGGCTGCAGAGAGTCGATGATCGTCGGGGAAATGGCCGCGCGTCGGACCGGATGTCACGACCGCAATGTCGTTCTTCTCGGCCGCTTTGAGCAGCGCCTCCCAGGCCTTGTTCTGGAACACGCCTTGCCCCGCGATCAGCAAGGGGCGCTCCGATCGACTGATCAGGTCGAGGGCCTTTTTGACTTCCTTGGCCGAGGGGCAGGGACGCGACTCGGACCGGTATTTGTCTTTGCTGTAATAGTCCTTGAGCTTCGAGGGATCGGTGAATCGCGCCGGGCCACTTCGCCTGGAAAATCGAGATGCACAGGGCCGGGAACGCCCGACTTGAGATTGCGGAACGCATAACCGCCGTACTCCCAGACACGATCCGGAGCAATCAGCCGCTTGCCGTATTTCTTTATGCCCGTAGTGAGCGGCTGCTGATAACCGGTCTGAATGAAAGTTTCACGGTCGTCGCCGGCGATTTGCATGTTGCTGGCCAGAACCAACAGCGGAGTGCGTGCCGCGGCTGCCGAGGCAATGTTCATGATCATGTTCGCCAAGCCCGGACCTTCGGTGCCGGAACAGGCGGTGACTTCGCCCGTCGCGCGCGAGAATCCGTCGGCGGCGGCGCACATCGAGCCTTCGCAACGACCACCGTAGGCCGGGACGCCCGCAGCGGCGATGGCGTTGATGACGGTGTAGTTGCCCGGACAGCAAAAGAGTGCGGCCAGTTCTTCTTCTTGACAGAGTTTGGCGAACACCTCGGCGCCGCTCATGCCCTGCCCTTCGAACGACCCAGGCTTCGGCGATTGGCTGAGCGAATCCGTAATGTCCTTCGGGATGGTGATCGAGGGGATGCTGGCCGCACTGCCGCCTGCTTTGGATTCGGCAACCATGCCTGCAACCACCGCGCCGGCGCCCACCGTCGAGAGCAAGAACGAGCGGCGAGAGGGATCAACCGTTTGCTTTGTGGATTTTTCGGCCGGTTTTGCAGTTAGGTCGTTGCTCACAGGGGTTCCGCCTTTCTTGCGCGAGTGAAGCGGTTAGTGGGTCGTCTTTTTTTCTAACTTGGGGCGTGCCGAATCGGGCCACAGATTGCGCAGGTAATTGACCAGGTTCCAGAGGTCCTCGTCCTTGGACACCTTGTCGGCAAACGGGGGCATCGCCTCGCCGGCGCCGTCGCGGATGCTGCGGAAGATTTCTCCTTCGGACGTCCCGCTTTTCCAGGCCTTGGGGTTGGTGAGGTCGGTCGCGTTTGCGATGACGTCGACGAGCGATTTGCCGTCGGCACCGTGACACTCGGTGCAGGCGCGCGTGTAGAGGATTTTGCCGCGTGCAATCGACGCCTTGCTAAACGGAACGGGCGACTTCAGCTTGCGCGCTTCTTCCCTCGTCAGAAGTGCGCCGGAGGTTTTTGCCGGTTCGTCGCCGGACCACGTCGTGGAGGTCGCCGTGATCGCAGCTGCGAAACAGGTTGCGATCAAGAAAGCCTTTGCACCGAGTCGCCGGGTCATGGATCAGGTCTCACTCTGGTCGCTCGAACGACGTCCACGGAGTTGGGCGGGCCCCCGACGCCTCACCTACATTCGATCGGGATCGAGGTTGAAAGTATCAACCAGATAGTCGAAGTATTTGCCGTCCGCCAGAAACGTCAGATAAATCTCATTGATTAAGTGCACCAGCTTGCGGACCGCGTATTCACTGTCGCCGTCCATAACCTTGATCACGAGCAAGATGTTTCCGCTGCGATTGTAGGTGCGGACTTGCGTTTTTCGCGCGTCAAGGCGACGGTGATCGGGCAACGCGTCGGACTGCCGTGACCTGATAAAGGCTTTCAAGTCCTCGTGCATCGACGACTCTGCCGGAATGCCCGTCAGCAGGTTGAGCACCCGCAGTGTGCCCGCACGGGCGTCGAAGGCAAGCTCGAAAACCCGGCCACGATGCCAGACAATTTGGAAGCTCGCCTTTCCGCCCGAAATAGGACCTCGACTGAATCCATGGAACACGCGTCGTTCGGCATAGCCGGCCAAAACTGCGGCGACGATGTCGATATGGAATACGGCAGTTTGCATGACGTCCAAAACGCTGCGGTTGCGACCGGATGGAAACTAGAGGTTTCATCTTAAATCGAGACTCGTCGCAACGCGAATCCTCGGAGCGAGACAAACCAAGCCGAGATGAAGTTGAGACGACAGCATCTGGCCTGCGACGCGCTTCGTCGCGAGGAGGCTGTGCGGGCGGTGCTGCTCACGGGCGTCGGCTCCGCCGCGCATCGGCGCATCGATGGCCACATACTGGCCTTTGGAAACACACGGGTCGCGTAAAGTCGAACAGAATTCCCGCGTCGCCGGGATTGCGGACAAGATGTCCAACGGCTGGTGGGCACATTTCGAACGATGACTCTTCCGAAGGAAGAGGGCATTCAGGAACAAGGGTCCGAGTCAAAGGATCAGAACCAGCTCAAAATCGCAGACGGAGGCTACCAGGAAACCGGAAACCACCCTCCGTACACCCTGAAGCCAATCACTCACTGAGACCCAATCAGCGCGATCGCTGCCTTCCGAATCGCAACCGGCAAACCCTCCACGCCGCGATGACGCGTTACAAATCAGGGTCAATCGATGACAGGAAATGACAATTAGGACCGCCCGTTTGCAGCGCCCGTGCAGCGCAGCGGAGTTGGCACTTTTCGCAAAAGGCAACGGGCGCTTTCGCTTAAGTTAGAACGCGGGTTCGATTCCCGCCACTTGATCGTCGCTCCCGATTGTCGGTTTTGCTTGGTGAATCATCGATCGGGCAGCTGAACCTGTGCGGACCGGTCGCCGAACCAGCGCGACGGCGAGTCAACTTCTAGTCGACCTCTTTGGCCGTCTCGATCAACTGCTCTAAGCCAACGAGTCTTTCTCTGGCCGCCTCGACGCCACCCGCCGCCATGATGAAGTTGAGTCCAGCCTTCATGATGTGGTCGGCGTTACCGTGGCCCGGAACAATAGATCCGGGCTTGCGTCTCCTGACGGACCTCTTCTTCCCGCCGCCGGCAAGTTTGTAGAAGGTCGCCCTGAACGTGCCGTCATTTATTTTCTGTTTCGGGTGTGCCTTCTTAACTGCTGCCAAGGCAGCTGTCGCCGGGAGGCCTCTGTGGCTCTTCCGGAATTCCCGAATCGTCGCGGACAGATTGAAGCCCTCGCTCTTCTTAGCCATGCACTCATGTCCCTCGTGGTAGCTTGAGATGGAGATTACCCCGGCAAGCGTACCGCGGAAGCGCCATCTGCATCAATGATTACGAGCACAATGCGCTGCGGGAGATTTCGAGTAGTGGCCACGACCAGGCGAGCCACCGTCTCATTTGTCTGAGCGCACGAAATCGATGAACCCTCGCTCGATATTGAGGCTGGTGAGCCGGACCTTGATCGGGTCACCAACTTTGACTCCCTTTTGCCCGCTCACCAGCTTGCCCTCGGCGGGAGGCTTGAGCAGCCGAACCCAGGTTCCTTTTTCGGAGGCACCCGTGACAAGGGCATCGAAGATCTCGCCAATCCGGCCGGAGAGGAACTGCGCTGCAGCGGATTTCCGCACTTGGCGCTCGACCTTCGCGGCCGCGTCTTCCTGCTCGGTGCAATGCGTCGCTAGCGACGTCAGCTCAGCAGCGCTGTAGGGTGACTTGTCTTCCATCAATACGGCCTTCAGCAGCCTCTGGGTAATCAGGTCGGGAAATCGGCGGTTGGGCGCGGAGGAATGGCTGTACTCCCGAACGGCCAACCCGAAGTGTCCCGGCGACTGTTGCCACGGGAACTGAACGACATATTCGCCACGGCCCAGCAACTTGACGATTGTCAGCGACAGGTCGGGGAAACGCAGCGGGTCCGCCAAGCGGCGCCGTGCTTAAAGGGCCGATAGCGCCTTGGAATCGGACTCCGCGGGGAGGTCGCCAGAGAATCCCTCGGCGACCTTACGGATGGCATCCCACCGTTCCGGAGAGCGAACGACGCCCCGGAGAGCCGGGACGCCATGCTTCTCAAGAAACTGCGCGGACACTCCGTTGGCCGCGATCATGAAGTCTTCGATCAACTCCTGCGCCCGGTTCTTCCGTTCCAGCCGCAGATCCATGACCTGGCCGTCCCGCAGCACGGCGTCTGGCTCGATGGTCTCAAGGTCAGTCTCAAGGTCCAGCGCCGTGCAAGTAGCGCACCGATTTCATGACTTGGGCGATCTGATCCTGCATCCGCAGCTGCTCGTCCAAGCCCTTGGTCTTAGCGATCTTTTCGGGCATCTGGTCCTTGCCGTCCAACCACGCCGCGACGCCGCGATACGCGAGCTTGGCATGGTTCTGGACCAAGGCTCGGTACACCTGGGACTCCTGAATGGATCCGTCGGCAGCGACTTCCATCTCAATGACGAGGGCCAGCCGGTCTTCCCCCTCCCCCAGAGAGGTCAGATCGGTCGAAAGTCTCTCGGGTAGCATGGGGAAGATCTCAGCCGCCGTGTAGACGGAGGTTGTGTTGGTGCTGGCGTGTCGATCGATCGGCGACACGGGTTTGACGATCGCATCGACGTCCGCGATAGCGACTAGAACTTTGACTCCGCCTGCCGTAAGCCTCTCCGCGACTGTGAGCTGGTCCAGATCCCTCGACGAATCGTTGTCGATTGAACACCAGAGGAGATGGCGGAGGTCGCGAATCGAGTGATCGGTTTCGCGTGCCGGACCCGGTATGCCATTCACTTGCTGAATCGCGTCGGGGGGAAAGTCGGGCTCGAGCCCACGATCGGTCATTGCCTTGTGGGCGATCGCACGAAGATTGGTCGTGCCGTTCAGCTCGTTCATGCGGTCAATCTCCTGTGGACAGAGATGGCGGTTAGGTCGGAGAAACGAACATCACTGGCCTTGAGCCGGCGCCCCTTTGAAGTCCGGACAAGCGGCCCCGCAGCCAGGATCCATCCTATTCCCCCAGGAACCAGCGGCGTTTAATCTTTGGGCCATAAGTCAGCCCGAACTGCCGCAGCACCGCGTCGCGAACCAGCTGCACCGCTTCCTCGGCCGAATCCGTCACCAAGATGTGCTCGGCATCGATTGGGTCGATGGTCTTAGACTCGACGAGTCGGCCACGCAGAAAACCGAGCAGTGGCTGCCAGTATTCCTTGCCCACGATCACGAGCGGAAAGTTCTTAATCTTGTGAGTTTGGATGAGAGTTGCCGTCTCGAAGATTTCGTCCAAGGTGCCGAAACCGCCGGGCAAGGCGATGAAGGCGTAGGAGTATTTCTCGAGCATCAGCTTGCGCACAAAGAAGTACCGAAAGGTTACCCAACGATCGAGGTAGGCGTTGGGTTTCTGCTCCTCCGGCAACTCGATGTTGCAGCCGACCGAGCAGCCACCGGCGCCTTTGCGCCGCGGTTTGCCGCTTCCATGATGCCGGGGCCGCCGCCAGTCATCACTGTGAAGCCGGCGCGAGCCAACCGCTCGCCGATCTCGCGGGCCAAGCCGTAATACGCATGCTCGTCTGTAAAGCGCGCCGAGCCGAACACGGTAACACAGGGGGCGAGGAAATGAAGCTTGCGGAAGCCACGCATGATCTCGAGGAAAATGCGGACGGCCTGTCTCAGCTCGAAACTGCGTTTCTGCGGCCCCTGAAGGAACTGTCTGATTTCTGGAACGGGCGGCGTTTTGCCCCATTGAGTCGTCGAAGTTGCCTGCTGCCCTTGAGACTGTCCGAGTACCGAGTCGGGGTACGGCGTTTGGCTCACATTGTCTCCTTGTGGGTGATGTAGGGCATATTCAGATTTGTCCGTCCATGTGCTGGGGCGGTGGTTTCATCGAACCGGTTCGGACCAACCAAGCTACACGTCCTGTTAATGGTGGGCTCGCAACTTCGTCACAGGTGACCCAGCCGTGCTCCCGAAACCAGGAATCCGAGGCATGGAAGAAGCCGCTTCTATGTTGTGACCATCCAAGGGCCGGAGGGAAGGCGTCATCGAGACATTGGCTCACGAAGATCCCGACTTCGTTTAACCTCCCCGCAAGGGCGGATAAGGCGGCGCACCGCTCGTGTTCGGCAAACCACTGAACGGCGCGTCGCTCGATGACAACGTCGAACGGACCGGGGCACACTGCAGGGTCCAACAGGTTGCCGACCACGAATTCAACTCGCCCTCCCGGTCGATGTCGCTCTTCGCTGCAAAACTGACCGAGACTGTCCAAATCTGGCTCATAAGCTTCTGCGTGGGACACTGCGAGAGGCGAAATGTCCAGCGCGGTCACGTCAAACCCCGCCGCCGCCAATGCGCGACGGCTCCTGTGAAACGCCGTTCCCGGCACACAAGATGGTTCGTAAGCCGTGTCCGGACATCACCGTTGCCAACAAATCATCTCCGTTCAAGAGACGGAATAAACTACGCGGGTCACGTCCAATGGGCGACGCAAAGAAGGGAAACGCGGAGGAACCCTGCTCCTTGGAAAGGCGATCCCGCCACCACTCGTCCCAAAACTCAGCGTCCTTAGGTTCCATCGGAATTCGCATCCTCGTCCCCCCTAACAAACTTGTGAACCCAGCGCTACGCCGCATCAGTGTTCCGCCCCCGCACTGCGGATCCAGAGGGTCCTTTGCAGGCCGAAGGTCGGAGAACTCGAACAAAGTGGGCTATTGGACTCGGGACTCGAGATCGACCGCGTCGTCATTGACCTGTGAGAAGTCGCCTTGCGGAACGCCCGTCGGGGCAATCTGAGCACGTCGTCGTTGGCAGCTGTGAGCCGGGGCCATTCTGTGCAGGAAGTAGCCCTGGCCGATACGATAAATAGTTACGGCAACTCTCGAATGATCCTAGCCGCAACGCAAGCTCTCACCAGCATTTGCTTGAGAGTGGCTCCCGCGAACTGATCGGCAGGACCCACCGCTCTCCACAGAGAATCCTCATCATGTCGATTCGTTGGTTCGTGGCCCTCGTGCTGACCGCGCTATTCCTGGAAACCGCGCCCGTCACCCTCCGGGCCGAGGGGCCGACGTTACAGGTCGAGGTCGATGCCCGCGAACTGGCGCGCCGGCTCGTGCATGCCGACATCCGCATTCCCTGTCACCCGGGACCGCTGCGGCTCTGGTATCCCAAATGGATCCCCGGCTGCCACGCCGCGGAGGGCCCGCTGCAGAACGTCGGCGGCTTTCGCGTCGAGACCACTGACGGCAAGCCCATCCGCTGGAAACGCGACGAGGTCGAACTTTTCTGCGTCCACTGCGACGTCCCTGCAGGCGTGAGCGAGGTACGGGCGCACCTCGATTACATTTGCAACGAGCCCGCCGTCCTCGCTAGCGGACATCTGAGCTACGGCAACTCCTCGGTCGGCGTGCTCAACTGGAACACCTGCTTGGTTTATCCCGAAGGTCCAACCGCGCATGAAACCCGCGTCCAGATGCGACTCCGCCTGCCCGAACGCTGGCAGTTCGCGACGGCCCTCAAGTCCACCGTCAAGAATGACGGCATCGCCTTTCAGCCTGTCAGTCTCGAGGAACTCGTGGACTGCCCGCTCATCGCCGGCGAGCATCTACGCACGATTGCTCTGAACACGACGCCAAAGACGTTCCTGCATGTCGCCTCGGAATCGCCCGGTGCCTTGCAGCTCGACCCGAAGGTGATTGACCTGTATACACGCGTCGTGAACGAGGCGCAGGCTCTTTTCGGGACGGCCCATTATCCCGAGTTTCACTTCCTGATTACGTGTAGCGACGACCTTGGTTATTTGGGACTGGAACACCTGACCTCGAGCCTGAACGGCGTGCGCGAGCGCGATCTGATCGATGACAAAAAGCGCAAGGGCTGGGTGGCCAACCTGATCCCGCACGAATACGTGCATTCGTGGTGCGGCAAGTATCGCCGGCCCGCCGCCATGTGCACGCCGAACTTCCACACGCCCCAGAAAACGCGGCTCCTCTGGGTCTATGAAGGCCTGACCGAATACCTGGGCGAAGTCCTGATGGTGCGGAGCGGCCTGATCCCGGAGCCGGAGTACCGCGAGATGTTGGCTGCACAACTCGGCACCCTCATGCGGCGGCAAGGACGGCGCTGGCGCCCCCTAGAGGACACGGCTGTCGCCAGCCCGATCTTACGTGGCGCCAGCGCAAACTGGAATGACCTCCGCCGCAGCCAAGACTACTACTCTGAGGGCGCGTTGCTCTGGCTTGAGGTGGACGCGTTGCTCCGCGACCTGTCGCAGGGCAAACACAGCCTGGACGACTTTTGCAAGAAGTTCCTGGGCTCGAACCGTTCCGAGGCTCACGTCGTGCCGTATGATCTGCCCGAAATCGTGCAAGATCTGAAGCAGCTCGCCGACTACGACTGGGACACCTTTTTCGCCCGTCGTGTGACCGCGACGCAGCAGGGCCCGCCGCTTGAGGTCGTCGGCCGCTGCGGCTATCGGCTGCAGTACACAACCAAATGCCCGGCCTTTCTGGACTACCTCCAGCAACAGGGGGGCCAGGCTCTGCTATCGGCCCGCGATTCCCTCGGCCTCACCTTCTCCAATGATGGCCGGATTACCGACGTCGCCCCGGGGTTGCCCGGTGATAAGGCCGGCCTTGCTCCGGGTATGCGGGTGCTCGGCGTCAACACCAAGAAATTCAGCCGCGAACGCCTGGAAGACGCTCTGGCCGATAGCGTCGCTCGGCGCAAGATCGAGTTCTTGCTTCTGGACGGCGACCAATTCCGGACCGTGATGGTCGAGTATGCCGACGGGTTGCGCTACCTGGAGTTGGTACGTAACCCGGCGCGGTTAGACGCCCTGGGCGAGATTCTCAAGCCGGTGGCGCCGCGCCCTGCCAAATGACGCCGATGAGCCGACCTGTCGAAGTCGTGATCGAGGGGCGGTCGTTATGTAGGCCGCCGCACCGAACATCGACTTCCTGTCCGTGAACAACCGGGCCATGTTCTCCGCCCCGTTGTACTCGACGCAGTCGCCCCAGCGGGTGTTCATTACGTCCTCGAGCTGGCGCAGCACGGGGCCAGGATCACGCCAGCTTCCGAACCTGGGCTCGTGGGCCTTGCGCAGGTAGCCTCCTCGTTCGTAAGCGGCCACGCACGCCGGTGGTCGATCAGGTTCTTGAAGTCGAAGAAGACGAAACCGGCGTCGGCCGGCGAGTTCTGAATCTGGTTGATCCCCTCTTCGAGCCGCTCGTACCTGGTTAAGCCCGATCACATTAGGGCTTCTTTTCCCGTGCACTCTGCGACGGCTTCTCTGCCGAGAACCCAAAAGAGACCGCGCGGCCGCCGGATTTTGTTGGTCCCTGCTGGATTTATGTCTGTTCTACGATCTTCCTCACGTCCGTGAACGAGAATACTTCAATCATCTCATTGCAGAGTTTTCCGGCACTCGCTCGCTGGGCCTCGCTTGGCGCACGGCAGAAGCATACCTTGTCAGAGGCATCTGGTTCGACTTTCCGGCCTAGCCGCGCAATAGTCTGGTTTCGGAGCGGACCGGACAGGACCGCGAGAAGCTGGAAATCGCACGCGCGGTTCCGCACTCGCGTGAGCGTCAACATCTGCTGAACCAGAGGTTGGTCCGACGTGAAGAATTGAGAAACAAAACAACGTCGCGACCACGATCAAGGCGACGCATGCCAGAACGGACAGTGCCGCGCGACGACGGAGTCGGACCCGTTCGAGCACTCCGCTCGCTGCGGCGGAGCCAGCACGCGGAATTGGCGTCAGCGAATCGACGTCGCCATTCTGTTTTTCGGCGACGGAGCATCGGCGGGGGCTGTGGGCTGAACCGAATCCGGTGCCGCCGTGGGAATGGCAACGCGCCAAACGGCAGGCGTCGAAGTCTGACTGATTCCCTTCGCATCCTGCCATTCGACGGCCGGCGTCGCGCTTTGCCCCGGCCCAGCGTTTTGCTAATCTCATCCCGCGTCGGGGTCCGAGGAGAACGGACGCTCGAAACTCCGACGCATTCCGTTCGCCGGCATTCGGAGCCTCGTGCATGCTGACGCTGCAGGGTCGACCATTTCCGGGACCTTCGTTCTGCGATCGGTTGACGCGGCGGAATTTCCTCAAGATCGGGACGCTGGGCATCGGCGGCCTGACGCTGCCCCAACTCTTGGGGGGGGAGGCCGCGGCCGGGGCCGGTCGTTCGATCAAGTCGGTGATCATGATCTACCTGGTCGGTGGGCCGCCCCACCAGGACATGTTCGACCTGAAGCCCCTGGCGCCAAAAGAAGTTGCCGGCCCTTGGCGGCCGATCGCGACGAACGTGCCCGGATTCGAGATTTGCGAAGCATTTCCGCGGCTGGCGAAGATGGCCGATAAATTTGCCGTGATCCGCTCGCTCGTCGGAAATCAGTCCGATCACGACGCCGTCCAGGTATTCAACGGTCATCATCCGGGCAAGGCCGCTCCGTCGGGAGGTTGGCCGCAGTTCGGTTCAGCCGTGGCCCGGCTGCAAGGCCCGGCCGACAGCGCGACGCCGCCGTTTGTCAGTCTCTGTTATCCCTGTTCTCATCCGCCTTACAACGAACCGGGCCCCGGGTTTTTAGGCGCGGCTCATTCGCCGTTTCGCCCGATGGGGCCGACGCGGCAAGATATGGTTCTGCACGGTGTCACGCTCGAACGTCTGGCCGAGCGCCGGTCGCTAATGGGAAGCTTCGACCAGTTCCGTCGTGACGCCGACCTCTCCCGAACAATGCACGCGATCGATCATTTCACCGAGCAGGCGATGGGCCTTTTGACATCGTCCCGCCTGGCCGAGGCGCTTGACATCTCGAAAGAAGACCCGCGAGTCCGCGCACGCTATGGCACAGGCGACCCGAACGTCTTCATCGACGGCAACGGGGCCCCGCGCGTTCCGCAAAGCCTGTTGCTGGCTCGCCGGCTCATCGAAGCCGGAGCCCGTGTGGTGACGCTCAACTACAGCAAGTGGGACTGGCACGGTGGATCCTATGGCAGCATCTTCTCGCGCGAGGCGGAGGATTTTCCCGTATTCGACCAATGTTTGAGCGCGCTCGTCGAGGATCTGCACCAGCGCGGACTCGACAAGGAGTGCGCCGTGGTCGTTTGCGGCGAGTTCGGCCGCACGCCGAAGATCAGTCCGCAAGCCGGCCGCGATCACTGGCCACAGGTCAACTTCGCCTTGCTGGCCGGCGGGGGAATGCGGACTGGTCAGGTCATTGGCGCGACCGATCGGATCGCCGGCGAAGCGGTCTCTCGCCCCGTCACATTCGGAGAAGTTTACGCCACTCTGTTTCATCACCTCGGGATCGATGCGTCACAAACAACGCTCCAGGACCTCAACGGCCGCCCGCAGTACCTCGTCGAAGACCACGCTAAGCCGATTCCGGAACTCGGCTAGGACAATCCAGGGGCGTACCATGGGCTCTTGGCCGCATCAGCGCCCCGCTGCGAGGCTCGTCACGCTACCAGGCACTTCCCTCAGGTGAACAGCTCGGAGATCCACCCAGCGCCTCTGTGGATCTCAAGGCAAGCGTTTTGGCTCATTCGGTCCACAACGGTGCGGCCGGCGCCGATTTTGGACGCGCATTTCGCGTCGTCGGCCCTCTGGGCGACTGTTGAGCCATCCAGGCAAAAAGAAACGCTTGCAGACCCCGAAAATCGCGCCGAGCCCCGGCTGTGTGACCCCAGGGACGTGGCCTCGGGAGGCTGGAAGGCACAGCAGAGCGTAATCGCTGGGCCTCGCCGCCGTGACAAGGCGCCCACCAGCCGGTTGGACATCGTGTCCGCAAATCCACCGACGCGGGCATCCTGGCTTAGACCCTGCGCGACCCGTGTGTTTCCAATTGCGTGTTTGTGGTCATTGATGCGCCGGCGCGGCGGGAGAAACCGACGCCCCTGAGCGCCGGCGGGGACTGCGAGTGGATCCGAACCCAGTACGCCTTAAAATGGGCAACGATCATGACACGACTTCAACTTGGCGATCGCGCGCCGGACTTTTCAGCAACGACCCACGACGGGAAACGGATCCGCCTGTCTGACTATCTGGGCAAACGCGGGTTGGTGCTTTTCTTTTACCCCAAGGACGGCACTCCGATTTGTACAAAGGAAGCTTGCGCATTTCGCGATTCGTACGAACAATTCGCGGCCGCCGGGGCCGACGTGATTGGCGTCAGCGCGGATTCCGATGAACGGCACCGTGCATTCGCGCGGCAATACAAGCTGTCGTTTCCGTTGATCAGCGATGCGGACGGGTCGCTCCGCAAGGCCTTTGCGGTTCCGAAAACAATGGGGCTCTTTCCGGGACGCGTCACCTACGTCATTGATAGAGAAGGGATCATTCAACACATCTTCTCAGCGCAATTCGCTTCGGACGAACATGTCCGGCAGGCTCTTGCTACCTTGGGCGCGTAAAAGACTGACAAAAGAGCCGAAGCAGCCTTTACCAATGCAACGGACGATCACCGAGATCCGCCGGTCGCCGACGGAGAGCGCGCCGGACTTTCAGCTAGTCATCGCGGTGGATAGGATGGTTTTCACGGCCTGGAAGCGCCCCCTGAACAGGTTCCTGCGACAAGGTCTGTTGGTCAGGGGCGACGCACGAACATGTTCGTCTCCGATTGTGCTGGCTGTCGTCATGCTCCGTCTGCTTTACGGATGCACTCAGACCTGTGATGGGGTCACGCGGCGTGAAGCGTTGCGGGCTGGTGGGCTGTCGCTGGCCGGCTTGAGTCTACCGCGACTCTTGCGGGCGGAATCGCAGCGTCCAGTCGCCGTCTCTTCCAGAAACGCACCCCGCGCGAAGTCGGCGATCGTGCTTTTCCTCTCCGGTGGGCCCTCCCAACTCGACATGTGGGACCTTAAGCCCGATGCTCCGCGCGAGATTCGCGGCAGTTTTGAGCCGATTGCCACGAATCAACCGGGAATCCGAATCAGCGAACATCTGCCTCGATTGGCTCGCAACGCAGACAAGTTCTGCATCCTGCGTTCAGTCTCGCACTCCGATTCGACCCATCCTTCAGCCGCCTATTGGATGATGGTCGGCTCCCGCTTTGAGCGGCCGCTGGCTGACGCCCGCTTCATGAGCCGGCTCGACCGCCCAAATCCCGGTTCGGTCCTGCACTATGTCCTCGGGTCATCGCGCGGAATGCCGCCCTTTGTTTTGCTCCCCGAAGCCATTGCGCCCAACGGCCCCGAACGCGCCGGTCAACACGCCGGGTTCCTGGGCGCGGCGTACGACCCTTATCGGATTAACAGCGATCCCAACCGTCCCGACTTTTCCCCAGGGCCGCTCAAACCGCCGTCGGGAATGCCGGCGGCGCGGCTTTCAGCACGGTATCAATTGCTGAAATCCATCGACCGGCACGCGCGCTATCTGGAAGCGTCTGCGGCGTCGCGAGAATTGGACCCCTATTACGTCAGAGCCTTCGATCTGGTCGCATCGGCGTCGGCTCAACGAGCTTTTGACATCTCGCATGAGCCGGCTTCCGTCCGCGACCGGTACGGACATCACGTCTTTGGACAGTCAACGCTCGTGGCTCGTCGTCTCATCGAAGCCGGCGTGCGCCTGGTGCAGGTGAACTGGGTCCGGCACGACAAGGGACAAGGTGGCCAGGGATTTGACAGTCATCGCGATCACCTCGCTTGGGCTCGCACCGAACTTTTGCCTCCCACCGATCGTGCGCTGGCGGCGCTTCTGGAAGACTTGCACGATCGCGGCCTGCTCGAGGAAACCATGGTCATTTGCACGGGGGAGTTTGGCCGAACTCCTCGGTTTAACAGTGCCGGAGGCCGAGATCACTGGCCACAGTGTTTCAGCGTTGTCGTTGCCGGCGGCGGCATCCGCGGAGGCCAAGTCTACGGTTCTTCAGACAGGCTTGCGGCCTTCCCGGCTTCCACTCCGGTCTCTCCGCAACAGATCATCGCCACGCTCTATCACAGCATGGCGATCGCACCGCGAACCGTCCTCCACGACAATCTGAGCCGTCCCCACATACTCGTCGATGCCGAGCCGCTGCACGAGTTGCTCGCGCGGAATTAGGCCGGGCCACTCGCTGAAATCACGTGCGCCTGCCGGTTGACCTCGTCCGCGACGACCTGCAACTTCGACGGGCGTCGGGCTCTTTGGCCGCATTAGCGCCCCGCGGTGAGGCTCGTCGCGCTACCAGGCACTTCCCTCGGGTGAACAGCTCGGAGATCCACCCCAGGGGCTTGTGGGATCTCTAGGCAAGCGTTCTAGCCGGGCGACGAACGTCTCGACGCCACTCGCGACTCGCGGCGCCGACAATGCCGCGGGCGTCTCGGTTCGTGTGATTCAATGGACATCATGTCCAAACAGAGCCCGTGAGGATGCGCCCCCCGACATCGCCGTTCCCAATTGTGCGAATGAAGTCGCGCGTGACCTAATCGGCTCTCGTGACGGCCGGCGAGCTGGAAAGAGGCACTCACGAAACGAGTCGAGTCATTACCCTGTCACGCTTCCCTCGCAGCTTTCTGCGATGCCTCAGCCGATATCGGCTGATCGACGGCGGGCTTCGCTGGAGCATGGTCAGCGTGATCGACCGTCTCGGGCCTAACGTCCTGCGTTTCAAGTGTGTCCACTGGCGTTGATGCGGTGCCCGATTCCAACTCGATCCGGATGACCATGTCTCCCACTCGGACGGTGTCGCCGTGGGACAAGATCCGCTCGCCAGTTCGGGTCTGATCTCTGTTGACAAAGATCCCGTTCTTGCTGGCCAGATCGCGGATTCTCAGCGTGTAGTCGTCCATCAACAGCACGCAGTGATGCCGGCTGACCGAGTTCGAGTCGAGCACCAGGTGGCAATCGGTCTCGCGGCCGAGAATGAACTTGCCACGCGGAACTTGGAACGTCTGTCCGCGAAACGGCCCAGAAATGACGGTGAAGGACGCTTGCATCTTGCAAACTCTGCGTGGGGAGTCGGCCGAGTTCGATGCTAACGGCACACCTACCCGCACCGCAACGGGCAAATTGGCCGACGTGACCCGAGCCGAAATAGAGAGAGTGCGTCAATCACTGCCCAGCGAGCAGTGGAGTCCGCAAAAAAGCCACGCACTCTCGGAATTGGGTCCTTTGATGGCGTGTCCGTCAAAAGCATTGAGATTACGGGAGAGCACCGTGTGTGACGACCAAATTCACCTGCCACAGCTAGCAAAGCTGAACTTCGCGGCCCGGTCAAACCGGGGCGAGGCGTGAGGCGACTTTACTTAAAGTTCGAGAGCAAACGTCTCGTCGAAGAGTCTAAACAACGCCGCCCAGTGGCGCTTGGCGGCGGCCTGGTCGAACGAGGGAAGATCCGAAACTGCGAAGCCATGACGCGCAGGATAAGTCTCGACCAAATGGTCCACCCCCGCGTCGGTCAACGCCTTTTCGAGTCGGCTCCTCTGTTCTTCGGGGAATGACGCGTCCTCGACTGCACCGGCAACATAGACGCGGCCCGTTATTCTTCCCACGAAGAGATGAGGGCTATCAGGCTTGTCCGTGGCCAAATTGCCGCCGTGGAACGACGCGATCGCCGCAAATCGATCCGGGAACGCACCGGCCGCAGTCAAGGAAGCGTTACCACCCATGCAATATCCCGTGGCACCGAATCGATTACCTTTCACCTCGGGTCGGGATGACAGAAATTCGAGGAAGGCGGCCGCGTCGGAAATCCTCCGGTCACGATCCAGGCTACTGACGCATTTCATTAATTCTTCGCGTAATTTTGGGTCGGCCAACACCTGAGAGGAAACCTTCGGCGGATAACTCCCCAGGCGGTAATAGAGATCGGGCAGCAGCACCAGATAACCATGATCCGCCAGACTCTGGCCCATCTCCCACATGACGGGGCGGATCCCGAGACCGTCCATGAAGAAGATCACGGCAGGCCAGGGACCCACGATGTCGCCAGGGGTAAAGACTGAAGCCGGACAGATTCCGTCACGAGTCGCGATGGTGACGTCACGGCGGGGCATGGGCACGTTCCTCCAAGAAGTGATGATTGGTTCCCGTCGCTTTTTGGTCTAACGACGAGCGATTGCCACCGATGACGTCTCGCCGTGAAACCGCTCCCAATTCTCCCGGAACCCGACCCGCAACTCGGTGATTCGGGCAGACGACTTCGACAACGTCAAAGGTCGCCCTCAGGCCCGTTGCCAGTTCGAAAAGGGGCGAACGACGCTCGTTGGACGTTTTCTCAGACGCGATGCGGGTCGACGGACTTCGCCGGTTTGGCGTCATCATCTCGAACGCAGAGGGCCAGCACAGCGCCGATCACCAGAGTTGCGGCGACCGCCAGCATGCCGGGTGAAAAACTCCCCGTGCTGGCCTGGAGTTGCCCAATCAAATTGGGTCCGAAGAACCCTCCCAGGTTGCCGACTGAGTTGATCAAGGCGATCCCTCCCGCTGCGGCCGCGCCGCTCAGGAATGCTGTCGGGAGCGACCAGAACGTCGGCAAGACGCTCATGATTCCCATCTGCGCAAGCGCGAAAGCGAAGAGGTAGAGCGCGGGGAATTTCAACCAGGCCGCCAGGCCCCACCCCGCGGCGCCGATCAAAGCCGGGATCGCGACGTGCCACCGGCGTTCGCCGGTCCAGTCCGAGTGCATGCCGTTGAGAACCATGCACGGAACGGCACAGAGGCTCGGGATGACGACGAGCAAGCCAATCCGAAATTCGGCCAGATTCGGAAAACCGATTTGAACGAACTTCGGCAAATAGAAGCCCAAGCTGTTGCTGGCGCCTGCGACCGTAAAATAAAGCAGCGTCAAAATCCAGACGCGGCGGTCGAATGCGGCCTGCCACAAGGTCAGCCCGTGACGCTGCTGGCGGGACGTCTCTTCGCCGCTGACTTGCGCGGTCAGCCAATTGCGTTCCTCCTCATCCAGCCAGTGTGCCTTTTCGGGCCGATCCGTGAGGTAACACATGCTGATCACGCCCAGGACGATTGCGGGGATTCCCTCCAGAAGGAACAGCCACTGCCAGCCTCGCAGGCCGCCGACTCGATCCAAATACTGAAGGATCCCCTCCCGAGAGCGGAGCACCGACAATGCTTGTGATGGGGGAGCCGGTCATGAATAAAGAGACCGCCCTGGCCCTCTCGCGGGCCGGAAACCAGTAGGTCAAATACAGGATGATTCCCGGAAAGAAGCCCGCCTCCGCGAAGCCAAGCAAGACGCGGAGCAGATAAAAACTCCAGGGGCCGCGCGCGGCCATCATGGCCGCCGAGATCAGCCCCCAGCTGATCAAGATGCGTCCGATCCAGCGCCGGGCGCCGACGCGGCTCAGAATCAGGTTGCTGGGGATCTCGAAAATGAGGTAGCCGATGTAGAAAATGCCGGCTCCCAGCGCGTAGGCCCGCTCCCCCATCTGGAGATCGTCGAGCATTTGCAGGCGGGCGAAACCGACGTTGATGCGGTCCAGGATGTTGACCATGTAAAGCAAAAACAGAAAGGGAAGCAGGCGCCAGGCGACTTTGCGCAGTACAACTCTTTTCAAGTCGTCCTGCATGCTTTTCCTTTTCCCGTCAGAAGTCTGCAGGTTGTTTGGCGATCGTCGCATCGTAGGCACACTGGGCGTAGATTGCACGGTCGCCTTGGTTCGGACACGGAGAGTGGAAATCGGCGGGGCGGCCGCCGCGAACGAGGTGAACCGGCGGCTCGAGGAGTTGTGGAGTTGATCAGGAGAGAGAGCGTTTCAGAATCTCGGGCAGCGTTGCTGAGAACTTGCTGCGTCCGCCCGCTCTCGCCACCCGAGGCCCGATTCCGCCAAAAAGCATGGGAATCCGGCACGCGGAGCGTCTGCCGAAAACGGATGAGTTTCCGGTGCCCGTGACGGCGGCACTTATCGGTCGTTTTTCGGCGTGTCGCGAAAAGGGTTGAGTTCCCGATTACCGGCTCGGATACTGGAGTTTAGATGCCCAAGGCCTGCCTCAGAGCAAACGAAATTGGGGCGAATCGCGCAGGCTCACGCCTATCTCCAGGCTTGCACGCACGCCGTTTTCCACAAAGGCGATATTCGAACTGCCCAACGGGCTCGCCTACTTCTCCAAACAGGGTGTTGAGCCGGTTCGTCGAATTTGGGATCCCAATCACGCGGTGACTGGATGACCAGTTGGCCATGTCGCTCTCTCAACTGTCCCAACGCCCGTCCGGGATTGACATCGAATTCGTCATCCCCGTCAAGCACTGAAACCAACACAACTCGCACCCACTACCGGGAGGGCGATCCCTTCTGGATAACTGGGACCGTGCGGGAGGCGACGTGTTCTTCGAATCTTCTCATTGGTTACACCGTGAAGTTGTACCTTGTGCATGTGAAACATCTCAGCGGCATCCGTTGAAATTGCTTCTGAATAACAAGTCCTCGCGTGGAGGACGTATTTAGCGGAACGGATGATCAAACGGCAAAACTGGAGATCTGCGAAGACTGCAGGAACAACGGGTCAAAGCGTCGGCTCAGCAACAAGGAAATGCTCGCTGCGGCAGGCCCCCCTATTTCATGCGACATCAAAAATGGCCGCGGCGGGCCGCGGTCTGTGATACGCGTTCTGGCGCTTCTTGAAGGCTTCGGTGCCGCTCGGCCCCCGGGGCCCCCGGAGACCCGGGGGGGCCAAACTATAACACCGACACCGCGATCCGAAGGATGCGCTTTAATAGCCGACAAGGTTGATTCCATTAGGCGGCTGGCCCTTTGATCGCAACTGACCTTCAGCGCTGACTGACTCTCAGGTATGTTGCAGATCGGAAATACAAACCGACATCGAGAATTGCGGGAGTCGATGATGAAACCCGATCGTTCTGATAATGAAATGTGCAAACCGGCGGAATTGTCGCAAGGTGACAGGACGGGTGTTGCGGCGAGCGACATTCCGGATGATGCAAAACCAACCGCCGACACGCAGCCACGTGTACCGGCTAATGCGGACTATTGCCTTATCGTTTCGGAGGATGGGGAATGGCCAATGCTCGAACTCTTTGCAGATTTGGCCAGCCTCAAAGCGCGCCTTCGAGAGCTCGACCAGCAGGACAAAATGATCACCGCATTTCCGTTTTATGGCATTCCCATGGGATTCACTCCGGGGCCCTTCCGGTTTCTGTATCTGCCCGATGGCAGCATCGAATCCATTTTTGATTTCAGCAAATTCGGGAAATTCATCCCGACTCCGGGCGCTAGGCCTCCAATCGATCGCCGCTTTTATCTTGGACCGGAGCTGATGAATGAGCACGTTCCTGCTGATGCGATTGTTGACCATCGGAAGCCGGCCAGGCATACTAAGAACACGCCTGAACGGAAGCGAAAGCGGGAGGATCCTTTCGCACAGCCGTCGGCTTTGCCAGAGGAAGCTGAGGCAGCGCAGCCTTGCATGGCCGCCGTAGCGAGCAACTGAGGGCACGACACGAGCGTTTCTCGCACCTCAGTGCTGCGCTTGGTTGGAATGCAATCAAGCGCCACGTGGCGATCCAGTGAAGGCGACAAGCTCGCGGTGTAGGGCTAACCGTTTAGTGGCGTGCGGTCGCTTTCATAGTCCTTTTAGGCGACCTGAGCCGCGAGAAAACGCCCGCAAATGGCCGGCATCGCCTCCCCACTAACGAAAGCCCTCGTTTAGGGTCCGCCGCCGTCCCTTCCCCATTCGGCGACGTAAGCGGGAAACAATGCTGCCAAGAGCAGCGGCGGCCGCGGCGGTTTCGGCCTGCCAGCGGATCGGCTCCCGAAACGCTTCGAGCAAAGCGAGTCCTCGTCTCAAGAGCTCATCGTTGACGCCGAGATAAATGGAGCGCTGGAGTCGGCGGCCCTGACGCTGTTCGCAGAAGCGCAGGACGCGCACGGTCACCCCGCCGGCTTTCTTGAAGGCGATGGTGCCCTGTCGTTCAAGCAGCGGCCGGTTTTGCTCCATCGCCGAGCGGATGCGTTCCCAGCGGGCCTCGAGGGCGTGATCGGAAAGCATGCGAGACACCGGGATCAGGACGGGAACGAGAAACGACCATTTCCTGCAGATGGAGGCGTGTGACCGTTGCGGTCGCCGGTTGCGGACGTACCGTTGTGCCCGTTCGTGGGCGGCTTTGAAGGCCTGGGCTTGATTACTGAATCTCGGGCTTCTGTTTCTGGCTTCTGATGACGCCGAACAGACTCGGAGTCCTTTGCATTGGCCAACGCCCACTGACGTGCAATGCTGGCCCGATAGTGCAGGATTTCGGCTGTGGAGCGTCCGAGCTCCTGATAGCGGGGAAGCAAGTGCTCGACGACTGCTGCGGGAGCGTCTGAGACTGGCCGATTGCGGTCAGGCGGAAGGGCTTCACTTGTGAGCTGTCGCAGATAAAGTTCGGCTCGCAGCAGATAAAAGGTTGAGACGGCCGCCAAGCGATCGAGCACCTCTCCGGCGAAGGCCTGCGGCCGCTGGCGACTGCGAGTCAGTAGGCTGTTGAGGATACGGTCAAGCTCACCCTTCCACTGGAAGCTTCGCGGATCCGCTTGGCTGAGCGCATCGAGCAGGCCCCAGACGTCGCCCTGGTCGGCCAGCGCCTGCCGCTGGCAATCGGCTATAGCCTGAGCCGATGCAGTGTGCGCCACTGCCGGCAGCGATGTGATTCCCTTTTGCATTCCCTTGCCTCCGCAATCAATCGAGCGGCTCTGACACGCTACCTCGAACGCTTGCAGCCGTCTCGCCGCGTCAGGTCTTCTATCTCGCTTGTGGCGCGATCTCTGCGAACCGGCCCGCATGAGCCCAGCACATACGCTATCTAAGAATTAGGCCGCTGTCAGCGGGAATCTTGACGGGGGGGGACTTGAGCACTGCTGTCTCCATTCGCGCTTTGGAATTCACTCCTCCCGATGGACACCATGTCCGGACCGCCGATCCAATTGAGGTCTTTCTCAGCCCGCACGTGTGTTCAGGATACAGCATGCGTCGGCGCGACGGACGGGGACAGAACAAACCGAGAGGGCTCGCGTCATCCAGCGGCGTCTCGCGATGCTACAGGAATCGGTCATGCTGATTCTCGGTGTGGATGCAATTCAACTCGATCCGCGGTTCTGGTGCCCGATGAGCCGGGGCCTACAAAAAAAACTCCGTCGACCACGGACTAAGCAGCAGCCTCATGCTTTTCGATATCCGGGCACTCTAGAGCCGCCAACTTAAGTTTGGCCTCTTTTTGGATCTCGCTCAGCAGCAGCTGCAAGCACTCGCACTGCTCCCGTACTTCGATCATGGGCTGCAGGCAGAGATCCCGCGTGATCCCGAAAAGGGGCGAGTCTTGCGACTCTGGATCTCCCCCGATATGCCCGATGATCTCGTCACGCCCCTCGCGTACGAGGGCAACATTGGCCTCTAGACACCGCTTCAGCTCGTGCAGTGGGGCCATTGGGGACGGTGCGCGGACCCTCTTCGTGGGCCTCGATTTCGCGAGCGCCGTGTCGACAAGGGCCTGGACCGTCTGCTTGCACTTCGGGTCGCCGCTTTTCGAGCGGCTGCGCGCCTTGCAGATGGACTCTGCCAGCCTCTGCTGAGCTTCTCGCTTTAAGAACGAGATTCGTTCAGTGAGTGCCAGCCGCACCAGCCCGGCGTCAAATGCCCGCTGGATCTCGTTCGGCGTGTTTAGGACAGCAAGGTACCGGGCGGCGTTGCGCCCTGAGCAGTCGAGCAGCTTGCCGACTGCATCGCGGACGGCAATTTGCTTGGGATGATCCCAAGAGTCGTTAGGGTCGAGCCGGCGACCCAACTCAAGTTCGAATAGCCTTTTGGTGTACCGAGCCTTTTCCAGGGGGCCGAGCTGGCGTCGCCGCAGATTGTCGGACAGCAGCAGTTTCACGGCCGCAGGATCATCGGCACCGCGAAGATCGCGGCGGATGATGCAGGGCACCTCTCCGATGCCCAGCAGGACGGCGGCGCGATATCGCTGGTGTCCGCAGATGATCGCCCCGTCGGCAAGAACGATCAACGGATTCTGGATGCCGTTGGCCTCGATGTCGGCGACGAGGGCTTCAAAATCGGCGGGCGGCATGTCGCCGACCAGCTCAGCCTGCTCTGGGTGTGGGCAGAGGTCGCACACTTTGACCATCTGCACTTGCGGCGGGGTGCTCGCGCCGTCTGTGGCGGGCGCAGCTTTGATTCGTTTCGTCTTCCGTAACGTCATGGCGCGTTCCTTCGCTAAGCGAGTTCCTCCTCGGATAAATATCGGCCACCAAAGTGCTGGCGCCGTCATTTTATTGCTTAATCTATATCGATTTAGGCTTTCAGTGGCGTGCTATTCGAAGACCGCGTGCGGCACTCGCGCCGCACGAGGCGCACCACGCGGGCGAGCGCCTCCGTCCTGAACGAGCGGCACCCGAGTAGGCTAGTCGGCTGCATGCGAATCGCAATGATCGCGGCGAGCAGAGGCCCCGTTGACCGCGGATCACTCAGCAGCGCAGAGATCGAAAGTCATGATGTAGCGGTGGTGACGCTTAAGCTGATAGGCACTCATGACCTCATTCGCGATATTGGACGGACACGATGTCCGGCTAGTTTTCGTCTTTGTCCCCGTCCCGTCGATTCTCGCGACTACGGCCGGCTCAGACTTCAACGAGGTCTTGACGTCGCACCCGGGACGCTCACCCGTCAATGTCGGTTGGTCGTCGAGCGTTTGCGGCGACTACGCTTTTTCCAGTTGAGCTCGACGCCTTGATTGGCTGCCTGGTCCTTGATGATTTCTCGCAGTTTTTGTCGGTCGAGAGAGCCCGGGTCGGTCCCGTGGGGCAGTGACACGAGGGCCAACCGGCCGGCGAACGCCTCGGTCATCCCCATGAGGTTCTTCAGCTTGATGCGGGCGTAGCGCTCGGTTGCCGGCTGCATGATCTCGGGATCGAGCATCAGGACCACACTGGCGTCGGGGCAGTTCTTGCATATGAGCTCCTTCTGCGGAGCGCTCAGCGTGTGCCCCCAGATGGCGACCGCCATCGGCCCCACGCGCCAGACGTCGGTGGGCCCCTCGACAATCACAACCGTCGGGTACTCGCAAGCTTGGTCGAGGTTGTAGACCACTCGGCCGCGCTTCATGCCGGGACAGGTGTAGTACTTTGGCAGATCGCCTTCAGATTTGAAGTCGACGTCGCCCACGTAACGGGCCTGCCAGCCGACACAGCTTCCGTCGGCGTACGAGGGGATAATGATCCTCCTCCGCGCCAGGCGGGGTGCTTCGTCGCTCTTGGTGTACCCGACCCGGTAGACCCGGTCGATCTCCTCGGGATCGAAGGCTCGGCTGACCAGATACTTGATGGCGCGATGGCTGTCCTTCAGTTTCGAGAGCCGTTTGAAACCGGCCGGCAATTCCCGAACCGGAAGAGGGCCGTCCAGGGGGCCAGAGACTTGCCTGGCCGCAGGTGCCTGACGCGAACCGAATGACGAGCGTCCGTCGTGCAGGCGCGTGTATAGAGCCGCCCGCACGTGATGCTCGGCATAACAGTCTTCATTGAAGCAGTGGATGAGGTGCGACCACGTTTGCCCGTGCGCGACGTCGTGATGGTACCAGTTTGCCGAGATCGAGAGGCGCTTCCTGGTGTCTCCGCAGCGGGGACAGTTGACGGCGTATTCTTCGCCCGATGCGGCAATCAGGAGCTTAAGACGCTGCGACACTGGGTCGAACCCGTAGGCGTATTGCATTTCCATTCCGGGGTTCTTGATTTCGACTACGCCGAAGGTCCGCTCGAGCAGAGCATACAGCTTGGGATTGAGTGGCATCTGTCAATTCCTTTCGCGTTATTGGGGACACGCATGTCCGCTAACAGTGGGGCTAGTCAGGCAGACCAATCGAACCGGGACGTGCGCCCCCCCAAAGAAAGACGCGTCTGCCTTGTGGTTCCTGGCTCTTGAGGCCAGAGCTGATGGGCTTGAATCTTGGAGTGTCGATTCTCCAGCGGAGCTGAATCCTGTTTTTGATCCGGGAGCACGGCATCGACTTCGCCCAGCGGAGTTGAGCGGCGCAAGGCGCGCAATGTTCTTATTTTTTTCTTAGGGTATTAGGACATCTAGGAAGAAAAAATAGAGGGATCGCGCGCCGCTGGCCGAGCCAACAATCGAAAAATCCTCATTTCCCCGGGCCTTTGTTGCATTTTTCATGACAAAAGAGGCTCTCCTTTCATCGCGCGCCGGATCGCGCGCCAAACGCTCTTCTACGCTGGATTTTTTGGGGCCGGGGGGCCACGGCCGACTGCGATCGCGCCGCCCCAGCTCGGCTATCCGAAACGATGCGCGGGTTGCAGTCCGTCTTTGCTCGCTTTCGCTGCCGCTTGCTTGGAGACCGGCACAGGATGACGACGTGTCGCGCCGAGGTTCGGTACGTTTGGAGAGAGGCCGATCAGCCAGCTATCAGTGTGGCCGTGGCGTTTCTTCCTACGCGTCCCGAGATCCGGCACGACGGCACGTAACCCTCTGGAGAAGGTCTGTATCGTTCCAGGGATCTGGCCGGTCCTTTCACAATAGCGCCTCCAGCGATCGTAGAGTTCCTGCGTTAAGACTTGCTTGCCCTGACCAGTCGTGCACTCATCGCGAACGAACACATGGATCGGGGACGCGATGTCCGCCGCCTGCTCAAGCAAGGGCCTACCCGACTCGGGCTGCAAGAAGTGCCTGCGCTGTTGTAGTCGCTTCCAGCCTTCGAGGGCCCACCGCAAAATGGCCGGCAACTCACGTTGTAACTTGATCCAGAGGTCCGGGTCGGCAACGAGGCGCGCGTCATCCTGGCCCACTTCGTCATTGGAGTCGGCGCCATCTGGCGCAATGAAGCTCCTCGTCAGATGGAGCACTATGAGTCGAGATGCTAACGCACCGGCCGTGTCGTCCCAGCTCGGTAACTCGTTTGTAAACAACGTGATGCGAGTGGCGAGCTTCACGGTGATGGGGTCCCGGTGCTTGCGATCGATCGTGACGCAATCCTCGCCCGAGATTGAGAGTAGCCGCTCCACGATCGTGGCCTGATCGTGTCTATTGCTTAATCTTGCGTCCGGGATGATCGCGAGGGTCTTATCGATGAGCGGGGCCAAACCGAATTGCTGGGCGAAGTCGCTCAGCTTCGGTGCTGCCGTGCTGGCCGGGCTGGCGAGTGCGGTTAACACCTTGGCGATCGTTCCCTTTCCAGCCCGCGGCGGCCCGAGCACCATTAGGATTTTCTGGAGCTCGGTGCGGCGCATCACGACGTAGCCGGCCCATTCCTGCAGCGTCTCGACGCTGGCCTGGTCATTGGGCCAGAGCTCCTTGAGGAACGTGAGCCAGCGGGTCGGCTTCTTTCCTTTTGCGGCGAACTCGAAGTCGACCGCCGCGGTGCAGAAAAACTTTGGCGTAGCCGGCAGCAGGCGAGGCCGACCGTCGAGAAACGCCCTTACATCGACTAACCCGTTCCGGGTGGCGATCACGTCTTCCGGTGCGGCAGGAGGCTCTACGATCTCGCCAAGCAGTTCAAGATCGTCGTCGAGCCAACAGGGTGCGTCCTTTTCCGCGGCCACTTCCGTCTGCACTCGCAGACTGTCCAACACCGCGGCAATCACCATGGGCATGACGCTGAGGCCCATCGGCCCGAGAAATCCGACGACGGCGTTGCGGATCTCGCCAAGGGGCACTGGGACGTATCTCCCGCTTCGCCAGCGATAAAATTCTCCTCGGTAATAACGAAGGGTGCGGACAGCCGTGTTCCCCTCGAAGCTGAGGCAGGTTGTCTCGATGAATTGCTCGGCCAGCCCCCACGCGGCTTGTGGTCCGTCGACACGACTGCGGCTCTCTTGACGCGAAGACCAACCGCAGCCTTCCGCCCAATCGAATAGGTCGTCGATCGTGACGGAGCTGCCGCGGCGGGCTTGGCCAAACAGGTTCCATTGTTTTCTGCAATCGTTCGGTGTCCGCGCGCCGTGCCTGGTCGACCAGCAGGCCCACAGGTTGAGCGTGGCCTGACTACGATCCCACGCCCACAGAGCTCGTCCGACTCGCAGCCACTTCTCCTCATCGTCGATTTGGCAGCGATCGAGCGAGTAGAGGGCGGCCGCAACAGTCTGGCGACTTGGGAGGGGCCGGGCACGCTCAATACGCTGGCTAGGTGGACGGGATTGCCCCTTCGCGCTCGGTAAGACTGGACTGCCGTCAGGTTTCTTCTTCTTGTGGGAGGCGCTTCTAACTTTTCTATTTTGTGATACAGTCGGCATAGTCTGACTCCTGACTCCAAGGGGTGAGATTAGGGGGCACCCTAGGTTTAGCGGCCGGCGGGTGCCTCCTCTGTTTTTGTCGTTATGCTGGCATCGTAGGCGGGGTCGTTATGCGTCTGCCCCAGCCCGTCTAGATCCCTTCGGCGTCGAGCGCGGCCTCAGTATCAGCCTTGGCCGGTGTCCCGCAGGAAGCTTGCGATGTTCCCCGGACGGAGAGCCGCTCAAAAAAGCGCTGCAGTGCGGCTAGGGACGTCACTTTCACTCCCCCTGCCTGCAGCGTCTCTAGGACGACCCCACGCAGTCCAATCGTTGCCCATCGGTGCAACGTGGAAACGTGTGTCTTCTTTCCTGCCCGACGAGTGGGTAGTCGCCCCGCGGCTCTCGACAGGGACATTAGCTCTTCTCTCTCGATATCTATGGCCATGCTGCGCCTCGCAACTGGATGGGTAGATCCGCAACAAGTCCAAGCGTACTGGTCCAAAGTTGGGCGCCAGTGCCAAACATTGGCACTCTCGAGAAATCGCAAAAAACTAAAGAAACGGCGTTGCGCACCCTGAGCAGCAAATAACACGCGTGATCTGCCTTACGACCGGACGCAGTGTCCGGTGCGTACTTCCCGCGTGGTCAACACGGGGGCGACAACTGCGCAAAAAAATTCGCCAGGAGTCGGCGCAGTCAGCGGGACGCCTTAGATTTTGCGGGGCGGCATACAATGTGAGCGACGACGGTCACGCCGGCGGAAAGGCGGCCAGGTAATATCCACCGATCAAACGGTCGTTGCGAACAACGCCGCTTCTGGCGAGGCGTGCGAGCCATCCTTCGTTAAATAGCGTTCTGCGAGGGCAGCCGAGTTCGTCCGCCAGTTGTTCCGCAGTCATCGACCGGCGGAAAAGCATTGCTAGAATTTTCTTCTCGCCTTGGCTCGGGTCCAGGATTCCGGCTTCCGAGAAGAGCGATTCACGATGGTGATTCCGACAGTCCAGCAGCAGGCTTTGGATGACGGCCCGCCGCGCCATCAGCATCTCCCCAAGCCTTTTTCGGTCATCAATGGCTACAAGATCGTGCCGATCGGGCAGCGTGTCAGAATGGGATAACTCGCCCAGGACGACGGTCACACGCTTGGACCTGACTTTCGGGTTTCTTTCGCGCACCCAATTATTCCACCATTCGATCGAGACGCCCGCGTTGTGCTCGGTGAGCTCTCCCAGTCTCACAGTTCGCTGGATCAACTCGTCGTCCGACTGCTCAATCTTCTCGGCATCAAAATAGACTTGGCCATCCACTGATCGACGCCGCAGCTTGAGCTGCCGAACGTGCTCGTGCGCTTTTTCCCAGTAATCTGCCAGATGTTCGTGCCTGAGCTCAGATGGAAGTTTCCCGAACTCTTCCTCAGCTCCTTTATCGGCATCGCGCGGCCACGCCGTGTCTTTGGCGAAAACTCGCTCGAAGGCAGCTGGATTGGGGTCAACCGGTGGAAGACACACAAGCCCGTCCTGTCGAACCATCTGGGAATACACAATGAGCTCCAACACCGGCTCGGCGATCCAATGGAGGTCGATGAGCGATACTGACCGCACCGGACCGCGACCGAGAGGGAACGCGACCAGATTGAGGACGCGGCCAACTTGGTTTTCGTTCTTGCTGAGTTCATCCAGAATAAAACACCAAACCGCGTGGCAGACTCGATTGAATTCCGTGTCAGATACATCGGCAAAGCCGTTCCCGAAATCGGTTCCCTTACGGTACGCCTCGTAAGCATTGAACCTAGAGAAAATAGACTCAATCGACTTCTCGCTCTGCTCGCCAATTTCGATTCGTCCAGCGGCGCAAAACGCGTCATAGACCCAAACAAAGAGTTTGTGATGCAGCAGGTTCCAAAACGGCTCCAAGTCAAACTGACGCAAGCCTATAAGTGCCGCCGCCAGCCGCGCTTCGATCGGAATGGGCATCTTCGAGAAGAGCCCCACGATGCTGGGCGTCCATGCAAGCTCCCACTCGTGGAATTGCCGCGCGGCAGGATCGACCGAAATCTGTCGTTGAGCCCAGTTCAGGACGTTACTGCGGAACGCTTTCCTCTCGGAAGGCGAATGAAGCTGTGGGCTTAAGCCCTGTTTGTCCGCCGGAGCCGGACCAGTCTTCTTGGGGCGTTTGCGGATCATTTCCCGGCCTCATGCAGATGGGATCGTCTGGTTGAGTGACGCCGTCGGGCGGATCGGACCTCACCCCGACTGCTTCGCGATTTCCCTCGCGAGTGCGACATTCCTCTCCGCATAAACTTGCGTCACATCCGCCCGCGCGTGTCCCAGAACAACCTGAGCGGCCTCGAGCCCATGCTGCTTCCGTAGCTCGGTCGCCTTTGCGTGTCGCAACTGATTGGGATGCCAGTGCGTGACTTCAATCCTGCGCCCGGCGTGCTCTCTGGATCGCATATTCGATCGCGCGACGATAGGAAGCAGTATCGTACCCGTCTCTCGGCGGTCGTCGCCGCGATCGTCTTAGCCGGCGCTGTCTCCTCAATTCCCGGCTGCGGAGCTCGCAGGGGAAGATCCTGGTCTTCCGATTCTGACCGGCCTTGGCCGTTTGCTGCTGAATCCTCCACTGCTCGGCCTCCCGCGGGCTAAAAAGAAAAGCTTCTGCATCGCGGTCGAGAAAGGACAGCAGGAGATTTTGCGCCCGCGGTCCCAGTGCAATCAACCTGCGATGCCCGCGCCACCGGTTTTTGTGGATCAGCGGCTCGTAGACCCAGACGTCGTCCGAGCGATCGATGTCGCAGCCGCGCATGAGGACCACTTCGCAGGGACGCATGCCGGTCAGCCGCTGCAGTTTCAGCATGGCGCAGAATCTGCGGCGCCAAGAACGGCAGAATGGCATCGACGTCCTTGTCGGCGACAGGCTTAATGGGTTCCGTTTCACGCGCCTCAGTTCGGCCAAACCGCAAGCCGGTCAGCGCCTGGAGGCCGTGATAAACCGATGATTCGATCAGCTCTTCCGCAACCGCCCATTTGAAGACGCGTTTAATCCTGCCGATCCGCTTGTTGGTCTCCGTCCGGGCTAACCCCTGTTGGCTGATCATGTGCTGCCGGACAATTGCCAAGCTCTTCGGTCCAAATTCATTCGCCAGCGTTCGGCCAAACAACTCGCGAAGAGGCCGAAGGGAGTCTTTCATTCCGGAAAGCTCCTTCGTCGGATGACCGTCGAGGACGTAATAGGTCTTCGCGAATGTCCAGTAGGCCAGGATCAACTGGCTGATCGTCAGAGTGCCCAGTTGAAGCGTCGCGGACGCGATCGCCGGCCGTTGTGCCGGTTTGCGTCGCAGGTAGTCTGCAATTAGGCGGGCGTAAAGCTCGTGGCTTTCCGGTGAGCCGAACTTCCCGAGATAGATGTGGCGGCCGTCAATAATCACGCGGGCCCGTCCTGAAGGCTTGTGAAGCTTGTAGGCCGGGATTTTTTGGGGTCGTGGCATGGTGCGAACTCCTGGAGCCCTTTTGAAAAGTGGTAGTTTGACCACTTTTCCAGGGCTTTCAGGCCGCACTGCCCGACGCGGACAGGTACGCTAAATCAAGCGTTCGGCGAGATTTGAATCGAGTGCACTCGGAGGGATTCGAACCCCCAACCCTCGGTTCCGAAGACCGATGCTCTATCCGTTGAGCTACGAGTGCGTGCCAACCGGGCAGCGAGGATCCGCAGTCCGGCGACGGCTCGAATTTAACGTCGCTGCTGCACGCTCGCAATCACCGTGCCCTGAAGTCACCTGTCGCGGTTGTCTGCCGCTCTCGCTTGGTTCGCAGGTGAGAAAACGCCGTAAACCGGTAAACCTACCGGTGCCCAAGGGGTTAAGAGAGGGCGGTGATCAACCCAAAAGAACAAAAAGAACCGATATTGCCGGGCGGAACGATGGTGTCGGCAGCAGGGGCGCGCGGCAGTCGAGGCGGGCCGCTGGTTAATTCTGTCGCGGTCGGTTCTTGCGACGCCTTTGTGCGTCGAGCACAATGCATGGTGGCGATTTTGGGGGCAGATTTCGGCACCTCGGCAGGCTGCGATACCATGCGATTCTTCGTCGGCACGAGCGGCTACAGCTACAAGGAGTGGAAGGGGAGCTTTTACCCGGAGAAGATGCCCGCCAAGGAGATGTTGAGCTTCTACGCCCAGCGGTTCTCCACCGTCGAGATCAACAACACGTTCTATCGCATGCCGGCTCCCAGCGTGCTCGAGTCGTGGGCCACGCAGGTGCCGGAGAACTTTCGGTTTGTGCTCAAGGCGCCGCAGGCGATCACGCATTTCAAGCGGCTCAAGGACATCCAAGACTCGACGGAGCGATTTCTGCAGGTCGCGTCCGTGCTCAAACAGCGGTTGGGGCCTCTGCTCTTTCAGTTGCCGCCGAATTTCAAGAAGGACGTGTCGCGGCTCGACGGCTTTTTGGATCTGATCCCAACCGGGACCGCCGTGGCGATGGAATTTCGCCACGAGAGCTGGTTCGACGACGAGGTCTTCGCACGGCTTCGCGCAAAATCGTGTGCGCTCTGCGTGGCTGATTCGGAGGACCTGCCGTCGCCCGACCTGGTGAACACGGCCCGCTGGGGCATGTTGCGGCTACGGCGCGAAGTGTACTCCGAGCAGCGGCTGGTCGAGTGGCTCGAAAAGGCCAAATCGCAAAAGTGGGACGAGGCTTTCGTTTTCTTCAAGCACGAAGACTCGGGCACCGCTCCGAGGTTCGCGACGCGATTTTTGGACCTGATTCAGGCCTAGCCGGCCGCGGATCGCTAATCGATGGCGTCGGCTTTGCTGGCCAAAACGCGCAAAACCGCGTTTTCTGGGAATAAAAGCGGCGGCCGTCCGCGTCTCTAGGATGGCATGGCCCCGTCCGGGGCAACCTCCAGCCATTCATTTCGTTGGCTTCTTTGGCCTTGGTTTCGGCGGCGCGGATCGCGACATACTGCAGGCGGGACGGCCAGCAGGCTGTGCGGCGTTCCGGTCGCCAAAGCCACTTCTTTCGCAAGGTGCGATTCATGAAACGCTTTCGTTTGGCGGCCGTGCTGCTGGCGTTCGTTTTGGGCTGTTCGGAAGCGGGGGAACGGGCGGCCAAAACAGCCGAGGTTCCCCCCAACGTGCAGACGCCGCCGGCCAAGCAAAAGCCGCAACCGTCGGGCGAGCTGAGTCGCCGCAAGATTATTTACAACGCCAGTCTCGACCTGCTGGTCGACAATCTGTCCGAGGCAACTGCCAGGCTCGAGAAGCTGGTGCAGGATCACCAGGCCCTGCTGGCGGATTCGGAAATCAACAACACTCTGCACGCTCATCCCTCGGCGACGTGGCGGGTCCGCGTTCCGGTCGACATGTTTGCCGACTTCGTCAGGCAAGCGTCAAAACTCGGCGAAGCCTTGCGGGACAAGACCGACTCGCAAAACATCACCGAAAAATACTTCGATTACCAGGTCCGCATCGACAACAAGAAGGTCCAGGTCGATCGCCTGCAGAAAATCATCAAGGAACAGACCGGCAAAATCAGCGAGCTGCTCGAAGCCGAGCGGGAACTCAATCGCGTGACGACCGAGCTGGAACAGCTCAAAGGGACGGTCAAGCTTTGGGACAATCAAGTGGCGCTGGCGACGGTCGAGATCGTCATGCACGAGCGCCAGCAATACGCCCCGCCCGTGATGGCCTCGTTTGCCAGCAATGTCTCGCGCACCTTCCACGGCTCGCTCGACAATTTGATCGCGTTCGCCGAGGGGGTCACGCTGCTCGTGGTCGCCTTAGTCCCGTGGACGCCCGTGATCGCGCTCTTTGTCGCCGGACTGTGGCTTCTCGTGCGACGAACCTCGCCCCGTTCGCGCCTGGGGAGCGAAGCGGGCAAGACCGCGACCTGAGCCGCGAGATTCACTTCCCGCCTGGGTTCAAAATTGGCACTGCGTTGGCCAACTCTCTTCTTCGTACTGCGAGCGCCTTCCGCGCCGATCCGTACATCGACTCGTAGGCCTCCGCGGTGGGCCAGGACCGCGCCACGACGCTAAATCCGAGTGGCGAGTCATCCGGAATGAACAGGTACGGGAATCTTCCCTTTTTATTTATTGGGATCGCCTTCTCCGCTTGGTCGAGCAAATCGCGGCTGAGCAATGGCGCGACGATCGACAGTGCCTCTCCACCGGCATGGAGCGGGGGGCTAGGTTCACCGGACGTCAGTGAGTAGACGTATTTATCGTTCGCAACACTCGCAATCAGCGTCAGAAGGATCCGCTCGCGAAGCGGTCCGCTGACGTGAGGCGCCAGTTTCGCGATTCCATAGAGTTCCCAATGCCCGGGAAAAAAGTCGGGTGTCTGCTCAGTCCCGATCGCGCTCAGGAGTTCTAGGGCGACCTGGCTCGCGAGCGACTCGTCTTTGATTCGTTCTGCTGCGACGCTGAAGGCCAGAATGCCCAGCAGTCGCGCTTGCGCATCGCCGTTGGCGTAGGTTTTGTCCCGCCTTTTGTTGGCGACAAGACGGTTGCCGACGACCGGCCAGCAATACGCACGCATCATGGACCGGACCAATTCCGCGTGTTGCCGCTCGTCCAGCAGCGGTAAAACGCCTTGAGCCAGGCCGAAGCCGCGTGCACGCATTTCGGGGTCGTCATCTCGAGCATTTTGACATCTGTGGCATGGATGCGGGGCAGAATGTCCCGAGTGATGAATGGAGTATCTTTGGCCAAGGCTTCGACAGCTCGTGTGGCCCATTCACTGGTGTCGTCGTGCGGGCTGCGCAATTTCGGCACGACCAGGTCCAAGACTGCTTTGGCCGAGTGCGCATTGAAAGCGTGATCGCAGGCCAATTTCTCGACTGCCAGGCAGCCGAAGCTGCTGACCTCGAGATCTCGCGCCGCGAGCGCGCTCAGCACGAGCGACAGATCAGACTTTCGAGGCGGCCGATCGTAGGCGCCGCAGCCGAGATTCTTGAGGCGCTCAATCGACGCGGGTGAGAAAGCCACAATCTCTTTCGGCGCCACCCCGGACCGAGGGGCACTCTGTGCGACCGCGAGCGGCGCCGCTGCCAGCGAGAGGGCGAACGGAAAGGCCCGCACTAATATTTGACATCTGACGGCAGGTCGATGCGCCTGCATCGCGAGCTCGAAATTACGCGGATCGTTCAGGCGCGCTTGATCAGATGGATCAGAAACAGCAGCACGATTGCGCCGACGGTCGCTGTCACCAGGCTGCCGATTAGTCCGTTCGCGGACAGTCCCAACAACCCGAAGAGAAAGCCTCCGAGAACCGCCCCGATCACGCCCACAACGAGGTCGCCGATCAGACCAAAGCCGCCACCCCGCATAATCTTTCCGGCGAGCCAGCCGGCGACGATGCCGATGATCAAGAACCAGACGATATCCACGCAGCTCTCCTCGGTTTGTGAGTTGCCAGACGTGTCGGGCGCGAGATACGCTGCGATCGTAGCCGCCCGTCCGGCGCTTGTCACGGTGGATTTGTGGGCCGGGTTGGGCCGGCCGAGCGTATTAACTGAGCGTGCTCAGTGCCGCCTCAAGTGCCTCGCCCAACTGCCGCATGGTCTCGTATCCGGTCTCAGGCGACTTCGCCAGGCAGCGAAGGCAGACCTCGTTGACCGACTGTGAGAGATCGGCCCGCAGCCGATCCGGCGCCGGGACGGAGATGCCGGAGACAACCTGCGCAAGCGTGTCAGCAAGGCTTGCTCCCTGCCCGAGTCGTGGAAGAGCTACATCGCGCTCAATGCCGAAATGGCCCCGAAGTGCCCGCAGATTGTCGAGCGACAGGAGCCGCTGTCCGATTGCCGAAAACGGTGTTGAGGGCGGAAATCCCTAGTTGGATTCGGAGGCAGCTGATCGGGTTTGCAAAGCGCGCTCGATCACCTTGTCGCGCTGGCCGGCTTTCCAGGCCTGTTGAGTCTCCTGATCGCTCAGGCCCGCGATTCGGCCGACAAGCAGAAGGGCCATCATCCCATGGTCGGCTTTCCAGCGGGCCATTTCGACCAACGACGGCAACGATCGCTGTCGCAGTTTGGCGAGCAATGCCGGATCGCGGTCGGCCGTTGCCCCACCCAGCACCGCCATCGCTTTGTTGCGATCGGTCCACGTCACCGATTCCAACAAGTCGAGGCACCAATCGGTCGGCACATTGATCCCCAGCTCGCGATGAGCCCTGGAATAGTTGGTAAGAACCGAGAGGGCTCGAACGGCGTTGTTTCGTACCCCCTCGCTCGCGTCTTGCGTGCCGGTGATCAGATCGCTTGCAGCCCGTTTCTTATTGCTCGAATAGGCAATGATCGTTGCCGCAATCGCCCGCTGTTCGGCGTTCTTCGAGTTCTGCAGGACATCGACCAGCTGATCGTAGTACTGGTCGGCCAGCGCCGGGAACTTTCGTTGGACGGCACGAGCTGCTTCGTTGCCCGATCAGCGCGTAGCCGTTTGAGTCATCCTCGCTGAAGTCATTGTGCTTGATCGAATCGAGCCACGTCCGTTGATACTCTGCATGGAGCTTGAGGACTTCTTTGGGCAGCGCGACCTTGCCGGTCGGAGCCACGCGAAACTTCACGTCCGGCTGGTCGGATTCCTGAATGCCGAGGTAGACGATCGGTCGGCCGATCGTGCCGCCCGTCGCGGTTTCGGTCGGGGCCGTGACGACCACGATCGCTGCGCGCTTGACGCCCGGAATCTTCTCCAGTCTCCCGGAGATGGCTTTCCACTGCACGAATCGGGGCGGCCGATCCCCTTCACTCAGACCGGCGACCTCGAGCACCTTCTTGCGCTCGACATGATGCAGCCCGTAGGTGTCGACGGACGCAATGCCTTTTTCGTCGGCGTTGGCCCGTGACAAGAGGCAGACGGCCACCAGAATCGCAGCGCGGCAAGGACTCATGGCAGGGGTCTCCGTTCCAGGATGACGCGGACAATTGGAGGCTATTCTTGCGAAGAACGTCGGGGTCGACCACGTCGCCCACCAAACATCAGCGGCTTCCGATCGTCGCTTCGTAGTATCGCTTATTTGGTCGGCTGCTGTAGATGTGGAACTTGTCGACTTTGCGAAGCTTCACCCATTGCGGGTCGCTTTTATCTGTGCCGTAGTCCATGAAGGCAAACAGGCCCCAATCCCAAACGCGGACGAACTGGGCTGAGACCAGCGGGATGCCGGCGGTCTCGCCGACGACTTTTCCGTACACGCGCACGAGCGACAGGCTCTTGATTTTGTGATCCGTCCCCGAAATCACCGCCTGGAAATCACCCGCCCCATAAAGGGAAACAATCTGCAAGTGCAGATCGGTCATGCCGTCGAAGTACTTCATCTCGACGCGCAGACGGGTCTCGTTCTTTGCCTTGTCTTCGTGCACGTCGCGCACGATGCCGAACCAGGCGATTCGACGGCCCGGCTTCCCCTTGAGCGTCCCCGTCTCGGGCGACCCGGAAGCGAGCTCCTCTTCGCCGTAGCCGGCAGTGGCGTGTTTTTCGGCGTCAGTCGAATGATACGAAGTCGTGCCGAGCCCCTCCGAGGTGCGGGGGATCCGCTGGGAGTGCTCGACGACCTTGTTGGTTCCGTCCGCGGCCTGCAAAACCATGATGGGGCCGAGCCAGATCGCGGCGGACAACAGAAAACTTCTCATCTGACCACCTCTTTGTGCTCAAAATGGGACTAGCGACGAGGCTTGCTGGTCGATGCTTCCCGGGCGCTCCAGTGGCATCGCGACGATCGGCCGCTCGAATGGGATTGAAAAATTACATCCGGACGGCCACGACGCGAAAGCCGATGTGGTCGTAGCGCCTCTCCGGCTCGAACCGCTGACGGAACGCCGAGCGGCAGGCCCAGCCAGGATCGGTAAAGCCGCTGCCGCGTCGCGATCTTGAGTAGTCGCCCGTGCGGTTCTTGCTCCCCAGAGCGTTCGACAGATCGGGATCTGTGCCGCCCGGCAAGCGCGTGTGAAACCAATCGCGACACCATTCGACGACGTTGCCGTGCATGTCATGCACGCCCCACGCGTTGGCGGGAAAGCTCCCGACTTTTGTCGCCCGATGGAGCGCGGGCCCAACCTCGGCCCCGTTGTACGGTTTGTCGCCGAGAAAGTTCGCCTGTTTGCTGCTGATCTTGTCCCCGAAAGCGGTCGCCGTTGTCGTTCCCGCCCGGCACGCGTATTCCCACTGCGCTTCGGTCGGCAAGCGAAACTCCCAACCCTTGGGCAACTCGCCCGACGCATGCGCCTTCTCGGAGAGCCTGCGGCAAAACTCGACGGCCTCGGGCCAGTTGACGTTATAGACGGGAAAGTCATCTCCCGCTCCACCGGCCGGCGTCAACGGCCCGGGCAACGTGCCGACAATCCGCTTCCAATCGCCTTGCGTGACTTCATACTTGCCCGCCCAGAAGCCTTGACTCAGCGTGACCTCAACCTGATTCTCTCCCGGCCGGCGCTCTGGTTCGGTGCGCGGGCTACCCATCGTGAAATGGCCGGCCGGACACCAACACAATTTGATGCCCGAGACTTGGCGTTCTTCACCCGCTTTGGAACCGACAAAAGGCATCGCAGCTTTCGGCGGCGTGATGTCACCGTCTGCCCGGGCGTTTGACCCAAGCAAACCGGGCGACGTGCCACAGGCGATCAGCATCAGCAGAGATCGCGGAATTATCATCGCGTTGACCTCACGATTCCCATTTTCTCCGGTGCCGACGTCGCAGCCAAACGATGCCTCGCCGGTCAGCCGGTTGCCAGGAGCGATTCGACCTCGACTAGACGCGGCATTGCCGGTTGGCGCCCGCACGAGAGGCGGCCAGGGCGCCGGCCGCGCAGGCAAACCGCACCGCGTCCACCATCGCCGCTTTCTGGGCAAGTCGCACTGCCAACGCGGCGGCGAAAGCGTCTCCGGCCGCGGTCGTGTCGACGGCAGCGATCGGGAACGCGGGAATGAGTACCGGCCTCGAGTCGGGCTCACAGAGCACTGCTCCCCGCGCTCCGAGCGTCACGATGCCGTACTTCGGGCCGAGCGATCGCAAACAGCAGGCCGCCTGCTCGGCGTCTGCCACAGTTTCGATGCGCACGTTGGTGAGGGCGAGTGCTTCTGCTTCGTTCGGGCACGCGACCTCGACCTTGAGCAATTCGGTAGCCGTCCATGACGATCGTCGCCCAGATGCGGGGGCCGGAGCCGGATCGAGGATGACGGGCGTGCCATGCTCGCGGGCCAGTTGGATGGCGGCAATCGTCGTTTCTAGCGGCACTTCGAGCTGCACGAGCACGATGTCGGCGTCGCGCAGGATCGAACTCGCGGCAAGCACGTCAGCCGCGGTCAGTCGCCCGTTGGCGCCGGGGACGATCACGATCGAATTCTCGCCGCTGTCTTCGACGGTCACGATGGCCAGGCCGCTGGCACAGTCGGGCGTGGTCAACACGTGCGAGACGTCGACGCCGTTTTCCTGCAGGCCGGTGCGGAGCCGTTGGCCGAAAGCGTCGTCGCCCACGCGGCCGATCATCGTGACGTCGGCACCCAGTCGAGCGGCCGCAACGGCTTGGTTGGCGCCCTTGCCGCCGGCAACTTCGCGAACGTCGTGGGCGGAGATCGTTTCGCCTGGGCGGGGCAGCCGCGCGCAGCGTACGACGAGGTCCGCGTTGATCGAGCCGACGACGGCAATTCGCGCGCGAGCCATGGCCGACTTACCAGTGCATCACAAAGCCGCCGTCGACGTTGATTGTCTGGCCGGTGACGTGCTCGGCCCGATCGGACGAGAGAAACACGATCATGTCGGCGATGGCTTCGGGCGTTTGCCACTTGCCAAGCGGGACGACCGACCGGATTTTGCGATCGGCCCATTCTTCGTACGAGAGGCGCTCGGCCGGCGGCGCCTGATCGTGCCAGGCCTGCCACACGCCTTTATTTAACGTCGTCGGCACCATTCCCGGGCAGACCGAGTTCACGCGCACGCCGTGCGGCGCGAGGTCCTTGGCCAGGCATTGGGCGAAGTTGATGTTGGCCGCCTTCGAGGCGCTATACGGGGGATCGGTCTGCGAGCCGATCTGGCCGGCGACCGACGCGATAAAGACCATCGTGCCGCTGCGTCGCTCGTACATTTGCGGCGCGATCGCGTGCACCACATGGACCATCCCCAGCACGTTGACTTCCAGCACCCGCGGCCAGTCGGCCGGCTCGAGGTTCGTGAAGGGGAAGCCGAACCGCCCGGACCCGATCGCCGCCGCGTGCACGAGATGATCCATCGGCCCCAGCGTTTTCGCTGTTTCATCGGCTGCCGCGCGAACCGAGGCGGCGTTGGCCACGTCTACCGGAACGCCGACAGAGCGCACGCCGAGCCGGGCGACCTCAGCGGCGACGGCCTGGGCGGCGTGCGGATCGAGGTCCCAGATGCCGACGTGGGCTCCTTCGCGAGCGAATGCCAGGGCGGTGGCCCGGCCGATGCCGTTCGCGCCGCCGGTGACGACGGCGACGTGGTTTTTCAGTTGCAGATCCATGAGCCTCGATTCGCCGCGCCAGGAGGATGTGAGCAGTGCGTGCGCCACTCTTATAATCAGTCCAAAGTCCCAGGTCCAAACTCCAAGGTCGGAAGTCGAAGACCGAAATTCGCTGGGACGGTCGGCGTCTCAAGCTTTTGACCTTGGACCTTGGACTTCGGACCTTGGACTCCCCCCATGTTTGAAGTTTTCGACCATACGGCCGATTTGGGGCTGCGAATCCAGGCACCCGATTTAAACGGCCTTTTTGCCGAGGCGGGGCGAGCCTTATTCGCGGTGATTGTGTCCAATCCGGATGCGGTTCAGCCTCGCGAACAAATATGCGTGCGGGTGGACGGTGAAAAGCCGGAGTATGTGTTCGTCGATTTTCTCACGGAGCTGTTATTTCTTTTCGAGTCCAAACAGTTCCTCGGCGGCGAATTCGAGGTGGTCTGCGACGATCAAGGTTTGACGGCGACGGTCCACGGAGAAACGTGCGATCCCGATCGGCACCAACTTGCGCATGAGGTCAAAGCGGTGACTTATCACGGCCTGGTCGTCGAAGAGTCGCATGACGGTTGGTGGGCCGAGGTCATTTTGGACATTTGAACGAGGCGGCACCGCGCGACTTGATGCCGTGCCGTCTGATTGAGAGCGAAGGATATGCCCTCGAAACAATTTGCCGGACCGCTCGAGCGCGTGAACGAGTGCTTGTGGCGGATCCCGAAATCCTACAAGCGGGGCATGCGCGTCGACGGCTTGATCTACGCCGACAATGCGCTCATGGAGTTGATCCGCCGGGACGACGCCGCGGAGCAGGTGGCCAACGTCGCGTTTCTGCCGGGAATTCAGCGAGCCAGCCTGGCGATGCCCGACATCCATTGGGGCTACGGATTCTGCATCGGCGGCGTCTGCGCGACCGACCCGGAAGAAGGGGGCGTGATCTCGCCCGGCGGCGTCGGCTACGACATCAATTGCGGCGTGCGGCTCATGCGGAGCAATCTGAGCGAGACCGACGTTCGGCCGGCAATCGAGACGCTCGTCCGCGAACTCTTTCGCTGTGTACCGACGGGGGCCGGCCACGGGGGCAAGTACAAGTTCGACCACCACGAGCTGCGGCGCTTGCTCGAGCTGGGACCGCAGTTCCTGCAAGAACGCGGGCTGGCGACCGAGCGCGATCTCGAATTCACGGAGGGCCGCGGCTGTCTGGAAGGCGCCCGCCCCGATTTCGTCAGCGACCGCGCCCTCGATCGGGGGTACGACCAGTGCGGCACGCTCGGCTCGGGCAACCACTTCCTGGAGGTGCAGGTGGTCGACCGCGTGTTTGATGCGGAGGCGCTCGCCACGCTTGGCCTGGCCGAGAAGATGGTCTGCGTGATGATTCATTCCGGCTCGCGAGGCCTCGGTTACCAGGTCTGCGACGACGCGCCTGCGCGCTTTGCGGGGAGTGCCCGAAAAATACGGCATCGAGCTGCCCGACCGACAGTTGGCCTGCGCCAGTGCACAGCCACGAGGGGCAGCACTATCTCGGCGCGATGCGGGCGGCCGCAAACTTCGCCTGGGGCAACCGCCAACTGCTCATGTGGCAGGCGCGGGAAGTCTTCGAGCGGATCTTCGGGCGGACGTGGGACGAGCTGGGGCTCGAGCTGGTTTACGACGTGGCCCACAACATCGCCAAGTTCGAGGAGCACGACGTCGACGGCACGGCCAAGCGCGTGTGGGTCCACCGCAAGGGGGCGACACGCGCCTATCCGCCTCATCACGCCGAGCTGCCCGCCGATTATCACGAGGTCGGTCAGCCCGTGCTGATTCCCGGCGACATGGGTCGGGCCAGCTGGGTGCTGTTGGGTCAGCCCGGCAGCATGGAGCAAACCTTCGGCAGCGCGTGCCACGGCGCGGGGCGGCTGATGAGTCGCACAGCAGCCGTCAAGCAGTCGAAGGGGCGGAGAATCGACCAGGAGCTGCGGCAGCGCGGCGTGATCGCGCAGGCCCGCTCGTGGCAGGGCCTGGCCGAGGAACAGCCCGACGCCTACAAGGACGTCGACCTCGTCGTGGAGGTCGTGCACCGCGCGGGACTGGCCAAAAAGGTCGCTCGCCTGCGCCCGATCGGCGTCATCAAGGGCTGACGCGCAAAGTCTAAGGCGAGCGGCGGGTGTAAGCCCGCCGGTTCTTGAAATTCAGAATCGCAAGAACCGGCGGCCTTACACCCGCCGCTCGCCCATTGACGCCGTTTGTGTCTACTTCGTCTTCGGGTTGGCCCAGCCGATGATGCCGACCGCGACGCGTCCGCCCGCGTTGCCCGTCGGCTGCCCGAAATTGTCCGGCTTGGCGTGCACGACGACCGAGCGGCCGATGATCGAATCGCCGCCGGACAGCTTGATCAGCCGATCGTCCTGGTCGATGACGGCGACGCCCTCGGCGTTCGCCTCGACATTGCCCAAGTCGCCGACGTGCCGCGTGCGCGCGTCGGGCGCGCCGTGGATCATCTTGTGGGGATTGAAGTGTCCGCCCGCCGATTCGCCCTTCTCGCTGTCGGAGAGATCGCCGAATTGATGGACGTGAAAGCCGTGCTTGCCCGGCGCCAATCCGCTGATCTTGCCGCTGACGTGAACGTGATTGTTGACCATCTCGAACACAACCGTCCCGGTGACGCCGCTCTTGCCGATCGGCTCGAGCACGCAAACCGCCTTCATGCCTTCCCCGGCGGCTTGTGCGAACGAAACGCCCGAACTCAAAACCATGACTGCGGCCGACAGTAACAGAGAAGCAACGATTTTCATGCGACAGATCCTTTCGTCTGCAGGTGTGTAAGCGAGGCTGCTGGACCGCCATTCTACTGCGGCGGCCGCGCCGAAAGTAGTTGCCCGCAAGTCACCATTCCTGAGCCGACGGCGATCGGCGTTCCGCGATCGGCAGGGTGGAGAAAGCAGACAGTTTGTAATGTTCGCGACCTGGCGAAATCTTGCTGCCGGGCATCGATCGAGACTGGTATCCTTAGCGATCGGCCGGTGACGATGGGCCGTTTTCCGGTCGCCGATGAGGGCGAGAGGGAGTGGAAGAAGGGGAAGAAATGAAGCGAAACCTGATGAAGCGGGGCAGCTCGAAGCCGGACGGTCACTTCAATCTGCGGCAAGCCATCACGCGGGCCGTCTGCCTCGCGGCAATCGCCGTCGGTCCCCGGGCCATGGCCGCCGATGAAGCGCTGCGCTGGAGCGGCGACGTGGATGCGGGGGCCAACAAATCGTTTCGCCCGATCGTCTTCGTCCACGGCTTCGCCGGCTCGGGCGAACAATACGAACGGCCCGCGAAGCTCTTCGAGAGCAACGGCTATCCGCCGACGTGGATCAACGTTTACGACTACAACTCGATGGGACCCAGCGGCGGAGCCGAGCCGTTGGACAAATTCATCGATGCGGTCCGCGCACGCACCGGTTTCGACAAGATCGATCTCGTCGGCCATTCGCGGGGAACGGGGGTCAGCAAGGATTACCTGTCGGATCCGAAGCGCGCGGCCAAGGTCGCGCATTACGCGAACATCGCGGGGCGGGCGGCCGGCAACGAAGGGGGCGTGCCGACCCTCGTCATCGGATCGAAAGGGGACAAAATTGCCGGACCCGGAACAGCAAGAGAGGGGCGCAACACGTCGTGCTCGAGAAGCCGGACCACGTCGGTGCGGCAACGGGCACCGAATCGTTCGAGAAGGTCTTTTCATTCTTCAACGGGGGCAAAGCGCCTCAAACGCTCGACGTTCGTCCCCAGGAGCCGATTGCCGTCGGCGGTTTCGTCAAAATCTTCGGCCCCAACACGCCGCTCGCTGGGGCGACCGTGGAGGTCTACGAGATTGCGGCAGACACCGGCCGGCGAAAGCACCAGCAGGCGGATGCGAGTTTCACCGTGGACAAAGACGGCCGCTGGGGCCCGTTCCGCGCCCAGCCGGGCGAGCGTTACGAGTTCTGCCTCGCGTCGGGCGGGGCGCGCGCCATCCATTTCTATCGCGAGCCGTACGAGCGAACCGATCTCTTGGTCTACTTGAAGACGCGCGACCCGAAGGACGCGGCAACCGTGCGACTGGAGAAGGCCTTCAACCTCACCGATGACTCGTCGATGATGGTCGTGTCGCAACTCAACGGCGCAATCATCGCCGGTCGCGATAGTCTGAAGGTGAACGGCACCGAGATCGCCACCGACAAAATTGCCCCGGAGCGCGGGACGAAGGTCGGCTTCTACCTGTTCGACGCCAATCAAAACAAGAAGACCGACGCCGCGCTCCCCGAGGGCGGGATGTGGAGCATGCCGTTCATCACGGCGGCCGACGTCTACGTGCCCACCGCCAAGCCGGAGACAATCACGTTCGACCTGAACGGCCACGTGCTGCACGTCCCCAACTGGAAGGCGGCCAGCGAGGGGACGATTTTTGTCACGTTTAACTGATCGGACTGAGCGATACGTGTCGCGCTTGATCCAAGTCTCTCTCAAACGAACTGCAGTCACTTTGTGAAGGAGTCTGGGATGTCCGCAAAACAGGTGCGAAACGAGCGTTGGTCGGAAATGGATCGTCGGCTGTTCCTGGCGACCGCGGGGAAATTCGCCGGAGCCGCAACGCTGGGTGCGTTGGTTCCCGGCGCGCTCTGGCGCAGTTACGCGGAGGAAGGCTCCGCAGATGTTACGCCGCCCGTCTCGACGCGGTCGGGCAAAGTGCGGGGCAAGACCGTGCAGGGCGTGCACGTCTTCAAGGGGATTCCGTATGGCGCGCCGACCGGCGGCGCGCGGCGATTTCTGCCGCCGCTGCAAGAAGAGCCCTGGACGGGCGTGCGGGACGCTTTCGAGTACGGGCATTTCGCACCGCAATCGCGCCGGCCGCGCGGGGCGAAACAGCTCGAATTCTTCGGCGTCTTGCGTCCTGCCTCGAAGGTGGGCCCTAGCGAAGATTGCCTGTGCCTCGACGTGTGGAGCAAAGGGCTCAACGACGGCGTCAAGCGGCCCGTCATGGTCTGGATGCACGGAGGCGGCTTTGAGCAGGGGAGCGGAAGCGCTCTGGGCTACGAAGGGGGCGGTCTGGCGCGACATCAGGATGTGGTAGTCGTGAGCGTGAACCACCGGCTCAACGTCCTCGGATACCTGTATCTCGATGATGTTGCCGGGCCGGAGTTCGCGGGTTCGGGGAATGCCGGCCAGCTCGATCTGGTAGCCGCTTTGCAATGGGTCCGCGACAACATCAGTCAGTTCGGCGGCGATCCGAACAACGTGATGATCTTCGGCCAGTCGGGAGGCGGCGCCAAAGTCTCGACTTTGCTGGCGATGCCCGCCGCCAAGGGGCTTTTTCATCGTGCGGCAATTGAAAGCGGCGCGGCCCTACGCGTGGGCACTCCCGAAACTGCCAACGAATTCACCCAGAAGGTGTTGAAAAAGCTCGGGCTGACTTCCGCGCAGGCTCGCGATCTGCAAAAGATTCCGGTCGAGCAGCTGATTGCCGCCGGGGATGCATCCGCGGTCCGCCTGGATCCAGCGAGCGGGCGACCCGGTTTGGGGACCCGGCCTGTCGTCGACGGCAAGGCTCTGCCGACGCAGCCGTTCGATCCGGTCGCGCCCGCCATCTCCGAGGAGATCCCGGTCATCGTCGGCTACACGCGCACCGAACGGACGGTTTACGACATCGACTCGCCGACGTTCGGCAAGCTCGACGACGCGGGTCTCTTGAAAAGCGCCAAGCGCGGGCTGGGCGATGCCGCCCCGGACGTGATCGCCAGCTATCGCCGCAAATACCCCAAGGCGAGCCCTTATGATTTGTCCACGTTCATCGGGACGGATATCCAGGCGATGAGTTCGATCCGCCTGGCGGAACGCCGCGAGGCGCTTGGCAAAGGACCGACGTACCTCTACGTGTTTGCGTGGGAGACGCCGGTGATGAGTCTGCACGCTCCGCACACGATGGAAATTCCGTTCGCGTTCGACCACATCGATCTGTGCGAGAGCATGGTTGGCCCGATCAACCCGTCGATGCACGAACTCGAAGCCGCGACGGCCGGGGCCTGGGCGGCGATGGCCCGCAACGGAAATCCGAACCACGCCGGCTTGCCAAACTGGCCGGCTTACACCGCGGACAAACGCGCGACAATGATTTTCGACACGCCGTGCCACGTTGAAGACGATCCGACCAAAGAGGTGCGCGAGATCCTGGAACGCCGCACCGCCTGAAACTCGGGTGGGCGGTCAGGAGTCAAGTGTCAGGTTGAGTCTAATGATGTCGGCCAAGAGTCTGAAAACGCTGGATGTGCGCTCCCGCCGGCTGTGGCGGAAGTGGCTCGAAAAAAATCACGCCGCGGAGCCCGAGGTGTGGCTCGTGTTCTACAAACAGCACACGGGCGAGAAATCGATCGAGCTGGGCGATGCCATCGACGAGGCCCTGTGCTTCGGCTGGATCGACAGCCTGGTGCGGCGACTCGACGACGATCGCTACGCGCGAAAGTTCACGCCGCGCAAGCTCGATAGCCGCTGGTCGACCATCAATCGCCGGCGATACGCGGAATTGAAAGCACAGGGGCGGCTCGCCCAGCCCGGTCTCGACCGGCCGCCGACGGCGCGCAGCGGCGATGCACCGCGGCCATCGATCACAGCGCTCCCGTCTTATATGGACAAAGAGATACAGGCGAATCCGCGGGCGCGGCAGCATTTTGAAAAGCTCGCTCCCTCGTGCAAGCGGAATTACATCGCCTGGGTCGATTCGGCCAAGCGGGACGAGACGAAACAAAAGCGTCTGCGCGAAATGATCGGCCTGCTGGAAGCGGGCCGGAAGCTCGGGCTGAAATAGGGAGTCGGCCCGGACCGGGGCCACAGAAAAATCGCCGAGGATCGGTCATGAACACGGGCCACGGGTTCGCGGCGCGTCGTTTCCTGCGCGTCGCCTGGCTGTCATTGGGCTTTGCGGTTGCGACTGCAAGGTTAGCAATCGCCGCCGTCGCCGCCGTCCGCTGGCGAGCCCACCGCCAGCCTGCAGGAGTTTGCTGCGGTTCGCAATCAGGCGAACGCTGCTGCCGTCAATTGGAATGCCGGCGCAAAGCTGTTCCGCGTCGATTTGTGGGGCGCTTACACGCGCTCGCGCTTTGAACCGGTTGGTGCACGGTTCTTGTATTTCGCGCCGAAGGCCGAAGGGATGGCTCTCGAAGTGCGAGTCGAGGGCCGCAAGATGTTCAACAGTCCCTACGCGCTCGACGCCTCCTCCAGACCCGCAGCACTGCCCGACGGTGTCTTGTCGCCTGAAGAAGCCGTCCGCGGACTGTGGGACCTGGCCCCCACCGTCCGCGAAGATCAAATTTACGTCCAGCTGCTGCGGCCCGGTGCGGAGCCGCCCGTCGCAGTGAACTCGAACGAAGAGCCGACGTCCTATCCGTTGTACGGCGTCCTGCGACACCTGCCCGTCAAGCTGGCGGACACCGAGGCCCACGCCCCCAAGGGCAAGGTCGTCTGGCGAATGCTGGCCGTCCGCGATCGCGACGTCGTCGTCGACCGGGCCTACGGCACTTTTTTATATCTCGACGCGGCGACCGGCGCGCCCCTCTCCAAGCGGGAGCCGGCTGTCGGTGTGCAGATTTACACGCGCCACAAACTGATCCCGCCGTCGCCCATCGGCGAGTTTGTCTTTCCCGAAGGAGAAATACCGCTTGATTCGCCCGCCGAGCAGATCGGCACCTTCGACAAGCTGGCCGTCGCGCAGAAGTCGGAGAGCATTTGCCGCGGCTTGCGGGCCCTCGTTCGCGACGGCCGCAGCGACGACGAGATCCGTACGGCCCTCGACAAGATGGCCGACTGGTGGACGCGCGTCGAAGCGGTCCGTCGCGACGACGCGACCCGCGGGCTGGCGGCGCTCGAGCAGGCCGTCAAAGAGGATCCGAAGGATCTCGGCCCGCAAGTGGCCCTCTTCAAGCGGCTCGTTGATGAGATCGAACGCGAGAAAAAGACGGCGCTCGCCAGCCCCGTCGTCACCGAGATCGGCAACGGCCGAAAGAGTGAGTTCTGGTTCGATCGCCAGTTCGAAACCACCAAGGAAGCGCTCGGCACTCGCAACCAGACGCACGTGGTGCTCAACCTGCGGACGGGCGAATGGCTCTACAAAATGGAGGACCCGCCGCACACGCACGTCTTTTCCAAGCATCTGCGGCGGGCGAGCGACACCCTCAAGGCGATCCGCGCACTGGGGCAGAATGACCTGGAGTTCGAGCGGCAACTCACGCGGCTCAACTGGCTGATCGGAGGGAACGGCCCGGCGCTGGGGCAGGGGGATTCGCTCAACCCGACCGATCCGCTGCAACTGATGATTTATGCGGAGTACAACCGAGTTCGCGGCAGCGAGAACCTGCTGAGCGCCGAGCGCATGCGATTGCCGAAAACCTGGTCGGCGAGCTCGCGGCGCAATATCGGCGGGGGAAAAGTCGAAGTCACCACGACGACCTACACCCGCCAGCCGACGGCCGCCGAACTGGCCGCTGCCGATCGCATGGACCAGCTCACTCGCACCAACGACGCGCCGCGCGTGGCGGCCGTGGAGGATCTCGCGCTCAAGCTCGAGCCAATGGATCCGCGCGTCTATTATCTTTGGGCGCACGTCGAAGCCGTGTTCTACGATCAGCAACTGGCCGACCGCGTGATCGAGCGGGGACTGATGGTCGATCCAGGCTGCGCGGAGCTGCACGCCGCCCGCCAGGTCGCCTGGCGACGCATCTCCAAGGTGAACCAGGCGGAGGTCGGCCTGGCCGATCGCTTCTCCCGTCCCTACACGCCGGCCGACCTGCAGGGAGGCATCAAGCTGGCCGCGCTCGATCCGGTGGCGGCGTACTTCTTCACGCTACAGCGGCTGCGGCTCGCGCCCGACGACGTCGGCTCGCACGCGATTCTGAGCCAGGTGCTGGATCGGCTCGACGGCATCAAGATCAACAACGTGGAAATCGCACCCGACGCACGCGAGCAGGAACAGCGCGAGCTGGGCGTCGGCATCGCCATGCTGACCCGCCTGCTCGAGCACCCGGACCAATGGCAAAAAGCGGTCCCCAAGGGAATGCCGGCCACGCGAGAGAATGTGCTCAAGAACCAGGTCAACCTGCTGACCTTGCGCGGCCAGGTGCTGAAATCACTCGACCGCGACGAACAGGCCAAGGACTGCTTTCGGAAAGTTCTGACGATCGACCCCTCGAACGCCGAGGCGCAGAAGGGGCTGAACTAAAGCTTCGCGCGCAATCCTCCTCGTCCGCCCGACGAGCGAGAAAGGCAACGCAGCCCCCCCTTCGGTCCGGCGAATAAAAAAATTCTCGAAATCGCCGTGAACCTTCCGTGTTCCGGCCGCGTCTAAGCGAGCAGACGAGTCGCAAACGTTTTTGCGATTCGCGACATCAACGACGCAGTGGAAAGCACTCGTTCCATGGCATGCCTCTGGCCCAGCTCGATGCAAATATCCGCGGGTTATTCCGCCCAGCAGGGACGTCAAATTGCCAAGACGTTGCCCGGTGGGAATCCGTTTTCATATCCGCGGCACTTGTGACGCTGGCCCAACCCTGTGGAGAGCAAGACTCTCGTCGGCCCGGTGTCACAAAGACATCGGGCTTTTTTTGTTTGGCTCTTTTGTTTCGTCGTGCCGGGCAACACGTGCGGAACGACACGGCCGGACCATGGGTCGGTAGCTGAGACGGTTTAGCGCCTGGCTGAAAACCAGGGGACGAGGATTCGAGCGCCTCCCGACCCACTTGCGCTCAGCTTGCGCGCTGATGCACGAAGAAAAGGCTCGTTCGTCTAACGGTGAGGATTCTGCCCTTTCAAGGCGGCGACGCGGGTTCAAATCCCGCACGAGTCATTCGAGAAGACAAACAAGAACGGGATGAAGGGCTCCGGGCGCCCGCGTGTTTCGGGAACACGTGGAAGCTGGTTCGATTCCAGCCATCCCGACTGAAGAAATGCAGGAGCAGCACGCTCGGTAGTGCAACGGAAGTACGTCGCTCTGATAAGGCGAAAACGGTGGTTCGACTCCACCCCGAGCGACTCTTTTGGGCTTTTTTTCGGAGATAAAAAAGTGACCCGACGGTACCGGAAGAAACAGAGCCACGGCCACACGCGGGGTCGTGGTGTAACGGTAGCACAGCAGACTTTTAATCTGCGAGGCGTGGGTTCAAATCCCTCCGGCCCCACTTCGGAAACGCACACGGGATCAAGGTGTTAGCGGCAGCATGCCTGGCTCTTAACCAGGTCGGTGAGGGTTCAAGTCCCTCTGGTCCCACTGATGAGATGACGACGAGTTTGACGGCGACAGTTCGACAACGGCAAGCACGGGTCGTTCAGCGGCGAGGACTCCGCACCCGTAATGCGGAAACGTGGGTTCGAGTCCCACCCTGTGCTCTGCGTTAGTTTTCGCGGCCCCTTTGGCCGCCGTGGTTATTCGGCACGGCCCTTCGGCCGTCGCGTTTGAATTTGCGCGGACGACCGTTCCGTGTGCATGGTTCTTTGACAACTCGACCAGGACAAAAAAACGCACCCATGATGTAGCGGCAGCCTGCTGCCTTGCCAGGGCGGAAGTGCGGGTTCGACTCCCGCTGGGTGCTCTTTCGCAGGCGAGCGCGCGGGTGTTAGCCCGCCGGTTCTCCGGAGGAAGAAGAAGTCGCATTGCGGTGGGGCCCGTGTTGGTACGGGCAGGTGACTGTTAATCATCCCGACGCAGGTTCGATTCCTGCCGCCGCAGCTGTCTGTCGAAAATTTGTTGTCTCACGGAAGCCATCCGGCCGGATGAGGGTCCTGTCTTGAAAACAGGAGGCGAGCAACCACTCGCTTGTGGGTTCGAGTCCCACGGCTTCCGCCTGAGAAATTGAAACGACTGTGCCCTTGGCCGAGCGGCAAAGGTGCCGGCCTTCCAAGCCGGCGAGGCGGGTTCAACTCCCGCAGGGCACTTTGTGGATGGAATTTGAAAGCGCGCGTGCTCGGGGATCGGCTAACGGTAGGCTGCCTGCCTTTGAAGCAGGTGATGAAGGTTCGAATCCTTCTCCCCGAACAGTTTTCACCGACGGACGCTCGTTAATAAGAGGGCAAAACACGCTGCGGGGCAGTTGCTGCTGGTACGTGACGCCAGGCTCTGAACCTGGAGGCCGCTGGTTCGATTCCAGCCCCCGCAACTGGAAAAGCTAAGTTCGTATCTCACGGAAGTCATCCGGCCGGATGAGGGGCCTGTCCCGAAAACAGGTGTTCGCCGTGCGCGAATTGTGGGTTCGAGTCCCACGGCTTCCGCTGCTAATCGCACTACACGAAGAAAGGCGACCATCGGGAGCCGTCCAATTCGCACAACGCGTTCAGAACAAAAAGATCCCGTGGTCCAGCGGCAACGACTCCTGGCCTACACCCAGGCAACGATGGTTCGAGTCCATCCGGGATTACTGAAGAATTGAGGCGAACCGCAAGCATAACCCTGCGGTCCTTCGTCTGCCTGCCGGAGGCACAAGCCGGCAACGCCGGTCTTCGTAGGGGAGTTGGCCGTCCCCGCCACCCTGTCACGGTGGAGATCGTGGGTTCGAATCCCATCGGAGACGCTTCGAGAAATCGCGAGAGGGCACGGTACGCAAACTGGCAAAGCGGCGAAGCTCAAACCTTCGTGGTCTGTGGGTTCGACTCCCACTCGTGCCACTTCGAGAGAACAAATACGCGTCGGCTGGGCATTGGCGTGCCCCAGTGACTGTAAACCACCCGCCTGATGGCATTGCAGGTTCGACTCCTGCCCGACGCACTCGTCAATTGGAAATGCGACGAACAATTCGGCCCGTTCGTCTATTGGCATAGGACGGCGGCCCCTCAAGCCGCAAAGGCGGGTTCGACTCCCGCACGGGTCGCTTTCATCGAGGCAATCAGAACCGAATCGACGAACCGACCACGCTCGCCGAGAACATGCGACAACGACCAAGTGGTGGAACTGGCAGACACGCGACACTCAGAATGTCGTGCCCCGCGGGCGTGGGAGTTCGACTCTCCCCTTGGTCACTTCAAACAACGAATCGTCGAATCACGCAGCGTTATTTGACGCGATGACGCAGGGGGGCCAGTGCCCAGTGGGGCCTCATAAGCTCCACCGGCCGGGTGCGACACCCGGACCTGCTACTGATCGAACGAAGGAGATAGTGCAAAAACGGCCGAGTACGCAAACCGGCAAAGCGGCGGTGTCGAGAGCGCCGTGACTTTGTGGGTTCGACTCCCACCTCGGTCAATTCGCCTAATGGCGAAGGTCCAGAAGTCCAAAGTCCAAAGCAAGGTCAGAAAACAAGAGACGACGGCGGCCGCGGTCTTTTTGTCTTTCCGACTTTGGACGTTGGACCTTGGACTTTGGACTCTCCAACCCGGGCTGCTCGTCAAACGGGAAGACGCCTGGCTTGCAACCAGGAAATCGGGGTTCGATTCCCCGGCGGTCCATTCGAAGCCTCGGACGGTGCCCGCAGGTACAGAAATAAGGCAGTACAGAAACAAGAAGGACAAAAATACGGAAGGTAGCCGGATACGGTTGGCCGGGCCGCTCTGCTAAGGCGGTTCCGCCGAGTGCGGATGAGGGTTCAATTCCCTTGCCTTCCGCTCGATCGAGCCACGGGCCTCGATGGTGAAACGGAAATCATTCCTTGCTTCTAACAAGGAGTTCTGGGTTCAAATCCTGGTCGAGGCAAATTGCCTATCAAACAACAAGTGTGACAGAAGGACAGCGGGCACTTCCCTGCCGGAGGCACCAGCCGTCCCTTGGACGGTCCATTGGATGGTGCCCGTGGTGTAACGGTTTGCACGCGACGCTGTGAACGTCGAAGGGGTGGGTTCAACTCCCCCTGGGCACCCTGTTTTCGCGGAGGAACAAAATCATGACGACGCGAACGCTCCAGCGGCCGGCGCTGGTCCTCAATCGCAACTGGCAGCCCGTGAACGTGGCGACGGTCGCCCGGGCGCTGGTGCTGTTGTGGAACGAGGCGGCCCGCGTCGTCGATCCGCGCGATTTTCGGCTCTACACGTGGGCCGACTGGTCGCGGCTGCGGCCGGCCGACGGTGACGACTTCATCCAGTGCGTGCGGTCGACGCTGCGCGTGCCGGAGGTGATCGTGCTGGCGGAGTACAACCGGCTGCCGACGGCCGCGGTCGCCTTCAGCCGGCGGAACATCCACAAGCGCGATCATTGGACGTGCCAGTACTGCGGCCGTCAGCCGGGCGGAGCCGAGCTGACGATCGACCACGTTGTGCCGCGTTCGCAAGGGGGCGTCTCGACGTGGGAGAACTGCGTGCTGGCGTGCATCGACTGCAACAAGCACAAGGCCGACCGCACGCCGGCGCAGGCACGGATGAAGCTGCATCGGGAGCCGGTGCGACCGGCCTGGAAGCCGCTCTACGCACGGACGAGCGAGCGGATGATGAGCTGGTCGAAGTTCATCAGCGAGGCGTATTGGAACGTCCCGCTGGAGAGTTGATTGTTCCTGGAGGGCGAGGCTCCCGCCGACCTCTGCTTTGCTTGCAGAAGAATGCTGGCTCAGCAGGAGCTTCGCCCTCCCGGAACCGTCCGCGCCGGTCGTGGCTTTACACGAGCGTGCTCCTGGGAGAGCCGGCGGCCTCCAAAACCGCCCGACGGGGTTCAAATCCTCGCGTTCGTGCTTGATCGATCGTTTGAGTGCCGACGTGGCTCGAAACAGAAAGGCGCCTGTCTTGTAAACAGGATGATGCTGGTGCGAATCCAGCCGTCGGCTCTGCGTTCTTTTGGAAGATTTTGGCGACAGCGTCTCGATGGTGTAACGGATCGCATCGGACCCTCCGAAGGTCCTGGTCCTGGTTCGAATCCAGGTCGAGACATGAAAGCGCGAGGAGACCCGGCGAGCCGACGGCGTGAGCCGTCGGGTGCTTCGTTTTCTTCAATGCGAGTTCTACGAATTGCCCTGCGAGTGTGGTGGACGCACGGCAGTGTTCGAAGCTGCCAGACGAGGTTCGAATCCTCGGCGGGGTACTCGCACGACAAGTGCGCAACGTCCTCGGAGTGTGGTGGATCGCACGCGACTCTGCGAAGGTCGAGGACCAGGTCCGAATCCTGGCGAGGACATTTTTGAGATCTTTGAAACGCATCTAACGCCGGAGCCAGACGGTAGGGCGGCCGCCTGCAAAGCGGCTTGTAGTGGGTTCGACTCCCACCGGCGTTTCTTTTCAGGCTTGCTTCGGTGGTGTCGGCCCGTCCAGCGGCGCAAGGGCCTCCCGAGACTGGCACGCGGTCTCGTGGATCAGGTTCGTGTGTTCCGGACATGGGTTCTAAAACGGCCGTCACCAACTTCGGTTAGCTCAGTCGGAAGAGCACCAGATTTAAGGTCTGGCTGTCGCGGGTTCGACTCCCGCACCAAGCACCAAGCACTCGGCTGTTAACCGAGCTCGAAACCGAGACGACGCGGTCGCAAGACCGCGCCGCAACGCCCGAGGAGGGAAAACGCTCGTTCGATCGGCTTCAGTCACGTGCCGGAAACCGCCGAGGATCGCGAAAGCGGTGCTTCGGCAACGGGTCCGGGCGTGTCTGGGCAACACGTAAACACGCCCTGTAGGGCGCGGATTCCGCCGTGACGCTCGTTCGGCAACGGCGCGGGGACGGAATCGCTGAGGGTTCGACGGCACGCCGTCGAACGAAGGCGATTCTCGAGACGCGTCGACGCCCAGCGAGCCCGCGGCTCAAACGCCTTCCGCGTTTTTGCGTGTGATCGGCGAACGTTTTTCCCTCTGACGGCGTCTTTATTCTCCTGTTCGTTTCGTCAGTGGTCTTGAACCTTACGCAGAGCGCGCTCGCAGCTGAAGTTCAGCGAGCTGACTTGGTTAGCTCGTTCAGAAATCCTCCGGGAAGGAGGTGGATGATGTTCGTCTTCAAGCGTTACAAGATCCGCAGCTACGAGATGGGTCTCTACTTCCGCGACGGCGAGTTCCGCCGCGTGCTCGAGCAGGGTACGCACTGGTTCATCGACCCGCTCCGCAAGGTGGCGGTCGACGTCGTGTCGCGGCGGGCGACGTGGCTCTCGCACGAGAAGCTCGACCTGATCGTGAAGTCGGGTGCGCTCGGCGACCGCGCCGTGGTGCTCGACCTCAAGGACTACGAGCGGGCTCTCGTGTGGATCGAGGGTCGCTTCGCCCACGTGCTGGCCGGCGGCCAGTACGCGTACTGGAAGGGCCAGAAGCGGGTCGACGTCGAGGTGCTCGACGCGCGGCACGTTCGCTTCGAGCACGACCAGTTCAAGGCGATCGTCCGCTCGGCGAGGGCGCAGCGGTACCTGGACGTGTGCACGGTGAAGCGCGACTGCGCGGGCGTGCTCTTCGTCGACGGCCGCTATGTCGAGACGCTGGCGCCGGGCGAGTACGCCTTCTGGAAGGGTCCGGCCGAGGCCCTCGTGGTCGAGGTCGACCTGCGCGAGACGATGGTCGACGTCGGCGGTCAGGAGATCATGACGGCCGACAAGGTCACGCTGCGGCTGAATGCCGTGGTGACCTACAAGGTCGTCGACGCACGGCAGGCCGTCAGCCAGACGGACGACGTGCGTCAGGCGCTCTATCGCGAGACGCAGCTGGTGCTGCGGAGCGTGATCGGTGCGCGCGAGCTCGACAACTTCCTCACGGACAAGGACGCCGTGGCGCGGGACGTCGAGGAGAGCGTGCGCCGTCGGGCGGGCGAGTTGGGTCTGGAAATCGCGTCGGTGGGCATCCGGGATGTGATCCTGCCGGGCGACATGAAGGACCTGATGAACAAGGTGACGGAGGCCAAGAAGGCCGCCGAGGCCAACCTCATCGCCCGCCGCGAAGAGACGGCCGCCATCCGCAGCCAGGCCAACACGGCCAAGCTGCTGGCGGACAACCCGACGCTCATGCGGCTGCGTGAGCTGGAAGTTCTGGAAAAGATCGCCGGCAGCGGCAAGCTGAATGTCGTTGTCGGCGAGAAGGGCCTGACGGATCGCATCGTAAACCTGCTGTGAAGCGCCTCACGGCAGGGGCGGTGCGCCGTCTTGTAGTGTTCAGGCTCAACCGGGCCGCGGTTCTTCAGCAACCGCGGCCCGGTGTCGAGCTCATTTTCTGCCGATGGGTGGCACTGGCGGCTCGTCCGCCAGTGTCTTCTTGTCGCTCTAAAAGGCCCACTGGCGGACAAGCCGCCAGTGCCACCCGGAGATTAGAATGCGTGCAGCTTCAAAAATGCAGCTTCGGCAGATGGACCAACTATGCCAGACAAGACTCGCTGCCCGTGGGTGCCGGCCAACAAGCCTGACTATGCGGACTATCACGACAAGGAGTGGGGCCGGCCCGTCCACAACGATCAAAAACTGTTTGAGATGCTCATTTTGGAAGGCGCACAGGCTGGGCTGAGCTGGTATACGATCCTGCAGCGCCGCGAGGGGTATCGGAAGGCATTCAAAAACTTCGACCCGAAAAAAGTCGCGCGGATGACCGACGCGCAGCTCGAAGCGCTACTCAAAGACGAGGCCATCATCCGCAATCGGCTGAAGGTCTTCTCGACGCGGAAGAACGCTCAAGTCTTTCTGGCGATCCAAAAGGAATTCGGCTCGTTCGACGCCTACCTGTGGCGGTTCGTCGGCGGCAAGCCCAAGATCAACCGCCCGAAATCGATGAAAGACGTCCCCGCCACCACGTCCGAATCCGACGCACTCGCCAAGGATCTCAAGAAGCGGGGCATGAGCTTTGTCGGTTCGTCGATCATGTATGCTTACATGCAAGCCGTCGGCTTGGTGAACGATCACGTCGTGGACTGTTTCCGGGCGGCGCGATAGCGTCCGCCGGCCATGGTTTTCCGCCGGCTGCCGCGAACTCGCTGGCCAGCCGACGTGTCGCCAATCGCGCATCGATCATCTCCGAACCTTTCCTTTCGCGGAGCCCAGTCATGCCGCCGGCTGCCGAGTCGCTCACTGCCGAAGATGTCGTCACGTTCCGCACTTGCCGAGGCGAATAAGCTACTCGACGAGTGTGCGGCCAAGATCGGCCATTGCGTCAACCAGCTCTCCGACGAGCAGATTCTGGTGGCGGCCCGCCGCGTCGCTCAACTCGATCGGCAATCTGATCCTGCACCTGTGCGGCAACCTCCAGCAATGGATCGTCTCGGGGGTCGGCGGAGTGGCCGACACGCGTCAGCGGCCGGCCGAGTTCGCCGAGCGCGGACCGATGCCGAAGTCGGTGCTGATCGAAAAGCTGACGCCGGGTCGTCGTCGCGGCCCAACAGACGCTCGCTCGCAGTAGCCCCGCCGAGCTTGCGCGAGCGGACGATTCAAGGCTTTGCGGTCACCGGCTGGGGCGCGATCTTCCACTCCGTTCCGCACTTCAACGGCCACACGCAGGAAATCGTCTGCTACACGCGGATGCAACTGGGCGACGCGTACAAGTTCTATTGGCAGCCGCAAACGCCCGAGCAGGGAGCCGTTTGACGAGATGACCAGCCGGGCCCCAAGTGTCAGCGCGTCTTTCACGCTCGGCGCACGATGGCGCAGTAACCCAGGCGAGCGTCGGGCGTCAGCCCGATGGTGCTTTGCGTTTCTTGTCTGCTCGGAGAGAATGTCGCAACGAAAAATATGAAGAGTAAGCACCCCCCAGCTCACGCTGGGGGCTCGCCGGGCGTTGTCTCGAAGCACGCACTTTCGCGAACAGACCGCGCGCCGCGACTTAGCCGATCGGCGAGACGTCCGACTCAGCCACTGATTCGGGCGATTGCGCTCGCTGGGCGAGCTGGCGGGCCATGGCGCGGAGGCGGGCGCGGGCGTCGAGGGAGCGTTGAGCCACGATGGCCGGCCGGTCGAAATAGGCTTGCTGTCGCCGCGCCCAGGGACCCAGCGCGCGGGCCACGTCGTCCATCGACTTGAATCGCTTGTTGCGGTCGGGCGTCATCATTTTCTTGACGATCCGCACAACTTCCGACGGCAGGTCCGACACGAACGATCGCAGCGGCTGAGGCGTGACGAACGCGGCCGGACCGTTCTGCGGCCGCGGCGCCTGGTCGAACGGCGGCGTGCTGCAGAGCGCGTGATAGATGGTGCAGCCGAGGCTGAAGATGTCGGTCAGCACGTCGCCCGCCGGAACGTCTCCGAAGAGCTCCGGCGACGAATAAGGTGTCGCCGTGAAGGGTAGGGGCGGCGCGCCCTCGTCGTGAAGGAATGGGGCGTCGGCCGAACCGAGGTCGGCGACTTTCAGCCCTCCCTCGCGGTCGACGAGCAAATTCGCTGGCTCGATGGCCCGATGCACAATTCCCGCGTCGTGCAACTTCCCCAATCCGACGGCGGCGTGGAAGGCATAGTTGCATGCCTCCCGCCACGGCAGGGCGCCGTGCAAGCCGATGAGTTCGACCAATGAGATCCCGGCCACCAGCTCCATCGCCAGGAAGGGGCATTCTTCGTCCGGGCCGCCCGCGAGCACGCGCACGACGGCGGAGTGATCGACGGCTTGCCCGAGACGCAGTTCCGCCGCCAGCCGCCGCCGCGCTTCGGCACCGGCCCGGAGCGGCCGCGCAGGATTTTGACGGCGACCCGCTGCTTCGTTTGAGCATCAATGGCCTCGCAGATCCAGCTCTCGTCGCCCTTCGCGATGAACTCGACCGTCTCGAAGCCGGCCAGCCGTGAGTCGCCGTATTGATCGGAGGCGAACCATTCGGCCTGGGCCTCGTCGAGCAGTCCCTCGTTCACGAGGACCTGCGCCAGCTCGCGATCTTCGGCGACTTGCTTCGACCCGATGCGGCGGCGGCGTTGACGCTCGCGGTCGCTGCGGATCGCGCCGATCGCCATCTGGAAGCGGCGATTCTCGGAGCGGAACTCGTCGACCGTGGTCTGGAACTGCTTCTTCGCGGCGCGGGCGAAAGCTTGCTCGGCGCGGAGCCGCCTTGCCCATTCTTCGAGCCGCTCGCGCTCGGCGTCGAGCCGCTCGGACTCGGCCGCGAGCGTGATCTGCCGCGTCGAGAGATCGACTTCCGATTCCGTGACGCGCCGCTCGCGCTCGTCGAACTCCTGCTGGGCCTTCGCGAGATCCTGTCGCGCGGCTTCGGCCGCCGCCCGATCTTCGCCCAACCGCAGGTGCTGCTGATTGAGTTCGCCCCGCACGAAGTCCAGCCGCTTGCGCTCCTGCTCGACGGCCCGCTCGCTGGCGGCCAGCGCTTCCTGCTTCGACGCGTGCTGCACCAGTCGCTCGTCGAGCAACGAGCGATCGCGTTCGAGGGTCTCTCTCAACCGGGCTGTCGCGGCTTCGGCGGCTCGCAACGCCGTTTGGTCTTCCTGGAATCGCGCCTGCTGCTGCTCGAATTCCGCCAGCCGCGCTTCGAGCTGGCGGTGCTCCTGCCCCAGCGCGGCCAGGCTGCGGCCGAGATTGGTTTCCGTCTGCTCGACTTCCCGCAGCCGCTCGTTGAGCTCGTCGCGTCGGGCGTCGTGCTCTCGCCGCCGGCCGGCCAGATCGGCCTCTTGTGCGGACAGCTGTTCGGCGCGATTCGACAGCTCGCGTGTCGATTGGGTCAATGTCGCCTCGTTCGCGGTCACCCGATGGGCCTGTTCGGTGAGGTCCGTCTCGAGCTGCGCGAGATCGGTCGCCCGGGCGGCCAGCTGCGCCGCTTGTCGCTCGAGGTCGCGCCCGCGTGATCTCGAGGGCCGCCGACTCCGCCTGCAAGCGTTTCCGTTCGCCGGCGAGTTTCTGCTGATTCGACTCGACAGCTTTTTCACTCGCTGCCACAGAAGCGACGGCCAGCTCGAGCTTCTTTTGCTCGTCGGCGAGCTGACGCCGCTCCGACTCGTGCGCCTTCCGGTCGTTGGCGAGCGCTGCGGCCGTCTGTTCGAGCTTCTGGCGATCGGCGGCGAGGGCCGTTCGTTCGGCTTCGTGACTTTGCCGCGCCGCTGCCAGTTCGGCCGCGGATTGCTCCAGGCTCTGGCGATCCGCGGCGAGGTTTTTTTGGTCTTTCTCAGCCGCGAGCTGCGCCTTGGTCAGAACTCGCTCGCGCTCGGCCAGCCGATCGTTGTCTTTAGTCAGTGTCTGCGATCGCGCCTGCAGCCCGGCCGCTTGTGCAAGCTGGCGCTCAGACTCCTGTATCAGGGCGGCCCGAGTGCTCTCGAGTTCGGCGGTATGCCGATGGAGCACCTGAAGCACTTCCGCAACGGCTGCGTGTTCGGTCTCCACCGCCTGTTGTCGCGTCGCGAGATCGGCTTCGCGGCGCGAGTGCTCGTCGCGACGCGTCTCAAGCCCGGCGGCATGCCCGGCCAGCTCAGTTTGCCGCTGCGTCAACTCCTGGGCGAGCCGCTCGTGCTCCCGGGCCTTGGTCTCGTGCGTCCGCTGCCGCTTTTCGAGCGAGGAGCGATCGGTTTGCACGGCCTGCCGATCCGCCTCGTGCTTTTGACGTGCCTCGGCCAGCGATGCTCGATCGGTCTCGATTTGTCGCCGCTGCTCGGCCAGCTCGTTGCGGTCAGCCTCGAGCCGACTTCGCGTCGCGGCCAGAGCGTCGCGGTCATGATCGAGGGCAGCCCGCTCGCGTGCGGCCGTTTCGTTGTGTTGACGGATGCGCTCGGCCTCGGACTTGAGCCCGGCCGAGCCCGAATGGAGATCCGCCTCGCGCAGCCGACACTCCTCCTCGCGGCGGCGGCATTCTTCCTCGCGCTGCCGGCAATCGGCCTCCCGCCGTGCCGCAGCCTCGTTCGCCGCGGCCAGCCGATTCTCCGCAGCGCGGAAGTCGGCGTCCCGCTCCTCGAGCCGCGCCGACCGCTGCTGAAGATCCTGCGTCGAAGTCGCGACCTGGCGAGCACGAGCGTCGAGTTCGGCCTCTAAAGTCTCGAGCGCCGATCGGTCCGCCGCGAGCGCCGCTCCGCTCACTCTGCAGGCTCGTACGGTTCGCCCCGAGTTCCTTGTCCTGCGCCTGCGACGCGAGTTCGCGCGCGGCGAGCGCGGCCGCGGCCGACCGATGTTCCTCGCGCTCGGCCTCGACTTTCGCTCGGTTGGCTTCGAATGTCGCACGCTCGGCTTCGAAAGTTGCGCGATTGGTGTCCAACGTCGCACGCTGAGCGGCCAATTCGGAGCGGGCCTGCTCAAGCTCGCCGGTCGCGGCACTGAATGCAGCCGCCGACTCCTGACGGGTACGCGTCTGTTCGTCACTGAGTTCTGCCCGGCGACGCGTCTGTTCGTCATCGAGTTCGGCGCGGAGCCGAGCCAATTCAGTCCGTTCCGCGGCCACCGCCTCGCGGGCGGCCGCCAGCTCGCTGCGTTCCTGTTCGAGGCGGGCGTTTTCTTGACGAACGCTCTCTTGGTTGGGCGCAGCCGGCGTGGGGCCGAAGCGGGCGTCGAGCTGATTTTCCGGATCATCTGCGACGGCCGGCAGGCTCGTCTCGAGACGGGCGCCGAACGGGCCCACCGCGATCTCGTCACCGTCGGCCAGCGTCCACGCGGTGACGGCTCGGCCGTTGACCCGCGTCGGAAACCGGGTCCGCAGGTCGCGAATCCGCAGACGGCCGGCAAAGACCGTGAGCACGAAATGGGCGGGGGAGACTTCGGGACCGCCGAACTGGATGTTGCAACCGGCCCGGCTGCCGCCGAGCGTCGTCGCGCGGAAAATATCTTTGACGATGCTGCGGCCATCGCCACCGGCGATCACCAGGCGAGCGTGGCTGCCGGTGTCGGTCGTGTCGGCGATTCGCGGGAGATTGGTTTCGACACGGCACTCGAACTCACCGACGCGAACGACGTCTCCCGAAGCGAGGGGGGCGACCTCGATTCGCTCGCCGTTGACCCAGGTGCCGCTGGCCGCGCGAGATCGTGCACGCGCAGGCCGCCGCCTTCGACGGCAAACACGCAGTGCACGGGGCCGACGCCCGGGCCGACCAACTCGATATTGCACGGCCCGACCGCTCCGACCAGCGTGGTGGGGCGGAGGATGTCTTTCGTGACCGACGGGCCGTCCGCGACGCGAATCACCAGACGGGCGAACGGCGGGACCAGCGGCGACGAGGCAGCGTCACTCGACGCCGAATCGATCCCCGTGTTGTCAGCCGCTTGAGAGTCCACGGATCATCAGTGGTCCAGAAGCACGAAGGTGGCCCGCTTTGAGTCTAACCCGAGCGGGGGGCGCGAACTACGGGTATTTCTCCCAAGGACGGACCCCGCAAGGTCGGGCATCTGACAAGCCGTGGCTGCCAGGTTGCCGCGTGAGCAGGGCGTCGTACAATGCCGCGTACTGGCCAACGAACGAGCCTCGCGAGACTTTGCATCATCAATCAGGGGAATGACCATGCGTCGACGTGAATTTCTCGCTACGGCGGCCGCGGCGGCCGCCTCGTCTGCTTTGGGGAGTCGCGGTCTGGCCGCCCACCATCACGGGGAAGGGGGCTCCGGTCACTCCACCTACGCATCGCCGCGCGAGGCCATGCAGAGCGAGCGGGAAAAGATCGCCTTCGTCACGGCGACGTATGCCGCAACGTCGGTCAAGAAGCCCGACTTCCTGGCGATCGTCGACGTCGATCCGGCTTCGTCAACTTATTCGCAGGTGATCGAGCGCGTGCCGATGCCCGAGCTGGGCGACGAGCTGCATCACTTCGGCTGGAACGCGTGCAGCAGTTGCCACGGCGACGCGAAGCACATGCGGCGGTTCCTGGTCGTGCCCGGCCTGAAGTCGACCCGCATCCACATCATCGACGTCGCCGACCCGCGGCGGCCGAAGATGCACAAGGTCATCGGCCCGGAAGAAATCATCTCGAAGACGAACCTCACCGGTCCGCACACGGTGCATTGCCTGCCGACCGGCGAGATCATGATCTCCATGCTCGGCGACGCGAAGGGCGACCTGCCCGGCGGGTTCCTGCTGCTCGACGACAAGTTCAACGTCGCCGGCCGCTGGGACCCTGCCAAGAGCGGCATCACCTTTAATTACGACTTCTGGTATCAGCCGCGCCACAACGTGATGGTCAGCAGCGAATGGGGCGCTCCCAACACGATCAAAGACGGCTTCAAACCGCCCGACGTGGCGGCGGGCAAATACGGCCGCCATCTCAATTTCTGGGACTGGGAGAAGCGGCAGATCCTGCAAACGATCGACCTCGGCGAGGCGGGGCTGATTCCGCTCGAAGTCCGCTTCCATCACGAACCGTCGAGCAAGCACGGCTTCGTCGGCGCCGCACTCAGCAGCGCGATCTGGCACTGGCACCAGGACGGCAACACCTGGAAGGCCGACAAAGTGATCCAGGTCGATCCGGTCGAACAGAAGGGCTGGCCGTTCCCTGTCCCCGGCTTGATCACCGACCTCGTCCTCTCACTCGACGACCGCTGGCTCTACTTCTCCAACTGGCTGCACGGCGACATCCGCCGCTACGACGTCAGCGACCCGGCCCATCCCAAGCTGACGGCCCAAGTCTGGCTCGGCGGCGTCCTCGGCAAGAAACGCTCGGTCAAAGGCCGCGACCTCAACGGCGGCCCGCAAATGCTCAACCTGAGCCTCGACGGCAAGCGGCTCTACATGACCAACTCGCTCTACAGCACCTGGGACAACCAGTTCTACCCCGACTTCGCCACCAAGGGTTCCTACCTGATGCAATTCGACTGCAACCCCGACGGCAGCCTGACCGTCAACGAAAACTTCCTCGTCGACTTCGGCAAGGAACCAACGGGCGCCGGTGCGCGCGCACGAGATCCGCTTCCCGGGTGGGGATTGCACTTCGGATATTTGGGTGTGAGCAGAGCAACTTCGCCGTGCGGGCCGGAATTGCCGTTTTTTTATGTGAGGGATCATCACGGGCACGCAGCGGCGATCAGCGATTTCATCGTCATCGGATTTGGCGCACCGACGGTCGTCACAGCCAGAATTGAATTTCGCGCGAATTTGCGCTTTTCGGATCCAGATAACGATTCTGCCACTTGTCGTCGTCTTCATTCCCGTCGTATTGCGGTGAGGCACTCTTGCCACGCTGAGGGGCGTTTTTCGTTCGGAGAAATTGGTTAAATAACCACTTGTAGTGGCCGTAAACGTTCATGATGTAGACCGCATACTCGGCCGCCAGCCCCGGGGCATTTTCGATGATAACCAGGTTGTCGTCGTTGGACCGACTGGCCTTGGGACCCATGTTATGCGAACCCGTCATAACGACGGGCTTGTCGCCAAAGGGGTCAATGACCACCACCTTGCTGTGGATCATCACCATGTTGTATTGGAATGTGCTTTTGAACCAATTCAAGCTCGCCACCTTGAGCGGCTTGGGCAAAATCGCCGGAAGCGAGAATCTCGGCAGTTGTGTGCCTTTGTGATCCAACTGGATTAGGGGCTTGTTTTTTCCTCCCGGGTCCTGGTTAAGCACGCCGTGGATGAGCAGTTTGTTGGGATTGAGGTTAAGGATGTTTCTGAATCAGGGCATAGGCCTTCTTCTTGCCGTCTCCGATGCCGGGATTAAACATGAGATATAAAACGCCTTGCTTGGCTTGCCGGATGTATTTTGACGCGTCGTTGAGATCGACGTACTTCAAGCTGGGCACGTTCCAGGCGTGCAGCGGGGACTGATTGAGCTTTGACATCGCAGGCTTCGAGCCATGCTGCGCGAGAGTCTTCGGGTAGCCACTGCCGGCCTTCTTGAGCTCGGTCCACCGGGCGAGATAGGCAGCCGCAAGCTTCGGGTCATCGATCAAAATGCCGTTGTTAGTCTGGGTGCACAGACCGGTGACCGTCCAGTTCGTGCTCCCGGTCCAGACTCTCTTGGGCTTCCCGGATTTGTCGCAAAACACGACGAACTTGTTGTGCGCGAAGTGCGGGCTCTTGACGAGCCGGTCATAGACGTGAACTTTCGAATGTTGCTTCAGGTCGCGCCGCGCCAGTTTGTTTTCGTCGGGCACCGCGGGAGTGTGCTTCTTCTTGCTTGCCGACTTGTACGCTCCCGATCCCAGCAGAAGATTGCAGTTGGCGCCGATCGCCTTCAGGGCCCGCAGCAATTCGGGGTCATTTAATTCGTAGAGAGCTGCGTAGATCTTGAGGCCCGATCCGCCGGCCGCCTTCAGCAGCCCGAGCAGCTTAGTTCGCAGCGTTCCAGAGAGAAACGTGCGGATTGTGCTTTTGGGGTCGTTGATATCCTGCTGCAACATCTTTTTGAACGACTGCGACTTCTTGGCTTGCCTCGCCATGAACTGTGAGGGGATCAGCCCCCGGTTGAAGTAGGCCGAGAAGCCCTTGGTGCTTCCGGTATCAATTGTGATCCAGGGCGACCAGGCGCTACATTGATCCGGAGGTGCCTGCTTAAGGTTGTTGGCGGAACCAAGCATTGGGATCACGCGATAGCGTACTTTTTGACCCAGGCTGACGACGTAATCGGACCAGATGTAACGCTGAATCGGCCAAACCGTGCTCGCACGGCTTTCGCCGGCCTGGTGTTTCTGGCCCTTGAAGCCGACCCAAGTATTGATGAAACCGCTGGCAGCGTCTCCCTTCTTACCCGGAGCAACCTCCCGCTCGAGTGCAAAGCCGCGGCACTGAGGAATCGCGGCGTTCGTCACCCACGCAACCGTCGCCATATCACAGTTTGAATAAACGGCGACTTTGGTCACCTTGGTCATGGCACGTGGCTCCGCGGATTGGATAGGGACGCTGACTTTCAGGCGAAACGCCTAACCTTCGAGGATCGGCGCGAACGCCAAACCGCAGCCCGCCCCCTGGCGTCAATTGCACGTCGGACGTCTGGATCCCATGGGAGGGCCAACGCAGAACCTAGTTCAGCATAACTAGTTCGAGGCGGCCGGCTGGGTAGCCGCTTTCGCGGTCTCGAGTTGTTGGATCGCCGTGGTCAGATCAGTGATTGCTTTGGCCAAATCCTGATTGGGCTGTGCTGGAGCGAGCGCCTTCGCAACTGCGGTCAACGCGGCGTTGACTGCGTCGAGTGCTTTTTTCACGGCATCGCTCGCCGGCGCCGGCGTCTTCGACGGGGACGGTGTCGGTTGCTTTGGCGGCGCTGAAATTGTCGTCCGCGCCTGCGCTGATCGCGCTGGTGAGGTCGGGGCTGATGCAGCAGGCACAGTTGATCGCCACCAGAGCGGACTTCGCGTTTGCGCCAATGTTCTTGAGGGCGTTGATCGCGTGCAACGCCACCAGGACCGACTCGATATCGCCGCCGCTGGGTGAACTGGCACACAGGCAGCATTGCTCTTTCAAGAGGTGGCTCAAGCAAAGGACCGCCGTCTGAGACTTCACAAACCCCCCGATGGTGTCGATCGCGTTGAGCCGGCAAACAAGCCTTGAGCCGACGCAAGACGATACCGGTTGCTGTGTTCCAGGATGAGGACAGCAGCAAACGCAGCCACAGCGTGCCAGGTCATATAACTGCAAGACCGCATCTGCGTACTCATCCCCGGCGATGGGTTTAATGTCCGGTGTCGTCGGGGTAGCCGAGCCGGACGATTGCGTCGGTGCGGGCTTGTCCGCTGCGGGACACGAGCAAACGGCCGAAAACAGTGAAAAAGCCAAGGTCAGTGTTAGAAGGCGTCGCATGGTGTGCCTCATAGTTAGCGTCCAAATTAATGACGGAGGCAGTATAACCGTCAAAGTTTTCCTAATCCATTAGTTTCTTCACCAAAAAACCGTCAAGATCGCTAGTTTCGTCTCGATTGGTAGAACCCCCATAATCTTTACCTTCAGAGAGGACGATCTATAAGCCCGTCTAGCCGTGGGCGCGCGACTCCCATCTCCGGCGAAGCCTAGCTTTGCCGTCCATCAATCGCGCGTCCGCAGACACAACATTTCCCGGTGCTTGGTACTTAGGGGGGACGGGGCGATGAATGTGCGCAGACAGCGCTGGATTGCGCTCGGGACGTCGATCATTTTCGGCGGGGCCCTGCTGACCTCGTCGTGTCAGCGGATCGGATCGCTGGACTCGATTGAATTGATCTCTGACGAAGACGGAGCGCCGGCTCAGGCGCTTAACCAGCCCACCGCCGGCGATCTCGCCACCGCCTTGGATTCGCTCGAGCGGGGCATCGAATCGGACGGAAGCGTGGTGGCGGAGCAGCCGTCCGTGTGGGGACAGGCGCGCCTGACGATGTACCGTCAGGAATTCGAGACCACCATGGCCGCCATGTTGAACAAGTTTCAGTTTACGCTGCAGGGGTCTTTGAACCGCAGCGATCAGGCCTATGCCGCCGATGCGCTCGCGCTCTCTTACGCGGCCCAAGCCGCGTCGCTGGGCTCAAGCGGTTCAGGGCTGACGCCCGCCACGGCCAGCTCTTCAGCAAGCTCGAGCGGCGGATCGGGCGCGAGCAGCTCGCCCAGCGGGTCGACCTCCACGAGCGGGGCGGCCCCGTCGTCTCCTTTCTCGTACGACCCCTCAACGACCGCATTTGGGGCGTTCAGCAACATGTCGCGCACGGGGGTGTCAATGCCGACGCCGCTCGCGTTCGCCGGCGCCTCGAATGGGATCAGTCTCGAGCCGACCGTCTATCTGGACCAAATGAAGCGCTATATCGATCACCTGCACGAGCTGCGCCGCATGAGCGATGGCGACGACACGGCTGATTCGCCGGGCTACTCGCTGAATCTGATTCGCATCCCCGTCTCCGTTCTGCCGGGCAGACGGACGCAACAGCGGTATGGAGCCGAAATCACGCTCACGATGAAGCCGCACTTGAGCGAAGAACTGCTGCCGATGACCTTTCGAAACCTGGTGATCAATGACCTGATCGATGAAATCGGCGTGCCGCTGACGCAGGTCCTGAACGATATGGACTGGCGGATCCCGATGAAAGAAAAATGGCGTCAGCTGTCGCGGAGCGGCCGCGCTTCAAATGGAAAGTCGCAATATGAGCTGTTGGTCGAGACTTTGGAACGGGCGATTCGAGCTGCTCAACCCACTGAAATGGGTTCAGATGAACGAACAAACGAGCAATCACGGTATGGCACTGATGACTCCACGCCGTCAACGAGGCTAAAGAGCGAGACCGCGCGAGTAGTAAACTTGGCCTTGGCGGTGCACTCTACATCCCGCGTACGAAATGCGCGGCAAGCATTTCCCCCCTCGCAGATTCTGGATGTTTATGGCGCACATGCGTGGGCTCAGATCGTGTGCACGGCTTGGCGCACATTTGTCGCTGAGGTCGAGAACAAGAGCTTTATTCACTACCCCGATGTCCAGAACTTCCTGCAAACGGAGTTGAATGCTTCTTACGAACTGATGAAGTTGGACCCGGAAACACAAGACCTGTGGCGGGAGTGCGAGGAACAGCTCGTCAAAGAGATTCACGGTCGAAACCGTGAGAATATCTGTGCGGCCCGCAAGCGTTTTGAAGAACAGGCAAAAGCCAAGTCTCAAAACAAGAGCCCGGAATTGACGACGACGCTTGCCTGGACCATTGTGGTCGATTCAGCGCTGTTAAATCAGCAATTGATCGAAGACATGAAGACAGCCCCCGTTTCGGCGGGCTGCCATGTCGCGTTGCCCCAGCCAGCGCCCGGGTTCTGGCCGAAGTATTTTCTCCCCTTCCCGAGCCCCGAGGACCGTCAGGCGTTCACCGAATACGTGCGTTGCCGCTGGCCGATTCATGTGTTCGCCCTCGACCCCGAGGACGACTCCCAAAACATTGCGGACAGCTACAGCATGCGCCGGGAGATGCAGCTGGCGATTTCGCTGGCCTTCGTGTCCGGGAACTTAAGCGCGAACAACATGTTCCAGTTTGCCCGCCGACTCGAAACGGACATGGAGACGATCGCGCTCAATAAGACGATGGTTGGTTTCTCTCACGGAACCGACACGTTCGGCTGGCGCTTTTACCCGCGCTTTCAGTCCCCCGATACGGAAAATAATTTCAAGGTGCTCTTCGAGTTGCTGTGGGGCGGACCCGATCGCCGGCACCTGCTCCGGCAGCGGCAACTGGAGCCGGGCATGCGGGAGTGCGTGGCCATCGTCCTGATGCCCTCCTTCGTGCCTTACGTGGACGTCGACGCGAGCAGCAATTTCTTCGCCCTCGACAATCCGCGCCGCAAACTCATGAATTCGCGGAAGGCCATCCGACTGGGCGAGCAGCTCAGAATGATTCAAAACTGCTCGCAGTTCGTCGGTCACGCCGAATGCTGTCGGGAGGGCGATATCGACCGTCTCTTGGCCCGGTCGCAGCAACTCGAATCTCGACTCCCGCTGCAGTCGATGTCGGTTCAGGTGCCATACGAAAACACCCTGGGCGGTTTTGCGATGTTCAACACGGGCGTGACCGATTTCGCGCCTGAGCTCTGGGGCTGGTACGGAACGCCGGCGATCAATCTCGATGCTCCCACGACGCTCTTCCTGATTGGAAACCACTTCAGCGTGCACCAAACGCGGGTCGTGATCGGCGGCCAGGAGATTGTTCAGCCCGAGCTGCTCAGTCGCCAGGTGATGAAGGTCACCATTCCTCAAAATGCGATTGCGCTTATTGAGAAAACCGGTGAAGTCGCGGGCGGATGGGCGCAACAGCTCGATCCCTCAGAGCCAAAGAACGCGATTGATGCTCTCGCTGAGACCAAATCCCCGTGTCCCCAAGATCCGGCCGATGCAAAACAGTCAGCGGCGGGTAAGGTCAGCCTCGAGGAGACCGTTTCGGACGGCCCCAGCGGCCTGGTGATGCTGACCTCGGATGCCTCGGGCTCTTCGACGAGCGGCACAGGGGCGCTAAACTCGATTGAAACACTGTCAAGTCAATCGATCTATCCTCCCCAGCACCTAGTGTTTCCGAAGAATGCGATCAAGCTGCATGATCCCGCTGAGCACGATCCCACATTGCCTCCTTGCACGTTGTGGCTGAAAGCGGCGAACGGGATCATCACGTTGGGAGGAAATCTCCACGGCCTGTCCTTCGTGTCGGGCACCAATGGCTCTTCCTCGATGACGATCACCGGAAGGTTAGCTGATCTGCAGGACGCAGTGGACGATTTGAGCTATGCTCCGAGCGCCAGCTTCGCCGGCGTCGATGCCCTCACCCTCAAGCTGCAGGGTTCGGGCGTGAACTCATCGTGCACTGTGAGCGTCGCGATCCATGTTGGATACAAGTGGCCAGATTACCTCTATGTCGACGTGCAGTTGGCAACCCCTTACGGGTCGACGACGCATTTGCTGGTTCCGGCCGCGCATTTGACCGCGTCGGGTTCTGGCCCGGCGGGCGCCTCGTCCGGCGGTTCGTCGCCGGCCCCGGCGGGCAACGACGTGTCGATCGCGAGTGCCAAATCCACGGCCGTTTCGCAGCCGGCGTGGACCACGGCGCAATTCACGCTCGGCTGTGTCAGCAAGGGAGTCGGCATCGCCGCCTGCACCCCACCGAGTTATACGCCCAACGCGCTCACGATCAATCTGGGGACGAATTACCAAACTCCCCCCGATAACACCGTCAACTTGACGTTCTCGCTGGGCAGTCCGGCCAATGGAAAATTGCCGCTGCAGGCTGTGACGCTGACGACCGGCACCGCGGGATCGCCAGGCGTGAACTGGGATCCGAATTCGCACGTCCTGACGATCGCCGGGCAGGACCTTGTCAACATGACGACCAACTTGATGAACGTCATTCAGTACCAGTTCGGGGCGAGTCGGCCAAGCAGCCCACCGCTTTCGTCCTTTACCATGAGTACTACCGTCACCGACTTCAACAACCCGAACGGATTCGGTCTTGCAAATAACCTGACCGTTAATCTCTTGCCCGTTAGTCAGTAGGTTGTTTGCGCGAATTTCTGCACATGCACGGATCGGGGTCAGCGGTGAGGACTGCTGGCCCCGATCCCTTCTTGCTCGAGTTGCCGGCGGCACGACTGAACGGAATGTGGAACTTGGGAGTGCTGGTCCCGGCAGCGGCCAAGGGGACCAACTCGACTGCCATGGCATCCGCAGACGCACCTTCCCGGGATCGGGTCGCACCTCCGGATCTCACCAGAATCAGAAATTTCGGCAGCAATATCACGACATTCTCCTCCCGTCGCTGGTCTTGCCATCGCTGACGGCGCGATCAACGATGCAGAGGTGGCCTGCATCGCGGAAGTCTCGACGCTAACTGGCGGCGGCGCCCCCTTCGAACCGGAACGGATCAAGCTTGAGGCGGCGACAATGCTCTCGAGCAGCGAGGGAACGCAACGACGCTTGGCATACCTTGCCCCGCGACTCAGCCCCGCCGGGAAGCAGATGTTTCTGAAATTCGGATTTGTCGTCGCGTCGGCCGACGGCCCAATCAAACCGCAAGAGCAGGCCGCTCTCACGCTCGTGATGCGAGTCCTGAATGTGACGCAGCGCGACGTGCAAACAGCCGTTCAATCGCTGCAGCAACCGGTTGCTTAACTCCGAGGAGGCACAACTCGTCTGGCTGGCGGTCACACTCGGTGCGCCGTTCCTTCTCGCAGCGTTGCCGGTGGCGCGACGCCGTCTCTGTCGCGTCTTGCCCAGGCCTGCACTAAGAGCGGAAACGCGAGCAGCGTCGTTTCGTCAGCAGCCACCCGGACTAGCTCGGCTGCGATGGCGTCGACCTCCGCCTGGCTGGCAAGCTGTTCGCGAACGAGTTCGGGGGCGAATTCGCGAAAGGTCAAGTCCAAGAGCCGCTTCTGTTCGCCGCGGATCGCGAGCGGAAAATTTGCCGCGACTTCAGGCGCGAGGCCGGCGGCTTGAAACAGTCCGGGCAGACTCGGCCCCAGCCGGAAGTGGCCGCCGTGGCGTTCGCCGAGCGTGATGTTCAACTCGTAAAAGCGGCGGACGAGATCGGACGGCGGGTCGCAAATCCAGCGGGTGAGATCCATCTCTTCGCAAGCGACGCAGCCCCCCGGCCGCACCAGGCGGCGCATGGCTTCGAGGGCTTGGCCCGGATTCACCAGGTGCATCAGGACGAGCCGGGCGTAGGCGAGGTCGAACGTCCCTTCGGGAAGCCCCGGCGCGTTCGCGTCGCCCACGCGAAACTCGACGTTCGACAAACCGCGCGCTTCGGCTTGCTGTCGCGCCTGCTCGACCTGAGCGGGACTATTGTCGATCCCGACGACCGAACCGCGCGGCCCGACTTTGTCGGCAAGCCAGCAGGCGACATTGCCGCTGCCGCACCCGATCTCGACGACGCGGAGGCCTTCCCTCAGCCCCGCCCGCCGCAAAAGCGTCTGGCTGTTGGGCCCGTAAACCTCCTGCAACAACCGCAGCCGCTCGACCTCGCCGCTCCCGGTCGCCAGGATGTAACGCTCGGAGTGCCCGGTCATGCCTGCGAACTCGTCGAGCTCGGGCGGACGTCAGCAAGGGCGATTCAGAAAGAGGCCATTGGCGGGCCGCTTACCGAACTCGGACCGCCCGGCGGGCGTCTCGAAGAAAATACACCCCGTAGGGCTCGAACCTACAACCTTCGGTTCCGTAGACCGATGCTCTATCCAATTGAGCTAGGGGTGCGTGCGGCGTGACGCCTGTGGAGTCGTCGAATCGCGCGTCCGAAAGTATCTCGACCGCTGCCGGCGTTTGCAAGCCGACGGCGGTCGACGCGAAAAGCGTTCGATGAGAGCCGGATCGCCCGAAGACACGGTCCCGAGTCCCTTAGGACGGTTTGGTCCGTGGATTGGCATCGGGAGGTTCGCTCGATCCTTGATCGCCACGCTTGTCACCCTGGGGGACAAAGCGGGCCAGCAGTTCGGCTCGCGAGCAAACGCCGACGGCCTTGTAGATTTTGCCCACGTGGCAATGGACGGTGTTGGGGCTGATGTCCAACCGCGTGGCGACCTCTTTTTCAGACAGACCCAGCAGCAGGGAATCCAAGACGCGGCGTTCGGCAGGCGAGAGGGGCAACTTGTCCAGTTCCGCGGTGATTGACCGCACGCGGCCGCTCACGCTGTCGGTTTCCAAGTCGGAATCGGGCTCGGAGTCATCGACACCGGCAATCCGAACCTGAAACGATACGTCGCCGAAATTCAATCGCTGGCCCGCCTGCACGTCAGCCGCTTCGATCCGCTTGCCATCCAAATACGTTCCGTTGTGACTATTCAGGTCACGCACAGTCACCAAGCTTCCGCGGACGGAAAACTCCGCGTGATAGCGGGAAATCGAAGGGTCCAGCAGCACGATGTCGCATGCTGAATGCCGACCGAGCAGCATCGTGCCGTCAGAAAGCTCAATCGGCGGCGCCGACGGCACGGCCTGGCTTCGCAGAAATAGTTGGCCATTCCGCATGACGTGAGTCTTTGCGAGTACACATTATTAGTGATTCGCTAGTGTGATCGATTGAGCAACAAGGAGCAAATCCTCTTCAAGTATTAACATTTCGCATGTGATCTACCTAGAGAATTCTAGCCAGCGTCTAGCAGGGCGCTCACTAACGACGTTGTCGTGGTAAGAGTTTGTCCTACTCGCAACGTAGCGAGGCACCGAACAGCATGACTTGCGAGGAGCTTTCAAAGCTCTGGGGCTGTTCGTGGCAGCACACCGTCTTGCCGCGGCCGATCAGACGGTCGACGGCCGGACCGAAGCGCGAATGCGCGCAGTTCCAGAGCCGAGGCCTGCATGGAAGCGAGCGGCAGAGGTGCCCGGAGACGCGAACCGGTCCGGGCTCTACGCCTGCTCGGCGCGGCGGACGTTGATGCGGCGGCCGCCGCGGTCGAAGTAGACTTCGCCGGCGGACAGGGCAAAGAGCGTGTCGTCGCTGCCTTGGCCGACGTTGCGGCCCGGGTGCCACTTGGTGCCGCGCTGGCGGATCAGGATGTTTCCTGCCAGGACGGCTTCGCCGCCGAACTTCTTGACGCCGAGCCGTTGTGCGTTCGAATCGCGCCCGTTGCGGCTCGAGCCTTGTCCCTTCTTATGAGCCATTGCCGCCGACCTCCAAAATATGCGAATCCGCAAGCGGTCGTTTTGACCACCTTGCTGTGATGGACCGAATCTGGACCGAATTATCGAGTTCTGGATTCTCGGGAGAACGGGCTCGTCTTGCAAGGGCGACTGGCCGGATGCCCCGTGTTTTTTGGCTCCCGCGGGGGTGGCGGGCACCTTCTGGAACGGGCAAAAAAGCGGTCGCCGCCCAAGGAGGATTCGCAAATCCAGGGCGATTGTCGCACGTCCGGAGCGTGGCGGGCGGCTCAGGAACCGGCCGGATTGCCGGGTTGAGCCGCGAGCGGGGCGTTCATTTTGCCTTTGGCGGCCTCGGCTGCTGGGACGCTCGGCTCCGTGGGGCCGGCAGGAAGCTGGGCGGTGCGGACCGGCTCAGCCTCGCGGAAACGCTCGAGTTGCTGCTGGCGGTACTGGCGGAACTGGCCGGCCGATGCGTTGCTCCAGGCAAGCTCCTTGGAGAGAGACTCGCGTTCGAGACGGATCGCTTCGTCGATGTGTCCGCACTGAAAGTGGGCTTCGGCCGCCGTATCGAGGATGGTCGGCTGTCGCGTGATCGTCAGCGCCCGCTCGATCAGTTCCAGCGCGCGTTTCGGATCGGTGCGGCCCGACTCGTCACGCGTGAGATAGAGAGCGGCCAGATCGTTGAGCACGGCCGCGTCCCTGGGGACGTAGGCGTGCACGAGCTCGAGTTCCAGCCGAGCCTTTTGAAAGTGCCGGGCCTGGGCGTCCTGATCGCCCCGCGCGGACTCCATGCACCCACGCGCCCTGATCCTTCCAGGCGTCGTTCAGCGTGAGGTGCTCGCCGGAGCTTCCGCCAACTTCGTCGGCGACTTCGACCGTTTTTCTAAACGCGTCGCGGACGAAATACCCACTAAAGAACGTCGCCAATCCCACGACGGCCGCCAATTCGAGCGACAACCGCGGCAGACCGACGCGACGGGTCGTGGCCGCTGCCGCAGGAGCAACGGGCAGGGCATCGAACTCGTCGAGCGGATTGCTGACGTCGCCGAACGCGGCGTTCGTGCTTGCCGGCTCGATATGCGGCCGCGGCGAGGGATGCGCCGCCCGCGACTGGGGCGAGGAATGCCGGTCGGCATTTGCGTGTCGCGTCGGTGGAATCGGTGTGCGGGCGTCGGACAGACAGGCCGTCTCGCGCTCCAAGCCGTCGTCTGTTGGCGGCAGCGGCAATCGCGCGCACTCGCCGAACCACTTGCCGGCGTTCGTCCGCGCTCCAGGCGGTGAGCCGCGCCGCGACCGACTCGAGCGTGGCGACGGCTTCTTGCAGCTCGGGATCGTCTGCGGAAACCGCCGAATAGCGCACGCGGTTATAGACGGCCGACAGCCGTTCAGCGGTTGTCGCGTCGAGAATTTCCTCGGCCGTCAGCGCGGCGAGGTACTCAGCCAGGAGGACGTTGGCCGGCCGGACCAAGCCGAGCTGTGCGAGTGCGGCCAGCCCGCGCTCGAATCCGTTTTGGGCGACGTGGGTCGATTCCAACATGACTGCCCCACTTTGAAATCGGACGGCCCGCTGTTTCCTTAGCATCTCAATGCGCAATTCCTAACGCAAGAGTAAAAAGCAAATTTTTAGCATTTCCAATAATTTGCGGCCAAAGGTTTATGGCCGGTCCGGGCGCGCCTGACCAGCGCCGGAATCGATTTGACCGGCCCAAAGCGTGACCTAGGCTTGTCGAGGTCGTGTTGCGCGAGTCTGGCGCCGCGAAAGCGTCGCCCGGGGCCGCCTGATGCTTGAGGCATTGCTCGAACCGGTGGAAGCGTGTGCGCACGCCACCGCCTCCCTGCCGTCGGCCCCCTCAGAACGCACTGCCGCCGTGCCCGACCCGCGCGTGCTGGATGTGCTGCAGCGGATTCCCGAGATGGACTGTTTGTTCACGGGAGGCGTTGTCGCCAGCTGGCACGCCAGCTTCGGCTCGCTGCACTCGCGGCGCTGGCATCGCGTCGCCTACGACAAGCCGCTGTTGATCACGCCGCTCGACGACTTGGGCGACGGCGCCGCGGGGCGGACGTTCGTGGCCCAGGGGCGCGATCTGTCCCTCTCGGGCTTTTCCTTCTGCCACGCGCAGCCGCTGGCATCACGGAAAGTGATCGTGCAGTTTCGCGACGAAGCGACCTCGACGGTGGAGGGGCTGCTCGCGCTGCTCCGCTGGTGCCGCTTCCGCCGCGACGGTTCGTACCAGAGCGGCGGGCAATTCGTTCGCGCGATCGCGCTCGACGGAATTTTTTCGTCGGCCGAATCGGAGACGGACGTCGACCCAGCGGCGGCTGCCGAGCCGGATGCGGTCGAGTCGGCTTCTATTGAATTGACTCCAGCATTTTGACGATGTCGGCCTCTTTGTAGGTGTCATCGAAATCGATCGAGATGAGCACCAGGCCATCCTTGCCGTCAAAGTCGCCGTAAATGCTTTCCCGCTCGCTCCGGCTGCTGGGTTTTTTGGCGCCGGCGACTTCGCCCTTGCCGGCGCCGGCCTTGCCAGCCCCAGCCTTGTCAGTTGGCCACCCTTATCTCCAGCTGCCTTGTCTGCGCCGGCCTTACCCCCTGCTCCGTCCTTCGCGCCTTTGCCCGCCGCGGGCTCGCTCTTCGTGAACGTGAAGGTGCAGTCCTGCCCCTTGATCTTGAGAACTCTTGTCTCGATCTTCGTGTTAGTCATCGGGCCGCCGTTGGTAACGTGGGTGACTCGCTTTTGCTCGAACTGCTGCCGAACGGGTGCCATGGAGTCGCTGCTCCCCATTTTGGTGTGCATCTGCAGCATCATCAGGCTGGCATGCCCCGGGTTTTCGCACTCGACGGCGATCGTCGAGAAGACGAAGTTATCGATCTTCGTCACGCTCTTAGGCTCCAAACCGGGAGGCAGCGTGATCTTGCAAATGTCGTCGAGGCCGGCTTTGACTTCGGCAGGATTCTTGGAAGCGATCGGCGCGGTGATCGATTTGCCGATCGTATAAAAGACGTAGCCGAAGACGCCGCAACACACGACGCAGCAAAAGCCCACCACGCAAATCACGATCAGGCAGGCTTTCATGCCGCCGCTCATGCCGCTGGGCGGAGCAGGCGCGCCACCCCAATCGTCGGGCGGGCGCTGGCCGAAACGGTCCGAGTTTTCCGGGCGTCGACCCTCTTGCGGCCAATCCGATTGCGACATAAAGCGTCTCGACGAGCTGAGTGTGCGTGGTGAGAATCATAGAGCCGAGGATCAAATCCCCGGCCAGATTGCCGACCGTGAAGTTACCGAGCATTCTGCGGGCAACGTGCACTCCCGTCAACCAGGGCCGTAGCCCTGGACCCGGTGCCTGCGGCAGCTCCTCGGCGCGGGTGCACGCCATTGCGGAACCGTGCTTGGGAGTGCCGGCGAAATCAGGCGGAGCGGCGCAGTTGCGTAGGTTCGGTGCGCATCTGCTTTTTGAGGAGACGACGCTCGCGGCGGCTCATGCCGGCAAACTGGCTGCCCGGGTTGTCGCTACGGCTCGCGGTGGAGTCTGCCTCGCTCGATGTTGTCTCGTCTTCCTCCGCATCACCCTCTTCGGACTCGTCTTCGCGGACGACGGGGGTCGGCTTTCGGGCGGTGCTCGGTACAGACTGCGGGGCGGTCGGCGGATTGTCCGATTCGTCTTCGCTCGGTTTGCGGCGGAGAGGCTTCGTGCGCTTGGGCGTACGTCGCTTGAGGGCTTTGACCGTTTCTCGCTCGGCCGTCTTACTGCTCTTCTTTGTTGAGCCGGAGCGGTTGAACTTGAACAGAGCCCACAGCCGGAACAATTTGAGCACCGCCAGCGAGCGGGACGGTCGGATAGCCGGCGGATCGACGCAGACATAAACGACGTGCCGCGCGTGAAAGAGCGCGCTGGCGAACGCACAGACGACGAACAAGAGTGCCACCCCGCACTCGATCAGGCGTGCCTGCGGCGTGGGCCAGGGCAAGGGGCGGGCAAGCACAATTCCCGTCACGCCGCCGCCCAGCACGAACGTCAGCCAGGCGAGCGTCAGGCTCACGCGGCAATCGCGCATCTCGCGCACGCAATAGCCGTGCACGAAGATTCCGCAGCAGGCGGTCGGGATCAGCCAGAGCAGCGTCGCCTTGTGGGCGAATTGAGCTGTCCAAAGCCAGCCGGCCGTTGCGCTCCAGGCGGCGGCGAGCTGCGTCTGCATGCCGAACGCAGCGACGAACGCCAAGAGTGCGCAGAAGACCCAACCTCGATAGCGGCCATTAAAGTCCTGCAGGCTCTGCGAGCGGGCCCAACTGATCAAGAGGGCCAGCTGGCCGGCCAGCAACAGCCCGACGGCGGCGAATCCTGCGCACGAGCCGGGCCGCATCCAACCCGAACAACAACACGAAGCCGGGACCAAGCTGCTGTCCGTAATTCGCGGCCGCCCAGCCGCCGCCCAGAATGGCGACGCCGGCCAGCGCGGCACACAGCACGATCGCGGCCAGTTTCCAGTAACGGGCGGAGATCACTTTTCGCAGGGGAAAGTGGGACGGGCTGCGACGCTTTTGTTTGACTTTGGCGGGAGCGGCGCGTCGAGGCGCCGGTTCAGCGACGGTCTCGAGCGCGACGGTTTCGGCACCGGTGGCCAGACGCCGCCGTCGACGCTCATCGAGCGAACGCGAACCGGCAAAACCCGTCATGGGGCACGCCAATCTCGGCACCGCGAGTCGCCCAAGGGCCGGGATCTCGGTGGAGAATCCCTTCTCCGGTGCCGCACGTCTTCAACATCGGCCCAAGCTGCCGGTGGCGCGCGGCGGGAATGGTGAAGTTCGCCTGCGAAGCGAAGAGTTCGCCCGTCGCCCGCGGAAAAAACGTGCTGATCGGACGCCCCGATTGAGAAGAGAACGGCGCGTCCGGTCGCGCGCTGATGGGGACGCGATTTTCGGTTGTGCCAATTTGGCATACGTGGATTGTGTCAAAAAGTGCCATGGCTTTTGTGCTGCCAATATGGCATTAGGACGGGACTGCTACTCGCCCGATTTCAATTCAATTCTGACCGATTTCTCTGGAAGCAAGTTATTTGCGCGTATCGATTTGCGATCATTGTCTGTTTTCGAATCATTCGCGCCGTTCGATTGGTATAGCCCTTGCTTTTTAGAAGCGTGAGCGATGGCGCCGTCGGTCGAAATGACCCGGGCCGCCGACCAAGAAAGGGAGGATCACAAGATGAGCCGAATGAGAACTGTCTGGAATCCCTGGCGTGACATGAATCGCCTTAAGGTTGAGTTGGATCAGTTGTCGAACGGGAATTGGTGGCCGCATGTTCGCAGCGGCGCGAGCTTTCCCGCCATCAATGCGCTGCAGAACGAGCAAGGCCTCACTCTGACGGCCGAGCTGCCGGGCATCGATGCGTCCCAGTTGGAAGTGCACGTCGACAAGAACTCGGTGACGATCACCGGTCAGCGAGCGGCGGCTCCCGAGACGCGCGAGGAATCGTACGTCCGCCGCGAACGCTGGTTCGAGCCGTTCCGCCGCACCATCGAGTTGCCCTTCGACGTCGACGCCGACAAGTGCGAAGCCGTCTATGAGAAGGGGCTGCTGACGCTGAAGCTCGCCCGCACTCCTGAGCACGAGCCCACGAAGCTGACGATCAAGGCGGGCTGATTGGCAGCGGCTGATCGGGCCGCGCTGATTCGACGGCGGCCGATGGAGCCGCGCTGATCAACCCTCCCTAGGAAATCATCACGCATTTATCCGCGAAACGAATCAACGATTAGGAGCCAATCCATGAACCAGACACAACGCTGTGCGGGCAGCAACGGCACCGAGCAACGGCCCGTTTATCGCCCGGCGGTCGACATTGTGGACGGCCCGAGCGAAGTGGTCGTGTGGGCCGACGTTCCGGGCGTCGACGAGACGCATCTCGATGTGACTTTGGACAAGAACGTGCTGACGATCCGCGGGACCGTCGAACCGACGACGTTCGAGGGCTTCACGCCGTACCAGACGGAATACGGCGTCGGCAATTTCGAGCGAACCTTCACGCTGTCGGACGACGTCAGCCGCGACGGCATCGAAGCCAGCGTCAAAGACGGCGTGTTGCAGCTCAAGCTGCCGAAGACAGCGCGGTCGGCGCGGCAGAAGATCAACGTCGTCGCGCGATAAGGTGCCGTCAGCTCGGAGCCAACATCGGTCCTGAATGAGTCTCGGGTTCGTCGGCAACGGCGACCCGAGAGAAAATCACCCTGAAGAAATCGGCGTGACGCCTCACCGCAACGACTGACCCAGGGAGGGGTCAGTCGCGGGGCAGCCACAAGCGCGCCACGCATCGTTCAACCAACGGCTGACCGGAACCCCGGCCAGCCGTTTTTTCTTGCGCGTTCAAAAATGGTAGAAACGCATAAAATCCCTCCGGGGATGTCGATCTCACTTCGCGCCATTCGACTAGAGGGCGGGCATCTAACGCGTTTGAACGCATTTTCAGCACGGCGCAATCAGGAGCCACCGATGAAGTTCGCCTTCTTGGGCTACAGTCAGAAGAACAATTGGACTGCGATGTCGAAAGCCGAGCAGGACGCAATGATGGAGGAGTGCTTCGCTTACGACGGCAAGATGATCAAGGAGGGACACTTCGGAAGCGAGGGAATGGCCTTGCAGCCGAGCCCAACGGCCAAAACCGTGCGGTGGCACAAGGGCAAAGTGCTTGTGACCGATGGCCCCTTTGCCGAAACGAAGGAGCAACTTGGCGGCGTCGCGGTTTTGGAAGCCGATGACATGGCGCGGGCTGTCGAGCTGGTCTCGAAGCATCCCGGCCTGCATTACGGCGCGACGTTCGAGATTCGGCCGATCGACGAAGAATCGCTCCAGCGTCAGACGGCCTCCCTTGCAGCGTTGCGCCCAGCGCGCCCGCCATTGATCCGCAATCGGTGAGATTCGCGAGCCTGGGTTATCTCGATGAAAACGGCTGGGGCGCGATTTCAGAGGACGAGCGCGCGGCGATGTTCAAGAGTTGCATCGCCTTCGACGAGACTCGCGTCAAAAACGGACAATGGCTGAGCGGCATCGGACTGAAGAGCGCACGCACCGCGAAGACATTGCGGGCCAAAGGCGGCCAGGTCACCGTCACGGACGGCCCCTTCGCCGAGACCAAGGAATTCCTGGGCGGAATTGTCGTCCTGGCGATCAAAGACCTGAACGAGGGCATCGCGATGCTTTCCAAGCATCCGGCTCTGCCGTTCGGCTTGGCCCTCGAGCTTCGGCCCCTCGATGAGCAAATGAATCGGCGCTGGGAGATCAAGCAGGGGCGCGTTCGACATGACTGGGTCGGCGGCAACTTCGCGAATTTCGCAAGCCCCTTCACTTTAGACTGGTGCTTTGTCGCTCTTTCTGCCACCACCTGAGCCACTGCTGTTTATCGCTGCCAAAGGACTGGCCGGTGATCTGTTGCAGGCTGCTCGCGATGAGATTCGGATATGTGGCTGGCGTCACGTGTTCGCCCTTCCCGAAGTACTCCTCCTTGAACTGCCGATCGAAACATTCGATCAGCCCTTCGACGGCGGCTTTACGTTTTCGCCGGCCAAGATCACTGATGGACATAGTGATCATCCAATGATCGGAGTCCGTTTTGACTAAGTTGACCAGAATGGGGATCACCCGCGGGTCGGACAGGCGTTCCAAGCGGTAGAACACGTCGTGGCGATGGAGCGTGTTCGAGTCGTTGAGCATGTTACCGAGATGGATCGCTTCATCTTGAGGGTCGAACCGAGCCAATGCCAATCTGGCGGCAAAAAGCCGCTCTGGTTCCTGCTCGGGGTCCACCCGTTTGCCATCCCGAGTGATACGGCCATTGGCCGCAATAAGATCGCGCAGCGCGGGTACGATTCGCTCATCACCAATCTGGGCGAGATCGCCGATGATTCCGGGAAATTCGATGAAATTCAGCAGGACCGGGACAGCGTCACGCGCTTTCAACTCGGCCAACGCGGAAGCACATTGGTCGAATCCCTCGTCCAACCGTGACTCGTCGCTCAACCGACCGGTTTTCGCAAGGGCATTCAACGATCCGATCAGGCCGGGTATCGCGCGCTTGTCGCCGAACTGGGCCAGATCGCTCCACGCGCGCCAATCCGCGTTGTCACTCTCGACCCGCTTGTTCAAGAGCGGCACGACACCGCGAAATTTCCAGCCGACGAGCGTGGAAAGCATGCCGAACTCTTTCGCGATGGTGAACGATGTTCCCTGCTCGAAGTTCGTTTTTTCCAAACCCGTTACCGAGCGGTTATCAGAGCACACCGCCAGGAGCAATTCGGCAAGCCACGCCGGCGGCTCCATTTTTTCCAATTGGCGGGGGCCCACGCCGTAATTCCAGCATGTGAACTGCAACGCGTCGCGCACATTCGTCCACATCAGGTAGTCGGTCCCTTTGATCTGCTCCAAAAAGTAAAACGCCGCCTCTTCACTTCCGGCGGGTGCGGCGATGGTGGCCAAAAGCAGCTTCATTGGCCGATCTTTTTCGGCCCGCATCCGCCGCTCGAATTCTTTGCCCACATCAGCCGGCACATAAATCGACAACAACTCGATCAGCGGCCGATTGTTGCGGTACAGAAGCCACACGGCTGATTCCGAGCCGGACATCGCGACAAACCCCGAATAGTCGTAGCTCAATGGCGGAAGGTAATCGGGACACGGCACCGCTCCACGAAGAGCGCGACGCTTCTCGAGATCCAATTCCAAAGGCCGCGGCAAGGTTTCCAGCACGCCGCTCCAACGCCCGGCATCGCCAGTATCGGGCTGCCGCAAGACCACTTTGACGCTCTTTGGCTCTCCGCTTCCTTCCTGATCCCGACCTGTCGCCAACGCAATGCAATCCTGGCCCGGTTCGAGGATTATCCACGGTCGGTCACTTGGGGTTCGTTGTCCTTCGCGTCCTTTCTCGCGCGCAGCGACACGCTCGATTTCGTCGCCGTCAGGATTGCTGAAGTACCTGCCATATCTGGTCGGCCCGGTGATCGATCGCCACGGCGTCGACCCCTGCTGCGCGTAGACCTCAAACAACGGAGCCGCCTTCGGGTCAGCGGGATTCCCCGTCGGCACGCTCAAGGGCCGATCACCGACGTTTTTGAGACGCACGAAGAAGGCGTCCGCCCAAAAGACATACTCGATTCTTGCTGCTAGCCCGTTGACAGGTTTGGACCAGGCGAGCAGGGCATCTGCGCCGACGGCCAATGGTTTCTGAACGGCGGCCTTCGGCTTAATCGTTTCCTTGATCGCCCTCTTGAGCCGCTCCTCGTTCGGCACCGCGTACACGTCATCGGCGTCGGTAGGCCGACAACTCTGAAACAAGGTCAAAACGATCGCGAGGGCAGCCAGCCGAAATTCGCTCGTCATGTTCGTTGCTCCTGGATAGGCGACTCAATTGTATTGCGGCTCGACTGCGTATTTCATTCTCTCACGGACCCGCCTTCGTGATGTCTCGGATCCGTGCTTGCCAGCGATCGGCCAGCAATTTCTCAACTTGTTTATTGTTTATGCGGGCGTAGAAACTCGGGCTCCGCGCATTGAATTACGCGTGGTAGCGTCGAGTATTGGCCCCGCGCCGGAGACGGTCGGCGTGCGTCTCGTCGGGCGGGAGGCGAAAAGAGACTGTCCGGTGGGTCGGGACACATTCTTTCAATAAGTAGTTGACCCAGCGCCCTCGCGGGACGGGACACGGATCGTGATTGGACCCGCTTTGGCTGGTGGGGAAGATCCCCGCCGGGGACGAAAAAAGGATCTCTGCTGGTGGTGGGGATCCTTTTTCACTACTCTCAGCCCGCAAAGAGCCGATGATCGTAAGTGCTGAACGTCGAACACCTTGCGAGCCTTGGTTTTTTGCGTGCCCCCCGGTTGTCCAGGATTTGTCCAGGGCGGCTGCGGCGGTCCGACTTGCGACGCCGGACATTATGACGGTCATCGCGAACAGCGCCAGGCCAGCCGCGATCTGCTGACTGAGCATTGGATGGCGTCGGCGAAGTTGATTGCACATTGGCGGAAACCCTTCTGTTTTGAGGTTAGACTTGCGTGCCTGAGGCGCACGCGGTGGTCTTGAGCGAGAACGACACTTCCCGCATGAATCGTTGGGACTCAGCATCAGCGAGCTCGTAATACACCTTGCCCATCGAGCGGACGCCTTGATGACCCATCCAAGTATCGACAACAGGCTGTGGAATTCGGCTGTTGACGGTGAAGGTCTCGAAAAAGTGCCGTAGTGAGTGGATGGTGTACCCGTTGTCCTTGAGGCCCACAGGCAGGCCAATTGCTGCGGCGACTTTCTGGAACTGCTTGTTGATCTTGTTTGGCGCGATTGGGTGACTACCTTCACGAGTGTCCCCACCCCGCTCGGTCTTGAAGAACCAATGCCCTGTCGACTCTGCTCCTTGAGGATCTCGCGAAGGACTGGGTGAATCGGAATCTTTCTCGAGCGATGCGTTTTGGTTTCCGCACCTTCACGTGATTCGACACGGATCCAACCATCGGCAAGATCGACGTCTTCGACGCGTAACTGACGCAATTCCCCGATCCGAAGACCTGCGAAAGCCAGAGTACCCAAGATTCGCTGAAGACGGGGACGTGAGCCCGAAAGGATCGCTTGCACGTCTTCAAGGCTCGGTGAGGACCGCTTCTTGGAAATGACCTTTGGGACCCTGTAGCTGGCCAAGGGATTCACCGCGATCAGTCGCCGGCTATGACACCAGCGTAAGAGCTGCTTGGCGACCACCGTCTCGATAAAGACCGTTGATGGACTGCAAGTTTTTCTTCGCTCGGCCCGGTACGCGTCCACGACGAGAGGCGTCACCTTTGAAAGCCGCATGATTTTCCGCGATTCACAAAAGGTCTGAAACGTTCGCAACGTGGTCGCGTAGCGCGTGCGAGTCTTTAAAGCCCGACCTTCCATGGCCACGAAGGCGAGGAATGAGTCTTTCGCTACGGCAATGGTCACTTCCGGCCCTCGGCTTTGATAGGTTCCTTCCTGCAACGCGTTTGCCAAAGCAACCGCGCGTTCGACGGCCACCTTGCGGTTTCGCGTCTTCAACGAGACTCGGCAGTGTTTGCCCTCGTGCCAGAAGTCGGCGCAGTAGATTCGTTTGATTCCGCGCGGGTAGATCCGCACTCGGTTGCCGACGATGTCTCTGTCTTCTTGCATTTCCTTTTGGGCTCCTATTTCGGGCTGTTAAAGAGAGTGTCAATCGCCTTGTCGCGCCAGATCAGAATGTGCTTGCCGACTTTGGTGAACGATCCGTCGAGACGCCCCTGCGCAATCCAGACGTAAATGGTCTTCTTCTTGAGGCCGACAATTGCCGCGAGCTCTTCGGGAGAGATAACCAGGTGATCGGCCTGCCCCGCCTTGGCGAACGCTTCGGCAATCGCCTCTCGAGTAACGATGCTCCGCGCGGTCTCGGCATAGGTCCCACCGCCGACACGTGTGTGTTGCCGGACGCTCGTCGCTGATGCGACGAGTTCGCCCGCACGTGTTAGGCAGCGGCAGTCTGAGCGATCGGGCGGGAAAAGCCGGGCGCGCTTGGTGCTGCCGCGCGCCCCTCTACTAAGCCCAATTGCAGCAGTGGCTTAGCGACAAGAAGCCAGGTTCGTCCGCCGTCCGGATTTCAGTGCGCGCATCCACTTCCGAAGCTTGTGCACACGCTCAACGTCGAGATCGACGATCTTGCCGATTGTTGCCTCAAGGAAGGTGACGTAATTCCGGGGACGCTCGCCGCCCGTATACCTTGTCCTGAGAACTCGCTCCCAATGATCGATCTCGAGGAAACGAGCGTACGTCTCCCACCGCCTCAGATCGACAATCCCGGCCTTGTTGGCAGATGCTGCATGCTGATCGCGCGCGATTTCCCCCAGCCCATCGCTCTCCAGCATGGGAAAATCCAGAGGCGTTCGAAAGGTGACCTCGTCGGCACGACTCAACTGTGGACGCTGAGTCAAGTCCGGCCACATGAGCTCTCCTGGATCCGGCAGATCCCAGGTCGCCATCCCCAGCAGGCCCCAACGGCGGCAAAAGTCTTCAAATTTGCCGCAGAATTCGCCCATCGCATCTGGCGCGCCATCCGCCCTAGACCAATCGGCCTCTGCTTCACACTTTTGCGTCCGCGAGAGGGGAAGCTCAGGCCGCTCGGCATCGGCAAGCGAGTTCCAGTCATGGCGCAGGTGATCGCACGCGGCAAGAAACTGGGGGTCAGAGATTCGACGACCGGCGATACTCTGCGACCTCTCCGACATGTCGCCCATACGCTGCAGCACCTCGGGCACCCTCCGGACTTGTTCCGGCGTCAGCCCGAGCGAAGTCATCCCCTCAATCTGCGGCTGGGGGATCGGGGCGGGTGTTGGAAGCAACCAACGGTACGGAATCGGTCGATTGTTCCAAACGGCGACGGCTTTAACGCGAAGGCAGAGCCGATCGAATGCTGCTTCTGCAGTCAGGTCGCGTCGATCGAGCTTCAGATCGGCCCCGAGCAAGCTGAGCACGGCCTCAGGGAGCCGATAGACGACATCGCTTTCGGACTGTCGCTTCCGTAGCCATTCGGGGTGTCGCCGACTGAATTCCATCCATGAAGGCTCGAACGATACAAATCCCGGCAAATCTACGTATGGAGGTTGCCGACCCGTAGTCATTTCGCGGCGGCATCCGAATTCTCTAATTGCTTCGTGCATCGGAATGTACCGTCTTCAGATTCGATCCAGCAAAATGGATGAGCAGCGTGCGCGGCGTTCAAGCGTTGCCCCACGCCCTGCAGAGTGCACGTCACCGAGTCGACGCGGTGCTGTCCTCAAGATTTCGAAAAGTCGAAAGCTGTGCTTTCGCTGACGGCGATGCCACCAGCGACCGCGATGAAGCCGACCGACTTCAAATCACATCCCTCTGCGCAATAGCAATTTAGAGACGCCTTCGCTTTGATGAGCCCCGCGAATTCGACGACATTCGACGAAATCGCGCGATTGGGACTGATCGCCGCGAAGAACGCCTGCATTCCCCCAGGTGAACCGAGAACTCTCTTAAGGCAAGCGATACCTATGGTCCTCCCGGCAACGAAGTAGACCCGGGACGAGTCCAGTGCGTAGAGGCGGTTGACGGGCTGTGAGTAGTTAATCTGAAGCTCATTCACGAGCAGAGCCCTTCCCTCTTGGACGCTTGGCAAAGGACAACTTGGGCCAAATTGCAGGTTCGCCGCGTCGCTGAACAGCGTTCCGCGAAACTCGCTGGGCATCGGTCGAAACGGTCTCTGCATGGCGGAATCCTCCCTGGCATTGAAACCGACGGTCTTCCGTGAAATCACTTTTCTTAAAGCGGACGCGGACCCAGGGTCTTCGCCGCGACACAAAGCTCGGTCGGCGGATCGGGTCTAGCATCACGTCGGGCGAGCGCGAAGGGCAACAATGCAAGTCTGAACCGACCGGCACGGAAAAAAATTTTCGCGTCCTTTTTTTCCCCCGATTTGTCAAATCGGTCTCTTAGGTGATTCATCCGTTATTTCCCTCGAAGAAGGGGCGTCGGTTTTGGTCGTGGCCCCGCCTGACGCCCCAACGCCGCCTTGGCGGCCCTGATGCTTCGAGCGCAGCCATTCGCGCGCAAGCAACCTGCCTATCTGGCGGGCCAAGTGTTCACGAGCTTCACCCCGATTACTTAGCGCGCCTAGTAACCGTCGTTCGTCGGATTCCATAGCGATGGTCTCCCAAAAGGACATCAGTTGGTCCGTCATTTTTGAGAACCGTGATTGGAGCCATTTCGGGCGGATCCGGCCTGCGCGGGGCGGCCGCTCAAACACAACACGGCGGGCCGCGATCGCAATTTAAAAGGATGATCCAAGCCGAGTGTCGCTGCGGGAGCAGACCCACCAAATCAGAGGCGTAGTCGATTACGCGTTTTATGAGTCTGGTGCGCGGCGCGGACGAATCGTCAGGTCATGGCTCTGCGAGCATTGAGCCCACTCGCCCGCCAAGAGATTAATGGTGGCGTCGTCGTCAATCGCCAAATTCCGCAACCAGCGGCTGAACTGGTGGACCATCAGCCCTGCGGCGATTGAGGCGACGTAAATCGTGCTGTGGGACGTACATTGTCCGAGCTGGGCCTCGGCCTGCGGAAAGAGCGTCGACGCGTATTCATCGCCGGTGGCGCCGTCTGAGGCAACGAGCACGCGAATCACCTCTCCCAGCATTCGACCGTCGGCCCAGAATTCGCAGCGGTGCTCAACTGCCCGCCAGATTGCGGCTCGGGCCGAAATGCTATCGACGCAGCAAAAGACCGCCTCGCCCACGGACTGTTTGGAGCGGAATCGGTCAGCACAATTTTCAACCGCGATCGTCGGATCGATGGCCTCGACGGCCGCGCGGGTGGCGTCGACCTTGAGCTGACCGACATCCGCCTGCCAGTAGCCTTGACTCGTGACGTTGGTTGCTCGACCTGGTCGAAGTCGACGAGTTGCAGGCGGGGGATTCCAATCGCCGCCAGCTGTAAGGCCACCTGCCTGCCAATCGCGCCCACTCCGATAACAGTGGCCGTCAGGGCGGCAAGGCGGTCTTGCGGAACGAGATCCTGTTGTCGCTCAAAGCGTGTGTTCATGGAGATCGAGACCCCTTTCCCAGTCGAAGGTTACCCAAAAGCTGTCGAACAGGTCATCCGTCTCGGTCAGCGCTGCCGAGTTCGCTCCGATTTGCGCCGAGGGCAGACCGGTGAGCCGGACTTCCGGTTGGCAGACGGTCGCCTCGTACTCTGCGGCCCAAGCGTCGCGATTTGAGCCCGCGAAACGGCCTTGAAAATCGATGCCCACTGGAATCACCCACTCGCCTCCCGGGCCGGCCCGGAACCGCAGGCGACAATAATCCGCACCCTCGCGGGCGAGGATGAACATTACCGCCCAATCGCATGGCCCGAAGACTCGGGCAAACGTCTCTTCGTCGACAGGGCTCGGCTCAGGCGACTGCCCCGGATGGGTGTGGATCCAAATCCGTCCAAACTGTTCGGGCTTGCGCGCGGCATCATTCTGCTCGTCAAAGAACTCGGCGACAGCCGCGTCGTCGAAGACCACAGAAACCGACGTACAGACTTGTTTCACTAAGCGCATGTCTTCGACGTACAGCAGATCGTCTGCCGACGTGATGCCGAACCCGCCAACCTCGGTTGAGCCGCGGTCGCGGACGAACAGCAGCTTGGCCCAGGCCGTGGGGCTAAACCGTAACCGCGGCCGTCGCCGACTGCGGGTCCGCATCTCCCGGGGCCGACGGAGCAGGCGTCTCGGCTTCCAGGGGCGGGCATTGGTCTTCATCCTCATCGACATTGTGTGCATCGTGTTCCTCCTGGCACTCTTCACAGAGGCCGGTTTCTGAAAGACATGAGCAGCAAAGCGACCGATCGCAGTGCGTGCAGGTCTGTTGGCAGCCCGAGCAAATCGATTCCTCGCACTGGCGGCAGAAGTTGGTGCAAGACTGGCAGCAGAGCGCCTCGCAACGGCAGCAGGAGCTGAGACAGTCGCGGCAGAGCCGGTCGCCACAGCGGTCGCAGGTGTATTGGCCCTCCTCGGCGGCGACGTCGCCGCAATCACTGCAGGGGCTGCCGTTCCATTCCGAGAGCGCGACGTAGGCGCTGCCCGGGTTGTAGGTCTCGAGTATCCGGCTCACGAGTTGAAAGAAGTCGAGCAGCCGGCCGGCGCGGAGGGCCCGATCGATGGCCATGCGGCCATCGCCTTCGCAGAGCTGCTCACCCTTGACGTGCGGGTGAGTGGTTTCGCTCGACTCCCCGGCCGGGTTGGGGTTCAAGGCGATGACGCTGTAAGGACGCCGGTCGCCGATCCGGTCCCACTGCAGCCGGATCTCAAAGGGCCCGAGGTTGATCTCTTCGAGGACGATCGAATCGGTGGTGACGGAAACCGTATGGTTCGGCCCGTCGACCGATACCGCCTCGAATTCAGCCGCCAGTGACACAAGGTCATCGAAACTGTCGCGGGTGCTCTGAACGAACAGCGGTGAGCCGTGTCCCGAGACTTGGCGGTTGATTTCTTGAAATCGCTCGCAACAACGCTCCAACGCCCGCTGCAAGCGGTCCGCCAAGAGCGCGGCGGCTTCCGTCCAGTCACGTTCCTGGCAGACGTCGAGCTGCCGCAGCAAGCGCTTGGCGTAGTTCCAGTCTTCCTCCGGCAGCTCAACCGAGAGCGGAGTTGCTCTGAGTCGGTGCACGTGCGCCGAAATCCGTTCCGCTGTCCGCAACAGCACTTTGTGCTGGGCGTGCATGGTTCTCCCTTCTGGCATGGTGCGGAACAAAAAGCGAGGGGCGCCGGCAAGCGAGCCAGCGCCCCTCAGTTAATTGCCACGGACTCTGTTGCTTACGCGCCCTCGATCTTCGTGGGTGTGACGCTCACCCGATCACCTTCTCGCAGGGCTTGGCCGGCCGCCACCGGCTGTCGATTGACGCGGATCAAGTAGTCCGCCGGTTTGCCGTGCGGCACCCGTTGTTCGAAGAGTTGGGCGATCGACGTGCCATCGGACACTTCGATCGTGTCGGCAAAGCCGCCGCCGTCATTGTTGATGAAAAACAACTTCATAAAGGTGGTCCTTGAATTCTGGGAATGGGATCGTCACAAGATTTCGTCAGGCACAGGCGACGAGTGGCTGGCGCGGACCGTCAACGACGTAGAACTCGTCGAGGGAGACCGGATAAATGGCGTCACACCGGGGACACTCGAGTCCCCTGCCGAGATTCAAGCCGTTTGACGGATCAAAGACGGCGCCGCAGCCGGGGCAATCGATGGCCAGGGCCGGATCGTTGTCGGGCTCCGGCTCGCCAGAGATCAAGCTGAAGCCGAATTGCTTGACGAAGCGGCGAGACTCGCCGGTTGCCCGAGCCACCGCGCGCTCAATTTCGGATTGGTTCATGGTTGGTACTCCTTGTCGCCGAGCGACATTGAGTGCAAAGAGGGTGATTTCACGACGGGGGCGGTAATTGAGGAAGGTGGTTGGCCAAGGGCGCCGCAGGTGGCTCTAGGTGATGGAGGAGCCTTCCGGCGTTGGCGCAGCCGGCAATCGAGGATTGCTATCGGCCTCTGGCAGCCTGAGGCGAGCAGGATGGCCTAGCAGCGGCTCGCGAGAGACAAGGTCCTCGATCAGGAGCTCCGCTAGCGCATCCTGATCCGGCTTGTCGAAGAGTCCGCGAAGCAGAAACAGGCAGACGAGCAGAGGCAGAACGGCGGCGATCAATCCGGCAGTCACCTGAATCGATTCCGCGATGATCGGGTCACGGTTGCGCTGGGCGGCGATTTGTCGCCGCTCCAGTTCAAGGGCATTTCGCTGCTCGTTGACGCCCGAGCGTTCGACCTCGATCTGGCGATGCATTTCGAGGTTTTCGGTGCGGCCCTTCGCGTCCGCTTCCACCAGTTTTTTGGTGGCTTCAAGAACCTGCCGGTTGTTGGCTTCGACCAGCCGGTTTTGATCCGCCTGCCGATCGGCGCTTTTCTGGGACAGGTCGACTAGGCGGTCGTCGCTGGAGCTACAGCCGATCGCGACCAAGCCGAGGATTATCAGGGCCCTCCTGATCGGCGGACAGCGGGCCGTCTTTTGCATGCAGACGTCTCCACAGGGTCAAAAGGCGAAACAAGAGTTGCTGGAGGGCCCGGCGAAGCCGGACCTCGCGGACCAGGAGGGCCACGGTCCCCATCAATACAAGCGAGCAACTGGCCAAGGCGACGGTCATTTGGTCTCCGTTGGTGGTTCTTTGAGCATTCGAAACGAAAAAACCCGCGGCCGCCTACTGCTGGGGCCGCGGGTGACTCAACAACTTTTTCTATTTCAACTCTTACACTACTTCACTCATGTCACTATACCACGCTTTTGGCAATTATTTAGCCGTTTTCACCCGCTTAGACACGGGCGTGGCCTGGTCGGGCTGGCGTCGGGTCGGGACGTCGAAGGCTACGCCTCCCCCTCACCTTATTATAACACCAAAATGGCAATTATTTAGCGGGCGCGATAGAGCCAAGGTTGGGATAGTCTGGGGTGCAGTGAATGGCCCGTCGGTAATTCGGGAAAAGGGTCCTTTTTTGGCGTGTCCGCGAAAAGGTATGAGATTCTGTGACGTTAAACGCGCTACGGGCGCGCTCGATGTCTCGATCGACCCACTGTTGACGCCGCGGGCGGATCACTTCGAGAGCGTTGGCAGATCTCTGAAACTGACGCAGAAAATGCTAGACCGGTCCCGTAATCGCAAAATCGCGGGGCAGACCCTCCGGCTCTACTTCACCGGCGAGCGTCGGCGATCAAGCCGGATGCCGTCATGTCTCAGACGCTGTGATTAGATGCCTCGTCCTGCAAGCTCGCCCAACGATCCACATCGCGAGCCGCCGACTTGAGGCTCTTTCCGGAGATATCATCGAGTGCCGTTTGCCACCATCGCTGACGACGACACCGCTCTGCGAGACGACGGGCGACAAAGTAGCCCAGCGGCACGAACAGCAGACCAAAGACATAGTTGGCGACGATCCACCGCGGATCGAGCTTGTCGAGGATGTGGACGCGGTCATCCGACAACCACTCGAAGAGCCAGTGCAGTCCCACCATTAATGCGCAGAAGCCGACGAACGGCGAAAACAGGATGATCCATTTGAACTGCCGAATCTTCGTGGTCCGAAGTCGTTCCAGAGCAGTCTGGAGTTCGGCGACCGGTCCACACCAATCCAACTCAGCCACACGCTGGAGCTGAAGTATGCTGCTGGCCGCCAGTGCGATGGCGCTGATCATGACTACGATTGCAGGCGCCGCAACCTGCCAGTTGCGCCAATGCTTGCCAAGAGAGGACCCTGCGAGCAGGAGCCCAACTGCACAGAACACGAGGTCAATCACGGGCCAAATCGCGAAGCGATTGACGCGACGGCGCGCTGGCTGCATCACGACTCGGCGCACAACTTCGGCCTGCAGGGCCAGCGAACGATCGAGCTTCTGATCGAACCTTTGCCATTCTTGCTGCAATTCTTCGAACTGCATCGCTACACGTCTCCCTTTTCGTCTGACGGCCCTTGAACGGATTGCCGAAGCGAAGTCTTCAGGCGGTTCAGACGCGTGCCGACGTTCGATTCACTCGTGCCGAGGACCTCGCCGATTTCGCGGTACGAGTGTCCTTCCAGGTACAAGAGCAGAATGGCGCGGTCCGCATCGCGTTGTCGCTCCAACAGCTCTCGCAGCTCACGCAATTGTTGTCGCTTCGTCGCGTCGTCAGGTGCCTCGGCTGGAACTGCCGCCCCGCCTTCGTCGAGGCTCGTCTCCCTTCCCCATCGCTGCTGCCTTCTTCGAAAGTCGATTGCGACGTTCAGCGCCACGCGATACATCCATGTCGAAAACTTGCGACTGCGGTCGTACTTCGCAAACGATGTCCACAGCCGCCCGACGATTTCCTGAAACAAGTCATCTCGATCGTGCGACGTCCTGCCGTACGTCCAACAGACCTTGAATAATGGCCGCTGGTGGGATTCCAAAAGCGAAAGAAAGTGTTCGTGGTCTGAGGCCGGCGGGTCCATAGTCGCCAGTTCATCGGGCTTACATGGTGCGAGTCGAGCCTGCATCGCGATCGCCCATTCCCATCGCTGAGTTCACTACACTCTGTGATTCGCTCAGCAGGGCAACCTCGTCACAACATGGATACGAAAAAGCAAAACAAACTGGATCGATTTGCCTGCGGCTCGACGATTGAATGGCCCCTCAGGCTGAATCGGATCCCCCACTCTTCCGGGGGCCGACGACTTTGTGACGTGCGATCTGATAGTGGGCCACCCGACGACAATGAGGAGACGCGATCGCTTCCAGGCCAATCGATCAGGAGCGAACCCGTCGAAGGCCGATTCGGGGAGGCCGAAGTTCTACGCCAGGAGCGGCTTGGGGTGTGGCCGATCAAGTCGGTGAGGCTGAACAACGACAATTATTTGCCCTTTTTCAACAGGCCCGTTCGAATTCTGCCGCCGATTTCAGGGCGTTTTGATCGCTCTCGCCGCCTGAGGCCGGATTCCGCCAAAACGTATGAGAATCCGGGACGCGGAACAGCGTGGCGAAAAACGGATGAGTTTCGGGTGCCCGGGGTTCCCAGAAAATGTTTGAGTCTCGCGGAACGCGCCGCCGACCAGGCCTGATCCACCTGACGCCGAAAGCATCAATCGAAGCTTTCCTCGGTCTCTGATGGTATGTTGCGAGAGCACTGGAAGACGTTGGGGAGAGGCCAAATCGTTGATTCACCGATCCCATCGGCGTAGGTTGGGCGTCGACCATTTGAACCAGCGCCTGATGAGAATCCAGCTGGTCAATGTCGGTTCCTAATCCGAGGACGGCCGTGCACGCAGTGGTGGGTCTGGCGATCGCGGTGCTATTGGCCGAAACGGCCGATGATCGCGCGTTGTTTCGGGCAACCGTCCCGATTCTGGCGGTGCGAGTCTCGGACGACGATGGCGGGCGTCCGGCCGCGATCTCCCCGGCCCAGGTCAAGCGGTGGGTCGACCGCGGAAATCAAGTCTACGCCTCCACAGGAATTCATTTCCTCTACAAGACATCCGACGGAATGATCGAGCGGAAAAGCACGCTCTTGAACAATCCGACCGGCACCGGCGACCGCGATTGGCTTCAATTCAAGCGGGCGGGCAATCAGCTGGCGGCCGAGCACTCCGGCAAGCTGACGTTGATCTTCCGCCATGGACCCGGCCCTCGACCCACTGGTGGCGGGTTCTCGTGGGTTGATTACGACTTCGTTGTGATGCCTGGGTTCGAGGTGACGACCATTTGCGGGAGGCAGAATATCGGCGTCTTCGCGCACGAAGTCGGTCATTACCTGGGGCTGTCGCATACCTTCGCAAGAGAGTTTGAGACCGTCGCCCAGGCCGATGCGTGGCTGAGGGATCACCACGGTGAGGTGTCCAGTTTCGACGGGGACGGCCTCTCGGACACGCCGCCGGATCCATTCATCAGAGCCATTCAGTGCGATCGGGCGTCGAGCGTCGTCCTCGAGGGAAAAAGAATCACGTTCGATCGCAAGAACATCATGGGATACTGGTACAACTCCTCGAAGACGCTCTCGCGGCAGCAAGTCGAAATCGTGAGGTGGTTCGTCCAGCGGCGCCTGCAATCCGGGATGCTGTTGACAGCGAAACTGGCATGGAGATCTCCGCTGGAGGCCGAGACCGCTGAGATCGTCGAGCGAAGCGGGGTCCGGACTAACGTGCAGCGCATGGAGGAGTTCGGCCGGGCCAATTGGAGTGGTGACGCTCAGCTCCATGTCGGTGGGAAACCCGGAGATGCACTGGTCCTCGCCTTGCCAATCGCGAAGACGGACCGATATCAACTGAGCGTTTACCTGACGATGGCCCCGGATTTCGGCCGGATTCAACCATCGCTGGACGGCGAGCGCCTGGGTGACTTCCTCGATCTCTACGCACCCAGGCCGATCGCCAGCGGACGCGTCATCCTGACGACCAAGAGTCTTCAGGCCGGCCGGCATATGATCCGGTTCGAGATCGTGGGCAAGGGCCCGAAGTCGACAGGGAGCGACTTCGGCATCGATTGCTTCGAGGTCGCTCCGCCAGACCTCTAAGCTCGAAGCAGAGATCGTGAGCTGAACCGGGTCGATTTTCGGCGTCCGCAGAAAACGCTTGAGATTGTGGACCAGCACAAAGCAAAGTGATCGTGCGCGGCTTACGCGGTGCGATTGCCATTGGGCTGCGGCGCGGGGGGGGACGGGTGCGAGTTCTTGGCTCGCGTTTGTTGGCGTTTGCGGAAAGCGGTTGAGTTAGCCTGAATGCCGCAGCGCGTCGTCGTATCCCTCGCTCTCCACTATCCGCCGATCGAAGACCTCGGTGCCAAGTCCGGCGAGCCGTCGATGGCTGGCTCAACACGCCGGCCGGTCGAATGAAGTGCACAGGATCAGTCCTGACAGCCTCATCTGTCCCGGCACCGCTTTTCCACAAGCGCGCCACACAGTTCGGTCGCCGCGACGATTTCTCCCTGGCGCTAGGTTCGCCCCACCCTCTGCTAATTGCGAAGGAGCGACCAGAGTGTCCTCCCTCTTCGAGGTCCATCGTCAAGCGCAATTCGGAAACTAGGCATCGTACCAAGAACGATGTGAAGGACCTGCTTGAATTAGGACGTGGAGAGCGCTTGGACAGAGGGGCAAGGTGAAAGTGAACTCAGAGTCCTGACATCGAGGCATTTTTTCGTGGCAGCGGTCACTTTTGATCTTCTTCCCCGATCAATTGGCTCAACACGTCCTGAACTTGTTCGAGGCTGACGGGCTTGACCAAATGGCGTTCGAATCCGGCCGCTCGCGATCGCTCGCGATCCTGGGACTGGCCGTAGCCAGAAATGGCGATTAGATGAACAGTGTCCAACGCCCGGTCTTGCCGCACACGCTCGGCGACCTCAAAACCGTTTAGCCCAGGAAGGCCGAGATCGAGAAGTAAAACGTCCGGTTTGTTGCCCTGCACTGCTTGAAGCGCCGCCGGGCCGTCGTAAAAGACGCGGACTTTGTGGCCCAATCCCTTTAGGAGCAACGCCATTGTTTGCGCAGTGTCGCGGTTGTCTTCCGCCAAAACGAGCTGCAGTTCTTTGCCTGGAGCAATGGGCTCACTCTGTGCTTGGGAATCCGGTGCGGTTACTTCGGGCACAACCGGCAGCCGGATGACAAATTCACTGCCCTGACCGTTGCCAGCGCTGAATGCCTGGATTCTGCCACCGTGCATCTCGACTAATCGACGAACGAGAGCGAGACCGATGCCCAAGCCTCCCTGCGAACGGTCAAGCGATCGGTCGGCTTGAATGAAGAGCTCGAAAATGCGATCCAACATCTCCGCCGAAATCCCTGTCCCATTGTCCTTAATCTTGACGAACGCCTCATTCCCGAGCCGTTCCACGGCCACGCTAATCCGTCCACCAGGATCGGTGTATTTGGCCGCGTTGTTCAGTACGTTTGCTAACGCTTGCTGTAATCGATTTGCGTCGGCGTTGACCCAGATCGCTTCGTGGGGGACTGAGATCGCAAGCTGATGATGGCGCTCGCCCAAAACGTGCTGAACCGATTCGACAGCTCGGCTCACGACGTCATTCAACTGAACTCGTTCCACATGCAGCTGGATCTTACCGGTCGTCATCCTCGAAACGTCGGTCAGATCATTGACCAGCTCAACTAACCCGCTGATCTGGCGCTCGATGATGCTGGCCGCATCGTCCACGGTGGACGATGTTTGTTCCAGCCTAAGTAGACGCGCCGCGTTGGAGATGGCGGCTAGCGGATTGCGCAATTCATGCGACAACATCGCGAGGAATTCGTCCTTCCGCTGGTTCTCTTCGGCGATTCGGTCTTCATACCGCTTGCGTTCGGTGATGTCGCGAAGAACTTTGGCGAAGCCTCGCAGCGATCCGTGATCGTCCCACAGGGGACTCACTACTCCACTTGCCCAAAAACGCGAGCCGTCCTTGCGAACGTGCCAGCGTTCATCCTCGGCTCGGCCCTTTTGACGGGCCTCGGATAGCTCGAGCCTCGGCTGATCCTTGCTGACGTCGTGAGAAGTGAATATCTCACAAAAATTGCGGCCCAGGATCTCCTCTTCCTTGTAGCCTAAGATGCGTTCGGCCCCGATGCTCCAGGTGACGATGCTGCCTTCCGGGTCGAGCATGAAAATCCCATAGTCCTTGACGTTCTCCATCAAGAACTGCCATCGCTCTTCGTCCGTCCACCGGACGGGGTTCGTTTCCTTGGGCGTCATTTTTGACCACTCCTGCCTCGACCGAACGCCGCCGGTCTCCCTAGAGCAAAAGCGATGCCCCCGATGACTTTCCAAAGAATCGGACGGGTGCGAATCGACGCGGTTCGATGCTAACGCGTCGCGGTTAGGTGGTCCTTCGCCTGTCGTTGTGGGATAAGCAACCCGAAAAGCACCTCTTGATTTCAGGGCGCTTCGCACCCATGCTGGGGCGATCAGCATTTGACCGGAGGGCCCAGGAATGCGATTCGCGGTTACGGCCACGACTTCCACTGGCGCAAAGTTCTGGCTCACGGCGCCTAACAGTGGCGGCGAGCGAGCGCTTGGCACGCAGACGAATGCCCAGATTTTTGAGAATCGGGACGACGCATTGGGTGCAATTGCCAAGCTTCCCGGCGACTTCATTTCGGCGGGATTTCGGGTTTCCGTCGAGCCGCTCGATACGGACGCTCGCATCGATTGCAGGTCCTAGGGGAGGGTTGTAAGGCGCTTTTTGTTCAATCCTCTTCTGGCATCAGGCTACTAGTGTTCGTACGGAAGCCAGGCCGCGCGCGAGTGAGACAATCGTGTGCCTGATGTTGATCTGCAACGTGTCATCGCAGCCCGGGACGGTCTGCCGGCGCCGATTCGGAAGGCGACGCGGGCTTTGATCGGGTCCCAGTGAACGACCCAAACAGACGAAAACCGCAATCGAAGAAGATGAAACAAGGATTGCAGCACGTTTAGGTCGTGCCGGCCGATCGAGGCTACTGCCTAGTCCGTGCGCTCCGGCGGTGGATGCAGTCGCGCTTGCCACTCGTTTGGAATCAGCAGCCAGGCCGCCTTGGCGACACCTAGGGCACTTTCGAGCTGCGCCAAAGTGTTCGCGTCGTTGCTTGTCTTGTGTCGGCGCTGGGTACGGCTAATCTCTTCGATCGCCTCCAGATAAGTCACGACCCGATCCACGCCAGCACTCCCCGGGCTCCATTGTCCTCGAGATGCTGGTTATAGCCGGCACAACGGTCGGGCTCCAGCTGGATTGTTTGTGCAAAGGATCAACAGGCGACTTGCGATCTGCCTGTCCGCCATCCCTGGTCTTTCATGGACGGTCAAATCGATTGCCATCGGCAATCAACTCTAACCGTGTTTGATTGATTCACGAAAACTCTACTTTTGCAGGCCGTATTGTTGAATTTTGTCGAAGAGTTGGCGACGGCTGATGCCCAGGAGTTTCGCGGCATTGGTGCGATTCCATTCCGCATGCTCAAGGGCTTGCCCGATCACGCGACGCTCCGTCTCCGCAAGAATGTCGCGCAACGCGAATGCAGCCGCAGGCTGACTTTTTGCGCGGTTCGCTTCGAGTTCAAGATCGGTCACCTCAATTATTCGTCCTCGCGAAAGGATCGCCGCCCGCGCGAGAGCATTTTGCAGCTCTCGGACATTCCCAGGCCAAGCACGTGTCGAAAGTAGTCGCGCGGCATCTTCCGAAAGGGCCAATTGCGGCCAATCGTATTTGCGTGCCAAGCGCCGGATGACGTGTTCTGCTATCAACGGAATGTCCTCGCGGCGCTCGCGAAGGGGCGGCAAGTGGATGGTCACGACGTTGAGTCGGTAGAGCAGGTCCTCGCGAAAAGTTCCTTCAACGATTTTCGCTTCCAGATCGCGGTTGGTCGCAGAAATGACGCGGACGTCGGTCTGGATCGTTTGCTGACCGCCAACGCGCTCAAATTGTCCGGCTTGCAAAACACGCAGCAGCTTAGCCTGGAGTTCCCTGTCCATGTCACCGATTTCATCCAGGAACAAGGTGCCGCCGTCCGCTTGCTCAAAGCGACCGACGCGCTGTGCGACGGCTCCCGTAAATGCGCCCCGCTCGTGCCCGAACATCTCGCTTTCCAGAAGCGCGGGACTGATCGCCGCGCTATTGACCTTGATGAACGGCTTGTCGGATCGCGTCGAGCTGCGGTGAATGGCGTTCGCGACCAGCTCCTTGCCCGTCCCGCTCTCGCCCGCGATCAGCACGGGTTCGCTCGTCGTCGCGACGCGGCCGATCGTTTTGAAGACGTGAAGCATGGCCGCACTGTGCCCGATTAATTCGTCGTCTGATTGAACCTCGACGATGCGGGGATTCTCGGTCGACATCGATTGGACTTGCGCGATGAGCGCCTGTTGGGTCAGAGCCCGGCGAATCGTGAACAGTACTTCATCGAGGTCGAAGGGCTTTGTGATGTAGTCGTAAGCGCCGAGCTTCATTGCTTCGATGGCGGCGCTCGAGCCGCCGTAGGCCGTAATCACGATCACCGGCGTCTCTTCCAGGTGGTCCGCGTGCGCGCGAAGTACGTCCATGCCGTCGCGGCCGGGCATGTTCAGATCCAGCAGCGCGAGCGAGATGGAGCCGGTCGCCAACGCCTCGGCGGCTTGAAGACCATCCGCCGCTTCGCGAACGTCAAACTTTTCTGACTGAAGCAGCATCGCGAGGTTGCGTCGAATCGTCGGATCGTCGTCAGCGATCAGGATGGTTGGGCGATCGGTTTGGCGGTTCATTCAAAAGATCCTCGCCCACGGCGTCGTTGTCTTAATGAAGATGACCGTCATTCTTCGACTGGGAGCACGACTCGGCAAACGGTCCCATGCGGTGTTGCCGGGATGAGGTCGATTGTTCCGTCGTGTTGCAATACGATTTCGCGGCAGAGGGAAAGGCCAAGTCCAGTTCCCTGGGGGCGCATCGTGAAAAACGGCTCGAAGAGCCGCGCGCGGACCTCCGGATCGATGCCCGGTCCAGTGTCGGCGATTTCGAGCTCGACAACATGAGTGGACGCGAGGTGCCGAGTTCGGCAGGCGAGACGCCCCGATTGCGGAATGGCTTGCAGGGCATTCGTGGCCAGATTCAAGACCACTTGTCGCAAACCTGCGGCGGACCCGCGAATCTTGGGAAGATCGGGCTCCAAGTCGACGTCCACACGCACGTTTTGCTGTGCCGCCTGCGCTCGCAGCAGCTCGAACGCTTCGCGAACAACGTCGTTCAAATCCACGCTTTGGCGAGCAGCAGTTTCAGAACGAGAGAAGTAAAGTAACTGGGATACCAAGGCATTGATACGGTCGACCGCGTCAACGACTGCGTCCAGCGATTCTGGCGTCCGGGACTCCTCTGGCAATCGTTTCCAGAGCTGAGCGGTCGATCTAATCCCGGCTAGCGGGTTGCGAACTTCGTGGGCAACTCTTGCCAAAAGCATGCCGAGAGACGCCAGGTGTTCGGATCTTCGCAATTCGTCGCGCAGCCGCTCACGATCCTCACGTTCCCGGCGCAGAGTTCGCTGCAGATTCCACGTCAATGCCAACGCGGCCAGGATTCCGCCTAGCGCCAGTAACGTCGAAAGCCGATATCGAGTGACTTGAGCGAGTTGGCTCTCGGGGCCGGTGACGCGGTACATCATCCATACGACGAGCGGCGCGGGGCGTCTCTCGCCGACCGGGGACGTGGTCACGACGACGCGACTCGGGCCCACGTCCAGCGATTGCACGATGATGCTGCCTTCGCCCTGTGAAGCGCTTTGCCGCGCCTGCAGGCGAATATATGGCTCTTCTCGGGGCGGAGGATCGCGTCTCTTCGGGCCGTGCGGGCCGCCGCCGGGGCCGGTTGGAAACGCGTAGCCGGCGAATTCATCGCGATCGTGATTGACGAAGAATCCGCCTTCGACTCCCGGATAGTTTCGCAACACGCTGTCGGTAAGGGTTTCCAGCCGGAGGTTCGCTTCTTGCGACAGCGGTTTGACGGATGTTGAGAACTGGTCGGCGTCCGGTTCGGCCGCTTGGACGAGCTTCGACGTGGCCGTCCGAAGCAGGTCGCGAACCGATTGCTCCTGGCGCGGCAACAGAAATGCGACAAAGCTGTTGAACAAGAGCGTCCCGACGGACGCCAGGAACAGCAGCCAGACAATGATCGTTTGCCAGAATGTACTGGGTCTTTGCAGCACAACAAGACTCCCGCCTACGTGGAGTCTACTCCGTCGCTCCGGGGATTGATTCAGTTTACGGCCAACAGAATGGCTCTTGCGACAATGGCGTGCGGCATTTCTGTGTTCCCAGATCGGTGATTGCAATTTCATCCTCAGCCGGGCGGCTTAGTTGCGAGCCCGACCGGGGATGAAAACGACGCGGGTAATGATCCGGAGTTTTCCTGCGTTTGATGCAGGATTACTTCTTAGCGCCCCGAAGCTCGGCGACTTCACGACGTAATTGCTCAACCTGGTTTGCCAGGTCTCGTAACCTTTGCTCCAGTTCGATGGCGGTATTCGGGATGATCGGCTGCGCCGCTCCTGCCGGGCCACCCGCCAGATCGGGATTCGCGACCGTGGCGTTGGTTCCCACATTCGTTACGCTCTGGACTTCAAAGTGCCCATCGCCGGCCGGGCCAGTCTCGGTGCGCCCGGTCGCTCGAACCTGGTCGCCCACTTTGATCGCGGCCGCGAATCGATCTTGCATGTGCGGCGGCCAGTGAAGCGACGTGCCGTTATCCAGCATCGCGCCGTCAACTTCGCCGCGTGGCGCCGTCGTCATGCTGCGGACCGTGCCTCGGACTTCGGTGAAGTTTCCGGCAGGAGCAGGTCCCGGCGGCATCCGGCCCGCAGGACCCTGCGGGCCGATCGGGGGAGATGGCGGTCCGAATGCATAGTCGGGATTCTCGGCCGTCGCGTTCGATCGCAGGTTCGTGACGCTTTGGACTTCGAAGTGCGTGTCGCCAGCCGGGCCGGTTTCTGTGCGCCGATTCGCTCGAACCTGATCGCCCGCTTTGATCGCGTTGCTGAATTGCGCCTGCATGTGCGGCGGCCAATGGAGCCACGTTCCGTTGTCGAGAACTGCTCCGTCGATCTCTCCCCGCGGAGCGGTGGTCATACGTTGGACACCACCGCGAACCTTAATGGCGGACGATTGATTTCGGGCGTCCAATGCGAGCCCGGCATTTGAACCAAGGGGTGGCGGAGGCAGCCTTCGTCCGCGCGGGCCTCGCCCAGGAAGCGGCGGTCCATTTGCGAAATCCGGATTCTCGGCCGTAACGTTGGTCCGGAGATTGGTCACATTCTGAATCTCGAAGTGGGTGTCGCCGGCGGGGCCGGTTTCCGAGCGCCCGGTGGCCCGAACCTGGTCTCCCTGTTTGATGAGGTTGGCGAATCGGTCCTGCATGTGGGGAGGCCAGTGAAGCGCCGTCCCGTTATCGAGGACGGCGCCATCGATCTCTCCCCGTGGAGTCGTCGTCATGCGCTGGACATTGCCCCTCGCCTCCGTCGCTTGCGCGGCGTCGGGTAGTTGCGCCTTGATTTCGGCAGGGACTAAAAACAACAGACCAGCTGCTGCCGGCAATCCGAGCAGAAAAAGCCGGCCGCTCAATTTTCCGTAGAACGCCTTCATCGTGAGTCTCCTCTTTTGCGAGGCGCCGGGAATGGAGCCCTTAATCCCGGGCTGACTTATCAGGTGTGCCATCTCCGAAGATGGCGGTGCTCACCTTGGCTCATCAGTCGCGGAACGCAACCGTCATGCCGAATCGGACGACGACGCCGATCCGTTGCAGTCAGAGCCGACAAGGTTCTGCGTCCATCAAGCAAACGCTCACAGCGCAAATCCAACGGGGCAATGATGTGCTGCGGTCCGTGGCGACGACCTATAAGTCGATTCGCGAATTCTCGGTTGCCCTGAAATCGGGGAGAAAGAAAAACCGAATCGCGAGGTTAGCTCGCCTAGTTTGGGCACGATTCCCCCATGGCCGGGGAAATCCTGCCCAAATCGCTTCGTTCGTGAATGGACGTGCACAGACTGCGTTGCTCGTGAAAGGAAGCTTCTTAACCCGCAGATGCCTGTGACAGTCGCGATGTAATTGCGGCGGGCGGCATTTTGAGGTCCCAGCGGTCTGGCTTTTGCGTTTCCGGCGAGGAGCGAACAACAAGAAACAGGACTAAAGAGCTCAAGTCATCGATGCGAGGAGACCAACGATGGAGGAACCCAATCGCCGAATCACCTTCGTCGTGCCGGGCGACTTGCACCTGACGGAGCCAGGTTTGGTCAATCACCAAGCCGCCCTCTGGATGGTGGACGAGGTGAACCGGCTGATTCGCCCCGACTTCGTCCAGTTCATCGGGGACAACGTGCAGGACGCGACCGACGCGCAGTTCGAGCTATTCAGCGACTTGTGCCGCCGGCTCACCGTCCCCCGGTTCGCACTCGTCGGTGATCACGACGCTCAGCACGATCCGCTGGCGGGGCTGTTCCGCGCTCACGTCGCCGACCCCGTCGGCTCGCTCTCTTTGCGTGGCTTCCGCTGCTTACGTTTGAACACGCAGGAAGCGGCACCCATCGGATTGTCACCTCGGCAAGTGACGTGGCTGCGCGGCGAGGTCGACGCGGCCGTCGCGGCGAGCGAGCGGGTCGTTTTGTTTCAGCACAACTATCCCTATCAGATTTGGGAGGACTTCGCTGGACCGGGGATTGACGACTGGCGCGAGATCGTGCAGACCCGCCGCATCGCGGCTGTCTTCACGGGGCACACACACTACGGTCAAGTTGCCAACGACGGCCGCAACGTTTTCGTCACCAGCCGCTCGATTGGCGATCCCGAGGGAGGACCGCCCGGTTACACCATCGCGCACCTCGAGGGGGAAGACCTGGCGGTGACGTATCGCACCATCGAAGAGACCGGCCCTTTGCTGCTGATCACTCATCCGCGTGAAAAGCTGCTGGCGACAGGGCCGCGGCACGTCGTTTGCCAGAATTACGAGATTTGCGCACGAGCCTGGTCACAGGCCCCGTTGCAAGGGGCGGAGGCCCGGATCGACGGTGGCGAATGGTTTGCATTGATGGCCGCGGCACCCGGGTCCTTTTCGCATTCGCTCGCAGGTGCCGAGCTGACTAAAGGCGAACATGCGCTGGAAGTCCGCGTGACCGACATGCGGGGGCAGACGGCCAGTCAGCGAATCGAATTCATCGCTGATCCGACGGGGCGTTACACGGCCGTTCCAATGGTCCATCCCGCGGTCACGAACACAGCATTCTGTTGATTGTCGATGTCGCATGCCATACCGACGCCAAGTTTACTTTCCAAGAGTAGGTTCCATTGATGATTTGCGCAACCGAATCTGGCCGGCAAGCGCCCGACCTGCAAGCGAGGGGGTTGCCACCACCAATTCCCGTAACGGAGACGGCCCCTAACGCGATCTCCTGGCGGAGCCGAGTCGGCCTCAACGCGGCCAACTTCTTCCTGCCCGAAATCACCGGCGTCGTCATGCCGTTTCCCGGAGCCCGCCTCCAAAGTCTTTTCTCATGCAGCTTGCAATGACGACCGAAAACCCAGACGGATTGAAGCAGCCTTCGGCCCGAACCCTTCGGGGTCTTGACTGGCTCAATTTCTTCCTCGCCGACGTGCAGTCGGGCGTTGGGCCTTTCCTCGCGATTTACCTTGCCGGCTATGAATGGAACGAGCAGCAGGTGGGACTTGCGCTCACCGTGGGCGGCATGGCCGGGATCGTGACGCAGACGCCGGCTGGCGCGCTTGTTGATTACCTTAAATCCAAGCGCGCATTAGTCGCCGTAGGTGTCGCCGCATTGGCCGCCGCTGCGATGGTGATCGCGCTGCTTCCGTCTTTTTGGCCCGTGATGGCTGCCCAGCTCTTGATTGGCGTGACGTCGAGTGTCTTCGGTCCAGCAATCTGCGCCATGTCGCTGGGAATCGTAGGACGTAAGTTGTTTGACACCCGTCAGGGACGAAATCAGACGTTCAACTCTGCGGGCAACGTGACCGCCGCGGTGTTAATGGGACTAATCGGGTACACGATGTCAGACCGCGGGATTTTCTTCTTTGTCGCGGTCATTGCGCTTCCAACGGTCCTCACGCTGCTTCTGATCCGACCCGATGAGATCGATTACGAACTGGCCCGCGGCGCCAGGGACGGCGACGACGACAACAAACCGGCCAAAGTTTGGGAACTGCTCAAGGACCGGCCGCTGATCATCTTCCTCATCTGCGCCGTCATGTTCCACTTTGCCAATGCCGCGATGCTGCCCCTTCTGGGTGAGATGCTGGCCAAAGGTCAAGGCCGAAGCTCGATGATGTTTATGTCGGCGTGTGTGGTGACGACGCAACTCGTCATCACACTGATCGCTTCATGGACCGGCCGAAAGGCCGGGATCTGGGGGCGGAAACCTCTGCTGCTACTTGCATTCGGAGTGCTGCCCATTCGGGGAATCCTTTACACCTTCACGGATCGCACGGCATTGCTTGTTGCCATCCAAATCCTGGATGGCATTGGAGCCGGAATCTTCGGCGTTGTCTCGGTGCTGGTGATTGCCGACCTGACGCGCGGCACGGGCCGGTTTAACCTCACCCTCGGAGCAGTCACGACTGCGGTCGGCATCGGCGCTTCTCTCAGCCAGGTGATCGCCGGTGGCATCGTTCACCACTTCGGATCCAGCGCCGGCTTCCTATTCCTCGCAACGATCGCGTCGGCTGCATTCGCGATCCTCTATTTCCTTATGCCGGAGACAGGTGACGTGAGTGGGAAGAAGTTAGCCGCGGAAGGAAACATGGCGTGAACGACCGGACCGTCTGGTTGACATGGATTATCTTCGCCGCAACCTATGCCGGTTTGGCGTTGGGCAAGGTGCCGGGGCTGCGCATCGACCGGGCCGGCATCGCGCTCGTCGGCGCGACGCTCATGCTGATCACGGGCGTGCTGAGTCTGAATCAAGCCGTCAGCCCCGACTCGATCGACTTCAAGACGCTGTTCCTGCTTTTCGGGATGATGATCGTCGTCGGCGTGCTGCGGCTGTCGGGTTTCTTTGAGCTGCTTGTCGGCTTGGCTTTGCGCCGCATCAGAACGCCGAATGGCCTGCTGGCGGTGACGATCGCGCTCTCCGGAGGGCTGTCGGCGTTCCTGATCAACGACGTGGTCTGCGTGGCGCTGACGCCGCTGGTGCTGCACCTGGCCCGGCGGATGAAGTTCGACCCGATTCCCCATCTGATCGGACTCGCGACCGCGGCCAACGTCGGCTCCACCGGCACGATAACCGGCAATCCACAGAACATTTTCATCGGCGCGCATTCTGGCATTTCTTACGCCCGCTTCGCTGCCCGCCTGTTACCGGTCGCTCTGCTGGGGCTGGGCATCACCTATCTCGTCGTGTGCCTAGTCTATCTGGGCCGATTGACGCCACCCAAGGGGCAAGAAAGTTCCGACAAAGACGAGACGCCTGACGAAGAGGGCAGCGGCGAGGGGAAGCCGCGCAGCCGCGGTCATGCCCGGCTGCAAATCAAGGCGGTCGCCGTGACGCTGGCGGCGGTGGCACTGTTCTTCACCGGCCTGCCGCTGGAGTTGGTCGCCCTCGGCGGCGCCGCCGTCGTGCTGCTCGACCGGATCAAGCCGCAAAGGATCTACCGAGAGGTCGATTGGAGCCTGCTGACGATGTTCACGGGCCTGTTCATCGTGGTGCATGCCTTCCAGGTGCGCGTCGTTGACGGCTGGGGCATCGAGGGCTGGACCTGGCTGTTGGAGCGTCCAACGGTATTGCTCAGCCTGGTGTCGGCCGCGCTGTCAAACCTCGTGAGTAACGTGCCGGCGGTGTTGCTGCTGGAGCCCGTCGCGCAAGCGGTGCCCGCCGCCACGCGTGAGACGGCGTGGCTGGCGTTGGCGATGTCGAGCACGTTCGCCGGCAATCTCACGGTACTCGGATCGGTCGCCAACCTGATCGTCGTGGAAACCGCCGGCCGCCAGGGAGTGGCGATCTCGTTCAGGGAGTATTGCAAAGTCGGAATCCCGCTGACGGTCCTCACGCTCATCCTGGGAATCGCCTGGCTGCAATTCGTCCATTATTGAAAAGAGCAGCTGATGGATCGCCGCAATAAACTCGGTTTGTATGGAGCCTATTTCTGCGGCATGGCGGGAATCGGCTTCACGCTGCCGTACTTGCCTTTGTATCTGCGCGACGAGGGTTTTACCGATCGGGCGATCAGCTTTGTGTCAGCGCTGGCAGCTCTCGCCGGCGTGGCCCAGTTTCCCATCAGCCTTTGGTCCGACAAGCTGGGGCGTCGCAAGCCATTCCTGGTGGTTCTCCTGGGACTGCTTGCAGTCGCGACGGTCCTGCTGCCGATCACGCATGGAATGCTTTTAGTCGGCCTGTTGGTGCTGCTCTTTGCCGAAAACGGAGTGTGCCGCGCCACGGTGGAAAGCCTTGCGGGAGCCGAGGCGACACACCTGGCGGCGCCCAGCGAAGTGGGTGCCGCTCTGGGTGCGCTCCGCGTTTGGCGACCGGCCGCCATCGTTACGGTGGCACTTGCTTTGATCGGCCTGTCTGGCGTACTCGGCGTTCCGGGATTGTTATGGCCGCTGGCGGTCGTGCAGGGTCTGGCCGTCGTCCTGGCGTTGCTGATCCGCGAGGATCGGGAGCTGCAGAAGTCGACACGCGAGCCCGGAAAAGTTTCCGAAGACGCGACTGAAGTCGTGCCACCATCAAACAGCAAAGGACTGCGCGACGCGACGCTGTTGGTCTTTGTGGTGGCGATGGTCCTGTTCCACTTTTGTAACGCGCCCGCCGGAGTCTATCTCGGCCTGTTCATGAAGCGGGACCTGGGGACTGCCGCCAGCCTGCTTCCCGTGGCCTTTGTGATCAGCATGATTACTTGGGGGCTGGCGGTGCGGCGAGCTGGAAAACTCTCGGACCGGATCGGGCGGCGACCGCTGCTGATCGCCGCCTGGACGATCATGACGGCCCGATTAGCGCTGTTGGCGGTGGCGCAGGCGACCTGGCAAGCGCTGGCGATCCAGGTGCTCGACGGTTTGGGCCAGGCGCTTTTTGCCGTACTCGCAGCTGCCTGGGTTACCGACCGTCTCGCCGACCCCGGTCGGTCGGGCGAGGCGCAAGGACTGGTCGGGTCAGCGCTGGTGTTTGGCTCGGCGGTCGGTCCTGGGGCGACGGGGTTGGTTGTGGACGCACTGGGCTATCGCGGCACGTTCGCTCTGCTTGCCGGGGTTGGAGCGGCGGCGACGGCGCTGGTCGTCGCGAGAGTGCCCGAGACTCTCAAGAGAGACAGCACAGCAAGTGATCCACGTCGGCCCGCGTAAAACAAGGTCTGCGCGTTCTGCGCGGTGGCCATGCGGACCGATGTCGATTGCTCGTCAGGAAAGGGTGCATCACTCAGAACCGTCGCTGTTGCCCGGACGGTTTACATATCGGAATGAAACCACTTGCAACGAGTCAAGGCCGCTGGATTGGACGCGTTCCGGAAAAACGTTCGATTTACGTCCCAGAATTCCGGGCCTTCGCCCGCCCCTCGCCATTCGAGGCTCGATTCCCACAAAACGTATGGCAATCCGGTACGCAGAATCACCTGCCGAAAAAGGTATGGGTTTCTGGTCGAGGCGGCACTTATCGGTCCTTTTTTTTTCGTGTCCCGGAAAAGGTTTGAGATTACGGGAAAGCGGCAGGAGTGACGACGAAATTCGCTTGTTGCGCAGAGAATGACCGGATCGCACACTCTTGATGCTGATTGCCGAACTCGCGACCCACCGCTCTACCGACCCAGTCTCCATTTGGCCGAACCAATCGCGTACTCACGAACCTCACCTTCAAGGCCCCTTCGCGGTGCTGTCCTGTCGTTCGTTCGAGCCGTCCGTCCTCTCGGGCGGGCGGGCGACGGGGAGCCGCCAGCCGCGGCGGATCGCGAGAAAGCGGATCCCGAAGCAGAGCGCCGCGCCCACGACCATCGCCGCGGTGAACGGGAGTTGGAGCAGGTCGGCGATCACCACCACCGCCGCGCCGGCCAGGGCGGCGACGGCGTACAAGTCGGCGCGCAGCACCGTGGGGATCTCCGCCAGCATCACGTCGCGCGCCATGCACGCCGCCGATCCCGGTCAGCATGCCGAGCAGTGCCGCCGGGACCGGGCCCAACCCTAACGCGACGGCCTTCTGCGCGCCGGCGACGGCAAAGAGTGCCAGCCCGGCGGCGTCGAACATGAGTACGGGGCTGTGCAACCGATCAACGGTGCCATAACAGAAAAAGGTGACGACGCCGGCCAGGAGCGACACAGCCACATAGCGCCAGTTGCTGAGCGCTGGTGGCGGCACAGCCCCGATTAGAACATCGCGGGCGATCCCGCCGGTATTGGCTGCCACAAACGACAGAACTAGCACGCCGAAGAGGTCGAGCCGGTGCTTCACGCCCGCCATCGCCCCGCTTATCGCGAAGACGAAGGTGCCGGCAAGGTCGAGTGCCAGGAGCGTCTGCATCGTGAGTGTCCTACGCCGACAGCCAGGCCCGCGCAGCGACAACCAGCGTTTCCACTCCCGTTTCCAGGGTCGGATGAATCACCGGTGCGAAATGCGGGTTGTGGTTGGTCGGCAGGTCGTTGAGCCGGCCCGCCTCTTTGGCTTTCGCATAGACATCAGGGTCCGTGCCACCGACGAACCAGAACACCGACGGGACGTGCCACTCGGCGCCAAAACACCCGAAGTCCTCGCTCGCGGGCGACGGCCCGGTCTCCCGGACCCGCTCGGATGGGAAGTATTGTCGGAACGCGTCGGCGACGCGATTGCTCGCCGCAGAGTCGTTCTCCACCAGGGCGTAACTGTCAAGCGGAGTGATTTCCGGGGGCTTGGGCGCCCCCGAGGCCGCCGCCTCCGCGTTGACGATCCGCCTGACCGCGGCGAGGACGCGCTTGCGTACGCCGCCGTCGAAGGTGCGTACGTTCAGCTTGATGACGGCCTCGTCTGGGATGACGTTCTCCTTTGTGCCGGCCTGCAGCGAGCCAACGGTGACCACGGCGGCTTCGGTGGCGGCGAGTTCGCGCGAGACGATGGTTTGCAGCCGCAACACTGTCGCCGCCGCCATGACGACGGGATCGACGCAGGCCTGGGGCATCGAGCCGTGTCCGCCGCGCCCGAACAGCCGGATCTGCAAGCTGTCCGCGGCCGAGGTGATGACGCCGGCGCGCCCGGCGATGACACCAGCCGCCCCAACCATGACGTGCTGGCCGAGGACCACACTGGGTTGGGGGAAGCGGTCGAACAGCCCATCATTGATCATGGCCTGCGCACCTTCCGCCGTCTCCTCCGCCGGCTGAAAGACAGCCATCAGCGTTCCCCGCCACGCCCCGCGGGCCTGCGCCAGCAGCGTGGTCGCGCCCGTGAGCCAGGCGACATGCATGTCGTGGCCGCATGCGTGCATCACCGGCACCGTCTTCCCTTCACGGTCCGTGGCTTTGACTTTACTGGCGTAGGGCAGGCCGGTCGCCTCCTCGACCGGCAGGGCGTCCATGTCAGCGCGCAGCATGACGGTCGGCCCATCGCCGTTGCGGAGCAGCCCGACGACGCCGGTCTTCCCGACCCCCGTCGTCACCTCGTAGCCGGCGCTGCGGAGCCGGTCCGCTGCCAGGCCGGCCGTCCGAGTTTCCTGCATCGACAACTCGGGGTGCGCGTGGACATCGGTGTAAAGCGATTCTAGGTCCGGGAGCAAATGGTCGAGGTTTGAAAGTACTAGGTCAGCAGAACTCGTCTTGGCCGCGTTCACGGGTGTACTCCTTTGATCGTTCGAAGGGACTGAGATTATGGACCCAAGAACCGCAAGCAAATCGGAGGAACATGATGACACAACTTTACCCCGGCCGCGGAGCAGGAACTGAAGGAACGTCAGCGGGCACCGCTGAGCACGACGACCGATCTGACGGCACATGACAGAGGAGTAGAGCCGTGGCGACCTTTTCTTTGCCGACCGACTCGTTGTACCTTCGTACTTCATCGGCCACGGCAACCCGATGGACGCGGTACTGACGAGCACGTACACCGAATGCTGGACCCGTCTCGGCCAGGAGACGCCCTGGCCGAAGGCCATCCTCGCGATCTCTGCGCATTGGTTCGTGCCCGGCACCGGCGTCACCGCAACGCGGTGACGCGCCATTCCCGAAATTGGTCATTTTCCGGGTGTTCGAGAAAACGGTTGACATTACCGGACGACGGCGACGGCAACGCGATCCGCCCGCGCGACCGACGGGCGGCATTTATTTCGCTGCAGTCTGCGATTCGAGCAGAAACTTGCGGATGATCTCCATCTTGTAGGCCCGCAGAGTCGCGTGTGGAATGGTCCGGTCGTCGAGGAGAACTTTGCCTTCCGGGGAAATCAGTACATAGTCGGGGTAACCATCGGGAATTCCGTGCGACTCAAAGCGGGCGATCGTGCGGCCATCGGGATAGTCCACGGCGACCGGAAACGGCAGTTTGATCTTGGCGACGTGTTCCCGGACCGCCTCGGGGCTACCGGAGTTGTTATGGACGCCGATGACCACGACGCCTTTGTCCTTGTATAACTCGTGAACCAGCTTGACCGATGGAAAGTCGGCGTGGCAGGGGCCGCAACCTGTGAACCAGAAATCGAGCAATACAAACTTCCCCCGCAGATCGGCCAGCCTGAGGGGCTGGCCTCCGGTATTCAACCAGAGCGCCGCCTCAAGTTCAGGAGCGGGGCGATCCCTCAAGGAAATCGCCGCAAACCTGCCGGCTTCGTTGGGCGAAACCCCGCCACGCTCGCCGTCCCTCGATCCTGTGCGAAACGCCGACAGGAGCCAGTCGGGATCGTGGGGCTCCAGCTTGAGGACGACCGCTTCCGGTTTGTCGAGCCGCACTTTGGCACGAGCCGCCAGGGGACGGAACGGATCGAAGGCAGCCAGGCTCTGCACGAAGGCTCGCTTGTGTGTTTCCTCGTCGAGCGGAATGAATGCCGGCCGAAGCTCGAATCGTCCGGCGGCATTCGTCAACACGGGCTGTAGTGCCGTCATGTACTTTCCACGGAGACGAACGACGGCGCCAGCGGCCGCGCTGCCATCCGGATTCTGGACAATTCCAACGATCTTCGGCAGCCGGCGGACCTTGATATCTGGAAGGACGGTCGACCCATTGGCGGTCACGTTCAGCTCATAGAATTCCTGTTCCGGCAGAAATTCACGTTCTTGAAGTGAGACTCGCGCACTCCCAGCGGCAAGGTCGATCGTGTATTCTCCCTGCTCATCGGATTCGCCCCATCCGGCAAGACTCCATTCGTCGGGCGGCGGATCATCCCATCCCCTTGGCACACGGTGCTTCAACTCCCCCATCACTGCCATGTTGCGCGGCGGCTTTCCGGTGTCGGATTCGAGGATCCGGCCGCGAACAGAAACTTTGCGGTGGATATCGAAGTGCAGGTCCTGGTTTCGTCCCGGCTCGATGCGAAGCATTTTCTGATCAAAGTTTGCGGAGTAAACCGGTGTCAGAAAGAAATCCTCGTGCTGCAGCAGAAGGAACGAATAATTACCTGGCTCGACGGTCAGCCTTGCTATGCCTTGGGGATCGAAATACGCCTCGTATTGCCCGAAGGTCGATGGATCGTGAAAGGGCTCGTGCCGCAGATCGACGACAGCGCCCGTGATTCGCTCAGCCGGACGATCGACCGGCACTCGCAACGTAACGGCGACACCCGGTCGCATCGTCACCCTGGCCTCGGCGCCGGAGGCTGCCGGCAATTCATTGATCCGCACCGGCGCAAAGTCGGAATGATCGATGATGACATCGCAAACCACGTCGCCGTAAGGGAGCGGCGGCAGTTGAAGGCGACCGCTCTTGTCGCTCGGCAGAATTGCGATTCCCAGTGTGGCCAGGGAAAGCTGTGGGAGTCGGAGTTGGCCATTGACACCGCGCAATCGGAATTCGCGGACCCGTGCGCCAACGATTGGTTTGCCGGCTTGATCTTCAATTCGAATCACCGGCGACGCCGGGGGATTCAATGTAAGATTCACCTGCCGTGCTTGTGCATCTTTGATTCTCGTGTCAGAGAAGCCGTGCGCGAACCCGGTGCATTCGACCGACAACATGAAGTAGTCGTCAGCCAGACCTTCAAATCGATAGGTCCCGGCTTTGTCAGTAAGGACCGGGTCGCTCGCGACTTTCCAACGTCCCCAACGCCCGCTTGGCGATTGCCAGCGATAGAGGGTTACCCGCGCCCCGACGACCGACGAATTGAGCCGATCAACGATCTTGCCCGTGATCACGCCTCGGCGGTCTGCTTTTAACGGCTTTTCTTCCGCGCAATGTCATGCGTTCGACCACCCGCGAATGCGAAGAGCAGAAGCAAAGCCGCAACGGCCATGCACCTCCATCGGTGCCACTCGTGAATCGTTCTAAGCATTGGAAGTCTCTCGGCGAAGTGGAGGCGAATCAGGCGGCGAATGCAGCACCCGGGATCCCCATGTGAAGATGGTTGAAGACACGACATTTGTCCACAAATGTTCCCGTGAATGGAGCTAAATGGCTGTTCCGAAAATGGTTCGATTTACGCCGCCGTTTTCCGGGCGTTTCGCCCACTCTCACAGCCTGCGGCCCGATTCCGCCAAGACGTATGGCAATCTGGCGTCCTAAAAGCGTCCGAAGAATCGTATGAGTTTTTGGCCCGGCGGCCCCGGTGTGTCGGCGTAAACGAGAGTGATTCCGCGACCGAATCACGCGTCCTGTCGCGATCTCCACATAACGGTACAGGGTGGTCTTCGAAATCTTCAACGTCGCGCAGATGTCATCCGGATCCACTGACTTGTCGGGGAAGAGTTTATTCGCGAGCGCAACTTTGGCGTCGTTTGGAGTCAGTGGCGGCCGACCACCCGTATGACCGCGCGCACGAGCGGCGGCGAGCCCGGCTTTGGTCCGCTCCTGGATGAGTCGGCGTTCGAATTGCGCGAGTGACGAGAAGATGTGAAAGATTAACTCGCCCGAGGGCGTCGTGGTGTCGATGGCGCCATCGCAGACGGACCGGAATCCAACGCCAAGGTCCTGAAGCTGATCGATCAGCGTGACCAGGTGGCGGACCGATCTTCCCAGTCGGTCGAGACGCCAGACCAGCAAGATGTCGCCGGCGCGAAGCTCGCGGAAGCAGGCATCTAGCCCTGGTCGGTCACGTTTTGCGCCCGACGCATTGTCGGTGAAAATCAGCTCGTTCGCGACTCCGTGATTTCGCAGGGCATCGAGTTGGAGTGCCAGCTCTTGGCCTTCCGTGCCGACCCGAGCGTATCCGACAAGGCGACCGCCGTCGGAAGCGGCGATCACGGAATTGCTCTGTTGTCAGACTTGATGTGCGTCTCGATATCGGACGCCGACTGTCTTCACAGCGTTCCCAGATCCTGGGCAACGAGTTTCAGAAACTGGGTCGATTAACGGGAATGGCAGAAAACGGTTGAGATTATGGACACTTCAGTGCTGCGATTCTTGGAGGAACCCCCGCGCAAATAGTACCGACGATTACTCTGAATCACGTAACGGCAAACGCGACCTCCGACAGGGCCTCGTCGAGCCTAGGTGCTCGAGCGCTATGGCACTGCAAGGCCATTTTGTGTGCCGGCAAGAAGCGAGACTCCGTGAGCCACGGGATTGGCAGTCGAAGTAATAAAAGACAAGAATGCATGGGGACTCCGAATCCGAAGTCGAGCTTGCAGCAAGAGGATTGGCCCAATGCGCCAGTTTCTGTTCAACATTTACTCGGGGCCGCTCGTTGCGCTTGGGATTCTGGTCGCGGTCGCTTGCCTGGCCGGCTCTTGGTATATCAATCGACTTCAGGCGGAGTTGGCGCGGGCTGTCAGCCAGGACGCAGCCGCGAGGGAGGCCGCCGTCGATCTTCAGCTCCAGCTCCGGCACCTGCGGGTCCATTCGCTGGTGCTCTTTGCGGATCCGACGGACGCTCGTCGCGAGACCGTGCGGGCTGATCTGGCGCATGTCGACGCGGCGCTCGCGGCGATTCAGCAGACCGCCACGACTCGGGAGGATGCCCAACTGTCTCAAAGAATCGTGCAAGACTACGCGCGGTACCGGGAAAATCTCGCGATCGACCGACTTCCCGCCGCGGCAAAGATTAGCAACAGCGATGTGGCCCGGTGGTCGGACGCGCACCACATGCGCGACCTGCTGGCGCCGTGCGTCGAATTGGCGGATCGCCAAAGCAAGCGAATGAGGGACAGCCTGGAACGAAGCGAGACCCAGACCGCCTGGGCCGGTCGGGTGCTGTTCTCCCTTGGGTTCGCAGGCGTCCTCGCGGGTCTCTTGAGCGGGTACGCGACCGCCCGGGCGCTGACGCAACGCGTCGCTCGCTTGTCGATCCGAGTCCAAGCAGTTCAAGCACACCTGGATCAGGAGGTCGGTGAAATGACCGTCCAGGCGCCGGCCCACTTCGGAGATCTTGACAAGCAACTGGACCGAGTAGTCGCCCGGGTCAGCGCAGTCTGCCAGCGGCTTCAGGAGCAGGAGCGGGAGTTGCTTCGGGCGGAGCAGCTCGCGGCCGTCGGGGAACTCGCAGCCGAAGTCGCGCACGAGGTCAGAAACCCTCTTACCGGCGTGAAGTTCCTGCTTCAAGCTGCGGTACGGCCACAGAACCCGACCCCACTCACGGTGGACCGTCTGCACCTGCTGCTCCAGGAAGTCGCTCGGATCGAAAGGACTGTGCAGGGGCTGATGGATTTTGCCCAGGCCGGGCCCCGCGACCTCCGCACACACGACATTCGGACGTTCGTCGAGGCGGCCATCGACGTCGCACAAAGCCGGGCGGAGACGAAATCAATCTCCGTGCGGCTGAATTCCTCGCACGAACCGCTCCGCGCCGCCATCGACTGTGATCAGTTTTTGTCGGTCCTCACCAACCTGCTGTTCAATGCGATCGATGCCACCCCGCCCGGAGGCGAAGTCACTGTCTCCACCGGAACAGGCAAGGGCGGTATGATTCGGGTCGAGGTGAGCGACAGCGGTCCGGGGATTGATCGAACACTCGTGGGTAGGCTGTTTACCCCTTTCGCAACCACCAAGCCGACCGGGACCGGGCTCGGTCTGACTGTTGCCCGGCGGGTTGCACGGGAGCACGGGGGCGAACTGACTGCTGCCGACCGCTCCGGTGGCGGCGCCTGTTTTACGCTCACCCTGCCAACCGCAGAAGAGTTGCATGCCGAAACTGCTGGTCATTGATGACGAACCGCTGATCTGCCAGTCGTTCCACTGGGTCTTTGCGACGGTTGATGTCGAGGTGGCCTCGGCCGGAACGGTCGCCGAGGCTTGGCAGCGGGTCGAGGAGGACCAGCCGGACGTGATCGTGCTGGATCTCCAGCTTCTGGATGGATCCGGCCTCGATCTATTTGATCGGATTCGGGCGGCCGATCCCAAGCGTCCAGTCATCTTCTTGACCGCGCACGGAACGACCGAGACGGCGATCGAGGCAATGAAGCGGGGGGCGTTCGACTATATCGGCAAGCCCTTCGACCTCGAGCAAATGAGCGGACTGCTGGAGCGAGCATTCGAAGCGGCCCGTCTCAGGATCGAACCCGCCGTCCCTCCGGATGAAGCGCGCAAGGAACGAATTGTCGGCCGGTCTCCTCTCGTGCGGGAGATCTCCAAACAGATCGGCCGGGTCGCTCCGTTGGACGTGACGGTGCTGATCCTGGGTGAGAGCGGCACCGGGAAAGAGCTGGTCGCACGCGCCATTTACGAGCACAGTCAGCGAGCGGACAAGCCCTTTCTGGCGATCAATTGCGCGGCGATTCCCGAAGGGCTCGTCGAGAGCGAACTTTTCGGTCACGAGCCCGGCGCGTTCACCGGCGCCGACCAGCGGCGGATCGGCCGATTCGAGCAGGCGGACGGCGGCACCCTCTTTCTGGACGAGATCGGAGACATGCCGGCGGCCGTCCAGGCGAAAATGCTCCGGTTTCTGCAGGATCAAACGTTCGAGCGAGTCGGCGGTGGCAAATCGATCAGCACGCAAAGTCCGGGTGCTGGCAGCGACCAACTATAACTTGGAACAACTTATCGTCGATGGCCGGTTCCGAAGCGATCTCTACTACCGTCTGAAGGAGATCACGATCCGGCTCCCTCCGCTCCGCGATCGGACCGAAGACATCGAGGAGCTGGCTCACCATTTCTTGGCTCAGTTTGCCCGCGAGTCGGGGCGAGACGTTCGTGGCTTTGCGCCCGAGGTGCTGGAAATCTTCCGACGTTATCCGTGGCCGGGCAACGTTCGCGAGCTGCGCGGTGCGATCAAGGAAGCGACCCTGAGGACGACCGGACGGACGATCCTCGCGGAGTTTCTTCCGCCGGGGCTTGTTGCGGCCGGAGAGGATTCAGCCAAGGTTCCAATCGTCGGCCAGAGCCCCTCTGATCTCGACGTCGTGGGAACCATCGAATCCATGCTGAGCGGCGGCGAGAAGGAGATGTACCACAAGGTCCTCACAGCGGTCGAACGGGAGCTGATTACTCGAGTCCTTCGGCACGCTCACGGACATCTGGGCAACGCCTGCGAACGGCTCGGCATCGATCGGAAGACGCTTCGCAATAAGCTTCGCGAACTGGGGATCACCCCCGCCAAGGGAGCCAGCGACTTCACCGGGATGCCGGACTGAAAGCGACGCTCTCCCACCTTCGCGGTCTCGCCCGACTTTTGGGAATAGATCCCAACCATTTGGGATTTTCTCCCGAACCTTCCGCTTGGATTCGAGACCGCCGGTTCAAGCCATTTTCTCCTTCGATCGCACAAGTCATTCGCTGACTGTGACTTTCGGACATGCTCTCGGCATCCATTCATTTCGGCCTGTCCTTTGCTTAAGAGTCCGTGCCTCGGCATCGTCTCGAGTCGGGATCCAATCACGAAAGGTCGGCCGTCAGGGTCGTCATTCAGTCCATGCGTTCATCAGGCAAGAGGAAGCGGTGGTTGTTGGCTCTCGCGGTGCTGGGAGCGGTCGGCGCCGGCACCGGATACGTATTCGTTCGCGGCAAGGCCGCTGCTGAGGTCGTGCGACCAACGCAGCTCGACGGCGCCAAAAACGGCGAGACCTCGGCGGCTATCTCGGTCAAAGTCATTACTCCTCGCTCCGGTGGTATCGATCGTCTGTGCACCCAACCCGGATCGGTCGAACCATTCGAGTGTGCCGACTTATACAGCAAAGTCTCCGGCTTCCTCGTTGAGCAGAACGTCGATATCGGCTACCGGGTGCACGCCGGCGATGTTCTGGCCCGCATCTCGGTCCCGGAATACGAGAAACAGATAAAAGAGGACACAGCCAATGTCGCCCGGGCCGAGGCGCGGGTGGACCAGATGAAGGCCGCCATCACCTCGGCCAAAGCTGACCTCGGCGTGGCAACCGCGGCGATCTCGCTGGCCCAGGCCGAAAAGAAGAGCAAGGAGTCGTACCGGGCATATCGTGAGAAGCAGCGGGACCGGATTAGAGACCTTGTTGCCAGCCGCTCCCTTGAAGCCAAGCTTGCGGATGAGAATGAGGACCAATTCCAAGCGGCCGTGTCGAGCGATCTGGCTGCGGCCGAGGCAGTGAACGCGGCCAGGCAGAAGGAAGCCGCCGCCCGGGCCCGGGTCTCGCAGGCTCAGGCCGATCTGCGCTACGCAGAGGCGGAGATCGAAACGGCCAAGGACAAGCTCGAGCAGTCGAAAGTCCTGCTCGATTACACCATCATTCGCTCTCCGTATACCGGAGTGGTCACCCAGCGGAATTTCCATCCGGGTGATTTCATTCGATCGGCTGACGCCGGCTATGCGAAGGGCGAGCGGGTGCCGGTGCTGGCGGTCGAGCGCGACCGACGTCATGCGCGTCGTGATTCAGGTGCCCGAACGCGACGTCCCGTTCGTCGACTGCGGCGACCCGGCGGTGGTCGAGGTGGATGCGCTGCCCGGCGTCGTATTCAAGACCCGCGGCGCTGACAAAGTGGAAGTGTCTCGGCTGGCCGCATCCGAGGATCCGCAGACCCGGATGATGCGAACCGAGGTGCATCTCAAAAACCCGGATGGGACGCTCCGTCGCGGAATGTTTGGGCGCGTCACTCTCAGCCTGCAGGTTGGGGCGCCGGGCGCATTCCGAATCCCTTCAGCCGCTCTGTTCGGGAAGGCAGGTGACGGAAAGGGAGTGGTTCGGCTCGCCCGCGGCGGTAAAGCCGCGTTCGTCTCGGTCCAGCTTGGGGCCGACAACGGGTCGGAGGTCGAGATCCTCTCCGGATTGACCGCGGGGGATCGGGTCATCGTTCGGGCTGCCGGACCGTTGAGCGAGGGCAACGCCGTTGCGGCGACCGACTGAAAACAGACCTACGCGAGCCATTAATCGGCGATCGCACGCGACACGCCATAACTCACCCCATGACTGCTCCGGCCGGAGTACCCCGATTCAGGATCAGGCCGTGAAACGACCTGATCTATGAACGGTTTGATCCGCTTTTCGCTCAGTAATCCCCGCGCGATTACTGTGTTGATCCTGACGGTGCTGTTGGGCGGGGCCGTTTCGCTCTTCGCGATTCCCGCCGACATCTTGCCGGTGTATCGGAGCCCGGCCGTCCAGGTTTTGACGTTCTACAACGGCATGGCCGCGACCAGCGTCGAGTCCGGAATCACGGCCCGGATGGAGCGCGGCAGCGGGCAGGCCGCCGGGATCTTGCGTCAGGAGTCACGGTCGCTCCTGGGCGTCAGCATCGTCCGAAATTTCTTTGCCGGCGACGTCGATCCGTCCGGCGCTTTAACCCAAGTGAACTCTCTCGTAACCGTCGAAATTCCGACGCTGCCTCCGGGAACCCTGCCACCGGTCATCTTGCCCTACGATCCCACTTCGTCGACGCCGGTCTGCCTGGTCGCTCTGAACAGCAAGACCCAGAACGAGTCGGTCCTCTACGACACGGCTCGTTATCAGGTCCGAATGATGATTATGTCGTCGCGCGGCGCGAATGCGCCCGTGGTGTATGGGGGAAAGATCCGCACCATCCTCGCATACCTCGATCGGGACCGGCTCCAGGCCCACGGCCTTGCTCCGACCGATGTGATGAATGCACTCGATCGGTTCAACATCTTCATCCCGGCCGGCGACGCGAAATTCGGCAAGTTCGATTACACGCTCGACTCCAACGCGATGTACGACACCGTGGAGCGCATGGCCGACGTGCCGATCAAAACCGATGCGTCCGGGCGAACGATCTTCCTCAAGGAGGTGGCGGTCCCGAAAGACGCCGCCACGATTCAGACGAACGTGGTTCGGGTCGACGGTCGCCGGCAGGTTTACATCCCCGTCTACCGACAATCGGGCTACAGCACCCTCAGCGTGGTCGACAGCCTCAAAGAGAATCTGCCGGACATGAAGGAGCGGCTGACCACCCCCGACGTCGATCTGCAAGTGGTCATGGACCAGTCGGTGTATGTCCGCAAGGCCATCGAAAGCCTGGCGGAAGAAGGCGTGCTCGGCGCCATCCTTTGCCGCTGGTGATCCTCTTGTTCCTGGGCGAGTGGCGGATGACGATGGTCGCGGTGATGACCATTCCGGTTGCCGTGATGGGAACCGTCGCCTGCCTGTACGGGCTCGATCAAACGATCAACCTGATGACCCTGGCCGGGCTCGCGCTCGCCATCGGTCCGCTTGTGGACAGCGCGATCATTTGCCTCGAAAACACACACCGCCACCTGGGCCTGGGAGCGAATCCCGTCGAGGCCGCTTATCTGGGTGCCAGCGAGGTGGCGCTGCCGGAGTTGATTGCCACCCTCTGCACCCTGCTCGTTCTTGCTTCCGCTGGCGTTGATGCCCGGGCTCGGGGCGTTCCTGTTCCGCCCGATGTTCCTTTCCGTCGCGTTTGCCATGGCAATCGCTTACGTCTTATCGCGGACGTTCGTCCCGGCTCGGTGTGCCGTGTGGCTAAAAGTCGCACGGTCATAAGCCGCTGGAATCCCATTCCGAAGATTACGAGCACCGCAACGACCACGAAAACGCTCCCCCGAAGGGACGGCTCGGCCGCCTGTTCGAAAAGTGGGAGGCCGTGATCGATGCCGGAATCGCGGTTTATACCCGAGTTCTGGCCTTGGCATTGCGGACCCGCAGCCTCGTGATCGGAGTGGCCTTCGCGGCTCTGGCGGCCGTCATCGTTTTGCTTGGCCCGGTGCTTCGCCGCGAGTTCTTCCCGGAGGTCGACGCCGGTGCATTTGAGATCTTCGTCCGGGCCCCGTCCGGCACTCGAATCGAGGAAACAGAAGAAAAAATCGCCACGGTGGAACAGTTCGTGAAAGACAAGATCGGCGGCGACCTCGAGCTCGTGATCAGCGAGATTGGACTGACCCCCAACTGGTCGGCCGCGTTTACCCCGAACGCGGGGCCGATGGATGCAGTCGTCAAGGTCCAGCTCAAGGGCGAACGGTCGCGGTCCGCTCAGGAGAGTGTCCAAGTCTTGCGCGAGGGGTTCGCGGGTGAGACGCGATTTTCCGACCTGGAGTTCGCCTTCGACGCGGGCGGCATGGTGCGGGCGGCGATGAACGAGGGAAAGTCGACCCCAATCAACGTCCGGATTACGGCCAAGAAGATGCTGAAAGCCCGCAAAGTGGCCGAGCGGATTTTGAACCAGGTTAAGGGCATCGACGGAGTGGTTGACGCCCGCATTATCCAGCGGCTCGACTATCCGCAATATGTTCTCGAGGTCGATCAGGCGAAGACGTCCGCTCTCGGGCTGAATCAGGCCGACGTAATGCAAAACGTGGTCTCGGCATTCAACTCGAGCGTCCAGTTCAACAAGAAGAATTTCTGGATCGACCCAAAGAGTTCCAACCAGTATTTCGTCGGAGTGCAGTATCCGGAGCAGGACATCTCGTCGGTCGATACGTTGCTCGACATTCCGATCACTGGCCCCGGACAGAAGCAGCCGATCCCGCTGCGGAACATTGTGAAGGTCCCGCTCCCGCGCGTTGAAGTGCCGGCCGAGATCAACCACACGAACCTTCAGGCCACGATGGATCTCACGATGGGGGTTCATAGCCGGGACATCGGGCATGTGGCTGAGGACGTAAACCGCGTTGTCGCGAGATTCGGCAAAGAGCGGCCTGATGGTGGCTGGAGCCCGTTCGACCCAGAGGACCCCGCCCAAAAGGTGATGGAGGGGGCACGAATCGTCGTGGTCGGCGAGTATCAAAAGATGCAGCAGACGTTCCGGTTCCAGGCACTGGGAATGGCCGGGGCCGTGCTTTTGATCTACTTCTTGATGGTGGCCCTCTTCCGGTCGTACTTGACTCCGCTGGTCGTGCTGTCGGCGGTGCCGGTCGGCCTGGTCGGAGTGATCCTGATGCTGTACTTCACGGGCACGGCTCTAAACGTCCAATCGCTGCTGGGGGTGATCTTCATGGTGGGGATCGTGGTTTCCAACACGGTCCTCTTGATCGACTTTGCGGAAAACGTGCGCAAAGCGGACCGTGTGTCCCCGATGGAGGCGATCCGCCGCGCGGCCGCGGTCCGTGTGCGGCCAGTCGTCATGACCGCGCTGGCGACATTCTTCGCCCTGATCCCAATGTCTTTGGGATTGAGCCGGGGCAGCGAAGCAAACGTTCCTCTCGGCCGGGCAGTCCTCGGCGGCCTGATCGCCGGTCTTGTGACCACCCTGTTGGTGGTCCCCTGCGTCTACTCGCTCGTTGTGCCCAACAAATCTGAGGACGACCTCCAATCGATTCCAGGAGAGCCGGCATAGAATGCCACGGGATCCTCCGAACCAGACTGTGAGCTCGAATGTTTAACCTGCTGCCCAAACACGTCCACTATTTCGACTCCTTCGAGCGTGCGGCCCAGAACGCAGTGCACTGCGCCGAGCTTCTGGCAGATTTAGCCAAAAAGGGGGATGACCAGGGCAACAAGTTGGTGACGGCGATCATTGACGGGGAACGCGAAGGGGACAAGATCACGCACGAGACGCTCGATCGACTCGAGCGTCGTTACTTCGCGCCGATCGATCGAGAGGACGTCTATGACTTAATTTGGCGGATCGACGACGTGGTCGACAGGATCGACGCTGCCGGCCAGCGGATGATGTTTTACAAGATCGTCGTGGTTCGCCAAGACTTTGTCAGCCAATGCGCTGTTCTCCTGAAGGCCACCCACCTGATGGCCATCGCAGTGTCTGGCCTGCGCCACATCAAAGACCGGAAACCGCCGGAGAATACCGCGTCGGTCGATGAATTAAAAATCGTCGTCCATCAAGCGGAGGAGGAGGGCGACAACATCCACCACCAGTTTCTGGCACAGCTCTTCGATGGCGGCCTCGACGCCTTCCAAGTGATCAAGTGGAAGGAGCTCTACGAACTAGTCGAGCAGGCGATCGACTACTGCGACGACGTCACATGCGTGGTGCACCGAATCGTGATGAAGAATCGCTGAAACGGCGGACGCCCATCCTGGCCACAAACACTGAACTGGAGCCTTGCCCCTTGGCTCCTTCGCCGAACCGATGTGATCCATCCACAAGGGCACGCAAAAGGGGCCATGATGCACGGCGATATTGAGCCTGATCCAATCGATGAGCGCCCTCGCAGCACCAAGCAACGCACATGCAGGGGATTTTTCCTAGTCTTGATCCTCGCGCTGGTGGGATCCGTCATTCTCTACGTTTGCCGCAGGGGGCGGTGACAACAATCGTCAACTAGGTTCGCCCCAGTCGATCGCGCTGATCGGACGTCGGTCACGTCGAATGTGGGCCGGCGGACGCCGTCGAATAACGTTCGAATTCTGCTGCCGATTTCAGCGTGTTCGATCCGCCCTCGCAGCCCGAGTCTGCATTCCGCGAAAACGAATGGCAATCCGGTCGTTTTTTGGCGTGTCCGGAAAAAGGTTTGAGATTCGGGCGACCGGCAGCTGCGAAGGACGAATTGGCCTGCCGCGGCCGAGACCCAGTGGGTCGCAGCTCGCGTCGCGCTGCACGTCTGTGTGAACTGGAGTTAGAGCGATTGCGTGGTTGAATTGGCACCACATCCTAGCCGAGATCTTGCAGGCGACCTTGTTTCGCCAATTAGCCTGAACGGACCGGTCGGGCCAACTCAAGAGCAAGCCGGCACGCCGGGCTCGGCTAAACGTTCCGCCCAATCACAGCGGCCACTTTGCCCTTGGATCGAAATTGATAATCTGCGTCCCGGGTCCAGTCGGGATCTGCGGTCGCAGGTACGGCTTGTCCGCTGCTTTGTGGCACGCGTAGCAGCTCTCCAGCGAGAACTTGTATGCTGCGACAAAACGTTCGTCATTCTTTGATTTGATCGCCGCCTCCAATTGCTTCAAGGCGCCGTTTTCCACCGACTGCAGGATTGAAACCAGGTCGACTTCGCGCCCGGCGCGGTCTTTGCGCTTCGGGATGATCCGCACGGCCCAGCGCAGATGGTTGCGTGTCTCCCCGAGGTAGAAGTTCGCCAGTTCCCAGTGCTGCTTTCCCTCCGCGAACCACACGTTGGTGAACTGATTCGCGACGTCCTGCATCGCATGAGCCTGATCCGGCACCCTGTCCTTCAGGACCTGGATTTCCGCCTTGAGCGCGGCGATCTCCGAATCCTGAACCCTCGGGCCCTCTTTCGCTTCTGTCCGGCGACCGGTGCCGTGGTCGTCCAACGCGATACCAAGGCACAGCCCACCAAAAAGGGCGACGACGATCGGCCAGTGGCGCCTCATGACATTCTCCCTTTGGAGCTGTTCTGCGGTCTATCGAAAGTCGACTCGGTCGGCGAAGCGTGAATCCTTGGTTCTTCCCGGGAGCGCCACTTGCCGCGCTCAAAGTCGCCGCGATATTATGTCGGAAATCAACATCGAAGTTCAACACTATGGCTCATGATCCGGTTACACGGCATTTTTTTCACGGCTTCATTCGTCTGCATATCCTCTATCACGCGACGAAGGAGCCGATTTATGGAGCCGAAATCACCGAGGAGCTGGTACGGCACGGGTACCGGCTCAGCCAGGGGACGCTGTATCCGACGCTCCATATGCTGGAGGAACTCGGCTACCTGAAGAGCCGCCACCAAGTGGTCGCCGGAAAGCAGCGGAAGTATTACCAGGCGACGAGCGCCGGACGACAAGTCCTCGCCGACGCCCGAAAGAAGCTCTTGGAGCTCGTCTCGGAAGTTTTGGAGGACAAGGACGAGCCGTTTCGTGCCTTGCGACGGAAACGGAATTTACCACAAGCCCACAGGCCGCGAAGAAACGACCGTGCAAAGAAGGCCTAGGGAATCTGCGTTTTCTGTCCGCGCTCAGGGAATGCCGGCGGATCCGTCATCAAGCCACCGGCCCGGGATCTCAGTTTCGTGAATCCCATCGTCTTCGCACTGCGTCATCCGATCACCGTCATGGTGGGGATTGCCGCGGTCGTGGTCGGCAGCGGCCTCGCCGTGACGCGGATGAAGGTAGACATCTTTCCCTCCCTCAATCTGCCCGTCGTTTATGTGGCGCAGCCTTACGGCGGGATGGACCCCGGGCAGATGGAGGGCCTGCTCACCAATTATTACGAGTATCACTTCCTCTACATCTCCGGCATTCATCACGTCGAATCACGGAACATCCAGGGCGCCGCCCTGATGAAGCTCTACTTCCACCCCGGCACCGACATGGCGCAGGCCCTGGCCGAGACCATCGGCTACGTGAACAGGGCGCGGGCCTTCATGCCGCCGGGCACGGTGCCGCCGTTTGTAATGCGCTTCGACACGGGCAACGTTTCGGTCGGCTATCTGGTGTTGTCGAGCAAGACGAAGACCATCGGCGAGATCCAGGATCAGGCTCTGTTCAAGGTTCGGCCGATGTTCGCCAGCCTGCCGGGGGTCTCGGCCCCGCCGCCGTTCGGGGGCAACCAGCGAACGATCGTGATCCGCACCGACCCCGACCGGTTGCGCTCCTACAACATTTCGCCCGAGGAAGTCGTTCAGGCGCTGGTGACCGGGAACACCATCAGTCCATCCGGGAACATCCGGGTGAAGGACCAAATGCCCATCGTGCCCGTCGACGCGATGGTCGTGAATCCGAAGGATCTGGGAAGCATTCCGGTGCGCCCGGGCACCGACGTCTACCTACGCGACCTGGCCACGATCGAAGACAGCACCGACATCCCGACGGGTTATGCGCTCGTCAACGGAAAACGGGCCGTCTACATCGTGGTGACGAAGCGAGCCGACGCGTCGACTCTATCCGTGGTCAATGCCGTGAAGGCCAACCTTTCCGAACATGCGGGCCGCTGTCCCGGAAGACATCGACGTCAGTTTCGAGTTCGACCAGTCCCCGTACGTGACGCGGGCCATTTGGGGCGTCGGCACGGAAGCCCTGTTGGGAGCGGTGCTGACCGGGCTGATGGTGCTCTTGTTCTTGCGCGACTGGCGAAGCGTGATCGTGGTCGTGCTCAATATCCCGTTTGCCCTTTTGAGCAGCATCGTCGGGTTATGGCTGACGGGTCAGACGATCAACCTGATGACGCTGGGCGGGCTCGCGCTGGCGGTCGGCATTCTCGTCGACGAGGCAACGGTCGAGGTCGAAAACATCCACACGCAGTTTGAGCACACGCCCAACATCGCCCGCGCGGTCCGGCGCGGAAATCATGAAACGGCGGTACCGCGACTGTTGGCGATGCTGTGCGTGCTGGCCGTCTTCATCCCGTCGTTCTTCATGGAAGGCTCGGCGCGGGCCCTGTTTGTGCCCCTTTCGCTGGCGGTCGGCTTTGCGATGGTGGCGAGCTATTTTCTGTCGAGCACGTTCGTGCCCGTCGTGTCGGTCTGGCTGCTGCGGCACGTGCACCAATCGCAAGCAAGCCATGAAAAGGACTCCGGCCGCGAGCGCGGCGGACTGAGTGCGGCCTATACGGCACTCGTGCGCAGCCTGATGCCGCTGCGTTGGGTCGGCGTGCCGATCTACTTGGCGGCGGCCGTGGGGCTGGTCTGGTTTGCCGGCGGGCAACTCGGTCGGGAGATTTTTCCGACCGTCGACACGGGGCAGTTCCAGCTCCGCTTGCGGGCACCGACCGGCACCCGCATCGAGGTCACCGAACAGCTCGCGATCGAGGCACTCAACGCGATCAAGAACAAAGTTCGGCCGGACAACGTGGCGATCTCGCTCGGCTACGTCGGGCTGATCCCTTCCAGCTATCCGATCAACACCGTGTATTTGTGGATGAGCGGACCGGAAGAGGCCGTGCTGCGCGTGGCCCTCAAGTCAGGCAGCGGCGTGCATGTGGCCGAACTCAAGGAGGACCTGCGTCACGAGCTGCCGGATATTCTCGAGCACTCGCTGCGCGAGAAACTGGCGGCTGAAAAGGTCTCAACCGAGGTGGCCGCTCAAAGAGTGCGCGGGATCAAACTCTCGTTCGAGCCGGCCGATATCGTTAACGAGGTGATGAGTTTCGGCTCGCCCACGCCGATTGAAATCGCGGTGAGCGGGCCGAAAATGTCCGACAACCAGGCGTTCGCCAACAAGATTCGGCAGGAGCTGGAAAAAATCGCGTCGCTCCGCGACCTGCACTTCGTTCAGTCCCAGGACTATCCGGCGGTCGAAGTGACTGTGAACCGCGAACTGGCCGGCGCGAGCGGCATCACGGCGCAGGGAGTCGCCAACTCGCTGGTCGCGGCGACATCTTCCAGCCGGTTCCTTGTGCCGAATTACTGGCGCGACTCCAACACGGGCATCGGCTATCAGGTGCAGGTGGAAATTCCGATCGCCCGCATGGACTCGGCCGCGCAAATCGGCGTGGTGCCCATTGGAAGCACGAATACGGGCTCTGGACGAAGCCGACGCGGCTCGGGCGTCCCGATGGACCATGCCGGACAGGTCTTTTTGCAGGATGTCTCGCGAATTCACGAGGGGACGGTACCGGGCGAATATGATCGCTACAACATGAAGCGATTGATCAGCATGACCGCGAATATCGAAGGCGAAGACCTGGGCCGAGTTTCGCGCCGAGTTTCGCAGGCGTTGCAGGCAGCCGGCGAGGTCCCGCGCGGTGCGACGGTCGACGTGCGGGGCCAAATTGTGCCGATGCAGCAAATGTTCGGAGCGCTCGCCGGTGGGAAAATTTATGAGGGCCTGACGGCCGGCCTGCTGTTGACGGTGATCGTGATCCTGCTGTTGCTGACAGCCTATTTTCAGTCGTTCCGCTTGGCGCTGGCGGTCGTGTGCACCATTCCGGCCGTGCTTGCCGGCGTCGTGCTCGTCTTGTGGGCCACGCGGACCACGCTCAACATCCAATCGTTTATGGGTTCGATCATGGCCATCGGGGTCGCGGTCGCCAACGCGATCCTCTTGGTCACCTTTGCCGAACGCGCGCGACGCGAAGGGACCGCCGCGAACGACGCGGCGATCGACGGCGCCCGGCACCGCGTCCGTCCGATTCTGATGACCAGCTGCGCCATGATCGCGGGCATGATTCCGATGGCCTTGGCAATCGGCGAAGGCGGAGAGCAAACGGCCCCGCTCGCGCGGGCGGTCATCGGGGGGCTCTCCGGTTCCATGATTACGACGCTCCTTGTGTTGCCCGCGATGTTTGTGATGTTCCAAGGACGGGCCGGCGTCCAGTCGGCCTCGCTCGATCCGGACGACGCAGGCAGCCCCTATTGCGATCGGCAGCAAGGGAACCATGTCAGCCGTGAGTAGCGCCTCGTAACACTTCGTCTGATCGGCGGCGTCCTTGTCGCGGCCTTCCTGACGGGCTGCGAGCAGGGCTTGCCGAGCGCGTCCAAGACTGGCGCAAGCGGGGCGCCATCGGCGGCGGCCGAACAGACGGTGCGCCTTGTCAGACCGGAGCGAAAGACTGTGCTGCATCCCTTCGAGCAGCCGGGATTCAATATTGAGCCGTTCCAGGAAACGTCGATTTACGCCCGCATCACCGGCTACGTGCAAAAATGGAACGCGGACATCGGTGACTATGTGAAAGAGGGCCAGATTCTGGCCGTGCTGCACGTCCCCGAGATGGAGGTCGAAGTGCAGCAGAAGCAGGCCGCCGTTCGCCACGCGGCCGCACAGGTCGCACAAGCCAAGGCGGCCATCCTCACGGCCGACGCTCAACTCAGGCGTGCACAATCTCAGTATGAGCGGCTGTCACGAGTCGGAAAGAGCGGCGTTCTCGATCAGGAAAATGTCGACGAGACCCAGCTGGGATTCGAGGCCGCTCGAGCCGGCGTGGTGAAGGCCAAGGCGGACGAAGCCACGGCCGAAGCGCAGCTCGAAGTCGCCAAGGCCAACCGCGATTACGCTCGGACCATGCTGCAATACGCGGAGATTCGGGCGGCCTACAAAGGCGTCGTCACGCAGCGCAACATCAGCGTGGGGGATTTTGTGCAGCCAGCGACAGGCACCACGCGTCAGCCCCTGTTTGTCTTGAGTCAGATCGATCCGGTGCGGGTCTTTGTCAACATCCCGGGCAGCGATGCCCCGTGGATTAAGGACGGCGACCCGGTCAGCCTCCAGGTGCAGGGCGCGGGAGGAGAGCCGCTTCACGGCACGGTCACCCGCAACGCGCGGGCCCTTGATCCGCGGTCACGCACGCTTCGCACCGAAATCGACCTGCCGAACCCGCAGGGGAAACTGCTGCCTGGCATGTACGTTCAAGCGAGCATTGTCGTGCAGCACGCCAACGTCTGGACCGTGCCCGACGCGGCCATCCTCACCGAAGGAAATCAGGCAGTCTGCTACCGGGTCCAAAACGGCAAGGCGATTCGCACGCCTTTGCAAATTGGTCTCAAAGGGGGCGAACTCATCGAAGTGCTGATGTTACAGAAGACGCCCGAATCGCCCGCCGCAGAGGGACACTGGATACCGATCTCCGGGGACGAGCAGATCGTGGTTTCCAGCCCGGCCCCCCTTGCAAATGGGCAATCTGTGCGCGCGATCCAAGCCGACAAGTAGGAAAGCTGCGCAGCTTCTGCCGGCTCTCGGCCGCCTCTCAACCTCGGCGCACTGCCAGTTTGTCCGTTGGCCAGCATCGAGACGACCGGTTCTACCGAACCTAATGATTGCGTAGGCTCTTGCGCGCTAAGGGGATGCTGTTCACCGGAGGGACCGTGGAACGCGGTACCTGGACGTCGATTCGTGCCTGGGCAGTGCTCGCCGCACTGCTGTTTGGCACCAGCGCGTCCGTCCGCGCCCAAGAGACGTCGTACTCCGGGAAGATCGTGGCATCGTTCGACCCGGCCCCCGCGCCGCCCTCTGATCGCGGGCCGGCCGATCAGCCCGTCGCGCCCTGGGCCGATCGTCCCTTCCCGATCAATTTAGCCACGGCCTTCCAACTCGCTGGCGTGCAGCCGATCGACGTCGCGGTCGCTTCCCAACAGATTCAGGTGGCCGCTTCTCAATTGACGCAGGCCAACCTGTTGTGGCTCCCGACCATTATGATCGGTCCCGACTATTCTCGTCACGACGGACAGATCCAGGACGTGCAGGGGGATGTTGCTCCCGCGAGCAAACAGTCGTTCATGGTCGGAGCCGGTCCGTACGCAGTGTTTGCCGTCAGCGACGCAATCTTTGAACCGCTGGCCGCGCGCCGAGTGGTCGAGGCGCGCAATGCCGCCTTGCAAACGGCTCGCAACGACAGTCTCTTGGCAGTTGCGGAAGCGTATTTCACCGTGCAGCAAGCGCGAGGCGACCTAGCCAGCGCTGAAGATGTGGCTCGGCGTGCCGACAGCCTGGTTCAGAGAGTCCAGGCGCTCTCTCAAGGTTTGGTGCCTCGGCTGGAAGTTGTCCGCGCGCGGACCCAGGCCCGGCGCAGCCAACAAGCGGTCGCATTGGCGCACGAGCGGTGGCGGACTGCCAGCGCCGACTTGATGCGTGTCTTGCGGCTGGACGCGACGACGGTTGCCGAGCCCGTCGAACCTCCCCATCTGCAGGTGACCCTCGTCGCCCCGGACCAGCCGGTCGAGGAACTCGTGACGATGGGCCTGACGAACCGGCCGGAACTCTCGGGTCAGCAGGCCTTGGTGCAGTCGACGTTGGCGCGAATCCGCCAAGAAAAAATGCGACCCTTCTTGCCGAGCATCCTGCGCGCGGAACCTCAACGTCTGCCACGGGAACGCTGGCGGGCGGATTCTTCGGCGGCGGCACCAACGACGACCTGAGCAACTTCGGCGGACGCTTCGACTACGATGTCACCGTGTTGTGGGAACTCAAGGAGCTGGGTTTCGGCAATTATGCCCTCGTGCGGCAGCGACAGGCCGAGAACGAAGTCGCCGTCCTGGAACTCAGTCGACTTCAAGATCGCGTCGCGGCCGAGGTCGTGAAGGCTGACGCCGGCGTCCGCTCGGCAACGATTCGCCAGACCGAAGCCGAAGCAGAACTGAAAGACGCCGTCGACTCCGCCGACAAGAACCTCGAAGGCTTGCGCCAAACGAGGTCGGTCGGCAACATGGTCGTGCTCGTCGTTCGGCCCCAGGAAGCAGTGGCCTCGTTGCAGGCGCTGGCGCAGGCTTACGCCGACTACTACGGCGCGATTGCCGACTACGATCGAGCGCAGTTCCGGCTCTATCACGCATTGGGCCATCCCGCCCAAGCCGTCGCCAACCACCAGCTCACAGCGACACCAGCACCGCCGACGCCCGAGACCGGCGCTAAACCCTGAAGACCGGCGCATCCACCGCTCACGCACTGAAATAAGACCGCCGTGCAGCGCGCCAACGTCTGGACGGCGGCACAACATCATTCCGACACAGCCGGAAGCCGTTCTTGTGTAGTTCGGACGGGACCGCGATTTCTTGCTGGTCGGAGCTTGCTCCCGTCATCCGCAAAGCCCCGTGCGGGCGGATAGAATCAAATCGAAAAACGTTCGTTTGATGCGCTGCCCTTCAACCCAATTCCGCGGCCATCATTCAGTCAAGAGCGATTCTCACAAAACGCTTGAGTTCCCGGCACGAAAATCGTGCGTCACAAAACGTATGTGAATCCGGGACGAGGCAAGCGGCGGCTCCCGTCAAACGGTCGATTTTCGCCGTCACAGAAAACGTTTGAGTTCCTGAGAAACGGCCTCCGGATTCTGGAGTTCGAGTGTCCCAAGTCTCCCCAGTCTGAACGGAGTTGGACAAGGAAGGAGTTTTCCGTGAGGCGGAAGTCGACTCGCGTGAGCCAAGTGCTGCGGCAAGAGCCGACTTGAGCGACACTCATCAGCATGCTTTGCCGCCGGTGGCGGCATCGGAGGCATCGACGGGTCACTGTGCCCGGACTTCAGCCCTGCGTGGGCGAACAAACATTGAACAAAGGCCGACGAAGGCCAACGGCACGGAAAGCCACCCCAACGCGATCACCGCGTTTTGTGGACAGAACGACGACTTCTCCTCAAAACCATTGTTTAGCAATCGTTCGAGGCGGTCTCCGCGCTGGGCCGCCGGGTCGCGGCGATTCATTTCGGCGACGATGAGCGGCCGGAGCAGGCGAATTTGCTCCGCGGGCAAGGTGAGTGCGTTCAGCTTGTCATCTTTCCAGTCGGGATCGAAGCGGTTCGCCGTCAACTCGTAGGTCCAACTTGCCTGCCTGCGGAAAAGCCCCGGCAGGTAGTGCCGCGTGTCCCATTTGAGGTTGTATCTGGCACTCGTGATGACGCTGACGGTCCAGAGCGGCTTCACTCCCTTCTGCTCGCTGAAGGGCACGAACCGGCAAGTCTCCCCCTGGCGGGTGATGAGGACGAGGTCGCGGAAGATTTCGGCTCTCTCAGGCGGCTCATCGAGGCTCGACGGAAGCCAAAACATCCACAGCGAACTTCCTAGCGCCAGAAGGGGGATCGGCAACACGACCCACAACCAGGCCGGCAAGCCAAGAACTCGACGCCTGGGAAAACAAATCGCCATGGATAGCCGACTCCAGCTCGAACCACGACTTAGGTGTTTCTGGCGTTCGCAGTTGCGATCGTCTTGTCACTGCGGGAGCCGTTACCCACCCAGATTGGAATCCCGCGGTGGGCGACGGTCAAGCACTTTATTTGGATTCCTGTCGCTGTCAAAAACGTTCGAAATTCTGCGCCGATGTCCGAGCGTTTGATTCGCTCTCACAGCTTGAGGCCGGATTCCGCCAAAACGTATGAGTTTTCGGGACGCGGAGCGAGTGGCGAAAAACGGATGAGTTTCCGGTGCCTGTCACGGCGGCACTTATCGGTTGATTAACCGGAATGGCAAGAAACGGTTGAGATTCTGGACCGGCCCCGGTTCCGCCGTGAGAGTTGGCGACGCGAAAAATGGCAGTCGTCGAAGTCCAGTCACTGATTTTTCTTGCATCGGCCCTCGTTCCCGCACATGCTGAGCGCCGTGGACAGTGCTCGATCTGTCGTTGTCAAACCGGAGCGCACCGGTATGGGCTACGTCGTGAAAGCAGTTAGTGCCTCGGGAGCCGAATTGTGGGTGACGCCTTCGCGGCCGGAGACGCGTTGTATCTTCGGCGTTCGCAAAGAGGCTTCGATTTTCCGCTCGTCAATGCAGGCACAGACCGTGATCGAGGCGCTCGCCGAGAAATGTAAGGGCTACGGTTTTCTGCTCGAAGTCAATTCCGCTGGCGATGAGCTGTTGTCCGCTGGTCAAACCACGCGGCCAAGACTACTCCGCGACTCCGCAAGAAAGAGCAGTTCGTGAGATGGCAAGGAACGGAGGCGTTGCAACGTGGTCACGACCGACAGCCAGCGGAAGATCGTATACCTCGCCCGGCACGGTGAAGCCGTCTCCGTGGAGATGGACCCTTCCCGGCCATTGACCCAGGCGGGCTGGCTAGTCGTCGAGTGGCTTGCCCGGTGGGCCGCCGCCAGCTCTTGCACAGCGGCAAGCGACGAGCCGAACAGGCGGCGGAAATTCTCGCCGACTACCTGATGCCGGCGAAGGGCGCGACCGTACTCCGCGGATTCGGTCCTGATGATGACGTGCGCCCACTCGCCGCCTCATTGACGGCCACGAAAACAGGCTGATGATTGTCGGGCACCTTCCGTTTCTGGGGCACCTCGTGAGTCAGCTGGTTGTCGGCGATGCGAATCGCGCTGTCGTCCAGTTCGAGGCGGCAGTCGCCATGCAGTTTCAAGACGGCCTATGGAAGATTACCTGCCTCGTCGATCCCGAGTTGATTCCGTAGCCTTGTTCGTGCCTCGGGAACTACTGAGGGCCGGTGACGCGACCACACCGACCATTTATCGGTCGTTAAACGACTCAAGTCAAAAAGGTATGGGTAGACGGGACCGTTGTGGAGTCGCAAGCCACACCGGAACGATCAAGTTCGCTTGCGGGGCGATTGCCGCCGCGAATTCAACGAGGGCCCGCAGTCGATTATCGATCCAGATTTCGCGGGGCGTCATGTAAGTCATCCAATCATGCGGGCAATGGCGAACGCAGCAGCAGCAGCCAACCCGCCAACGACCACAGTTTGCAATGCGCTTTTGAGCGGTTTGGCGACGGTGAACCGACCTTTGACGTAGCCGAACACCGCCAAGGCCACCAGCGTCACGCTCACAGACACCGGCAATGCCGCTCTCGCCGAGGAGAAGAAGAAGTACGGAGACAACGGCACCAGTCCGCCCACGATGTAAGACACGGCAATCACGGCTGCACTGGTCCTGGCCCTGCGAGGGTCTGGCTCTTCCAGGCCCAACTCGAACCGCATCATGAAATCGACCCACCGCTTTTGGTCGGCGCTGATCGCCTTGACGACTTTGCTCACGGTCTCCTCTTCCAGACCGTATGACTGAAAGAATCTCAGCAACCTCTTCCTTCTCTTTCTCTGGAAGTTCCTCGGTCTCTCGGATTTCTCTGGCCCTTTCGGTCTCGAAGTGTTCCAAGTCGGTTCTTCCGGCCAAATAGCCGCCCAGCCCCATGGCAATCGAACCAGCGGCGATCTCGGCAATGCCGGCCGTGATGATGATGGTCGTTGTGTCCACGGCTCCGGTGAGACCCGCAGCCAGGGCAAACGGAACTGTGAGGCCGTCCGACATCCCAATCACGATGTCACGGACGATTGCCGACGACGTGAAGTGCTTCTCGACGTGGGGCGTGGTCGGCATGGTGTGACCTCGAATCCTCAAGGCATTGGCTCGGTCTTTCCAGACCAGGGCATTCTACTGTCGGCATTCGCTGCGGATCGGGCGAATCAGCGGTAGGTTATCGAACCCGCCCCCTGCATAGCCTGCGGACGGCGTCCTGGCCGCACGCTCGCAATTACGACACGCAATTGGCGTGGTGTCGCGAGGTCGAGCGACGAGTTTTAGAGCAGTTTGACGCGGACGGGAAGGAGTAACGGCGGCATTCCGATCGACCAGGCCAAGCGGATGAAGGACTGGAGAAGGAGAACGCTCGGTTAAAGCGGCTGCTGGCTGACGCCGAGCTGGACAAGGCAGTTCTTCGAGAGGCCTGGGGCCTCTATTCTGTGGAGACCATTGGCGTCCGGATCCGATCAGGTCAAGGAATATTCGCCCTTCATGGGAGCACTGCCTCTTGCGGAGGGTTAAGGCACTATCGCAATAATGAATATTGAGCCATTTTATTTCGGCAATTGCCCAAGCACATTGAAAGAGCCTCCGAGTCATCGGACGATGCCCTCGACCCTGAGAGTGCGTGGCCGTTCCTGAAAATCAATTTCATGGCGGCAACAGGGCCAACTTGCTGAATTGATTTTTGTTGAATGGGCGACTTCTACCATGATTTCACCACACTGCGTACTGCGTCCTGGCACTGAGTTAGTTGTTGTTGTCGGTGCCGGCGGCCACGGGAAAGTCGTTGCCGACGCATTGTCCCTTATGGTGTCGGACGAAATCGACGGTTTCATCGATTGCAATGAGGCGATTCAAGGCACGTGTGTACTTGGTCGTCCCGTCATCGCTGGTCATGATTGGCTTTTTCGCGAAGCAGAAGCGCGTCTGATCGCTGTGGCGCTGGGCATTGGCAAGGAATTCGATCGGCAGCGTCTGTGGCGGGAATGCACCGAGAACGGAATCCAATTGCTCACAGTCATTCATCCGGATGCGACTATTGCTTCCTCTACCGTAATCGGCGAAGGGGCTGTCGTGTTGGCCAAGGCAGTCTTGAACGCAGGTTCGCAAGTGGGTCGAGGTGCCATAATTAATACGGCGGCTGTTATTGAGCATGACGTATCGATCGGCGATTTCGCGCACGTCGCACCGAACGCAACCACGGGGGGAGGGGTTCGCATCGGCGCCCTTTGCCACATCGGACTTGGTGCTCAGATTCTTCCGGGTATCGCAATCGGCTCCAGGACGTCGGTGGGCGCCGGTGCAGTGGTCCTGCATGATCTTCCGGAACAGGTGGTTGCTGTCGGCAATCCCGCAAGAATTTTGCCGGAAAGTACGGATACCGCGGAGGAAAAAGGGCAAGCAAGGCAAGTTCAGTTGCCTGCCGTCAACCGTCTTGAAAGACCTTGAAGTCGCGCTTCTTCGCGATCCGAAGCTGTCGTATGAACCGCGCCGATTAGCCCACAATGCTGCGAGTTGGCGGCCGGAGCACGGCACGGTACCGGATTCGAGAAATGCGTTGCGAATTGGTCACGCCTCGGTCGAGTTCGTGGTGCGCCTGCCTGAGTCAAGTGCTGTGCGGCCAAGATCTCGGATTCCGTCGTGTCCAACACACGCATGGAAGTTGAAGGTGGCGATGCGGAGCGTGGCGACTTCCGTCAATACGTTGAATGCGTCCCGTCGCTTCGAGCATCAACGGTTCGACCGGATCAGCCGGTATTGGCTGAGCGCCGTACGTGATGACCACGGCGACCGCGGTGAGGCTCGAGGCAGTCCCCTCCCGGATATGGGTCGTTTGATGGTGATACCGGAAAACGCATGACTTTCGCGAAATACGCCGGAGATTCCGTCCGCCTAGCGTCTTTGTGCACGAAACTCACAGCTCCGTCGATGGAGATTCGCGTCTCGGACCGCCTCGTTCGAGGCCGCGCTGGTCGGGGATCGGGAGGAGTTCGTGTGATGAAGGTTCGCTGCTATCAAAGGGCCGCGGCAAGGCTGAGTGATTCGACCACCGGCGGATCATCTCCTCGGTGAAACGCCTCCGCCAAGGCGAGCAAAAGAATCGTCCGGCGTCTCTGGTCGCGAAAGTGGAGCGAGTTTGACCATCCGCCGCGGTGTTACGGCACCGCGCCCGGCTTGATAAGCCGTCCCGCCTCGCGTCGAAGGATGTGATACATCCAGGGTTCGCGGAAATCAGCTTTGGTCGGTTGCCAATCGAATTTCTTGAGGGCTTTGTCGAAGCTCTTTCGGGCTTCGCTCTTTTGGCCCATGTAGAACTGATCCATGGCGAGCACTAGACCCGGAGCTGGATCAAAAGCGCCGGCAGCATCGCCCTTCATGATGTCCGCCGATTCGCTGAAGCGGCCCTGCCGATACGCCAAAAGCCCCTTCGCAAATTTGAAAAAGGGAGGGACCCAGTTTTCGAGCTTTGACGGATCGGCAGCCAAAGCCCGGCCGGTCAACATCTTGGACAAGCTGAGAGAGGACAAGGTGGTTCCGGTCGTCGAGGCTGTGCTACTCGAAGGTGGGTCGCAGCCAAGAGTCACTGACGCTTTTGGAGGTGCCGGTGACGTAGGCAACGCCGAGCGCATGACGGCTCCGCGAAGGCGTCGAGGCCAGAAGGCGACTCGTCGATGCAGTATTCCCATCACCACGGGCGTTCGACGCTTCGCCAGTTCGGCTCAAAGACTGAAACGGCCGATTGCGCGCCAAGTCCTTGAAGACACTGGGTTTGCGAACCGAAAAGCAGGTTTAACCTGCGCCTGTAATTCACGACCCAAAGCCGAATCCAAAAAAAGTTTGCGGGCGGGCTGTAACAAACCGGCGCGGACAACGCTTGGCGTTTCAGATCGGGCCACCGTGCCTCAATCACAGAAACCCTTTGCCGGCCCAAAGCCTCACTCAATCGGAAAGGTTCACTTCTATGGCTTCTCGATCCGTTACTGCCCGCTGGCTGCTCGCGTTGACGCTGGTGATTACGGGAACGTGTTTGCGCGCCGCCGCCAAGGCAGAAAGCGCCGCCGTTCTCAAAGTGGATGAAACCACCGAGATCGATTCGATCGGCAACGCGACGGTTCACTCGACGATGACCGCGCCGACCGTGGTGTATACGGCGATGAAGACCAATACACCCAACGTCGCTCTGATGCTCCGCAAGTTTGGCGTCGGGCGCGGCTGGGAAGTCCTGGAAAATGCCGATGCAAAATTCAACGACGTCAAAAATCGCGTGGAGATCACGTACAACGTCCGCGGGTTTGCCCGCGTCGAACAAGGAAACCGCTGGATGGTGCCGGTGGACAAAGACGCCTCACTCGAGATGCTCGAGTCGCACGATCGCTCGGCCATCTTTCAGGGGACGATCAACTCGTCCGGAATCATCGTGAATCTCATCGAACGCGTCGTCCTGCCCGAGGGAGGCAGTCATTTGAAGACCAACGCGCAGTGCAGCTCCTTCTGCTACGACTTCGCGCCGAAGGTCACTGACGGCAGCCGGACCGACACGACGTTCGAGCTCGAGGCCAAAGACACCATCATGGGCTGCCTCGCGAAATGCTACAGCAACGAGGCGTTCGACGTTTTGTGGGTCGGCAAGAGCCGCTTCGACAACACGGGAAATTCGACGCTCACCGATTACCGCGCACGCTTCCGCATCGCCGGCTTCAGCGATTGGAGCACGTGGCGGCACAGCGCGAAGGTCTATCCCGGGCAGACCGTCGTCGACCCCTTCTATCCGGTGCTCGACCTGGAAAAGCTCGGGCTGTTGACCGGATCGCGGACGGTGAGTCTCGAGTGCGAATATCAATACAAGAAGGCCGACGGTCAGTTGGTCGTCGAAACCGACACCAAGAAACTGCAGCTGTTGGGTTACAACGAAACGATCTTCACGGGACTCGCTCCGGGCGAAATCACGAGCTTCCAGGAGGCTTCGGAGTTCATCCCTTATGTGCTGGCGTCATTCACCAGTCCCAACGACCCGGTCGTGCAGCAGCTGGTCGGCCGCGTGAGCGGGCTCGTCACCAACGGAGCCAACAATGCCGCCGGCAGCAATGAAAGTGCCAGCGAGTTCGCCAAGACGCTTTACGACTGGATGGTTGCCAATCACATCGCTTACCAGACTCCTCCGTCCTATGTGAACGGCGCCACCAACGGCCAGCACATCAAATACGCTCGTGACGTTCTGCGGAATCATTCGGGAACGTGCATCGATCTGGCGATTTTCTTTGCCAGCGCTTGTGAGTCGGTGAACTTGCAGACGGCGCTGGTCATCACCAAGGGTCACTGTTTCCCCGTTGTCCGATTGCCGCAAGGGGGGATTCTGGCGATCGAGGCGACGGGGATCGTCGGCATGAGCTTTGAAGAAGCCGTGAGGTACGGCACGAAGGAGGTCGAGCAACTGAAAGACCGGCCCGACCTGGCGACGTTTGTCGACGTGCTGCAGATGCGTCGCAACGGAATCCAGCCGATCGATCTGCCGAAAGTCTCGGACACGTACTTGACCGATTTGGGCTATCAGTTCACGAAGCCGGCGCCCGTCGCAAAGCCGGCCGCTCCGGCCTCCGCCAAGCCAGACAAAGGGGCCGCGGCCGCAACGGACTCGCACGAATCATCTAGCGAAGGATCCGTCCCCTGGGCATTCGTGGGAAGCTGGAAAGGAAGTCACGCGAGCCCAGATGGGCGAACGCTTCGAGCCTCGCTAAACCTTCAGGCGAACGGCACGATGACATTCGAGTTTGAAGTGCAAGCCGCGACCGGGGAAAGTCGGAAAACGCAGGGAGCCGGACAATGGAAGGTCCGAGACCGCAGCCTGGTCTTGTCGAATGAGGGGGGCGTGTCCTACTTCCCGTACGAGATGAAAGACAGCCAGCTGACCCTCTTCTTTGCCAGCCTGGGAGTCGACGTCGCACTGGTGCGTGCGCAGGGGTAAGCCAAGGGCAAAGATCCCGGGAGCGAGTCGCGGCCGAGAGCTGCGGCTCGCTCTTTGGCGTTTCTGCACTGTTGGGGATTTTTCAAAGAGTTTCCGTAACAAACGCGCGATTCGTGCGCTAGGGGACTGCCGGGAGGCACATTGCAGCCATCCCTTGTAGCTGTGACTGCGATCGACCCAAACACTTTCCTGGAGCCCCTGCGATGATCTCGACAATCGCCTCTGAACCGGTCCGAGTTTTCGACACTTGTGAACCCGTTCGTGAATCGGAGCCAGCCGTTAGCCCGAAGATTGGCAAGCCGCGCGTGTGGACGACCTTTGCCGGTCTGGTTTTCGCCGTGATCTCCGGCCAGATGGCCTCAATCCTAATGCTGCTGGCGGTGGCGGTCGGGATGGGCATCGTCCTGGGAGCGCAGGGGGCCGGCGGCGATCAGATTCAAACGCGGATCCAAGAGATTCTTCAGCAGCCGGTGCCGGCCCTGCTACTTTGCTTGATCCCCGCTCAGCTCGGAATGGCCGCCGGCCTTCTGTATGCCGCGCGGCGCTCGAAGGAGCCGATCAAACAACGACTCGGCTTCCTGCCCCAAACAGGCCGCGTCTTTGGGCGCCTCAAGCTCGTCACGCTGGCGGCCTTCACCTTCTCGGCCTCGTTGGTCTTCTTGGTCTTGTCGCACCTGCTGACTCGCGCCGCTCCGACGCAAAACGTGATCGGCGCCGCCATCAACGACGGTTCTTGGCGCACCGTGACCCTGCTGAGCATCCTCGTGAGCATTCTGCCGGCACTCGTGGAAGAAGCCCTGTTTCGCGGTTACTTGCAGCGGAGGCTTCTCCAACGGTGGTCTCCGGCCGTTGCCATCGGCGTCTCGACGCTGCTGTTCGCGCTCCTGCATTTCGACTCCGTGCACCACATGTTCGGGGTGGTGCCCCTGGGTGTGATCACCGGGTTACTTGCCTACCGAACGAATTCGATCAAGCCGGGCATGCTGGTGCACGGGATTCACAATGCGACGGTCGTGGGCTATGCGTCTCTCGCGAAAGTCCTGCCGTCGGACGTCAGCCCGGACACGATCGCGGTGTTCGCCCTAGGAGTGATTGTCGTGATGGGCCTGATCGGCCTTCCCGCCGTCATCTCGCTGCTACGGCGGCAGAGGCCGCTCCCGCCGGTCGAGACGCACGCCGCGTCGACGATGGCCGTGGACTTCTTATCGGCACCGGACCGTGCGGTCAATTTACGTCGAAGCGAGTCGGCGCTGGCAGGCTCGGCTTTGTGACGGCGGCACGCGAGGACCGATCGGGTCACTTGATGATGTGGCGGTCCAGCGGGGCTCTGATTCGGAGTCCCGCGGACCGGGATTGGATTAGCGGCAGTGGGTCTCGGCACTGCCGCTCTCAGTACCAGCGCGTCGCGAACGTGAGCCCCGCGCGGCAATGCCAGGCGCGCTCGAACTCATCTGTCCTCGTTGGGATAATTGTCGTTTTACTCCACATGGATTGGGAGAAGTCGGCCGCCTAGCAACGCAACTCGCACCCACCACCCATTACCAAGTCACATGGCAAGCAAATTCACCGCGGCTGACACTGCAGCCCACTGAATCGCGTCGCTATTTGGCTCGAATTGGGGATTGTCGGCCATTGGGTTCTCCAACAGGTCGGCCGCGGCGGTGAGTCCTGGGCTGACTCCCTGCTCGTAATCGACGAGCGGGACAGTTTGGCCGGTTCCGGCTTCGGCCGCCAAAGTCACGGTGATCCCGCTCGATCCCGCGGTCGAGAATGTGGCCGTCTGGCTGCTCGACGTTTCTCCTACAATCATGGCGGGTTGATTCGGGTCGAACGGAATCGGGCCAAAGGGCAGGTAGAGCACTTTTATCGTCACACGCGTCGGCGCGCTCACGTGGCAGTATTCGTCGCTCGCCGTGACTGTCACCGTGTAAGTGCCCGGGTGTTTGAAGATGTGAGCGATCAGCAGCGGGCTCTTCGACGTCACCTTGTTCGTTGTGCCGTCCCCGTACGAAATATCGAAGCGAAAGGACGCGACCCGAGCCGTCGCGTTCGTGTCGCTCGCCAAGAGGAGGAGTGGGACGGGTTCCACTGGCAGGACGACCGATAGCGGCGCCACGATCTTCACGCTCGGGTGGGACGCCGGCGCATTGACCGTGATGCTGTAGGCCTGAATCGCGTCGTTGCCGATGCCGTTGCCCGCATCGACCGAGCCGGTGAAGGTCCGGCCAATATCGGCCAAGTTTGTGTCTTCCCCGGACAAAAGGCCCGCCGAGCTGAGCGTGAATCCACTGGGCAGTGCGACTCCCCGGCACGAGCGTGAACGTCGGCGCGGGTGAACCAGTGGTCATATATTGAAACGAGTAAGGCGTATCGAGAATCGCGGGTGAGGTCGCGGGTGTGTTGGTAATCGCTGGCGAATGGATGTTTAACGCCGCGTTGTCCAGGTCGGGGATGAGCCGATTAGCGACCGGACTTCCCAAACCTGTAACGAGGTCATAGCCCGGTCCGGCCGAATAGCCGTTGTAGCCACTGGTCTCGTCGTGGAAATCGGAGGACGGCAGGCTGTAGAGCCCGGCGAGCGCAGTTGCCGTGCTCATCGCCGGTTGGCCGGACAGAGCCAATCCCTGGTCAGCGATGGCGAGCAACGCTGCCCAAGCGGGTGCTCCCAAGCTTGTGCCGGCGCCGAGTTGGACCGCGCCCTGGTTGTAAATCTCCACCGGGCTGTTGACGTAGTCGCCGTCGAAGGCGACGTCGGGCGTGGCCCGCGTGCCGTTGCTGGAAATGACGGTGTTGCCGTCGTGAATCACGAGGCCGTTTTGAAAGCTGGGTTGAGGATTGTTAGACAGCCCGCCGCCGCTGGCGTCGTCGGGGCCGAGCCCGATCGCGTCGATGACCACGGAGCCATCGGCATTCTGCGCGGGTACGACGATCTGGATCGTGTCGCCCACGGAGACCTTCGTGAGGGCGGCCAACTCCTGAAACGTTGCGGTACGTGAGTTGAGCGTGCCGGGCGTTCCGTTTGGCGCCAGTTGCTGATTGACCGTGACCGTGTCGACAAGCGTGCCGTCGTCATAGATCTCGTATTGGGCGTTGTCGGCGTTACTCGGGCTGGGGGTCCAGGTCGCTGAAAGCTCGAGGCCGCTGTCGTTCTTCCCCAACACATCGCTGGATGTGATCGTCGTTGACCAGACGGTGGAGGTGCTGCCGCTGGGTCCGGGCGACGTGTAATAGGTGCCACTAAAGCCGCCCGAGACGGCGTTCCAATATCCGGGCGCGATATACGCCTGATCGGCCGTGAGGAATCGGTCCGGTCCGGCGAAGCCCCAGCCGGTTTCGGAACCATACGAGCCATCCGCGTTGAGGGTCAGCGTCGTGCCACCCACGGCAATAATGGCGGGCGAGGATGCTGGGAAATTGTTGAGCGTGAAGCCCACCTGCTGCGAATTGATCGACGTGCCCGTGTCTCCCGTGATCCCGACGAAGGCCACGTTCGGCTGCGAGTAATTCGCCGGATTCAGATTGGGAAAGAGATAGTAGCTGCTCGCCACGGTGGAGACGCCGAGCTGCGTTTGAGAAGCGACGTACGCGGCGCCCGACTGATTGCTGGCGGTCTGCACCACCACGATGTTGGCCATCGGTGCGATGACATGCGCCCATTCGACGTCGAGCGCGGCCTCCAGATCCTGTTTGGCCGTTCCCACCGACGGGGGAAAACTCGGGTCCTGAATCGTGTCGAACCAGGGCTTCGTCGATCCGGACACTGGGCCAGCATAACTGCCGAAGGTGTCGAGCAACTGCGCCAGTTGCCCCCGCACCAAAGAGTTGCTGGTCGAAATATTGCAGATCCGAGACGAGCGAAGCGTCAGTGCCGATCTCGATAATGCCGATTGTTTGCCCGGCTCCGTTGCCCGGGATCCCTGCGGCGCCAAACTTCACCTGGTCGATGCCGTACGCCTGACGCATTTCCGCCGGAGTGATAGCGGAAAGCAGCGCGCGATCCTCCAAACGTTCGAGCTGCTGGCCGAGTGTCGCCCGCCGCAATCGCTTTGCTGATTTGCGTTGTCGGGAAATGACCTGCCGGTACCACCGTTCGAGTGGATTGAAACGCATTGCCGATCTCCTGCTGCGGAGGACATGACCCGCGACGATCGGACCGGGCAGCCGGGCTTCGATCTGCACAAAGTCTGCCAGAGTCACCCTCTGCCATGCGACGCCGGCGGCACAACCTGTTGAAAAAAAATCATAGATTTCCGGCTCGGCGGTTGCGGTTGCGAGATTGCCACGAATGGAGAAAAACGAACGGCCGAGAGGCCCCGGTTGGACCTCTCAGCCGTGATGACTTTGGTCGGGCGAGCAAGGCTCGTCACGGTCGAGATTCTCAGTGAGTGTCGGCCGCCAATTCGAACGGCGTCTCGATAGCGACGGAGCCATCGGCACGCCGCACGACGATTTTGGCTCGCACCGGTCCGCTCACTTCGACGGAGGGCAACGTGATGTTGACTGCATTGTCGCTCCAGTTCGCGACGACGCCGGGAAGCGCCAAGTTGCCCACCACGATGCTAACGCGGCCGGGCTGCGAGCCGAGATTCTGAGCGTCCACCTTGATGGTCGCGCCTGCAGGCACGGTCGTCAGGCTGGCCGCGTCATCGGCAACCGCCGTATTGGCGGGAACAGCGACTGGATCGGCTGTGGTCGAGACAACGCCGGCAGTCGAAGTCGCGCCGACAGGAGCCGGAACTCCCCATCCAACCGGATAGCCATTGCCGGAGTGCATCGGAGGACGATTGGTCGTGCCAGTTCCGGTCGTGCCGGTTCCGGTTGTGCCAGTGCCAGTCGTACCGGTGCCGCCCGTGCCAGTTCCCGTCGTGCCGGTCCCGGTCCCACCAGTGCCAGTGCCGGTCCCGCTAGTGCCAGTGCCGCTCGAGCCCCCTCCGGGGTTGCCGCCGTTGGGGTTTGCGTTGGTCGTACCGCCGAGGGTGCCGTCTCCGCCCTTACCCCCGGTTCCAATCGTAGTGCCTCCAGTTCCACCCGTGCCCGTCGTGCCCCCCGTCCCACCCGTGGTACCGGTTCCACCCGTTCCCGTAGTGCCGGTTCCACCCTTGCCGGAACCCGTTGTGCCGGTCCCAGCCGTGCCGCCAAAGATGCCGTTGATGCCGTTGAGTAGCGTGCCGCCGCCCTTTCCCGTATTGCCTTCGGTTCCGCCCGTGCCTGTCGTGCCACCGGTTCCAGTCGTGCCGCGAGTTCCACCCGTGCCCGTCGTGCCACCAGCTTGGCCGCTGGTACCGACAGGGGTGTTCTCCAAATGGCTGACAGGGACAAAGCCACTGCGTCCCTTGCCGGTGTTCAGAATTGTGATTGAACCAGCCTTTGTCGAAGTCGAAGTGGAAGACGAATTGGCCTGGTGGTGAGACGTCCCCTGTGCGGCCTTGCTCGCTTGGGTCGATCCCTTTTTCGACTGCCCGCTCGGCCCGCGGGCTAGAATGGGCGTCGAAGCAGACGTTAGGCTGATCACTGTCATTAGAAGAAGTGGCGGTTTGGAAAGGCGCACGACTGGCCTCCTACTTGGAGTTGGTGGTTCCGGTTCGAGGGATCTTCGGGTTGCATTGACCCGTCCACCTGTCATGCGAAATCCGCCGTCGATCTGTCGAAAAGAAATGAAAAATTCGTGATCGAGTGTCAAGATTGTCCCACCGAGGCGTTGGGGCGGCCCTCCGATTGCGTGCCTACGGCCGCAATGACTGGGCGCGGCGCCGACATTCTCGCCGGACTATCTTCCGCTCACGTGGCCGTTTGCGTCGCCCGAGCCTCCAGAACCGGATGCGGGCTTTGAGCGGGGACCTAAGCGTTCGAGCAGCTTCTTGAAATCGTCACGCGGGCGCAAGCTGTCGAAATTCGGGTCCTTGCTGATCTGGTCGAGGTTGCGGAAACCGGCTCCGACTGCCTTGTCGAGCACTGCCATCGCCTGGTCGGCGGCGACGCGCGTCTCGTCGGCTTTCAACCCTAAGCCGCTTTTGCTGCCGTTCCTTGCGAGCTTGGCATGGACGGCCGCAAGGTCGTAGAGCTGCTCGCTTGTCGCGTGCGGTTGGCCTTCGATCAGTTTGACCGCGTTTCGGTAAGAGGCGACGGCGGCCGCAGCCTGATGGCTCGCAAGCTCGAAGTCTCCTCGTTCGTTGAACAGTGTGAAGAGCCTGGCGAGGTTTTGGGAATCAGTCGGATGTGATTGAAGAGTTTGCTCGCGGACGCGAATTGCCTCGGAGTAGTATTTCTCGGCATCACGGACGTGGCCCAATCGAGCCAGGGCCGCGGCGAGGTATTGGAAGCCCCGGGCCACGTCGTCCTGGTATTCCACAACGCCCGGATGCTCCCGGGCGAGGCGTTCGCTCGCTTCTTGAGCCGCGCAGGAGGGGGACAAGCGCCTCCTCCGGTTTACCCAGCCTGGCCAGCACGTTGCCGAGATTCTGTCGGGCCCGCGCAAAGTGGTTTTGAGCGGCAGCACTGTCGGGATGGGCGGCGCACAGCTTCTGTAAGGAGTCCACGGCGCCCTGATACGACACCTTCGCCTCGGCAAAATGCTCGCGGTCTTCCTGACAGACGCCGATGTTCCCCAACGTTGTCGCAATGGTGTCGATGATTGAAGGATCGTCGGGGTGCTTTTGCGCGAGACGCTCCCGGAGGACGAGAGCCTTCTTGTACTCCGCCTCCGCTGCGTCGATGCGCCCCAATTCTCTGCTGAGAAGTGCGCAGTTATAGTGAGCCCCCGCTAAATCCTTGAGCGCTCCCAAATCGTCAGGTTCGGCCCGGTTGACCTCCTCCAGAAAGGTCGTGCTGGACTCCGCGGCCGCCAACGCCTCCGCCACGCGTCCCATCGAATGAAGCGGAAAAACCCTGCGGCTGTCCAAAGTGCTGAGCGCTCGTTTAAAGGTCAGATTCGTCGGATTTTCGCGAACGAGCGCCGCCGCGAGGTCGCGCCCTCGTTGCAGATTGGCCAGTCCCTCTTCATTCCGCCCGAGGTGGTACTGGGCAGATGCCAGACCGCCCAGCGCAAGAGCATGATCGAGCTTGAGATGGTTGCGCGTCGGCTGCAGGCGGACCATCTCTTCGAACGTGCTGGCCTGTTTGCTGAAAAGCTCGAGCGCCCGATCCTGGGCGCCTTGGCGCTGGTTGATGATTCCCAGGCGCGAATAGGCCCGAGCCAACTCCTGTTTGCATTCCACCGAATCGGGATGCGAGCGGACGAGTCCCTCGATGAATTGCAGCGCCGTTTGCGCAGCATCCTGGGCGTCCGCCAGTCGGCCTCGCTGCTCGGAAAGAAGCTCGCTTCTCCTTAAATGCACTCCGGCGAGCAAGGTCTGTAACCCCACATCGTCCGGCGCTTGTCGGCAACCTTCTTCCAGTGACGCTTGGCTCGCTTTCAGTGTGTTGAGCGCCAGTCGAGCTTTCCTTTGCGGCCTTCGAGCCCGGCCAGACTGTAGAGCACCCGGGCCAGTGTTCTGCGCACTCACGTCTGCTGGGTTGTCGCGGAGGCAGGCTTCCTGCAGCTCCCGGCTGCGATGGAGCGATTCGAATGCCTGCGCGTTCATATTCGAGCTGGAGGATTGGAGTTCCCCGCGCTCGGCGAGCGTCCGGGCGAGCCGGGCACGGTATTTGGGCTTTTGTTCGGCCGGTGCCTCCCGAAATAATCGCTCATAAAGGTTCGCCGCCTCGTCGAGCTCCTTGAGCGCGTCGGCCTGCGAGCCGATGTCGTAGTTGAGCGAGCCCACCTTGAGATACGCGTCGCCAAGTTGCGTCCGCGTCTCAGGGCTGGCGTCCCCGCCGGCATTCAAATCGTCCCGCAACTTCTGGTAGTAGCCGAGAGGGGCCTGCAACAGCGCCTTGCGCAACGCTTCGTTTTCCGGTCGGTTTTTGACGTCGAGATTCCGGTCGACGACGGAGCGGAAATTCTCGATCGCTTCGACAGCGAGCTCGAATCGCCGCTCAGCCCGATCGCGCGACTTTTGCGCCCGTCCGTTGGCTGCGATCGCTTTCGATTTCTGTTCGTCCGCGTCAAGCTTGGCGAGTCGTTCCCCCTCCGCGCGGATAGCTTCAGCCTTTTGAGCTTGTACCGCGCTCAACATTCCCCACGTCGTGCCGATGATGCCGGCGACGAGGGTCAGCGCAATCAGCCCCACGGCAGCCACGACTCGTCGGTTGCGACGAACGAACTTGAGGAGCCGGTAGCCGGCCGAAGGGGGCCGGGCCTCGACCACTTCGTCGGCCAAATATCGCTCGAGGTCTCGCGCCAAGCCGTTGGCCGTCTCGTATCGGCGGGAGCGATCTTTGTCGAGCGCTTTCATGACGATCCAGTCGAGATCGCCGCGCACCAAGCGGGTCAATTGTGCCGGCTCCAAACTGCGCCTGGGCGGCAACGGCAGGCAATGAGCCCGACCCGCTGAGCTTGGTGCTCGGCTTGCTCGGTTCCTCCTCCTTGATCAACCTGACGATTTCCTGCCAGGCCGCATCCTTGAACCGCTTCCGGTCGAGGGGTGTCGTTCCGGTCAAGAGTTCGTAGAGAATGACGCCCAACGAATAAATGTCGGAGCGAGTATCGACGTCGAGGTTATTGAACTCCGCCTGCTCGGGACTCATGTACAAGGGCGTCCCAACCATGACGCCGTGCGCTGTATACAGCGTGTTTTCCGTGAGCGGCTGGTTGATCGCCTTGGCCAGGCCAAAGTCGATGACTTTGGGAACTGGCCGACCGTCATAGGGGCAGACCAGAATGTTGGAGGGCTTTAAATCGCGGTGAATAATTCCCTTTTGGTGCGCGTGCTGCACGGCCTGACAGACCTGCACAAAAAGTCGAAGCCGGGCCTCGACGCTGACTCTGGCCTGATCGCAATACTCGGTGATGGGCACGCCTTTGACGTACTCCATCGCGAAGAACGGACACCCCTGGTCGGTCACTCCGCCGTCAAGCACTTTGGCGATGTTCGGATGATCCATGACGGCCAGCGCTTGGCGCTCGAGCTCGAAGCGCGAGAGGACCTGACGGGTGTCCATTCCCAACTTGATGAGCTTGATCGCCACGCGGCGCCGAACCGGTTGAATCTGTTCGGCGACCCAAACGGTTCCCATTCCTCCTTCGCCGATTTCTTCCAGCAACCGGTAGCGGCCCGCGATGATTTTGCCGGCACTCGCGGCTGATGGCTCCATTGCCGGCGCCTCCCGTTCCCGCGCGATGTTGAGAGTCCCGACTTCGGGCAGTTCGCGCGATTGATCATGCAGCCGCAGGAGCGCCTCGACACGGGCGCGCAGTTGCGCGTCGTCAGCGCATTGGGCATTTAGGACTTCGGAGGCGCTGCGCCAGATCCTCAGCTTCGACGGCAGCTAGAAAGATAGCCTGGACACGATCGGGGTCGAGCGGCATGAAGGATCCTTAGGCGCTTCCTTTATTCATGCGAAATCCGCTGACCGATCTGTCGAAAAAAAAACACCGATGATGCTGAGTTCAGCGTTCGATGGCGTCCCGCAGCCAAACCTGGGCGTAGGTCCATTTCTGGCGAACCCGGTAGACCGTCAGCCCCAGCGAATCGGCAATCACCTCGTGGCTCAAGCCGCCGAAATGATGCATTTCGACGATTTTCGCAGCCACACGATCCTCAGCCGCAAGCCGGGTCAACGCGGCGTCCAACGCCAATAACGGGCCCTCATCGTTCTCGTCGGCGATGTCCGTTACGGGAACTCTCTGCCGCTGCCCGCCATGTTTCACGGAACTCTTGCGGCGGGCATTGTCGACCAGGATCCGCCGCATCGCCTCGGCCGCGGCCGCAAAGAAGTGCCCGCGTCCGTGCCACTGCCCGACCTCGGGAACTTCGACAAGCCGCAGATAGGCTTCGTGCACCAGAGCCGTCGCGTCGAGTGTCTGTCCGGGCCGCTCCTGCGCCATCCGATGAGCGGCGAGCCTGCGGAGTGCGTCATAAACGAGCGGCAAGAGCTGCTCCGACGCCTCAGAATCGCCCTGTTCGATCGCGTTGAGAATTCGCGTCACGTCGCTCATTCAATCGAGTATACCGGCTTCGGCACATCGGGCTCGAAAGAATTACCGACGACCCATCGATGTTCGTCGCATCGCGCCTAATCTCCCATCGCGGTTTGAAGAATTGTCATTTTTTTTCGGCAGATCGATAAGCGATTTCGCACTAGTGGAAGAGGGCTCAATCGAGGCCGGGATTTCGGAACCCATTTTCAAACAGGACAACGTCCCAGAAAGCGAGCGGATCCCCATGACACGCATTCGTTTCGGTCGGCTTACGACGGTCGGGTTGGCGGTTGCGCTAACACTCGCCACAACGCACGTTCGCGCCGATAGTAAACAAGCCATCGCGGCTATCGAGGCCGCAATTAAGAAGAACGGCCGGATTCCGTTCGGGGGCACGCCCGCGACGCAGACCAGTGGGGCGGCGAAGAACGCTGCCGGCTCTACCGGCGGCGTCAACAGTTCCTACCTCAAGCTCGCGGGATCGCTGCACAAGGCAACGCCTCAACGTCTGCGGGCCGTAAGCCGCGCCACGAATCAATCGAGCACTTCGACCGTCGTCACCGTAGGCACCGCACCGTCGGGATTCGGCAAAGAATTCGATTGGGACCGCTCGCAGCCGTCGTGTCTCGTCGCGGTCTTTATCAACGTGGCCGATCCCCTTGGCGTGTCGATTACAGGACTCCAGGCAGGAGACACCATCCAGATCATGAGCGCCTCGGGATCTGCTCCTTTTCCAAGAGCTCGGGCGATCCGACTCTCTCGAGCATCATCGGCCTCGTCGCCGACGGCACCGAGGCCGTCGTCGATGCAGAGACTGGCAGCACGAGTGCCAATTCGGCGATTACGGACGCGGCGCAATTTGCTCAGGGCTTCCTTAAGGGAGGCGCTGCAGAAATGTTCCGCGATCCCTTCGGAGTGGAACCTTCTTCGGGGGGTATTTCGTGCGAACAGGGGGGTGTGGTTGTTTGTCTGCCTCAAGGTGAAGGCACCTATTACAGTGGCGATGGGAGCCACCGCACTCTATGGGCAACCATGCCGCGCGCCATTGGGCAGGCGCGAACTCTGCCGTCGGTCTACCAATCGATGAGTAACAACCCTCCGTTTTTCTTCCTGGGCCACAACGTTCCCAACGTGGGTACCTGCTCAACCGGCGGAGTCGCTTACATCTTGGCCTGGGATTCGGTCTTCACAGACAATGCCGGCAGCTACCAGCTGTTCGTCAAACTGACGCGAGGCGGAGCCAGCCCCTCGCCGTCAGCGCCCGCGTCTCCGGCCGTCGCCAGAAAAGCCCGGACTGGCCGCTGACCGACGCCGGCTCCATGGCTTTGGTCCAATGGTCGTCACGCCTCGGGGATCGCTGTCTGGTCCCCGGGGCGCATTGGCTTTGCGGCCGAAATCAAGTCGCTGTGTCGCAGACGTAAACCTTTCGAATCTGCCTGTAATGCCTCCAAACGATAATGGTCGCGCCCTTCCACCAAGGGACTTGACGCGACGCAAAATATAAGGAATCCCAATGAACACCATCCGTTGCTGTGCCGTGATTGCTCTCGTTGGCTGCCTCGCCCTGTCGGCAACTGAAGTTTCGTTCGGCCAAGCGCCGGCCAGCGCCGATCCACCTGTCCAGGTTCCAGAACCGACCCCGGCGGTTCCAGTCCCGGCAGCCCCAGCCCAGCCGCTTCCGGCAGCCGGCGCCCAACCGGTTCCCGTGGCCCCAGTCCAAGCGCTTCCCGCCGTACCGGGCCCATCCGCGGCGGCCCAACCGCTCCCAGCAGCCCCGGTCCAACCGGTCCCGGCGGCCGGAGAGCAAGCGGTTCCTGTTGCCGGGGTCCCGAGTCTGAGTCTGATTCGCGGCAGCCATATCATCGGCTCGAGGGCAATCCTGGCCGGTGGCGTTGCGATTGGCACCGTGCAGGACCTCCTCTTCGTCGCCGGTTCAGGCGAGTACGTGCTCGTCGCCAACCCCAGTGGATTCGTGACGATTCCTCGAAGCCTGACGATCTTTGAGCCGGTTCCGCGAATCCTGCAGGTAAACATGACCTTCGCGCAGGTCGTCGAGCTACCGCGGTTGCTTCAGCTGGCGCAGCTTAATCGCCCGTTCCTCGAGCGAGTCCACACGTTCTTCCGAAGTCCGCGGGGAGAAGCAATTCTGAGGAACAATCTTGTCCGCAATGCCATTCCGGCTCACGCGCCCAGCGTCGTCGAAAGGCGAGCCGAGACGCACACAGCGAACAAGCGCGCGATCCACCCGCAAACTAGAACTGAACATCCTGAGAACAGCACCAATGCTCGTCGCTAGCGATGCACCTGTTTCATCGTCCGCGAAGCTCGATCGAGTGCGTTTTCCCGATCAAAAGTCACAGTCCTCCGGTGCCCGAGAGCCAAAGTGATCGAATCGCAATCCTTCGTTTGCGCGGCCCGCGGGGACCTGACAAGAATCGGCGCTCTGCAGATTCAAACGGGGCTCAGGAAGGAACAGCTCATGAACGCATCTGATCTCACTCGGCGCGAGTGGCTGAAGCTCGCTCTAGCCGGCTTAGCCAGCGTGGAGCTGACGAACCGTCGGGCGATTGTGGCAGGCGGTCGGCGGCCCGCAGCGCCCGTCGCCAACTCGGCCTACAGCCAGCATGTGATTTCCCTCAGGCCAGCCGGATATTGGCGCTTGGGCGAGAGAAACACACCCACGGCCCTTGACTCGTCCGGCTTTCAGAATAGCGGCGTCTACCATGGAGCGCCGCGCTCGGCGAGCCCGGGGCGATTCGGCGTGACGCCAACACGGCCGTCGGCCTTGACGGCCGATCCTACGTCGAGATTCCCACCCAGAGCGATTTCAGCGTCGGCACCATGGGCTTAACCGTGCAGGCCTGGTTGCGTCCAGACGCGCTGACTTTCCCTTGCCAGCGCAACTCGGAATATATCCACTGGCTCGGCAAGGGGGAGGCGGGCGCATTCGAATGGGGCTTTCGGTTTTACAGGAAAGACTCGAGCCGCCCCAATCGCATCTCAGCGTACATCTGGAATCCCCACGGAGCGGAAGGGGCCGGAGCGCATTTCGAGGATCCGATCGTTGCTGGCAAGTGGATCAATGTCGTGGCCGTGTATCAACCGCCGGGCAACAACGCGGGCGTCTTCATCTATCGCGACGGAGTGCTCAGGAACGGCCCTCCCAGTTCCCCCACGCTGTATCGCTCGTATCGCGTAACTCCCCGAGCCGGAACGGCGCCACTGCGACTCGGCAGTCGCGACCTCACGAGTTTTTTGAGAGGCGGGCTGGATGAGGTAGCAATCTATCCGCGCTGTCTCACAGCCGCAGAGATTCTGAAAAACTACCGTCTCGCGACCTCGACCGCCAACTCGCTGTAACCAAGCTCCATTGACAGTGCCACGCCGGAAAACGTTCGAATCCTGCCACTGATTTCCGGGCGTTTGATCCGCTCTCGCAGCGAGAGGCCGGATTCCGCCAAAGCGTATGGCAATCTGGTGCACGGAACAGCGTGCCGCAAAACGGATGAGTTTCGGGTGCCTGTCGCGTCCGCACTTATCGGTCCATAGATGGTGTTCCCGGAAAAGGGTTGAGATTTCGGGATTGCGGCGGCGCTGCGCACCCTGCGCCGGGGGGGACCCGTCAGTGAACAAGCCAAAGTGGTCGAATACCCGCGGGGTTCCGCCGCGTTGGATCGGTACTCCGTCGGTAGGCGGCGTTGTCCCAACTCCGGAGCCGCTCGTGGGCGGGCGGTGCTAAGGCGCCGCCGCCGACTTCACGGTCTACGTCATCGCCTCATTATGCGAGTGATCGCATGCGATGCGGGCGTGGCGACGGGGTCTTTACCGGCAATCTCCAGATTGAATTCCCAGTCGGTCTTTCCGGGCGGTGCGATTTCGACGTGAAACGGTGAATTGTCCGGATCGTTGTAAAGATTCTTGAGCTCGTCCGCGCCAATAAACTGCGAGCCGCGGCGACGTATCAGTTCGTCGAACAACACGGTGTAGGAACCGGGCGGCACGCCATCCCCTTTCGTATAGCGCGTGAACTCGAAGCGACCATCCTTATCGCAGGTCGTGTGATAGAGCGTCTCGTGACCGGGTTGTGCGTCCATGGCGCTATACAAGATGAGCACCAGGACGTGCTCGGGTGAAACCGAGGGGGGTTGGCCGTCGATCGTGACATTGCCGGAGAATTTCGCGACCTCGACCTGGGTTCCCTTGGTTTCGGCTAACTGTTCCTTGATCGCCTCTTTAATCGCGGCGCGGCTGCCGCATCCGCAAAAAGCGATTGCGGTGACCAGTAAGCCCAGGGGCCAGGAAGTCCGCAAGAGGTAATCGCCACTCATCTGCCAAATTCCTGAATCATCACAGCAGCCGACTGGGGGCGCGCGTTGCAGCATTCTACCGAGGGCGTTCGGTTTTCGGCTGGCACGGCGACGATTCACAGCTGCGCCTTTGCTGTATTTGGGACTCGCTCTAGCTCCAACACCAGCTTCTTGAAGTCCTCGCGCGAAGAAAGCCGAGGTCGTTGTCCGTCTTCATGTGCGCCGCGTCCTTGTAGCCTGCGGCGATGGATTGCTTGAGCCAAGCCATGGCCCGGTTGGCCTCGGCGGCGGTTTGATTTCCTGCCGAGGCGGACTTGTCGGCCGCGTTGAGCACCGCGGCGGCAGCGTTGGGCTCGCAACGCCTCCACGGTCGTACCCAAGCGTCGAGCACCGATGTTTAGTAGACGAGTCACATAGCTCGGGACGCATTCCAGGTTGTCCGCGATCTCCTTGTTCATCCGTCCGTCAAGCAATTGCCGAATCGCCTTGTCGGCGTCGATATCGGTTTTTCGCGTGCGTTTGAAATCGATGAAGATCTTGAGCCCTTCACCACTGTCCGTGCCGCCTCACGCCCGCGAGCTTCTCGACAAGAACATCAAGTAGTCTTACGGCGAACCGGCCTTGAAGCCATCCGTGCATGGGCCGCCGCTCGCCTTGCTGATACATGTCGATCCGGCCGCCGGTTAACGTTTCCAGGATGTCACGTGCCACGTCTTGATCGTCCCGGAGCTGGCCAGCGGCGGCTCGACGAAGAATGTCGTCGAAGCGGTCAAGCAACTGTTGAGCCTCATCCCGCGTCGGCACACGCACCGGTTCGGTAGCGGCCGATTTAAGGAAGCCGAGTTGATTCTTGATGTTTTGCCGGTCCCGACGCAGATTGCGAAGCGTCCCCGCAATCTCCTGCTCGTCCTCCTCGGTTTCACCCGGATTCCGCATGTTGAAGTCAATTTTGCGGGTCAGCTCGGCAACGGATTTTTCGAGCCCTTTGACTTCTGACTCATCGGGGCGTTGAACGGCAGCGGCTTGCGATTGAGCAGCCGAAATGATCCGTTCGACCAGATTCTCGTCCTGGCGAATCAGCTCGGCCAACTTCTCGCAGAGAAGCCGCAGCACGTCCTTCCGACGCGGTTTGGAAAACAGAAGCCGTGTCCCCGGCTCCAATGTCGCGCAAATGGGACAGCCCATGTACTTTCCGTACGCACTGTCTGCCCGCAGCGGACGATCGTGCTCCGGGCACCAGCAGAGGCCGCTCAGGATACGGAGCGATTGATCAGCGTCCTCTTTCTTGGACTTGCGGCCCCGAATACACGTGTTTTGTGCCAGTCGCTTCTGTGCCGCGAACCACAATGCGTCGGAGACGATCCGCAGGTTCTCGAAAGTAACCTCGTTGAGCGGCTTTTCACGCGGGAGTTGTCGAGCGTAGTCCTTCGAGGGCAGGAAAATCTTCTCTGTCGTCGAGAATGTCCAAAGGCCCCGATATGCCGCCCGCCTGAGAACCGCCCTCACGGAGTTCCGATTCCACCCATTGCCATTCGACTTGCGTGGCTGCGGGACGCCCGGCATAGCATTCAGTTTCTGAGCAATCCCGACGAGCGATTTCCGCTCGTGGACAAACCACTCGAAGATGAGGGTGACAATTTTTAACTCATCCGCGTCGATGACGATTCGAAGGCGAGGCAGGCCGCGCTTCGTCAGTTTGCCCGGCACCGGTTCTCCGCGGTAACCGAGCGCCAGAGTGCCCCGGACATATCCCTCCAGAAACAGACCTTCGAGTGCCGCGCGGATGTGCTCCACGTTGACCTTAACCTGGAACTCGTCCATCATCGCCCGCATGTGCAGCAGCATCTGCCCTTGCTGGCGGTGTCGATGGCACTCTTAACAAACACGCAGCGTATTCCGTGCTCCGTGACGACCTGCTCGACGAACTCCAGTGTGCGATAGACCTTGCGAAAAAGCCGGTTAGTCGCAAAAAGCAAAAGAACCTTCACCTTCTTTTCGCGGAGCAGATCACGAAGTGCGTTGAGGCCTTGGCGATTATTCTTGTAGCCCTTCACGGCCAAGTCGAAATAGACGTGCTCGCGGGGCACGAAGATTCCGTTTTCAACGGCGAACTTAAGCATCTGTCGCACTTGATCCTCGGTGCTGTTCTGCGACCAACTACTAAAGCGCGCGTAAACGGCGCCGCCGGCTGTCGCAGGACTGCGGGGGAGTTTTTGGTGCGCTTCGCTGACCGCTGCGTCGATTTCTCGGCTTGCGTTTTCGTAGCGCACGCGACGATCGGCATCGATCTCGGAGCGGCAGCGTGACCGACCGTCGCGAGGCGGATCGGGTGCGATAACTGCAGCAGCAATGCCGCCAAGAATCACCAGAATCCACACGCCGAATGAGGCAGCCCCACCCCAGCACGTGTCCCGGATTTGTCCCGGTCGATTGCCTTCATAACGGGTAACAACGGGGAATGACGAGCTGCAACCAGACAGGCCTAAGTCCTCGCGATGAAAGGCCTTAGCCAATAAATTGCGGAAGGACAAAGAGTTGCGAAAAACGGGGTCCGAGAATTCACTAAGGGGGAGCAAAGATCCCCGGCAACGCCGAAAGCATGGGACTGGGCACGAAGACCGAGGATCCGGCTCAGAGGATTTGAACAGGAGGAAACAGAGGTAACAGAGTTGGGAGAAATGCTGTATTGCGTCACCCCCTCCGTTACCTCTGTTTCCTCCTGTTCAGAATCCTTTCCGCGGCTGGGACGGGACGCGCCGGCTCGTGCTGGCGAGTCCAACCGAGGGCGCAAGGATCAAAATCGGGTCGGTACGCTCCAACTTGATATAGGGGATCCAGATTGACCCAATTTCACCTGGGCATTACCAGCGTGAAATCGCTCGTCGGCGTCACCCAGTTCCTCGTGAGTCCCGGCCACCCGCCCGGGTCTACCATTGGCAATGAGTCTCCGACAGAATGGCTGTCGCTCCGAACACGCGTTCCATGGCGAGCGAACGTGCCGAAGTTTGATTGGCGAAAAGTTCTGAAGCAGTGGAGCGATGCGATGATCGCATCGGGCGAGTATTCGCATCTCCTGGCTGCGGACGGCGCGACGCACAAGTGGGCAGGCTTTCCTCCAGCCAGTGAAACCGCGATCGCCCAGGCAGAGCACAGGCTGAAGCTGCAACTGCCGGACTCTTATCGGCAGTTTTTGAAAGTCAGCAATGGATGGTGGTTGGAGGGCACTGTCGGTCCGACGCGATTATGGCCTGTCGAAGAAATCCGACTGCTGGCCGAGGTCGATCCCGAAACTCCCGCCATTTGGTCTACCGGATCCGCTCAGCCTGAGGCCGACGCCAATCCGGGCGAACTGCCCGATTCCCATCTCTCGTCCGTCGTTCAAATCAGCGAGGACAACGACGGCAGATATTTGCTCAATCCTCTCATTAAGCCGCAGGCCCACGAGTGGCAGGCCGCTTTCTTTGCGTTCTGGGTGCCCGGCGCTGAATGTTACGAGTCATTCCAGCGGCTGATGGAGGAAAAGTTTGAAGCATTTCTTGCGGCCCATCCGCTGCCGGCCGCGCGGCGATCTCGAACTCGGAATCTGGCCAAGCCGCCGGAAAACCCGATCATGGACAGCCGACAGTTTATCGACGAGTTGCAAAAGCTGGGCTTTTTCAACTTCGTTTCGGACGACGTCCGGGCGAGCATGCTTCGAGATTTCTATGCGGTCTCTCAGGCATTTGCTGATAGCAAATGGCAGCCGGTCGAGGGGCCGTTTGCCTCACCCGGCGCCGTGTTGCTCAATCCAAATTCTGGCCGGGTCGTTGACCTCGATACCGCCCGCCTTGCAGAGGAGCGAGGCCGCTACGCCATCGCGGCGGTGCGGCCCTTGCTTGCGTCCGTGGGAATCGAGCTCGGGCCGCTCGAAGAGCGAATCACGGCGAATTCTTACGGAGTCACGCTCGAAGGCACTACTCACGACTACTTCCGGCTCCGCAAGGGACGCCCTGCGCTTGCGGGGGGCGATCATGAAATCAACGCGGCGCGTTACGTGCTCTATGAGACGGGGAAGCTCTTAAACAAACTTCTCAAGCAAAAGCAGAATTCCGCGAGGATTTCGACGCTTGAGGAATATCCGACCCAATTGAACGCCCAGATGCGCCTGGCGTTCGTCTTACTGGATGACGAGCTGTCTTACCTCTTCATGTGGTCGGGCGTGTCCACAATTATTGTCGTCCCATGCGGCCCGACGTGTTTTGATGAGTGTCGAAAAAGTCCACGCCTCCGGTGCGGGGCGGTCGCGGGATCATCAGGGCGTGAAATCGCTCGTCGGCGTTACCGAGAGGCAAAAATGGGCGAGCAGCGCCGCGGCGTGCTCGAGGTCGGGCAGGGACACCATCTCCACCGGGCTGTGCATATAGCGGTTGGGGATGGCCACGATGCCGGCGGCCGTGCCGCCGCGGGTCAGTTGCAGCACGTTGGCGTCGTTGCTGGCGGGGACTGAGATGCCGTTGGGTTGAATGGGAATCTCGTGCTGTTTGGCCAGCTCGGTCAGGCGCTGGAAGACGATTGGGTTGACGTTCGGGCCGCGGTAGATGACCGGGCCCTTGCCGAGCTTCACGCGGCCGAACTGGTTTTCGTCGATCGTCGGGCAGTCGGTCGCGTGCGTGACGTCGACGGCGATCGCGATCTGCGGCTCGACGGTGAACGCGCTGGTCTGTGCCCCGCGCAGGCCGATTTCTTCCTGGACGGTCGAGACGCCGAAGACGGCGGCTTGCGGCTTGGCCGCCGCGACCCGCTTGAGCGCCTGCATCACCACCCACACGCCGACGCGGTTGTCCATGCCCGGGCCGGCGACGATGTCGTTGCGGAGCGTGTCGAAGCCCAGCTCGAGCGTGACCGGATCGCCGACCGCCACGAGTTCCCGCGCTTCGTCCGCGCCGGTCGCTCCGATGTCGATCCACAGGTCTTTGATCTCGGGCACCGATTTCCGCTCCTCCTGCGGCAAGAGGTGAATGGGCTTGCGGGCGATGACCCCGACGACGGGTCCCTTGGCCGTCCAGATGTGCAGCGTCTGCCCGATGAGCATCTGCATGTCCCAGCCGCCGATCGCCGTCACGCGGATGAAACCCTTGTCATCGATGTGCTTGACCATCAGGCCGATCTGGTCGCAGTGCCCGGCCAGCATGATCCGCGGACGGCCGTCCGGGTTGACGGCGGCGATCACATTGCCGTGCCAGTCGGTGTTGACGGTGGCGGCGAACGGCTCGACGAATTTGCGGACGACGTCCTGAATGGGCCGCTCGTAGCCGGAGGGGCTGGGCGAATGCAGCAGGGCTTTGAGGAACTCGAGCGACGGCTGATCCATGGCGGCTCCTGGGCTCTGGGAAAGCCGGATTATAGCGAGCGGTCGTGAATCCCGGGTTGCGTGTGGAAGGTATCAAAAATGGTGAACGAGGCCGTTCGATTTGACGGACGGGGGGCGGGGTCATTAAAGTTTGTGGACACCTGCCGCGGACCCACAACCTGTGGACGCCGAGACGATTGCCATCGGAGGGATTGAACTTCGTCTGCCGGACCGCCAGTGCGATCATTGCCGGCCGATTGCCTGCCGGGTTTTTAAGTTCCAAGCCGGTTGCCAAGTCCCCGCAGAGCGTTCTGTCTCCCGCTCGAAAGCGGCTCACATCTCGTTGAGCTTCTGCCCCAGAGCCCTTGGCGAATTTTTAGCGGGTCGATCGTGAATTACGCAGAGTCAAGCGAGAGAGAAGTGGCCGCGGATTGCCGCAGGAGCGGCGAGATTGCGCGTCCAACACATGGAGGAAGGACGATGGCCGTTTCTGTAAGGGGCGGGTTGACGGAATCGCTCGCCGAGCAGATCGCTCGTTTGGTGCAATCGAAGACCGGCGGTCGGATTGACGGGTTGAACGTGGCGGTGGCCGGGGCCGACGTCACAATTTCGGGCCGCACGACGACGTACTATCTCAAGCAACTGGCCACCCACGCCGCACTCGACCTGGCCGGCCGATTCACGACGCTGACGAACGATATCGTCGTGAGCTGAGCGCGAGACTGCTGCTGTTGGTGCGTCGCTCGGGAGCGCTTCCGCGTTTTCAGTGGCGGACGATAATCTCGCAGTCGGCCACTTCGCACGTGAGCCCCGGCGAGCGTCGGGCGTCAGCCCGATGGTGTTTTTTTCTCTTTCGAAGAGTGCGCTGCCGGAACGCCAATACGAAGAGGAAACATCCGCGAGCTCACGCTGAGGGCTCGCCAGGACGCCTGGGCGGTGGGTCGCTCTCGGATGACTTCGAGTCGGCTGCCTTGTCTTTCCCGCCGAACGTGAACCTGGGTTCCGTTCCCCGCAGCAACCGAACCAGGTTCGCGCGGTGACGCACGATGATCAGCGCCGGAGCCAACGTGCTGAAGGCGGCCAGGCTCCAGGTTTCGTGGTTAAAGGGGGTCGGCCGCAAGAGCCAGAGCTCGACGCCGCAAAACGTGCAGGCGGCCAGCATCGAAGAGAGCGACACGATCCGCGTGAGGGCGATGCACAGGACGAAGAGGGCGAAGGCGACGGCCGTCGCGATCGGTCCCAGGGCGAGTGCCACTCCCAGCGCGGTGGCTACCCCTTTTCCGCCGCGGAACTTGAGCCAGCACGGGAACATGTGGCCGAGGATCGCAGCCGTGCCGGCGAGCACGGCCAGATGCAGCCGAGGGACGCCCGCGTCGGCCAGAAGCCAGGGGAGGACGAGGGTCGGCAGCGCGCCTTTCAAGCAATCCAGAACCAGCACGGTGAGCCCCAATCCCTTGCCCAGCACCCGGGCGACGTTCGTTGCCCCGATGTTGCCGCTGCCGCTTTGGCGGATATCGACCCCCGCCACGTAGCGGGCGATCAACAGCCCGAACGGGAGGGAGCCGACAAGGTAGGCGGCCACAAAAGTCGATCCCCAAGGCAAAATCCGGGCTCATGCGGGGACTCTCGCATGGCCGCCTGCGAGCATCGACTCGTTCTTATCTCTATTCGCGAGCATGACTTAAGCTCTCAGAGCAAAGTCCCGGCTGCCGCCCGCAACTTGCCGAGCTTTGCCACGACCGGACCCTTGGGCACGCCCGGAACAAGCCGCATATCTTGCAGCCGGTCGGGGGCGGCTGGCGGAAAACCGCTCCGGCTTCCCCAAATGCCCTAATTCATCGTTTATGCTTGGTGGAGTTGAAATTGATCAACACGTTTCGCCACGTTTTCGCCGATTGCAGGGAAAAGCAATGCTGGTACTCAGCCGCAAGAAGGACGAAAAGATCATCATCGGTGACAACATCACCGTTATGGTGATCGAGATCCGCGGTGACAAGGTGCGTTTGGGCATCGAAGCGCCGAAAGAGATTACCGTCCACCGCCAGGAAGTCTACGACGCCATCAAGCGGGAACAGGTCGAGAAGCGGGACATCTCCATCGACGCTCAATAACGAGGCGTTGGGGAGACTCGCTCAAGGCTACGGTGATCTGCGACTTGGTTCGCGTCAATCACCCAATTGGACGTGGCGGTTCGCTCGGGATGTGACTGCTGTCTCCGCCGTGCTCGCTCGTTTTTTGTCGCTGGCGGATTGGCTGAGTCGACAATAAAAAAAGCCGCGGCGTAAGTGCCGCGGCTTCGCTTTTTTTGCAGTCTCGCTCAACCGGTGGGACGCAGCGTCTGCTCCGCGGACTCGACCGTGAGTCGAGGATGGGGAATGACGGCGGAGGCGACCGGCGTGGGCGGATCGGTGCCGGCCAGCTCGCGTCGCGTCAGCTCGCTGTCCAAAATCTTCAGCAGCACGGTCAGATCGCGGAGCTGCTCGGTCTTGTAACAGCTCAACAGCTCGGCCATCCGCTCGTGATGACAGACCTCGAGTTTATCGAGCGTCTCACGGGCGTGATCGGTGAGCACGAGCAGACACTTGCGACGGTCCGACTTCGAGCGGAGGCGATACAGCAAGTCGGCGGCCCGCATGCGGTCCACCAGCGTGCTGACGCTCGACTCGGATTGCTGCAGGCGTTCGGCCAGCTCCGTCTGCGTGCAGCCACGCGGCAACGCGTCGCGCACGATCTGCAGCACGGCGAACCGCGCGTTGCTCAGCCCGAACTCGGCGAAGTGAGCCGCGAGCACGCCGCGGATGCGATGAGCCGACCGCAAGATATCGGAGATGATTTCCGCAGGCTTGGCCTGAACGGTTTCGATCCGGTAGGTAGCGATGTCTGATTCCGACCAGTGCACGTTCATATTTCCGCGTCCGAATGAGCCGACGATGAGGACCCTATCGCTCTCCTTCGGCTACCAATCGTTCGCGCCTGAACGAGAAAGTTGGGTGCGTAAACGTTTTTTTTCGAAAATCCCTGCAGTCAAAGGGCCGGAGCCCTTACCCAATAAGACCTGTTTATCCAGCTTCCGCAGCCTCCGCGAATTTCAGGCGCGCGACGCTTCGGGCGCTGTCCGCGTTGGGAGGGGTGTTTCTGCCGCCCAGTGACGCGCGTTTTTCGTCGCCCGCGCGGTTGCCGGTTAGGTAGTTGGGGCGGCGTACTCCCCGCGCCCGATGCGGGCTTCCTGGGACACGCGGACGCCGACTCCAGCCAGCAGCACCACCCCCGGCAATTACTGCAACTCGGCTTCCTTCAATCGCTCAACGACAATCTCGATCAGCAGCGGATGCAGCGACAGCGGCTGGCAGAGGGCGAATTGCACCGCGGGAAATTCGAGCGCGAGGTCCGCGCGAATCCGCTCCAAGTCCTCCACCACGTGCGCTCCGGCCGAAAGGAAGTAGGGGAGCATCAACACGCGACTGGCTCCCTGCTCGACGCACCGGCGGGCACCTTGCGGAATCGTCGGCTCGACGACTTCGAGATAGGCCACTTCGACGATCGGGTAGTGCGTGCGGCCGCGAATCGCTACGGCTAGGTCGACCAGGTCGCGGTTGGCCTCGGGACGGCGGCTGCCGTGGGCGATGAGCAGCGCGGCGGTCTTTTCTGCCGGCGTAGGCTCGGGCATTGATTCGCGTCGCACGGGAAACTCCACCTCGGAAACGCCAGCGCGGAAAACGCCACCTCGAAACACTCAGCGGGGACTGCGGCGGAAACTCGTCGGGATGTGACAACCCCCTCCAATTCTGGCATCATGGACGAAGCTCGACCAGCACCGGACCGCTTTGTGCGCTGTCCGCGTTGGCAGGCTGTGCCTGCCGGCCGGCGAGATTCGCGTTTCGCCCACCCTCAAGCCAGGCACAAACCGCGTGTCCTCCCCCACTCCTGTCGGCACCGAACCGAGCCGAATCGGGCCGTATCTGGTCGAGCGCAAGCTCGGCGCGGGCGGCATGGGGACGGTCTACCTGGCCAGTCACGAGCAGACCGGCCGGATCGTCGCGCTCAAGCTGCTGTCGCCGTCGCTGGCCCGCGAGGAGGGGCTGGTCGCCCGCTTCATGCGGGAGATCGACGCGCTGCAGAAGCTGAAGAACCCGCACGTCGTCGAGCTGTTCGACCACGGCGTCGACGGCGAGATGTACTACTACGCGATGGAATACGTGCCGGGCGAGACGCTCACCGCCCGGCTGCGGCGCGAGAAGCGGATTCCGTGGCGGGAAGTGATCGACTTGTCGATCCAGATCTGCCTGGCGCTCGAAAGCGCGCACGACGCGGGGATCATTCACCGCGATCTCAAGCCCTCGAACCTGCTGCTGACGCCCGACGGAGACATCAAGCTCACTGACTTCGGCGTCGCGCAGGTCTTTGCCGGCTCGAAGCTGACGGTCACCGGCGGCATCATCGGCACGGCCGAGTACATGTCTCCCGAGCAGGGGCAGGGTCGGCGGATCACCAGGCGCAGCGATCTCTACTCGCTCGGCGCGGTGATGTACGTGATGCTCACGGGGCGACCGCCCTTCACGGGCAAAACGACGCTCGACGTCATCCACAAGCACAAGTACAGCCAGTTCGACCGGCCGCGGACCATCGTCCCCGACATTCCCTACTGGCTCGACGACATTGTCTGCCAGCTCTTGGAGAAAGATCCCGAAAAGCGGCCGGCCGACGCCTTCGTCGTCAATCGCCGCCTGCAGGAGGTCATCCGCAAGGTCGAAGTCTCCTCCGGCGAGCTGACGATGGGGCACGGCGTGCAGGAGGACGCCTCGACCTTCAACGCCGCCGGCCAATCGGGTTCCGGCCGCTCGGCCGCGTCGGGCGGCCACGGCACGCTGATGCGCGATCTGTTTCGCGCCGAGATCGAAGGCGAGCAGCGACGCGGCATTCTGCGGCGGCTGCTTGAGAACACGTGGGTGCTCCTGGGCCTGTTCGCAGTCGCGCTCTTCATCATCGTCTACGGAGTGGTGAATGCTCGCCTCCGCAGCGTCGAGCAGGGCGAGGAAGCGAGCGGGGAGCTGAGCGCCTGGCGACGCGAGCCGCGCTCGGAGGTCGAGCGCGTGATCACGCTGGCCCGCCATCAGCACGACGACGGCGACATGCCGGGAGCCGAACGGACGCTGGCCGCCTTTGCCGCCTTGCTGCCCGACGACAGCCCCGAACGTACGCGCGTCGAAAAGCTGCTGGACCAGCTGCGGGCGCGGAACGAACAACATCCGCGGGACTTGTCGTTCGTCGACGACGCATTGGACCGGGCCGACAAGCTGGCGGCCGACGGCAAACTGCCCGAAGCCCAGAGTATCTGGAACGGCGTGATTGCCCTCTACGCGGACGACCCGCACGCCGCGGCCGACGTCGAGCGGGCCCGCCACCATCTGACGAACGTGAATTCGACGCACTCGAATTTAACGCAGCCGAATGCGACGCCGGCGCCCGCGTCGAAACCGGCTGCTTCCAAACCGTCCGGCCAAGGGAGTCCATGAACGCGGCCCTCGATCTGAAAAGCTACATCCGGTCCATTCCCGATTTTCCCAAGCCGGGGATTTTGTTTCGCGACATCACGCCGCTGTTGGCTGCCCCCGAGGCGTTTCAACACGCGATCGACGCGTTGGCCGACCACTATCGCGACGCACGCATCCATTCGGTGCTGGCAGCCGAGGCGCGGGGGTTCATCTTCGCCGCTCCGCTGGCTTTGCGCCTGCAGGCCCGGTTCATCCCGATACGCAAGCCGGGCAAGCTGCCCTTCGACACGCTGTCGTTTCGCTACGAGTTGGAATACGGCACCGACGCGCTCGAAATGCACAGCGACGCCATCTCGCGCGGCGAGCGGGTGCTGATGGTCGACGACTTGCTGGCCACCGGCGGCACGATGGAGGCCTGCATCAAAATCGTCGAGCAGGTCGGCGGCGTGGTCGTCGGGGCCGCGTTCATCATCGAGCTCGACTTCCTCAAAGCCCGCGAACGCCTGGCTCCGGTCGAGGTCTTTTCGCTGCTGCATTACGCGGGCGAGACCTGACGGGCGAGCGGTCCGCTGCGGCGGATCAGCCCGCCGGTTCTTCGATTCTTGTTTCGCTCTATGTTTTCTCACTTTTCTCCAGACTCCAAGCGCACACCGGACGATGTTTCTCGGAATCGAAATCGGCGGGACGAAGCTGCAGTTGGGCGTGGGCGACGGCACGGGGCCTCCGTTCGCCGGCTTTCGCCGCCTCGACGTCGACGCCCGCCGCGGGGCGCAAGGCCATCCGCGAGCAAATCGCGCGAGACGGGGCGACAGTTGTTCGCCGAGTTCCCCATTCAGGCGATCGGGTTCGGCTTCGGCGGCCCGATCAACGCGTCGGCCGGCATCGTGACGACGAGCCACCAGGTCGAGGGGTGGGACAACTTTCCGCTGGCCGCCTGGTGCACGCGAGCAATTTGGCGTGCCGACGTATTTGGGCAACGACTGCGACATGGCCGCGCTGGCGGAAGCCCGCTTCGGCGCGGGCCGCGACAAGCGGAGCGTCTTTTACGTGACGGTCGGCACGGGCGTCGGCGGCGGCCTGGTGTTGGGCGGCACGCTTTACGGCTCCGATCGCCCGGCCATCGCCGAGATCGGTCACCTGCGGCCCGGCCTCGACGCGACCGAGCCGAGCCAGACCGTGGAATCGCTCGCCAGCGGTCCGGGCATCGAAGCGTCGATCCGCACCGCATTGGCAGCCGCGCCTGGTGACGATCCCCACGCGGCCCGGCTGCTCAGCGCGCTGCGCGGGCGATTTCCAGCGGCTCACCGCGAAGGTCGTCGCCGAGGAAGCGGCCGCCGGCAACACGCTGGCCGTCGGGGCGATGGATCTCGCGTGCCGCGCACTCGGCTGGGCCATCGCGCAGGTTATCACGTTCACGGCCGTCGAAGCGGTGATCGTGGGCGGCGGCGTGTCGCTGGCGGGCGAAGCCCTCTTTTTCGAGCCGCGTGCGTCGCTACGCTCACACTTACGTCTTTCGACCGCTTCGCGATTCGTACGAAATCCTCGCCCCGCGCCTGGGCGAGGAGGTCGTGGTGCACGGAGCCGTGGCCATGGCGGCCGATCGCTCCAAGTTGCGGGGTTCGTGAACGATTCCCCGCGGCAGAAGTCCCCCAGGCGACCGCGGATTGATCCAGACTGACCATGGCCGATTCCCTAATTCAGGCTTTCGGGTCTCGCCAAATCATTCGCCGGCGTGGCCGCGCTCAAGGGCATCGACCTGACGCTCGAGGCAGGCGAGATCCTGGGGCTCGTCGGCGAGAACGGAGCGGGCAAGTCGACGCTGATCAAGTTGCTCAGCGGCGTCCAATCGCCCGACGCGGGAACCATCTGTCTGAACGGAGCAGCGGTCTCGTTCGCTTCCCCGCGCGACGCGCTGGGAGCTGGCATCGCGGCCGTGCAGCAGGAGTTGGAGTGCTTTCCGCACTTGTCGGTTGCCGAGAACCTGATGCTCGGCGAGCGCTGGCCCCGGCGAGCTTGGGGCGGTGTCGATTGGCGGGCCCTGCATGCCGAGGCCAGTCGTCGCCTGACGCAGTTCGGCGTCGCCATCGAATCCCACCGCATGGTCGAGGAGCTGACCGCGGCCGAGAAGCAGGAAATCGGCATCGCGGGCGCCGTCGCGCGGCGGGCCCGGCTCCTCATTCTCGACGAGCCGACGGCCAGCCTCAGCGAGCCGGAAGTGCGGCGACTCTTCACGCATCTGCGACGTCTGCGAGAGCAAGGGGTCGCCATTCTGTACGTGTCGCATCGCATGGACGAGATCTTCGAGCTGACCGACCGCATCGCCGTACTGCGAGACGGCGCGCTCGTGGCCGTGCATCGCACGGCGGACATCGACGCCGGCCGGCTCGTGCTCGACATGGTCGGCCGGCCGCTCGAGCAGGTGTATCCACGGACGCGCGGCCGCACGCTCGGATCGCCGCTGCTCGAACTGGAAGGCGTTTCGCATCGTGGCCTGTTTCACGACGTCGAGTCTGTCGGTGCGCGCGGGAGAAATCGTCGGCCTGGCGGGACTGGTTGGCGCCGGCCGCTCCGAACTGGCCCGCGCCGTTTATGGGCTCTATTCGCTCGATGGCGGTCGCATGACCGTCGCCGGTGAGCCTTGGTCGCCGCGCCGCTCGCGCGATGCTCTTGAGCAGGGCCTGGTCTACATTCCCGAAGAGCGCAAGCGGCAAGGCTTCGTGCTCGACCACTCCCTGGAAAGCGCGATTGGCATCGGCTTCTCCGATCAGCTCACCCGCTGGGGCATGATCCAGAGGCGACTGGAGCGAGCCCGTGTTCGCGAGGTCATCGAGCGATATGCCATTCGCGCGACGGGCCCACAGCAACCGATTGCCACCCTTAGCGGCGGCAATCAGCAGAAGGCGCTTCTGGCCCGCTGGCTCGAACGCGATCCTCGTGTGGTGATCCTCGACGAGCCAACGCGCGGCGTCGACGTCGGCGCCAAGGCGCAGATTCACGCTCTCATCGATCAGCTGGCCGCCCGCGGCAAAGCCATTCTGTTCATCTCCAGCGATCTAGGCGAAGTCGTCGGCATGAGCGACCGCATCCTGGTGATGAATCGCGGCACCATCGAGACCGAGCTCAGCGGCCCGGCCATGACGGCGCACAACGTGATCCTCGCGGCTTCCGGCCTCTATTCGCGCGGCGCGGAAGGCGCGGTGCAGGCGCGTCGATCATGAGCATCGCGTCGTTAACAGCACACGCGCCGATTCGGGTGGCACGCTTCTTCCGGGTGGCACTGGCGGCTTGTCCGCCAGTGTCTTCGTCTTGGCGCACGAAAAAGACCACTGGCGGACAAGCCGCCAGTGCCACCCATTCAATTAGCATCCCACCGGGGGCGAACTGATGCGCTCCTTCTGGCGGCGGATGCCGAAATCGGTGCGGCGGCGGATCGTGTTTCTCGTCGCGGCCGATGCGCTTTTGCTGGGCTTCATCTGGTGGCGGGCGACCGTGACTGGGGCCTCGTTTGCCGACGAAGCGCGGCACATCGCGCCCAACGTTGCCCCCACGATTCTGGCCGCGCTCGGGCAAACGGGCATCATCTGCTGCGGCGCGATGGATCTGTCGGTGGGCTCAATCCTGGGTGTGGCGGGGACCGTCTTCGGCGTGCTCTACGCGCGGGGCGTCGGCCCTTATGGCTGCTTTGCCGCCTGCTTCCTCACCGCCTTCGGACTGTCGGCCTACAACGGCCTGTTGATTCGCGTGCTGCGAATCCCGGCGATCATTGTCACGCTCGCCGGATTGGCGTTTTACCGAGGACTGGCGCTGATCCTGGCCGAGGTCGCCTCGCGCGGCTTCGGCGAGCAATTCACCATCACGGGCGACGCCTACCATCAGCCTGGGCTGGTTTATGCCGGCTGGATCCTGCTGGCCGCGATCGTCTTCGCTTTGTGGGGCGAGTGTTTCGGTAAAACGCCCCGCACGTGGCTTGCGCTGGGCAACTCGGAGACGGCTTGCCGGCTGAGTGGGCTCGCCCCCGACCGAATTCTGTTCAGCGCGTTTGCTCGTCGGCGGAGTTTTTCTGGGGCTGTCGGCCCTGGTCGACGTCACCAATCACAACACGATCGAACCGGCCCGCCTGGGCACAGGCTTCGAGCTGAACGTGATTGCCGCCAACGTACTGGGCGGCACGAGCATTTTTGGCGGGCAGGGGAGTGCAGCGGGAACGGCGCTCGGCGGACTCTTTTTGTACTTGCTCGGTCCGGCCATGCTCTACGCAGGAGTCGGCGAGTATTGGCGGACGGCCGTGCAAGGAGCGGCCATCCTCGCGGTGATCGGCATCGACTGCGCGCTGAACCGCCGCCGCCAGTTGATGGAGGAGCTGCGATGACTCGCATCGCTCCCCGTTTGATCCTGCCAACACTCTTGCTGATCGAGATCGTGCTCTTGGCGCCGTTGTCCGGCGTCCGCTGGTCGCATTTTCTGCCGACGTTCGAGGCCTATGCCAACGACCTGTTGATCGAAGCGGCTCCGGTCCTGTTGCTGTCGCTGGGGATGACGGTCGTGTTGATCTCCGGCGGCATCGATCTGTCCGTTGCGTCGATGACGGCACTTGTGGCCTGCGTGCTTTCGACGTTCGAGCCGGGGCCGAAGTTCTGGGTGACCGCCGTGCCGATCGGCCTCGCGCTCGGAGCCGGCTTGGGGTTGGCGAACGGGCTGTTGGTGGCGGCCTGCGACGTGCCGCCGATCATCGCCACGCTCGGCACGCTCTTTCTTTATCGCGGCTTGTGCGAGGCCGTGCTCAAGGGGGCGAAGTACAACCCGTTCTTCGACGTTCCGGGCTACGCGCGGCTGGGCGAACTGCCCGGTTCGCTGGCCCTGGTCGGAGCCGTGCTGATCTTGGGCGGCGGCTGGTTTCGCGCGTCGCGCTGGCGGCGTGAGATCCTGATGATCGGCGGCAACCGCGTGGCCGCCCGCTACGCGGCCATTCCGGTCGGCCGTCGGCTGATCGAGGTCTACACGCTCAGCGGCATCCTGGCGGCGCTCGCGGCGATTTGCTTCACCGCCCACGACGGGTCGGCCAGCCAGGCGTCATACGTAGGGCTCGAACTGCAGGTGATCGTCGCGGTGGTGTTAGGGGGAACGGCAGTGACGGGCGGCCGCGGCACGCTGGGCGGCTCGATCCTGGGCGTGCTGCTCGTCTCGGTCCTGGTCGAGGGATTGCAGGCCGGCGGATCGGATTTCTGGATCAAGCAACATTTGCCGTTCAGGTTCGGCAACCTGCGATTCGTGCTGTTGGGAACGCTCCTGGTCGTCGGCGTCTGGCTCAACACGCGCCGCCCCGGCGAGCGGTCCGCCCGCGGCGGATAAGCCCGCCGGTTTTGCCCTTCTTACTTTTTGCTCGAACTGCGTCTCGGGCACGCATCGTCTCTCGACTTCGAATCGTTGTCGCCAGCCGTACTCACGTTGTACGGTATGGTCATGATCAGCGCGCTTGATCCCCCGACTGGTGGCACGTCTCATCTCGCTCGAAAATGCCGGACCGCTCATGGCGGCGGTTTGCCGGTTCGTTGGGGCCCGGCTGTTCTCGTGCTCGCGGCGTTAGCCGGCTGTGGGCAAGAGCCGCCGAGCACCGGCACGGGTCAGGCAGGCGGCGCCGCCAAGTCTCGCGATCAGATCACGATCGCCATGCTGCCCAAGCTGACGAACATCGCCTACTTTCGCGCGTGCCAGGAGGGAGCCCAGAAGGCGGCGGGCGAACTGGGCGTGCGACTGGTCTACGACGGCCCGACCGATCCCAGTGCCAGCGATCAGAACAAGTTCATCGAAGCTTGGATCCGTCAGGGCGTCGACGCGATCTGCATCGCTCCCAACGAACCCAAGGCGATCAAACGCCTGGTGCAGCAGGCGCAGTCGCACGGCATCAAAGTGCTCACCTGGGATAGCGACGCGCCCGACAGTGGCCGCGATCTGATGGTCAATCAGATCGATGACAAGCGGCTCGGCGAATCCTTGATGGACGAGATCGCCCGCCAGATGCACGAGGAAGGGGAGTGGGCCGTCGTCATCGCCAGCCTAAATGCCGACAACCTCAACACCTGGCGGCGGTATGCCGAAGCGCGGGCCACCGAAAAATATCCCAAGCTGGTGAAGGTCGACACGGTCGTGACCGAGGAGGACGTCGACAAGTCGCGCAAGCTCGTCGAAACGTTGCTCAACGTGCATCCCAATCTCAAGGGGATGATCGCCTTCGATTCCAATTCCGTTCCCGGCGCGGCCGAGGCGCTCAAGCGGACCGGCAAAGCGGGCAAAGTGGCCCTATGCGGCAACACCACTCCCGCGCCGATGAAGCAATATCTCAAAGACGGCGTGCTCGAAAGCTTTTACCTGTGGGACCCGCGGCAACTGGGCGATCTCACGGTGCGCTTGGCCGTGGCCCTCGTCGAGGGGAAGTCACCTAAGGCGGGGCAATCGATCAACGGTTCGCCCGCCCTGACCTTCAGTCCGCGGGAAGCGACGACGGTCATCATGTCGCCCGAACCGCTCAAGTTCACCAAGGACAACATCGACCGCTACGACTGGGGGTTTTGACGGCCGCTCGCTAAGATCGACGCTGGCTGCACCTGGATCGGATCGGTTTCGCTGGCCGGTCCGACTTCGAAAGGAACATCATGAGAATGCTTGCGAAGAGTTTGGCTGTCGTCGCCCTGTCAGTCGCGCCGTGGTGCGTCGATCGCGCGCATGCGGACGGCGGGGGCACCGTCGCGGGACAGTTTGTTTTCGACGGAGAAGTTCCGAAGTTGGCGCCGCTGGTCAAAGAGGGTGATGGGAACGTCAAGAACGCCGAGGTTTGCGCGAAGCAGGCCGTCCCGGACGAGTCGCTGATCGTCGACCCGTCGAGCAAGGGGATCGCCAACATCTTCGTCTACCTGCAAAAGCCGCCCGCCGGCATGCCCGCCGATTTGAAAGAGAGCAAGGACAAGGTCGTGAAGTTCGACCAGCACAACTGCCGGTTCATTCCGCACGCTCTGATCCTGCGCACTGACCAATCGATCGAAGTTCTTTCGGACGACCCGATTTCCCACAACACGCACGTCAACCCGATTCGCCAGGACGGCAAGAACCAGGTGCTGTCGCCGAATGACCGCTCGGGGAGCGTAAAGTGGGAGTTCACGGTTCCTGAGAGACTGCCCATCAAGGTGAATTGCGACATCCACGCCTGGATGTCGGCAAACTGGCTGATTATCGATCATCCCTACGCGGCCATCACCGACAAGGATGGGAAGTTCAAAATCGAGAACGTGCCCGCCGGTGAACACAAGTTCTTGATCTGGCACGAGCGGTCCGGTTATGTGTTTGGCGCGGACAAACGATCGATCCCCGTCACCGTCGAGGCGGGCAAGACCACCCAACTGGGCAACGCCGCCTCCATCTCCGTTCCCGCGGCGAACTTCGAGAAAAAGTAAACGTTAAGAACGTGCTTCGTCATTGTTTCGAGTTGCTATGCGTTGGCAAATTGGCGTTCTGTTGCAGATTGTGGCGTTAACGCTGCTGCCGATGCTGATCTTGTGGCAGTTGGATTTCGGCATTCCGCTGTTCGCCATGCCGGCCGTGACGGTGGTCGGAATCGTGATCTTCTACGTTGGTCACCGCCTGCGCGAGGGTTAGCCTGTTGAGCGCACGCGTCGCGAGGGCGAAGCGTCGAGCCGGCGACCGTCTCTGGACGGTGCTCCCTGTCGCGGTGCTGCTGTCGTTCTGCCTCGACTTTGTCGCGCTCGTCGCCACGCCGGCCCTCGGACAGCAACCGGCTCCCGCTGCGCCAAATCGAGCAGCGGTGCCGCAACCTGCATCGGCTCCGCGCGACCCCCGCGCGTCGCCTCCGCGCCGGCGCACTCCGCGGCCGAGCGTTGGTTTCGCGAGTCGGTCGCCATCGAGACGAACCTGACGGCCCAGCGGCAGCTCGAACTGGCCCGGCAGTATCTGGCCGAAAAACGCTGGAGCCAGGGGATCGAACTGATCCGGCAGGTCGCGGCCAACGCGTCTGGTTCGCTGATTGCGATCGGCCCCGGCCGCTACGTCAGCGTCGACCTTTACGGGCAGATGCTGATGGCCGCGCTGCCGGCCGAAGGGTTGGCCGTCGCGCGGAAGACGCTCGACGATTCGGCGAAAACGGCGTTCGACGACGCCGTGGCTCAGCGGGACGAGGCGGCCCTTCGCATGCTCGTCCACAAGATGTTCGTCGCCCATATCGCCGAGCCGGCCCTGTTGACGCTCGGCCAGTGGGCGTGGGAATCGGGCAATCTCACGGCGGCACGCGGCTACTGGTCGCAGCTCTTGCCTCTTCCCGACGCGGCGCTCGCCGAACCGGCCGACACGGTGCTGCGTTATCCCGACCCGCAGACCGAGCCGGCCGAGATCGCCGCGCGGCTGGTGATGACGAGCATCGTCGCCGGCGACTGGCACCTCGCGCGTTTTCAACTGGCCGGATTCCGGCATCGCTTCGGCCAGGCCCGTGGGCGCCTGGGCGACCGCGAGGGAATTCTGGCCGATCTGCTTGCCGAGATCGCCGGGCGGGCGCGGGACTGGTCGTTTCCGCCGCGCGACACGACCGTTGGCACGTTCGGCATCAACGCGGCACGAAACGGCGTGTTGCCGCGGGAAATCGAAGTCGGCGCGGCCCGCTGGTCGACCGAGCTGCCAGCGGATCTCTATGCGCCAGTGCACGCGCTGGTCAGCGATCGCGAACCGCTCCCCACCTACCCGGTCGTCTACAATCATTTCTTGATTGTGAACACGGCCGAGCAGATCCTGGCTTGGGACGTGCGCACGGGCAAGCCGGCCTGGGCCGACGATCGCGGCGAGAACCCGGCCATCTACTCGGGCACGCCCGACGTCTCGGCCCCCTCTCCTCCGCCATTTCTCGTCGGCACGCCCCGCTACACGATGACGATCGACGACGGCCGCCTCTATGCGCGGATGGGCGATCCCACGACCGTCCGTCCGCGGAGCACGCTGCACGAGTCAGACAGCTCCATCGTGTGTCTCGACTTGAAGCGGGGCGAAGGCAAACTGGCCTGGAAGATCGACGCGTCGTCTCTCGATCCGCAATCGGCGTTCGAGGGCTCGCCCGTCGTCGCGCACGGCCGCGCCTATTTGGCCGTCCGCAAGGGCCGCCCGCGGATGCAGACCGAGGTCCTCTGTCTCGAGGCCGAAAGCGGCCGCCGACTCTGGAGCCGCACGGTTTGCGCGGCAGTCGAAGACGTCGCACAGAACGCCAGCCTGCTGAGCCATCAACTGCTGACGGCCGGCGACGACGCCCTGTTTTTGGCGACGGGGCTGGGCGCCATCGCCGCGGTCGAGGCCGAGGACGGCGCCCTACGCTGGATCGTCACGTACGAGAGCGGCGACCGCGACAGTTCATCGCTCGAACCGGAACGCCGCGAGAATTCTCCCTGCCTCTTCGCGCAGAACATCGTGGTTGCCGCACCCGGCGACTCGAAGACGCTGCTCGCGATCGATTCACGCTCCGGCACGCCGCTCTGGCGGCGCGTGTTGTCGGGGGGCGTCAATCAGTTGCTGGGGGCGAAGGACGGCACATTGATCGTGAGCGGCCAGAGTCTGTGGGGGCTCGACCTGGCGACGGGGCGAATCGAGTGGCAACTGGGTTTCACCGATCCGGCTTCGTTCGGCTTCGGCCGGGGCCTTTTGGCCGGCGACATCGTCTACTGGCCGACGCGAGAAGACATCTACGTGGTCGATCAGGCGACGGGCCGGGTGCGGCGGCGAATTCCGCTTCTCGCCCGTTACGTGGAGTCCGGCGGCAACCTCGTGCTGGCCGGCGACTACCTGGCGATCGCGCAGTCGCGGCGGCTGGTCGTCTTCGGGCCCGCGGCTGGTCTGCCGCTGCAGAAGAAGCAGGCCCTGCCGCCGACTCTCACCCAACACGAAGGCCCGAACGCGTTTGCAGGCGGCAAAACCGGCCTGTCCTCGATTTTCGAGCCCCGGTAAAATCATTCCGGGACCCACGGAGGGGGAGGCCAAAGACCGACTGCGGCGGTCGCTTTTCTGCCAGGCACTTGCCGGCCGTTACGAAGGATCGTGAAATGGTCGACCGTCGCGCCACTTGTGTTTTCGCCATACGGGCGTTCACGGTGCCTCTGTTCGTCGTGTCCGTCGCGCTGGTTCTGGCGGGGAGCGGGTGCTCGCCGACGACTCGGCTGCCTTCGATTTACCCCAGTCCGGGCGACTCCGATTCGCGGTCCTTCAATGTTCACGATCCTTTGCCGGAAACGGACATCGGCCCCGATATGGGGGCGCGCCCGCCCGGCTTCATGCAGGACTGGAGCGAGCCTCGCCGCACGCGGGCTGCTCAAGGCATGCTCGGTGTGCCGCCCGGCGGAGGCGGCACGAACGGCCCCGGCGCTCCCATCGTCCCTGGCGGACCTGTGCCCGGTCCTGGTGGACCGATGGTCCCGCCGCAGGGACAACCGATCGGTCCCGGCCCCACCAGCCAGATGTATCCCGACGCCGTCCCCCAGTAACGCATCTGTCACTAACGCGCCCGTCGCGTCGTCTCTGTCGAAGACGTCTTCCGCGCGGCATTCGGTTCGGGCTCGTCGGGCTCTTGCTGTTCGGCCTGCTCGTCGACGCACCCAACCAGGCGCGGCGCAACCGCCCCAGCACATCGATCGTTCGATCGAGGCCGAAGCTCAAAAGCTGATCACCCCCGACACGCAGGCGGCTATCGATCGCGCCCTGGCGTTTCTCGCCGCGCGGCAAGCGGCGCGGGACGGGTCCTTCGGCTCGAGCGCCAGCGCGCGGCGCCGCGTGGCGATTACGGCGCTTGCCGGGATGGCGTTCTTGTCGTCCGGCAGCACGCCGGGCCGCGGCAAGTACGGCGCCAACGTCCAGCGGGCCGTCGATTTCCTGCTGACGCGCTGCCAGCCCAACGGCTTCATCTATGACGAAGGGAACACCGGCGGACACTTCGGCCCGATGTACGACCACGGCTTCGCCACGCTCTTTTTGGGCGAGGTCTACGGCATGACCCGCAACCCGCAAGTCCGCAGCAGCCTCGAGCGGGCCGTGCGACTCATCGTCAATTCGCAAAACAAGGAAGGGGGCTGGCGGTACGAGCCCGATTCCAAAGACGCCGACCTCTCCGTCACCGTCTGCGAAATCATGGCCCTCCGCGCGGCTCGCAACAGCGGCCTCTACGTTCCCAAGCAGACCATCGATCGTTGCACCGAGTACGTCCGCAAGTGCCAGACGCCCGATGGCGGCTTTCGCTACCAATTGACGACGAGCTGGCAGGCCGTGACCTTTGGACTGACGTCGGCCGGCGTCGTTACCCTCTACAGCGCGGGCGTCTACGACGGGAAGGCGGTCGAGCTCGGCCTGCAGTATCTCGAACGCTACCGCCCGTCGGCCGCGATGCACCAGCCGGCGAACCACTATTTCTACAGCCACTACTACGCGGCCCAGGCGATGTGGCACGCCGGCGGCCCGCGCTTCGAACAGTGGTACAGCGAAATCCGCGACGAACTGATCCGCGGCCCATTCCCATTCCACAACTCCGGCGGCGGCTGGCGCGACCCGTCCTCCTACGGCGACGACTACGGCACCGCGATGGCCCTCATCATCTTGCAGACGCCCAACAACTACTTGCCGATCTTCCAGCGTTAGGGTCGTCCTTCCAGCGATTAAAATCGCGTCGGAGGCTCGGGGTGGAGTGCTGGGGTGCGGCGCGCCCGAAGGCATGGTACCGAGCGCCAAGCCCGGCGTAGAAAACCGATCTTGGCCGGTTGGCCATTTGTGGCAGAATGGAATTGGGCCCCGTCGCCACGGCTGAGATCGGACTGCGCCAGGGCACGAGATGCGGCCGCGGGTGCGCTTCGCGACGGACAGGAATTTCGTTGCCGGTCCGGACACTCTTGCACGGACCTAGGAGACCGATGAGTCGCGGACCGGTGTTTGGCTCAGGCGACAAGTGGGAACGATCGAGCCGGTTCAGGTCCGGTCTAACCTTCACAATTCGGATTTAGACCGGAGTTAACAATCGCGGTGGATGCGGGTTAGGGCGAAGTCTGAATCCGGTCCGGACACTTTCGTTGGAACAAGGCAACCGAGCAGACCGGCGGTTCGGATCGGCGGGCGAGCCGGCCTGCTCGAACCTGGCCCCCGAGTCGCGAGGTAGAGCCCGACAGTTCCGGGTTGGTCCGGTCTAATCTTCACAATTCGGATTTGGACCTGGGTTAACAATTGGAGCGGATTGGGGTTCGGACGAAGTCTGAATCCGGTCCGGACACTTTCTCGCGAAAGGAGACCTTACAGGTCCGGCTCACACGGCGGTCGAAAGTTGTCCGCAGATGCGGAGCTCCTAGCCCCCGGCGGTCGCGAGTTGGCAAAATAGGGCCATGACGCTTTGGTTGCGAGGGAGGGCCGGCAGCCGCTTGGGGTCGGCTGGGTGCGCGCTGGTGGTCCTGCTGGCGGGCGTGGCGCGGGCCGCGGAGGATGCCGAGTCGGCGATCGTTTACCTGGCCGACGGTTCCCATCGAGCGGCCGTCGTGCGTTCGCTGGCACCGGCCGAGCTGGGACTGGGACGCGACGCGCCCGATCGCTTAGCCACCGCAGACGTCGTGCGGCTCGAGTTTCCGCATCACGCCGTCATGCCCTCGCGGGGCTCGCTCATCCGCCTGGCCAACGGCGATCAGATCGTGGCCGGCCTGTCGAGCATGGGGGACGAGTCGGTCGTCGCGCTGTGGAAGTCGTATCCCGATTTGTCGCCTGTGCAGATTCCGGCCGCCTCGGTCGCGGGCATTCTGGTGAACGTGCCCGACAGCGTGGCCGAGAAGACGCGGGCGTTCCGCCAGGTCTTCGGGCGGCGGGAAAAGTCGGACACCGTGCTGTTGGTCAACGGCGACCATCTGGCCGGCGATTTAGCTTCTTTCGATCAGGCTGCGCTCAAGCTGACGCAGGCCGGCAAGCCGCTGCAGATCGAACTGCCTCGCGTCCGTGGGATCGCCTTCAGCTCGGAGCTGACCAGCTTGCCTCCGACGCATTCGCCGCGGGTGATGGTCACCCTGGGGGACGGCTCACAGCTGACGGGCTGGAACGCGAGCTACGAGCCGGGGGGCCTGTTACGCCTGTCGTCGGTGTTGGCTTCGACGCTGGAGCTGCCGCTGGCCGACGTCGCCGGGATCCGTTTTCTCGACGGACGGGCGACCTGGCTTTCCGACCTCACGCCGAGCGAGAGCCGGCTGGCTCCCTACTTCGGCTCGGCGATTGCGCCGGCCGCGCTCCGCGATCAGAACGCCGCGGGCGGTCCGTTGCTTATCCGCGGTCGGCCGTGCGGCAAGGGATTGGGGACGCGCAGTCAGAGTCGCCTCGTTTACGAATTGGCAGGACAGTACCGACTGTTTCAAGCGACGGCGGCGATCGACGATTTTGCCGCCGGCAAAGGGAGCGTGCGCTTCGCGATCGAAGCGGATGGCACGCGACTGTGGCGAAGCGACCTCGTCACGGGCGGCGCGCGGCCGCTGAGCGTCGGTCCGATCGATGTGTCCGGCAAGCAGCGGATCGCGCTGGTCGTGGAGTACGGCGAGCTGGCGGACGTCGATGACTGGGCCGACTGGTGCGACGCGATCGTGATCCGATGATCACGAGCAAAGGCGGTCATTTTGAAGCTTGGCGAATGCGGCGCGTGAGAGAAAAAAGTAAGAGTCGGCAGACTGCGTAGAATAATCGGGCCACATCGTTGGGCGCTTGTGTAAAGTTTGACCGGTCCCGTGGAATTTTCGTGTTTGGGGATTTCGGATCAAGCGCTGAGGCTGCGGGGAACGGGGGTGCGTGTTGACACGGTTTTCGGGTCCCTGTAGAGTCCAGCGCCTAGCCCGTCGCGGCAAAGGATTGCACTTCGGCGGGTCCGATGGATCGGCAGGAATCCCAAGGTGGGGAGACGGCGTTGGCGCTCGGGGGGTAGGGATCCTTGGGCTGACGGCGGCACCATGCGCAGTGATGGTGGGTTGCTTTCAGCCAGGACGGATGCCGTCGGCAACGCTTCCATCCGACGTTGAACCGGCAAATCCCCGCATGGTCACTCGCACGCCCATGTTGCCAGCGCCCGACTCGCAGGCCGCGATCAGCGGCCGGATCGATCCGTATGGGCCGCCGACCTTGGCCATCGACCCCTGGCGGCCCGACGTTCCTCCTCGGCAATGGACTTACATCGTCTTGCACCACACCGCCTCGTCCCGCGGGAGCGTCGAAAGCATCAATGAGGCCCACCTGCGGCGCCGCGACAAGAACGGCAATCACTGGATGGGCATCGGCTATCACTTCGTCGTGGGTAACGGCAACGGCATGGGCGACGGCGAAATCGAGCCGACCTTCCGCTGGCGTCAGCAGTTGCAAGGAGCCCACGCCGGCGAGGACGAGCACAACAAACACGGCATCGGGATTGCGGTCGTGGGCAACTTCGACCTGGGACCGCCCAGCCCGGCGCAGATCGCCTCGGTCCGCCGCCTGATCCGCGTGCTGCGGGTGCGCTACGGCATCGAGACGCCCAACATCATCAGACATAGCGACATCAAGGCTACTGCGTGTCCGGGAAAATACTTCCCGATGGACGAAATCGCCCAGGGCGCACGGACCCGCTGCTGGGTGCAACAAGGCCGCGCGACGAGCATCTCCATCTCGCCGCAACGCCAACCGACGGCCGCCTGCCGGCCGTCGCCAATCCAACGGATGCCCGCTCCGGGGTCGCCGTTGAGTCCGGGGGCGGCCTGTTGCCGGTCGCCGCCGAGGAAAGGAACCATCCATGACGTCGTCACGCTTTTCGCAGCCCTCCTGGTCAGATGCCGCTGGGTCGGAGTTCCAGTACTCCTCCGGCAGCGGCGACACGTCGGGCTGCGCATCGTCCCCCGCGGAGATCATCCTCTCGTCCGAGACGACGACGCGGGTTTGCGACGACGACCGCGAATTCCCTGCGCCGCAAGCGCATCCGTGCGGCGTGTTCGTCCCCGAAAACTACGAGCCGAACTACGCCTATCCGCTGGTCGTCTGGTTGCACGACGCGGGACGCAACGAACGCGACATCGTCGAAGTGCTGCCGATGATCAGCATGCGGAATTACATCGGCCTGGCCCTCCGCGGCACCGCGCGCACGAGCCGCGATGCGTCCGACGCCTTCAGCTGGAGCCGGACTCGCAACGCGGGACTGGATTTCGAGGAACGCCTCTACGCGAGCGTGCGGCAGATGCGGCGCGACTTCCACATCCACACCGAGCGCGTGTTTCTGGTCGGGGCGGGTGAGGGCGGGACGATGGCCTGGGACCTGTTTTTGACGCGGCCGCAATGGTTCGCGGGAGTCGCCGTGCTGGGCGGGCGATTTCCCTGGGGTCGCCGGCCCTTGCGTCAGTTCCGCGCGCTCTCCGGCAAGCAGGCCTTGATCGTCGCGGATAACCAGAAGGCGCCCAGCCACGCCCAGGCCGAGCAAGTCGGCCGGCTGCTGTACGCGGCGGGACTCGAAGTCTCCGTTCGCACGTCGGCGTGCGGGCGACCTTCGTCGCGACCGCTGTTGCGCCAGGTCGATCGCTGGATCATGCGGTCGATCGGCGGCTGCCTGTGAGCGGCTTTGCGTGGGCCGGTCGCGCGGCTATTTGCCCACGAGTGGAGAGAGCTTGCCCGCCGCGTCGGCCTTGTAGACCTGGCCCGTCTTCGCTTGCGGGTTCGGATCGGCAATCAGCAGGCTGCCGTCGTGCCAAGCCAGGCCGACCGGATTGATGAGTTGTTTATCGGCGATCCAGCTCGTCGGTTTGCCTCCGCTGGTGAGCTTCCAGATCGTTTTGGCGTAACCGTCGCTGATGAAGACGTTGCCCTTGCCGTCGAGCGCGACGTCATTGGGAAATTGAAAGGGCCGATCGGTGACGGCGACTTCCACTTTGCCTTCGGGCGAGACCTTGAACAGCTGCCGCTTGGAGCGGGAGACGACCCACAGCTCGTCTTTGTCGTCGATGGCCATGCCACAAGGCGCCGGCACGTCGGCGAACTTCTCGGCCGCGCCCCCCTTGGGAGGAATCTTCCAGATGGCGTGAACTTCCAAATCAGCAACGAAAATGTTTCCCTTGCTGTCGACGGCGATGGCCATCGGGATCCCAATGCCGCCCTGGGCGCCCTTGGTGAGCGGAGTCGGCTTCCCGGGCTCGTCGAAGCGGTAGACTTCGCGGGTCGCGGAGTCTCCGGCGAGGACTTTGCCATTGCGATCGACCGCCACGCAGCGGACGCGATAGAGGGGCGTGCCAATTTTTTTCGCGGCCGTGAAGAACTTTTCGATCGTCCCGTTCTGGACGACGACAATGCCCGGCAACTTCAGATCGGCCACGTAGACCGAGCCGTTTGCCGCCACCGCCGGCTTGAGCGGGTAGTGAAACTCCTCAGCGGCCGATCCGACGGACGCGCATGCCACCAGAATCAAAGTCGCCGCTCTACCCACACGCCAAGACATGAACCCGGGCCCCCAATTGAAAATCAGCGAAGATTGACGGAGATGATCGCTCTCGGAAATGTCGTCCGTTCCAGAATAGCCGTATGCGCCGCACGGGGGCAAATCCACCCGCCAGCTCCGTGTGAGGCGGCCGACGCCCAACCGCTTGTTGTCCCCTGCGACTTACGGCGTCCGGTTCGGCGGCGTTTGAACCAAGGTCGTGTTCTTGGCCGGCTGGGGCACATTGACCGGCACGCCCGTGTTCCACAGCACACGAAGCACTTGGGCCGCATCCAGGCTGCCCAGGCCGAAGTGCGTCACCGGCTTCGTGACCATTTGCATCTGAGAAACCCCTCGATTCTTGAGGCACAGCGTTGCCCCGCGGCCTTTGGGCGGAACGCGGGTTTGTCCCACGGTCTTCGCCGTCGCTTCGCCTGCCATCCGGTCGGCCGCTTTGGACTCGGCCGGGCGGTTCTCCAGCCGCACGTCGATCCAGTTGTTCGCGTTGCCACCTTCGTTCAGCAGCAGGGCCACGCGGCCGACAGTTTTCCCCGGCTCGGACTTCACCACGAGCAAATCGCTATCGCCGTCTTGATCGAGATCGCCGAAGTCGGCGGAGAGGATTGTGCCCAATCCTGCCGGCAACACGTCGTTCGTCGGCTCGAAATGCCCTTCAGGGCTTCCATGGAAGCACCGAACGGCGTCACGATTCCAGGCGATCAAATCGGGGCAGCCGTCGTTGTCGTAATCGAACACCAGCAGCCCGTCGGCAGGGAAATCGGAGACGGCTTCCACCCCGATCGTGTCGACGCGGCCGTGTTCGATGGTCGAAGTGAGCAGCAACTGCATGCCGTGCGGGCCACTGGCCAGCAGGTCCCAGGACCCATTGGAATCGGCATCAAGCACGGCCAAAGTTGTCGCCGATTGGATGTCGCTGTCCTTGACGGGGAAGCGCTGCGATCCGAAACGCGCCAAGCCGCGCCCCTTCAGGAAGGTGAGCTGGGACTGCGCCGGTCTTGGGAGCCAGCCCGGCGCGAGGAGATCGATGTCGAGATCGTTATCCCAGTCGACGGCGACCAGCGAGCCGATGCCGACCGGCACGTCTTTGATCCAGGACCGAGCCGTCGCGTCGCGAAATGTGCGGTTTCCCTGGTTTCGCAAGACGCGGAGCGTTGCGCCGGGCCCATCGGGCTTTCGGCAGGCGACGACCAGGTCGTTCAAGCCGTCGCCGTCGAGGTCGATCGCGACGACCGACGTCGCGCCTTTAGTGGCCTCTGCGAGTGCCGGGGTAGGCACGGCGTGCAGTGTCAGCAAGTCCGGGCCCGCGCCATCGCGCGTCTCCAATACCAACAGACCGGCCGGACCAAACAGCACGAAGTCGGTCGGAGACTGGTCGGTCTTCGATGCGGGTCCCTTGGCAGACTCCGTCGGGTTCGTCGCGCCGTTCGGATCGCCGCCGAGATCGGCCGAGAGGAAATGGCTGTAGGCTCCGCGGGGCAGGGGAGCGGAGGCCGTTCGGATCCAGGCTCTGCCGCTCGACTCTTTCGCATCGCGACGGAACAACGCGAAGGATTCGTCCCGCAAGACCGCAATGTCGAGCCGGGGACCGGCGTCGGCATCGACCTCGACAAACTGGGCCTCGTGGGCGTCAGCGATCTCGACCAGCGGCCCCGACAATTGAATCTCGCGAAACTGCACTGGGTGGCCGGCCGATGGAAGTCGCCGATCGATTCGATGCTTTTGGTAGAAGGCATGCGTGTAATCGGAAACGATGTGCCAGGAAAGATCTCGCTGGATGCAATGCCGGTCGGACTCGACTTCGGGGAGCGGTCGAACCATTTGGTCGATGGCCGCCACTTTCTCCCCGACGGCCGGCCAGTTCGCCGCTTTGAACGCCGCTTGTGCCTGGTCCACCAGTCCGCGGAAACGGGCGGCCGCCTCGGGACCGTGATATGCAAAGATGGGGCTGAGCAAGCCGTCGAGCCGGCTCAAGGTATCGGCGATCTCTTTGTCTTTGGTGCGGGCTTGGACGCCCAGCCACTCGAGCTGGGCGTACAGATTGTCGGGGACCAGCGACTGGAGGGATTTGAGGGTTCCCTGGCTGTCGGCGCGGCCGGCCGCCGTGCCGGAATTGGTCTGAGCCTGATAGAGTTCGGCCCATTGCACGGCGTCGCCTGGAGACATTCCAGCCGCGATGTGCTGCTCGAAGACACGCACTTTGGAGGAGTTGCGGGCCTCCGCAAGTTTGGCGGCCAGGTAATGGCGGACGGCCGTTTTGGACTCGAGGGCCGTTTCCAGATTGAGAGCCGTTTGGGCTCGTTCGACGGCCTCGTCGTAAGCGATGGGGTCGCGCTTGAGGTCGAGGCCTTGAATGGCCAACAGCCGTCCGATGGTCCAGTTTCGCCCAAGCGGCTCACGCATTCCGGCGGTCGCCAAGTTGAGCAGCACAGGATCGGCCTGGGCGAGCTGACCGTTTTCGAGATCCGCGATGGCCGAATTCTTCAAATCGACCTGGATTTCCGCCTCTCGGGTGTCGCGAAATTGCTTGGACTTCGCGGCCGCTTCCGCACCCGCATTGTTCGGCCGGTCACGTCCAAACCAAGCATAGGCACCCACGGCAATCAGGCCGAGGACCACCATCGCGGTCAGAAAAACGGCCTTTCGAGAAGACGCCATTTCTGCTCAACTGCGGCCTAAGAAAGACTGGGAAACTTCAACATAGATGCCCGCCAGGGGAGAGTAAAGCGGCCCGCGCAGCCCTCGAATGGGCGCTCGTTCCTGCCGCTTGCGGCACTGCCGCTCCTCGTCGACGCTCAACGACGGCGGATCCCCTAAAGCGCTCAAGTTCATACGGATACGACTGTTCTCCATGTCTTAAAAATTACGCAATTTTTAAAAAGAACGTGGTTTAGATAACGAATTGCTGATGGAAATTCGCCCCGAGTTTGGCAAACTTGGGGGACAAGGCGAGGGCGAAGGTCTTCTTGTTTCATGTTCCCGTCGGTGATTGCGCGCGCAAAACGCGCGAGTGCCATCTTATTTTTTTGAAAGGGACGAAGGATGAGGCGGCGGACAGCATTTACCCTGATCGAGCTTTTGGTCGTCATCGCAATTATCGCGGTACTAATTGCGCTCTTGCTTCCGGCTGTGCAGGCGGCGCGCGAAGCGGCACGACGGACCCAGTGCCGCAACAATCTCAAGCAGATTGTGCTGGCGGTCAACAACTACCACGACGTCGCCAGCCAGCTCCCGATCGGGCTCTCGGTGATTTACAACAACTGCTGCGGCTGCGTCTGCAGCTGCGGGATCCAGACGGGTTGGGGCTGCGGACACGGCGGCGCCTGTACCAACAGCAGCAAGCACATTTTCTATGGGCCCGGCCGCAACGACTACAACATGCACGTCTGGCCGGAGCGGTTGCTGGTCTACATGGAGGCCACGACCGTCTACAACAAGATGTGCATGAATGCGCCCAACTTCTCGCCGATCTGCTTGTCGAGCGTTCCGTGTCCGACGTCGTACACGTACAAGAATTCCGGTTGCCCCTGTATCGATCCGTGCGCTGCGTCGCGTCCAACTGCTCAAGTGATTCCCGGTTACGTTTGTCCTTCGGCGCCGCGTTCGCAAAATCCGTTCGTGGAGAGGAACCAGTGCTGGAATTGCTGTCTGCCCGCGTTTACCACCCCCGGCTATACGCGATTGTCGGGCGCGATGGATTATCAGGGTTGGTGCCGGATGAGCGGTAACCTTTGGAATTATTATCGCTATGCGACGGGGAATCACTGCGCCCTGAACTGCAAACGTCAAGCCATCTATTCCGACGCTTACGTTGGGCTGACGATCGATCAAATTACCGACGGCACGTCCACGACGATCTTCTGCACCGAGTCGGCCGGTCGTCCGGACTGGTGGACCAGAGCTGGCAAGCAGCTGCTGCCGACCATTATTCATGGTTACAACCCCAACGTCGGTGGCACGTGGACCTCTGAGCACATCGGCGACGCGGAGTTCAACGGATCTGACTTCACCGGCATGAGCCAGGGGAACTGCGCCAACCCGACAACCTGTGCCGCGCCCATCTGCTTCTTCAACTGCTCAAACGAAAAGGGCGTCAACGGAGTTTTCAGTTTCCATCCCGGCGCCGGCGGAGTCGCCATGTGCGATGGGTCGGCACACATGGTCAGCGAGAACATCTCCATCATTACCTTCGGCTACCTGACGACACCGCGCGGCCACGAGGCCGTGACGGACAACTTCTAAAAGAACGCTCATCGTTGGCGTAGCATCCGATTGCGGCCGCGCTCAGGAACGGCGTTCTTGAGCGCGGCTGCGGTTCTTTACTACCATCATTCTGTGTGACGAGGGCTTTTAGCGGGGCGAAGGCCTTTTTGATTGGCGGAGTTCACGATGTCGGTCGCTTTGACCGTCCGGTCGTTCATTTTTCACGCGCATCACGGGAGCCGCGGCGGCGGTTTGCCTCTTCGCCGCTGCCGGTTGCACCAACACGCCGTCCGCGGCGCAGCGCCTCGACGAGGCGTATAAGGCCAGCGGGATGAAACGCGTCACGGTCTTTCCTTTGGGGGGACCGTGACGATCGATAATGAGCCGCCCACCTTCAAGAATCGAAAAACGGTGCTTGTGGTGATGGCCTACGACGCGTCAAAGCCCGACGCGCCCGCATCGGGTGCCTACGTCCTCGTCAAAGCTGATGGGGCGTTCGAGTTTCCGGACGGAGGGCTGACGCCGGGCAAATACGTGCTGCTGTTCGCCGCTCTCGAGCGCCGTAAGAAGCAGGGCATGACCGGTCCCGATCTGTTGAAGAATCTCTACAACGATCCGGACGTCAACGGGAAGAAGGAGGGGTTCACCATCAACCTCGAAGCGTCCGGCAAGACCGACTGCCAATTCAATCTGTCGGTAACGGGTGAGTCGGCCAAGCCCCCCGGGCCAAAGGCGTTGACCCATATTGAGACCTAGGACGGCTTCAGTAAGTCCTGCCAGCGTTCGCGTTTTGACGTTCCGGCTGTTGACGATGCTGCGATGGCTGGCCCCGTTGCTGTCCACGCGTGAGCGGTTTGACACTCGTCAAACGGCTTCGCTATACCCGAAGAACGGACTCGGCGGTCGCTGACTCCGCTGCTTTCGGTGTCCGATTCTCGCGCAGGTCCGCTCTCGATGCGTCGCGCTTTCCCAGAGGCCTTGCTGCTTGGTGTTCTCCTGGTTGGCTCGGCGTCGGCCCCGGCACTCGCTGCCGATGGCTCATTTCTCCCCGGACACTCGCACACCGGTGAAGTCTTTGACCGCGGCCCCCGACAGAGTGCACGGCTGATCGCCGGCACGGGGAAGATTCATTTTCCCGTGACGTCGAAGGATCCCCGCGTCCAGAAATACATCGAACAGGGGATCGGGCAACTTCACGGCTTCTCGTATTACGAGGCCGAGCGTTCGTTCCGGCAGGCGGCGGCGTTCGATCCGAATTGCGGCATCGCTTATTGGGGCATGTCGCTGGCGAACCCGCGCAACGCGACCCGCGCCCGGGAGTTTGCGGCACAGGCAGCCGCTCACAAGGCCGGGCTTTCGCCCCGCGAGCAGATGTATATCGACGCCCTGGGCAACGATGCGGGCTACAAGGCGTTGATCCAACAATTTCCCGACGACCTGGAAGCCAAGGCCTTCGCCGTCTGGCGGATCTGGCATCGCCTCGAGTCGGGGCCGACGGAGCGGAACGAGGCGGCCGAAGCGCTGGCACTTGCCCACGAGATTCTGGCCGTCGACCCGCTGCACCCGATCCATCATGCCGTCATCCACCTCGTCGACGAGGGGAATCACCAGGCTCAAGGTTTGACGTCGGCGGCCAAGTCGGGCGAATCGGCCCCGGGGATCGGCCACATGTGGCACATGCCGACCCACATCTATTACCCGCTGCGCCGCTATCCGGAAGCAGCCTGGCAGCTCGAGGCCTGCCTCCGCACGGAAAACGCAAGGATCGAGCGCGATCACATTCTGCCCGACCAGGTCGAGCTCTACGCCCACAACAACGAATGGCTCGTGCGGACGTTGATGCAGTTGGGCCGCGTCCACGACGCCCGCGACATTGCCAAACAGATGATCGCGCTGCCACGGCATCCGCTGCTCAACGTGCTCGAGCCGCCCGACCAGGAGCAGGCGACGGACGAAAAGAAGGAAAAGCCGAAGGAAGCGCACGGTTCGAGCGCCTATTACGGCCGCGAACGATTGATCCAAGTCCTGCGTCGATACGAATACTGGGGCGATCTGATCGAGGCATGCCGCAGCGGCGAGATCGAGCCCACGCGCATCCCCAGCGAGCAAGCCAAGGTGCACGCTGCGCTCGGCGCTGCTTATTACTGCAAAGGGGAGAATTCCCAGGGCGACGCCGAACTTCAGGCTTTGCGCGAGCTGCGCGATCAACAACTGGCCACGCAGCAAGCGGCCATCGACGAGGCGAAGCAGTTGCCGGAGCACCAGCGGACCGCGGCGCTGCGTGCGGCGGAGCGACGGCTCGCCCGGCCTCTGGCCGGCATCCAGCGGCGCGTGGCGGAGTTGGAGTCGTACCGGCGGATCGCCACCGGCTTTTTCGTCAGTCGAACTCAATTGATTTGGGGGCTCGTTGCCATTGGGACGGGCGAGGCCGTGGGGCTGTGGCTGCTTCGTCGACGTTGGATGCAAGCGGTCTTGGCGGTTACGGCGGGCATTGTCGCGGCGGCCTGGTTGGGATACGGGCATTGGTCGCTCGTCAACATGGCCGACGAAAGCACCAACGTCGACTTCGCCATCGTCACGCGGAAGCAGATCGAGGTCGGCGACACGGCGGCTGCCGTACGGTCCGCCCGGCAATATTCCAGCGAGCGGCCTCAGCAGGTTCGTCCCCTCGCCAACTTGACCGAGGCGTTGTACGCCGACGGCCGGATTCAGGACGCCCGCGCTTGTTTCCAAACGCTCCGAGAGCTGGCTGGCACGGCCGACCTCGACGCGCCGCCGTTCGCTCGCCTGAACCCGATCGCCCGCGCGTTCGGCTGGCCGACCGATTGGCGCCTGCCCGACAACATCCAGAAGACCCTCGCTGGTCGGCCGCCGCTCGCTGCGATGGGACCGCGGATGTGGCGACCGTGGATCGCCCCGGATTGGAAACTCCGTGTGCGCAGGGCCGCGAACACTCGCTCGCCGATTTTCGCGGCAAACCGGTGATTCTGGTCTTCTTTCTAGGGGCGGGCTGTTCGCACTGTCAGGCTCAGCTGGCCGCCTTCGTGAAGGAGCACGCGCGTCTGGCTGAGCTGGGTTGGCAGCTCGTCGCGGTCAGCTCCGACGATGCAACCGGCGTGCAGAAGCTGCTGGCGAGTTACAAGCCAGAGCCGTTTCCCTTCCTGATGCTCGCCGATCCAAAGCTAAACGTCTTTCAGTCATACCGCGCTTACGACGACTTCGAGCACATCGCGCTGCACGGAACGTACTTGATCGACGGTCAGGGGCTCGTTCGCTGGTGCGATGTCAGCTTCGAGCCGTTTATGGATGTCCGTTTCCTAATGGTCGAGTTCAAGCGACTGTTGTCGCTGGCTCCCGTTCCCAGATCCGAGGAACCAGCACGGCCGGCGCTGGCCGCCACCAGCCCCTGAAGAAATTTGCCGGACTGAAATCGACCGGCCGGGCCGCTGTCGCGTCTCCCGAATTGAGCGAGTGGCGCCGATCCGGCGACGCGTCCCGTAGCCGCTTTCACACGAGTGCGATTGCCGCGGCTCGGCCCCGAACGGCAACCCAGAGAGGCCGATCGACTGAAGTTGTCGGCAGCCGACTAATAGTGCCAACCCCAGCCCCAGGCCGGGCGGACGACGACACCGACAGCCGGTCCCGGCGGAGGGCCGTAAACGACTCCTCCGGGCGGCGGCACCATCGCGCTAGGCGGGGGAGTCGTCTGCATCGCGTAGACCACGGCATCGTCGACGCCGTTGGATTTCAGGTTGACGATATCCTGCGGGCTGGTGTCGAAGCGTCCGCCCCGCTCGCGAATGCTGTTGATGATCACCTGGTCGCTCACGCCTGTCTTGACCATGTACACGACGTCGTCGTTATGCAGGGCTCGCTGCTCGGCCGCGGCCTGAGCCTGTTGATATTGTGCCTGGATCGCATCACGCGTCTGCTGGTTCTTCTCGTCCTGGGCATGGCCGACCAGGGCGCCACCCAGGCCGCCAGCCGCCGCTCCGATCAACGCACCGGCCGCCGCGTCGCGACGACCAAACGCGCTGCCGACGATGGCTCCGGTCAGCGCGCCCAAACCGGTGCCGACCACGGCACCGCCGACGGCATTGTTGTTGTCCGTGGTCTGGCAGCCGGTGTTGGAGAGACAGCTTAGAACCAACATTCCGCAGACGGGAAGGAGTCGCTTTCGCAGCCGCATGGCTCAAATCCTTTTGGCCCCCCGCCCGGGTCCGCCGGTCCTTGCTCTCAAGGACACTTTCGGCAGCACACTCTGGGCGGCGATCACTTTTGAGACGGTCCGGGCGTGGGCCGGCAGCCTTGCCGTCCAACGACCGGACAATCCTCCGAAATTCTCATGTCGTCATGCCGAGAAGGCTCACTTGAGTCGGTTTGGGCGCTGAGCATTTCTACGGCCAGGGCGACCCAAGCCTGTCTTCAGAAAGCGGAGAACGGGGCGAACTGGAAAGACAGAGAAATTGTGTGAGTGTCAACAAGATGCGGAGACAGCATGACGACGTGGCGAGTGCGAAAGATTAGGCAGGCGGGGACGAGCGGGGCGGCAAGCTATCAAATCGGCCGTTTCAGGAAAAGATCAAGTCTGATTTCGTGACGGCTTCAGTTGATGTAGTCGACGCTCTCGCTGCCGGCGATGGAAGAGAGCGCACGATAAACGTCGGGCACGATGCCGTCCGAAACAAAGTGGCTGGCTCCGTCCGCGAAAAGAAAGTACGCCCCGCCCGGATGCTCGCTGCGGAAATTGCTGACCGAGTGAAACCCGTCCTTGTAGCGCGGTCGGCAGTCGTGGAGTTTCTCGGTGTTTAGAATCGTTTCGATCGTCGGCTGTCGGTTCAGGTCGACGGCGGTCGTGCCGAAGACTCCGGCGGCCACGACCTGGGTCCGCAGTTGCTCCTCTGAGGTGTTGAGGAAGGGCCAGCACCAGTGGTTGCGTGCGGGCAGCGACTGCATGGTCGCGCGATCCACCAGGGTGAGCGGGAAGCGGTCCTTCAGCGACAATAGGCCTCCCGATCCTTCCCCCACCACAATCGTTTGGGCCAGTCCATCCGCAATGTCGCCCGGCTGGAGCGGACGTCCAATCTCGAACACGCCGCGTTCCTTGAGCGGGACTTCGGACACGCCGTGGTCCAAGCACCATGAATCGTTGGGCCCTTTGCAGACGACATAATCGGTAGTTGCCAGCAGCGTCCCGAGGGGGCACTGGGTGCGCTCGGCGGCGATCGAAACGATCGGATTACGGTGCGTCGACGCCGGGCAGCGGAACGTCGGCACGATCACCGCCGCCACGCCCGGTTGCTGGTGAAACCAGGGTTGCGCCGAGTCGTAGGTCGCCTCCGCGCGGGCGACCGGCGGCAAGAGCGGCACCAGCACAGCCAGCGGGCTTTGGGCCAGGCGATAGCCGGCACCGGACAGTGTAATGGTCGGCAGCGTGCGCTGCGTGTCCGTGTATTGAGCGAGGGCCGCACCGATCTGCCGCAGGTTGTCGCGGCAGCCAAGCGTGCGGGCGCGAATTCGTGCCTGTTGGACCCAGTAGATGCAGAGTGCGGTGACCAGCGCGACCGCGCACGCGACGGCAATGAGATCGACGAGCGCGAAACCGGATCGGAGCCCCAGGGTCTCGTAGGGCAGGCTGTGCGTGCCGTCTTTACCATCCGAACTCGCGCTCGCGGCAGGCACAGCCTGCCCTACGGGAGTCGGCCGCAATGCAGGCGAGGCGTCAGGCCAGGATGTCCCGGACGACGTGCGCACGGACGTCGGTGAGGCGAAAATCGCGGCCGGCATAGCGGTAGGTCAGATGCTCGTGGTCGAGGCCCAGGACGTGGAGGATCGTCGCGTGGTAGTCGTGCACGTGGACTGGGTTGGCCGCGATGGTGATCCCGTGTTCGTCGGTCTGCCCGTAAGTCGTTCCCCCTTTTATACCCGCGCCGGCCAGCAAGCAGGAGAAGGCGGCCGCGTAATGATTCCGACCCTTGCCGTTCGGGGCGTCGGTCCAGGGTGTGCGGCCGAACTCGGTGCAGATGGCGACCAGCGTTTCGTCGAGCAGACCTCGCCGTTTGATGTTCTTGGATCAGCGCAGCCAGGGCCCGGTCGACGCGAAGCGCCTTGGGGCGATGGTCCTGCATGTTGCCGTGCGCGTCCCAGTTGTTGCTCGCACCGGTGTCGATCAGCTCGACGGTGCGGACGCCGCGCTCGACCATGCGGCGGGCCATCAGGCACTGCCAGGCGAACGAGGTCTTGTCTGCCGAGTCGACTCCGTACAGGTCGAGCGTTTCGCGCGTCTCGCCGGCGAGGTCGAAGACCTCGGGGGCGACTCGCATCATGCCCCGGGCAATGTCGAAGCTAGTCTGCCGCGCCCGCAGGTTGAGGTCGCCGGGGCGGGCCTCCGCGTGCAGTTCATTGGCGTCGCGAAGCATCCGCTGCTCGAGCTCGTGGAGCGACAGCGTCGGCGCACGCGAGGCCAGGTCGGGCAGGGGGTTTGGCCCGGGAAAAATCCGCACGCCCTGATGCACGGGGGGCAGAAAGTTGCTGTCCCACACCTGCGAGCCGCCGTAGGGAGGATGCTCGCAGAAGACGACGTACGAAGGCAGGTTCGCGTTGAGGGTGCCCAGTCCAAAACTGACCCACGCCCCAATGCTTGGGAGCGGGACCGTGGCCGAGCCCGTGTGCATCGCCAGCACGGACTGAAAATGTTCGATGATGTCGGTATGCAGGCTCCGCACGACGCACAATTCGTCGGCCACCGTTCTCAGGTGAGGAAACAGCTCACTCATCGGCAGGCCCGATTGCCCGTGCTGAGTGAAGCGGAATGGGCTGGGCATCAGCGGCAGCACGTCGGTGCCGCGGAGGTGAATCGCCGACACGCTCTTGCCGGCGTCGACCGCGAGCTGAGGCTTGGGATCGAAGGTGTCGACGTGCGAAAAGCCGCCGGTCAGAAAGACGAAAATCAGATGCTTCGCCCGTGCGGGATGGTTCGACCGCCGGGGAGCCAGCGGATGCCCGCTTTTGGCTTCGGCCGCCTGGGCGAGGGCTCGATACACGCCGGCACTGCTCGCCGCCAGGCCGAGCCCGGCCGACTTCAAGAAGTCACGACGTGGCGAAATCGCGGGTCCCTGCATGCTGGGCCGCTCCAACGGGGTAACGAAAATCCTAAGGGCGGGTCTGCTGTCGCAGATCGACGAGGGTTCAAGCTCTTGGCAGGGCCTAAGCCCGCCCTGCATTCTCTCGGCAGGCCCGAAGCCTGCCCGATATTTCACTAGGAACGGTGGGCCGCCGACGGAAGTTGTTCAGTCGACGTAAAAAAACTCGTTGGCAGCGAGGATGACGCGCGCGTAGCTCAACCACGCTTCGGCATCAGCTCGGGAGGGATTCAGGCCGGAGGACAAGGCAAGGGTGCGAAACTGTGTGAGGAACTCTTCCGCCTTCGCGGTTTCCGCTGGCGAAGGCGGACGACAGTAGGCTAACTCTTCCATAAGCGAAATGCGATCACGGGGCGCGGAAGCGTCGCGACAGACGCGCTGGGCAAAGGCCGCAGCTGTGTCCCGCATGAACTGGCTATTCATCAAGAAGAGAGCCTGCAGCGGGACGGTGGACGAAGAGCGGACGTCGGTGGTGGTGTTGGTGTCGGGGCCATCGAACAAGCCGAGAAACGGATGCCGATGGAGCCGCTGCGTCATCAGGTAGACACTGCGATGGTTCGATGGGTAGGCAGCCTTGAAGGGGACGTGCTGCGTCCACGTCCAATCGTCGATATCAGGAAATGGGTGCCGCCCGGCCCGCGCGAGGTCGAGCGTGCCGGCCACGTCGAGCATCGCGTCGCGGATGGCTTCGGCGTCGAGTCGCTGCCGGTCGAACCGCCAGTGCCACGTGTTCGATTCGTCGATTGTTTCATTATGCGGGTCTGTCGTCGACGCAAGCTGATAGGTCCGCGAGTTCATGATTTCCCGGTGCAGCCACTTGATCGACCAGCCGTGCTCAATGAAAGACGCGGTGAGCCAATCGAGCAACTCCGGGTGGGTCGGAGGGCTGCCACGCGTCCCGAAATTCGAGGGGGTGCCGACGACGCCGCGGCCGAAGTGATGCTGCCAAACTCGGTTGACCATCACGCGGGCGGTGAGCGGATTGCGCGGCGAGGCGATCCAGTCGGCCAGCTCGAGCCGCCCGCTTTCGTTGGCGGTCGGCACCGTCCCGGGGAAGTCGGGGAGGAATTGGGGAACGCCGCGCGTCACGAGAGCCCCTTCTTGGCTCGGCTCGCCGTGCAGTTGAATGTGCGCATCTGTCACGGTCCCTTCGCTGACCGCGTAGGCCACCGGCAACTCCGCAGGACTGCCGCTTCGTTCGAGGACCTTGAGCCGGCGCTGCAGCGATTTGAGCTGCTTCGCCCCCGGTCCCCGTCGAGGATGTCCGGCCTGCAGGTGATCGATTTCGTTGCGGTCGGTGTCGATCTCGCGGCGGTAGGCGACCAGCCGCGGAGCGGCCGCCGCCTCCGGCACGAGCGGAACAAATCCGGTGCGGCCGAATTTTTTCGACACCAGTTCTTCGGAACCGGCATAAGGGAAACGAGTGCTGGCGAAAATGCCGTACAGCCGGTAGTAGTCGGCCGTAGGCACGGGATCGAACTTGTGATCGTGGCACCGCGCCAACGGAGCGTGATCCCCAGGCAGGCTCGTCCCACCGTGTCAATCGTGTCTTCCAGTGTCAGATGCCACAGCTCGTAAGGGGCGGTGGCATAGCGGCGCGAGAGAGCGAGAAAGCCCGTCGCGGTTACCTGCTCGGCGTAGCGGCCGGCAGCTCCGTCCTTGGCCAAAATGTCGCCGGCGATCTGCTCGCGAAGGAACTGATCGTAAGGTTTGTCGGCGTTGAACGAGTCGATAATGTAATCGCGATACAGTCGCGCTTCCGGGACGGGATAGTCGGCGTTGTCGCCGGCCGTGTCGGCGTAGCGGGCGACGTCCATCCAGTAACGGCCCCAGCGTTCACCGTACTGAGGCGACGCGAGCAGGCGGTCGATCACCTTTTCGAATGCGTCGGGTGAGTTGTCGGCCATGAAGGCCCGGACGTCGGCGGGAGTCGGCGGCAAGCCGATCAGATCGAACGACGCCCGGCGCAGCAGAACGGACTTAGGCGCCGGACGCACGGGCTTGAGCCCCGCGCTCTGAGATTCTGTGAGATGAACCGGTCGACGGCGTTGGCCGACCAACCGCTTGGATCGGCAGGCGGCGTCACTTTGACGACGGGCCGAAACGCCCAATGAGTCTGCGCCGCTGGAGCCGCCGGCTGTCGCCACGCTGAGCCTCGGTCGTCATTCTTCGGCCAAGTCGCGCCGTCTTGAATCCATTCCTCGAAGTCGGCAATTATGGAGTCGGGCAGCCGGCGCGGGCGGTGGCGGCATCTTCAAATCGCCCGCCTGACGGATCGCTTGCAACAGCAAGCTTTGCTCGGGGTGCCCGGGAACGATCGCAGCGCCCGAGTCGCCACCGTGAATCAACGACTGCCGGGCATCGACGCGCAGCCCGTTATTGATCTTCTCCGCTCCGTGGCACCGGACGCACTGCGCCACCAAAACCGGACGAATCCGCGTCTCGAAAAGAGTCTCGCGGTCGTCGGTCGCGCGATTCGCACCAGCGAGGGCGAGTTCGGTGGGCGAACCGGCGAAAAAGAGCAGCAGAAGCAGCCGCGAGCAACAGCGCATTCTGACCACGGCCTCGATAGATAAACATATCGTGATGCGTCCCAGTATAGCCGTCGACGGGGGCGTCTAAAAGCAAAGGCAGCCCTCGAAACGGGACGCGCTAGCGGCTAATCGACGACCGGCCCGCGCGACTCCGCGAACAGCCTGAGGCTCGTCGGATCGGGGGGCCGCGCATCGGAGGTGGCGTGTTGAAATCGCGGCGTCGACGGAACGCGGACGAAAGACCAGATTTGGCGGGCGAGCAGAGCCGAGAGACTGAGCGCCACGAAGACGAAGATCAGAAACGTCGTCAACTCGGGGACGACGAGGGCCGCCGCCAGCGTCGCAAAGAGACCGCGTTCAAAGAAGAGTTCGGACATACGTCGCGCCGAGCGATTTGCAGGAAGAGCACCGGGGACATGCCTCTCTTCATGCTAAACGCTCGCGCCAAGCGTTGTCCAAGACAAAACAGCGACCTTCTGCGGGACGAGGAGCGGTTGCGATGAACAGACCGACACCGTCGGGCGCTGGCGAACGGCGGCCCGCGACGAGGTGTCCTCGAACTAGGCCGGGACTTCGCGAATCCAGCGGCGTGGCGGCCAGGCGGCGGGCAAGACAGCCAGAATACCGGCGAGTGCCGCCAGTACCCCGCAGCCGGCGGCGAACCAGTCGCCGTGATGCAGATAGAAGCTGCTGCGGTTGTCGAGCGGCACCGAATCGACGAGCACGGCATTCAGCAGCCGATTCCACTTGCCCGTCTTCGGATCGCGCATCGACGTCCGGCCCTTGCTGGGTGGCTTGGCGTCGGCATCGATGTACACATCGGGCTCGATGACCAAACCGTCGCCGTCAATTATGGCCGAGATCCCCGTGTTGACCGCACGGACCATGGGCTTCCGCAATTCGACGCAGCGAAACAGGGCGGTGATCAAGTGCTGGTCGAGCCCCGCCGACCCGTGGAACCAGCCGTCGTTCGTGACGTTGACCAGGCAATCGACCGGCTTGTTGCCGGCGGACGGGGCATCGAGCCGGGCAACGATGTCTCGCATCAATTGTGGCACGGTGTCCTCGAAACAAATCGTCGGCGCGATTCGCCAATCTTTGTAATCGAAGGCGACGGCCCGGTCGCCCGCCGCGATGCCGAAGCCCGAATCGTACGGCACGAACGTCTTGAGGAAAGGCAGATAGTCTTTAAGCGGGATGTACTCGCCAAAGATCATGCGGTGAATTTTGTCGTAGCGGCGCAGGCTCGAATTGCCGGGCACGGACAGCACGGCCGAGTTGAAGTGCTGCATCGAGTCCTTCTGGGCGACGAGCGTGTCGATACCAAAGATCATTCCCGCGCCGGCCATCTGCGCCAGTTCGTGCAGCCGCTCGGGGGCCTGAGATGTTTTCCACGCGTAGGGCGGAATTCGCGGCGCAGCCCGCTGCAAGTCGGCGTCGGACAGGTTCGGCGAGGCCAGAAACAGCGGATCGCGATACATGGTTTCCGGCCAGACAATCAGATCGGGCTGAAACTTTACGGCGGCCCCCGTCAGCGTATAGTGCCGATTGAAGATCGATGTCGCCTCGCTCGGATCGTGCTTCACGGCCGAGGTGAAGTTCCCCTGAATGAGCGCGATTCGCGGACCTTCGCGAAATTCAGCCTGGGCACGGCGGACATACCCATAAGTGAGGCAGCCGCCCACCACGACGAGGGCATAGGCCACGGCCAGCACGTCTCGGAACCGCACACGGCCGGGCGACGCACTCGCCGCGGTCGCGCCGTCGACCATCATCTTCATTGCCGCTTCGGATTCCGCGTTGGCGGACGTGCCGGGAGCCGGAACCGCGTTTGGCGCTAACCACCAGGCGGGCACTATTCCAGCCAGTGCGGCCGCCGCCGTCATCACGACAAAGCTGACGCCGTATGCGCCGACCAGATCGCTGACTTGAATCATCTCGAGCCAGCGGTACTGCGTGTGGCCGATGTAGTACCACGAAGCTCCCGTGAGCATGTAGGCCCGCGCATATTCCAACCCGACCCAGATGATGGGAGCGGCGATCACCAGGGGCACGCGCAGGCGATGCACCGCGCCGCGGCACAGCAGCAGAAACGTCGGAAAGTAGCAGGCGAAATAGAATGCACAGGCGACCATGGCCACGTACATGCTGGGGTCGCCGTAGCGGAGCCACTGCAGGATGAAAATCTGCGACACAAATGTGGTGACGAACGTTGCCAGCGCCGCGCGGGGGGGCGCTTGGCCGGCCGGACCAAGAGCAACAAAGGGACCAGGGCGATCCAGCCGAGCGCACCCCAGTCGAGAGGCGAAAAGCTGGCCCACAACAACAGACCCGACAACCCGGCCGCAATCCAGCTGCGGCGCGAAGAGGCCGGGGCGTTGACCGAACGAGCGGCGCGGATGATCGAACGAACGGTCGGCTCGGTTGAGGCGGGAGGCATTGACATCGAACGGGGACGAGTGAGGGGTGTAGTCTGCAAAATATCGGCTCCCGTCCCTGGGTTCGTATTCATTTGATCGTTACACCGATCCGTCGGTTGATCGGTCGAAGGGAATGACTTCGATCAGAGTGCCCCGCTCGTAGCTCGCGTCCCCGCCCGGAAAGACGACGACCGCATTGGCCTCGACCATTGCCTGCAGGTCGGACGAGCCGTGCCAACGCGCTGGGGTAACTTGGGGACCCTCGGCATCCCACCGGAGTCGCGCGGGATTGTACGTGGGACGCTCTCCTCGGGCAACGTGATCTTGGGTCAGGCGGGCACGGACCGGCCGTGGCCCGGCGGGTTCGTGCCCCATGAGCCGCTGCAAACAGGAGCGAACAAACACCTCGAAGCAGACGAGGCTGCTGACCGGATTGCCGGGCAAGCCGAAGACAGAAGTCCGCCACGAGCCGGGCTGGGAGTCTGGCCGCTCCCAAACGCCAAACCAGAGCGGTTTCCCCGGCCGCATGAGCACCTTATGAAAGACATTCCGCACGCCCAGGGCCGCCAGTTCCTTAGGCACCAGGTCGTGCGTGCCCTCAGAAACTCCACCTGACAGCAGCAAAACGTCGTTTTTCAGGCCGACGACAATCCGTTCGCGAAGCTCGGCTGGATTGTCCCGGGCGATTCCCAGGAGCACTGGCCGCCCTCCCGCGCGCTGTGTCTGGGCACCGAGCATGGCCTCGTTCGAGTTGCGGATCTGCCCCGGGCCTGGCTTGGCCGCCATCGGAACCAGCTCGTCCCCGGTTGCCAGAATGCCTACCGTGGGCCGCGGATAGACCGACAATCGTTCTTTGCCGACCTCGGCCAGCGCCTCCCACCTCTTGCGGCCGAACCAGTCTGCCAGCGGGCAGCACGGTCTGCCCGTTCTTGAGGGACGTGCCGCGACGAATGATATTGGCGCCTGCCGCCGCAGTGCCTCGAATGACGACCGTCCCGCCGACGACCGTGGGATTTGCCGTCGGAGACGACTGCGAAGGCGGCGGCTCGATGCGCGTGTCTTCCACCTTGATCACGCAGTCAACCCCTTCGGGGAGCGGCGCACCGGTCATGATTCGCGTGGCGGTGCCGGCGGTCACCGGCCGCGAGGGAATCATGCCGGCAATAACATGCTCAATGATCCGCAGGCGGGCCTCGGGGGCGGCGACGTCGGCCGAGCGGACGGCGAAACCATCCATTAGCGCTTTGTCGAAGGGGGGGGAGTCGACGTCGGAGATGACGGCTTCAGCCGTCACGAGTCCGAGAGCATCGGCCAGATCGACGGCGATTGGCGGAGCCGGCTTGGTCTCTTTCAGAATCGCGTCGAGAGCCTCGGCTACGCTCAGCATCCGTCGACCCGCAATCGCAAGAAGTTTCGCAACAGGTCGATGCCGCCGTCCGTAAGAAAGCTCTCCGGGTGAAACTGCACGCCGTGCACGGGGAACCGCCGGTGCCGCACGCCCATCACTTCGCGGGGAAAATCGTCGTCGGCCGTCCACGCGCATAATTCGAGGTCGTCAGGCACGGCGCCGAGCGGGATGGCCAGGCTGTGATAACGCGTGGCGGAGAACGGGTTCTTCAACCCCGCGAACAGTCCCCGCCCGTCGTGATGAATGTTCGAGACCTTGCCGTGCATTAGCCGATCGGCCCGCAGCACTCGGCCCTGATACGTCTCGCCAATGCATTGATGTCCCAGGCAAACGCCGAGCACGGGCACCCGTGGCCCGAAGCTTTCGATCACCTGCTTGGAGATTCCCGCCTCGCTGGGCGTGCAGGGCCCGGGCGAAATAATGATCCGCTCCGGCTGCAATTGCCCGATTTGTTCGACGGTGATCTGATCGTTGCGCGCGACACGGATTTCCAGACCCGCGTCAATCTCGCCCAGCCGTTGGACGAGGTTGTAGGTGAACGAGTCGTAGTTATCCAGAACGAAGATCATCAATCAATGCTAGCACCCGCCCGGAAGGCGGACCAGATGGCGGGATCGTCGGCCCGTCTGCCGATGTTCTCAAAGCAGGTCTGCGGCGAACATCAGCCTTCAAAGGCCCGGCTTGATGTAGAGCAGCGCGCCGGGATCGGTGGATCGAGCTTTTTCACCCCCCTCGAGATGAACGTCGAACACGGTGACGTAAAGATGCCCGGCGGGGTCGAAGGCGAGGGCGCACGGCTTATCGAGCGCGACCACGCGGGTCGCCTTCATTTTGTCGCCGTCGACCGTCAGCTCGAACAGTCCCCCGTCGCGCGGCTTTTTCCAGGCGAAGTCCGTGGCGTAGAGTTTTTTGGTCTTGGGGCTGTAGGCCAGGCCCGTAACGTCGTAGAGACCGGCCTTCAGTTTTCGTTTGAGGCTCCCGTCAGCCGGATCGAAGAAGGCGATCACGCTGTCCCGTTCCTCGGAGTTAAGGTCTCCCGTCAACCCGACGACCAGTTCCTTGCCGTCTGGCGTAAACGTGAGCGGGCCAGGGCCGGCGACCTGCGTTGCCGGCCGCGTGGCGATTGACGGCGTGAGCGGGCCGGGCTTGCCGTCGGTGACTTCGCACTTGGCGATCCAGCCCTTCGCCTCGTCGCCGTGGCAGGTCACCCAGATGGCGTGGTGACCGACGGCCACGCCGAAGAAGTCCCCCTCGCCTGTCGAGGACTTGGTTCCCGCCTTGATCGGTCCAAGCGTGAACTCGGCCCCGTCCTCTTTGATCCAGCGGTCGGGGGGCGGCGGGGGTGTGGGCAGGTTGTAGACCCGCACCAGCTCCTCCCCGTTCTTGCGGCTGCCGTCCCCCACGACGAGGTGAGTGCGATCCAGAAACGCGAGGCCCAGGGGACCGATCTCGAATTTCGGCCCGCTGCCGAATTGGTCGACCGTCTTCGGGTAACTGTCGATTTCAATCCCCGCTTTGTGCTCGGCGGGCTGTTTGTAATTGGGGTCGTAGCGATAGATGCCGTATCGCGAAGAGACGAAGACGTAGTCGGTGCCAGGCTGGATGGCCACGCCGGTCGGATTGAGCAGGTTGTAATAGACCCGCTCGGGCGGGGACTTTTCCTGCGCCCGCACAGTCAAGGGGCCGAGCGAGACAACGCCGCAGACCAACGTTGCCGACAGTAGGTGACGGATGCCCCGTGCATCCGAGGATTGGGCGAGCAAACGCATGGCGTAACCTTGCGGACAAGCGGAGACGATCTGACAAACGCGGCTCGAAAGCACGAGGCAACGCGCGACGCCGTGATCCTACAAGAGGCGCGAACACGATTCAATTTGCCACCCGACACGTCACGCTAATGGCCAAGTCGCCTTGCTTCCGACGGGAACCAAGCGATACGATTTTTTCGGAAGCGGCGACTTCACGTTCGACGCAACGGGCGCGCGGATTCGGGAAATCGAATCCACTCAAAGGAGCGAGATGATGCACGGACGAAGCTTGGCCTGGTCGTTGTTGACGTTGGTGCTGGCGTGGGGGCCCGCCAGTTACAGCCGGGGGGCGGATGCCAAGAACGATCCGACGGGGACCTGGGTCTGGTCGCGCGAGCTCGAGGGGGAAAGCAACCGCAGCGTGCTCAAGCTCGTCAACAAGGACGGCAAGGTCACCGGCACCTACCGCCGCAGCGGACAAACGGTCCCCATTTCCAACGGCAAGTTCGAGAAGGGGGAGCTCTCGTTCGAGGCCGACGGCAAATTCAACGACCAGAAGATTCACGCCAAATTTCACGGCAAGCTGAGCCAGGACGAAATCAATGGCGACATCGACGTGATCGTCGAGGACAACTCGGTCCCGCTCCCGTGGACAGCGAAGCGGGGCGTCGATCTGGACGACGTTGTGGGGACCTGGAAACTCAAGATCGAGGCTAACGGCGATTCGATCGAGTCGACCCTGAAACTAACGGCCGACGGGGAGAAGCTGAAGGGGACGTATACCGGCCGCTTGGGCGAGCAGCCGGCCCAGGAACTGAAGCTGCAGGGCAACGACCTGAGCTGGCAAATTGCGGTCGACCGCGACGGCCAGAAATTCAAGGGAGTTTACAAGGCCACGCTCGAAGGAAATTCGCTCAAGGGGAACCTCGCCTTCGAACTCGGGGACAACAAGGGGACGATCGACTTCACCGGCGAGCGGACCGCGGCGAAACCGAGCGCCGGCAAGAACGACGGCTCGAGTCCGAAGAGCGAAGAAAAGTCGGAAAAGTCGAGCAGCACGTCGCCACGCCAAGCCCGCAGCCCATCGTCTCGCTCAAAGGCCGCGAGGAGATCCTGACGGTGCACTATGCCGGAGCGAGAGAGGTAACCTTCTCGATCTTCAGCATCAAGGGCGAGCGGATGGCGAATGCGATCACGCTGCAGACGCTACAGGCAAAGTATCCTGCCGTCTATCGGGCCTACCGCGCTTCTTACGCGGACGCCTGGGCGACGAAGGATTGACGGGCAGCTTGCGAACTTCGCTCGTGGCGTCCGTCACGCAGTCTGCAACAAGAGCGTGCGGATCCGCTCGATGTCGGCCGCGGGGATGCCGGCGTCTTTCAGCACGATCTGCGCGGGCGAGCCGACGCCCAGGCCGATCTTGATGGCGTGACGCAGGAACGGATTGCTCCAGATCGGCCGGTTCTGCAGCCGCGGCTCCGTGCCGATGTTTTTAAGCACGGCGATGCCCGTCGCGTCGGCGGCGATGCGGTCGGTGCTGGCGACGATGACTTTCGGCTGGGCCGTGTCCCCCTGCGAGGGGCCGCCGAACACGAACGAGTTCGAGCCGTCCAGGATGTTGAGCGCCGGCTTGAGGCCCAGATTGAGCTCGGCGATGCGATTGACGAACGGAGCCACGGCCGCGTCTTCGGCCGCCACGTCGGGAACGATGCCGCGGCGGCGGCGCCGGCGGGACTTCTGGTGGAAGAGACTGAAATCGCCCGCCAGCGACCGGTGAAACTCGAAGCGCGAGCGATGATGGCTCATGCCGACAAAGGCCTTCATCGACATGGTGAACCATGCCTGAAAATGCGTTTTGATCACCGGCACGTTGATCACGTGGTCGACCGCAAAAAGCAGTTCAGCCTGCTCGAAGCCGTTGGGCCAGTGCTTCGCGTTGGCCGGGTTGATTTTCCGCCAAACTGGCGTCCCCTTCGGACGTCCCAGACGCTCCAGCTCGCCCGCTGCCGATTCCAGGCCCAGGGCCATCACCGGAGCTTTGACGTCTTTCTTGGCCTGCTCGATAGCGGCGATGTGTCCCACGTAGCGCATCACGTCGATCGTCTTCGGCGCGGCTGTACTGAAGGCCGGCGAGAAGCTGCGGTCGGAGACGTAGATCTGCTTCGGTCCCCGCGCTGCGACGAGCTTGATCACCGCGTACAAAACTTCCGGGTTCGTCGTCGTCGGGAATTTGGCGGCCCCGGTGACGTTCGGCTTGATCAGCACGGTTTGGCCCGGCTTGATGAAGTCGAGACCGCCGGCCAACGCCACGGCCGACTTCACCGAATCCTCGATGCTCGAGCCGCGGGCGATGCCGACGAGCGCTTTGTGTTTGGGGTCGATCGGCGCCGCCGGCGCGGGCGTCGACGCAACAGCCGCCTTTTCGCCCGCGTGCACGCCCGCAGGCACCAACCCGCCCAGTGCCAAGGCACCACCGGCTGCCAGAAAGTCACGACGTCCGAACCGTGGGCAGTTAGGGTGCATCTTTCGACCGATCTGCTGGAGTTGAGGGAGCTGTTTTGGAAGCGGGAGCGTGCGCTGTCGGAGACTTTGTGGTGGAATGAGCAGCGTCTTCAAGCAGCCACCGTTCGAGTCGTCCGCGCACCGTCTGCACGTGAACATTAAGCTCGGCGGCCTGCTTTTCCGTGATCTTGTGGGCCGGATGGATCAGCTCGGCCGTCAGGTGGCGGGCCGCCTCCAGATCCTGGTGGAACTGATCGGGGACCGGCTTTTCGTTCTTGACGTTGCGTTCCTGCACTTTGCGGATCACGTCCCACAGCCGGTCGTTCTCGATCACTACCGCGGCCGCGTGGGGCATGTCGTGCTCGAAATTGAGATGGCACTCGCGGCAGACGGTTTTGAGGGAAAACTCGGCCGGCGGCTTTTCCACGTCGTGATGACCGTGGCAGTCGCTGCAGACGGGGTACTTAAGATTCACCTGCTTGGAGAAATCCCAATAGTGCGGCCCCGACTTCACCGTCTCGGCTTGCTCGTCGTGGCACTCGGCGCAACCGGCCATGTGGGCGCTGAGCTTGGTGCCGATGAAGCCGAATTCTGGTTCGTGAGCCGACTCATCCTTGTCCCGATTGCCGCCGTGACAGTCGGAACAGGTCATCCCGTGCAGGTCGTGCACACTGCGGGCGAAGTCCTGCGCCGGAGCCGTCAACTCGCGACCGGCCGTGAGATGGCAGCGGACGCAATTCGATTTGACGATTGGCACCGGCTCGCTTGCCTTCCACCAGCGGGGCAAACGCACGGGCGCGTCTTTGTCACCCGGATGCACACGGCCAATCGCCGCTTTCTTGCTACTGCTCGGTTTAGCCTCAGCGGGCTTCGCGTCGGCGTCTTTCTGGGCCAAGGATACGGCTGAAGGCGGTTCGGCCGACAGAAACGCAGCCCCGGCGGCGAAGACTGCGACACCAACGACAATAAGCGGGGCGACAGCCCGAGATTCTGTGCATCGCCGGAAATCCGCAGAGAGGAGTCGTCTCACCAGAGCGCTTCGTGCCGACAACCGGGTCTACGCTATCAGAGCCGACCGGAGCGGGCAAGAACCTGACGACAAGACAGCCGCCTTACGACTGGGGCACGCCGTCCTGAAATTCCGTGGGAGCCATGGGCTCTTCGGCGTCGGGCATGGGTTGCGGGCGGGCTGTGCGATTCGGTTTCCACGGGCCCTTCGACTTCCATTTGGTCTTGGACTCGGGTTTGCCCGGCTTCGTCGTCGGCTTGGGCTCCAGCCCCTTGCGGCGGTCCACTTCGAAGTCGTAGCTGATTTTCAATCGCTTCAGCAGCTCGCGTTCGGTGTAGATGCGGCCGGTCGGCTTGTTGAAATCGGCCCCATTGACGGCGTCCGACAATTGGTCGCCCAGGTTCTCGCCCCCGCGCGTGGTGGTCATATACTCGATCATCGTGTAGCCGCCGGGCGAGTCGATGAAGTCGGAGACATTCGATTGACCGTTCGGCATGTCGCGGAGGCGATCGACCCGATCGTATCCGCCGGGCAAGCGGGCGATGTGCCGCATGAAATCGCGGCCTTCGGCAGTCGACAGTCGCTCGGCCATCCAGTCGTTGTCGGAGAGGACGAGCTTCACGATCTCGCGCGCGTCGGCGACCTTCCAGTTGATCTTCTCGAGCTTGCTCAGCACGCGCTCGACCTTGGGCGCCGTCAGCAGGTCTCCCGTTTGATAGTCGGGGTCGAGGGCCAGCACTTGCTGCACCTGCTTGGTCACCAGGTCGAAGCTCGGCAGAGGTTCCGTTGCCGGCTTGTCTTTGGTCGCCGGTTTCGGTGGCTTGTTGCCACCGGCAAACGAATCACCCGCGAGGACCAACAGCACGATCGCCAGCAAGAGCCGCAGCGATTTCACTTTTGCTTCTCCGGGCGAAGAGACTGCGCGCACGCGAACGCAGTGCGGCAATGCGAGGGCGGCCCAGGCGCGTTATCGGTCTGCAGAGTCCTCAAACTTGACCCAATCCGCGCGCTCTGCCGTGATTTCCTGTCAGCCGCTGATCGAGGCCAAAGGCTAGGGCGCGACAGACTCTGCCGGCAGCGCAAGGCTCCGCCAGCAATACCAGCTGGCGACGGTGGCATACGGCCGCCACGACTCGGCGATGCGGTGCGCGGTCTCTTTGTCGGGCAGCTCTTCGAGGCGATAGAAACGCTTGATGGCCGCGCGCACACCCAAATCGTCGTGCGGAAACACGTCGGCCCGCGCCAGGGTAAAGATCAAGAACATCTGCGCGGTCCAGCGCCCGATGCCCTTCACTTGAATCAGCTCGGCGATCACTTCCTCGTCGGGCAGGCGATGCAGACGATCCAAGCGCACTTGCCGCTGATGGACCCGTTCGGCCAGATCGCGCAGATAGGTTTGCTTCTGGGGCGAGAGGCCCGCTTTACGCATCTTCGCAGTCGACAGTTTCAGGATTGCCTCCGGCGTCAGGCCGCCGTAGGGCTCGACCGTCGCTTCGAGCTTTCGGCGAATCGAGTCGGCCGCCTTCGTGGAGATCTGTTGGCTGACGATGGAACGCACGAGAGTGTGAAAGCGATTGCGCAACGGCTTCAGGCCGAACGGTCCGATCGACGCGATCAAGTGCCGCATGACGGGATCGACGGCGCTCAAATGGGCGAGCGCGACCTCGGCCACTTCCGGAGAAAGCCTCACGTGTTTGCTCATGACACTTTTAGACCTCGCGAATCTCTTCTACCTGAGGCTAGCCGGCATCGGAAAGGCTGTGTGGCCATGCGGCTCTCGTTCTGAGCTTGGGCAGAATGAACCGGGGGAGAATGCGCGCTTGGGCAGAAAATGGTCATAAGCCCATGTTCGAGGGGCCACTTTTGGTCCGGCAATTGCATCTACGCGTCACCGACAATTGGATCAGTAACCAAGAATTGGATCAGAACGAACACCCACGGGCCAATTCGCGGGATAAGGATGCGATATCGCGTTCTCGCCAGCGACTACGATGGCACTCTTGCCGACGACGGAAAAGTCGATGCACGCACGGCACAGGCGTTGCGTCAGTTGCGTGCTTCGGGTCGCCAGCTGATCCTGGTGACGGGCCGCGAGCTGATCGACATTCAACAGACGTTTAGTGATCTATCGCTCTTCGAGTACGTGGTGACGGAAAACGGCGCGACCCTCTATCGCCCGGCAACGAAGGTCGAAGAAGCGCTCGCGCCGCCGCCACCCGATGCTTTTGTGGCGCTGCTCAGGGAACGGGGCGTGACGCCGCTCTCCGTCGGACGAACGATCGTGGCGACCGTTCAGCCGAATGAGCACATCGTCCTGCAAACGATCCGCGACCTGGGCTTGGAGTTGCAGGTGATTTTCAACAAGGGGGCCGTGATGGTGCTCCCCTCGGCCGTCAACAAGGGGACCGGCCTGACGACGGTGCTTGAGCGGATGATGATCCCGCCATCGGAAGTTGTCGCGATCGGCGACGGCGAGAACGACCATTCGCTCTTGTCGACTGCGGGGCTGGGAATCGCCGTGAGCAACGCAGTGCCCTTGCTGCAGGAAGCGGCCGCGTTCGTCACCGAGCAGCCGGCCAGCCGGGGTGTCGTCGAGGTTATCGATCGTCTGCTCGCCAAGGAGAGCACGTTTGAGCTGGCCAAGTGAGGACTAAACGACCGCGGCCAGGCACAGTCCCGATCCAGTTCCGAGAGATTAAAGGATTCGCCAATCGGCCGGGGAGGGCGGTCCGGGGCAATCGGGAATCTCGCCGGGCGACAGGGTCTTCACGTCCTCCAAATTCCAGAGGCGAAAGCCGCCGCGAAAGGCCGTCTGGTTGTGCCCGATGCGGGCCCCTGCCGGCAGGTCCTTGACTTCCTTGGAATTCCCGCCCCCTAACACGACGTATTCGACCTCGAAGGCGGCCAGGAATTCGTGGACGATAGCCGCGACCGCTGCGCGCCACGCCTTCTTCCCGATCCGCTTGAGTCCATCGCGCCCCAGCATCTGGCCGAGTGTTTGAGTCCGGGAATAGCGCAGGCCGCCCAGTTCCAGCGGCACGATGGCGTTCTGCGAAATGAGCGTTGATCCGAGCCCCGTCCCGAGACCGAGGAACAGCATGCGGCCCCCTTCGTAGCTGCCGAGGGCCTGCATGGCCGCGTCGTTCAGGACGCGGACCGGCATTTGAAAGGCGGCCGCGAAATCGAAACCGACCCAGCCGGGCGCGAGATTGCCCGCCTCCGAGCTCGGGCCGGCGGGACCCACCCGCCCCGGATACCCGAGTGAGATGGCGTCATACTTCCAGCCCTTGGCCAGTTCCTTGGCTGTCTCCACCAGTTTGCTCGGCGAGAACGTCGGGCCCGATTCGGTCTTGCGAACCTCGGTTTCGCCCGAGGCCAGCACCTTGACCTTGGTGCCGCCGATGTCGATCACCAGGATGCGATGAGGCGCTCCGTCACGGGCCTGATCGAGTCCCTGTTTCGACTCAGCCACTCCGTTGCGTCGCGCCGTTTTTTCGGAGGGGAGCCGCGTGGCGGCCTTCGCGGACGCCTTCGCTGGCTTGGCTTTCGCCTTGGTTTGATTTTTCACGAATGAAGTCTGCCGGATTGCGTGGTGGGCGAGCCTGCCGCGCGCTCCAGAAGACTTCGCCACTGTCGGCGGCGTGGGTGCGTGGGCAAGCGGGCATGATTTTAATGCCGTCGGCTGTCAGCTAAAGCAATCGGCGTGCCGCCGGGTGGAACGGACTGTCCAGCGGCTCGCAGAAAAAGAGTCGGGTCCGGACGCTTTCACAGATTGAGGACGCGTCCGGACCCGTTATTTCAGAGCTAAGTGGCCGCCCGTCCGTTAATGCGCGTGGGGAACGTGCAGCCAAACAGTGCCGTAAGAGTCACCCGGGAATTGGTAGACCTTGAGGGGTAACTGCGGAATGTAGTGCGGGGTGTCCTTGGTGTTGACCACCAGCCAGATGTTGCGGAAGCGGACCGGATTCCCGTGCTGCTGGAAGACAATCGGCAGCAGGTTGGGCGATTCCGGCTTGCCATGGCCGGTCGGGTGCGGAATGGCGATCTGTTCGTGGATCGGATAGCCGTTCTGCCAGACGTTGACCATCGCATCTTCGGTCTTCATACCGGCCACGTCGAAACGGGCGTCGCGGAAGTCGATGTCGTAGGTCTGCCAGATGAGCGGTGGCAGGCACATATTCACGTCAGGCCGCCGGAACTTGTAAATGCCGCCGCACTCATTCGACAGGCCCGCGAGAGCGAACGAGTCGAGAATCTGGATCTCGTAGCGCGATTGCAGGTAAACGCCGCTGTTGGAACGGGCCTGGCCTCGGTCGTCCGGCATGTATGAGCACTGGAATTCGACGTGCAGGAAGTAGTCCTGGTAAGTCTCGCGGGCCGAAGCGCCTTCCTTCAGCAGACGGTCGGCGGTCAGCTGAGCGTTGTCGAGCGAATCGGACGCCCGGCCATCGAAGAGTACCACGGCGCCGAGCGGTGGGGACTGGCCCAGCGTGGGGCTGATGCGGTTGACCTTGTTGACCCAGCTGTGAATTTCCTGATTCTCGTCGATCCGCCAGGCCATGTTGTCCGAGACGATGAACCCAAGATTGCCACCGAACAGCTGCAGGCGATCCGGTTCGCGGCGTCCGCGGAGGTGCATGGGCGGCTCGCCGAGCCAGCCGAGGCCCGGCAGGCCGCCGGGATAATAGGTGGCGATGTACTCGCCGGCTCCGCGGGCGGCGACTTGCAGCCCGATCGTTTCCCACGGGCCTCCCCCCGTCCGGGCCAGCGTTCCGTAGTACTCGCCCTGGAAGGCGTAGTCGGCGTCGACGTCGTCGAGGCTGGTAATTACCGGATGATCGGCGGCGGACGCCGGCGTCCCGAGGCTCCCGGATGGGTCAGCGAACAGCGACGCAGTGAACACCGACGCAGAGAAGAGGAAGAGCCGTAGAGCGGACCGTCGTGTAGGCATCGATGACTCCCTGTTGCTGACCGTAGCCGACGAACCCGAGGTTGAGTTACCAGTCTGACCGCTGGACCCCTGCGGTGACAAGGGAGGATGGGCAAGCAAACGGCGTTCCGGTAAAACTGATCGAGTTGGCCACCTGGCTCCGCAACGACCAGCAAGGCCGGTCATCCCGCAAGGAGGGATTCGTAGACCTCGCGAATGCGACGAGTCATCGTCTCGTGGCGGAACTGTTCGACAAACCGCTCGCGTCCGGTCCGTCCGAGTCGTTCGCGCAGCGCGGGGTCCGCCACTAATTCACAAAGCGCCGCGGACAAATCATGGACGGACTGCCGTGGAAGCAGGTATCCGGTCTGTCCGGGAATCACGACCTCCCTCGCTCCATCGACGTCATAACTGACCACCGGTTTCCCGGCGATCAAAGCTTGCGGAAGCACGCGTGCCAATCCCTCCCAGAGACTGGTATGCACGATCACGTCGGACGCCTGGATCAACTCGGGGACTTGCTGCGGAGGAACGAGGCCGGTGAACACGAACGCGTCGCTCAGCCCGGCTTCTTTGATCTGACGTTGGAACTGGTCGCGGAGAATGCCGTCCCCCACGAACAGGAAACGGACGTGGGGATGTTCGCGGGCGACTCGGCCGGCCGCCGCGATCACGCACTCGTGCCCTTTGAGATGAAACAGCCGCGCCACCTTCGTGATGACCACGTGCTCCGGACCGAATCCCAACTGCCGCCTGACTTCGTCGCGCGGTCGCGGCGGGTTGAGGAACGGCTCGACCTCCATGCCGCTGTAGATCGTGACGAACCGATCGCGCGGCGCGATGCCGGCTTGCACGTATTGATCGGTCATGGCGTCACACACGCTGATGAACTTTCGGCAGTGCCGCGCGGCCCATTTCTCGGCCAGGATGTAGCTTTGATAGGCGAGCGGATTCTGGCCGTAATGAAATGAGGCGCCGTGGATGGTGTGCACGGCCGGAATGCCGAGACGGCTCGCCGCCAGGCGTCCGAGGATCCCGGCCTTCGAGCTATGCGTGTGGACAATTTGCGGCCGAATTTCCCGCAGCAGCGCGAGCAATCGGCGATAGCTGCGCCAGTCACGCCAGGGATGGATGCTCCGTCGAAGTTCGGGAATGATCCGCAGGTCGAGGCCGCCGCTTTGGGCCCGCTCGACCAGCGTTCCCTCGGGACCGAGTCCCGGGCCGGAGATGAGCGTCACCTCGTCGCCGTACAGACGATGCTGATCTTCGACCGTCAGCAGAGTGTTCTCTTGCGCGCCGCCGATGATCAACCGCGTGATGAAATGCACGACGCGAAATTTCACGTGCGTGCCTCGTCATACTCGACTCGGACCAAATAGAGGCCGCACGCGGGGGCGGTCGGGCCCGCCTGAGGACGCGAACCATGCTCGAGGATCTCATCCACGTGGGCCGCATCCCACTTATGCTCGCCGACGCGGATCAACGTCCCGGCAATGGTGCGGACCATGTTATAGAGGAAGCCGTTGGCGACGATGTCGATCGCGACGAATTCTCCTACCGGGTTAGCCGCCGGCAAATCGGAGTTGGGCTCCTCAGGCGCGCCGGCCGGCCGGCATTCCAGGCCGTCCATTCGGCCAAGCGGCGGACGTTCAGCTCGAACACGGTCCGCACGCTGCTGGCCGTGTTGGGGTGCTGCGTCTCGAAGGCGCGAAAGTCGTGCGTGCCGACGAAGACCTGGCCGGCGGCGTGCATCTCTTGCTCGTCGAGGTGGGCATGATACTCGTAGACGTAATTGCGTAAGAAGGGATGAGCCGCGCGGGCGTTTTGAATCACGTAGCGATACCGCTTCCGCTTGGCCGCGTACGTCGCATGAAAGTCGAGTGGCACTTCATCAGCGTCGACCACCACTATGTCGCGAGGCAGATACGCCTGCAGCCCCGCGCGAAATCCCTGGCAAGGGATGGCGGACTCGGTCTGGAAGTTGGCGACCTGGCCCAGCGCGTGCACGCCGGCGTCCGTCCGGCCCGCCGCGATCAGCGACGGCTTGGTTCCGCTGAATTCGCGAATGCCCGCTTCGACCACTGATTGCACCGAAATTCCGTTGGGCTGAATCTGCCAGCCGACATAGCCGGTGCCGTCGTACGCCAGCGTGAGCCGGATGTTACGCATGCATGCCGAGCTTCGCCTGCCAGCGGGCCAGCTGCTCGAGCACAGGCCCGCGTCCGCCGGAGCCGAAGCTCGAAAGGGCCTTCATCGCGTTTTCGACGCCGAGCACTCCGGCGACGTCCGGCCCGATCTTGTCACAGACCGCTTGCAAGCGTTCGAGCGGCAGTTGCGCGAGGCGAGTCCGCTCGGCTTCGCAGGCGGCGACCAGCTTGCCCACCGTCTCGTGCGCCGTGCGCATCGGCACGCCGCGGCGAATCAGGTATTCCATCAGCGCCGTCGCGTCGAGGAATCCTTCCTCCAACCGGGAGGCGATCCGCTCACGCTGCAATTCCGCGCCCGCGACAAGCTCGGCCGCCAGCTCCAGGCACGCGGACAGCGTGTCGTAGGCCTCGAAAAGCGGCACCTTGTCTTCCTGCAAGTCGCGGTTGTACGCCAGGGGCAAATCCTTGAGCAAAAACAGTCCCTGCGTGAGGGCGCCGACCACGCGGGCCGACTTGCCGCGAATCAGCTCGAGCACGTCGGGATTGCGCTTTTGCGGCATGATCGAGGAGCCGGTCGTCAGCGAGTCGGGCAACTTCAGGAAGCCGAATTCGGTGGAGAACCAGGAAATCCACTCCTGAGCCCAGCCGCTCAGATGCACGGCGATGAGGGAGAGCGCGAACAAGAACTCGACGAGAAAGTCGCGATCGCCGGTGATGTCGAGACTGTTGGCCGCAGGGCCGGTGAACTCGAGCAGCCTCGCAGTCAGCTCGCGATCGATGGGGAGCGATGTGCCGGCGAGGGCCGCCGCTCCCAACGGCGAGAAATTGAGCCGCATGACGGCGTCGCTGATACGACCGCGGTCGCGCTGAAGTTTCTCGCAGTAAGCCAGCCAGTAATGCACGACCATCACAGGCTGGGCCCGTTGGAGATGCGTGTAGCCGGGAACGACCACGTCCACGTCGCGCGTACTGCGGGCGACGAACGCTCGCTGGAGACCCTCGAGCAAGGCGTCAATTCGGGCGGCCGCGTCCCGCACGAAGAGCTTGAGGTCAGTCGCAATCTGATCATTGCGGCTGCGGCCCGTATGCAGCTTGCGGCCAACGTCGCCGGTGCGGGCGATCAGCGCCTGCTCGACGTGCATATGGATGTCTTCGAGCTCGGTGCAGAACGGAAAGGTTCCCGCTTCGATCTCGGCCCCGATCTCGTCCAGCGTGGCGAGGATTTTCTGGCATTCGGCGTTTGTAATCAGGCCAGACTGGGCCAGCATCTGCGCATGGGCCTTCGAGCCGCGAATGTCGACGGCGGCCAGACGGCGATCGAAGCTGATCGACTCGGTGAACCGCTCGACGCGGGGATCGGTGGCCTGCTGAAATCGACCGCCCCAGGCTTTGGCTGCCAACTCGGATGTCCTGATTGGGATGACGCCCACGAGCTTCAAATCATGGTGAGCATTTACTTTAGACGTTGTGCTTGAGCACGGTCAACGACGTCGACGGATTAAGCCGCGATCGCACAGAACGTCAACCAACCCGTTGACCGCGCTCAGTAAAGATAGGTAAAATGAGAATAATCGGCAAAATGAAATCAATCCGGACAAAACAATCCAACCCTTCTGAAGCAGAGTCTCCTATGACGGTGCCTGAGAATTCCGGGATTCCAGTCCGCCTGACGGCCCCCCGTGCGCACAACACGGTGGGGCTCGTCCGGCGGATTTCGGTTCCTCGCCTGTGCGTCGCTTTGTGTGTCGGGGTCGCCTTGTCGTCCGCGGCCGTGGCTGCGGACAAGGATGCGTGGACGATCCGCATTCTACCGGCCACTAAGCTGACGCTGGCACAGGCGACGCCCCCGTCTCATCCGGCGTCACCGTCTCAGCCCGCGCCCCCGCCGTACGAACCGGGGACGAAGTCGGCGCCGCAGGCGAATCCTCCGGCAGCAGCAGCGCCGCAGTCGTCGGCCGCCGACGGCCTCCGCATCATCCCTGGGAGCGCGCACCCGGCTGGACCGATGCGGCGTCCCAGTTACGCCGAGGTCTATCGGTCGGTTCCGTTCAGCCGCGCCGAGTATGTGGCCCATCCCTCTTACCGCAGTGAGGCGACCCTGGGGCTGATGCTCAACCAGATGCCGTACCCGGCCACGGGCGAACCGAACGTGCCGCAGTACGGCTACGTCGCGCCGTACCAGTTCGACAACACCTACGGCACGCCATTGTCTTATAGCGTGTACTATGGGGCTCCGTACGGCTGGTAAGCGGTTCACGTTTCTGGCGATTCCCGCTGGTAGCGTTCTCGCTCTCGGTCCTACTCCAGCTTGACGTCGGCCCGCGGTAGTAGACCGGAATTGTTCAACCAAGCGACCGCGATGTCGGCGAGGCGCCGTCGCTCGATCGGATGCACATAGTCTGGAGCGACCTCGGCCAGCGGAATGGCGACGAACGGCCGGATCAGGATTTCTGGGTCCGGGACGCGGTGGCCGGCGAACTCGAGCACGTCATCATTGAAGAGCGAAAGATCGACATCGATCGTCCGCGGCGCGTTCTTGTCGTGGGGATCTCGCACGCGTCCCAGCCGGCGCTCGACCGACGAAATCGCCTGCTCGTAAAGTTCCGGCGGCGACAGCGGCGTTTCGAGGACCAGGGCCGCATTCAAGAAGTTCTTGTCGGCTTGTCGGTCGGGGCGTTCTGTGTCACCGACACGGAACGGGGCCGATTCCCAAACGTTAGACACCGCCAGAATGCGGCCGAATGCTGCCAACTCGCGAACAGCGGCCGGGAGATTTTGCTCCGGCTCGATATTGGAACCGAGCGACAGGTAGGCGCGGTTGGCCCGGCGCTCAGACATCCGCTCGGGTTCTCCGGATCACCACGCCGACGGAGCGGGCAAACCGCAGGGCGGCCGGCTTCTCGATACTGACCCGCACCGCATCCACGCGCGAATCGCGAAGGCACAGCCGGGCGATCTCGTCGGCCATCCGCTCGACTAGAAAAAAACGTGAATTCTCCACCAGATCGATGACGTTCTTGGTAATCGTCCGGTAATTCACCGCGTCCTCGATTTGATCGGTGCGAGCGGCGGGCCGCGTGTCGACGCTGAGGGACAGGTTGATCAACACGTCCTGTTTGTGCTCGCGCTCATCGTGGTTGATGCCGATGATCGTGCGCAGAAACAGGCCATTGATGCGGATCTTGTCGGACATCGGGATGACTCGGCGAACTACGGCAAGGGCCACGCTGGACGACTCGGATTGGGCGCTGTCCGGCCGCAGCAACTACCGTTCTCTATTTTCGGCCCGGTTCGAGGCGTACGCCAGAGTGAATTTCAAAGGCACCGCTGCGTTCGGGCACCGGTGCACTCGATCTGGGTAGGCGTCACTGAAGTTGCTCGCCGCCGGTGACGGCGATCACTTCGCCTGTCACGAAGTCGGATCGCAGCAGATAAAGCACGGCACTCGTCACGTCGCTCGGGTCGCCGTGCCGCTTGAGCGGGACTTGTTTCGCTAAGTGTTCGAGATAGTCCGGGCCCGCGCCGGGGGGCGGCAGGATCGACCCGGGAGCCACGGCATTAACGCGGATGTCCGGTGCCAGTTCTATCGCCAGGATCCGCGTCATGGCGATGAGCGCGGCCTTGGTTAACGTGTAAGAGAAGTGCCCGGGAAGCGGTTTGAGACCGCGCCAGTCGGCAATATTCACGATGGCCGCTGGCACTCCCGGCTGATGCCGCGCGGCAAACTCGCGGCACAGGAAGGCGGGGGCCTTGAGATTGATCGCGAATTGCCGGTCCCAGTCCGACTCGGTGGTCGACGCGAGCGAGCCTGGCTCAAAAATGGCCGCGCTGTTGATCAAAATATCCGCGCGGCCGAACCGCTCGTAGGCGGCGCCGATGACTTGCGGAATCGCCGGGTGCGGATCGCCGAAGTCGGCGCCGACGCAGTCGGCCTGCCCGCCCAAAGCGGTGATCTGCTCGACCGTGCCGCGCGCCTCCTCCGCCGAGTGCGAGTAGTGCACCATCACCGAGCAGCCAGCATCGGCGAGAGTGAGGCAGAGAGCGCGGCCAATCCGCTTGCCTCCGCCCGTCACGATGGCGACCCGACCGGCTAGTTGCACCGCAGCCGCCTCCAAGAAGGTTTACTTCGCGCCGAGCACTTCGGCGAATTCGTCCTCGGCGAAGCCGATCAACAAAGTCGAGCCGCGGCGAATGACGGGTGCGCGGAGTTTGCCGCTCGGGCCGATGATGTGCTTGAGCAGCGTTTCATCATCGGGCGGATCGCGCTTCATGTCGAAGTCGACGACCTTTTTCCCTTTGGCCACAATCACCCGATTCGCCTGGCGCACGAGCTCGAGCGCCTGCTTGGGCTCGAAGCGGATTTTGGCAGCGTTGACCTGCTCCTTGACGTCGAGCTTCTTCTTCTCGAGAAATGCCTGCGACTTCCCGCACGTCGTACAGCCGGGACGGTGATAGTACCAGTCGACCGACGGCATCCTAGGGCAGCTCCTTGATGAAGATGTTGCGGAAGTAAAGCGGATGATTGTGGTTTTGCAGCTCGATCTGCTCGCGGGGATAGATCGGCTTCTTGCGGTCCCAGTAATTCTCCATCACCACGTTGTCGGTGACGAGCTTGCCGTTGAGCCAGACACTGACACGGTCACCGACCATCCGAATTTTGAAACTGTTCCACTCACCGATTCGGTTGTCGGCCCGTACGAGAGGGAACCGCTCGTTTATCGCGTTGTTCCACAGCGCCCCCGAGCCCTTGCCGGCACCGTTTTTCTGCTGCGACGGTTCATCAGGATCCCAGATCTGCACCTGGGGTGAGCCGCGGAGATAAATGCCGCTATCGCCGCCCTTACTGATCTTCCAGTCCACCAGCATCTCGAAATTACCGTACTGCTTGATTGTGCAAAGCGGGCCCGACACGTTAAACGGCGCCCCGTCAAACATCAGCGCGCCGTCGACGACCTTCCAATGGTTGTGCATTCGTGCGTCGGCCTCCTTTTGCCGCTCCGCATGTTCTTCGGCCGACATCGCGGCACGCTGCTTGGGGTTCAGAACCAACCCCTTCCAGCCTGTGAGATCTTTGCCGTTGAAGAGGGCGACGTAGCCGGGCGGAGGGACATTGAGGGCATGTTCGGATGGCGGGTCGTCCCCGCGCGTCCCTGGGGCCAGGGCGAGCAGTCCTGCTGCCGCCAAAACGGCGCGCGCAGCGAGCGTGCTATGAACTCGGTTGTGCATCGTGAGGAACTCCGAAAGACGGTGCCGCCAGATCAGGGGTGGCCTATGCAAGAATCTCATGAATCGGTTCGGCCTCGATCACGCCGGTCAGGCGTTGATTCAGGCCGTTGTGGAAAAACGACAGCTTCCGATGGTCGAAACCCATCGTGTGCAGAATGGTCGCATGCAGATCGCGAATGTGACGCGTGTTAACCGCCGCTTCGTGGCCGATTTCATCCGTCTCTCCGTAACTGATTCCCGGCTTGATCCCGCCGCCGGCCATCCAATACGTGAAGCCCTTGGGATTATGGTCGCGGCCAAGGCCTGCCTGCGAAACGGCTTGGCGGCCGAACTCGCCTCCCCAAATCACCAAGGTCTCGTCAAGGAGCCCGCGCTGCTCGAGGTCGGTGAGCAGACCGGCGATCGGCTTATCGATTTCGGGGCAGTGGATTTGCAGGTTGTTGTCGACGTTGGAATGAGCGTCCCAGTTCTCGTCGTTGTGTCCGCCACCGTGATAAATCTGGACGAAACGCACGCCGCGTTCGATCAATCGCCGGGCGATTAAACACTGCCGGCCGAACGGACCGCTGCCTAACGACAGCTTGTGCGGCGGCTTGGGATCGTGCAGGCCGTACAGTTCCTGCGTAGCCTGTGTTTCGACCGAAAGGTCGAGCGCTTCGGGGGCCGTCGACTGCAGTTGAAACGCCAGTTCGTAGGCGGAGATTCGCGCCTGCAGCTCGGAATAGCCCGGGCGCGTCGCCAGGTGTTCGGCGTTGAGCGCGTTGATCGTTTCGACCTGCGCCCGCTGCCACGTCCGGTCGATGCGGCTGGCCGGAGCCAGGTTGAGGATCGGCTGACCGGTCGAGCGCAGTACGGTGCCTTGGTAGGCCGCCGGCATGTAGCCGCTCATCCAGTTGGCGGCCCCGGCGATCGGTCCGCCTCGCGGATCGAGCATCACCACGAAGCCGGGCAGATTTTCGTTGAGCGTGCCCAGCCCGTAATTCACCCAGGAGCCCAGGCACGGATGCCCCTGCAGCACGCGGCCCGAGTTCATCTGAATGAGGGCCGACGCGTGGGCGAACGAATCCATCTGCAGCGATTTAATGACCGCCAGCTTGTCCATGTGCCGAGCAATGCAGGGGAGCGCATCGGAGCACCATTGGCCCGATTGACCGTGACGCTCAAAACGCCGCTTCGAGGCCAACAGCGTTTGCGGCACGACAAAACCTCGCCGCACTTCGACGTTGACTGTTTTGCCGTGGCGTTTTTGCAGCGCGGGCTTGTAGTCGAAGAGGTCCATCTGCGACGGACCGCCGTACATGAACAGGAAGATGCACCGCTTGGCCTTCGCGGGAAAGGGGGCCGGCAGAGGGGCGAGGGGACGATCCAGCGAGCGCCCCGGAGGCGTGCTGCCGCCGAGCGCGCGCCCACCAAAGAATCCGTCGCGGTCCAGCAGGGCGGCGAGCGCCACGCCGGTAAAGCCGGCTCCCGTTTCCCAGAGAAACTCACGGCGCGTGCGTCCGCAGAAGCCGCCGGTCGGAGTTCCTGGCTGAGTTGAACGGTCGCTCATCAAATCCCCCGTCGCATTCTAACAGACTTTCCGCCTGAACAAATCGATCGCCGAGCGGGCCGACAGTTCCATGTGGTGACTGCGGGTACCGTCAGTCCAAGTACACAAACTCGTTCAGATTCAGCACCACGAGGCACAGTGCCCGCAGCGGATCGGCCACTCCATCGGGCCCGGGAGGCTTTTGCAGCAGCTCGAGAGAGATTTTCGCCTCGCGCGGCGTCGGCAAGCGACCGAGCGCCAGACGAAACAGCCGATCGACTTCCGCAGCGGGGAGGTTGCCCGCTTCGCGGCGCACCCGCTCCGCTAAGTTCCGCGCTTGCTCGTCGGTGAACTCGCTGTTGAGCAAGAGCAGAGCCTGCGGCGCCACTGTCGTGGTCGGGCGGATGCCGACCGATTCGGCCGTATTCGTGTAATCGAAGGTTTCCAGAAACGGCACCATCAAGGTCCGCTTGAGATAAATGTAGACGCTGCGACGCGACTGTTCCTCGACGCTGCTTTGCCCCCAGCCCATACCGGGCCGCGATTGCGTGGCGAGCACATCCTTCGAGAGGGGCGGAAAGATGCCACGGCCGCCAGCGGCAAGATTCAGCCGTCCGCTGACTGCCAGCATCGAGTCGCGGATCGCCTCGGCATCCAGCCGTCGCAGATTCTGACGCCAGAAGAAATCATTATCCGCGTCGACCGCGACGTCTTTCGCATCAGTCGCGGCTGACGACATGCGGTAGGCCCGCGACAGGAGGATCAGTTTGTGCATCCGCTTGATCCGCCAGCCACCGTCGACAAAGTCGCGCGCCAGCCATGCCAGCAGTTCGGGATGCGTGGGCGGGACGCCGGCGCGGCCAAAGTTGTCGGTCGAGCGGACGATGCCCCGGCCGAAATACTCTTGCCAGATGCGATTGACCATCACGCGCGCGGTCAGCGGGTTGTCCGCGCTGGCGATCCAGTTGGCCAGGGCGCGACGCAGGCCCATTGTCGGGCGCACCCCGGCTTCCACCAGCATCGGTTTGAGCGAGTGTTCCCCCGAGCGGCCGGTGAAAGATGTGGGAATCGCCTGCGGGGTTTTGCCTCCCAGAATCGTCAGAAACCGCGGTTCGACGTGCCTCCCCGGCGTGGCGACATTGCCGCGAATCAGCACGCGTGTCTCGCGGAGGGGCGGGCCGCATTCGCGGACTGAAAGCGCGCGTTCCAGAGGGACCGCTTCTTGCTGTTTCTTCAGCCGGGTCAGCTCATTGACGAGACGCTGGCGTTCAGCCTTGTGCTCCGCGTTTTTGGGCAGCTTGGCGAGTTTCGCTTTAGCCCGCGCGACTTGGGGCGACAGCTCATTCCGCCGCGCCTCCCATGCCGCAAACTCCGCGTGCGTGCCAACCGGAGTCAAAATGCCCGCGTCGTTCGTGCCGAGATGCGTGCGACTCAGCGCCTTGCCGTACGGTTCGACGTTGCGGAAGAATGCTGCCAGGCGATAGTAGTCTTCCTGGGGAATCGGATCGAACATGTGATTGTGGCAGCGGGCGCAGCCGAGCGTGAGCCCGAGGAACGCCGCGCCGGTCGTGCGGACCATTTCATCCACTTCGTCCCACGCCGCTGCATCCTGGTTATCGGGCTCATCGTCCCAGATACCCAGTCGATAGAAGCCCGTGGCGATGATCGATTCGGGAGTGGGCTCGTCAAGTTCGTCGCCGGCCAGCTGCTCGGTGATGAACCGGTCGTAGGGCTTGTCGGCGTTAAACGCATCGATGACGTAATCGCGGTAGCGCCACGATTCAGGCTTTTCCGCGTCTCGTTCGTAGCCGTTGGTTTGAGCAAACCGCGTGACGTCGAGCCAATGTCGGCCCCAGCGCTCGCCGTATTCCTTTCGCGCTAGGAGCCCGTCGATCAGCCGCGAGTAGGCTTCGTCCGAAGGATTCTTGACGAAGACGTCGACCTCTTCGGGAGTCGGCGGCAACCCAATGACATCGAAGAACACTCGGCGGATGAGCACGCGAGGCTCGGCCGGCGGGTTCGGCGCCAGGCCCTTTTCTTCGAGGCTGGCCAGCACGAAGGCGTCGATCGGATTGGCTACCCAGTTTTTTGCGCACGGCCGGGAGTTGCGGGTGGCCGATCGGTTGAAAGGCCCAGTAGTGATGGTCTTCGTCGGTGATGGTGAAATCGCCGCGCGACGGTCCCGCGGATTTGCCGTCTTCCTTGGGCCAGGGGGCGCCCATCTTCACCCACTCGACGAGCGCCTGGATCTCGCGTGGCTTCAGCTTGCCGGTCGGCGGCATCTCGAGCCCACGATAGTTGATCGCCTCGATCATGGGGCTGGCGTCGGGATTGCCGGGCACGACGGCCGCTCCCGAATCGCCGCCTTTGAGCGCCGCATCGCGCGAGTCGAGCCGCAGGCCTCCCTTATGCGTGGAAACGCCGTGGCACTTGAGGCATGTGCCGGCGAGCACGGGGCGGACTTTCGATTCGAAGAATTCGACCTGATTTGCGGGAAGCTGCGGGCCAGCGGCGGGAGTGTTAGCGGGCAGCCAGCATAGGGCGGCAGCAACCGCGAAGCAGCAAAACGCGAGCGGCGGGCGGGTCATTGGCAGCTTCATCCGCTGTCAGACCAAGCAGTTCGGCGGGCAAATCAGGCAGGCAGCGAGGCGGGAACATCAACGGATGTCAATGTGTTTAGGATACGCGGTGGACTGTTCTCTGGCAACGTCGGGCGGGCGAGTCCGGGACCGATCGCCAACTTGGATTTAGTGTGCATACGTTGCTCATTGGTGAGCGGGTGAGATACTCTGGACAGACAGCCTGATGGAACGGAATGGCAGGCAATTAAGGAGAATGCCATGTCGGAGGCCCTCAATGTTCCGCGCGAACTCTTCCCCCGAGTTGTCGCCACGGAAGGCCATTTGCCCTTCGGTTTGCCGCTTGGAGCTGAAGGTCGATGACCCCGACACGATCCGCGAATTGACGACCTTTCGCGAAGGGGAGCCGCGCGAGCGATTTGCATTGAACGCCTTACGGATTGGCGTCCTGGCGCTGCGGCAGGCCCGTGGTCAAATCGACGCTGATCTCGTCCGCCGCGAAAGTGAACGGCTGCTGTCGGAGCTAAACAGCAAACTGGGCAGCCACGCTCAGACGGTTCACGAGTGCGTGGCCGACTCGCTCAAGCAGTATTTCGACCCGAAGGACGGCCGGTTGCAGGAGCGGATCGATCGGCTGATCGGGCGCGACGGCGAGCTGGAAACGATGCTGCGTCGCCAAATCGGCGATCGCGACTCTCAGCTGACCAAAACGCTTTCGGCCCACGTCGGCGCGGAAAGTCCGCTGATGCGCGTGCTCAGCCCGGACCAGTCGCGGGGCGTGCTGGCGGCGATTCGCGAGGCGGTCGAGCAACAACTCGGAGTCGCAGCGCGATCAGGTGCTCAATCAGTTCTCGCTTGATAACAAGGAGGGGGCTCTCACGCGATTCATCGCCGAACTGAGCCAGCAACAGAATTCGCTCTCGGGCGATCTGCAGGTGAAGATCGACCGGATGGTCCGCGAGTTCACGCTCGATGAAAAGGACTCCGCGCTCAGCAAGCTCGTACATCGGGTCGACGACGCCCATCAGAAGATCGCCAGCCAGTTTTCGCTCGACAATGATGGCTCGGCCCTGGCCCGAATGAAAAGCGAGCTGCAGACGCTGATCAACGAGCATCGGCAGGACAGCCAGCGGTTTCAATCCGAAATCCGCGAAGTGCTGGCCGGCATGGCCACGCGCCGCCAGGAGATTCAACGCTCGACGCGGCACGGCGACGAATTCGATCAGGCGGTCTTCGCCTTCATTCAGCATGAATCGCAGGGGCGCGGCGATATCGCCACGTGCGTCGGGACCACGACGGGGCTGATCAACAACTGCAAGAAGGGGGATACCCTGATCGAGTTGGGACCGGAAAGCGCGGCACCGGGACAGCGAATCGTGATCGAAGCCAAGGAGGTGCAGCAGTACCAGCTGGCCGACGCCCGGGAATACATCGAGCTGGCCCGCAAGAACCGCGGCGCCTTGGTCGGCGTGTTCGTTTACTCCAAGCGCACGGCGCCCGAAGGCCTCGATCCGCTGCAACGGATTGGCAACGACATCTTCGTGGCGTGGGATGCCGAAGATGCGCTGAGCGACCCCTATTTTCGCGGCGCTCCTCTTGGCTCGCGCCCTCTGCGTACGTCAGCGAATCGAGGAGCAATCGGTGAAAGTCGACTTCACCGACATCGAGCGGGCCATTCTGATGGTCGAAAAACAAGCGGGCTCGCTGGAGGAGATCGAAAAGTGGACAAAGACCATTCAGTCCAACAGCGAGAAGATCCTCGATCGGATCCGGGTCTCCCGAAATAACTTCGAGCGCCAGGTCGCGCTCTTGTCGGAAAAGACGCAGTCGCTCAAAGCGGCTCTCCACAGCGAAGCCTAGCGCGGGCAACACGCGCAAGCGCTCCTCGCGCGGACCACGACTTAATCTCGGCCGGACGCAGAGCTGCGTGCCCGATCACGTCCCCTTGGGACGCGTGGTCGGCATTGTTGCCGGCGGCTTCGGTGAAGCCGGCGAGGTGACGCCGTGCACCGCGTCGACCAGGTCTTTGGCGAAATGCGTCCCGCCGCCGATAAAGTGACGCACCACCTTGCCGTCGTGATCGATGATGATCGTTTGCGGGATCGCGTTCACGCCATAGCGAGCGGCAATGGCTCCGTCGCGATCGAGCGCGACGGGAATCTCCAGCTTGAGCCGCTTGAGCAAGGCCTGAATCTGCTGGGGAGTTTCCTCGAGGTTGACGGCCACCACCTTCAGCCCGCTACCGGCTGAATCGTGATGGAGCTGGGCGACGTGCGGAATCGTTTGCAGACAGGGCCCGCACCAGGTGGCGAAGAAGTCGAGCACGACCGTTTTTCCGCGATGATCGGACAAGCGAAAATGCTCGCCGCTCAACAGATCCAGCTCGAAATCGGGCGCCGGTTTGCCGACGAGGGCGGAATCCATGCCATCGGCGCCGCCGCGGGGCGCATTGGCGTCGGCCGTGACGAACTTGGGCTCCTGCGCGTTTCGCAGCCGCCACTGTTGATACGCGGTCTTGGTCACCGCTTCGTCGATCGTATTGCCGATCAACAGTTGGTCGACCGATTCCAGCGCAATCCGGCAGGCGCCGAGCGCGTCGCTCACACCGGACAGGATCGAATCTTTGAATTGAGTCGGATGGAAGGTCAGACGCGTGCCGTTGTCGTGAACGGCTTGCACCAGAGGCCGCGGTCCCGTGTTTGTCTTTTTCTTCGCCGCCGCCGCGCCTTCTAGTTCGTCGGGATGTAGCCAGATGATTCGCGAGATGCGGTCCCGGGGCAACTCCCTGGGTTTCGTCCGCAATTCGACCACGAGCTTGTGGTCGTCCATCTCGATGACGCGCCCGCGCAGATAATCGCCGTCGCACGAACGGATGAGATGGGTGGGCGGATTGTCCTTGTACATCCGCGGCAGGGTCAGCAGACGATCGCGTTTGTCCTTGGTGAGCTCGACCGGTCCGCGGCCGTCGAGCGTAAGCACGACCGCCTTGATCTTGTCGTTCGCGATGACGCCCGAATCCGCGAGAGGCGTTTTGTACGAGACCCCTTTTTCGTCGATCCGCGTAATTTCACAGGGGACCATGTCGCCCGTGCGCAGGTACAGAGCTTTGGTGAGCGCCTGCCGCGGCTGCGAATCGTCTTCCGACGAAGAGCTGGACGCGGCGGCGGCACCGGCATTGCGACGTGAGACGCGCCGTTCCCGATTGGCGGGCGGGGTCGCGACGTCGCGAAAGACAATCCGCCCGTCGACGTTCGGCTTGAGCGCGCTGCCGACCTCGCAACCTCGCGGCCGCCAGACGAGGCAGCTGGCATTTGCCACTTCACGCCCCCCAACCAGGGTTCCGGGCAAGCGCACGCCTTCCATTTCCAGGGTGCCGCCGGCTTCGGGCTCGTTCTTTTTCTCGGCTGCGCTCTGGTGGACGATCAGCGAACGCAAACCTTTGAGTGGCAGATGCAGCGTTTCGCGGGCGGCGGGCGACTCGAGCGAGATTATTTCGTTTTCGATCCGCAGCAGCTTGCCGCTGAACCGTGACGAATCCTGATAGTCGACCGTCAGCGGCCGCGGGCCCTGATCGCTCGTTTTTCCCAGATAGATATCGACCACGCGATCAGCCGGAACGGGAGATTCCTTGCCGCCTCTGATCACGAAGGTCTTGGCCGCTGCGTCGAACTTCGCCACCTCGCTGTATTTGATCGATCCGTCGGCAAGGCACACGCGGGGTTTGTCGACGGTCTCGCCCGCCAATGGACGACCGCGGTTCCAATGGTCGATGCGGAGTCGTTCCAGGTGAATGTCGCCGCGGTTATTGGTCAGCCGCAATTCGTTGACCCGCGCCCCTGAGAACCCGTCAGCTTCATGTTGGCCAGCGGCGCGCCTTTGGACGAGTAGACGATGCATTCGCCAGACTGCTGGTCGAGAAACAGGAACAGGTGAATCCGCCCCGCGTCGTAATCCAGCGGCTGCAGCGAGGCGAGATCGGCCTGATGTTCGGTTTCGCCAACCAGCACCAGCTCGCGCTGCCAGGCCTCGATGCGGTAGCCCATCCCCAGCGCGAGCGCGAAGTTCGGTTTGGCGCTCCACGAGAGGACCAGCTCGATGGCGCAGCGCGGCGGGAGCTTCAGTGTGCTTTGGGCGGAGGAGTCGTTCTGATCTGTCCAGAGCTGTCCTTGATCGTTGTGCCAGGCGCTCGTTGAGGACAGTTTCCAGTCGGCAAACCCGTTGGGCCCGCGATAGATCATGCCGCCGTCTTCGAGCTTGCGAGTCATCCGCTGCAGGTGGCTTCGTGGCACGCGCAGGCGGCCGAGCATGGGGACGTCGAGTTCGACTTCGTGGTCGTCGAGGCTGGCCAGCGATCCGAATACGACGTCTCCCGCCGAAAGCTCGAAGCAATAGTCGCCTCGCGGACGCTCGGCCTTCATCGGGTCGGGGAAGTAAACGGCGTCGATCCGGTGAATGTCGAATTCGAAAGGCGCGACGAAATCCGCGCCTTGCCAACGCAACTTCTCGGGTGTGGGGGAATTTCGCAGTTCTCCGCGGATGTAGCCGCTGTTGAGATACAAAACGGCGCTCGGACCGGGAGTCGACGACGGTTCAGCCCCGCCGGCCACGGCAGTCAAGAGGCAAACCGCGCTGCCGACCAGGCACCGAACGGCGCGGGCGGCCCCCGCGGGCAATTGTCGCGAAAAGAGGACGTTCGACATCAGGCGGAGTCCTAGCGTTCGGACTAGCGTTCGTAAATCGGCAAGAAACGGAAATTGACGGCTACGGCCAACAGCGATAAGGAGGTGGACGTCGAGACGCCGAACTGTCCCTCGATGCTGCCATCCCGTTGCTGAGCCTGTTTCAGTTTGCGCACGAGCAACTTGTTCCACTTGTCCCAGGCTTCGACGTCTCCCTGGAACAGGGCCTGGGCCTCGTAGTAGCGAGTGTAGTCTTCGTAGCCGCGGCCCTGGTCGGGCGATCCCTCCGCGCGGTCTTTCAAGAAGCCGAGCGTGGCCTTGTATTCCGCCAGGTCTTTCCGCCGCGCCACCGAGTAGACGAGCGTGGCGATCGAGACTCGCGCGAGCGATTCGTCGAATCCTCCCAGGCCCGCGTACGCGACTTGCCCGGAGGACGAGGTCATCTGTCGATAAAAGGAAATGGCCTTGTCGATCGACTGATCGGGGATTTCGATGCCGGCGTTGCGAGCCGCGAGCAGCCCTACGAGCACCGCCCCGCTGACGGAGGTGTCGGCGTCGGTGGAATCGGGCGAGTAACGCCATGCGCCCTGAGAATTGTTCTTTTGCGACGTGATGGCGGCCCGCACGGCCAACTCCAAGGCGGCGCCGATCGTTCGCACATTCTTGCCTTGCGGCCAGAGATTGCGGTCGTCGACGGTGCCATAGGCCTCGGCCAGGGCCAGCATGCCGAATCCGTGGTGGTACATGCTTTGGCCCAGAAACCCGGTTTCGGGATCCTGCGCGGAAATGATGTAACGCAGCGACCGCCGCACGTGGACGCTATAAAGGCCGAAGTTCGGATCTTCGCCCGACGCGAGAAACACCATCAGGCCCATGCCGACCGTTCCGGCTCCGTCCTGCATCGAATTGGGCCAGCCGCCGTCCTCGCGCTGCGTGCTGGCGAGGAAGTTGAGGCCACGATCGTAGAGCTCGCGCACGTCCCGCGGGACAACTTCGCCGACGCGCACGCCCGGCGGCTGGGCCAATAGTCGGCTGCCTGCCATCGGCACGCAGAGGACGCTGATCGCCGCGATTGCCCCGCAGATTGCCGCTGAGCGGCGGCGGGGACGTTCGGCCTCACCTCGTGCAAATTCCGTCGAGTGCATCTTGATCTCTCGTGGTTTCAAATCGTGCGCTCTGGGGCTCCACGCAAAATACGCATTAACTCCGCGGACGGTTGTCAGGGATCAGAATCGCCGGGTTGACGTCGCCCCTCTTGTCCGGTTCCGTGCCGTCGTCGAACACAACGCCGCTTTGTTTGAGCACCCGCACCATGCGCTGGGCATTGGCCAGCTGCCTTTGCAACTCCCGCCACTGTCCGGGATCGAGCAAGGACTTCAGCGACTCCTCGGGCAGATGCGACATTTGTACCAGCACCAGAAAACGGTCTGATTGGCCGAACACGCGCGGCGGACGCGTTTTATCCAGAATCAATTGGACGAGCTGGCGGCGTTGCTCGTCGCGGAGGCCCAGGATGGCGTCCAACTGTGCTACTAATAATTCGATACGCGCGCGGTACCGAAATGTCCGCCGATCGCGGTCGGTCTGTTCGCAAAGGGCCGTCTGCTCGGGCCGCAACGTCGTGAGCAGCGTCTTGTGGAAGAGAGAGCCGCCCCCAAAGAGACCTTGTTGGAGCGCGGCGCGCAACGGCTGAGACGACTGGTATAGCTGATTGTACTGGTCCGCCTGGATCTTGCCCGATTTACATTTCGCTCGCAGCTCGTCGACGCGGCTTTCGAAGTGCTGGATATCGCCCTTGCCGGCGAGGGTCAGCTTTTCCTTCTGCACGTCCGTGAGCCGGCAGATCCGGACAATTTCATCCACGCGCTGTTTGAGCGATGCCTCAATCCATTCGGGGCCGCGGGATTGGTTGCCGTAAACCCACGCGTCGATATTGCGGTCGGAAATCTGAATTTGCCCGACCGCCCGGAATACCATCTGCCGCGGCTGGGGCTTGATTTCGACCAGATCGTCGTCGTCACCATTCGCGCGCAGCCCCCATCCCCGCGACGGCCACAAGCGCGGCCGCGAATCCGAGTCGACGGGCGTAACGGTGGATGCGATTCATCGAACGTCCAAATCGTCCGCGTCGAGCGGCGGCAGTCCCAGAAAAGCGGTCTGGTCGAGGCGCCAAATGAGCTTTCCCGTTTTCGGCAGTCGTCGCCAAAGCAGGCATTGCAGCGCGTCCAGGTGGGGCATCATCAACTCGTCCGGGACAGCGGGAATCAGGCCTCGTTCGTTCGTCGACGTCATGGCGAGGCTAACGGTCCAGGCATCGTCCCAGTTTTGCGAGAGGGCGGTGCAGAGTTCTTCACGCTGCTTGGGCGTCAAGAGGAGCTCGCCGTCGAGCGTCACGAGGAGATTGCGGGCACAGGCCAGGTTCCGGAATGCCTTGCGCTTGGCGGCTTCCGCTTCGTAGCGCGCGACTTGCGCAGGCGACAAGGTCGTTCGCACGGCGGACAGTACCTCGTCCTGAATGACCTCTCGCGCGTAGCTTGGGACGGGAGCCCCGTTGTCGGTCTGCCAGTTTGCCAGTGCCTCGCCAACTTGCTGCCAGGCCGTGTTTTGCAATCGCTGTTCCTGTTGGGGCCGCGGCTGACATGCCCTGCGGACGAAATCGAGTTCGAGTCGCAGCAAGGTCCGCACTTGCACAAGCGGTGTCAGCACCTTGAGATCAACGAGCGCGTCGATCCCTTTCGCCTTTTGCCGGTTGAACCGCAGCACCTGTTCCCACGCCTGGCGTTCTAGGGCGACCTGCCCGACACGAATTTGCGTGGCCGGTCTCGGAAGTTCATCCGGCACTTCGCCGACATCTTCGATCAGCAGCCCGCCGTCGACCACGCGGTGCTCGAGCTTGAGCGGTCGCAGAATCTGCCGCAGCGCCACGCCGAGCGGAACTTGCTTGAATGAGGCCGTGATTTCCAGTGCGGGATTCACTTCGGCGCGGCGCAGGGCCGCTTTACCCAGCACAACCGGGCCACCGAGACGCTTCGCCATGTAGGGGACAAATTCCCGCAATGGCAGATTCAGCACATCGATGTCGACCTTGGCGGCAAGGGCCTGGCGGACAGCCTCGTTGCCATGATTGGCACGGCGCGGGCCCGCTTGGTCGGCGGGCAGCAGCATTCCGGGACCGGCAAGTACGATCGCCAGAAACGCCCCACAGATGTTGACAACTTGCACCTGACACGCGGTGAGGTCGAACCCGCGTCCACGTCCTTGCGCGGTTGAAGTCGGGCCTGGGAGAGGGATATCCGTTTTGACAGGCGAGGAATGCGCGCGACGCATGCGACTACTCCTCATCGTCCGCCGGAGGGCTCATTCCCAAAAACGCGCTGGTGCGAACGCCCAGGACCATGTTACCTCGCTTGGGCAGGCCGTCCCACTGGGACCGCTGGGCGGCGTCCAAATAGGGAACGATCAGCTCGTCGGGCACGGCGGGGATCAAGGCGGAGTTGCTGGAGGAGCCAAGCACGACGGTCATGGTCCAGGCATCGTCCCAGTTATCCGTCAATTCCTCGGTGATTTTCTGACGCTGCCATTCCGTCAGCGACAGTTCCTGGTCGATGGCCACCACGAGGTTGCGCGGAGACCTGCCGCAGGTTCGCCGTTCGTTTCTTGATTTCGCTGTGGAAACGGTTGGCCTGCGCTGGCGACAGGCGGGCGCGGACCAGATCAACCATCCGGCTCTCAACCGCGTGTCGCGGGTCGCTGATTGCCTTCCGCAGCGATTCGGGATCGTTGTGATCCAGCTCCTCGCCCACGATCTGTTTGAGCCCGTCCTGTTTGATCAGCTCCAGTTGCTCGGCCGTTGGCGAACAGAGGTGCTTGATGAATTTCAGTTCGAGCTGCAACACCAGCCGCAGTTGGCCGCGGACCGCGGCGTCGTCGTTGAAGTCTCTGACGCGTGCCGCCGGTGCGAATCCTGCCTGCGGCATCGGCAAAACGCGGCCAGCGCCTTGCCGTTCGATCATGACAGGCCGAGCCGGTCTCGGACGCGGTTCGTCAAGTGGGATGCCGACGTCGTCGACGACGACGGACCCATCTACGACACGATACTGCAACTTGAGCGGTCGCAGGATCTGCCACAGCGCCACCCCGAGCGGAACCTGCTTGAACGAAACGGTGATCCGCGTGCGGGGATCGACGTGCGCCCGTCGTAAGCCGTTCTTGTCGAGGCGGACGGGAATACCGAAGCGTTTTTCCAGCATCGGCGCCACGTCTTCGAGGCGCGAATCGACCTCGAGGTCGACCTTTGCGGCAAGAAGCTTGGCCACGGCCGCTTCTCCGGCGCCATGCGCCGCAGTCGGCTGATCGGTGCGCAGCCCTACACCCATCGTTGCCAGGACGAACACGAGCAACGATTCACGGAGCACCGTGAACCGATTCATGGCGTCGACGCCTTATCGCCGGCGCCGCGCTCCAGCTGGTTGAAATATTCGTCCAATCCCGCGCGGAATTCCTCGGGCAGCGTGGAGCCGCGCTCGCCCGTCGTTTGCGACACGCCCCGATCCTCGCGCACTTCTTTGGCGTTGACGCCCGTGCCAAGCAGCGTCAGCGCCGAGTCGTGCGTGGTGCCGCCGCCCCCGCCCCCGGGATTTGACCCGCCGCCGCCTCCGCCGGCTTTGGGATTGAACCGCTTCGACTGCAGCAACAGCTCGATGACATCCGTCTCCGCGCCGATGGCGGCTTTGCCCGTGTTGGGCCGGGCCAGGATGTCCCGCGTCTCTTGCATGACTCCTTCTACGGTCTCGAGCAGGTGCAACTCTTTGGCAAAATCGCTCTCCGCGTCGGGCAGCTGGCGAATTCGCGCGACAACTTTCACCACGCGATCGCGCAACACGTTTTGCGTCGTCGACAGTCGGCCGGCTTCGTGCTTGTAATCGTCGACCGCGAGCGAGGGACGCGCCTGTTCGGCGACTGCGCGTCTCTTCGCGAAGGTTCATTTCACCCTCGAGGATCTGCAACACTTCCAGTACCACCGACGGGGGGAGGCTCCCTTTCGATTTGCAGCCGGGGCATGCGCCGCAGCAGGCGGGGTCGACCAGATCTTCGGCCCAGCGATCGAGCACGTCCGACCAGTATTCAGCCTGGGCGATCGACAGTCCCTTTTCGGTTTTGAGATCGCCGGCGAGCTCGCGGAGGTTCCCGACCACGTCCTGCTTGCGCATGTCGTCCAGAACCGATTTGATTTTCACGAAGCGGTGGCGGTCATAGTAGGCGTCCATGTCGTCCATGATCAGGGAGATCTTGTCCCCCTCCTTGGTCTCCGACTCAGAAACCTGGCCCAACGCATTGAGCTGCGCTTCCGGCAGATCGCGCCGCCGCAAGCCGAACAGGTCGTTCACCTGATCGCCGAGGCGGCCGGCGACCTTGATTTGAAACCGCGACGCAGCCTTGAGACGTTTGACCAGAGTGCTGCCTTCGAGCTCCGCCAGGACTTTCTTCAGCTCGTCGGCTACTTTCTCGAATTCGGCCAGCAAGTCCTCTTGCTTCTTGATGGCCTCGTCCATTTTCTGGGCGGCCGGGGTTTCTTTGCTCTCTGGCGGAGAGCCCTTGCCGGCAAGTGTCGTCATAGGCAAAGTCAGCCGCGGGCTGGACGGGTTCTTGGGAGGCGCCGGTTTCCCCTTGTCATCCTTCCCGGGCGGCTGCTGTTGCGATTCCTGGTCGACTACTTGGGGCGCGGCTTGCCGCTTCTGGGTGTCGGGCTTGGTACTGCCCGGTTTGCCCGGAGCGAGCGACCTGACTTCGCCCACCATCGCGGACTTTTTGGACGATTGATTGCCGGCCATCTGCGGCGCCTGGGCGGCCTGCTTGAGCAAGTCGGCGACCGACGGCATTCGGTTGGCAGAGATCTCTTTGAGAATTTGCAACATCTCGGCCCACTTTTCGAGATGTCCGACGCCGAACTCGGGATTGCGCGTGGCCTGCTGCACGAGGTCTTCGCCCGTGCGGACGAGGTTCCCCAAGCGTCGGCCGTTCGCCCACTCGGCCCCGGCCTGCGTCTCGATACGGCGGCGGGTTTCCGGCTGGTCCAACTCGCGCGGCGAGAGGGCGCGGAGCTGCTTGTTCGTCTCGTACAGCTGCATTTCGCGATCGCGAACTTCGAGCGACTGCCGGTGCCACTTATTGAGTTGCTCAGTCAGCCAGATGGCATGTTGTTCGGGGTTCAGCACGTACAAAAACGATGCAGGTGCATAGACCCGTTTGCGATTGGGAAGGTAATCCTCCACGAAGACGCGGGCACGAATTAGCTGCGGTTCAATACTGAACGACTTGGCCGAAAACGTACCGCCCACGTCGAGAGACTCTTTGTCGTTGCCGCCCGCTGCCAGCACGCGTTCGCCCTTTGCGGGTTTGGTGATGGCCGCCTCTTCCAGCCCGAGCCATTCAATGCCGACGCGCTTCACGCCGAAATCATCCCGCGCGTGCACTTTGAAACTCAGCATTTCCGAGTCGAGCACGACTTTTTGCCGCGGCAACCCTTCGCATACGAGCGACGGAGCCTCGTCCTCATGGCCGGCAATCGCCAAATTGAACGGCTCCTTCCCCGTGAGGCCAAGTCGATCCTGCCACTGCAGCTGGAGCTTACCGGTGCCTTTGACTTCGACGGGCGGGCTCGTGAACGTGCTGCCCGCGGGGTCCTGAGCTTGGCCGTTGACCTGCGAACTGGCCAATTCACGGCTCGCGGTGGCCGCAACTTGAATCCGGCTGCCGTTGACCGGCGAGATCGTTCCGCTGCGGACGTCCTTCGTTTGCGCCTTGGGCAGTCCCAGGTACGCTGGCAGCGAAACCTGGGCGGTCACCGACGTCAATTCGGGACGCGCCATCGGTTCGATACGGACTCGCTGACGCCAGTCGCCGACGGCCAACTGCAGCGCGGCCGGCGCGATTTGCGGCGGCAGATCGAAGGCGTAACTGCCCTCGCGGAGCGGCGCTGCGACCGACGCACGCTCATCAACCCGCGCGAAGGCTTCACCGGGCTTTGTGATCGTTTGCTGGGCGAGATGCACGGCCAGTGAGATCGGCTCGCCATGCGCCACCACAACGGGATCGGGCAGCTTGTCGACCGCGGCGAACGTGTAGCGGGGCGTCGTGCGCCAAGGGGCCAGTAGCCGGGTCCAGGCGTTAATTCCGGCGGAGGGAAAGATCGTCAGAAGGGCGATCGAGGCCGCGAGCGGAATCAAGGCCAGCGCGACCCACAAACGGTGCCGCGGATTGGGCACCGAATCGCGGAAGTCGCGTTTTTGCGCATCTTCGGCAACCTGGCGGATCGCGGCGACGCACAATTGAGGCGAGCGCGCTTGCTCGAAGTCGTTCCGCACGAGCTCGATAATGCCGAGCAGCTGGTCGCCGACAAGCGGATGCTTGCGGGTCAAGCAAGCGAGCCAGTTGTTCCAATCGCCGATTGCGCCAAACCCAGCGGTGCAGGGCGAGCGGAACGCAGGCGCAGCTGACAACCGTCAGACCGAAGAGGGACAACCGCGCCCAGCCGGGTGTCTCGCCCAAGCGGTCGAGCACGAACAGCGCCAGAAAGGCGACCAGAACACCGGCAGCGGCCCCACAGACCGCCTCGATCATCTTGATCGTCCAGACCAGCTTGCGGAAATCGTACAGCTGGTTCTGCAGGGTCTCGGGCAGTTCCAAACGGTCGGTCGTTCGCACAAGGCTCATCGGACTCTCCTAAAATCGTCGCGGCGCCTCGTATCGCTCTGCATTACTGTAACCGATCCCCGCAGGGACTTCAGTATTTCTTCCGCTCAGCGGCCCCGACACTCGTCCGGGATCGGCCTCTCAAGCGTTAAATCAACCCGTAAATCTTTCGCACCGACCAGAATACTCCCAGCAACGTCACCAAGAGGCCGATGGTCAACGGATGGCTCCACAACGGGACGCGGCGGACCGACGGTGGCGTCTCGGGCAACTCGACCAGCGATTGCACGATCTGCTTCAACTGGTCTGCCGGAACCACCCGACCGCGAGTCACGCGGGCCAATTCCTCCAAAACCTCCGGACGCGCGGGACGTCCCGGACGCTCGACCGCATCGCCCTGAACGAAGAATGATGCGTCGAGCGAGGCCCCCGTCTCCACGCAGGACAGGTGCACCTGGTGCTTACCGGCTTCTTCCGGTGTGTAGCGGCCGGAGAACATGCCCCACTCTTCTCCCACTGAGGCGAAGCGAATCGTTTCGGCCTTGCCCGACGGGGCCGTGATCCGGCCGCTGACGCGTCCGCCGTGTAACGGCTCGCCCCCTTTTTCCATGACATTGGCATCGAAGGTGACCGTCTGCCGGATCTGCGGCTGATCTGGGACGTAATACAACCGCATCGTTTCGCCCTTCGCCATGTTCCGCTGATAGGCCATCCAGCGGACGACTTGGCCCCAGAAACGATAGTGATATTTGTCCTCGACCCCCTTCCGCCAGCGCCACGCTCCGTCGGTTCCCATGAACAGGACCTTGCCGGCGCCGAACGTGCGTGTCGCCAGCAGGGGCAATCGCCCGAACTCGTTGGAAACGTCCTTGTGCACGCACAGGACATCGCTGCCAGCCTTGGCTCGCAGCACCGGTGCATACCACTGAAAGCCGGGCAATCCCTCCCAGACTTCGATATTGTCGTCCTGCGTGTCGGCCAGCTTCGTCAGCAGACTGCGGCGGCCGAGGTCGGTCAACTCGAAGTGGCTCGGCGTGCGCAAACCCCATCCGGTCGGCTGTGCTGGATCGAGCACCACTGGACACAGGTCGCCAAGTTCCGTGTCCAACAGGGAGAATTCGCGTCCCTGCCAGCCGGGCATGAAGACCAGGCCGCTCGCCTGGCGCTCGACCAGACCCTTCAGTAGCCGGCATTGCTCAACCGTGAGCTGCCCGTCGCCGACGCCCACGTCTCCCAAAAACACGACGTCGAATTTCGACAGCTCGTCGAGTCGCGATGGGAACGCCTTGATGTAATCCTTGTTGCCCCCTCCCCCCTTGCTCAGTCCGGGATGAAAGAGCAGGCAGGCGACTTCCACGCCCGGGTCGCGGGACAGAGCATTGCGCAGGTAGCGGTATTCCCACCGCGGATACGACTCGACTACGAGCACGTGGAGCTTTTCTTCTCGGATGGCGATTGGCGCGGCCCTGCGATTGTTGTCCGTCAGCGTTTCCTCCGGATGTGGCGGCACGTCGAGCGTGACCGTGAAATCGCCAATCGCCGTCGGCTTCCAGAGAACCCAGTCGCTGGTGCGGCCCATCGGAGCAATGTGCACTTCCTTGGAGAGCTCTTCGCCGCTCGACGTCCGCAACGTGACAGTCGTCACATATTCGTGGGAGAGCGAACTGTCGATCGTGAACGGAATCCGCACCGCTTTGCCGACAACGCCAAAGGTCGGCGCGTCGACGCTGAGCACTTCGACGTCGGGCAGGCGCGTGGGACTGCCGACCGGAACTGCAAAAATGGGAATGCCCTTTTGCCGCAGATTGTCGGCCGCCTGCACCGGGGCCTTGCCGATATTCCAGTCGCCGTCGGAAGCGAGGACGACGGCCCGCAGATTGCGGAACTTGTCGGGAGCCTGGGCCAGCGGATCGTAAAGGTTCGTTCCGCGCCCCGGTCTCTCCGAGGCGAACGGCTCGATGAAGACGTCCATGCGTTCCTGCAGATCGCTCCAGGAGCTGGGAGTGGTGAGCGCCGTGATAGCCTCGTGCCGCGCGACCGGCGCGGTCCCGGCGCGGCCGGGCACCACAACGTCGCGGGTTTCCATGCTGGGGGAGCCATCCCATAGGACGGCGACGGAGGGCTTTCCTTCGGGGCGGAATTCTTCGATCCACTCGGGCTGGTTGAAGAGCAAAACGGCCAAGCAAACGATGGCGAAGCGAAAGAGTTCGAGCGCGATGAATGCCGGCCGAAACGCGTTGCGACGCGCGGCGGCAAAGCAGAAACCGGCCGCCAAAAGCACGGCCAGGATCGATGCGGTCAGCGACGCCGGTGTCCAGAGAAAGGTCAGGGCCCGGGAGACGCTCATGCCGGTCTCCCTGCTTTGGCTGCCGTGCGAGGCATGCAGAGTGCGGCCTCGGCAATCAGCGCGATAATCATGGCGGCGAGAAACGGCCGCCAAATCTCCGCGATCAGAATGCCGATGTGCCCGGCCCGGTGATCGACGCGGATGAAATTCAGCCCATCAAACAGGTCGGCGACACGTCCGTCGTCGAGAACGGTCGCTTGGTCCTCTTGGGCGGGACGGTTGAGCGCGAGTAGCTGATCGCCGGCGAGGTAGACCCCGCGATGAACGGAGTACGCGCCCGACCGCGCGTCTTCGGGGCCTGCCAAGCGTTGCCACGAATCGGGTAGAGAGGCGGGAAGTGTTTCTCCGGCGTTCAGTTGGTGAGTCGTCCCGAGGGCCGAAGCGCCGGCCGCCATCGCGCGTTGGACAAGGACATAGAGCACGACGCCGTCTGTCGCCAGCGACGAATCGGCCGGGGAGGTGGTTGTCGCAAAGAAAAACGCGCCGCTGTGATTCTGCGCGGCCCGGGCTAAGAGCGGTGTTCCGCCTTGCAGGCTCGCCAGCGGCGTAAAGTCCCCCGTCAGCATACAGTAGCGATGGACTTGGAGTTGCCCCACCGGAAGCCGCGCGCCGCTTTGCGTGTTGGCGAGCAAATCCTGGTCGCTGCGCCAATTTGCGATCAACGAGTCCTTGCTGCCCGCCGGATTCCACGCTTTCCACCGAGCCCCAAAAAACTCCTGGTCGTTAGGCGTGCGCGGAGGCAGAAAGATGGCCGAACCCCCGCGTTTGATGAAGTCCTGGACGTGGCGCCCGGCGTCTCCTTCGGGGAGCGGACCTTGCCACATCAAGAGGGCCACCTTTTCCCACTCGACATTTGGCGCTTGCTCGGGGGCGACGATTTCCACCGAACATTGGATGCCCGGCTCTGGAGGTATCGCCGCCGCCAGTTGCAGCGCTTTGGCGACTTGGTTGTCTTCGACCACCACGACGGCGTGTCGAGCAACCGGCTTCTCGAAGGCGAAGTAAAAATCATTGTCGGCCGGGTTGAGATCGGCGGGGATCGTCACTTTGCCCCAGCTGCGCGGCTGCTTGGATTCCAGCGGGATGCGGTAATCCTTCAACTCGTAGGGCGACTTGTCCATTTCGACGGTCGCCTCCGAGCGAGCGCCGTCGATCTCGAAATGCAGGGGAATCGAAACTCGCGACTGATCTTCGCCTTCCCGCGCCAGCCGCACCGAAAGGACGAGATCGGCGGCTGGTCCATTTTGCACGCGGCGGACATCCGAAACCCGCACCGAGACGTTGCCGTCGGCCGCTTCGGGATAGGCCAACAGATTGATGCGGATTCCCTGCCGCAGCGCCAGCAATGACTCGCGAATGGCCTGCCAACGTCCGCTTTTCGGATTCCAGTCGTTCTGGCGGAGATCGGAGCAAATCCAGATGTCCGTCCGCCCTGACTTGTTAGTTTGGATGTAATCACAGGCCGCTTCGAGCAGGCCCGGAATATCGGAGGCGGCACTGGTCGCTTCGGCCGCGGGCGACTTCAACAGCGACTCGGGCGAATCGAGTTCGACCGGTTTCCTGGTCGTGCTGTCGATCAGCACCCAGTGAGCCGACTTGAGCGTTGCCAGAGTTTGCGCGAGTTGTTGGACGCCGGTGGCCAGCTTCGAGTCGCCTCCGCCACTCCCTTTTTGCTGCATGCTCGGGGAGCGGTCGAGCAGGATGATCGTCGTATCGGGCCGGCCGCCGGCCGCCAGGCCGAGCCAGCCACTGGCGAGTGGGCGGCTGACGGCGAAGATCAGCCCCGCGATGGCCAGCATGCGCGCCGCCATGATCAGCCACTGCCGCAACCGGGCGAATCCGCGCGCCATGCGGTTCGCGGTGAGCAGGAACATCATCGCCCCCCAGCGAACCGTCTGGTACCGCCGCTGGTTGATGAGGTGAATGATGACCGGCAGGAGCGCGAGCGGAAGCGAGAACAACATCCAGGGCTGCAGGAAACTCATTGCGCGCCCCTTCCTCGGGCGCGGCCGATCAGAAAGCGAGTCAGGACCCGCTCATAGTCCTCGTTAAGCAGGACGCGTCGGTAATCGACCGACGATTCCAGCACGACGCGTTTCAGTTCCGTTAGGTAGGTGTTGAGCGCCCGGTGATAGCGGTCGGCAATCTCGTTGGGGTCGGCGAAGATCGACGTGCCCCCCTCCATGTCGAGAAACCGCATGGGCCGCCGGAACTCGAAGTCGATCTCTTGAGATTCGAGCAAATGAAAGACGACCACGTCGTGTCGGCGGAAGCGCAGATGCTGGAAGCAGCTGCCGAGCAGCTCTGGTTCGACGAACAGGTCCGAGATAATGACGATCATCGCTCGTTGGCGGATCGTCTCGGCCAGTTCATGAAGCACCGGAGCGAGTTGCGTTTCACCGCTGGGCTTGGCCTGTTCGAGCAAGTCGAAGAGCGCGATAAGGTGTGTCGGGTTGCGCTTGGGCGGAATGTTCCGCACGAGGCCATTGGCCACACACGAGAGTCCGACAGCGTCTCCCTGCTGAATGGCCAGGTAACCGAGTGCGCCGGCGACGCGGCGGGCGTAGTCGAGCTTTGTTGCGCTGGCCGGACCAAAACCCATCGAACCGCTGGTGTCGAGTACGAGGCACAAGCGGAGGTTCGTGTCGGCCTCGAATTCCTTGACGTAGAACCGGTCGGAGCGGCCGTAGGCCCGCCAATCCAATCGCCGCAAATCGTCGCCGGGAACGTATTTGCGATACTCGGCAAACTCGACGCTCGAGCCGCGATGCGGACTGGGATGCCGCCCCGACACGGTTCCCTGCATCGGGAGACGGGCGAACAACGGCACCGCGGCCAACCGGGATAGGGCGGCGGCATCGAGAAAACTACGGGCACGGCGGTCGAAAAGCACCGAAACCCTCACTCTTCCGTGCTGGTCTCTTCGATCAGGCGGCGAACGATCTGCCGAGCGTCGATCCCCTCGGACTGCGCGGTGAACGTCGTGATCACGCGGTGCGTCAGCACGGGCGCGGCGACTTGTTGGATATCCTCCAGCCGCACCATGTAACTCCCCAAGAGGGCGGCACGCGCCTTGGCTCCGAGGATCAGATACTGCACGGCTCGCGGTCCCGCGCCCCACGCAACCAAGGGCTTGAGCCAGGCCGGCGCGGTGGCGCCATTCGGACGCGTTTTGCGAACGAGCCGAGCCGCATACTTATAAATGTGATCCGGCACCGGTACGCGGCGCACCAGATTTTGGTGCTGGATAATGTCCGCCGCACTCAGAAGATGATTGAGTTCGGGCAGCGCGTCGCCGGTGGTCGTGCGGGCGATCTGCACTTCCTCGGCTTCCGAGGGATAGTCGAGCTCGATTAAGAACATGAAACGATCGAGCTGCGCTTCGGGCAGCGGATAGGTGCCTTCCTGCTCGACAGGGTTCTGAGTCGCCAGCACCACGAACGGCGGTTCCAGTCGAAACGGCTTGCCGACCACCGTCACCTTGTGCTCCTGCATGGCTTCGAGCATGGCGGCCTGCGTCTTCGGTGGGGCGCGGTTGATCTCGTCGGCCAGCACGATGTTCGCGAAGACCGGCCCATGCACGAACTGAAACTCCCGCTTTCCGCCCGCTTGGTCCTGCAGGATGTCGGTCCCGGTGATGTCCATCGGCATCAAGTCGGGAGTGAACTGGATGCGGCTGAATTTCAGCGACATGGTTTCGGCCAGCTTGCTGACCAAGAGCGTCTTGGCCAGGCCGGGCACGCCGAGTAGCAGTGCATGCCCGCGGGCGAAAAGGCAGAGCGCGAGCCGCTCGATGACGTTGTGCTGGCCAACAATCACCCGTCCCAATTCGCTGCGTAACCGCGAATAAGTCGAGCGGAGGTCATCGATCGCCTGAACGTCGTTCTCGCTGAGCCGCTCGGCCGGCAGAGTCGAAGCCGCGACTTGGTCCATCGGATGCACTCTCTCTGTGCTGGGGTCTCGAGTCCGGATGATTCTACGCCGGGTACCTTCGGATTCCCTGAAGGTTTCCTCCCGGATCTCGGGCTACGGACGGATCGGGCGGTCAATCCGCCTCTCCGTTCGGAAGTTTCCGCCCTAATAGACGCTGCGAGAGGCGAAAATTGTCCTGGGTGTTTGGCCCAAGGCGCGCGGTCAGGTTCGCGGAGGTCCTGCCCTACCTTGTTCGACGCCGGTCACCCTGCAATGGTTTCAAAATTTGCGCATTACCTGCGTCGGTCCTTCCGCGGCGAAGAAAACCGCCTTCCAACTATTGTGTCCCAGCCTGGTGCCAGCGCCAAGCACCGACTTGCGACCCGAGGGTTGTCCCCAGGGACGACTCTCGTCGAGCGATGCACTTTTTGCCGTCGGCGGCGCGACCGATTTCGTGCGGCCACCGAGTTTTGCGCAGCTGAGTCCTGGCAAACTATTGGCCCAGGAGCGAGCCGCGGCGCAGCCTTTCGACGAGGCGACTTGTAAAGACCGGGGCGGAGTCCGCGGATAGATGTGACTCATCGGGGCAGTCGAGATCGTCTTCGTGCGAGAGCTCGCGAAAGTCGATCCAGGGCGCGGAAGTTGTTTCTGCCAACACCCCGAAATAGAGCGCAGAAGGATAGGTCGCTTCTTCGAGTTGCAGTCGGGCGCCGGCTGCTGGTAACCGCAAGAACACGACCTTGCCGCCGTTTTGTTTTATGCGGGCCACCGAGTCGGCCACGTCGCGGATCGCTTCCCGGAATTCGTCCATGTTCTTGTAACGACGGGCCTTTGAGTAGCGGCCGGCGTAGTCGCGAAAACGGTTCTCACGAATCGTCTTCGAGCGCTTCGTCCGTGGGATAACTAATCTCGAGAGTCCGATCCGCGTGGACCCGCAGGCGCGGACCGACACTCTCCGGACGAAACGAGTCGCGCTGTGCAAACCAATTGCGAACGGATAATGCCGAGTTGAGGACGACCAGTCGGTCACACAGCAACGAACGCAAGTAGGTATTCAAAGTGTGTGCCGTGGTATTCGGCCTACGAGCCATGGCGACCTGTTCACGCCCTTGCTCGGGTGCCATCAGGGGCGGAAGCAAGTCGCAGAGAACGAGACCGCGGAAATGCGGAATGCGACTGATTTCGGCCAGTAGACCGAGCGATCCGGAGGGCCCGTTCACTCCCAGTTGAATTAGTCGTTGGGAAGGGAGACGCTCCTGAATCACGTCCGGCCGCACAGCGGTGCGAATGCGCGACGTGCCGATGGCGACGATCAGATTGGGATCGTTGCCGACGACTCGGGACCAGTGATAGGCCCACAGGTCCGGGGAATCCGGAACGTTGGGTTCGAACGCTCGTCCCCGCCAGTATACCTCCAGCGCACCGATCATCCCGACGAACAGTACGAGACCCAAGAGGTAGACCCGCGCTTCCGGCAACCGTCGCGACGTGTCCTCGCGCGCCGTGCCGGACGGCGTGGTCGGAGTTGTCCCGGGCGTCGTTGCGGATGAACTCATGAGTCCGTTGAGGTCATGACAGTTTGGAGCAGCGGAAAACTCTCAGAACTGAAAATACAAAAAGGTCTGCGATTCGCCCGAACTCAGTGTGATGGCCACCAACATCGCCGCGAGTCCGAACGAAACGCTCCACCAAGGGATGCGTGCGACGGCCGTTTCGAGATTCTGGTTGCGCACGACCCAGTGGGCGACGATCAGACACTCGACAGTGACGAGTCCGATCAACAGATCGTGATCCGTCAGGCCGAAGCTCCCGACACCGCTGGGGAAGCCGGCCATGGACGCCAATATCCAACGAGCCTGCTCGAGGTTGGCCGCCCGATAGAAGACGAACGCGACCAGGCACAGCATGATAGTGACCGCCCAGAGGACGAACTTCCCGAACGGCGTTGCCCAGACAGGCAGTCGACGCAGCCGCGTACGTTGCAGCAATGTCTCGCCGATCAAGAACGATCCGTGCAGAAAGCCAAAGATCAAAAAGGTGGCCGTCGCGCCGTGCCAAACTCCGATGAGGAGCATCACGATTATCACATTGAGTGCGGCGCGGGCATATCCTTTGAAGACGCCGCCTAGAGGATTGAAGACATAGTCGCGCATCCAGACGACGAGCGTGATATGCCAGCGCTGCCATACATCGCGAAAGCCGATCGATGCCAATGGGGAGCGGAAGTTGGCCGGCAGCACGAAGCCAAGGCATAGGCCAATGCCCATCGCACACGTCGAATAGCCCGCGAAGTCGCAATAGTCCTGAGCCGCGAAGACCAGTGTGCCTGTCCAGGAGCTGAGCGTGTCGGGTCGCAGACTGAGGTCGTACACCTGTTGTGCGATCGGCGCAAGCAAATGATCGGCTAGCGTGACCTTCAAGAACAGGCCCAGGGTGAGCAGCGAGAGTCCCCAGCAGAACTCACGACCCGTGGCCCGTCGCGGCGGGGTGCACTGCGGAATGAACTGCCCGGCTCGCAAAATCGGCCCGGCCAGGAGCACGGGGAAGAACGAGCCAAAGATCGCCAGGTCCAACAACGACGTCGGTCGGAATTGGCGGCGATAGACGTCAATCGTGTAGGACATGGCCTGAAACGTGAAGAACGACAGTCCGATTGGCAGCAGAATCGTAACCTGCGGAGGTTCAGCGATTCGCAGTCGGTCTGCCAGCAGTCCCCAGGCCGAGAGAAACTCATTGCCATACTTAAAGCAGGCCAGCAGACCGAAGTTTAAAAGCACGCTGATCCACAGCACCGTGCGCCGTGTCTGAGTCTTTCCTTCGCAATTTTGAATGAGAGCGGCGGCACCAAAGTTCACCAGCGTGGAGAAGGCCAACAGCAGGGGATAGCGCACGTCCCAGGCCGCGTAGAACACGTAGCTCGCGATCAGTAAGTTAAGCTTGCGGACGATCACCGGCAGCGGCAGGGAGTGCACGAGTGCCACGATCAGGAAGAACAGGAGGAAAACCAGGGAATTGAACGGCATGGCGAGGAGTGGCCGTGTCCCACGATGGGGCGAGTTTCAAGCGAGGCGAGGTCGTTGAATTATGCGCGGGGTAGGATTTGAATACTACCGGGCTCATTCGAACGAGTTCCCGACCGCGCGGGCAGGAACTTAATCTGTGACTGGATTTGCATCAATGGGCGAAGACGAACGATGTCGGATCATCGAGCAACTGAAGCCGGCGTTAGCTCTCGCCTCCAACGGTCGAGCCAAGCTCACTGATCTCACGGAAGGATCACACATCATCGAGGACGTTGGCCTGGCGTCTTTGGATCTTCTCGAGTTGCGGTTCGAGCTGGAGAACCGGTGGCGGATGCAGATCTCGGACGAACAGGCGATCGGTTTGCGCACCATCGGCGACATCGTCGATGTTGTTGCGCGGTCAACTCATCCGGGTGATCAGTAGATTGGAGACGCTCTCCGAACAATTGGCATCTCGTGGAATCCAGTGGAGTGTTGGTCGTCGCTCGTGATGGTGGGTGGAAAATGATTGCTCGATAACTTTCCAGCTTCCCCGATTTTTTTGTCGTTTTTGTTTGACATTCCGAGATCATCGCATCAGGATGTTCCCAGTTCCGGACCAATGGCTGGACGGAAATGGCGCGAACGACCCTGGTTGGTCGTCGCCGCGGGCTGCTTCTTTCGGATGAGCGCATCTTCGTGCCGCCGAGCCTTGTCCAAGGCGCCGGCAAAGCGTGCGCGGCCTTTGCGCAGGAATAGGAATCACCAATGCTCCGGGCGATCTACGCCTGGATCATTAGCTGAGTTCCGATCCAACCGAGATTTCGTTGACGCCTCGACCGTCGAACGTCGTGCCATTGCGCTCGGCTGAACGGTGGCTACCGCGTCAGTGGACTGCCTACGTGCTCCAAGATTTGACGATCCGTAAGGAACTTCGGTTTCTGGAGGAGTAGAAAAATGTCTCGCGTCTCAGTCTTTGCCTTTGCCCTCGCATCTGCGGCCCTTGCCATTCTCCCGTCAGCGGATCGATTGCCGGGGGACGTCGTCGAGGTTTCAGCCACGACCGCGGCGAGCATTCGCGGAGGGCAGTGTGGCTCGTATCAATCGACGTCGAATAGCGCTTGCACGGATTCTGCGACTGACACCTGCACATCTGCGACTTCGGACTGCGACGGATTATGTTCATATGCGTGCGGTGCCACCTCGAGCTATGGCGGATCCGGGACATTTACTGGCGCGTTGGTGCAAGACGCGTGTGACTCGGCGACGCAAGCAACTTGCACCGAAACGTTTTGCTCGGTTACGGGAGTGATCATGCCTTGCTGCCAATGCCTGAATTCCTCAAGTGTCGAGTGCGGTCCGGCGCCTTTTGATCTCGACCAACAGGGATGCAGTGGGACTTGAGAAGGTCCCCCATATCGCGTGGCATGCTTGCTGGTTGGTAACGGCGTTATTGAATTGCCCAGAGCCGACCTCAGAAATACTGTCTGCCTAGCCGCCGAGCCGCTCTCATGCTTTCTACGACCTTCCATCGCCGCTGGGCTCTGATTGCAATCGTCGCAAGTGCAATCACCTTCATTCGAACTCACGGAGAGGCGAGTACTGGCGGTTCTCGTCAGGTCGATGCACGGGGGGCAGCGCATAATCACCATTGGCGCGAAGCCCAAAGCTGCGGCGTGGCCTGCGGTTATATGCTGGCACGCCTTCTTGGTAGCGAAATCACCTACGACGACGCCGTTGCCGCTATTCCGATCGAAAAAGGCGGGAGTTCCTTGCTTGGCCTACAAGAGGGATTAGCGGCACTGGGGGTTTCGGCAACGGTTTTGCGAGCGAAACCGCGGGATCTCGATCATTTCGCCACTCCACTAATCGCGCACGTCTTGCCCCGTCGCGAAACCAACAATGCCATCGGGCACTTCCTGCTCGTGCTGCAGATTGATGACCGTTCAGTGCGCTACATCGAACCGAACTATGCCGCTTCGATCGAAACGGTGTCTCGCAGTCAATTCGTCCGCTGTTGGAGTGGTTATCTGATCTTGCCCGAATCGCGCAAGATGTCTTCGCATCGCAGGTTGGAAGTCGCTCTGTGGTGTGTCATCGCAGCGTCGGTGTCGATTGGCGGCTTTCCGCTCGCACGTTGGGCGCTTTGCCATCGACCTGCGTTTTTGCGGCGCCGCGCCAATCGCTCGCCAGTCTGTTAGTCAGCTGTCTGACATTGGGATGCTCGGCTCTGCCGGCGAATGTCGGCCGCTCCGTTCAACGATCGGCGTCGTCCGCTGACAGAATCGTCGCGAGAACACCATCGCCAGATGCACTCCGGCTGGTTGCGTGGAATACCGAAGCCGATCTTGGTGTGTTGCCGCGTGACGGCGCTGCCGAGGGGCTTTTCCGCATCGAAAATCAGGGTAACTCGACGGTTCGGTTGCATCTCGGATCGCCGACTTGTCGGTGCACCGAAGCGCGCTTGGAACAGGAGACGCTCGTCGCGGGCGCATCGACCAGTGTGCATATGATGATGCGGTCCAGGCCGCGCCACGCCGGCCCGGCGGATGCACGGGTTTACGTCGAGGCAGAGGGCGGGTCCTGGGCGGAAGCGCTCAGTGTCCACGCCATCGAACTCGGCGCCAATTTTCCAAACTACACGTACATGATCGGCGGCCGTGCCAAGGTCGCGCGAACCGCGTCGATCGTCGGCACCCTGTTTCTCAAGGCCTCTTCGAGCGAGCCAAAGGTTGATGTGCCACTGGGCGGGACCGGACTGGAATCCGTACTCGTCGTCCAGGACATCCGCGTTGGGCCGTCCGTCGAAACGTCAAATTATGTGCGACGAGAGTGCTCGTTCACGCTGGGAGTCAATCCGCAGGACAACGTCGCTCAAAAGCGGCAGGACGTTCTGTTGCCGGTCCGGGTTACGGTCGACGGCGAGGTCTTAACATACCCAATCCGCGTGTCCATTCTGCCCGCGGATCCGGCGCCCGGAGGTCACCGCGCGTGATCTCCGACAGGTTGAGGACCACTAACCGGGTGGCATCTTTAGTTGTCGCTATGGCTGTCGTGGGAGTCGCCGCGACTCTAGGGGTCAAAATGTGGCTCGGTCCTTCCGGAGTTCCCAAGAGCCCGACAGAACTTGGGCAAATCGCTCCACCCTCGCCGAATCCCATTTTCGCCGCCGAGGTGAAGGTCTCGGCTGCGGAGGCTATTACCAAATACGTCGTGACTCAGCCGCTACGAGCGTCGGATTACTTTCACCGCTGGCGCTTCGAGGGTCTGGCGGGTGCCTTTCCAGCCAACCTCGAATTGCAGCGCGAAGTGGGTCGCGTGCTCGGTCAGGCAGACTTTCGTCGAACGTTTCCCAGGTCGCCGCCTTTGTTCTTCCGTTCCCCCTATGGCTGGGATGTGAGGCAGCGCACCGCCCCCAATGTCCAGGACCACTGGGAGTACGAACATCATGTCGACCAATTCCTCGCTACGTGTGCGGAGATTGGTGTCCCTTTGGGCTTATCCGTTGAGAGCAATTTCGGCTCGTTTACGGTCGGCGAACTCCTCGATGCGTCGCGCCGCAGTTTTGACGCGAGCCAGGAAGTCTGTTGGTCGCTGGTCGCCTTCTGCGGATATTTGCCGGACGAACCGCAGTGGGAAAATCGCTTCGGTGAGACCTGTTCCTATGAATCGATGGCTGAGGCCATTCTTGCGCTGCCGCTCGACAGCGGTTCCTGTGGAGGAACTCACAAGCAATTGACGCTGGCCTTCCTATTGCGACACGCCTCCCGCAGTATCTCGGCGGATCTCCGGCGACGATGCGAGGTCTACTTGTCGCGATCCAGTCGCTTGCTCGAAAGCTCGCAGCTGCCCAACGGCGCCTGGAGTCCTCTTTGGGCGAACCGTGTTTCGACTGTCACGGACAACCGAGCCGCCGAGACGATTCGCGGCGAGGACCTGGTGCGGATTACCGGACATCAGCTCGAGTGGATCCAGATCGTGCCCGTTTCTTTGAGGCCATCGAGCGTTTGTGTTTCGCACGCCCTCCAGTTTTTGATCGATGCGCTCAAGCGATCGGACTCGACGACTATCCAAAGGGACTACTGTGCTTATTCGCACGCCGCCTGCGTGCTCCAACGGGCCTTGTTGACGGATCACCCGACCGTTCTGGCAGAGGTCGCGCGCAATTCCGACGAGCGGATGAGACCGTCTCGCGACCGGAAATAGCCAAGCCCTCGCGAGTCCGCTGAAATACTGCAACCGGGCTGTTGAAGGCGAACAAGTCTGTCAGTGCGCCAAAAAGCGAATCGGAAACCTGGAGGAGTGCGGGCCGATGGGAGTCGAGGCGAGACGATTGGCATGGTTGGGGATTCTCAAGCTTGGCGGCATGGGGGTCCTGGTGGTCATGTTGGACGGGTTTGTCACCGCACGCGCAAGATTGGAAGTCGCCGACGCGATACGTCGGCCTTTCCGGACAAGTCGGTAGTTACGAAGAAGTCCAACGAGGGCTGGATCACCTCGAATGGCAAAACGTGCGGCAAGCGAACAGAAAAGCCACGCATTCCCTAAAGGAACTCTACGACGGCCAGATGGCTTGGCGGGCCGCGTCGAGAGTATCGAAGTGTCGTTCCAATATTCATTACAGAGGCAGGTTGAAACGGCTCGTGTGATTTCGCAAAAGCGACAAAAGCATGCGGTCCCCGCTAACTTCTCGTTCGAAAGCGCGCGTCGCGATGAAGGGCGAGAAGCGGTTCACCCATATTCGCGAGACCACGCCCGGCCGATTTGCGATTAAGACTGCAGAGAACTCAGCGAGTAAGCGGCGAACGAGGCCATTGCCGGAGTTCGATTACGCCTTCAATGGCACGCAAATGAAAGCCTTCGAGCCAACCCGTTCGCTTGGCCACATCCATCCAGCGAAACTTGACGCGGTGGATTCACGGCTGGTGTGGTACTTCGACTCAATTTCAATTCCGACGGGGGCCAACGCAGCTCGACAACGTGAGTCGGCCTGGTACGTGCCTACCGCACTGAGCTTGCCATCCGTCTATCGAGTGCTACCGACTCTCCAGGAGGTCGACGGTTTTCCGTGTCACGTGGTCACGAACGGGGCCGACACCATCTGGATCGATACGGAGAATGGCTTCGCGATGCGGCGTCGGCTGTGGTTTCAAATGCGGAACCTCAGCAGCATGCCCGTGCTTGCGTTCGTCTATGCCAACAAGGATTTGCGCCAATATGGTGACACCATCTGGCTGCCGCACCGGTGTTATCGGCTCGATTTTGCAGGATCGCTGGAGCCCGCGAATACGCAGGGGATGCTGACGGAGGTGCACACCGTTACGATCGAGAACATCAACGTCAACAATGTTCCGGATGACGTTTTCGAGCTCGACTTCCCCCCCGGCACTAACGTCCAGGATCTGATTCTCAATAGGTCCTATTTCGTTCCGCACGGCGAACACTTGCTCGACGAGGCAATCGCGCGGGCCAATCCGATTATCAATGGAGAAATACAGCCCTTTCCTGCCGGAGTAGGTGGCCGTGGCATCTGGCGCCACTTGCTGTTGCTTAATGCCGGGGCACTGGTCGTCCTGGGGACTGGACTTTTGTGGCGTCGCCGACGATCGCCGGCGCCCAGCTAGAAGAAGACCTCGGGTGAGTGTTTACCCGCATGTACGCCTAGCTACCTGTGGGAAGTCTCCTGACGGAGCCGGTTTGCACGGATAAGCCGGGATGCGACCGACTTTCGTCTTTTTCGTAAATTGTGCGAAGGATTCCGCGCTCTCGCGCAAATAGAGTCTGGTCGACCGATCAGCAGCAGCCGAGTACGACAGCCAAATGCCAGCTTCGTCGCATGACGCGTTTCTGCAATTGCTCGCACGTCGCGATCGAGCAGCGTGGAGGGCGTTGTATGACGCGCATCTGAACGAAATCTACGCCTTCGTCAGCCATCTCGTGGACGGCGACAGGACGTTATGCGAGGACCTGAACCAGGAAGTCTGGCTGCAGGCGATTTCCAGCATTAAAGGGTTCGATCCTGCGAGAGGCGAGTTGCGCGATTGGCTGTTTGGCATTGCCAGATTGCAAGTGGCGCAGCATTTTCGCCGCTTGTCGAGCGCCTTTGTATCGGAGAACGCGGAGTCGATCGAACTGGCTGACGACGCCCTCCTTCTTCCGCAAGAGGTGATGGAGCGTGTCGAGCGATTGCAACTCGTGCGGGCGGCGTTCACGGCCATTCCACAATCTCACCAGGTGGTCCTGCGACAGAAATATGTCGATGGTCGTTCGGTTCAGGAGATAGCGACGGCGATGAAAACAACGGCTAAAGCCGTCGAGTCGTCGCTATCGCGCGCTCGGACGCGCTTGCGGACGTTGCTGGGGCCTTATTTTGCACCAGCACCTCAACAGGGGGGTGCACGCCTATGAGCACTCGGCCCGACGAATTTGACGCGGAGGAAATGGAAGTGCTGAAGACGGCGCTTTCCGAAAGCCGAGTGCGGTCCGGCCCGTCGGCGGAGTACGCCGCAGATTTGCGGAGTCGACTGCTAAGCGTGGCCGTGGCTGTCCAGCCCCTCCGCATGCGCTCGAAACATCGAATCATGCTCGCATCAGTCTTTGCGGTTGGCCTATCGGCAGTGGTCTTGGGGACCGTTTGGTTTTTCAACAGCGAACCGGCCTGGGCGTCTGCGATCCGGAGGGCCCGTGCGCAAGCGTGCATTCACGCGCGCATCGTGCGAGACAACGTCGAAAAAGGCGAGTTGTGGGTATCGCCGGGTCTGGACGTGATCGGAGGCAGGCTATCGACGACCGCTTTGCTCTTCGATTACACGAACAATGTGTTCTTACGTTATGACGAGAAGCGCAAAATCCTTTACCGTGCCGTTCGGCCAGGGAACGCGCGACTGACGCAGGAACTCTCGTCCGTATCAAACCTAGCCGCGGTATTTCGGCGATCTCCCTCTGCTCCGTCGCTGTTGCCGGACGAGCGGATCGAGCGATGGAGTCTGAAAAGCCAAATGATCGACGGAAAACCCTGCGACGAATATCAGATTGTCGTGCGGCCCGCCGACCGTGGGGCAATCACGCTCGTTCTCACGATCGATAAGCGGTCTTCACTGCCGTATTCTCTTGCGATCACTGAAGCCGCGTCGCACACGACGACCTGCTACTTCGACTACCCAATCAAGGGCTTGGCGGACCGATCGTCGCTGGGGATTCCAGTCGGGGTCCAAGCGAGGGACGTCGATGAATCGGGTGAATTGCCGGACATTGCTCAAACGCTGCAAGAAGGCCGGGAGGGCTTCGACGACTATTCAGCGTTGTCCGTCACCGCGAGATTCGATACCCCTCGGCCGTTGAGTCGGTGCGATCCGAAACGGGTGCTGCGCCGGGGTAATAAGTGGCGCATAGACGACGTCAAGCCCGCAGACGCGCAATTCGTTTTGCCCGTGGACCAAAACGAGGCGCTGAAGGCCTGGCATGCGAACAAGAAACAATTTCGATTTAGCCCCGTCGCAATTTGCGATGGTCACACCATCGGCGTTTTTACATGGGGAGAGAAGGTCTCCAGCGACGGACCTCTTCAGATCTTTCCGGTGAAAGAGGATTCTCAGGCGGACTTCCTGGGGCAGACTCTTAACGTTCCTGAGCTGTGTTGCCGTCCAACCTTCCCTTTCAGGGCACTAGACCGCCACTTTGAGGTTAACCATCAAACGGTTGGCAATCAGGAATTAATCAAGGTGGACGTTTCTTTGGATCCAACCATTCGGAAGCCAATTGCACTGGACGCGACATACTGGCTGAATCCCAGCATGGGCAGTGTCGCGGTCAAGATCGTCTATCGCGACCCGTCGGCAGGTGCGGAGCAAATCGCCGCTGCGTCTAAGCCTCCCGACGTTGGATTCAAGGATTTCGACCAGTCGCCGCGCGGCTTCTGGTACCCAACGGTCATTCTCCGTGACGTCTCGGGAAATCGGGCGAAGACTACGCGAATGTACGTCGACTTCAACGACACGCCCTCGGACGACTTGTTCCGAATCTCCAAGTGAAATCGTGCACGGACGGTTGAGTCATAGCAGGACAATCACCCTCCACGATGCTTATGCCCCGAAGAGCCGCAGGACGCTGACACGAACTATGAGCTCCGTTCTCAGACTGCCTTTGGCGAACTCAGTCCGCTCGACTGGCAACGACGCGATTGTCACGTTCGGCGAAGATCGACGGATCGAGGCGGCGAACCCGGCCGCGGAGGGGTTGCTGCTGTACGGCCCGAACGAATTGCTTGGCCGCGACATGTTGTCTCTCTTGCCGCGCGAATGTGAGCTTTCGTTTCTAGCTGCCATTCAAAGTGACGAGGCGGAGGGGTTCGGCATCGAGCTCGAGAGCCCGCGTCCTTTCCGCTTGTTGCGGAAAGACGGGCATTCGGTTGCCGTCCAGGCGACGATCGCCCCGGTGCGATTCGAGCGGCGCGTGCTCTGGACTTTGCTGGCGCAGGACAACACGTCGCACGACCGCGCCACCACTCAATGGGAACTGATGGAGCGGTTGGCGGCCATCGGGCAGGCCGTCTCCACAATCGCTCACGAGAGCCGAAATTCGTTGCAACGCATGGAAGCGGCAGTGCACCAGCTGAAAAAGCATTCCCACGACGTCGACAAGGTGCAGTGTGGGATCGCCAAGCTGGCCTCGGGGACCGAGGAGCTTCATCGTCTGCATGAAACCGTGTTGGAATTCGTGCGGCCGCGGGTGCTGCAGCCCCTAACGGTCGATGCGCGTAACGTCGTTCGCGCCGCTTGGAGGGAGGCGCTCACGCAGCCGGACATGCCGCACCTCGAGCTTTTGGAAATGCAACTGGCTGACGACACCTGTTGCGAGATCGACGCTTTCGCCGTCCGCCAGGTGTTTCGCAACATCTTCGAGAACTCGCTGGCCGCGTGTCCCGACGGTCCTGAGATCAAAGCGTTGTACGAAGAGGCAGAGATTTCGGGATCGCCGGCTCTGCGGATCGTCATCCGCGATCGCGGCCCCGGCCTCGCCGATGAGCACAAGAAGATGGTGTTCGTCCCCTTTTTCACCACCAAACCGCGTGGACTTGGATTGGGGCTAACGATCGCCAGGCAAATCGTGGAAGCACATGGCGGCGAAATCTTCTTTGGCGATGGTCCGGGAGCGGCCGTCGTTGTTGTCCTCAAAAGGGCGATTCCATGATTCCCTCGGGGGACGGATTGCGTGTGGCCGTCGCGGATGACGACCCCGCAATCCTCGAATTCGTGCGAGATCTGCTGGAAGGAATGGGCCATACCGTGACTGCCAGTTGCAGCACGGGGCAGGAATTGATCGACGCGTGCGCCACGAGTCCGCCGGATCTCATCGTCACCGACGTGAAGATGCCGGGCGTGGACGGAATCGAGGCGGCGACGACGATCAACCGGCGCCAAGCCACGCCCGTCATTCTGGTGACCTCGTTTGGAGAAACCGAACTGATCAGCCGGGCATTGCGCACCAGCGTGCTGGCCTACCTGATCAAACCCATCAAGCAGATCGATCTCGAAGTGGCCGTCGCCGTGGCGATGCGCCGCTTTCGGGAGCATCGGGCTGTTTGCGATATGGCGGCCGCGTTGCGGCAGTCGCTGGAAGAGCGAAAACAGGTCGAGCGCGCCAAGGGCGTGCTGATGCGGCGCGGCCGGCTGGGCGAAGAAGAGGCGTACAAGCGTCTGCAAAAAATCTCGAAAGAAAACAGCCGGAAATTACCCGAAACCGCGCGGATGGTGATTGCCATCGATCGGGAATTTTGTGCGGACACATGAGTTTTCCGGGTCCTAGGTCAACCGCCGCCCTGGGCCGAGCGACCGGCGACAGCGGATCCCCTTTCAGGTTCGTTGATCGGTGCCTTATCAAAAACCTTGACATTTAATTGAAAGCTGCCTGGGACTGTGTTGGCATTGGGTAGAGATGGGCCCTTTGCCAACGTCAGCCCAGGCAGCGTTTTTTTTGCGCGAGTGGTCCGGTGCCGAGCTCAGGCATGCGGCCGCCAACGGGCAACAAGCGAAGGAGTTGGCGGAGGGGCAACCCGAGGCTAAGATTTTTCGCTGCATGGCCCGCTTCTTTCGTTACAAAACGCCCGCCGCTCTGACGAGCGAAGCCGCACACCTCGGTCACACTCTGTCGCTTTCCCAGCGATACGAGGCCCTGTTTCAACCGATTGCAATCGGCCCCAAGCGCTGCGGCAACCGCCTCGCCGTTCAGCCGATGGAGGGTTGCGACGGCACGCTCGACGGCCGACCCGACGAGTTGACTTTCCGCCGCTACGTCCGCTTCGGCAGCGGCGGCGCCAAGCTGATTTGGGGCGAAGCGACGGCGATCAGCGACGAAGCGCGCGCCAATCCCCGTCAGCTTTGGCTCTGCGACCGAACAGCCGCGTCGATCGAGGACATGCTGAACCGTTGCCGCCGCGCTCATCGCGAAGTGTGCGGCAGTGCCGACGATTTGGTGATCGGTCTGCAACTCACGCACTCGGGCCGCTACGGATATCGCCGCACGCTCCTGGTTTCACACGATCCTATCCGCGATCCGCTCACGATCGACAAGGCCAGCGGCCGGCCAGTCGATGACTCCTTTCCGCTCGCCGCCGACGAGGACCTCGCACGCATCGCCGACCAATATGTCGCCGCGGCACGCCTCGCGGCCCGGATTGGCGTCGACTTCATCGACCTCAAGCAGTGTCACGGCTATTTGCTCTCGGAGTTGCTGACCGCCCGGAATCGGCCAGGCCGATTCGGCGGAAGCTTTGAGAACCGGACGCGGCTTGTTCGGGAAATCGTTGCTCGCATTCGCGAGGAGCTGCCGTCTTTGATCGTCGCCACGCGATTCAACGCCTACGACGGCATTGCCTACCGCAAGGGAACCGTGGGAGCCGCCGGTGAGCCGGCGCCGCACCACTTGCCGCTCGAAAATGTGTTCGGCACCAACCCCTACGATCACCAGATCGAGGATCTGCGAGAGCCCCTGGAGCTGGCACAGCGCCTGCGTGATGCCGGCGTGAGCCTGCTCAACGTCACCGCCGGCAACCCCTACGTCAATCCGCACGTGGTCCGGCCGGCCGATTATCCACCGGTCGACGGTTACGACGCGCCCGAACATCCGCTGTTGGGCGTTCTCCGCCATTTTCGCCTGGCCCGCGCGGTTCAAGCGGCCGTTCCCGAGCTGCCCGTCGTCGGCAGCGGCTACAGTTGGCTGCAGGAGTTTGCGCTGCAGGCGGCGGTGGCCAATGTCACCGACGGTTCAGTCGCAATCGTCGGACTGGGTCGTGCGACGTTGGCGCAGCCCGATTTTGCGCAATCTCAAGGAGCAGGGCGGCCTCGATCATGGTCGAACCTGCCGAACCTTCTCGTATTGCACCAACCTGATGCGCAACCGGGCTCATCCCGCTGGCCAATTCCCAACGGGTTGCCCGCCGTTCGACAAGGAAGTCTACGGGCCGATCTGGAAAGAAGCTCAACGCAAGCTGCCGCCCGGAGATTCCTCGTGCCCCTGACAGTTCGCGAACGCTGGGCCCCTTTTATCACTTGGATGCTGGTTCTCGCCCTGCTGTTGACGGGGCTTCGCTCGGCGCATGCGGACGCACCCATGCAGCTCGCCTTCCCCGGAGCCGAAGGATTCGGCCGATTCACACGCGGCGGGCGCGGCGGCGACGTTTATCACGTCATGAACTTGAACGACGACGGGCCCGGATCGTTGCGTCACGGCATGCGCTCGGCCTCCGGTCCGCGGACTATCGTTTTTGACGTGTCGGGCACGATCGAATTGAAGAAGCCGCTCGTCGTAAACAAATCCTTTCTCACGATTGCCGGGCAAACTGCCCCGGGCGATGGCGTGTGTCTGAAGGATTGGACGTTCGAGATCAGAAAGGCCTCGCACATTATCGTCCGTTACCTGCGCGTCCGCCTGGGTGACCAGCACAAGCCGCACGGCGACCCGGACGCCATCACTACGAACGACGTCGACCACGTCATCTTCGACCACATCACTTCGACCTGGGGGATCGACAGCAATCACGACTTGCGTCGCGGAAGTAACTTCACGCTGCAATGGTCGATCTACGCGGAGTGCCTCAATCACAGTCTCCACACCAAGGGAACCCACGCGATGCTGTCGTCGTTCCGCGACCTCACCGGCAACATTTCGATTCATCACAACCTGTTCGCCAGCAGCCGCGATCGCCACCCGACTCTGGCCAGCGGCGAGAAAACGCTGCCCGGCATGATCGTCGATTACCGCGACAATGTCGTGTACAACCTGAGTGGTGCCACCAACCTGGGCGACGCTCACATCAATTTCATCAACAACTGCTATCTTCCCGGCCCCGACACGCCCAAACGCAATCATCCGTTGGCGACGAAGACCGGAACCGAGGACCAGCTCAAGGCGTTTCTCAGCGGCAACGCGTTTGAGGGTAACGCGGCCTTCACTGAGAACAACTACCTGGCGATCACCTTCGATCGCTGGGCCGACGGCGGTTATCGCCGCATGTCGCTTGACCGAATTCGCGTCGATCGCGAGTTCGACGTCGACGGGGCCTTGCCGAAGACGCAGTCGGCAATGGAAGCCTTTCAAAGCGTCCTGCAACACGCCGGGGCGTCGCTCCATCGCGACGCCGCCGACGAGCGGCTGGTGAAGGGAGTTCGCGACCGCACGGGCCGACTCATCGACTCTCAGGACCAGGTGGGCGGATGGCCCCAACTTCGCAGCACGCTGGCGGCCCTGGATAGCGATGGCGATGGGATGCCCGACGACTGGGAACGCAGCCACGGACTCAATCCAGACGATCCCAGCGACCGCAATGGCGATCGGGACGGGGATGGATTCACAAATCTCGAAGAATATCTCAACAGCCTGTGCCCGATTGCAGCCGCAGCCGAGCACTCCTGACCGATTCAGGGGTTGTCGCTCCCGGGCGGGCTGAACCCTCCGAGCCCGCGCAGATATTCGGCGCTCTTGGCGGCCGCTTCACGGGGGCCCATCAGCTCAGCGTAGGCCTGGTGCACGGTGACGTAGCCGGTGTAGCCAATCGCCCGCAACGCTTGAATGACTTCGGCAAAATCGACGCCGCCCGCTTCCCAGAGCGGGATGTGATGAAAGCGCCGCACCCCCAGGCACCAGGTCTCGAGTGAGGCCGGTCCGTTGGGATCGAGTCGATGATTCTGCAAGTAGACGTTCATCAGGTAGGGTGCAAACGCCTCGAGCGTTTTCAAACCGTAGGGCTGTCCGCAGATCAACAGATTGATTGGCTCATAAATCAGCCCGAAATTGCGGCGGTCGATCTGCTCCAGCAGCGCGATCGACGGCTCGACCTCTTCAAAGAGCGTCGTCGTATGGCACTGGTGGGCCAGCCGAATTCCTCGTACCGCGGCCAGGTCGGCGGCTCGTTTGGCCGGTTCAACGTCCGCCTCGCACTTGAGGCAGACACGGATCAGATCGCAGCCGAGCGCCTCGGCCACATCCAAACTGGGGCCGATGTTGCGCAGACTATCCGGACCATACTCGTTGTTGAGCGGTACGTCGGAGTCCGCCGTCACCATCGAAATGACGAGACTGGCGCGCTCGACCTGGTCACGCATTCGCGCGAGTTCCTCACGCGGAGTGCCCACGCCGCCGGCGCTGGCCCGCATGCATATTGCACCGTAACCGTACTCGGCCGCGAGCGCAACGACGTCCGCGAAGGGAGCGTTGAGACGAGTCTTGCAGGGCGCCTCGGCTACGCGTACGGAAAGGGATAGCTTCATGGTTGCCAATCGGTGGGAACAAGCGAGGGCAAGTGCTCGCGAACGCCTCAATCCTCTTCGTCGCCCAGGCCGAGCATCGCCTTGATCGACTCCGACAGGCGGTCGTGACTATCGGACAGTTCGTTGCACTTGGCCTGGTAGGTGAGGTAACTGCCGCGGGGATTATCGACGTAACTCTTCATCTCGAGGTAGTTTGCCCAGAAGTCGGCCAGCTTCTGGCGGATCGGTTCGGAAACGTTCGGATCGCTCGTGATGTGCGGAATCTCGTTTCGCAGCACGCCCAGCAGCACGTGATCGATGGACTGCAGCTTGGACTGCACCTTGTCCTGCACGGCCGAAAGGCCTGCGTCGGGTCCCTGTTGCTGGTCAATCGCGGATTGCATTGCGGAAACGTAGAGCCGCATTCCGGACTTGTAGGCCTGCCCCAACAGGGCGATCGACCGGTAGGTGACGCGAAGGCGATGAGTCGCCTGCATCAGGTCGATCTCGTGCTGGGTCACAGTTTGCAGCCGATCGCGCAACCGGCGGACTTCGGCCACGGGAATACAGAAGCCCAGGCCCTCTTTGTCCGACGCCTTGAGCGTCACCACGCCGATGACCTGTGCATCCGAATCGAAGGCGGGGCCGCCGGAATTGCCCGGGTTGATGGAAATGCCGACTTGATAATACGGGAGTCCGTGGATTGTAATTTCCGTGCTCATCACCCCTCGGCTGACAGCGTTCTGCAAGAGCGCTCCTCCGCCCAGTCCCGGACTGCCGATCACGGTGATTTCCTGCCCGCGTCGAAATTGATAGTTTCGCGCGAGCGTCACGGGGTTGAGGTTGGTTTTCACCCGCAGCACCGAGAGGTCCTGCTTCTCGTCGTCCAGCAACAGCGTCGGCTTGAAAGGGCCCTGCTCGGCCGCCTTCGCGGACGGGAAATAGACCTCGACCAGGTCGATCAATTCATGTGAAAGCACATGCTTGTTCGTCACCAGGACGTCCGGCGCGATCAGGAAGCCGGTACCGCTGGAAACCCGCCCCTTGATCAGTGCGACGCCCGACTCGCATCTCGCGACGATCTGTTCCGTCGACAACCCGCCGCCATGCCCTGCGGCGGGGTTGTTTGCCGGGAGAGCCGCCTCGGCGGGCGACGGCCCCGCCTGTTCCGCGACGGCAACCGGGGACGGTTCGGCGATATCCGACGCACCGGCGGTCGCCGCAAGTGCTCTTTTCGCTCGGCCCGCGGCCAGGTAGACGAGCAAGCCGGCCACGAGGAGGGCAACGCCGATGCACGTTCCGATCACGATCGCCGTTCTCTTCCGTTGAGGGCGAGCGGGCGCGACGGGCTGACCGTCGCCCGGAACCGTCGCGCGCGCCGCCGAGCTGGAAGGGCGGGGTGGTAGCGGCGGCGGCACGTTGGCGAGACGCGCGGCTTTCGGTCGGTCCGCCACCCACAGACTCTTCACCTGCGACGCGAGGATCCAGTCGCCATTCTTTGCCGGCCGGACCAGGGTCGCCGCCGTGATCCGGCCGGACTGGGCGAGCTGCCGCAGTTGAGCTCCCGTATAGGGTCCAAACTCGGCCGCTGTCTGCCGGTAGTACCATTGATCCGTCATTCGTTTGGCCTGGCTTGATCGATCGCCCGCCGCCGCTGCCCAAGTGGGCTCGTTTGCCTCAGCGACTCATGGTCCGTCTTTCACGCAACGAGGGTTCGCATCCAATACAAAATCGGTGGTCTCGCTAGGCAAAAGGGGACGTCAGCACGTGCAGCCAGAAGAGCAACCAAAACATCCAACCGAGGGCGCCGATCGAACCCATGATCAGGCCCGCGAGAGCCAGGCCCCAACCGGTCACGTACCCGCGTGCGCGGCCGATGTCTTTCATCGCGGCCGCTCCAAAAATGATCGCGAAGATATTGCTGGCTCCGAGAAAGAGCCCGACGAATCCCAGGACCACGCTGGCGATGGCCATCGCCGCCGTTTGGGGAATGAGCACAAACAAAGTGCAGGCTGCCGGAAACAGTCCGATCACTCCCAGCGTGACGCTGGCCACCGCCAGACCGCTTGTCCGAGTCAGGTGGTGGGGCACGGCGGCCGCCATGCCGTGCATCGCCGGAGCATATTGCTGAAAGCGGTTGCCGCCACCGCCGATTTGCGCCTGGAACTCAGGTTGATTGGCGACGGGCACCCAGTCCTCGAGTCCCTCTTTCCAGACGAGGTCGTGCGGCGACATTTGTCCGTTGACGACGAGTTGCCGCAGGTCCATGAGCGGAACCGGGCCGTGCCTCTCGTCCCCGACGCTGTAGTACCATTTGGCCGTTCCCGGCGGCGCGGAAGTTTGTTGATACGAGTCGCCCGTCTCTTCGATTTCCGGCAGGAACACGTTGTCTCCCGCTTGGGGCAGGCGCAGCTCGGGCGCGCCGAAAAGCTCGGGCAGCGTTCCGGCCGGCTGCCACGAGCGTTTGTCCCGCGAGACTTCGTGGGCCCGGCTGAACTGGCCCCGCGCGTGCAGCTTCTTCAGTTTTTCCACGTCGAACGGGCCGTGGATTTTCCCGCGGATGCGCACGAAATAGGTGGTTGGCTCGAAGCCCGTGTCCTCGGCGGAGGCATCGGCAGTCATTTGGCGGCCTCCGGTGGGCGGGCAAGGATGAGTCGCCCCTCGCGGAGCACGGTGGCCCGTTCCTGGCGCGCGATCGTTACCTTGCCGTCCTTGACGGTCCCAATCGGCTCCCAGCGTGACGGCTCGCCGTTCGCTCCGGGAACGGCCACAACCAGATCGTAGTTGCCGTCTGCCGTCCAGCGCGTCACGCAGCCCCATTGTCCCTCGGCGTTGCGGGACAACCGGCCGATGAACAGGCAAGGACAAAAGAACGCTTGGGCGAGCTGTTCGCGACGGCGGTCGGCCTGGGTCCAGGCTTTGTCGAGGTCGATGATGCGGAACACCACCTGCTCGGCTTCGGGGCGGGCTTTTTTTGCGGCCGCGCTATCCGGCAGCATCCAAGGGGTCGAAAGGTCCAAGCCGTTGTGCAACACCCCAAGCGGCTGCTGCAGCCCGGGATTGAGGAGATCGCTGCCGGCCGCCCCGTACTCCAGCACGTACCGTAACAGCGCGTAGCGGAGAAATGGGTCGAGCTTGTCCGTCTCGAGCACGAGATGCGCCAGATGACCGATGCTCGGCTCCCAGTTTTCGACCGAGAGTTGCGCCAGCTCAATGAGGGCCTTGTCAGAGAGAGGGCTTTGCGGCGCCGGATCAGAGACGGCTTTCGTCAGCGTGTCGGTGGGCAGGGTCTTGTTTTTTTCCTCGCCGCCGAAACCGCTCAAGTATTTGACGTTCGCGAAGCGCTTGCCGGAAAGGTCGACCGCGTTCTTCAGATAGTATGCGTTGCTCTCGTTGTCCCGCAGGACGTGAACATTGTGCATCAGCGGGCCGGCGAACAAGTCGTGCAGCTTGGTGACCAGGCCGTCGCTCTCGCGACGCTGCACGGCCTCCGCGAAGGCGGCATACTGTTGCACGAGTGGGGCCGCCGGCGACTGGGCATGCTGCTTGAGAAACTCTGCGCATTCGCCGGCCCGCTTGCGAGCATCGTTTAAATCGCCGGGATTGAGCGTTTTCCATTGGGCGGCCATGTTCTGCCAGGCGCAGATACCTGCGTAGAGCGCCGCCTCGTTCCGCACCTCTTGAAAGTCGGGAGTGCGCGGATCGTCGGGAAACGCCTGCGTGAATGCGGCAAGGGCGGCAATGTAGTCGCTCACTTGCTTGCCGGAGTCAGCCTCGGCCGCATGAATCAGCGAGGCGTGTTTGATCGCGTCGAGCGCCGCCACCTTCTGGCTGTCCGCGTGAACCAGATCCTTGATCGACTTCAACTCGGTTTCGAGCACGCCAATCCGCGATCCGTAATCCCCCTCCAAGCCGCTGGCAGCCTGACGAAGCGCGGTCAACCGCTCGCCAATCTGTGAGAGTAGGGCGGCGATGTCCGCCGCGGGCGCGGAGACATTGTGCATGGTCTGGGCACGATGGAGGTCGGCGGTGATCGCGTCGAAGCGCTGCTGCAGCTCGCTGGTTTTTGTCGTCACGTCCTTGCGGTGCTGTTCCTCCACCTGCCCGCTTAACCGCTCCGCCTGCGATTTTTCATCCTCCGTCCGGGCGAGGCGCACCGCTTTGTCGAGCTTGGCACGGGCCTCGGCGTAATCCCCAGCTTTGGCGGCGGAGGCGAGCTGGCCGGAGAAGTCGGCCGCGCGAAGTTTTTCCTGACCTTCCGCGTCGGTCAAGTTGTTGACTGCTTTCTCCCAGTGTGCGTCGCCGGCCAGGTCGAGGTGCTCGTTCGCGAAATCCCGCGCTTGGACGAGCTTCCCCTCGGCGACCGATTGTGACAGCGAGTCGGCCAGGCGGCTGGTCTCGGCGTTCTGCAACGACCGCCGAACCAAGAGCCCACTCAGACCGGCAAGCACCAGCACCGACGCGACGCTGGCACCGATGATCGACACGCGTCGGAATTTGTCACGCCGTTCGATCCGCTGCACGCGCTCACGGAAGCGTTCCTCGAGCGGCGGGGGGATCGCCGGATCAATGCGGAGCAGGGCCGCGCGCGAGCTCTCGAGCGTGTCGCGGGGCGTGCGCTCATCTCCGAGTAGCTGCCGGAACGAGGCGACGGCCTTCTCCAACTTTTGACGCGTGGCCTCCTTCGCGTCTTCTTCCGCGACCCAGCGGAGCGTCGGTTGAGCACGAAGTGAAACGGGATCGAAGCCGTCGAGATCGGCCGCTTCCTGCAAATCGTCCCATTGAGTTTTGAGCTGACGGGCCCGTTCCAAGGCGGATTCGGCCAGGGCCGTTTGGAGGGCGGCCGCTACGATTTCGACATGCGTCCGTGCGTCCCGCCGCGTGATCTCGCGAGCGGACTGGGCGATGGCCGTCTTGAATTGTTGCGAGATCGCTTCGATCCACTTCCCGTGCTCGAGCTCTTCGGCGATCGCGCTCATGCCGGAGGCGTCGACGTGCTTGACCGCATCGCGGGTCTCGGCCTCGATCTCGCGGAGCCGGACCCGCTCCATCTCGCTGGCATCCGTCTCCCAACTGCCGATCGTCGGGTCCTGCTCGACGAGCTTCCACAAGACGGCCAACCGCTGTTTGAGAGGAGCCCGCGACAGCGCCAGGAAGCGATGCTTGTCGAGGAGCTTCTTCACCGGCTCCTGCAACGCATACGCTTCGTTGAGTGCCTCAGCCACCTCCATCAACAGCGGCTCGACGGTCGGCAGGTTATAGAGACTGACGACCGAGTCCCAATTTTCGCGGCCGGCGAAATCGAGGGTGGAAACGGCCTCCAACAGGTCGGGCTCTGCTTCGGAGAGCTGGATCGCCTCGGAACGCAGGTTGCGATTCAAAAACTCGCCGCACCGCCGCAACCGCTGATTCGCCTGATGACAAGCCTCGGCATAATCACTGGCCGCCTCGCGCACCGACTCCGTCATCTCCGCCTCGTTGGAGTCGAGGTAGAAACGGATTTCATCGACGATGCGTCGCAGATCGGACATAGTTTCTTAGCTTGAAAGTCGGCTTAGGTTCAGTCTAGATCGCTCTCGAGTTTGACGACATAGTTTCTTTGTATTTGGCCGTCCTGGTCACTGACGTGATAGAACAACCGCGCGCCTTTAAGCACTGCGGCGTTGAGGTCGTTTTGCAATCCGTCGGTTCGTTCGAGGTCATTCTGCAGGCGATCGAGGTCACCAAGAATCCGTTGAAAGCTCTTTAGCTTCGCCGGATCGAGCGGCTCCTGGAGCTTGTCTCGAAAGCTCTTGAGAGCCGCGCTGACCTTTTGCCGTTCATTGCCTTTTTGCCTCTTAATGTTTCTAGCGGCTTCATCGTGTTGCTTTTTCAATTGGTCGGGGCTCGGGTCACGGTAGTTGACCATGATGTCGATGAGGCGACTGGTCTGGACATTCGTGACTGCTGTGAAAAGCCTCTTCATATCCTCTGAGCCGAACCAGAAATCGACGGATGTCGCAGTTTGTTTTACATGTAGAGCAAGGTTGATGTCTGCTCGTTCGGACTTGGAGCCGGTGACCGCAAGGAGTTGTTGGTTGAGTTCTGACGACATCAGTGAGGCCAGCAGCGCTCCTCCTTTCTTGTCCTGGGCCATCTCGGGACGAAATGCGTACGTCGTTTGAGACGTCTTACTTGTTAACTGAACCGTGGCGACTTCCACGGCAAGAGGAGGCATCTCTTGAATCGGTCCAGAGACCGGGATTGTCCAGGAAGGTCGCTTGTGTTCTGGGGCAGGAGAACCGGGTGCCGCAACAGATGGGCGAAAGAATTGGAACGTCTTGCGCTCGTGACCCTGGCCGACGCACAAAACACAAAAGTACAAGGCTTTGATCGCCTCGGCTCTCGGAGTCGAAGCTGTGATCGTGATTTCGCGCGTCCGATCATTCAACCGAAACCTGACAAGATCGTCCGAGCCGGTTGCTGCCTGACAAAGCGCGACCGAGGTATCGGAGCCTTTCGACACTTTGAGGCTCTGTTTGCCGTCGCTCGGGAGCCAAAGCGACAGCGACCACGGACGTGATTGCCCCGGGCTGTCCGCTCCCGCAATCAGCGTAGCCTCTTGTTTGGGCTTGAGGTCTGAAGGCAACAGTAAGACGCTTGGCAGCCTTAGGGGAGCGCTGGCAGCGTTAAGACCATGGGCCGGGTTTTGAGTCTCCCGTGGATCCGTACGGGCTGGCGGCCTAGGAGGCTTCTTTGGGTCGTCCGGCCGAGCGGCATTTGCAGCAATGCCCGCCACTGTGAGCGGTTTGCTCGTCGACTGGGGATTTGGCTTTCCGCTTGCCGACTGGGATGTGGAGGGTAGGGGTTCGACCGATTTTGGGTCTTTCGCGACCGTAGAGTTCGTGGGTGAGGCTTGATTGGCAGCTTCGGGACCGGCCGCTCCGGCCTTGGCGGCGACGCTGGTCCTCGCTGACGTCGACGATGGTGGCGTGGCGACAGCTTTCGCGGACGCCGGTGCTTTATGATCCTTCCGCTCCTCCGTCGTTTTATTCTTGTTTTCCTCGCCGGCGTTCACAGGTTGAGGCGCCTGTTTTTTGGCCTCGCCGATTGTTGCATCACCGCCTGCCACTTGGATTGGCGCTTGCCGTGGATGGTTCACGGCGTACAGAAAAATGGAACCGAAAACCACTGCGGCGGCCGAGAGCGACGCAATCAACCAAACCCAAACGGGGACGCGTTTCTTGTCTTCGACTTTGCGGATGCGTGGCTCGAGAGGAGGCGGCCCCGCAGGCACATTTTGCAGTAATATGCCCTCGCGCGTTCTCGGCGTCGTGCCTGCCAAGGGGATCGCGAACGGCACGCTCTCGCTTTCGGAAGTGTGAGGCAGCGAAGCAGGCGCCGGCTGCGAACGGCCGGTGGGAGTTCTTTTCAGGGGGCCCGTGCGGGCGACATTGACTAGGTCGCCACTTCGGTCGGCGGGCAACTTTTGCGTCAAATCGATGCGCAGCACATTCGGCAGGCGATGCGCCTGAATGGCGTTCTTGCGAGTCGGTCAGGACGCATCGGCAACTGCAGGTCGCGCTGCTGGGCATGCCGGTGTAATAGGTCGCGAAAGTGGCCTCCCAGCGTTTGCGTGGCGGCAAGAGTGCGATGGCTTCGCGGATCAGCCCGAGCGTGTCGGTCCCGGGCTCGAATATCAGGTAGGTAGCCGTACCCGTGAGCCAGCTCTCCGCCAGCACGCCCGCCCAGCCGGCATCGCCCGTGACGGCGGCCCAGGTGGGGCACGCAGTGGGCCGCTCGGCTCCGGTCGGTACGCGGCGTCCGGCTGGCAGCGTGCGCGGTTGGCCGTCCCAGCGGGCGTCCATAAAGCCGGGTTGAGCCAGCAACCAGGCAGGCCCGGCCTCGGGCCGCTCGTCGCTTGCCAACACGATGTGGTGGGCGATCTTGTTGGTCCGCTGACTGTAATCCAGACCGTAATCGGCCACGCGCGACAAGACGCTATAGTTTTTCCGCCGGCCGCCACACGCACGTGCGAATAGTTGACCGGGTTTTGCGGCAGCACGCGGGTCGGTCAGCGCAAAGGCTGGGCGATAACCGCTCAGCGACTCCAAGCAGCGGTGCCAGCGGCGCCGGCATGCCCCGCGTGCGGACAACGGTGCAAAAACCGCGGCTCCCTGGGTCCAAGCCTTGCGCTGCCGACGTGTAGAGTAGTTCCTGTGTCACAGTCCTACGGCCCCGCGAAAGAATTCGCACTGCCGCGATCGGCACGGTCGAATCAACCGGTTTGGCGGTCCTTGCTCTTCCTGGTGATCAGCGGAACCAGTCCGGGAGTCGTGCGCGAAAGAGCGTACACGAAGGGGACCGTCGCCCAGTGAGGCTCGGTATCGGCCGGGCGAATGGACAGCTGCTTCGACGATTCGCTCCACTGCGTTTTCCAACCAATCGCACTAACGGGAATGAAAATCACCTCGTCGGCGAAGCCCTCGGCAGCAGTGACGATTTCGGGCGTCAGCTTCAACAGGGCCTCGCGGGCATGGCGCGATTGACGTTCGACCGCCGCCGGATCGAGCGCGTGGACGCGCCGCGTCTGGCCCGGCTTCGACTGTCGCGGAACGTCGACGGCAACCCACGGTGGAGGCGGCGGGGCGGAGCCGAGTAGTTGGGACCACTCGTCGAACTTAGTGAGAATCACAATTAGCGGCCGGCGGTGCTTTTGTTTCTGCGGAATGCCCGCGTAGCGACGAATGCGGGCGGCCGCCTCCTGCAGCACCGGTTCCTGCCGAAACGTGCGCGACGATTCCTGCACCACGCGATGACCGTCACTCTGCAATTGGAAGCGGCTGTCCTGCGTCGGATCGAACACGAAAAAGAGTACGCGCGATTGGGCCATGTGCCGCGTGACCGGGTTGGCGGCTGTGTCCTTTCCGGGCAGAAACGATTCGCCCGCGTTGTCGTACAGGCAGAGGACTCTCGACAGCTGATCCATCTTGTCCACGCTGGGATGTCCGGACTGTGGCTGCATCGCAAACAGCAGAGGCCGCGGATAGCTCACGGTCTGCGTGCCGAAGGCCACCGTGTCATAGAGGTCGCCTTGCTCCTCCGTCTTGCGGATCAGGCTGCCGAGCGGAACGAGGCTCTTGGGGGAGCCGCTGGAGAAGAGCGACTCTTCATAGTCGTGCAGGTGGCGATTGGAGGCCGGATCCGCGTCGGAGAATCCGATCGAAAACGTGAGGGGCAGCGTTTTGCGAAGTTCCCAGGCCATCGCGGCCAGGAAGAATGATTTGCCGCTGGCGGGCGCGCCGAAAATCGAAAAGAAGAGAGGCTCCATTTCCAGGAGCGCCGACGGCACGCTGAGATGGCATTTGGGACAGGCCAGCGAGTGGCAGGGAAACCCCTTGCCGTCGATGGCTTCGCCCGCGACCGTAAACCGCGTGGGCAGGAACCGCTGCTGATGCTCGGAACCGAGCCGAGGATCGCCCAGCAGGTCGGTGTGCTCGGAGATCCAGAGGATGCGTTCCGGCGCGAACTGCTCCCAGCAATGGGGACAGGTGATTCGTCGCAAGATCCGCCGCATGGTCGGCGAGCCGGAACGCCCGCCCGCCTGGCTCTTTGTGGCGGCCTGAGTTTGGGTACCCGTCATGCCGGTTCCAACCGAGAAGGCAGGCCATCAGGATGGGCGGGTCTCGATCGGACGCGAGACCCGGAATGACGGCGATTGGGACGAAATTTGGCGGAAACTTGCGTGACGCTCGATGCTAACAGAGACGGCGCGGCGAATCTACAACCTGCGAGACAGGCATTCGCCAAGCGCGTTGATCGGGGCGGGGCCATTCTACTAGTTTGGGACTGACGCTCCTTGAGTGTTCCAGCCTGTCCCGTCCTGCCTGGTTGATTCGCTAACCTCACACCCCTGTGCTTAAATTCTTCCAATGTCGCACCCCGTCCAGCAGTTGAAATCCACTCGTGTGCTCGCATGTCGTCTAGCGCCGGGCGCCGTGGCCAGCCTGGCGGCGCTGATTTTCGGCGCCGTCGCGTGCTCCGCAGGCCCCGTCGCGGATCCCGTCGCAAGCCTGGACTACGCGGTTGTCGATCCCGAGGTGCGATTGGAGCGACTCGATTCGTCGCCGAATGAGTCCTTTCTTTCGGTACGGGGCGACACGACCGGACGGCTGTTCGTCGGCGGGCGGGAAGCACTGTTCGTTTACGAGCCCATGGGCAACGGGCGATTTGCCCCGCGCCGCGAGTTGCTGAGATTCCCGCCGAACTCTTGGGTCTACGACGTCGACTTTCGTGGCAACGATCTGTATGTGCTCACGCTCTCGGCGCTCTACGTCATCCCCGACGGCGTGGTGAAACGCGAAGGACTGCGACCCCAAAGGCTGCTGTGGGGCGTCCCGCTCTACCACGTGCACCAGTGCTTTCACGCGCTCGCGTGGGGGCCGGAGGGCGATCTCTATATTTCCATGGGCGACACGCTCGTTCATTACGGGGACTTCGATCGCGCGGATCATTGGGGACATTGGACGTTCTTCACACCGACGCAACCTGCGGGGATCCCCTACACGGGGCAGGGAGCGATTTTGCGGATGCATCCCGACGGCAGCGGTCTGCGCGTCATCGCCCGCGGGCTCCGCAATCCGTGCGGCCTGGTCTTTGATCGGGACTGGAATCTCTTCAGCAACGACAACGATCACGAATCGCTGCCGCACGCATACGTGCCCGGACGGCTGATTCATGTCGTGCCGCAGGCGGACTTCGGTTGGCCGCGGGGCTGGATGCCGCACATTACGCCGGACCGGGCCGATTTGCTCGAAACGATGTTTAACGGCATGGGCCGCGCCGTCCCGGTCGCCGAGGCGTATCTCGACGGCGCCGGCTGGCCGCAGCAGTTGCGGAACAATTTGCTGATCGCGCGGTGGGGCGTGCGAACCGTCATGCGATACCCGTTTGCGCCACGCGGCGCCAGTTTTCGCGCGGACGAGCGGCCGCTGCTCGTCGGGAAAAATCAGGCTCGCCCCGTCGGCGTAACGGTCGCACCCGACAATGCGATCTACGTCACCATCGCTTACATGGCACACAACGAAGGCTCGCCGATTTATGCCAGCGACCTCGTTCGCTTATCGCCGCGGGCAGCGGATTCTCAGCCGAAGCCGGAACGGGCAGAAATCACCGCGCGGAATGCAACGGCTTTGTTTCAGGATCTTTCGTCGCCCGTTTGGGAAGTCCGACGCCGCGCCCATCTCGAGCTGCTGCGGCGGGGCGGGGATGTGCTTCCAGCAGGCCGCGGTACGACTGGGGAAAACGAAGTCCGCAGATGTGGCCTTTGCGGATCTCCTGTGGCTGACGGCCGCCGGCCGCTCCGACGCTGCGCGAGACCATCTCGGCGAGTTGGCGGCTGATTCGAGTGCCGCCGTGCGACTGCAAGCCGTCCGTGCTCTGCACGAGTTCTTCGGCAGCGACGCGGCGTGTCTCGCAGACCCTCGCGGCGAATTTGAGGGACTCCGATCCCCAGGTGGCATTGGCGGCGACCTGCGCCTTCTTCGAGGCGTCGCCTGTGCCGCTGGAGTCGATCACGCGGGTCGCGCGCTCGACGGACACCTACTTGCGGCAATCGGCCTCGCGAGTGCTCGCCGAGCGGGCGCCGCTGTCATTCCTCAAGACGACCTGCACGGACGCCGACGAGCCGACTCGTCTCGCGGGAGTGCTGGCAGCGGGGTTCCGCCTGACCGTTCCCCGTCCGATGGAGCCGATTCCGACCGAGCTGCCGCTGGCTCCGTGGTCGACGGGCGACGTTTATCACGTGAAGTATCTCGACGAAACCGTCGACTTGCGGACGCGCGGCCGCCTCGGACTGTTCACGGTGGCCGAGCATTGGCGCGCCGCGAAACATGCGGACGAGCAAGAGGCACTCTTCGCGTTGCTGCGTGAGCGGCTGGCCGACCGGAGCGACCCCGTCCGGCTGCAGGCCGCCTATTTTCTCTCGCTGCTCAATGATCCTCGAACCGAGCCGGAAATTGGCGCTCTGCGGAAGCAGACGGAACGCCGGCGATTGGTGAACGCGCCGCTCAAGCAGATGGGTCGAGCGTGGGCGATCGGCCCCTTTCCCGACAGCGGACGGGGCCTGGCCGCGGTGCATCCACCGGAGCAGGGGGCCGTCGATCTGGCGGCGACTTACGGTTCGCTGACCAAAACGCTCGCCTGGCAGCCGCTTAAGAACGAGCGGGCGTTCGATTTCATCAAGGCGTTCGGTCCAGCGGGCGATGCGTCGTTCTATGCGTACTGCCGTGTGACGAGTCCCATTCGCCAACAGATGCTGCTGCTGCCCGGCTCGGACGACGGACTGAAGATCTGGCAGAACGGCAAACCTGTCTGGACATATGCCGGCGTCCGCGCCGCGCTGCCGCTGCAGGACGTGGTCTACCTCGATCTGCAACCGGGCAGCAACGACCTGTTATTTCGCGTGAACAACGTCGAGGGGGCTTGCGAACTCTACGCTCACTATCGGACGTTGCGCGAAGTGAGCGCGACGTTGCCGGAGAAGTTCGACAATGGGGCGCTGTTAAGTCGGCTCAAGTCGGCCGGCGCGGGTGGCGGCACAATTGGTCCGGAGTTTCTGGCGGTGAACTGGCCTGACGCCGCCCGTCGTGGCAATCCCGAACGGGGCCGCAAGCTCTTTAGCTCCGATGGCATCGGCTGCGCGAAATGTCACGCGATCGACGATACCTCGGCGGCCGTCGGCGGTCCGAGCCTGGCCGGAGCGGCCGCCCGCTTCACCATTCCCTACCTGGTCGAGTCGGTCCTCGACCCGAGTCGCACGGTTTCGCCGGTCTTCCGCGCGACGTCGTTCGTGATGCGCGACGGCAAGGTGCTCACAGGGCTTGTCCTGAGCGAAACGGCCGACAAGATCGAGCTGCTCCTGCCTGATGCGACGCGGCGGACGCTGGCCGTCGCGGAGGTCGAACAGCGTCGCGTGCAAAAGACGTCGCCGATGCCCGCCGGCTTGGTCAAAACGCCAGCTGAGCTCGGCGATCTACTCGCGTACTTGCTGCGCTCGACGAAATGAAACCGCCGCGAGCGGACATCATGCCATCGCGGCCCCGGCCGTCGCCGTCGCTGTAAGTAGCCCGCAAAGCGGAACGGTTCGCGCGATCTGGATCAGGGGGATCGGGGATTCCCCGATGCAAATCTCAGTGACACCCCGGTTGCTCAATTATTCGTTAATGCTGTATCGTCGCGCGTACCTTTTATGAGTCTGTTCGCGTTCCCAATCCTCAAGTTTCCAAGCGGTTTTGAGGTGCTACTAAGTTCGTTTTGGTTTCCAAACTTTCCAAGGAGTCTGTCGATGTTACGACTTGAGCCGAAGCGCGATCGGCGCGCTGGCTTTACTCTGATCGAGCTGTTGGTGGTGATCGCGATTATCGCGACGCTCATCGCTCTGCTGCTTCCGGCCGTCCAAGCGGCTCGCGAGGCCGCCCGCCGCAGCCAATGCCGCAACAACCTGAAGCAGTTCGGCATTGCCATGCACAACTACCACGACGTCTGCCGCATGTTCCCGATGGGCGCGTCCGTGTATGGCAACACTTGGGCGTCCCAAGGCGCCCCGTTTCCGGGCAATGTCTACGATCACGCGATGGCCAATGCCTTCGTCCTGATGACGCCGTACGACGAGCAGACCGCCTTTGCCCGCGCCTATCAGTGGAACCGCGCGGTCAACAGCCAAACGGTCACGGCTGCCACGAACGGGATTGGGCTGACGCGAACCGCGCTGCAAGCGGCCGGTGCCAGTGGGCTGTACCGCTGCCCGTCCGACACCTTCCCCGATCAGTTCCCCGGACTGGGGGTGACGTCGCAAGGACTTTATGACGTCCCGATCAACTACGCCCTCTGCCACGGCGTCTGCGACCAACTCTGCTGGTCGAGTTCAAAAATTCCGGCTCGGGAACTCGGCGTGTTCAACATCAACGGTAACACCCGCATCCGTGATATCACGGACGGCACGACCAGCACGTTTGCCATCGGCGAAGCCGCGATGTCTCCCTTGATCCTGACGCCGAAGTTCACGATTTGTCGTGGCCGCTACTGCCTCACTCCCCCCACTTGGCCGTCGCCGGTACCGGCCGCGGTCTTGGCGCTCGGCGTCCCAGCGTCTGCGGCGGGTGCGCCCCAGCCCGTTTGGGTTCAGGTTCTCGTCAACGATCAGTTCGTGAACAGCACCAACAACTCCGTTGCTGCCCAATTTGTGCTGACGGCCGGCAACGGCGCCTGCACGATGGAGCAACTCAATAAGAACCCGGTGACCGACACCTTTGTGGATTTGGGCGGTCCTCCGGGCGGCACCGGTCCAGCCTTTGTGACCAGTGCCTTTAACACGTGCACGAGCACGTGGGCTTCGGGAGCCGGCGGCCCGCCGATCAGCCTGTCGCTGACCGGAGTCGGGAATGCCAGCAATGGCCAGCCCAACCCGGCGCCCCTGGGGACTGCGAATCCCGAGATCGGCAGTCTCTCGAACTTCCGTAGCGACCATCCGAACGGGGGCCTCTTCCTGTTGTGCGATGGCTCGGTGCAGTTCATCAACGACAGCATCGACATGTCGATCTACACCGGCCTCTCCACCATGCAGGGTGGCGAAACGGTGTCCGGCTCTGTCGGCGAACCGTAAGCGTTCTGCTTTGCGGTTTAAGTTCTCGTAAGATTGGCGGGCTGCCAACGATCGTGTTGGCAGCCTGCCCTTTTTTGCGTTTTCTTCGCGCAGGTGATACGCGTCGCCCCTGGTCCAGCAGGTCACCGTGTCGACTGGCCGCGTCACTTGCGCTCTTGGGCCTTAAAGCGAAGGATCAATTGACGTGAGGAATGCCAGTTACCTCGCACTTTTGTTTGGCGTGCTCTTTGCCGCCGGGTGCGGCAAGTCCGGAATTGCTCCCCCCAATGTCGAATCAGACACCTTCAAGGACAGCCAGTATTACCAGAGCCTGATGGGCATGGGCTCGAATACATCGTACGGGAATTTTCTGGCCGGCCTTACTCCGCCTGAACGGGCCAAATACATCAGGAAAAGCGCCGAAGAGGAGTCCCCGGCACGCATCTACGGGCTGAAGACGGCCTATGAACGGTTTGCCAACGATCCGGATCCCGACGTCGCGGCGGCGGCGAAAGAAGCCCTGGCGAAGGTCCCGTCGAAGGACGAGCTTGATGCGCTCAACAAAGAGGAACTTGAAAAGCTCAAGGCCAAATAAACGATCGAATCAAACGCTTCGCCACCTTCAGGGAGAGGTCGTCGATCGCGTGAATGTGCGCGAGACGAGAAATCTCGTAGGCCAGGGTTTCGCCAGCGCTGGCGGATCTCCCGAAGTGGCGGGACGCGAAATGGCACGAGGCTCGCAGGGCGCTTGTTGGTGCCTGCGAGCCTCGTTCCTTTCAAGCGAGAGATCGGAATTCGACGAAGGCCGAGCCCTTTCCCTCGGCTGCAAACGATCTTGTGATCGTAACTCCAAAGAGACCAATGAGATTGGGTTGGTCATCTTTGATCATCCCTGTCGCCGCTTTACGAGGGGCATTGGAGGGGCTGTCTGTAGCAGACTGGGCAGCTCATTCCATCGATCGGCCCAAGTACTTCGTCGGACCTCAAATCGGGCATTACGAACGGCTCCGGACCACGACTCGCGCAAGCCTCGGGATCCTAGGGTTGCGACGATTCTTCACCATGGATTCGGATGCGGGAGACGCAGGGCTGGCACTATCGATGATCCGAATGGCACCGACTGCAGTTGGCCTTGAGGCGAGCAAAAGCCTGCCGCACTTCGGCAATGTTGCGCCGATCGGCGGCAGCGGCTAAGGCGGTAGCGGCTCCGCGATACGAGGCCGCGTGCCGCTGCCAACTCGACGGGCTACCTTTCGGCGGCTGGAGGCCCATGAGCAATGCGCCGGAATCCGCCATGATTGCCGCCCGGCGCGAAGCAGCTTCCAATCCTTCTCTTCCCGTGGATCTTCGTTCAGCGATTGCGCCACGTCTCCGCATACTCCCGAAGCACCGTTGACCGCGCGCATCACATCGCCGATCGAGACAAATGGATGGGCCGCAGGCGCAACGTCGGAACTTCGAGCGGTGATGAGTGGCGTTTTGAGCTCCGCATCTTCGACATGCTTGCCGAGGAATTCGTAGATCTCGAACCAGGCGCGATCGGCCGACTTGGCGTCGAATGCCTCGCGTCGCTGGCTATCCATGAAGCCCGTTTTCGCAGATTTAAGTTCTAGGACGCGGTGCTCGACGTGTGCGATCTCAAACGCGCGCTCCAGCCTCGCAGAAAATTCCCTATCCGACGGAGTCACCTGGTACGCGCCGACGACGATGAACACGGCCGTCTGCCCGAGTCCGATTGAAAGCGGCGGATCGAGCACCAGAGGCAACTCGACATCGGTCAGGACGGCGGCCTGCAAATTCTGCGCGGCGGCGAGTTCCAGCGCGAGGTGGGTCGTTTTCCCCCAACCCAGGACACCGATCTTTTCGGGGAACACGTCCCCGCGACGCCGCAACCAGCGGACGGCCGAGCCGAGTTGCGCGAGCCCTCGCTCGAGACGGATCGCATCATTTTGTTGGGGGGGAGCTAGTCCGGGAGGCACTTCATTTTGGTTCCCGTCGATTTCCACCAGCAAGACAGTGAAGCCGATGCTGGCTAACTCGTGGGCTGACTGCAGGAAAAAATTATTCGAGCGAGCACTTGCAATCAAGAGCAGGGCGGGAAGCCGTTCATTGACAGCCTCTCGAACCAGCAAGCCTTGTTGTTCACCGAAAGCGCTGACCCATTGCACGGGCTTGGCGATGACGACCGGTTTCGGCGCAAAAGGGCATCCAGAAAAGGGCTCCTCTCAGATTGGGGATGCCCCGGGGCCTCCTTGGCGTCGTCAGCAGGCAGTCGTGCGAGGAGCGCCGACGTAAATAGAGCGGAGACCACCGAGAGTATCGCTTTGACCAGAGAGGGCACAGCCATGGCAACTTCAGATCGTTTAGCAACAGGTTCCAGAGGAACAGAACGAAGCACGAGTTGGCGGGTGACCCGCCTGAGCACAATCCGCGCTCATTCGGCCACCAGGTCGATGGCCGAGAAATGTTCGTGATCGCTCTGAGTGCCGACCGTTTCGACGCGCGGCGCTATAGAGGCCCGGTTCGGTAATTTGAAACTTCAACCGGGTACCAACGCGGCAGTCCGGCTTGAAATCCGCGACGAACTGCCCCTTCGTCACGATCCCCGTTTCCAACGCCGGCTGCGCATTTTTGTCGGGCTCGGTTGGTTCGCTGAACGACGGCGCCGCCTTGGGGCCGAGCTTGTCCACGCGCACGACATAGTAAAGAACCTTGACGTGTTCGATAACTGCGTGCGGGTACGTGTTCGTGAGAAAAAACTGCAAGACGAGCGGCTTGTGCACATGGACTTTCAGCACGGGCGGTTTGTTCCGCCCGCCCGCCGGCGGTTCCTGGTCCGCGGCGGCGTACACCTCCTGTCCCTCGCCGATCACGCGTAGATCGATTCTGGCGTGTTCCGCCTGCAAGGCCGGCGTCGCGCTGAGCACCACGCCGATCGCAATGAACGCGCGGAACGAACCGATTCGTTTGCAAATTCGCGACTTCAAACCGCTCACAGAGACCTCGGATGGCAGGACGCCGTGCGGGGGGAGCGCGGCGCCTGGATCGTAGCCGTCGATGCTCGGCAGTCGCTTTGAAACTGCCAGTTGACGGAAGGGATTCACCGTGTGCTCCAATGATGTCTGTTTGCGAACCAGATTCAAACGCCGCAATTGTCGTGTTCATACGTGTTGAGGATGGTACACATCGCTGGGAAACGCTGACGGCCGCCGGGTCAAGCGAGTGCCGAACGACGCTGCCCCTGCACTCGATGTTAGCAACAAAAATCCGCGGCTATCGCACTTTTACGGCCGGCACTGCAGGTTGTGCCTTCCCGGAACACTGATTACCGTGAGCCCTCGCGTTCGTTTGTCGCCGCTGAGGCGGGAATGTGTTGTGTCGTCAACGAGTTCTCCCTCGCGCGCGTAACTCACATGGTAGCCGATCCATCGCTTTTATTCGGCGGGCAGTGCGAATACTTTAGGACTCAACAGTTTCCGCAATGCTTTTTCCGGAGGCGACTGAGGTGATTGTGAAGTTGTCTGTCGTGGTTTCACTCGCCGTGTGCACGGCGATCCCTGCGGCCGCCTACGATCGGGTCTATGACAACGAACTCCAAGCATGGCGGGAGTCCCGCGAAAAGAGCCTCCGGGCCGACAACGGATGGTTAACGCTTGCGGGCCGCTTCCCGCTGAAGTCGGAGGACAACACGTTCGGCACGGGCAAAGACAATGACGTGGTCTTTCCGCCCGAATTCAAGGGCGTCGGCCCGGATCGTTTGGGAACGCTGCACGTCGATGCGGACGCGGGAAAGGTCACGCTGCACCTCGCACAAGGCGTTACGATGCTCAGAGGCGACAAGCCGTTCACGAAGGAGCGCGTGCTCGGCACCGATCAGCCTGACTGGGTGGGCTTGGGACGCCTGCGCATGCACATCATCGTGCGGAGTGGGCGATACATCCTGCGACTCGCCGACAACGAGTCGGCGGTGCGAAAGAACTTCAAGGGCTGCGTTTGGTATCCCGCCGACCAGAAGTTTAAGGTCGAAGCGACGTTCGTGCCCTATGCGGCCGACAAGAAGATCCGCGTCGTCAATATCATCGGCGAAGTGTCGAATCAACCCTGTCCCGGTTTCGCGGAGTTCAAACTGAACGGCGAAACTTACAAGCTTGACGCCATCGCCGAGGAGGAAGGACTGTTCTTCGTGTTTCGGGATGAGACGGCGGGGGAGACCACATACGGTTCGGCGCGTTTCCTGACCATCGAAAAGAAGCCGAAGGACAACGCCACTTTTACGCTCGACTTCAACAAGGCTTATAACCCTCCTTGCGCTTTTTCCGACTTCACCACCTGCCCGGTCGCTCCGAAGCAGAACGTCCTGAAGGTACGGATCGAAGCCGGCGAGAAATACCGCGAAAAGTAGTGGCCAGGATCAATGTCAGTCGAGAGAAACAAAATGTCCCTTCCCAAGTCCAGGGTTGCTAGGACTTGGAAAGGGAAGGGAACGAGGCGGAGAGATCGGGATTCGAACCCGAGATGCCGGTTTCCCGACATACCGGATTAGCAATCCGGCGCTTTCGGCCACTCAGCCATCTCTCCGGGTCATTTGCGGCTCGGCCTCGGGAGGGACCGACCGACTCGGCGAATATAGTCCGAAATCAACCCAAATCCAAGGTCATCTGAAGGGTTCGCTCGTCGGCGTTGCGGCTGCCGGTCCCGCGGGCTGCTACTTTTGGGCTGCCTGCGCCTCGTGAACATCGAGCCGTCCGTCGCCGTTGGTGTCGAGGCGGCGGAAGACGGAAATGGGGCCGAGAAACTCGCGCAGCGAAACTTCGCCGTCCTGATTGCGATCCATCCTTTGGAACCAGACAGGCGCGTCGCTGGCGGGCTGCAGTTTTGACGACGCTTTCATTCGCGAATACCGAGGACCGCGCAGGGAAACGGATCGCGTCGGGCCGATATGAAACGTGCCCAGGAGCGTGCGGGGAATTTCGTCCGGCGTGACGAAGCCGTCGTGATTGCGGTCCCAGGCGGCGACGGCTGACAGGGCGGCGGCAAACTCGGCCCGGTTGAGCCGGCCGTCGCGGTTGGCGTCGAACTGCGTGAGCGGGTCGACCGACTCGACCGAAATCGTGAGCGACAGCCGCCCCTCCGCCAGCGCGTCCCGCAGCCGCAGGTAGGCGATCCACTCGTCTTCAAACACCATGCCGTTGTGGTCGCGGTCCATGGCCTCGAAATCCCGCGAATCGAGCCCCTGGCCCAGGAAAGGAATCTCGGAGGTTTCCAGATAGTTGTTCTTGTTCTGATCGGCCCGCTTGAACATTGAGCGATACCGGCTCGTCCGCGCGGCCGCGCGACGGGGGGCGTCGGCCGCCTGCAAGTCGAGCGGCGCGGGTCCGACGCGAAGCAAAACGCGCCCGGGCGACGGCGTCTCGATCGCCAGTCCGGCTGCGGCGGCCATCGGCAGCACCTTCAACGGTCGAACTTGCGACTCCTTGAGCGACGTCATCACCAGGTCGACGGCCAACTCGGCTTGCGGCCGCGGATCGGCAAGCCACGCCTCAATCTCGTGCTCGTCGAGCAGCCCGTCGGCGTTTTTGTCGAAGCGGGCCGCGTCGTCGGAAGGGGCGAAGACTTCCAACGGAATTCCCATTGGTTTTGCGGGTGCCTTGGGCTTGCCTTCCGGCTTCACAGATTTGGGATCCGCGATCTTAGGTGCGAACGTCTGGAGCAGCCGACGAATGAGGGCCGAATTATCGCCGCGCGCGTTGTCGCCGGCCTGGTTTTCGCTTCTGTGCGAAATTGGCTCGAGGGGGAGTAAGGGGCCGGTCGAACCGCCCTGAGTGGGGTTGGAGGCCCAGCGAGCGTCAATGGGCGCCACAAACTCCGAGCGCGAAACCTGTTCGTCGTCGTTGAGATCGAGCAGGCGAAACAGGCCATCGACGTGCGACAGCTCGGCCGCGCTCAATCGGCCGTCCCCGTCGGCATCGATCGCCGAGAGCAGGGCTGCCAGGTCGCCACCGGTCGGCGTCTCCATGTCGCCTCCCACGGCCCTCATCGCCGGAGGCGGCGCGGCGAAGGTCACGCGGGTCAGCGGGCCACCGGTCGGCGGAAACAAGAAGCGAGTCCACGTTTCGGGGGTGACTCGTCCGTCCTTGGGGACAAGCGGGGCGGCCGCGGCAGTCGTTTCCGCAGGCGCAGTTTCCGCGGGCGCCTCCGGATCTCGGCCGGCGGTTGCCAGCATCTGCGGCGTGGGCAGGTTCTTGAGCTCATTTCCGTCCAAGACGCCGTTCTTGTTCGCGTCGAGCGTGTCGAAAATCCGCCGCGCGATGGCCGATCGTAAGTCCGCCATGCGCCGTCCGTCGACTGAGAGGTGCAAGCGGATGATGATCGGCCGCGCTGCACTAAGGAAGATCAGATCCGTAGTGTCGGCCTGAGTGTCGGAAGTCTTGGCGGCGGCTGGCGACTCGGTCGAGTTCGCCGCCGGGGACGGGCCTTCCGCCGACGCGGCTCCAAGCAGACCCGTCCAAGCGAGCAGAGCCGATACGAGAGCGAAGCCTGCGGCCACACGCCACCGACCACTTCCTGTCGCGGGATCGGTCATGCGAGCGCTTCCCGGATCGGCGAGGCTTTGGGATCGATGACGCGGATCGGACGTCCGACGTTGGACACGTTTTGTTTCGTCGGGTCGATGCCGAGACTCGCGCAGATCGTGGCGAGGAAGTCGCCGACGGCGACGGGGCGCGCGGCGACGCGCATTCCGTCCGGATCGGTTTTGCCGATGGCCTGGCCGCCGCGGATGCCGCCCCCCATCAATACGGTCGACCAGGCGAGCGGAAAGTGATCGCGGCCGTTGTTGGCGTTGATCTTGGGCGTGCGGCCGAATTCGCCCATCCAGACCACCAGCGTCGATGAGAGCAGGCCCCGATCGGCCAGGTCGGCGATCAAGGTCGCGAAGCCCGCGTCGAGGGTTTCGGAGAGCGATTGCACGGCCTTGAAGTTCTCGACGTGCGTGTCCCATCCGAGCGCGTTGGCGCCGTTGGACAGCGAGACTTCGACGAAGGGCACGCCCCGCTCGACCAGCCGGCGAGCCAGCAGGCAGCCTTGGCCGAACTGATTGCGGCCGTACTTCACGCGGAGGTTTTGCGGTTCCTCATCGAGGTCGAAGGCCTCGCTCCCTTTTGCCTTCATCAACTGCAGGGCCCGTTCGTAGGCCGACAGATGGCTGGCAATCGGCGGAGCCGGTCGGCCCGATGCGAATTGCCGGTCGAGTTGCTTGAGGATGTCGAGCCTCGCCTCGGCTTGCCGCGAGGTGACGCCCGCCGGCCGCCCCAGGTTGGCGACCGTGAGCGGCGGACCAAAATCGTCCGGAGCCATCTCTTGGGGTGCATCCGAGTCGGGTTTTTCGGGCTTGGCCGGAGCAACCGGGCCGCCGCCCACAATCATCGGCGCAAATTGCGGTCCTAGGAAGCCGGGTCCCGTGCGGAAGAAGGTGGCGGGCGCGATGCTGACGAAACCGGGCATCTCCGAATGTGGGTCGACCAGTTCCTTCGAGAACAACGAGCCGAAGCAGGGGTAACGAATCGGACCCTGCGGCAGATAGCCGGTCTGCATCAGCGACGTGGCGCGATTGTGGTCCCCCTCCTTGGTGCTCATGGAGCGAATGACGGCGGCGTGATTCATCTGTTTGGCCAAGCCGGGCAGATGTTCGCTGATCATCACTCCGGGGGCCGACGTTTGGATCGCCTTGAAGGGGCCGCCGTTGGCGTGTCCCGGTTTGGGATCCCAGGTATCGAGCTGACTCGGGCCACCGGGCATCCAGAGCAGGATGCAGGAGCGTTTGCGCTCCGGATGTTTTTGCGCCGCCGCCGCCAGCGAGCCGAACCAACCCGAGACTGAGGTAAACGACACGCCCGCCGCCGCCATCCGCAAACAATCACGACGAGAAACCATGCGTCACCTCGCTCAATTCGGTCGCCAGCTCGTCTGCGTCCGGCTCAATGTCTTCTCGAACTCAGTGGTTGGTCAAGAATTCGCTGCTGTTGAGCAGTGCCCAAAAATGTCGCCCAGCGCGATGTCGCGGTCGCTTCGCGTCTTCGACTTGTCTGTCGTGATCATCTGCTGAAAGACATTGCCCAACTTCGGCTTCGAGGCGGCGTGCGCTCCGCCGTGTTCGACATAGGCCAGATGGCGTTGCAATTCTTGGGCGGTCGGCCGGCGGCTCAAGGTCGATAGATAGAGCATTTCGATGTGGCCAGCCGTGTCGAGGAACGGGGCGTCGAGCAGGGCGGCCAGCGTCGTGCCGCGGCCGGGAGCGGTCGACTCTTCGATCACGTGACTGTTCATCAGGGCCAAGGCCTGCAGAATGGTCGTTTCGCTGTCGACCGGATCGACGTTCTCGTTCTTGAACAATTCCATCACCAGCGACCGTAGCGAACCGTTTTGGTCCGGGATGAAGGGATTGGCCTCCATGCCCGACTGGTCGTCAGGTTCGCCAATCGCCTGCGACAAACACGCCGCCAATTCGGCCGGGGCGAGCCCTTTGACCGAAGCGCGGGCGAAGAGACGGCGATTGGCCTGTCGCGCATCGGTCTGGATGCTCGACAACTGGTAAGTGCGGCTGGCGCAGATGGCGCGAATCAAAAAGCGGATGTCGTATTTCTGACGGACCAGCTCATCGGCCAACAGGTCGAGCAGTTCAGGATGGCTCGGAGGATTCGATTCGTCGAAGTCATCGACGGGATCGACGAGCCCCGTCCCCATGAGCTGCGCCCAAACACGGTTGGCCGCTGCCCGCGCGAAATAGGGATTGCTGGGAGCTGTGAGCCATTGGGCGAGCAGCTCCTTTGGCGGGGCGTGTTTCGGCGACTTCGAGATGGGCGTGCTGCCGTCGAGAAAGCGGGCTGAAACTCTCTTGCCGGTGTCCGGGATGGTCAATTCGGCCAACTGCAGATCAGACGGTCGCGCACCCATCTCGGTCTCGGCGCCCGCAAAGAACGCCGCCAGTTGCCAGAACTGCTCGCGGCGCCATTTGGCGAACGGGTGGTTGTGACACTGGGCACATTCGATGCGCACGCCGAGAAACACCCGCGACACGCTGGCCGCCAGGTTCTCGGGCTTGTTGGCTTTCGCCAGGAAGTAGAAGCGGGCGTCGCCCGAACGCGGGTTGTCGGTGAGCAGCTCGGCGGCAATCCGGTCGTAGCCGGCATTTTGCGCGATGCGGCGGCGGAGCCAGCGCTCAAAACCCTCCGCCTGTTGCTGCAGAATGGGGTCGGTGTTTGCCTCGGGGACGATCACTGAACGAAGGAGATCGGCCCAGTGAGTCGGATAGGCGCTGCTGGCCAGCAGGCGGTCGACCAGACGCCGCCGCTTGACCGTGCCCGGCTCGTCGAGGAACTGCTGCGCTTCCGAGGCAGTCGGAATGCGGCCGGAGATGTTCAAAAACGTGCGACGGAGAAACTCGGCATCGTCGGCCGCAGGCGACGGTTCGACGTTTTCCTCGGTCCAGCGGGCGGCAATCTGCCGGTCGATGGCTGCGGCGACCAAGGTGACGGGATCCTCCGCCGGCGCGCGAGCCTGTGGTTGCGAAGCGGCGCCGCCAGTCGCCGTGCTTTCCGTCGGGGGAGCGGCCGACGTCTGCGTACCGATCCAAGCCACACAGACGATCACCGCCGCCAGCGCGCTTATCGGCCAACGTCGACGTAGGAGAGCGGGGATGGCTCGCAAGGTTAGCCCCCGTGTTCGCGATGATGCGCCGGCGGTTGTTTTCCGAACCGTGCGCCCGATTCACCCGAGAGGAAGACGGCCGAACAGCCTCAATTTGTCTCGCCGGCCATCGATTGTTGGTCGCATCGGCAGCCGAAATCTGACGCGGGAATTGCCGAGCGGCGTAAACCTTTGGCTGGTCAGACTATTCTATCAAGCTGTTGGCTCATTCTAGCAGACTGGCGGCATTGTACCGCGCAGCGTTTTGGCAGCTCAATTGGAAGGCTGGGATGCCACGCGGGCTGGGAAAAAGACCCAAACGGCGTCGTGCATCGTATACAGGCGGAATTGCTTGCCGTCGTCGATCAGCAAATTGCTGGATCGATTTTCGGAGAGCGGCCGCAGCGGGTTGCCAGGGAACTTCTTCCAATGAATCAAATCGGTGGAAACGGCGACGTTGCTGGACCAGATGGCGGGCTTGGAGTCGCCCGGCGAGCCGTGATAGCAGGCGTAGTACCGGTCGTGGTACTTGATCACCTGGTTGAGCGCGATGAGCTTGCGGTCGTACTTGTCCGGGCCAGGAACGAGCACCGGGTTGTCCTGGATGTTGGTGAAGGTCTTCAGATCGCTCGACTGGGCCAGCCACACTCCCGCGTCGTAGCGCTCGTACAGCAGCAGCCAACGGCCGTTTTCAAAGAGAACGGTCGGCGTGCCGTAGGGGCCGGGCGCGATCTTTTCGCCGTTGGCTTTGCGGATGTCCAGAAAGCCTGTCCAGGTCCAATGGATCAGATCCGCGGAGGTCAGCATCTGGGCGTGGTCGTCGAGCCCTTCGGAGAACATGTAATAGGTGTCGCCGTGCTTGACGACCATCATGTCCTCGACCCAGTGCTCCCCGTAGAGCGGGTTGCGCGGGTCGCGGGTCCAGTGCAGGCCGTCCGGAGAGGTCGCGTGGCCGAGCTGCTTGATCCCGGCGCGCGTGCCGTCGTAGCCGGAATAGAACAGGTGCCAAGCATCGCCTTCGCGGAGGATCCAGCCCCGCTCGCGCATCTTGACGTCCCAATGTCCGGGCCCTTCGGCCGTGAACACGGGGTTCTGAGCGCGGCTCGAAGCGCGTCAGCTCGGGCGGGAACTCGTTCGGCTCGTCGGCGACGGCGCGAAAAGTGACAAAGGAAAGCTGGACAGCGACCAGCGCCGCCCGCACGGCCGACATGGATCGAAACCTCATTGAGGCAACCCGCTCCCCATTTCGATCAGCGCCCGATTGGCCTGGTAAAGTTTTTCGACATCCATCTTGATGACGGCGCGATCGTAGGTCATCAGGCCGTTGACTTCCGTTTCCACGTCGGTCGTCTGCGTGTACACGGCGGCTGAGAGCCGCGACTCGATGAGCGGCGCCAGCTTGGTGGTCAGGTTGAGATAAGCGTTCGTGAGCTCGTCGTTGTTCTGGTATTTGCGATAGCCCCAGTTCTTGCCGCCGGACGACCAGAGGTGCCCGGGAGTGGGCAGGCCCAGTCCGCCGAATTCACCCAGCATGGAGGCGCGCTGCGGTTCCCCCTTGGGGGCAGCGGGACCTGGATAGGAGTGGACGTCGTGGATATCGCCCAACGGGAAGTCGTTCCAGCCGCTGGCGGGTGTCACCAGCCGCCGCGCGTCGTGTTCTTTGATCGTCCGCACGACGCCGCCCGTGTCAAACTGGCCCCAGCCCTCATTGAACGGCACCCACCCGATGATGCAAGGGAACTGCCGCCGCGAGGCGATCAGTTCCAATAGCTCGGCCTCGTACTCCTTGGCCGACTCGGGGGAGCGGGTGATTTCGGCCTTGCTCGACGTTGTTTCCGGCGCGGATTTATCGCCGCTCGGCATGTCCTGAAAGACGATCAGTCCCAATCGATCGCACCAGTAGTACCAGCGGGCCGGCTCGATTTTGACGTGCTTGCGGACCATGTTGAAACCGAGCCGCTTGGTGGTTTCCAAATCCGATCGCAGGGCTTCGTCCGTGGGGGCCGTGTAAAGGCCATCAGGCCAAAAGCCCTGGTCGAGCGGACCGATCAAAAAGATCGGTCGCTCATTGAGACGAATCCGGGCGACGCGATCGCGCGGACCGGTGACCACATCGATCATCCGCAGGGCGAAGTAACTCTGCACTTCGTCGAGCACCTGCTTGCGATCGGCACTAGAGAGCTTGACCACCACGCCGTAGAGTTGGGGCGTATCCGGGGTCCAGTAGGTTGTGGCGTCCGAAGGAACGGTGAGGACGAGCGGAGTCGCAGACGTGCCACTGGCGGACGCCAGCTTGGTCGGCGTAACGCCCGGATCGCCCAGACGATCGAAGATTTCGACGTCGATCGGCAGTTCGCTGCCTGCGTCTGCGGTCGCCACCGTCAAGATGACGGCGTTGGGCGCTCCGCCCGGCAGGAAGAGGACGTCCTGCAAGTGCGTTTTCACCACCGGCTCGAGCCAGACCGTTTGCCAAATGCCCGTCGTCGGCGTGTACCAGATTCCGGAGGGCTTATTGGTCTGTTTGCCGCGGGGTTGCGTGCCGGCATCGGTCGGGTCCCAGACGGCGACTGCCAACTCGTGCGGCGTTCCAGGGAGCAGCTGCTCTGTCACATCAAGGGTGAAGGGAGCGTATCCGCCACGATGCGCGCCAACTTGTTTGCCGTCGATCAGGACGGTGGCTTCCCAGTCAACCGCGTCAAAATGGAGCAGGACTCGTCGCGTGCCCCACTCTTTCGGGACCGTAACCGAGCGGCGGTACCAAAGGCGTTCGTCCGGGGTCACTCGCCGCATCACGCCCGAAAGGGCCGATTCGATGGGGAAGGGGACGAGGATCGAGCCTTCGTAGGCGGTCGGTCGGTCTTCGGCCTTGGGTTTGACGGCAAAGTCCCACAGCCCGTTGAGATTCAGCCATTCCTGGCGAACCAGCTGCGGGCGGGGGTACTCCGGATGCGAATTGGCGGGGGAGACGTCCTTGGCCCAGCGCGTCATCAGCGGTCCGGCCCCTGGTTTCCAATCCGCGGCGTTCGCCGAGGGGGCGATTAGGCAAACGAGACCAAGAAACAGGAGCGACAGGCGGTGAATCAGGCTGTGAATCATTGGGTGGCGAGCCTCAAGGAGATATCGGCGGCGGATTCATCTTATCGGAAGGCACGGCGAGCCGCTGCCCTCGGAATGTCTCGGCGCATTTCGATCCAGTTGAGGGGAGTCAACTTTCCGCTGCTTGCATAGAATGTGCCACTTTCGCAGTGTCTGTAGGATCGAGGCAAATCAGATGCCTGCGACTCTGGTTTTCCCGGTGGCGTCGCCCTCTAAATCGACAGCTTGACCGGGGCCGCCGGTTCTGCAAAAATCCGCACTGGAACGCCGTCGGCGGTTTACTCGCCGGAGCGTCGTCAGCGCCGGGGCGGTAGCTCAGTTGGGAGAGCGCTGCGTTCGCAATGCAGAGGTCGAGGGTTCAACTCCCTTCCGCTCCACTTTAAGTGACCCGTTGACAACGAATTGTCAGCGGGTTCTTTTCTTTGACGGCGCAAGACGTTCCGGCGTCGCGTCGCGGATCGGTCCAATCAGCGGCCACCGTCGCCACTTTGCCACAGATGGACCGAATTTGACACGAATCGCCGCTTGTTGGTGCAAGCTGGGAATCGTCTGTTCCTGTCGCCTTGCACGTGACACTTGTGCGCCGATGCTTCCGGTCCAATGGCAGCGCGGGCAGTGCGTCGAGGGCGCCTTGAATGTCCAATAACTTCGGATCGGTATAGACGTTCATTGTCAGGTCGATCGTCGAATGACGCATGGCGGCTTGAGCGGTTCGCGGTGCAACACCTTCTTTGCTGAGCAGCGTTCCGAAGGAATGCCGAAGCGCGTGAACGTCGACCGCCCATCCGCGTGCGTCGCGCTTTGGAATGCCGGCGGCTCGCAAATCACGGTCGAGAATCCGCACGAGTCTCGAAGGAACCCTCAGCAGTGGTGTGTCGGCCGGCAGCCCGTCGGCCGCTCGGCTACCCAGGGGAATCGTAGCGGCAAACCCACGTCACGGTTTCCTACATTTGGCGACTTGAGACTGGCGGTGCCACACCCGGAATCGACCTCGTGGATCGGCTGGCGAGGGCGTTGGGGGCTACGCCGGCCGACCTACTTCCCACAGCATCGCCTGCGGATGCGCTGCCCGTTCTTCGTCAACAAGCCAGGCTGCTTGAGACGATTCTGCCAACCGCGGATCGGGAAACGCTGTTGATGCTGAACCCGACGCTTGTGTGCGTCGCTGAGTCGCTACGCGTCGCGCCTGAGCCCCTCAAATCCAAGAATGATGAGCGTTTTGTCGCGACACACAAGTTCTCGCTGGAGAGCTGCTACGCGTGCCACAAAGCAGCGGGACAAGCCGTACCTGCGACCAAAGATTCCGACCGGACCCGGAACGCGGATCGTCAATTTCGACTAAAACGCGAAATGGCGGCTGTGATCGGGCGGATCGTTGGCCGAATCACGCGTGCCGGTGAATTTTTGACTGGACCCGCTCCGGTGAGAACGGTTCCGCTGATGTCTTAAGCGGGCGACCGATGACAAACGTTGCGAAAGAGGCTTTTGAGCGACGCTTCATCAAGAAGCGGAATACGGAATTGCTGCGCCAGGTCGGACGCAGGCGCCGTTGATTGCTCGAGTGATTCGACTGTCGGCGGGACTTTTCCTGCGGCACACGCGGAAAATTGACGCAGGAATTCCTGACGACGGCTCGGATGACGGTTGTCGCAAAGATCGGCGACGCTTTCGGCCAGCCGCATGGCTTCAGTGACCGAGCCTGCACGTCGGTCGTCACGATCGGCTGGCTTGGGGGAATGGTGAGTGCGAACAGCGATCGACAGCTCCTCGGGGAAGCCCCACTGTTCCATCAGCGCGGCCGATACCTCGGAATGGTCGATTCTGAAGATCTTCCCGCTCGACGACGTGTAAATGTGTTGGGCCACATGAACGGGCTCGAGACACCAGACGTGCGTAGCGGTCCTCGAATGTCGCGGCCAACACGGCAATCCCCAGATCCTGCAACAAACCCAGGATGAAGGCGCAATCCCCGGAGAACCCAAGACACTTTTGGGCAAAGACCGACGTCAGAACCGCGTTCAGCGTACTGCGACGCTGATACCATTCTCGTATCGCCGACGACATGCGACGCATCATCGGCTTTTCTGCCCCTTTGATCCCCGACGAAACGAGCAATGCCGCGGATCGGGCGACTCCGATTCGGCTGATCGCGTCGGCGACGGATGAGACTTGGCCTCGCACGCCTGCACTCGCTCCGTTCGCCAGCCGCAGAAGGTCCGCCGTCAGCTCGGGATCGGCCATGACGTCGGCCGCCAGGCGATCCGGCTTCTCCGCCGCCCCTGCCACGGTGAGGTGGGTTGCCAAATTCAACTGGATCCGCTGGGCTCGAAAGGTTGGCGAATGGACGCGTCAGCTCGCGAGCCTGCGCGGAGATGTTGCTACGAAATCGAGTCAGCGAGGTAATCTTGCCGCGAACTGCCAGGACGATTTCAGGGTCCGTTGCCGTCGCGGGCAGCCACTTGGCGCGGTGGCCCACGTCGACACGTCCGGCGACGCCTTGCCCTCGTTGCCGACAAGAACAATCTGCATCATTGCCGCCGCGGATTTGAGATGTCCGACGAGATCCTTCGGCCCGAGAAAGCCAAATCGTGCGTCCTCCAGCACGAGCAGGTCGAGATGGCGGCTTTCGGCGAGGCGGCAAAGCGCGTCGGTGGTGTCCAGCACGAGCGGCAGGATTGATTCATGTTTCAACAGCGTCGCGAGCGCTTGGCTCGACTCAGATCATGCAAGAGGACGGCGACGGACGGCAGCCGGGCTGCGTCGTCGCCATCAGGCGTCTTCGCGTCCGACAAGAAGGAGTCGCACCGGACTGATTCGCTGAGTTGCCGCGTTGAGCGATGCAACTTTGAGTCAGCTCCCGGATCCGATTCACAAACTCGGGCGGATTGATTGGTTTCTTGAAGATATGGTCGACCCCGCGCAATTCCAGGTCCCGGACGATTCTCGGGTCGTCGACCCCGGTAAGCACCACCAGCCGTGGCCGATCCTCTGCATCCAGAACAGCCTGGCAGAGCGAATGCCCGTGCCGATTGGGCATCCGAAGGTCGGTCACGACAAGGTCGTATCGCGCCTATTGATTTCTTGGAGTGCCTGGGATCCGTCTTCGGCCTCGTTGCAGAGAAATCCTTCGCGAAACAACCAGCCGATGACGAGCGAACGCACGCTCTTCTCGTCATCGACCACGAGGGCTTTCAGTCGGCGTTTGGGCATGTGTTCTTGCCTGGACGAATGTTGATGCGGCCACTCAACCGTAGCATGCCCGTTGCAGGCGAGAGCCGGCGGACGAGGAGGCAGTTCGGAGTGTGGGGTCTGTAGGGATTGCCGAGCCATCGAGCTCGGTCGCTCAATCGCCAATCGGGCTGCTGTTCGCGCAGATGCTCAGTCGCCGGTTGAAATGCGGCTCAGGCGATCTCGGCTTGCGCGTGGCCCGCGAGGCACCGCTTGGGTGCGACTGCCAATCGAAGGCTCTGCAATCCAGTCGCGGCCGTCTCCCACTGGATCTCGCTGTCTCCCCCCAATCCCGCCTCGCTGTAGACGAACTGGGAATCGAACTCGGCCGGCGCCATCGGATGCAACGCCGGCCTGCTTCGTCTCAACTCGTGATCAAGGTTTAGACGAGCGATCCATCCAATCCTTAACTTTAGACATGGTGAAAAAGACTACGATCCGTGGATTAAGTTCTCGAAATTTATACCGAACGCGGAGCTGTGGCTGCCCCGATGAGTAATATACGCATTTTCTGCACCGCGGCTTCGACTGACCAACTCCGCCGATGCACGCTCCAGGTGCCAAGCTGATTCGGCAATTCGTCACCGCCTAGGGACCGCCGCTCAGCTTCGACGTTTGGTTGGGCGGCCCCTGGTCTCCTTATTTTTATTAATCCAGCACTTCCCGCACCTTTGACGCAAGCGAACTCGGGGTGAACGGCTTTTGAAGGAGGGCCGTTTCCGCCTGCAAGAGCCCGTGCCGAATCACTGCGTCATCGGTGTATCCCGAAAGGTACAACACCTTGATGCCGGGTCGAATGGCAACGAGGCACTCGGCGAGCTGCCGACCGCTCATTACGGGCATGACCACGTCCGTCACCAGCAGGTGGATTGTGCCCTTGTATGTCTCGGCAATCTGAAGCACATCTCACCTTGGGCGGCTTCAAGGATCGTGTAGCCGTAAATCTGCAAAACCTGACGAGCCAGCACCCGAACGGCTGGTTCATCTTCTGCTAGGAGGATCGTTTCGTTGCCGTGAGGTGGGGTTTGCAGGTCCGCGCGGACTTGCCCGACGGAATGACCTCTTCGACGAGAGGAAGGTAAATCTTGAAAGCAGTGCCCTTCCCCGGTTCGCTGAAAACGACAACATGACCAGCGCCTTGTTTGACGATGCCGTAGACGGTCGCCAGGCCGAGGCCCGTGCCCTTGCCAGGTCCTTTGGTGGTGAAGAACGGCTCGAACATGTGGGCCTTGGTCGCCTCTCCATGCCAACCCTGTGTCGCTCACTGCCAGCATGACGATACCGCCCCGAACTGACTCCGGGTGGGTTGCGGTGTACGTCTCATCCAGTTCGGCGTTGCCCGTTTCGATGGTCAGCTTGCCACCCTGCGGCATGGCGTCGCGCGCATTCACGGCCAGGTTGATAGATCACTTGCTCGATCTGGCCCGGCTCGGCCCTCACCCGCCCAGCTCGGGGCCAACACGGTGTTCAGTTCGACGTCCTCTCCGATCAGCCGTCCCAGCATCTTCATCGTGTTGGTGACGACGCGTTTAGGTTCAGCACTTGCGGCTCCACGACTTGCTTGCGGCTGAATGCCAGGAGTTGGCCGGTCAGGGACGCGGCTCGCTCGCCCGGCCTGTCGGATCTCCAGGAGCCAGTCTCGCGATCGGGTCGTCCGGCGGAAATTGGCTCGGACTAATTCGCTGATACCGTTGATGATCGTGAGCAGGTTGTTGAAGTCGTGGGCCATGCCCCCGGCCAGCTGGCCGATCGCCTCCATCTTCTGGGCCTGCCGGAACTGATCCTCGAGGCGCAAGACGTCGGTGACGTCCTCGTTGATCACAACCGCTCCGGTGATGCTGTCGTCGTCAGCCCGGATCGGGACCGACCAGTTTTCGATGACCTTCCGCACGCCGTCGAACGCCTCGATGTCGATGAGCTGCTTGACCGAGGCTTGCCCGGTGGTGACGGCCGCCATCGAAGGCCACTCTTCCGGCCCAATTGGCCTCCCCGTGGCGTGCCACCAACCCTTGGACTTGGCGTAACGCTCGGACCCGGCAGTGATCATTCCCCCCCAGACTCGCTGGGAGGCCGGGTTGCCGAGGATGATGTTCCCGGACAGATCGACGACCACAACGCCCACGGGTACTGCGTTCAGACCTGGTGCAAGAGACGCTCGCTTCGGCCTAACGCGTCTTGCGCCGCTTTCCGCAGGGTCACATCGTGGCAGACAGTCATCACATGCGGCGTCCCGTGGTACGGCACAATCGACGCCTGCGTTTTGAGCCACTGCCAAGTACCATCCTTGCTACGGACACGCCAGTACAATAGCTCCTCACTTCCGGCCAACACGTGCTCCCACCACCGCCGGCAGGTCTCCGCATCGTCAGGGTGTTGGAACTCGAAGAGAGTCATTGGGACACGGCCGTAGAGGCGCTCGACCGAAGGGCTGCAATAGATGCTCCGGCCGGTAAGATCGTGCAGGCGTATGAAGTCGTTCGCCTTTTCGGTCAATAACCGGTAGAGTTCTTCCCGATCGCGCAGGACCGCCTCGGCGCGCTTCCAGTCGGTGATGTCGCGGGAGATACCGATCACGCCGCCGACGTTTCCACGCTCGTCGTAATAGGGGGCCTTGGTCGCCAGGTAGGTGCGGGCCACGCCATCGGCAGTCAGGTCCTCCTCTTGCGTCTCGGCGACGCCGGCCTCCATGACCCGGCGGTCCCGTTGCATGACGTGCGTCGTGGAGATCGAAGATCGCAGTGTCGTCCCGCCCGAGCACCTCCGCAGCCGACTTACCGGTTAGACGGCTGGCCGCCTTGTTGAACACGAGGTATTTGCCACCTCGGTCCTTGACGAAAATCGCGTCGCTCACCTCGTCGGCGACGGCCCGGAGGAGCTCCCACGTCCGCCGCAATTCCTCCTCGGCGCGCTTGCGGTTGAATTCCGTTTCGGCGCGATCGGATTCGGTCATCCGTCGCCCTCCCGCCGCCGAAGCGTTGGTTAGAGGGAAGTCTGCTTGAATCTAGACGCGTCGGCGCGTTCAACAAACTTTTACGCCCCGCGGCAAAATGCGGCCATCCTCAGTCAAACAAGCCATCACAAAGGCGTCCGTTCAAAGCCGTCTCTGGCAGGGAGCTCGCTTGAGCAAAGATTGGTCTACGATTTTCTGGCAGTCGCATTAGGTTTATAATAGCCACGTTATTGTCTAAGGTTGAATGATCACGCGACTCAACGACCTCAATTCTGACGGTTGCTTCACCTCTCAATTGTGCGTATAGTTGAAAAGTCTCTGATCGGGCCCGGGCATGCAGCAGGGATCCAGGGTCCTCGTCGTCGATGACGAGATCCAGATTTGTCGTTTTGTCGAAGCGGTGCTGAGCGCCTGCGTCGCCAAGTTTCGCTGCGCGATGCGCCTGCGCGACCTGCGCTTCAGATTTTGAAATCGGAGTCGTTCGACGTTCTACTCACGGATTTGCACCTGCACGGATCGAACGGTCTCGACCTGATTGAGTCTTCGCTTCGAATCCAGCCCGATCTCGCGGCGATCGTCATCACCGGCTTCGGAACCCTCGATTCCGCCGTGGAGGCGATGCGGCATGGCGTCCGCGATTACGTCGTCAAACCAATCAGTAGTCAGAGTCTTCTTGCTGCGCCATTGTGCCGTCCGAGAAGCCGATTAAACGGCCACTCGACATGGATCGCCAGACAGAGGGAGCTAATCCGTTGTTGTCCTTGGACGACGACGTCATGGTCAGCTGCAGATGCGTACGGCGTTCAAGGACGCCGAACAACTTGCCGAAGCGCATTGCCGATCTGCATCGAAGGAGAAGCCGGCGTCGGCAAGCAGTTGATCCCGCGATGGATCGATCGCAGAGATGCGAAGGCAGACGCTTCGTTCATTCGTTTCGCGTGTGCTGAGCTGCAAGAGGCCCGTCCCGGCTCGGAACCCGTTCACTGGCGGAAGTCGGTCCGCCTTCGAGCGACGGCTGCCTCTCAGCCTTCGATGCCCCGATGCACTCTCTACTTTGACCAGATTGCCGAGCTGCCATTTGGGGCAGAGCAGCTTCTCGAAATGGTTGAAGCGGCGTGCATTTCCGCAGCGGGTGCTCGTGATCCCAGCGGTCTTCCGGTTCGAGTGATTGCCGCCACCGACATAAGTTTGGATGCCGCCCTTGCGGGAGGGGGCTTGTATCGTGGGCTCATGACTGCGTGACGTTTGACTCGGCTGAGCATCGCTCCGCTCCGTGAACGCCCGGATGACATCCGGGCGATCGTCCATCATTTTCTCGAGCGATTTTGCCGGCGGCATACTCAGATTCGGGAACCTTCCGCCGGAAGGTTACCGAGAACACGTGGCAGGCAATGCTTCAGTTCGATTGGCCCGGGAATGTTGGCGAATTAGCAATGTGGTCGCAATTGCTCTTTCAATAAAAGATGGAGATGACTTCGATAGTATTTTGCATGCTATACCTCAGTGCTCACTTCACTCCCAACTTGTGACACCATCACGGTGCCTCTCAGTGGAAACTTGCGATCGATCGAAGGACATGTCGTGCGTGAGATCGTCCGGAGGCACGGTGGCAACAAGGCGGCCGCGGCAAGAGCTCGGAATGCATCGACGCACGCTGTACCGGATTCTCCAACACGACAAGGCCATGGATAGGCGTAAAGCGATGAGGTGAAGTCGCTGAGGCGATTGGGCGTGCTTGCGACGTCTATTGACTCTCCAAACCATCGCCTTATTAATAAGCAGAGACTCTTCTCTTAAGCACTCCCCCGCGGTGTGCGACATATGGTCTCACACCACGTCACACGCGCGACCATTGGTCGCGAAAATGCTGCGATCTCTTGTCTGTAGACGAGAGTGTGCTCTAGTGCGGTCGATAGCGGGATCAGACCGGCTGAAACCAATCGCCGCCGCCGTGCCAAACGGCACCGGAATGAATCACACAATGAGCGAAAAGCATGCGCGAGTTGCAGCGGCGGATTGCAGGATTGTCAGCGCCAGAACTAGGGCCCTAATGGAAGAAGCTCCGGCGCCGAGGACCATCGCCGCTATCTGGCATGGCTGGAGGAGCACCCGGAAGGCTACGTTCTGCAATTGAACGGGCCGACCGACCAAAAGCTCCACAGAGCCACGTGCCGGTATGTGGGAGGCAAGGGCGCGGAGCCATTACACGGCGATGTCTGGACGGCCCATCCCGGAAGCGATGCTCAACCGATCGCGGGATACTCAGGCCGTCAGCGACTGGCGAATGCCGGGCTTGCAGGCCGTAGGCATTACGAAACGCTCTTCGGGCATTTGCACGAGTAGTTGTTTTTTAAGACTCGTGTAGCAATCGCCAGAAAACCACCGGTTCCGACGCCGAGGCCGCCGATTCGACATGACCGTTGGGTTTCTGGGCCGCGGGTCGGGAATTCAGCCGTCGTCCTGGCTGCCACATCCAGGGGTGGGTGCGGCGGCGACGCAGTCTGGTTGTCAGGAAGTAGGGATTAGTCCGGACTGATTGCGCGCTGCAGAATCGTTGGTCAAGCCGGGATCCGGGCAATGTGTGGTTGAAACGAGCCTCAGGTGCCCTGGCCTCGCGGCCCCTACGACCCCATCAGTAGGCAGGCGTGGGCGACCGAGCCGATCGTCCTTGCGATTCATCTGACGGTAAAAAGTGTCCGCTATGCCCTGGATCTTCTGGAGCGAACGACTTATTCGTTTCCTCGATTGTCTTATGAGATAGGCAAAATCGTTAGGTAAAAGCGCGTACATCTTCGCCTTTTGCCGAGCGCGGGCGGTCTGCCCGCCCGAAGATTGATATACGTCCATTTTTTTGCCGCAGCTTTGCCGATCCGAAAGTCGGACCATCCCACCATCTCCCGATTCGCGAACCACGAAACTGCGGAATTACGCGTGTTGAACATAGCCCACTACTCGTCGACAGGACCCAGTGGGCCATGCTCTCTCGAACGCTAAGACTCTGTCTTGGTGCGTCAGCCTGGCTGACGCCCGCCATTTCAGAGACGCGTGAGTTCGGAATTCTGAGTCACTCGAGTTTTCCCGGTCTGATCGGAGCCGGGAAGCGACGGAGTCGGTGCGACAATCGGTTCGCCTCAGCCACGGGAGGTTCATGCCATGGCAATCCTGATCGCCAGCGACTGCCAGACGAAAGCGACCCGGCTTCGTCATCATCTGACGCAGAACGGCCACGATTGCCCATTCACAATGTGGTGACAATCGATGCTGCGCGGCAGGCCGCCGCATCCAATTCAGCCGCAGCCTGACCTGATCGTCTTTGTGTTGTCTCAGGATGACGACCGTCTCTGGCCCTGTTGCGCCACTTCGCGAGGCCGTCGAGACGCCAATTTTGGCGGTCGGTCCGCGGGATCCCAACCTGATCCTGGGCACGCTGCACGCCGGGGCGAACGACTATCTCGACGAATCGAGCGATCTTAACAGCGATCTTCCTCGGCCCTGACTCGGCTGCTCGAGTCGGCTTCCAAGCGCGCTGACGTCGGGTCGCCTGATCACGATCGTCGCAGCCAACGGAGGCTGTGGTCGGACGTTCTTTGCCGCGAACCTGGCCGTCGAGCTTGCGCACGGTCGAGGGTCGGTGCGGCCTGTTCGATCTGGATGTCGCCGGCGCCGACGTGGCGACTTGTCTCAATCTGAAACCGCGTCACAGCATCGCCGACTTGTGCCACAACATCGACAAGCTCGACCAGAAGATGTTCGAGCAGTCGCTGGTTGAGCACCCGAGCGGCGTCTTCGTGCTGGCGGCTCCGGAAGAGTGGGAAGATGCCCGGTTGATCTCGGCCGAGGGACTGCAAAAAGTCTGCGATTCGGGAAGGCGTTTTTCCCGTCCGTCGTCGTCGACCTCAATTCCCCCTGGCTGAGCGGAAATGTCGCCGGTGCTGCAGCAGAGCACGACGGTCCTGCTGCTCTTACGTCTCGACTTTCCGGGGATTCGCAACGCCCACCGGTGTCTAGCGCCATCGATCGGGCCGGCGTCGACCCGGGCAAGGTGCAGCTGGTTGCCGCTCGCTACGGCCGGCCCAAGGAAATCAGCGTGCTCGCAGGCCGAAGCCGTGCTCGGCGATGAAAATCCGGCACTATCTGCCCGAGGACGCCCACACCGTCAACTCGTGCGTCAATTGCGGCGTCTCGGTCATGCTGGAAGTCGCCCGCAGCGCCATCGGCAAAGCGATCGCGGGCATCGCCTGCAAAGCACTCTGGCGATCAGACATTCCGGATGTCGACCGGGGTCGGCCGTCTGCAGCCAACGGCCGCAAGTCTCCGGTCGCCGATACGGCTGAAGTCGCTCTTCGGCATTGAGCCCGAGCAGCTGACCGCATCCCAGCTAATCCGAGATTGAACCGAACCGCAGGAGAGGATAGATCGTGTTTCAGCCCATTGGACCCCGGACCGCCCCTTCGACAGGCAGTCAGGCCATCGGCAACGAGCGGCTCGTTCGACTGAAGAAAGAGATCCATAAGCAGCTCGTTACGCGGCTGCACCTTCCCTCGATCGGCACGTCGATGATTACGAGCTGCGCCGCGAGCTGCGGCGGGGAATCGAGCAGCTTTGCAATGACCGCGCCGAGCTGATGAGCCAGGAGGAGCGCGAGCGGCTCATCAACGAAATCATCGACGAGATGCTGGGGCTCGGGCCGATCGATCCGCTGTTGCGCGACCCGACGATCACCGACATCCTGATCAACGGCCCGCGGACCGTTTACGTCGAACGCCGCGGCCGGCTGGAACGCACGTACGTCGTCTTTCACGACGAGCAGCACGTGCTGGAGATCGTGCAGCGGATCGCCAGCCGCGTCGGCCGCCGGCTCGACGAATCGAGCCCCATGGTCGACGCCCGCCTTGCCCGATGGCAGCCGCGTCAACGCGGTCATCCGCCCGCTGGCTCTCGACGGGGCCCTGGTTTCGATCCGCCGCTTCTGTCCCGCCCGCTGCTGGCCAGCGACCTGATCGCCCGAAAATCCGTGACGCCCGAGATGGTCGAATTCCTGGCCGCGTGCGTGCGCGCCGGCTCAACATCCTGATCTCCGGAGGCACCGGCAGCGGCAAAACGACCTTCCTCAACATGCTCTCGGCCTACATCTCCGACGACGAGCGGATCGCCACGATCGAAGACGCCGCCGAACTGCAGCTGCAGCAGCCGCACGTCGCCCGGATGGAGACGCGGCCGGCCAACCTCGAAGGCAAGGGAGAAGTGACCACCCGCGACCTGGTCCGCAACGCGCTGCGGATGCGGCCCGATCGCATCATCGTCGGCGAATGCCGCGGAGCCGAGGCCTTCGACATGCTGCAGGCCATGACCACCGGACACGACGGCGGCCTGACGACGATTCACGCCAACAACACCCGCGACGCGATCAGCCGCCTCGAAATGCTGATCGGCATGGCCGGATTCGACCTGCCGATCTGGTTCATCCACCGGCAAATTGCCTCGGCGATCAACATCGTCGTGCAGTGCTCGCGGTTGGCCGGAGGAGCCCGCAAGGTCGTTCAGATCTCCGAGGTGACCGGCGCGGAAGGAGAAGTCATCACGATGCACGACCTGTTCGTGTTCGAGCAAACGGGCGTGGACGAAAACAAGGTCGCCGGTGGGCATCTTCAGAGCCACCGGCCTGCGCCCGCGTGCCTGGAGCACCTGCGGCGCACGGTCATAGCGTGTCGATCCGCTGATCTTTGAGCGGCGCATCCTCGAGCCGAACCGACTCGACCCCTCGCCCACACAGCGTGCGGTGATGGACCCGAAACTCATCAATTTGGCGACGTTCGCGGCGGCCGCCCTGACGGTCGTCGGGGTCTTCTCCATCATCTCCGATCTCGTGCTGCGCGAAAAAGCGCGGATCCGCGACCGGATCCGGGACCAGTTCGGAATCGACGCGGACGGACGATCGCAGCAAATCCGATCTTTTCAAGGACCTCAAAGTCTCTGCGACGCGCAAACGGCGCGCCGCGCCGCCGTTCTGGCAGCGCTTGTCGGCGACGGTCGTGCAATCGGGCCTGCAGGTCGAGCCGGAACGAATCCTGCAGATTGCCGCGACGGCGGCTCTGGTGGCGGTCCTGGGGTTCACGCTCACGCGGCTCTGGCCGGTCGGCTTGCTGGCCGCATTGCGGGTTCGCTGCGCCGCTGTTCTACGTTCACATCGGCCGCAAGCGCGGATCCAGACGCTGTGCCAGCAGCTTCCCGAAGCGTTCGAGCTCATGAGCCGCGCCGTCAGGGCCGGGCAGACGATGCCGGGCGCGATGTCCCTGGTCGCACGCAACTGAAGCCGCCGCTTTCGGGGAATTCGCCTGCTGCTGCGAGCAGCAAAACTTGGGTTTGTCGCACGAAGTCGCCTTGCAGGAGTTGGCCCGGCGCACCAGCGTGATGGAATTGCAATTGTTTGTCGTGGCCATGCTGGTGCACGGCACGCGGGCGGCAACCCGTCGAAATTCTGGACAACCTGTCGGATGTCATTCGCAAGCGGATCCGGATGGTTGGCAAAGTCAAGGCCTGCACGAGCGAAGGCCGCCTGCAGGCCGTCGTGCTCTCGATCCTGCCGGTGATGGCATTCGTGGCGTTTTTTCTCAACCGACGTACGCGCAGATTCTGCTGGATCGTCCGCGTTGCTGATGGCCGTCCTCGTCGCGGAAGCTGTCGGTGTCTTTTGGATTCGACGGATCGTGAATTTCGATACTGAGGAAAGACCAGCGATGAGCTGGACAGCCTCATGTCATGTTCTGTACGTTTCTCGGCCGTCAGCGGCGTGACGCTGGTGTTCCTTGCAGCGGATTTGGGCGATCGACGAACGCGTCGACGCCCGGCTGCGCGACCTGCCGACGGCCGCGTTCGTTCCTCGCGGAAAGCCGAGTCGGCCCGACCTTTGGCCGGGGATACAGCTGCGCGGCCGGAGTCTCTCGATTGCCGCCCGGCTCGTCCCCAACGACCAACGCGAACGCACACAGCTGGAAGCCCGACTGATGCACGCCGGAATTTACGCCCCCTGGGCTCCGTGCCTTTTCCTCTTGGTCAAATTGTGCTGATCGTCGCGCCCCCGCTGGTCGGTTTGCTGCTTGGGGCAATCCGGCTTCTCCGATCCGCGGACGGCCCTGTTCTGCGGGGATCGCCGGCGGAGATTTGGCCTGCTCTGCCCAGCTTGTGGCTCGACGCCGCAAGAGCCGACGACAGGCGAGCTCTGCCGATCGCTGCCCGATCTCCTCGACCTGTTGGTCGCCTGCGTCCAAAGCGGATTGAGCATGGAGGCGGCGCTGCAGCGCGTGACCGACGAATTGACCCTGGCCATCCGCTGTTGGCGGGCGAGATGGCCGTCGTCCAGCGGCAAATCGAGCTCGGCGCCACTCCCGACGTCGCCATCCGCAGTTTTGCGGAACGTTCCGACCTGGCCTCCCTTTTCAGCTTGAGCACGCTGTTCGAGCAGGCGCGCCGGTTCGGCACGAGCGTCACCGAATGCACTGCGGACGCAGGCGGAAATGATGCGCTACCACCGCGAGCAGCGGGCGGAGGAGTTGGCACAAAAGGCCTCGGTGAAAATCCTGTTCCCGACGCTTCTTTGCATTTTTCCGGCGATTTTTGTCGTGCTGGTGGGACCGGCCGCCGTCCTGCTTTACGAAAAGTTCTCGGCTCCGCCGCCGGCCGAGGTGCGGAGCAACTGATCGCAACGGTTTAGAAGTCGGAGCGATCGCTCGCACGAGGTTGTCTCATGGGGACATCACGCAGCTTGATCCGGCGTCGTCGGTCGCCGGGCGGGCGCGGCGGCCGTCGAGTTCGCAATCGTTCTACCGCTGCTGGTGCTGTTGGTTTTTGGCTGCGTCGATCTGGGGCGTTCGATCGGGGCCTACATCATCGTCTCCAACGCCGCCCGCGTCGGGGCCGAATACGGCGCCACGCATGGCTACACGCCCTTCTCGTATACGTCCTGGCAAAACCAGGTGATCGCCGCGGCCACGCAAGAAATGCAGGGGACGGGCAGTCGTTCAATCCGAATCAGCTGACCGTCACGGTGACGGCCACGCCCACGACCGGCAACCTTTATCGGGCGACCGTCCAGGCGAACTACCGCTTCGACATGCTGACGAGCATCCCGGGACTGCCCGGGCAATTTTCCGTGACTCATTCGGTGACGATGGATCGTTTCCGGTGAACAGACGTGGACTCGAGTGCTCATCAGACGAGAGCCGCCATGAATCTTCAAACGCACGATTCGCCAGAACCAAACCATGCGCGACAGAGCATCCGCGGCGCGGCGTTGCCGCCGTCGAGGGGGCGCATCGTGCTCATCGTCTTTCTGCTGATCCTGTTCGGCATGCTCGATCTGGGTCTGCTCGTGCTCGATTACAACACGATGAGCGAAGCGGCGCGACGACTGGCACGTGTCGCGATCGTGCACGGCCAGATGGCCGCGCCGGCACAGACAGTTTGGGGGCCGGACACTGTCAGCGGGACCGCGGCCGACGGCAGCGACTACGCCACGCACTCAGCCCGGAACTGGTCACCTTCAACCTGAGCAGCGTGAACTATTCGATCCAATGGCCCTCAGGAACGAATCAGCCGGATGACCCGGTCCAGGTCACGCTGACTTATCAATACGCGCCGATTCTCCCCTACGTGCTGGGACCCAGACGATACCGATCCAAGCTGTCAGCACCATGTCCGTCCAACACTGAATGAGGGGAAGCCGATGCGACCCCGGGCCAGCAAGAAATCTGATTTTCAGTACGACCACAGGGGTAGCGCCCGTCCGGAACGAAACACCTGCGGGCGAACCGTAGCGGCAAGATTCTCGTGATGATGGCGATCTTGCTGCCGGTGCTCTGCGGATTTGCGGGGCTGGTGCTCGACAGCAGTCTGCTGATGGCCGACTACCGCAACCTGCAACACGCCAGCGACGGTGCGGCGACGGAGGCCGCGACAGCCCTCTACAACGTCGGCACCGCGGAAGCCGCGACGGCGGCGGCTGTGGCTTGCGTCCAGACCGAAAACGGCTTCACCGACGCCAATGTAGTGGTCAATATCCCGCCGCAGTCGGGGCCCTACGCGGGGAATGCCAACTATGTGGAGGTGATCGCCAGTCGAGCAGAAAACGACCTTCTTCATGCAGGTGCTCGGGACCTTGTCGCCGCCCACGATTCGGGTGCGGTCCGTCGCCGGGATCGAGGCGTCGACCGCGGGAGCGGCGGTCGACGTTCTGGAAGCCAATCCGCCGGGAGTGACCGCCAACCTGGCTCCCTACGTGACGCTTTCCGAGACGTTGCCCGCCCTCCAGCTGGGAGGCCTTGAAATATTGGGACTGGGGCAGCTCTCCGTGAACGGCGCCGTCCTCGACAACAATCAATGGGGCGGAGTCGATCAGAACGGCAATCAGGTTGGTTCATCGGCCGGCCCACCCTACGGGGCCGCGTGCATGCCGCTGATTTCTCTGACGAGTCTGTTGGCGCAACATTCGAGTGGTTGGCGGCGTCGACAATCCGTCGAACTATGGCAACTTCACGTCGGGCCAGAAGAGCCCGCTGCGTGCCAACCAGTTGCCGGTTCCCGATCCGTTCGTCAATCTGCCCGCTCCGACGGTCGCCGTCGATCCGGCGAATGTCAGCGCGACGACCTATGGCGGCGTGCAGGTGACCGGCGTGCCCCTGATCAGCCCGGCGAAGGTCCTGAATCCGGGCGTTTACGACTGGATCGAGATCGTCAGTGGGGCGGCGGTTTTCAATCCGGGCGTCTATATCATTCGCAGCGTCAACCCGACCACGCAAATTGGCCTCAACGTCACCGGAGGAATTGTCACCGCCAACGGCGTGATGTTCTACATCACGAACACGACCAACTACACGCCGCTTACCGGCGCTCCGGATGCCTCCGATGGCAACACGGTCGCCCCGCCGCCCACGGCCATGACGCAGATCCCCAGCGTGGTGATCGCCTCGCTTCTTGGGAGCAGTTACCAGCGGTCTCAATGCCCCGGCCAGCCCCTTCAACGGACTGCTGATTTACCAGCGGCGCGTCGATCGCAGCCCGATCGTGCTGGCCGACCAGCAACTGCTGCTGGCGGGAACTCTGCAAGGACAGGTTTACGGAAAGTACGCCCAGATCGTGCTTCGCGGCGAACGGAACATTCGACATGAGTCTCGTGGCCGGCTCGATTCGGTTTGCCAATATTCTGCAGACCACCTTGGCACCGTCGCAGCCCCTGCCGCCTGCGAAGGACGTTTACCTGGTCGAGTGAGCGACAGCCCAGCTCGCAGGGACCTAGGAGTTTCAGGATGAACCATCCGTCGAACGTCCCCGCCGACTTGCCGTTCGCGCCTGTCGCCTGCTGCGGCCGCTGCCGAGCACTGCACGCTCGACGACGTCCCGGCCCCGTTCTGCCTCATCGGTTACGACGGCCGTTTTCAGCGGATGAACGCGCCCTGGTCCCAGCTCTTGGGGCATTCTCAGCAAAGCCTGGTCGGCCGTTCGTTCGCCCCCTTCGTCCATCCCGACGACTGCGCAGTTTCTCGTTCGTCAGCTCTGCGATCCGGATGGCGACGCGCCCCCCGAGGCGTTCGAGGCACGCTTCCGCTGCGGCGACGGCAGTTTCAAATGGCTCTACTGCCAGACCCGGCCGCTCGCGATACAGCGGGTCTTCGCGATTATCGCCATGGAAACCTCGGAGCGGCACGAGGCCGAAAGGATTGCACGGCGGCGGGCCACCATCGCGTCTCTCCGCGCCGATATCTGGGCGGCGTTCGGCGGCGGGACGTCGTCGGACCAGATTCTCGAAGTCTGGACAGAATTGATCCAGCGTCATCTCGACGTGCCGGACGTCCAGATTTGGACCCGCCCGCTCGCAAGCAGCGACCTTGTGCTGCAAGCCCGGACTGCGGCAGCGTCCGATCGCTCACTCGATCCGACGCTGTTCGAGTCGGAGGTGCGACGGGTCGGCGAGAACGACGTTCCGCTGGTGATCGCCGACGTCGGCTGCGACCCGCGCGTCGCCGGGCGAGCCAAAGCTCTTCCGGAGGGCGCCGTTTCGTGGACTGATTCTGCAGCCAGTGCGGACAGTCGATCACGTCATCGCCGTGCTGGCCGTTTTTTTTGCCAAGGCCTGCGGTTCGCCGGAGCAACGCTTGTCGAAACGATCTCGCTCGAGATCGGCAACGTGCTCACCCGACTGATCCGCGAGGAGGAATTGCTGGAGAGCCGCAGGGAGCGCGACCGGCTGCTCGACACGGCCGTCGTCGGTTTTTGCCGCATCGACGTCAATCAGCATGTGGTCGTGTGGAGCGAGGGGGCGGAACGGCTCTTGCGCTGGAAGGCCGCGGACGTGCTGGGCCAATCTTTGCCGATCGCGACGGAACAGAGCCACGCCGTGCTGGAAGCGTGCGTCGGTGGTGCGCTGCTCGGCCGCGCCACCGAGAAAGTGGAAACAAAGCTGCTGACGCAGGAGGGCCGGCTGATCGACGTCGCGCTCTCGGCGGTGCCTCTCTTCGATTCCACGGGCGGCGTCCACGGTGCGTGGCTCACGCTTTGCGACCAACGGGATCGCAAACGGAGCGAACGTTTTCTGGACGTGCAAAAGCGTGTTACGAGCGTCATCGCGGAGAGCCGAACGGCCGACGAGGCGCCTGGCGCTCGTGAGCGTGCTCGGCACCGGTTTCGGCTGGGAGGTCGGCGAGTACTGGTGCAAGATTCGTCGGGCGAAGTGTGGCGGCGGCTCGCCTGCTGGCACGCGTCGGCTGCCAACGCGAAGGAGTTCGACCGCGCGAGCCAAGACGACGGCGAGGAATCAATGGCCGAGTTTGCTCGACAGATTCTCGACGGCAAATTCGCGCGCTGCTTCTCCGCTGCCGCCTCGTCCGCGTCCGGGGCGGCGAATGGGTTGCCGCGCGGCGAGCTCGCCGCGCGCTGCGGGCTCCAGGATTTGATCGGCATTCCCATCGGGATAGATCAGGCCGACCGTGGCGTGCTGTTGTTCTTCGCCATGGAAATCGGCGAAGCCGAAAACGCTTTGGTCGAGTTCCTGGGCATGATTGCCGAACAGTTCGGCCAGTTCCTCGAATACGAGCACGAAAGATCTCGTTGAACGATGCGCGGCAGATCCGCTCCAGGCGAAAAAGATGGATACCGTCGGCCGGCTCGTGGGCGGCGTCGCCCACGACTTCAACAACCTGCTGACGATCATCCTGGGCTACGGCGAGATCGTCCTGGAAGACCCCGGCGAACGGTCCTAATCGCGATCTGATCGGCGAGATTCTGGGGGCCGGTAAACGCGCGGCTGGACTGACCCGGCAATTGCTGGGTTTCTGCCGCAAAGAGTCCGCCGAACCGATGCCGTCGACCTGAATGCCCACATCGCCGACATGCAGAAGATGATCGGCCGCCTGATCGGCGAACACATCGTGCTCATCGACGGGCTTTCTCCGAGCGTCGGTCGTGTCCATGCCGATCCCGGGCACATCGAACAAGTGCTTATGAATCTGGTGGTCAACGCGCGCGACGCCATGCCGCACGGCGGGCAGCTTGCCATCGGAACTCAGAGCCTCGAGCCGGGACGACAGGGACTTATCGAAGTTTCCGCGTGTGCCCCTGGGTCGCTACGTGCTGCTTTCGGTCAGCGACAGCGGCTCTGGCATGGACGAAGCGACCCGCAAACGGATTTTCGAGCCGTTTTTCACCACCAAGGGGACCGGCAAAGGTGTGGGCATGGGGCTCGCCACGGTGTCCGAGATCGTCGCCGAGTACGGCGGACGGATCGAAGTCGAAAGTGCTCCCAAGACGGGGAACGACCTTCCGGATCCTGCTCCCGCTCTTGCGCCGGGATTGGCTCCTTGGCAGGTTGACTCCGCACCCGACGTCGTTGCCGCGACGGCGATGAAACCATTCTCCTGGTCGAAGACGATGATCGCGTACGCCAACTCATCATGCGCGGTCTGACCGCACAGGGTTATCGGGTCTTCGCCGCCAGCGAACCGTTACATGCACTCGAGCTCAGCAGGCAGAACGCAGCCGAGATCGACCTGCTGATCGCCGACGTGATGTTGCCGGCGATGAGAGGGCCCGAGCTGGCTCTGCGTGTCACCGCCCTCAAGCCGTCCGATCGGCGTGCTTTATATCTCCGGCTACGGCGAAGAGGAGGTCCGCCGCTCCGATCTCTTGAAGAATGGAGCAACCTATTTGCAAAAGCCATTTTCCACCCACGACCTCGCGCGGAAAGTCCGCGAAGTCTGCGAACGGACGGCCAAACGTTAGGTCGAATCCGTTCCCTCGCCTGTCGCTTTGTGTCGACGAATGAGGACAGTTGCCGCGTGACAACTGCGCGTTGCCAAACACCACAAGACCCCAATCGATTTCGTTGGACAATCGAGCGGCCCGACCTAGAGTTGAGAGGGACAGTGAGTCCCGGTTCCAGGCCGGCCGGTGCGAGCCTAAGCGATGACTGATCGATCGAGCTCCACGCGAGGTGTCGCAGACGGGATTCACGCCGGATTGCGGGGCGGCCGACGCCGACAGCGGCGGCCGCATCCCAGTCGGTTCACCACGTTCAGCGAGAGCCTGGCCCACGATGTTCGCACGCCGCTGACGGTCATTCAAGAATATGCGACTCTCATGAGTGAAGGGCTCGTCGGCGATCTCACCGACGAGCAGCGGCGCATTCTGGACGTGGTCGCCGATCGCGCCTCCGATTTGAATCGCGCGGTTGACAATGCGATCGATGCGAGCAAGCTGGGCACCAAGAGCCATCGTGTGTGGGGCGGCCGTTGCCGCCTAGCCGACATTCTGACCCAGATCCGCCCGCAGCTCTTGCGCAAAGCGACGGTGCGCAAGATTGATCTTCATTTCGAGCCGAACGCGGACCTGCCTGATATCCATTGCGATGCTGATTCGGTCGCCCGGGCGATCGCCAACATCGTGAGCGGTGTCCTGAACCTCGCCGCCGAGTCTGGTCGTATCACTATCTCGCAGGACGTCGATTGGGACTTGAAGGAAGTGGGCATTCGCCTGTGCATAGATGGCCCGAGTTCTGCGGCGACTCTTGAACTCCTCGGCGAACTTGCCCGGTGCGCAGGCGGCGGAAAAAGAGACCGACGAGATGATCCGCTCCCGCGAGCTGGCTCTCGCCGCACAACTCATCGCGTGCAACCTGGGTCGCGTCGCGGCGACGGACGACGCGACCGGAGCCACGCTGTGGATCGGATTTCCGCTCGCCGATTCGGTCGAGGTCTTGCGCCGGCACCTGGTCCGCGCGATGAGGCACCACCCCGACGCACGGCGCGTGTCTCTTTTCGCGCTAGCATTCGTGAAGCCGACGACGAAGATCTATCCCGCGACGTCGGAAATATTCTCAACTCGATCATCGGTCGACGCGATCTGGCGGTCGAGCTGGATGGGACGCGATGGTTGTTGAGCATTGTCCAACGGCGGGTTGGCAGGGAGAGCTTGTGCCGGCGGATCGAGCGTCGGCGTCAAAAGATCAATCGGCGACGGCTCGGTCGGCCGATGCCGGAAGTCTCTCTGCAGTCCTACGGACTGTGGCGACTTCCCGAGGATCAGACCCGCCTGCTCTCCACAATTGGACGCTGGGTCGAAAAGGGTGTGCCCGTAGAATCCGGCTCAAAACAAGGCCCCGCCTGAGGTTCTGCCCGTCTCCGCCCATAGCGATAGCCTATCGCCGCGCAAATCCGCTGAACTGACGCGATACCCGCCCGAAAGGTCTCTAGGCCGATGCAAAAAGCCCTACTAATTGCCGATGACGATCGTGAGCTTGTGGCCGCGATTGCCTTTCGCTGTCGCCGCCGCGGACTGAAGGTGCTGCTGGCTTACGACGCCTTCACCGCCTTGTCGTTGGCGAAGGCCGAAGCTCCCGACATGGCCTGCTTGGACGTCGAAATGCCGGCTGGCAACGGGCTGAGTGTTTGTGAAATGCTCGCGTCCGACGAGGCGTGTCGGTCAATTCCCGTTGCCATCATGACGGCGCAGAGGATCCGGAAACGATCATCCGCTGCCACGACCTGTGCGCCTACTACGTCGAAAAGTGCCCCGACGTCTGGAGCCGGCTTGAGCCCCTGCTTGCCGAAATCCTGGGCCCGCCGGTCGCAAGCGACCCTGCCACGTCCGAACCGCAGTTTCACGCCTGCGGCTGAGCAGCGTTGAATGATCAACCGGCGCTGATCGGGGTCGAACGATCTCGAGAACAGGCGAATGAACGAAATGCTCCATACGACCGAAGCGGTTTGCGGTTGCAACGACATCCGATGCCCGGCGACACGATCAACTCCGACGATCGTCTGCATTGACGACGACGCGGAAATTGCCAGGATTTGGCAAATGCGATTGGCGCGCTTCGGAGTGACCGTTGTCTGCGCGACCAACGGTGAGGATGGATTCTCGGCGGCTGTGGAGAAACGGCCCGACCTGATTCTGCTGGACCTCTGCATGCCCGGCCAAAACGGTCGACAGGTCCTGGCCCGTCTACGGCATCATCCGACAACGAAGAAGATCCCCGTCCTGATGTTGACGGGCGACGCTTTCTCCGCACGACGTCACACATCGCACGAACAGGCCGACGACTACCTCTCCAAGCCCCTGAATTTCGGCCAGCTGCTGGAGAAACTCCAAGCGTACATTCCGCTCGGCTGATAGCGTTCTCGTTCCACGAGTGTCGCTGACCCCGTGAATTGACCGTCTGGCCCCCGAATGGGCTGCGTCCCCGCACGGTTATCAGTGTTGATGCGCACAGATCTGGCGGCGCGGAAGTGGCCAGTGTTTCCTTGCGCCAATGCGGACTCACTTGCGAGCCGCAAATTGTAAACGGCCGAGTTACGGCAGTTCTCTTCCGACGACTGCAACGAGCCTCGCCTTTACACGCTCCGGCGACCCTGAAGGAGGTCGTGACCGTGGTCGGAAGAAAGTCCCGCAGGCGCCCCTTTCGCCGCCGGGGCTATTGCCTGTTGCGGTTCCTCCACCTGAATGGTTTCACCGTCGACTCGTCGCTGGGGCCCCTGAAATTGTTACGCTTTCGCCAGCCGAGGCGGAGCGAGACGGGGCGTAAACGGCTGACTCACGCTCGCCTGAACCACACCAATCGCGGGTGACGCGAGAGGGAAACGCGCCAGCGCCTTATTGCCTTACGCTTTTCGGGTCCAGTTAACCAGGGCAACAATCGCGTGTCTCAAACGCCTCGGGGAGTGCCGGCCAGGCTGAACGACGGCCTGTAGTGCCGGGGTCGTTTGAGCGGCTGTAGTAGCGTCGTCTCTTGCCGAAACCTGATCTTCGGTGCAAGCAGCAGTGCAAGCAGCGGGATCGCTTGTCGTAAGTCGTTCTGCCGAGTAACTTACATCCCGAGGTGGCTGCATTCGCAATGCAGAGGTCGAGGGTGCAACTCCCTTCCGCTCCACTTTCACGCCGTTTGTCGTTGACCCGTTTGTCTTTGTGAGTTGGAACCGAGAGCAAGCTTCGCGGACGTGGCGGAATTGGCAGACGCGCTAGCTTCAGGAGCTAGTCCTCGTAAGAGGGTGGAGGTTCAAGTCCTCTCGTCCGCAATGCTTTTCGCTCTCCGAGCGGGTCGGCCAGTCAGGCCATCGTCGGCAGCGGCCTGAATTTGATGGCCGCCTGAAGTCGCCGCCGATTTCGCGGCGTGCCTGCGCCCGGTAGAAGTCTGGCGGCCCGCCGCGGCGGCAGTCGGGCCTGGCATTCTTAGCCGGCACTCGGCGCGACGGTCCGGGTGCCTTCCGTCTCAGCGGTTGCCGTAGCCGCGCCGCCGTCAGTCTGTGGGCGCCTCGGCACGCAGTGCCTTCACGCGTCGCGCGTAACGGGAAATCGTTTCGCACGCCGACGGCCGCTTCCGCTTGCAGGCGGTCGACCGTCTCGGCCAGGCTTTCGAGATTGAAGTCGGGCCAGATTCCCTCGAGCTTGGCGAGCTGTTGCATGCCGTGGTGCGTGTGCAGAGCATCGGGAATCAGGGCCGACAGCGCGACGGCTGCCACGGCTGTTTTGCCCAGCTTGGGATGCGACAGAATCCGCAGGCCGGCGTGATGGTACAGCATGCAGCAGACGATTTCGTCGGGCAGGTTCCACTGAAAGGCGAGACAGGCTCCCGCCATCGCGTGGTCCCAATCGAATTGCGACTGCTCGAACTGGGCCAGGGCGTCTGGAGCGGTGCTCCCCAGGCCCACGAACTCGAGGTACGCGTCGAAGAGTTCGTTGGTCAGAAGCGGCAGCAGAAAATCCTGCAGCAATGCGCCGGCGAATGCCGCGTCGACGTCGGCCGCAAGCAGCCGGGCGATTTCGCGGGAAAAGAGCGCCCGCTGCAGGCAAACGTTCCAGAACGAATTCTGATTGATCAGTTTCGACTTGCGAGCGCGGATTGCCCCTTCGGTGCCGATCGTCGTCAGAAACATTCGGCTCGGCTGTCGGCCGAGCAAAGCCAGCGCTTGGCCGACCGACTTCACGCGCACGGACAAGCCGCTCGACGCCGAATTGACCCGCTTGAGCAGTTCGACGGTCAGTCCCGCGTCTGTCTCCACAATACGGGCCAGCTCCTCGAGCGAAACGTCTTCGTCGGCGGAACGCTCGAGAAAACGGGTGACGGCGTGCGGCAGCGCGGGCAACGCGAGGTTCGGCGGCATCACCGACAGGCTGAAGTCGCTCAAGCCCTCTTCGCGAATGGCGGCCCAATCGATCATCGGCTCGTCTTTCGCTTCAAGTAACCGGCGACTGATCGTGGTCCACAATCGGGCGTTTCGTCGAACGGCCGGGCGACTTGCTCTTGGTGGAGCGGCGTCCCGTGCCTTTGGACTTCTTCGGCTGAGCGGTCGGGCGACTCTCTTCTTCCTTGAGCACGAAGCTGCCGGACACCTCTGTGAACTGATAGAACGATCGCGAGCGGATGACCCGCACCAAGGATTGCAGCGAACGGTGCTTGGCCGTCTCCAGTCGCAATAGCAAATAGGGTGACTTCACGTCTTCGGTGCACAGGATGGCGATGCCGCCGTGTGAAATGTTCCGCGTCAGCGAGAGAAAGGCGTCGCCGCACTGCTGGAATTGCGCGTCAAGCGGCACGGCAATGACGTCGATCATCATCGGCTTGCGAGTGGCCGAGCGGCGATCCGCAAACGGGTCCTTGCCGCCGTCGAGCGCGTCGACAAACAGATCGACGCTCGCCCGCGTCGGCGAGAGGCAGCTCCAATCGACGCACAGCGAAAGCACGTCCTTCACGCGAAAGTCGTCGGTCATGAATCGATCCCCGTCGTCGTGGTCCGAGCCGTGATTCGACCGCCCCGCGCACAGTCGAATAAACGTCCGTGTCACTCTAGCTTGGCCGGCAGACGGGGCTGGGCCGGCCGAATCGGTCCGCCGCCGATTGCCGGCCGATTGCAGCAACCGGTCCGTGTTTGCCGACTTTCCCGGCTGGCCGGCCGCCGTTTAGCTTCTTTAAATTGGCGGAGCGGCGGGCTCGACCGAGGGCAAAAAGGCTCTTTCCGCAGGCATTGCGGAAAGCCCCTCTTGAGCGGCGGCAGTTTGGCTGATCCAATGGCGCGAGCCGAAACGCGACCGCACAGCGAAGGTCGCCGTTCGAGTTCGTTTCGGTGCGAGGAACGACGATGATCGACCCAGCGTTGGCTCGCACGCAGATTCAACTACAGCCCGAAGCGACAACCGAGAACGCGCCGCCGCCCGCGCACCAACCGTCGCCGCAGCCTGCCCGCACGCTCGGCGGACTCAGCTGGTCGAGCGTCAGCGTCCTGCTCGGGGGAATCTTCGGCCTAGCGGCTGTCTGCGCGATCGCCGGGTACCTGGCGGGCCGCTGGCGAGGCGATCAAGACATTCAAGCGGCTAGCGCCGAGACAGAGGAAGAGAAAGCGGGGCTGCTGGAAAAGAATGCCGCGCTCCAGGAGTCGATCGGCGTGTTCGAGCAAAGCCGGTCGCAGGCCAAGACCGATCACGAGCGCACCGTCCAGCGTCTCGAAGAACAGTTGAGAGACCGCGGCGTAGTTCCCGAGTCCGGTCAAACAGTCGCCGCCCTTGGATCCGTTCGGCTCGGCAGGGAATTTCGACCAGCCGCGTTCAATCCGCTGTCTCTCAAGGCGTTTTTGGAAAAGGCGAGCAACGCGTCGCACCAACGTCAGCCGAAGCTGATCGCGCGTTACGTTGGCGATCGCTTCGAGTGGGTGGGCTACGTTTATAGCGTGTCGACCCCGAAGACCGAGCAGGATCCGCTTATGATCGAATTGGGTCCGGACGATCACGCCTTCAGGCCCGGCTCGACCGTCCGCTGCGTTTTCCCTGCAAGCGCTTACGGCGATATGATCGACAATCTGAAGTTGCGCCGCCGCATCCTGGTCGCCGGCGTCATGACGGCCGATGGGCATCTCGAGAACTGCCGACTGTTGATGACCATGAATCCCGCCGGCAATGCACCCGCGCTGCCCCCTCCGCCAAAGGCGAAAGACGGCCGCCCGCCGGCGAAACCCAAGCGCAACTCCGATTTGCTGCAAACCAATGGCGTCGAGTCGCCCTGAGCGAAGCTGCGAATCTCTGCGTCAACGCGGTTTCTTCGGGTCGAGGAACACGATGCTCGACGGGTTGCCCACTGGGGCGTAGTGACCGGTGAACTGCAGCCGGCCCGTTTCGCGATCGACGCGGAACACGGTGACGTTGTCGCCCCGTTGGTTACAGCAGTAAAAGAATCGGCCGCTTGGGTCGAAGTTGAAACTCCGCGGATAGTCCCCGCGGGTCCATTCGTCGGCGACGAAGCTGAGCAGGCCGGCATTGCCGACGGAGAAGATGCCGATGCTGTCATGCAGCCGATTGCCGGCGTAGACGAACCGGCCGTCGGACGACACGAGGATTTCAGAACAAAAGTTGCTGCCTGCAAAACCCGGCGGCAGCGTAGAGATTGTCTGCCGCCGCTCGAGTCGACCGGTCGTGGGGTCGAAGTGGAACAAAACGATGGTCGACGCCTCCTCTTGGATGGCGTACAGCCAGCGGCCTCCGATCTGATGCAAGCCGGGATGAAAGGCGAAATGCCGGGGTCCGTCGCCGGGAGGCAGAGCGACATGCCACGGAGCGTTGGAATCAATCGCCAACGTGCCGTTTCGAGGATCGAACCCCCAGATGTAGATATTGTCGAGACCCAAATCGGTGGACAGCACGAAACGACCCGACGGATCTGCGTGGATCATGTGTGGGTGCTGGCGATCGTGTCCGCTGAAGGCAAAACTGCCGGGAGGAGCGTTGGCCGACCGCTTTGGGCCGAGCTTGCCAGCATAGACCTTGTCGTCGGTCGCGGCACCGAGCTGACCGTTTGCGAGGATCGGCAGCGCGGCGACACACCCACCGCCACCGAAATAATTCGCCACGAACAGGAAACGTCCGGACGGATGAATGCTCACATAGGTGGGGCCAGCGCCCCCGGAATGCACCGTGTTGATCAACTTGAGTTGTCCGATGGTGCGATCGACCGCGAAGGCGCTGACCGTCCCTTCCTTATATTCACCCACCACGTCGGTCTCGTTGGCCGAATAGAGGTCGGTGCCGGCTTCGTTTACAACCAGAGAGCTCGGGCTCGTCGCCATTTCGTGAACGCCTGCTGGAGTCAACGCGCCGGTGGTTCGATCGACGCGAAAGATGTGGATGCCACGACCGTTGCCCGGAGGCAGGTCGACCTGTGTGGGCAGCACGTCGTGCAGCGGCGAGCTGAACGTACCGACATAGGCGAAGAGCGGGCCATCGCCGTCTGCGGCATCAACCATGTGACAGTTTTGCGCAAGAGCGCCGGCAGCCATTACGAAACCGGCAACCAAGAGAAGACGTCGAGAGGCGTCAGTGGGCATCATTCGTGGGTCAATCTGTCGAGAGTGAGGGGGCGAACTGTCTTACAACTTGGCAGGCTGGCGTTGCTGCAGGAACGTCTGGAAGCGGGCGACTTCCGCGTCGAATTCGCGGCGGAAGGCGGCGTCCTTTGGTTTTGCTTTTTGAAAGCCGGGTTCGACGCGCAGTCGGCCCTTCTGCAGAGCCGCGTTCACCCAGCCGATCACATCCTCCCGCCAGAGCAGGGGCATGGCATAGTAGCCGAGTTTGCGTTTGGGAGCGGGGACGTAGGCTTCGAATCGATACTGCCAGCCCCAGAACTCCTCGAACCGCTGGCGGTCCCACACGAGCGGGTCAAACGGGGCCAGGAAGCGAACCGCTTCGTGCGGCTCCGCGGCTTTGATTCGGCCACGCGTCTTGCGATCCGTCCGCCATAAGTAGCGCACGCCATCAAGCGTGGTCTGAGCCAACTCGCCCGATTCGATCAGCGCGGGCACGGTCGCCCGCAGGGCTTTGAGCGCCGGCCCGCGAATGGTGAGGAACGCCAAGGCCGCCCGCAAGCTTTTGTCCGTGAGCGGTCCCAGAATCGAAACGATGATCAACACGATCTTGCGGAAGCGGGCCGCTGGATCGATCGGTTCGTGCTCACTCCGCACGGCTTCGTAGGTGCGGATTCCCGCCTCGCGGCCCGCGACTCTCAGAAAACCGTAGTAGTGGAGATAGTGCAGGGCCCGCGTTGTCGCCTTCGATTGTCCGCCCCAACCATTCGTCGCCCGCTGTCGGCCGAAATACGCTTCCAGGTCGCCTGGGTGAATCCGCTCAAGCGTGGCCGCCACTTCGAGCACGCGCTTTTCCAGTGCGCTGAGGCGATGTGGCTTGGCCCAAGGGCAGCTTTCGGGCGCCCCGACCCGCGGATGCAAGAGCCGCCACGTCGAGCGGGGCATAAATCCGTGCGCGTAGAAACGGTCTTCCTCGAGGCCGAGGCGATGGTATTGCCGGTCGAGATCGCCGACACGATAGTCCTTCACCCGGTGCCGCAGGATCAGATCCTGTGCGCGGGCCGGCGCGCGAATCGGATCGGCTTGCACGAACCCCAGTCGCTCGACGGCTCGCCGCAGTGTCGTGGGAGGAAACAGGGAATTGGCGATCGCTTGTTTGCGGAGCTGTTGTAGCATCGGTCCCATCGAGGCACTTCGGAGTCGCGAAGAAAAAGCACCCGCCAGCTTACGCTGCCGACTCGCGAAGCTCTAGGAATTGGCGGGGCGTTTCGCCGCCGACGGGTCAGACCGAGGCGTTCAATTTGCTCCGATCCTGCCGGCCAAAGATCTTTCCCAAAATCAGCATTGATATATTCCATATTAGGAATATAATGCCGGCATGTCTCGAAACTCAGTTGCTTCCGACATTTTCACCGCCATCGCCGCTCCGCCACGGCGGCAGATTATCGAGATGCTGGCGCAGGGCCGTGGCTTGCACGTGGGCACGATCGTCGTGACCTTGGGGCTGCCGCAGCCGGCCGTCTCCAAGCACTTGGGCGTTCTACGGAAAGTCGGCATTGTCTCCGTCAGCAAGCAAGGCCAACACCGTGTGTATGTTGTGAACTTCGATCGATTGCGGCCCGTCTACGACTGGATCAAAACGTTCGAGCGACATTGGGAACACCAGCTCGACCGGATCCGCGCGCGGGCCGAAGCACGCGCCGTCGCTCAGGCCGCGACGCCCGGAAAAACCAACCGCAAGAAAGGAACCGCATGACCGCCACTTTGACGCCACAGGCGTGCGAGACGTTCGAGATCAAAAAGACAATCGACATCGCGGCACCGATCGCGATTGCCTTCGAGGCGATGCTCGACGAGCTCGGCCCCGAGGCCCAACGGGGCGACGACGGCTCGCCGATGCCCTTCAAGCTCGAAGCCTGGCCGGGCGGGCGCTGGTATCGCGATTTGGGCAATAACATGGGACATTTTTGGGGCCACGTGCAGGTGATCAAGCCGCCGACCCTGCTGGAAATCTGTGGGCCGATGATGATGTCGTACCCCGCGATCAATCATCTGCAATATCGCCTCACGGCCGAGGGGAGCGGGACAAAGCTCGCCTTCCAGCATCGCGCGATGGGATTCATTCTGCCCGACCATCGCGAAGGAATGCCGAAGGGGTGGGGAATCTGGATCGATCACATTCGGCAGCGAGCCGAGAAGTTGGCGACGCAGAAGAAAAAGTAGCGACCGCCGTCCCACAGTGACTGACGGCTAATCCACCTTACGATTTCCAGGAGAGTTAACGATGAATTCGACTGCCACACTCGATCATCCCGTGGTTTCCCAGAGCGAATGGCTCCGCGCCCGCCGCGACTTGCTGGCCAAGGAGAAGGAGCTCACGCGGCAAAGCGATGAGCTCGCCCGCCAGCGCCTTGAGCTGCCTTGGACTCGAGTCGAGAAGGACTATGTCTTCGACGGGCCGAAAGGAAGGGTGCGGCTCGCCGACCTGTTCGAGGGGCGCAGCCAGCTCGCCGTCTATCACTTCATGCTCGGTCCCGATTGGGTCGAGGGCTGTCCGGGCTGCTCGTTCATGATTGATCACCTCAACGGGACGCTCGAACACGTCCACGCCCGGGACGTCTCTCTGGTGCTTGTCTCACGCGGCTCGCTTGCCAATATCGTGGCATTCAACAAGCGTATGGGATGGCGGCTGCCCTGGGTTTCGACCGCCGGCAACGACTTCAACCATGATTTCGGCGTCTCGTTCACGCCGGACGAAGTCGCCAGCGGCGCGAAGACCTACAATTTCGGCGCGCAGCCGCCCTACGCCGAAGAAAACCCGGGCCTCAGCTGTTTCTACAAGGATGTGAGCGGCACGGTCTATCACACCTACTCGACGTACGCCCGCGGTCTCGACGGATTCTTGACCACTTACGTCCTTCTCGACCGTGCGCCGAAGGGCCGCGACGAGGAGGGGCTCAATTCGCCGATGGGCTGGTTGCGGCACCACGATAAATATCAACCGAGCGTGCAAATCGGTGGATCATGCTGCCACAGCGAGAATCATTGAACCCACCGGCATTAAACGCGCTGGCGTCGAACACTCCGGGAGCGTGCTGTTGCCACCGCAACGGAGATGAGCCACGGCCCGCGTCCCGCACGCGTTCCCGGAACTTCTGGGAATGCGCGGGCGGCGCGGCGTCGATCGGCGTGTGGGTCCTGATGCCGAAGTGCCCCGTGTGCCTGGCGGCGTACGTGGCACTTTGGACAGGCCTGGGATTGTCCTTCGCCACCGCGCAGTACGTTCGCTGGTCACTCTTGCTCCTGAGCGCCACGGCACTGCTTTACCTCGTCGGCAAACGAATCGCAAAGCGAAGCACCCGCCAGCTGACGCTGACGGCTCGCCAGGCGCGATAACCCCTGCGAGCGTCGGGCGCGAGCCCGATGGTGCTTGACTCGCGCACTCGTCGCGTTGCGGACTCACCCACCGGCGAACTCAGAGGTGAACTCACCGGCGCGCGGTGAAGTTACGCAGCAGCACGGGCTGCCGCCGCGCACCCCACGTGCCGGGCTCGCGCTCGAACAAGCCGGGGGCTGACGTGCCGCACTTGTCGCAGCGGCCATCCGGGGTGACGTGCCAGTCGCCCAGGGTGTACCAGTCGCGCTCGATCAGGCGCTGGCCGCAGTGGTGGCACCAGGTCGTGCCCCCCGTGCGGTCGTGGACGTTGCCCGTGTACGCGTAGCGGATGCCGTTGGCAATCGCGATATCTCGCGCGGGTCAAAGTCTCGGGCGGCGTCCGCGGTTTGTCGAGCATGCGGAAGTCGGGATGGAAAGCCGTAAAATGCACGGGAACGTCCGGCCCGAGCTGCTCCACGATCCACCTGCACTCGTCGTCGAGCTCGGCGTCGGAGTCGTTTTCGCCGGGAATCAGCAGCGTCGTGATCTCGAACCAAACCTGCGAGTGGTGCTTGAGATAGACGAGCGTGTCGAGCACCGGCTGCAGGTGGCTCGCGCAAACGTCGTGGTAGAACCGCTCGGTGAAGCCCTTGAGATCGACGTTGGCCGCGTCCATGTGGCCGTAAAACTCGGCCCGCGGCTCCTCGCAAATTTCGCCCGCGGTGACCGCGACCGTCTTCACGCCCACAGCGCGGCAAGCCTGGGCGACGTCGATCGCGTACTCCATGAAGATCACCGGGTCGTTATAGGTGAAGGCGACACTGCGGCAACCGAGTCGCACGGCCGCCTGCGCGATGGCGTCGGGTGAGGCCGCGTCGGCCAGCGTGTCGACCTCGCGGCTCTTGCTGATGTCCCAATTCTGGCAAAACTTGCAGCCCAAGTTGCAGCCGGCCGTGCCGAAAGAAAGCACCGGCGTGCCGGGCAAAAAGTGATTGAGCGGTTTCTTTTCGATCGGGTCGATACAGTAGCCGCTGGAGCGGCCGTAAGTCGTCAGCACGACGGCCTCATCCTGGCACTCGCGGACAAAGCAGAAACCGCGCTGGCCCTCGTGCAGCTTGCAGTAGCGCGGACAGAGATCGCACTGCACGCGGCCATCTTCCAGCCGATGCCAATACTTGGTCGGAACAACGAACGGATCGGTGAGAGGCATCTTGCTTCGCTGGTTTGTGCGAGAATACTATTACAAGCCGCTGGCAACGGCAGTGATGTCAATTCGGGGCCGTGATTTCAATTCGGGAGGGCGAAGCTCCTGCTGAGCCGAAGTCAGACGCAGGACACTCAGTTTGGCGGGAGCCTCGCCCTCCCTGCTCGGTTCACGATCGACGAGCGGTAATTCGATGAGTGGCGTGCGCGAGCCAGCAGTCGCTGGCCGGTTCTACCCGGCAAACCCGGACGAATTGCGGGCGGTCATTCGCAGCTTTCTGTCAGCAGCGAAAGCGACGAAGACGTCATCCGATTCGCTGATGCCGTCGCCCGAGCCTCGTCACACGTCGCCCAAAGCAATTATTGCCCCGCATGCGGGGTACGTCTACTCGGGTCCGATCGCGGGAAGCGCTTACGCGGCACTGCGTGGACTGCGGGGGCGAGTCCGACGCGTGATCCTGTTCGGACCGGCCCACTTTGTGCCGCTGCGAGGGATAGCGATTCCGACGGCCGATGCTTTCCAAACGCCGCTGGGGCCTGTACCCATCGATCGCGAAGCGGCTGAGCGGGCGCTGAGCCTGCCCTTCGTGGTGCTCAACGACGCGGCGCATGCCCGCGAGCACAGCCTCGAGGTGCATGTCCCGTTTCTGCAGGAGCTGCTCGGCGACTTTCAGGTCCTGCCGCTGGCCGTCGGCGAGGTCACTGCGGAGGAAGTGTCGCAGTTGATCGAACTCTTGTGGGGCGGCGAAGAAACGCTCTTCGTCGTCAGTTCCGACCTGAGCCATTTTCACGACTACGAGACTGCCGTGCGGGTCGACACCGAGACCGCCCGCTTGATCGAGTCGCTGCGGTTCCAGGAATTGACGGGCGAGCGGTGCTGCGGATTCCGACCGATCGGCGGCATGCTCGAGGCGGCACGCCATCGGGGCCTGCGGGTCCGGCAGCTCGACCTGCGGAATTCGGGAGACACGGCTGGCTCCCGCGACCGCGTGGTGGGTTACGGTGCCTTCGTCGTCGAAAGTGCGGAGGACGAACTGACCGGTGCCGACCGCCGCACGTTGCTCGACGTTGCCGCTAAGTCGATCGCGTACGGAGTCGACACGGGGCGTGAGCTGGCGATCGACCTGGAAAACCAGCCGGGCCGTCTGCTGGCGCGGCAAGCGTGCTTTGTGACGCTGCATGTCGGCGGCAAGCTGCGCGGCTGCATGGGTTCGCTCGAGGGGTCCGAGCCGCTCATCGCCAACGTCGCCCGCAATGCCTGGTTGGCCGCCTTCCGCGACCCGCGGTTCGGCAAGCTCACTTGCGACGAGTTGGCGAATCTCGAGATCCACATCTCGCTCTTAAGCCCGCCCGAAGAACTGAACTTCCAGTCGGAAGCCGATTTGCTCTCTCAGATGCGGCCCGGCGTCGACGGCCTCACGCTCATCGAGGGCGGCCGTCGCGGCACGCTGCTCCCGTCCGTGTGGCGCTCGGTCCGCGACGCCCACGAATTCCTTGCGCATCTCAAAAAGAAGACCGGCCTCGCCCCGAACTATTGGTCCGACACGATCCGCGTCGAGCGCGTATACGGCCGAGTCGATTGGCCGGGATCTGTAGCAATCGTTTCTAATAGGTCGACTCCACCACCCCGCTGTCCGCCATCCCGCTCTTGTACGCGATGGCTTTGATCGTCATTCCTGGCCGGGCGGTGATGATGCCGCAGTAGACGTAGCCACGCGTCCGCGTCGGAGTCGTGCCGTCGAGCGTATAGCGGTACGACACGCCGCGCGTCTTGGAGGTCAAGTCGACGGGCGTCGGCTTGATCAGGGGCTGCGATGGGATTGAAAACGTCGGAGCGGCGGCGGGGGTGGTCCCTTCCTTGTAAAGGCCGCAATCGGGATAGTTTTGGACGATCTTCCAGGCCAGTCGCTGAATGACGGCGGCCTGCGCTGGGGTGAGCGCGGTGCCGACGGGTTGCAGCTTCCCCTCGGGCGATTCGCCCGTGAACGCGGCATACCAGACCGCGTCAACCAGGTAGCAGCCCGCCGGGTTCACGTGCACCGTGTCGGCGAAGAACGTGTGATAAAAGCTGTCTTCGCCAGGAGGCACGCCGGGAAATTGGTGGTTGTCGATCAGATTCCGTGCCCAACCCAAGGCGAGCGAGCACGGGAGAATTCGCGCCGGCTTCCCCTCTTTATTCTCGGCGTTGAGGCGATGTTGGACTTCCTCGACATAGAGCAGCATCGCCGACATTGACTCCTCCCACGTCGCGGCGGGGAAGGTCTTTTTCATCTGGTAGCTGGGGACGACGCCTTTGTCGCTTGGCCGACGGCGGTCGCGCTCCACCCATTCGGCGTAAAGCCAGGGCTGCACGTCGGGCGACTTCTGGCGAACGAAGTCGATGAATTTCCGCTCATATTCGACCTCCTCGTCGAGATTGAAGTCGCGCGGCTGCAGAGTGAAATGATCGAGGGGAAAGGCCGCCTTCGCGTACTCCTTCGCAAAGCGTTGCTTGTCGGACCCCTCCTTGGCCTTCCAGAGCTTTACGGTGTAGGCGCCGCCGATCAGGAACCACGAGGCCCGATTCTCGACGCCCGCCGTCTTGGCGAAATCACGAAAACGCACGGCGTTACCGGTCAGGCTGTTGCCGACGTGAAAGGTGTTGATCACCAGCCGAGGCGCGGCGTCGCCGGTTGCCAACTCGTCCGCCCCCGCGTCCGATTCGGAGAGCAATGCGATCCCGCAGATTGCGAGCAAGAGACAGCGAATAAAGCTGGTCATGCAAGAATTCCCGGCAAAGTAGGAGCGAACTCGCGGCGCGGCCTCACGGTCGCTGAATCAAAAGATTCACGCCCTTCTTGTTCGAGAGCACGATATCGGGTCGACCGTCGCCGTTGACATCGAGCACCTGAAACTGCGTGCCGATGCCCGTGTCGCGGCCCTCGACGATTTCGTGCTTGATGAACTGCGGCGGGGCGCCCTTTGTCTTCTTGATCTCGTACCAGGCCATCACCACCGGGTCGTAGTCGCCCGGGTCGTGCCCCATGTGGGCGAAATATCGCTTGCCGGTGACGAGGTCTTTTTGGCCGTCGCCGTTGATGTCGAGATACAGAAGCGCATGCGTCTGCGAGAACGATTTGTCGATGATGTGCTGCTTGAGATGCTTGCCGTCGAGGTTCTCCCACCACCAGACGCCGAACGAGTGGGCCGAGCTCGAGATTAGGTCGCTGTCGCCGTCTCCGTCGAGGTCGTCGACCCAGATGTTCGCGCACTCGGTGCCGACGCGGGTTGCCCTGGTGTTGCATGTCAAACGGGTGAAACGTCCAGGGGACCTGCGTGCGGTCCTGCGGCGCTTCCCACCAGCCGTCGCGGATGATCACGTCGTCGCGGCCGTCGCGATTGAAGTCCCCCACGCCGATGCCGTGATAGAACTTGTGCGAGCCGTTGTCCAAGCCCTGCGCTTTCGGACTGCCCTTGTGCCCCAGCGCGTAGAACGTCCACTTGTTGTCGACCTGGTCGTGCGGCGGGATCGGCAAATAGCCGACCTGATTCTCGGGCTGCGACCCCATCAAGAGTGACGGCTTGCCGTCGCCCGTCACGTCGAGAAAACAGGGCGATTCGTTGCAGGCGCTATGCCAGATGAGGTGTTCTTTCCAGTGCCCGGGCTCGTTCTTGGGATTCTCGTACCAGAAGCAGGGATGCCCGGGAATCCGATCAAAATCAGGTCGACCCAGCCGTCGCCGTTCACGTCGTAACCGAAGTTGCAAAAGCTGTTGCTGTAGCCTTTGGAGCCGTCGTACTTGCCGACGTTGCGGATCTCGTGCATTTTCCAATCGGGGGCTTCGTACCAGACGTCGCCGGCCACGACGTCGATCTTGCCGTCGTGATTGACGTCGAAAGCCGCGACCCCTTCCGAACGGAAGGTTTTGTCCAGGTTGATCCGCTGCCAATGCACGTCGTCCGCGAACAGCGGCAACGCCCACAGCACGAGGACGCCGGTCCAACACATGGTTTGCCGTCGCAACACGTTTTCTCTCCGGGAGTGGTTTGAGGCCAACAGGGCGGGTGGCGGCGGGCAGGAATCCAGGCAACCGAAGTCGTCGAAGCGCTCGGTCAAGCGGTCGCCGCTGAATTCCAGGGTAGCGATTTTTGGGCGGGCCAGCCACGCGCGGGGGCCGGCACGGGGAACGCTGCTTCATCAACTCGCCACGCTCGTCGGCCGCTCAACGCGGAAGGTGGTGAAAGGCCTCTCGGCGACAGCTTCCCTGCTGGGGCTGAGCTTACGGCATCGTTGTGGCGTGGGACCGCGTGAGCGTGCGTTCAAGCTGCACCCAGCCGGTTCCTTCGAGCGAATTGTCGAAGAGACCGGGGTGCAGGATTTCGGCCAGGATGCGGGTCGATTCGATCAAACGCGGGCCCGGGCGGTTGAAGAATTGGTTGCCGTCCGTCAGATAGACGCGGCCTTCGCGCACGGCTCGCAGCTGGTGCCATCGCGGATTGCCGACCAGCGGCGGCAGCTCCTGCCGCGTGCGGGCGATGTCGAAGCCGCAGGGCATGAGGGCGATCACGTCGGCATCGCACGCGATCAGCTCATCCCAGTCGAGCCAGGGCGAATGTTTGCCCGCCGCGCCGAGCAGGTTGCGTCCGCCGGCGATTTCCACCATCTCGGGGACCCAGTTGCCGGCCGACATCAGCGGGTCGATCCATTCGATGCAGGCTATTGAGGGACGCGAACGGGCGGACGCTACCTGCGTGCCGATCGCGTCGAGTTCTTTCCGCAGCCTGTCCACCAGCGACTCCGCCCGATCGGCGGCGTTCAAGGAGCGGCCCACTGTGCGGATGTCGGTCCAGACGTCGGCCAACCCCATTGGCGCCAGCGAGACGATCTGCGGCGGGCATTCGACGCCGATCATGTCGGCCATGGCCCGCTCGACGTCTTTGAGGCTGACCGCGCATACCTCGCACTGCGTTTGCGTGACGATGTGCGTTGGGTTGAGGCGTTTGAGCACGTCGGGAAAGACGCGATAGACCGAGACGGCCTCGCGGGCCAGCGATTTCACCCGCTCGTCGATCTGGCGACTCGTGGCGTGAATGTCGATCTTGGGCTCGGAGCAAGCGGGCAGGGCCAAGACCTCGGGCGGAAAATCGCACTCGTGCGAGCGGCCGACCAGGTGGTGACCGAATCCCAGCGCCGCGACGATTTCCGTGGCGCTAGCGATCAACGAGACAATTCGCGGCTCGGGCATCGCGAGATCTCAGGGCGCGGCCGACTCTAAAACCGCTCTGACTCCGGCACGGGCATCGCATGGTGACGCAGCAACTGCTCGCCGCCGAAGAGGATGGCCGAGCCAATCAAGTCGCCGAAGAGCGTCCCGCGAAAGAAGGGGATGCCCGCGACATAGCACTGGAAGAGGCCCGGCCACGACTTCGGGTACATGTTATACAACCACCAGCAACCGAAGTTGGTGACGACGAAGAACAAGATCGAACCGGCGATCGTCAGCGAAGCGATCGGCACCACGCGCGTCCACAAGCCGGAATCGCGGCGGGCGCTGTCTCCGGACTGGCCGCTTTGCCGCTCGCCGAGGCCTTCGTCCAAGCGATCCCAGTAGGTCCGCAGGACGATACCCATTACCACGCTGACCACATAGCACCCGTAAATGAGGGGCATCAGCGTGTGGAACAGGTAGAGCTGCGGATTCTGCGTCTGGACGGCCAGAAGGACGTCGCCCAGCAGCATCGCGAATAAAGGGACGGCGAACGCCAGCGCGCGATTGCGAAAGTGGGCTCCGCAAAAGAGCGCCAATGCGCCAATCGGCACGACGTTCCATTCGAAGGACCACATCCGCAAGGACAGGCGGGTGCGATGATCAGCAGGCCCACAACGAAAAACCGCGGAACGTGCATGGAAGCTCCAAGACGATGCCCCCCTTCCGCCCGGAAGGAAGGGCGGCAGAAGCCAGCAACGATCGTCTGAATATCAAACTTTATCGGACGAATGCAACCGAAATTGTACCCAGGAGCCCTCATGACCAAGCACGAATGACGAAAGAATGACCGAATCAGGATGAAAAACTCCACCATTCGTGCTTCGAGGTTTTCTCGTCATTCATTCGGACCTCGAGCACCCGATGTGGTCGCGACATTCGCAGGACAGTGGTATTTGCGGCTTTCGTCCCTGGTGACAGCGGCGGGACCGGCGACGGATTTGTACCGTCTTCCCTATTCTTCGCCCGGGCCACAAGGCCGAGACGACACCCACGTCGGCGGCCGTCGTCACGCGCGCAGGCGCGCTTGTCAACTCCCGCAAATCGGGCAGCGTCTGCCAAGCTCTCGGCCCTGATTGGTCTTGCCGAAGGTGCTAAAGGCGGCCCTACCCCCGGTCCTCTCCCGGACCACGGGGGGAGGGAGGAAAGGCGGCCGTCGTGCGGTGGGCCGCTCGCCGCAGACGGTCGTTGATCGCCCTGCCCAGACCGACTTCGGGAACGAGCCGGGCCACAATCAGGTCCAGACCGCGCGCGTCGAGGCGGCGCATGGCCGCAAACAGGTTCGCGGCCGCCTCGGCAAGATCCCCGGCGGGCGAAAGCGTTTCGATGGCCGCATAGTGCTCGTCGTCCGATTTGGCGGCGAGTGTCAATAAGCCGACACGCGCGATGCTCGGCGGTGATTCCTCCGCATCGGCAATCACCAGCGCAGTCCGCGTCGCATAATGTCGCAACAGGCGGCCAGGGGAAGGCTGCGGTTCGTTTGCGGCGGACATGGCCTCGATCAGACGGACTGGGCCGATCTGTGCTTCGATTGCCTCGAGCGGCAATCCTCCCGGCCGCAGCAGCACGGGCTGCGCGCCGGTGACGTCGAGAATCGTCGACTCGACGCCGACTGTGCATGGGCCGCCATCGAGGATGTAGTCGATGCGGTCGCCCAATTGTTCGGCGACGTGCTCGGCCCTCGTCGGGCTCACGTGACCGAATCGATTCGCGCTCGGAGCCGCGATCGGGACATTCGCCTGCCGCAGCAATTCGACGGCCGATGGATGCGACGGCATTCGTACGCCGACGGTCGGCAGGCCGGCCGTCGCCAGGTCGGGGACGCGATCCGTCTTGGGCAGAACGAGCGTGAGAGGCCCCGGCCAGAAGGCATCGATCAGTCGCTGGGCCAGCGGCGTGACGGTGGCGGCCACGCTCCTCGACCCACGCGCGATCACCCACGTGGACGATCAGCGGATCGAACGTGGGCCGGTCCTTGGCTTCAAAAATCCGGCCGACGGCTCGCACGTCGTAGGCGTTGGCCCCCAGGCCATAGACGGTCTCGGTCGCAAACGCCACCAGGCCGCCCTCGCGGATGAGCGAGGCAGCGCGGGCGATGTCGGTGCCGATAGCGACAGTCATGTCGATTCCAGCAAATTGCCGGTGCGAGAAATGCGACTTGGCGGACGAGCCCCTCGATCGGATGATCCTCCGCCATCATAATGTGTGACGTCCGGTGTGACGCCGGCGTGAGACCCGCGATGCCCAAGTTCTCGATCATCGTCCCGGCCCGTAACGAGGAGAAATTCCTGCCGGGCTGCCTGGCATCGATTGCGGCGGCGAGCGCGCCCTATCCCGGCGAGGTCGAGATCATTGCTTCGATCAATCGCTGCACCGACCGCACGGAAGAGATCGCCCGCGCGGCTGGGGCGAAGATCGTTCACGAAGACGCCCGCAACATTGCCCGGATTCGCAACGCCGGGCGCAGGCGGCGACTGGCGAAATTCTCATCACCATCGACGCCGACAGCCGTATGAGCCGCGGCATGCTCGTCACCGTCGATCGTTTACTGGCGACCGGCAAATACATCGGCGGCGGCGTGATGATCTATCCCGAGCGCTGGTCCGCCGGGATCCTTGCCACAGGCCTCATCCTGTTGCCAATCGCCGCCAAGCACCGCGTGTCCGGCGGGCTCTTTTGGTGTCTGCGCGAGGATTTTTTGGCGATCGGCGGCTTCGACGAACGGTGCGTCAGCGTCGAGGATCTCGATTTCGCCAATCGCCTCAAGGCCTACGGCAAACAGAAGAGGAAGCGATTCAAGACCATCTGGAAGGAGCACATCGTCACATCTTGCCGCAAGTTCGACCAGTTCGGCGACTGGTACCTGGTGCTCAATCCCGGCTTCGTGCGGCGGATTTTCTCCGGCCGATCACAGAAGGACGCCGACCATTTTTATTACGACGTGCAACGCTGATGAAACGGCGGGCAATAACCGGGATCTGTAGGGCAGGCGGTGCCTGCCGTTCATTTGACGCGTCACACAAACGGCTAACGTATCACACAAACCGTGGGTAACACGGACGGCAGGCACAGCCTGCCCTACAAGACGGCAAGCCCAAAGGTTGCGATGAGCGCCGATTCCATCGAGGCCGCAAAGGCGACGAGCGTCGCTGCGGAGGCCGTTGAGTTCGCCGCCGCGGACGGAACGCTGCTGGGCGGCCGTTTTTATCCGGCGGCCGAAGCGCGGCGCTCGAACCCCGTGCTGCTCTGTCCAGCAACCGGCGTGTCGCAGCGGTTTTACGGTCCCTTTGCTCGCTGGCTCGCCCAGCAGGGAAGTGACGTGCTGACCTTCGATTACCGGGGGATCGGCGCGTCGCTCCGCGAGACGCATGTGCGGCTGTCTCCCGCGCGGAAGCAGGACTGGGGCCAGCTCGACATGCCGGCCGCCCTCGATTGGCTTCGGCTGCGGAGCGGGGCCGACGCCGTTGACCTGGTTGGCCACAGCGCCGGCGGACAGTTGATCGGGCTGATGCCCAACCATGCCGCCATTCGCCGCGTGCTGATGGTGTCGGCGTCGAGCGGGCATGTTTGGGGCCTGCGAATGCCTTATCGCATCGTGGCCTACGGTTATCTGCGGGTCTATCTGCCGGTCACGGCCCGGCTGTTGGGCTACTCGCCTTCGCACGCGATCGGCATGGGCGAGGATCTGCCGGCCGGCGTTGCCCGGCAGTGGTCGCGGTGGTGCCTGGGGCGGGGCTACGTCGCGAATGAGTTCGGTCGCGGAATCACGCGGCACTATTACGACGAATTCCGCGCACCGATTCTCTCGCTTTACTCCAACGACGATTCCATCGCCACGCCGCGCAACGTCGACGACTTGCTGCGACTTTTTCCCTCCGCTCCCAAGCAGACGGTGTGCCTGGATCCACGGGCATTCGGATTCAAAGGCTTTGGCCACGTCGACTTCTTCCGCACGAGCCGGGCTGCCGCCTGGCCGCTCGCGCTCGACTGGCTCCGCGACGGCAAGAGTCCGTCCGCTGGCGCGGTTCGCTGACCAAACAAAAAAGCCCTCTCCGCAGCGGAGAGGGCATGAATGTCGGGCTGAGCGGGCGACCGCGTTACTTCTTTCGCGTCATTTCAAACACCATGTCGCCGGCCGGCTTGCCGTCAACATAGTTGATCCATGTCGTCTCTGAGGTTGTCGTTATCGACGAACGTGTACGTGACCTGGTGCATGTGGCTTTCGTTGGGCGACTTCATGTTGCCGGCTCGCACGAACTGGAACGCCACGTCTTTGCCGTCGGTCTTGTCCGGAGCTTTCATTTCGGGCTGGTTGCCGGCGGCACAGTAGTGCGTGAGCACGACGCCATCGCCGTCTGGATGGATCATGTTGATCATTTCATGCTTCGTGCCCGGCAGCATCGTCTCCTCCACGGCGGATCCCGCCGACGTCACTTTGAAGACGCACCGCAGCTTTGGGGCGTTCCCGGTCTTGTCCGGCTTGGCGATCCATTCCCCTTGCAGGGCTTTGAAGCGGTCGAAGGCCGACGCGCTCGAGGCGTCACCGGCCTGCGCCGCGCGGAACGTGTTCGGTGCTGCGGCCGCAAACGCCACCGCCAGGACGAAAAGACTCGCGGATCGAATCGCCATGGAAATCTCCTCAGAAGTGAATTCAAGCTGTATGGACGCGCGCCTTCATGAGCGGCGTTTATGTCGACGGCTATCTTAGCAAGGACGAATCGGGCAATCATCAAGATCGGATGAAACCCGAGCCCTCAAGATCCGATGAAACTTCATCGATCAGAATTCGCCGGGGCGGACGCGGAGTGCCGGTTCCAGTAGACGATGCCGCTCAGGAAGAAGCCGAGCACGAAGAACAAGAAACGGCCCAGCCCGCACAGGTCCGACCAGGGAGCGGGCGTGGTAAAGACCAGCACCCCCAAGATCGGAAAGACGATGGCCGTGCTCGCCCCAACGATCCGCGCGAGCAGCGTGTCGCGCGGATACAGGACGCCGAAGATCACGGCCACGAGGTAACCGGCCGTGAACTTCACGGCACTCAACACGTATTGCAGCTCGATTTCGCCGTCGCTGGGCAGCTGACCGGCGTCGGCCCGATTGAGCATCGCCAGGATGTGGAAATTCTCGACCGCGTCGAGCAGGGAGGCCAGCAGCAGCGAACCGATCAGCACGTGGCAGGCTAGGGGATCGGCTTTGCCGCGGCGCTCGATCACGAACCAGAGAAAGAACGCCGTATAAGCGAGCAGAAACAGGTTATCCAGGGAGAACGCAATCCGCAGCGAGGTGGCCTGCCGGACCAGCGTTTCGCCATACTCTTTCGCCGGGTGGATGGCCTCGAAGAATTCCTGCGTGACGCCGGTCGAAAAGGCCAGCACGGCCATCGCCGCGGCGAGCAATCCGGCCAGGATGCCGAACACCACGATCATTCGTTCGGGTCGCATCAACTGTTCTCTTTCACGGATCGCCTAATTGCGGGCCGTGCTCTCGCCTTTGGTTGCAGGAGCCACGCAATAGAGCCGTTTGGCGGTGCGGATCAAGAGCTTGTCGCCAACGATGACAGGCGTGGCCATGCACATGTCGTCTTCCGCCAGGCTATTCGTATAGAGCAATTTGAACTTCGGTCCCGTCTCGACGACGTAAGTCACGCCGTCCTCGTTCACGCAGAAGAGCTTGTCGTCGTAGCTCCAAGGAGAGCTGGTGAACGCGTTCCCCTTGGGCAGCCGCTGCTTGTCGAAGATCACCTTGCCCGTCTTCGCGTCAAAGCACATCAGGAAGCCACGGTCGAACAGCATGTAGAGGCGATCCCCGACGATCAGCGGCGTCGGGTGATAGGGGCCGATCTTCTGGGTCCAGACGATGTGCGGATCGAGCTTGTCGTGGGCCGGTTCGGCGACGGGTTTTTCTGGCTTGTCATCGTCGGGAGGCGAGAGATCGCCATGGGCGCCGGGACGGATGGCGTAGATGCGGTGCTTGCCCCAGATGACGTGTCCCGAGGTCACATACAGCAGGCCGTCGTGGGCGAAAGGAGTGGGGATCGACAGGATCGATTTGCCTTTGATCTTCCACAGCTCTTTGCCCGACAGATCGTACGACGTGACCCAATTGATCCCCGAGATCACCAACTCGGTGCGGTTCGGCGTTTCCCAGACGAAGGGCGTGGAGTAGTTGGTCTTTTCTTTGCGGGTGACCCGCCAGACTTCTTTGCCGGTCCGTTTGTCGAGCGCGACGAGCGAGGCCGATTCTTCATTGTCGTCGGCGTAGTAGAGCCGGTCGCCGAAGACTACCGGAGACATTGCAGTGCCCCAGCCGTAACGCGTGTCGCGCGGCGGGATGGGGACCGTCCACAGCGGACGGCCGTCCATGCTGTAGCAGAAGAGCCCCAGGTTGCCGAACAGCACGTAAAGCCGCTCGCCGTCCGTCGTCGGCGTTTCCGAGGCCAGCGTATTCTTGATGTGGTGCGGCTTAGCCGGCACGCCCTCGGACGCGGTCTGCTCCCAGACGATTTTGCCCGTCGCCAGGTCGAGGCACAGCGTCTTCCACAAATGGACGCTTTTGTCGCGCGGGTACTTCGTGGCATCGACGTCTTCGAGGTACAGGCCCTTCCGCGGCTTGCGATCCTTGGACGTGTTGAGGCACGTCGTCAGATAGACGCGCCCCTTCCAGACGATGGGGGACGACCAGCCGAGCCCGACAATGTCGGTCTTCCAGGCGATGTTGTCCGTGGCCGACCAGTGCTCCGGCGGATGCACGGCATCACCCGGCGACGTTTGTCGCCCGGTAAGAAAGCGAGGCACATTGCCGTCGCGATCCCCGGCTCGCAGATCGTTCGTCTTCAGATCGGCCGCTGCCAGGCAGGCGAGGATGCCGCAGACCGCAATCCCCGGGCGCAGGTGACGCAAGCGAATTGTCATGCCCAACCTCTTTGTCAGCGAGTTGTTTCAGCGATTCTTTCGGAACGGCAACGGATCAAGCTGGGCCAAGTGCCTTGGCTTGTGCGGCGGAAACGTACAGGGGCGTGACGCCCGCCGCCATGCCGATGTGAGTGAAATGGCTCGAATTGCAATACTTCATGATCTTTTCAGCAACGGCGGTCTGACACCAGACCTCCAAGTACATTTGAGGCGATTCGTTGAAGAGGCCGTCGTCGGTCGTATGCTCGCCCTTCCCGTGGGCCCGCCACCAGGTCCAGCCCGTGGCCCCCAAGTCGTGCAGATGTTGCAGCAAATCGTCCTTGAGAACTGAGTCGCAGATGATGCGGACGGCCCGCACTTCGGACAGTTTCGCCAACATGGTTCGCGTCTCGATCGGTTGGAGTCACGAAATCTCGGGCCGCCGACGCACGCCAGTCAGACGAAGATCGGGTCCCACAGGGCGGCAACCTCGTCGGGTGACAGGCGGCTGGCGGCCGGCGTCCCTGCATCATCGACGAAACGCCCCACGACGGGAAAGTGGGTCTGCATTTCCTCGCCGAAAGCCAGGCCTTTGCCCCCCAGCGTCCAGCGGCCGCGGGCCGTCTCTCGTTCTTGGAGCCGGGCAAAACTGTCGATCAGCCGCGCGTCGGCGATGTCGTAGCTGGCCATCCCGTCGTGATAGGTCAGTCCCGGGACGTGCCACTTGTCGGCCGTATCCGCCCAGAGGTAGCCGGGAAAGCAGAGGTCGTGAAACCAGCCGGATGGACGCTCGGCACTGACCAGGCAGACGCGTTGGGCATCGAAGCGCGCCGCGCGTGCGGCCACAGCATCGCCTTGCTAGAGATCGACTCGTTGAAGCTCGGGGCGTAGCCGGCCCGCGAATCGCTATCGCCGGCGATGGCCAGCGGCACGATGTACTGCGCAAAACGGTCGGTTCGCTGCCGGCGGAGGATTTCTCCCCGCTCGATCCACTCGACGCCTTGCCGCAATGGGGCCAATGACTCTTCGATCTGCGGAACCTCCGGATCGGTGCCGTCGATCAGGGCGGGGACGCGGCGGAAGGCTTCTTCGTAGATTGCCCGGGGCACGCCGCCGCGCTCCATCAACAGCGTGATGCCTTGAAACAGCCGCTGCGCCGGAGCATCGCCCCAGCCCCAGAAATCGCCCATGTCGGCCGCCTCGGCAATCGTGCGACGGTTCAAGAGCGCATGTTCGCTGTGAACCAGAACGTAGACCGACAGGATGCCGTCGACGTCGACGTGGTTATTGACCGCAACCGTCCACGAACCGGGTCGCGGCGTGTCCAGAAAGCGATAGCAAATCTCGGTCGAACTGCCCGCCCGATATTCACGCGGCGTGCGATTGGGCCGCCAGTGACTCAACTCGAGATCGCCCGCGGGTCGAAAGATGTCGCCACCCGCGCCGTCGCAGAAGATGATGTGCTCGGCGTCGGGGCGGGGCGAACTGTGCCCGATGATCTCGAAGCGATCGATCATGCCCGCATTTTCTCAGGTCTTGCGGTCCAATCGCAAGACGCCCCGTCAAGCTGGTTTCGGCGTGACGAACCGGGCCAGGATCAGACCGGTGATGACCCAAAACGAGAACGAGTAAAACGCCTGGTAGAGCTTCCAGGTCCAGGAAATGTGCCACCAGGCAATGTCCCCACCGTCGATGAGGACGGTGGCGGTCAGCCCGGCCAAGGCGACAAACATCACCCGGTTCATGTACGACGGCAGGCATGCCACGACCCGTCTCAGCAAGAGCGCGATGAGGATGATCACGACAAGGTTCAGGAAGAAACCTTTGATCAACATCATCGGATCGAATGTGGCCGATCCTTCCACGGCGATCATGTTGACGAGCGCGACCGGCCCTTTCTTGCTGAGCGTTTCCATGGTGGCATCGTCGTTGGCGAAGCCCGGGACGAGGTAGGTTCCGTTTTCCGGGAAATACTCGCGAAGCGCCGCACCCGCGGCTGCGTCGTCGCGCGTGTGTTTCCAGATCATCGTCTTGTACGGCCCCATCCCCCAGTACAAGAATCCGTAGACATACAAAACCACGCAGGCAATGGCGACGCCGATGATTGTTCTTTTCATTGACTGATTCGTCCTCTTTGAGCGTACTGCGATCATTTGCTCCGTGAGCCAAGCGTCGCGCGGAGCGTGACGTTTTAGTCATGGCGAACGAACAGGCCGTGCGGGGACAGAAATCCGGCTTTTTTGTCGAATTGCTTGAAAAAAGGGAGATTGCTGGAGCTGGGAGGCACCCGTTGCAGCGCGCATTTCGAAATGCGACGCGAGCCGACGATCACATGCCGAACGCCTGCCGGGCCATCCAATCGAACACGCGTTGCGGGAAGAATTCGTTTCAGTGGCACCACCATCGTCTGCGTGAACATGCCGACGGCATAGCGCGTCCGCGGGTTGGGATCGCTGAGAATGCGGGCGACGAGCCGTGCCACCGCCTCCGGAGTGCGGGCGTTGGCTTCGTCCTGGTCCTGTTTCCTTTTGCAGTGCGCGAACGCGGCGCGATAGGCGTCGTTCGTCTCGGCTGCTTGCACCGTGCGACGGCGGACGGTGATGTTCGTGCGAAAGTCGCCCGGCTCGACCAGTACGACACGAACGCCAAACTGCCGGCACTCCATGCGGAGGCTTTCGCTCACCCCTTCGAGGGCAAATTTGCTCGCACTGTACAGGCCGCTGAAAGGGAGCCCGATGATGCCGGCCAGCGAGCTGATGTTGACGATGTGCCCGCCCCGCTGCTTGCGAAGGACAGGAAGCGTCGCACGACAAACCCGCAACACGCCGAAAAAATTGGTCTCCAGCTGGGCCTTCGCCTCTTCGATCGACGTGTCTTCGACCGAGCCCATGATCGAAATGCCCGCGTTGTTCACCACGGCATCAAGTCGGCCGGCGCGAGCCAGTACGTTGTCGACGCCCTGGCGGACCGACGCTTCGTCCTCGACGTCCATCTGGATCAACTCGAGCGACCCGTTGCCGCCCGGCTTGGCCGAGGCGCTCGGCGACGCATTGCGACTGGTGCCGAACACGCGCCAACCGGTTCGGGCCAAATGCTCCGCGCATGCCTGGCCGATTCCCGAAGACGCGCCGGTGATCAGCACAACTTTCTGAGCGCTCTGAGGATTCGCCATCGGAGCTGACATCGAGTTGGCCTCTTACGGAGCGTCGGGGTCGTTGCTGGTGAGCACGCTCGTGCCACGCACGGACATGATTTCGTACACGCCTTTGGATTTCCGCTTCACGTCGCGGCCATCCTCGGTGACGAGCGTCGTTGTGCCGGTCGGTTCCCACTGATCTGGCTCGCCGGTGGCCGCCTTCAGGGCCAGCTCGCGATAGTACTGCACGATCACCTTGCGTCCGGTGGCGTCGCCAGCGACGAACGTCGAAACCAACTCGCGGCGTTTCTGGGCCATGGCGAACCTCGTGCGGGTGACTGTCCGGTGATTCGAAGCGAGTCGGGCAGCGTCCCTCGCTGACGGCTTCGGGTTGGTGTGTCGTCTTTACTAACCCGAAGCGTGAGCGAGGGCTCCCTTCTCCGACCGCAAGCGATCGCCGGAGCGCCCACCCTCGTCGGGCACATTGTAGCTTGCAACCAATCGGCCGCGAGGCACAAGATGAGACTCCAGGCGAGGGCGAGAAAAATGGCGATTCAACCGTTCGATCAATCCAAAATTGTGCGCGGCAGCGACGGCATCCAGCGCTACCAGGTCGTGCATTCGTCCCTTGTGACGATGCTGCGTTCGTCCGTCGATGCCTCGCCGACTGCCGAGGCCATCGTCGAAGCGGGCGGCCCGCGGGTGACGTATCGGCAGCTGTGGGACCGCTCCGCCCGGATTGCCGGCGGCCTCAAACAGGCCGGGATCGAGCGAGGCGATCGCGTGGCGATTCGGCTGGGGAACGGGCTCGACTGGTGCCTGGCGTTCTTCGGCATTCAACTGGCCGGAGCGATTGCCGTCCCCGTCAACACGCGGTTCAGCGAGTCCGAGACGCAGTATGTGATCGACGATTCGGGCAGCAAATTCGTGTTCCAGCCCGGGCAGCCATCGCCCGACGGACCGCCGCTGGCGATCGACGCTGCGGGACCGGCCGACGTGGCGGCGATCTTTTACACCAGCGGCACCACCGGCTTCCCCAAGGGAGCGATGACGACGCATGAGAACTTCACCTCGAACATCGAAACGTGCCGCCGCGTCATGCCGCTCCCCATGGACGGCAGCCTGCGGACACTCGTCTCGGTGCCGCTGTTCCACGTGACCGGCTGCAACAGCCAGCTCTTGCCAAGTTGCGCGCTCCGCGGATGCACGGTGATCATGCCGACCTTCGATGTGCAGGCCTTTTTGCGGCTGACCGTCGAAGAGCGGATCACTTCGCTCGTTTCTGTGCCCGCCATTTATTGGCTGGCACTCAATCAGCCGAACTTCTCGCAGACCGACGTGACGGGAGTGCGCTGGGTCTCGTACGGCGGAGCCCCGACGCCGCCCGATCTGGTGCTGCGGATCATGGAGGCATTCCCGCACGCGCGGATCGGCAACGGCTTCGGCCTCACCGAGACCTGCTCGGTCGCCACGTTTCTCCCGCACGAGTATTCGGCCAAGCGGCCGGAAACGGTCGGCTTTGCGGCCCCCGTCGTCGATCTGAAACTGGATGAGGCAGCGTACGAGCCGGGGGTCGGCGAGCTGTTGATCCGCGGGCCGAACGTCGTCAAAGGTTACTGGAACAAGCCAGAAGCATCGGCCGAAACCTTCGCCGGCGGCTGGCTGCGTTCCGGCGACCTGGCGCGGCTGGACGCCGAGGGGTTCGTGCAGATCGTCGATCGCGCGAAAGACATGGTGAACCGCGGCGGCGAGAACGTCTATTGCGTGGAAGTCGAAAACGCGCTGGCGGCCTACCCGGCTGTGTTCGAAGTCGCCGTACTGGCCGTGCCGGACGAAATGATGGGCGAAAAAGTCGGAGCGGTGATCGTGCCTAAGCCGAAAATGCAACTCGACGTCGCCGATCTTCTGGCATTCGTCAAAACGCGGATCGCCGATTTCAAAGTCCCGGAGTACGTCTCCGTCCGTAGCGAGCCCCTGCCGCGAAACCCGGGCGGCAAGATCCTGAAAAAACGCCTCCGCGAAGAAACGGCCTGGGGCCAGGCTTTCCGCTGAGTGCTGGCGGACGCGCTGTCCGATTTGGATGGGAACAGGAGAGCGAGCGAGCACCAGGAACCACGGTAGGCATGCGAGTAGGGAGCCATGAAACGAGTGCTCAACGTCGGGGGTGCGAATAAGACCATTCCGCTGCCGCCCGTGTATCAGGGATGGGAGCACATTCTGCTCGACATCGATCCCCGGGCGCACCCGACGTTGTTTGCGATGCCCGTGAGTTGACGACATTGCCCGCTGCTCAATTCGATGCCGTCTACTGCAGCCACAATCTTGAGCACTATTACCGTCACGATGTTTCGCGGGTGCTCGCCGGGTTTCGCCACGTGCTCAACGCGGACGGCTTTGCCGAGATTCGCGTTCCCGACCTTGCCGATTTGATGCAGACCGTCGTCCGCCGCGGGCTGGATGTCGATGACCTGCTCTATCAATCGCCAGCAGGGCCGATCACCGTGCGCGATGTGCTCTATGGCCTGGGACGGAAATCGAGCGGAGTGGCAACGATTTCTGGGCGCACAAAACCGGCTTCACGAAGAAATCGCTGACGGCTCTGCTGGTGCGCTGCGGATTTCCCGTCGTCTACAACGGCGCCGGCAACTTCGAGGTCGCGGCCTTCGCATTCACCAAGCCGCCAACCGAAGAGATCCGCCGCCTGCTGAATCTGCCGCCCGCGAGCTGACTTGAACTGAGAAGGGGCCAGAGGCGAGAAACGACGTCGCCTTACCCTACAAGAGAGCGGCGGAACGCGTTACTTCGGCGGCGCGGGGATGGTCGCCCACGGATCGGCCGAGTAATCGCCGGCGGGCGTGGCGCCGACGATGCCCGCTTTGGGCAAGGCCGGATCGAAGGATCCGTTCGCGCGACTGGCCGTGCCAAAGCCGTTGGAGCCCGTCGTGCCGGCTTGCCACGAGGCCTGTGTCGCACCGGATGACGGTTGATTCGGGTTGCCCAGTGCAACCGGAGCCATGCCGTTGTTCGACGGACCCACGGTCGCGGGGCGGGCGACAGCGGTCGACGGCGGATGGTTCATCCCGTGCGGATCGCCGGCGACTTGGGACTGCAGCTGGTCGAGCATGGTCTTGGCCGGCTCGAACTTCGGATTGATGGCCAAGGCGGCCCGGCATTCTTGCGCCGCCACGTCCTTGCGGCCGTCCTGGGCCAGCAAGTAGGCGACGTTGTAGTGAGCTTTCTCGGGTCCAACCAGCTGATTGAAGACCGCCAGTCCACCGTTGATGTCACCCGCGCGCGTCGCGGCGACCGCCAGTTGATGCTTGTAGATGGCGACTTTCGGGGCGGCCGCGATGGCCGCGTTCAGATGTTTGACCGCTTCGGGCCAGCGTTTTTGCGACGCATAGAATTGTCCGCAGGCCGCCATCACCGCCGCGTCACCCGGCTTCATCGCCAGGGCGCGTTGGAAGCCGGCTTCGGCTTCTTTCGACTTGTCGGCCAACTGGTCCAGGCGCGCGATGCCGATCACCGCTTCGACCGCATGCGGATTTTCCGCGAGCGCCTTCTCGTAATACTTGTGAGCTTCGCCCGGCTGGCCGATCTGCTCCTCGAACCGGCCGTAGGCCATGTGCAGCGAGGCCGGGTCCTTCAGATTGCGTTCGGCTTTCTCCTGATCGGAGAGCATGAACGAAGGAGTCGCGCTGGCGAGCGGGCTCGACACGCTCGCGCTGCTGCTGGCGCAGCCGGCGGCGGCCAGAGTCATGAGACACAGGCCCAGGCAACCCCGCGTCAGGCGAGCCGGGCCCGAAGCCGCGGTCGCTCGTAACAGAGTAGCCATTGTCCAACCTCCCTGTTGGCAACTTGCCGGTGTCGCAAGTCGACTTGTCTCTCGAGTCGGGCGGCGGTGAACGCCGTCGAAACGGATCCGTGATGGCGGCATCCTGCCGCGCGACGGAATTCCGTAATTGGCCGGTGTGTGTGCCGCGGCGAGTGAATCCGCACGGCGTCTCGCGACTAAGTGCGAGTCCTCGCCGTGGCACACGGATTTATTGCTTAGAGTTCGATTTGGTTGAGAAGTTTGAGTCAGACGGGAGAGGAGAGGGGCGTTACATCTGGACGAAAAAGCGACGGGCGGCTTCCGCCATCAACTCTTTCGAAATGACAACGTCCTGCCGTCTGTATCGGCAGATCGACCGCACGATCTCCAATAAATCTCTGGGATCGCTGGATCGCGGCGTCTTGCCCTGGTCGTAAAACTCGTCGTAGAGGAAATCCAGGCAAGCTGGGTTGAATTCGATGCTTCGCTGCTGGCAGCACAGGCGGAAAATATCGGTAAAAAGCTCCCGATCCGGCGGGCCGACCATAATCTTGTGCTGGATTCGCCGCAGGAACGCCTCGTCCACCAGCTCGCGCGGATCGAGGTTCGTCGAGAAGATGATCAGTTGTTCAAACGGGACGGAGAACTTCCGCCCAGTGGCCAGCGTAAGGAAGTCGACCCGTTCTTCCAGCGGCATGATCCAGCGATTGAGCAGGTCCCGCGGGCTGACGATTTGGCGGCCGAAGTCGTCGATCAGAAACACGCCGCAGTTCGCCTTGATGTGCAGCGGGGCCGTGTAGAAGTTGCTGGCCGAGTTGTAGCGCAGGTCGAGCATCTCGAGCGTCAACTCGCCGGCCGTGATCACCACGGGCCGACGCACGCGGCGCCAGCGCAGGTCGAACGGCGGCGACTGTCGCGAAAAGAACGGATCGGTGATCGAGCCCGTTTCGTTTTCGCTGGCAATTTGATCGAGCACGTCGGCATCGTCGGTCGCGCGGTGAATCGTCGGGTCGAAGACGGTGATGATGCTGTTCTCGGCGTAGATCGCGTACGGCACGTAAATGTCGCCGCCGTACAGGTTGAGAAAGTTGCCGAGGGCCTTGGCGATCATCGTTTTGCCGTTGCCCGGCGGGCCGTACACAAAGATCGATTTGCCGCTGCAGACGGCCGGTCCCAGGTCCTGCAGCACCTCCTCGCGAATCACGAGATTGCCGAAGGCCCGCTTGAGCGCCTCGGCACTGCACTCGGTGCCCGTGACGGTCTGCCGCCGGCACTGCGGTGCGTAGGCATCGAGGGGGACCGGAGCCGGTCCGACATAGCGGCACATTTCGAATGCTTCGCGAGCCCGTTTGCGGCCCAGATCAGTGAGATTGAAGCGGTACGAAACGGGGCCGACCAGGTCGCCCGATGTGACCTCAATGCACTTGTCGTCCTTGAGGAACCGCAGCCCCTCTTCCACGACGGTGAAGGGCAGCCGCATCTGCCGGGCAAACTGGATCCCGAGCAGGTTGCCCTGCAGGTAGAGCTGCTTGAGGATCAGGTCGCAAATCGTGCCGAGTGTGAGGCCCGTTTGCCGCAACGTCAGCGGCGCGGGCGGAGCGGTGGCGGCGGCCGCGTCGTGCGGGACGGGCCCGCCCAGCGTGCTGCCCCGAGATTCCGATTCCCAGCCGGACGACTCGCTGAACAGCTTGTCGTACAGATCGGCGACGTTGGAGCCGCCGGCCGAATCGCCGTCGCTGACTCCCGGGAGCGGCACCGACAGAGAGGAGGAATTCGCCAGCGAGGAATTCACCGGTGACGCTTTGCCCAAGGCGGAGTGACCCAGGGAGGGATGCCCCAGCGGAGAATTCGGGTTAGGGGGTTCGTTGCTTCGGCGATCGATCATGAAAACCGTCCCAGCTCAAGGCTCAAAGTCCAAGGTCGCAGACCAAAGAGCACGTTGGCATCGTGACTTTGGGTCTTCGACCTTGGACTTTCGGCATCGTTCGAGAGATTAGTAACCCGCACCGCCTCCACCGCCCGAGCCGCCACCGCCGCTGCCGGTGCCCGGAGACGTGGAGCTGGAGCCCGCGGCACTGGTCGGGAGCGGGATCCGCGGCGTCGGAATCGTCTGCAGTTCCTTGCGGCGAATCGCTTCGGCTTCGACGGCGGGACGCGACGGCGGCATGGCCACGCGGTACTGAATCGGCGGCAGATTGGTGCCCGCGATCTGGGAGGCGGCCACGCGGACGTTCTGCATCCGCGCTTGGCTGGCTGCCGGATCGTCAACCTGCTGAATCCAGACGCTGCGATAGTTGGCCGGCGCGTAGTCCAGGATCCAACGCAGGTGCATCTTTCCGGGCTGCGTCAGCTCGTTGGTATCCGGATTGAAGTAGTACTCGTACAGCGTGGTCTCACTGAGCCAGCCGTTCGCTTCCTGCGTGCGGGTCATGTCCATCACGCATTGGCGATCGGTGCACAGGTAGGGCCACGGCCAATAGTGCTCGGTGTGGTAGATGTGGGGGCAGGTCATTTCGGGACCTGTCGGCCGCGGGTAGGGCGGCCATTCGAGCCCTTTGCACTCGTGCTGGCGGGCGCCGACGGGCTCACCGGCCCGTTGCTGCCACCAGGCTTCGCTGTGCCAACGCGGTTCGCAGGCATTACAGTCTTGAGCTTGAGCGAAGGCCGACCGAGAACTGGCGGCCAAGACGCAGCAAATCGCTACGAGCGCCCCCAGGCGCGTCACGACGAGCATGATATCCCCCCTCCGGAACAATCGAAGCAGTGGCCGCGGCTCCGGATTCCAATCGCCCCCGGAAGCGCCCGTCCGGCTCGACCTTGGCTCTCGCAGTGACAGGCCCGTCTGCGAGAGGTATCGCCCCCGGAAGCGGCTCAATTGGCCGCACTGTCTCGGCATCCCGCGACAGTTCGTCCTTTCTATCGGCAACCCGATTCAGCGGTCATAACGGGAAAACGGGCTGGGTTGTCGTTTATCGATTTGAGGCGCTTGCCGAGGGCGCACAAGATGCGGTCGCGCGCTGCATCGTGCTGGCCGTTTCGGTGCAGGACCGCGCGCGAACAAACGGCGCACGAAACTACGGGCGCGAATCACACGCGCGCGGAGTGCGGGGTAAGGGCGGAGCAGAGGGGACTCTCACCACCAAGACGCAAAGGCACGAAGCAAGAGACGAAGAAGCAGAATTGAGGCTGTCTACTTTGAAATTCCTTCGTGGAAATCCCTTTGTGCATTCGTGCCTTTGTGGTGAATCATCAGCCTGTCGGCGAGTCAGGAAGCTCGACGTAGATGTCCGTCCCCTCGATCTTGAGCGGGAATTTCGTGTGCTCGATTCGCGGGTTGAGGCAGTGGCGGCCGGTGGTCACGTCGAACTGCCAGCCGTGCCACGGACACGTCACCACGGTCCCGTCCAGGCTGCCTTCGCCCAACGGCCCCCCGGCGTGCGGACAAACTCCATCCAGCGCGTAGAACGTGCCCTCGACGTTAAAGAGCGCGATCACTCGTCCGCCGGCCGTAAATTCGCGCGCTGAGCCGGAAGCAACTTCCCCGACCGCCGCCAACCGATGCCACTCCGCCATGCTTGCCCAATGTCGTTAATTAGAGGCGTTCACCAAACGAAGGGACGAGATCCCAAGCTGAGGCAGAGAGAATTATAGTGCCGCGCTCGCACGATCCCGAGCCCCTCTCAGGCGGCGGCTCGTCGTCGTCGGACCCGCTGCTTGGGCACGCTCTTCCAGCGGCGGTGCACCCAGAAGTATTGCTCGGGCGCGAGCGCGATGGCGTGCTCCAGAGCCGTGGTGAACCGCTGCGTCACCTGCCGGACGGCGTCCGGCCCGTCGAATTCGGCCGTGTCGATGAAGTCGGCGTAGCCGATTTCGTAGCGGACCCAACGGTGCTGGTCGAAGTCGTCCGGCAAGCGAATCGCGTAGCCGACGACGACGTAGGCCCGATATTCGAGTGCCAAGAGGGCGATCGACTTGAAAGTCGACGCCGGCTTGCCGAAGAAATCAACGAACAGCCCGGTCGAGCCAGCGTCCTGGTCACCCATGAGAGCCAAATGCCCGCGGTGCTCGAGCATATCGAGCATGTCGGAGCCGCCGCCGCGCTTCGAGATCAGCTTATGCCCCGTTTGGCGGCGGAAGGTCTCGAACCAGCGATGCAGGTACGGATTGTCGAGATCGCGGGCGACGACGCCGAGCGGGAATCCAAACATGCCGAACGTGCCGCTGGCGATCTCCCAGTTGCCAAAGTGGCCGCTGAGGATGATGACCGGCCGCCCACTGCAGAACAACCGCACCGTTTCATCGCGGCCCTTGAACTCGACGACGTCGGCACAGTTGTAGAGACGCAGCTTGCGGCGGACCTGCACAATCTCAACGACGACCCGAAACAGGTGCACCCACATCCGCCGAATGATGTCGTCAATCTCCCGCTCGCTGATAGCGGTTGCCGAAAGCCTGGCGGATGTTGTCCCGCGCGACGGCGTACCGCGTCAGCTTTTTGGGCAGCACGCGATGAATGACGAAAGCCATTCCCTCGGCCAAACGGATCGACGTGCGAAACGGCAAGAGGTCGACGAGACACACGATGACACGAAACGCCACATATTCGGCGATGTGCCGTAGACGCTCGACATCGATGAGTTGACGTAGATCGCGCATCGGAACCGCGGGGGACACGACTCATGGGCAGAACGCGAGGGCAAAAGTGTCCCCAGAGTCGCCAGATTGGTCAATGTGCGTTTCCGCAACACGCCATCGCAGCGGAAGGGTGGCACTGGCGGCTTGTCCGCCAGTGGTTTTTGACGACCCGCGAAGACACAGGCGGACCAGTCTGGACCAGTCTGGACCAGTCGCCAGTGCCACCCGATCGGTTCAACTCCAGCATTCGCGAGGTGCCACCGCCGACTCAGCTCAGCGGCAGAGACTCGATCGTTTTTCTCGCCCCTCGCACGCAAGATTTGTCGGCGACGTCCCGCTTGACGGACGGATGCCAAAATGTGACCTCTGCAGATGCGAAATCGCGCACCTTCGAGTCCTGCAGGTGTACGTGATCGAAACCGTCCTTCGGAAATGCACGAAGCTCGACAAGTGCCGCGATGAGCGCATCCAACTGTGCGACATCCTTGAATCGGACATCGACACAAATGCCACGGCCGAGTCCGTAGAACTTTGCGTTGGCGCGAACGACCGGCGAAAACCTGCGCCCGTCGGGTCGTCCGGGACTTTCCAGGAGAGACTTCAAGTCGAGTTTCTGGCCTTTTTTCATTTCTTCGCTTTGTCAGATGCTTACGCTTCAATCGCCATCCACCGCTGCTTGTCGTACGACTCCAGCACCTTGTCAGCCACCAGCTGGGCCGACGCTCCAGCATCGAAACCCGGCACTGCGTCGCGGCGCTCGACGATCGCTGAGACGAACTCCCACACCAGGTCGTAGCGGAAGACAGTGCTCGGCACGCCTTGGTTCGGGTCGCGGGGGCTGCCTTGGGCGACGAGGAATTGGGCGGGCACGGGCTCGGGCTGCATCGATTCGCCGTGCTTGCCGACCAGGATCGTGTTGGGCTCGGTGAGGCGATAGACGGCGGAACCTTCGCTGCCATTGACCTCGGCCCACTCCCAGCCGAAGCCGTTGTTGTGGTGCCCCTTCATCAGGGTGCTTCCCTCCCACACGCCGACCGAGCCGTTATTGAACCGGGCGATCAGGGCCGACCAGTCGTCAACCTCGGAGGGAGGGCAGGGGGCGCCGGTCGCCGTGCGGTCGCGAGGGGCGAAGCGGGCCACGGCTCCGCAGACTGCCTCGATCGGCCCCAACAAGTCCTGGGCGAAGTCGATGCGGTGGATCGTCATGTCGAACAGGTCGCCGGCTCCCGCATGCTTCTTGATCTGCCGCCAGCCCCAACTCGTCTCGGGCAGGTCGAGAAACCGCTGGCTGCGAAAGTGTCGCGGCGTGCCGAGCGCCCCGGAGGTGACCAGGTACTTCAGGTAGCGCATCGACGGCGCGAAGCGGTACGTGAAAGCCGTCATATGCCGCACGTTCTTGGCGCGGGCCGCTTCGTACATCTCGCGGGACTCGGCATAGTTGAGGCCGAGCGGCTTCTCGCACATCACGTGCTTGCCCGCCGCGATGCAGGCTAGCGCGATCGGCTTATGCGTGTCGTTGGGCGTAGCGATGATGGCCGCGTCGATGTCGGGATCGGCGGCGACGGCGCGGTAATCGGTGGCCGTTTTGATCGGGCCCCACTGCACCTCGCGCTGTTCCAGCAGGTCTTTGTTGGGATCGCAAACGGCGGCCAGTTCGGCTCGCGGATCGAGGCGGATTCCCGGCACATGGTGATAATCCGAGACCGCACCGGCCCCGATAATCGCAATCCTCACTTTGTTCGGCATCTGGTCGCTTTCACTCTTTTAAGGAACAGCGGTCTTCCCGATTCTCTCCCGCCAGGCCGGGAAAGGCCGAAAAGACACGGTTCAGAGCTTAACCCGCTTCTCGAATCGCTCGCGACGCACGGTTATCATACGAAACGCCGACTGCCGTGTGACCGCAGCGGCGTCGCCCTTCTCTGTGCGCAACGACGGGCCCGATTGATGCCGCAGTTCGATCAGCTTGCACAGACCCAACAGTACTCGACGCCGTCGACTCCCAGCCCGTCGAGCTTGCGGGACAAGGTTGCGCTGATCGAGTCGGGTGAACGGGGCCGGATCGACGAGACACTGCTGGCGGCCTGGCAGCGGGTGCAAATCCTCGGCTGGTGTCTGCTCTGCGGCTTCGTGCTCTTCTATTTGCGCGGCGCGATCCTCGATGGGCGATACACGCGGCTGTGGGAGCTGTGGGCGTTCATCTTCTTCGATCAGGCGGTCTGCCTGGCCCTGCTGGCCGTTTGGCGGCCCCCGACGCAGCAGTCGCCTCGAAATCATTGAAGTCCTGATGTTCGGCGGCGCGGTCTACTTTTTCTGCGCGCTCATGCACTTCTCGATCCTCCGCAACGTCTGCCCTCAATCCGCCTGAGGCGGGTTGGATTGTGTTCAGCGTGATGATCAGCGTCACGTGGTGCTGCGTGCTGGCCGTCGCCTACTCGATGATTGCCATGGGCTCCCGGCGTCGATCGCTGGCCATGGTGACATTGATGTTGGGCGCCCCGACCGCGATGGCCATCTACGAATCGATGTGGTCCGCGATTTATCGCAATGTGGTGAACCCAGGAATGCTGACGATGATTGTGCTCACGTCAGCCCTGTGCGCGGCCGCCCTGTTTTATTGGAGCTTCCGCATCGAACGGCTGACGCGGGAGGCGGCCCGGGCGCGACGCTTCGGCCAGTACCGTCTCAAGCAACTAATCGGCCGCGGCGGAATGGGCGAGGTCTATCTGGCCGAACACACGCTGCTCAAGCGGCCCTGCGCGCTCAAGCGGATTCGGCCCGGACACGACACCGATCCGGTGACGCTGGCGCGTTTCGAGCGAGAGGTCCGCGCGACGGCCGAGCTGTCTCACCCCCACACGGTCGATATTTACGACTACGGCCGCGCCAGCGACGGCACCTTTTACTACGTGATGGAGTTGCTCTGGGGCCTGACGCTGGACGACCTGGTGCACAAGCACGGTCGACTGCCGGCGGCGCGGGCCGTCTACTTGCTGCGGCAAGTTTGCGACGCGCTAGAAGAGGCCCACCGGGCCGGGCTCATGCACCGCGATATCAAGCCCAGCAACATTTACGCGGCCCGCCGGGGCGGCGAATACGACTTCATCAAGCTGCTCGACTTCGGACTGGTCAAAGGCGTGCTGCGGAGCAATCAGCCCGAACTTTCGCGGGCAGACGCCATCGTTGGCTCGCCCCTCTACATGTCGCCGGAACAATCGCTCAACGAGCGGGCGGCCGACGTCCGCGGGGACATTTACTCGCTTGGTGCGGTTGGCTACTTTCTGGTGGTCGGACACCCGCCGTTCGTCGCGGAAAATCCGCTCGAAATCCTGGTCTCGCACGCCCGGGATGCCGTGCGGCCGCCGTCGCAAATCGTGCCCGAACTGCCGGCCGACGTCGAAGCCATTTTGCTCAAATGCCTGTCGAAGGATCCCGAGGAACGCTTTGTCAGCGCGGCCGAGCTGGCGGACGCTCTGGCTGCCTGTTCCGTGGCCGGCCAATGGACCAAACACGACGCGGCCCGCTGGTGGCACGACCATCAAAGCTCGCTGCTTCCGGGAGCCGCGATGAACGACGTCGATTCCCTGGAACTCCAGCCGGAGAACGACCTGGAGCCGACGCGCACCGCGCTCCGTAGTTGACCCGCACCGAGGACAAGCCATGCCTCCTTTGAATCGCCGAAACTTTCTCCAAGCCGCCGCAACGCTGGCGGCCGCCCACGCGTTGCCCGCCGCGGCGATGGTCCCGGAGCCGCAGCCGACGCCCACGTCCGACGAGCTGGCCGCTCTCGATGCGCTCGGACAAGCCGAGCTCGTCCGCAAGAAGCAAATCACACCGCTCGAGCTGGTCAATGCGGCCATCGCGCGGATCGAAAAATACGATCCGGCCCTCAACTCGATCATCACGCGGACGTTCGAGCAGGCGAGAAAAAAGGCCGCGCAGCCGCTCGGCTCCGGGCCGTTCGCCGGCGTCCCCTATCTCGTGAAGGATCTCGAACCGGTGGCGGGCGTGCGGCAAACGTTCGGCTCGGCCCCATTCAAAGCGAACGTGGCCACTTACACATCCGAAGTCATCCTGCGGATGGAGCGGGCCGGACTGATCATGGTCGGCAAGTCGAACACGCCCGAGTTCGGGCTGCTCCCCGTCACCGAGCCGCGCGGTTTCGGCCCCACGCACAACCCGTGGAACCCGGCTCACTCGCCCGGCGGCTCCAGCGGCGGCGCCGCGGCGGCTGTGGCGGCCGGACTGGTGCCGATCGCGACGGCCAGCGATGGCGGCGGCTCGATTCGCATTCCGTCGTCGTGCTGCGGACTGTTCGGTCTCAAGCTCAGCCGCGGCCGCAACCCCGAGGCGCCGGGCGTCAAGGACGACGGACTCTCCGTGCTGCACTGCGTCGCCCGCTCGGTCCGCGACAGCGCGGCCTTGCTCGATGCCACCCGTGGACCGACGGTCGGCGAGCGTTGGTACGCACCGCCTCCCAAGCGGCCCTATGTCGAAGAGGTCGGAGTGCCGCCCGGTCGCTTGCGAATTGCCTTCGCGACCAAGGATTTGGCCGGCAACCCGGTGCATGCCGATTGTGCCCAGGCCGTGACCTCGACCGCCAAACTGTGCGAGGAGCTGGGGCACGCGGTCGAAGAAGCCTCACCGCAATTCGACGGCCGCCTGTTCGGTGAGTCGTTTCTCGTCTTATGGGCGGCGGTTGCCGGACGGGCCGTGAAGACGGCCAAAAAACTTTCCGGCGGCAAGATCACGGCCGCGGCATTCGAGCCGTGGACGCAAAAACTCGTCGAGATGGACGCCAAGTCTGATCCGTCGGACGTGAGCATGGTCTGGACCGGCATCGCCCAGCAGGCCAACCTGGCGATGGTGAAATTCCTGACGAAGTACGACCTGTTTCTGACGCCCACGCTCGGACGGCCGCCGGTCAAAATCGGCGAGCTCGACCAGACCTGGCCGATCGACAAGCTCATTCCCTGGCTCAACGCCTACGTGCCGTTCACGCCGCTGGCGAACGCCACCGGCCAACCCGCGATGTCGGTCCCGCTCTACTGGAACGCCGACGGCCTACCAATCGGCAGCCACTTCTTCGGCCGTTACACCGACGAAGCGACCCTGTTGCGCCTGGCCGCCCAACTGGAACAGGCGCGGCCTTGGACCAAACGGCACCCGCCGGCGCTCGCAGCGACGTGAGAGAGGCTCGACCGCCCGTCCCAGTTCAGGATCCGCTGACTCCGCCAGTTGACGGTTCGTGAGAAGGGCTACCGGCGCTCACGCCAAGTTGGTGGAAGATGAACGCGTCGACGTCGACCGTTTCTGCGACTCGCGCCGAGAGGGGCGAGTCGAGGCCGTGGCCCGTGTCGGCGCTCGTGCGGAGCAGAATCGGCTCGCCCGAGGCGTTGGCCGCCTGCAAGCGGGCGACGAACTTGCGCGACTGCATCGCGTCGACGCGGGGGTCGTTGGCGCCGGTCAGGAACAGGCAGGCCGGGTAACGCGTGCCGTCTTTCACGTGATGGTAGGGCGAATAGGCGTAGAGGGCCTTGAACTGCTCGGGATTGTTGACGGTGCCGTATTCCGTGATGTTGAAGGCCCCGTTCGGCGAGAATTCGGTGCGGAGCATGTCGTAGATGCCGACGTGCGAGACGACGCACCGCATCAGATCCGGGTGCTGCGTCAGCGTGGCCCCCATCAACAGGCCGCCGTTGCTGCCTCCCTCGATCGCCAGGTGGGCGGGCGACGTGTAGTGCCGGGCGATCACGTGTTCGATGGCCGCGGCAAAATCGTCGAAGACGTTTTGCTTGTGCGTGAGGTTGCCGGCCAGGTGCCAGGCCTCGCCGAATTCCGCGCCGCCGCGAATGTTGGCGATGGCGTACACAAAACCGTGCTCGAACAGCACGTGACGCACGGCATTGAAGGCGGGCGTCATGCTGATGGCGAAGCCGCCGTAGCCCCAAACGATCGCCGGGTTCTTGCCGTCGCGCTTGGTCCCCTTGGGGCAAAGAATATTGACGGGAATCTTGGTGCCGTCCTTGGATGTCGTAAATTCGCGGGTCACTTCGATGTCGCTGAAATCGACGGGCGAGACCGTCGCCAGCGCCGTTTTTTCCACGCGATTTTCGGCTGAGTGCAGGTGATAGAACGCGGGCGGAGCGACGTAGGATGTATTGCCGAAGAGGACGTCGTTGCCCTCGAGCTTTACGACTTCGTAGATCGACGAGATCGGCAGCTGCCGCGGGGCGGGCAGGGGATGGCCGTCGAGATCGAAGACCCGCAGTTCGGATGGCCCGCCCAACTGGTATTCGACGTAGAGCCGATCGGCCGTCGGCAGGATCTTCGCCCGCCCGTACGAAAAGCCGGTGACGATCGCGTCGGGGCCTTCCGGCACGACCACCTGCGCATGGCTGATGTCCGGGTCGGCGAGCGAGATGCTTTCGATGCGGCCGCGGGGCGCCCCCTTGCGCGACACCAGATAGAGCCGGTCGCTGGGCCCAAAGACAATCTGGACAATCCCGTCCTTGAAGTGCGTGATCTCTTTCCACTCACCCCCAGGCGGCCGCAGGAAATGCTCGAACTCGCCGCCGTCGCCGAACTGCGTCGTCGACCAGCGCGTAGCCCGTGCGCTCGTCGACTTCGATCTGCGATTCGGCCACGCGGGGAAAACCCTGGCCCAATTCGTACTGGTCGGTGGCCGTCGGCGTCCCCAGCTTGTGGAAATAGACCTGCTGGTAGAAATCGAGGTCGGCTGCCGGCCGTTCTCCGGCGTGCGGATGCCGCGTGTAGAAGAATCCACTGCCTTCGCGGTTCCAGGCCAGGTCGCCGCCGGCCGTCCCCGAGTTGACGCGGGGGACGACTTCGCCGGTCGGCTTACCAGTTGCGACGTCAAAGAGATGCACGTCGCCCGATTCGGTGCCGCCGTGCGAAAGCGACACGGCCACCAGTCCGCCGTCGGCCGACGGCATGAACCAGTCGATGATCGTGCCCCCTTTGGCATCCATCGTGTTCGGGTCGACGAGCACGCGAGCCTGGTCGACGGCGCTCGCCGAGGGCAGTACGATCAACATTGGCTGTTGCTTGGGCGGCTCGCGCTTGAGCGCGAATAGCTTTCCCTTGCGATAAACCACGCCGCCATAGCTGATCGTCTTGGCTTCCATGATCTGCGTCACGCGGCGGCGCAACGCCGGGACGTCGCCCAGGTGATCGAGATACTGGCGGGCGAAGGCGTTTTCGGCGTCGCTCCATTCGCGCACTTGCGGATCGTGCCAGTCTTGCAGCCAACGGTAATCGTCCGTCACTTTGACGCCATGATACGTGTCGACGACCGGGCGTTTGGGCGTCGTCGGCAGTTCCGCGGAGAATGCCAGGGCGGTACAAGCGGCCAGAATCAGCGTGTTTCTCATGGCGTGCCATCTTCCTCGGATGCAGGTAACTCTGCGTCAGGCGACGGATTCAATCCAGCCGGCCGAAGTGCATCGACTTCGTGTGCTCGCCGGAGCGAAACACAGCCGGGTCAGGCGCACCGGTCACTTGCAGGAACTTTCGTTCGTAACGCTCGAGCACGCAACGGATGCCGCCGATCACTCCCGTCTGGTCGAAATCGGTCGTCCGCAGCGAGCCAAAGACGTCGAGCAGCACCGTTAATTCATAGTCGCCCACGTCGGCATTGGCCACCAACAGGGCCGGGCGCAGCACGTTGGCCTCCGCATCGAACGCGACGCAGGCGACGGGCGTGCTGCCGTCGGCCGGACCGTCCGCCAGGATGTAGACCAAAAAGCCGCTCAGATCGTGCTGCCGCCGTGTTTGAAAGACCTGCGAAATCAATTTCATACCGATGATTTCAACCCCAAGAATCCTAATCATCCCTAATAGCCGAGGGGGTACGATCCTAGGCCGGCGAACCGCCTGCCGCAATCGCAGCCGACTCAGAGGTGCGATCGAGGTACGCGCGCCACGGGTTCCAATAAAACTTCGACCAGCCCTCGCTGACGCCGGCAAAATCCTCTTCGGGCACGTTCGCGTGGACCAGCTCGATGCGGCCGCCGGCTCCCTCGGGCCAGAACGAAAGCACGAGCGTCGAATCGAGCGCGTTCTGCGGAAAATTCTTCGACCGCCACTGCTGCACGACGAGCCGATTCACGACCACGTCGAGAATACTGCCCCAAATCGCTCCGTTAAAGGCACGAAATTCGGCGCCGGCCCGCGGGGCGATCGTCACCGGAAAACCGGTAAAGGCCGCATGCTCGTCGACGCTCAAGTACATCGCCCAGAGGCGCTCGGGCGGCGCCGGCAGGGAGGCGGCCTGGATGATGGTTCTCGGCATGCGTGCAGATTCCTATAGTATGCGGCAACCGGCGGCCAGCGATTTCGCAGACCGCGATCGCCGCTCGCCGACGATAAGACTTTACCGCCCGATGGATGCCGCCTCCATGCGAAAGATCACGTAGTGGCGAGTGCCTCCCTCGCACCGGAGCCGCAGCTCGCGCTGGTTTTGGGCGGAGGCGGCGCGCGGGCCGCGTACCAGGTCGGCGTGCTGCGGGGGATTGCCGCGCGGTTTCCGCACTTTCGCGCCCCGCTGTTGACCGGTGTTTCGGCCGGCGCGATCAACGTCGCCCATTTGGCCAATCACGTCGGCGCCTGGTCGCACAAGATCGAAGACTTGATGGGGCTGTGGCGGCGGCTCGATTTCGACGACGTGTTTCGCGTCGACACCGTGGCCGTCGTCTGGCGGGTGATGCGGATCGGCCTGCGCTTGTCCGTGGGATTGCCCCCCGGCGTCGCCCGCGCGCACAGCATGGTCGACACGCGGCCCCTCCGCGAGTTCTTGCGGCGCAACCTGGGTAGTGGCGACGGACCGCTGCCGGGCATCGCGCGGAATATCGCCGCGGGCGAGCTGTCGGCCGTCGCACTCACCGCCCTCAATTACGACACAGGCGAAACGATCACCTTCGTCGAAGGCAAGGCGATCGAAAACTGGGAGCGGCCGCTGCGGAAGGGGCTCAATATCGCGATGACGGTCGAGCACATCATGGCCTCCGCCGCGTTGCCGCTGCTCTTCTCGCCGGTGTCGATCGGCAACGAGTGGTACGGTGACGGCGGCATCCGGCTGGTCGCCCCCCTGTCGCCGGCCGTGCACCTGGGGGCCGATCGCATGCTGGTGATTTCCACCCATTACGAGATGCCCCCGTTTTGCCGGCTGTGCAAGAAAGGAACGGGGCCTCCTTCGCCGGCCGTGGTGCTGGGTGCGCTTTACGACGCGGTCTTCCTCGACCAGCTCGACCAGGACGCCGAGCAGATCGAGCGGATCAACCGGCTCTTGACCAAACTGCAGCCGCAGGATCGGCAAGGGCTCCGCGAGGTGCACACGGTCGTGATCCGCCCGTCCAACGACATCGGGGCCCTGGCCAGCGAGTTCGAGGAACGACTGCCGCGGGCCATCCGCTACTTCATGCGCCGCTTCGGCACTCAAGAGGCCGAGGAGCAGGATCTCATCAGCACGATCCTGTTCCACCGGGATTACATCGAGGAGCTTTTGAAGCTGGGCGAACGCGACGCCGCCCAACATGAAGAGGAAATCGCCAAGTTGCTGGCGAAGTGACGGCCGGGCGAGATCACTTCTTGCCGTCGTGGCCGGGAGGTGAGAAGAGGCTGTGCGCGACCTTCATGCCGACGAGCACCGCCACCAGCACGGCCAGGTAGATTTGGCCCGTCATTGCTTCGAGCACGGCGAGGGTGCGGGCCGCCGGGTGGACGGGCGTGATGTCGCCGTAGCCGACCGTCATTAGCGTGCAGCAGCTGAAATACGTGAGCACCCAATCGCGTTTTTCGGGCGAAGCCCATTCGGGTTGTAGCGCGGGATCGATCCGGAGTGCCCCCGGATCAAGCAGCACGACGAGGGAAAAGGCGATTCCCCAGATCAATCCAATCAGCAAGTAGCCGGCGAAGGCGCCGAGAATGTTGTCGAGCGTGGCCGTCCGCTTCTGAAAAATGGCCCGCACCAACAGCGACACCGTCAGCATCAAAAAGGCGATCTCGGCCAGGCGTCCGATCACCTCAATGGTGACGCCCGGGTCGGCCATCAGAAACGTGGGCAGACGCATGAGGATCCAGCACGATCCGAAGCCGAGGGCCAGCCACCACTGCCGCCGGCTCTGGCACAGGATCCAGATCGCGGACCCGAAGAAAAACACCATCACGAGCGCGAATGCCGCGTGACCCATGGGCGTCGCGGCCAGCGCCGGACGCACGAGGGTGACGGCCATCAAACCGACGAAGAGCGTGGTGAACGGCCGCTGCGGACGCGAGACAGCGTTCTGGGCGGTCACCAGTTCAGCACGGGGGGCAAAAACTCGTCGATCAGCTCTTCGCAGTACGGCTTGAGTGTGGTGACGTCGGGCCGCTCGGTGCTCTTCGAATAAAGATCGAACGGGCTGAACTTCTTCACCCAGCGGAACATCTCACGATCGTGATCGTTCATCAAGTAGCTGTAGGCACCCTCGCGGTGGGCCGGGTAGAAGGAGTGGTAGCGGATCATGTACAGCCCCTCTTCGGGGATGTGGTCCTTGACGACGTGATAAAGATATTCGTCGTGACCCCACGACATCATCACGTTGTCGAGCCCGCAGCCTTTTTCGTAAATGCCTACTTCGGTTTGGTATTCGGGGATCTGGCTATCCGGATTGTCCGCGAAGAACTCGGGAAAGACGATCTTCGGCGAGTAGCGGCAACCGACCGGGAACGTGTCGCCGACGACCGCCCACTGCGGCTCGTCGAACAGGCACAGCACCTTTCCCAGATCGTGAATCAGGCCGACCAGCTGGAACCACCGCGGGTGACCGGCCTCGCGGATGGCCAACAGCGTCTGTAGCGAGTGCTCGATCTGCGGCAGATCGGTGTCTGGGTCGCTGTCGTCGGTGAGGCGGTTGAGAAATTCCATCGCCTCCCACACGCTCATCTGCCGTTTTTCCCGCGGCAGATACTCGGCCCGCTTCTGGCGGACAAAGTCGACCGATTGATGCATGTGATTGAGCCGATAAAACTCGCGGACGCTGGGCCGCACCGACCCTTCGTGATCGCGAAATTCGGCTGGCTTCTTCTCGGCAGTCGTCGGCTGGGCCGAACCCGGCTTGGGGTAACGCCGCAAGAGGTCGTCTTCCCATTCGTCCAGGCTGGCGAGCGGGGTGTTGTCGGGGTTGGGGAGTTTTTCGGCCGAGTCAATCATCGTCGCAATCTCGAATTCGCCGGCGGACTTGCGGAAATGCCTTGCGGCTGCGGACGACTGCCGCGTCTCGTATGCTAATGTCGACTGTTTCCCCTGACAATTGCAACATTTTGGCGCCGCGAGGCGGGTTCACCACATGCTGCGTGCCGATCGCCAACGCGAATTTGCCGTCGACGTCGTGCGGCGGTTGCAGGGCGCGGGCTTTCGCGCGCTGTGGAACGGCGGCTGCGTCCGCGACTTCTTGATGGGCCGAGTGCCGAAGGATTACGACGTCGCCACCGACGCCCGGCCCGAGGCCGTTCGCAACCTGTTCGGTCAGCGTCGGACATTGGCCGTCGGGGCGAGTTTCGGCGTGATCATCGTGCTGGGCTCGAAGGAGGCCGGCAACATCGAGGTGGCGACCTTTCGCACCGAGGGCCCGTATCTCGACGGCCGCCGGCCCGAGCACGTCGACTTCGCCGGTCCCGAGGACGACGCTCGCCGCCGCGACTTCACCATCAACGGCATGTTCTACGACCCGCTCAGCGAGCAGGTGCACGATTACGTAGGCGGCGAGAAGGACCTGGCCGCCGGCGTGGTGCGGGCCATCGGACGTCCCAGCGATCGCATGGCCGAGGACAAGCTGCGGATGCTGCGGGCCGTCCGCTTTGCTGCCACGCTCGAGTTTCAGCTGGACGGGCCGACCGCCGACGCGGTGCGGGCGATGGCTCCCGAAATCCACGTAGTGAGCGCCGAGCGCATCGCTCAAGAGCTGAAACGCATGCTCGTCGATCCGCATCGCCGCCGCGCAATGGAGCTGGCTCGCGACACGCAGCTCTTGCTCGAGATCCTGCCGGAGCTGCGGCCAATTCTCGACGACACGTCGCATCTCTCCGGCGAAGGGGGGGCGACATCGCCGTGGGAGATCTCGCTGCGTCGGTTGCGCTTGCTCGAGGAGCAGCGTTTCGAGCTGGCGGCGGCCGCGCTGTTGGCGAGCGTTCCCGAGATTGGCGGATCCCTGTCTGCCGGGCGGCAAGAATCGCGCGTGGCCCGCGGCGTGTGCAAACGGCTACGGCTGTCGAATCAGGAGACCGATTCGATCGAGTGGCTGCTGACCCACTTGAGCGACGTCTTCGCATCGGCCACGAAGTCGCTCGCGCAATTGAAACGAATGCTGTCACATCCCGACGCCCGCGACCTGCTCGCGCTGGCTCGCGCCGACCGGCTGGCAGCCGAGAGCGATTTATCAGGCGTGATGCACTGCGAAGAACTCTTGCAGCGCACGCCCCCTGAAAAGCTCGATCCGCCCCCATTTGTCACGGGCGACGACTTGATCGCGCGAGGCCTGCCGCCCGGCAAACGTATCCGCGAAATCCTCGACACGATCCGCGAAGCGCAACTGAACGAAGAGGTAACCACAAAGGAAGACGCGTTTCGCCTCCTCGACCAGCTGCTCAACAACCCCCCCGAGCGGGGGACATAAGTCCCCCGAGAATTTTTTCTTCTTTCTTTTTTCCCGCCGGAGCACGCCAGCCGTTTCACGCGCGCTTCAAAATCTCCTTCACGACTCGGCACTTGGCCCCATCCGTGATCGTGTGCGGCTGGCCGTTCGAGAAATAAGTCAGCCGGTCGTGGTCGATGCCAAAGAGATGCAAGAGCGTCGCCTGGTAGTCGTTGGGCCCGACCGGATTGACCACGGCCCGATGACCGAATTCATCGGTCTCGCCGTAGGCCAGGCCCGCTTTGAATCCGCCGCCGGCGAACCAGGCACTAAAGCCCTGACCGTTGTGGTCGCGGCCGGCGTGCAGCGGGTCGCCCGCACTTTGGATGACGGGCAGGCGGCCGATCTCGCCGCCCCAGTGCACGACCGTCGTGTCCAACAGGCCGCGCTGCTTGAGATCGAGCACCAGCCCGGCGGCCGGCTTGTCGGTCTTCTTGCAGCAGGCGGGTAGACCACCGCGAATATCGTTGTGCAGGTCCCAAATCTGGCCGGCGATGAAAATCTGCACGAACCGCACGCCCCGCTCGACGAGACGGCGGGCGACCAACAGCCGTGTGCCGTATTCGCGCGTCTCGGGCTGGTCGAGCCCGTAGAGTTCGTGCGTGGCCTTCGTTTCCTTGGAGATGTCGAGGGCCTCGGTCGCGGCCGACTGCATGCGGGCGGCCAGCTCGTAGCTGGCGATGCGGGCTTCCAAGTCGGCCTCGCCGGGATGCCTCTGCAAGTGCCGGCGGTTGAGCCGGGCGAGAAAGTCGAGATTCTCCCGCTGCAAGTCGCCGGCCAGGTGCGGCGGCGGCTCGAGGTTCAAAATCCGTGGCTCCTGCGAGCGGACCACGGTCGCCTGGAACAAGGGCGTCATCCAGCCATTGGACCAGTTGCGAACGCCGTCGACCGGCATGCCGCCCGGATCGGGCATCGCGATGTAGGCAGGCAGGTTCTGGCTCTCCGAGCCGAGCCCGTAGGTGAGCCACGAGCCGAACGCCGGCCGTCCCGGCTGGGCCCGCCCGGTGTTGAGATACCAGATCGACGCTTCGTGCCCGTTGATGTCGGTGTGCATCGAGCGGACCAGGCAAATGTCGTCGACGATTTTGGCGGTGTGCGGCAACAACTCGGACAACTCGGTGCCGCACTCGCCGTGCTTGCGGAAGCGGAAGGGCGTGCCCATCAACTTCTTGCTCGCGGAGCTGACGAAACTGTACGCAACGTCGCCCGAGTAATCGGTGCCGCTGTACCTGGTGAGCTGCGGCTTGGGATCGGTGAGATCCATGTGGCTCGGCCCGCCATGCATGAAGAGCGAAATCATCGCCTGGGCTTGCGGCGGATGATGCGGCGTCTTGGGCTTCAGGTCGAATGTCGGCGGTGCCTTGCGCACGTTGGCCGGCATGGCGAGCAGGCGTTCCTGCTTGAGTAGCCAGGCGAGCGCGACGCTGCCGATTCCCATGGCGTTCCGTGCCAAAAACTGGCGCCGCGAGGCGGGAGCAAACGTGTCGAACATCGTGTCAGGTTCCAGGCGGGCAAGTGGGGCGGGGGAGATTCTGGCGAGCGGCGGGTGTCAGCCCGCCGGTTCTTCTTCGATCGATTCTCTCAATCGCTGTACAAAAACTCGTTGGAGCTGATCAGGGCCTGGCAAAAGTCGGTGAGCGGCTGCAACGCGGGATCGGCCACTGGGGGGCGGCTTCTCGCGCGATTGTGTCGCCGCTTTTTCGGGCCGGCCGACGTGCTCTTCGGTGGGGCGGTGGTGGCGGGGTGTGTTTTGACTTCTTCGGACTGATGCTCGAGGAATGCCAGCGACTCCACGATCTCCGCGTCGGTGGCGGGTCGGGCGAAGGCAATCTCGAACGCTCGCGCGACCTGCTGTCGCGGATCGGAACCGGCGTCGCTTACCAGGCGGTGAGCAAACCGGTTCGCCTGGCGAAGGGCAAACTCGCTGTTCATGAGCATCAGGGCCTGCGGAGCCGACGTCGACGCCGTGCGGCGGTCGCAGTTGGTTTCCATGACGGGCAGGTCGAACGTCCGCAACAGCGCCAGTGGCTTGCTGCGGCGGACCTCGATGTACACGCTGCGTCGGTACTCTTCGCCGCCGATCGGAATCTCGGGTCCCTGGTCGTTGGCCCCGACTTTGTTTTCGACGCCCACTACGATCTGGCCGACGCCGTCTTCGCGGATCGGGACCGGCTGACCGCACATGCGGTCATACAGCGAGTTACTGGCCGACAGCACGCAGTCGCGCACTGCCTCGGCGTCGAGCCGGCGCAAGTTCATCCGCGACAGGAGCAGGTTGTCGGGGTCGGCCGCGTCTCGATCTGGCGTGTGGGTCGAGCTCTGCCGATAGGCGGTCGACATCACGATCAGTCGCTGCAGCCGCTTGAGGTCCCAGCCGCTCTTGGCGAACTCGTCGGCCAGCCAATCGAGTAGTTCGGGATTGCTCGGACGCTCACCCATGCGGCCGAAGTCGGCCGGCGTGGCGACCAGTCCCCGGCCGAAATGGTGCAGCCAGATGCGGTTCACCAGCACGCGGCCGACGAGCGGATGCTTGCCCGACATCAGCCGTTTGGCGTAGGCCAGACGCCGGCCCGAGGTTGGTCGAGCGGCGTCGTGACGCGGCAGGTTGCCCGTTTGTCCCTCGGCCACGCAGACGGTCAGATCGCCGGGCTGCTCTTCCTGCCGCGGCTGCGAGAACTCGCCCCGATAGAAGAGGAATGTCGCCGGAACCTCGCCCGGGTTTTCATTCAGGACTCGCACAAAATGCTCGACCGGGGCGCGGGTCTGAATTGCGGCGACCTTGGCTCGTTCTTTCTGCAGATCAGCATCGGCGGCTGGGTTGTATTGCGACAACAGGCCCGGCGAGATCGGCACGCTCGGATGCTGGCTCAAGAGCTGGTTCTGAGCCGCCGTGCGCTTTGCCGCCGGCGTATCGAGGGCCGCCCTGAGGGCCTTGGCCACGGGCAGCTCGAACTTCGTCAGTTCCTTGTCGAGCGCTTCGGCGAGGTACCGCCGCTCCTTCTCGGCGACTTTGGTCGCTGCCTCATTGGCTTCCTTGGCGACGGCGGCCACGCGGCGCGGTCGGCTCGCGTGTAGAGCGAAACTCGTCGCTGCGACGGGACGCGCCAGTTCTTCCAGTTGAGTGCCGGCTCGAAGACGGCTCGCAGGCGGTAATAATCGTCCTGCAGGATCGGATCGTAACGATGGTCGTGGCACTGGGCGCAGCCAACGGACAGCCCCAGCAGCGAGGTCGAGACGATCTTGATCGTGTCGGCGACGTTCTGGTTCGCTGTGGCCGGACTGTTCGAGCTGGCCGTGCCGTCGACGGCCATTCTCAGAAATCCTGTCGCACTCAGCTTCTCGATGGCGTCGGCAGGTAAATCCCCCGAATGAGGCGGCACCAGCTCGTCGCCGGCCAACTGCTCGGCGATAAACTGGTCGAAGGGCTTGTCGGCGTTGAGGGCGCGAATCACGTAATCGCGATAGTGAAAGGCCTCGGGCCGCGGGACGTCCTGCTCGTCAAAGCCTTCCGAGTCTGCGTAGCCCGCCGTGTCGAGCCAGTGGCGTCCCCAACGTTCGCCGTAGTGAGGCGAGGCCAACAGGCGATCGACGAGCCGCTCGTAGGCATTGGGGGACTGGTCGGCCAGAAAGGCGTCGACGGCGGCCGGTTCGGGAGGCAGCCCGAGCAAATCGAGCGACAGGCGGCGGATCAACGTTCGCTTGTCCGCGTCAGGAGAGAACGAGAGCTGCTTTGGTTTGAGCGCGGCAGAGAGCAGTGCGTCGATCGGCGTGCGGATGCGATCGGCCGGCGTGAACTGGGGCACCGGCGGCCGATGGATGGGTCGGAAGCACCAGAAAGCCCGATCGTCAGCGGTGATCTGTGCGGCCGCGCTCAGTTCGGTCGGTTCCTTTTGCGCCGTCAGCGCACCGGCTCGGATCCACCCGTCGATGACGGCGACCTCCGCGGGGGTCAACTTTTGATCGCCGGGGGGCATTTCGCCCGTTTTGACCCGGTCGAGCAGGTAACTCTCTTCCGGGTGGCCGGGCGCGATGGCGGGTCCCGATTCGCCCCCTTTGGCCATCAGCCGACGGAGCCGCAGATCGAGGCCCCCCTTGCGGACGTTCTGGCTGCCGTGACAGTCGAAACAATGAGCACGAAGGATCGGGCGGACGTCCCGCTCGAAGACGGGGGGCGCGGGTGACTTTTGTTCGCCAGCCCGCGCGGCCACCGCCCCAGAGAGGATCGCGAAGACGACTCGTAGCATCTGCCGCCGGAGCCGAAATGCTGCAAAACTGCCCCAAAACGTGCGACCGTACGCACCCCATCCCCCCGGCACACATCCAAGTTTGTGCATATCTCCATTATCGAACTTTCGGACCGGTCTGGCAAGCCGATTCGGTCGTCCGTTGTCGATGAAGGGACCGGGGATGGGTCAGTCCGTGCCAAGCGGAAACTCCTCTCGAAGAGCAAAAAAATTCCATTTAAGATTTGCTGTCGGTTTAACGGCTCGCTACTCTGGGAAAGATTTTTTGCGGTGCGCTTCTTCGAACGGGCCGTTCGTAGAATCGCACAGAGTTGGGGACGTCCGGTCGGACAGGTCGCCCACAAAGATTCACCCACAAGATTTGCCCAAACGACCTGTTCGCGAGTTGGCCCACAGTATTTGACCGTGCCCTACGTCCCGTGCTACTGTGCAGCGTGCTAATTTCCTTACAGCGGGTGACCCCTCCACGAACCTGAGGATTCAACAGGAGTTCTCAGGCTTCGAACAGCGGGCCGGGGTCAAAACGGAAAGTGGGTTGAATGATGCGAAAGTCGCAGTTGTATCTGGCTCGCCGCGAGCGCCAGATTCTCGACACGCTGTATCGCGTCGGCGAGGCCGACGTGACGGGCGTGCTCGAGAATATGCCCGATCCTCCGAGCTATTCGTGCGTGCGAAGCCTGTTGCGGATCCTGGAACGCAAGGGGCACGTAAAGCACAAGAAGCAAGGGGCGCGGTACGTCTACCTGCCGGCACAGTCCCGGGACAAGGCGCGAAGACGGCCCTCGAGCACATCGTCAAAACGTTCTTTGACGGCTCGATGGAGCACGCCGTGGCCGCTCTCCTGGATATCTCCGGCGTCGACGTCAAGACCGACGGGCTCGATCGGATTTCGCAGATGGTGGCAGAGGCCCGCCGAGACGAAAAGTAAATGGAGTTTGCTGCGCGGCCGCGCTGCCGCGCCGGCCGGACGGAGTCCGAGCCGCATTTTCACGTCTGCGATCCGCCAAGTCCGTTGATCCGACCGTGCCCGACTCGTGCTGATTCCGAGTCGTCGTGAAATCCTTCAAGGTGGGGGACAGGCTCCCGAATTCCCGCGGCGTGCCGTCGTTGCTTTTTGCCGCTTTCGTCTTTGTGGCCCGCCCCCGTCTCGTGACCCGCCACTGGGGGCCGCCCGCTCTCTGCTTTGTGCCTCGGCGTGTTCCGACCGGTTAGCGCTCCAGCTGCGCGGGCGGCTTCTGCGCGACGATGCGGCACTCTGAGGTCAGCGCCCACGCTCTCAGAGAGGGTCCCGGCAAAAACGCCACGAGCAACGCGACGGTGAGCAGGAGGGAGACGCCCGCGAGCGAAGGCGGGCCGCGGCGCAGCAGCACTAAGTCGGCAAAACCCCACAGGACGAGCATTCCCGCGAGCGGCGCGGCGAACGCCCGATCGTAGCTCGGGATGACCCAGCGGAATGTCGCCAGCCGTCCCAGAACGCTGATCGGCGGCCGATGGTTGATCCAAAAAACGAGCATCCTGAGGCCACACGCCATCGTCGCACCGACGTAAGCCAGGCAGCCCAGCAAGCGCAAGTCTTCGTCTGTTACTCCGGGGCCGACTACGTAGCAGAAGAACACCCGGAAGCTGGCAAGCAGCCACCCCGCCAATCCCGCGAGGCAGACCACGTCGAACGCCGAGGCGTGGGGCAACGTCCGATTCGGACCGAGATAGCCGAACGGCCAGCCTACGAAGACCGTGGAGATTTCTGCGGCTCGAATGCCGCGGGGCGCGACTCGCAGGAAGTAGCGTTCGATCGACTTGGTGTCGACTTCCCGCAGGTTGATCAGCGCCAGCCGTAGGCCGCCCCACGCGACAAAATAGGTCGTCAGGGCGATGCCGATGCCCAACACCAGATCAGACGCGGCCATGAGAATTCCGCCGATGCCGAAGAGCACCGCGTAGCCGAAGCCCCGCGGCCCGCTCGTCAGCAGGGCGAACGCCATGCTCAACAGATAACTGACCGAGAAAATCAGCGCGGCTCGCAACGGCGGGATCGTCGGATGGCGGGCCCAGAGCAGGGCCGTCGCCACGAGTAAGAGTATCCCGTCCATCAACGTGAGCGTCACCGGGCCGAGGGGGAGCCGCTGCGGGCTGTGCCAGGCGGTAATCCGCAGCCACTCGCGATACCGGGGCCGCAGATTGGGATGAAACCCGAACACTCGATAGATCCCGTAGAAGGTGGTCCCCAGCCCAAGCACCAGAATTGCCGGGATGCCAACCTCCGGCGGTCGGACCGCCAGACCGGGGACTCCCAACCTCCAGGCGAACGCCTCGGCCGCCAGTAAGAAAAACAGAAAGACCGCGGCCGGCCACGGCGGCGGCGACACCCGCCGGCAGTTGCGAACGGGCTCGCTGTACCAGAGGCGTTTCACCGTGAAGTGTCCTGAAAGCGCCGCGTGTCCTGAAAGTAGTCGGCGACGTGGTCGGCCGTCTTTGGGAAAAAGAGCAGCTCGAGCGCGTCCGCAAGCGAGCGTCCGCGACCGGACTGAGCGATGAGCTGTTCGACCGTTCCGTCCGCGACGATGCTCCCGGCCCGCAGCACGACGACCCGCGAGGCCAGCTGCTCCACCAGTTCGGGCACCGGCGCCGTGAGCACGATCGTCGCGTGGCGGTCGGCGACCAATCGCTGCAGCACTTTCCGCAACGCCAGAATTCCCGACGCGTCGAGCCCGCCCGAAAGGGGCTCGTCCAACAGCAGGATGGGCGTGTCGGTGATCAGGGCCGCGGAGAGAGCCACCTTCTTCTGCTGCCCGGCCGATCCGCTCGAGATGGGCGAATCGACGACCTGTTCTAATTCGAACAGCGCGACCAGCCGCTCGATGTGGTCGAACAACCGGTCGTAGTCGATCTCGTAGATCTTGCCGACGGAGATCCAGAATTCGCGGGCGGTCATCGTCCGCGGCAGAAAGGCGGCGTCGGGCAGGTAGACCGACTTGCGGCGGATCTCCAATTCGGCCGCGGGTGACGAGCGGCGCTTGAGCCCCGCGATGGTCACCGAGCCTTTCTGTGGCGAATGGACGCCGCCGATCGCCGCGAGCAGCGTCGTCTTCCCCATGCCGTTGGGGCCGATGACGGCCACCAGCTCACCGGCGTAGATGTCGAGATTGATGTCCCGCAGCACGGGGCGAACGCCGTAGTGTTGCGTCAGGTTTTCGACCCGAATTGTCGGTTCTGGCATCGGCGATTCCGAAGGTGAGGAGCAGCCGCGGACTTAACAAAACGTGCGGACGACGTAAGCGATCACCAGTCCGAATCGCCGCCCCGATGAAGGCCGCACTGCTGCCCAGAGAATCGCTGGCACGCGACCAGAGCCACGCGCTGAAACCGATGAGCAGGCAGAACGGCAGCACGTCGCCGCGTTCGAGCTTGAAAAACGAGCGCGGCAGTACGGGCTGTTCTTCGGCCCGCGTCGCTGTCTGTTCTTCCATCGGCAATGGGGCCGGCGCCTCGGGCTCTGGGGCGGGCGTTTCCAGCGGCGCGTCGGATGTTTCACTCGGCGTTTCCATCCATTTTCCATGCTCGCAGATGCGTGCCGCGCCGACAATGGGCGTGCGAGACGTCCGGTTCCGTCGCGAGCACCAGAGTTCATATTGTCTCGAGCTCGAGTGCGCTCGGGCGCCGACATCTGGCATCCACGGCCTGCCATTTCCCAAGCCGACGACTTCGTCGTCGGGTCTTTTTGTCTTTTCTTCTGCTTTTTTTAATCAGTCAGTCAGGGCGTGCACCCATTAACGTTCCGGCGGCCGAACGGATCTTTCCCCGGGCGGTCCGACGTGATCCACCGGAAATCGCCGCTTGTGACAGTTGCGGGATCGTCGGGGCCGCGTTTTCCAAGAGTCCGCTGATCCGTCGCGCGTGCGGCGCAGCCGTGGCGATCGTCGGTCGATTGAATCTCGCCTTCGTTGCCCTATAATCCGGTGCTTAAGACCGCCGGCCAACTCGTCGCAGAACTGCTTTTCATGTGGCGAAAAGTCCGGCGAAAACTCCCTGAAGGAGGCCGTTTTGAGCCCGCTCGTGAAAGCCCTTTCCTCTTCCGTGGGGAAGAAGTTCGTGATGGGATTCACGGGACTGCTGCTCTGCGGGTTTCTCGTCGCGCACCTGGCCGGCAACCTGCTGCTCTATCTCGGCCCCGACGCTTACAACAAGTACGCGCACACACTGCACAGCGAGCCGGCCCTATTGAAGGTGGCCGAATTCATCCTGTTCGCGTTGTTCGTGATACACATCCTGTTGGCCTTCACGGTGACGCAGCAGAACCGTGCGGCCCGCGGCCACGGCTACGCGGTCAAGCGGTCGAAGCTCGACGCGGCCCCGCACACCACGAGCTCTCCCGTTCATCCCGAGGCGTGGATGTTCACCTCGGGAGCGATCGTGCTCTTCTTCTTGATCGTGCACCTGCTGCAGTTCACCTGGCAGAAATGGCCCTGGTTCACGACGCCGCCAAGCGAGGAACCGTTCGACAAGGCCATCCGCATCCTCAACGACAATTTCACGTCGGGCGTTTATCTCATCGGCGTGATCATTCTGGGCATTCACTTGTGGCACGGTTTCGCCAGCGCGTTCCAGTCGCTGGGGATCACGCATCCGAAGTACGCGGCACTGATCAAGTGGGTCGGCGTGGTCTTCGCCTGCGTGATCGCGGTCGGCTTTGCGAGCTTTGTCTTTTTCGCGCGGATGGGAACGGCCGGCGCGCACTGAGCAAGCGCGCGGCCGGCGAACAACTGGTCGACGAACAAACTGGCCGGCAAATACACTGACCTGCACTCGACAGAAAAACGGACGGCGATGATTCAGGCAAGCGGCAACGGACTCAAATCCGGAGTTCCCGACGGCCCCGTCGAGAAGAAGTGGGACAAGCACCGCTTCGAGATGAAGCTGGTCAACCCGGCCAACAAGCGGAAATACACGATCATCGTGGTCGGCACCGGGCTCGCCGGCGCTTCGGCCGCCGCCGCGCTGGGAGAGCTGGGCTACAACGTCCTCTCCTTCTGTCTGCAGGATTCACCGCGACGGGCCCACAGCATTGCGGCCCAAGGGGGAATCAACGCCGCCAAGAACTACCCGAACGACGGCGACAGCATCTGGCGTCTGTTTTACGACACGGTGAAGGGGGGCGACTTCCGCAGCCGCGAAGCCAACGTTTATCGCCTCGCTCAGATCAGCAACCTGATCATCGATCACTGTGCCGCCCTGGGCGTGCCCTTCGCCCGCGAGTACGGCGGCACGCTGGCCAACCGCTCCTTCGGCGGCGCGCAGGTCTCGCGGACGTTTTATGCCCGCGGCCAGACCGGGCAGCAACTGCTGCTGGGCGCGTACAGCGCCATGCTGCGGCAAGTTGCGGCTGGCAAGGTCAAGCAGATGCCCCGCCGCGAGATGCTCGATCTCGTGGTGGTCGACGGCGTCGCGCGGGGCATTGTCACCCGCGACCTCGTCACGGGGAAATACGAACAATTCGCGGGCGACGCCGTCGTGCTGTGCACGGGCGGCTACGGCAACGTCTTTTATCTCTCGACCAACGCCAAGAGCTGCAACGTCACCGCCTCGTGGCGCTGCCACAAACGGGGGGCCTACTTCGCCAACCCCTGCTACACGCAGATTCACCCGACCTGCATTCCCGCCAGCGGCACGCATCAGTGCAAGCTGACTTTGATGAGCGAAAGCTTGCGGAACGACGGCCGCGTCTGGGTGCCCAAACAACAGCACGACCCGCGGCCGCCGCAGGAGATTCCGGACGCCGATCGGGATTACTTCCTCGAGCGGCGCTACCCGGCCTTCGGCAACCTGGTGCCGCGCGACGTCGCCTCGCGGGCCGTCAAGGAGCGGTGCGACGCGGGTTACGGCGTCGGAGCGACCGGCTACTCGGTCTATCTCGACTTTCGCGAGGCAATTTCCCGCGACGGCGTCGACACCATCCGGGCCAAGTACGGCAACCTGTTTCAGATGTACGACAAGATCACGGCCGAGGATCCGTACAAGACGCCGATGCGAATCTATCCGGCCATCCACTACACGATGGGTGGCCTGTGGGTCGACTACGACCTGGAAAGCACGATCCCGGGCCTGTTCGTGCTGGGCGAGGCCAATTTCTCCGACCATGGCGCCAATCGTCTGGCGCGAGCGCCCTGATGCAGGGGCTGGCCGACGGCTACTTCATCATTCCGTACACGATGGGCCAGCACCTGGCGACGAGCAAGCTACCCAAAGTGTCGACCGATCACCCGGCCTTCGCGCAGACACTGGCCGACGCGAAAGGACGCATCGATCGGATCGTCTCGATCCAGGGAAGCCGCACCGTCGACAGCATTCACCGCGACTTGGGCCGCGCGATGTGGGAACGCTGCGGCATGTCCCGCGACGAGGCCGGGCTCAAGGCCACGATCGAACGCATCCGCCAGCTCCGCGAGGAATTCTGGCGGGACGTCAAGGTCCCCGGCACGGGCGAATCGTTCAACCAGAACCTCGAGCACGCCGGCCGCGTGGCCGACTTCCTCGAGTTCGCGGAGCTCTTGGTGGCCGACGCGCTGCATCGCAAGGAATCGTGCGGCGGCCATTTCCGCGAGGAATATCAAACTCCCGAAGGCGAGGCCCAGCGCGACGACGAGAACTTTTGCTACGTCGGCGCGTGGGAGCATCAGGGAGTCGACAAGCCGGCGGTGCTCCACAAAGAACCGCTCAATTTTGAAGCGATCCCGCTCGCCCAGCGGAGCTACAAGTAAGAAACGGGCGACCCATGTCGCTGGAAAAGTGCGGGCGACACAGGTCGCCACGGAGCGATCGAAAATCATGTCCGGCAACCTTTCGCTGACATTGAAGATTTGGCGGCAGCCCAATGCCCAGACGCGGGGGCGGTTCGAGACCTACCAGATCGACGACGTCTCGCCCGACATGTCGTTCCTCGAAATGCTCGACGTGCTCAACGAGCAGCTGATCAAGGAGGGGCAGGAGCCCGTCGCCTTCGATCACGACTGCCGGGAAGGCATCTGCGGCGCGTGCGGCATGATGATCAACGGCCAGGCCCACGGGCCGGAGGCCGAGACGACCACCTGCCAACTCCACATGCGGCACTTCCGCAGCGGTGACACGATTGTCATCGAGCCCTGGCGAGCTCGCGCCTTTCCGGTCGTGAAGGACCTGGCCGTCGATCGCTCGGCCTTCGACCGGATCATGACGGCCGGCGGCTACATCTCGGTCAACACGGGCAACGCGCCGGATGCCAACGCGATTTTGGTGCCGAAGGATGAATCCGACCTGGCGATGAGCGCGGCGGCCTGCATCGGCTGCGGAGCCTGCGTGGCGGCGTGCAAAAACGCGTCGGCCATGCTCTTCGTCAGTGCCAAGGTCTCGCACCTGGCCCTGTTGCCGCAGGGCGAGCCGGAACGCCGCAGCCGCGTCGTCTCGATGATCGCCCAGATGGACAAGGAAGGCTTCGGCGGCTGCACCGTCACTGAAGAGTGCGAGGCCGCCTGCCCCGCTGCGATTTCCATCTCCAACATCGCCCGACTCAACCGCGAATACCTGAAGTCCACGCTCGGCGGCGGCAAGTAACTGGCGGGGTGGCACCTGGCGGCTTGTCCGCCAGTGGCCTTTTTGATCGAGTCGCAAGAAGACACTGGCGGGCGAGCCGCCAGTGCACCAGCATTGCGGAACGCGATTTGCCCCAATCGCGCCGAACGGAACCTTGGGCCGCACGGAACCCATCAATGCTGCGAACGGCCTGTTATCCCTGGCACGTGGCTCACGGCGGCCGCATGATCGACTTTGCCGGCTGGGAAATGCCGGTCCAATATGCGTCGATCATCGACGAGCACCAGGCTGTGCGGCGCACGGCCGGCTTGTTCGACATCGCCCACATGGGTCGGATCAAGTTCAGCGGGGACGGCGCCTGCGGTCTGCTTGACCTGCTGTTGACCAACGACGTGACGAAGCTCCAACCGGGCGACATCCGCTATTCGCTCGTGGTCAACGAGTCGGGCGGCGTGCTCGACGACGTACTCGTCTATCGCTTCGATGCGTTTTATTACCTCGTGGTGAACGCCTCGAATCGCCTCAAGATCGTCGACTGGATCGCCCGGTACCAAGGCCGCTTTCCCGTGCACGTCGAGGACCAGACGTTGGCCACCTTCATGCTGGCCGTGCAGGGGCCGCGGGCGCTCGATGTCCTGCACGCGCACGTCGACGTCGAGCTGTCCAACCTCAAATACTATTCCGGCGTCGAGGCGATGGTCTTCGGGCGGCCGGCCCTCGTCAGCCGCACGGGCTACACGGGCGAGGACGGCTTTGAGCTAGTGGTCGCCGCGTCCGACGGCCCCGACGTGTGGCACCGCCTGATGGCCGACGGCAAGGAGATGAAGCTCGCCGCCTGCGGGCTGGGAGCGCGCGACACGCTGCGGCTCGAAGCCGCGATGGCCCTCTACGGCCACGAGCTGAGCGAATCGATCGACCCGCTCACGGCCGGATTGTCGTTCGCCGTCAAATTGAAAGCCGGCGACTTCATCGGCAAGTCGGCACTGCTCGCCATCCAGGTCGCGGGCATTAAAAAGGACCGCATTGGATTGGAACTCGCGAGCAAACGCATCGCCCGCGAAGGCTCGGCCGTCCTCTGCGACGGTCGAGAAATCGGCCAGGTCACCTCCGGCACGTTTTCGCCCACGCTGCAAAAACCGATCGCCATGGCCTACGTCGACAAGGGCGCGGCCGCGGTTGGACAAGCGGTCGAAATCGACATCCGCGGCAAGCGCGAACCGGCCAACGTCGTCAAACTGCCGTTCTATCACCGCAAGGGGTGAAGTCGGAGCAAGGCGTCCGGATCGCTGCTCGTTTCCGGATTTCCATCAGCGATCTTCGCCGGCGCGACCGACCTTGGGCCAACCCGACGCGTTCCCCTTTTCCAAGCCGACGACTTGTCGTCGGTTCTTTATTTGCGCGGGAGAACTCCTAAGAGACCTCAGATATTCATGCGGCGAGCGCCAACCAGATCTCTCGTGTCGCGATTGGACGCCGGGTCTCACTCGCCTGACACGACGCGATAGTTCGTCAGCAGTCCGATGGGCACCTCGTGCATGCCGTCGCGTTGGCGAATGGTCTTCTTGAATCGATCGACGGCTGCCCGCAGTTGCTCGACGCTGGATGCCGTGACGATGCTTCCGCCGCGGCCGTTGATGATGACGTAGCCGTCCTGGGTGGGATATGGGACGAATCCGTTGATCTCGACCCAGATGCAGCAGACGGGATTCACCGGCTGCTCGAGGATCGTGTCCGATCCGAGTGACGCGGCGATTTCTTTCGCTAACGCTTTGTGCTCGGCGCTGGCACCGCTTGGCACGGCCACGATCGAGGTCGGGGCGTACTCGACGGCAGGGCGCTGGGCGGACTCCCGAGGAGCAGGGCCGGGACGATCAGGCGAACACGAATGCGCCATGAGCACCATCGCGCCAACGCTGAGCAGTGAGCCGACTCGTTTCATCTCGCCTCTAGGAGATCTCTGTCATCCGAAGCGCTCGTCAGCCGCCGTAGGCACCGTAACGCCGGAGGCCGAGCGCGAACGCCGTCCGGCAGGCGATGAAGAGGATGACCACCCAGCCGACGAGTTCCAGCAGCTCGAAGCCGAGCTGCGTGTGGTTGTAGCGACCCAGCATGATCGCTGCCGGAAAGTACGCCAGGTATTTGAACGGCAGAAACTCGAGCGGCTGCGTGACGACTTTGGGCAGCCAGTCGAGCGGCAGCATCTGACCGGACAAAAAGTAAGTGATCATCATGTAGATGAACACGAGCGAGCTGACCTCGAGGAACCAGAAGCCGATCAGACCGATCAGTGCTTCCATCAAGAATCCCAAAAGAAACGAGAGCAGGAGCGACGCGATCCAGGCGGCCGTCGTCAGCCCGTCGGGCCAGCCGTCGAAGTAGCCGCGGCACAACCAGAAGACGAGCGCGAAGGGCAGCGTGGCGATGGCATAGTAGACCAGCTTGTGCGCCATGCGATGCCAGAACAGGTAACCCAGCATGTCGATCGGCTGGGTGAGGTACTTTTTGATCGTGCCGTCGCGAATCTCGAGCGCGATCCCCTCGGCCAGCCCCGGCATGCTGGAGAACGCCCGCGAGACCATCGCGAGGAGGTAGTAGGCGATCATCTGGTGGTAGGTGTAGTGGTTGATCTTTCCGTCGGAGCCCGGCTTGGCGGCCGCGTAGATCGCCGACCAGAGAAAGATCTGCGTGACGGTCGGCAGGAACCGCACGAGCGTGCCGAAAATGAAATCGCCCCGGTAGGCGAGCCGCTCCTCGATGCTCGTCTTGAGGATCGTCCAGCGCAGTTGCAGGGCCTGGGCCACCATGGTTGACGGACGCTCCGTTCAGCGGTCGACGGGTTGCTCGGTTGCCAAATCGAAGTCGCCCGGCGGGGGCGCGTCGGAAGCCGGGGCGCCGCGCGCCACCAGGTCGCTCGGCGCCCGACGCGGCTTGCGATGCGTCGTCGGAGGAAAACAGCTCGGCGATCACTTCTTCGAGCGGCCGCTCCTGCACGCCGACGTCTTCGATGCTGTAATTCGAGAGCAGGGCCGAGAGGATTTTAGGGATGTTTTGCCGAGGCACTTCCAGGCGGACGCGGGGCGGTTGGCATTCGACGATCGTGCCGAAGCGATCCAGATCGTTCGGCACTTCGCTGCCGGCAAACTGCAGGTCCATGATCTTGTGCCGGCTGAAGCGCTCCAGAATGTCCTCGAGCGGCCCGTCGTGATTGATGCGGCCATGATTGATGATGATGGCCCGCTTGCAGAGGGCCTCCACGTCCTTCATGTAGTGACTGGTGAGGAGCACCGTGATCTTGCGCTCGGCCTGATAGAACTTGAGGAAGTCCTGCACGCGGCGCTGGGACACGACGTCCAGGCCAATCGTCGGCTCGTCCAGCAGCAACACCTCCGGGCCGTGCAGGAGGGCGGCGATCAGCTCCATTCGCATTCGCTCGCCCAGCGACAGTTCGCGCACCGGCTGGCCGACGAGCTTCCGCACTTCGAGCAGGCTCGTCAGCTCGTCGAGCCGGCGCTGGAAGACGGCCGGCTCGACCCGGTAGATTTCCCGGTGCAGGCGGAACGATTCCTGCGCCGGCAAATCCCACCAGAGCTGGTTCTTCTGGCCCATCACCAGCGAAAAGCGGCGGCGAAACGCGTTGTCGCGCTTCCAGGGCGTGTAGCCCAGCACGCGGGCTTCGCCGGCACTGGGGAAGATTAGGCCGGAAAGCAGTTTGAGCGTGGTCGTTTTGCCCGCGCCATTGGGACCGAGGAAGGCGACGATCTCGCCGGTCTCGACCGAAAAGCTGACTCGATCGACGGCATGGACCTGGTTGTATTCGCGTCGAAAGAGCCCCGCCATCGAGGCCAGTAAGCCCTCCCGCTTGCGAAAAACCCGGTAGGTTTTGGACAGCTCGCGAACTTCAATCGCCGACATCAAAGCATCTTAGACCAGACGGGCCCTTTGTGGCAGGCGACGCAAAAAAAGAGAGGTCCGGAGCTCGATCAGCACTCTTTGAGGCGCAAAAAAAAGCCCGCAGGAGTGGGCCTGCGGGCTGGAGGGGACTTTGGTGAGTGCTATTTGCCGGCAGCGGCCGTCGCCATGGCGTGCTGCACGAGTTGCAGGTAGTCCATGCCGATCCGCAGAACTTCGTTGTTGTAGTAGCCGGCGGCGAAGATCGGGCCGTCGCCTTGCTCTTCGGTGGCGACCTCTTCGGCCTTCTTCTCCTCGAGCTTGTCCTGAATTCGCTCTTTCTTTCGTGTTTCGAGGTTGAGCGAAATCTGCTTGCGGCTCTTCCGCTCGTCGAACACGGCGATTTCCTTGGCCAGCTTCTTGAATTCGGGCTCATCCGAGACGCGGGACGCGCTCCGCTTTTGCAGGAGCGAGACCATCTCCGGATTCACGCGGTTCCAAGCCTGGTAGTCGGCCGGCTCGATATGGTCGAACTTGAGGGCGTTCTCCAGCGACGATTCGCCAATGTCCATGTGGTCCCACAGCGAGGGGAGCACGACGTCCGAGGGAACGCCCAGGTTCTGCGTGCTGTCGCCGTTGACCCGGTAGAACTGGCTGATCGTGAGCTTCAGCGCCCCGCGGTCTTCCGGATTGAACAGGCCGGACAGACCCGACTGGCCCACCGGCATCACGTTCTGCACTGTGCCTTTGCCGTGGGTCGACGTGTCGCCGACGATGATGCCGCGGCGATAGTCCTTGATCACGCCGGCAAAGATTTCCGAAGCCGACGCCGAGAGCCGATTGGTCAGCACGACCATCGGACCGGCATAAGCCACGGTCGGGTTCGTATCAGGATGGATGTCCTTCTCACCGCCCGGTGTCTTCACCTGGACGATGGGGCCGGACTCGATGAACAGGCCGGAAACTTCGATGGCTTCGCTCAAGGCGCCACCGCCGTTGTCGCGAAGGTCGACGACCAGCATGTCGATGCCGCCCTGACGCTTGAAGCTGTCGAGGACTTTCTGGCAGTCGCGGGCCGTGCTCTTGAAGTCATCCTCGCCGCTCGAGGCGCCGTTGAAGTCGCGATAGAACGAGGGGATGCGGAGCACGCCGATGCGGCCGTGGGCACCCTTGATCCGATCGGCGGCCTGTATGATCTGGCCCTTGACCTCGGACGAGGTGAGTTCGATGGTGCGGCGGGTGAGCGCGTAGACGGCCACCTGGCTCTTCTTGTTCTTCGACGGGTCTTTCGTATCGATGTGCTCGGCCGTCTTCACCTGCAGGCGGACCTTGGTGCCTCGCGGTCCGCGGATCAGCCGCACGACCTTGGTGAGCTTCATTTCCACAACGGGAGTGATCTCGCCTTCGCCCTTGCTGTCGACGCCGATGATCTTATCGCCGACCTTCAGACGGCCGTCCTTTTCGGCGGCGCCGCCCGGGACGATCTGCTTGACGACGGTGTAGCCGTCTTCTTCACGGAGGGCTGCGCCGATCCCTTCGAGCCGCAGCTCCATCGAGATGCGGAACTCGTCGCGGGTCTGCGGCGACATGTAGCTGGAGTGCGGATCGAGACAGTGGGTGAGCGCGCTCAGGTAGAGCTCGAGCTTTTCGCCGTCATCCATCTGCGTCCAGTTTTCGAGATTGAGATGGTAGCGCTTCTTCACGCGCGTCTTGGCCTCGGCTTCCGGCGTGTCTTCGAGCTTCAGCTGCAAGAGGTCGTACTTGATCTGCTTCCGCCACCGCTCGCTGATCTCCTCGGGGGTCTTGGCCCAGGGGAGCTTTTCGGCGTCGATTACCATGCCTTCTTTAACGCTGAAGTCGGGCTTTTCTTCGATGAACTTGTCGGCAAGCGCCTTGCGTTCGGCGACCCGCTTGAGGAACAGGTCGAACGTGTTGTAAGCAAAGTCGACGTTGCCGTGCTTCATCAGGTCGCCGAGCTTGGCCTTGTCCTGGCCCAGCTCGTCGATATCAGCCTGGGTGAAGTAGAGCTTGCGCGGGTCCAACAGCTCGATGTAGTGCTTGAACAGCTTGGCGGAGATCTCTTCGTTGATCCGCACGTGGCTGATGTGATTCTCTTCGATCATCTTGCAGACGAGGATCGCCGTCCGCGACTCCGCCGGCCGGGGCTCAGCTGCCTCATGGGCGAAAATGGTCGAGGCCGCCAGGGCCAAGGTGACCGCGATCAGAGTGCTGCCGGTGCGCGAAGTTGCTGGGAACCGCATAGATCCTCATCCCATGGCGAAAGAGAAGAAAAGGGGACAGCAGCCGCCGAAAGATCGATTCGCACTCGCAGCATCGATCCGATCGACCCGGTTGTTCACTGCGACAAGTCCCGCGGGTCGAGCAGACATTCTTCCCCAAATGGTGCAGACAATCCGGTCTGCTGGCTTTCCAACAGGCTGCCAGGCTTCGGCGATCCGTCGCCCATGGGATCGTATCGGAACCTGCGAAACGTGACAAGAGGCGCTTTGGCGGAAGTGGCTGCGATTCCCGGTGTTTTGCGAGTCTTTAATCGGCCGACCGGGTCGACCTTCAGTCAAAAAACAGCTGCGAGTTTCACACGAAATCCGGGCCATTGAGACTTCTACGACCGAGCCGCCGCCGACGCGGGAACTTTCGCGCCGAGCAGGTCCAAAGACCGCAAAAAATCAGCATTAGCCGGCCGCGCAGTGTACAACCGCTTCGCCTTCGTAGGCGTGCAGTTGGTTGCGGCCCTTGCGGGCCGACTGGGCCAGGGCGTCGCCGGAGCGGGTCAGAGCCGCTTCGGGCGAATCGTGGGGCGGGCAGGGGGTGAAGCCGAAGCTGGCCGTCACCAGCACTTCCGGGCCCCCGTCGTGCGTGCGGAAGTTGTGAACGCGGACGGCGTTCCGCACTGCCTGCGACAGCTTGCGGCCGCTTTCCGCATCGACATTGGGGAGCAAGATCGCAAACAGATCGGGGGCCAGGCGGCAGGCCAGATCCTGTTCGCGGACCGATTGCGACATCACCGCGGCCAAATCCTTGACGAAGGCGTCGAATCCGGCGATCCCAAACCGCGACTTGAGCTGATCGATCCGATCGATGCGGATTTGCAACAGGCCGCTCGGCACCTCGGCCCGCGATCCGGCGTCGAGCATTTGGGCCAGGTTGACGTCGAACGCGGTCCGGTCGGGCAGATTCGTGTGCGCGTCGAACGTCCCCCGCTGCCAGGTCAGCTTGATCGGTTTGGACTTGGGCTTCGGCTTGGCCTGCGTTTCGACCTGTTTGGCGAGAGCATCGCGCTGCGTGCCGATAAGCCGTCCCATCATGTCCGTCAGGAAGCCGCGCTTGGTGTCGAGCTGATCGACCTGTTCCTTGGTGAGCGCGACCTTCGGGAAGTTCTCCAAGAGCGCGACGATTCGCCGCGAATTCTCCAGAGAATCGAGCACCAGGGCGTAGAGCGACGCCAGCGTTTTGGACGCTTTGCGAATGCCCCGATCGGTGGCCCGGTTGGCGTAGGTCACGCCGGCCAAGAAACCGAGCCCCAAGGCCAGCATCACGCTGGCGATGATCCACGCCCAAAACAGCGCGGACGAAACCCGCGTGGGCAGATCGAAGTCGAGAATCGAGAACACTCCGTGCCTCCGACATTCCTCGCGCCGAGCCTGGCGCGTGTGAACACTAGCTCGGAAACAGGAGACGGGCGGCCCAGCGAGGACGTCGCCGCCAGCTTTGCGTGCCGACGGTGCCGGTTATAACGGCAGAAAAGGCGCTCAGACGTCGAAAGTCCAGAGTCGCCGCTGCGCTCAGCGATCCGCTTAGCGTTTGTCCGCCTGGGTGGGCGTGTCGACGAACTTGAGGCTCTTCATCATTTCCAGGTCGCGGTCGCCCAGCCGCTTGCGCAGCGTCGAGTCGATGGCGAACACGCACGAGGTTTGCGAACCGCTGGGGGCCGCGCAGAGATAATAGATCCACGTGATCGGAGCTTTGTTCGCTTCGCCGATGACCGCTGACGCGGAAGAGAAAGCGTCCGTCGCCCGTCGGGATCGGCTCGGCCTTCTCGAGCGACTTGAACTGCGGGCCGAGGCTCGTGCGGATGTCGTCCTGAAACTGCTCCGGCGATACGTGCTCTCCCGCGGCCGCCGGGCGAATCGGCGTCAGGTTGCACTGCGCGACCAGGCTGCCTTGCTCGATCAATCGCAGCACGGCGATTTGCCGGTTCTGCTGGAAGACGTGCCAATCGCGGTCATGCGTCAACTCGATGTTCCACGGACTGTGGAATGTGAGCAGCGTGAGCGCGGCGGGCGGATCGAGCGGGACGGCCGAGGCGGCTTCCTGCGTCAGACCTTCCGAATTGTCCGAGGGGGCCCGCGTAACCGTCGTGTGCGCCGTCACCCTCATGCCCGGCGAAACGGGGCCGACCGTGCGATCTTCGATCTGGTCGAGCTCCGCCCGCGCGATGAGGTGGGCCTTGAGGTCGAACAAGTACCACCCGTGCAGATCGACCTTGCCCGACGAGCCGGAGGTCGCGCCGACGACGGAGCCCGTCACGGCGACTTTGGCCTTGTCGTCGGCCACCGATTCGAGCGTGCACGTCAGTTCGGACTTGGAGGCGGCCTCGGTTTCCGTGAGCATCTGGCCGGCCCAGGCGGGCGGCGTCCATTTGTCGCCGATCGAAACCGGGTTGGGCGGCAACAGCGCCACCAGGCACAAGGTGTCGGCCGGGGCCCGCAACAACTCGAGATCGGCCGACGTCAGCGGGCCGGCCGGGCTGTAGAACAAAATCCCTTCGCTGCGTCCCTGCGCGACGATCTGCCGCCGATCGGTCGACAGCTGCGAGCGGGTCGCATGGTCGGCGACCTTGATGTCCGTCACCAGTGCGTCGTAGTGCCGCAGCGAACGCAGGGCCTCGGCATCGCGGCCGGAGCCGGGCAGCCAGCGTTCGCGGAATTTCAAAGCGGCCTCGGCAACGATCGGCTGCGAAAGTAGCTTGCCTTTCTCAATCGCAAACTCGGCCGTGCCCGAAACCTTCACCCGCACATCGACGTTTTCGATCCGCGCATCGGGGGCCGCTTCCTTGAGCGTGAACGGACCGTTATCCGCGGCCGAGGCACGATCTCGCGCAGCGACCAAGGTGCAAAACGACAGTAAAACGATGGAGAGAAGTGAATGCCGGTTCATGGCGCGGAATTGTGTCGATTCCGGCAAACGGCGGCAAGCGGTCTTTTACAACCCCGCCGTGCGGTCGCGGTCGGGCGACGGTCGACGACACAAATCGACGTCGCACGTCGCGAACGTCGTTTAGTCGTTGACGACCGTCGCTCCGTCGGCCAGGGCGCGGGCGGCGGCGATTAAACCGCGGACGTCGAGGCCCAGGTCGGCCAGCAGCTCGTCGCGTTCGCCGTGCTCGATGAAGTGGTCTGGAATGCCCAGGCAGCGGACGTTGCTGGCGTCGACGCCGGCGGCGCTCACCGCTTCCAGCACGGCCGAGCCGAAGCCGCCGCACAGGGCGCCTTCCTCGACCGTCAGCACGAAGCCCGTCTGGTCGACGGCCCGCACGATCGTTTCGGCGTCGAGCGGCTTGGCGAAGCGGGCGTTGATCACGCCGACGTCCAGCCCCTCGGCCTTCAATTGGCGGGCCGCTTCAACGCAACGGCCCAACAGGGCGCCGAAGCAGACGAACATGCCGTCGGTCCCCCACTCGATGATTTCGCTGCGGCCCAATTCGAGCGGCGCGACGGCCCGCTCGACCGTTTCCACGTTGCACTTCGGATAGCGGATCGACGCGGGCGAATCGAGGCTGAGCGCGAAGTCGAGCATCGCCCCCAGTTCCTGCCCATCGCCCGGAGCCATCATCACCAGGTTGGGGAACACGCGGAGATAGGTGTTGTCGAACACGCCGTGATGCGTGGGCCCGTCGGGTCCGCACAGGCCGGCCCGGTCGAGGCAGAAGGTCACCGGCAGATTCTGCAGGGCCACTTCCTGGAAGATCTGGTCGTAGCTCCGCTGCAGGAACGTGCTGTAGATGTCGACGATCGGCCGCAGGCCCGTCTTGGCCATGCCGGCCGCAAAGGCGACGGCGTGCCCCTCGCAGATGCCCGTGTCGAAGAATCGCTCGGGGAACTCGTCGCGGATTTTTTGCAGCTTGTTGCCTTCGCACATCGCGGCCGTGAGCACAGTCACGCGGGAATCGCGGCGCATGGCCTGCCGGATGGCTTCGCTGGCGAGATCGGTGTAGGCGGGATTGCTGCTCTTCTTGACCGAGACAATCGCGCCGCTCTCGTCGCGCTGAAAGACGGGCGGCGTGTGGAACTGCACCGGGTCGACGCAGGCCGGCTCGAACCCGTGCCCCTTCTCGGTGAAGACGTGCAAGAGCACGGGGCCCTTGAGGTTCTTCACCAGCTCGAGATAGCTCCGCAGGCTCGCCAGGTCGTGGCCGTCGACTGGGCCGATGTAGCGAAAGCCCATTTCCTCGAACAGCATGCCGCCGTGCAGAAACGTTTTGACCGCGTCTTTGAAGCTGCCCAGCATCGACTCGGCCGTCTCGCCGAGGGGCAGCTTGTTGAGCAGCCAGGAAATGTCGCGCTTGAGCCCGTCATAAAACGGAGCGACGCGGGCCTTGTCGAGATAGTGCGCCAGTCCGCCGACGCGGGGGCAAATCCCCATCTTGTTGTCGTTGAGGATCACGACCATGTCTTTTTTAAGGCCGGCCGCGTTGTTCATCGCCTCGAAGACGATGCCCGACGGCAGGGCGCCATCGCCCAGCACAGCCACGGCGCGGCGATCCTCTCCCAAGAGATCGTCGCCCGCCTTGAGGCCCAGCACGGTCGAAACGCTGGATCCGGCATGGCCCGTCATGAACAGGTCGTAGGCGCTTTCCTCGGGATTGGGATAGCCCATCAATCCGCCTTTTTGGCGGATCGTGCCGAAGTCCCGGAAGCGACCGGTGAGCAGCTTGTGCGGATAGATCTGGTGGCCGGTGTCCCAGATCAGGCGGTCTTTGGAGAAGTCGAAGACCAGGTGCAGGGCGACGGCCAGTTCGACCACGCCCAGGTTGCTGGCAAAGTGGGCCGAACGAGTCGACACCACGTTGCACAAAGCTTCGCGAATCTCGGCGGCCAGCCGAGTTAATTGTTCGTCGTTAAGTGAACGCAGATTCTTTGGGGAATCAATTCCGGGGAGAATCTCGAAATTCATCAATGGTCTCTCTCAAGAACGAAGTGCGCCGACGCTTCCAAGCGCTGGCTCGCCTCGCCGAACACGGCGAGCGAACGGCACGCCTCGTCGATCAACAAGCGGGCCCGCTTGCGGCTCTCTTGCATCCCCAAGAGGAAGGGGTAAGTCAACTTCCCAAGGTTGGCGTCTTTACGCACGCCTTTTCCCATCTTCTCTTGTTCACCGACAATGTCCAAGAGATCGTCCGCAATTTGGAACGCCAAGCCAACCTTGTCGCCGTATTGGGCAAGGCTGGCAAGAGCTTCCGGCGACGCTCCCGCGATCCGCCCCCCCATTGTGAGGGCCGACCGCAGCAGGCGTCCAGTCTTCCTCAGGTGGATGGCTTGAAGTTGTTCGATCCCGGCGACTCCCGTCCCTTCCGCCTCGAAGTCGGCTGTCTGCCCGGCGACCATCCCTGTGGCACCGGCCGCGGCCGCCAGATCGGCACAGCAGGCGGCAGCGACTTGCGGGGGGTGGACGTCGCGGGCCAGGACCTCGAAGGCCAGCGTCAGCAGTGCGTCGCCGGCCAGAATGGCGATCGCCTCGCCGAACTGGATGTGGCATGTCGGCCGGCCGCGACGGAGCGAATCGTCGTCCATCGCGGGCAGGTCGTCGTGGATCAGCGAATAGGTGTGGATCATCTCGACCGCGCAGGCCGCGGGGAGCGCCGCTTGGGGGTTGCCGCCGGCCGCTTCGCAGGCGAGCAACGTCAACAGCGGCCGCAGCCGCTTGCCGCCGGCCAGCAGGCTGTAAGCCATCGCCTCGCGGAGACGGTCGGGACAATCGGAGCCGAGCCGATCGATGTATTCCGCCAGTTGACGATTGATCAGGAGCCGCTGTCCGGCCAGTGCATCTTCCAAGAGTGCTGCTTCCGCCATGCCCAAACGCTCGATTCGGGGTGTGAAACGTGCTTCCGAATTAGATGCTTAAAAATTAGCAGACGGCGCAGCGCTTGCCAAATGTCAAAATCAAACGCCCGATTCTATTCTTTTTGCGGCGCGTTCGAGAATACCAGCCGCTGCAAGTGCGGCCGATTGGGGCGTCAGACGGCGGCTGTCGCCAGCGCAAGCGCGATGCGGCAGCCGTTGAGATAGCTGGGAATGTGCAGGCTCTCGGCCACGGTGTGCACGTCCTGCTGGCCGCAGCCGAGCGTCACGGTGGGGAAGCCGTGCGCCGTGAGCCAATTGGCGTCGAGACCGCCGTTGGTCGTGCGCAGGGCGGGAGTCGATCCGCTCAGCTCGATCGCGCGGAGGGCCGTCTTCACGACCGGCGCGTCGTCGGGGAGGCGGAACGACTCGTATTTCTCGAACAGGCTGAATTCGATGCGGCCCGCTACGCCCGCGGCGTTCGTCAGCGTCTTGGCCGCCTTCTCGAAGGCCGTCCTATAGGCGGCAATGATCTCGCGACGGAACTGCGGGTCGTGGCTGCGGACCTCGGCCTTGAGGTCAAGCTCCGGCGTGACGACGTTCGTGGCGTCGCCCGCCGAAATGATCCCGATATTGCTCGTCCCCGTGCGGCTCCCTTTGACGACCAGCCCGTGCCAGCCGCCGGCCACCAGGTCGGCAATGGCGACGCCGGCGACACCGATCGCACTGATGCCCAGCTCGGGATGGGCGCCGGCGTGGCTCGCCAGCCCGACGATGCGGATCGTCAGCTCGACGCCTCCCGTCGCGCCGACCGTCGCCACGTCGGACGGTCCGCCGTCCCAGTTGAAGCAGAGCTGCGGGTTGCCCAGCTTCTTGAAGTCCATGAATCGCACTCCCGAGCAGTCCGACCTCTTCTTGCACGGGCCAGACGAAGGTCAACGGCGGATGCGGCAGCTTGCGGCGACGGATCTCGGCAAGCGCCGTCAGCAGGACGCTCACGCCGGCGCGATCGTCCGCGCCCAGGCCCGTTTTGGGATTCTTCGAGACGATGAGGTCGCCCTTGCGGACGGGCTTACGAGCCGGCGCAGATGGGAACTGTATCGAGATGGGCCATCAACAGCCGCCGCGGGCCGCGCATCGTGCCGGGCAACTTCACGATCAGGTTGCCGCAATCGCCGCCGAGCGGACTGCGTTTGGGGGCCGTGTCCTCGACGATGGCCGAGGCCGGTATGCCCAAGCTCTTGAGCTTTGCGCGGACGGCGGTTTGAATCTTGCGCTCTTGTCCGCTGAGACCGGGAACGGCCATCATCTCGGAGACCAACCGCACTGCAGCAGCCTTGTCGATCTCAGGCAACGAGGCGGGAGGTGCGGTGGCCGTTTTGGATTTCATGGTTTTTCGTCTATTGCGCGCGGGTCTTTATAAAGTTGTCTCAGAGATGTCGGATTATGATCGAAGGGCCCTCTGGCTGCCAACTCGCGAGACGCTATGACTGAACACTTGGATCTGCATCGCGCTAACCCCGATGAACTGGCGCAGGCCTTTCGCAACGTGCATGATGTTTGGCCCTCCGCCCCGACCCCGAAGAGCACACCCGGCGACGGCTCGCCGATCCGCGGTATAAGAACGCGACGTCGTACGTGGGCACGCTCGATGGCCGCGTCGTGACGGCCTGCAACTGCTTTCACGTGTCGGTATCGATCGACGGGACGGTCGAACGGGCCTGCGCCATCGGCGCCGTGCATACGCCGGCCGAGTTTCGCGGTCGCGGCTTCGCCCCGCGGCTCTTGGCGTTTGCCGAAAGTCAGGAACGCGCGGTCGGCAAGACGTTCAGCCTGCTCTATTCCGACATCGGCCCCGCCTATTACGAGAGGCTGGGCTACCGACCCTGTCCGGCGAAGCAGGGCTGGGCCGATCTGTCGTCCGCTCCCCGCGATCTGCCCGAGCCGTGCATACTCCGCCGCATCGACGCGCTCGAGGTCATTCCTGAGCTGTCGGAGATCTATGACCGGGCCCACGCCGGCTTGGCACTGTCGATCGCCCGATCGTCCGAATATTGGCGCTACCTGATCACGCAGCGACTGGAAGACGAGTTCTATTTCGCAGAGCGAGCCGGCAAGCGCGTCGGCTACCTGCGCGTGGTCAATCGGCCACACGGCCTCCTGCTGCGCGACCTCGCGATCGTCGACGAGACGGAGCAAGTCGAACGCGGGCTGTACGCGGCGGTGATCGGGCTGGCCGTCGCACGGGGCGCCGGGCGAGTGGGCGGCTGGATGCCGGCCGACGCGATATGCCGCGAACTGTTCTCCGTCACCGACCGCGTGAAAGAGTTGACGATGCTCAAGCCGCTGGTCGAGCGGATCCACATCGAAGACCGCCACCGCGCCGCCGCCGAGCATTTTCACGAGATCGACCACGTCTGACGGGGCGAGGGAACCTCCGAGGGTGGCACTGGCGGCTTGTCCGCCAGTGTCTTGATTCGTTTGCGTGGAGAAAGATGGACACTGGCGGACAAGCCGCCAGTGCCACCCAATTGCCGATTCTGGGGCCGAGCTGCGCAGAGCGCGTCGGGCAAAATCGCACGCATTTGCCGACGTTCTGAGATCGTTCCAACCCGTCTTGCTCGTCTTCCGCAGGCTCTCTACAATCCCGGACCCTTTGGAGCGGCCACGGATGGTCCGTTCTCGTCTCGCTTTTATCAAACACCTGATTCTGGCAATCGGTTCCCTGGGGCTCTGCATCTGCGGCACCGAACTCGGGCTGCATGTGTACGACTCGTGGGCCGAGTGCGCCGTCTGCCGCGCGGATAAAAGCGCGTGCGCGCCGTCGTGGACGGTGCATCACAGCCTCAAGCCCGACTTGCGAATCACGGTTACCGATCCCGACCTGGGGACGGAAGTTCGCTGGCGGACCAACAGCCTGGGCCTCCGCGGCCCGGAGGTCGAAGTCCCCAAGCCGCCCGGCACGTTTCGGATCGTCTGCCTGGGAGACGAGTCGACGCTTGCGCCGAAACCGCGCAGGCCGAAACGTTCGCCGCCCGCATCAAGGAACTGCTGCCCGTTCCGAGCGCGGTCAATCTCGAGGTGATCAACGCCGGCTGTCCGCAAACAGGGCCGCTGCTCTCGTACCTGTCACTGCGACATCGCCTGCTTGCCCTCGCTCCTGACCTCGTCGTATTCAACTTCGACATGGCCGACGTGGCCGACGATCATCGTTGCCGGCGTCACGTGCGGATGAACGGCAAGCAGCCTCTCTACTGTCCGCACCCGGAACTCGAGCGGCAGCGGACGGCCTCGGAAGTTTTCTGGGTCGAGCGGCTCTTGTTGTGGCAGCACGGCAAGCGAGGAGTGGGCCATCTGCTGGGGGCCGACGACCAGGCCGAAGACGCCCGCGATATCGACGCGCCGCAGGGTGCGTACGCTTGGCTGCGGGACGACGCACCCGATTGGTCGGTCTACATCGACCAGACGCTCGACATACTGAGTCAGATGGCCGTCGCCTGCCGGCAGGCCAATGCGGAATTTGTGCTCTCGGTGATTCCGTGCCCGTGGCAGGTCACGGCCGAGGCCAGCAACGGCGCGGGCGTCCGTGAGCGGGCCGGCCTGCAGCAACACGTGCTGTATAAGAACCGGCTGCCGTTCGATTCGCTGTCGGCCTTTGCCGAGCGGGAAAACATCCTCTACTGCGATCCGTCGCCCGCGTTTCGCGGGACAGAACATGCGGAACGCCTGTTCCGGGAAAACGCGCCTCGCTTTTCAGCCGCCGGACACGATTTGTATGCTCGCGTGCTGGAACGCTTCTTCGTCACAAACGTCGCCGGACCGTGGCGGGCCAACGGCCGCACACCCGATCGCCGGATGTCTTCCCGCGATTCGTCGGACGTGCGACGCTCCGACCTGGGACGATCCGAAGTCCGACGAGCCGATGCCCGCGACGACCGGGAGTCGGTCTCGCCGGCCGAATTCGATAAATAGGCTTCGCGAAGAGAGCCCCCAGCTCGGGAAACGAAGACCTCGGCCGACGGATGCCCAATGCCGACCTGTGGTTAACACCCCCGGCTAACACCCCCCAATGTTTAACACTGTTCAGTTAATGGCTAGAATGATGATTAAGGACGGGAGGTGAATCGAAACCCGGCTCGCGCCCACTGCCGTGGCGAGCCCCAACATTCAGGGATTTCGGTTTTCGCTCGCGCCGAGAGCTCTCACTTCAACTCGCGCTTTCATAGAATCCGGCCTCAGCGAATGTCTGCCGGCACTTCGCCCGGCCGGAGGGAGCTTCGATGACTCAGTACGACACCACCGTCCGGTATTTCGACCACGCTGCCAACCTGATGGGCCTGTCCAAGAACATGCAGGCCCTGCTGTTGATCCCCGAGCGCGAACTCAAGGTCCAAGTGACGCTCGAGCGCGACAACGGCGAGATCGCCACCTTCATCGGCTATCGCGTGCAGCACGACAGCGCCCGCGGCCCGATGAAAGGCGGCCTGCGCTACCACCAGGAAACCGACGCCGACGAAGTCCGCGCGCTTGCCACCCTCATGACGTGGAAGACGGCCGTCGTCAACATTCCGTACGGCGGAGCGAAGGGGGGCATCTCGATCAACCCGCAGGAGTTGAGCCAGGGCGAGCTCGAGCGGGTGACGCGTAAGTTCGTCGACGCCATTCACGACATGGTCGGACCCGACAGCGACATCCCCGCTCCCGATATGGGGACCAACGCGCAGGTCATGGCCTGGTTCATGAGCCAATATCAGAAGTACAAGGGCTTCAACCCGGCCTGCGTCACCGGCAAGCCGCTCGAGCTGCACGGCTCGGAAGGGCGCGAAGAGGCGACCGGCCGCGGCGTCGCCATTCTTACGGCCGCCATGCTGGAGCGGGTCAAGCAGCCGGTGCAGGGGGCCACCGTCGCCATTCAGGGGTTCGGCAACGTCGGCTCGTTTGCCTCGCAATTCCTGCATGCGAAAGGGATGAAGGTCATCGCCGTCAGCGATAAGGACGGCGGCATCTTCAACCCGCAAGGTCTCGACATCCCGGGCCTGCTGCAGTTCTGCCGCGACCACGTCAGCGTCCGCGATTTCTCCGGCGGCGAGCAGATCAATAACGAAAAACTACTCACGATGCCGGTCGACGTGTTGATTCCCGCGGCCCTGGGCGGCGTATTGAATAAAGACAATGCCAAGGACATCCGGGCCCGATACATCGTCGAGGCCGCCAACAACCCGACCGTGATCGACGCCGACGCCATCTTCGAACAACGCAAATTGCTCGTCCTGCCCGACATTCTGGCCAACTCCGGCGGCGTGACGGCCAGCTACTTCGAATGGGTGCAAAACCGCCAGCATTTCCGCTGGGACCTGACTCGTGTGCGGACAGAACTGGACCGCATCCTCCTTGAAAGCTTCGACAAAGTTTGGAAGATCGCCGAAGACAAGCACGTTTCCTTGCGAACGGCAGCCTACTTGCTTGGAATTGGCCGCGTGGGCCGGGCGACGGTCCTGGCCGGAATTTCCTAATTCGACGCTCGCTGCGTTTTGCCGTCGGGCGACGCCCCGGCGGACCTTCCAGCGCTGGAAGGGCCGAAACGCCGGCGAGCCGTGCATCGATGTTGCTCCACAAAGGACCGTCCATGACGAACGCCAGCACGATGGTCTCCCCGATCTTTGATGGCTTCACGGCCGAGGAATACGACAGCACGCTCGCCCTGCTCGAGCAGCGGTCGTACGCCAAGGGGGACGTGATCCTCACGGAGGGGAAGTCCGAGCAGACCCTGTGGATCCTCGTGAAGGGGACGTGCGAGGTCGTCAAAAAGAACAAGGGGCCGGCCGAACACACGCTCGCCACGCTCGAGGCGGGCTCGGCCTTCGGCGAAATGTCCTTCTTCCAGAAGGCCCCCCACTCGGCCACCGTTCGCGCATCGACAGTCGTCAAGGTGCTGCGGATGACCCGCGAAAGCTACGAGCAGCTGCAAACGAGCAATCCGTCGGCCGCGCACAAGATCGCGTACATCGTCGCCTCGCTGATGGCCCAGCGCCTCCGCCGCATGGACGAATGGATCTGCGAGATGGTCGAACGCCCGGAGGGAGCCAACCACCGCGAAGAGTGGCACGACTTTCGCGCCAAGCTCTATTCCGGCTGGCCGTTTTGAAGTGCGAATGACGAAGCACGAATGACGAAAGAATGCCTCAACGTCCTAATGACCGAATGAAGGCCGAAGCAGCAAACGCCGACCTCGATTTGATCATTAAGTCATTCGTGCTTCCTTCGTCATTCGTGCTTCGTCATTCCCGGCGCGTAAACCCGCGTTGACTCAGATTTTGCGTTGGCCGATACTTGCAGTATGAACGTCGGCCTCCAAGCTCCGGCCCCCGCCGATCTGGCAGACTACGCCCGGAAGACGGCCCTGCGCGCTCGCCAGGCCGCGCGGCAGTTGGCCGTCGCCACCGGTGCGCAGAAAAACGACTGGCTGACCCGGTCGGCGGCCCTCATCCGTCGAGCGCACGCCCGCGTCTGCTCGAGGCGAATGAACGGGACTGCACCGCCGCCCAGGCTGCCGGACTCAGTGCGGCCCTGATCGATCGCTTGCGACTGACGGAGGCCCGCCTGGAGGGGATCGCCCAAGGGTTGGAGCAGGTCGCCACGCTGCCCGAGCCGGTCGGCGAGAGTCTTCGCGAGCAACGTGCGGCCCAACGGCCTGTTGGTCACGCGCGTCCGCGTGCCGCTGGGCGTCATCTTCTTCATTTACGAATCGCGGCCGAACGTGACGGTCGACGCGGCTTCGCTCTGCGTGAAGAGCGGCAACGCGGTCATCCTCCGCGGGGGCAAAGAGGCCAAAGCCAGCAATCGGGCGCTGGCCGATTTGCTCGTCGAGCGCTCGGCGCTGCCGGCCTGCCGCGCGATGCCGTGCAACTGGTCGACACGACCGATCGCGAGGCCATCGGACACTTCCTCAAGTTGCGAGACCAGATCGATCTGGCCATTCCCCGCGGCGGACGCTCGCTGATCGAGCGGGTGACGGCCGAGGCGACGATGCCCGTCCTCAAGCATTTCGACGGCATCTGCCACGTCTACGTCGACGCGTCGGCCGACCTGAAGATGGCCGAGGACATTTTGGTGAACGGCAAGTGCCAGCGTCCGGGCGTCTGCAATGCGACCGAGTCGTTGTTGGTGCATCGCGACGTCGCCGGAAAATTCCTGCCGCAGGTCGCGAAGACGCTGCGGGCCAAAAAGGTCGAGCTGCGGGGCTGCGAGCGGACCCGCGCGTTGGTTCCCGAGGCGCGGCCGGCGACCGATGACGATTATCGCACCGAATATCTCGACTTGATCCTGTCGGTGAAGGTGGTCGATTCGCTCGACGAGGCGATCGAGCACATCGAGACCTTCGGCTCGCACCACACCGACACGATCGTGACTAATGACCTGTCCGCGGCCAACGAATTCACGGCCCGAGTCGATTCGGCGGCCGTGCTCGTCAACGCGAGCACGCGGTTTAACGACGGCGGCGAATTCGGCCTGGGAGCGGAGATCGGCATCAGCACCGATCGCTTTCACGCCCGCGGGCCCTGCGGTTTGCAGGAACTGACCAGTTACAAATACGTCGTGCACGGAAGCGGACAGATTCGGAGCTAGAGTTGGGTGGCACTGGCGGCTTGTCCGTCAGTGAGGTGCTTGAGCAAGTGCCAGCCACTCAGGAGGCCACGGATGGCGGACATTCTCAGCCAGTCGGAAGTCGAATCGCTCTTGGCGGCGCTCGACACTGGGTCTGGCCCCCAGAAGGTCGATTCGGGCGGCAATACCACGTCGGGCCGGGCCGATTCCTACGGCGGCCAGGTCAGCGTCTACGACTTCAAGCGGCCCGAGCGCGTCAGCAAAGAGCAGATGCGCGCCTTCCAGGCCATGCACGACGGCTTCAGCCGCGAGTTCGGCGCCGTGTTGAGCGGCATGCTTCGCACGATCGTCGAAGTGAAGCTGTCGAGCGTCGACCAGCTGACCTACGGCGAATTCGTCTTCAGCCTGGAGAACATGACCTGCTTCAACGTGATGCGAGCCGAAGGGCTCGACGGTCACATGATCCTCGACCTCACGCCGTCGATCATCTTTCCGATCGTCGACCGGTTGCTGGGCGGCGGCAAGGCGGCCAAGTATTCGATCCCCAGCCGCCCGCTGACGGAGATCGAGCTGCGGCTGATCGAGCGGATCATCGAGCGAGCGATCGAGGGTTTGGAAAAGACCTGGGCCAGCGTCTGCGAACTCAAGCTGCAGGTGACGCAGGTCGAGTCGAATCCCCAGCTCGTGCAGATCGTGCCCCCCAACGAAGTCATCGTGCTGATCAGCTTCGAGATCACGATGGGCGAAATTCGCGGAATCATGAACCTGTGCATTCCGTTCAACACCATCGAGCCCCTGATGGGCAACCTGTCGTCCGATACGTGGTCGGCCTACACCAAGCGGACGGTCGACGCGCGGCAGAAGCTCAACCTGCAAACGGGCGTCGGCAAGGGGAAGGTGAAGATGGTGGTCGGCCTGGCCGACACGCGGCTCTCCGCCCAGGAGATCATGGGCCTCTCGGTGGGCGACGTGATCATGACCGAGAAGGGACGCGAACAGCCGCTCGAGGTCTACATCGAAGGCCGTCCGCTCTTTCGCGGCTCGGCCGGATTGCTCAAGGGGCACAAGGCGGTTCAGATCGCCTCGTCGATCGCCCGCACGGACGACCTGATCGAGGCCCAGCTCAAAGCCGCGCAGGCCGCCGCCGCTCCGCCTCCCGCGCCTGCGGTAGCGCCCGCACCAGCGGCGGCTGCTCCCGCCGTGGCGACTCCCGCCGCCCGACCGGCACCCCGGACGGCAGGTAAACCGACCGCCAACGCGCCGCCAGCCCGAAATCGCTCGTGATCGTTGGCGTGCGGTTGTCGAATCGGCCACGCGTACGCGTACTGCTCTGGTGTACGCTTTGGGTTAACAGGTGCGAGATACCAACCCGAAGCGTCAGCAAGGGCTCTTCATCGCCTCGAATTGCGGCCGGTCTGACGTTCTTGACTGCGGTGCAAAGGGGCGGTAGAAGTGGGTTTACGCCGTTCTTCCGACGCGGTTGGGCGCTGCGGATTCATGCGAACGCTGGCACGCAGTTCGCATTGGAGCCGCTTCGTCACCTGCCGCCGTCACTTTCCCCAGTCATCCAGAGGATTGAAACGATCGAAAACTCGCATCGCGTGAACGAACAGATTCGCATTTCTCCGGTCCGCGTCGTCGGCGCCGCCGGCGAAGTGCTGGGCATTTTAGCCACGGCCGAAGCGCAAAAAATGGCCGTCGAAGCGGGGCTGGACCTGGTCGAGGTTGCTCCCAACGTTCGGCCCCCCGTCTGCAAAATCATGGACTTCGGCAAGTTCAAGTACGAGCAGAAGCGCAAACAGACGAAAAGCGCCAAACAGCATCAGCAACAGCTCAAAGAGATTCGGCTGAGACCCAAGACGGGCGAGCACGACATCGGCTTCAAAGTGAAGCAGGCCCGGACCTTCCTGGAAGGCGGCGACAAGGTGAAGGTCAACGTGCTCTTCCGCGGCCGCGAAAACGCGCACCACGAAAAGGGCCGCGAGATCCTCACCCAAGTGATCTCGGCCCTGGAAGACATCTCGAAGGTGGAGGCCATGCCCCGCATGGACTCCGGCCGCTCGATGTCCTGCGTGCTCACGCCGAAGTAACCGCGAACCGGCCGCCGGCGCCGCGCCCTAAAAAAATCCGGCGTGTTGTTTCTACGCGGGGCCGATTCATCGGATCGGATCGCGGCCAGGCTCGGGTAGAATGAAGGATTGCGACAGCCGTCTGCGCTCAGCTTGCGCGCCCATCTGCTGAAGGCCGGAAGCCGCCCGAGGCTCTCTCCGCTCGCGTCTGCAGTCCGGAGCCCGTCGGATCGAGACTCTGTGGACCGTGACGGGATTGATTGGGACGGGGACACGATTGGGAATCGGGATCGATTGAGGATGAACGGCGATGCCCGCCGTAACGGGGCTTTGCCTACCGCCGGCACCGGACCGAACAGCGGCAATGATGGGACATGTGAATAAGCAACGAGAGTGCGGGACGGGACTCGATTGGGACAAATTGCTCTACGCCAACTTGTCCCATGTTAAACGGCGCTGGGCTAATGGGTTATGGCGCGGGATGGGTGGGACGGGACAAGTTGCGAGACCGGGAGCCGTTGGGGACTCAAACGTGATGCGGGCTCCACTGTGGAACCGAATGCCGGACGGCATGGCAGAGCCTGAACCACTGCAGGATGGGACGGGACAATTTTGTCCGCATCGGACGGGACACGGAACGGGACTGGAATATCGGGACGGAATTGATCTGGTAAAATTCGCCCTCACCCCGGCCCTCTCCCAGCGGACTGGGAGAGGGTGAAAGATCGGGACGGGACACAATGACGGGACACTGCCACCGGGCCTGGGACGGGACACCGGACGGGATCGGATCGACTGGGTGGCCGCGGGTTTCGCTTCGGCGTTGAATGCCCGGATTTTTGCCGAGGTTCGGTGGTAACCCTTGGGGGGCGGTCGCTATAATCCGCGATTCCCGCCGCGGGGAGGCCGTTGGGCGAAGCGCGCCGTCAGGCGTGTCAATCGTCGGAAGACCTTCTGCCGGCTCAAGATAGTTGGATCAGTGGCAAGATCGGATCGGTGGCCATGCCCAAGCAAAAAACGCACAAGGGAATTCGCAAGCGGTTCAAGCTGACCGCCACCGGCAAGGTGAAGCACCGCAAAGCCTCTCGCGGCCACAAGCTGGCCAAGAAGGGGGGCAAGCGCAACCGCCAGGCGCGGGCCGACCGCATGGTCGAAGGCAAACAGATCGCCATGATCCGCTACGCTTTGCAACCGTCGCCATAACGGCGTTTTTGGAAATTCGGGTCCACGGATTGATTGAAGTCAGGCCATGAGAGTCAAAGCAGGCAAAGCGCGGCACCGCTCCAAGAAACGTCTGTTTAAAGAGGCTCGCGGTAATTTCCTCGGCCGGCGGAAGCTCCTGCGCAGCATGAAGGAAACGGTGCTCCGTGCCCGCGCCTTCGCGTGGGCGCACCGCCGCCTGAAGAAGCGCGAATATCGCGCACTGTGGATCACGCGTTTGTCCGCGGCCGTCGGCCCGTACGGAATCAACTATTCGACTTTCATGCGCGGCGTGATCCTGGCCGGCATCGAGCTCAATCGCAAAACGCTCAGCGAGCTGGCGATTCACGAGCCGGAGGTCTTCGGCGAAATCGTCGAGATCGCCAAGCAAGCCGTCGCCAAAGCCTCGGCCGCCTAGATACCGGGTCGGCCGCCTGATTCGGTTTCACGGCCCGCTTCGGACCTCGATTTCATGGATGCGATCGGCGAAATTGTCGCCTACGAGCAGGCGGCGCTGGCCGCAATCGCCGCAGCCACTGATGCCACCGCGCTCGAAGCCGCCCGCGTGGAATTCGCCGGCCGCAAGCATGGCCGCCTCCGCGACATGCAGGCCCTCTTGGGCAAGGTCGATGCGGCCGAGCGGCCGGTTGTCGGCAAGCGGTTCAACGAAGCCAAGACCAGCGTGGAGACGGCTCTCGAAGCCCGCCAAAAAGAGCTGGCGCGGCCGAAGGCGGTCGCCGGCGGCCTCGACCTCACTCTGCCCGGCACGCCGCTCAAGCTCGGCAAGAAGCACCCTCTCGTCGCAGACGATCGACGAGCTGAAGGACATCATGGGGCGGTTCGGCTTCTCGGTGGCGGAAGGCCCCGAGATCGAGGACGAGTGGCACAACTTCGAGGCGCTCAACATCCCCGAAGACCACCCGGCCCGCGACCCGCTCGACAATTTCTATCTGGCGGCAGCCTCGGTCGCGGCCGCCAATAGCGTGAACGCCGCACCGGCCGCGAACTCGACGGCCGGCAGCCCGGTGCTGTTGCGAACGCAGACCTCGACCGTGCAGATCCGCGTGATGGAGCAGCAGAAGCCGCCCGTCCGCGTGGTGAGCCTGGGCCGCGTCTACCGCCCCGACACGATCGACGCGTCGCACGGGTGCATGTTCCACCAGATGGAAGGGCTGATGGTCGACCGGGGCGTGACGATGGCCCAGCTCAAAACGGTCATCCGCATGCTCTTTTCCAGTTATCTCGAGCACGACGTGTCGATCCGCTTTCGGCCGTCGTTCTTCCCCTTCACGGAACCGTCGGTGGAAGTCGACATCCCCTGGGGGAACGACTGGATGGAGATCGGCGGCGCCGGCATGGTCGATCCGCACGTCCTCGCCGCCGTCGGCTACGATCCGGACGAATACACGGGCTTCGCGTTCGGCCTGGGGATCGAGCGGCTCTGCATGAAGCGACACGGCATCACCGACATCCGCCGCTTCTACGAGAACGACGTGCGGTTCCTGCGGCAGTTTTGAGCGCGCCAGTTCTGACGGTCGCAACTGCCGATTTGTTACCCCTTGCCCAACCGCGGGCCACTTAGTTACACGCGCTCACCAGGAGCGACGCGTTGTTTCCCCCGAAGGCGAACGAGTTGGACATGGCATAGCGCACGCGATGCGGCCGTCCTTCGTGGGCGACGTAATCCAGGCCGACCGACGGATCGGGATCGTCGCAGTTCATCGTAGGGGGGACGAACTGGTGACGCAGCGCCTGGATGCAGATCGCGAACTCCATCGCTCCGCTGGCCCCCAGCGGGTGACCGAGGGTCGACTTTGTGGAGCTGGCCGGCATGCTCGAGCCCCGCGGTCCGAAGACTTCGGCGACGGCCCGGGCTTCCGTCTCATCGTTGGCACGGGTGGCTGTGCCGTGCATGTTGAGATAATCGATGCGATCGGACTCGATCTCGGCATCGCGGAGGCAGGCCCGCATCGCGCGGATTTGGCCCTCGACGGTGGGAGTCGTCAGGTGTTGAGCGTCGCTGGCGGTGCCGTAGCCCGAGACGACGGCCAACGGCTCCACGCCGCGGCGCTCGGCATTTTCACGCGATTCGATGACAGCCATGGCCGCCCCTTCGCCGAGCACCAGTCCGTTCCGCTGCTGATCGAAGGGTCGCGAGGCGCGGGTCGGATCTTCGTGCTCGGCCAGGACCCCGAGCTTGGTCCAGCCGGAAAACAGGGGAGTCGTAAGCGGGGCGTCGGCTCCGCCGCAGAGCACAATGTCCGCGTAGCCGTGCCGCACCATCATCAATGCCAGGCCAATGGCCGTCGATGCCGACGAGCAGGCTGAGGCGATGACGTGGTTCGATCCCGTCAAACCGAAGTGAATCGAGACATTGCTCGAGAGCGAGTTGAACATGCACGTGGGGAGGGTCGTCGGCCGGATTGCCTGCGGGCCACGCAAAAAATAGGCTTCGTAGCCCCCCTCGGTCTCGTGGCACGGCCCGTGTCCGCTGCCGACGATCACCGAGACGCGGGAGTCGGAGCTGGAGACGTGCTCGTTCTCGTCGAGCAGTTGAGCCTGTTGCAGCGCTTCGCGGGCCGCGACCAGACCCATCTTCGCTGTTTTCCCCAGACGGCCAGGGCAGTGATTCTTGAGATGATCGGCGACTGCGAATCCTTTGACCTCAGCCGCATAACGAACGGGATAGAGGTGCGGATCGAGTTCGCCAAGACAGTCGATCCAATCAACCGCGCTTTTCCCGCGGCACACATTATCCCAGAGGGCGAAAATCCCCGCCCCGAAGGGGGACACGGCCCCCAACCCACTGACCACCACGTCCCTGCAAATCGCTTTCATCGGAAGTCCACTCTCCAGCATTGAATCCCAGGTGCATCCGGTCACGCTGCCAAAACACGGTCAGTCTCTCCTCTAAGAGAGTGAGAACGGCCCAACCTCCCCGCGGAGAGGTTAGACAATGTAACTGCGACCGTAATGATTGGGTAGTTTGTGAGAGCACTGAGCCCAAGCGGCTCAGCAACAACACCCCGAATCATTCGGGGGAGCAAACGTTAACCACGTTGACGGAATCGCCTCGGGCCGGTAGAAGCAGCGCACTTCTGCGACCCAAGCCGCGAATCACTTGCGGCAACCCATCCCTGGTCGCCGTTACCCCAGCCAAACCGAAGCTTTGTGGCGAGTGCGCGAGCGCAATGGCTCAAGAAGCCGACTGCGTTCGGGTCCTATTTTGGCAACTGCAATGCAAATGCCGTTCCTTCATCGCGTTTGCGCCCTGGCGCTTCTCGTAGTTGTGGGGTGCGCCGGACTCAATTCGCGAATCGTTTCTTGCCCGCTGACCTACTCGGAGCAGGAGAAGGAGATTCTCGCCGTCGTGCCGAAGGGGACACGACGCGAAGAAGCCCTTCGAAAGCTGGCGGCAGCTGGCATCGACGGAAGCTTCGGAATCAGTCGTCGAGTCTATTACTGCGAACTCTGGAACCGGCCAGACGGAAGCCGGTGGCACCTCAACGTCGCCCTCTTGTTCGACGAGGTCGGGCGTCTCTACATGACGCGAACCGCCGACTGCGAAGTGACGTCCTCGCCGGACAAAAGCTTATCGAGCGCAGGCGGTCAAAGCAACGACCCCGCGGCCGCGACAAATCGTTCGAGCGTCGTTCCACCGTCGCGCTGAAATGCGTCGAATCAAGTGGCCCAGGCGTCGCGTTGCAGTGTCCGCAAAATGCTCGCGAGCGATGTTCCGCGTGACTTGATGCGGCTCGCCGGCCACAGGTTAAGCGGAAGGGTCGACGAAGTGGATTTTGCCGCCGCAGCGCTTGCAGGCGACCTTCATGCCCAGGTACTTGGGGTCGGCGCGGAGTTCCTCTTTGCAATGGGGACACTCGGCGAAGAAGGCGGCCATTTTGAGCTTCGGGTTGGAGAAGTCCATCGTGAATTGCGAGTCGCAGAACTTGCACTGCACGTTCTCATCGACGTATTTGCTGCCGACACGCAGTTCGCGCTTGCAATGGGGACAGGCGACGTAGTAGCCGCTCAGTTCGACTTCGACCATGCTGGCGATCTCCTGCAACGGAATGAATTCGGGAATCTCAATGCTGTCCGGCTCAAGATCGGTATTCAGCAAGGTGCGGCAGTTCTGGCAATGAACGACGTTTGACGGCATGTCTTCGCCGCAGGTCGGACAGGGGCCGCCGGGCCAAGCTGGCATGACTCTTCTCGTCCAGAAAGAAACGTGCTTCGGAACTCAAAGGAAAGAACCTCGACGCAGGGGATTCTGGCTCGGCCCGTTCACATCGTTGATTGCAAGAATCGCGTGGGTCGCTGATGCAGGTCATTTTAGACCGGGTCATTCGTGACCGGTCAGTTGAGACCGAGGTCATTTTAGACCACGACCCTCTCCATTTCGATCACCGCGCTTAATCCATCTTAAAGCACGGTTGGACCGGTTTGGCGCGGCAACTCGGGCCGAAAACCCAAAAAAATGGCCAAGAAAGTGGGGGAGGGCCGCCATCGGCGGCGGCCTCGGCAGGGCCGGATCAGGGACGGGCCGCAACGCAGGTGAGATGATGGTAAGTGCGGAGGTAGAGTCGGCCGTTGGCGAGGGCGGGCGTCGATTCGGACGCTTCTCCGAGGGGGATTTTGCCCAGCAGCTTGTACTGCGGGCCGGCCGCCAGCACGACGACGTTGCCTTGCTCGTCGACGTTGAAGAGCATGCCCCCGGCGCCGATCGGCGAACCGCTGAAGTCGCCGCCGATTCGCTTGATCCAGAGGTCCTTGCCGGTCGTGGGGTCGACGCAGCAGACGGTGCCGCGGTCGCACCAGAGGAACAGGTAATTCTGGTAGGCCAGCGGCGTCGGCACGTAGGGCAGCATCTTGGTGCGCTTATAGCGAATCCCAGTCTCGGCGACGTCGCCGTGCCCGTTCGGGTCGACCGCCACCATCAGCATGCCTTGGCCGCCGACGCCGCAGCACTGCAGCACCAGGCCGCCGGAGAGGACGGGCGAGCCGACGGTCCGCTGGGGTGTCGACCCGGTCGTCCAGATCGTTTTGCCCGTTTTCAGGTCGAGTCCGGAGATACCCGAGAAGGCGCTCGAGCAGATCAGCTGCGGCGGGCCTTGCTTGGGCTGGTAGATGAAGGGGGTCGCGTACGACGTCGACTGCGTGCCCGACTTGCGCGGCGCAGTCCAGACGGCGTGCCCCGTGCGCTTGTCGCGGGCGAAGATCGAACTGTCGCCGTCCTGATCGTTGACGAGGATCACCAGGTCCTCGAACAGAATGGGCGAGGCGCCTTGCCCGTGCTGGCTCTCGAACTTACCGAGGTCTTCTTGCCAGAGTTGATTGCCGTCGAAGTCGTAGGCCGAGAGCAGGTAGCGCTCCACGTCGGCGAAGGCGACGTAGACGCGCTCTCCGTCGACGGCCGGAGTCGCGGACGCCCAACTGCTCTTGGGATGTTTGGGGTTGGCATTGAGCTGGATCGAACGGATCCAGAGCTGTTTGCCCGTCTGTGCGTCGAAGCAGAGAACGGAACGCGCCGTGCCGGTTTCGCTGGCCGTGGTCAAAAACAGCTTATTGCCCCAGATCACCGGGCTGGAGTGGCCAGTGCCGGGCACGGGAACGGTCCAGCGGACGCGATCGGGATTCCAAGGCGCATTCAGCCCGTCCTCCTTGCTGACGGCCGAACCGTTGTCCCCACGGAACCGGGGCCAGTTGTCGGCGCGGGCGGCGCGAACTGCCAGGCCCAGTCCGCCGGCGACAAGGATCAGCCCGGTCAAACGGACGAGGGGGCGCGATTGTCGCATCGGATCGATCCCTTTCTACCTCAAGTTGTCGAGACACAGAAACGCGGGGCCATCCTGCGTGCGTCACGTGTGTCGATCTAGGATGACAGGCAAAACGCAGGGCTGCAAGCAGACGCCGGCACGCCTCCTGCACCGGAAATTCAGAGGAATGTCGCGGGCGCCCTACAATGCAATTGCCGGCAGGAATCGGCTCGCCACGTGCGTCGCGTCGCGACGAGGGGCGAAAAGGCGGTTCTTGTCAGCTGCGGCGAAGGTCGTTTATTCTGGCTTCCATGGAAGCGGAGCAGACAGTGCCTCAGTCTCCCGATTCCCGCGACGCGTACCTCGTCGTCCGGGAAGGAAACTCCTGGCGCGACATTTTTCGGCTGTCTCCCACACAGGTCATGACGATCGGGCGGGCCACCACCAACCGGATCGTGCTGCGCGACGAGCTGTGCAGCCGCAATCACTGCGAGCTGTATCGCAACGGCAGCACCTGGGTGGTTCGCGACTTGGGCAGCCGCAACGGCACGACCGTGAACGGCGGCCCCGTCGTCGGCGAGCGGGAGCTGGAGACGGGCGACCTGATCCAGATCGGTCCCTACGAGCTGGGCTTCACTTTCAACCTGGGCGAGCCGTTCCCGCAGAAGGAGCCCAAGCCGGACATCAATGAGTCCGACACGGCGCTCTCGTTGGATGTCGTCGACCCCAAATCGCCGTCAGCCGACCACCCGGAGATTGTCCACCGCGCCCGCAGCTCGCGCTACCGGATGCAAGAGACCGCCTCCATTTCCGGCCCCGACCGGACGCAGAGCGAATTGGCGTCGCTCTATCGCCTGGCGCTCGACATGGGGGCTGCCGCCGGAGCCAAGGATCTGGCGGAAGTCGTGCTCACGGGGTTGCGGGGCAGCATTAACTTCGACATCGGAGCCGTGCTGCTTTTGCCCAAGGCCGTGGCCGAGGGGGCGCAGGCCGCGCAACTGTCGGTCGTGGCGTACAGCGCCCGAGGCGAGAGCCCGTATCACATGGTGTCCAACTACCTGTCGACCCAGGTTCTGTCGACGCGGGAAGCGATCCTCGCCCGCGACGTGCGCGACGACGCACGGATCTCGGATCGCGATGCCCTGGGCGAAGTGCGGGCCGACAGCGTGATCTGCGCGCCGATTCAGTTGGGCCCGCTGATCCACGGACTGGTGCATCTGTATTGCATCGATCCCAAGCACCCCTTTCAGCCCGAGGACTTGGAATTCACCATCGCCGTCGCCGATCAAATGGCGGTCGCCCTGCGAAATCTGAAAGAGAAAGAGTCGCTGGCCCGCGGCCTGGACCGTATCCGCACCGACTATGAGGCGCTCCGCCAGCAGATGCAGGGGGATAGCCATATCGTCGGCCAAAGCCCCGAAGTTGAGGAGCTTCGCGCCACGATCGCCCGCTTCGCCCCGACCAACGCGACCGTGTTGATCCGCGGCGAAAGCGGTGTGGGGAAGGAACTGGTGGCCCAGGCCATGCATTTCAGCAGCGATCGCAAAAGCCGCCCGTTTTGCACGATGAACTGCGCCGCCTTGGCCGAGAGCCTGCTCGAAAGCGAGCTCTTCGGCCACGAGAAGGGGTCTTTCACCGGGGCGACTGAACGGAAGATCGGCAAATTCGAGCAAGCCAACAAGGGCACGCTGTTTCTCGATGAAGTCGGCGAGATGAGCCTGGGCATCCAGGCCAAGTTCCTCCGCGTACTCGAGGGGCATCCGTTCGAGCGCGTCGGCGGTCGCACCCGGGTCGAAGTCGATGTGCGGGTCGTCGCCGCCACGAACCGGAACCTCGAACGCGAAGTGGAGCGGGGCACCTTTCGCAAGGACCTTTATTTCCGCTTGCACGTCGTTGAGATCACCGTCACGCCATTGCGCAAGCGGCGTTCCGACATCCCCGTCCTGGGCGAGTTCTTTTTGCACAACTCGGCCCGCAAGACGGGACGGCAGGTCGTCGGCTTCACCCGCGGCGCCCTCGACGCGCTCGCCAACTACGACTGGCCAGGCAACGTCCGCGAATTGCAAAACGTCGTGGAGCGGGCGGTCATTCTCTGTGCGGGCGACCACGTGCGGGAAGAGGACATTCGGCTAACCGCCCTGCGGACGCCGCCGTCCGATCCCACGATGAACGTCATCGACCAGCCGCAGGGGGATATCTCGCTGGAATTGGTCGAAAAGGCGCACATCCTGGCCACGCTGGAACGCACGAACTGGAACATGACGCGGACGGCCGAGATCCTGGGCATCGAGCGCTCCACGCTTTACCAAAAGCTCAAGCGGTACGACGCGCATCGCCGCGTTCGGTAGCGACCCCGAGGCCGTCACCGTCAGGGGCGCGGACGCCAATTTTTGGTTCGAGTTCAGCGGAGCGTGCGTATCGGCGAACATTCGTACCGTTCGGGCAAGCTGTGTCGGCGGTCCCAAAATTGAGAATTCTGAAGAAGTTTACGCTGCAATCATGTTGGCTTTTCCCCGGCATTTTTGCCGTTTTTTTTATTGACAATCAGCGCGCAGATCCCAAGAATCGGTTGATGGACCAGCCCAAGTTCCGGCCCGCCCGCATGACGCCTTCTGCGTCGATGAGTTTGCCGATTCGATCCGTCTGAGTTTCTCGAACTGCTTTGAGTTTGCGATGCCGACGGCGATGCAGTGCAAGCCTGGTTTCCGGGATTCCCGTGGCCAACTAACGCGCCTGGCTGGCTTTTCGCACGAATCCTTAAACACAGTTGGAGTCTGACGAATGGCGTTTGATTTTGAGGACGAAGAGTTCGGTGCGGATCCCGCCGTCGAGACGCTGGAAAGCGACGAGGAAAGTGAGTTCGGAGGGAATGACGGAACCCTCGAATACTATACCGAAGAGCAATTCCGGGCTCGTGGCGTCGATCCGATCCGCCCGACCACCGCGAAGCCGGGTTCCGAGGCGAAGGTGCTGATGCTGGCCGCGCGTTATGCCGCCGGTCTGCCGCTATGGCACCACAGCGATTGCTACGATCACGGTCCGCACGTCGAGAGCCAGACCTAGGCTCACGATCGATCGATTGAGTGCTCACGCGCGCCGGCGTGCGCCTGATCGTTGACGAACCAGTTCCGTCGTCAACGGCTATTCTGAACTAAGACTAAGGGCTTCGGAGTTTTCTCCCGGAGCCTTTTTTTGTTGCCGCCCGGACCGCTCCGCCACGCTCGCACTCTGTCGCCCTGCTCGCGCCGATCACTCGGTCCACGGATCGGCTTGCACGAATCTCCTCAGAGCTGCCTAAACCTGCGTCACTGGCCTTCGGGTTGTGGCGAGTCGACTCGCCCCGGTCAGGGCCAACTTGTCGCTGCCGCTCACTTGTAGCTGACCAGTGTGCGGGCTTGAGGCATCGTCGGAAATTGCTTGTCAAAACTGGATTTGCGACAAATCTGAGCACGCGCGGGAGGCCGATTCACACTCCGAATCGCCCGCCCCACGGCTGCTCAACGGTCGGTGTAACTGCGATTCCCAGGAGCCGGCACGCCATTCGCTATCGCTCGTTTCAAAACAAGCCACTGCACGCACTTGGAGCTGTCATGCCGTTCGTGACGACGGAGCCCACCGCTCGCCCCAATTCGCCAAGCCTTTCTGAGCTGATTCGCTTCATCCATCGCCAAACGCAGCAGCAAGTTCGCGAACTGGCCATCCATCAGCGGGAAAACCGCTTGGTGGTCACCGGACGCACCGCCACCTATTACGCCAAGCAGCTGGTCACTCAGGCGATTCTGACAGCGGCCCCGGCTGTGCAGCTGGTCAATGAAATCTCAGTGGGCTGAGCGAGAAATCGCAGTCGGCCGAACCGGAGATGTCAGTCAGCCGCTTGGTCCTTGGCTAGCTTCGGTTAAACCACCCACCCGCCTCTGCGGCGATCGCCCTCAATTCTCGATCCGCCCTCAATTCTCGATCCGATACAGGGCCTCGTCCGTACGGAGGAGCAGGCCCCGATCGATTACCGCCAGCGAGGCGAGTGCCCGCTCGTCGAGCTTGTTGCGGGCGATTTCGACGTAGCGCTCCCCGGTCGCCCGAAAGATCGTGCTCTCGCCCATCTCGCTCAACAAGTAGATCCGCCCCTCGGCGACCATCGGCGAAGCCGAGAACGTGCCGCCGATGCGATGAGTCCAGCGGGGCTTGCCGGTCTTGGCATCGAGACACGAGGCGACTCCGCTATCGCTGATCAGAAACAGGTTGTTCCCGATCAAGAGGGGTGACGGAGTGGAGGGGGCGGAGCGGGACTGTCGCCAAGCCACGTGAGTATCGGTCACGTCGCCGTGGCCATTTGAGCGAATGGCGAGCACCTGCGGGAGTCGAAGCTGGTCGACAGGTAGACGAGTCCATTGCCGTACACGGGCCGGGGCACCACCGAATATCCCTCGTAACGGACGCGCCAGATTTCGTCACCTGTTTGCGGATCGTAGGCGACTACCCAGTTCGCGCCGGGACTGACGATCTGCTTGCGACCATCGACCTCGATCGCCAGCGGCGTGCCGAAGGCGAATTTCTTCGGCTCGTCGCAGGGGGGGCGGTTCTTCTTCCAACGCAGCTTGCCCGTGTCGGCGTCGAGAGCGGCGACAAACTGTTTGTCGGCCCCGTCACAGCTAAACACGAGCACCCCGTCGACCAGCACGGGTGAGCCACCGCTGCCATGGTTCGGCTGGTAGACCAGGTCGCGCGTTTTCCACAGCACCTTGCCGTCGAGCGATAGGCAAGCCGTGCCGTGTGTGCCGAAGTGAACGAACAGTCGGCCGCCGTCGGCCAGAGGCGTGGGGCTCGCGTGCGAATTCTTGGAGTGAATGCGGGCACGGTCTGTGGCTAACCGCTCAAAGATCGTTTCGTCCCACAAAATCTTGCCGGTGACGGCATCAAGCGACAGCACGTGCAGTGAATGGGTCGAGCCGCTTGGCACGGCTGTGGTGAGGAAGATCTGGTTTCCGACGCAGATGGGCGACGACCAGCCGCGTCCGGGAATCGGCTGCCGCCAGCGGACGTGCTCCGTCTTGCTCCAATGCGTCGGCAGACCCAGTGCGGTCGAATGACCTTCGCCGTCCGGTCCGCGGAATTGAAACCAATCGTCGGCTTGGGCCGCGCTCGCTACGCAGAGTAAGAGCGATAAGACCGCCACAATGACGCGCGGCAAGATGGTGACCCCGGGCGTAAGAGGTCCAAGGTCCGACAGGTTCGGGCGCACGGTAGAAAACTCTTTCGCTGGAGGAGGGGAATCCGTTCGGAGGTCCGAGGGTGTGTCAAATCGAGCCGGCGGGCAGACAATCACGGGCGAAGCGGCGGCGGGCGGACGGTGTGTTTAGTCAGCGGCAGGGGGACCGAGCGGCAGGCGGAGCAAGAGGGCCAAAAAACACTCAGGCGTCGGCGATTTCGACGATCTTCATCCGCAGCACACCGCGGGGAATGGTGACTTCGGCCGAGTCGCCCACTTTTTTCCCCAACAGGCCTTGCGCGATGGGACTGCTGGTGAGGATCTTCATCACTTCGCCGTCGTAGTTTTCTTCGCCCGGCCCGACCAGCTCGTACTTTTCCAGCGAACCGTCGGAAAGGTCCTTGATGGTGACGGTGGCTCCGAAGGCGACGACCCCCTTCGGCATGGACGACTTGTCGGCGATGTAGCAGTTGCCGAGCTTGCTCTTGAGCTGGTTGATCTTGGCCTGCAACAGGCCCTGCGCCTCGCGCTGGCCGTGGTACTCGGCGTTCTCGCTCAAGTCCCCCTCGGCTCGGGCGGCAGCGATTTGGGCCGCGATGCGGGGCATTTCGTCATCCTCGAGCCGGCGGATCTCCTCGCGGAGCTTGTCGTATCCCTCGCGTGAAATCGGTTGCATTTCCATACGTGCAAACTCCCCGGGCCGTTCGGTTTGTGCTGCCGCCGGCCGGCGAATTCGAGAATGCGGCGCCTCGATCGAATTGACGCGGGCGAACAAAAAAAAGGCGTCCGCCGTCTGTGGCGAGACCCCTTGCAACGAATCCCCGAAAACGCGCCGAGGACGCAACGATTATACCGGCCGCCAACTGTGAATAGCTACGCAATTCTCGTCCAGCGGCCTTCCCGGGCGCTCGCCAACACGGCGTCGCAGACCTTCTGCGTCTCGAGGGCCGTCTTGAAGGTCGGCTCGGCCGGCGTCCCCGTTTCCAGGCCTGAGAGGAAATCGGCCACCTGGTGCACGAAGCTGTGCTCGTAGCCGATCTGCAGCCCAGGGACCCACCATTTGTCCATGTAGGGATGCTCGCCGCCGTGATCGGTGACATGAATTGACCGCCAGCCGCGAAGCTTTCCTTCGTCGCCGTGGTCGAAATACTCGAGGCGATGCAGGTCGTGCAGGTCCCATTTGAGCGAGGCTTTCTCGCCGTTGACCTCGAACGTGTAAAGTGCCTTGTGGCCGCGGGCATAGCGAGTCGACTCGAAGGTGCCCAGCGAGCCGTTGCCGAAACGGGCCAGGAACGCGCAGGCGTCGTCGATCTCGACCTTCTCGACCTTGCCGGTGAGAGTGTGCGGACGCTCCTTGATAAAGGTCTCGGTCATCGCGGTAACGCTGTCGATCTTGCCATTAAGCCAAAGTGCCGTATCGATGCAGTGTGCCAACAGGTCGCCGGTGACGCCGCTGCCGGCCGCCTGGGCATCGAGCCGCCAGAGCCCGGTGCCCCCTTGAGGCAGGTCAGCCGAGATCGTCCAGTCCTGCAGAAACACCGCGCGATAGTGAAAGATTCTCCCCAGGCGGCCTTCCTCAATCAGCCGCTTGGCCATCGTGACGGCCGGCACGCGGCGGTAGTTGTACCAAACCATGTTCGGCACGCCGGCCTTCTCGACGGCCTCCACCATCTTGGACCCTTCGGCCGTGTTCATCGACAGGGGCTTCTCGCACAGCACCATCTTGCCGGCCTGCGCCGCGGCGATGGCGATGTCGTGATGCAGGTTGTTCGGTACGCAGATGTCGACGGCGTCAATATCCTTCCGCGCGACCAGCTCCTTCCAATCGGTCTCGATCGACTCATAACCCCATGTGTCGGCGAAGATCTGAGCCTGATCTTCGTTGCGGGCGCAAATCGCCTTCAGCACGGGTTTATGCCCGAGTTGAAAGAAATTATTCACGCGACGATACGCGTTCGAGTGCGCACGCCCCATGAATCCGTAACCGATCAGACCGATGTTGAGTGGCTTGGGCATGATTGTCCCTATTCCTTCCAGCCGTGTGCTTCGCGGACGCTGACCATGGCCGCGAGGATTTCGTTCCAAGTTTGCGGCTTCATCATCGTTTCGTTCGAGAACATGCAGCCGTCCCAGCAGATGTGTCGCAGCCGCTTGGTCAGGTTGCCGTAGCTGTCGCGGAGCCAGAAGCCGGCGTGGTGGGCGATTTTCAGTTTGCCGTTCGGATCGTTCGGCAGGCAGTGACGGCCCGTTTTGTCGTGGGAGCCGGAGCCTTTGACCGTCGCGTCGTTCTGGGCGACATGGAAGTCGATCGTCCAGGGTCGTAACGCGGAGGTCAGCGTCTTCAGCGCGCTATCGAGTTGAGCCGGGTCTTTCCAATCGAAGTTGGCGGGCAGGATGCGATCCTCGGCCGCGTTGTGTCCCAGCGTGTAAAGCAGCGTGTGGGCCATGTCGGCCTGGAAACCGAGTGTGCCCGGGCGATCGACGAGCTCCAGCAGCTGAAGCATCCGCTTCCAGCTGTGCATGCCCCCCCAGCAGATTTCCCCCTCGGCCGCCAGCCGCTCGCCCGCGTCCGCCGCGATGTCGCAGGCCTGGCGGAAGGTGTCGGCGATGTGGCGCTGATTGGTTTCGGGATCCTTCGACCAGTCGCCCGGGCCCGCCGCGGAATCGATCCGCACAACCCCGTACGGCCGCGCGCCGATTTCTTTGAGCCGCCGCGCGATGCGGCAGCCTTTACGAACCTGATCCAAAAACACCTTGCGCTCGGCCTCGCTCCCCATCGCGGAACCGCCCCCGGTCGGAGGCCAAACCGGCGCGACGACCGAGCCGATGACTAGGTTCCGCGAACGGACCCGCTCGGCCAAGCGTTTAAGATCGTCATCCGACGAATCGATGTCGACGTGCGGCGCGAAGAGAAACAGGTCGACCCCGTCGAACTTCGTGCCGTTAACCTCTGCCGCTGCCGTCAGGTCGAGCATCGTGTCGAGCTCGATCGGCGGCTCAGAATCGGGCCCCTTACCGACGACCCCCGGCCAGGCCGCGTTATGCAGTTTGGGAAAGTTGTTGCGCGTGGAAGTCGTCATAGTGAGTTTCCGTCTGGGATACGGTGCTGCCGGACATGGGAATGGGCGCGCGGCGTCGATGGCGCATGGCGCCGCTCGGCTCAGCGTTTCTTGTGATCGCCGACGTTGGGGGCGTTGGGTTGGGCGTCGGGGCCGAAGTAGCGGAGGCCGACGAGCGGGCCCGTGCCCGTGTTCTCGACGACGACGCCGGCAGCCGCCGCTTTGGCGCTGACGAAGACTTCGTCCTCGGTCATCTGGCCGAAGCGGATCATGGCCGGCGTTTCCAGCCGCAGCTTGCCGATGCGGCCGCTGCCCTGGACGGTGATCCAGCCGTAGGCGCCGCCATCCTTGATCGTGCACTTGGCACCCGGCTCGACGGTCAGCTCCTTAGCCGTGAACAGCTGCTTGCCGGCGAATTTGCCGTACACGATCCAGCGATCGACGTAGCCTTCCTTCTCGGTGGGGGCGACGGGGATCGGCTCGAGGTAATGCGAATCCTTGAAGTTTGGATTCACGTTCCCTTCCCAATCCAAAGCGTCGACGAGGTAGGCGACGTCGTCGTGCTTCTCCTTGGGGAAGTCTTTCGTCAAGAGCGAGCGGGGAACGGCGCGGCCTTCCACCATCGACTGGTACATGCCGAACACGTCGCTGCCCCATTGCGGCTCGTACGTGACGAGGCTGCCCGGGGCGTGCAGCACGCAGGGAGGCACCAGCCAGCCGGTGCCCGGCTTCAAACGATAGGCCTTTGACAGGTCGAGGATGCCGTTATCGCCGTCGTTCCAACGATCGAGGCAGCGGATCACGTCCTGCTTGCTCGTCCCGGGCTCCAGGCCCATGAACGTGTATGGAAAATTATTGCCGATAGCGTTGAGCTGCGGCGGGAAGTAGTACGACTCGGGCTTGCCCTCCTGCTTCACCAGCTTGGCCTGGGCGTCGTTCTGGTGCATGTGATGGGGAATCGGCCCCATGTTGTCGAAGAATTTCGAGTAGACGGGCCAGCGGTGATAGGCGCTCCAGATCGCATCGCCCACCAACTCGGCGCCGAGGTCGGCTACGGCGTCGCGAAGCGTGAACCGCTCTTTGCCGAAGACCGCGTAGCTTAGCCCTTCGTCGGGCGGGGCTCCCTCGTTGGTGGCCGGTGTGGTGGAGGCGAACCAGCGCTCGTCGATGCCCCCGCGGTGCGTGCCGAGCGCGATAATAATCGGCCGGATGCAGCTTGATCCGCTTGCCGGGTTGCAGGAACGACCGCGGCACCCAGTTGGGAGCCAGTCGCAGGATACCGGCACCCTCGTTCAGCGCAGCCTCAGCCAGTTGTTTCACGTTCGCCATTGCTCAATCGCCTTTCACAATGCCTGTTGCGGCGGATTCCCGCCCGCGTTTCTTCGTCGAAATCGGACCTCATTTTGACCGGTTCGGGCACGAATTCAAAGCAACGCGCGGTCTGCCGTCGCCTAAACGACTGCGCGCAATTTTGGGACGTTGACCGAGGGTTTCCCACCAGCGTCTCAAAATCGCGCACGGTGATTTAGCGGTAGGTGTTTTGTGCGTCGAATTCGAGGCGCCGAACGACGCGGAAGGCCCTGGCGACGGTGCCATACGCGACGACAAGCGGCCGGGTCGAATCGTGAGGATTGACCAGCGTCACCGACTGCTTCTTGCGGTCGACCGCGTAGGCGACGTAGGCGTGCTGTCTGTTGAATTTGATGCCGTCGACGACGAATTCCCTCACCGACGCCTCGAGGCTCCCCAGCATCAGCATTTGGCGGTTGGCGTCGAACGAGTCGAAAACACGCCGGACCGACGTCAGAACCTTGGGCGAGAGGCCGGCCAGCGGGCTCTTGCCGTTGCCGATGATAATCCGGGCCGACCGCTTCGTGTTGACCATGCGCTCCAGCACGACGACCGGATCGCCATAGGCGGCTGCCTGGCGGTTCACCTGGCCGTTGGCATCTCGTCCGTAGGCCAGCAGGATGTAGGCCGCTTCGAGGGCCTTCCAACCGGCGGTGGTGTTGACCGGCTGATAGGCGACTCTTTTTCCGTTGACGAGGACCACTTGTGGCTCGAGATCGCGGTTAGAAACGTGTACCGAGTCGTGCGCGTCGGAAACGCCCATCGGAAACCGAATCTCGAAGCCATCCTCCTCCCGCGTGATGCTCGTCCGGAAGAGTGCCTCGCGCTGCGACAGGGGAATTGAACCGATCGCCGCCAGAATAAAGCAGTCCCGCGTGTTGCGTTGGTTGCAGGGTCCGCTGAAGAGCTGGGTGTAGGCCTGCTTCGTCAGCGTCGAGTGCTCTTTCAAGTAACGCGATCGGCGGGTGCCCTCTTCCTTGTTTGAAACCTTCGCCGAGTCGGTTGAATCCGTCTCGGATCCCGGCTCGGCTGCCCCGGCCGGTGCGCTGAGGAGATGGGTGCCGCAGAGAAGGGCCCCGCAGAGGAGTACGCGGCAGAGAAACTCGTTCATTTCGCGCTCTTTTCGCCCGATCACAACTCTAATTGAGGCGTCGACCCTTTCCCAGGACCGGCCACGCGTACCGGCTGCGAACCTTGTCTCGCGGCTCTTTGTCGTCATGGAGACGAATCGTACAATGTAGCCGCATCGTGTGAGCCGCGTTGCGCTCCGCGGATTTGAACCGGCCAATTGACACTAGCCGCTCGCCTCAGAAAGTTAGATGTCGCATGGTGAAGGTCGCAATCGTTGGGGCCAGCGGCTATACGGCTCTGGAGCTGATCAAGCTCCTGCTGAATCACCCCGAGGTGGAAATTACCGCCTTGACCACGCGGCAGGAGGGGTCGCCGTCGATTGAGGCGGTTCATCCGTCGCTGGCCGGCCGGCTTTCGCTTCCTTGCGAGAATCTGACGCCCGCGGAAGTTGCCGCGCGGGCGTCTTTCGTTTTTACGGCTCTGCCACACGTCGCTGCGATGGGCGTCGTCCCTGACTTTCTGGCTCACCGCTGTCGCCTGGTCGATCTGAGTGCCGACTACCGCTTTCGCGACGCAGCCGTTTACGAGAAATGGTACGGCCATCCGCACACCGATGCTGGTCGGCTGCCGAAAACTGTCTACGGTCTGCCCGAGCTGTTCGCGGAAAAGATCCCCTCGGCCGACCTGATCGCCAACCCGGGCTGCTACACGAGCACCTCGATCCTGGGGCTGGCGCCGTTCTTGTGCCACAAGCTGATCGAGCCCAAGGACATCATCATCGATGCCAAGAGCGGCATCACGGGCGCGGGACGCATGCCCAAGCTCCACATTTTATATGGCGAGTGCAACGAGAGTTTTTCGGCCTACTCGGTCGGCAATCATCGGCACGAGCCCGAAATCGACCAGGTGCTCGAGCCAGGCCAGCGGGCAAACCGTCGAGACGATCTTCACGCCGCACATGGTCCCCATGGATCGCGGCATTCTCTGCACGATGTATGCCCGCCCGCTGCGGAGCCTGTCGCAGGCCGACGCGCTCGAGACGATGCGCGGTTTTTATCACGGCAAGCCGTTCGTCCGCGTCGTCGATCATCTGCCGTCGACGAAGGATGTCGCCCACACGAACTACTGCCACATGACGGCCCGCGTGACGCACGGCCGGCTGATCGTGATCTCCACGCTCGACAACCTGCTCAAGGGAGCCTCGGGCGTGGCGGTGCAGAATTTCAATCTGATGAACGGCTTTCCCGAAACGATGGGACTGCCCCGCTAAGTTTGCCACTCGCTACGGCCTTCCGGACCTTAATGAGGAGCCCCGCCGTCTTGACGACCAACACTCTCTCGGCGACCGAACAGGCCGCGAAGTCGATTCCGCTGCCTGCCGGCTTCCGCGCGGCCGGGGTGGCCTGCGGCATCAAGTCGGATTCCTCGAAGCTTGATCTCGCGCTTTTCGCGGCCGATCGACCCTCGACCGCAGTCGGCGTGTTTACGACGAACCTGGTTTGCGGCGCTCCGGTGAAAATTTCGCGGTTGCGCGTGCCGCGAGGCACGGCTCGCGCCGTGATCATCAACTCGGGGAACGCCAACGCCTGCACGGGGGAACGCGGCGATGACGATGCCCGCTGGATGACGGCCGAAGTCGCCGGCCAACTCGGTTGCCCGGCCGAAGATGTGCTCGTCTGCTCGACCGGCGTGATTGGGCGGTTTCTGCCCCGCGAAAAGCTGGCGGCGGGAATTCCCAACGTTGCCGGCCGACTCACGTCCACGGCCGAGGGATTTCGCGCCGCGGCAACCGCGATCATGACAACCGACACCTTTCCCAAGCTGGCCACGGCCTGTCGCCAAGTGGGCGGGGCTGAAGTGCGCGTCAGCGGCGTGGCGAAAGGGGCGGCGATGATTGCCCCCAATATGGCGACCATGCTGGCAGTGTTGATGACCGACGCGCCCTCGACCCGCGTCAGGCCGACCCGATGTTGCGGCACGCCGTCGAGCGCAGCTTCAATTCGATCAGCGTCGACGGCCACATGAGCACGAGCGACTCGGTGCTATTGCTGGCGTCGGGCGACCGACAGCGCGCACCGCTGGGCGAGCGTGAACTGGCCGTGCTCCAGGAAATGGTCGATGACGTGGCTGCCGAGTTAGCCCAGGCCATCATTCGCGACGCCGAGGGGGCCGACCATTTCATCACGCTCGACGTCCGCGGCACAAAAACTCGGGAGGATGCCGTACGGATTGCCCGCGCAATCGCCGATTCGCCGCTGGTCAAAACGGCCATTGCGGGCGGCGACCCGAACTGGGGCCGCATCATCTCGGCCGCCGGCTACGCGGGCGTCCCATTTCGCGAAGAGGATCTGAGCCTTAAGGTCAACGGCGTGCCGCTCTACCGCGCCGGCGCCCCGACCGATTTCGACGCCAAAAGCCTCTCGCAGGGCCTCCGCGCGAATCGGGACGTCCTGATCGAGCTGGACCTGACGCTCGGTCGCGAAGCCATCCGCTTCTGGACCAGCGATCTGACGGCCGAATACGTGCGTTTGAACGCCGACTACACCACATAAGCGTGCGTCGATGCACGAACGCCGGGGCTCAGGCGTCGGTCGCCAACGGTTTTTGGCGAACGCTTCGCAATGCTTGCCCGCTTCGCAATAATTCATCCGGACCGCACTGGGTGCCGCGGGCGATTTGTCCGCCCGTGCTTGTGAGCGCAAGGATTGCCGGATGTCGACGTCGAAAAAAGGGCGAGGGGGAACGAGCCGGGCCAAGGCCGCCCAGAAGGACGCGCCGCGCACCGCTCCAGCCGGCCGAAGCGGTCTCCCTTGGCCGAACCGCAACTAACGCCCTGGTTGAACTGGCTCTTAAGGGCTTGGGCAAGCGACCAATCGTGTTTATCGTGCACAGTCTCTGGTGGATTGCTTGTCAAACAGATGCTACGCAATGCGAAGGACTTCGGAGAATCGGGCTGGCGTGACATCTTAAGGTCGACGTGCGGTATCGTGTTCATAGCTACCCCCCACTCCGGGTCGAGCATTGCGAATTGGGTCGACTACCTACGGTCCGTCCTGCGCAAAAATAAAATTATTGATGACCTACAAAAGAATGATGCCAGGTTAATAAATCTGAACCTGTGGTTCAGGCAGGCTGTGGAGGAATTGGGTATCCGTGTTCAAGTCTATTACGAAAAACTCGCGACTAACTTGGTAATGGTCGTCGACGAGTCGAGTGCCGATCCCGGGCTTCCAGGCGTAGTACCAATCGCTTTGGATGCAAATCATATTGATGCTTGCAAGCCGCGGTCTATTAACGATGTGTTGTTTGTCCGGGTGCGCACGTTTATTGAAGAATTAAATGACGAAAAAAGGGCGTCGCGTCTGCAGCCCCCCGAGCTCAATACTCATCCTGAAGAGAACTGCGCGAAACGCGGCTTCTTCTGTAAGGATCGCCACGGGGTCCATGTCCTTCGAGATGAAGCTGCCCTATGATTTCCGCACTTTTGACGCAGACAAAGAGCGCGGTTCCTCCGAATAATTCAAGACATCCTCGAACTGGAGCAGCCGCCCGGCGCCGAATTTCGTCAAGGAAGCGTCATTGTCAAAATCTTGAACTTAACAGCGGCTCAGGTCGAGAGGCTAAAATGGCAGCCGAGGCAGGGACACTCGGTGAATTCGAAATCAAGCACGCAAGGATTATCTCTGAGAAGCGCGGCAAGGGGCGAGGGGGAGCGAGTTGGTCCAAATCCGCCGACCTCAACGCGGCCATCGAGGCCGAGACGCAAGAGATTGGCCGGGAGCTGTTCGCCCGTCTGGAACGGCGGAGCCCGTCGATCTTCGAGCGCCGCTGGTGGGACGATCGCATCCTGTCGTGGGCCATGGCCGACGAGTCGGTCAAGGTGCAGATGTTCCGCTTCGTGGACGTCTTGCCCATGCTGCACTCGCACCAGGCCGTCACCCGCCATCTGCAGGAATACTTTGACGAAGTTCGCTCGCACCTGCCGCTGGCCGTCCGGCTGGGGCTGGAGATTTCGCAGCCGAACTCGGTCCTGGGCAAGGCGCTGGCCCTCAACGCCCGGTCGAACTCGCTCCGCATGTCGCAGCGGTTCATCGCCGGTGCGAAGGTCGAGGAAGTGCTGGCCGCGGTCACCAAGCTCCGCAAGCAGGGGTTTGCCTTCACGCTCGACCTGCTCGGCGAAGCCACGACCAGCGAGCGCGACGCCGACGCGTATCAGCAAAGCTACCTCAACCTGATCGAGGGGATGGCGACCGAGGTGCAGTCCTGGTCGGAAGTGCCGCGGCTCGATCGCGATCACGAAGGCAGCATTCCGCGGGTCAATCTGTCGCTCAAATTGTCGGCCCTCTACAGCCAGTTTCGCCCCATCGACGTGGCGGGCACGGCCGAGCACGTCAAGCAGCGGCTGCGTCCCTTGCTGCGGGCCGCCCGCGAGCACGACACCTACATCCACGTCGACATGGAGCAGTACGCCTACAAAGACCTCACCTTCCAGATCTTCAAAGAGATTCTGATGGAGGACGAGTTCCGCGACTTTCCCGACGTCGGCATCGTCGTGCAGGCGTACCTGCCCGAGGCGCAGCGCGACACCGAAGCCCTCTTGCAATGGGCGGAAAAGCGCGGCACGCCGATCTGGGTGCGGCTGGTGAAGGGGGCCTACTGGGACTACGAAACGATCATGGCCCAGGCGCACGGCTGGCCCATTCCCGTCTACCAGCAGAAATGGGAGTCCGACGCCAATTTCGAGCGGCTCACGCGGTTCCTGATGGAGAACTATCGCTGGCTGCGACCCGCCCTCGGCAGCCACAACCTGCGGAGCCTCTCCTACGGCATCGCCTGCGCGAAGCACCTCCGCGTGCCCGAGGGAGCCTACGAGCTGCAGATGCTCTACGGCATGGGGGGCGACCAGGCGCAGCTCTTGGCCGACCGCGGCCAGCGCGTGCGGATTTACACGCCGTTCGGCGAGCTGATCCCCGGCATGGCCTACCTGGTCCGCCGGCTGTTGGAAAACACGTCCAATGATTCCTTCCTGCGACAAAGCTTCACCGAACAGGTTTCGATCGAGGAGCTGTTGATGAAACCGACCGAAGTGGCCGCGGCCCGCTGCCTCCAGCCGAGCGCCGGCCGCCGTTCCGGCCGAGCCCGCCCGCACGTTCAACAACGAGCCCCCCACCGATTTCAGCCGGGCCGACGCGCGAGCCGCGATGGAACGCGCGGTGAAGGACACGGCCGAGGAGTTCGGCAAGGACTATCCGCTCGTGATCAACGGGCGGGCGATCGAAACGATGGGCAAGATGAAGTCGATCAACCCGTCGCACAAGTCGCAGGTGGTCGGCATCATTTCGTCGGCGACGGCCGAAGAGGCTTCGCTGGCCATCGACGCGGCTCGCCGGGCGTTCAAGCAGTGGTCGCGGACCGAAGTCGACCACCGGGCCGAATATCTCGAGCTGGTCGCCGCCACCATGCGCAACCAGCGGTTCGAGCTGGCCGCCTGGGAAGTGCACGAGTGCGGCAAGCCGTGGATCGAGGCCGATGCCGACGTCGCCGAGGCGATCGACTTCTGCATGTACTACGCCGATCAGGCCCGCCGCCTGATGTCGGGCCGTCGCCACGACCTGCCCGGAGAAGAGAACGACTATTCGTACCGCCCGCGGGGCGTGGCCGCCGTGATCGCCCCCTGGAACTTTCCACTGGCCATCCTCACCGGCATGACGGCGGCCGCCCTGGTGACCGGCAACACGGTGATCATCAAGCCGGCCGAGCAATCCTCGGTCGTCGGCTACAAGTTGATGGAGATTCTGCAAAACGTCGGCATTCCCGACGGCGTCGTCAATTTCCTGCCCGGCGTGGGCGAAGAGGTCGGGCCGGAGCTGATCGGCAGTCCCGACGTCAATCTGATCGCCTTCACCGGCTCGCGCTCGGTGGGTCTGGCGATCAACCACGAAGCGTCGAAACCGGACGACCGCCAGGAATTCGTGAAGCACGTCATCGCCGAAATGGGGGGCAAGAACGCGATCATCATCGACGACGACGCCGACCTCGACGAAGCCGTCCTTGGCGTGACGTATAGCGCGTTCGGCTACGCGGGCCAAAAGTGCTCGGCGTGCTCGCGGTGCATCGTCCTCGAGTCGGTGTACGACGCCTTTGTGGAAAAGCTCGCCCAAGCCACGACGTCGCTCAAAGTGGGCCCGGCCGAGCTGCCCGACTCCTCGATCGGCCCCGTGATCGACGAAGAAGCGTTCAAGCGGATCAACGAATCCATCAAGCTCGCCAAGGAGACGTTCCCACTGCTGGCGGCCGGAGCGGTCAAGACGCCGGCCAACGACGGCTATTACATCGGCCCACACGTGTTCGGCGACGTCGACCCAGCATCCCGGCTCGCGCGCGAGGAAATCTTCGGCCCGGTGCTGGCCGTCATCAAGGTCAAGGACCTGGACGAAGCCCTCGACGTGGCGAATGATTCGGCGTATGCCCTGACAGGCGGAATGTTCAGCCGCAGCCCCGCCAACCTCAAGCGGGCCCGCCACGAACTGCAAGCCGGCAACGTCTATCTCAACCGCGGCATCACCGGCGCTCTCGTCGAACGCCAACCCTTCGGCGGCTTCAAACTCTCTGGCATCGGCACCAAAGCGGGCGGCCCCGATTACCTGCTGCAGTTCGTGATCCCGATCAACATCACCGAGAACACCTTCCGCCGCGGCTTCGCTCCGCCCGCCGACGAGAACTAGCCGAGCGGGCGGTGTAAACCGCCCGAGATCTTTCCGTCCGGGCGTGCTCTGGCTTTAGCCGTCCACCGGAATCTGAATCTCGGTCACATAGTTCTTCGGATTGCCCCGGAAGATCATTCCCGGTCCTTTGAGATAGACCTCGCGCGTCGGCAGCACCACTTTGTAGTTTCGCTCCTTGATCCATTTGAGGACCTTGGCGTAAGAACGGCCCATTTGGTCGTAGGGGCCCTTGTGGACGAGGGTGACGCAACGCGCGCCGGGAAGCTCGCGCACGGAGGTTCCTTCGACCGATTTGCTTTGGCGGATCGGCAGACAGGCCTCGAAGTCGGCGTCGTCTTCCCGATACTCGCTGTCGTAATGCAAGAGCAGGGGCTTGCCGCAGATCAAGCGTCCGAAGCTCCGGCCTAGCTGGGCAAAACCCTTGCCGCAATCGCTGTAGCGGCCCTTCATGCGGATTCCGGCAATGAGCACGGCGTCCAACTGTTTCTCGGTGACGTTTTCCAACAGCTCGGCCATCGTTTGACCCTGCCTTTCTTCGGAGATGAATTGATCGAGCGAGCGCACCGTCTGGCGCAGGCGTTTGATCTGTTCCTTGATTTGCGACCGTTGCCGCTCGAGCAAATCGAGTAAGTCGCTCTCGCTCTCCTGCGCAAGCAACGCCTTGATGTCGCTGATGGTGAATTCCAAATTGCGCAGGTAGGCGATGACGCGAGCGGTCTCGATCTGCCCTTCCTGGTAGTAGCGGTACCCCGTGTCGGGATCGACATAGGCCGGGACCAGCAATCCCTCTTCGTGGTAGAAGCGCAGCGTCTTCACGGTCAAGCCGCTGAGCTTCGAGAATTCGCCGATGCTGAACATGCCGCGTGGGCTCCCGAAATCGAGGTGCGAGTCATCGTAAGACCTCCCCTGACGGGAGAGTCAATGATTGATTTTCACGAATTTCGGGGAGGCCGACGGTCCCGTCTGTGGGCACCGTCTCGGTGACTCCGCCCTGGGTCGGCGCAGAGACAGTCGCCGCACGCGAGTCGGCGCGTTAGAATCGGGGACGCATCGCTGACCTTCCCCGCCTCGTTCCCCGCCCGCTCGGCCCGCCTGAGACCCGCACGATGCCCTCGGCACTCGTTCGCCTCACGTTCGGCGTCGTATTCGTCTCCGCTTTATTAGCGGTTGCGTTCTGCGCACTGGTGCCGCGCGCCGCGTTCGGGGAAGACGGCGATTCTGCGGAAGTCACCGCCCGCGACAAGGAACATTGGGCGTTTCAAAAGCTGCGGCGGCCGGTCGTTCCTGTGCTGAAACAGGCGGACCGGTCCCAAACCGCCATCGACGCCTTTCTGCTCACCCAGCTCGAATCCGAAGGTCTCGGCTTCTCGCCGCCGGCCGACCGCTCGACCCTGCTCCGGCGAGCCTTTCTGGACCTTCACGGCTTGCCCCCCAATCCGGCGGAGCTGGCCGCGTTTCTGGCCGATCGCTCACCCAACGCCTTCGCCCGCCAGGTCGACCGGCTGCTGGCGTCGCCCCGCTTCGGGGAGCGTTGGGGTCGGCACTGGCTCGACGTCGTCGGCTATGCGGACACCGTCGGCTTCGACAGCGATGCCAACGGCATCTTTGTCAGCGAAGGGAAGTGGAAGTATCGCGACTACGTGATTCATGCGTTCAACGCCGACAAACCCTTCGATCGCTTTCTGCTCGAGCAGTTGGCCGGCGACGAGCTGGTCGACTGGCGGCACGCTCCCCGGTTCACCGAAGAGATTCGCGAAGACCTGATCGCCACCGGCTATCTGCGGACGGCCCGCGATCAAACTCACGAGCCCGAGAGCAACATTCCGCTCAACTATTACGGCGTGCTTCACGACACGGTGGAGGTGGTGGGCAACAGCCTGTTCGCGCTCACCGTCAACTGTGCCCGCTGCCACTCGCACAAGTTCGATCCGATTCCGCAGCGGGACTATTACCGGCTGATGGCCCTCTTCACGCCGGCCTACAACCCGGAGCACTGGAAGCCCGTCTTTCCGTGGAAGCCCGAAATCCGGGACCGCGCTGCCCGACGCGTCGGCAACCGAGCTGGCCGAGATCGATCGCTTCAATGCCGACGTCGATCGCGACGTGGCCCGCATGCGAAGCCGCATGGGCACGCCGGGCTGCAACCCGCAAGTCAAAGCGAAGTTGAATCGGCTGGTGGCTGCGCAGAGCGCCCAGCGGCGCCGCGTCGACCGTATTCAGGCGATCTACGACGTCGGCCCCGCGCCGGTCACGCACCTACTTAAGCGGGGCCAGTTCGAGACGCCCGGAGCGGTCGTCCAGCCGGGCTATTTGAGCGTGCTCTGCGATTCGCGCGACGAGGCGGTCGTGCACGAGCAGGCGTCGGCTGGTCCCGATAGCGGGCGGCGGTTGGCCTTCGCGCGGTGGATCACGCGGCACGATTCGCGGGCGGCCGCGCTCGTCACGCGGGTCTACGTCAATCGCGTCTGGCAACACCTGTTCGGCGAAGGACTGGTGCGAACGCCGGAGAATTTCGGCGTCCAGGGTGAAACGCCCACGCATCCGGAACTGCTGGAATGGCTCTCGGCCGAATTTCAGGGACCGGCCGGCTGGCAAACCAAGCCCCTCATTCGGGCCCTGATGCTGAGCGCGGCCTACCAGCAGACCTCGCAGTCGGTGCGGCGAACGTCGCAGATCGCAGACAGCAACACGACCGCGCGGAACCCGGCCACCGTCGACCCCGAGAATCGGCTGTTGTGGCGGATGCGCACCAAACGGCTCGAGGCCGAGTCCATTCGCGACTGCGTGTTGGCCGTCGGCGGCCGGCTCGATTCAACGATGGGCGGACGGCCCATTCTCTTGATCGCCCGCCCGGACGGCCTGGTCACCGTCGATGCGTCGAAACTGCGGCGGCCTGGCGACGCCAATCGCCGGAGCGTCTACTTGCTCTCGCGGCGGGCATACAACCTGTCGCTCTTGAGCGTCTTCGATCGGCCGGCGTTCGCCGTCAATTGCCCGAAGCGCGACGCGTCGGTGATCCCGCTGCAATCGCTGACGATGCTCAACGACGAATTCATTGCCGACGAGGCGGAGCACCTGGCCGGACGGGCAGCGGCCGCGTCGGAAACGCCGGATCGAGCGGTCGAGACGGCGTTTGGACTGGCCCTGTCGCGCCAGCCGACCCAACGAGAAGTGCGGCAGTGCTCCGAGTTTTTATCCCGGCAGAATGCGGCGTTTCAGCGGGCCGGTGCGACCGCGACTCGGGCCGGTCAGAAGGCCCTCGCCCAATTGTGCCGCACGCTGCTCAATACCAGCGAGTTCCTTTATTCCGAATGACCTTTTGTGCCCGTGACTTCAGTGCGAGTGGTGCGGTGAAACGAGAACCGACCTGGCTGGGACCAGGGCTTTCGCGGCGGGCGTTCCTCGAACGCACCGCGATGGGCTTCGGTTCGCTGGCCCTGTCGCATCTGCTCGCGCGGGAACTGGCCGCCGCCGACGAGAACGACGCGCTGGGCGGCAGCGATCTCACACCGCGCACCGGGCATTTCCCCGGCCGGGCCAAGTCCGTCATCCTGCTGATGCAAAATGGGGGACCGAGCCAGGTCGATCTCTTCGACCCGAAGCCCGAGCTCAACAAACGTAGCGGCCAGAAGCATCCGCAAAAAGTCGAAAGCTTTCAGCCCGGCAGCCAGGCCAATCTGCTGATGGGCTCTCCGTTCAAGTTCCACCGCCACGGCCAATGCGGGATGGAGCTGAGCGAGCTGTTGCCGCACATCGGCTCGGTTGCCGACGATCTGTGCCTCGTGCGGTCGATGGTCTGCGACAACAACAATCATCCACAGGGCCTGCGTTGTCTCACCACGGGCAAAATTTTTCCCGGCCGGCCGACGTTCGGCGCGTGGGTGAGCTACGCTCTGGGCACGCTCAACCAGGACTTGCCCGCCTACGTCGTGCTCCGCGATCCTGACGGCTACAACAACGGCGGCACGACGCTGTGGGAAAACGGCTGGCTGCCGGCGCTGTTTCGCGGGACCGAAATTCAAACTCGCGGCGCCGCGGTGCTCGATCTGCACGCGTCGCGACAAATGCCGCCGGAAGTCGAACGCAACGATCTGGCGCTGCTGACGCAGCTCAACGAAGATCGTCGCGAGCTTTACCCCCGCGACGGCGATCTCGAGGCCCGCATCAAGAGCTACGAGCTGGCGGCCCGCATGCAGCTGCATGCCGAGGGGCTGCTCGACTTGTCGCAGGAAACGCCGGCCACGCGGAAACTCTACGGGCTCGACAAGCCGGCGACCGCGAACTTCGGCACGCGGTGCCTGATGGCGCGGCGACTGGTCGAGGAGGGCGTCCGTTTCGTGCAAGTGACCGCGCCGATCGCCTCCGGCACGATGCCCTGGGACCACCACAACGAGCTCGCCTCGGGATTGCGAAAAGTCTGCCCGCAGGTCGACCAGCCGACGGCCGCGCTCATCGCCGACCTCAAACAGCGGGGCCTCTTGGAGAGCACGATCGTCTGGTGGGCGGGCGAATTCGGACGGCTGCCGATCACGCAAGGCGGCACGGGCCGCGATCACAACCGCTACGCCTTCAGCCTGCTCTTGGCCGGCGGCGGTTTTCGCTCCGGCTACGTGCACGGCGCCACCGACGAGTTCGGCTACAAGGCGGTCGAAAAGATCGTCACCTGCCCGAGCCTCTTGGCGACGCTGATGCACCAACTGGGCATCGACCACAATCGCCTCACCTATCCCCACCAAGGCCGCGACGAAGCCCTCACCGACCCGGCCGTCACCGGCGCCCGCGTCGTTGGCGAGTTGCTGACACAGGCGCCGGTCGTCGTTTGAAGACCTGAGGTGCCACGAGGCCGGGAGCGGGTTCGCACGCGGCAGCCGTGCGAGCTCTCAGGCGGCACAACTAATGAGAAAGGGTCTCGGCCAGCTCCGGCCGCGCGACTCGGGGAGCTGCGGGCGTGAAGGAAACGGGGAGCGCCTTCAACCCGCGCAGGACGAGACCGCTCCGCCAGCGCAGCGCGGCCGGGTCGACCGCCAGCCGCAAATCGCTCGTGCGGGCCAAGAGCGTCTTGATCGCGGTTTGTCCTTCCAGCCGCGCGAGCGACGCGCCCAAGCAGAAATGGATTCCCTGGCCGAACGCCAGGTGCCTGTTTGGCTCGCGAGTGATGTCGAGCGTATCGGGGCCGGCGAACTGACTCTCGTCCCGGTTGGCCGAGGCGATCGACGCAATCACCAAAGCTCCCTGGGCGATCTTCACGCCCGCGATTTCGACTTCCTCGGTCGCGAAGCGTTCGGTCCCCGTCTCGACCGGGGCCGTGAATCGCAACAACTCTTCGACGGCCGGCTTGATCAAGGCCGGGTCGCTGCGCAGTCGTTTCAACTGGTCGGGATGCTGCAAAAGCGCCAGGATGCCGCTGGCGATCAGATTGACCGTCGTTTCGTGCCCGGCAACGATCAAGAGCAGAATCATCGACAGCAATTCGTCGTCGTTCAAACGTTCGTTCGCGTCTTTGGCCGTGATGAGCGCGCTGATCAGGTCATCGCGCAGGTTGGCGCGGCGAATTTTGATGAGCTGGCGAATGTAGCGCATAAAGCGCAAGGCGCTCGGCATCGCCCGCAGCAGGCCGAACCGCGTGGCGCCTGCCGCTAACATCGCGCCTGACCAGCGATGGAACTTGTGGCGATCGGCCACGGGCACGCCCAGCATCTCGGCAATGACCGTCGTCGGGATCGGCAACGCGTAGTCGGCGATGAGATCCATCCGACCGCGGCGCTCGACGCGGTCGAACAGTTCGTCGGCAAGCGCCTGGATGCGGCCGCGCATCCCCTCCACGAGCCGCGGCGAGAACGCCTGCTGCACGAGCGCCCTGAGGCGCGTGTGATCGGGCGGGTCGCGGTTGAGCATGTGCCGTGCCACGCGGCATGAGCAGCGGCGTCATCAGCTTGGCCAAAAGCGGCGCCTTCGACAACTGTTCTTTCGAGAGCACACGAAAGGCGTCTTTGGCGAACCGATCGTCCGTGAGCACGCGCACCACGTCGTCGTAACGCGTCACCAGCCAGCCCATCTGGCCATCGGGAAGTTTTACCCGGTGGACGGGGGACGTTTCCCGCAGTCGGCGATAAATCGGGAACGGATTCGCCTTAAAGTCAGACGCGGCGATGTTGACGTTCAGATCGATGGCCACGGGATCCCTCGGCTCGACGTTCGAGCGGACTTTGAAAGCCCCCCAGCAGCCTAACACCCCCGCTTAAGGCTCTCAATGAATGGTAATTCTCCCGAAGGTCTCCGGTAGTGGCCACGCTGCCGCTACGATCAACTCTCGTCGCTTTTGAGGAATGCGAATCTCTCGATCAGCGCGTCGATGTTGCAAAATGCTTCTCGCATGACCGCCTTCAGTGACGGCACGACGCACTCGGGGTACCGCCACCGGTATCCCAATTCCCTCCGGCACGCGTCGGCCATCAGGGCCAATTTCCCGAGCGCCGCGCGACTGAAAATGCCCTCGACGAATTCCTCATTCGTCAGTCCGAGCGCGTCGAGAGGAACGCTTCCGTCGGCAGACAACACCTTCGGTGAGTTGCTCGCACCGCCGTAGAGATTCCGCACGATCCTCTGTGCCGCGCCCAGATCACTGGACAGCTTGGCCTGCTGGATCTCAGCGAAAAGCTTCTTCGTGGCCTCGGGCAGTGGCGGGTAGCGGCGCATTTCTCCGAGCGGCGGGGGCTCGACCGTATGAAACGCGTCAGAAGCGGCATGAGCAAGCGGACAGCTCAGAAGGTCCATCCACAGGCCGACTGCCGCGTTGGTGAAGCCTTCCTCGTCGAGCGTGCCGAACAGCGCGACCTTCTCGTCCTCAGTCCGTTCCGGCGGCGCCCAGAGGTTCATCTTTCAGCCCCTTTCGAGATTTGCCTCGCGTAGCATACACCGTTTCTGCCGCTGTGAGTCCGCTCGCGACTGTCGGAAAGACGCTAACAGTAGCTGTTCCTGCACGGCGGACCCGGGGACGTCACCAACCCCTGGTCGTTTCGCGCTCAACGATCGACGACCCGCAGCCATCCCGCACCTGCCTGTCCTCAAAGCACGCCGTCTGGCGAAAACTGATCTTGGATGAATCGGACTTTTGTGGCTGAATGGAGAGAGAGGCTCTTGGCCGCACCGCAATCGGTGCGCGCCGAGCGGACCGTCGAGCGCTGAGAGTCCGTCGGTCAGTCTCCGCCGGCGAATAGATTCCTGCCGGGGACAAAAAAAGATCCCCGGCGGGGTGGGATCCTCTTCTCGATAGAGGTGAATCCTCCCCGCGCGCGAAAATCAGGCGCGCCCCGGCTAGGATGAGCGGGACGGGACACGCGCCGGCGTGGAGCCGACGAGTCCAAGGTCTGGGTCCAAAGTCCAAGGTCGGATCCAACCGGTGCATGGGACGGGACTCAAAGAACGGGACGGAATGGGACGGGACTCGAATGAGTGACGGCCGCGTCGCCTCCTGGCCCTCCCGCGAGGGCCTGGGAAACAGATGGTGGGACGGGACACTAACGCGGAGACGGGGACTAAAAGGTCGGGACTCAGAGACTGGTCCGGCGTCCGGTCCGGCCTTAACAATTCGAAAGAGTCCGGCCGTAGTCTTTGGAGCGCAGTGACTTACGGCGGACAAACGTCCGGTCCGGACACTTTCTTTGAAAGGGACGGCAGATGGGACGGGATCGAATTGCCGAGCCCCCGTGTGAACCGGGGGGGAAATTTCTCCATAGTCGCAGGCCGGGGGACGGGACTCGAAGGTCGGGACGGGATTGATCGGGACCTAAACACGCGCGAGTCCAGTGGGGCGGGACACAAACGGCCGGCTAGGTGCTGACCGGTGGTCGCGGGGACGGCGCGGGGGCAATGACGCGGGCGAGGACCAGGTGCGTCGGCACGTAGATCACCGCCGGCATGCCGACCATCAAGAGGGCCAGCCATGCCAGGGGCGGCATCCAGGTCTGGGCTCGGTCGTCGCTCGGGCCGTAGACGTAGTTGATGTTGACGGGCAGGTCGGGATTGGACGCCGGGGCGGGCGGGGCCGGCATGGCAAAATAGCACAGGAGCAAGAGGCCCCACGCCAGCACGCTCCAGGCGGCAAGCGCGCGGCGGTCGTAGCCCAGTCGCCAGACGTTCCACAGCACCAGGAACGGCAGCCAGAAATGAAAGAACGATAGCCCCCGTTTGAAGAGCGAGAGGAACGTGTGGTCCCCGTGAAACATGTAGGCCGACATGCCCGTCACGTGGTGCCCGACGCAGCCGCCTAAAAAGTCGACCACCCAGAGCGCCTGGGGCAACAGGATACCGGCCGCCGGCATCGAGGCCAGCAGCGGACTTTCCGCCCACATCGCCACGAGGGTGATGAGCAGGGCCACATCGCAAAAGTAGAGGAAGTTGGTCGGGCCGTAGAAATACGTATACGAGGGGACGAGCACCGCCATGAAGGCCGTGTAAGCCAGCTTGGCCGCCAGCGGAATTCGACGTGCGACCGCCGGAGTTGTTGTCGCCTCGTTCGCCTGGCTCTGCGGGTCGGACTTCGACCGTCGCAATCTCCGCCGCGAAAACGGCGACAGCCGATCGGACGGGAGCCGCGGATTCCGCCGAGGCAGTGTCCGCGCCGCGATGTTCTTCAGCGAACGCAGTGCCCGGTCGCGGAGGAGGGCAGTTCGGCCGGACGATCGCGGTTGGCGGACCATGGTCGGACGCCTTTCGCTCGCCATTTTAGCCGTGCGAGTTGCCGGTCGAAACAAGCTGCCTCAGTGCTGGAACAAGAATTCCTTGCAGTTGAGGATCGCCCAGCCGATGTCTTCGAGCGCCTGTCGGCGGTCCGACGAGCGGGCGATGTGCGCCTTCGACGCGGCCAGTTCCTCCGCGGCCGGCGGACGGGAAAGGGCGACTAAGTACAGCGAGTCGATGATGGCCTCGTCTTTCTTGCCCGCCTTGATCATCTGCGGGATGCGGCCCGCATCGTCGCGGAGCTTGTTGTGGACGACAGGCCCGTTGATCATCTGCAGCGCCTGCGACAGGTTGGAATCGGTCGAGCGTTCGCACTGGCAGGCCATCTCCCGCTGCGGTTGGCCGAAGACTTTGAGGAAGTAGTTGTCCGGCTGCGGATCGGGCAGCTCGACGGCCCGCGTGCCGGCGGGCAAGCCGGTGTATCGTTCGGGCACGTCGGTCACGTCGCAGATGGCGTCGAGCAACTGCTCGGCCGTCAGCATCCGCGTGTTGGCGTGCGAGAAGTAGATTTCGTCATCTTTATTGAAGTCGTTCTTGCGGGCTGACAGCTCATAGATGTGGCTTTTCATGATGGTCCGCATCACCCATTTGCTGCTGTAGCCGTTGGTGACGAATTGACGGGACAACTCGTCGAGCAGCTTGGCGATGGAGGGGGGATTGGAGTCGCGGAAGTCGTCGACGGGTTCGACGATGCCGCGGCCCATCAGGTGTCCCCAGATGCGGTTGACGCAGGTTTTCGCAAAGAACGGGTTATCGGACGCGGTGAGCCAACTGGCGAAGACGGCCCGGCGGTCCTGGTCGTTGGGCACGTCGACGTCGCCTTTGAGCAGGAGATGGACTTTCATTGTCTGGCCGGTCCGGGGCTGCTGGACTTCGCCGGCGTTCTCGCGGAAGACGACTTCTTCCTCTTTGGAGTTGCCTCCGGGTCGGCGGCCCACGCGGGCGAAGGCGGCAGCGATGCCGTAATAGTTGTCCTGCGACCAGCGCTCGAACGGATGGTTATGGCACTTCGCGCATTGAATGCGGATGCCCAGGAAGAGCTGGGCCGTTGTCTCGGTGGCGTCCTGCGGGTCGCGGCTGGCTCGCCAGTAGTTGGCAGCCGGGTTCTCGAAGACGCTCCCCTGCGAGGTCAAAAGCTCGCGGGCCATCTGGTCGAGCGGCTTGTCGGCCAGCACGCTCTCGTAGACCCAGCGGCGGAACTTGCGGACGCCGGCCGGCTCGAGCTTCTTGCTGTTGGCCCGCAACACGTCGCACCACTTGAGCGTCCAGAACTCGGCACAGTCGGCGCTGTCGACCAGTTCGTCCACCAGCTTAGCCCGCTTGGCCGAGTCGTGACTGCCGAGGAACGCGATCGTTTCCTCGGTCCGCGGCAGGCGGCCGTCGGCATCGAGGTAGGCGCGGCGGACGAATTCTTCGTCGCTGCACGTCTCCGAAGGGACGATCTGCAGTTGGTGGAGCTTTTCGTAGACCAGCGTGTCGACGAAGTTGTGAACGGGCGGATTGTTCCAGGCGAAGCCCTTCACGTCTCCCAGAAACGTGATGTAAGCCGTCGACATCTTGTCGAGGAAGCGGGCCAGCATGGCCGTTTCGCCGCGGCCCGTCTTTTCGACCAGGCCGTCGGCAGTCACGGTGGCCACGGATTCGTTCGAGGAGCTGAAGACGGTGAGCGCGGTGAGGTCCTGGACGCTGCCGTCGCTGAAATAGCCGTCGACCCGCAATTGCTGACGCTTGCCCAGATCGTGGAAGACTCGCTGCGACGGCGAGAGAACGATCTTCACCAAGTCGGGCGTGCCGGCCGCGTCGACCGGCATGCCGCCGGAGATCCAATCGAAGAGCACGCGATAACAGGCATCCCCCTTATGAAGCCGCCGGCCGCCGCCGTGGGCCACTTCCATCAGCGGCTTCTTCAGGATCAGGCTTTCGGCCGGATCCATCAGGTTGGTGCGGCGGCCGTAGTACTCCGTCCGCAGGGTGAGGATGTCGAGGGGCGGATCGAAGCCGCGGAGCGACAGGCGGAAGCCGTTTTTGCCCGAGGGCGAGCCGTGACAGGCCCCCATGTTGCAGCCTGCCTTGGTGAGGGCCGGCAGCGTTTCATTCTTGAAGCTGACCGGAACCGCATCGTCGAGACCGCGGACGACGACCTCGGCCGTGGCCTCGCGGTCACCGATCTTCGCGGTGATCTTGGCCGTGCCGTCGCCGACCGGAATGACGGTCGTTCCCTTGATACGGGCGATCTTCGGGTCGGACGAGCTGAGCTTCACATCGGCCGTCAGATCGCGGACGCGGTCGCCCCCGTAGGTGCCGCTAGCGACCAGTTGCAGCGTCGTCCGCGGATTGGAGAACTCGAACTTTGCCGGCTCGAGCGACAGTTTGGCGGGCGGCTCGGGGGGCGTCTTCTTGGATTTGGCCTCGGCCGCGGATCGCCGGGCGGAAACCCTGAGCGACGAGCGCGAGTGCGAGAGCGACTGCCGGAGCGAATGTTACGGCGAAAGCCGCCAGACGCGATCGGCGGGCGACAGGGACTCGGTTCCTCATGACTTTTTCCCTTCAGGTTTTCGCTTGGCACTCGCCCGTTTGACGGTCAGCTCGATGCCTGGAGCCGGCTCGCTGAACGCCTGGTTGCCCCGTTTGATCGTCCCGACCAAGACCACGGTCGCCACGGTTGGGTCGGCCTTTCCGTTGGCCGAGAATGTGATTTCGGCGGAGGCCGCGCCCTTGGCGATCGGCTTGACGCTGACGCTGACTCCCGGCGGCAGACCCTTCTTGACGGGGCTCACCGCCAGGGCAATCTCGTCGTCGAACCCCTTTTGTCGTTCGGCGATCAGTTTGCACTTCGTCGAGTGGTCGGGGCTGAGGACGATTTCGCCGGGCTCGGTGTGGAGCGTGAAGTTGGGCCGCGGTCCGGCGACGAGCGCCAGATTGCCGCACAGTCCCAGCGGTGGGTACGGCATGTTGCCGAGCTGCGTGCGGACAGCTTCGGTCGCTTGTGCCATGACCGTCGCGTCAGAATGTTCGGGGGAGCCCACGATGCGAATGGAATGGATGACGCCTGCCGGAAGCTCGCCTGTCGACTGCAGCGTCAACTCGGCGAGATCTTCACCGCCGCCGATCCACGTCGGTCGGCTCTTCACTCCCGGCGGCAGGTCGACCGCCTGCACGAAGATCGAGCCGTTGTAATGGGAACGCACCGACGAGACGGGGATCGCCGCCGTTCCGCCCGCCGGGAATCACCACCGAGTCGGCGGCAGCATTCAGCGTAAAGGTGTGCACATGTCGCGCGACGTGTTTTGGCTCTTTGGCCGATCCGCTTTTGGGAGACTGCTCTTTGGGAGGCTGGGACGGCTCGGCGACGACGTCGATGTGGTAGACGAACCGCGGATTGCCGCGGTGATTGAGGTCGCGAACTTCGAGCGTGTAATCGGCCGCCGCGGGAAAAGTCACCCAGAGCGTGGCTTCCTCGGACCCCTGGCTCTCGGCGGCGGCCAGCGGGTTGCCCTGCGCATCGAGCACGCGGAGGACCACATCGGCCGGGGAGCCCAGTCGGCGCGAAATCGACTTGAATCGCACCAACTCGCCGGCGGAGGCATGAAAGACAAAGTTGTCGACATCGTCCGACGTTTCGAGCCGGCCGTTCAAATCGTCGCCCAGATTCACGCGGGTAGCCGTCTTCGCGCTGTTGTTGGGTTCCGCTTCGCTGGCTTGTCGGTGGTCGGAGAGGAGGATTGGCGCGAAGCTCTGCGCGTCGCCGCCGTTTTGTCGAACGGGAAGGAAGAGTGCGGTTTGCATCGGGTTCGTGGGAGCCTTGCCGCGGACAGGTTCGATCGGGCTTGCCGCGCTGTCGGCGAAGCGGCAGGTGAATTCGCTGCCCCGCGTGGCTGCCAGCGGGTAGGGGAGGGGGGCCGCGGCAAAGTCGCCGATGCGAATGCGGTAGAAGTAGTCGCTACCTCCCTGGTACAGGTTGTCGCCCAGCTCCAGGACATAGTCGCCGGCCTTGCGAAACGTCCGGTGGATCGCCGCGTCTTCGCTCAGCCCGGGGACGTCGTCGCTATAGGTGACTTCGCGGCCCCTCGCGTCGAAGAGCCGGAGCGTGGGGTCCAGCAGCGATCCGATCCGACGAGCGTAGACCTCGAACGAAACGCCCTGCCCCGCTTCGATGTGAAACTTGAAGTAGTGCAGTTGCTGCGGACCGAGCGTGCCTTCGACGGCCGTCGGCAGGCTCAACGCCTGGGCGATGCGTCGCGAGAGATTCGCGCCGGTGGCCCGCACGGTCGGCAGATCGTCGAGCAGCACCAGCTTCAGGGGCGAAACGCCGCTATTCGTTGCCACCCGAATTCCGTAAATCCCCAGTGGCGTCTGCGGCGGAACGGTGATGCGGAAGGTGGCCAACGCGGGGTTCTTTTTGGCATTAGCCGGTTCCGTGGCAAGGGCCGACTTTTGCGGGAAGCTGGACCAGAACTGGCGGGCGTCGCCGAGACCGTTTCCGGCCAGCACGACGTCCTGCGTCTGCCCCGGCCGCAACGCCAGTGGCGTGACGGAGGAGATGGTCTGCGCCCATGCCGTGGCACCGGTGCCGAATGCACCAGCGGGCAATTCCCAAATGACCACGGCCAAAATGACCACGCAAGCGCGGCGGGTCGGCTGCATGCGGCGGGTCCCCACGGAGGGCGGGCAATCGGGCGGAGGAACTCAGTCGGCGAGCAAAATCAGGGAGCGACAGTCGGCGAGCAAAATCTAAAGAGCGAGTCAGTTGGCGAGCAGGATCAAAGAGCGAAATCAGGTAGGGAAACGGTCAGCTTGGATCGGGGCAGGCCAATCGAGGCGGTCAAACGCAGGCGGAGGTTCAGGTGGGCTTTAGGTAAACGCGCTTGCACGCGTTGATGGATGCATATTACGGCAAACGAACGCGCGACGTCAAAGCTAAACAGGGCTTGGCTGCCGTCGGCGGAGTTCAGCGAAACTCGTCATCGTCGAATCCGCCCGGTTCGGACCGAGCGGTGAAGTTCTCGAAGCGCATGAATTCTTTGCGCCAAGTGAGGTTCACGATGCCGGTCGGGCCGCTGCGGTGCTTGGCGACGATCAGTTCTGCCTCGTTCGGGCGATCCTGCGGATCGTAGGCTTCGGGCCGATGCAGGAAGAGGACCAGGTCGGCGTCCTGTTCGATGGCCCCGCTTTCGCGGAGGTCGGCCAGGCGAGGTCGCTTTTCCTCCCGCAGCTCGACGCCGCGGTTGAGCTGCGCCAGCGCGATCACCGGCACGTTGATCTCCTTGGCGAGCTGCTTCAATCGCCGCGTGATCTGCGAGATCTGTTGCTCGCGGGGAGCTCGGCGATCGTCCGGTTCGATCAGCTGGAGATAGTCGATGATGATCAGGCCCAGGCCGCTTTGCCGCTTGAGCCGCCGCGAGATCGCGCCGATCTGGGCAGTGGTGCGGGCGGGCTGGTCGTCGATGAAGATCGGGATTTCGCTCAGGGCGTGCGAAGCTTCGAGGAGTTTTTGTTGCTGGTCCTCGTCGATCTGCCCGTTGCGGAGCTTGTGCCCGTCGATCTGCGCGACCATGCAGAGGAAGCGTTCCGCCAGCTCGAGCTTCGACTGCTCGAGGCTGAAGAGCAACACGCCCTGGTTGGAGGTGCGGGCGATCGACTCGGCGAAGTTACAGACGAGGGCCGTTTTCCCCATGCTGGGCCGCGCCGCCAGGATGATCAGCTCCGACGGATGAAAGCCCGTGGTGAGGTGGTCGACGTCGGAGAAGGTGGTGGCCAGTCCGCTGACGTCTCCCGGCTGTTGCATGCGGACGTCGATCCGCGAAAAGGTCTCCAGCAGGATGTCCCGGATCGAGATCTTGGTCTCCCGTTCCTGTTGTTCGAGGATGGAGAAGATCTTCTGCTCGGTCTCCTGCAGGATGTCATCGGCGGCGCGGCCCGAGTCGTAGCAGGTCCGGAGCACTTCGGTGCAGGTGTCGATCAGGGCCCGCTGCACATATTTTTCGTGGACGATGTCGGCGTAGTAGCGGACGTGGGCCGCGTGCGGCACCGTCTCCAGGATCTGGTGCAGGTAGCTGGGGCCGCCGACCTCCTCGAGCAGCTTGAGCCCCGCCAACTCTTCGGCCAGCGTCACCGCGTCGATGGCGCCCCGGCCCCGCTCGCGCATGCGGCAGATGGCCGCATAAATCTGCTGGTGCGCGTCGTGATAGAAGTGCGTCGCCTTGAGGAACGAACCCACCTCGTCGACGGCGTCATTGGAAAACAGCATGCTGCCGAGCACGCTGCGTTCCGCGTCGAGATTCTGCGGCGGCAGTCGCGTGAGAAAATCTTCGACAGTGGCCATCCCTGCCTCCGGATCGTTGAATCAGGCGCCGAGAGTCGGGGAAGCGGGTCGGTCGAACCGAGGCGCGGCGCATCCTGGCCGCGCCAAGGAATCGGAGCGACCCGAGATCGGCTAGTTGGACGCCGCGGGAACGACCCAGACTTTGACTTCGGTCTTCACCTCGGCGTGCAGCTCGACGCGCACCGTGTACATGCCCAGTTCCTTGAGCGGACCGTCCAGTTTAATGTGGTCCGGCTCAACCGCGTAACCGGCCGACTTGAGCGCCTTGCTGATGTCCGTCGCGACGATCGAGCCGTAGAGGTGCCCCTCTTTGTTGGCGTTGGCCTCCAGGGTGACGCTGTACTTGCTGACCGCGTCAGCCTGGCCGCGAAGTTGCTTCACGCGTTGGACCTGCAACTCGGCCACGCGAAGCTTGTGTCGCTCGACCATCTTCTTGTTGTGCTCGGTGGCGACCGTGGCCAGCCCCTGCGGCAACAGGAAGTTCCGCGCGTAGCCGGGCTTTACGCGGACGATGTCGCCCTGCGTGCCGAGACTCGTGACGTCCTCGGTCAACAGGACGTCGATCGACGACCGGCCCGATCCCCTTACCGCCGTTGCTCCCCGTTTCGCCATCGGATTCACCTTGCTCTGAAATTGTCCAGGGCCTCGCCGTGTTGGCTCGACCGTATTTCTTTGCCGAGGCAGCTCGGCGGTATTTTCTTGCCGAGGTCTCTCGGCTGTGTTCTCTTGCCGAGACTGCTCGGCTGCGTTTCCTTGCCGAGGTTTCTCGGCGGTGTTTCGGCCGTTTTAGAACGGCACGTCGTCATCGGGCGGAGGCGCGTCGTGAAAGTCTTCACCGCCCCCGCCGCTGCCACTACTCTCCATCTCGCGCGAGCGCCGCGACCCTCGGAGCGTCCTCCCTCTCCGCGGCTGGCACCACCGCCGCCTCCACCACTACCAGCGCCCCCACTACCGCCGCCGCCCTCGCCACGGCCGCCCACCATCTTCATGTTTTCGGAGACGACGCGGAGCTTCGACCGTTTCTGGCCCGACTCCTTGTCCTCCCACGTATCCAATTGCAGGCGTCCCTCGATCAGCACCTGGCGTCCCTTGGCCAGATACTCGCCGGCTACTTCGGCCTGCCGTCCCCAGAGGGTCACGTCGACAAAGGTCGTTTCGTCGCGGCGAGAATTCGACTTCTGGTCGAACCAGGTGCGATTGACCGCCAAGCCGATTTCCGCCACCGCGGTGCCGCCCGGCGTGTAGCGGACCTGGGGATCGCGGGTGAGGTTACCGAGCAGGATCACTTTGTTGAAGCTCGACATCCCCCGATCTCCCCGGCCCGTACTCCCGTGCTCCGGCAGGCCGGCCCGCGCCGGCTGCCCAACGGGCCGCTCTTATTCCTCGGATTCACCCTCTTCGGCGGGCCCGCGATCGTCACGCTCGCCCCGGTCCCGATCTGGCCGATCGCGGTCGCCCCGGTCCCGATCACGGTCGCCCCGTTCTCCGCGGTCCCGGCCACGGCCGGGCGAATCGTCCTGGGCGGCTTCGTGCGGATGCCATTCGCCCGAGATCGCCTGGACCATGGCGTCGAACATCGCCTGGGGATGCTCGATGACCACGTGCCGCAGCACCAGGTCGCTCAGTTTGCACGCGCGAGTCAAGTCGCGGATGCCCTCGCCCGGCATCTTAAAATAGGTGAGGTAGTGGAGCCCCTTGCGATGCCCCTTAACGGCATAAGCCAGCCGGCCGTCCTGCCACGGGCGGTGGGCGACGAGCGTGCCGCCGCATTTTTCGATCATGCCGGTGATTTGATCGGTCGCGCCCTTGGAATCGGTGGCGAAGCGGCTGCTATCGAGGAGGAACATCCCCTCGTAAAGCTTGTGCGCGGCCGTCTTCGGAGCCGGTTGTTCGGTTGCTGATGGTGCTGCCAACGTCATTCTCCTGCGGTTTTTAGCTTTCTTCGTTGTATCCAATTCACCCGCATTTTCAACGCAGTTGCCGGGGGGCCGAGGGCGCTCCGACGCGTTCGCGGGCGGGCGGGTCAGTCATCGTCTTGGGAGGTTGCCGCGTTAATTCGGTTCATCGCCGGGCCGATGCCCGCACGAATCCACAGCTCGACCCCTTCGGCGGCACGGGTGACGGCCTCGTCGATTGTGGGTTGTTCGCTCCGTTTGAATTTGCTCAGGACAAAGTCGGCTGCGTCGAAATGTTCGGGAGGCTTCCCGATGCCGATCCGCAACCGGGGAAACTCCTCCGTCGCCAGCTTGCGGATAATGTCAGCCAGCCCCTTTTGACCCCCCGCCGAACCCCCCGTCCGCATTCGCAGCCGGGCCAGTTCGAGATTGAAATCGTCGCACACCACCAGCAAATCGGGGAGCTGCAACTCCGTAGAAATCGATCAGTTGCCGGACAGACCGGCCGCTCTCATTCATATAGGTCCGGGGAGTCGCCAGGAGGACTTTTTCGCCTCCCAGGTTCCCCTCGGCCACGCTCGCGTCGAACCGCGCCCGCGCCTTCCCAGCGGACAGACGCTGGGACAACTCGTCGATGACGAGATATCCCACGTTGTGCCGCGTCTGCTCGTACTTCGGGCCGGGGTTTCCCAGTCCAACGACGATTTTCATCGACTTACCGACGAATCAGGCGGCGAATCGGACGGGGTCGCCCCGACGAAGCCAAGGCGACCGCCAGCTGCGCCTCGAAGTCCAACGGAAACCGCCGGAGCCAGAGACTACTTCTTCTCTTTCCCCTTGTCCCCTTCGGCCGCTTCTTCCTCGTCGGTCTCCTTGACCTTGCGTCCGACAATTTCCGGCTGGGTTGGACCCGGTTCGGCCCCGGCTTCGCCCACCGTCGCCTCGACCTCGACGATGTGCTTGACTTGGACCACGACCGTTTCCGGGTCGTTCTTCACCACGCTGTTGGCGGGAAGTTCGAGCTCGCGGACGTGGATCGCCTGCTCGATCTGCAGATCGCCGATTTTGACCGAAATATTGTCGGGAATCGCGATCGCCAGGCACTCGATCGTCACGCTGTGCAAGTGGAAGTCCAGAACGCCGCCGGCCAGTGTGCCGGGAGCCGTTCCTTTGAGCACGATGGGAACTTCGACTTCGACGCGGTCGTTCGGGTCGATACGGAGGAAGTCGACGTGGTTGACCTCGGAGCCGAAGGTGTCCCACTGGATGTCGCGGAACATGGCCTTTTCAACGTGACCTTCGACGTCCAAATCGACTACGCGGGTTCCCGCCTTGAGCACAGGGGCGAGCGTCTCCCAGGAGATTTCGATGTCTTGCGGATCGATCGCGTGTCCGTAAACGACTCCCGGAATGCGTCCCGCTCGCCGCAGGCGCCGGCAAGCCGTCGATCCCTTGACCGAGCGTTTGGCCACCGCCAATTTCATTTCGACCGCCATCGGATCCGCCTCAAATTGCTGAGTTTTGGAGAAACGGACAAGGATAGCGACTGGCGCCGGGGGCTGCAACCGGATCCGGCACGCGGAAGACGGCGAATCGCAGAGGTCTCCGCATCTCTGCCGGTAGAGTCGGCCGGCCCGCCGCGTCGCTCTCGCGGCGAGCGACCTTCAGGCCTCGTCCCGAGTTCCCCGTCCGCGGTGTAGGCCGGGGGGGCGATAGATATTGAGAGTCGCCAGCTGGCGGCGGCCCGTGTTCTTGATCTGGTGGCGTTCGCCCCGCTCGATCACCAGAAGCGAATTGGGCTGCAACTTCGTCCGCCGCCTCTTGCCCGAGCGGTCATGGATGATCGCTTCCCCCGTTCCGGAGAGCACAAAGAGCCATTGCTCCGAGTGGGGATGCTCGTTGCTGGGGTGCGAGTCGCTGGCGGCTCCGGCCCGCAACGTCATTTTGGCGGCTTGGGCCAAGCGAGTGGAGGTCACGACGTCGAAGCTGCCGCGCTGACTACCGGTTTTGAAATGCTTCATGTCGAGCCCTTCGCAGTGGCGGCTCGCGGGGGCAGTCGAACGCCGCCGAGGACCGTGGCGGCAGCGCGCTTAGTTCTCGGGGCGGGTGCTTGACTGCTTTTTCCAGCAGGTTGACCACGTCTTCCGGATGTGTGCGTCGCTCGAGCCCGCGTTCTCGGTGCTCGCCCGTCATATCGACGCCCGCGTGCTCGCAGAGCTTCCGCAACAGCCGCAAGGTTTCCGTGCTTTCTTGCTCCGCCAGGAGGTTGATTTGCAGGTCGAGCTGGTTGCGGCGGTCGGCGATCTTCGACTGCCGGTTTTGGCTCATCATGATGATGGGGCTGGCGTAGGCCGCCTGAAACGACAACACCAAGTTCAGCAGGATGAACGGGTAGGGATCCCAGCGAAAGACGACCAGGCAGACATTCAGGAGCACCCACGCCCCCAGCAGCAGGCTTTGCACAATAATGAAGGGCCAGCTGCCGACCACAGCGGCGAACCCGTCGGCCACGCGCTCGCCGAATGTCCGTTGGACCTCCAGCTCGTGCTCCATCCGCGCAATCGCTTCGACATTACGTTCCGCAAACGAGATTCCCTGCTTCTGGCGATTGGGGACCAAGGACGGGCTCCGCGTGGTTCGGGATCCCTATCGTGACGCAAATCATGTGCCGCCACGTCGATCCGGCTGGATCCGGCCAGCGCGGCACCGTCTGCGAATTGCGAGATTTCGGGGCGGATTGGGCGACCCGATTACGTTGTAAAGCCCTCGCTCGGCTCCTAAAATGTCTGGTTCGCGCGAGGCCGAGTGAGGGAACGTGCGCGCAGCGAAACGGTCAGCGGGGACGGTGACGGGCGATGTTTGAGGCCATTACAGACAGCATTCGCGGGGCGCTCTCGCTGATCGATCGCGGTCGGCTGACCGACGCCAACATCCGCGAGGGGCTGCGCCAAGTCCGCCAGGCCCTGCTCGAAGCGGACGTCAACTATGAGGTCGCACAGGACTTCATCAAGCGCGTGACCGACCAGGCCGTCGGCGAGCAGGTGCTCAAGTCGCTGCGGCCGAGCGAGCAGATTGTCGGCATCGTCTACAACGAGCTCGTCAATCTGATGGGGCCTGTCGATCACTCGCTGCAGATCAAGCGCGACGGCATCTCGATCCTGATGATGTGCGGCTTGCAGGGAAGCGGCAAAACCACGACGTGCGGCAAGCTCGCCAAGATGCTCCGCGAGCAAGGCGTGCAGCCCATGCTCGTCGCCGCCGACCTCCAACGTCCGGCGGCCATCGAGCAGCTCAAGATCATCGGCGAGCAGATTGGTGTGCCGGTCTACAGCGAAGACCCGGCCAAGAGCAGCCCGCTGCAAGTCTGCCGCAACGCCGTCGCCGACGCAAAAAAACGCGGCAACGTGAAGGTGATCATCCTCGACACGGCCGGCCGGTTGCACGTCGACGACGATCTGATGCGGGAGCTCGAGCTGATCGACAGCAAGGTCGGTCCGGACCAGGCGCTTCTGGTCTGCGACTCGATGACCGGTCAGGACGCCGTCCGCAGTGCCAAAGCCTTCAACGACGCGCTCGAACTCGACGGTGTGATCCTCACCAAGCTCGACGGCGATACGCGGGGCGGGGCGGCTCTCAGCGTGAAGGCGGTCACCGGCGTCCCGATTAAATATATCGGCGTCGGCGAGCAGCTCGATCGGCTCGAAGAATTCCATCCCGAGCGGATGGCCAGCCGCATCCTGGGCGGCGGCGATCTGGCGACCCTGCTGGAAAAGGCCCAGCGCGAATTCGACGCCGACGACATGGCCCGTCAGCAAGAGCTGATGCGGAAGGGCAAATTCACGCTGGAAGACTTCCGCGATCAGTTCAAGCAAATCAAGCGCATGGGCCCGATGAAGCAAATTCTCGGGATGATCCCGGGCTTGGGCGGCATGCTCGACTCGAATCCCGACGTCGACCCCGAGGCCGAAATCAACCGCATCGAGGCGATGATCAACTCGATGACGCCCGACGAACGCCGCAACCCCGATCGCATCGACCGCAGCCGCCGCAACCGCATCGCCACCGGCAGCGGGACCGAGGCATCCGATGTGCATCAGCTCATCAAGCAGTTCCAAGGCATGGCGGGCATGATGCAGCAGATGGCCGGCATGGGGTTAAAAGACCGTCTCCGTGCGGTTCGCGAACTGGCCGACGGTGGCATGATGGACCCGAATGCCCAGTTCGCCAAAGATAAACAACGCAGCAAGCGTGGCCCGCTCGATTCGGCCAAGGCCCGCGAGAAGAAGAAAAAACAACGCAAGGATTCGCGAAAAGCGCGGAAGAGAAACCGATAGCCGAAGCGCGAATGATGTCATCTCTGCCTCAGGCTTGGGTCATTGGGACATTCTTTCGTCATTCGAGCTTCGAGCTTCACGAATAACTGGATAAGCTGACAACAACAAAAAACAGTCTCAAACAAACCCAGGAGTTTTGCGTGGCAGTCAAAATTCGGATGAAGCGGATGGGCCGCAAGCATCGACCGTTCTATCGGATCTGCATCATGGACTCGCGCTCGCCCCGCGACGGCAAGGCGATCGAGGAGGTCGGCTTCTACGACCCGATGGTGCGGATCAAGAAGGACCGCGTGAAGATGGACATGGAGCGGATCGACTACTGGCTCGGCGTCGGCGCCCAGCCCAGCGTCAACGTCGCCGCTCTGATCAAGAAGGTCCGCACGAACCGATTCGGCGAAGCGGCCGCTCCGCCGCCGATGGCCGCTCCCAAGGCGCGACCGCCGAAACAGACCGAGGCCGCCGCAGAGGCGCCGGCTGAGACCGCTGCCGAATAGTCGGTCAGGGATCAATAGAAACAGAACTTAAAAGCACGAAGGCCCGAATGACGAAAGAATGTCCGAATGATCTAAGCCCGAATGAAAGACAGATTCGGACTTCGTGCTTAGTGTCCTCATTCGTCATTCGTGCTTCGTCATTAGGTCATTTCCCCCAGCCATGCGTTTCGACGTCCTTACGCTCTTTCCCGGCATCTTCGACGGCTACCTGCAGCAAAGCCTGCTGAAGCTGGCGATCGAGCGCGGACTGGTCGACGTGCGGCTGTGGAACATTCGGGACTACACCGAGGACAAGCATCAAAAAGTTGACGACCGCCCGTTCGGCGGCGGTCCGGGGATGCTGATCTGCTGTCAGCCGGTATTTGACTGTGTGAGTGCCGTGCAGGCGGAAGGACCGAGCCCGGGCCGGCTGGTGATGCTGACTCCGCAGGGCCGCCGCCTCGACCACGAATTGGTCACCGAGCTGGCGGCCCACGACCGGCTGCTCCTGTTGTGCGGGCGGTACGAGGGGTTCGACGACCGGATCCGGACTGGGCTGGCGCCCTTGGAAATCTCCGTGGGCGACTTCGTCACCAACGGGGGCGAGGTGCCGGCGATGCTGGTGATCGACACGGTCATCCGCCACGTGCCGGGCGTCCTCGGGGACGAAACCAGCTGCAAATACGATTCGTTCGTCGATGCCGGGCTGCTCGAGCATCCCCAGTACACCCGGCCGCGCGAGTTTCGGGGGATGGAAGTGCCGCCGGTCTTGCTGAGCGGCAACCACGAGGAGATCTCCCGCTGGCAGGCGGAGCAGAGCCTCCGCCGTACCGAAGAAGTCCGCGGCCCGGTGCCCAATCCGGCCGCTCCGCCGATGTCAAAATCCAGTTCCAAAGTCAACGGTCCGTGCTGCGGCAAAGGTTGACGCCGGGCCGTTTTTCGCTTATTCAAGTACCTCCTCTCGCGGTCGCCTTCCAAGGAAAGTTGAGTCATGCACAAGCTACTTCAGGCTGCAGAAGCCTCCAGTCTGCGGCAGGCGCCGCTGGAGTTTCAGATTGGTGACACGGTCGACGTCCACACCCGGATCCTCGAGGGCGGCAAAGAGCGGATCCAGATCTATACCGGCGTCGTCACGGCCCGTCGCGGTCGGGGCATGACCGAAATGTTCACCGTGCGGCGAATCGTCGCCGGCGAAGGCGTCGAGCGGAGCTTCCCGGTCCACTCGCCAAAAATCGCCAAGCTCGACGTGAAGCGTCACGGTCGCGTCCGCCGCGCCAAGCTCTACTACTTGCAAAAGCGGGTCGGCAAGTCGACCCGCCTCACCGAGCGACGCGAAAAGCAGGACGAGTCGGCCGCCGAATAATCGCCGGTGGACCATCTGCGGCTGGCGGACCTCCTGGTTGGACGTCGCCCAGCCGTAACCTTCACCCGCGATTCGCCACCGACCCTCGTCTGCTGCCGAAGGAGCTGGCATGAAAAGCTGGCTGCGAGGACTGCTCGGCAGGAAAGGGGAGGCCCGAGCCGCGGCCTTTCTCAAGAAGAAGGGGCTGCGGATTATCGGCCGGGGAGTCGCCAATCGGGTCGGCGAGATCGACCTGATCGCGATGGACGGCGAGACGATCGTGTTCGTCGAGGTGCGGACCCGGCAGTCGATCGACGCCGGCCATCCCGCCGAGTCGGTCACCGTGGAGAAGCAAGCCCGAGTGACCCGCGCCGCCCTGTCGTACCTCAAGCAAAAGAAGCTCTGGAATCGCCGCTGCCGCTTCGACGTCGTGGCCATCCTCTGGCCCGAAGGGGCACGGGAGCCGCAGCTAACGCACTATGTCAACGCATTTGAAGCGGTCGGACCCGAGTCGATGCACGGCTGACGCCGGCTCGAAGGGCTGAACCGCCTACCAACCGGGAAAAGCCGCACGGGCGCCCGGGACATAAGGTCGAAGTCATGAAACTGGGATTGGTCGGTTACCAGGGATCTGGGAAAAGTGCCCTCTTCGAGTTGTTGACGGGGGTGAAACCGGACCCGGCCAAGGCTCACCTGGGCCAGCTGGGGACCGCCGTGGTTCACGACGCGCGGTTCGACGGGCTGGTCGGTCTCTACAAGCCGAAAAAGGTGTCGCCCGCGCGGATCGAGCTCTTCGACACGCCGGGCCTCGATCGCAAGGACCACGATTCGAACGGGGCTCGCCTCGGAGTGATTCGCGAATCGGCCGCCCTCGTGCAGATTGTCGGCTCCTTTAGCGGCGCCGACCCGCTCGCCGACGTCCAGGCCTTTCATGACGATTTGGTTTTGGCCGATTTGCAGGTCGTCTCGAACCGGTTGGGGCGGTTGCGCAAGGATTTGACCAAGCCGCGGCCCGATCGGGAACAATTACAGGCAGAAATTGCCGCTCTGGAGCCAATCGCGGCCAAACTGGAGGCGGGCGAGTCAGTCGCGGGCCTCGAATTCAGCGAGTTGCAGGACAAAGCCACCAAATCGTTCTCGCTTTTGACCCGCAAAGGGCGGCTCGTGCTGCTCAACACGGCCGACGGAGCGGTCGACGAGGCACTGGTGAAGCAGATCGAGGCCGGTGGACAGCGCTGCGTGTCGGCTCCGGTCGGTCTGGAGCTGGAAGTTCAGCAGCTTCCGCCGGAGGACCGCGAGACGTTCGCCCGCGAGATGGGGCTCGGCGAGCCCTGCGCGACGAAAGTTTTGCAGGCACTCTTCCAAGTGACCGACCAAATCACCTTCTATACGAGTGATGAAAAAGAGGTCCACGCCTGGCTCCTGCACCGCGGCGGATCGGCTCTCGACGCAGCCGGAACAATTCACACGGATCTCGCCAGAGGCTTTATTCGGGCCGAAATCATGGCAGTTGACGATCTGCTGCGACTCGGCTCGGAGCGCGAAGTGAAGGCGGCGGGGCTGCAGCACGTCGAAGGGAAAGAGTACGTGATGCGCGACGGCGACGAGATCGTCGTGCGCTTCAGCGTGTGACCGTTCCCGGATGCTGCGCCGGTGCTCTGCGTCGCTGCGAGGCGCCTCGAACGAGCCTCTTCTTCCGCGCGCCGCGGCGCCGCTCAGAGCCTTGCGGAGCATCTTCGAGGCCGCGAAGTTTCCCGTTCTCCAATTTTTTTTTGCCCACACGATAAATATGTCTTGATTCATCTGGAGATTGCGTCATAAATTATTCGATCTTTATCCATCGGCAGGATCGGCGCTGTGCCGATCTGCGGCCTCTTTGCTCTGCGTCGTCTTGACCAAATGGCGTTGGGTGGGGAGGTGCGTGAAGTCGCCTACGCGTCTTGGGAGGGTTTATGAATTGGAAAAGGGCAAACATCTTCTGGTGGACTGCCGTAACGTCTCTCGTGACGTTTGTCTAGATGACGGAGCAATGTTGGCCGCCATGGCCCGAGGCGCTGCGCGCCGGCGCCAACGTGATCTCTCAGGTTCGGTATCAATTCGGGCACAATTCTCCCCCCGGCTTTACGGCAGTCGTGGTTCTCGACGAGAGCCACTGTTCCTGCCACACCTATGCCGATCTGGGGCTGGTCGCACTGGACGTCTTTACGTGCGGAAGAACCAATCCGCGAGATGTCCTGGCCTACATCCGCGAGGAAATCGGGCTGGGTGACGTTTCCATCCGCCAGATGCCTCGTTTTATCCTGGAACCGCAAACGGAGAGCGCACTGGAAGAAGAACCAGTGGCTACTTCGACATAACCCAGACTGCTCTCGGGTTGGCGGCTGCCATGGATAATCGTTCGCTCCACGACGGGCGTGAGGACGGTCTTGAACCGTTGGAGAGTCTTTCTCTCGACGGAATCGCCTCCTTCCGCGATCTCCTGCGCCGATGTCCAAAACGGCATTCTCCGGCCGCCAACTCGGTGAAGCTTTTGACATTTTTATGGAGATGGCCCGCGATCCGTCGTGTCGCGTGGTCGTCACCATCTCCGGCGCGATGACGGTCGCCAAGCAGGGCCGCATCTTCTGCGACCTGATCGAGCGCGGCCTCGTCCACGCGGTGATCGCCACCGGGGCCCTCATGGCCCACGGCCTCACCGAATCGATCGGCCTGACGCACTATCGGTGTGACCCGACGCAGAGCGACACCGAGCTCTTCGACCAGGGCTACAACCGCATCTACGACACGCTCGAGATGGAGGCCAACCTCAACGAAGTGGCCCAGCTCGTGGCGTCGGTGATGGACCAGACCGAGCCCGAAGGGGGCGTCTGGTCGTCGGCCCGCATCTGCCGGGCGCTCGGCAAACGGCTGAGCGCGCTGGCCGAGGGGCCCGGGCGTGCTGCGGAGCGCCTACGAGAAAAACGTCCCCGTCTTCATTCCGGCGTTCACTGACAGCGAAATGGGGCTCGACGTTTCGACGTGGGCCATGCACCGGGCGCTGGCGAAGAAGGGCATCGATCCGGCCAAGGCCGACCATCACACCGTGCTGCAGGCCATCCCGCCGTTCAATCCGTTTCTCGACTTGCAGGAATACGCCCGCCTGATCGGCGACTGCTCGACGCTGGGCATCTTCACGATCGGCGGCGGCGTGCCCCGCAACTGGGCCCAGCAGGTCGCTCCCTACTACGACATCACCAACGCCCGGCTCGGCGCGAACTTGCCGACGCCGCGGTTCAAATACGGAGTGCGAATCTGCCCGGAGCCTGTCCATTGGGGCGGGCTCTCCGGCTGCACCTACTCGGAAGGCGTCAGCTGGGGCAAGTTCATGCCGCCGCAGGAAGGCGGCCGCTTCGCCGAGGTCTATGCCGACGCGACGGTGGCGTTGCCCCTGTTGATGAAAGCCGTCTTCGAGGAGCTGGACGCCGGCGCCCGCTAGGCGCTCGTGCAAGGGACCACGACGGTTCCAAAGACAACCGGTCCCGCAACAATGTCCGCCAAAACCGTCTCGATCGGCCTGGTTCAACTTCGCTGCGGGACCGATCCGGCCGCGAACCTGGCGCATGCCGTCGCCCAGATTCGGGTGGCCGCTGCGGCTGGGGCGCAGGTCGTCTGCCTCCCCGAGCTCTTCACGTCGACTTATTTCTGCCAGCGGGAAGACCACGCGTTTTTCGCCCTGGCCGAGCCGATCCCCGGTCCGACGACCGAGCAGCTCGGCCGGGTGGCCCGGGAACTGGGCGTGGCGATCGTCGCCGGGCTGTTCGAGAAGCGGGCCGAAGGGCTCTATCACAACACGGCCGCCGTAATCGACGCCGACGGCTCGTTCGTCGGCAAGTATCGCAAGATGCACATTCCCGACGATCCGCTCTTCTACGAGAAGTTCTATTTCACGCCGGGCGATCTCGGGTTCCAGGTCTTTCCGACGCGGTTCGCCAAGCTCGGCGTGTTGATCTGCTGGGACCAGTGGTATCCGGAAGCGGCACGGCTGACGGCCCTCCGCGGGGCGGACATCCTCTTCTATCCGACCGCCATTGGCTGGCACCCGTCCGAGAAGGCCCAGTACGGCCGGCGTCAGCACCAGAGCTGGGAGCTGATCCAGCGCTCGCACGCGGTCGCCAACGGCTGCTTCGTTGTCAGCGTCAACCGCACCGGTTTGGAGAAGGATCCGGCGAGCTGCCGGCGACGGCATCGAATTCTGGGGACAGAGCTTTGTCGCCGATCCGAGCGGCGAAGTGCTGTGGCGCGGGCCCGTCGATCAGACGGCGACGCACGTCGTGCCCGTCGACCTGGGCCAGCTCGACTTCGCGCGGACGCACTGGCCCTTCCTCCGGGACCGCCGTGTCGACGCCTACGGCGAGATTACGCGACGCTATATCGATTGACCTGCCGTGAGCACTTCCGTGACTGCCGACGCGACGCCCAAACAGCTCGGCTACCGCCTGCCAGCCGAGTGGGAGCCGCACGAAGCCACGTGGCTGTCGTGGCCGCACAAAGAGGCGTCGTGGCCCGGCAAGATCGAGACGATCTTCCCGGTTTATGCGCAAATGGCGGCGGCGCTCGCCCGCTCGGAAACGGTTCACATCAACGTCAACGACGAGGCGATGGAGGGGAAGGCTCGGCGGTTTCTCGACGGGGCACGTGCGACGGGCGACATTCGCTTTCATCGCTTCCCGACCAACGACGCCTGGTGCCGCGATCACGGAGCAATCATTCTCACCCATCGCGACGGTCGCGGGGCCAAAGCTCCGCGACTGGCGATCGACTGGGACTACAACGCCTGGGGCAACAAGTACCCGCCGCACGATCTCGACAACCTGATTCCGTCCCGCATGGCTGACACTCTGGGAATTCCCTGCCGCAAGGGGGGGATGATCCTCGAGGGGGGCTCGATCGACAGCAACGGTGGCGGCGTGCTGCTCACGACCGAAGGCTGCCTGCTCAATCCGAACCGCAACCCCGACCTTTCTCGGGATCACATCGAGATCCGCCTGCTGGAAATGCTGGGCGTCGAAAAGGTGCTGTGGCTGGGTGACGGCATCGTGGGGGACGACACTGACGGGCATGTCGACGATCTGACCCGCTTCGTCGGACCACGCACGGTCGTGACGGCCATCGAGGACGACCCATCGGACGCCAACTTTGCTCCCCTCCGGGAAAACTTGCGACGCCTCGAAGCGATGACCGACCTGAACGGGCGGTCGCTGGAGATCGTCCCGATTCCGATGCCGCCCCCAGTCGTTTACGAAGGGCAGCGCCTGCCGGCGAGTTACGCCAACTTCTACATTGCCAACACCGTCGTCCTGCTGCCGACCTACAATCACCCGAACGACGAGATTGCGCGATCGACGCTGGCCCGGTTCTTTCCCGATCGCGAGGTCATCGGCCTGGACTGCCTGGATGTAATCTGGGGCCTGGGGGCGTTCCACTGCCTGACGCAGCAAGTGCCGGCTGCGAACTAGTTCCAATTCCCCCAGCCTCTATTTTTGCACGGGGCGGACGACCACGATCATAAAGCTGTCGGGCTTGGCTTTCCGTCGGCCGCGGCGGTCGGTTTCTTCCCCGAACTCGGCAGTCGGCAGGTAAATGCTGTGGGTGGCGTGGTCGAGGGCCATGGTTTTGGCGCCCGGTCGTGTTTTCACGGTCTGCAAAACCTCGAACTTGCCGGGCGAAGTCTCGCGCCCCACGGTCAAGCTGCCATCGCGGCAACTGGCGAAGATGTCGCCCTGATCGGCCTTCACGGCATCACAGCCGACGCCGATCGGCAAATCGCCGAGCACGTGACCGTCTTCGGTGTTGAGAATGATCAGCTTTTGCGGTTCTCGACAACCGACGAACAAGCGGTGATGTTCCGGATCGATCTGCATCCCCACCGGCGTTCCACCCGGAGCGATCGACCACTTGTCGAGGACTTTGAGGGCCTTCGAGTCAACGACGGCCACTTGGTCCTTGTCCTCGAGGTTCACGAAGACTCGTCCCTGGCCGTCGCACGCCAGATATTCGGGTTTACCGCCCAGCTCGATCGCCGGATCGGCTTTGCCGTTGGTCGGATCGACATCGATGGGAATCGGCGTCAGGCTGCCCGACGACCCGCACGCGACGAAGATGCGTCTTGCTGCCCCGATCGTTGATAATCCCGTCGGCTCCGCGAGCGACCTGCACCTTGCCCAGCACAGCGTTTGTCTTCAAATCGAAGATCACGACATAGCCCGGCCCATCGGAGATGAAGCCGCGACCGACCTGCCTGTTCAGCGCGACGCCGTGATTGGCCTGCTGCCCAGGAATGTCGCCGACGAGTTTGCCAGTGGTCAGGTCAAGGATCTGGGTGTGCGTGCCCCGCGGGATGTAGAGCCGCTTGCCCTGCGAATCGACCGTCACATAGTCGAACCCGCCTTTGCCGCCGATGTGGATCGTCTCCGCGACCTCGAACGGCCCCGGACCGTCGGCCGAGCGGGCCGGCAGGGCAACGAGGAGACAAATCCCCAGACACGTGAGAGACAACGACTTGTTGAACAGCGACAATTTGTTGGACATTGGCGGCACTCCAGCGGGCGAATTGTTGTGCGAAGAGATGGGCTCGTCGCAGTATGTCGGCCGGAGGTCGGGCGAGCAACGAGCGGAGACGCTACTTAATCGAGGATTCACCTTCGCGTGAGCCGGGCAGCTCGACCGCCTGAAAGAATCCGGCCGACGACCACTCGGCGAACCAGTCGCGCAGACTGGCAGCGAGTCCTTCGACGCTTTCGCCCGATTCGACCGCGAGTATGGCGGCTCGCTCGATGGCCGCGCCGACGCTTTGTCCTTCGATCAGTGCCGCCAGCAATTCGAACTGCACCGGGCTGAGCGTCCAGCGGCGGACCACGTAATTGATCCGGCTCACCGCCAGCCAGGTCGGCGTCGGTTCCGGCAGATCGGGATCTGTTTTCTCGCGGACGGCCGTCGCGTACTCGTGGACCGGGAATCGCAACGACAACAGCCGCAGGCAGGGGACGGTGACGAGGCGCGCCTGCATCCAGGCTTCGGGTGAAAGGTCCTTGAGTGCGGCCGCGTCGAGCAGCGACATGCGTTCGGCGCCCGGTCCGTCAAAGACGTCGCTATAGCAGCGTTCGAGACGGACCAGGTCGATCAGAAACTCGGGCCACGACGGGCCCGCGCCCGCCTCGTCTTCGTCGGTCGGCCGCGTCTCCTCTAAGTATTGGGCGAATCGCCGGCTCAATTCGCCCAGCGTGTAGCTCTGCGACGGATACGCCTGCAGATAGCCAAAGGCCAGCCCGTCAAAGACTTCCTCGCCCGCCGCATGCAGCAGGGCGGGATATTCATCGCGCAAGCATTCCAGCAGCCGCGCGTAGTAGGCGTTCGCGTAGATTTCCAGCCGCTCGACGCTGGTCCGCCGTTTCGAACGATCGATGACTTCTTCGACGCGATCGGCCGAGATATCGATCTCGGACTGCGCCGCGTCCGATGCCATTCCCGCTTCGACGCCGTCGGGATGCGTAATGACGGCTTGCAGCCAACGCTGAATCTGGGCGAGTTGCCGCAGCTCTTGCCGGTTGCCCGTCATTCCAACTCGCCCGCCAATCAAATCGCGACCTCAACGTCCGCGGTCAAAGGGTCACTCGAACTCCGCCGTCGCGTAGGTTGCCGGCTGCGGAATGCCGGGCTCTTCAGCGAGTTCCTCGAACACTTCCGACTCAGCGGCGCTTTGAGCATCGCTCGCTGTGCTCGCAGCGTCGGCCGCGAACCCCGTGAGCTCCGACACCATATAGTTGCGGGCTTTGAGTACTTCCGCGTGCACGACGGGGAACGGCGGGAATCCGCGCGTCCCATTCGAGCAGGGTGGAGACGCCGCCCGTCAGCTGGTGAGCGAGCCGATACAAGTCCCAGACCGGATTGATGACCCGGCCGTCATGCGTGTCGATCAAGTGCGTTACGCAGTTGGTATGGCCGGCCAGATGAAATTGCACGACCCGTTCGTGCGGGATCGAGCGGAGGAACTCGAAGGGATCCTGGTCGTGGTTGAAGCAGGAGACGTAAACGTTATTGACGTCGAGCAAGAGGCCGCAGCCGGTCGCCTCGGTCATGCGCGTCAGAAATTCGGCCTCGGGCATTGTCGAGTCGGCGAAGGTCACGTACGTGCTGGGGTTCTCCAGCACCAGCGGCCGCTCCAGCACGTCCTGCACGACGCGGATTCGGTCGATCACGTGCGCCAGCGCCTGCTCGGTGTAGGGAATCGGCAAAAGGTCGTGCGTGTTGCGACCGGCGACTCCCGTCCAGCAGACATGATCCGAGACCCAGAGGGCCTTGGTCACCCGGGCCAGATCGCGAAGCTTGTTGAGATACTCGAAATTGACCGGATCGGTGCTGCCGATCGACAGCGAGACCCCGTGCATCACGATCGGATAGCGTTCGGCGACCTGCTCGAGCACGTAGCGGGGCCGCCCGCCCGAATCCATGTAGTTTTCGGAGATGACCTCGAACCAGTCCACGCTCGGATTGTGGTCGAGGATGTGTTGATAGTGGACGGTTCGCAGGCCCAGCCCGAGTCCGAGATTGGGATGACCAAGTCGTGACGGGATCATTTCGCCTGCTCTCTGACGCCAACGTTAGCCGGCGGCCGCCGGGGCCGGACCGACTTTCTTGCCTGCCACCTTCATGCGGGACTCGAACTGGGCGCGGGCTTTCTTCCAGACTCCGTCCTCGATCGGGAAGTGTCCGCAACCGCCTTTGCCTTTGCAGTCATTGAACCCATTCGTCCCGCCGCAGCCGCCTTGGGATTTGCAATCGTTCTTCTCGGCGCAGTCATGGGTGACGGTGAAGCAGTTTCCCTGGCCGGCACAGGCATTTTTGTGGTCTTTGCCCAGTCCTTTGCACTCGTTCAGGCCGCGGCAGGCGTGGAGCGCCACCGTCGTGGCGCTGACCACCGGGGCGGTCGTGGTCGGTGCCGGCCCGGTTTTCGGAGCAGCGGGCGAGCCTGAAACGGGGGCCGCCGCCCGATCGCCATCACCACACCCGGCGAGCGAACCGGCCAGCAGGCCGCCGAAGGCCGCGGTCGCAAGCCGGTGAAAGTCGCGCCGACTGAGCGCGCTTTCCCGCCGTTCGTTCAGACGCATGCCCACACCCTCGGGACCTTTGGTCGAAGCCGACTCGGTCAATCTTTGCGAATCGACAGCGTCAATCTTTGGAAATCGACCGGGGGGCGTCAAGCTGCCGATCGCCGCCCAGGGCCCGTGACACCTCCGACCAAATCAATCCCGTCCCGGTCCCAGCGTCCCATCCCCAAGTCCCATGTCCCGATCCCGTCCCGTTTTGCACCCTCTCCCAGGCTGCCGGAGAGGGCCGGGGTGAGGGCGGAGAACGCGACGCTGCGGCGGAGACACGCGTTGCTCAAGCCCGGCAATCCTCATCGCTTCGTGTCCCATCCCAATCAATCCCGTCCCGATTGCTGGGATGGATCGCCGCTGACCGGTGGGACTCCCATCGGTGGGTCCACCCCCCTTATATCAATTGTGAGAGACCCGTCCCGGCGGGACCACTTTTAGGCGGACCCGGCGGGACAACTTGTCCCGCGCGCACGGGGATCTTTTTATCCCCTCTGTGAAAAAAGGATCCCCACCCCGGAGGGCCCCGCAGGGGATGAAACTTTTGTCACAGCGGGACGGCGGGCCGTCAGCTCCAGACCGTGGGCGCGCAGAGCGATCGCGAAACAGTCTCTCTTCTCATCCTGCCACAGGCGGGCGGCACGCCCAAGATCAGTTTTCTACGCAGCGCCCCGTCCACGATCGCCGGGCAGTGAAACTCGCCCGGCGCAAAAAGACGGGGAAGGCCAAGAGCTGCCTTCCCCGCATTATTCGGCGAATGAATTAGCGAATTAGAGCGACGAGCAAAAACAATCACCCGACAGGCGGCTTTGTGTATGAGTTTAAGTAAAGACCGTGCGAATAACGAACCGCCCGCCGAGCGATCGAGAAGGTGTCTGGTTTGCCGAATACGCGTCAGCGTATCAGTTGAAGTATCGCAGTCGGCCGCCTTTTCCTCTGTGCGGCTTCTCACAGATCTGCAGAATTTTCGGGCAATCAGGAAAGCCCCGATCCACGGGATGCCGAGAGGTTTCGCACGATGCTTGGAGCCGGCCGATCACCGGCAGCCGTGTCGCCTCATCCCTAATGGCGACTGAGGGTTATGGCGGCCGGCAGTCGAGCTCAAAACTCCCCGTTTACGCGCTCGGACTATGCTTCCGGGGTCACCGGGCACTCGAATCCCGCCGGTTTGACGGCAATGACCGAGCACTTCATATGGGAGACGAGCCGTTCGGCGGTCGTCCCGACGACAAAACCTGAGAGCCCGGCGTTGCCGGCCGTCCCCATCACGACGAGGTCGATTTGAAAATCGTCGATCGCCTTGAGGATGGCTTCGTCGGGAGGTCCGTCGACGACATGCACCTGCACGCCGTGGGGCAAGGTGCGATAGTCCGTCAGCGAAAGCTGTTCGTGCAGTCGGCGGGTGGCTTCGGCTCGTTCCTGACAGAGGAAGTCGTTCACCATTTTCCGTTGCGTTTTGCCGAACCAGGCGGGCGGAGCGATCATGCCCTCGACGGCATGGAGCAGGTGCAGCCGCGTGTCGACGAGTTGGCCGCCGTTGACCGCGATGCGGAGCGCGTCTTGGCTGACGTCGCTGAGATCGCTGGGGACGAGGATGTTGAGATCGTCCCAGTTGGGATCGGGCCGCGTAATCCAGACAGGGCAGGGGCAGTAGCGCAACAGCTTGACGCCGGTCGAGCCGAACAAAATGCGGCTGATTTGCCCCAGATCGCGGGTGCCGATCACGACCAGGTCGTGATTCTCGACGAGCACCTGGCGACAGATTTCCTGCCACGGGCTGCCGAAGCCTAGCCGCTGCACGGCTTCGACACCTTGGGACTTGGCCCGGACGACGAACCGTTCGAGGATCTCGCCGGCCTGTCGTTCGAGGTTGCCTTCGGTATGCTCCAGCTCTTGCTGCAGCATGGTGCGGGCCGGCTCCGCGATATCAAGAGCCGCAAAGATGGTCAGCCGGCCGCCGGTATGGGCGGCCAGCCAGATCGCCCGCCGCAGCGCCTCTTCGTTCGGCGGCGTCAGCTCGAATTCTGCGAGATGATCGGCGTTCGCCAGGTCGATTCCCACAAGGATGTTGCGGAATCGTTGCATGAGTCGCGGCCCTCCTTCGCAGTCCCCGATCCACAGCCTCTGCCGGCAGAATCATCATGCTCGACTGCCGACGGCACGGTCAACCCGCTGGAAAAACGCCAACTTTCGCGACATGGATCAATCGCCGGCCCTCGTTTCTTTCGCCAAGTGAACCGAACTATAATGGACTTCTTGCTTTGGGCGGATTGATTGCCGAGCTTTCGGCGGCTGCCCGACCCCGCGATGGAGTTCGTATTTCCACCATCCGGCGGCCCAGTAAGAGGCCCGGTGAACGGTTCGGTGAGCAGTGATGACTTCCGACCAGCCTGCACTCGATAGCGATTCTCAGACGGCCACGCCGCTGTCCGCGCCGTCGTTGCACGTCATGCGCCATCGTGCTGCCAGCGTCTTCGGTGCCCGCGTGTGGCGCCGTCGTCGCGACCGCGCCGTGTGATCGCTCGCCCACCGTCATCGGCGGCGGTTGCCCCTCGAGCCGATGGATCCGCAGATCCGCAACATCCAGCCGGGTGGCGGGGTGGTGATTCGTCTGGAGCAGAACTGGGGGCGGCTGCGACGGTGGTATCTCAAGGCCTTGCGGCCCCGTTATCTGATCGCGGATGCTGCAGACGCGTCGCGGCTCTTACAATCCTTGCCCCCACGAAGTGCTCGATCCGCGCGACCTCAAGTTCCACCGCAATCAGGGCGGCTACTATTGGGAGCCGCAGGATGATCCGTTTACCTGGCGCGATCGGCTGCCGTTTGCCCGCGTCGGACTGGCGGAGTTAATCGTGATCGGCGGCGGCGCGCTGGCGGCGGCGCTCTTGCTGTTTCGCATCGCGTTCTGGATTTCCTCGACGGGTGGTCGAGTTACGGTTGGTCTTTTGGCGCTCGCGTTGGCAGTGATTGCGGGTCTGGTGGTCTGGTTCTTCCGCAATCCGCGGCGGCAGGCGCCGACCGGAGCGGGCGTTGTGGTTGCGCCGGCCGACGGCAAGATCGTGACCATTGAAGAGGTGACCGACGACGAGTTCAGCGGCGGGCGGGCGATCTGCGTCGGCATCTTCCTGTCGATTTTCAATGTGCACATCAATCGCAGCCCGGTGCGGGCGCGGGTCATCGGCCTGCGCTACCGGCGAGGGAAGATGCTCAACGCGTTGCGGCCCGAATCGGCCCGGGAGAACGAGCAGCTGGCTGTCCGGATCGAGGAAGAGTCTGCGCCCTTTCGGCGGATGACCGTCCGGCAGATCACGGGGCAATTTGCCCGCCGCATCGTCTGCTGGCTGAAACCGGGCGACGTGCTCAATGCGGGTGAACAATTCGGAATGATCAAGTTGGGGTCGCGGACAGAACTGGTGTTGCCATGGGAGACCGGCCTGGAGATCTCGGTGAAAGTCGGCGAGAAAGTCCTCGCGGGATCGACGATCGTCGCGCGGTATCGGAGCTGAGACGCCGTCGCCGCAGCCTGGTCAGCCGTCGCAAGGTTTTCGCCGTTCTGCCGACGCTGTTGACGCTGGGCAACGCGGCTTGCGGGTTCGGCGCGATCACGTACGCGGCCCGCGTCGGCCCCGATCCGGCCGGCGAGCATTTTCTGTTCATCTCCGCGTTTTTGATTTTTCTGGCGATGCTCTTCGACATGCTGGACGGCAGCGTCGCCCGACTGGCGCGGCAGACGAGCGATTTCGGCGCCCAACTCGACAGCCTGTGCGACGCCATCAGTTTCGGCGTGGCCCCCGCCTTCCTGATGTTGCGTCTGTTGCACTCGATGGAGGCCGACGCGTCGGGCGTGAGCCTGTTCGACGCCCGTTTCCAGCCGTTTTTCGAGTATCCGTCGCGGCTCTTGTGGGTGATCGCCTGCCTGTTTTCGCTGTGCGCGTTGTTGCGGCTCGCCCGATTCAACGTGGAGACGGACGAAGAGGACTCGCACACCTTTTTCAGCGGGTTGCCGTCGCCGGCCGCCGCTGCGACGATCGCTTCGTTCCCCATTGCTCTGACCGGCCTGCGGAGCCGGGCCCTCGCCACGGAAGGCGCGTGGAGTGCATTGGCGGAATGGCTGGTCCCGACCACGTACTTGCTTTTGCCCGCGATCACGTTGGCCGTGGCCGTGTTGATGGTTTCGCGATTCCGCTACGCGCATTTCTTCAGTCAGCTGTTTCGCGGTCATCGCAGTCGGCTGCGCTTGATCCAGATCATCTTCACGCTGGCGATCGTGTTCGTAGTGCGCGAGGCGATGCCCCTCATCTTCTGCTTCTTCGCCTTCACGCCGCCGGCGCAGTCTGCCTGGCGAGAAATCACGGGTCGCGGCACCAAGCGGCGGAGCGGGCTTTCAGAAGCGCGCGCCGACCGGCGCGAGCGAAGAAATCGAAGAGCCCACGCACCGCTGAGGTCGTCCGCGGAGGGGCATAACGCGTCGGAGCATGCTACGATCTCCGGAGATCGTCCTGCCCGTGCTCGCCTGCCCGCCCGTTTCCCGCCATCGCCGGGGACCGCTCCCCGCGCCCGCCTTCTCGAGGTGATTGATGCTCGGTGATCACCATCCGCGTCTGGACCGCCGCACGCTGCTCGAAGCCGGATCGATCAGCTTGCTGGGGCTGGGAATGAATCACCTGGCTCCGCTGCGGCAAGCCGCCGCGAGCCCGATTGCCCAGCCCAAAGCCCGCGGAGTGATTTACATCTTTCTGTCGGGCGGCCTCTCGCAGATCGACAGCTTCGACATGAAGCCGTTGGCCCCGGCCAATATTCGCGGCGAGTTTCGCCCGATCGACACGAGCACGCCCGGCCTTTCGATCTGCGAGCACCTTCCGCGGCTGGCCCAGCGGAGCCACTTGTGGGCCCTGTGCCGATCGCTCACGCACCCGTCGAATGATCATTCGGCGGGGCACCACATCATGCTGACGGGGCGAAGCGATCTGCCGCGGGGCTTCAATCCCGTCTCCCCGGAGCCGACCGATTGGCCCTCGATGGCGTCGGTGGCGGGAGACTTGGTGCAGCGTCGGAACAATTTGCCGCCCGCGGCCGTGCTGCCCGATCGCCTGATTCACGCGACGCGTCGGGCCATTCCGGGTCAGTTTGCCGGCGTGATGGGGTCGCGGCACGATCCGTGGTTTATCGAGGTGGCACCGTACAGTCACGCCAGCTACGGAGCGTTTCCGACGTACGAGTTCGACCACCAGGATCGGCCGAACACGCCGCGGCGGACGCGGTTCGAGGCTCCGAGCCTGTCGCTGCCGCAGTCGTTGACGTCGCACGTCGCATGCTGCGGCGGGCCGATCTGCTCCGTGTGGTCGATCACCAGCGGGCCGATCTCGAGCGCTGTGCCGACGTCGAGGAATTCGACCGGTTTCGGCAGGGGGCGATCGGACTGCTCGACCGATCGGCGAATTCGCGACGCGCTCGACGTCGAACGCGCGCCGGCCGTCGGTGCTCGATCGGTACGGTCGTCACTCGTTTGGCTGGTCGCTCTTGATGGCGGCGAGGCTGATCGAAGCCGGCGTGAGCCTCGTCCAAGTGCATTTGGGGAACAACGAAACGTGGGACACGCACGGCGAGGCGTTCCCGCATCTGCGCGACAAACTGTTCCCGCCAACGGACCAGGCGGTGTCGGCGCTGTTGGATGATCTGCACGATCGCGGGCTACTCGATTCGACGTTGATCGTCATGGCAGGCGAGTTCGGTCGCACGCCGCGGATCAGTCATCTGCCCCAGTTCTACAAGCTGCCCGGCCGCGATCACTGGGGCGCGGTCCAGACAGTGTTCTTTGCCGGAGGTGGAGTGCGGGGCGGGGCGGTCGTCGGCTCCTCGGACAAGATCGGCGCGTTCCCGGCCAACAACCCCAAGACTCCCGAGAACTTGGCGGCCACGATTTATCAATCGCTCGGCTTGCCGGAGACGGTCGCCTGGCATGACGAAACGGGGCGGCCGCACCAGGTCTATCAGGGAAGTCCGATCAGCGAGCTCTTTTGAGGCCGACTACCGCATGATGGCGTGAACACGCTTGGTTCTTGAGCGTGGGCGCATCCGGCGTCATCGCTTGCGCGACGTAAAGATAATCTGGTGGCAGCTCCTCGATAAAGCCGGTCCGCAGCAGAGAGCCAATGGGCACCCCTCGCCCGCCCAGCAAGGTGGCCACGTGGCAGCCGGCTTCCGCGATTTCGACCAACGCGGCTCTCAACAGGTCGCGCGTCTGCCGGGCGTTGAGCTGCTGAACGCATAACAGATCGATCATTCCGACCAGGATCTCGCGGCGACCCCAGAACGGTTGCTTCGAGAAGTTGACGAAGCCGCGCACGCGTCCCTCTCGTTCGAAGACGAGCGTCCGCGGCACACCTGGAAACGCCAATTGCCGGGCGAGGGAGACTTCGTCCCACACAATGCCGAATTCGGCCGCCTGGCTCTGCTCACGAGCCAACGTTAGGCAGTCGGGGAGATCGGTATCACGGTAGGGACGAATGGCGGACGGATCGGCCGGCGGCTTGGGACGACCTTGCATGAGTCCCATCAGCTTTGAGCCCCAGCGATCGCGGGCCGAAACGGAAAATTCGGTGAGCGCGCGATGGTCGATCATGCGGGTCCAGAGGCTGAGCTTGGTGACGACTTGCATCGTCTTCAGTCGCAGCCAGAATTCTTTGCCCATCGCGGCTTGGGCGCCCATGATCAGGTAGCCCATGTCGAATTTCGCACCGCGCTCGCGATGCCGCCGGCGCTGTTCCAGCACCAACTTCAACGAAACGGCCTGGTCCTGGTACGCCGGATCGACGGAGAAATACGCACCGGCCGTGCCGAAAACGGTTTCGCCTTGCCAGTGATAGTGAACGGGCTTAGCCGGATGGGCACCCACAAGTCGAGTGCCGTCGTAGGCGGCGACCAGAAAGTCACGTGCCCCCGGTTGGTCCGAGAAGAGCTCCCATTCGAAAAATGGGCCGGTCCACAACCAAACGGGCATGTGCCCCTGGTAACGAGTCCTCCAGACGTTCGTGCAAAATACGGCCAACTCCTCCGGATCGCCGTCAAAGGTCCGTATTTCGATCATGAGTGTCCGGAGAGATCTCCTTCTTGAGCGGCGACGACCGGCGACGATGAGGCACGAAGGGCGCTGACCGTGCGGCGCGACGCGGAGAGCCACGCCGTCAGCTTTTGCAGTGTCTGGAGATAAGCGCCGGCATTGACGTGAAAGCCGTCGGCGTTTTTGTACCAGTTCCGTTTGACGTCCGGGGAGGGCAACGATCGTCGAGCGTTGAAATCCAACACGCTCGTTGCGTCGGCCTGTTCGGCGGCAAAAAATGCGGCGATCGCGCGTCCCTGTTCGCGAAAGATGGGCCAGCATCCGCAGGGAGAAATCGCCTCGGAAAGACAGGCTCGCGATGGATCAGTCGAGTCAAAGATCAAGAACGGGAGTGTTTCCGAGAGAGTTTTTCCCCGCGGAGTGGTCGCATCCCAAAGCGGGTATTTTCGTTCGTAGCCCGTGGCAAATACGACCGCGTCGATCGGTTCGGAATGGCCGTCGTCAAACTGCGCGACGCCATTCTCGATCGCGATTGCGTTCTGGTAGGCCACGACTCGTTTGGTCCTGAGCGCTTCCACAATCCCGCGATCGGAAAGAGCGAAGCGGTCCCAGAGGCCGTCCGTCGGCAAGGGCAAGCCCAGACGGCGAGGGTCGCCGACCGTCATCGCGCGGACCATGCGGAAGAAGTCGCGCTGCACCCGGAACGGAAGCCGCGAGGTGCTGCTGAGCGCGGCGAGGTCTCCCGGTCGACCGAAGAGGTTCAGCGGCACGATCCACGGCACCGAGCGGAAGGAGAGCATCGTGCGGGAGGCGACGCGGCTGATCTCGCTGGCGATATCAGTCCCCGAGACGCCGAGGCCCACCACCAGCACTCGCTTACCGACATATCCGGCAGGATTGCGGTACTCACTCGCATGAATGACATCGAGGCCGCTTGCGACGGCTTGTGAGCGGAGTGGCTCGGGATAGATCCGGTTCTTCTTGTTGTGCATGCCGGTCGCGATCAGGATCGCGCGATACTCCCGGGCATGGCTCTGGTGTTCGCCAACCGACCGCAGAGCGGCAATCCACGTGTGGTGGTCCGACTGTCTGGCGCCTTCGAAGGACGTCAGGAATCGAATGCGCGGCAGGATGCCGGACTCTTCGGCGAACCGCTCCAGATAGCCGTGTGCCTGCCGATGATGCGGGTAGTCGGGCCAACTGCTCGGCATGGCCGAGCCGAGGTGCATCGTGTAGCGGGACGTGTTGGTCGTCAGGCTGTCGTAGACGCTACTGAGCGGATTCGACTGGTCCCAGATTCCGCCGACCTGGCTGTGGAATTCCAGTCCCTCGAACTCGACGCCCGCCTGCTGCAAGGCTGCCATCGCGGCCAGCCCGGCCGGCCCCGCTCCGACTACCAACACGGGACGGCGATGGTCCGTTCGCGGAAGCGGAGTGGGGTCCCCCGATTGGCCCAACCACGCCTCGAAGGTACGAGGTTTGGGGGTCTGTGCCGCCGCCAAGGCGACTCCATCCTCTTGCAGTTCGACTTCCATGGATCGGCGACATCTCACTCGAGCGCGGAGGCGGAGATTGAGATCCTGGGCTCGGGTCAAAGGGCAAAGCGAGCCGACCGATCGCTCCGAGCAGTCGGCCGGGCGCATGGCCCCTGAAATCGGTGCGGCTGTTTCGGGACCGCCGGGCAGTTCGTCAGTTCATGTCGAAGGGGATGTCGACAAACGCGGCAGGGTCCCTCGTTACGCTCGCAGCGCGGCGACGGCCTGCTCGAACCTCTCCAATACGATAGCCAGGTCTTCGCTGGAATGCGCGACGCAAAGGAACAGCGGCTCGAATTGGTTCGGGTGGAAGTAGACGCCCGCACGCTGCATCAGATGCTGCAGGCGGATGTACTTGGCGAAGTCGCAGTGCTGGCGGACTTCCCGATAGTTGTTGAGCGAATCGACCTGCCCGTCGGTCAGGAAGATCGAAATCATCGGGCCGACGTGCTGCGTCAGGTGCGGAATGCCCGCGCTGGACAGAATTCGCGACATCCCCGAGGTCAGCTCGTTCCCGAACTGGTTGAGCTTGTCGTAGAACTCGCGGCGATGGGCGATGATCTCGTCCAGCACGACTTCCGAGGCCGACATGACGACGGCGTTGCCCGAATAAACTCCGCCGTGGAACATCTTGCCGTCCACGATGAGTTGCATGATCTCTTTCGAGGCACCGAACGCCGCGACCGGATAGCCGCCGCCCAGCCCCTTGGAGATGACGGTGACGTCCGGCTGAATGTCGTACAGCTCCTGGGCGCCGCCCGCGGCCACACGCATGCCGGTGATCACTTCGTCGAAGATCAAGAGGGCTTCGTGGTCCTTCGTCAGAGCGCGGACCGCCTCCAGATAGCCGGGCTGCGGCGGGATGGTTCCCGCGTTACCCATCACCGGCTCCATGATCACGCCGGCGATTTGGCCGCGATGGTCTTCGAGGCACTGTTCGAGGCCGTCGACGTCGTTCCAGCGGACGACCAGGTTCTCGTGCGGGCCGCCATTCATGCCCTGCGTTCCCGGAATCGACGGGCCGTAGGGACCGGTGGGCAGGTCTTCCAGCGGTGCGTGATAACGATTGAAGAGCGTGTCGCTCCAGCCGTGGTAATGGCCTTCAAATTGGATCAATTTGGGACGGCCGGTCCAGGCCCGCGCCAGGCGGGCGGCCGACACGCAGGCCTCGGTCCCCGAGTTGGCAAACCGCATCAGCTCCATGCTCGGGAAGAGCTTCTTGATCTTCTCGGCGACGCGGATCGTGACTTCCGTCGGAAAGCCGAGCTGGCTGCCGCGGTTCGTGATTTGATCGGTTACGGCGCGGATGACGGGCTCGGGGCAGTGGCCCAAAACCAGCGGTCCGTAGGCCATGTTCAGGTCAATGTATTCGTTGCCGTCGACGTCCCAGACTCGCGATCCCTGGCCACGGGCGGCCACCAGCGGCAGGTGATACGGGAGCACGCGCATCGTGCTGCTATCGCCACCGGCGATCGATTGCTTGCCTCGCTGAAGCACTTGCTCGCTTTTGGCCGTCGAAAGACTCGGGGTGCTATTCAGGGTCTGCATTGAGTCAGCTTCCTTAGGATGCCAGGACGCGGTCCCTAGACCGGAATTGCGGTCAGCAGAGTCTCAAGAGGCTCGTCAAAGCTAGCGGCTCGTGGCGCCGGTCGCTGCCCGCAAGGTCGTGTGTAAACCTACCATCTTCTCCAGTTTTTTCACATCGATTCGCGCAGAATTTGGTCAAAGGCGGAGTGCCGTTCGTGACGGCGGGGGAGTGCGCCGTTCTGATCGACACGTTGCAGAGCGGCAACCGCAAAAACAGCGCCAAAGTTTGGCCGCCCCGCACGGACAAAGGCGCCGGCGAGTTCGCTCTAACCGTCAAATCCGGGAAACACGGTACGGCACTGGGTCGTTTGGATCAGGACGGCCACGGACGACTCAGCGAATCGGCGCGAGCGGTGGCTCAATTGGCCACGGGAGCGGGTTGTGTCTGCGAATCTCGAGCTGGGCTGGGAGCGATGGGCTTGGACAGCGTCCAGCATTCGTATTTCATGGCACCCGTTCGGTAAGCGGTCAGGATGGCCAGGTAATGATCCCAGAAGGTGAATCGTTGGCGACCGATGAGCCGCGCGAACCAGTGCACTCGCGAATGCTGCGCGTCGTGCCATGAGATCTCCCAAGTCCGGCTGACTTTCGCCGTCCAGTCGCTGCAGTGGTCGATTTCGAGGCCGGCCTCGAGGAACCAGCGACGATACTCCTCGCCGCTGGCCAGCGACGGGTAGCCGAAGCCGGCACAGACGTCATAGACGTGGCGCTCTGCCTCTTCGCTAAGCGGGCCGTCGCCGGTCTCCCAGACGCAGATCACGGCGCGTCCGCCGGGCCGTAGCCATTCTCCCAAGCGATGAACGAACGCAGCCTTATCGAACAGGTACTCAGTGCACTCGATGATCCAGATCAGGTCAAACCCGCCCTGCGGAAGCTCGACGGTTTCGGCGTCAGCCGCCAGGAAACGAGTCTGCGGCCCGACTCCGGAGAACAGGGCAGCCAGCGTTGCCCATTGCTGTTGGACGCGACTGATCGTGACGCCCGTAACCCGGCAGCCACATTCTCGGGCGAGATGCACGGCGGACGCACCGATGCCGCAACCGATGTCGAGCACCCGCTCGCCGCCGCGGACATGCGCCTCGCGGATTACGGCTTCCATCAGGTTCGACTGGGCATCAGCTGGACTCTCCGTCGCGTTCCACAATCCGTGGTGGATATGGCGACCCCAGAAGAGTCGATAGAAAGGCGTCGCCAGGTCGTTCGACAGGCGGATCGCACGCTTCTCGATCGCCGGACCGCGAATCATGGTTGGAGACTTTCCAGACGCTGACTGTGCCCGCAAAGTCGCCAGACGGATCTACCCTTTCAGGCGCCCAAGCTCCTTACCTAATCGGCAACGGCTTTGCGCAATTCTCTCAAGTCCCAACAAGAAGATGAGACCTGCGAGAAAAATGCGCAAGATCCGCTGCGACCCGCACTGCCGATGGCTCGCGTGAACGTTACGGGCCAATTCGGCGGCCCGTCGCACGCAATCGAGCGCAATCGAGACAGCGCAGTCGTTAATAGGCCGCGAATCAATATCCGCATCGGCCGTGCCAGCCGGAAACGAGCTTTTGAGTCGCTAGCGGCCCGCAGAGTGGCTAGCGTGTGCTCGCGCCTCGGACCACCGATCACTCGACCGACTTGGCCGTTTCAATCAGGTCCTTGAGACCGGCCAAATGTTGCCGGGCCTCTTCGACGCTGCCGGCCAGCCGAATGAACGTGAGGCCAGCCCGCATCACTTCGCTGGAGACGTCGCCGCCACGGCCGCGGCCCCGCATCGGCTTGGCGCGGCGCACGGAGTGCTTTCGTCCGTTGCCGACCAGCTTATAGAAGGTGCTCTTGAAAGTGCCGTCGTTAATCTTTTGATCGGGGTGGCTCTTTTTGATGGCTTCCATTGCGTCTCGAGCCGATGCCGCGCGATGGGACTTTCGATAGTCCCGAATTGTCTCCGACAGATTGAATCCGTTTGCCTTCTTAGCCATTTGCGTTTGCCTTACAGAGAAAATGAGATGGTTTTTCTCGACTATCGCACGTTAACAATCGTTAACGCGACCGGCAACGTCGAGATCCCTTGTTTGCCGCTGCTTTTTCGATTTTATGCATTCACTAATCAACGGATGGACGCCCCGGTGCCGCGAGGCCCGCTTGTTGGAAGAAAAAATAAGTGGACGCCTATCTTCCGGCAAGTGAGCAATCGTCAACTATTTCTATGTCGTCGCTGGTAGCACGCTGAGGTAGCTCACTCGGGTATTGATGGAGTGGAGCGACATTTTCACGGTGCAAACTCGCTGCCGCGGGCCTCGAACAAATGAAGCTTGCTCGCGCTGTGCCGATTCTCGACGGGCATCGCTGTAGTATCCCCCTGTGAACACAGCTCTGTGAACACCCGGGCTCGGCAAGGCGATCGGTCGCGAGGGCGGATCGGCTGTCGCAGTCTCTCAGGCCGTCGCCGTCGCATTTGCGAACGGTCGCGGCTACGATCGATCAAGCGCTCGCTTTTGTGCGATTTTCGTGGCCGAAGACTGTTGTCATGACCATTGAGCATCCAAGACGCGACTTTCTGGGACGCATGGGGGCCGGCACGGCCGCACTCATGACGGCGGGTTACTCTGCTGGCGCCCTCGGCTACCCGGCCAACGAGACTGTGAGTATCGGTTGCATCGGCACGGGCGGACGCTGCCGGCAGCTGATGAGTGCTCTCAAGCAGATTGCCGGGACCAAGATCGTCGCCGTTTGCGATGTCTGGGACACCAGCCTGGACAGGGGCCGCGACCTGGCGGCTCCCGGCGCGTTCGCCACCAAGGATCATCGAAAGCTGCTGGAACGTGCCGACGTCGACGCGGTGATCATCGGCACGCCCGACCATTGGCACGTCCCGCTGGTGATCGATGCGCTGGCGGCGGGCAAGCACGTCTATTGCGAAAAGCCGTTAACCCATCGGATCGAGGAAGGGGAGGCGGTGATCGCGGCGCAGGCGAAGCATCCCGAGCTGGTGGTTCAGGTCGGGATGCAGCAGCGGAGCATGCCGCAGTTTCTAAAAGCCTACGACATTATTCGCGGCGGAGCGCTCGGCGAAATCTGCAAAGTGCATCTCACTTGGAATCGCAATGCCGATCGCGGGCCGAAGGGGAGTTACGGCATCGATCCCAAGTCGGTCGATTGGAAGCGATTTTTGGGGACCGCTCGCGATCAACCGTTCGACGAATACCGCTTCCGCAATTGGCGCTGGTTCTGGGATTTCGGCGGGGGAATCTTTACCGATCTGATGGTGCATTACATCGATGTCGCCCACTGGTTCCTGGGCCTGGACCACGCGGAGGAGGCCGTCAGCCTAGGCTCGAGCTTCATGAAAGGTGATCTCTGGCAGACTCCCGACACGGTGCAGACCGTGCTCCGCTACCCCGGGCGAGGCGTCCAGGTCTACTTCGAGGGGACATTTTCCAACGCCCGCAACGGCGCGATGCTCGAATTCATGGGCACGAATGCCACGCTCTATCTCGATCGGGGCCGCTACGAGATCTATCCCGAGCGCAAGAAAAAGCTTCCTCTGCCCGAATCCGAAATGCAGATGATTCTGGGACCGCACGCGCGAGGGCAGGATTTCTATCTGGAAGTTCCCGGGGAAGTGCTCCACCTGGCCAACTGGATCGAATGCCTCCGTGAACGGAAACAGCCACGGGCGCCGGTTGCCGAGGGGGTCAAGAGCGCGGCGGCCGCACATCTGGCGAATCGGGCCCTCCGCACCAATCAACTCGCCCGTTGGAGCGCCTGATCCGTATGTTCGGCTCTCGACTTCTGCCAACCGATCGCGCACCTCTTTATCAGCGAGTCAGACCGATCCTCTGGTGCGTTGTTGTCGCAGTCGCGACGTTCGTTCCGCTGATGTTCGCACGCGGAGCCGAACCGTCGCCTACGTCCCAGCCGGTTCAAGCCGGCGAACTCGGCCGGCAGGTGAATCCATTCGTGGGGACCGGCGGCGTTTCGTATCTCTGCGGGAACGAGTTTCCCGGCGCGACGGTCCCCTTTGGAATGGTGCGGTTGAGTCCCGATACGGTCTCCAGCTCCGGCCGCCGGGCGACGAATACATCAGGCTACTACTATCGCGATCCGAAGCTTCTCGGCTTCAGCCACACGCGATTGGCCGGGACTGGCGCGACCGACGGCGGAAACTTCTTGGTCATTCCGCTTGCGGCAGGCGACTCGGCCGACGCGATGCGACAGGGTTTGAACGCCAAATACTCCCACCAGAACGAAAAAGCCTTTCCGGCTTATTACCGCGTCACTCTCCCGGAGCGCGGGCTGCGAGCCGAGTTGACCGCCACACGACGCGTGGGCGTCCATCGCTACCAATTCACTCGCGGCGACGCTCCGCATCTGCTTCTGCACGTCTCGAGCGTCCTCGGCCGCGGCAAGAGTAAGCAGGGGTCCGTGCGCGTGCGGCCGGCTGCGAACGAAGTGGAAGGCTCGGCTCACACCTTCGGCACATTTTCGAGTCGCTACGGCGGCATCACCGTTTATTTCGTGGCCCGAGCCAACCGGCGGTTCACGACGTTCGGGGTCTGGAAGGACGGCTCGTCACAAACGGGGCAAACGAGCGCGGCGGGCGACGATGTCGGTGCGGACCTGATGTTCGAGAAGGACGGTTCCCCGCCGACGGTCGAACTCAAGCTGGCCATTTCGTACGTCAGCCTCGCTAACGCCAGGGAGAATCTGGAGCGCGAAGCCGGCAACTTGAACTTCGACCAGGTGTTGGCGAACGGCATTCGCCAATGGGAAGAAATGCTCGGCCGCATCCGTGTGGAAGGGGGCACGGCCCGACAGAAAGTCCTGTTCTACACGGCCCTCTACCACGCGTTGCAGATGCCGACCATCTTTAGCGACGTCAACGGCGACTATCTCGGTTTCGACGGGCGCACCCACCGTGCCGAGGGCTTTACTTATTACACCGACATGTCGCTGTGGGATACGTTCCGCACGGTGCATCCGCTCTTGTGCTTGATCGCGCCCCGCGAGCAGCGAGACATGGCCGTCTCGCTCGTCGAGATGTCGAAGCAGGGGGGCTACTTGCCACGCTGGCCGTCCGGAAACGGCTACTCAAACTCGATGTTCGGGACGCCGGCCGACATCATGCTGACCGACACTTATCTCAGGGGGATCCGCGATTTCGACGTCGAGGCCGCCTACCAGGCGATGCGGAAAGCGGCCTTGGGGCCGACGCAGAACTCGCGGTTTTCTGGTCGGGCGGGGATCGAGGACTATCTTAAATTCGGCTACTGCCCGTCCGACTTGATGAAGCAGTCCGTCGCGCGGACGCTCGAGTACTCGTATGCCGACCATTCCATCGCCCGACTCGCCGCCGCGCTGGGGCACACCGACGACGCAGCCCTTTTTGCGAAGCACGCCCTCTCGTATCGGCAGCTCTGGAACCCGGCCACGCAGTACTTCCAGCCGCGGGATTCGCACGGAAAATTCGACGAGGATTTCCGACCGTTGTTGCTGACCTATTTCGACCGCGGCGGCAAATACACGCACGCCTATGTCGAGGGGAGCGCCCTGCAATGGCGGTGGGGCGTGCCGTTCGACGGCCCGGCTCTCGTCGGACTCTTCAAGAGCAAGCCGTATTTCGTCAGCGAGCTCGAGGAGTTCTTTGCCCATTCGGCCCCTGAGGTCAGCGTGGCGCCGAACGCCTACTACTGGCACGGGAATCAACCCGACATCTATTCCGTGTACTTGTTCAATTCAGCCGGCCGGCCCGATTTGACCCGGAAGTGGGTCCACTGGATCCTCGAGCACAAATACGGCGACGAAGAAAACGGACTCGACGGCAACGACGACGGAGGAACAATCTCCGCCTGGTATGTGCTGAGCTCTCTCGGTATTTTTCCGACCGCCGGGTCCGAGCGCTCCGAGTTGGTAACCCCGCTGTGGAAGCGGGCGGAGATTCAGTCAGGGGATCGTCGGCTGATCATTACGGCGAACTCCCCAGCACCTTCCGCAACACCAGCGGCGGAACGCGTTCGTGTGAACGGCAAAGTCGTCGACCGGACTTGGATCACGCATCAAGACATTGCCAACGGCGGGTTGCTCGCCTTCGAGGCCGTTCCGTCGACGACCGCCCCCGCAAAGTAATCCATTCTTTTCACGCCAGGAGACGCGCAGCATGGTGCCCACAGCAGATCGACCGGAGACCGGAATGGGACGTCGTCAGTTGTTGCAGGGGACCATCGCCGCGGCCGCCTCCGCGATTCCCGGTTTGGCGCTCGCGTCTGGCGGCGGCGGTGAGGATACGCCGCTTTGTGGTCGCATCAAGCAATCGATTGTGTTCTGGTGCTTTAACACGGCTGGCGAGAAATGGGACGTGGAGCGGACGTGCCAGGTTGCCCGCCAATTGGGCTGCGTCTCCGTGGAGCTGTGCGAACCGTCAACCTGGCCGGTGTCTGCGCCGCCACGGGCTCACCTGCGCGATTGCTCCCAACGGTATGCCGGGTGCGCCCTTCAAACGAGGATTCAACAATTCGGCCCATCGGGCGGAGCTGCTGACGCGGACGCGGGAAACGATCGATGCCTGCGCGGAGGCGAACGTTCCCAGCGTGATCGGCTTCGTCGGCTACAAGTGGCGAAATCCGGAAGATTCCGACCAGCGGCGAAATTTCGCTCGAAGAGGGGATCGAAAGCTGCGTTACCGGACTAAAGGAAATCGCCGGCCACGCCGAGCGGAAGAAGGTCAACATTTGCATCGAGCACCTCAATAGTCGCGACCACTCGCATCCGATGAAGGGGCACCCCGGCTATCAGGGAGACGATCTCGACCGCGTGGCCGAAATCATCCGTCGCGTTAGGTCGCCGCGAGTGAAGCTGCTGTTCGACATCTACCATGTGCAGATCATGCACGGCGATCTGATTCGGCGCCTCGAGCAGACGAAGGACATCCTGGGACACGTCCATACGGCTGGAAACCCCGGCCGCGGCGAACTGGATGAAAACCAGGAGATCCTGTATCCGCCCGTGATCAAAAAACTCTTGGATCTTGGCTACACCGGCTACGTCGGGCAGGAGTTTATTCCGACCCGGGCGCCCCTCGACGGATTGCGACAGGCCGTGCACGCGTGCGACGTTTGAAGAATGCCTCGACTGGGCACGCTTCGATGGCGAGCGCCTAGGTGATGCCGGTGCCGGTCCTGCCCTAGGCGGCCGGCTTCAAGACCAGCGTGTTCTCGGTCGGTCCCGGCATAAAGGGCGTGGCTTTGCCCTCGGCCCACGCGGCGTGCTGGTCACTGAAATGGGGCGAGAGCGGATGTCCCGATTGGCCGCAGGGCATGTGGAGATAGCCGTCACTTTCGTGGCCGGGCGAGACGGCTAGCCGCTCGGAAGCCCCGTGGTCCGGCGTTTGGATTCGCGGCATGTTGTCCCAGTCGCCGGGTAGCTCCTGCGACGGCATATCGAGCCAGCGGCCCAGCGACGGCACGGCCATCGTCAGCGGATGAGCGATCCGCGTGGTGTTGTAGCGGCCCCAGGTGTAGTTGCCCAGCGGTGCGCCGGCTTTCGTGGCATCGTGCACGATGCCGTCCGCCGCGGAGAGGAGCAGCTCTTTCCAGTTCTTGAAGCGCGGATCGATCAGATAGGGGGGCCGTTTCGAGACGAGCTGCCACACCGGTCCCTCCGTGCGGTCGAGGCCGGCGATCGAAAACTTCGGGTTGATTTTCTTGCACGGCGCAACGAGGACGTCCGACAGCTGATTCAGAAGCACCAGGCGAAACTGTCGCACGGCCCGGAAGCCCACCGAATCGATCGACGCGCGGCCTCCCCAGTTTTCGACATCCGCTTTCAGTTCGGCACGACGCGGATCGGCCGCGACGGCGTCGGAGTCGAGCGTATCTAACAAGAGTTTCCGCCAGCGCTCGAGAAAAACGGCCCGATCGTCGAGCTGGATCTTCAGCATGTCGGCTTCGTTGGCCTTGTCGAGCTTCCGCAGGTCGTCGCGGATTTGCCCGGCGCGTAGCGCCCAGGTCGTACATACCGTCACCCAGGCGAGCCAGCTGATCGCCGCTGACGACGCGGGCGTTGGCCGTCCAGATGCGTCCATCGGCGGGATCGATGATCCGCGGATATTCTTCCGGCTTGAGATAGCCGTCCCAGCGGTGCTTTCCGTCCGCCCACGAACTGGGGAGCCGGCCGTCGAAGCCGATGCGACGCGGCAGCCGGCCCATCACCGTCCAGCCGATGCGCCCCTTGTCGTCCGCGACGACGAAATTCTGTCCGGCGCGCCGGCCAGGTTGGCCAGACGGAGTGAGTCTTCGAGTGTGCGGGCCGATTCGACTTTCAGGAGGCCCATGTTCACGCCCTCGGTGTCGTGCGCCACCCAGCGCCAGACACGAGGACGGTCCTTGCTGTCATGATCGATGACGGGGCCCCAAATCGTCTCGACGACGTCGAGCCTGGCGTCCGGCTCGTTCTTGACCTTGATCGTCTCGGCGTGATGCTCGAACTTTTGCGGGCCCTTCGGCGTGAGATACGACTCTTTATCGTGCGAATCGACGTCGACCAGTACGACGTCGGCCCAGTCCGCTTGGGTGTTGGTGAAGCCCCAGGCGATGTGTCCGTTGCTGCCCACAACCATCGCCGGCGTGCCCGGCAGCGTAAGCCCAGTAATTCGCTGATCACTCTTTGATCCCTCCGCCTCGGGCCAGACGAATGACGCGCGATACCAGATGTGCGGCACGCGGATGCCCAGGTGCATATCGTTCGCGACAATCGCTCGCCCGTCGGCCGTTCGCTTGGCGGAGATGGCCCAGTTGTTGCTGCCGTAATGGAACGGCGGATCGCCGGGCGGCTGGCCGAGCGGCGCGAGATCGGACAGCGCAACGAGGTTTGATTTGCGCGTGTCAAAGACGGTCGCCGGCGGCATGGGAGGAGTTTGAAACGGCTCGCCCAGCATGGGCGCGTCCCATTCCGTGCCGCGCGGCGCTAGAAAATCGAACAGCGGCCCGGGCAACTCGTCGTGCATCAGCCCGAGCGTCGTCTCGGCGTCAAAGGTGTCACCTTGCAGGTCGAGAAACATCGAGAACATGACGAGCGCGGAGTCTTCCGTCTTCCACGGCGCCGGCTCGACTCCCAAGAGGTAGTACTCGAACGGCTTGGAGCGCAGCGACGCCAGTCCGGCATTTACTCCGGCCGTGTACGATTCCAGGACCGTTGTTTCGGCCGGGTCGCCGGTGGTCAGAATCCGCTGGGCCACGTTGCGGAAGCGGTGCACGCGGACCCGGCGATCGACCGGCAGCGCGGCCGAACCGACCAGTTCCGCGAGTTCGCCGGCCGAGTTCCGCCGCAGCAAATCCATTTGGAAGAAGCGATCCTGGCCGTGGGCAAAGCCGGTGGCAAACGCCAAGTCCTTGCGATTGGCGGCACGAATCGTGGGAATGCCCAGGCCGTCGCGCTCGATCTTCACGTCGTGCGCCAAGCCCGGCGTGCGATACTCGCCGTCGACTTGCGGTAGGCTGCCCGCGAGCAGGTTCCAAGCCCAATAACCCGTTCCGAGACCCGCAACGACGACCAGGGCGGCAACAACGGCCGCAATTTTCAACCAACGTTTGCGCATGAGAAAACCGGACGATCGAGGCGAGAGGTGAGAGAGAGGCCAGCCTATCCGTAGGCCGGAAATGTGCGTATCCACATTCTCGACGACGAGTTGGCGCATCGCAAGCGACGCGGGTTACCTAATCGTCACTTCGGGCGGTCGATCGGGTGAGAGATTTCTGACCTGCGTCTGAAGCGCGGTTCCTTCGTGCGGTCGGTCGGAAGACGGGCCGCGCTAGGTCCGGGCGTGTACGCCCTCGGCGATTTCCTCGATCATTTTGCGGTTGAATGCCGGCAGATCGTCCGGGCAGCGGCTGGTGACGAGCCCATTGTCGACCACGACCTCCTTGTCGACCCAATTTGCGCCGGCGTTTTTGAGATCAGTTTGGATCGACGCGTACGAGGTCATCGTTCGCCCGTCGACCACACCGGCATCGATCAGGGTCCAGGGGCCGTGACAGATGGCGGCGATCGGCTTGCCCGCCTCGAAAAACGCCCGGACGAATTGCAGGGCCCATTCGTTGCGGCGCAGCTTGTCCGGGTTCATCACTCCGCCCGGCAGGACGAGCGCGTCGAAGTCATCGGCCTTGGCCTCTTCGAGCGGTACGTCGACCGGCAACTCGTCCCCCCAATTTGTCAGCTTCCAACCCTTGACCTTGCCGGATTCCGGCGAAACGATGGAGGCCGTGGCGCCGGCTTCCTCCAGCGCTCGTTTGGGCTCGGTCAACTCGACTTGCTCAAATCCGTTCGCCGCCAGGATGGCGACTTTCTTTCCCGACAGTTCGCCCGACATGACTTCGCTCCTGATTTTGCGCGGTTAAATCCTCGCAGCCCGTGGCACAAGGGGGCAAAAGCTGTGCCCCCGGGCTCCCGACTTTCCCATTCGGTCGCTCAGACCGCCCGAGCGTCTCGGTATTCTGTTTGCTTCGATGTGGGCAGCGGCCGTTCCAAGGATTCGGCCCGCTCGCTGACTGTGGCGAGCGCAGAAGGAGGTATTCACGTGAGTGGCACCGAGTCGAATCGCAATGATGTGAACCCGAGCGAGACCGGGAAACAGCCCCAGCAGAAAAACTCTGATCTCGGCCTGCGAGACGGGCAGCTCACGTTGGAATCGCTCGATGCGGAACGCAAACGGTCGCAGGCGCCGGCCAGCCTTCGAAAGGCCAGAGCCGCGGCCGCCAGGGAAACCCCAAGGCGCTGTCTCAGTTGCGCCGAACCATCCCGGAACTGAGCGTGCCGACGCCACGCCCCACAGCCGCTACGAGGAAATCCGGTTCGAAGGCGAAGGGAGGCGCGTTTGCGTTTCGGCAAGGTAAGCCGTTTCAAGCGGACCTTGGACGAATCGTTAGTCGCCAATTGGATAAAGCCTTGCGGGACTTGTGTCGCCTGGGGGCGACGGCCGACGAAGCCATCCACAACGTGCGCAAGCGGTTCAAACGCGTGCGGGCCGTGTTGCGGCTGGTTCGCGGCGAGTTGGGAGCTGGACTCTACCGGAAAGAGAACGAGTCGCTGCGAGACGCGGCCGCCGCATTTTCCGAGGTCCGCAATGCCCGCGTTCTGGTTGATGCGGTCGAAAAATTGCGACGACGCGACGGCGACGTCCCGCCAGCCGCTTTCGACGCATTGTCGCGATTTCTCAAGGCGCGGCAACGCGATATCCACGATCGGCTGGCCCGCAATGTGGAAGCGATGGACGATTTGCGGGAAGCGATCGAACGGGGGCGGAGCCGGGCGACGGAGTGGCCATTACCCGGTGATGGTCGTCGCGCAGTCCGCCGCGGGCTTCGTCGTTCCTGCAAGGCCGGCTCCAAGGCTTTGGACGAGGCCGAAAAGGAAACGACTTCAGAGACTTTGCACGAGTGCCGCAAGCAGGCCAAATACCTCTATCACCAGGTGCAACTGCTGCAGCGAGTCGGTTCGCCTGACCTGGTGCGACTCGCCGAGCAACTCCACGAACTCGAAGAGAAGCTGGGCGACGATCACGACCTGGGAATGCTTCGCGTGGAAGTTGCCGCGTGCGTGGCGGGCGGCCTGCCGGACGTCAACGAGCGGGTGCTTGCCCTGATCGACGAATGGCGCAAGGAGCTGCAGACCCACTGCCTGGGATTGGCCCAGAAGATCTATCGCGACGATGCGGCGACGCTGCGGCACCGTTTTCGGGACTGCTCGAAGCAGCTCGATCCCGAAAAAGCGTTGACCGCTTACTCGATCGGGCTTACATCAGCTCGCGGATGGGGGCGCCGTTGTCGACGATCATCCGCGGACGGCCACGCGGATCCTGGTAGGTCGCGTTCAGCGGCACGCCCATGTGCTGGTAGATCGTCGCGGCCAGGTCGCCGGGTGTTACCGGGCGGTCCTTGACCTGCCCACCGTCGGCTTCGGTCGAGCCGATCACCTGGCCGTGTCGGAAGCCGCCGCCCGCCATCGCCAGGGACATGCAGACCGGCCAATGATTGCGTCCGTCGGTGCTGCCTTGCGTGCCGAGAATCGGCGTGCGGCCAAATTCGCCCATCGCGATGACCAGGACGTCGTCCAAAAGCCCATGCTCTTTCAGATCGAGGATCAACGCCGTAATCAGATGGTCGAACAACGGCAGCAGCGGCCCCAGGCCTTTGAGAATGCCGCCATACGGGGGGAATGTTGTCACCGTGCGTATCCCACGTGCCCGACGAGCCGTGATAGCTCAGGTCGAGCGTCACGAACGCCGCGCCCGCCTGAACCAATCGTCGCGCCAGCAAAGCCTGCTGACACCAAAGGTGCTTGCCGAACCGGTCGCGAACTTTCTCCGACTCGCGGGAAATATCGAGCGCCTGCTGCATGCGTCGACCGAGTAAGAGATCGGCCGCCTGCTGTTGATAGGAATCGAGGGCGCTCATCGAACCGTCCGCGTCGGCTCCGGCGCGCAGCCGATCGAAGCTCCGCAGCAGATCCCGACGGCAGTGAATCCGATCAGCGTTCAGAGAGCGCGGCAGGCGGAACAGGTTGCCGCCCCGAACCCGGCCCGTGTCTCGGCCGACGTCGGTGTAGACGGGCAGGGGAGCGGCATCATTCGCGAGGAACGGATCGTACTGCTTGCCGAGCCAGCCTCCCCAGCCGATGTGCGAGGCCGCTTTCATAAAGGCCACGTACGGCGGCATGGCCGGATGATTCGGGCCGCGGAGCTTGGCAATGAGGGACGCGATCGCCGGATACTTGTCGCCGTCGCGGTTGGTTCGCGGCTCGGCGTCGAGGTTGGCGGTCTGAAAGACGCGGTTCGGCTCGTGGTTGCTGTTGTGCGCGTCGACGGAGCGAATGATCGTGAAGTGATCGAGGAGGGCCGCCTGCTTGGGCAAGTGCTCGCAAATCCGCACGCCGGGGAGCCGAGTGGGGATGGTCGCAAACGGACCCCGATTCTCCGGAGGCCGCTCGGGCTTTGGGTCCCAGGTATCGATGTGGCTCGGTCCGCCGGCCATCCATAGCAAGATGACGCTCTTGCCGTTCTTCGCGGTGCCGCGACCCTGAATCGCGTCGGCGCGGGCCCGCAATATGTTGGGCAGCGTCAGCCCGGCGAGTCCACTCAAGCCGGCTTTGAGCATGCCGCGGCGGCCGGCAAACACCAGACCTTCGCGCCGGCGCGCGTTGAAGGTGTCAAACGCATGGGCGTGTGCGTGCGACAACGGGCAGGGTCCCTTGGCGGGAACGAAGCGGGCGGAACAACGAGGCAGGCAAATCCGGCAGGCGAAGCAGTCCTCGACAATAACCAATTCCAAACTCGAGCGAAATGGCCAACAAGGCGGGCGATTTCAGGTTGGGTCGATCCTTGTGTGCGGAGCTTTTCGCTATCCTGGACGACGACTCTCCGAATTCCGTCGCCAAAGAGATCCGATGAGCGCTTCTAAGACCTCTTCTCGTATCGCGTCGATGGACCAGTTCCGCGGCTACACGGTCGCTGGGATGTTCGTTGTCAATTTCCTCTCGTCATTTGCGGTGATTCATCCGCTGCTGAAGCACAACAACACGTGGTTCAGCTACGCCGACTCGATCATGCCGAGCTTTTTGTTCGCCGTCGGCTTTTCATTTCGGCTGACCTATCTGCGACGCGTTCAGCAGGCGGGGTACTGGCCGACCGTCTGGACGTATGTGCGACGCTCGTTGGCGCTCGTCGTGGTTTCGTTGGTGATGTACGGGTTCGGCACGGACTTCAAGAATTGGAACGTGTTCTCGGAGATGCCCTCGGAGTTCGAGCCGTTCCGCGCGAAGGCGACGCGGACGCACTCGTTCGACGAACTTGTGAAAGCGGCGCGGGCCGCCAATCCGCAGGCGGACGAGCGCACGGTCCTCGCGCTGGCTTCGTCGCTGGGGGCCCGGATCCTGCCACTGCAGTCGGCGCAGGCAGAAAAAGGGAAGGCGGGAGCAGCAGCCGAGCGGGCGGCCGCGATCGCGGACCAGGAAGAGAGCGACTTCGTCACGGCTGCTCAGCAGCGGATCCAGAATTGGAACGCGCTGTCCGCAAACCAGCGGATGCTGGTGCATCTGCGGATTGCCGTGGCCAAGTTGATCAAATCTGATCTTTGGGAAACTCTGGCGATCATCGGCGTAACGCAACTCGTCGTGCTGCCGTTCATCGGTTGGAGCTTTGCGGGGCGGTTTGCGGCGCTCGTGGGGCTCGGTGCGCTTCATCTGCTGATTTCCTGGTGGTTCAATTGGGATTTTCTTTACGCGCTCAACGACAACTGGCTGGCGAAGGTGTGGATGACTGGTCACAGCCGCGGGTGGGATGGCGGATGCTTCGGCTCGATCTCCTGGGCGATCGCCATGCTCGCGGGCACGTTGTGCTACGACCTGACGATTGGGAGCCAGTCGCAAGCCACCGCGGCGCGACGGCTCATCGTGTGGGGCCTGGCATTCATGGCCGTTGGCTACGCGATGTCGTGTCTGACGCGCGTCTATGAATTCGCTGGCCCGCAACTCGAGGCGCGGCGCGTTGCGGTCCTGCGGCAGCAGGCCGAGCGCAACTGGCTGCAGTTACTCATGCAACTGCGCACGGATGACCGCGGCTCATGCCGGGGCGAACGGACCGACGAAGCCCGCGGCTGGTCGCGAGGCTTTGATCGCCAAGTCCCAGGTCATCGAGGACCAGATGGCCGCGCTTCCCAATCTCGACTCGGCGGAAAATCCGGTGGTCCCGTCGTGGGAACAGCTGAAGGGACGCTCGTGGCGGGACTTGCTGGTCGAGCCACCGTTTCTCGCCCCGCCGCGCGACGATCCGCAAAAAGACCCGCAGCTTTCGATCAACCATCGTCCGGAGAATTACTGGATGATGGGAAAGCGGGGGCCCAATTTGTCGTTCATGATGTTTGCCTCGGGTTTCGCGTTCGCGCTTTACGGGCTGTTCGTTATCGCCTGCGATCTCGGCGGATTGTCCGTCGGCGTTTTTCGGACGTTCGGGACGAACGCGCTGGCCGCGTATTTTCTGCATCACGTGATTGAGGAGCAGGTCAAGCCGCTGGTGCCGAACGACGCGCCTCTCTGGTATTGCCTGTGCGGCTTCGCCCTGTTTCTGCTGCTGACATATGCCTGCGTCCGTTATCTGGAAACGCACAAGATCTACGTCAAACTCTGAGTTGGCGAAATTCGGAAGCGGGCGTTAGAACAGAATGATTGCCTGAGCACAGCGACGGGAGCCGCGCCCGCCGCAATCCTTCCGGCACTCCGCCGGTCCAACACTTCAGCCACCGCCCGTCTGCGCCTCCCGCCTTGCATTGTCGGCTGGACCGCGCGATCGAGATCGCGCATGTCTTCGGCAGACCCTCTCAGCAAACCGCGGATCGCTTCGCTCGATCAGTTTCGCGGCTACACCGTGGCCGGGATGTGCCTGGTCAACTTTCTCGCTCCTTTCCTCAGTACGCCGGCCCAGCTCAAACACAACGAGAGCTGGTTCAGCTACGCCGACTCGATCATGCCGAGCTTCTTTTTCGTGGTCGGCTATTCGTTTCGGCTGACGTACCTGCGGCGACGGGCGACGACCACGCGACTGAAGACAGTCCAGACCTATCTGTGGCGCAGCCTGATTCTGTTCGGACTTTCGTTTACGATTTATGCGCTCACCGTCGACTGGAGCCGCTGGACTGCGTTCGAAAAATTGCCGCCCGAATTTCAGGCGGATCGTCGGATGCCGCCCGCTACGCAGTCGTTCGAGCCGCTCATGACTCGCGCCCGCCAGGCTGTCGCGGAATCGAGGGCGTCCGATCCGCGATCGACTGGCGAGGACCTGCGGGCCGTGCTCGATTCGGCCGAGCGAATTGGATCACTGATCAACGCGTCCGAATTGCGCGACGCGGACCGCCGGCTCGATTCCCAGGCGGCGGAGAACGCGGCCCGGGCGGCGCAAGCGGAAGTGGACGAGTTTCTCGCGCCGGCAATCGAACGCGTTCGCGCCTGGCGAGCTCTCACCAGCACGCAGCGAATGCTCGTCTATTGGAGAATCGCAGCCGGCCGGATGTTCAAAGCCGAGTTGTGGGAAACGCTGGCGATGATTGCCGCCGCACAGCTGCTCGTGCTGCCCTGGATTGGCTTTCGGCCGCTCGTGCGGTTTGGCGTGTTGATCGCCTACGCAGTCGTTCACGTTGCGCTCTGCGCGTGGTTCAACTGGGACTTCGTTTACGGCGTGAATCACAATTGGATGTCGCGACTGTGGATGACGGGCGACTGTCGCAGCTGGGACGGGGGCGTCTTTGGACCGCCGGCGTGGGCCGTCGCCATTCTGGCGGGCACGCTGGCCTACGATCTGGTGCAGGGCACGGCGTCGCCCGCAGCGTCGGCCAGGCGGCTGTTCTTGTTCGGCGCCGCGTTCATTGTCTGCGGCTATGGGCTCTCGTGCCTGAGCCGGTTTTACGACCTGAATGCGTCCCAGGTCTCCGTCCTTCGCGAACGTCGCTGGCGCGAGACCGCCGCACGCGTCTGGCTCGGCACGTTGATCGATCATGAAAAACAGCGGATCGAGTCCCGCCACCAATCCGGAAATGCCGAGGCGCCCGAGGAACGAGGAGTGGCCGCGATCAGCAGCCACGAACGAGACCTCATCGAAATGCAGGCGCGGATCGCCGTGCTGCAAGACGAAACCGACGCTTACACCGATCTCGATCTCGCTCCGAACCCGTTTGTTCCGGACTGGTCGCAAGTGCGGCCGCGGCCGCTGGTCAGCTTGCTCGCCGAGCCACCGTTCGTTTCCCCACCGCGGGACGACTCACATGCCTCGCCCGTGCTCGAGCACCGACTCTGGAATTACTGGATGTTAAGCAAGCGGGTGCCGACACTTTCGTTCATGCTCCTTGCGAGCGGTGTGGCGTGCGTGCTGTACAGCCTGTTTGTCATCGGGTGCGACGGTCTGGGCTGGCAGCTGGGTCTGTTTCGCACATTCGGCACCAATGCGCTCGTCGCCTATTTCACGCACGGCATGATGGCGCTCGCGGTCTGGGCGTTCATCCCCAGCACGGCCGGGCTGCCCACCGCGCTCGGGGCCTTTTGTGTCTTCTTCGCGCTGACGTGGTTCCTGGTCCGTCAGCTCGAAAAACGCGGCATTTACGTCAAGCTCTGAGCGATCGTCCGACGCGCGATCTGCCGAATGTATCGATCGTGCCGCTTCGTGCGGCCAGGATCTGCACGCTTTGGAGCGCCGCGGCGACCCGCGGACCCGGCCCGTGAACTAGACTCGATAGCGATTTTGTTCGCGACGAGAGTCCATCTCGTCCGCGATCAGTGGGAGCCACGGTGCTGTGAAGTCGACGCCTACCGCCACGTTGCCGACCGATCACCAGCGGGATGCCGAGCGCGTCCTCAAAATTCTCGCGCGCTGGGACGAGAAGATGCAGGGTCACCAGACCCAGAAACGTGCCAAAGAGCGGTGCACCTACCCCGCCCGGATGGCCGTCTATCATCACGGCATCAAGACGCGCCCGGGGCAGGAAGGGGACGGCTCGCCGATCGCGGTTTGGGCGCGGAACGTCTCTGAGCTCGGCGTCGGCTTCATCTACCGGGGCCGCATTCCCGCCAAACGCGTGGTCCTGTGCCTCGACCCTGACACCGGCGGCTCGACTTGGCTGTTGGTGGAAATCGTTCGTGCCCGGCAAGTCCATAACGAGTTTTGGGACTACGGGGCGAAGTTTATCGGCCGCTCCTCGCGAGAAGACGCTGAGGGATCGTCGCGCTCCAAGCGCGTAGACGGCCCGCGCTCGACGAGACGAACTCCGCCCGGCTTGCCGAGTCGCATCGATTCTTCCGGAACACCTGTTCGGTCGTTCCGCCGAGGTCTGATCGCGCGATTTCAGCCGGTTGCGAAATCGCCCGATCGAGCGGACAATACCCTGTGGGAACCGCTCCAACGGTCTCCGCAACGTTCGAACCGCCCGAATCGCGACGGATCGCGTGAGCCCCACATGTAGGACCCCGGATATGACAAATGCGCGACTGAGTCTCGACGGACGTGAGGTCACACTGCCGGTTGTTGTCGGCACTGAAGCCGAGCACGGCATTGATATCTCGAACCTGCGTTCCGAGACCGGAGCGATCACGCTCGACCTGGGATACGGCAACACGGGAGCCTGCAAGAGCGCCATCACCTACATCGACGGCGAAAAGGGCATCCTTCGCTACTGCGGCTACCCGATCGAGCAACTCGCCGAGCACACCCAATTCACCGAAGTCGCCTACCTGCTGATCAACGGCGACTTGCCCAACCGCCAGCAATACGCCGAGTTCCGGGACAAGCTGACCTATCACAGCTTGATCCACGAGGACATGAAGAAGTTCTACGAGGGGTTCCCGCCCGGCGCGCACCCCATGGCCATCCTCTCGTCGATGATCGCCTCGATGTCGACGTACTACCCCAACGGCGGGGCCGACGCCGAGGATCTGAACATCATCCGCGTGCTGGCCAAGGCCAAGACCATCGCGGCCTATTCCTACAAGAAGTCGGTGGGGCAGCCCTTCATCTATCCGCGGAACGATCTCCCTTATTGCGGCAACTTCCTGCACATGATGTTCGCCTTCCCGACCGAGCCGTACATCGTGCCCAAGGTTGCTGAAAACGCGCTCAACAAGCTGCTGATTTTGCATGCCGACCACGAACAGAACTGCAGCACGTCGACGGTTCGTCTGGTCGGCAGCAGCCAGGCCAACTTGTTCGCGTCGCTCTCCGCAGGAATTTGCGCCTTGTGGGGGCCGTTGCACGGCGGGGCCAACCAGGCCGTCATCGAAATGCTGGAGATGATTCAGGCCGACGGCTGCAACTACAAGAAGTACGTCGACCTGGCCAAGGACAAGAATTCGAACTTTCGGCTGATGGGGTTCGGCCACCGGGTCTACAAAAACTTCGACCCCCGCGCGACCATCCTGAAAAAAGCCACGGACGATGTGCTCAACCAGATGGGGGTGAAAGACCCGCTGTTGGACATCGCCAAGAGCTTGGAAGAGGTCGCCCTGAACGACGGTTACTTCGTCGAACGCAAGCTCTATCCCAACGTCGATTTCTACAGCGGCATCATCTACCGGGCCATTGGCATTCCCACGAACATGTTTACGGTGATGTTCGCCCTGGGACGGTTGCCAGGCTGGATCGCCCACTGGAAAGAGCAGCGGCAGGACAGCGGCCGCATCGGTCGCCCGCGGCAAATCTACGTCGGGCCGAAAGAGCGGTCGCTTGTGCCGCTCGAGAAACGCTGACTGGCCGCAGCCGTCCGCGACTCATTTTCGCTCGTAGGTGCCGATCAGCTCGCCCGTGCCCAGGATGTGACCGTCGATCGCTTGCTCGACGGTTTCTTTGGTCATCTCAGGCTTAAGCATGAGAGAGCGCGTCGAGCGCATAGAGCTTGAAGTGGTAGTGATGCACGCCGTGCCCTTTGGGAGGCGCGGGGCCCCGGTAGCCAATCGTCTGTCCGTTGGGCCAGGAGTTCTTCCCCTGCATGGCCCCCTGTAACGACGCGAGCTTCTCCGCCGGCTCGACGCCTTGTGGCAGCGAGCGGATCTCGCCCGGGATCCCGTACATCACCCAGTGCACCCAAGGTTTGGGTGTCGGCGCGTCGGGATCGTCGCAGATCAGCGCCCATTGTTTTGTCCCTTTGGGCGTGTAGGTCCAGGCCAGGGGAGGGGAGAGGTTTTCGCCGTCCTCGGTGTATTTGGTGGGGATGGGCTGCCCGTCTTGGATGGCCGCGCTGGTGATCGCGATCAAGGTTCCTGTCGTCTTCATCGAATGCTCTCCTTGTGATTGGACGGACGGGCCCGACGAATCGGTGCGTAGCGGTCCCGAGCACGACGCGGCGATCGAGAGGCTGGCCGCAACCCCGATCCACCGTATCAGACACTGCACTTTGCTTGTGGCAAACACCGGCGACCCCCTTATGATTATACGGGGCCTCGACTGGTTCGGAGCCGCTGGTTCGACCGGACGGGCAAACGCGACGCCCCTGACGAACGGCGCCAGCGGTCCAAGACGTTTCTTTGCGGAGCAGGCGATGATCAAGTTGCAGCGGATTTTGTTGCCGACTGATTTTAGCGAATACTCGGCAGCGGCCCGCATGTATGCGTGCGCGTTCGCCCAGCAATTTGGAGCCGAACTGCATGTTCTGCATGTCATTCAAGATCTGGCGCCCCTGGTGCCCGAACCGGGTGCGGCGCTGGCTCCTCCCATCGACTATCTGCGCGAGCTCGAGCTCAACGCCAACGCCATGCTCGAACGGGCGATCGACGCCAATTGGGCGGTCGGCAAGACGATCGTGAAGGTTGTGCGGCAAGGCCCGCCGTTCCTCGAGATCGTGCGGTACGCCCAGGAAGCGAATATCGATCTCATCGTGCTGGGAACGCACGGTCGGGGCGGCCTGGCTCACATGCTGCTCGGCAGCGTGGCGGAGAAGGTCGTCCGCAAAGCGCCTTGTCCCGTGCTCACCGTGCGTCATCCCGAGCACGAATTCGTCGCGCCCTAGGCCCGTTGATCGCGGAAGCCCGACCATGAAGGCGATGGTCCTGGACGAGATCGCTCGAGCGTCGGCCGCGCCGCTGCATCTGCGGGAACTGCCGGAGCCCGAGCCCCAAGCCGGGGAAGTGCGGGTGAAAGTCCGCTGCTGTGGGGTCTGCCGCACCGATCTGCATGTGATCGAGGGAGATCTCCCGCAACGCAAGCTGCCTGTTATTTGTGGCCACCAGGTTGTGGGGATTGTCGATCGGGTGGGCCCACGCTGCCGACTGCTGAGCGTGGGGCAGCGGATCGGGATTCCCTGGCTGCGAAAGGCGTGCGGCCAGTGCGACTACTGCCGCGCGGGCCGCGAAAATCTGTGCGAGTTCTCGATTTACACCGGCTACGACGCCGACGGCGGCTATGCTGAGTCGGCGATCGTGCCCGAAGCGTTTGCTTATCAGATTCCCGATGTGTTCGACGATATCCATGCCGCCCCGCTCTTGTGCGCGGGAATCATCGGATATCGGGCCCTGAAGCGAGCCGATCTGCCTCCAGGCGGCCGCCTGGCGATGTACGGCTTCGGCTCGAGCGCCCACATCATCCTTCAAATCGCCCTGCACCGGGGGAGCGAGGTTTTCGTCGTGACGCGGGGCGAGTCGCACCGCCGGCTGGCTCGCCAGATGGGGGCGACCTGGGTCGGCGAGAACGCCCAAGATATGCCCGCCAAGGTGAACAGCGGCATCATGTTCGCGCCGGCGGGGAACCTGGTGCCCGACGCTTTGGCCCAGTTGGACAAGGGGGGCACCCTGGCCCTGGCCGGCATCTACATGTCGGAAATCCCTGCCCTGGATTACACGCGCACCCTCTTTTACGAGAAGAATATCCGCTCCGTCACGGCGAATACCCGGGAAGACGGCCGCGAACTGCTGGCCGAAGCGGCTTCAATCTCGCTTCGGCCCCACGTGGCGACCTATCCGCTGGCGGAGGCCAATCGGGCCCTAGTCGACCTCAAGGAAGATCGGGTCAACGGCACGGCCGTGCTCGTTCCGTGAGGGTACGGTCCGGCAAGGGACGGGTGGGTCGAGCGATGGAGCCGATTATCCGGAGCCGTCTTGGATTTTACGGCTCGTCGGCGGCTTAACAGATATTGAACACAGCCGACTCTGCCCGTAATTTGTAGGCAGTTGCGGATCCCGGAAAACAGACTCTCCGGGCAAGCCCCGCGGCGAACCGACCTCAACCTCGTATCGACTGCCGTAGACAACCTGGTGGAGGAGCGCATGGATCCGGTCTCCGTTGAAGCAGCGACCCCCGCGCGAGAAGGCACAACAAGCGCGTCGCAGAACTCCGCGATCGCCGAAGCGCGCGGACCCGCCATCCGAACTCTGTCGGCTCCCGCCGGCCGCCGATCGGGCCCCTCGCTCGAGAAACGGCTGCTCCAGCGGCTGCTGAAAGTCGTCGGAGATCCGCCGCTGGTGATGGTCCTGTGGAATGGCGAGGAAGTGATTAGCGGGGCCGCGTCCGGCGACGGGGCGATTCGCGTCACGATCCACGACCGGGGAACGGTCTGGCGGATTCTGACCGACCCCTTCTTCCAATTTCCCGAGGCCTACACCAACGGCAAGCTGGATATCGACGGCGATCTCGAATACGTGATGTGCCTGGTTGCTCGTTGTGCGGCGAGCGCTCCGCCCGTGGCGACGCGGTGGCTCACGCTGATCGAGAAAGCGCTGCATTGGGGCAGCCGGACCACGTTGTCCGCCTCGCGCAAGAACATTCACCACCACTACGACATCGGCAACGAGTTCTATCGACTCTGGCTCGACGAGAACCTGCTTTACACGTGCGCCTACTTCGAGGATCCCAACGCTTCGATCGAGGCGGCCCAGATTGCGAAGATGGATCACGTCTGCCGCAAGGTCTGGCTCCAACCGGGCGAGACCGTGATTGAAGCCGGATGCGGCTGGGGTGGGTTTGCGCTGCACATGGCGCGGCACTATGGCGTGCGCGTGCGGGCGTACAACATCTCGACGGAACAGGTCAACGCGGCCCGCGCCGCGCCAAGGCCGAGGGACTGGACGATCGCGTCGAGTTCATCCTCGACGACTGGCGGAACATCACCGGCAAGTGCGACGTCTTTATGTCGATCGGTATGCTCGAGCACGTGGGGCTCAAAAACTACCGCCGGCTGGGAGACGTGATTGATGGTTGCCTCTCGCCGTCGGGCCGCGGGCTGATTCACTCGATCGGCCGCAATCGGCACGAGGTGCTCGACCCCTGGATTGAGCGACGGATTTTCCCGGGGGCGCAACCTCCCGCGCTCAGCGAAATGGGAGCGATCTTCGAGCCCAACCAGCTCTCGATTCTGGAGGTCGAGAACCTGCGCCTGCACTATGCCGAGACGTTGCGACACTGGCTGGCCCGCTACGAAGAGGCGGCAGAGACCGTCCGCGAGCTTTATGACGCCCGCTTTGTGCGGATGTGGCGGATGTACCTCGCCGGGTCGATCGCGGCCTTCGATTCGGGCACGCTGCAGCTCTTCCAGGTTCTGTTCGGGCGGCCGCGGCTCAACGAACTCCCGCTGACCCGCTCGCATCTGTACTCGCACTTGCCGGCGTGCGAGGGTCGACCGGCGCCATCGGCCCCGGTCAGCCCGCCACTGTCGTGGGACGAGCGCGTAATGCAGAACTGCGAGGTCCTGATCGTCGGCGGCGGGCCGGCCGGCTCTTCGTGTGCGAGCCGGCTCGTGCAGGCTGGCGTCGATGTGCTGGTGATCGACCGCAAGACGTTTCCGCGCGACAAGACGTGTGCCGGCTGGGTCACTCCGCAGGTCTTTGAAGTCTTGGGCGTCGATCCGGACGAATACGCGACGTCGCGAGTCTGTCAGCCGATCACCGGATTTCGCACGGGCATGATTGGCGGCGACGAGGTCGGAACCGACTACGGCCACGTCGTCAGCTACGGCATTCGACGGTGCGAGTTCGACCACTTTCTCCTTGAGCGATCCGCCGCACCAGTCCGCTTTGGCGAGGCAGTGCTGGAGATGCGTCGCGACGGCTCCGGCTGGATCGTCAACAACACGATTCGCGCCAACGCTCTCGTCGGGGCGGGGGGGCATTTTTGCCCGGTTGCGCGGTCACTGGGCGGGCGCGACGGCCGGCAACTCATTACGGTGGCGGCTCAGGAGATCGAATTCGAGTTGCCGCCGGAGGACGAGGCTCGGGTGAACGTCCGCGCCGAAGTGCCCGAGCTGTACTTTTGCGAGGACCTGGCCGGATACGCGTGGTGTTTTCGCAAGGGGAACTTTTTGAATATCGGGTTGGGGCGGCTCGACTCGTCCGGCGTGAGCGCGCACGTGCAGTCGTTCTGCCAGTTTCTCCGCGATCGGGGGCGGATCGCTTGCGCCGTGCCGGAGCGATTTCACGGGCACGCCTATCAGATCTATGAGCGGATTGAGCCGAAGCTCGTCGACGACGGCGTGCTCTTCGTCGGCGACGCCGCCGGCCTGGCCTACCCGCAAAGCGGCGAGGGAATTCGTCCGGCCGTCGAATCGGGACTGCTCGCAGCCGACGTTTTGCTTGCCGCAGCCGGAGATTATTCGGGCGGCCAACTTGCCCCATACGCGGAGCAGATCCGCCAACGATACGGCACTCCGCGGCGCGGCGCCTTCTCCGACTATCTGCCGGCGGCCTTTTTGCGATTTGCCGCAGCACACTTGATGGCCAACCGCTGGTTCACCAGAAGTGTGGTGCTCGATCGCTGGTTCTTGCACGCGGCCGATCCGGTGCTGGCGCTTTCGCGGCCGACTCCTGCCCTCAGCGCGACCTAGGCGTGCGATCCGGGCGGTCGATTTAACTACCGACCGCTGCTGAGGCCCGGTCCCTGTTGAGCGTAAACCGGATTGATACGGTTCATATTCGCCAGCCGCAGCAGGAGCACGCGCTGCAGGGCTCCGGTGCCGGGTTGGTCGCGAACGAAGGCTTGCGTGCCAAACAAACGCGGCTTTTCAGCGCGTCCGCGGTGATGATCACGATCTCGCCGACGTGCAGTGTTGACGAGAAGCGGTGCGACAAGAGCGTTTCGACCTCTTGGGCCATTTCCGGCTGCCAGATGGTTTGCAGGCCCGCGTTGGCCGACATGGGACGCAGCCGCTCCTGCCCGAAGTGAATTTCGGGCACGAATTCCAGCCGTGCCCAGCCGTCCTGCTGACGATGCGCGGTCAGCCGCAGCACGCTTTTGAAGTTTTCGTACGTCCCTTCCTTCGTGCCGACCGTCAATGGCACGTCCAGCGTGCACTTTTTGAGGGTGTTGGTGGTGATCGGCGGCGAGACGCCCGGCCCGATGCACAACGTCTCTTTCTTCACCGTGATGTGCGTCTCGGACGCCTGGGCATCGTCCGGTTGCGACTCTTTGAGCATGCGCTCGAGTGCTGGGCTGGGCACGGAGCCAGCGTTGCCGACGCGCAGGCCGAGTTGTTTGAGTGATTCGGCTTCGGTTCCGCTGACGGCACCGACCTGGTCAATCTGGGCCCAGAGGGCAGTGCCCAAGAGCGGATCACCAACCGGTCGCTCCAGGAACGTGAATTCGATCTGCACCGATTCTCGCGAAGGCTGAAGCGGCGGCAGCGATTGCGTCGCCGCGGTCGTGGCAGGAGGCCAGAAGCCGAAGACGTCACCAATCGGCTTAAGCAGCATGCAGCCGCTCGCCGCGCAGCCGCCGGCAAGCGCCAGAACAAGCGCAGCAATACGTCGTGAAACCAGCATAGGGTTTCGCAGCCGAGAGTTGGCTGATGTGCGAACGAAGGGATTGAGGAGACAGGAGAGGGGGCGGAGTGTATGAGAACACAAAAAAGCTGTCAATTTCGGGCCGGGAAGCGGCTTGCGACCCCGCTCGCGCGGATCCACGGCCGATTTTGAGCCTCTCCAACAAGTTGTCAGTCGCGAAATGGCTGGTTATGATCCCCGCAGGAATTCGGAGATTTCCTATTCTGCCCGAACCGTCGGCGGTCACCGCGTCACACCGATGTCCGTTCGCCAACCGCGTTTCGGCAGCGGCGTCCCGAGCGAAACCGGCGTTTTGAGGAGTCGTCAGACTTGGATTCGCGACCAGGCTTGGACTTGCGAGTCGGTCACGGGCACGACACTCACCGCCTCACGCGGGGCCGCAGCCTGATTCTCGGCGGCATCGCCATCGAATACGAGCGCGGGCTCGACGGGCACAGCGACGCGGACGTGCTGCTGCACGCCATCACCGATGCGGTCTTCGGAGCGGCCGGGCTGGGCGATATCGGCCAATGGTTTCCCGACACCGATCCACAATGGGCGGGCGCCGATTCGGGCAACCTGCTGACGGCCGCTGTCGCCGAAGTCCGCAAGAAAAACTGGAAGATCGTGAATCTCGACTGCACGATTTCCGCGGAGGAGCCGCGGCTCTCGCCGCACCGCGAGGCGATTCGCAACCGCGTGGCCGAGCTGTTGGGAATCCCGCCGGAAAACGTGAACGTGAAGGCGAAGACGGGCGAAGGAGTGGGACCGGTGGGCCGCAAAGAAGCCATTTCCGCGGATGCCGTGGTCCTGCTGGTCCGCGATTGAAGGGAAGCGGAGTCCTCATGACGTTGCGAGTTTACAACACGCTGACCCGGCAAAAGGAAGACTTTCGCACGGTGGTGCCGGGGGAAGTCCGCATGTACCTCTGCGGGCCGACGGTCTACAAGCCGGCGCATATCGGCCACATGGTTGGCCCGGTGATCTTCGACACCATCAAGCGCTACCTGGTTTATAGCGGCTACAAGGTGAAGTTCATCATCAACATCACCGACGTGGACGACAAACTGATCAACCGGGCCCGCGAGAAGAACACCACCGTCGAAGCGCTGGCCGGCCAGATGACGCAAGATTACTTCGACAACCTGGCAACGATCGGCGTCGACACGGTCGACGAGTTTCCCTACGCCACGAAGTACATCGGCGAGATGCAGAAGTTGATCGGCCGGCTGATCGAAAAAGGCCACGCCTATCCGCTCGACGGCGATGTCTATTTCGAGGTGCTCAAGGATCCCGACTACGGCAAGCTCAGCCGCCGCAGCGTCGAAGAAATGCTCGCCGGCACGCGGGTCGAGGCCAACGATCGCAAGCGGAATCCGGCCGACTTCGCCCTCTGGAAGAAGTCGAAGGCGGGCGAACCCGCGTGGGACAGCCCCTGGGGGCCCGGCCGCCCCGGCTGGCACATCGAGTGCTCGGCAATGAGCATGCAGATTCTGGGCGAGTCGATCGACATTCATGGCGGCGGACTCGACTTGATGTTTCCCCATCACGAGAACGAGCTTGCCCAGTCCGAGTCGGCCAGCGGCAAGCCGTTTTCGCGCTATTGGCTGCATAACGGACTGATGCAATCGGGGCCGGTCGCGGGCAAAGTGGGCGGCGGACACGATCGTCGCGGTGACGTCGCTCCGTCGCAGTCTGAGCAGGAGGCCAACAAGCTGGCCGGCTCAAAGGGGGCCGCTTCGGTCAAGGAACTGTTTGCCGCCTTTCCGCCGGAGACGATTCGCTTTTTCCTGCTCTCAACGCATTACCGCAGCCCCATCGAATTGAGCGACGAGCAGATTTCCCAAAAGGGTGAAAGTCTCGAGCGGTTTTATCGGTTGTTTGAAGCGTTTCAGCGAATCACCGGGCAGGACTTTTACGCCCTGGCTGCATCGACCTCTCGCGAGCGCTCAACCGATCTGGGGACACAGCCTTCCGACTTCTTGAAGGAGCTGGGCCAACTGCGCGAGCGGTTCCTCTCGGCCCTGGATGACGATTTCAATACGGGCGGCGCCATCGGCGTCCTGTTCGACGTGTCGCGGTCCATTAACGGCTTCATCGGCAACAAGAAACTCGACGCCGGCGGGGCCGCGGACGACAAGGCTAAAGCCGAGTTGGTGACGGCGCTGACCTTGCTCAAAGAACTGAGCGGGGTCCTGGGGTTGTTCCGCAAACCGGTGGCCAAAACGGCCGCGGTCAGCGACGGGCTGGTCGACGACTTGATGGCGCTTCTGATCGAGCTGCGGGCAGAGAGTCGTCGGACGAAAAACTTCGCGGTGGCCGACCAGATCCGCAAGGGTTTGACGGCCCTCAAAATCACGTTGGAAGATCGCCCGGACGGAACCAAATGGCGGCGGGACACGTGAACACAGCCGAACCGAAGCACGACGGCGAGCAGACGGAACCGGTCTCCTGCATCCTGGGCGTTGACCCCGGATTGCGCGCGCACGGGCTATGCTCTGCTCGAGCGGTCGCCGGCCGGCCCCGTGCTGCGGGAGGCGGGCATCATCCGCTCGAAGACGGGCATCTCGCTAGCCGCCCGCGTGCTGGAAATCGGCACCGGTCTGCGCGAGGTGATTCAGGAATTCCGTCCGCAAGCGATGGCGATCGAGCGCGTGTTCACGCTGGGGAAGAATCCGAAGTCCGCTTTGCTGATGGCACACGCTGCGCGGCGCGATTTTGATGGTGGCCGCCGAGGCCGGCCTCTCGGTCATTCATTTTGCGCCCACCAACGTAAAGAAACTGATCACGGGCAGTGGCCGCGCTTCCAAGGATCAGATGCAGCACGCGGTGAGCCGCGAACTGCGGCTCGAACGCCTGCTCGAGCCGAACGACGTGGCCGACGCCTCGGCCTTGGCCCTGTGTCTGTATCATCGCGTGCGATTCGTCGCATGATCACCAAAGTTACTGGCAAGCTCGTCCGGCTGGCCGACACGGCAGCCACGCTGGAAGTCGGCCCACTCGAGTACGAGGTCTTCATTCCCGATTTCGTCCGCCGCCAGCTGCAAACCAAGGTCGGCGAAACGGTGAGCCTGCGGACGATCGAGTACATCGAGGGGAACCCGCAACAGGGCCGCATGACCCCCCGGCTGGTCGGCTTCTTGAGCGAAACCGAAGCGGAGTTCTTCGAGGCGATCTGTTCGGTCGACGGAGTCGGCGTGAAGAAAGCGCTCCGTGCGATCGTGCGGCCGGTGCGGGAAGTGGCCGCCGCCATCGAGGACCAGAATCTCGAAGAGTTAATCGCTCTTCCCGGCATCGGGCCGGCCGTGGCCGAACGAATCGTTGCCAAGCTGCGGCGGCGGATGGCCCGCTTCGCGCTGATGGTGGCTCGCGACATTCCCAGCGTCGAAGGGACGCCCCATGACGTCGTCGACGAAACATTCCAGGCGTTGGTGAATTTGGGCCACACGGCGGCCGACGCCCGCAAGCTGATCGATTCAGTCGCCTCGCAAAAGAAGAAATTCAAGTCGGCCGACGAGCTGCTGATCGAGATTTATCGGGTCCAGCGGCCGGGCGACGCGGCCAAGAGCTGAATGGCTCGTCCGTTTTGCGGACGTTAAGTCGCGTTCGCGCCCAGCGGAAAGTGCTCGAGCACGGTGTAACGCGGACCCCTCGGGCCCGGGTTCCGAGCGGAATCAGCTCGATCTCGTCGACCGTGGTCGTACCGAAAGACCGTACTTGGCGTGGCGAGCCAATAGCGCGCGTAGTTCTTCGGGCGGTCGGAATTTGACCCGGGCCAGCGTCAAGTGGGGCGGAACGGTCGGTTCTCCCGCTCGAAAGCCGATTGGTTCGAGCGCCGCTTCGAGTTCCCCGGCGATTGTGCACAGAGTCTGGGCTCCTGGCCCTGCGAGCCCGGCCCAGATCACGTTCGGGCGCTCGGCGTGTGGAAAGGCGCCGAGCCCGGTCAAGGTCAGTTGGCCGTGGGCATGCTTCCCGACCGCGTCAGTCGCAATCGCTGCGATTTCGGGGATCGATTCGGGCTCGGCCGCGGCGAAAAACTTGAGCGTGACGTGCAAATTCTCGGGTTCCACAGCCTTCAGCGCGCGACCCATCGCGGCAAGCTCTTTCAGCACGCGGCGCATCGCGGTGTCGGCCGGAATCTTGAGAGCCAAAAAGCAGCGGATTGTGTCGGGCATCCGGCAGACATCGCTCGAGTTGGCCGATCAGTGGCTGTTTCAGTGGCGGTTCGTCGCAACAAAGAATGATCGGCGTCAAGTTTTCCTGGCAGCAAACTGTACCGCTTCCCGACCGCGATCGAAACCCATTTCGGCTGTTGCTGCCGGTGAGTTGTAAGCGCGAACGACGGCGGCCAGCATCAAATCACCCGGACGTTGTGCGCGGAGTCTTCGGTTAAGTCTGCTCAGGCAGCGTGTCGATACTTGATGGAGACGCTTTGCCGACTCGTCGGCGGCGTTTCAGGATGTGACGCTCGCCGCTCGCAAAGTCGATCAAGCGACAGGGAAGGGACACCCATGCGACCACGGTTGCGGTTATTCACCGGCGAAGATCAGGACAGCTCGGCGGACGTCAGCGCGCAGGTGAACATGCGCTTTGGCGAAGTCACGCGAGCGTTGGTCGAAGCCGTCCGTTGGGACCGCACCTGGCTCCGCGACTTCGAGGACGACGAGGTTCGCGTTTCGAGCGACCTGTACGAAGTCCTCTCGAGCTTTACGCGGCTGCGCCCGAGCGCCTGAGTCGCTCAAGCGATTCGCCTGCTCGGCACCGCTTTGCAGCCTCCTGCTTCAACCATAGAACCCTCCCGCTGCGCGCTTCGGGCCCGCATAATGGCGCCTGAGACGCGTGAGGGGGCAGCGGGGGCGTTCTGTGACGGCAAGCTTGGGACCAGCACGACTGCGAAGCGACGCGCTGGCCATCTGGTGCGCGGGCGTCGACGCCGTCAATTCCGAGCGGCTGGTCCGCGAGTCTCTGCGTGCCCAGGCCGATACGCGCTGGAAATCTGTGGCCGGCCATTTGCGCTGCAGCCCGAGAGCCGAATCGTCGCGGTCGGTGCCGGCAAGGCGGGGGCAGGCATGGCGGCCGGACTTGGAAGCGGCCCTGGCCGGAACGCCGCTGGCCGAGCGGCTGACTGGCTGGGTGAACGTGCCGGCCGACTGTGTCTCGCCCGCTCGCCCGCATCCACCTGCACGCAGCCCGACCGGCCGGTGTGAACGAACCGACGGCCGAGGGAGTCGCCGGCGCGGAAGAGATTTTGCACCGCGTGCGGCAACTTTCGGCTGACGATCTGTGCCTCGTCCTGATTTCGGGCGGTGCAAGCGCGCTCTTGCCGGCCCCGGCTCGCCGGCTTGTCCCTGGCCGACAAGCTGGCCGTCACCCGGCTGCTGATGGCTGGCGGGGCGACGATCAACGAACTCAACTGCGTGCGCAAACACCTCTCCGCGATCAAAGGGGGACGACTGGCGCGTGCGGCCGGCGACGCGCGGGTCGCGACGCTGATCATTTCCGACGTGATCGACGATCCGCTCGACGTGATCGCCTCGGGACCGACGGTCGCCGATCGTTCGACGGTTATCGACGCCTTGCGAATTCTCGAGCGGATTGCCGGCCGGCGCAGCGACGTGCCCGAAGCCGTTTGGACTTTGCTGGAATCCAATCGCGACGCACCGCCCGATCCGCCGCTGCCCGCCACCATCCAAAACTTTGTCATCGGCAATAACGAGACGGCCCTGACCGCCGCAGCCCGCAAGGCCGCCGAGCTCGGCTACGTCACTCGCTCGTTGGGCAGTCGCAACCAGGGCGAAGCCCGCGAAGTCGGACGGCAATTGGCTCACCACGTCGGCACGCTTCGTAACTCGGACGCCGCGGCCACGGAGCCGGTCTGCCTGTTGGCTGGAGGCGAGACGACGGTGCGCCTGGTGCAGACCAGCCAGCCGCGCCGGGGAGGGCGGAATCAAGAGCTGGTGCTCGGCGCGATCGACTCCCTGTGGAACGACGGCCTGCACGATCTCGTGCTGCTCTCTGGAGGGACCGACGGCGAAGACGGTCCGACCGATGCCGCCGGAGCTGTTGCCGATGCCGACCTGATTCGATCGGCCCGCGAACAAGGGCTGTCTGCCCGCGCCGTTCCTGGCGATCAACAATGCGTACGAATTCTTCGATCGCACCGGCGGCCTGATCAAGACCGGACCGACGCACACCAACGTGATGGATGTTTGGGTGGGCCTCATTGCGGCGTCTCGACGCTCGCGGGCCGGCGTTCGGTCCTCCTGAGCAGCAGCGTACGGACGGCCAGTCCGCCGAGAATCAACCCGCCCCCGACCCAAGTCGACAGTTCGACCGGTTCGCCCCATAGGCAGTACACCCAAAGCGGATTCAAGATCGGCTCGAGCAGCGTCAGCAGGGCGGCGTCTTGAATCGGCACCCGCCGCAGGGCGCTCGCGAAGATCAGGTAGGGCAGCCCCATCTGGACCACGCCGAAGACGGCGATCAGCGACCACTGCAGCGGCGAGAGCGCCAGGCTCGACGCGGCCACCAGCGGCAACAGCAACAGGCCCGCGCCTGCGTGGCACAAGAGCGACCAGCCACGCCGAGTCTTCGTCACGCAGCATTTTGAGCGTGATGATCACTCCGGCGTAACAGACGCCGCTGCCGAGCGCGAGGCAATTGCCGGCGAAGTAGGCCGTATTCCAGTCGCCAGCGACGATCCAACCCAAACCGAGGAGCGCACACAACAGCGCCACCAGGTTGGGCATGTCGGCCCGCTCGCGCCACACAAAAATGCTGAACAGGAATGCCCACGCCGTGCTCGTGTACTGCAGAAAGATGGCGGCCGCGGCAGTTGTCCGCGTCATCGCCGTCACGAAGAGCAGGTTCATGCCGGCAAACGTGATCACAAAGGGGACCAGCATGGGCCGCCACCGCACGTTTCGGGGCTTCACGAACAGGCCCAACGCCACGGCCGCCGCCAACACGCGAAAGCAGGCCAGAATCGGGCCGCGAGAACCCTCCGGAATGGCGGCCAGCGGCGGACTTTTGACGAACGCGCCGCTCGTGCTCCACAACAACGACGCCAGCCCCACCATCATCCGGCCGCGTCGCAGCGAGGCGGCTTGCGACGACACTGCCGCTGTGTCGGCCGCAGCCGAGGATGGTGGTGGATCGAGCGGCGGGTCGTTCATCGTCAGGCGTGAAACCAGTTGGGGCGATCGAAAGCGAAACCGGAAAGCCAGCAATCGACGAGTCCTAGCGAGGCGCCCAACATCGCCGGCGTGCCGAAGCTATTCTTCGTCGAACAAACTCTTGGACGCAGGGTACGTTAAGCGGTTGTCGACGACTACGGTCCCCGGCGTCAGGCGATGCAGCTTGGCCGGCCCGTTCGGCATGATGTGCTCGACCGTCACGCCCTGGACCGTGAGAAAGTCGCTCACCAGGCGGCGATGGCACTCCCACCAGAGCCCCTCCGCGCACATGATGGCCGTGCGATGCTCGGCGGCGTCTTGGAGCAACGTGTCGATCGCTGCGTGAAATTCGGGCGTCGCCATGTAGTCCGCGTAGTTGCGGAAGCTGACATTTCGCCAGGCGAGGTTTTCGGAAGCGGCGCTGCCGGACGCTTTGCGTCGTCCTCCCAGCGATTCCATCCAGCGGTAGACTAGCCCCGAGCGGTCGAGCGTGCGTTGCAACTCTTCGCGATTGAAGTGCGGGTGTTTGCGCGAACCGGGAAACCGCCGAATGTCGGCCAGCTCTCCGATCCTGTGTTGAGCCAAGAGCTCCAGGAACCGATCGAGCGGATGGTTCGAGTGGCCGATCGTGTAGATAGTCAGCATCGGACTCGTGCGGCCGACCTCTGTCAGCCCGGCCGGCCGCGGCTTGGTGGTGACTGAGGAGAAATGCTACCCGATCTCCGCTGTGCAGTGGCCGCAGCGCGTGGCCTTGAGGGGAATGGCCATCAGGCAGCGCGGGCAGTCCTTCGTCGTCGGCGGGGGCGGAGCTTCGGGCCGCTTTAGGCGATTGAGTTGCTTGATCACGATGAAGATCGCGAAGGCCACGATGACAAAGTCGATGATCGTGTTGATGAAGAGTCCGTAGCGGATCGTCACGGCCGGAGCGGCCTCCGTCTTCTGCCGCAACGTCACCGCCAGACTCGAGAAATCGACGTTGCCCAACACAACGCCGATCGGCGGCATAATCACGTCGTTGACGAGCGAGGTAACGATCTTGCCGAACGCCGCCCCAATAATAATGCCGACGGCCATGTCGAGGACGTTGCCCTTCATGGCAAACTCTTTGAACTCTTTCAGCATTCCCATGCGAGGTCTCCAAGCTGGAAGTGACACGGGGAAAGCGCCCGCAGCCGGTTCCAGCGTACTGGATCACGTGCACGGCACAAATCAAATTCGTAATGCTTTCCCGGTTTGGATTCGCTCGCCTGGTCAATTCCCCGCGGATACCATCGATGTTGGCTGGCAATCGGCGCGACCGGAAACGCACGATTCGCGGTTTCGACCGCGCCGAGCTTGCTCGAAGGCGTCGTCCGATGCCGAAGCGCATCGCTCCCCCCACGTTGCTCGTGCCCGCGTTTCCCCTGTCCGTGTTGCTTGTAGCCGCGTTGTTCGTCGCTGGGGGAACTCGCCCCGCCCAGGGGCAGAGCAGTCCGGATTACGATCAAGCCCGGCTGAAGATGGTCTCCGATTACGTCGAGAAGGCGGGAGTTCACGACGCCCGCGTGCTGGCGGCCATGCGCCGCGTTCCCCGCCACGAGTTTGTGCCGCCCGCTTACCGCGCCAAAGCGTATTGGGACTCGGCCTGGCCCATCGGATACAAGCAGACGATTACCTGGCCGTCGGTCGTCGCACAGATGACCGAGACGCTCGACCCGCAGCGCGAGGATCGGGTGCTCGAGATCGGCACCGGCAGCGGCTACCAGGCGGCCGTGCTGTCGCTCCTGGTCAAGGAGGTTTACTCGATCGAAATCGTCAGGCCGCTGGGGCAGGCCGCTGAGAAGCGGCTCAAACACCTCGGCTACCACAACGTCACGACGAAGATCGGCGACGGCTACGCCGGTTGGAAGGAATACGCCCCGTTCGACAAGATCATCGTCACCTGTTCGCCCGAGAAGGTGCCGCAGCCGCTGGTCGACCAGCTCAAAGAAGGGGGGCGGATGATCATTCCGGTCGGCAGCCGCTACGACCAGGAAATGGTCCTGCTCGAGAAGAAGGACGGCAAACTGGTCCGCGAGCAGCTCATGCCGACTTACTTCGTCCCGATGACGGGGCAATCGGATCGCGAGCGCACCGTGAAGCCCGACCCGACCGATCCCCAAATCCGCAATGGCAGCTTCGAAGACCGCGAAGAAAACGGGTCGCTCGCCGGCTGGTACAACCAGCGCCAGGTCACGCTGATGAGCCGCGAGGCGGCGGATGGCCAGTTTTGCATCCGCTTCCAAAACGACGTGGCCGGCCAGCGGTCGCATGCGCTGCAAGCGGTCGGCGTCGACGGCCGCAAAGTGGCCGTGCTGCGGCTCACTTTTAAATATCGGGCCGACCACATCGTGGACGGCAAGGAGTCGTTCGACAAAGCCGGGCTGCAAGTCACCTTCGACGATTCGCGAAAATTCGTCGGCGAGCAGATTGCCGTGCACCTCAAGGGGTCGTGGGCAGGCTGGGTCAGCGTCAGCGCCAACGTGCCGGTGCCGGAGGGAGCGCGGCAGGCGGTGATCCGCATCGGGCTCAACGGCGCCACGGGCACCCTGTTCGTCGACGACGTCAAAATGACCGCCGACCGCCGCTGAGCAGCCCAATGCTCCATCGCATTGCCCGTCCTCGGCGTCTCGGAGCGCGCTCGCCGACTGTTTCTTTACCAGATGTGAACGCATTCGTAACCGGCCGTTCACAATTCTGACGTAGCCTGAGAACTCCACTTAGGAGTGTTGTCCACAATGACCAGATTGCGCACGTCGGCGAGGGCCACGGCTGCACTATTTATAGTCACAGTCGTGCTGCTCCCCGGATTGGTCCGCGGAGCCGCGGCTGCGGACCAGGGTCGGGCCGTCGTCGTGATCAGCGTCGACGGGCTGGCGGCGTTCTACTTTGACGATCCGCGCGCCGAGATGCCGACGATTCGAGCGCTCGGAGAAGAGGGGGCCCGCGCCGCTCGGATGAAGGCCTGTGCGCCGACGGTTACCTGGCCCAATCACACCACTCTCATCACCGGCGTGTTGGCGGGAAAGCACGGCATCGTCGGTAACGACTATTTCGACCGGACCACGCGCAAGCCGGTGATCATGATCGGCGACCCAAATTTTGACAAAGAGCAGATCGTCCGCGTGCCGACGCTGTACGACCTGGCCAAAGCCCGGGGGCTTTCGACCGCGGCCATTCGCTGGCCGGCGACGCGCGGGGCGAAGGCTCTCGACTGGACGCTGCCCGACGTCTTTTCGGATGAGCTGCTGCATCAGTACACCACGCCTGCGTTGATGAAGGAGTGCAAAAAGGCGGGAGTCTGGGCGGAGAGCGACGTCGTGAAATACGGCGGGCGAGAATTCCGGGTCGCCTCCGACGACATGTGCACCCGAGTGTTCAACTTCATCCTTCGCAATCACCATCCGAACCTCGCGCTGCTCCATCTCACGCACGTCGACTCGGTCGAGCACGCGAAGGGCCCGCGCACGCCGGAGGCCTACGCGGCGATCAAGGCGGCCGACGAGCAAGTCCGTCAGGTCTGGGAAGAGGCGAAACGCGACTATCCGAATGGGCTGACCGTGATGATCGTTTCCGATCACGGATTCTCGCCCGTCGAGCGATTGGTGCTGCCGAACGTGCCGCTGCGCGATGCCGGGCTGGTCGAGGTCAAAGCCGGAAAGGCAGCCGGCGGCGCCGTCCACGTGCTCGGCCAGGGGGGAGCCGCTTTCATTTACGTCCTCGATCAAAGCAAGCGAGACGCAGTCATCAGGCAGGTCGAGCAGATCTTCTCCAATACGGAAGGTGTCGCGACAATCGTCGGACCGGACGAACTCAAGCTGCACGGCCTGGCTCAGCCGCAAGTCGATCCGAACTCACCCGACCTCGTTTTATTTGCGCGAGAGGGATATTGCTTCGACGAGGGGGCGACCGGTTCGGTTCCCACAGTTCCTCGTCGAGAGCTCCGCGGAATGCATGGGCACGACGAGAATCTGCCCTGCATGGCCGCGACGTTCATTGCGTGGGGCGCGGGCATCAAGCCGCGAACCCAGCTCGGCGAGATCCAAAACACCGACGTGGCCCCGACCATCGCCCGCCTCTTGACGCTCCCTCTGACGGGGGCTGACGGAAAAGTCCTGTCGGCCGCCCTGACCGAATAGCGACGGCGCACAGTTGCAACCGGAGAGTGCGCGGTGAGCGCGTCGCTTTGGGAAGCTCTACACGAACTGACGATCCAACAGCAGCTTTGCTTTGGGTTCGCGCTGTTCGTCGCCTTCGCCTTCGAGTTCATCAACGGCTTCCACGATACGGCCAACGCCGTCACGACGGTGATCTATACGGGCACGCTCAAGCCCATGCCCGCCGTCGTCTATTCCGGATGTTGCAACTTCCTGGGCGTCGTGCTGGGTGGGACGGCGGTCGCCTTCGCGATCGTCAACCTGCTGCCGGTCGACGTACTGATCGCCAGCTCGACGCTGCGATCGATCGTAATGGTCATCTCGCTCCTGCTTGCGGGCGTCATCTGGAACTTGGGGACGTGGTGGTACGGTCTGCCGGTCTCGAGTTCCCACACGCTGATCGGATCGATCCTCGGCGTCGGCCTGGCCAATAGCCTGCTCACGCGGCACGACGTCAGCGGGGTCAACTGGGGCAAGGCGGTCGAGGTTGCGATCGCGCTTTTGATCTCGCCGGTCATCGGGTTCTGCTTCGCCGCCGGCCTGCTCCTCTTGATGAAGCGAATCTTCAAAAGCCCCAACCTCTACCACCCGCCCGGCGAAGGCGATAACCCGCCGCACTGGATTCGCGGCGTGCTGCTGGCGACCTGCGGCGGCGTCAGCCTGGCCCACGGCTCCAACGACGGCCAGAAGGGGATGGGGCTGATTCTCCTGGTGCTGATCGGATTCCTGCCGAACTACTATTCCCTCAACGTGCACGATCCCGGGCTCGCCCAAGCCGTGGCTAGCGCTGCGGAATCGGTACCCAGAATCGTCGAACAAGAATCGCCCGAGGTCGCCGCCAAAATCCGCCCGCAGATGCAGGCGATCACTTCCGCCCTCGACGGCAAAACTTCGCTGGTCAGCGTCTCGCCGGCTGAACGCTGGAACGTTCGTCAGTCGATCTTTCGGTTTCGTCGCACACTCCAGAACGCCGAGCTCAGTGCCGAGACGCTCGCGGCCCTTGCGCCCGCCGACAAACAATTCGCCCGGGCGATCGAGTTCGTGCCGTACTGGGTCGTTCTCGGAGTTGCGCTCGCCCTCGGTGTCGGCACAGCCATCGGCTACAAGCGGATCGTCGTGACCGTCGCGGAGAAAATCGGTAAAGCCCACCTCAGCTACGCACAGGGAGCGGCGGCCGAAATCGTAGCAGCCGCGACGATCGGCCTGGCCGACGTCGCCCATCTGCCCGTCAGTACCACGCACGTTCTCTCCTCCGGCGTCGCCGGCACCATGGCCGCCAACCACTCCGGGCTGCGGGGAGACACACTGAGGAAAATCGGCTTGGCCTGGGTATTGACCCTCCCCGCCGCCATTCTGCTGGCCGCGGGGTTGTTCTGGACCGGCTGCCTGTTCATGCCCACCGCGCAGTCGCCGCCGAGGACTGAAAAGGCTTCCGCCCCCGCCGGCGACCGTCCCACGGCGCCCGATGCCCATTCCCCTTAGCGCGAATTCGCTTGCATGCGGGAATTGGCATTGTCCCCGCAGGCTCTCGTCGAGCCGGTTAGAATGGTGACGCGGAGCAGGGCCATGTCGATCCGGGTTCAATGCCAATTTTGTGGCCACACCACGCGCGTGGACGACGCGCGAGCCGGACAATTTATTGATTGCGAAAACTGCAAGGCTCAGTTGACGGTTCCAGAGCCGGAGGTTGAAGGGCAAAAAGACGATGGGTTCCAGATCGACGGCGAGCCGCCAGGAGACGATTTTCTCGGCCTGCCGTCGCGTCGCTTCTGGGCCTGGACCTTCCGCCTGGTGGGCGGCTTCGCGATCCTGGGACTGCTCGTGGCATTGATCGTCGTGCGTCGCGGCCGGAATGCCGCGCCCAATCGACCGCCGGCTCCCGCTATTCCTGCTCAGCCCAAAATCGCCAACCGGCGACCGGCGCGGCAACCCGCCTTTGCCAGAAGGGGGCCAGCCCCCGCTCGCAACGGGGCGCCGATAAAGGTCGATGCGCCGCCGATCTCCGTCCCGTGGGCGGTGGCGATCGGACGGCTGCCTGCAGTGCCGACGGTTCCGCCGAATCACGTCGTCCACATCCCGATTCCGGAGGGCCCGAATCCGGAGATCGTCTTCCCCGCGACGCCCAGCACCATGGTCTCCGTCGGTAATGCCGGAAACGGACGCGAGCACCGCGAGATCTGGGACTTTCGGGCGAATCGAAGAATTGGCACCACCCAAGGCCTGCGGACGCTCTCGGAAAATCTGGTCGGGTTCTCTCGACCGCTGAGCACATTGAGCCCGGACGGCCGCATTTTTGTCACGCAGGGCTTGCAGCCTTTCGACCTGGTGGTGTGGGACGTCGCCGCAGAGAAGCCGCTCGGAATCCGCGTGCCCCAACATGCTCCGACGGCCGGCCTCATCTTTGCCGCCCTGGCGGGGCGGGACCGATTGCTCGCCTGCGGCTTGGGCGCCCCGTTCCAGAATCCTCGGAGTGGCCGAGCCATATCAGAAGTTTGTGCAGCGGTTCCCGCGCGAGTGGGAATTTGACCGCAGTTCGCTGGCGATCAGTCCCGACGGCCGATACCTGGCTGTGTTCGACAAGAGTCGCCTGGTGCTCCGCTTCTACAGCACCGACTCGGGATTGCCAGCCGGACAGCTTCCGCTTCCGGCGTTCGAGCCGGCGGGCCCGATGAATTGCGAATGCATCGCGTTCTCGGCCGACGGACGGGAAGTGTCGGCGTTGTTTTACTACAACTCCCACTCGTATTTGGCGTGCTGGAATCTCCAAGCGGGCCGACTTGTCGATCGCATCGATTTCGGAGGCAACCTGCGGGCCACTCTGGCCGCCCGGGATGCGTATCTATTCGCGCCGCTCGAGTGGTTCCCCGATCAAACTCGCTGGCTTGTTTACGGACAAGGAATTGTCGATCGGCACACTGTCGATCCGCACACTGTCGATCCGCACGCTGTCGATCGGCACGCTGGCAATCGGCAAACCGGCAAGCTGATCTGGACCATTCCCAACGAGCCCAATCGCTATCGCTACGGAATTCGCCACGTCGCAGGCAGCGACTGCCTCCTCAGCGTTATGAACGAGGGCCAAAAACTCGTCCTGGGAAGCGTTCGACTGCCGCTGGCAGACATCGATCGAGCCGCGCAGATCCACGGGGAGGAGAAAGAGACGAGCACAAAGTGAGACCGGTGACCGAGGTCGCGGTCAATCTCCTTCAAGCCGGCACGAGGGATCCGTTCGAGCGCCAGACGTCGTCGTCTTCTTCCGATCGATCGCGAATTCCGAGCGATTCCAGATCGCGTTGACGCGGAAGCAACGCGGCCTCCGGCTCGAGGCGACGAGACAGGCATTCGGCCGCGGCTTCGACACGCTCGACGCGTGGTTCCCGTAGAACTGCAACAGCGACAGAGTGCCGTCGTTCCCTTCGATCAGGGCCGTGCAGTGCTCCACCCAGTCGCCCGTGTTGCAGTAAACAAAGCCGTCCCGCTCGGCAATCTTCGGCGTGTGCAAATGTCCGCAGATCACGCCGTCGCAGCCTTTGCGGCCGGCGTAATCGCTCAGCGATCGCTCGTAGCGGCTCAAAAACCGCACGACCCGTTTCACGGCTCGCTTTCCGGCGGAACAAAGATGGTACGGGCTTTTGCCCTTCCGTCGCAGGATGCGACTCAGCCAGCGGTTGGCCGAGAGGCACGTGTTGTAAAACACGGTCAGCCACATCGAGATCCACTGGGCCGACGTCTCGAACACGTCGAACAGGTCGCCGTGCGTGACCACAAACCGCCTGCCGTCGGCCGCCTCGAAGATGAATTCGTTCTCGATTTCCACGAACGGAAACCGCTCCGTCACAAATCGCAGGCCGTCCTTGTTCCGCAGAAAGGCGTCGTGATTGCCCGGCGTGTAGTAGAGCCGGGTTCCCTGTTCGGCCATCTCCGAGAGCCGACGCAACACGTCGGTGCACGCCTCCGACCAGCCCGAACGGCTCAAAGCCCAGCCGTCGATAATGTCGCCGACAAGATACAGCGACTGAGGCCGAAGGTCCTCCAAGAAGCGGATGAGCTGCTGGCCCTGCGAATGCTTGTGGCCCAGGTGGACGTCACTGATAAAGACTGTCCGAACGCCGCCGACCCCCCATCCCTGGTTCGTTGGCATGGCATCACGCTCCAAATTGGAATTGAGTGGAGTTCACCCTTTCCTACATTCGTCCCCCGTGCCCAGAGCTTTCGGGCGGGGGACAGTCCTTTTTATCGTCTGAATTCTTGCTCATCGCTGTTCGGAATCGGTGAAGAGCCTCTGAATAATTGCGGAGGTGCGCGGAGCCAGCGGGAGCCGAGGCCCGACTGCCAGGAGCCGGGCACGGGTCAGCGGTCTTGTGCCGGCGAGACCGGGCGACGACGGTGGCGTGCGATTGATCCCGTCCCAATGGATGCGTCCCGTCCCCTGCCGGAACGATGTCGGAACCGGACCGCGACCGCCCGGAAGGACTCGCTGCTGGTGGTGGGGATCCTTTTCCCCTTATGCGCGCACGGATCCCCACCACCAGCAGATCGTCGGCGGCGATCGTTTTTCGTTCGGCAACGCATTCCCCATCGCTCGTGTCCCGTCCCGATCCAATCCCGTCCCATCTTTCACCCTCTCCCAGTCCGCCGGGAGAGGGTCGGGGTGAGGGGGCCGATTTCTCCGGGCTTTTCTCGGTGAAACAACTTGTCCCGTCCCAACGTCCGAGTCCCGTCCCACCTGCGGTTCCCTCTTTCCGCGAAAGTGTCCGGACCGGACTTTGGTTTGTCGTAAGTCAATGCCGGACATGGACTACGGCCGGACTCATTCGATTGGACCGGCGGAGACCGGAGCTGGGACCGAATCCGAGTCCCGGCCGTCCCCGTTCGTTCGTGTCCCGTCCCAATGTCCGTGTCCCGTTTCAACAGCGTCCCGTCGCGGACGACCCAGTGTCCCGCGTTCGCGTCCTGTCCTAAGCCCTGAAAGGGCGAGATTCTATAGCCCAGGTCGGAGCACTAGGCCTGGATCCCAAGCCCCCATCGAAGGTCCCGCGAGCCCCAGCGGGGCGAGACAAACCGTGGGGTGCGTCCCGTCCTGGTGTCCCAATACGGTTCCGACGTTCGTGTCCCGTCCCGGCCCGGTTGCTGCCATTGCCTTGGACTCGATGAGAAATCTCCCCCCGTTCACACGGGGGCTCGGGCAGATTCAAGTCCTTCGTGTCCCGATCCCGGACGACTCGTGTCCCGATTTCGTGTCCCGTCCCGTTCGATTGCCGTCCCATTCGAATCAATCCCGTCCCAACTTGTCCCGATCCTGGGCAGGGTGGTAATGAACTGACCACTCGGCAGCGAATACCCACGTCGAGCCGCCCCAGACGGGCCGCGCGCTACCCAGCGCGCACGGCGAACCCCAGGCGCGGCAGTCCCTTCTGTCACGCTACCGCCGACCGGCTGGTTCGAACAATCCCGCGTTTCTACGGCCGCAGAACCAACTCGCAAAATTCCCCGCACTGACGGCAATGGATCGCGCCGAGCCCCGACCGGGCCGCCATGGCGGCTTCATCGTGGAAGTTTTGCCGGGATCTTTCCAAGATGGCCCTATTCAGGGCGAAGTTCAGGTTGCCCAAACGGGCCGCCCGAGTCCCAGCCGCCGCCTTGTCGAGCGAGGCCCGCGGCCGCACGAGCTGGCCGGCGTGCAATTGCACGGACAACCAGGCCACCAGAAACCAACCAACAGGGGAAGAGCCATGACGCGGAACTTTTTGCGCGGGGCCGTTTGCGTGGTGTTTTTGTTCGGCGCGATGAACGCGGTCGGCCAGCAGAAGGAAGACTCGATCAGCGACAAGGTCGATCGCGAGCTGCACCGGGCCGAGAAAAAGCTCCGCGAGTCGTGGGGCGACATTCAGAAGGCCACGCACCGCATGACGATCCAGGGCCGCGTCTACGCCCGGCTCTACTGGGACAAGCAACTGGCCGACGCCCCGTTCCAGGTTGAGACGAAAGACGGCGGCGTGGTCGTGCTCAAGGGCAGCGTCCCGACCTCCGAAGCCAAACACCACGCCGTCGAACTGGCCCAATCCACCCTCGGCGTCAACGAAACCGTCGACGAACTGGGCGTCGCCCCGAATAAGGAGAAGTAGGCTGCTTGGGCGGCCCCGCTCTCAACCACCGCAAACTCGCACGGCTGAGTCACCGAGACCCAGCCGTGTTTTCTTTTGGAGCGAGTGCCGGCAAGAGAGGCAGTCTGACACATTGGTCGGTCTATTGCTCAAGCAATGAGGATACCACGCGACCTGCGCTGTTGATCACGACAACCTGATTTCCCGAGAACTTGTCGCGCATTCGCACGGTCAACAGTCTTTTGTTCGGTGATGCCGCAATATTCCAGAGTACGACTTTGTCGGAAATCGTTTTCATCGGAGTCACCTGGCCGCTTGCCGAGACGGTGACAATGTCGAGTCGGTATTGGCCGTCCCCGGTCGGGATGTGCACGCTGTTGAAAAGGCCGCCGCCGGGGCTCGTTGGCGGCGCGCTTCTTCTCAAGTCATACCGGGGTTGAAGCTCGCAGAACCTCACGTCGACTCGAAACGGGCCATTGAATGTGTAGAGGTCCTGAATAATCTTGCCGTTCTTGTGAAAGCAGCGGCGTAACCGCGACCGTTTCCGCCCGCCTGTTCGCCGTGTCAATGCGAATCGCCTGACTGGACCACCTAATTACGGCCACTTCGCGCTCCCAATATGATTGATGCACGCAGGGATCGCCCAGGAGAGCCAGGTTAATCCCATTTGTGAATATTGCGGGATCCGCAGTCAGACTTGAAGCGGTGCCGTGCTCGTCAACCAGTGCAATCCGGAAGGCAGGCGGCGATGTCTGAACAACGAGGAAGGACGATCTTCGCGTAAGAAAGGGCGACCCTGAAACGGGTAGCACGTGGGCGTCGTTGACGACGGTCCAGACGTTCGACTCGACGTTGAAGAGCGCCACTGCGCAGCGAGTATCGCTGCCAATACCGGTTAAGGACACAAGGATGAGCCGGGGGTCTACCGTACTCCAATACAGAGCGATGGGAACGCCCAGATAGTGAAATCGAGGAAGCTCAACGACAGGCGACTGTTGCTGCAAACGACCTGACAAGTCGAAGAAAGAAAGGCTCAGCGGAACGTGAGGCGAATGCGTGTCGATGCTGGCAACTGCAATTCGATCACCCGACGGGCTAATTGCAGGAAGTATCGTGGCGATGCCGGCATGGCAAAGAAAGGTGTTTTGGGGAACAGTCCCGATGGGTCTCGAGACGTAAAGGTCCCCATTCACCGCTGAGACGTAAACGAACCCCGACGAATCGGGGAGCCAAGTGACGGTCCTTCCACATCCGACGCAGACGGCTGCAGACCACAGTGCAATTGTGAGTAACGAGTGTCGTTGCATGGTATGTGCTCCGGCGATAGATACTCGAGCGAATGTATGGACCACAACGCAGCGTCACGGGACCAAGGAGTCTAACAAGAATAAACCATGGTACAAACGAGCGCATTTCCCAGGCTCGGCTAGGGGCCGCACTTTCGCGAAACACGGCTTCGTACGGCAGTTGGGCTCGTTCCCAAGCTCCCGAGCATTTTTCATGAATTGACGTAAGTTCGTGTCGAGGCCCGCTTGATTGCGTTGAGAATCAGCTTCGCCTGCACCCAACGGTGAACTCTTCGGTGAGTGCGGACCCAAGGCGGCAGGTGCGTGAGTCCGCCTCCCCAATTGGTCAGATTCGCGAGGGATCGTTCGATGGTGTTCCGGAGCAGCATCAGGTCTCTCGCGAATTGCGGGTTCGGATTGTCAAACAGTTCGGCGGCCCGTCTTCGTCCGAGGCTCATTTTGGGTCGTCGGGACTCACACTTGCGGCCACCACGCAAGGGCGCCACGAGTTGAAGATCACCGCGCGGCGCAAACCTCGTGAAGTGGATTGGAGTCGTAGTTGGCATCGGCCAAGAGGTAGCCCTGGATGTCGGCTGTTCGCACCATGCGACGAGCCATCACCCGCTCGTCTTTGTTCATGGGCGCGATCCGCCAGGCGGCGACAAGCCCGTCAATTCCCTGGATTAAGTGCAGTTTATAACCCCGAGCGTTGCCGCGCTGGGCACGGCCAAATCCCGCCTGACGATCGCCGCTTGCGCCGCTCACTATCAGAGGTTTTCCGTCGATGACCCAAACCAGCGGCTTGTTGTCGGAAGGCTCGAAGACTGTCTGCTCCAAGACCGTGATCAAGCCCTGAACCTCCGGGTCGCGAAGTCTTCGACTCATCGTGCTGGAGGATGGAAGCGTTCGTCGCCTTTCGTGGATCGGCCAATTCGCTTTCAAAGTCGCCCAGAAGACCGGACGGTCGTGCACAACCGCCCAAAACCAGACACGCACGATGTCCTCGACGCTGAATTTCTCCCTCGCCCGACGCCTCGGCTTGTGCATCTCCTTCAACAGTCGCCAAATCGCCTTCCAGAGTTGGTCTTCCATGACCCCCCTCCTGCTTGTATGGAAACAACAAAGGGCATCATCGAAGCCAACTCGTTTTTGCGCAAGGCCTAACGTCGGTTCATGCAAAATCCTCCGGAGCTTGGGACCGAGGGGATGCTCCCGCTTCCGCGTGATCCGGTTGGCGGTCGGTGGCGTTATGCTGGAATCGCGGTGGGTTGAAGGCGGAACAAGGCCGGGTGGAGCAGAGGGCCGTGGATGTCGTACGAAGACCTCATCGATTTCTTCGATTTCGGGTGGGGCGGGAGACGTTATGCCTGGAAGGAAGAGTACAGCGAGCCGGCTCTGTGGGGGTGTTTGTCGTGCGTCCTGGTCGCGGTGGCGTTTTTGATCTCGGCTTGTTTTGTTTTGGGGGACGTGCGGTATTGGGCTTGGGGACGGACGGCTCAGGCCTCGGTGATTCGGGCCAACGCGCCGGATGAAACCGATGACGCGTTCATCATTCGGTACGCGTTCACCGACGCGAAGACGGGCGGCCATCGCGAAGAGGTGGATGCGGTGCCGAGCTGGTGGGGGCCGCCGCCGGACGTGATGGACGTGGAGTATGTGCCCGGTCGGACGGGCGTGTCGCGCGTGGCCGGCCATCACAACTGGGTGGCCCTCGGGTTCTTCGCGCTGACGTCGCTGGGGCTGCTGGCCGGCGTCGCCTATCTGTATCGCGACGCGCGGCGGGCCTTCGAGCCGTATCACGCGCATCATCACGGTCACCCATATCACTCGGGTCACGAGTCGCACGATCCGTATCGGCACGAGTACGACCTGACCGGCCATCACTCGCTGGGGCACGATTCGAGCCGGCACTAGGGTGGCGAGCGCGCCCGTTCGCCCGGACTGAGTGCGGACGCATTGGGAGACTCCGTTGCAGCGAGCCGCGACAGGTTGTTGGCTCACCCGCGCAGTTGCTGTACGATGAAAATGAAGTGAAATCGCGGCGGCCGCGACCGGCGCGTCATTCGATTCAAGCGGCGGATTTTGGGGCGGATTTCGCATGGCGAGCGGTGTGGGAAAAGTCAAAGCGGGCGAGTGGCCGGCCGGGCTGGTGGGGGCGGCGATTGGGGCGGCTGTCGGCAGTTCGGCTTTCTTCCTGCTAACGCGGTTGGGATTTTACGCGTTGATCCTGCCGGGGGCCGTGTTGGGCCTCGGTTGCGGAGCGCTCTCGGGCGGGAAGTCGAACGCATTGGGCGTTGCGTGCGGCGTGCTGGGTTTGGTGGTGGGCGTGCTGACCGAGTGGCGGTTTGCTCCGTTCATCGTTGACGCCAGCCTTGGATATTTCGTCAAGCACCTGGGCGACCTGGAGTCGATCACGAAGATTTCGATCGTGGCTGGCGGCGTCTTCGCGTTTTGGTTCGGCAAAGGGCGGGAAGGCGGAGCGTGGCCGCGGCGGACGGAGCCGGCGGTGGTGCCGGTGTCGCGCGACATGGCCCACATGCGGGCCACCGCGAACGCGCACATCAAGCGGGACATGGAGGCCGGGCGAAAGTGGGTCTGCCAGTGTCCCGACTGTCACGAAGTCCGCTCGCTGATCGGCGTCGATAAAACGCTCGAGGTGCGGCCGCTCGTGCGGAAGATCCTGCGACTCGAAGAACAGCTCGAGACGATGCCCGACGGTCCCGACATGCAGGCCGTGCTGGACGAGTATCTCAAGGCCTACGACGAGCTGGCCGAAGTGATGGCGAAATAACGATTCGCCGAGGAACGCGCGGCAGTCGATCTCGCCGGGCAAATCGTGCGCAGAATCATGCGGAGAATTGCGGATCGCGCGGCGCTGACAGTGGATCGAGACGTTTCGCAAGCGGGGAGGGCACCGCGATGGGACTTGGCGACATCTTTCGGCGTCGCGAGCCGGCGCCGGCTCGACCGACGCCGGCGAATCCGACTGCTGGCGGCGGACCGTCGATCGCCTATCTCTTCGCACACATGGGCTTACCCGGGGCCGCGTTCGCCAATCCGGCCGGCTTCCTTGCGTCGATGGCGCACCCAGACGCGGAGCAGCAGCGGAGGCTCAAGGGTTTTTGGGAGCGACTGTGTCGACATCAGTCCGACACCAGCACGCCGACGCCGGAGAGTTTCGGCGTGCACCAGTTTGGGCTCTGCGGCTGGAAGGGCGTGGCGGTTGAGATGCCCGAGCCGCAGCGGCCGACCGAGGCGCACCTGGTGGCGTTTCTCGCGAAGCTGCCCGAGGACGACATGCCGTCGTTGCTCAAGCTGCCTGCACATTATTTCACGCTGGAGAAGGAAGGCGATTTGATGTCGCAGCTCGCCAGGCTGAACGGGATCGAAGAGCCGTACCAGAGTCGCGTGATCGTGGGCCTGCGCGGCAATCCGCAGTTGTTGTTGACGCTGTTGCGCGAACCGCCGTTTTGCGCGACTTTGGAGCGGGACTTAAGCGAGCAACTGATTCCGGCGTTGCGGACGGCAGGCCTGCTCGACGGGTCACTCAAGGCGCACTTCGATTCGTCGCCCAATCCGCAGCCGAATTACGAATCACTCGTGGCCGACGTGTCCGGCCTTCAACGCTGTTCCTCGATGAGTACGCGAAGTTGCTCAAGCCGACGCACACGATCTTGGGCGGCTGGACGGCCAATCGAACGCATGTGAATTGCGGTCCGGGCTCGCGCGTTGACCGCGACGCGTTCTTGAGCGACATTGCCGTACTGCTGTTGCAGCAGGCGCAGTAACTGGCCCGCCGAAGCTCGTCGTCTTCGCAGCGATGTCGTGCGTTTGGATTTTTTTGCGCGGATTGCCTCGCGCAACGTGCCGCGAGTCCGCTCCCCGGCTTTATACAGAAACACGAGGCGCGATCGACGCAAGGCTGGCCGGATGTGAGCCAAGCGACGGTCGAAATGAGAGCCATTCGCCACCGACGCCACGCGAAACCACCGAGTGCAGGGCCTCGCCAACTTCGCCCCACATTTTTTCGTTTTTGAAACCGGTGTCGAAAAACTGCGCGGATCCGCGATTTTTCCGAGCGAAACGCGGGCATCGCGATGCGACGGGTGCCTCGAACGCAATCACCGTGCTGCGCTTTATGTTGGGAAACACTGGCGAAGCGGGCGAACCCTTGGTATTTCTTACGTATCTTTCCCAGTTTGACGACTGAGCCTTCGTTCTCCTGTGGCTGCTGCCGGAAAGAGTCTGGGCAGCTGTGGGTCGAGGGAACGGGGGGATGTTTTAGATCCGACCTGCGGCCAGGGGTCACCGGGCGAGGGAGCGCTCGCAGTGTCGCCGGGCACGTGGGCAGAGTTGCGCACCTTTGTAAGGAGTCCCGCATGACATTAAAGAATCGCTACACCGTCTGTTGGATGGCGGTGCTGACGTGGTCAGCGCTTGCCGCGAAAGGGGGCGCCGCTCAATGTGCACCGCCTCCCAGTTCCGCTCCCGTCCCCGCTGCTGCGGGCTGTGCTCCGGCGCCCTGTGCGACGGCCGCCGCCCCGTGTGCTCCGGCGGCTGCCGCCGCTCCGTGCGCTCCCCAGTATCGCACGGAAGAACGCACGGTGATGGTGCCCAGCTACGTTAACGAGACGCGGCAGGTTCCCTCGGTCGAATATCACAATGAAGAGCGTTCGCGCGAGGTGACGGTCTGCGAGCAGGTCCCCCAGACCGTGCAGAAAACTCGCACCTACACCGTCTACGAGCAGCAGCAGCAATCGCGGCAGGAAACGTACACCGTGTGCAAGCCGGTAACCAAGCAGGTCACCGAGAACTACACGGTCTGCGTTCCCTACACCGAGGCTCGCACGGGCACTCGGACGGTGTGCAAGCCGGTCTACAAAGACGTCGTGCAGAACTACACCGTTTGCATTCCGTACACGGAAACGCGGACGGCCACCTGCACCGTCATGAAGCCGGTGACGAAGCAGGTCACGCAGAACTACACCGTTTGTGTTCCCTATATGGAAACGCGGACGGGCACCCGGACGGTTTGCCGTCCGGTGTCGAAGCAGGTCACCGAGAACTACACCGTTTGCGTTCCTTACACGGAAGCGCGGACGGGCACTCGGACGGTCTGCAAGCCGGTGTGGAAAGAGGTCGCTCAGTCGTACACGGTCCAAGTTCCTTACACCGAAAATCGGCAGGGAACGCGGACTGAGTGTCACACGGTTCCTGTCACTCGCACGCGGACTGTGTGCGTCGATCAGGGCCACTGGGAAGATCGGCCGGCTCCGGCCGCGGCCGGCGGTTGGCGCCTGCGGGCGGTTGCGCGACGGCCTGTGGTGGCTGCAACACGGGCTGCGGCGGTTGCAATACGGGTTGTGGCGGCTGCACGGCGGCTGTCGGCAGCGGTTGCACGACGGCGGCCTACACTCCGTCGTGTGCTCCGGCGACTTGCCGGACGTGGGTCGCGAACATGGTTCAGAAGCAGGAAAACTACACCTGCAATGAAGTCCAGACCGTTCAAGTTCCCTACACCTATCAGGTCACGCTCTGCCGCCCGGAAACCCGGACCCAGACCGTCAAGGTGTGCGAGATGGTCTCCAGCACGGAGAGCTATCAGTACAACGTGTGCCTGACTCGGAACGAGAACCGGTCGCGGACCGTCACCGTGTGCGAAATGGTCCCCTCGACCGAATCGTACCAGTACAACGTGTGCCTGACCCGGAACGAAACCCGGACCCGGACGGTGCCCGTGTGCGAAATGGTGCCGACCCAGCAGACGTACAACTACAACGTCTGCCTGACCCGGAATGAGGCGCGAACTCAGACCGTGCGCGTGTGCGAGATGGTCCCCAGCACGGAGACCTATCAGTACAACGTCTGCCTGACGAAGAACGAAACGCGGACGCGAACGGTGCCGGTTTGCGAGTACGTGAACGAGCAGCAGACTCGCACCGTGAACTACACGGTGTGTGTGCCGAAGCAGAAGACCGAGACGTACAACGAAACGATCTGCCAGCTGGTTCAGCGCAAGCAGACGGAGAAGTACACGGTCTGCGTGCCGGTGAACGTGACGAAGAGCGTCACGGTCCAGGTCTGCAAGATGGTGCCGCAGAAGGTGACGGTGCAAGTGCCCGTAGGACCGGCTTGTCAGCCGGCGTGCACAGCTGCCTGCAACTGCTGCGGAGGTTGAGACGGCCCAACAGGGTCGGCTTTGCTTCGCGAAAGCTTTTAGCCAGCCACGGATTGCTCACGCAGTCCGTGGCTGTTTTCTTGCGGCGCCGATTCGACGCAGAACGATGACGCGGCCCACGCGGCTTAATACCGCGGATTCGGCACTTGCGGGCCTGGGGGAGTTGCCGCCGCTGGAGTTTTGGCCGGCATAGGGGCCGCCGGAACCGGGGCGGTCGGCACTTGGGCCGGCGGAGCTTGGACAGGCGGAGTTTGGGCCGGAGATGCTTGGGCCGGCGGCGCTTGGGCTGGCGGAGCGGGGCGGGTGGGGCTCCCGGCAGGGGCACGACGTTCGTCAGCACGACCTCTTGCGGACCGGACGTGCCGGCGTCGAGCGCCTGACGATTCTCCCAGCCACCACCCAAGGCGCGGTAGGTTTGAATCAGGCCCTGGGCGATTTCGCCGCGGGCGACCGCGAGCGTATTTTGCTGCAGCACCAGGTTCTGTTCGAGCTGCGTGATGCGGGTGAAGTCGACCGTGCCGGCCTGGTATTGCACGAGCCCCAGCGTGACGGCCTTCTGTGCCCGGTCGACGCTTTCGGTCTGGAACTGCGTCCGCGTTTGGCGCGGAGGAACGTGATCAGGCCGTTCTCCGCCTCGCGATCGGCGTTGAGGACCGTTTGCTGGTACGCCGTCACCAGCTCCTGGAACTTGGCCCTTTGCTCGCGGACGTTGTTGAGGATGCGGCCGTAGTTGAGGATCTTCCAGTTGAAGCTGGGGCCAATGGTCCCGTCGAGCGCGGCCTGACGGAACAGGTTGGGGAACGCCTCGGCCGAGTAGCCGATCGTGCCAACGATCGAGATCGCTGGGTAGAAGTCGGCCTCGGCGATGCCGATCTGGGCCGACTGGGCGGCCGCGTTTCGTTCGGCGCGGCGGACGTCGGGCCGGCGTCGCAGGAGATCGGCGGGAATGCCCACGGCCAGGTCGGTGGGGGTCGTCGGAATGGCGGCCGTTCCGAGCCGGGCCTGCAGGTCCTCGGGCGGAATGCCCATCAGGATGCAGAGCTGGTTAGCCGTTTGACGCTGACTGATTTCCAGCTCGGGGATGCCGGCTTGTGTCTGGGCGAGCGTCGAACGCGACTGGTGCACGTCCAGCTCGCCCGTGGTGCCGGCGCGGAACCTCGCCTCGACGATCGTCAGCGTCTGCTGCTGCAAGTCGACGTTGTATTTCGCGTAGGCGATCTGCCGCTCGAGCGTGCGGAACTGGACGTAGTTGCTCGCCACGTCGCCCAAGAGCGTGACCAGCACGTCGTCGTAATCGGCGACCGACGCGCCCAGGTTGGCTTCGTTCGCCTCGACGGCCCGGCGGAAGCGGCCCCAGAAGTCGAGCTCCCAGCCGATGCCGAAACCGTAATCCCACTGGTTGAAGTTCCGCTGGAGCCCGGGCACGTTGAGCGCCGTGCCGATGCCGAGAATGTTGTTGGCCGTTTCCTTGCTGATCGTGTTGCGCGAGTAGTCGCCGAAGGCGTATTGCTGCTGCGGGAACAGGTTGCCGATGGCGATGCCCAACTGGGCGCGGGCGGCCAACACGCGGAAGCCGGCCTCGCGAAGCGTGAGGTTCTGCCGATAAGCGTCGTTGATCAGGCCGTCGAGCACGGGATCGTTGAAGACCCGCCACCACTGGCTCAGGTCGTCCGAATCGCTCCGCACGCGCTTGTCGCTCGCGTCGATCCAGTTTGCGGCGACGGCCGCGTCGGGCGGACAATAGTTCGGGCCGACCTTGAAGCCGTTGTGCACGTATTCGCTCGGCGTCGTGCATCCCGCGGTGAGGGTCGCGGCGAGCAGGGCGCGAACCAGGCAGCCCCGCGCGGTCACGGCCGATCGTCCGAGCGGACGGGTGCCGGATTCGCAAAAGTCCTTCGTGCGCGGACCATCCATTGTGCGGTGCGCGGGACTCATCGTTGGAGCGGTCATCCCTAACCTCAATCAGACCTTGCGTGGCACGCAGGCGCACGCCGGCGCAATCGTTGCAACCGATTGAGTCGGCACGTTTGGAAGGCGGCGCTTACCGGAAGCAGCGAACGCAACGAAAATGCGGCGCGGAGGGTGCCGTTTATTCCGGACGAAACGGTTCCGGGTTCTCTGCCGAAGTGCGCGGAAACGCGAAATGTCGCCGAAGAAGACGCAATCCGCGGGCTCACTCCCCGCCGATCTGTGCGCCCTTTTCGGCGACCGATCGCTTCATGAGCAGCACGAGAAAGACGAGCGCGAACGAGATCACGCCGGTCACCCAGAAGACGTCGAAATAAGCCAGCGACGACGCCTGCTGCAGCCGCAGATTCTCGAGCACCTGCAAGCTCATACGTTTCGCCCCGACCGGGTCGCCGGTGAGCCGATAGAGGGCCGCCTGCGATTGGTGGGCGAACGCGACAACGTTCGGGTTGAAGGGATCAAGATGCTCACCGAGCCGCAGCTCATGAAAAGTCTCGCGGCGCTCCTGGATGGTTTGGGCCATGGAAGTCCCGACGCTGCCCCCTTCATTGCGCAAGAGTGCGAAGAGCCCAACCGCCGCCCCCCGTATTTCGCGGGGCGTATAGATGTACGCGGCCACGTTGATCGGGGCAAAAATCATCGACAGGCCGGCGATCAGCACGACCCGCGGCCAGACGACCTGCCACGGGCTGATCTGGAGGTTGAGCAGCGACGTCCAGTATGCGGAAGCCCCCAGCACCAAGAGTCCGATCGCGATGAACCAGCGGGCGTCGATGCCAAGACCAAGCAATCGGCCGACAATGATCAACACGAGGATCGAGGCGATTCCCGACGGCGACAAGACCAGACCCGAGTGGTAAGCATCGTATCCGAACAACGATTGCAAGAGGGCCGGAAGCGACGTGCTCGACGCGTAGAGTGCTCCGTAGGCACAAAAAATGATGATGCACGAGGCGGCGAAGTTCCGTTCGCGCAGTGGACGAAAGTCGACCACGGGGTTCCTGATCCGCGTCTCGCGGAGGACCAAGAAGAACAACCCCCCAAAGAACAGAACCACCAGAGTCTGAATCCGCCAGAAGACGTCGCCCAGCCAATCCCACTGCTGGCCCTTGCTGAGCATGATTTCCCACGAAGACATGACGAGCGCCAAGAGGCCGAAACCGATGTAGTCGAAATTGAGCGGCCTCTTCAAAAGCTCGGCGCGCTCGGCCTTGAGATACGGGGGATCGTCCAGCAGCAGCCAGCAGGCGATCAGTGCCACCGTCCCGACGGGCAGATTGATGTAAAAGATATAGCGCCAGTTGTAATAGTCGGTGAGGTAGCCCCCCAACGTTGGCCCGATCACCGGCGCCAGCAAGGCTGCCAGGCCGAAGACCGTCATGGCGGCTCCCTGCTTCTCCTTGGGAAAGGCGTCGATCAGGACTGCCTGACTGCTGGGCTGCAAACCGCCGCCGGCCAGCCCCTGCAGGACACGAAACGCGATCAACTGGTTCAAGCTTGTCGCGAGCCGCACAGGCCCGAGGCGATCGTGAAGATGGCGATCGAAATCATGAAGTAGTTGCGTCGGCCCAGACGAGCCGAGAGCCACCCCGAAATCGGCAGAATCGTGGCGTTGGCGGCCAGATAGCTCGTGATCACCCACTCGCTGTCGATCACGGCCGCCGACAGCCCCCCGGCAATGTAGCGCAGCGCGACGTTGGCGATGGTGGTGTCGAGCACCTCCATGAAGGTCGGAATGACCACCACAATGGCGACCACCCAGGGGTTGATTGTGGCCGGTCGTGGCTGGCGCCAGGGCAAGCGTGCTCACGGCGCGAGCCTCGTCGGAGCTCCGCTCTTGGCTCCATCGCCTGGCGACGGGGGCCTGTTCCGGGAGCGGCCGGCGTCGGCAAAGCGGGACCGCCCTCGGGCGGCTGTGGACGGGCTGGCGGTCGGTGTCGCCAGACCGTGTGCCGCGGGCGGCACCGGATTGTGCGGAGCGCGTCCGGGTGGACGATCGGCAGCTCGGTCTCCAGCTGCAGCACTTTCCCCGCGCTCGGCCCGGTCGGTTTTTCCTTGAAGTAGACGTAGGGAACCACCGACAGGCCGACGAACAGGGGATCCTTATCGGGATCGTAGTCGATCAGGTCGATGCGCACCGGCAACCGCTGCACGACCTTGATGAAGTTGCCCGTCGCGTTTTCGGGCGGCAACAGGGCCAGCGTCGAGCCGGTGCCGTAGGTGAAGCCCGAGATGCGCCCCTTAAACGATCTTGTGGCTGCCGTACATGTCGACTTCCAGCTCGGCCGGCTGTCCGATCCGCAGCTGGCGCAGTTGCGTTTCCTTGAAGTTGGCGTCGACCCAGATGTCCGTGAGCGAGCGCAAGGCCATCAGCGATTCGCCGGCCTGCACGTTGTTGCCCGGGTTGACGTTTCGCCGCGTGATCACGCCGTCGATCTCGGCGACGACGTCGCAATAGCGGAGGTTGAACTGGGCCTGGTCGTAGTCGGACTTGGCCTCGTCGCGCTTGGCCTCCGCCAGCTTGATCGCCGGCGCCTCCTTGATGAGCTTGGCGTAAATGCGGTCGAGGTTCCCTTGCGGATCTTGGCGGTAAAACTGCTCGATGGCTTGCCGGGGAGTGAGTTCGTATGAAGCGGGGAAAAAGTTCAGGGGGGCGACGCTTTGCAGCAAAGTGGCCAGCGCCTGCCGGACGGTCGAATACGTCTGGTCGAGATCGGACGGAACCTCTCCGAGGGCGTCGTCTCCCTCCTTTTTCGATTTGGCCGGCAACCCCAGGCCAACGCGAATCTGATAAACGGACTCGAGGGCCTGCGTGACCTGCGCCTGGCCGACGTCGTACGCTTCGCGATCGTTGATCGACGTCCTGCGGGGCGATCGCGCCGGGCGTCTTCCGCAGCTCGAGGGCGCGATCGTAGTCGGATTTGGCTCGCACGAGGGTTGCCCGGCGGGTCTTCAAGGTGGCGATGTTCGCTCGCAGCAGCGCCACCTGATTGTCGACGTCCTCGATCGCATGCTGCAGCTTGAACCGATTGCTGCCGCGCATTGCCGAGCGATGCCGCGGACCTCGTCCATGGCGACAAGCAGGTTGGCCTGGGAGTTTTCGTAGGCCGCTTTTTTCAGGGCGACCTGGATCTGGTAGGGCTCCTTGTCCAACTGGACCAGCAGGCTGCCCCTTTCTTCACGCGGTAATTGTCGTCGACAAAGACTTTCATTACCTGGCCGGGAACGCGGGCGGCAACCGCGGTGACGTGACCGTTCACGTACGCGTCGTCCGTCGAAATCGTGTTGAAGATCCGCACGATCGTCGGGACGCCGTAAATGAGAGCCAGCACGACGCCGACGGCCACGACGACCCACAGAGCAATTCGCCGCGCGGGCGAGCGCGGCGCGGTTCTTGGTTGCCGGAGCTGCCGCATGCGCTGAGGCTGCATCCGCCGCTGGGGGCCGTGCGCCGTCTCCGCTAGCAGTCGCGCCGGGATTGCCGGAGGACGTGGGGGTTGCGCGGGCTTCGTTCGCGTCTTTGGCACTGTCGGCCGGCATTGCTGCTCCGCGTAAATTTCGGGACCGCGTGAGTTTCAGGTTGTTGGTGTCATTTAATGTCGAGCCGCTTTCGATCTCAAGCGGCCGTGACGAAATTGAACAGGCGGTCGAAACGATGGGGCCAGTGCCGTGGGATTTTCCGAGCAGACGCGACCCGAAATGAGGCCCGGCGGCACGGCCCGATTATACTCGCGCTGCGTTCGCTCGCCACGCACTTCCGCGGGCTTACGCCGGCTAGATTGGCTCGTCGATCGCGTAGCCTTGACGCCCCAACACCTCCAGCGCGGCGGCCCATTGCGGCTGCTTCACGAGCAGGTAGTCGGTGTCGAACGTGGAGAGGACAAAGACGCTCAACCCCGCGGCCGCCAGCGGCGCCGTCAACCCGGCGACGACGCCGAGCAGCTCGAACGGCATCGCACCGGCGACGCGCAGACAACGCCACTCGCGTTCGCAGCGCGTTCCGTCGGGAACGAGATCCTGAGAGCAGACGATCGACAGCTCGTCGGCCGTCCGAGTGATCGAACAGAACTCGCCGCCGGTTGCCCAGCCGGGCAGCGGGTCTTTCGGCCCCAGTCGACAAACGGCCAGCCGAAGCGGCAGAACAACGAGCACGCGCGGGTGTGGCATCGAGGCATCCGGTTTTATCAATCCGACCTGTCATTCGGCCGGCACGGCCCACACTTCCAGGTCGCACACGCGGCTCGGCTGCGCCGGACCGCCCGCAAAGTAGAGGCGTGTTCCCTCCGGATTGAAGCGCACGCAGTGGACCAAGTCCGGCGCATCCAGATCGATGAGCGACTTGAGGGTGGCCGCATCCCACACCGTCACTGAGCCCAGCAGTCCGCCCGACGCGAGTAGTTTGCCGTCGGGTGACCAGTCGATGGTATGGACCTCCTGCACGCGGCCCAGCGCCCGCTGCGCGAGTTCTCCCGTGGCTGCGTCCCAGATGGCGAGGTTGCCATCGTGATACGCCACCGCCAGGCGCTTTCCGGAGGGATCGAATTTCAATTCATGGCTAGCCTGCCACTGCAGCCGATGCAGCATCCGTCCGCTGGCGACGTCGAAGAGGAACGTGCGGCCGTTGCCACTGCCGACGGCGACGATCTTGCCGTCCGGGCTGAAGACCGGAGTGAGTGGACCGCCGGTGAGTTCTGCGCCGATCTCGCGCACCCGTGCGCTCTTTTCGATCGACCAGAGCACGGTGCGATTTCCGTCGCCGCCCAGGGCAAGCGAGCGGCCGTCGGGACTCAGATCGGCAGTGGCGTGATGGAAATCGGCCCGGACCACGACTTCGCGCCCGGTCGACGCATTGAGGAGGTAAACCTGGGTCAACTCGTCGCCAGGGCCCACGGCGCACCAGTCGCCGCGGACGTCAAACGGCCCCAACGAGTGCCCCTTGCCCAACGACCGCCGCACGCGCAGGGTATCTCGGGCACAGATCTCCAATGTCCCGAAGAAGCCGAGGATCGCGATTTCGTCATTTCGCGGCGTCCAACCGAATTGGCGGACGTCTTTGCGGAACAGTGCGGCCGTCTGCAGGCGGCGGGCGTTATCGAGCGTGATTTTCCGCGTCGAGCCGGCGGCGACGCGGCGGCACCCGCGCTCGAATGTGGCGAGTTGTTCCGGCAGGAGAACGGCGTTTTCTGCCTTCGCGAACAGCGATGCCTCGGCGAACGGCCCCCGCGTGAACTCGAAGTTGAGAACGGCGGCGGCGGCTCGGCCGCGGCGGATTTCCTCCTCGTTTCGCCGGCGCGAGGCCGCGACGAATTTCTCTCGGGCCACGTGGAAGCGCTCGAACAATCGCCGAATGTCGCCCTGACCGGCGAGCCGCAATCGTTGTTGTTGGCCGGCGCTCAGGTGATAGCGACGATCGAGGACGGCGATCTTTTTCGTGACGAGACCTTCGAGCTGAGTCTGGACCGCCGACTCGTCAAAGAAAACCATCGCTCCTTGATTGAACTCGAACGTGGCGGCCGCCGCCTCGCCAGCTTCGTCCCCAGCCACGTTTGGAGGTGCGACCACGATGCGCGGCTGAGCTCGCGCGGGCGACCCCTGCCAAAGAATGCCGGCCGACGCCACTGCCAGCATTCGGATCCAGACACTCCGTTGCGTGGTCGTTCGCATGACGCCCTCATTTTGAATGCGGCACGAACGCGACGCAATGGGCGGTCACGCCGGCTCCCGAGACATCATTTGCGAGTTGGCGTCACTTACCGCCTGGGCGTCATTTCAACTTCGGCCGGGCTGTCCCCCAAAAGGCGATCCCAGCGACGACCAGCAGCCAGAACGGCACGACGGCAAAGCCGGGGATTGCCTCGAAGATCAACCCGGGCAAGAGCAGCCAGTGCCAGCCGAGAACGGCGAACAGCAACAGGGCCGTGGCCCCGTCGATCAACCATACGAGCGGCGGCGCAAAGACAACGAACGCGCAGAGCAGGTCGGAGGCCGCGGCAATCGCGACGGCCAGGATCAATTGCTGCTTGGAGAATTGCAGCGGGCTGCGGCCGCCGACGGGTGCGATTGGAGTCGCCGGTGAAGCGCTTAGTGGAGGATTCGGTGCGCTGCGGGCAGGGGGCAGATTGTGAGGATCGCCCTCGGAATGCGGGGGACTCGGCATCAACTTTCCTCCGTGCTTTCGCCCACCCGCTGACGCCCTGGACTAGAAGCCGTACGGCCAGCCGCCGCCCCAGCCCCAAGTGCCACCGCCCCAACCCCAGCCCGGGTAGCCGTAATAGGCCCACGGCCAGCTGCGGTAGCCGTAATAGCCGAACGCGTAGGGCGAGGGATAGGGATAAGGGTACGCCGGCGGCGGCACCGCGACCACGGGCTGAGCATAAGGATAATAGCCCACCGCATACCCGGCCGTGCCGTAGGCCGAGGCGTACGGGTAATAGCCGATCGGATACGGATCGATGGAACCGTAATAGCGAGTGCCGTAAACGGTGTACGACGGCGCGTATGTTGCCGCCGTGGGCGGGCAGCAGTCCGCGGCCGGCTGCTTGGCCTGCGCCGGGGCGGCCAGGCTGATAACGGTGAGCAGCACTGCGGCGACTGAAACCACGCGGACCGGAGTGAGGTACAGTTGACGGGAGAGTTGCATCGGGCGAGTCGACAGCGCGGTTTTCAAGTCGGTTCCTTGCGTGGGCGGAACGTGAAGGCCGACAGAATTGTGAAGCTCGAGAGGGCTCTCCTTTCTCTTCTAATGACGATAAACGGGCGCGGTCAACAAAAATTTACGCAGGCGCGCACGGGCTATCGTCGAGTTGTCGCAAAAAAGCCGCTAGGAGCCCGGCCGCGGTCTCGCTAAGATTCCCAGCGACGGGTCGATGGTCGAGGTGACAACCGGCGCCCGGCACACACAGGGGATGCCATGACGGCGGTCTGTCTTGCGCCAGCCGATTTTCGACCGTGATCTCAAGGTCGTCGCCTACGAGTTGCTCTATCGGGCCAACGAAGAGACGACCGAAGCGACCGTCATCGGAGCCGACGACGCCACCAGCCAGGTGCTGAGCAACACGCTGGTGGAAATCGGCCTCAACAACGTCGTGGGGCCGCACAGCGCGTTCGTCAATTTCGCGCCGAGCTTCATCCTCAGCGGCCACTGCACCGCGCTCCCTGCCGATCGCATTGTGCTGGAGCTGCTGGAAAACGCCGAGGCGACCGAGGAACTCGTCTCGGCCCTGGCGGGGTTGATTGAATCCGGGTTTCGGCTGGCCCTCGACGATTTCATCTATCTCCCCGGGTACGACCGCCTGTTGGGAATGGCGTCGATCGTGAAGATGGATCTTCGCACGGATCCCGAAGACCTTCCGCGCCGAGATGGATCGCTTGCGGCGGTTCCCGGTCACGCTGCTGGCCGAAAAAGTGGAGACGCCGGAAGAGTACGATCATTGCCGCGCGCTCGGCTTCGAATTGTTTCAGGGATACTTCTTCTCCCGGCCGCGGCTCGTCACCGGGCGGCGGACGCCCTCCGATCGGCTCACCACCTTGCGGCTGATCGCCAGCCTCAACGCGCCGGACATCTCGCTCAAAGAGGTGGAATCACTGATCGTCCGCGAGCCGGTCCTCGCGCAGAAACTGCTCAAGTTCATCAACTCGACGCACGTGGGCCTGCGCGTGCCGGTCAAATCGATCGGCACCGCCGTCGCGCTGGTCGGTCCGCAGAAGCTCCGCTCGTGGGCCACGCTGTTGACGCTCAGCCGCCTGACGCATTGCCCGCGCGAAGTGTTGGTCACGGCCAACATCCGCGCGGATGTGCGAAACGCTGGGGAAGGCCGATCGGTTGGTCGATGCCGAAAGTTGCTTCACCGTCGGGCTGTTCTCCGTGCTCGACGTGCTGGCCGGGCGGCCGATGGAAGAGATCCTGGCCGAGCTGCCACTGTCCGACGACGTGAAGTCGGCCCTTTTGAACCGCGAAGGACCATTCGGGCCGACGTTGCAAAAAGTGCTCGATTACGAGACTAACCTGGACACGCCGTCGGGCGGGGTCGAAACCGATGCGGACGAAAACCCGATGATGCGCAACTACCTCGACGCCGTCGCCTGGTCCGACACGATCTTCAAAGAACTCACGGTCTGAGCTGCCAGGTCGCACTAGCCGCTTACCGGTTGGCATGAACGGATGTCCCGAGGTCAAGCCGCTCGGCGCCGCCGGCCGATGCTTTCGGACGGGAACCGCTTCCGTTTGTCGTGCCCCGCAGGCTAGAATTGTGGATGCACGGCCGCTTTGACGGTTTTCGCGCTTGGACTGTCCCGCCCGACTCCCGTTCGGGGTTTACGCCCGAACGCCCGCAATGGTTAGCCCGCCCGAACGATCGGCTCAATCGGATTCCTTCGATTGCCGCTGATCCCAATGCCCTCCGTTTGACAGACAAGCTGGGAGAAATGCTGAGTGCGAACTGATCGGCTTACGCGCCGGCCTGCGCGCCGCGGCCCGACTCGGTGTGACTTTGAGCTGCGCGGCGATCGCTCAATTCGCGCTGGCTCAATTCTCGCTCGGCGCGCCGCCCGAGGCCCCGAAGGCCCCGCCTGCCGCCCACGGCGACACGGAGCAAGAGGCCTTCTTCGAAGCGAAGGTCCGCCCGCTGTTGGCCGCCCGCTGCGTCAAGTGTCACGGCGAGAAGCAGCAGAAGGGGGGGCTGCGGCTCGATTCGGCCGACGGGATTTTGGGAGTCAATCCGGACGAAGGCGTCGTGCGTCCCGGCCATCCCGAGACCAGCCGCCTGATGGAGGTCATCGGCTACAAAGACGAAACCAAGATGCCGCCAGACGGGAAGCTGGCCGACGGCGACACCCAGATCTTGCGAGAGTGGATTCGTCACGGCGCCTATTTCCCGAAGGCCGCCGTCACCGCTCCGCTGCGACTGAGCAGTCCCGAAGGAGTCGTGCAGGCCAAGAAGACGATGTGGTCGTTGCAACCGGTGACCTCGCCGACGCCGCCGGCCGTCAAGAACGAAGCGTGGGTGAAGACGCCGATCGACCGCTTCGTCTTGGCGAAGCTCGAGTCCGCGGGCCTCACTCCGTCGCCGGCCGTCGATCGCCGCACGCTTTTGCGTCGGCTGTCGTTTGACTTGATCGGCTTGCCGCCGACTTACGCGGAAGTGCAGGCCTTCGAGCAGGATCGTTCGCCCGACGCGGTGGCGACCGTCGTCGATCGTCTGCTCGCGTCACCGCTTTATGGCGAACGTTGGGGACGTCACTGGCTCGACGTTGCCCGCTACTCCGATTCCAAGGGTTATGTCTTCACTGAAGAACGCCGCTATCCGTTCTCCTACACGTACCGCGACTACGTCGTCGACGCGTTCAACAAGGATCTCCCCTTCGACCGCTTCATCGTGGAGCAGTTGGCCGCCGACCAGTTGAACCTGAAGCTCGATCACAGCTCGCTGGCGGCGATGGGCTTCTTGACTGTCGGCCGGCGGTTCAGCAACAACGTCAACGACATCATCGACGACCGCATCGACGTCGTCTCCCGCGGATTGCTGGGGCTGAGCGTCACGTGCGCCCGCTGCCACGACCACAAGTTCGACCCGATTCCGACCGACGACTACTACTCGCTCTACGGGGTCTTTGCCAGCTGCACGGAGCCGGCCGAGCTGCCGCTGCTCAACGATCTGCCGCAGACGGCTGCCTATCGCCAATACGAGAAGGAGCTGCAGCGGCGAGAAGGGGCCCGCGATCAATTCGTCGATCGCAAGCGGACCGAGATGGAAGAGCACGCCCGCAAGAAAGTCGGCGACTACCTGCGGGCGGCCTGGGAGAGCCGGAAAGAAGCGGGCGCCGATCGCAAAGCGGCCGAAAAGTACAAGCTGCGTCCGCTCCTGGTGCGCCGCTGGTCGCTGTACCTCGATCGCATGGTAGAAAAGCCCGACGCAGTCTTCGTTGCGTGGCGCGAATTCGCGCGGCTGCCGCAGAAAGAATTCGCCGCCCGCGTGCCCGAAGCGGTCGCCAAGCTCAAGGCGATGCCGACGACCGTCGACACCAAGAATAAGAGCTCAACGCGAATCAATCCCCTCGTCCGCGATGCGTTTGTGAAGACACCGCCCAAGTCGATGGCGGACGTCGCCGCGGTGTATGGCGAGTTGCTCGTCGAAGCCCACGAGCGCTGGCAGAAGCCGCAGGAGCCCGCGACCAGTCCTTCCGCTGCTAAAGCTCCGCCGGCGAAGCCTGCAGTGCTGCCCGAGCGGGACTGGGAAGAATTGCGGCAGGTCGTCTATCGGGAAGACAGCCCGGTGGTCATCGCGACGCAGGACGTCAAACGTGTCATCGATCGTGCGGTGCGCAACGAGCTCACGAAACTGATGAATAAGATCGAATCGCTGCGGGCCAACTCGCCCGCCGCGCCGCCGCGAGGCATGGTCCTCTTCGACTTGCCGACCCCGGTCGAGCCGGTCGTCTTTGTGCGCGGCAACCCGGGCCGACCGGGCAAGCAGGTCTCGCGCCACTTCCTGCAGGCCGTCGGCAGCGAAGGGGGACGCGTCTTCAAAAAGGGGAGCGGCCGCCTGGAGCTGGCGCTGGCGATTGCCAGTCCGCGGAATCCACTCACGGCGCGGGTGATCGCCAATCGCGTCTGGATGCATCACTTTGGCGCCGGCATCGTACGGACACCCAGCGACTTCGGTATCCGCGGCACGCCGCCGTCGCATCCCGAACTGCTCGATTATCTCGCCACCCACTTCATGCAGGAGGGCTGGTCCCTCAAGACGCTGCATCGGCAGATTTTGCTTTCGGCCGTTTATCAACAAGCCAGCATGCTGCGGCCCGACCAGCAAGAGAAGGATCCGGAAAACAAACTGCTGTGGCGGAAAAACCCAGCGCGGCTCGAGTTCGAGCCGATGCGGGACTCATGGCTGGCCGTCGCCGGCGATCTCGACCTCACGATCGGCGGACGCGGCTTCGACATTCAGCAATCGGTGGGGCAGGGGCGGCGGTCGATCTACGCATTCATCGATCGCCAGGACTTGCCGCAGCTTTTCCGCACGTTCGACTTTGCCAGTCCCGACGTGAGCGTGGCCCAGCGGCCGCAGACGACCATTCCGCAGCAAGCGCTGTTCGCGCTCAATTCGCCGTTCCTCGTCGCTCGGGCTCAGGCCTTGATCCGCGCAGACGCGGCGAAGCAGCCGGCCGAGCGGGTGAAATTCCTCTATCGCCGGGCGTTCGCCCGAGATCCGTCGGAGGACGAACTGCAATCCGCGCTGGCCTACGTCGCGAGTTCTGACACGAAAGCCCCGCCGGACGACGTGGTGAGCGCGTGGCACTACGGTTACGGCACGCTCGATCTCGAAGCCAAGTGCGTCCGCGATTTCCATCCATTCCCGCGGTTCGTCGATCAGCGCTGGGGAATGGCAAAGCTGCCCGATCCCCAGCTCAGCTATCTGCATCTCACCGCGCGGGGCGGGCATCCGGGCGTCGACCAGCATCACTCCGCCATCCGTCGCTGGGTCTCGCCGATTGCCGGCGACATCGAGATTCACGGCATGCTCGAGCATCCGGCCGATCACGGCGACGGCGTGCGGGGCTCGATTGTTTCCAGCCGCCGGGGCATCGTCGAACAGTGGACGGTCAAGCACGATCGGCACCCGACGGACGTCGCGTCACTCAGCGTGCAGCCGGGCGAGACGATCGACTTCGTCGTCGATTGCCGGCAATCGGACGACAGCGACTCCTTCAGCTGGGCTCCCGTGATTCGCACCAAGCAAGTCGCCGGCTCGGCCAATAGCCTCGTGCAGTTGTGGCACTCGGTGAACGATTTTTCCGGACCGGCTCCGGCACGCCTGTCCGCCTGGGAGCAACTAGCCCAGGCCCTGTTGGTTTCCAACGAATTTGTGTTTGTCGACTAAGGACGGCGGTCGCCATGATTGATCGATTTCTCAAGTCGCTTGCCGCCCAGACCGACGGGTCCTTTTGCACACGGCGGGAAATGCTGGTGCAGTCGGGCCTGGGAATGGGAGTGTTTGGCCTGGCATCGCTGATGGGGTCGGCGCCGGCCCGCGCGATAGACTTCGAGAATCCGCTGGCTCCCAAGCCGCCGCAGTTTCCAGCCCGCGCCAAGCACATCATTCACATCTTCCTGAACGGCGGACCGTCGCACGTCGACACGTTCGACCCCAAGCCGCTTTTGGCCCGCTACCACGGCAAACCGCTGCCCAACGAAAACCTGCGGACCGAGCGGAAGACGGGAGCCGCCTTCGCTTCGCCGTTCAAATTCAAGAAATACGGTCAAAGCGGAATCGAGATCAGCGAGCTGTTTTCGCATCTGGGGCAACATGCCGACGACTTGTGCGTGGTCCGCTCGATGCACGCCGACGTTCCCAATCACGAACCGTCGCTGATGCTGATGAACTGCGGCGACGCCACGCTGCCGCGGCCGAGCGTCGGCTCTTGGCTCACCTACGGACTGGGGACCGAAAACCAGAACCTGCCGGCGTTCGTCGTGCTTTGCCCCCGCGGCTACCCGATCAAGGACACCGAGAACTGGCAGTCGGCGTTCTTGCCCGGCAGCTACCAAGGCACCTATGTCGACACGCAGTTCACGCAGGTCGACAAGCTGATCGCCAACATCCGTAACCGCACCATCACCTCCAAGCAGCAGCGCCGCCAGCTCGACCTGATCCAGGAGATGAATCGCCGGCACGCGGAGCGGCGGCAGAACGAGAGCGCGCTACAGGCCCGCATCCAGTCGTTCGAGCTCGCCTATCGCATGCAGATGGAAGCCACCGACGCCTTCGACGTCGATCGCGAGCCGGCCCACGTGCTGGAGGCCTACGGCACGAACGTCGAAGCGCGGCAGCTGTTGATTGCCCGGCGGCTCGTCGAGCGGGGCGTCCGCTATGTGCAGGTCTGGCAAGGTCAGGGGCAACCCTGGGACAGTCACGACGATTTGAAGGAACGGCACAGCGACCTGGCGGCATCGATCGACAAGGCCGTGAGCGCGCTGCTGACCGATCTGAAGCAGCGGAGCCTGCTCGACCAGACGCTGGTGATCTGCGGCGGCGAATTCGGCCGCACGCCGACCGTCGAGCTGCCGCAAAAGGGAGCCAACGCTGGGAAGATCAACGGCCGCGATCACAACCACTACGGCTTCACGATGTGGATGGCCGGCGGCGGCGTCAAAGGGGGCTACGTCCACGGAGCCACGGACGAATGCGGCTTCCAGGCCGTGGAAAACAAGGTCCACATCCACGACCTGCACGCCACCATGCTGCACCTGATGGGCCTCGATCACAAAAAGCTGACCTATCGCTTCGCCGGCCGCGATTTCCGCCTGACCGACGTGCATGGCAACGTCGTTCAAGAATTGATCGCCTAGTGCTCGGCGGCGATCGCGGCCGGCAAATGCCGGCTGCATTCTGTCCGTCGGCTGCACTTCATCCGTCTGCGGCACGGCCCGTGCGGCTCCTCGCGCCAAACCTGTCAGCCCGTGGAGAAGTCCGCCCCGACAGTGGATACTGTTCGAAGCTGCCCGCGTGGCCGGATCCGCGATCCGTGCGCGTTCCCGCCGGCAGCCTGAACAGGGCCGAGCGATGCAACCCTTCTTCAAGCGACCAAACAGAGCCACGGCGCTGGCCTATCTCGTCGCCGTGCTAGGCAGCGGGCTGGTCGTGTCGGCCCGGTTGGCGCCCGAGGGCTTCATCCGCTCGTTTTGGGCGTCGTTGGCATTTCTGGGCGCGGTGCTGGCGGCGGGCGCCCTTGGGGGGTGGAAGCCCGGTTTTCTCACGACTGCGCTCAGCGCTTGCTGGGCGGCCCTGTTCCTCGTGCGGCCATATTGGAGCTTTCGTGTCGCGAGTACGAGCGACATGCTGCGGATTTTCGGTTCCGTCCTTGTCGGCGTCGCGATCAGCCTGCTCTGCGAAGCCTGGCATCGGGCCTGGCGGCGGGTCGAGGACCGCCAGCAACGGATGGAGCGGGCGCTGCAGCAGCTGCGGATCGTCACGGAGAGCATGTCCGCGCCCGTCATCCACTGCAGCCGCGATTTCACCTACCTGTGGGTGAGCAAGCCCTACGCCGACTGGATCGGGAAGTCGGTCGAACAAATCGTGGGCCGCTCGATTGTCGAGATTGCCGGCCGCGAAGCCTTCGAGCAGCTGCGTCCCTACTATGAGCGGGTCTTCGCCGGCGAAACGGTCCACTACGAAGAGGTGGTCGATATTCGCGGCATCGGGCCGCGGTGGGTGAACGCAGTCTATCAGCCGACGTTCGGACCCGTCGGGCGTGCCGAATGGCTGGGTGGGCGTGCTGCTCGATATTACCGAGCGGCGAAAGATGGACGAGGCGCTCCGCCGCAGCGAAGAGCGATTCGCGCGCTTCATGCAGTTTCTGCCCGGCCTGGCCTGGATCAAAGATCTCGAGGGGCGGTACGTGTTCGCCAACGATGCCGCGGTTGCCGCTTTCAACCGTCCGCGGGACGCGCTCTATGGCCAGCAGGACACGGACATCTTTCCCGCGGACGAAGCCCGGCAATTTGCCGAGAACGACCGCAAGGCGTTGGCCACACAGACGGGCGTGCAAGCCATCGAAACGCTCCAGCACCGGGACGGGCGGGTGCACCATTCGCTCGTCGGCAAGTTTCCCATTCCCGGGCCCGACGGGCGGCCGGCGTTCGTCGGCGGCATCGCCATCGACATCACCGACCAACTGCACGCCGAACAGGTTCGCGCCGAGTCCGAAGAGCGGTTTCGCCAGATGGCCGAGAGCATCAACGAGGTCTTTTGGATGGCCGATCCCGACGTGACGCAGATGGTCTACATCAGTCCCGCTTACGAGCGGGTCTGGGGGCAAACGTGTCGCAGTCTCTACGAGCGGCCGCTTTCCTTCCTCGACCGGATTCACCCCGACGACCGCGAGCGCGTCCGCCGGGCGGCCTTGGAGCGGCACGCCCGCGGCGAATCGACCGACGAGGAGTATCGGCTGGTGATGGCGGATGGCTCGATCCGCTGGGTCCGCGACCGGGGCTTTCCGATCAAGGACGACAAGGGACGCGTCTTTCGCAAGGCGGGCATCGCCGAAGACATCACGGAGAAAAAGCACGCCGAGGAGGCGCTCAAGCAGGCCGACCGCCGCAAAGACGAGTTCCTGGCGACCCTCGCGCACGAGCTGAGAAACCCGCTGGCGCCGGTCCGCAACGCCGTCGAGCTGATGCGGCAGGCGGACGGCGATCGCCACGTGATGGAAGAAGCCCGCCTGATCATGGAGCGGCAGCTGGGTCACATGGTGCGGTTGATCGACGACCTGTTGGATATCTCCCGCGTCAACAACGGCAAGCTGCAGTTGCATTTCGAACGGGTCGAGCTGGCGACGGCCGTCCACAGCGCGGTCGAGGCCACCCGCCCGCTGATCGAGGCCTCCGGCCACGAACTGACAGTCAACCTGCCGCGCGAATCGGTCGACCTCAACGCCGACGCGACGCGGCTGTCCCAGATCATCTCGAACTTGCTCAACAATGCCGCCAAGTACACGGAGAAGGGGGGCCACATCTGGCTGAGCGCCGAGCGGAACGACGGCCGCGTGGCGATCTCCGTGCGGGACACCGGCATCGGGCTGGCTCCGGAGCATCTGTCGCACATCTTCGAGATGTTTTCACAGGTGAGCCCGGCCCTTGAGCGGTCGCAGGGCGGACTGGGCATCGGACTGGCTCTCGTGCGCGGGCTGACCGAGCTGCACCACGGCACAATCGAGGCCCACAGCAGCGGTCCCGGCATGGGGAGCGAGTTCATCGTTCGCCTGCCCGTGCTCGACGTTCGCCCGGCCGCCTCTCCTGCCGACGCGCAACCGGAGGAGAAACCGGTCGCCGGATCCAAGCATCGAATTCTGGTCGTCGACGACAACGTCGACTCGGCCCAAAGCCTCGGGCTGCTGTTGTCGCGTTTGGGACACGAAATTCAACTCGCGCACGACGGCTTGGAGGCTGTGCAGGCGGCCGGCGTGTTTCATCCGCAGGTCGTGCTGCTCGATATCGGCCTGCCGAAGATGAACGGCTACGAAGCAGCCCGACGCATCCGCGAACGCCCGAGCGAAGCCAAGGTGACGATCATCGCGCTCACCGGTTGGGGACAGGAGAAGGACAAACAGCTCGCCTCGGAGGCCGGCTTTGACCACCATCTCACCAAGCCCGTCGAGCCGGCCGCACTCAACAAGCTGCTTTCGGAAATCGTTCCTGCGTAGCGAGCGGCCCTCTCTGATGCAAACGCTGTCTGCCGCTGACGCGTCTCCGTGTCGTCGAAGGTACAAGAATTGCATCTCCCCCAGGTGCAATTTCCCGACCGGCTGATTCGGCGTAGGGCAAAAGACAGGATGAAGGAGGTTACCGCAATGGCCAAGAAACGAACGACTGCGAAACCCAAGCAGGCAGCAAAAACACGATCGACAAAAACACGATCGACCACCCGTGCAAAACAGGCGAAGCGTCCGGCCGCGAAGCGCCGGGATGATGAAATGGAGCACCGCGACGACACCGTCGGCCGGCGCCAAGAAAATGCCGGGCGTCGGCAGCCCGAGGTGGGCGAACGGCGAGCGCCAATCGAACACTATCGCGGCGAGCGCAGCCGCGTTGGTCAGTCCGGCCCGCAGGGCTCGCTGGAAGAGGAAACCCTCGATCGCGACGCGCCGTACAATAAGACCTATGGCCGCTGAGGCGTACGGACGCTCGGCGTACTGACACCGGGCGGATTTCGCCGGACTGCCAGTGTTTCCTTCGCCTTCTCTGCGCCGTTTTAGCCGGCAAGAGCGGGCTTTCCCTCGTTTTCCAGGAGTCAGGGGCGCTTTTGGAGAGCCCGAGCATTGCCACCCGGCCGTCTCGGGCGCCGAAGCCGAGCCGACTGGGTGGGTTGGGCAGGGGCTACGGTCGCAAACAAAAATCCTCGAAGTGGAAACGATTTCCAGATAGCGGATTCCCTTTAACCACCCGCGCGAAAAATAATAATGGGGACCTGTGCGGCAGCCGGATGACTGCCGGGGACTGTGCCTGGACGCCGACCTGGTTGCCAGGTGGGTTATGACCGCGACGTTCGAGTCATTTAAGCATCGGTCGCCTCTCGCGACCGCCTTTCCGGCTGGCGGAAATGGACCGCGGCTCCCGCGGTCGTTTACCTGGTCGCTCCGCCTGATCGCCTGTGCCGCGCTTGGCGTGACCGGCTATCTCGCCATCATCGCCCTGCGAGCCGGCGAAGTGGCGGGCTGCAGCGGCGGAGACGTTTGGGATTGCGGACTTGCCCTGCATAGCCGCTGGGCCAAAGTTCTCAACACGCCGGTGAGCGTGCCGGCCTTCGTACTCTACGCGCTCGTTTTGACCTCACTGGCCTTCTGCCGCTCGACGGCGACCAACTCCCGGTTGCGGGCGGCTTGGAGCGTTGTCACGGTGTCCGCGATCGCAGCCGGGCTGGCCGCGATCTGGTTCATCGGCCTGCAGGTCTTCGCGCTCGGGTCACCTGTGCGTCTATTGCCTGGCCGCTCACTCGTGCGGGCTTGTCCTCTGTGCGCTCGTGTTGTGGAAGCGACCGCTGGGCGGCCGTGCGACGGTGCGATTGGCCGCGATTAGCGTGCTCGGCGTCAGTCTGTTGATCGGCACACAGGCCCTTTCGACACCGCCGCCAACCTACACGGTCCAGCACTTTGAGACCGACGCCCGGGCTAACACCGCGATCACCGAGGATCCGCTGACGGCCGGCGCAAAGCCGGCGCCGGGCGCAAAGACGCCTGCCAAAGCGCACACTCCCGATGTTGTCGAACCTCCCTCCGGCATCCCCAACGATGCCGGCGATCAGTAAAATTCGAGAATGAAATTCGAGAATTCTGATGCCCCTGCGAATCGCGCGACTGGCGACACTTTCGCTCCTGGGTCTGGCGGTCTGTGCCTTCGCGGGCACGGCGGCCTGGGCCGGTCCTAACTCTCAAGACGCCGGCGGAGGCGCCGGGCAACCGCCAACGACAAAAACGCCCGCCGCGAAAACCGCGTCGAAAAGCTGCGGCGGACAAAGACGTGAAGAAGGCGCCCGAGGCAAAAACGGCGGCCAAAAAGCGGCGGATCGTCACCGTCGGCGGCGGCCAGATCTCGCTCGACATTCGGCACTGGCCTTTGTTGGGCAAGCCGGACGCCAAATACGTCTTCGTCGAGATGTTCGATTACACGTGCCCCTATTGCCGGGCCACGCACCAGGCCGTGCGGGGGGCGATTGAGCACTTCGGCGACGATCTGGCGATCATCGCGCTGCCGGTCCCGCTCGATTCGGCCTGCAACCGCACCGTTGGCTACACGGCCCCGGAGCATGCGGAGGCGTGCGAAATCGCCAAGATCGCCGTTGCCGTCTGGCGTTGCAGCCGCCGGCAATTCCCGCCGTTTCACTCCTGGCTCTTCGAGCAGGCGCGGACGGCGGCCGAGGCCCGGCAGCATGCGGCCGAGCTGGTCGGCGAGAAGGCCCTGCAGGAAGAACTGGCCCTGCCGCACGCCGGCAATTACATCGCCAAGCACGTCGAGCTGTACGAACGCATCGGGAGCGGGAGTCTGCCCAAGATTCTGTTCCCGAGATCGACAGTTTCTGGGTCGGTCGAATCGGCCAGCACGCTGATCGACATGATCTCGCGCGAAGGAACGGCCGCGCCGTAGTCGGCGCGAATTTTGCGTCCGATTTCTCGCGTTTGAAGTGTTTCGAGGGAAGCGCAGACTCCATTGCCGGTCGCCCTGTGGCCGCGTTGACGGAGTCGGACGGAAGACCGGAGTGTCTCTTGGACGGATTGTCGCTGCACGCGTTTTCACGGCACGGATGGTTGTTGGCTGAGAGGGCCGGACGCCGTGCGAGCTCCGGGTTGCTCGTCGCCGCTCTGGCGCTCGCGTCGCGATCGGCCGTCGCCGGCTATGCCAAGCAGGAGACCAGCTTTCACCTGGAAGTGTCGCCCGCGAAAGTCGGCGAATGGATCGAGCACCATCCCGGAGACGTGGAGCGTGCCGCCGGCGTGAACGTGGTCTCCCAGCGCGAGGATCTGGTCAAGCTCGAGAGGACCGACGAGCACGGACAGTACGTCTTTTGGGTCCGACGATCTGCTGAGCAGGGTAAGTATCGCGAAGTCCTGGTAGAAACAGTCCGCGGCGGATTGTCGGCCGAGCAGACGGAGATTGTGGTCGTACCCACCGCCACCGGCGGCTGCGACGTGACGATCCGCATGACGGCGACCGTGGATGATCTGGCGAATGTGAAGATTGCCGTCGGCTGCCGCCGCGCGATCAAGGGCGTGCGCGGGTTGCTCGAGCGCGTCTTCGGCCAGGTCGAGCAATGACGAGTTGCCCTGACGACTCGCCGACGTTGGCGTCACTCGCGGGCGAGGAGCGTCAGTTGCATCGTGCGGCGGATCGTGAAGCCGAGCGCCTCGTAGAGTTTGATTGCCGCCTCGTTCTCAGGCTTAACGTGCAGAAACGGCGTGCGGCTGTCCGCGAAGATGAGCTGGAGCAGATAGCGGACGAGCGCCGCGCATATCCGCGGCCTCGAAAATCGGGATCGGTGCAGACGGCGCTGATTTCGGTCAGGCCGTCCGGCTGCAGTCGCTCGCCGGCCATGGCGATCAATCGCCCAGCTTCCCTCACGCCGAAATAACGTCCCATGCGGATGGTTGCGGGAAGGAACGGTCCCGGCTCGGTCGCCGCGGTGAGTGCCAGCATCTCGGAGACATCGCGCTCGCCCAACGTCAGGAACGAGGCCGCCGCCGCGTGTCGCTGCTCGGTGCAGACCATCTGTGTCAGCGGCATCAACCGCGCGACCTGCCACCCGGGCGGCACACTGATCGGGTCGGCTGTGCAAAACCCCATTCCGTTCTTGGGGAGCGACGAGAGCGGCCAGGTCGTCGAAGGCGGCCTGCGTCGCAGTCTCGACGGCGGCAAACGGAGAGACGTCGTCCGCGTACCGGCAAGCTCGGCCGTTGATCCGCACCAAGGAGCGATGTGCGGTCTGCGCGGAAAACCAGATCGGATTATCGAGCACGCCGAAGTCAGTCACCCGTGTCATTCCTGCGGCACGCCTAACATTTCCACGTAGCGCGGCCCGCCCATGATCGCCGACCCTCCGGCGAAGACCAGCCGTGTGCCTGCCGGATTGAACCGCACGCAGACGACCCACTCGGGCGCGTCGATATCGACCAGCGAGGTCAGGTCGGCGGCACGCCAGAGCGTGACCGGTGCGTTGCGACCGCTGGTGGCGATGATTTTTCCGTCGGGCGACCAGTCGAGCGAGTAGAGTTCTTCGGCTCTCGCCTTGGTCCGCTGCATCAACTCGCCCGTTTCGACGTTCCAGACGGCCAGGTTGCCGTCGACGTACGTCGCTGCCAGCCGCTTGCCGGACGGATCGAACCTAACTTCCTGAGTGGATTCCAAACTGAGCTTGTGTCGCAGCCGTCCGGTTGCGACGTCGAACAAGCAGGTCCGCCCATTGCGATTGCCAACGGCGAGGGTTTTGCCGTCCGGACTGAACACAGGCGTCAAGCCTCCGATTTGCGGGCCGACGTCGAGGTCCCGAATCCGCTTGCCGCTGTCGGCCGACCACAGGACGGCCCGGATTCCATAGCCGCCGGTGGCGACCAGTTTGCCGTCCGGGCTGAAACTCGCCGCAAGGCTGCTGGGAGTTGGTGTCCAGGGTGATTTCGTGGCCGGTGGCCAGGTTGAGCAGAAAGGCCTTGGTCGAATTGTCCGTGAGCGCGACGAAGTTGCCGTCTTGGCTGAAATCAAAGCCCACCAGCCGGTGCTGTTCGCCAACTTTTCGCAATGGCTCGAGTTTGTCGGCCGAACGAATGTCAACGGCTTTGCCGAAGGGCAACAAGCCGATCTCGTTTTCGCGATGCGTCCAGCCGATCCGGAAGGCTTCTTCCTGTAACTTGGCCGCGGTTTCCAACGTGGCCGCGTTGTCGAGGGTGATTTTGACGGTCGATTTCGCGGCCAGTTGCCGGCGACGTTCGGAATTGGCCAGCTGGTCGGGTTCCAGCAGCGTGTTGAAGGCCTTGGCGAACAGCGATCCCTTCCCGAACGGGCCCGTTTTCAGGGACTGTCGCAGTGCGGCTGCTTCACCGAAGGCCGCGCGGACGTCCGCGTCGACGCCCTCGAGACGAGTGGCCACGAACTTTTCGCGCTGGCGCGATCTCGTCCTCGAGCCGTCGAATGTCGCCTTGCCCGGCCAGCTTGAGCTTTTGCTTTTGCAGGCGGCTCAGCCGGTAATGTCGATCCAGCGTGGCCACGCGCGACGCGAGCAGGCGCTCGAGCCGGGTGCGCGCGGCCAACGCCGCGTCGGGGCCGTTGTCCCCCACGACGAGCTGGTTGAAATCATCGGCATAGGCTTGCGCCTGCAGACGTTTGGCCCGCGCGGCCGCGCCTTCGTCAGCCAGCCTGCCAGCGGGACCGTCGAAATCGGTGCGGGGCGGCGGATCGGGCAGGAGCCCGGCGGCGAGGACCAGAGCCATCGCGCACAGGCTCCGGCAGACAAAATTTTGCATGGCGCGATCCGCTTCCCTCGGCGATATGATCGGCGTACCCTCGGCTATCATTTTAACACTTGTCACGCGCTTTGAAGCGAGTCCCAGGACATGACGCACCCGGCCCCGTCGACTACCGACGCCGTAGGTTCCGCCCGCCCGGTTGCCGGCGAATACGCTCCCGTCTTCGATCGCTATATCGGCCTGGTGCCCGCGGGGGACATCGTCCAGATCCTGGGCGAGCAACTGTCCCGCGTGCAGGCCGTGCTGCAGCCGGTGAACGAGTCTCAGGCAATGGCCCTCCATGCTCCTTACACCTGGACCCTGAAGCAGGTGCTCGGCCATCTCACCGATTCCGAACGCGTGTTCGGCTATCGCGCGCTGCGACTGGCGCGGCAGGATGCGACTCCGCTTCCCGGCTTCGACGAGCACCAGTTCATGCAGGCCGCCGACTTCAACTCGCGTCCGCTGGCCGAGTTGCTCGAAGAGTTCACCTTCGTTCGCCGCGGCCATCTCCTTTTGTTGCGACATCTGCCGCCCGCGGCCTGGCAATGGCGCGGCACCATCATCGACCACCCCGCCACGTGCCGGGCGCTCGCTTACGTGATGGCGGGCCACGTCGAGCATCACCTGGCGATCGTGAAAAAACGCTTGGCCGGCTGAGCTCGCGGCAAGCGGGTCACTGCGATGAGTAGCCGCGTTACTGTCCCCACGAGAGGGGTGGGCCGTCGAGTTGGCGGAGGAACGGCGTCTCGAACGTGGCGAAGTGGTTGTTGACCGTTTGTTGGGCGGCCATGGTCGCGGCGCCCATGCGGATGGCTGCGCCGACCTGGTCGTCGCCGCCGGCTCCCAGCGATTTGAGCAGCGAGAGGGCCGACTTGATCTGGGGATCGGCAGTGATGTTGGCTTCTGCCGCGGGCGGGCTTGGGAACCGTCTTCGACGGCGCGGTCGGACCAGATCGTTTCCCATTTTCCATTCGCAAGTTGCACGACGAAGACCGAATTCACGGTCGCCTGGTGCCGTTCGAGGCTCAGATCGACCCGCGTGGCCCGGAAGGCCCGGGCCTTGTCTTTTTCGGCCTCGCGGATTGCCGGCTCGAGCCAGGCGTTGGAGGATTGCGGAGTCGCGGCCGTGGGGTGTCCCTCGTTGAGCAGGTCCTTGAAGAGCGAGTCGACCTGGCCGCCGAATATCTTGGCGATGAGGGGAGCCAGGTCGTCGGCGTTCTTGGCGTGGTCGGCCCGGACCAGCAAGTCGCCCGTGCCCTGAAATTCGAGCGGCTTGCCGAGCGCGGAGGAGACAATCGCGATCCGGGCGGACCACTCGCGTTCGTCCTGCAGCCGCAGGGGCAAGCGATCGGACATGTCGGGCAGCGACTGCGTCGGATCGATGTGCCGGTGCTGCAGTTCGCGAGCCAGCTCCTCGGCATCCCGCGATTCGACATGGGGGAGTCGTTCGTACCAGCTCCACCCGGCGATCTGTTTGTGCGCAATGCTGGCAGGAGTGATCCGCGCGATTTTCTTTTTCGGCAGTTCGACGAACACGAACTGCGGCCGGGTGGAATGGGTCGATCCGGATTGAGGCGGTGCGGATTCGCGCGAGCCGGCTGCGGCATTTGCGAGCAGCCCGGCGATTCGCTTTTGCTCGACACGCAAAAAGGTCGCCAGCCCCGACTCGGCGGGAGTTTTGGTCAGTTCGTGCTGGAGGCGATCACGGAGTTGCTCGAGCGCGGCGGTCCGCGTGCGGCGCTTCCTCCGCTTCGGTCGTTGCCAACAGAGCGGGATTCGCCTTGCGGAGCCATTCGCGCTCGAGCGCCAACGTAATCGAGCCATCGGCCTCTACACGGGCGACGGTGCCGCGGAGCGTTTGACCCGACTTGAGTTTCACGACGTCGACCGCCAGCCGGGCACTCGCTGCGCCGGATCGGGTCGAGTGCGACCGTCGCGAAGTTGCCGACTCCGTTCGTCTGCGCGAACCCCAACGACCATTCTGACAAAATCAGGAACAGCGCGAGCGAAGCGAGGCGGACGTGAGCGACACTGCGGGCGAGATTGCGCGGACCCCGCGTGAGGAGTGCCGGGCGCGAGAACGTCGGCCTATTTGGGGGCCTGGTCGAGCTTGGTGGCCCGCCGTTCAGATTCGGGGAAGAGATTGACGGCCCGCGGCGCATAGCTGATCTTCCGCTCGTTGTGATCGTAAACGATTTCGTCGACCTGCACGTCTCCGCCCCGGATCAATTCGTAGCGCAGCTTGCTCACGCGGTGGCCGTTGTTGTCGCGACTCGCGCGCGGCGGCCACCACTTGACCTCGCGGATGCGGGCCTGGTCCTCTTCGGCGGCAAGCGCTTTTCGCACGACTTCGATTTCTCGCCCCTCGACGGGCAATCGGCCGCCGTCGCCCCGCTTGATGCTGAACTCGTTGCCGTGAAACCAGGCCGGCTTTTCCTCGATCGAGTTCGCGACGAGATTCCAGCCCGGCGAATAGAACAGGGCATCGACCTCCACGAGAAGCGCGCCGTCCGAATTCGAGGCCCGCGTCTGGACGACGCGGACGTGCTCGGCTGCCTGGTGCAGTTGGGCGTCCCGCATGACGGCCAGGAAGTGCAGCTTGGCGACTTTGCCGGTCCAACGCTTCTCGTGGACGTTGCGCGGATTCCACCACTGCAGCTCGATAATCTGGGTGATCCCGGTGGCCCGCAAGTTGAACCGGGCGCGGGTGACTTCTTTTCCTTCGATCGGCAGTCGATACGACTCTTGTCCGCGAATCTGCCAGCGGCCGCTCGGAGTGAACCAGACACCCGTGAGTGGATCCTGGCTGAAGTCATCCTGTCCGTTCTCGATGGGATTCGCCGCATTTGGATTTGCCGCGGCGCGACCGGGGTTTTGCACTCCGAGCACGAATTGCGCGCCCGCGTGGTCGCGGCGGGCCAGCGCGGGATTTGGACCGCCGGGCGAATTGCCGTCGACAGGCTCGTGAGCTTGGGGCCGACCGTCCCGCGGAGCCTCGTCGGGTCGCCGCCCGGCATTGAGGGCTTCGACTTCAGCCGAGGGGAGCGTTTTGAGCCGTGTTTTGGGCTCCTCGGCGTTGTGCGAATCCGGCTTGGCCAGGCGCTCCAACGCGCCAAGCGTCGTCTCTTTCGCGGGTGCTGTTTTGGCGACCACCGCCGGCTTCGGCATGATGGCGATTTGCGGTCGAGCGGGGATCCCGCGTGGAATGTCGTCAGGCGTTTCCGCGGCGTCGGCTTGCACGACCTCGGGGTGGGGCCGCGCGTCGTTCGCGTTTTTGACCATGATCACCACGAACGTGAGCATCGCGCAGACGCAGGCGCCGGTGATGAACACCCAGGGCTGGGGGTTTTCCGCGAACGATCGCAGCCGAGCCCCGGCGAAGGTGCCGACTCGGCGCAAACCCTTCCGGCACAGGCTGAACGGATTGACGAGCCACCGCGGAGGGGGGACGGACGCACCCCGGGTGTGGCCCGCGGCGGGAGTCGCACCGGGCGCGGTCGCTGGCCAGATTCAGGTTCCGGGATCATGGAAGACGCCTCAGACAACCGCCATAACGCGGATGAGGGTCGACCGGCTCAAACTGACAGGTTTTCAGCCGCCTGCACGCAGGTCAGCGAGACCGAGTGCAGAACGCCCCCGTTCTATTTAACGTTGTCCCCGCCAACAGCTCCACTAATCTAACCCCGGCCGGACACGAGTCGACCGGGGATTCCTGGAGAGCCCGCGAACTTGGGGCAGATAGCTTCGGCCAGAATTACACGGCCGCAATTCTGGCGGCGGCGGCCGTGGTGCTCCGTTTCGCGGCGCCGCCCCACGTGTAGGTCGCCTCACTGCCCGTGATGCCAGTTGCGTCCGCATTGCTGCCCGTCCACGCACCGAGCGTCGAGGTGCTCAATGCGCCACGGCCGACCGCACCGGCTCGGATGCCGGCCTCATCCGGTCGAGAAACTCTTTGACGGCCTCCCGATAGGGCTCCCCAGCGGCGAACAGAGGAATATGATGCGCGCCGGGGAGGACGACAAACGTCTTAGGGACGGAACCGGCTGAGACCGCGGGAGCCGCGTCGAACAGTCGTTTCCCCGATTCGAACGGCACGGTGTCGTCGGCTTTGCAGTGCAGCACGAGCACCGGGCACGTGACGTGCGCGATCCACTCCGCGGACGGAAAGCGATCGATCAGAATCATCTTCACCGGTAGCCAGGGGTACTGATAAGACGCGACGTCGGCCAGCCCGGAGTAGGTCGCGCACAAGATCAGCCCGCCGGGCGGAGTGTCGGCCTGCGAGAGTTCCGACGCGAGCCGCGTGGCCACGCCGCCCCCCAGCGATTCGCCGAGCAGGACGACCTGCGACGGCTGGACGTGCTGGCTCGTCGTGACAAATTTCCAGACGGCCCGAGCGTCGGCCTCGAGATTCTCTTCGGTCGGCCTGCCGGGATTGTCGCCGTAGCCGCGGTAATCGACGAGATAGGCGTCCGCGCCGAGCCGCGACAACTGATCCAGCTCGAGCGCCCGATATCCACGATGCCCCGCGTTGCCGGGAAACCAGATGACGGCGGGATGAACTGAACCGTTCTGCTGTGCGTTGCGCGGCGTTGGGAACTGCGCGCACCAGCCATCCGTTGAGTTGCAGCCCGTCGGCGGTTGGGACGCGGACCTCTTCGATGCGACGCGGTTCGAGCCCACTGAGGCGCGGGTCAATCGCGTCGGCTCGCGACGGCTGATAGATCAGATCGCGTTGAAAAAAAGCGAATATGAACAAGATGATCAGGTACAACAAGGCGATCCGTCTCCCGATCCACCACGCCTTGGACCGGGTTGTCTTACCTCTCGGAACCGGAACGCACATCCCCAGCAGAACCGATCCGATCTTACGCCCGATCGACCGCGGTGCGGCGGGATTGTCGTCTGGTAATGCGCCTGGCTGCGAACTTGTCATCTCACCCCCCGAGCTATTCTATCGCACGCGGTGCCGGTGGCTCCGAAAAGGTGCCCTCCGTTGGGTTTGCCGTTCAGCTCTTCGTGCTGACGGTTGCTGAACCGTGAAGAGCTCGGTTGAGCAAGCTCAACCGTGGCACGCCAGGCAAATAATCCGTGTGTATTCCCGCCACCCGCCCGCGAAAACTGAGCGGCGTAGAAAACCGATCTTGGTTGGTTGGCAATTTGTGGCAGAATGGAGTTTGGCCGTGTTGTGACAGGCGAGATCGGCTTGCGCGCGGGGATGAAATGGCCGCAAGGCGTTGAGTCGGCACCGACCGGGTTGCGCTGACGCCGGACACCGAGCCTTTCGGTGATCGGATGGCAACAGGTCCGGTCCGGACTCTTTCATTTGTACAAGGAGACCGGCAATCGCGGACCGGTCGGCGAGCCTGATGGCTTGACCCCCAGCCATCTCAGTGCTGGGCTAACGCCGAGTCAGGTCCGGTCCGGTCTAATCTTCACAATTCGGACTTAGACCGGGGTTAAGAAGTGCAGCGGATGCGGTTTAGGGCGAAGTCTGAATCCGGTCCGGAGGTAATGGGGTACTGTGAACATGTTGTCCAGGCCAAGCAGCGGCCTTTTCACGCGCCTAAAGCGGCATCCCTGGATAGCGGCAGCCTGTGTCGCCCTGGGCGCTGTCGCGATCGGCTATTTCACGATCACATTTGCGGTCGCGAGATCCGCCGCCAAGGTGAATAGCGCACTCGAGGAAGCTTATCCTGGTACCCGGTTTGTTGTTGGTACGGCGGTCGTGAGTGATACTCTTCATCAGTACATCGCCGTCGAGGTTTCGTTTGTCGTCGAAGAAAGAAAACAATTTGAAATGCGCGAGTGGTTGGCACGTTGGAAATCCGACCATGAGCTGGCCGTTCCAATCGTGTTACGCTTTCGCGATCCCGAGTATCCGTATGGGAAATATCCTGATCACCCGAGATGGCTAAATCAGCTTTCCTTGTGATCACCGTACGCGGTCTCGCGCCAGCGGCCTGATCATCCAGCAACACAACTCGCACCCACTACCCAAGTCCCGTCCCAATCGCTGAGGTGCCAGCATGAGCGACGAACCGAAGAGACGGCAGCGGGCATGGATTTGTTGGACGATGCTCGCACTCTTCGTGCTGTATCCGCTTTCGGCCGGGCCGGCCATGCGGCTGGTCACGTCGCCCGATAGCGACGAAACCGTTAGGCGATCTACGCACCGATCTTCTGGCTAGCGAGCCAGTCTGTTTGGGCTGGGTCCGCGCTCGAATGGTATCTGAGCTTTTGGGTTCACTGAACTCCGGTGCCAATCCCCAAAATTCAGGTGGGAAACGCCCCCACTACCCGGTCCGGACACTTTCGTTTGCACCACGAGACCGGTGGGGTCGCGGACCTAAGGGCGAGGCTGATGGCTCGACCCCAGCCATCTATGAGAAGGGTAGCGTCAAGGGTTGGTTTTTGCGTTTGAAGTGGTGATCTGGGCGATGCGGTACGCTCAACCATCTATTCGGGATCACCAACGGTCTGGAACAGGTCCGTCGATGTCGCCAGGAAGCCGACTTTCGAGAGACGCCCCATTCACCCTTCGAAGGTCGCTCTTTGAGGGAACGCCTTCATGGCCGGGGGCGGGGTCGTCTGTGGGTCGTCGCAGCGCTTTCGATCGATGTTTTGTTTTGTGCTCTCCTGCCAAGGTCAGGGATTTAAGTCGGTTGCTGGCTCAGCGAGTAGGGTTGGCCCGTCTTCAAGATCGCTGTCATCAGGCACAACAACCGGCGGGCCACGGCGACGATCGCCTTCTTGGCACGCACGCGCAACTTCAATCGTTCATAAATCCGACGCCAACGTAACGAGTGCTGAACCAGCCGCCAGGCGGCTTCGACCAGCGTCGAGCGCAGCAGCGTCGAACCGTTCTTCTCCAGGTGCAGCTCCCGACTCTTGCCCGCACTCTCGCGTTGACCCGGTGAGAGCCCTGCGTAAGCGACGACCCGCTTTTGCGAACCGAAGCGATCAATGTCTGCCAACTCGGCCAGCACAACTTCGGTGGTCACGAAGCCCACTCCGGGGATCGTCCGCAACAGCGTCCGCGCTTTCCTGCTCGCAAAGCGGCGCCGCCTCGGCGAACTCCTTCAGCCGGGCGTTGACGGCCAGCAGCTGACGCCGCCCGAAGTGCAACTCTTCGACCATCTGATCCACGGCGAACCGATCCGCTCCCAAGAGAGGCACTTGGCGAGATACGCCAACCCGTCCACGGTGAACAGACTGGGACGATCCGCGTTGTAGTCGCAGAGAATGCGGCGCAGACGGTTCTTGACGGAGGTCAATCGCCGTTGAACGCCGCCCCGCTGACGCACCAGTCGTCGATGCTCATGCTGCCGCGGAGTCGCCCGGTAAGACGTCGGAATCATGTCCAAGGCCAGGAACTCCGCGAGGATTTGCGCGTCGAGCCGATCGCTTTTACGCGTGCTCTCGGCAATCACACGCAGCTTCTTGGGGTGAGCCAACAACACGCGATGGGCCACGGGCTCGATCAATCGCACGAACCATTCGTAGCTGGCGGTCGCTTCCACGACAGCCTCGAACTCCCCGAGCCTCTCGAAAAATGCGAGGATGCTCCGCTCTTCGCCACAACGCACGGTCCGACGCTCCAAAACCCGCCGCAATTGGTCGACGACGCAAATCGTGATAGTCTGCTTGTGTAGGTCGCAGCCGGCAAATTTCATGGCGGTGTCCTTTTGTGGAAACGGTTGGCAACAAACTCCGTTTACCACGTTCAAGCACAACCACCAACCGGCTCGGCCTACCTCTTACCGCTCCTCATAGCTTCACCCCGTGCTTGGCTCGACTGTAAAGCACAAAACGTCGAGTCAGGTCCGGTCCGGTCTAATCTTCACAATGCGGATTTAGACCGGGGTTAAGAGGCGCAGCGAATACGGTTTAGGACGAAGTCTGAATCCGGTCCGGACACTTTCATTTGACGGAATTAGTGGGCGGCGCATCCAAAGAGACGCGGCCCGAGAGTATGGTTCCGCGGGAAGCCCAAGAGTCCAAAGAAGCCGCGAGAATGACGGCATGGGGATGTTGCTTCTCTTGGCTTTTGACGGAGCGGTCGCTGGGCTCGTTACCCTGGCAGTCTTGTGGGTGCTCCGCCGCTTTGGGAAACGGCCGCCCTTCATCGGCGTCTTTATCTGCGTCGTGATCGGCCTAGCCTTACTCTCCGGCTGTGTCGCCACGCTGCTACCCGCACTGCAACAGCGTGGCGAACTGGAATACCGCGGCTATCCCAACCAATAGGGTCGGCTTTGTTTAGTGCATAATTCCGTCATTTGAACAAGGAAACCGGCGATTGCAGACCTGGGGCGAGCCTGACGGCTCTACCGCAGCCACCCCGTGGAAGCTCCACTACAGTGCCGGCGAGTGGGCGAACCGTTCGGGCGGCGAGTTAGTGACCTTCCTCACTCACCGGACCGGAGCGTTTCGGGTCGGGGAGGGCGGCTTGGGGTGTTTCGCCGATCGCAACGAACAGTTGGAACTGTGCCAGGTCGTAGGCGACGATCGCTCGCACGAGGTCCTGCCGGGCGTCGGTCAGCAGGTTGACGCTGTTGATCGCCTCGAGAGGCAGCGCCTCGCCGCCGCGCGTTCGCGCGATTTCCTCGCGGGCGCCGTCCGCGGCCGTCTTCAGACGCCGCATGGCGAAATCGAGTTCTTGCCGGCGACGCTCGGAGAGGACGAACGCATCGGTCACCTCGCGTCCGACCCGGTTGGCAACGAGCCCGCGTCGCGCGATGGCGTCGTCGCGGTGGCTGCGTTCTTCCTTCTGCAGGGCCGCGTTCCCGACGCCCATGTTCTGCAGCGTCCAGAAGGCGTAGACGTCGAAATCGGCGCGTCCGCCGACGTGTTGAAACAGCGCGTCGTCGCCTCCTTGGGTACCGCCGCCGCCAAAGCCCCCCGCGCTCACGCCGACGGAGATGACGGGCAACCAGGGCCGCAGGCATTCGGCCTGAAGGCGATAGTCCGCGGCCGAAACGTCGGCGGCCGCGGCCGAAATCTCCGGGCGAGCGGTGAGCGCCATCGGCACGAGCTGTTCGACTCGATAGCCCGGGTCGACCAGCTGCACGACCTCGATCATCCCGGCCGGCGTCCGCAGTCGCACGGACGGATCGAGATTGAGCGTGCGTGCCAGTTCGGCCGCGGCGACGGCCAGGTTCTCCTGAGCCTGCATCTCTTGCGCGTGCAGCAAGAGGGCCTGCGTGCGCGAGCGGTTGGCGTCGCCGACGCGTCCCTGACCGGTCTTGGCGAAGGCGGCCGTGGCCCGCACCACCTGCATCAAGCCTTCCTCGGATTTACGGATCGCGTACAGCTCTCCCTCGGCGCCGACGAGCGCCAGGTATCGGCTCGTGACGTCGAGCAAACTGCTGTTCTCGATGGCCCGCGACGACGCTGTTCGGCTCGCGACGACCTGCGTTGCGACCAGGGGAGCGAAGTAGGCGTCGCCCAGGTGTCCGAAGATGTGCACGGCCGGGATGGCCACCGTCTGCGAACCGACGGTCCAGTCGCCGCCGCCGAAGTAGATCGACTGTTCCTCGACTTTGAGGATCTGGCCGTCGGCTTCCTGCAAGTTCCCCTGGTGCAGGTGATACATCGTGCCGGCGTTCAGCGAGGGGAGCAGCATGCCGCGGGCCTGCAGCTGCAGCGCCAGCGCTTCTTGAATGGCCTCGCGACCGAGCGCGATGGTCGGATTCTGGACCTGGGCGAGTTGCAGCACGGTCGAAAGGTCGACGGGATACTCCTGGCCCGTCACCGGCACGACGTCTCGAATCGCGAGCCCTTCCTCCGGATTGGTGACCGCGGGAGTGCTGCCCTTTGCGGCCGGACCGGATTTTTCCGCGGGAGAATAGTCGCGGGTCTGAAAGTCAGCGACGAGCGGCTCATCATCGCCCGTGTCTTTCAGCGGTTTGCGGGTGCGGCCTGCTGCGCGGAGGTCGATGCTCGGCAACATGGCTCCAACCAAAGCGAAACAACCGATCAGGCCGAACAGCGCCCAAGCTGAGACTGACACCAAGAATCGCCCCGACGCGCGCCGCACGCGTGCCCGCGCACGAGGCCGGTGAGCAACCTTCGCGTTCGGGCGTTCGTGATCGAGCGGTCGGATGTGTCATCGTTTCTATCGGAGTTATTTTTGGAAGGCTGCGTCGCAAGGCGTCGGCCATCAGCGCCGAGGCAGGCCGTTCTGCAGATTGAAAACTCCGGGTGCCGGGGGCGGCAGCGGCGCCGGCGGCGTTGACGGCAAATCGACAGGGACTGCGGGTGCGCCGGTCATAGGCCGGATCAAAACGTCCGCCGGCGGTTTGCCGATCGCCACATAGAGCTCGAACTGGGCCCGGTTGTAATCGAGGATCGCGTTGGTGTATTGGGTTCGCGCCCGGCCGAGCAAGCGGAGGCTGTTGATCAACTCGAGCGGCAGTCCTTCGTGCGCGATGATCCGCCGCATGTCTTCCTGAAAACCTTCGAGGCTTGATTGAATGGCCATCTCACTGATTGCGATTTGGGCGTAGCGCGCATGGGTCCGCGCATAGGCGGCGGCCACCTCGGCCCGAATGCGGTCGAGCACGACCACTTGCTCGAGGTTGGCGCTGCGCAGGCGACTGCGGGCCGCGTCGATGAGTGCCTTGTTGCCGACGCCCAGGTTGAGCAGGGTCCAATAGGCGGCCGCATCGAAATCGACCCGCGAATCGAACAGGCCGAACCGCGGATCGCCCAGCGCGTCGGGGCTCGAGCCGACCGGCTGATTCACCAGGCTGCTGCCGCCGCCAAACGTCCCGGCGCTCACGCCGAGAAAGATCGTCGGCGAGAAGGGAAGCCAGTGTTGTTGCTCGAGCCGCAGCAGGGCCTGGCAGATGGCGACGCGCCGCTCGCTCAGCTCGGGGCGAGTGACGAGGGCGATGGCGATCAGCTCGGGCAGCGTGATCGGCTCCGGGACGATGGACTTGGGCAGCACGTGCTCGTCGACCGGATGCAGGCGCGAGAGCGGATCGAGATGCAGCACGCGCGCAAGGTTGGCCGACGCCGTGCCGATATCGGACGATGCTTGAATCACCAGGGCCTCGCGTCGGTAAAGCTCGGTGGCCGCGCGGTCCGCGTCGGCCTTGCGTCCTTCGCCCGCCTGCGCGTAGTTGGCGGTGAGCCGTGCCACTTCGCGGGCGTCGTCGCGCGTTTGCTCGGCGACTTTCTGCAGCTCCTCCGCGCGGAGCAGCTCGAGATACCCGACGGCCGCGGCCAACAGCGTGTCCTGTGTAACGGTGTTTTCCACGAAGCGACGTCGCTCCACCTCTTGCCGAGCGACCAGGTAGTCGTAGGTCATCACGGCGACGTTCCCGGTAAGGACGACGCCCGGAATATTGACCGTGCCGCCGCCGACCGCGAACGCACCGGCCCCCGCGTAGAGCGAGTCGCGATTCACCTGCAGAATCGATCCGGTCGATTGCTGCAGCGTGCCCTGATGGGAGTTGAGACTCGTGCCGGCATTGAGCGTCGGCAGGAACTGGACGGCGGCCAACTGTCGCAGGGCCAACGCTTCGATCACCCGCGACTGGGCAATCAGCACCTGCGGGTTTTGCTCGCCGACCAGCCGAAACGCGGTCATCAAGTCGACCGGCGCGACGTTCGCTCCCAAGAACTGCTTGAGAGACGCTTCGGCGTCGGCCGACGAAAGCGGGCCGCTGGCCTCGGGAGGCAGAGCTGTCCGCGAACGAGGGCGGGTAGCCCGGTCCGGCATTGAGGGGAGCGGCAACGATCGGCCCAGCGGCCGGCGCCGTCGGCATCGGGCGGCAGCTGCGGTCGCGGTCAGTTTGCTGAGCGCGGGCCGGCGCGAGCAGCAGCGCGAACCATGCCGCCGTGGCACAGCTCGCACAGGCCCTCCGCAACCCCCGACCGTTCATACCTCTTCCTGGTGAATCGTCCTCTAGCGCGCGTTGATCCGAGTCTGCGGGCTCAGCGTTTGATCGGGCGGATGCAACAGCGGATCGGGCACCGGCCGCGCCAGCATGTCGGCCGGCGGGTTCCCGATCGCCACATACAGCCGCACCTCGGCCCGGTTGTAGTCGATGATGGCGTTGAGATAGTCGCGGCGGGCCTCGATCACTTGCCGCACGCTGTCGAGTAACTCGATCGGCAGCCCCTGTCGCCCGCGCACTCGAATCAAGTCTTCTTTGGCCGCCTGCTCGCCGGCGCGGACGGCCTGCGCGTGCCATTTTACCTGGGCCAGCCAGGCGAGCGCTTGCACGTACGCGGTGACGACTTCGTCTCGCACCGTGTCGAGCACGTCCAATTCCTGCAGCTCCGACGTGTGCAGCCGCGCCCGGGCCGCATCGATCAACGCCTTGTTGCCGACGCCCAAATTTCGCAGCGACCAATAAAGCGCGACGTCGAGATCGGTGCGATCGCTGATATCGCCGAACCGAGTCTGCCCCTCGCTGGCGCCGATGTCGCTGCCGCCGCCAAACGCTCCTCCGCTAAAACCCATCAACACGGTTGGAGAAAACGGCAGGACGCGGGCTCCGTCCAGCTCGAGCAGGGCTCCGCGAATCGCCGTGCGGCGGGCCGACAATTCGGGACGGTTGAGCGCGGCGACGGCCAACAGCTCCGACAGCGACATTTGCGTGGGGACGACGGGCTGCGGAACGACCTGCGATTGCAGTGGGACCAGACGCAAGAGCGGGTCGAGATTCAGCAGTTCGACCAGCGCGTGCGAGGCCTGAGCCTCCGCCGCCAACGCCTCCTGCAGTTCCTGATCGCGGCGGGCAAACTCGGTGCCCGCGCGGTTGGCGTCGGCCGGACGACCTTCGCCGGTCTTCGCATAGTCGGCCGTCAGCCGGGCGATTTCTCCCGTGTCGTTCCGCGCCAGCACGGCTAGGGCACGCAGTCCGGAGGCCCGCAACAGATCGGTGTAGGCCTGCGCCACGTCGCGGAGCACGTTGTTGTCGACGGCTCGGCGATCGAATTGGGCCTGACGTGTGTTTTGCCGCGAGACCAGATAGCCGAAGATTGCCTCCGAAAGATTGAGGCTGTAGACCAGGCCGGGGATCTGCACGGTGCCGGAGCCGACCGCGTTGGCACCGGCGCCGACGTACATCGCGCTGCGATTGAGCGTCAGGATGTTCCCCGGGTCCTGCTGCAGCGTGCCCGTATGGCTGTCGTAGTTGCCGCCAAGGTTCAGCGTCGGCAGGATTTGGGCGGCGGCGAACTGCTGCAGAGCCACGGCAAATTCGACTCGCTGCTGCGCGACGACCAGCGCCAGGTTTTGGACGCCGGCCAGCCGCAAGGCCGACGAGAGATCGATGGTCTGCCCTTCTGGGGCGACGCTCGCCTGCGGAATGGGAGCGGACGGTCCGACAGGCGTCTGCTGCGAGATGACCGGAGCCCCACCGCTGGGCGCGCTATTCATCGGATCGTTCGGGCGCGAAGTGCTGGGCGGTGACGACGACTGGGACGGTGGCAGGTACGACGGTGGCGGGGGCGCCGGCGAATAGCCCTGCGCCCAAGCGCGGGCCGTTGGCAACATTCCGCAGAGTCCAGCCGAGAGCAAAATCGCTCGGGCCAGCCGCGAAACGCCGGTGTATGCCCCCTTGCCTCGCATGACGGTCGCGGAACCTCCCCCGCGGCCGCGCGCACGAGCGAACCCTCGTGCGGCACCGCCGCTTATCCTGGGATCGACTACCGGACGAGTCAAAATTTAACGGTTTTACCGATTGTGACGGCTGGCCGAGAAGCGGGATGAGTCTCTAAGTCCAGTCGCGCGGAGTTTGAGAGCTTTCGTCGAGGCACGGGCTGCGCGGACGGCTTCGCCCCGAGCCGTTCAGTGACTGCCCTCATCGCGAGTGGCTGAACTTCCTGTCACGTCCGGGCCCAGAATCTCCAGGATCACCTTCTGCAATTCGGCCCGGCGAATCGGCTTGGCGACGTAGCCGTCCATGCCGGCGGCCAGGCATTCCTCTCGGTCGCCCTTCATGGCGTGGGCCGTCATAGCGACGATCGGCAGGTGGCCGCCCAAGCGGGACTCGCGCTCGCGGATGACGGCCGTCGCCTGATAGCCGTCCATCTCGGGCATTTGCACGTCCATCAACACCAGGTCGAACGGCTCTTTGTCGAGCGCCGCCAGGGCTTCGTGTCCGTTATTCGCGACGGTGACTGTGTGCCCCCATTTCGAGAGCACGCCGACGGCCAACCGCTGGTTGGGAAAACTGTCTTCGGCGAGCAGGATTCGCAGCGGTCGAATTCCGGCGCGGCCGGCGCGGCGTCGCCGGGAACGAGCTCCGCGTGCTGGGCGATGCCCAAAACCCTCACGATGGCGTCGAACAGCTCGGATTGCTTGATCGGTTTCGTCAGGTGGGCGGCGCCTCCCACCTTCTCGCAGCGTTCGATATCGCCCGGACCGTCCCCCGACGTGAGCATCAGGATCACGGTGCCCGCCAGGTTTGGCACCGACTTGATCCGCTCGGTGAGCTGGAAGCCGTCGGTGCCCGGCATGTGCACGTCGGTGAGGACGACTTGATGCGGCTGCCCGGCCTTCCGCGCAATTTCCAGCTCCCGCAGGGCTGACTCGGCGTCGGCTGCCGTCGTCGGGCTCATTTTCCAATTGGCCAGCATCTCGCGGAGGATCAGGCGGTTCGTTTCGTTGTCGTCGACAACCAGCACGCGCAGCCCGTCGAGCGATTCGGCCCGAGGGGCAGCGCTGATCGGAAGCGGGCCGGCTGGCCGAAAGCGGGCGGTGAAGTGGAACTTGCTCCCTCGGCCCAGCTCACTTTCGACCCAGAGGCGGCCGCCCATCAGGGAGACGAGCCGCGAAGCGATCGTCAGGCCCAGCCCGGTGCCGCCGAAGCGGCGCGTCGTCGAGGAATCGGCTTGTGCAAAGGCGTCGAAGATCGCCTGTTGTTTCTCGCGGGGAATGCCGATACCCGTGTCTCGCACGCTGAAGTGCAGCCGCGTCTCGTCGGGGCCCGACTCCTCCTTGAGGACGTCCAGCACGACCTCCCCTTGCTGCGTGAATTTGATCGCGTTACCGACGAGGTTGGAAACGACTTGCCGTAAGCGGAGCGCATCGCCGTGCAGGATCTCGGGCACGCTCGGATCGACGTGGCAGGCGACTTCGACCTCCTTGCCGCTGGCACGGAGCGCCAGGCCCTTCATGGTGTCGCCCAGAACTTCCCGGATCTGGAAGGGGGCGTCGTCCAGTTCCAGCTTGCCGGCTTCGATCTTGGAGAAATCGAGAATGTCGTTGATGAGCGCGAGCAGTGACTCGGCCGAATCCCGCACGATGCCCAGGTACTCGCGCTGCACGCCGTTGAGCTCGGTTCCCAACAACAGCTCCGTCATGCCGATGACGGCATTCATCGGCGTGCGGATCTCGTGAGACATGTTGGCGAGAAAGCTGCTCTTGGCGCGGCTGGCGGCTTCGGCAGCGGCCACCGCCTTTTGTTGCGCGGCCTCCATCTCTTTGCGCTGCGTGATGTCGCTGGCCACGCCGAGGACGGCCGGCTTGCCTTCGTACTCGATGGGCGCGGCGGCGAAGTCGACCCACAGGGAATGGCCGTCTTTATTGACGAGCTTGATTTCGTACCGCGGCGAGACGGCCTCCCCTCGCTGCCGGGCGAGGCTTCGCTGCTTGACCAGATCGCGGAAGTCGGGATGAACGTACTGGAGAAAACTCATCCCCATCAGTTCGTCGCGCGAGTAGCCCAGCATGACGGCGCCGGCGGCGTTGACGTACGCGTGTCCCGTCCCCTGATAGATGGCGATGGTCGTCGGCATCGTCTCGGCCATCGTGCGGAAGCGCTGCTCGCTGGCGCGAAGCGACTGCTCGGCCTGCTTCCGCCTGGTGACGTCGTAGAAAACAACGACGCCTCCAAAAATCTGCCCGTCGGCGCTTTTAATGGGCCGCCCCGTGACGTTCAGAATGGTGCCCGGGGCCGAGGGCGAACGCCGCACCACGATCTCGACGTTGTCGACTGCCTCGCCGCGCAGGGCGCGCATCAAAGGCAGCTCTTCCGTCGGAAAGGGGGTGATGCCGTCGGGCAAAAAGATCGAGTAGTGGGAGGACCATTGTTCGGGCGGTATTTCGCTCGAACCCAGCCCGAGCAACTGTTCGGCCATCGGGTTGAAGAGTTGGAACCGCCCCTGCGCGTCGGCGACCACGACTCCTTCGCCCATGCTTTCCAGGACGGCCGCCAGAATCGACTGCTGCGTGAGCTTCATGCGCGGGGTTTCGTGAGTCGCGGGTTTGGTCTGCACCATCTTTTCGATCTGGCGCGGGCGACGCAAGCGGGACTGCAGCGGAGTGGCTCCCGCGTGACGGTCGAATTCTGACCGGGCGAGAACTTTTGGGCGAGAATTCGGACCCGGCCCGGTTCGATTAGGCACGAGTTCGACCACAGCAGGGAGAGCACGACAGTTTCGGCGAATCCGGCGGTAACTCGCCGCGGCGCGAGCGCCGGTCTACAATCTCCCAACTTGTTGCCGACTTGGCCGTGGGTTTTGGCGATCGTCTCTGGAGAGGCCTGTCCACCGGTATGGCGCTGCTGCGACTGCGAAACGTCACGTTTAGTTACGGTGGCGCGAACCTGCTCGAGGACGTGAGCCTGGAGATTCGGCCGGGCGAACGGATTGGCCTGATGGGCCGCAACGGGGCGGGCAAGTCGACCCTGCTCAAGCTGTTGCAGGGAGTAATCCAGCCCGACGACGGCACGATCGAGCGGCGCCGGCCCTCCGCGTCGCCCAGCTGGCACAGGAAGTCCCGGCGGGCTCCAACCACACGGTGCTGGAAGAGGTGGCCCTCGGTTTCGGCGAGCAGGGCCTGCTGGTGGCCCACATGCTGAAGGCATCGCAGCGATCGCATTCCGCCGCACCCGCTTCGCACGAGATTGCTCCGCACGCAAACGCCCAGCTCAACGGTCTCGAGCTCGATACCGAGTCCGGCTGGCAAATCCAGCGACGGATCGACGAGGTGCTGTCGCGGATGGGCCTCGACCCGTCGCTGATGTTCGACACGCTTTCGTCCGGAATGAAGCGCCGCGTACTGCTCGCGCAGGCCCTGGTCTCTGAACCCGACCTGTTGCTGCTGGACGAGCCGACCAACCATCTCGACCTCGACTCGATCCGCTGGATCGAAGATTTTCTGCTGCGCGAGGCGCCGACGCTGGTCTTCGTCACCCACGATCGCGTCTTTCTGCAACGGATTGCCACGCGAATCGTCGAAGTCGAGCGGGCTCGGTTGTTCGACTGGACTTGCGACTACGCGACCTTCTTGGTCCGCAAGGAGTCGCTATTGGCGGGCGAGGCCCAGCAGGACGCACTTTTCGACAAGAAGCTGGCGGAGGAAGAGGTCTGGATTCGGCAAGGGGTCAAGGCGCGGCGGACGCGGAACGAGGGACGCGTGCGGGCCCTCGAGCGGATGCGGGAGGAACGCCGGGATCGCCGCGCGCGTGTGGGAAATGTCCGGCTGCAGGCCCAGGAAATCGAGCGATCCGGGAACCTGGTGATCGCGGCCGAGGGAATCAGCCACGCCTTCGGCGGACGCGCCGTCCTCGACGACGTCTCGGTCACGATTTCCCGCGGCGACAAGATCGGCATCCTCGGTCCCAACGGCTCGGGCAAGACGACGCTGCTGCGGATCTTACTCGGCGAGCTGTCGCCGGCGCGGGGCACGGTGCGGCGGGGGACCAACGTGCAGATCGCCTACTTCGATCAACTGCGGGCCCAACTCGACGAGGAAAAGTCAGCCGTCGACAACGTCGCCGACGGCAAAGAGATGGTGTTCTTCAACGGCAAATCCCGCCACGTCCTCGGTTATCTCCGCGACTTCCTCTTCTCCAGCGACCGGGCCCGCAGCCTGGTCCGCTACCTTTCCGGCGGCGAGCGGAACCGGCTGCTGCTTGCGCGGATGTTCACGCGGTCGGCCAACCTGCTGGTGCTCGATGAGCCCACGAACGACCTCGACACGGAAACGCTCGAGCTGCTGGAGGAATTGCTGGTCGACTTCCCGGGGACGCTGTTACTTGTGAGCCACGACCGGGCTTTTTTGAACAACGTTGTGACTAGCACGGTCGTGTTCGAAGGCGAGGGACGCGTCAAAGAATTTGTCGGCGGGTACGACGACTGGCTGCGGCAAAAAGTGGCCGAGCCGGCGCCCGCGGCCGCCGAGCGTCCCAAGCCCGAGCGCGAACGTCCGCAGGCGAAGTCCTCGCGCAAGCTGAGCTATAAGGAGCAGCGCGAGCTCGAAGAATTGCCCAGACGGATCGAAACGCTCGAAGCCGAGCAGACGCAGCTGCACCAAAGAATGGCTGAGCCCGCCTTCTTCCGCCAAGGCGGGGCCGAAATCGCCAAAGTCACCGCGCGGCTCGAGTCGCTCGAAACGGAGTTGCGAACCGCTTACGAGCGCTGGGAAACCCTCGAACAGCGCACGTCCGACTGACCGGCCGCCGCGTGACGACAAGCGCTGTCGTCACGATTGTGGCCGAGCCGCTCGATTTAGATCGAGTAAGACGATCTACCAGCGGTAATACAGGTGCGCGTGGTGACGACCCCAGTGGCCGTAAACCAGGGCGGGTCCGCCGACCACGACCGACGGAGCGACTGCGTACGGAGCCGGGGCCGCGTAGACGGCGGTGGGAGCGGCGTAGTAGGCCGGCGCGGCCGTGTAGGCGTACCCAGGCATCGCATAAGCGGTTGTGTAGGCAGTCGTCGGGTAAACCGGCGCTCCGTAAACCGGAGCCGCGTATACGGGCGCGGGATAGACGGGAACGCCGATGGCGATTCCCTGGGCACGCGTTTGGGCGGCACTCAACAATGTCACGCCAGTGAGGCAGGCGGCAAACAGTGCGGACTTCATGCTTCGTTCCCCATTTGTCAGGTGAATTCGGAATCGAATGCTGAATTCGGTATCGAATTCGGGTGTCAGTCGCGCTCCATGTGAATTGCGTTCCCTAGTTGTCAAAACCAGCATCAACGCCTGGCCGGATGGCCCGGCTCAGCGGCCTGGATTGTATCGAAGGGGTGAGCCGTCTCGCCATGTTCCCGGCCTTTTCCGCACGGGGCCCGAATCGCGGCCCCGGCAATTCGGGCCGAACTCCAGCCCGATCCCGCGGCGCGGGAAATGTGAAATCGCGAGCGCGGCCATCCCCTCCAAGTAGCGTCCCACTCGTTTCCCTTTAAAATTGAATTTCTCAAACGGTCCGGCTATGCGCGGGCGGGTCGGGTCGTGGTCGGCCAGATGGTGAAAGAGGTGGGATGCAGATCGAGAAGAGTTCGCAGGGAGACTTGTTGGAGCTGACGGTTGAGGGACGGCTCGACAACGACTCGTCGGTTTACTTTCGCGAAGAAATCGAGGCCGCCGCGCACGGGAGGGTTGGCACCGCATCCTGGTCGACTTGAACGGGGTGACGTATCTCAGCTCCTCCGGGATCGCGGCCCTCGTCGACGCCAAAAAGCGGATGGATCGGCTGTCCGGTTTCTTCGGGATTCACAATGCCAGCCCGCACGTCGAGCAGATCCTGCGGCTGACGCGGCTGTTGGACACGCTTCGCTGCGATCCGCAAAAAGCGGCGCTCCGGCCCGGGCATGAGCGGCACCGTGTTGGCCCTGTCGGCGGCGACGCGATTCGTGGAGGAAGACGGCCTCGAGCTGACGATCTACGCCCTCGGCGACTCCGAGCCGCTGGCTTGCCGCGTCTTCGGCAACGCGGAGTCACTGTTCGACTCGAACGGCTCTCGCCCGCGAGCGCGCAGTGTTTCGTTCGGTCGCAACACGTTTGGCTTTGGGCTCGGGTCGCTCGGCGGTGCGGGCCATCTAGTGGCGACACAAGCGACGGCCGCGACGCGAAAGGCCGACGGTGCCGTCGCCGATGCCGCGGAGAACCGCTATGGCGAATTCCTGGCGGTGGCCGGGGCCGTCGCGCAGTCGGCCCACAAAAGCCACGGTCTGCCCGACTACCTGCTGGCGGCGGGGGACTTCGTGCCGGCCGCCGAGGTCGTCTACGGCGCGCAATGCGAGGGCGAATTCCCCGTGCTGATCCGATTCAGTCCCAAGGAGACCGACCGGCAGTTCGGCCTCGTCGAAAATCATTTCCAGCGGGCTGCGGCAGACGAACGCTCGTCTCGCGGGATTCGTGATTCTGGCCGACTGTGCCGGGCTGGTCGGCGCCCAGTTGCGACAGTCACCGGCTGGCTTACCGCAGGATGGCAGCGATCGCTTCAGCTTGCCCGGCCTGCGACAGTGGCTGTCATTTAGTGCCGAGCAAATTCATCGGCACAACCTGGTGCTGATCGTCGGCATCGCGGCGCTGGGGCCGCTCGACGATTCGCCGCTGTCGTCTCTGTTGCGGCCGATGGACGCTGGCGGCTCGCTGCACGGACACTTTCACGCGGCGGTCTTCCCCTATCGGCCGCTCAAAAAGCGGGTGTTGCCGCTCGCGCCTTCGGTGAACGAGCTGTTCGACTCCGGCTCGATCGAAGATGTGCTGCACCTGTTGCGGGACGATCGCCCGATCACGGGGCTGGGCGAGTCGGAACTTTTCGGTGGGGCGTGCTGGCTCGGCCCGATCGGCAAGCCCGTGCTCATGGAGGAGCGGGCATGACGCTGCTCATCGGATCGTTGACGATCGGGCTGATTCTCTCGCTCTTGGCCTTCGGCATTCTGATCAGCTTTCGCGTCGTGGCGTTCGACGATCTGACCGTCGACGGCTCGTTCACATTGGGCGGCGCGACGGCCGCGATGCTGATTGCGAGCGGAGCCCACCCGCTCTTGGCCACGCTCTGCGGCGCCCTCGCCGGTGCGACGGCAGGTGCCGTGACTGCCACGCTGCACACGCGTTTTGGGATCAACCGCCTGCTGGCGGGAATTTTGGTGATGACGGCGCTCTACTCGGTCAACCTCCGCGTGATGGGCAAGAGCAATATTCCCCTCGATTCGCCACACACGCTCATGCGCTGGACCGATCGCCTGAACGAAATTCTCTTCGGCAGTCGCACGGTGTTGCACTTCGGCGGTTGGGAGGCCGCCCCCCGCGACGTGTGCGGCCTGCTCTTGGTGACGCTGCTGGCGGTTGGCTTCGGGCTGGTGCTGTTTGCGTTCTTCCGCACGAACGTCGGCCTGGCGATGCAGGCCATCGGCGACAACAGCCGCATGATCCGCGCCCTGGGTGTGAACGTCGAGTGGATGATGATCGTCGCGCTGTTCCTCAGCAACTTTCTGATCGGCCTGGCCGGCGCTTTGCTGGCTCAGTACCAGGGATTCGCCGACGTGCAGATGGGCATCGGCATGCTGGTGTGGGGCGTGGCCAGCGTGATTCTGGGTGAATCGATGGTGGGCACGCGAAAAATCGGCTTTCTAATCACGGGGGCCGTGATGGGCTCGGTGCTGTTTCGCCTCTTGGTGGCACTCGCTCTGCGCTGGGGGCTCAATCCGAACGACCTCAAGCTGATCACCGCGGCCTTTGTCTTCGCGGCCCTCGTGCTGCCGCGCTGGGTCACGCGCGGCTCGCGACTGGTGCGGAGAGAGCGGCATGCTTGAGATCTCCGACGTTCGCAAGACGTTTCATCCGGGCACGCCCAACGAGGTCCGCGCCCTCCGCGGCGTGAGCCTGTCGCTCGAGCGGGGGTCCTTCGTGTGCGTGATCGGCACCAACGGCTCAGGCAAGTCGACGCTCTTGAACGCCATTGCCGGCGCCTTCCTGCCTGATTCGGGCCGCATCGAGCTCGACGGCATCGAAATCACGCGCTGGCCCGAACATCGCCGGGCCAAGCTGATCGGCCGCGTCTTCCAGGATCCGTTCAGCGGCACCGCTCCGTCGATGACCATCGCCGAAAATCTGGCGCTGGCCATGCGGCGCGGCCAGCGGCGCGGGCTCGGCTGGGCCCTCACCCCCCACCATCGCGGCACCCTCCGCGGTCGCGTGGCCAGCATGGGCCTCAACCTCGAAGATCGGCTCAATAATCCGATCGGCACGCTCTCCGGCGGCCAGCGGCAGTCGCTCACGCTGTTGATGGCGGGACTGCTGAAGCCGTCGTTGCTGCTGCTCGACGAGCACACGGCGGCCCTCGATCCCAAAAGTGCCGACCAGGTGATTCGCCTGACGCAGGAGCTGGTCAATCGCGACCGGCTGACGACGCTGATGGTCACGCATTCGATGCAGCAGGCTGCCTTCCTGGGCGATCGGCTGATCATGATGGATCGCGGGCAAATCGCATTCGACATCTCCGGGCAGGCGAAACGCCGGCTACGCCCCGAGGATTTGTTGTCGCGCTTCGAAGAATTGCGGCGGGCCAACCAACTGGACGAGTCCGCCGCCGAAATGCTCCGCGCACAGTATGTCTGAAAGATTCGTTCGACCGTCTCGCCTGCAAGAAACAGGACTCGACCCGTGCATAGGTCTATCGGCGGTCAGCTGATCCGGCATTTCGGACCGGGCATCGGCCTGATCGCGGCTGCGTCGGCCGTGCTGCTCTTTTCCGATTCGCGGTGGCATCACGAACGGCGTTCGCCGAACGATCCGAAAAGAGTGGCCCTGATCAACTACGTCACGGTGCCCGTGCTGGAGGAGGGGGAAGCGGGCATGATCGCCGGGCTCAAGGACGGCGGTTTTGCCGACGGCCAAAAACTCTCGCTCACTCGCTATATTGCCGACGGCGACCGGTCCACGGCCATCATGATCGCCAAGGAAGTGCTCAATGGCGATTACGACGCCGTGCTCACGCTGTCGACTCCCGTGCTGCAAGCGGTGGCCGGTGTGAATGTCGACGTGCACCGGACGCACGTTTTCACACTATCGACCGATCCCTGGGGGGCCAGCGTCGGCATCAGCCGCGACAACCCCGCGCAGCATCCTCCCTACATGACGGGGCAGGGGACGCTGCAGCCTGTGGCCGGCGTGTTTCAACTGGCCCGCGAGGCCAACCCGAAGCTGGCGAAAGTCGGCGTCGTCTGGAATCCGGCCGAGTCGAATTCCGAGGCCTCGACGATGATGGCCCGCGAGGTCTGCAAGCAACTCAACATTGAGCTGGTCGAGATGACGATCGATTCGTCCTCCGCCGTGCTCGACGCCGTCAAGGCGCTGCTCGCCCGCGAAGTGCAGGCGATTTGGGCGGGGGGCGACGCGACTGTGGCCCCGGCGATCGAGACGCTGATTCGCACGGCAGCGGAGGCGGGCGTCCCCGTTGTCAGCAACAACCCCAGCGACGTCAAGAAGGGAGCTCTGCTGTCGCTCGGGGCTGACTACTTCGAGGTGGGCCACGCGGGCGGCCTGCTCGCGGCCCGCGTGCTCAATGGCGCCGACCCCGCAAAGATTCCAATCGAGAACTACGCACCGGAGGTGCTGGCCCTCAACATGGTCGCTCGGCAGCGATTTCAGGCTCATTGGGCCTTCAAACCCGACTGGCCCAAACGGGCCAAGCTAATCATCGATCGGAAGGGGACGCACGAAGGACCCCCACCGGCGGCTCCGCCCAAGTCGTAGAGGTGTTCCCTCCCATCAGTCTGGCCCGATCCGCGGACGAACGGGTCGCCCGCGCCGTCGCACTGCCCCCGCTTCGATCGAGCAGCCGACGAAGTTGCGGACGAGCGACCGCCCACGCCGCGACTAACTCATTTGCAGCGTGCCGTTTGCGGAGTTGGCCAAAATCTCCGTTACACTCCGCACCCCGTCGAGGTGACGGGAATTCGAACCGGTTGTTCGCTAACGAGCGATGCACGAGCGCGATCCGGGCGGTTCTCGACTTCTCGCCGACCCAGGCGAAGAATTGACGTTCGCGAACCGCGTGGAGATCGGGTGCGTCCTTCTTGGTGATCGACCCTATTTCGAGGAGGTTCTGACATGGCTGTTGCTTTTCCGCAGATTCGAGTGGGCGAGCCGCTGCGTTACAAAGCCTTGTCCGTGTTTCCGTTGTTCACGCAGACGAAGTCGGCGGTGGAGTATGCGCTCGCCGACGAGGCGCTGCGCGATCAGCTGATCACCGTCCACGAGATTTCGGAAGGAGGTTCGGTGCCCGAGTTGATGGTGGAGAACAAGGGCGACATGCGGGTGCTGTTCATCGAGGGGGAAGAACTGGTCGGCGCGAAACAGAACCGGATTCTGAACACGTCGATCCTGGTTCCCGCCAAAAGCAAAACGAAGATTCCGGTCAGTTGCGTCGAACGGGGTCGTTGGCGCTACCATTCGCCGATGTTCGCGCTGAGCGGCTCGCATTCGCCGTCCAGCGTGCGCTACGCGGTGAAAAGTTCGGTGACGCGGTCGCTCAAAGCCGATGACTCCCATTACTCGGATCAGGGCGAGGTTTGGGCCGGCGTGAGCGCGATGAATATGTATTGCGAATCCGCGTCCCCGACGGACGCGATGTCGGCCGCGTTCGAGGTCCACAAGCAAGCATTGGACGAGTTTCGGGAACACCTCAAATATGTCGAAGGAGCCGCCGGGCTGGCCGTCGTCATCGGCAAGCGGGTCGTCGGCTGCGATCTCTTCGACAAGCCGTCCACGTGCCGGAAGGTCTGGGATCGGCTGCTGTCCGGCGTCAGCCTGGAGACGATCGCCCGGAAAGAGGGAGACGAACCGGCCAACGCGGCCGACGTCGATCGGCTGATTGAAACCACGAGTCGGGCGGACTGGCAGGCCGCCGCGCCCATCGGCGATGGCGAGGAGTATCGGGCCGAATTCGCCAATGGCGACCAAGCCTCGGCCTTGGCCTTTCACGATGCGCTCGTGCATGGCAGCGTACTGGCGGGTGCCCAACCGCGTCCGGCTTGAGAAAACCCGGCAGGCTTAAGTTGGGGCTGGATTAAGCCCAAAGCGATTCGCGGTCGATCTGGCCCGTCACCCCAGGACGGGCCGGGTCGCCGCGCCGTGCCCGCCCCCAACACTTAGAATAGTTGCGGCACCGTCGGCCGATCCGAGGGGAGCTCGACGCCGTTCGTTCGAGCGCGATCGCCGGCCTGCCCGACTGTTCAATCTTTCGCGGAGGCACCTCGACGATGAAGATCGTGAGACTGATCGCCCGCTTGCTGATGGGGCTGGAGTTCACCGTGTTCGGCCTGAACGGCTTTTTGCACTTCATCCCGATGACGCTGCCCGAAGGCGTGGCCGGGCAGTTCCTGGGGGCGATGTTTGTGTCGAAGTACGTCTATGCCATCGCCGTGCTTGAGCTCGTGGGCGGCGTGTTGCTTTTGGTCAACCGCTATGTGCCGCTGGCGCTCACGCTGTTGGGGCCGGTCCTCGTCAACATCCTGCTCTTCCACATTCTGATGGAGCCGCAGGGGTTGCCCATCGCGATCATCACGGCCGTGCTGTGGCTCCTGGTCTATTGGGGAGTGCGCTCGGCGTTCGCTGGGATTTTCGTGCAGCGTGCCCCGACGTCGAGCTCGCCGAGCGGCATTTGAGCGAGCGATTGCCTCCCGGCGTTTGGCTCGCAGGGGCAGGGCGGCCTGCCGCTACGAGCACGCCAGCGCAGTCAGTTGGTTAGGCTCGCGTCGAGGGAGATCTCGGCCTTCAGCAGCTTGGAGATCGGGCAGCCGGCCTTCGCCTTGGCGGCGAGACTCTGAAAGGTCGCCTCGTCGGCGCCGGGCACTTTCGCCTTGAGCGTGAGGTGCGACGAAGTCACCGCCCAGCCGCCGTCAACTTGCTCGAGCGTCACTTCCGCCGAGGTCTCCATCCGCTCGGCCGTCAAGTTGGCTTCGCCGAGAATCTTCGAGAGGGCCATGGTAAAGCAGCTGGCGTGGGCGGCTGCGATCAGCTCTTCGGGGTTACTTCCCTTCTGACCTTCGAAGCGGCTGGCAAAGCCGTAGGGATAGGCGTTGAGCGCGCCGCTCTCCGTCGAGATCGAGCCTTTGCCGTCCTTGATGCCGCCTTGCCACGCCGCCGAACCTTTTCTCTTGATCTTCATCTCGCGTCTCCTGCTGAAAAGGGATCAAAACCCACAATCTGCCAAGCTGGCCGCGGCAGCGCGACCGTGGCCGTTATTTTGCGATCGAATCTTTGACTGGATCTTGGAGAGGACTGGAAAAGAGCGAGTTCAGCCCCTCGGCCATCGTGGGATGCGTGAAGATCGCGTCGCGTAGCGCCGTGTAGGGCATCTTTCCCAGCATGGCGGTCTGCACCACTGCCATCATCTCGCTCGCCTCGGCACCAAAGGCCGTGAAGCCCAGAATGCGATCGTCGGCGCCGATCATCGCTTTGACGAACCCGCGCGTTTGCGAGAGCGTCCGCGACCGCAGCACAAACGCCATTGGCAGCCGGGCGATCCGGTACGACACGTTCTTGGCCTTCAGCTCCGCTTCGCTGGCGCCGACGTGTGCCAGCTCCGGGTCGGTGAATAGGCAATAGGGAATCAAACGGTCGCGCGTGGTGCGAGTGCCGCCATTCAGGTTGTCCAGAACGACCCGAAAATCGTCGAAGCCGACGTGCGTGAACTTGGGACTGCCGGCGCAGTCGCCCATGGCCCAAACGTCGGCAGCGCTCGTCTGCAGCCGTTCGTTGACTTGAATGTACCCATGCGCGTCGAGCCGCACGCCGCCTTTGTCGACATCGATGCGGTCGGTGTTGGCTGTGCGTCCGGTCGCCACGAGGATGTCGCTGGCTTCGAGCGTTCGCTCCCCGATTCCCGCGCGAGCCGGATCTTCACGCCGCTACCCGAGCGGCCGGTGACGTCGATCATGTCAGCCTCGAGCAGCACGTCGATTCCTTCGTCGCGCATCAGCTCGGCCAGCGCGTCGGCGACGTCGGCATCTTCCCGATCGAGCAGCTGTTTGGCCCGCTGCACGACGGTGACGCGGCTACCAAAGCGACGCATCGCCTGGGCGAACTCCAGACCGACGTATCCGCCGCCGATGACGACCAGATGCTCGGGCAGCCGTTCGAGGTCGAGCGCTTCGACATGCGTCAGCGGCCGGGCGTCGGCCAGGCCGGGGACATTGGGGATAGACGCCCGCGAGCCCAGATTGAGGAAGACCCGCTCGCCCTTCAGTTGCCGCGTGCCGCCCGCGTTCAGTTTTACCTCAAAGGTTTTTGGTTCGGTGAAACGGGCCTCGCCCATCAAGAGCTCGGCGCCGCTGGCCTTGAAGTTGGCCAGGTGCATTTCGATCAGCCCCTCGACCATCTTTCGCTTGCGCCGGGCCACGGCCGCCATATCGACTGTCGTGCTGCCGGTCACCACGCCCAGGCCGTGCTGCGGATCGACCAGCGAAACCGCCTTTGCGCTATAGATCACGTTCTTGCTCGGCAGGCAGGCCACGTTGGGACACGATCCGCCAATCATCGACCGCTCGACGACGATGGTCTTTTGGCTCTTCTTCGCGAGATTCCAGGCCAGGATCTTCCCGCCTTCGCCGCTGCCGATGACCATGTTTTGATAAAGCTCGACAGTCATGTGGGGCGCCTTTCTAACGCGGGTGCATTCGAGTCCCGGTTGACCCCGATCCGTCACGCCGCGAACGTGAGCAGCCCAAGCGATGGCGCAAACACTGGCCGGACGCCGGTGGCGATCCACCCGCTCGATCAGCGTGACCGCGCAGTCATCGTGGAACGTCGCGAGGGACCGATGCGGGCGCACGGCAACCGTCCGGCGGCAGCGTATGTCCGTTTTCGAGCCGGCTAGCGGGCGTTCACGGTCTCGGACAGGAACCAAGTCCGTCGTTCGGTTTCGTCGATCCAGTTTTCCAGCAGGCTGGCTGTGGCGATGTCGTTGTGACGGTCGCAGACTTCGTGGGTGGCCCGCATCGCGCGGGTCAGTTGCTGATTGTCGTCCGACAGCTCGGCCAGCATGTCCAGCGGCGGGACGAAGTCTTTGTTGTTGTCCTCGATCCGCTGTTCGCGGGCGATTTCGCCGATCGAATGCAGCGTGGTCCCGCCGATCTTGCGGGCCCGTTCGGCGATGTCGTCGGTCATGGCGAAGATCTGCTCGGAATGCTCGTCGAGCAGGAGGTGATAATCGCGAAAATGCGGGCCCGTCATATGCCAGTGAAAATTCTTGGTCTTCAGATAGAGGGCGAACACGTCGGCCAGGAGCTTGCGCAACTCCTCGCAGATCTCTTCGACGCCGTCACGGCTCAGATCGGTGGGCGTTGCCAAGGCCTTGGCGATTTTGGCGGGTGGTGCAGCGTTCTTGACCATGGTCGAAATCTCCTGTTGTTGAAGGCCCCCAAGAATGGCTTCCGGCAGTTATTTGATCCGCGCCGCGGCAGTGCGCCAACTGAGTGGGGGAGTGAACGGATTCGCCGCGTGGGCAAACGAAGTTGCCAAGCGTTGGTTGCCACTCGTTTTAGGTCCGAGTGTGAAGACGCCGGCGAGATTTGCGGCGGGCTGGGCAAAAGGGGCGGTCAGCGAGTGGCGGTAGTCTTCGCGGAGACTGCGGCGACGACCGGATGACCCGCGGTATCCAGCAGGGCGACGGGCGCTGGCTTCGATCGGCGATTCGGTTCGGCTCCCCAGGAACAGGGCGCACAGAGTCCGCTCGTCGCTCAATCGGACCGTGACTCGCACGGCATTCGGCGCTCCCGCGCCGGTCGCGAACGACTGGCCGGCCCGCATCCCAATGGCCGACCTGGATGGCCTGGGCTCCGAATCGCCCCGGCAGGCCCTCGACCTTTTGCGATCCCAGGATTCGACCCGCCGAGCGGAGCACCGCGGCTGTTCCTTTGGGGAGATCGGCCACCGCGCCCGCCGCAGCTGCGTTCGCTGCCGTCTGCGTCTCGGCCTGTCGCTCGGCACGCGAGCGGGCGTCGGAAACCGCCAACAACAATGTGAAAAGAGCCATCACACCGACCGCGACGGAGAACAAAATAATTCCCGCCGTTCCAGCTGTTTGGCTTCTGCGGCCTGTCTGGCTTCCGACCTTCGTGCCGACTCCAGGCATCGAACTCCCCCCAAGCAACGGGCCGCCGACGCGCGGCGATCGCTGGCGCAGTTTCTTCCAGCAACATGCGCCATGCTCGCCCAAAGTCAAATTCTGGGGAGGGTGCGACTGCCAAGTCGTCACGTTTGCTCAAGTGATCGCCTTCCAGTTTGCCATGACGGTTTCGAGAACATCTTTCGCTTCGCCCGCGAAGGTCATGCGGGTCATGGCCAAAGCGAACCCCTCGGCCTGCTGGATCGTCGCCTTGGGGGGCATGCTGAGGACGTCCGGGTCGGTCACCACGTCGACGACCACCGGCCCGCTGGCCGCCATGGCTTTTTCGATGGCCGGGCGGACCTCCTGCGGATCCTCGACCCGAATCCCCGTAAGTCCGATCGCCTGAGCGAGTGCCGCGAAGTTCGGATTCACCAAGTCGCAGCCGTAATGAGGCAGCCCCGCGGCCTCCATTTCGAGCTGCACCATCCCCAGCCGGCCGTTGTTGAAGACGACGATCTTCACTGGCAACTTGTATTGGGCGACCGTGAGCAGTTCGCCCATCATCATCGCCAGTCCGCCGTCGCCGGAAAAAGAGATCACCGGCCGCTGGGGAAACGCCGCTTGAGCGCCGATCGCCTGGGGCAGGGCATTCGCCATCGAGCCATGATTGAACGAACCCAGAATACGACGGGCCTTGGCGGCGTGCAGATACCGGGCGCCCCAGACGGCGCACATCCCCGTGTCGACGGTGAACACGGCGTCTTCGCCGGCGAACTCGTCCACGGTCGCGGCCACGGACTCGGGGTGAATTGGCCGGCGGGTGCTGACCTGGTCGACGTAGGCGCGGAGCTTGTGCTCGGCCGTCTTGCGATGTTCGAGCATCGTGTCGAGAAACGTGCGATCGGACTTTCCCTTGAGCAGCGGCAGCAAGGCGCGGATCGTATCGCCCACGTCGCCGCAGAGACCCAGATCGAGCTTGGAGCGGCGGCCGAGCCGCTCGGGGCGTATGTCGACCTGAACGATGGTCGGCGCGGTGGGCATGAACGCTTCGTAGGGAAAGTCCGTGCCCAACAGCAGCAGGACTTCGCAGCCGTGCATCGCCTGGTAGGCCGAGCCCCAGCCCAAAAGGCCGGTCATGCCGACGGCGTAGGGATTGTCGTACTCGACCCATTCCTTGCCACGGAAGCTGTAGCCGACCGGTGCCTTGAGTTTCTCCGCCAGGGCCACGACTTCGGCATGGGCGCCCGCGCAGCCGGCCCCGCAGAAGATGGTCACCCGGCCCTTATTAAGCAGGTCGGCCAGACGCGACAGGTCGCCGTCGGCCGGCCGGATGACGGGCTCTTCGGTCGCGATGCCGGGCACGACGTGGGACGAGGCTTCCATTCCGGCCACGTCGCCCGAGAGCGCGACCAGCGACACTCCCTGTTTGCTCACGGCATGTTGCATGGCCGATTGCAGCACGCGGGGCATTTGCTTGGGGTTGGCGATGAGTTCGCAATAGTGGCTGCATTCGCGGAACAGCTGGTCCGGGTGCGTCTCCTGGAAGTAGCCGGTGCCGACCTCCGAGCTGGGAATGTGCGCGGCCAGCGCGAGCACTGGGGCCAGGCTCCGGTGGGCGTCGAACAGGCCGTTGATGAGATGCAAGTTGCCGGGGCCGCAGCTCCCCGCGCAAACCGCCAGTCGGCCGGTGAGCTGGGCTTCGGCTCCGGCCGCGAAGGCCGCCGTCTCTTCATGTCGCACGTGCACCCACTGGATTTTCTTGCTGCGGCGGAGCGCGTCCGTCACCGGGTTGAGGCTGTCTCCGACGATGCCATAGATCCGCTGGACGCCGGCCTTGATCAGCGTGTCGACGAGCTGCTGGGCCACGGTATAGGACATGCGTTTTTTCCTTTGGCGGAGTGAGCCTGCGATCGAGAGCGTTTTGGATCGCCCGAGCGGGCGCAGACAGTGTAGCAGCCGATCTGACGTCGGCTACGAAAGGAACTTGCGAGCGAAGGGCGTCGGGTCAGCCGGAGGTGTGATGAATCATCTCGCGGCAGGCCGCGGCGCATTCGCGGCAAGCTTTGGCGCAGGCGGCCATGTGCTGGTCGTCGGGGAAGGCGCCGCAGGCGGCCGCGCAGTCATCGCAGGTCTTCGCGCACGCTTCGCAAATGACGCCGGCAAACGGGCTGTGCCGGGACGTGAGTTTGGCGGCCGTCGCGCAAACCTCCGCGCAATCGTTGCACAATGTCATCGTCTTGGCGTGGTCTTTGTGGCCTTCGGTCACCAGGCTCGCACAGTGGTGATAACACGAGGCACACGAATTCATGCACTCCGCGCAGGCCTTCGCGCAGTTGGCAAAGGCGCCGCCGTGCTCGTGCGGAGTCTGCGCGGCCGGAGTGGTCCGGTCGCCGCTACTCAGGACGGCCAGGATCAGAATCGGGATCAATGACCAGAGGGTGCGTTTCATGGCAGAGGCTCCCAATTGAAGAGTTTTGGCCCTGGATACTTCTCTTAAATATTGAAACGACGCGGCACAGCTAGAGAGGCAATTCTTTGGGCGTGGGATAACCGTGCTGTTCGCGGCCCACGTCCCCGTCGTACTTCAGGGTCGTTTTGTAGAGTTCCAGGTGCCCGTCGGCGGCCACCGCGGCACACCGATCGCGGAGCGCCTGCAGCTCGGGCTCGCGGAGCGGCGTGAAGCCGCGGGCAATCGCGACGTTCTGTCGCAGCACCGAGACCGCGTCGATGCCGCTGATCGTGACGGTGACCGGCAGGCTCAGCGCATAGCGGAGCGCTTCTTCGGGCGTCACCGCTCCCTGCAGCAACGGCTCGCCGCCGCCCCCCATGCTCTTCATGCCGAGCGCCGCCATTCCCCGGCGGTTGACCTCGGGCAGAACGTGCTTTTCGAAGCTGCGAAACGTGGCGTCGAAGCAGTTGAGGGGCATTTGCACCGCGTCGAACGGGTAACCCCGCGCGAGCATGTCGAGATGGATGATCGGATCCTTGTGGCCGGTGAAGCCGACGTAGCGGGTCTTGCCCTGCTGCTTGGCCTCGGTCAGCGCCTCGAGCACGCCGTCGCGGGCGTAAATCATTTCGGGGTCGTTGTGGTAAATGACTTCGTGCACTTGCCACAGATCGAGATGGTCGGTCTGCAGCCGTCGCAGCGAATCGTCGAGCTGCCGCAGGGCGGTTTTCTTGTCCCGACCGTGCGTGCAGACTTTGGTCATCAAGAAGACGCCGTCGCGGCGACCTTTGAGCGCCTTGCCCATCCATTCTTCGCTCTTGCCTTGGTGATACTCCCAGGCGTTGTCGAAGAACGTCACGCCGGCCTCGAGCGCCTCGCGCACGATTTGCTCAGCGACGTCGTAGGAAGCCGCCTGTCCGAGCGTGTAGCCGCCCAGGCCGAGGATCGAAACTTTGTCGCTCGATTTGCCGAAGGCGCGCTGCGGGATGCGATCCGGCACGGCGTCGTTGGGCCCGGCCGTCGAGCGAGATGCAGCGGCTCCTGCCAACACGGTTCCCCCGGCAGCCGCCGCGGCGTGTGCCAGGAATTCTCGCCGATCGGTGACCCACGTCCCGGACGATTCTCGCTGCGACTCTTGTTGTGGCTGGTCCATTTGGTCCTTCCGTGTCACTTCTGCGAAGGCGTGCCTCCCGCGACCAGGCGAAACATCTCTTTGACTTCTTTATTATTGGGGTCGAGGGGGAAGCCGTGCGCCTGGCGGGCCTCGGGATTGTCGAACATCAGCGAAACCTTGTAGGGCTCGAAGCGGCCGTCCGCCGCAAACGGCGCACACCGATCGCGAAGCGCCTGCATCTCCTGAGGTGACAGGGGCGTGAAGCCGCGGGCCACTTTCAGGTTTTGCCGCAGCACGGCCAGCGAGTCCATGCCGCTGATGGTGACGGTGACCGGCAGGCTCATCGCGTAGCGGAGCAATTCCTCCGGTTTGACCACGCCGCGCTTGATCGACCAGGCCGTCCCGCCGAAGCTCTTCATGCCGAGCGCGCCCATTCCCCGCCGATTCACTTCCGGCAGTACGTGCTGCTCGAAGCTGTGAAAATTGGCGTCGAAGGCATTGAGCGGCATCTGCACCGTGTCGAACGCGTAGCCCAGCTCGAGCATCTTGAGATGAACGGCCGGGTTCTTGTGCCCGGTGAAGCCGACGAAGCGGGTCTTGCCTTGCTGCTTGGCCTTGTCGAGCGCCTCGATCACGCCGCCGGGCGCGTAGGCCAGCTCGGGGTCGTTGTCGAAGGCCATGTCATGGATTTGCCAGAGGTCGAGATGATCGGTCTGCAGCCGGCGGAGCGACTGTTCGAGCATGGTCATCGCCAAAGCGGCGCTGCGGCCGTGCGTGCAGACCTTGGTCATCACGAAGGCCTGGTCGCGTCGCCCCTTGAGGCCGCGTCCCAGCCAGTCTTCCGAGCGGCCGTCGTAATACTCCCAGCAGTTGTCGAAGAAGGTGATGCCGGCGTCGAGCGCCTCGTGCACAAGTTCGACGGCGTCGTCGATCGTTGCCACGTCGCCCAGGTGATGGCCGCCCAGGCCGAGGGCCGAAACTTTCACCCCAGTGCGCCCGAGCGTTCTCGATGGGATCTGTTCGGACACGACTGACTCCTCCTTGCAATTCCCCCGTCGTTCGACGCCCGCGATTGGAGCAAACTGAGTGCCTGCCGGCTCAGTGTCCGTCCTTGTCGGCGATAAAGACGTCCTTGTGCGGAAACTTCTCGAAGAGCGAGGCCGGCTTGCTGAAGTTGGTCGCCAGCACGTCGAGCGGATTGCCCGCGATCCACTGCGACAAATCGATCGTGGCGTAAACGCCCGTGTTGAACCCGATCAGCACGCGGCACGGCTTGTTGCCCACGTTCTCGAGGGAATGCCCGTACCCCTGCGGGATGTAGCTGACGTCGCCCTTTTCCAAAACTTCGGTCCGGAATCGGCCGTGTGAGCCGAACAGGGTGATGCTCAGGTTCCCCTCGATGACGTAATCCCATTCGTCCGCGGTCGGATGCCAATGCAGTTCGCGGAGACCACCCGGCTCCAGCTCCAGAACCACGCCGGTGACGGTTTTCGAGATGGGAAACGACGACGAGTCGACGCGCCACTCGCGTCCGCCTTTGAAGACGCGGTGCGGCGGTTGCGACAGGAGCTGATACTTGTGCGTGAGCGGCGGCAGCTTCCAGCCCTGCAGCGGCGGCTGGGGAGTCGCCGGGGGCACCTCGCCGCGGGCGAAGTAGACTTCTTCCTTCGGAAAGCCGTCGAACGACGTTTCGGGGAGGCCAAAATTCTTGGCCAAGAGCGGCTTGGGCGTGTGGCCCACCCAATCGCTGATGCTGAACGTGCCGAACTCCGAAAAATAGCCGTTGTCGAAGATCAGGATGAAATGGCACGGCTCGGTGCCCAAGCACTCCAGCATGTGCCCGTGGCCGCGGGGAAAGTACCAGACGTCGCCCGGCTCGAAGTCGTTCGTTTCCGCGAAGCCTTCGGGTTCGATCACGGTCGTCCGCACGCGACCACTGAGCACGAACGCCCATTCGGCGGCCGTCGCATGCCAGTGCAGCTCGCGCATGGCCCCCGGCTCGAGCTTCATCGACACGCCGGCAATGCCCTTCGAGATTGGCAACTGCACGACCGTGGCTTCCTTGCCGATAGCTGTTGCCGATGACTTTGCCCTCGGATTTTTCCAGGGCGAATTTGAACGTCGGCAGCTCGTGTCCCGACAAGAGCGGGTCGGGGACGTTGTTGGAAAAGCTCGTGTCGCCGGCCGTGGCAGTCGATGTCGCGACCAGCCCGGCCGCCGAGGCGGCAAAAGTCGCTCCCAGGGACTGGCGTCGATCAACGGAACTCATCGGTGCTTTCCTTCAGCGTGATAGACGATTGCGGGATCAAAAACCTGCGATTGCCGACTGCGTCCACGTGCGGCCTATTAGTGACAACAGGGCATGCTTGCCGCCAGGGCCTGGGCCAAAAATCGCCGCACCGCCACGGCGACCTCCTCGACGTGCGTTTCCAGAGCGAAGTGCCCGGTGTCCAAAAACTGCACAAGGGCTTTGGGAATGTCGCGTTTGAACGCCTCCGCACCGGCCGGAACGAAATACAGGTCTCGCTGTCCCCAGATTGCTAAGAGTGGGGGCTGGGACACGCGAAAATAGTTTTGGAACGCCGGGTAGAGTTTCACGTTGTTCGCGTAGTCCAGAAACAAGTCGAGTTGAATGTCGGCGTTGCCGGGCCGTCCGATCAGAGCGGCATCGAGCGTGTAGCCCTCCGGCGCGATGAGGTCGGGATCGGGAATGCCCACCGAATACTCGCGTTGAATGCCGGCTGGGGTCAGGGCCTTGCGGATCCGTTCGCGATTCTCGGACGTCGGTTCGTTCCAGTACCGGCGAATGGGAGCCCAGGCATCGCCCAGGCCCTCCTCATAAGCGTTGCCGTTCTGCGACACGATGGCCGTCACCGAAGCGGGCCGCGCCATCGCCAGGCGAAAACCGGTCGGTGCCCCGTAGTCGAAGACATAGAGGCCGTAGTGCCGCAGGTCGAGCGCGTCGGTGAAGGCGAGAATGGTCTGGGCCAGCGCGTCGAACGTGTAGCGATACTGCCGCGACTCGGGCACTTCGGTGAAGCCGAAGCCCGGCAGGTCAGGCGCGATGACCCGATAGGGGCCGGCCAAGCGCGGAATGAGTTCGCGGTATTGGAACGACGACGTGGGGAAGCCGTGCAACAGCAGCAGCACCGGGGCATTTTGCGGGCCGGCTTCGCGATAGAAGACGTTCACACCGTCTGCTTCGACTCGGTGAATCGAGGTGTGTGCGATGCCCGTGCTGCGGAGGTCTCGTTCCTGCGTCTCCATCAGGTCGGCTCCTCACTGGTGGCGTTGATTGTTCCCTATGTCGCTGCCCGCTGGAAGCCAAGCCGTTCGTGGAGGCCTTGGCGTGAGGGTATCAGAGATCATTCGTCGGCGGCAGCCTCGTCACGCCAGACTGACGTACAGTGCCATCGCCACGCCGGCCAGCGCCAGGAACACGGCCAGAACGATCGCCAGAGTCGAGGTGGGGCGGGCGGACAGTTGGCCGCGGTTCAGCTCGCCGACCATGCGAAAATGCCGCCGGACGGAAAACAGGTTTGTGGCGACTCCGGCCGCGACAAACGCGGTTCCCACCCAGCGGGAGAAGCCGTGCGATTGGACGACCGTGACGCCCCGGTTGATCTGCATGACCTCCAGGAACAGGCCGAACCGCGCGACCACGAAGCCAAAGCCCATCAAAGTCAGCCCCGTGCGAATCCACGCCAGAAACGTGCGCTCCTCCGCGAGGTAGTCGCGCAGATCGGCGGGCGGCTTGGGAGGGGAGGGAGTGCTCATCAGGGCTCCTTGCTGTCCGCGCTCGCCGCAGCGGTCGTGCTCGTCGCGCTCGGTGTCGCGCATGATGCTCGCTGGGCAAAGCCCGCGGGATGTTCGGAGGTTTTCGCCGCACGCGCTCTCTCGCGGACAGAGTGCGATGTCTTGCCGATGCTAATTGAAGCTTGAGGTGCGAACTTTTTATAGGGGAAACGGAGTGCGCCGGGAATGTTGCCCGGCTCGGGTTCGGCCGCGCTCATTTCGAAGTAGGAAGGTCAGTCGGTCATGAAATTTCAAGGGATCCCGGCACTGGCTGTCGCTGCCGGCATGGCGTTGCTGGCGGCAACACCAGGCCTGGGTGACGGCACTACCACCAACGCCAAGAAACCGCCCACAGACACGAAAAAGACGGTGACTGTCGTAAAGCCGGCAATCGACTCTGGAAAATCATCAAAAGACAAGGACCGACAGATTCCCAAAACCATGCCACCCAGAGACGATCACCACCACCCCAGTGACCTCCAAACCGAAGACCGACGTGAAGCCGATGGTGAAGCCGGCGCCCGCCGCAACCGTCAAAACCGCTCCGGTCGCGAAGCCGATGCCGGCCGCCAAACCGATGCCGGTCAGCAAGCCGGTCGTTAACGTCAAGCCCGCGCCGAAGACCATTCCGATTGTGAACGCGAAACCGGCGACCATCGCCAAGCCGATGCCGGTGGTTAAACCCGCTCCCGTTGTCAAACCGATGCCCGTTGCCAAATCGCTGGAGAAAAAGCCCGTCGTCTCCAAGCCGGCCCCGGTCGTCAAGTCGCAGCCAGTCAAGCCGCAGCCGATTGTCACGCCGAAAACGCCCGTCAAGCCGGTCGTAACCGCGAAGGTCGCTCCGTCCACCCCCAAGTCGACTGTTAAGTCGAACGGCAAGGTCATGACTGCGGCCAAGCCGGTCACCAAGCCTCAGTCGGCGCCGGTGACCAAGGTCGCTTCCAACGGCAAATCGATGCCGAACGCCAAGCCGGTCGGGTTCGTCAAGCAGGCGACCAGGTTCACGGCCACTCCGAACAAGATGCAGGCGTCGGCGGCGAAGTCGATCGCGGCCAAGCCGATGGCGACCAAGGCGGTCGAGACCAAGTCGACGATGACCAAGCCAGTCGCCACCGCCCCTGTGAAAACGACGTCGACCAAGCCGGTCCAGAAGCAACCGGTTGTCGCCCCGAAAATTCCGGTCGGAAACGACAAGATCAATATGACGAAGGAACAGCGCGAAAAGGCCACGGTCATCGCGAAAAAGTACGACGTTCAAATTCAGAACCTGCAGAAGCAGCTCGCAGACATGCAGGCCAGCCGCGAGAAGGAACTGTCTGCCTTGCTCAAGCCGCAGACGACCCAGCTCGCCAAGGCGAAGACCGACAGCCAGCCCAAGATGTCGTCGCCCAAGGTTGAAACCAAACGCACGATCGCTCCGACCGATAAGGTCAAAACCGCGCCGGCACCAAGGGGAATACGACCAAGCGCGACGCGAAGCCGGCCGCTCCGATTGCGAAAGACAAAGTAGTGAAGAAAGCCTGATTGTCCGTCGTCAAACGATCAGACTCAGTCGAGCAGGGGGGACCAGGGTTGGTCCCCCTTGTTCGTTTGACACCTCCCGGCTGGTGAGGGTCAGGGACCCGACTTGGGCGAAGCGGCCTCCGCCGGCGTCGGCACAGGGCATGTCGGCGGCGCGGAGGACTCGATGATGACCCGCGAGCCGCGGGTGCCGGTCAGATAAGTCCAAACCCACTGCACAAACACGCTCACGCGCAGGTTGGATTGTCCGAGGAATTCCAAGTGCACGGCTGCCCAAGCCAGCCAGGCGACAAATCCGGACAACCGCACCTTCCGTGACTGCAACACGGCAAAGCCTTTGCCGACCACGGCCAGACTGCCTTTGTCGAAATAGCGAAAGGGAGGCGGGGCGGGCTGCCCCGCGAGGCGTCGAAGGATGAGCTTGGCCACATAGCGACCCTGCTGCATGGCCACTTGGGCCACGCCGGGCAGCGGGTGCCCATCCTCGTCGAGCGACGCCGTATCGCCGACCACAAAAATGTTCGGCTGCCCTGGGACGGAGAGATCGTTGGCCACGCGAACGCGACCGGAGTGGTCCGTCGGTGCCTGCAGCCATTTGCCGGCGGGGGACGCCGCCACGCCGGCCGCCCAGATCACCGTCTTCGTCGTAATCCGCTCGCCGTTCACCACGGCACCCATTTCGTCCACATGTTCCACGCTGCTTCCCAAGCGAACTTCGACCCCCAGCCGCTCCAATCGCGCCTTCGCGGCGGCCGAGAGGCTCTCGGAGAACGATGCCAACACTCGAGGTCCCCGGTCGATCAGCAGGATCCGTGCGGAAGCCGGATTGATCCGCCGAAACTCGGACCGCAACGTCTTGCCCACCAGCACGGCGATCGCGCCGGCCAATTCCACGCCGGTCGGGCCGCCGCCGACGATCACGAACGTCAACAGGTCCTGGTGCTTGCTCGGATCGTCCTCTGCTTCGGCCTGCTCGAAGGCGCCCAGGATCTTGTTGCGAATGGCAGCGGCGTCGGCCAGGCTCTTCAAACCGGGCGCGTGCGGGGCAAACTCATCGTGACCGAAGTAGCTGTGACGCGCGCCGGTCGCCAGGATCAGATAGTCGAAGGGCAGGGGGACCTGCTGCCGGTCCGCGTTGTTGCCGACCACGCACCGTCGTTCGAGGTCGATGCCCGTGACTTCGCCCATCAGGATGGTGATGTTGCTATAGCGCCCGAGGATCGAGCGGAGCGGAGAGCCAATCTGTGCCGGCGACAGGGTCGAAGTGGCGACCTGATAAAGCAGGGGCTGAAACAGATGGTGATTGGTGCGGTCGACCAGCATCACCCTCACGGGCGAACGGCGCAGCGCTTTGGCCGCGGCCAGACCACCAAAGCCGCCACCCACGATCACAACGGTGGGACGTCGCTCTGACATGGAATTCACCTCGTTGAGTCCGTCTGTTTGCGGCGCTGCGGCAGAGTCGTCTTGTGCCGTCGCTTGTGCGAGAACGTTGCTTCGCCGACACGATCAGCGTACTCTGAGCGCGGACACAGAGCGAGCAGCGCGGGCCTGATTTGGACGCCAACCGGGGTGTGACTTTGCTTTTCGCCCGAGTGCACGCCAGCCTCCCACACATTTGCGCCATCTTGCTGGCTCTGGCGATCGGCGGCACGCTCACCGCGCCCTGCTGCGCCGGCTTCGGCCGCCAAGCGCTGACGGTCGAGGCCGATTACAGCTATCCCGCCGTCTGCCGTTGGATCGAGCAGAACGTCGACGCGATTCAAGAGAACGCCGGGGCGAAAATCCTCAAGACGCATGGCGACGTCGTCACCGTGCAGTTCGATACCAAGTACGGCATGCAGACTTTTCGGATCCGCCGCTCCAGCCGCCGCGGCGATTACCGCGCCACGTTCGTCGACCGATCGGCGGGCACCCTCACGGACTACACGTACCACATCCAGGTGACCGCATTGGAGGGAGGCAGGTCGCAGGTCGAGATCACGATGACCGCATTCTCCGAAGAAGCGAACGGCGTTTCCGTGAATATCGAGCTCCGCAAATCGCTTCGCTTGTTGCGCACCTTCCTGGAGCAGCGGCTGACCAAGGAGTAATGACCAGGAAAATGACCAGGAAATCGGGCGGACCGCCCGACCGCGACCGGCACGACCCCGCACAGGTGCTAGAGTGCATAAAGTCGTTCCCAACGCACCCTGGATAATTTACGTCCGGTAACAAGATCTGGAAATTGCGCTCGGTGTAGGCCAGACTGGTTGCAAACCCATACGCCGAGCGGAGCACGCGAGATGTCGTTTCGAGTGACTTGTCCGGAATGCGACGCCGTTCACAAAGTCGACGACAAGAATGCCGGTCGCACGGTTGTTTGCGGCGAATGCCAGTGTCGCTTCCGCGCCACGCGGGATGAGGACGAAGTCGAACGGCGACCCTCGCGGCCGCCGGTCGTCCGCACGGCCTCGGCAAGCGGTTCGCGGAAACCGACCGCAAGTCGCACCACCTCCAAGAAGAAGTCGGGGCCGCACTGGGCCTACGTTGCGGGAGGCAGCGTGGTGGGCAGCCTGATCCTGTGCCTGGCGGGATGGAACCTGTTCCTCAAGCCGGCCGCTCAGCCCTACACGCATCCGGAGATACCGCCGTTCACGACGGTCGCCAACGTCGCGCCGAACGACGCCAGCCGAACCCCAGGCCCGGGCGGCATTCCCCCGGCGGTGGCGTCGAAGCTGCCCGGCGACGAAGGGGCAATGGCCGGACTGGCGCCCCTCGACAAAACGAAAATGGCAACGATCAGAACAATGCAGTTGCCGCGAGTCTGCCGTCGTCGTCCTCTCTCCTCAGCGACGCCAGCCGCCCGGGTGTCCCGAAGAAGACAACCATTAAGAAAACCGGCCCGGCCGCCGCCGGTGATCTCGAGTCTCTGCCGCTGGAAGAGTTGATCGCCAAGGTCGGCGATGGCGTGGTGTTGATCACAGTGCTCGACCATTCGGGAACGCCGAAAGGACTGGGCACGGGCTTCGTCATCGACGAGAACGGCTCGATCGCCACGTGCTTCCACGTGGTCCGCAACGCCGCACGGGCCGTCGTCCAGTTTCGCGACGGATTTACCACGGAAGTGAAAGGCAGCCTGCAGCTCAGTTCGCAGGCGGACCTGGCTATCCTTGCGCTCGCCAAAAAGCCGAAGCATCTGACGCCCCTGCAGCTGGCCGTGGACGACGAGCTGCGACTGGGCCAGGAAGTGATCGCCATCGGACACCCGAGCGGCCTCACCTTCACGCCGACGCGCGGCATCATCAACGGCTTGCACAAGACCTCCGAACTGCCCCGCGACGCCCGCGAATTCCTCTCGCTGCGCAAAGCCTCCAAGGACGAACAGTGGGTGCAGACCGATGCCGTGATCTCGCCCGGCAACAGCGGCGGCCCGCTCATGAATCGCCGCGGCGAGGTGGTGGGAATCAATTCGTGGGTCTCGACGCAAACCCGCTTCGCCTTCGCCGTGCACGTGAAGCATCTGGGAGAATTGCGGGAGAACCTGTTCGCCAGCGCCAAACCGCTGTCGTCCACCGTGCAGAAGAAGGATTCGGACGACGAGCCGAGCGAACTCGACGAGAAGGTCGGCGCCCTCTACGAGGAGTACCAGCGGGCGGCCGAGGACTTCATGGCCGAGGTCGATAAGCTCCGCGGCGGCGCCTTCAGCCGCTCGGAAATCGATGCCGTTTTCAAAAAGAATCCGGCCAATCGCTACGCGGGAAAGTTCGTCGCACTGGGTAAGGCGAATCGCAAAACGAAGACGGCACTCCAATCGTATTTCGTGGCCTGCTACCTCCTCCGCGGAGCCGACCCGAAGCTGACGGGCGGCGTGCTGCAGCAGGCCAGCGACATGCTGCTGCAGGACCACGTCGACGATCCCGGAGCTGGGCAAGGTCGCCCTCTTGATGCCGGCGGTGCCTCAAGCCGGCACCAAGGCTTTCTTGCGAGCGGTGATTCAGAAGACGGCTCAAAAGGAAACGCGAGCCTACGCCTGCCTGTCACTGGCGAAAACGCTCCAGCACGAGGCCGACGAAAAGCCCGAAGCCTCCGCCAGCCCGGCCACGGACAAGGAAATCGTCGCGCTCTTGCAGCGCGTCACCGATGAATTCTCCGACGTCAAGCTCGACGGCCACCCGCTGTCGGACATGGTCAAACCGATGTTGTTCGCGAAGGAACGCCTGGCCGTCGGCAAGAAAGCCATCGACATCGAAGGGCCGGACGCCGCGGGCAACGAGTTCAAGCTCAGCGAATCGCGCGGCAAGGTTGTGCTGCTCACCTTCTGGGGCGACTGGTCGGCGTATTGCGTGCGGATGTATCCCTACGAGCGAATCCTCGTGAGCAAATACAAAGGGCACAAGTTCGTGATGCTGGGCGTCAACACCGACGCGCCGGAACGGCTCGACGCCGTCGAAAAAGCCAAGAAGGTCAACTGGCGCTCGTGGTCGGACGGCTCACAAAAGGGCCCCATCACCAAGCAGTGGGGAGTCGACTCGTACCCCACGATTTATCTGATCGACCACAAGGGAACGATCCGCCTCCGAGGCGCCTTCGATCCCGACACGCTCGATCAGGCGATCGATCAACTCGTCGCCGAGGCTGAAGGCCACAAAGCCAACCGCCGCGGCAGCTCGGCCGTCCGCCGCATCCTGCAGCCGCATTGAGATCGCGAAAGCGAACTCTCTGTCGTCGCGGACACGATGACGTCGCGCTGCGCGTCCCTCAGGTGATCGACGCTTCGTAGATGCTCTTGATCGCCGAGCCGAGTTCGGCGTTGAACTGGGCGTCGGTTTGCTGTGCGGTCAGGCCTTCGACGAGGGCGCGGGAAAAGCTCGCCACCACGCCGTGATTCTTCCGCAAGAGCACGTCGGCTTCGTCCCGCGAGTAACCGCCCGACAGAGCCAGCACCCGGACGACCTTCGGATCCTTGACGAAGTCGGCATAAAGGTCGGCCTGCGTCGGCAGCGTCAGCTTGAGCATCACGCGCTGAGCGGCCGGCAAGTCGCGGAGCTTCGCCTTGATCTCCGACTTCAGCAGCTCTTCGGCCTGCGCCTTCTGCGGGCAATGAATGTCGACCTCGGGCTCGATGATCGGCACCATCCCCGCGGCAATGATCTGGGCCGCCCACTCGAACTGCTGGGCGACGATGTTCTTCACGCCGGCGGGATTCGCCTGCTTGATCACCGACCGCATCTTGGTGCCGAAGATGCGTTTCGACCGCCCCTTGTCGAGCAGGGCCCCCAGCTGCGGAAAGGCCTTCATCAACTGCACGCCGTCCTTCTCCGGATCGAGTCCCTTGTCGACCTTGAGAATCGGGACGATCCGCTTCACGTCCCACAGGTAGTCGGCCGTCGGCTTGCCTTCGATGTCCCGGTCCATCGTGTTCTCGAACAAGATGGCGGCCAGGATGTGGTCCCCGGTGAAGCTGGGACTGGTGATGAGCCGCGTCCGCATCTGATGCACGAGCCCGTACATCTCCTCGTCGTTGGACCAGCTCCCCTTCTTGATGCCGTAAAGCTCCAGCGCGTGCGGCGTGCTGCCCCCGCTCTGATCCAGGGCCGCCACAAACCCGGGCTGCGACTTCATCTTCTGCATCTGCTGGTCGAAGTTGCTCATCTCAATCTCCGGAACTTTTTGCGTCCTGTGCGACGGCCAATCCGGCTGAGATTGTAGTTTTCAGTAGCCGCCGACACACGCGTCAGCCCGGTCCCGTCGGATGACTTAACCACGAAGGCACCAAGGACACCAAGAAAAAAGAGAAACTTGGGCTCACACTGGCCGGTGATTTCCTTGGTGCTCTTGGTGTCTGGGTGGTAACCATCGATTCTTGTTCCGAGCCGTGTCGGTCCCAATCCTGTTCCAATGTCCGAGTCCGGTCCCGCCTGCGGTCCCTTTCCACTGAAAGTGTCCGGACCGGACATTGGTCCGCCGTAAGTCAGTGCCGGGCAAAGACTACGGCCGGACTCATTCGGATTGTTAAGACGGGACCGGACCCAGGACCGGGACCGAGTCCTGCCGGAGTTCTTAACCACCAAGTCACCAAGACACCAAGTTTAGCAGCAGTCGCAGATCGGAAATTTCCTTGGTGTCCTTGGTGACTTGGTGCTACAATCCGTTCGAGTCCCGTCCCACTTTGTCGATCCCGTCCCAATGTCGAGTCCGGTCCCATCTCCGGGCCCCTTGGACAGTGTCCGGACGGACTTCGTCCGCCGTAGTCACTGCCCACCAAACCTGCCGACCGTTTGAAATTGTAGCGGGACCGGCACCGACCAGTCCCGTCCCGCCTTGGTCCCTTTCAAGAGAAAGTGTCCGGACCGGATCTTTGGTCCGCCGTAAGTCCGCTGCCCTCCAAAGACTACGGCTCGGCACTTCGTCCCGACATTCGTTCCGACGGGACCCTGGCACCGGACCACTCTCCCGGCGATCCCGACCTTGGACTTTGGACCCGGGACCTTGGACTCGCCTCCGCACCGGCGCACGTCCCGTCCCATTCCCAGTCGCAGCACGCCATGATTCCGCAGCCGCTGAATCCGGACGCACCCCGAGCGCTCCGCCTGAGAACGATATTCTCGACCCTACCACGCCGAACCCCGCCCGCCGACCCCAAGTTTCTACGGGCTCAGAAACAATCGTGGAAGTTGATCCGCCCGGCGAGCGTCGGGCGTAAGCCCGATGGTGCTTCATCTTTCGGTTTGCGAACATGCGGTTGGAGATACTGAGGAAAACGAGTTGAAGCACCCCCCAGCTGACGCTGGGGGCTCGCCGGGCGCTTGATCGCAAGGTTACGCTGTGAGTTCGCCGCCGATCCAGAGGGCCAGGGGCCATTCCTGGTTCTCGACGTAACGGATGGCCGCGAGGATTGCCGTCGCGTCCGGCAAAATTCGTGTCGAGCCGGATTTCGTCCACCAACGTTGACGATCGTGCGCCGGCGAAATGCGGTTGAGCTCTCGCGCACCATAGCTCTTGAGGTCGCGAAGCAGCGTGCTGGGATCCGGATCGCCTGGAACGCCGACAACGACGTGCACGTGGTTTGCCATGACCGCTACGGCAAACAGCTTCCAGTGACGGTGCTCGGCGGTTGTTTGAATCTGGCGGCAGACTGCGGCGGCTTGCTCACGATTGAGTTTGACCGATCCAAGCTTTTGAGCGGCCTTCGAGTAGCGCTCCAGATGGGGATGGTCGCGGTCGTATTCCGTGCGGGGTCGGTTGTGCGTGGTTTGTGTGCCGGTTTGATCGCGGACTGCGCTGACGAAGCCTCGTTCGTCGCCCGGCAACCAGTTGCCGTACGTGGTCCAAGTGAGGAGCCAGCAGCGGTCCACGGGATGCAGTCCTCGTCGCGGAGGCATAAGTGAAGAGCGCGCGCCAGAGATCGAAGCACCCGCCAGCTTACGCTGGCAACTCGCCGGTTGCCATGCGCCTAACAGCCTGGCGAGCGTCGGGCGTCAGCCCGATGGTGCTTCGCCTTTGAATCGAACCGCCGTCGGAAACGCGGAAGAAAACGAATTGAAGCACCCCCCAGCTGACACTGGGGGCTCGCCGGGTTTTCTCGCGGGCAATTGCCAAGAATCTTGCACGGCTGGCGAATTTCTGGATCATGACCGTTAACGGGGGGGCATTTTCGAGATCCGGCGGCAGCCGAAATTCGTTTGTCACGGTCAACGCGGGAATTATCCCGGCGAGAACTGAATTATCACAAAAAGGGGGAAACCATGACTCACCGTCTGAGCCTGTTGAGCCGTGCGAACGTGTGGAAGTTGATCCCGGCCGTGTCTTTGTCGCTGGTTTGTGCCGCCTGGGCCGGCCCGGTGCGGGGCGAGGATAAGAAGAAAGACGACAAGCTCGACAAGAAAGCCGTCGAGATTTGCAAGAAGGCTGGCGACCTTTACAAGGGTGCGAAAACCTTTCATGCCGACGGGACGATCGACGCCAAGATCGAGGGCAACGGCCAAAAGTTGGAGATCAACGCGACGATGGTGTTTGACTTCGAGCGGCCGAACCGGCTCGACATTAAAGTGCGTGTGAAAAGCGACCCCGACGAAGGGTTGGAATTCATCAGCGACGGGAAAAAGCTGACGACCTATCGCAAGAAAATCCAGCAGTACGTTCAAGAGGACGCCCCGAAAGACGTGGGCAGCCTCGGCATGGCGTTGATCAAACTCGGCCCGCGCACGCCCGGAATTCTCTTGCCCAATGTGCTCAACGCCGACCCGGGTGAATCCCTCCTGCACGGCGTCAACTCGTGCTCGTATGTCGGCGTCGAAAAAGTCGACGGGACGCCGGCTCACCACATGAAATTCAGCCAGGATCAGTTCGACTGGGAAATGTGGGTCGCGGTCGAGGGGAAACCGTTTATTGTGCGAATGACGCGCAGTGCCGAGATTCCGGGCGGCGGCAAGTTGAACACCAACGAAATCTACAAGAACTGGACGATCGACGCGGCGGCCGGCAAAGACGCGTTTACGTTCTCGCCACCGAAGGACGCCAAGAAGGTCGACGACTTCACGGACGCGAACTGATTGCCGCGATCACCGACCTGACTCAGCGATCGACCTTGCCGGGGCCCCAGAGCGCCTTGCCCGGTTTCGCGCCGGTGTGCTCGCCGTCCTTGAGCACGCCGACGCCGTTGACGAAGACGTGCCGCATGCCGACGGCGTACTGATGGGGCTTCTCGTAGGTGGCCCGGTCGCCGATGGTGGCGGGATCGAAGACGACGACGTCGGCGAAATAGCCTTCCTGCAACAGGCCTCGACGGTCGAGCCCCAAATTTGTCGCGGGCAGGAGGCTGAGCTTGCGGATCGCCGCTTCGAGTGTCAGCAGTTTTTCTTCGCGGACATATTTGCCGAGTAACCGGGCGAAGTTGCCGTAGGCCCGCGGGTGCGGCAGCGACTTGAGGAAGACGCCCTCCGGCGACTGCGACGCCTCGTCGCTGCCGAAGCTGATCCAGGGGAGCGGAACCAGCTTGCGGATGTTCTCCTCGGCCGTGATGAAGTACGCCGTGCCGATGCTCGATTGATCCTCCAAAAGCAGGTCGAGCGAGCATCTCGACGGGGTCTTTGCCCTGTTCGCGAGCGATCTGGGCGAGGTTCTTACCCTGCAGGGGCTTGAGCGCATTGTGCTTAAAGCTGATGAGCAGGACGTTCTCGGGCGAGCCCGCGTTGTGGTAGAAGTTGGGCCAGTCGGTCTTGTCCTTGATGTCGTGGATGATTCGTTGGCGGCTGGCGGGGTCGGCAAGCCGGCGCCGCATGGCGATCTCCCCGCCTTCCATCGCCCACGGCGGAATGCAGGCTGTCAGCGGTGCGGCACCGGCTGTGTAACAGTACATATCCGCGGTAATCGGCAATCCGGAACGCCGAGCCGCCTCGACGCGGGCGATCGCCGGAACCATCTTCTTCCAATTGTTCTTGCCGGCCGCCTTGAAGTGGTAGATTTCGGCGGGAATGTGCGCCTCGCGGCTGATGCGGATCACCTCGTCGATCCCCTCCAGCAGCCGCTCGCCTTCGCTGCGCATGTGAGAGATGTACTTCCCCTTGTGCCGGGCGGCTGCCTTGCACAGGGCGATCAGTTCGTCGGTGTCGGCGTAGTAGGCGGGCGCGTACTCGAGGGCCGACGCGATGCCCAGCGCGCCCTCGCGCATCTCGCGATCGACGAGCTCGCACATGCGTTCCAGCTCGTCTTGGGTCGGCTTCTTGTTCCCCAGCCCGAGCACGTATTCGCGCACGGTCGTGGCACCGAGGAACGAGGCCACGTTCTGGGAAATCCCCTTGCGCTCGAGGAAATAGAGGTAGTCGCTCAGCGTTGTCCACTCGATCGGGTATTTGATGTCGAATTGCTCATTCTGCATCCGCTTCTTGATGGCGGGATTGACGGGGCCCCACGAGTTCCCCTCTCCCATGATCTGCGTGGTGACGCCCTGTCGGATTTCGCTCTGGCCCCGACCGTCCGCCAGCAGAGAATCGGTGGACCAGCTCAGCATGTTGATGAAGCCCGGCGCCACCGCGAGGCCCTTGGCGTCCACCACGTCTTTTGCGGTCGCACCGGCCAGGTCTCCGACGGCTGCGATGCGATCGCCGGTAATTCCCACGTCGGCTCGGCGCGGCGGGCCGCCCGACCCGTCGTACACGGTGCCTCCGCGAATCAACGAATCGAAGTGTTTGCCGGGCGATGCGCGGACGATGGGAACTTCCAAGTAGCTCGCGTGCTCAGCGTCCTGGTAGAGCGCGACGTGGGCGGTCCGCGCATCGGCGCGCGACTCGGCAGCCACTTCGCCGCCGCTGTTGTAGTTCTTTTCGAGGTAGATCGAGTTCGGCGAGGAGAAGACGAGCCGCAGGCGACTCCCTTTCTCCAGGCGACGAGAGAAGAAGTTGAACGAGTCGAACACGTAGCGCTCGATCGCCCCGGGCTTGACCAGCTTTTCCTGACGCAACGACTTGCGGTAACGCGCTCGTTTCAGATCGTCCGCCAGCGCGATGCTGGTTCCATCGGGCTTGATCTCGTAGACCTTGACCGCGAAATCCGTGTCGGGCACGTCCAGCGCGATCCAGGCGACGAGCTTCAAATAGCCGGTGATTTCGACGGATTCCGGGAACGGATCGCTGTGAAAAACCAGGCCGCTGCCGAAGAGGTTGAGCGCAAAGCGCTGATCCGTCACTTCATTCTTGATCGGCTCGCGCTCCAGCTCAGCCGGACGAACGTCGAGCGGATCGTAGACGTAGCTCGCCGGCGGCGATTGACCGGGCTTCGTGCGGGTGAGCGTGCCGGAGTGGAACGCGTCCGATGGCGAGCCGTGCGTGCTCGAGAGGAAAAACCTCTCCGATTTCGTCGGGATCGCTTCGAGGCTGTCGGCAGATTTCCACGCCTCCGCGCCCGGCACGTAGTAAGTGACGCGTTTTTCGAGGAACTTGGGCTTCGCGCCCCCTTTCATCGTCCAGTCGTACCACTCGCGGTGCAATTTGTTGAGGTCGACGAGACAGGCCGAACCGAACTTCAGTCCGCCCACCTCCTGGGTCGGAGTCCGCGTGCCGGCGTGGTCCCACGGCCCGATCAACAGATAGTGACGCTCGCGGCCCTTCTCGGAGCCGTATTGCATGTGCCGCCGATAGAACGTCATCGCGCCGGCCTGGTCGTCATCGTAATTGCCGGTGATCGTGAGGATTGGGATCCCAATTCGGGCGTAGGCCTCGCGGTCCGGGGCCATCGTGTCGAGATACTCGTCCGGCGTGCGGTGAACGAGCCATTTTTGAAAGTGGGGCGACGGATTGCCCACCAGGGTGTCCAGCCTGTGGAACGGGATGTGATTCAGGTACCGCTCGCGAAACTTGTCGATCCAGAAGCCGGACTCGCCGAAGAGCTTCACGTTCGGCGTCGCGCCGCTGGTGAAGGTGAGCCATTGAACGTCGTAGGAAACAAAGACATTGTGCGGCGCGGGGAAATCGACTCCGGGATGCGCCGCGGCGGCCGGGACAATCGTCGCCAGGTGCGGCGGGAACTCTTTGAGCGTCGCCCACTGGTTGAACCCGGCGTACGATCCGCCCCACATCGCCACCTTGCCGTTGCACCACGGTTGCCTGGCGAACCATTCCACGACGTCGTGACCGTCGCGCGGGTCATTGGCGAACGGCTCGAATTCACCGCCGGAATTGCCGCGTCCACGAACGTCGACCAGAGCAAAGACGTACCCATTCCGCGCGAAGTACATCGCGCGGTCGTGATAGGTGTCGCTGATGTAGGGAGTCATCGTGAAGATCACCGGCAGCGCGTCTTTGGCGTCCGGCTGGTAGACCGTGGCGTTGAGCTTCACGCCGTCGCGCATCGGGACCTTCACGCCCCAGCTCATGTTCACCGGCGTTTGGTCGTTGGCCGCTGGCTCTGCCGCCGCGGATAATGCACACGCGCCGACAACGACCAGGATCGCGACAATCGGAGGGAGGAAAATTCTCACGCGATCGAGCTCCCGCAAATGACCATCAGTGACACGCTTTTCCGCGCGAATTACGGGCTAATTAAAGCACCCCCCAGCTTACGCTGGGGGCTCGCCGGTCGCTATGCGCGCAAACAGCTCGGCGAGCGTCGGGCGTTAGCCCGATGGTGCTTTGTCTCTCAGTTTGAACAGGGGTCGGAGAGAAGGGCGAAAACGAATCAAAGCACCCCCAGCTCACGCTGGGGGCTCGCCGGGTCGCTCGACTTCGTCAATGATTCACTTCTTCGCCGTCGCCTTCCTCGCGTGCGGCAACAGGTCGTACCGGTCGAGGTTCATCACCTTGTGCCATGCCGCGACGAAGTCGCGGACGAAGGCCGGTTCGGAGTCGCTGCAGGCGTAGAATTCTGAGATGGCGCGGAGGTGGGAGTTGGAGCCGAAGAGGAGGTCGGCGGCGGAGGCTGTCCATTTGACCTGGCCGGTGCCGACCTGGTGTCCTTCGTAGATGTCTGCGGACTTGGCGGACGCCTTCCACTCCGTGTCCATGTCGAGCAGATTCACGAAGAAGTCGTTGGTCAGCGACTCGGGTCGCTTGGTGAAGACGCCGAGCTGGGAATGGGCGTAGTTCACGCCGAGCATCCGCAGTCCGCCGAAGAGCACGGTCATCTCCGGGGCGGTGAGGTTCAGGAAGTGGGCCCGCTCCAAGAGCAGCTCCACGACCGGGCGGTCCTCGCCCTTTCTGACGTAGTTTCGGAACCCGTCCGCCGTCGGCTCGAGCACGTCGAACGATTCGGCGTCGGTCATGTCCTGGGTCGCGTCGGTGCGGCCGGGCGAGAAGGGAACCTTGACGTCCTGGCCGGCCTTCTTCGCCGCGGCTTCGACGGCCGCGCAGCCGCCCAGCACGATGAGGTCGGCCAGCGAGACTTTCTTGCCGCGCGAGCCGTTCCCTCCGGTCTGGGCCGCGTTGAAGTCCTTTTGGACTTTCTCGAGCGTGGCCAGCACCTTCGCCAGTTCGGCCGGCTGGTTGACTTCCCAATCCTTCTGCGGAGCCAGGCGAATCCGCGCTCCGTTCGCGCCGCCCCGCTTGTCGGTGCCGCGGAAGGTCGACGCCGAGGCCCAGGCCGTCGTCACCAGTTGTGAAATCGACAGGCCGGAGGCGAGCAGTTTTTGCTTGAGCTGCAGCGATGTCCGCGTCGCCAATCAGTTCATGATCGACGTCGGGCACGGGGTCTTGCCACAACTGCGGCGGCGGGACGAGCGGGCCGAGCAGCCGCGAGACGGGCCCCATGTCGCGATGCGTCAGCTTGTACCAGGCCTTGGCGAAGGCGTCGGCGAACTCGGCCGGGTTCTTGTGGAACCGCTGCGAGATCGGCGCGTAGATCGGATCCATCCGCAGGGCGAGGTCCGTCGTGAACATCATCGGGGCGTGTTTTTTGGATGGATCGTGGGCGTCCGGGATGGTGTCTTTGCCCTTGCCGTCCTTCGGCCGCCACTGGTAGGCACCGCCTTGACCTTTGTGCAATTCCCAGTCGTAGCCGAAGAGGTTGTCGAAGAAGCCGTTGTCCCACTTCACGGGGTTGCTGGTCCACGCGCCTTCGAGGCCGCTGGTGATCGCATCGGCCCCGACGCCGGTGCCGAAGGTGTTCTTCCAGCCGAGCCCGAGCTCTTCGATGCTGGCTCCTTCGGGTTCGTGACCCACGTACTTGGCCGCGTCGGCAGCACCGTGGGCTTTGCCGAAAGTGTGGCCGCCGGCGATCAGCGCGACGGTTTCCTCGTCGTTCATCGCCATGCGGGCGAACGTTTCGCGGATGTCCTTGGCGGCCGCGACCGGATCGGGTTTGCCGTTCGGCCCCTCGGGATTCACGTAGATCAGGCCCATCTGGACGGCACCGTACGGTCGGGCGAGCTCGCGGTTGCCGGAGTAGCGCTCGTCGCCCAACCACGTGCTCTCGGACCCCCAGTTGACGTCCGATTCGGACTCCCAGACGTCCTCGCGCCCGCCGGCGTAGCCGAACGTCTTGAGGCCCATCGACTCGAGGGCGCAGGTGCCCGCGAGGATCATCAGGTCGGCCCAGGAGATTTTCTTGCCGTACTTCTGCTTGATCGGCCAGAGCAGACGCCGCGACTTATCGAGGCTCGCATTGTCGGGCCAGCTGTTGAGCGGGGCGAAACGAAGCGTGCCCGAGGCGGCGCCGCCGCGGCCGTCCGCGATGCGGTAGGTGCCGGCGCTGTGCCAGGCCATGCGGATGAACAGCGGCCCGTAATGACCGTAGTCGGCCGGCCACCAGGGCTGCGACTTGGTCATGACGGCGAAGATGTCTTTCTTCAGGGCGTCGAGGTCGAGCTTCTGGAATTCGGCCGCGTAGTTGAACTCCTTGCCCGTAGGATTCGACAGCGGCGAGTGCTGGTGGAGGATCTGCAGGTTCAACTGATTCGGCCACCAGTCGCGATTCGACCGGGCCATTGCTCGCTGAGCCTTCTTGGCTTGAGATTGAAGTTCGGTCGTCATTATTGCCTCCAACGTTGGTTTGCGTCTTTTCTTGGCGGTCCTGTCTACAAGTTACAAGGATCCGGAATTCTTGCAAAGTCGCCGGCGCGGGCGGGATGGCCGCCGCCTTTTGGAGACTGGAAGCGGAGGCCGCAGTCCGGTTCCGCAGCCCCGTTCGATCGCAGATTGCGGCCCCGAATCGGGTCAGCCATCCGGTGTCGCAGGCCGCGGGCTCGACACCAGGCTGATCACCGACTGGCCCGCAACGGCGTGGCACGGCGCGTCGAGCGTGACGACCAAGAGACGCGGACCGTCGACGACGAACAGCGGTACGGCGTCCTGCCCATAATGGTCGAGGAACGCCTGCAGTCCGAATTCGGCCGTCAACGGCGTCGCTTTGATGACTGCGCCGCGGTCAATGGCCTCGTCCAGCCGCTCGTAAAGACACTCGGCGCCAAACAAAGTGCGACCGCCCAGATGCGGGACTTCGCTGTTCTTCATGGGTTCCTGGCGCAGCGAACGCGCGAGCTGGTAGACGTGCTGTCGTCCAAAGACGTCGCGCAGGATCGTGGCGGCGAGGGTGTTGACGTCGTCGTTTGACGTCAAGGCGAGAAAGCGGCCGAGCCCGCTCAGATCGATGCGATCCAGCGTGCGATCGGAGAGGATGTCGCCGTAAACTGCGGTCAATCCGGCCGCATGCGCTTCGCGAATTCCGGCGTAACGCGAGTCGACGAGCGTGGTCGCAAAGCCGGCGCTGCCGAGTGCGGCCGCGACGGCGCGGGCCACGGGGTTGGCACCGGCAATCAGCAATCCTTCGGGGCGGGCGACAGCAAGGCCCAGGCGGCGCGCGAGCGTGCCGGCCGTCATGCCGTAGATCGCAACCGTGGCGAAGACGACGAGCAGGGTTGCCGACGCGAGGGCTTCTCCGGAGGAGCCCATTTGGATGGCGAACACCGAGGCCACCGACGCCGCGACGATTCCCCGCGGAGCAAACCACGACAGGAACATCTTTTCGCGCCACTTCAACGTCGAGCCGATCGTCGCCAGCCACACGCTCAAGGGGCGAATGACCAGGATCAGCACGGCGACGAACAGCGCTCCCCGCCAACCCAAGGCCGTCAAAGATTTCGCGGAGACCCGCGCGGCCAGCACGATGAACAGGCAGGTGACCAACAGCACCGTCAGGCTTTCCTTGAACTCGACGATGCGACGAATGTCCACCCGGCGCTGATTCGCCATGCCGATCCCCATCACCGTCGCCGCGACCAGTCCGGCCTGAGGGTGCACAATTTCGGCGGCTGTGAATGCGGCGATCGCCAGCATCAACGTCACGGGGTTTTGCAGATGATCCGGCAGCCAGAAGCGGTGCAACACAAACGTCAGAATGAGGGCGGCCACCATCCCGATCGCCGTGCCGATCAAACCGGTCGTGGCGAGTCCGGTCGCCAGGGCGAGGAACGCGTGACGCAGTCCGCCGCCGTCGCCCGTCTCTGTGGCTTGAAACACAAGCACGGCCAGACAGGCGCCGATGGGATCGATCACGATTCCTTCCCATCGCGCAATCGAGCTGACGCGACCGATCGGACGGATGTCACGCAACAGCGGCCCGATGACCGTGGGCCCGGTCACAACCAGGATGGCGCCGAGGAGCAACGCAGCAGATTGGGGCAGGCCCAGGACCCAGTGGGCCGACATAGTCGTCAGGAGCCAGGTGGTGGCCGCGCCGACGGTCAGCAGTCCGACGACCGGTCGGCCGACTTCGCGAAGCTCGCGAAATTCGAGACTGAGTCCCCCCTCGAAGAGGATCAAGCTCACCGACAACGAGACGACCGGCAACAGCAACGGGCCGAATAATGCGTCGGGCTCGATTAAGCCAGTCACGGGGCCGGCCAAGAATCCTGCCCCCAGGAGTGCCAAGATGGCCGGGGCCCGGATCCGCCAGGCAATCCACTGAGCCCCCACCCCCAGGACCAGGACGCCCGCCAGAACCGTCAAGAGTCGATCGGACTCAGTCATTGCGATTCCGTGGCTGGGCGCGCACTTCCGGCACGCCTCTCACGCAGTCGGACTGCGGCGACCTCACGGCAGACAATCAGGCCATCGGCCCGCGCCGCCCCATCACCAGCGAGACAATGAACAAGACCACGAAGATGAGGAAGAGGACCTTAGCGATCCACATCGCCATGCCCTCGAGCGAGTAAAAGCCCAACACGCCGGCGATCAAAGCGATGATCAGAAACACGACAGTCCAGCGCAACATTGCGAGTCTCCGCGGCTACGGGCAGCTCGAACCGGTTAAAATCGCGTTTCCATTGATGGAAGAAACCGACTGGTTGGCGCCGGATCGTAACGGGTCGCGCCCGGCGATTCGAGAGACTTCGACCAAGATGGATCCGGATTCCTGCAAGTAGTCCGACGGGAGCGGCGGGGCCCGCGTTTCGGCGTCTGGCAGCCCGTCTTCAATGCCCGGCAGTCCAGGGCGGCAGTGGCGAATCAAATCGCGCTGGGATAAGGTGGTCGGAACGAACAACCTGGAGAAGCCTGCCATGTCGCGCGTGTCCCGTCTCCTGCCGGTTCTGCTTGGTGTGGTTCTGATTGACCCCAGTCCTGACGCTCGGACCGGTGTGCCGTTCAAAGGCGCTGGGCGCGGAGGCTCCGCGGCCCTTTGCCGTCTTCGTCGACGATTATTTCAATGCGGCCTTCGAGGCCCGGCCGTCGATGGGCACCGCCGAAGGGTTCCATCAATACGATGACCGGCTGGAAGATGGCTCTGCCGCCGCCGTCGCGAAACGGATCGAAGCCGCCAAGACCTTCCAGACCCGGCTCGACAAGCTTCGTGCCGGAGCGCTCACCGAGGACGAGTCGATCGATGCCGAGATCCTCGACGGCCAGATCAAAGGCCAGCTGCTCAACCTCGAGACCCTGCAGACCTGGCGGCACAACCCGATGAGCTACATCCGCGGGCCTGCCGGATCGATCGACGGCCTGATGAAGCGCAGCTTCGCTCCGCCCGTGACTCGGTTGCACTCGGTGATCGCTCGGCTCAAGGCCGCTCCGGCAACGTTCGAGGCGCTGCGGGCGAACGTCGACAATCCCCCCAAGGAGTTCACCGACCTGGCGATCCGCATGGGCTCCGGCTCGATCGGCTTCTTTCAAAAGACGGTCCGCGACTGGGCCCGCGATGCCGCCGGAAATGACGCCGCGCTCTTCGCGGAATTCGAGGCCGCCAACAACCGGGTGGTGAAGGAGATCACCGAGACCGTCGCCTGGATGAAGCACGACCTGCTGCCCCAGTCACACGGGAAGTACGCGCTGGGTGCCGACGCCTTCTCCAAAAAGTTGCTTTATGACGAAATGGTCGACATCCCGCTCGATCGCGTGCTGGCTATCGGCGAGGCGAATCTTCGCCGCGATCACGACGCGTTCACGGCCGTCGCCGCCAAGATCGACCCGCACAAGACGCCGGCGGACGTGATGAAGGCAATTTCCGACGACCACCCGGCTGCGGTCGACCTGATCCCTTCGGCCGAGCGGACGATCGAAAAGACGCGGCAGTTCCTGATCGACCGGCACATCGTCACCGTCCCGTCCGAAGTGCGGCCCACGATCCTGGAGACGCCCCCGTACGCTCGCGGCGGCAGCTTCGCCTCGATGGACACGCCGGGCGCTTACGAAACCCGCGCCACCGAAGCGTTCTACTACGTCACGCCGCCCGAAAAGAACTGGGCTCCCAATCACATCGAGGAGCATCTGCGGCTGTTCAACGCCCCGGTGATGCAGGTCATCACCATTCACGAGGCGTTCCCCGGCCACTACATCCAGTTCCTCTACAGCAAAGAGTACCCGACCAAGACGCGCAAGCTGACCTTCTGCGGCACCAACGCCGAGGGCTGGGCCCACTACTGCGAGCAAATGGCGCTCGAAGAGGGTTACGGCGACGGCGATCCGAAGATTCAGCTCGCCCAGCTCTCCGAGGCCCTGTTACGCGACTGCCGTTATGTGGTTGGCATCAAGTTGCACACTCAGGGCATGACGGTGGAGCAGGGGACCGACGTCTTCGTGAAGGAGGGCTTCCAGGAGCCGGCCAACGCCTTCGAGGAGGCCCGCCGCGGCGCCTACAACCCGACCTACCTCTACTACACGCTCGGCAAGCTGCAGATCTACAAGCTCCGCGACGACTACCGCAAAGCGAAGGGCTCAAACTACAAGCTCGAAACCTTCCACAACGAATTCGTCCGCCAGGGCGGCATCCCCATCAAAATGGTCCGCCGCATTCTGTTGCCGGGCGACACCGGTCCGACGCTGTAAGCGAGGCGGCGGGGTTCCGGTCGGATTCTTACCGGCGCGGGTCGGACCAGTGCTGACCGCTAAAATTCAGCGGAGCATCCTCCTTCCAGCCAATCCGCCAACAAATGTTGAGATACCAGTCCAGTGCGCGATCGCATAGCGGGACTCGCTCGCAGACCCACCAGAGCGGCGTATAGAAGGCGTCGTAGGCCATTGTGGGCCACGGATCTGTCCGGTCTAAGAATCCGGTCACCGGGCCGTACGACAGCGGGTAGAGCACAAGCAGAACGACGACCCACCGGACCCACTTCCGCCGCCGCTTTTTCGGTTTGTCGATCAGCTCCGGCGGCGTTTCGGGCGTTTGCATCGATTGTCTCCCGGCCTCTACGCTACCGGCCTACCCTTCGTCAACGCCGGCCCACCCGGTGCTGTTTCCGAGGCGAATCTACCCCGTCTCGCAGCACTCAGTTTACCCGTCCCGCTTTTCGATTGCGTCCAGCTTGGGTTGTGGCAATGAGCCGTACATATGGTCGACTTTCTTCGGCTGGGAAGTCTCGAAGTCTACGACCAAGTTGACTAATTCAAACAACGAGTTGACGATTTCAGGAGTGTCGGAAGGATCAATCTGCCCCGGATGGACAAGACTATTACCGGTGAGGCGCACAATGTCGCATCCCTTTTGAATTCGCGGCGACAGTCCTCTTTCAACAAGGATTCGGATGTTGTCGTTGAGGTCTTTCCCGCTGCCCTCGACAAGGCCCGCAGTTAACCGTTCCATCGCTAATCGAAGCAGTGCGCCGGCCGACCGGGGCGAAATAGCCGCAACCTCTCTCGCTTCATCAAAGTCTGCTTTTACATCAGGCGGCATATCGTCGTGCGGCAGGACTGCGGACCCTGTCTTCGGATAAATCATCTTCTGCGCCCGCCAAAGCGAGAAATCATTGCAATGAGCGCAAGTGGAGACATTCAACTTGGGGACTGCCCGTGCTCCATTGAGATCGCCAAACTCGTCGAGTTCGTGCGCCTGTGCGCCGTATCCCCATTCCTGCGCAGCGAACACTCGGCAGTGTGGACAATGAAATTTGCTAATCATGAAGCCTGGCGGATAGTGTTTGTCGGCCATAGAGCACGCCCATTGTTCTGTTCCACTTCTCGGGCTCCCGCAACCAGTTTGCCGACGCTGCCGAGTCGCGCCATAGTGGCCTCAACATCGCCACAATTGCGGCTGGATGGGCCGCTCGGCGGCCCACACCTCTGAATCTTCACGTGTGTCGTTGGCATCGGCACGTTCGCGTTATCTAGGTCAATACCCGAAAGTCGCATGACCGCCGTATAGGCTGCGATAATTACCTTGTGCTTGCGCCTGCAGGTCTTCGAGCATCTTCGCACGGCCCTCGTCGGAGTTCCGTCTGAAGTTGTGTTTCCGATAGAAGGAATGGAAGAGCCGATTTCGCTCAGCAAGGGCGTTCGCCAAGAGCAACTCCGAGTCCCCCGAGAAACGGGCAGCCTTGGCCAGTTTCCTGATAAGCTCGCCAAATGTGCTCTTGTTGATCTTTTCGAGGATTTCAGTCGCTAATTCCCCCTTGTCGCTTGCAAACAGATCATGTTCCGTGGCCTGAACGCTGAGCAGCATTGTGCCCAACTCTGTCTCAAGTAGTTGAGCGGCTTCCGAGACTTTTCCGAATTTGCGGTACACCTCGTCTAATGTGGGCATGGACCACTCCTCCGCTTGCTGCCCATTCTACCACGACTCAGCAAGGCGGGTTGAGTCGTGCATACCGGCCGAGGTAGGAGAGGACACGATGCCGGAGCACAAGGTTCCGCGGGCGGGTGGTTCCGGGTCGAAAACGCAGTTTGGGACCGAGTGAAACGCGGCGAGAAGGCGATGTCAGTTCGCATCTGTTTGTGGCCGGTGGGCCGATGCGTTAACGTTTGTTGATGCGACCTTGGGTCGCCTGGCGCGTGCTTGTCTGCGTGGGAATCGCGAGGCATGAGAACGGCCGCCAGCATTCTCGCCGCCGCGGAACTGGCCCCGTGTCTTCTTTACCAGCGTCTTCTTTACCCGTGTCGCATTCACCCGCTTCGCCTTCCGCGGATCGGCGTGCGCGGATCTTGTTTTGCGTGCTCCTGGTTGTCGGCACGCTCGCAGTCTATTCGCAGGCTGTGGGCTTCTCGTTCATTAACATTGACGATCCGACGTATGCCTCACAAAACCCGCAGGTTCAGGCGGGTCTGTCGCTCGCGGGATTGCGGTGGAGTCTGAGCGTCCATGACTGCAACTGGATTCCGCTGACCTGGCTGTCGCTGATGCTCGACAGCACGCTCTTCGGCATCGGTCCGGCCGGCTATCACGCCACCAACGTGGTTCTCCATGCGGCCAACGCGCTGATCCTGTTCCTGGCCCTGGCGAGCGCTACAGGATACACGGCGCGGAGCGCCTTTGTTGCGGCGCTGTTCGCGCTGCACCCGCTGCATGTGGAATCGGTGGCGTGGGTGGCCGAACGCAAGGACGTCCTGAGTATTTTCTTTGGTCTCCTGTCGCTTTGGACCTACGTGCGGTACACGCGGGTCGGCATGGCGCGGTGGTTTTTGGGATCGCTCTTGCTCTTCCTCTGCAGCCTTCTCTCCAAGCCGACGTTGGTGACGCTGCCGTTCGTCTTCTTGCTGCTCGATTACTGGCCGTTGCGTCGGTTAGGACCAAAGTCTGGCGAGCCCACGACGGCGAAGACGCGTGCGCCGGACCGCAAACGCAGGTCCCGCGGTAGCCAGGAAACGCCACGCGAAGCGCCACCGCAGGGGTTCAGTCGCGCAACGTTTTTCAGGCGGCTGGTCGAAAAGATCCCATTTCTCGCGGCTGCGGCGGCGTTCTCGTCGATCGCGTTCTTCGCTCAGTCGACGGGCGGCGCGATTGCGACTTATCCCTTCTCGGTGCGCTGCCAGAACGCCGTCTGCGTTTACTTGACGTATCTCGAGAAAGCGGCCTATCCCGTTGACCTTGCGGTCTATTATCCCCACCCGGGTTTCGACATCCCTTGGACGAGTCTGGCACTCGCCGTTTTGTTCCTGACGGCCGTCACGGCAGCGACCCTGGCTTTCATCCGCCGTTATCCATTCTTGTTCGTGGGATGGTTTTGGTACCTGGGCACGCTCGTGCCGATGATCGGCCTGGTGCAGATCGGGGGTCAGCAAATGGCCGATCGTTACACGTATTTTCCGTTGATCGGAGTCTGCCTGGCCGTCGTCTGGCTGGGGGCGGAGCTGCGCCGGCGGGATTCGTTCTCCAGCGGGCGCTGCCGCTGGCCGGCCTCGCGTGGCTCGGGTTGCTCGCGTGCTTAACCTTCGCCCAGGTGAGCTACTGGCACGATAGTGTGACCCTCATGCGTCATGCGCAGTCGTGCACGGCCGATAATTCGGGCGATCCGCGTCTACCTCGGAACCGCGCTCTTGGATGACAACGCCCCCGGGGAGGCCGTAACCGAGTTGCAAGCGGCAATCCGCGTTGGCGCACCCGACGCGTCCGCGCACACCGACCTGGCCTACGCGTATGAGGTCCTGGGCCGAAAGGAAGAAGCGTATGCGGAATACCGCATCGCCGCTGCTCTCGATCCCGAGCTGGTCGAAGCGCAGAACGGCATCGCCCGCATCCTGAGTGACCGCGGAGACTACCGCGAAGCCCGCCGTCATTTTGAACGCGCGCAGCAACTCGACGCGGACAATCCTATGGCCTATCTGAGGCTGGCTGCTTTGTGCGTGAAGACGGGCGACTTCGCCCAGGGGCTTGCGTACGCTGAGCACGGACTGGAACTCGATCCGCGATTGTATGCCTGCGATTTGGCGGCGGCGCAGGCGCTCCGCGGCCTGGGTCGCTATGACGACGCGATCCGTCGGCTGGAAACTCTGAGCAAAATCGCCCCGGATGACGCGGGCGTGCAGCAGGAGCTCGCACAGACCTTGGCACAAAGGCGGGCGTCGTCGGGAAAATGAGTCAACGAACGAAGCGAGGATCCCTGCCGAACGAAGCGAAGATCCCTCGCTGACGCTTCGGGTTAGTAAAGATGGCTCCCCAATCCGAAGCGTCAGCGAGGTGTCTTCCACTAACCCGAAGCGTGAGCGAGGGATCCTCTGAAGTTCCGCACGGTCGCGCAGGACACGCGTCTGTTTGTCGCCAGTGGTCCGATGCGTTAACGTTTGTTGATGCGACGTTGGGTCGCTGGGCGTGTGCTCGCCCGTTGGAGAATCGCGGAGCATGAAGTCGGACCCGCATCAACTCTCGCTGAAAACGCCTCGACGACAATTTCTCGTCGCCTCGGCAACCGGACTCGCGGGCATTGCCGGCGGATCGCGGCTGTTGTCGGCCGCCCCCAGCGCCGCTGCCCAAACTCGCCAAGAGGGGGGAACGGCCCGCTCGACGATTCTCTTCTTTCTTTGCGGCGGCATCTCGCACATTGATACCTGGGACATGAAGCCCGCGGCCCCGCTCGAGTACCGGGGGGAATTTCAGCCGATCGCGACTTCGGCCCCCGGCGTGACGTTGTGCGAGCACCTGCCGCTCTTGGCGAAGCAGGCGCACCACCTCGCGCTGGTCAACTCGATCGACGGCACCGTCAACACCAACGATCATCACGCGGGCTACTATCACAATCTGACAGGGCACGTCCCCGACCCGTCGTTCCTCTCGCTCGGCAACAATCGCACGCCGTTCGCGGACGACTGGCCCTACATGGGCTGCGTCGTCGCGGCGAAAAAACCGCCGCGAAGTGGCATGCCCAACGCCGTCACCCTCCCGTGGAAACCGAGCCAGGCTCCGTACACGCGGCCCGGACAATTCGCGGGCAAGCTGGGCGTGCAATACGATCCGCTCTACGTGCTCGGCGATCGCCAGCACCCCACGCACTTCCGGCGCCCGACCTGGCGCTGTCGAGCGACGTGCCGTCGCGCCGGCTTTTTTCACGAGAGCAACTGCTCGCGGGACTCGATGCGGCCCGCCGCGATCTCGACACCTTCGCGAAGGTCCATTCGTGGTCGACGCAGAATGACCGGGCGCTGACGCTGTTGACGTCGTCGCAAACGCTCAAGGCCTTCGACATCGAGTCCGAATCGGCGGCCACGATCGGTCGGTATGGCCGTACCGTCAACGCGATGAGCCTGCTCGCGGCCCGCCGACTCGTCGAGGTGGGAGTGCCGTTTATCACCGTCTTCTGGTCGGAGGAGGACGAACTGGTCTCGAAGAAATGTCTCAGCGGTGGCGGCTGGGATACGCACGGCAACAATTTCCGTTGCCTGAAGGAAAACCTGCTCCCCGAATTCGATCGCTGTTTTTCCGCGTTGATCGAAGACTTGTCGGCCCGCGGTCTGCTCGATTCGACGCTGTTGATGGTCACGAGCGAAATGGGACGCAAGCCGAAGATCGGCGACGTCCGCAGCAATTCGACCATCGGAGCCGGTCGCGACCACTGGACGCACTGCCTGACCGACGTGCTCGCCGGCGGCGGCATTCGCGGCGGTCAGACCTACGGTTCCAGCGACCGCCTGGCCGAGTACCCGGCCGATAAGCCGGTCACCCCCGCGCACGTGGCGAAGACCGTCTATCGCGCGATGGGGCTCCACGAGCTCACGGCGGTCGACGGACAAAACCGACCGTTCCAACTCCTCGACGACGGCGAAGCGATCACCGAGCTGTTCTGAACGGCGCGAGCGATCCGACCGGCGGCGAGCTGGTGCCGCCGGTGGAGGCTCTCAGGGGAGATTCAATGATGAGCGTGCCTGGTGGCTCCCGGTCCTCGACTCCTCCCCATCCACCGCGCCGCGGCGCCTACGGCATCGATGCCCCGTACGCTCCGATCTTGATGGCTCTGGGCGGCGTGTGCCTGCTCGCGCTGTGCCTATGGCGGCTCTCGCACAGCGAGGGAGACGGGGAGGCACCGCATTGGGTTCCGATTGTGGCGATGGGCATCGGCGGCCTCTGGCTGCTGCTCAACGCAGGATCTTTCGTTTACACGACTCGAGTGGGTAAGTTCGCCGTTTGGGCCGAGCTGCTCGATCGTCTCGAGCTCGAGGGCGACGAGCGGCTGCTCGACATCGGGTGCGGCCGCGGTGCGGTGCTATTGATGGCGGCCCAGCGACTGCCACGCGGCCGGGCTGTCGGCGTCGACGTCTGGAGCGCTACGGATCAATCGGGCAATGCCGAGTCCGTCACCCGCCGCAACGCGGAGCTCGAGGGCGTGACCGACCGGATCGAGCTGCGCACGGCCGACATGCGTCAGTTGCCCTTCGACGACGGCTCTTTTGACGTCGTGGTCAGCTCGCTGGCGATTCACAACGTGTCCGGCGCGGGCGAACGCGCGAAGGCGCTCCGCGAAGCCGCCCGCGTGCTCAAGCTGGGGGGCAAGCTGGCAATCGCCGACATCCGCTACACGCGCACGTACGCCAAAGAGCTGGCAGCGAGCGGCCTGACGATCACCGACCGCCGATCGCTGGGTGTTCGCTTCTGGTACGGCATCGGCCCCTGGACCGCGACCCGCCTGGTCGCGGCCATCAAGCCGCAGAATCCCGTCCGGGCAAGCGAGCTGAAATCGCCGCTCGATCGGATTCATTTCGGTCGTCACCGGTTGGAGATTCACGCGGGGATTCACAGACGAAATCCGACTCGAACCGCGTCCCTGGCAGAGCTTTGCCGCTCGATATTGAAAAAGAGCCCTAGAAAGAGACGTATGCGCCTCCTGACCACGATTTTGACGGCGATGATTCTCATCGGTTTTGCCGGCGCGGGGTCGGGGCAAGACGAAGCCGCGGGTCGCCAATGGGATTTCCAATCGGACGCCGTCGGTCATCCGCCGTCGGGGTTTCGTTCGGCCATCGGCGCCTGGACGGTCATCGACGACGGTGGGAACCACGTGCTGGCGCAGACGGCACGGAACGAAGACGCCGTCTTCAACGTGATCATTCGCACCGACGTGCTCTATGCCGACGTCGACGTCAGCGTGCGGGTGAAGGCTGTCAAAGGATTCGTCGACCAGGGTGGTGGCATTATCTGGCGCGTGAAGAATGCGAAGAGTTACTATCTGACGAGGTACAACCCGCTGGAGGATTCTTTCCGCGTCTACAAGGTGCTCGACGGCAAGCGTTCGCAGCTCGCCAGCGTCAAAGCTCCCGGCGACTCGAACTGGCACACGCTGCACCTGACGATGAAGGGGAGCAAGATTCACAGCACGTTCGATGACCGGATCAACATCGACCTTGAGGACGATTCGATTCGCGGGTACGGGCGAATCGGCCTGTGGACGAAGTCCGACAGTCAATCGTATTTCGACGATCTGCAAAGCACCGGCGCCTTCGTTGACGCCGAAGCCGCCTGAACTGCTGCGGGAGACAAGGACCTTTGAAATCCGGGGCGAGCGGCCATTCCTGGGAGGCCGCGAAGTCGACCTCTGGGGGCTCCGATGCGGGAACGCGTTTGTTAGCGACGCGGTCACCGAGCGCTACATTCGCAACTTCGACAATATGAACGCCCACGGAATCAATTTCGTCGGCGCCTACCTCCAGGGAGTCAACGTCGGTTTCCCCAGCAAGGACGCGGCCTTGAACGGCTTTACCCGGCACGGCACGTTACTGCCCGAGGTCGCCCGCCGCGCCGAGTCGTTCATTCGTGAGGCCGACAAACGGGGAATGGTGGTGATGATCGGCGTGCTCACGCCGCCCAAGGATCAGGAGTTTTACGACGACGCGGCCATGCGGACCGCCATCGAGGAGACCGCCCGCTTCGTGACCGAGAAACGGCTAAGAAATGTCTTCGTCAACCTGCTCGACGAATTCAACGATCCCGTGAATGCCAACAAGCTGCTGCTGCGCGAGCCGGACGGCGCCCGGAAGCGGGCGATGATGATCGGTTGGTTCAAGGCCATTGCACCGCATATTCCCGTGGGCCTCGGCACACATGGGAAATCCGGGACCGGCGAGTTCGACCCGACGATGGACGTCCGCATCATCCGGAAGGGCATGCCGATTCCGAAGCAGGGCTTTGTCGTGAACGTCGAGCCGACGCGCGAAGACTATTTTCAGAACGACGGCATTTTCAACCAGTCGAGCCGCGACGCGGTCTACGCTGATTGCCGCAAGTATCTCGCCGCGCCTAACGCGGCTTTCCTGTTTGACTCGGCGTTCGTGCAAGGGATCACGAACTACAGCGGAACGGCTCCGCACGGCGAAATGGGCGGCCACGGCACCGGCCCCACCGACCGCGGCGTCCGGTTCTACTACGAATGGGTCCGCGACAACGTCGGCCGCTGGGAATACCCGCGGCACGTTCCGTCAGCCGACTTTTCGCTCGAGCCTTAGGCATCGAGCCGACTGATGCGGACACGCCGACGTTCACCGGCAGCGTGACATGTACTTCCAAGGATCAGAAGGACAGCGTGCTGTTGAACGCGATTCTCGGCTCAGGTTGCGGCGCCGTTATGAGATCAGAAAAGCGTTCAATTGTGAGCGGAGAGGGTGGGATTCGAACCCACGGTGCACTTGCTTGCACACTGGTTTTCGAGACCAGCACGATCGTGCAGGCCGCCTGTGCCAGGCGTGGCGGGTGCCGCTCCGACGCGGCACTGCCCCCGATTAGGATCGCCGCTAAGATTGAAGGCACGTGCGTAATCGACAGCGGATCTTGACGACAGGCAACTGAAAAAAAGCCGGTGCGATGGACTCTTCGATAATCACGGCCATGGCCGCCCTCCTTGGGTCGCTCGCCGGAGCCTCTGGCTCGATGTTCACGACGTGGATGACGCAGCGAAGCCAGTTCATTCGCGAACGCGCGGTGGAGGAGCTGCGCCGACGTGAATTGCTGTATGAGGAATTTATCAAGGAGGCGTCGAACTCTGTCATCGACGCCCTCAGCAATTCCTTGGACCGACCGGATAAGTTTGTGCAAATGTATGCCAAACTGAGTTGCATCCGACTTCTTTCCTCCCAAACGGTCCTGACCGCTGCGGAAGAGTGCTGCCATCGATTCGTCGATTTGTATTCCAAGCCGAACTTGTCGGTGGATCAAATCCGTGCCACGTTCGAGGTCGACCATTTCGATCCTCTGCTGGACTTCAGCGCCGCCTGCCGCGCGGAACTCCATGAGCTCGCACGTTAGTCCTCGATCTGGTCCAACTCGCCAACGTCCCAGCTTGCCCGCCGAACCGGGCTTCAAGAGTTCGCGCGTTAAGGTCAGTCACATCCTGGTTTCCGTTTCAAGTTCATCCCCCGCCGTGCAGGGTGAAGAGCCGAGTTTGCGGGGAATTGGGGTTTGTGCGACAGTGAGAAGCTGCTTTCTTGCTTCGTATTCGCCACGCAGGGAGCCAACTGAGGGGCGATGCATGTGCCACCTCGTGCCAGTCGCACGGACTGCCTTAGTGCTGTTGCTCATCGCGGCGCGTCCCGGTGATGGACTGATCGCACAAGGCCGCGCGTCGCAGCCGGCTGTGCAGCGGTCTCCGCCTGCTCCGGTCCCGAAGGCGCCGGACCCTTGCGCCTCCGCGCCGCGCGAGCTCCAGCGATTCGGCCAGACAAGCCGCTGGCGATCAAACTCGAAATCGGCGACGACGAAGAAAAACGCAATGCATTGAATTTCGACGAGGTCTTTTACGTCTCGCTGACCAACCTGACCCTTCAGCCGATCAAAGTCTGGGACCCCGACTCAAAGCGCGGCTGGTGCCAACTGTCCTTTGAGCTGACCGATTTGGACTCCGGTCACAAGTACATCATTCGCAGAACTCCGCTGAACGACTCAAACCCGCAGGCGGCGAAAAAGACCCGAAGGAAGCCATGGTGGTGGACAGGGACGCTTCAAATCTATCCGCACCAGACGCAGGACTATGACGTCCTGCTGAACGATTGCCAGGAAAGCTGGCAAGGCTGGACTGACGTACCGCAGCCGGCAAACGGTCATCGGTTCTCGATCGTTGCGCGATTGGAGTCCGCAGCAAATCGATCGGAGTCGGACTATTGGACAGGCGCGATTCGTAGCGAAAGCGTCGAGGTGCGAATTCAGAAGGGACAGCGTTCGCCGCATTATTACTTGTCCCGCGGTTTCGCGGCTAAGGCGTTTCGCATCCTCAAAGCCGATCCGTTCTGGGTCTCAAAGCGCGACGACAAGTACGGAACTCTGCTCAACACCGCGATCTTTGAAGGAGCCAAGGACGTCGCGAAATGGCTTTTGGAACATGGCGCCGACGTCAATGCGGCCGACAACAACCAGTGGACGCCGCTGCAGATCGCGCATGATCCGGAGATCGTTGCGCTTCTTCTTGAGAAAAAACCGGAGCTGATTCGCGGGAGGCGCGGTCGCATCGTCCTGCAAGCCATGCTGCATGATGCCGCACACAGCTGCGTCCACAATTCGTACCATTCGAGCGCGGCTCTGACGGGCAACACAACGTCGGGCTGGGGGCTGTTCGCCAACCCCGAAGAATGGCGGGCAGGCCCGCTCTGCTGAACGGCGACGCGAATGCCGAGCACTGGCGGACCTGTACATCAAGGCCGGCGCGGACTACGACCTGTTCGCGGCAATCCACTTAAATGACGTGAATCGGGTCAAAACGCTGATGGATCAATCGCCGCGGTCGGCGGTCGGAGGCGATTGGAAAAACCCGCTCAGGCTTGCCGCGTCGGTCGGCCGTGTCGAAATCTGCCGCTTGTTAATCGAGCAATATCATTTCGACGTTGACGATTTCGCTGGCGGCGGTGGATATCCGGTCATGGCGCATGCCGTCGCGCACCCACAGGTCGTTCAGCTGCTCATCGCGCACGGCGCGAACCTGAACCGGCGATATATCCAGCAAGACGGGGGGAGCGACGACTTCCTTCGGCCAACGCATTGCGACAATCCGACCGCATTGCATTACGCAGCCGAGTACGGGACGCCCGGCACAATCCAACTGCTGATCGACAAGGGCCTCGACGTCTTTGCAACTGGGAAATCGGATGTGGAAACCTATGGTCCACCGCCCGATCCCACGCCCCTAGACGTCGCTGCGTCTTCCTTCATGAGCGACAATGTCGCGGCGATCGTGCAACATCCCAAGTTTCAGGCGGGAGATCGCGCCATGCGCTCACGGTTGTTGTGCCGCTGCCTGTTGAAAGTTGCCGAACCGCAATACGACCCGGACCACGGCTCGCCGGAACGCTGGCAGGTACCGATACTCAACACGCTCATCCGAGCGGGGGCTGATCCGAATTATTCCGAAAACGGCGCGACAGCTCTGCAAAAAGCGGCTCGCGTCCTCGAATTGATTTCCGATGCCGATGCTGCAAAGTCCGATCCGGCGGACGTCAGTGAGATCAACGCGTTAATCATCAACGAAATCAACTTCTTACGGCAACACGGCGCACGCCTCGACATGTTCACCGTGGCGGCAATTGGCGACGAAGTCGAAGTTGCCCGCCTGCTGAAACAGAATCGCACGCTCGCAAACTCAAAAAGTTTCGATGGATTTCCTGCTTTGCACGTGGCGGCGGCACGCGATTATCGAAACATCGTCAAACAATTGCTTGATGCGGGTTGCGATGTCAACATTCGCAACGACAACGACGCGAGCCTCGACAAGGGCGCTACAGCACTCATCTTTGCCGCGTGGTTTGGACGCGACTGTATGGCAAAGCTGCTGATCGACCGCGGCGCGAACGTGAATTTGGCCGGGGGCAATCCCAAACGGACGCCGCTCGAAATCGCTCGCCAGAACCATAATGTGCAACTCGAGAAGATGCTGCTCGAAAAAGGGGCGAAATCCGGCCCCCAATGAACGCGCCATCCCCCGACTATTGCGCCTAGCTAGGGGACCGGGGAGTCGCGTTTGCTCCGATGGCATTTCGTAGAAACTCACTCCTTTTTCACTGAACAGCGAAGATCGACCCTTCTTCTGGATCCCCGCTCCGCTTGCGTTCCTGTGAGTCAACCGCGCCGTCAGATCCCGGGATTCCGCGGAAACTGATCTTGGACGCCTCTCGTTTTTGTGGCTGAATGGAGAGAGCGGATCTCGGCGCGAGCGGTTTCGTGCGCGCGGAGGGCACAGACAGTCCAAAGTCCAATGTCCAAAGTTGAGTGGGACACGATCACCCTCACCCGACTCGACTAGGGAGAAAAAGATCCCCGGTGCGCCGGGACAAGTTGTCCCGCCGGGTCCTCCTAAAGTTGTCCCGCCGGGACGGGTCTCTCACATTTGATATAAGGGGGATGGACCCATCGACGAGAGTCCCACCGGTCAGTGTCGATCCGTTGAGTGGCGATCAGGCCCCGGCAATCGGGACGGGATTGATTGGGATGGGACGGGACACGCTGTTTCACCGAGAAACGCCCGGGAAAACGCTCGGGAGCATACCGGAAGCACCCGACAGCTGATCCGCCGCGGCGGATCGGCTCGCCCGGGTCCTGGCGCGTGGGTGGGAAGAGTGGGACGGGACTGCGGGACGGGACAAGTTTGTTTTACGGAGAAACCACGGCGTTTTTGGCCCGGATACGGTGCTCTCCATGGCAGGGATGCTGGGCAGGATGGGGCGGGAGGTGGAAAAAGGCTGGCCGGTGGTGCGGTGGGTCGGGACACTTCGTTTCCCTAGGGAATTGACCCGCCAAGCTGTGTGACCTCCTGGGTTCCGCTTCAGGTTCATCCCCCGCGTATCCGATATAGTCGATACAACCGGTTCTGGGGGGGCTCACGGCACGGTTGGCAACTCGCGGGACAGCGAGCCCCGTGAGTGACGACGGATGTCGGCCAAGCTCATCCGATTCGCGTTTGCCGCTGTTTTCGCAGCCGGCTGCGCCTCTCCGGAGAGCCGTCCGCAAGATCACCTCGCTGAGCGAATCTGCTCGCCAGGGGTCAGTACGGCCGACTCTGCTCGCGCGACGCCGTCCAATCCAGAGGTCGCGAACAAGGGCACGCATCCGGCTGAGGCTGTATCCGAACGCGCGTCGCAGACCGTTATTCCCGCCTCCGCCACGGATAGCTCGCAGCCTGGAAGTTCTGAGCCGCCGGTCGCGTCGTCCCGCGATGGCTCTGCGGCTCTGCCTCCAATGCCTGCTGCGACCGGTTCAGTTGCAACAGAACCGGGGCAAGTCGGGAAAATGAGTCTGTCAGAGGCGATCGAGACGTCCTTCCGGATGCAACCCCGGCTGCGAGTCTTTCTCGAGAGCATCGATGAGGCCCAAGGCCACGCGGATGTTGCGTTTGCTCCGTACCTCCCGACGCTTTCCGGGGGGATCTCGGGAGGTGGCTTCGATCTCGATGTGAACGGACAGTCGCAGTCATTCAGCTTCTTGCCTCCCGGAGCCGTCGTGCCCATTGGGCTCGATTTGGCATCGGGTTATGGTCTGGCCGAAGTCAGGATGCAGTGGTTGATTTGCGATTTCGGACGCCGCTCGGGCCGCTACTGCCAGGCCGAATTGGGCGTCGAGATTGCGCGATTGCAGACCGATCGCGCTTATCAGACCGTGGCCAATGAAGTTACCGTCGCCTATTACAAGGTTTTGCAGACGATGGCGCTGCGACGAATCGCCCAAGACGCCGTCCGCCGAGCCGACGACGATCTCGGCGTGGCGCAAGCTCGAAAAAGGGGGCGTCATCGAGCGCGAACAGGTCCTGCGGGCAGAAGTGCAGTTGGCTCAAAGCCAGCGGCAACTAGAAAGCACCGACGGCGCCGTCGACATCGCGGTTGCGGCGCTCAACCTGGCGATGGGAGTGAATGTGACCTCTCCGACCGCGGTCATGGAAGTTGGCGAGATTCCGCCACCACCGAGCTCACTTGGCGAGTGCTTGCAGGCAGCCGCGTCACAACGACGGGAACTGGACGTCGCGCGCACCAGCGTGCAAGTGGCTCATGAGGGATCGCGCGTCGCGAAGGCCGACTTCCTGCCGAAGATTTTCGCCGAGGGGGATTACATTAATTTCGAGCAGGCGACACCGCGAGCCAATGTTGGCCTGGGCCTGGGCTTCATCAAATTGGAATGGGGCCTGTTCGAGGGAGGTCGGCGCGTGGGCGAGCTGCGGGTCGCCGATTCCAAAACGCGCGCCGCCATGGCGCTTGCCGATTCCATCGCCGACACGATCAGTTTCCAAACCGTCGAAGCCTACCAACAGTCGATCACCTCGTTCCGGGCCATCGACCTTGCGAAGCCGGCCGTCACGCAAGCACGGGAAAACTATCGACTGGTCAAAGCAAGAGCCGCACAGGGTGACGCAACCCCCACGGAGATAACCGACGCAGAGACGGCTCTCACGCGCGCCGAGCAAGATTATCTCAACTCGACCTACGAGTATTTGACGGCGCGAGCCCGACTCGACTACGTGATGGGGCAAAACACGGAACGGAACAGTCGCTAGGCCTTCGGCGAAGCCGGTTTCGCGATCCGATCGCGCACTGTGTCGGCCCAGCTTCCGTTTCGACGGGCGCTTCGCGGCATCTCAGCCGGGCTTTGAGTCGTTTTGCTGGTGGCCGGAAGAGCCCGCAAGTGTCGCCTGAATCAGCCGAGCGCGGTCCAAGTCGACGTTGGTCTTCAGCACCGTCCCGCCCAGACCTCGAATTCCCTCGAGAATCGCGTTCAAATCCGCTGCCGCGTCGACAACGAACAGAGCCGAAGTCCCCGGCTTCATGAGCTCCTTGACTTGTCCGACGAAGTCGTCGCTGATGCCAGTATCCGTCTGGGCGCCACTCGTAAAAGCTCCGACCGCCGCACTTGTCAGTGGCGGCGCGCCCAATGCCAGGCTGGCGAAGAAGTTGGCCAGGCGGCCATGCCAGCTGGGTTGCAGCAGTGGCTCACCGCCGACGGTGAACGATCCGTCGCGGTACCGCACCGCCACGGTCCAGTCTGTAAGGACCAGGCAATGCCGTTCGGCGAGCTTAACGATCTGACCGCAGACTCGATCCGCACCAGAGACGTCGTCGAATCCGACAGCCCACAAATGGCCGACGTCGGGCATTTGAAGTCGTCCTTTCATCCACCCAAGCTCACCGCCGGACGCCCGGCTTTAAGCCGCACTCTTACGCGGCCAGACCAGCAAGCCCCCTACGCACAAGCCAATCCCACCGACAACGAGGCTCAGGAACTGCAGGCCGCGCTGAATCCCCATGGCCACGGCTTCCGTCTTCACGAATGCTCCCAAAACCGTGGAAGTGTCTCTGCGAGAGTTCGGGGCCTTCGACTCCCCGTTGGTGGTAGTAGTCGGCTACCCGTGCAGAGGAATCATGAACTGCCGGGCTATTCTCGTGCAGGTTCAGCCGCTGCGCGTCGGCCGCCCGATCGGTCCATGCAGAGACGATCGTGCTCGTCATCGTCGGAATCACGATGATTGGAACGATCAAAGCGACGACCGCGAGCGCACCGGCATAAAGTGCATCGCGGCGATCCAGCGCCTCGACTTCGTCCTGAAGGAAGCTCGGCGGCAGCAGACCCAAAAACAGCCCCCAGCAGGCCATCATGAGGGCGATGCGTTCCTTGCTCGTGAAATTGTCGACCGAAGCCATCCACCACAAGCACGCGGCGCAGCCGACGATTCCCACGAAGAGCCAAAAATGCCGGAGCGACCGTTGATGAAAATAGGTCGTCAAGAAAGTCGAGACTACCATCATGATCGTCGCCGAAGCGAGGATCCACCCGGCGACCACACGGGGATAGTCGCGCAGCTCGACGAGATAACTCGCCATTAAGGTCATGCCTGCCAAAAGCTGTACTAACAGGAGCATGCGACAGCACATGGCTAACACGTAAACCCGAACGCGGACAATTCTGCGGAGGTGCTCGTCGGCACTGATCCCGCCAGCGACCCAAGCGGCCAGAATGGCCGGTATCACGAGGTCAAGCACGGCAACAATCGTGAATTCATTCGACGACCACCCGCCCCATTTCCGGTACCAGCCGAAGCAGAATGCGAGACTAACAGCCCAGCCCGTCAACAAAGTGACAGCGATCCAGTCGATGTGCAGTAGGATTGGTCGCGGCGGACGATCGGGTCGAATGAACCGTCGCACCAGAGGGATCGCCAAGAGGGCGAAGGGGATGTTGACCCAAAAAATCCAGCGCCAGGAAAACGCGTCGTTGATCAGCGCCGTCACGAGGGGTGTGGTGGGCCGGGTGGCATAGGCGACGATTCCGTAAAAGCCAATCGCCACGATCACCATGCGATCAAACTGGCGATAGAGTGTTGCGCGACAGAGGATGATCACCAGGCCCTTGCCAATGCCTTCGACGAGTTTCGCGACCGATAGCGACGTGACGTCGAGCGCTGCTCCGCAGAGAAGGTTGCCGACTGCAAACCAAACCAATCCGATTTGCAGCATGATCCGTGCGCCGAATCGGGGCATGGCCCAAAGACCAGCGAAGACCCCGTACAAAGTTGCCACTCCCCAGCAGACGTCTGTCCAAATCATGGCGTACTTGTCACCCTCGATGCCTTTGCGGATGACGTCGGAGGTCACGTCCGTGAGGACCAGGGTCTGGTAAACGGTGGCCAGGATCGGGACAACCGCGAGAGCGGCGAGCCAAGCCGCTCTGTCCGCGGGAGTCGGTTCGGATTGTGCGACTGCGGGGGACTGCGACGTGATCGTCTTGACCTGACTCATCGTTGCGCGCCAGACGGTGCAGCCGGGATCTGGTCGTTCTGACTCCGGTTGAAGCGAGTTTCGAGGTCCGACATCTCACCAGCGGCGCGTTTCGCCCATTCCGGGTCGCCCGCCCCGTGGCTGATGATCGCTCGGACCGAAAGCCCCGCCTGCAGATTGGGCCAGCGATCGTCCTTTTCGATCTGAATTCGCACCGGCACGCGTTGCACGACTTTTGTGAACTCGCCCGAAACGACGTTCCGCGGCATCAGCGAGAACTCCGCTCCGGTCGATTTGTCGATCCAAACGACTCGGCCCCGGAACGGTTCGGCGAAGGCGTCGATTTGGAGCTCAACCGCATTTCCAGGTGCCACCCCGCGCAGCCGCGTCTCTTCCAAGTTCGCGGTCACATACATGAGGTCGGGGTTGTACATGCTGAGAATCGGGACGCCGGCCGATGCAAAATCACCGAGGTGACGGTAGAGCTTCACGATGATGCCAGGAAACGGAGCATGAATTTGCGTGTACTTGAGCTGGTCCTCGGCGGAAATCAGCGCCCGCTGTGCCTCTTTAACGTCCTCTTTCTTGAGAGCCGTCAGAAGTTCCATTTCTCGGATCTGAGCGTTGCCGGTCTCAGCGAGGTCAACTCCGCTTGCCGCCTTCAGAGTTGTTTTTTCAGCAGCCTCTAAGGTGCGTTTCGCGACTTCGATTTGTGTCCGCTCGGCCTCCGCCTTGGCGAGTTTCGCTGCCGCCAAGTTGCGCTGTGCTTCTGCAGCGTCTTTCGAACGCGTCACCTCTTGGGAGCGCCGCAACGGCACCGCGTCCTGCTTGTACAGCGTCGAGAACCTTGTGTACTCCTGCTCCGCCAAAACCAGATCCGCCTTTGCCGCGGCCAGACCGGCCTGGGCTTCCTCGACGCCTTTCTCGACGCTGTCGATCGTGAGCTTGAGAGCCTCCTTCGCTCGGGCCTGGTCCGCTTGGGCCGCCGCGTGCGAGCGCCGGGAAATCTCGATTTGAATTGGGACTTCCTGCTTGAGACGGTCGAGCGCGGCTTGCTGACGCCGCAATTCCGCCTCTGCACCGTCCAGCTTGCTGCGCGCCAGCTCGACCTGGTCGCGATAGGGGACAGGATCGATCTCAGCAAGCAGTTGTCCCTGCTCGACTCGGTCATTTTCTTCGACGAGGTTACGGACGAGGTCTCCGGACACCGACTGCGGCGCGACGTTGACGATATGCGCCTCAATGAACGCGTCGTCCGTGATCGAAGAGGTCGCTCGACCAATGGCCCATCGAGCGAGAAACGCAATCGCGATGACCCCCAGAACGGAGACCAGCACGATGGACCAAAACCGCCTGGGGTTCTTTTTTCCGGCGGTTTCTCCCGGCGGCGTCTCTGTTTTGGCGGGCGGGGCCGGGGCTGCACCCGCTGGCGCGGCTGCCGAAGTGGAAGTCACTGATTGCGTAATTGGCGGGCCAGCCACAAGGGCCTCCTGTCGCGCAACAACCGGGCTCAATGCATCGTCCGCAAGTTGCGGCGCTTTCGGGCGATAAAGGTCAGACTAATAAGGCCCCGGGGGCACGTTCCAGGAGGGTTTGCCGAAAACCCGCCAATTGTCGAAAAGTCGTCATTTGGGCGGGTCCGTGACGACTGCAAATGGAGCTAGTCTTGTCGAGTGACTGCGATTGCGGCCCCTGGTCGTTCTCACGAACGTCCGAAGGCTTTTAAAGATGCTCCGGTTATGACGATTGCGCTGACCCGAGGGCCGTTGGACCGGTCAAAGGCTCGCCAAGAGCCGTCAATCGTTGCTCCGCATGGTGGGGCGGCGTGCAGCGGGCAACCGATATCTTCGTTGTGTTTCAAAGCCGTCATGATCGACCGGCCGTGCGCCGTCTCATCCTGCGCGCTCTTCTCGGCGCCTGGCTGGCCTGCGGACCCAGGCTCTTGCCGGCCGAGGATCGCGACGGCGGATCGGATCAAAGCGATTCGGCGCTTCCGGTAACGCAGATTTCGCTGGAGTCGGCGGTCGCGTCACTTCAGGCCCAAGCGCCTGCAAATCCCGACGCACCAACCTCCGCTCCGCCTGCCGAACCCGCCACGGACGAATGGCTCTTGATGCGCTCCCTCCGGGGAACCTCGCTTGGCTCGTTTCTCGCCGACAACCGGATCCAGATCTACGGCTGGACCGATATGTCCTTTACCGGCAGCACGGACCGCAGCATCAATTTGCCTCTGGGTTTCAACTATCTGGCAAACAACTTCTTGCTCGATCAAAACTGGTTGCGCATCGATCAGCCCGTTGATACGAACAGCAGTGACTCGAGTTTTGGCTTCCGGTCCGACACCATTCTGCCTGGATCAGACTATCGGTTCACGCTGGCGCGAGGACTCTTCAGCGGACAGCTCACTGACGATCACGGCGGTCCGAACCTCTACGGAATCGACCCGATCCAGTTCTATGGGGAGGCCTATTTTCCCAGCATCGCCCAAGGCATGGATGTGAAGATTGGGCACTTCTTTTCGCAGTATGGCGTGGAGACGACCGACACGATCAACACGCCCCTGTTCTCACACGCCTACACCGACCTGTACGATCCGTTTACGCACACCGGCATTTTGACGACGACCAAGCTCTCCGACGCTTGGACCCTGCAGGCCGGGCTCGTGACGGGCAGCGACGTCTTCATCGATCCAGCGGCCACCCCGACGTTCATCGGCAGCGTGAAATGGACCTCAAAGGATCAAAACGACAGCGTGTTGTTCAACGTGATTCTCGGTTCGGGTCGCTACCTACAAGCCTACAATCACGACAACCCCGAGGTGCTCGATCTGGTCTACACGCACAAATTCAGCAATAAGCTGACGTACAACTTCGAGAGCCTGTTCGGCCTGACGACCGACGTTCCCAACATTGGCACGGCCACTTGGATCGGCTTCCCGAACTATTTGATCTACGAGTTCTCGCCGCGGCTGAGCGGCACCACGCGACTGGAATTCTTTGACGACGAGCAGGGGCAACGCACCGGCTTCGCCGGCCTTTACACCGACTTGACCGCGGGCTTGTCGTTCAAGCCTTGGAAGTGGATCGTCGTGCGGCCGGAATTGCGTTACGACTACAACGCAGACTCCCGTCCTTTCGAGGACAAGCACAGCCTGTTCACAGTCGCCACGGACGTAATTCTCCGGTGGTAATCTTGGCCGGCGTCAATCGGAAACTTTCGGCTGCTCGAGTCGCTTGATTCGCGGCTGAGGCAGATTCGGCTGCCGCCGAGATCCCGGAGCAGGGATTCTGACAAAGGTCGAATCTGGATTGAGATTCAGATTCGGATCAATTCGGGAAAATCCAACGTCATCGAAGGCTGCGATCGCTGAGCAGCATTGGCCAACCAACTGCTGACGTGCTCCTTAGGAGCAACGCACGCACCGGCCCTTGAGCAGGATTTCGGTGACGTTGCCGAGCGACGAGCGTTTGCGCCGCGGGGTCGGAGTGACACGAATTTCGACGCCGTCGAGGCAGGAGACCTGACCACACTCGGTGCAGAGAAAATGGGCGTGTTCGGCCAGGTCGCCCTGGCCGTTTTTCCGCAGCTCAAATCGCCAGATGTGGTCGCCCAAGTCGAGTCGCGACACGAGGCCGGATTCGCTCAGCTCCATCAAATTGCGATAAACCGTCGCGCGGTCGAGTTCCAAAGGGGCGAGCGCTCGGGCGATGTCCGCGTGGCTCTGCGGACTCGTCGAGCGTTGCAATTCTCCCAGGACCGCGAGCCGCGCGGCCGTACAGCGGAGACCGAATTCCTGCATGCGAGCGCACAGCGCCTCGCGCTCACCACTGGCTTTGGTGGATGTCATGAGACCGCTTTTTGTCGAACGGCGAAGGCCCGGCTACCCGCGGACGGTCGGTGATCGCTCGCGGAGGCAGGTCTTCGAATGGTTGGTCGCCATGCAGTTTAGCAAACGGCGCTCGCCTTGGCACTTTCGATGAATTTGCCGCAAGATTGCTCCAGAAAAACTTGCGACAAATTGATCGAGACCGTCCCCGAATCTCGTTGACAACGCAAAGGAGTGTTTCCATAATCGCAACTTAGTTGCGCTTGCGATTGAGTTGCGCCGCGGCATTTTTGGTGGATTCTGCCCGATGCTGGTTCGCCCGAAACGAGCTTTCGTAGCCGGCATGCTCGTCCTCTACACGGGGATGATGCTGTTGGGGCCGGGCCTGCATGAGCTGTTGGGCTGCGAGCACGAGCATGCGGTGCGTGCCATCGCCTCTGAGGCAGTGCCGGCCAGTGATCCGTCGACTGCCCTTCGGGCGGACGCTGTCGACTATGCCCACGATGCCGACACTTGCCCGATTTGCCAGTTCCAGGCGCAAGGTCAGATTGCGGCGACCATCGCCGGCAGCGAGCTGACTCAAGCCGTCGTACCCGCGCCGCCGCATTTCTTCCCGCCGATCGTGGCAGTCTTTGCCCTCGGCATTGCGGGTCCGCGTCCGCCTCCCTGCGCCTGACGCTCTCTTGTCGCGGCACACCCACTGAAGGTTCGTTGCTTCGCGCAGATCAATTGCGATTGCTGTTGCGCGAATTGAGTGGGATCCGGAGATTCAGGGGACTCCCCGCCTCCGGCAGCTAGTCGTCGCTTCGGTCTGCGTCGACTGACTCATCAACGGCCGCGTACCGAGACCATTGCTGCAACGCCGTTCTCGTCTCCGTGTGCGCCTAGCGCGAGGCGAATGGTTGGTCAGACCGCAGCCCCGCGCCGAAATCGCGGCGGAGGCGAGACGGTTTTAACGATATCCGCGTCCTAGTTCTTCTTCCTGCATCCTTGGTTCCTTTTCCCTCGAAAGGTGCTCTCATGTTTCGCAGACTCGCACGTGATCGCAAAGGTCAGGGGCTCGTTGAGTACGCCCTACTCGTCTCCGGCATCGCTATCGTGTCACTGGTTGGCATTTCCTTGCTCGGCCACAAGACCTCGGATCTGATGGACGCGGCTGCCGTCCTGCTGCCCGGTGCTCATCAGGATGACAACAACCCGATTACCAGCGGCCACTTGATTGAAACCGACACTTCGGGCGGACTGACCGGCAAGGCGATCGAGGTCAGCACGGTCGGGATCCTCGCCAACGACGGCACGGATCGGCTCGGCACCAACCTCTACGGTGCGCAATCGCCCAACGCGACGAACGGACTCGGTGGCACGATTATCGAGTCGCAATGACGTAACCCCCTTCGCGTCCTGACCGGGCTCCCTGCGCCTCCGTCGGCGCAGGGAGTCTCCGCGACGTGACCGCATCTGCAACCCAAGCAACACCATGATTTTCATCGCGATCGGACTGACCCTGGTCGCCACCGTTTACGACCTGCGACGGCGCGAGGTGCCCGACTGGATCGGGGCCGCGCTCGTCGTTTGCGCGGTCGCGGCGATCGCGGCCGGCTTCACGGAGGTCACGTGGGCGGGACTTGCGCTAGGAGCCGGGCTCGGCCTCGCGCTGACGCTTCCGCTTTATGCTCTCGGCGGCTTCGGCGGCGGCGACGTCAAGCTTGTTGTCGCGCTGGGCGCGGCCCTCGGCCCGCTCGCGCTCTTGTCGGCCCTCTTTTGGGTCGCGCTATCGGGAGGTGTGCTGGCGCTCGTCGCGGTGATTCGCGGGCGTCGCGATCTGGCCTACGTCCCCGCCATCGCAATCGGTCTCTTGGCTTACCTGGTCCGTTTGGAGTTTTGGCATCATGCGTCGGTGTTGTGAAGAGCCGTCACGCCGGTTGCCAAAAACCGGCGTGGCCAAAGCACACGCGAAATCGACTCGGCGCCGCGGCCAGGCTGTGCTCGAGTTCGCGCTCATCTTCCTTGTGATCTACCTGCTTGTCGTGGCCATCGTCGAATTCGGTCGGCTCTTCACCGGGACGCAAACGCTGCAAACCGCGGTCGACGTGGCGGCCCGCGAATTGTCCCGCGTGCCGTTGCCCTCGACCGCCACGTTCGCCGACGCACTCGCCAACCAGCAGGTGATCGACGGCGTCTACGATCCGAATTATCTGGCGATCAACCTCAGCGCCATGCAGTCGGGCCAGTCGATCTTCGACTTCTTCGCCGCCCAAGGGATTACGCTGCCGTCGGTGAACCAGGCGCTCTTGCCGATGATGATTTCCGACACAGTCGGCGGCGTTCCGCTCTTGCGCTATCCCGGCGCCCTGATCACGAGCACTTCCACAACCCCCAAGCCCGGCTACAGCGGCTTTACGGTGGCCGTTCCGCTCGTCGTCAGCCCGTCCGGCGTGGGGCCGGAGACGATCGAGTGGCACGCGGTCTTGGAAGAGATCACCGATTCCAATGGCAACGGAGCCTTCAGCGTCGCCTCGACGCCTCCGTCCGGAATGCCCGGAGGGGTGGTTGCCGTCCGGCTGAATTATCCGTTTCAGGCTGCGACGATGGCCGGCTATCAACCGGCCGCGCTGGATGCCAACGGCGAAGCGGAGCCGACCGCCGGCAGTCCCATGCTCGCCGACGACGCAGGTGTGACGGCGACGAACGCGATTCCGGGAGGCGGCACGCCCGTCGCGCCCGATCCGCCGCCCCCCGACAACCAAGGGGGCGCCGCTTACGCCGGTCCGTACGGCGGCACTTACGGGATGGGCGAAATGGGGCTTTACCTGCAAACCGTGCGGCCCTTTCGCCGCGTCATGTCCGCGCAGGCGGTGATCCGTCGCGAGGTTTTTGGTCCCTGACGCGCCAAACAATGAATTCCCATCTTGATCAAATCCACTTTTGCTCGATCACGTCGTAAGAGGTGAACCATGCCCTACGCCCGCTCCCGCGCGCAGCGTTCCTCGCGCTGGATTGTCGTCGTGTTGATCTGTTTGTTCGTCCCGCTAGCTGCCGCAGGGACCGTGGGCACGCTCTGGGCGTTTGGAAAGGTCGATCCCGTAGCCTGGTTTTCTCATCGCGACCAGCTTCCTCCGGGTCACGTGCCGGTTCTGGCCAGCTGGACCAAGATCCCTGCTTACACGAAGATCACGCGCGACCATCTGATCGATCCCAGAACCGGGAAATGGGCCTTCGTCCCGGTCCCGGAGGGCGAAATCCCCAAGGAAGCCATGCTCAGTACGAACGAGGTGATCGGCCGCGTGCTGAACCACGACAAGGGCCCGCGATACCTCTTCACGGAGCGCGATTTCTTCCCGAAGGGGACGCGGGCGGGCATGTCCGGAGCGATTCCTCCGGGAAAGGTCTCATTGACACTCGAGCGCACGAAGATTCAGGGCATCGCCGGCCTCGAGCAGCAAGACCGCATCGACCTGACTGCCACAGTCCCCGTCGAAGCGCCCAGGGGCAGCGGGAATCTGTCGAAGGGCTTGATGCAGCAGACGCAAATCGCCCAGATGGAAAAACTGGCCCGTGTGCGGGTGCTCGCCAAGAATGCCGTCCTGATTGAATTCACTCAGCATGACAAGTCGATTACCTCCCGCACGCTCAGTCAGGGATCGTTTGTCAAGAAGGTGCCGGTCGAGGAAGTCGTCATCGCTGTCGATCCGGCAGAAGTGGCGCCGATTCAAGAGGCGCTGAGCACCGACGTCGCGATCAGTTGCGTGGTGCGGTCGGGTCAGCCCGGTGATCCGGGCATCGCAACTGTCGAATCCAACCCGCTGGCGAACATCGCCACAATCGATGCGATCTCGGGCGACAAGCGCGAATCAGTCGTGCTCCCCGACTATTCTCGCCACACCGCGGCGAGGCCCGTGCAGCCGTTCGCTAAGAGCGCACGAAAATCGGGCGGGTCCCTTTGGGACAACCTGACGGGAGCCAAAGGCCAGTGATCTCAGCGATGCCGACCACACCCAACCGACTTAAACCGACGGTCGTCCGCACTGCCGCGCACGACGCGGCAACGTGCTCGTCTTTTTCGCGTTCTTTCTCTTCGCGGCGTTTGCCATCGCGGGGCTCGTCGCCGACATGGGCGTGGCGCGGCTGACTCAAATGCAAATGCAGACCGCGGCAGATAGCGCCGCTCGCGATGGACTGCGCTTCCGGGACGACCTGCCGGCAGCCTGGCGACCGAATGGGACCACCCCCCCCAACCTGCCGCAGGCTCTCACCAATCAGGTTGGCCCCCAACCCAACACGCCGTACGACCCAACCAATCCCGCGTGGCAGACCTGGATCGACGGCGCACGACGCTTCGCCGCGAGCAACCTGGTGTCGCGTCACTTTCGACGACGATCTCAATCCGGCCAACGGCGACTTGCAGAAATTTGGGGCGGGTCCCGTCGCCTCGGTCACCAACACAATGGGCGATCAGTTGTCCGGCATGATCACTCTGCCGTCCGAGGGGCCGCCGGTTTACAAGCCGACGCTGCAGCCCAACACGACGAACACGCCCAACGGGGACCTGGTGTCCGGCGCCTACGGTTGGAATGCGTCCTACGATGCGCCGACGGCGACCGCCGACGAAAGCAGCGACTACTCGCGCCGCGATTTTACTCCGGGTTCTGTGACCGGTACGCGCGACTCAGACAGGATTTCTCGCTCGACTAAGGCGTTCGAACGAGGATTTCATGGCGTCGACCGGCACGGCATCGAACGGACCGGCCATCACCTTCCTCTTCGGCCGAGGTTCAATGCTCGCCCGCTCGTCGAGCACCGGTGGCTTGACGGTCGAGTCGGGTATTACCGTTCGCGCGACGGCAATCGCCGCGGCCGGTACGATTCCCTTGCGACCGCAGGCGGGGAGCACGCCCACGACGACAATTGGCCACGTGTTGTCGGTCGGGGCCGTGGATTCGACGAACGGGATTCGCGGCGTCGCCCCCTTTGGGCTGACGGCGACCTATTGGGCCAGTCTCAACAACGCGACGAACGCAAGTAACGGGACCGATACCGCAACGGTCAACCCGGCTACCGGTGTCATTACCTCGAACCTCGCGCCGCCCATCGGAACCGCAAACACAAACGCGACGGAAGCAGGCATCGTCGGCGCCAATTTCAGCCAGCTCACGACAGTTGGCCAGACTTATACGGGAGCGGGCAGCGATTCGTCCCTGAGCGTCGCGCCGACCTTATATGTTTACGTGCCGATTTACGACACGATCGGGACGACGCCCCGGACGATCGTGGGCTTTGGCTTCGTGCAGTGGACCTACACGACGGGCCAGTTGTCACTGACTGCCCCGTGGAACACCGTCCAGAATGCGCCCGCCGATCGGATTGCCGCGGAGAATGCCTCCGCGTCGCTCGTGCGCCGCTCTGCCACAGGCGCTGCAACTGGCTGGGCAGGCGACCATTCAGCAACTCTTCGACGAAAACGTCGGTCTGACCGCGTCCCTGTTGTCCCCAGCACTCGCCAATCACTATCTCGGTCCGAACTTCGAGCCCTAAAGTCCAATGCCCGGCCCTTTCCAAATTCTGATCGTCGGCACCGATCCCCAGGTGACCTCGGAGTGCGAGGCGGCGCTGGGGTCGCAGGCCGAGGGGCTGGTGCTGCTCCGCGCGACCGACGCGCGGCAAGCCGTCGAGCTCGCGCGGAGCCGGCGGCCGCAACTGGCGATTCTTGAAATGGGTTCGGATCTCGTCGCGACTGAAGGCCGTCGTGACCGATATCGCCGCCGTCTCGCCCGAGACACTCGCGGCGGCCGCGTTTCGCCCCGAACTATTCGGACACGACGTCTCGGAAAGCGCCCTGTTGATCGAAGCCCTGCGGTTGGGCGTTCGGGATTTTCTGCGCCGTCCGATTTCCGCGGTTGATCTGGGACAGCTGATCGAGCGCTTCCGGCGCCAAGCGGCGAGCGGACCCGCTCGTTGGGGCAAGGTCGTGACTTTTATCAGTAACAAAGGAGGCGTCGGCAAGTCGACGCTGGCGGTTAACACTGCGCTCGGGCTGGCACGTCGCTATCCGGAGCGGGTGCTGTTAGTGGACACGTCGCTGCAGATGGGGGTATGCGCGGCGCTGCTGGACCTGGAACCGGCGCTCACCCTGACAGACGCGGCCCGCGAGCGGGATCGGCTCGACGAGATGCTCATTCGTCAACTCGCCACGCCCCATTCGTCGGGGCTGCATCTCTTGGCCGCTCCTCCGGACGCTATGGTCGCGGCCGAGGTCGATGACGATCTGATCTCGCGCGTGCTGACTCTGTCGCGGCGAGCCTACGACTACGTGATTGTCGACACCTTCCCGATGTTTGACGGCGTGGCGATGGCCGTCGTCGATTCGTGCGATCAGGCCTACGTTGTGCTGGAGAACGTAGTGCCGACCCTCCTGGGAATTGCGAAACTCCTGACGCTGCTCGATGCCGTCGGCTTCCCGCGAAACCGACAACGCATCGTCATCAACCGCTACGTGCGGCACAGCGGCTGCCTGAAGCCCAGCGACGTCGCCCTCAGGCTCGGTCGCGACGTCGACCATGTTGTGCCCTATAGCCGCGGGCTAATCGCGGCCGCGAACCTCGGTCGTCCGTATGTCGGACGAGGATGGGCCCTCTCGCGCTGCGCCACCCGGCTGAATGAAATTGTCGACGAGGTGCTCTCGATCACTTCGCCGGAACTTAACGGCAAAGCGGCGCGCGGCGACACGGCCGAGTCCGAGCCGCACGCGTGATGGGAATTCCGTATGACGCCTGACGAAGAGCCGACAGCACCGACCGAGACCGAGGCTCGCGTGCGGTCGCGGCTTGTGTTAACACGCGCGACGCATATCGTCCCCAAGTCGCGGATCAAGGTCGAGCGCCCCGGGACCACCGCGGCTCGAGAGCCGGTCCGCGCCGAGCCGCCCCCCTTACGGTCCGGTTATGCGGAGCACCTCTCGGTCAAGGGTGAGCTGCACCAGCGCCTACTGGATGAGATCAACGAGCGCGGCTTGCTGGGGGCGAGCGAAGCCGACCTGGAGACCGAGGTCCGAGCGTTCGTCGAACGCGTGCTGGCGACCGAAGACGTCCCACTGAATGAGGCCGAGCGCCGCGGACTCGCCGACGACCTCTTGGAGGAGACGCTCGGGGTCGGACCGCTCGCGCCGTTGATGGCCGATCCAGCGGTGACCGACATTCTCGTCAACCGCTACGACCAGGTTTACATCGAGCGGTTCGGTAAGCTCGAGCAAACGGCAGTCCGCTTTCGGGATACCGATCACCTCGTGCGGATCATCCAGCGAATCGCGGCCCGAGTCGGGCGGCGGATCGATGAAACGTCGCCGATGGTCGACGCGCGATTGGCCGACGGAAGCCGCGTGAACGCCACGCTTCCGCCCGTGACACTCGACGGCCCGACGCTTTCGATTCGCCGCTTCGGTCGGCGCCGGCTTCGTTGCGACGACCTGATGCAGCTTGGGATGTTTTCTCCGGACATGTTGACGTGTTTGCAATTTGCCGTGCGGCTCCGCAAGAACCTGTTGATCTCGGGCGGCACCGGGGCCGGGAAATCGACATTCCTCGGCGCGGTCGCTGAAGCGGTGCCCAACAACGAGCGCGTGGTCACCATCGAGGACGCGGCCGAGTTGATGCTCGATCAGGAACACGTCGTCCGGATGGAGACGCGGCCTCCGAATGTCGAAGGCCGGGGCCGCATCACGGCTCGCGACTTGGTGATCAACGCCCTGCGTATGCGCCCTGACCGCATCATCGTCGGCGAAGTCCGCGGCGGTGAAGCCCTCGACATGCTGCAGGCGATGAACACCGGCCACGACGGCAGCTTGACGACGATTCACTCCAACAGTCCGCGTGACGCACTTGCCCGCTTGGAAACCATGGTCTCGATGGCGGGACTCGACCTTCCCTCGAGGGCCATTCGCGAGCAGGTTGTCTCGGCGCTCAATCTCGTCGTGCACGTGCGACGCTATGAGGACGGCGTCCGTCGCGTCGAAACGATCGCGGAAATCACCGGCATGGAGGGGCCCACGCCTCAGATGCAAGACGTCTTCCGCTTCGAGCGGCGGGGCCGCCGCGGCAAGAGCGTCGCGGGGGAATTTGTGGCGACCGGCATCCTGCCCCGTTTTGTGGAGGACCTGCGCGAGCGCGACATTCCCGTTCCCCTGGAAATCTTTCAAAAGCCGCGCGTGCGAACCGATGGCTGAGGCATTTTCGACACTCATCTTCCTCGCCGCTGCCGCGGCGATCTTTTACCTCTGGCTTGACGCCCGGCGGCAGAACATTTCCCGGCGGCGTCTCGACCAGGCATTTGCCGCGGCCAGCGAAGCCGACGGTGAGGCGATCGAGCTGCGTCAGGCGCGTCCGTTCTCGCGCCGCTACTACGAAATCCCCTGGCTTATCGGTGCGGGAGTGGCCGGCGGGCTCTGGCTCGCGGTCGGACTCAGGCCTGTTTATAGCGCGACGGCCGGGCTCGTCGTCGGCCTCTTAGGATGGCAGATTGAAGCGATGCTGGCCGAACGCCGTGTCCAAAAAATCGAAGTGCAGCTGGCCGACGCGATTGACTTGATGGTCGGGGCGCTCCGCGCCGGAGCCGGATTGACGAAAGCGCTGGAGAGCGCGGTGCAAGAGTCCCGGCCGCCACTCCGCGAGCAGCTCGACGAAGTCACGGGGCGGATCCATTTCGGCGACGACCCGCAGACCGTTTTCCGTAGCCTGACCGAGCGCGTGCCGCTCGAGACGTTTTTGCTCTTCTGCTCGGCACTGTCGGTGCATTGGGAGGTCGGCGGCAGTCTGGCTCCGACGCTGGCCACGGTTGGCCGCACAATCCGCGACCGCATCGAGCTCTCGCGCCGGATGCGGGCAATGAGCACGCAGGCCCGGGTGTCGATTTTCGCGGTGATGGGCATCACCTATTTCATCGCGCTCTTGATGTGGAGCAACGACCCGCCCCGAATGATCGGTTTCTTATCCACCGAGGTTGGCAGTTGGTGCGTGGCCGCCGCGGTGTTGCTGCAGGCGGTCGGCATCGCCTGGTCCGCCTCGATCACCCGCAGCAAGATCTAACACGCGAACACGATGGAAGTGTCACGGTGTTGACTTACGGATTAACGCTGGCCTGGCTCGTGGCGCTGGTGCTGATTGCGCTCTTGGTGCGACACTTTGCGGCGCGCCAGCAGGTGCAGCGACGCCTGTTTCAGTCCGATGCCGGTGACGCTCCACCGATGGCTGCGGTCCGGGCAACCCCTGGATTTCTGACGAAATGGTTAGCATTCGCGGGTTTCCGCCGCGCCGGCGCCGTTGCCGGATTCGTGGCTGCGACCCTCGTGGCCTTCGGGATTGGTGGGACGCTCGGATATTTCGCGTGGGCAAGCGGATTGCTCGCGACCGCCGACCGGGCGATTGCAGAAATTCCGGGCGGATTCGAGAACTTGGCGCACCCCGTCGTCTTGATCGCCCCGTATCTGGCGATGCTGTTCGTGGCGTTTATTCCGATGGTCTTCGTGCGCCGAGTCCGCCGCCTTCGCGTCCTCCAGGTCGAACGCGACCTGCCAGTCACGCTCGAGTTGTTGGCGACGCTGGCCGAGGCCGGGCTGGGATTTGACGCGGCTCTCGATCGAATTCTCGGGTCGAACCCGCCCGACCGCGCGCTCGTGCAGGAATTCCGCACGTTCCAAGCCGAAGTGCTCGCCGGTCGGCCTCGCGTCGAATGCCTGCGTCGCATCGCCAGGCGGCTCGATGTGACTTCCGTCACGATTTTGGTCTCGGCTCTCGTTCAAGCTGAGCAAATCGGCTCCGGCATCGCGGATGTGCTGCGCAGCCAGGCCGAAGACCTGCGGCAACGCCGACGGGAGAAAGCGCTGGAATTCTCGATGGCCTTGCCCGTGAAGCTCTTGTTTCCACTGGTGATCTGCTTCTTGCCGGGGATCATCCTGTTCACGCTCGGGCCCGCGTTCTACGACCTCTTCCGGCTGGCTGATCAGTTCAGCATACGGCGCTCGCTGTGACCGCGCGAGGCGAGTGGCAACTCGTCGACGCCGCGACGGGTCGAGTGGTTGTCGCAAACTGCGACATCGCCGACCGCTTTTGGTCGCGGTTCGTCGGCTGGCAGTTCCGGCGGGCCCCCGAAGTCGGAAGTGGCCTGCTGCTCGTTCCGTGCGGTTCGATCCATACGTGCTTCCTGCGGTTTCCCCTCGATCTCGCCATGCTGGACAAGAGTGGCGGCGTGCTTGCCGTCCGTCGAGGGGTTCGACCCTGGCGGGCAGTTGTCGCGCCGCGAGGCACGCACGCGGTGCTGGAAATGGCCGCGCCCGGCCCACAATTCGACCCGGGGACACAGCTTCGCGCGAAGTCCGACGGGTCGGCCACTTCCGAAGTCGGTGCGCTTCCTGGCTTAGAGTCGGCGCCACGACGCAATCGGAAATGTCATCAAAACCGGCAAAAGTTCGCCCGCTTATCCGGTCGATACTTTGTCTACTTGCATCGGTCTGACCAACCCGGGCGGTCCCGCGCAGGCGCGGGCGCACGACGCAGCAACAGTTTGGCTCAAGTGCCAAATCGGGGGGACTTCCCCAAGTCCATTTGGTCAGGCGTCTCGGTGCGAAACCTACTTCGACGAACAATTGATTTCCCGCATCGTGCCTCCGGGGCATTGCGTCACGCGCTGCTCGGGGCAACGCTTGTCGGGGTTTGGGGCGCGTTCGCGGGCTCGTCGACGACCCTCGGCCAGCAAGGTTGGGGGTCTTCGAGCGGGGCAAACTCGACAATTGCCGCTGTCCCCGGTTCAACGCGTGGCGCGGCGGCCTCTCCGCTCCCCTTTCAGCCGCAGCCGATCCCCCCGGCGCCCTCGCAATCCGCGCCTTTCGCCGCGGTGAGCCAGCTCGACGCGAATCAGCCGGCGCCGTCCGTTCCTCCAACGATCACTCAGCCCGGTTCGGTCCTCCCCAATCCCTCAATGCCGGGTGCGGCGGAGGGGGCTGCCACACAGCCCGGCGCCTTTGACCCGAGCCAAGTGCGACTTCCTTTGCTGGGAGCCTCGGGCGCGACGCCGCGTCCTTCGGCCGCGACGCTTGACCGATTCAAAGAGTTCGTGGCCGGGACGATCGATCCGGAAAACACGCTGGACCTCGTCGTCGGACGGCCCCGCGTGCTGGTGCTCAAGCAAGCACCGCTGCGCACCCAGATTGCCGATCCGAGGATCGTGTCCGACACGATCATCACGCCCACCGAGCTTTCGATCACCGGCCACCAGGTCGGCAGCAGCGTGTTGAATCTGTGGTTCAACGATGCCGCCACGGGGCAGACGCGGGTGCTGAGCTATCTCGTGCGCGTCATTCCCGATCCGGAGCAAAAGGAGCGCTTGGACGCGCGTCTACAAGGCGCTCGAAAAGGAGATCAACAAGGCCTTCCCCAACAGCGTCGTTCACCTCGCGCTCTTGGGCGACAAGCTGGTCGTCAGCGGTGAGGCAAAAGATATTGTCGATGCGGCCAACATCCTCCGCGTCGTTTCCGCCAACGCTCCCGGCGGATCGCGATCGCAAGAGCGGGAACGCAGTGCGGCGGAGATTCCCGTCGGCAACATTAACGTGACGGCCGTGCCGGACTTGAACGGAAACTTGCCGGAGCAAGGTCTCGAGAATTTTCTGCTGCGGGATGTGAACCGGAACGTCGTCAACCTGCTCCGCGTTCCCGGCGAGCAGCAAGTGATGCTTCGCGTGACGGTCGCCGAGGTCAGCCGCACGGCGGCTCGCAGCATCGGGCTCGATTTCAGCGTCCTCAATGCCGCCGGGACGGCAGTCTTCTCCAACACGACCGGCGGCCTGATCCCCACAACCGTGACCGGAATGGGCACGACGGCCCAGCTGATCGGCGGCAACCTGCCCGCCATCATCGACAACGGCAAAGTCACGCTGGCCATCCAAGCTCTGCGAAATCTCAATCTCGCCCGGTCGCTGGCCGAGCAGAATGTTGTGGCCCTCAACGGTCAACGGGCCCAATTCCAGGCGGGCGGCGAGTTCCCGGTGCCGGCAGCGGCCGTCGCCTTCGGCGCGACGTCACAAGGCGTCGCCTTCATTCCCTTCGGCGTGCAGATGCAATTCATTCCGTTCATTACCGACCGCGACCGAGTGCGGCTGCAGGTCGGGGCGACGGTGAGCACGCTCAACCCGGGATTGGGCGCCACCATCGGCGCGGGCTCCGGCACGGCCGGGACCAGCGTTCCTGGTCTCAACTCTCGCACATTCCAGACGACGGTCGAGCTACGCGGCGGACAGACGTTCGCCGTCGCCGGGCTGACACAGACCACGCTCGGCGCCACGACGGCCCGAGTGCCGTTCTTCGGCGACTTGCCCTTACTGGGGCCGCTCGCGGGCGAGAACCAATCGTCTCATGGCGAGCAAGAAATCGTGATTCTCGTTACGCCCGAATTGGTCCATCCGCTACAAACCTGCGCGACGCCGCAGCTCCCAGGCGCCGACGTGTTCGAGCCAGGAGACGTCGAGTTCTACCTGCTCAATCGGTTGGAGAGCCGCCGCAGCTACGACTACCGCAGTTCGGTTCGCACCGATTGTGCGCGGCAGAAACGCTACGAACATTGCGACGACATTTTCATCATCGGCGCTCACGGCCAGACGTTTAACTGTTGTCCGCAGGGCGGCGCCTGCGGTCCGGTGCCGGGCATCGAGCCGGTTCCCGTTCCCGACGAAATCTCCACGACCGGTCGCACCCAGTTGCCGCAGCCCGTGATGGCCCCCCAGTCGAACCCGTCGCCGGCGATGTCGGCGCCCCAATGGAACGGACAATAGGGGGAGCCATGCGAAATCTTCACTCAACGATGCAGTCATCCGCTTGGCTGACGATCCTGCTCGCAATCGTGCTGGCGGCCGGATGCCACGAAACCGGATGGGTCTGCCCAACGGATCGCTGCGCGGACATCCCACCAGGGGCCATTCCGCAGCCGCCGGGCACTTATTCCTGCCAATGGCAGACCGCGCAGAAGCTTCGTGCCGAACAAGACAAGTTCGTGATCTACCAATATGAATGGTTCGAGGGAGGCGATCACTTAGGCCCCGATGGTCGTCGGCACGTCGACGCGATCGCGCAGCAGTTGGGCGGCGTGCCATTTCCAGTCATCGTCGAAAAATCGACTGATACGAAACTGGACGAACTGCGGAAGCAGCGGGTGATCGCCGATCTCGCGACGCTGGGAGCGCCCGACCCCGAACGACGCGTCATTCTGGGATACTCCGAAGCCGAGGGCCTTCAAGGCACTGAGGCTGTCCGTCTGGGCAATCGCTCACCCGCCTCGCCAGGCCTCGCACCCGGTGGTGGCGGTGGCTACGGAGCAAGCAGCGCCGGCTTTGGCGCGGGAACATCCTTCGGTGGCGGTGTGGGCGGAGGCGTCGGCGGAGGCGGCGGCGGAATGGGAATGTATTGAGCTGTTAGGTTGAACTGTCAGATTGAGCCTTCAGATTGAGCATTCATCTTGAGCACTGACGTGATTGGTTCAGCACGAAACAAGGCGAACGTGAAGGGCAAGCCATGCTCGATTGCCCTCTGCGTGGCCGGCTTGATTGTTCTCGGCGGTTTGAGCGGATGCGCCGCGCCTGTCCTCTCGTCCGCGAGTCTCGCCGATCCCGCGCCGAGCGAACCGACCGGCGCCGCGTCGCCGCCAGCCGATACACTGCCGCCGAAGCAGGCGGCCGAGGCTTGTCTGGCGACGGCCAAAGAGCTGCAAGCGCACGGCGACGCCCAGGAAGCGATCCTGCTTTACGAGCGGGCGCGTCAGCTGAACCCAAGAGACCAGCAAGTCAGTCGCTTTTTGGCCGTGCTTTACGACCAGCAGGGCAATGACACGCGGGCCCTCACGGAGTATCGCAAGGCGCTGGAGCTCGCGCCGCATGACGCCGACTTGCGCAACGACTTCGGCTATTTCTATTACCGCCGCCGCGAGTGGCGCCAGGCCGAGGAAGAATTCCGCAAAGCGATCGCCCAATCGCCGGAGCACGAACGCGCCTGGGTGAATTTGGGGCTGGCACTCGGCGAACAGGAACGGTTTCGAGAGAGTTATGAAGCGTTCGCCAAAGTCCTAGGTCCGGCAGCCGCCCACTCGAACGTCGGCGTAATCCTGGCAGCCCACCAGCGCCAGGCCGAGGCCGAAGCGGAATTCAAGCAGGCGCTGGCGATTCGGAACGACCTGCCGCAGCCGCGCGCTTTTCTCGCCCACTACGAGCAACCCGCCAACGCGCGTTGATGCACGCAAATCCGCTCGCTTAGTCTTCTGTCCCGAGACGCGGAACGCTGATGTGTCCGGGAGTCGAATTGGCACCGTTTCGAAACAGGAGTCGATGCCCCAAAAAAAAGGGCATCGCACCGCGTTACTGGACGTTGCTCGTCTCCTGAGTCCGGTCACTTTGCGAAAGAGTCGGGTAGTCCGTGTAGCCGGTCGCAGAGGAGCCGCAGAGATATTCCGGGGCGCGATACACATTCAGCGCGGCATTTGCGGGATTCTTCCGGTCGTGCAGTCCGTAGAATTTTGCCTCGCAGAGCGCGGCCTTGCCGTGGCCATGAAGCCAATCACTCAAAATGAAAAAAGCCATCGACTTTCGATGGCTGTTCTTTGAGCAGCGGAGAGGGTGGGATTCGAACCCACGGTGCACTTGCATGCACACTGGTTTTCGAGACCAGCACGATCGGCCACTCTGTCACCTCTCCGAGTGACGCCAGCGTCGCACGAATCATACTTCGTGGATGGATTTGCTTCCAGTGGTTTTGCCCCGGCCGAGCGGGGGTTTGCAGAGCAGGGCGTCGACCTGCGGCGGATGATGCCGAGCTGCGGCGACTGAAAGCCGGCTGAGTGGCCCGCGCGTCGAAATGACTCGACCGGATAGACCGTTTGGCGCGGATTTGCTGAAAACGGAGCCGACCAACTCAGCCTTTGTTACAGGGCGTGCATCTTTTGCCGTTGCATGGCGCGTTTCCCGGCCCATTTTTACAGTGCCTTGCGCGTACGAAATCTCCTGACAGAAGGGGGAACTCGGATCGCCCCGCGAATTGACGCCGGCTAACTCGCTGGGAATTCGCATTGGTGTCCTGCGTCCCTAATCTACGCGCGTCCTCAAGCACAACGAGTTTGTCCATGGCTCAATCCAGCGTTGGTTCCGGATCGTCCGTCGAGGGAACCGTGTTGCCCGAGGTCGACGCGCCCAAGGTGTCGCTCTTGGATTCGATCTTCGGCGAGCCGCAGCCGCGACCAGTCGAACGGCGTCGCGCGCCGCGGGCGGCCTCGCCGGTCGAGGCTCCGCGCGTTGAACCCGCGGGTCATGTCGACCCGTCTGGAGAACTTCGTGCCCGCAGCACCCAAATCGCTAGAGGACGCCGGCCTCACGGAGACCGAGGTCGAGGATTTGATCCTCAAGTTTTTGTTCCGGCGGGGCGTACAGTCGGGGCGGGACATCGCGGAGCAGCTGCGTCTCCCCTTTGGCATCCTGCAGGCGATGTTTCAGGGGCTGAAGACGTCGCAACGGATTGTGATTGTGCGAAACTCCTCGGTGTCGGACTACGAGTATTCGATCACCAACAAGGGGATCGAGGCGGCCAAGCAGTGCAACGAGCGGTCGACCTACTTCGGCGCGGCTCCCGTGCCGTTTGCCGATTATGTCGCGGCCGTGGGCGCTCAGTCGATGACCCGCACGCGGATCACGCTGCCGCAGGTGCAAGCTGCTTTGAGCGACCTATCGGTGCCGACACCGCTGTGCATCCGCATCGGCAAGGCGCTTGTCGAAGCCAGGGCCATGTTCATTTACGGAGCGCCCGGCAATGGCAAGACCAGCATCGCCGAGCGGCTGACGGCGGCCTACGGCGATACGATCTGGATTCCGCGAGCCATCGATTGTGACGGGGAAATCATCCGCGTGTACGATCCGTGCGTGCACAACGCGCTGCCGATGAGCCAGATCGGCGACGACGAAAAGCTGCGGCAGATCGACCACCGCTGGGTCTGCATCACGCGGCCGACGGTGGTCGTTGGCGGCGAACTGACGATGGAGCACTTGGAAGTCCAACCGAACCGGGCGCTCGGCATTCTCGAAGCGCCGCTGCAGATCAAGAGCAACTGCGGCACGCTGGTCATCGACGACTTCGGTCGCCAGCGGATCTCGGTCGATCAGCTTTTGAACCGGTGGATCGTGCCGCTCGAGCGGCGGTACGACTACCTCAGCCTGCCGAGCGGCAAGAAGCTGCAGGCTCCGTTCGATCAGCTGGTCGTTTTTTCCACGAACCTCGACCCCAAGGGCCTGGTCGACGAGGCCTTTCTCCGCCGCATCCCGTACAAGATCGACGTCCGCGGTCCGTCGGAGATCGAGTTTCGCCAGCTCTTCAACGAGAGCTGCGTGAAAATGGGGATTCGGCCCGACGAGACGGTGCTCGAACACCTGATCGAGACCTATTTCCGCTCGATGGACCGCCATTTCCGCTATTGCCACGTCCGCGACATTCTGGCCCAGGTGCGGCATCACTGCGACTTCTGCGGCGTGCCGCTCGAGTTGAAGGTCGAATACATCGACGAAGCCGCCGAGAATTATTTCGGCGCGGCGTAAGCGGGCGAACCTCGGTGCGGGACGCGTGTCTGGTTGTCGAATCCGGACGCGGCCGGCGATTGCGATCCCTCCCCCGACTGGCAATTGAAACGCCGGTCGGAAAGCGGGAGACTCGGCGCAGGCCGGTCGAGTTCGGCCTGGCTGTTCGCGCTGCGGATTCGCGAGGCAGTTGTCCCTCCCCCGAGCAAAGAGTTCGCATGCCTTCCGTCACGTACGCCGACGTCGTCGAGGCGTTGCCGCGAGTTCACGCGGCCCTCACACCGACTGCGCTGCTCGAGTGGCCGGGGCTTTCCGAGTTGCTCGGCTGCCGGTTGTATCTCAAGCACGAGAATCACCAACCGACCGGCGCGTTCAAAGTCCGCGGCGGAATCAATCTCGTGAGCACGCTTTCGCCGGCGGAGCGGGAGGCGGGCATCATCGGCTGCTCGACGGGCAATCATGGGCAGTCGCTGGCGTTCGCGGCCCGGCGTTTCGGGGTTCGCTGCACGATCGTCGTTCCAGAAGGCAATAACCCGGGAAAGAATCGGGCCATTCGTCTCTTCGGGGCCGAGTTGATCGAGCACGGCCGCGACTTCGACGAAGCCCGCGACTATCTCGAAAAGATGGTGGCGCCCCGCGGCGGCCGCTACGTGCATTCGGCCAACGAGCCGAAACTGATCGCCGGCGTCGGCTCGATGGGCGTCGAAATCTTCGACCGGCTTCCCGAGCCACCGGACGTGATCTTCGTGGCGATCGGCCTGGGGAGCGGCGTGTGCGGCGCGGGGATTGTCGCGCGGCGCGGGGGCCAAACACGAAAGTCATCGGCGTGCAGGCCGAGGGAGCGAGCGCCGTCAGCCAGTCCTGGAAAACGGGGCAGTGGCAGGAGACGGCAGAAGCGGCCACGTGGGCCGAGGGCGTGGCGACGCGCCGTCCCGCCAACCTCACGCTCGAGCTGATGCGGAGCGTGCTCGACGACGTGGTGCTGGTCAGCGACGACGAGCTGCGTCGCGCCTGCCGCCTGATTCTCGAGCAGACGCACAACATCGCTGAGGGTGCCGGCGCGGCCGCTCTGGCCGGTGCGATCAAGACGCGCGAGCGGTGGGCCGGAAAAACGGTGGTCGCCATCGTGTCGGGCGGAAATCTCGATTTGAGTCGGCTCCCCGAGATCCTGGCCGCCGGCTGAGTTTCGCTCGCTGAGCCTTGCAGTTCGAGCGCAAAACGGCGTCAATCAGGGCCGATTTTTCGGTTGGCAAGATTTTTCGCAAAAGCCCGCCGGTCGCTCGATCGCGCGGCTTAACGGCACCAGAAATCAGCTCATACAGCGAGGGACAACTATGCGTCCGACTCGAAGGAAAAGTCGCCGTCATCACCGGGGGAAATCAGGGGCTCGGCAAGGGAATTGCCAAACTGTTCGCGGCCGAGGGGGCACGGCTTGCCCTCTGTGCGCGAAACGCGGCCAAGCTGACGGCCACCGCCGATGAGCTGCGGGCAAGGGGCGTCGACGTGCTGGATCGGCCGGTCGACGTGGGGCAGGAAGCGGCCGTCGAAAAGTTTTTCCAAGACGTGATGGAACGCTTCGGCCGCGTCGACATCCTGGTGAACAATGCGGGCAACTTCGACGCGGGGCGAATCGACCAGTTGACGCTGGCCAATTGGAACAACGTGATCGGCGCGTGCCTGACGGGCGCATTTCTCTGCAGCCGGGCCGCGTTTCGCATCATGGTGCCACAGGGGGGCGGTCGCATTCTGAATATCGGTTCGATCTCGGCGCAGCGGCCGCGCGAGGGGAGCGCGCCTTACACGTCGGCGAAGTTCGGGCTGTGGGGGCTGACCAATGCCACGGCCCTCGACGGCCGGCCGCACAACATCCTGTGCAGTTGCCTCCATCCGGGTAACATCCGCGTCGAGTGGCGTTCCGACCCGCGGGTCCCCGTAAATAACGAGCCGATGATGGAGACCGAGACCGTCGCGCAAGCGGCGCTCTCGATGGTCACGCTCCCCGACGACGTCAACTTCCTCGAAGCGATCGTACTGCCGCGCGACCAGACCTACCTCGGCCGCGGCTGAAGTCCGGACTTGTCAGAACCACTGCCGCTTGTCGACCAGCGTCAGCGGCGGTTGTCCGGCGACGAAGCGGCGTATGTTTTCCAGCAGCGTCTGCAGATGCCGCTCGGCGATGTGGGTCGACGCAGCCGCAATGTGCGGCGTGATGATCACGTTGGGCATCGACCAGAGGGGCGAATCGGGCGGCAGCGGCTCGGTTTCGAAGACGTCGAGCGCGGCCCCCGCGATTCGTCCGGCTTCGCAGAGCGGCCACGAGGTCGGCCAGATCGACGATCGCCCCGCGGCCGATGTTGATCAGGTAGGCCGTCGGCTTCATCGCCTCGAATTTATCGCGGCGGAAGAGCTTGACGGTTTCCGGCGTGTGCGGGGCGGCGATCACCACAAAGTCGCTCTGGCGCAGCAGATCGAACAGCCGATCCGACGGCCAAACTTCGGCCAAAACGCCGGGAACGCTGCGGCAACGCGGGTCGACGCCGAGGATTTTCATGCCGAAGGCGGCGGCCCGCCGGCAGATTTCCGCCCCGATGTTGCCGACGCCGACCACGCCCAGCGTACAGTCGGAAAGGTGCAGGTGCCGGCGATCGATCTCGCTGACGAAGGCAGGGCCGTAAAGGAAATCGGAGCGGCCGACTTCGCCGCCGATCGGCTCCCATCGATGCCGCTGCTGCCGGTCGCGATAGAGATGCAGGTTCCGCGCGAAGGAGAGCACGAAGCCCATCACGTGATCGGCGATGACGTCGGAGAACAGGCCCCGCATGTTGCTCAGCACGCAGGGGTGCGCGACCAGCTCATCGAACAGGTAATGCTCGAGGCTCGCCGTCGGCGACTGCACCCAGCGGAGCCGACTGGCGCGCGCGAGCAGCGCCGGCGTGATCTTGCCGAAGAACGCGTCGGCGTCGACGATCTGAGCGAGCGCGTCGGCGTCGTCCTCTGCGTTGACGACCGACATTGCGCCGGCGGCGTTCACGATCTGCGCGAGTCGTTCGTCGTCGACTGGTGGAAATACCAAGAGCTTCATGATGAGTTCGGAATCGGATTGATGTGAATTGTCAAGTGGCGATGCGCGGCTTCGTTCATTAAAAAAAAAGCTGCTAGTTGGTGCTTGTTCTCGTTGCGAGCGCACGGCAGAATGACGCCGTCACAGCGCAGTCTCAAAATTTTACAAGTCGTGTCGACAAGTGGCAGCGCGGGTCGATGGCTCGGCGCTCGTCTCTTTTTTTGTTTTGTGTGACCGTTCGTTTCGTGCGGCGAACGTCGCCGATTTGTTTTTGAGCTGTCGTGAGCGGTTTCAGGTTCCCCTAAGGCCATTCAGAAATCAAGAGGCGGCCCAATGCAAATGATTACCCGTCGAGTGAACGAGAGCTTGGTAATCGGCAGCGACATTCACGTGACGGTATTGGACATTTGCAAAAACTTTGTGCGGTTGGCCATCTCCTCCCCGAAGCACGATCCGCAATATTGGGAACAAACGCTCTACTGGGACGACGCTCAAGAAGACGACCAGGAAGAACTCGTCGCCGACGCGCAGGCCTCCGAGCCGCAGGCTGCTGAGCCGCTCCTCTTGCAATAACGCCCGGCTGCTGAAAACAGACGGTTTTCGGCTGGTTTCAGCGGGATTGTGCCGGTTACGAAACGGCTGCGTTGATCCCGCGGCGTGGTGGTCTTGGCGAGCCCTTTGCTTCTGCGCAAAATAAGGGGATCGACGATCCGCTGTCTGCCACCGAAGCGCCGCCCGTGCCGACCTTAACGACCTATACGACCGACGAGCTTGCCGCGGAGGGGCTGCATCCCAACCGCCTCCCGCGCCACATCGCGGTCATCATGGACGGGAACGGCCGTTGGGCCAACTCCCGCGGCCTGCCGCGCATCGAGGGGCATCGCCGCGGCGTAAAAAGCGTGCGGCTGCTCGTGGAAGAGTGCTGCCGCCTGGGCATCGAACAGCTGACGCTTTATTGCTTCAGCAGCGAGAACTGGAAGCGTCCGCGGCACGAACTGAGCCTGCTGATGCACCTGCTCGAGCAATACGTGATCGAGGAACGATCCGAGATCATGCGTCAGCAGATCCGCTTCACCACCATCGGGCGGCGCGACGGACTGGGCAAGGGCGTGCTGGCGGAGGTCGACCGCACCATCGAGTTCAGCCGACCCAACACGGGGATGGGTTTGTGCCTGGCGCTCAACTACGGCGCGCGGTCGGAAATTGTCGACGCGGTCCGCGAGATTGCCCGTAAGGTCGAATGCGGCCAGATGGATCCCGATGAAGTCACCGAAGAGGTCATGAGCTCGCATCTGTATACGGCCGGCATCGTCGATCCGGATCTCGTGATTCGCACGGCGGGTGAAATGCGCGTCAGCAATTTTCTGCTGTGGCAGATCAGCTATGCGGAGTTATGGGTGACCGAAACCTGCTGGCCCGACTTTCGCCGCAAAGAGCTGATCCAGGCGCTGCGTGATTTTGCCGTGCGCGACCGCCGCTTCGGCGGGCTGAAGGACTGACCGGGAATGCTGGCTTGGCGACTCCTGGTCTCGGCCGTGCTGATCCCGGCCTTCGTCGGCCTGTTCTACCTCGATGCCCGCCTCGGCCCCTCCGCGCCGGCGCTCCTTTGTCTCGGGCTCTTGATCGCGGTCCGCTCGGCGTGGGAATTGGTCAACCTGTTTCGCACGCGCTCGTTCGCGCCGAGTTTTCCCCAAACGGCGGCGCTGGCGGGAATCGTCGTGGCGTCGGCGTGGTTGCCGCACATCGCCGGGCTCGAGTCCGTCGCCGGCGCCGGTTTTGATTCGGCGGTCGTTTTCGGGCTGGCTTTGGTGTGGCTATTGGCGTCGAACGCGTTTCGCTACCGGGCTCCCGGCAGTCGGATGGAGACGCTCGGCGCCGAATTGCTCATTGTCGCGTACGCCGGTCTGCTCTTGTGCCTGACGGTGCGGCTCCGGTGGATCGGGCTGAGCGCACGGGTGCCGTCGAACAGTCGCGAGGCTACTACGTGCTGGGATCGCTGATCGTCGCGGCCAAATGCGGCGACACCGGGGCCTACACCTTTGGGCGTTTGTTTGGCCGACGCAAAATGTCGCCGCTGTTGAGCCCGGGCAAGACCTGGGCCGGCGCGGTGGGCGCGGTCGTCGTCGGCGGGTTGGGGGCGTGGGCCTGGCTGCAGTACGCACCGCGTTTGTTCGGCGGGAGCTGGACGGGCGGCGATTGGCTGGTCTGCGTTCTTTACGGCGTGATCGTGGCGATTGCCGGCCTCGTCGGCGATCTGTGCGAGTCGTTGATCAAGCGCGATCTCGGCAAAAAAGACGCGGCCGCGCTGATGCCCGGGTTCGGCGGCCTGATCGATCTGACCGACAGCGTCGTCTACGCCGGGCCGATCGCCTACGTGCTCTGGCTGACGTTGCCGCTGGCCAATTGGACGGCCGCAACGGCGACCGCGGGGTGACTGTCGGGAGCACCGACCTTTGGCTATAAGATTGAGCGAACCGTGCAGCCCCCATTGATGGACGACCCGAGCGCATGCCTTCCGACACTTCCTCGCTGACCGTCGGCGTTCCCAAGGAGACGTCGGCCCAAGAGCGGCGGGTGGCCATCGTCCCCGCGGACGTGCGCAGCCTGAAGAAGGCCGGCTTTGAAGTCCTGGTCGAGACCAACGCCGGGCTGCACGCCGGCTTTCTCGACGCGCAATACACTCAGCAAGGGGCGCGGATCGCTGCCGATCGCGCCGAGCTCGCCGCGGCCGAGGTCATCGTTCACGTCCGCGCGGGCGCCGCGGATCCCCAGGAACCGTTTGCCGTCGGCGAGAGCCTGCGGGAAAATCGAATCCTGGTTGCGCTCTGTGATCCACTGTCCGATCCGCGGCCGATTGCGGCGCTGGCCGAGCGGCGCGTCACGACATTTGCCTTGGAGCTATTGCCCCGCATCACGCGGGCGCAGTCGATGGATGTTTTGTCGTCGATGGCGACGGTGGCCGGTTACAAGGCGGTGCTGCTGGCGGCTGAAGCCTCGCCGCGGATGTTCCCCATGATGATGACGGCGGCCGGCACGCTGACGCCCGCGAGGGTCTTCGTCGTTGGCGCGGGCGTGGCGGGCTTGCAGGCCATCGCGACGGCGCGGCGGCTCGGGGCCATCGTCTACGGGTACGACGTGCGTCCCGCGGCCCGCGAGCAAATTCAAAGCGTCGGCGGCAAGCCGGTCGACTTCGGTCTCGAATCGGCCGAAGGGCAGGGGGGCTACGCCCGGGCGATGGACCAGGACTTTTATAAGCGTCAGCAAGCGGCGATGGCCAAAGTCGTCGGCGAGAGCGACGTCGTCATCACGACTGCCGCCGTTCCCGGAAAGCGCGCCCCCGTGCTGATTACCAACGATATGCTGGTCGGAATGACTCCCGGCTCGGTGATCGTCGACCTGGCGGCGGAACGCGGCGGCAATTGCGAGGCGACGCGGGCCGGAGAGACGATCGAGGTCGGCGGGGTCGTCATCCTCGGACCGGTGAATCTGCCGGCGACGGTGGCTCATCACGCCAGCCAGATGTTTTCGCGGAACGTCACGGCCTTCCTCACGCTGCTGAAGAAGAACGGGCTGCCGGCGATCGACACCCAGGACGAGATCGTGCGGGACACGCTGATCACGCGGGACGGGCAAGTGGTGAACGCGCAAATCCGCGAACGGCTGGCGGCGCCCGTCTCTTGATTCGGGAGCGTCGATGAGCGATCCCGTGCTCTGCGTGGACGTCGGCAACAGCCGCACAAAGTTCGGCCTGTTTTTGTCCGCCAGCGTTTCGACGCCGGGCTTGCTTCCCGAGTGCTGCGCCCAGCTCGCCGTGCCGCACGGACAATCGGTCGCGTGGGAGATCGTCCGCGAGCGGTTGTCGCTACCGTGCGACACGGTCGTGCGTGGTTATTTTTCGGGCAGTCATCCGAATGGGATTGCCGGCCTGATCGAAGGCTGGCCGCCGGAATGGCCGGCGCCAACGACCGTCAACGAACTGTCGCGGATCCCCAGCTCGATTCGGCCGACAGCGCCCAAGAACGCCGGCATGGACCGCATCCTCAAGGCGGTGGCCTGCAATGTGATTCGTCCGCCCGGGCGACCGGCGCTCGTCATCGACACGGGGACAGCGACGTGCGTTGACGCCATCTCGGCCGACGGAGCTTTCGAAGGCGGCGCGATTCTGCCGGGGTTCGAGTTGTGTGCGCGGGCCCTGCATCAATACACCGAGCTGCTTCCCTATATCTCGGTCGATGAGCTGGTCGAGGAATCGCACGAGCCGCTGGGGCAGGGGACGCGCGAAGCCCTGCGGAGCGGCCTGCTGTGGGGGCAGGTGGGAGCGATCAAGGAGCTGACCGAGCGGCTCAGCCGACGCTGGTCGTCCGAGCCGTTCTTGCTCCTGACCGGTGGCGGCGCGTCGCTGCTCACCGATCACTTGCCCGGCGCGTTGTGGAAGCCCCAACTTTCGCTGCAAGGCCTGGCCGTCGTCGCCGCGACGCAGTTGGAAACGCATCCGTGAACGGCCCGCCGCTGGCCGCCCTCTTGACCCCCATCGGACGCGGCGCGATTGCCACGATCCGCGTGTCGCTTCTTGGGGCGTCGCGTCCGGTCGCCGACGTGTGGCCCTTTCGGGCCGCGAACGGACGGCCGCTGAGTTCGCAATCCGTCGGCCGCATCGTCTTTGGTCATTGGGGGAGCGAACCGTCTGAAGAAATCGTGCTCTGCGCACTGGATGACGCGACGCTCGAGATCCATTGTCATGGCGGCGAGGCGGCTTCCCGGCGGATCCTCCGGGATCTTGCCGCTGCCGGTTGCCGGGTGGTCGCGTGGCCCGAATTTTTGCAGCAGACGGAATCACCGCTGCGGGCGGAAATCATGGGCGAACTTTGCCGCGCGACGACGTTGCCAACGGCGGCCATTCTGTGGGAGCAGGCGAACGGCCTTTTTGAATCAGCAGTGCGAGATGTCATCACCGCGGCGCCGGCCAACCTTCCGGCCGCGGCTGCTCGCATCCGCGAGTGGCTGGCGTGGGAGGATTTCGGTCTGCATCTCACGCGGCCGTGGAGCGTGGTGCTGGCCGGACGGCCGAACGTCGGCAAATCGAGCTTGATCAACGCAATCTTAGGTTACACGCGATGCGTCGTTTTCGATCAGCCCGGGACGACGCGCGACGTCGTGAGTGCGCAGACGGCCATCGACGGTTGGCCGATCGAAGTTTCCGACACCGCCGGCCTGCGGGCGAGTGCCGATCCGCTGGAGTCGGCGGGAATCGAGCGGGCGCGGCAGACGCTCGAGACGGCCGACTTGGCGGTGGTGCTGGTCGACATCAGCCAACCCGCCTCGGCCGCCGACCGAGCGATTCTCGCCGAGCATCGACCGGCCATCGTTGTCGCTCACAAGTGCGACCTTCCGGTGTACGAAGGAGACGACCATTGGCAGCCAGATGAAACTGAAAGGTGGATTCGCGTTTCTGCGAAGACGGGCGCGGGCGTCGACGCGCTGGTCGCGGCGATTTCGCAGAGACTTGTGCCCCGTGTCCCGCCGCCCGACTCGTTAATCCCGCTCACCGAACGGCACATCGCGCTCTTGAAGATGGCGCTCGCGGAGGCGGACCGTGGTGACGCGACTGGGTTACTCCAGTCGCTGGCAGATTTGATGGCCGGCGCGGACTAGTCGGTTCACTCGGCAAAGTGAGTCACTCGGCAAATCGAAACGGCGCGCCGGCCACTTCGTAACCCGGCCGCAGGCCCACGTTGAGCAAGAGGCCCAGGGCGACGGCCGTGGTAATCAGGCTCGAGCCGCCGTGGCTGATGAGTGGCAGCGTGATCCCGGTGACCGGCATCAGGCCGACGGTCATGCCGGTGTTGATGATCGTCTGCGTGGCGATCAACGTAATCACACCGACGGCCAGCAAGCGTCCAAACGGTTCGCGCGTGCCAGCGGCGATCCGCAGTCCGGCCGCGAACAGCGCCAAGTAGAGCAGCAACGTCGTGCACGAGCCGATCAATCCGAACCGTTCGCCGACCAGGCAATAGACAAAATCGGTCCGCGATGCGGGCAGGTGATAGGCTTGCGGATCGTCGATCGTCGCGCCGTTGAATTGGCTGCCACGCACGCCGCCGAGCGAGATCACCTGCTTGGACTGGTGCAGGTGATACCCGTCGCCGGTGGGGGCCGGGCCGCCGTCGCGCTGCACGAACAATGTCACGATTCGCGACTTCTGCTCGGCGCTCATTCCCATCCACATCATCGGCAGGACGGGAATGGCCAAGAGCACGACGAAGACCAGGTGCCGCACGCGGGCTCCGGCTGCAAACAGCATGGCAAAGAGCACCGGCAAAAAGACCAGCGACGTTCCCAGGTCGGGCTCGCGGAGGATCAGGCCGACCGGCACCAGGGCGATCACGAACGGCACGAGCAGCCCCTTCAACTCGCGGTAGCTGCGCTGATGGACCAGGTAAGCGGCGAGCGCCACGATGAAGGCCAGCTTCGTCAGCTCCGACGGCTGAAAGGCGATCGGCCCGAACGGGATCCAACGCTGCGCACCGTTGCGGGGTTGCGTCAGAAAGACGGCGACGAGCAGGACCAGGCAACCGCCAAAAAGCGGATAGCAAACGTGCCGAAGCAGCCGATAGTGTGGCAGCGTGGCCGCGAAGAGCGCACAGGCCGAGAGCAGAATCCACTCCAACTGCCGCGACCAGAGCTGTCCACCGCCGGCCAGTTCGTCGCCGCGGGCAATTGCCGCCAAGCCCATCGCCGAGAGGGCGCAGGCCCAAATCAGGACGAACCAGGGCATCCGCCGAACATAAGATGACGCGAGCACGGCCGCCTCCGTTGCGGGGGCAAACTGTAGCCAATCCGGCAGGATGCGCTAACGGGAGATCTCGCTCGCCAATTACTTGCTGGAACGCACCGGGCGACACGAGTTAGTCCTCGGGCGCGGCGATTGACCTTGCCATTTCGCCGGCTTAGGATCGATTCTGAGCTCCCATCCGGCAAGATTCTGTCGCGCTGACCCCCATCCGTTCGTCGCGGGCTTGCCAAGTCGACAACGCTGGAACGTCCCCGTTGACCGCCTCGCAGCACGATCAGGAAACGCTTCACTCGTATTTGCAGCTCGACGCGCCGGCTCGCCGGCCGCGTTTCGCTGATTTCGTCGGGGCCCTCAAAGCCGTCAGTCAGCAGGAAGATCCCGACGCGGCGCGTGGCTGGGCAGCCCGCGCCGTGAGCCCCTTGCTGGATTACTCGTCGCTGATGAAGCTGCGGCGCTACGTGAACGGGCCGAACGCGGGGACGGGCGCGGCGACGAACGCGGGCACGAGCACCGGTCGAGTCGTTCGACTGGCGATTTTGGGCGGCCCGACGACGATTCAGCTGCGTCAACTGATCGAACTCTTTCTCGCGCACGAGGGGATCGCGGCCGAGATCTACGAAGCCGAGTACGGGCTCTTTCGCCAGGAGATTTTGACGCCCGGCTCGGGACTAGATCAGTTCGGACCGGAAATCGTCTTTGTGGCGACGGGAGCTCGCGATCTCACCCGCGTGCCGCCGCTCGAAGCCGACGCGGCCGCGGTCGAGCAATTCGCCGAAACGGAGCTGTCCGATTGGCTGCAGCTTTGGGAGACGGCCCGCTCCCGCTGGAACGCGACGCTGATCCAGAACAACTTCGACATTCCGTTTGATCGCATCCTGGGGCATTACACGCTGCGGCATCCGGCGGCCCGCGAAAATTATCTGGCCCGGCTCAATCGCTCGCTGGCCGAGGCGGCGCCCGCGTTCGTCGTGATGCACGATCTCAATCGCTCGCGGCCGAGGCGGGGGCGGCGGGCTGGTTCGATCCGCGGTTTTATCACGAGTTCAAAATGCCGTGCGGGGCCGAGTGCCTGCCCGGCTATGCCCACAGCGTCGTCTCGCAGCTGAGAGCCATGCTGGGGCGCAGCAAGAAAGTTCTGGCCCTCGATCTGGACAACACGCTGTGGGGCGGCGTCGTCGGCGACCTGGGGCCCGGCGGCATCAAGTTCGGGCAGGGCTCGGGCGAAGGTGAAGCGTTTCTCGCGTTTCAGCGCTACGCGAAGGAGCTTTCGCAGCGAGGCATCGTGCTGGCTGTATGTTCCAAGAACGATCCTGAGAAGGCGCGCGAGCCCTTCGAGAAGCGGGCCGACATGGTACTGCACCTGGCCGACATCTCGGCGTTCGTCGCCAATTGGAACAACAAGGCGGACAACCTCCGCACCATCGCCGACCAGCTGGAGCTGGGGCTCGATTCGATCGTGTTTGTCGACGACAATCCGGCCGAGCGGGCGCTCGTCCGCCGCTTTGTGCCGCAAGTCGCGGTGCCCGATTTGCCCGAGGATCCGTCGGGTTACATCGCGGCGCGTGGCCCGTCATCGCTATTTTGAGACGACGTCGTTCACGCAAGAGGATTCGGCCCGGGCCCGCTATTATTTCGAGAACACGCGGCGCAAGGAGCTGGCGGCCGGCGCACCGACCTGGAATCGTTTCTCGCCTCGCTGCACATGAAGATGAAGGTTGAGCTGATCAACGACTTGAACATCGAACGCTCGACGCAGCTGGTCAACAAGTCGAACCAGTTCAACCTGACGACGCGGCGTTACACGCTGTCGGAAGTCCGCGGCCTGGTCGAGAATTCCGAATGGCAGACGCGAACGTTCAGCCTCCGCGACGAATTGGGCGACAACGGACTGATCAGCGTGATTCTCCTGCGAAAACAAGCAGACGCTCTGGCGATCGACACCTGGATCATGAGCTGCCGGGTGCTGCAGCGGGGCGTGGAGCAGTTCGCCCGCAACGAATTGGTGGATTTGTGCCGCGCCGCCGGATGCAATCGTCTGTTGGGGACCTATATCCCGACGGCCAAGAACGGGCTCGTCGCCGACCATTACGCGAAGCTCGGGTTTTCGCCGGCCGGTTCGGACGGAGCGTCGACCTTTTGGGAACTCGACGTGGCGGCCGCGGCTCCGCTGCCGCACTTTATCGAGAGGGACGAATCCCGTGCGTGACGTTCGTGCCGAGCTGCAGGAAATCTTTCGCCAAGTCTTCGACGACCCGACCATCGTCCTGCGGGACGACATGACTGCGGCCGACGTCGAGGGCTGGGACTCGGTGACGCACATCGACCTCTTGATTGCTATCGAGCGGGCTTTGGGCATCAAGTTCGCGACCGCGGAAATGTCGCGATTGAAAGAGCCTGATCAGAATATCGGCTCCTTTGTCCGGCTGATCGAAAGCAAACTTCAAGCCGGTTGAGAACGCGCAATGGCGGTCTGCTCCCTGGGTTTCCTGTTCTTTTGCGGCGCGGCGGTGATCGTCTTTCACCTGGCACCCGGCAAACGCTTGCGCCAAATCGTGCTGGCCTGCGTGAGCCTGATGTTCCTCATCCCGCTCGTGCCGGACCTCCGCAGTTGGATCTGGTTTGTCTTCTTCCTGGGGATAACCTACGGCGCCCTGGCACTCGTGCGGGCACAAAGTCGCGGCTGGATTGTGACGGCGGCGGTGTCGCTGGTGCTCTTGCTCTACCTCTACGTCAAGCGATACACGTTGTTGGCCGCCTTCATTCCCTTCCCGCTCGCCTTGGACATGCGGCTGCACAAGGCCGAGCTGGTCGGCCTGTCCTACATGACCTTCAAATTCATCCACATGCTGATCGACCAGTGGCAGGGGCAATTGGCGCCGTTCAATCTGTGGCGCTATCTCAATTACCAGCTTTCATTTTTCACGATCACGGCCGGCCCGATTCAGCGCTATAACGACTTCCTGAAATACTGGGAGGAGATGGATCTGCAGCCGAGCGAGACTCGCGAAAGCCTGCTTTACTGGATCCGCATCCTGACCGGAATGATCAAGGTGGGCCTGTTGGGGGCTTACGTCGAAACGGCCCTCAAAAGTTATGGCGGATTGTGGACGACGCCGACGTTGGGGTCCGTGCTGATCGCCTTTTACGCCTATCCCGTCTACCTGTATTTCAATTTTTCGGGGTATACGGACATCGTGATCGGCGCCGGCGGGCTGCTCGGCTTTCGGCTGCCGGAGAATTTCAACCGGCCGTGGCTCTCCCGCAACGTTTTGGACTTTTGGGACCGCTGGCACATCACGCTGACGCACTGGATTCGCGATTACGTCTTCATGTCGAGCTATAAGGCGGCGGCCACCGCCTTCCCGCGGGGAGCCCGCTCGTGGAGTTACGCGCTCTTGTTCTTGCGCTCTTCGTCGCCGGCGTCTGGCACGGCACGACTGACGCCTTTGTGATGTTCGGCGTGCTCAACGGCCTGGGAGCGGCGGCGACGCGGGCTTACGGCGACGTCCTGCGGGCAACCATCGGCCATCAACGACTGCGCGCCTACCTTAAAGACAAGACGGTGCGGCTGGTCGCGATCGTCATCACGCTGCATTACGTCTGCGTCTGCCAGCTCTTTTTTGCCAACGACGTCGATCATGCCCTGAGCATTCTCAGCGCGCTCGGCACGTGTCTCGCGAATCTGCCCGCGGCCGTCTCGAGGTATTCGTGGCAGGGACCGGCGCTCGTGCTCGTCGCGGCGGCCGTGCTGTTGACGGCGCTTTGGAAATCGGACGCCGCGGGCTCGTTTTTCGAGCGAGCGGGTCGGTGGCTGGGAGAGCGGAACGGATTGCTCTCCACGATTCTCTGTGCCCAATGCGCGTTCGTGGCCGGGATGTTCTTCGTTCAGTGGGCCTTTCAGCAGGAACCGCCCCCCGTTCTCTATATGCAGTTCTGACGGATCGCGGGCGGACGAGGCTCCCTCTGACGTGTGAGAGATCGAGTGCGGGAACATTCTGCCAGCCTCGAGATCGCCGAGATGGCGCCGGCCGATTGGGAGTTGGTGCGGGCGATTTATGTCGACGGCATTGCCTCCGGCCAGGCGACGTTCGAGGTCGATCCGCCGACTTGGGACGAATGGGATGCCGCCCATCATCCGTTCGCGCGCCTCGTGGCGCGGCTGGACGCTCGGATCGTCGGCTGGGCTGCGCTCTGTCCCGTGTCCCGGCGTGCTTGCTATGCCGGCGTCGCGGAAGTCAGCGTGTATGTTGCGGCCGATCATCGCAGCCAACGTATTGGTCGCGAACTGTTGCTGGCCGCGATTGCCGAGTCGGAACGGCGCGGCATTTGGACGCTCCAGGGGGCCACGTTCGCGGAAAATGACGCTAGCCTCCGGCTGCAACAGGCTTGCGGTTTCCGCGAGATCGGGCGACGCGAGCGCATCGGCAGACTCCGCGGTGTTTGGCGGGACACGATTTTGATGGAGCGACGCAGCCCGGTCGTCGGCGTCGACGGCGATTCCTGATCGAGTGACGGCCGTTCACGCATTCTGTGCTCGGGCACGACCGAATCGCGCGAAGCGATTCTGAATGCTCGTGCGGCGCTTCCAAACCGCCCACAGGACGAGCAGCAAGAGTCCGCCGGCCGCCGCCCGAAAGCCGGCCCACACACTGAGCGGTTCGTACGTGCAGACGATGCGATGTTTCCCCGCCGGCACGTGGAATCCGCGGAGCGCGATGTCGACGCGGTAAATCGGACACTCCGCGCCGTCGAGTTCCGCGCGCCAGCCGCCATCCCACAGGTCGGAGACGAGCACCAGCCCGTCGGTTTGCATCGACGCATCGATCTCGGCCCGCGACGGGCTCGGGTATTGGACGCTCGCCAGTCCCTGCATGTTGGGAGGCAGCCGCAAATCATCGGACACGAAGGCGGTCTGGCGGGGATCGAAGTCATATGAAGCCATCTGGGTAAGTGCTTCGTGGTCGTCCCGGACGACACGGACCGAACGCGGCACGTAAGCCCGGGGGAGCGCCCGCACGTTTTCCGCAATCCAATAGTCGTCCTCGTGCAGCACGACCGGCAGCGACACGGGCGGGCGGCTGCGATAGATCAGGTACCGGACGTTGAGCAGGTCGGAGACGGGATGCAGCCGCAATCCCTGATCGGTGTACGCGGCGGCGGGAATCGCGACTTGCGTCCGCGCGTAAAAGAAAAACATCGTCCGTTTCCGATCCACGGCCAGCTCGAACAGGCTGATAAAATTTCCCGGGTCGACGCCGTCGTAGCCACGAATGTCCTCCAGGCCCAAGGTCTGATTGAGATTCGGCTCGAAGGAGGCGATGCCCCAAGTACGTCCCGGCGGCAGCGTGGTCAGTTTGTCGAGCACGGCAATGGGCGGAAAATTGAGCGAGATGTCGGCTTGCCGCCGCTCGGTCCAGGCGAACCAAAACAGCTCCAGAGGGAGCAGTCCGATCAGGCCGATCCGCAGCCAGCCGATACGCGGTCGGCGGGAAAACGTGGTTGCCCAGCCGGCGATCCCCGCCAAGGCCATGGCGGCCCCCAACAAAAAGACGGTCGCGAATCCTTGCCGCGTGTGCACGGGCGACAGAGTGACGAATCGATAAAGGCACCAACAACCAAAGCAGGCGCAGAGCAGCGGGGGGAAGCGCCACCTCCATCGAAACTCCGGCACGCTGGCGAGCAACGAATCGAGCCCGATGGCGGCGAGGATTAAGATGGCGTCGCCCGCGGCAAAGACCCAGCGGTTGAACGACAAAGACGCCAGCGGGCGCATCCATCCGGCGCCAGCAGATGGATGATGCCCGGCACGTTGAGCGTCCAGCCCAAGGACACAAGAGTCAAAAGCGCGAGGAAGACCGTCAGTGATCGCAGCCGTCGATGACGCCAGGCCAGCGGCGCCAGCCACAGCGCGGCCAGCAGGCCCGCGTATCCCGCGGATGCTCCCTCGATCAAGCTTGATCGGCCTGTGATCCGCGTCGTCGTTGCGTGCGTTTCGTCGCCATTGACTTCCGGCCAGAAGATGGCGGGGATTCCCTCGAGACCTTCGGGCGGCCGCTCCTCGTACCCGCTCGAGCGGACGTTTATCCGATAGCCGGTGCGGCCGTATTCCAAGAGCGGGAGCAGATAAGGTGTGCCGATCAGGAAGCCGATCAACCAGCCCGCGGCGACAACCGCCACCCGCCATGCGGCGAGTCGCCAATGCTGACGGACGGGAAGGTCTCCAAACAGGAAGTCGTCGGCCAGCATCCAAACGAAATAGAGCCCGGTCGTCAGCAGCACGAGGCCGCCGACGCCCGGATGGCCGGTGAGCAACATCAGTCCTGTGATCAGGGCCACCCACAATCCGCCCAGTCCGGCAGGATTTTTCACGGCGCTGTGCACTGCCCAGAGCGACCAGGGCAACCAGAGCACGGGCCCCAAAGGGAGTGATCCGTGCCAGACCGTCACGTAGCCAGTCAGCGGCGCGCACCAGCTCGCCAGAGCCGCGGGCCAGTAACCGAGCCGAAACGAGCGCGAGAGCAAGAGCCACATTCCCAGTCCGACCGTGATCGCCTGCACGATGGCCATCCAGGCCAGCGTAACCGGGTACGGCGCCGCGTAGTAAAGCAGCTCGAACGGCGAGTATTTGGGCCAAAACGCAAAGGGCGCTCCCGCAAAGTTCGCGGGCTGCCACAGGGGCAAGCGCCCGGCCCGCAGTTCCTTCGCGGAGAATTCGCGCGCCTCCGGATAGAGCAAAACCATGTCGAACAGCTCGCGGCCGTGCCGCAGAACGCCCGCGTACTCGGACGGATTGGGAACGTACGTATGGGGAGTGGTCAGCAGGTCGACCGGCAGATCGACGGTGCGACCGATCAAGGCGGGGCCCAAGAGCACCAATTGCGGCACGAGCCAACCGGCCCACAGGGTCAGCCACCCGGGCCAACGCCGCGTCCAGGCGGCCGATGCTGCGCCCTGAATTTCCGGAATTTGGACAGGCTCGGCGACGGCTGGCGGCGGGACGACGCGCGGCGCTTTGCGGGAACGTTTGGTCAAACTGCGGTCCTTGAGAACGATCAACGCCGGGACGGTCGAACGGGCAACACTCGAACTGGGGGTTCCGCAGTCGAAGAGAGGTTGAAGGCGGGCGAAACCGGCGAAGCGCTCGTGCGATTATCGTTCACCCGGCGAGGCGAATCCAGATTCACGAGCGGCCGCGGCGGCGTTCTGCGGGGGCTCTCGGGAGGAGTTTCGCTTTTACGCCACCGGCGGGGCGTCTCGTAGACGAAAATTCTTGTCTCGCAACTCCATTTGGGGCAGGATTTCGACCGACGGCCGTGGCAGAGACGGTCTCTTGCGAAAGGCGCATTTCATGCAGACGCTCCGCATCGCGCTGGTTGCCGGCATCGGTCTCGTTCTGACGGTTTTCGCCCTTTCGCGGCCGTGTGCCGCCCAGGGGCAACGGGCCGGCGGCCACGATTCTCAGGCGACGCGGCGAGTAGCCGGACGGGTGCTGAACAGCGACGGCAAGGCGGTGGCGGGGGCCGAAGTTTGCCTGTTCGCGCGGGACGCCAGCGGCCAGCCGGAAACGGGGCGGGGAACCGTCAAGACCGGCGCGGATGGGGCCTACGGCTTCGAGAACCTGGCCGTGCGGGCGTACGTCTTCGCGGTGCTGGCTCCCGGGTTCGCGCGGGCTTATCGTCTCGTGAAGTTGCAGAGACGGCGATCTGACCGCAGCGGACATCTCGCTGAGCCGGCCCGGCACGCTGGCTGTCCTGGTGCGCACTCCCGACGGCAAGCCCGTGTCTGGCGCCCGCGTCGTGTCGGTCGAGCAGCAAGATGCGAACGGCTCGTTCTTCTTTGAATCGCGGCGATTCGAGGACTCCCGGTTCAACCTGGACGTTCCCGCCAGCGATCAAGCCGGGCGCGTGGAACTGCCGGCGTTGCCGCAACACGCCTCGCTCGCGTTCGTCGTCGAACATCCCGACTTCGTGCAAGCGCAACTGAGCGGCGTGATCGTGAAGCCGAAAACCAAGGTCGACGCGGTCCTGCGTCCGGGCGTAAAGCTCACCCTGCGACTCGAGCCGGCGGACCAGATTCCTCCAACCGCCCCGCCGAGGCTGCGGCTCGATCGTGTGCCGTTCGGCCGGCCGTCCACGTACGTCGACTTCGCGCTGGCGTTCGACAAAGAGGGTGTCGCCCGCCTGACCGTCGAACCGGGCAACTACAGCTTGCTGACGTTGACGCACGAGGAGCACTTGATCGTGCCTCGAGTGACGGCCGATGCGCACCACGAGAGCTTTGCGATCGGGCCGGGAACGAATGACACGTACACCTTCAAGATGCATCGCAAAGTCATCGCGCAGGGCCGCGTGCTCGAAGACCCCTCTGGCAAACCGGTGGCCGACGAGGTTGTGGTGGGCGAAGTCCTGGGGACGAGCGCTCCCGACGCAGCCGGCAAGTCCGCCCTGCAGTGGGTCTACGCCGATTCCAAGAGGACCGACAAGGACGGCACGTACTCGCTGCAACTGGCGACCGGGCTGGCGCGGGTCACGTGCTACAAGGACAATTTCACCTGCGACCCTCAATGGATCCAGGTTTCGATCAAGGCTCCGGGGCCGGCCAGTGTCCGCAACATCCGCTTGCATCCCACGCCGAAAGTGAGCGGGCGCGTGGTCGGGCCCGAAGGGCGTCCGGCCTCCCACACAGTCGTGCGGTTCCGCGGTCCTCAGCTCCGCTGGGAAAATCCCACGCTGACGGACGCGCAGGGCCGCTTCGAGTTGCAACCGTCAGTGATGCCGACGGGCGAGCATGGCAAACGGGTCTACGTCCATCCAGTCGTCGCCTTTCATGCTTACGAGCCGCTCGGGGCGCGGACGGAAGTCCATCTCGATCGGCCCGAGAGCCTGACGAACATCACGCTTAAGCTCGAACCCGAGCCCTACGAACGGCAGTTGGACGAAGTCGCCAAAGAGTGGCGCGATTGGGAAGCCAAGGGTTCGACTGGCGGCCTCGCCCATAGCTCGATCCACGCCGGACTGGCTCCGGAGCTCGATTGCCGGTTATGGCTCAACGTGCCGCAGGGCACCGGAAAACTGGCCGATTTCCGCGGCCGATATGTGTTGCTCGATTTTTGGACGACGTGGTGCCACTTCTGTCACCAAGACTATCCGTCGGTGCGACTCGCCTACGAACTCTACAAGGACCACGGGTTGACGGTGATCGGCGTGCACGACAATTCGGTCGAGCCGGACGCGATTCGCAAATATGTCGAGTCCTCCTCGATGGCCGTGCCGATCGCCATCGACCAGGCGGACGGCCGCACGTTGAATGCTTACCTTCACGAGTGCGGCGTCAACTCCTTCCCGAGCTATTTGCTAGTCGGACCGGATGGGACGATCGTGAACGCTGACAAAATGCTTCCCGGCCCGCTCCTGCGCAGCTTTAAGATCGAGATCATTCGAGCGCACATCATGGGCGACGCGGCCCACGCAAGGCATCCGTAGCGACCGCGTGCGGCGTGTTATGGCTCGGACGTTATCCGTCGCAGTCATCCTTCGCCGTTGGGCGGGGGAGGCGGTCCACGACGGTGGCCGGGCGGCCCAAAATGGTCGCCGCCAGGACCGGGTCCCTCGCCAGGGCCGTGACCGGGTGGGCCGATCTTTCGGGCTTTTTCGTGGGCTGTGCGGGATCCGGGTTCATCGCCCAGATCCTGGAGCGATTCGCCCAGCCGATCGTAGAGACTCCGCAACACGTCGCCGAGCAGACCTGTCGCGATTTTGCCCGTGTAGGCCGGGGTGACATCGGCGATGGCCGTCTCGAAGACTTTGCGGGCTTCCTGCGGATTGTGGCGTTCGAGCCAGAACTCGCCGAGCGACATGCGGATTTTCCCAAGCCAGAACAGGTAACCGAGGTTGCCGGGGAATCGCTGCACGAGGCTCGCCTGTCGACGAACGGCTTCCTGGTAAAGTCGGCCGATCTCGTCGACGGTGGTTGGTGAGCCGGCACGCTCGGGAGGGCTTTGCCGCAAGATGCCCGCCAGTTTGTGCAGAATGTGCACGTGCAGCGCGGCATAGTCGGTCGCGTAGGGATTGCGATCGACGAGCGCGGTGCTTTGGTCGAGCGCCGCCCGCAAGTTCTTCTCGGCCTGCGGAAAGTCCTTGGGGTAGAGCGAGCGAATATCCGACATGGCGTATGTGTCGGCCAGCGCGAAGTGGTAATCGGCCACATCCGGATGTTCTTTGACGAGCGCGGTCAGCAACTGCTCCGCCTTGTCGACTTCGCTCGACGAAGCCGCGCGAGGATCGGCCTGCTCCCGGTAACACTGGGCAAGCAGGTAACGATACGCCGGATTCCGCGGATCGCTCTTGATGAGCGGATCGAGCAAACCGATGGCCAAGCCGAGTTCCTTCGCGTCGGCCTTGCGCGGCGGCGGTGCATCGTGATGTCGGTTGTGCGATCGATCCGGGCCTTCGCCTCGTTCCTCGGGCGGCGGTCCGGGATCGTCGTCGGGTGGAGCGTCGGGACGTCCGTCACGCGGCGGCGGACGATGCCCCGGACGGCGACGCGGACCATCATCCGGCGGTGGTCCGCCGTCCCAGTCGCCCGGCGGCCTGTCACCAGGTGGGCCGTCACCGCGCAGTCCGTCATCAGGCGGCCCGTGATCCGGAGGGCCATCACCGTGAGGACCGTCGCCAGGTTCGCCGGGCGGCGGGCGGTGATGCTCACCGGGCGGTCCATCGTCACCAGGATGGTGCGGCGGACCGTCACCGGGATGGTGATGCGGTCCGCCCTTGGGGGGTTCCGGTTCGCCTTGCGGGTCGGACCCGCGTCCCAGCAGGAAGTGTGTCCGTGCCGCCTCGAACCGTTCGGCCGCCGAGGACGGGCTGGCCAGTTGCGGCTGGAGAATCGAGAGGGCCATCGTGAACTCGCGGCGAGACTTCTCCTTCGTTCGTTGGCGGTCGTAGATCGCGCCGAGATCGTTGTGCAACCGCGCGATTTCGAGCTGGAGTTTGGGATCGGTCCCGCCGGCCGCCAGCGCCTGGTATTTGTCGATCGACTGTTGATAGGCGGTGTCGGCGCGGGGCAGGTCACCCAGCCGCGTGTAGATGTCGCCGATCCGTCGAGTGGCTCGCGCCGACTCGACGCCGAGCCGCGCCTGCGTGGTCTGTCCTGCCGCGAGCTGATCGTAAACTTTGAGCAGCTCTTCGAGCAGCGCGGCCGATTCCGGAGATGCGGCGGCCGTCGGCGTGGGCTGGTCCTGGCCGGCGACAGTCAGGGCACGCCCCTGGTCGCGTTGATCCGGAACAAGCCGATCGAAGACATTGTCGAGGGCGGCCAGCGATGTCGTGAGCATCGACTCGGCCCGCTCGCGCTCGAGCTTTTCGTTGGCGAGGGCGTGGCCCCGCGCCTCGTTGGCTTGCGAGGCGTCGGCCAGCGCCACGCGCGTCTTCACGTAGGCGACCGACGTCACGACGACGACGAGGATCAGCAGTGCCGCTGCGGCCGTCGAAAAGTAGGCAGCGGCCGGGTTCCGCCGCCGCCAGCGCCGCCAGCGTTCCCACACGCTGGGCCGGCTGACGGAAATCGGTTGGTCCTGCAGGAATCGCGCGAGATCGGCCGCCAGTTCGCCGGCTGTTTGATAGCGGTGTGCGGGCTCTTCGGCCATCGCCTTCATCACGATCGTTTCCAGGTCGACCGGCAGCGACGGACAGAGCTTTCGCGGAGCCGTGATGGCCGAGGTCGGGCTCACTCGGCCCAGCGACTTCACCCGGTCGTGAACTTGCAGCGGCACGCGCAGCGTCGCCAACTCGTAGAGCGTCACGCCCAGGCTGTAGATGTCGCTGCGGGCGTCGGCCGTTCCCCGCCACTGTTCCGGAGCCATGTAGAGCAGGGTGCCCAGAACGTCCCCCGTGCGGCTGACGACATCCTGATCGGTGGCTTTGGCCAGTCCGAAGTCGGCCACCCAGGTTGTGCCCTGGGCGTCGAGCAACAAATTGCCCGGCTTCACGTCGCGATGCAACGTTCCCTGGCTGTGCGCATATTCGAGGGCCTGCGCCACCTGCAGGCCGACAAAGGCCACGTCCTGCCAATACGTGCGACAGATTTGCCGCAACGGCTGCGTCCCGGCGAGCTGGGAACCACTCCCCGAACCGACGGCCGGCGGCGCGTTGTCAGCCAACTGCGGCTGCGAGCCCGGGGTCGGCGGCACGGCGTCGTCAGAGAGACTGAAGTCCGCGCTGGTTGCCGCTTTGTTTGCGACACCATTGCCGGACGCGGCTTTGGCGACGGATTCGACTCGCTGCGTCGGTGCCGAGATTCTGCCGTCGGTATCGCCTGCTTGCCAATACGACGAGAGCCGCAGCGACTCAGGATTCGTGCCGCTCGTTCTCCGGAGCCGGCCGATGACTGAGTCGAGCCCCACCCCCTCGATATATTGCATCACGAAATAGTCGAGGCCGTCCTGCTCGCCGACGCCCAGAATCGGCACGATGTTCGTATGGTGCAGGCGGCCGGCCGTCCGCGCTTCGCGGAGGAATCGCCGGCGGTGCGAATCGTCGAGCCGCGAGTGACGAGCCAGCACTTTCACCGCCACGCGACGGCCAAGCGACTCCTGCATGGCCTCGTAGACGATGCCCATGCCGCCGCGGCCGATCTCTCGCAGGATGCGGAAGTCGCCCAGGCGTTGTAGCCGCGTCGCGCCGGGCGGTCGTCGCGAATCTTCGCTTTCCTGGCCCGCCCGCACTTTCTCCAGCGCAGCGATCGTCGGAAACAAGTCGCGGATTTCGTCCGCCAGCTCGGGATGATCGGCCGCGTACTCTTCGACGGACGGCATTTCGCCCCGCCGCTGGCGCTCCATGAAGTCGGCGGCGAGCGCTTCGAGCGGATTGCTGTCGGGTTGGGGGGCGAGCATGCTCGGACCTAAGACGACTTTTTGCCCGGAACGCCGAAGTTGGACTCGCCGAACGACGTGAGGATTTCCTTGAGCCGCGCGATGGCCCGCACGTAGCGGTTGCTGGCCGCCGTCGGGCTGATGCCCAGGGCCTCGGCCGACTCGATGTTGGTCAAATCCTCGAAGTGCCGCATGGCGATGATTTCCTGATCGAGGGCGGCCATCGTGCGGATCGCCTGCTCCAGCCGCTGCATCATTTCGAGTCCGGCGACCGCCTCGCTGGGAGACGTGATCGTTCCGGCCAGTTGGGCGGCCAGGCAGAGCGACGTGTTGGCCGAGTCGGGCCGGTCGCCCAGTTGCACGTCCCGCCCGGCGTTTCGCATCTCGGCCCCGATATGGTGGCGATGCTGGTCGAACAACGTTTGCAGGGCGATCAGCCGCAACCAGACGAAGAACGAGCCGTGCGGCTCGGCCAGAAAGTTGTCGATCCGCGCCGGGCGGCAAGGAACGATTCCTGCAAAACGTCGTCGGGGTCAATTCGGGCGGACCAGCCGGCGGTCCATGCGGAAACGGATCATCCGCCAAATCCGCTCCCGATGCAGGCTGAACAGCTCGGCCAACGCCTCCGGGTCGCCCTCTCGCAGGCGAAGCACGAGCGCTTGCTCGTCAGCCGGCGCCGAGGGTCTGCCCGTCATCACTCACCTGTTCTTTAACGAGAAACGACTGCCGTTCTCCACAACCCTGCCGAAAAGCGGCGTCCAGCGTCCTTTTTCGGCGGAATCGGCACACACTTCGTCGCGGGGCGTGGACGCGGTCGACCGGTTTCCGTTACTTCCCTTGAATCGATCGCCACGCACAACAGACTGCGGACAATGATGAATCCCGTTAATCATAGCCGAACCAGGGTGGGTGCCGCAGGGTTGGCCGGCTGGGCCGCGCTGGCGTCGATTGCCCTGTTTGCCGGGGTTGGCTCGGTTCGCGGCGACGATTGGTTGCGGTTTCGCGGTCCCAACGGCTCGGGAATCAGCGACTCTCACCTGCCGACGACTTGGAGCGAATCGGAGAACCTGCGCTGGAAGGCCAAACTGCCAGGATTTGGGTCGTCCAGCCCGATCGTCGTCGGCTCGCGCGTCTTCGTCACGTGCTACTCCGGCTACGGCACGGGCGAGCGCGGAGCGGGCCGCGTCGACGGGTTGCGGCGACACCTGGTCTGTGTCGATCGCCAGACGGGACAGATCCAGTGGACCCGCATGATCGACGGCGGTTCGCCCGAGGACGACTTCAACGGCTACCTCACCGAGCACGGCTACGCCAGCAACACGCCGACGAGCGACGGCGAGCGCGTGTACGTCTTTTTCGGCAAGTCGGGCGTGTTTGCCTTCGACCTCGAGGGGAAGAAGCTGTGGAGTGCGCATGTCGGCAACGAGTCGAGCGATCGCCGCTGGGGCTCGGCCGCCAGCCTGATCCTGTGCGACGACGCCCTGATCGTGAACGCCTCCGAAGAGAGCAATTCGCTCCGCGCGTTCGATAAGCGGACGGGCAAGCAGCTCTGGAAGAGCGAGGCCAAGCTGCTCGAACTGGCCTACGACACGCCGGCCCTCGTCACCAAGGGAGGCAAGAGCGACCTGGTGCTTGCCGTGCCCGGCGAGGTGTGGGGGCTCGATCCGAATCGTGGCAAGCTTCGCTGGCGCGTCGAGACGCAGCTGATCGGCAACATCTGTCCGAGTCCCGTCGTTGATGGTGACCGGGTCTTCGTCTTCGGCGGCGTGCGTTCGTCGGGAAGTTGTGCCATTCGCGCGGGAGGGAAGGGAGACGTCACCGCGTCGAACGTCCTCTGGACGAGCCGCAACAGTTCCTACGTCTCGACGCCCTTGCTCTACGACAGTCATTTGTATTGGGTCGACGACCGGGGGCTGGCCTGGTGCATGGATGCCAACTCCGGCGAGGTGAAGTATCGGCAGCGGGTGCCCGGATTGCAGACGGGGGGACGCCCCGTTTATGCGTCGCCCGTTTTGGCCGGCGACAAAATCCTGGCGGTGACCCGCTGGGACGGCACGCTCGTGCTGCCGGCAAAGCCCGAGTTCAAGATCGTCGCTCAGAACCGGTTTCCTGCCGACGACACCGACTTCAACGCCACGCCGGCAATCAGTAACAACGAGTTGTTTTTGCGGTCGAACCTGGCCCTCTATTGCGTTGCCGCGGGAAAGTGAGCTTCGTGCCACGTCCCCGCGGACGCACGCTTTCGGAGAAACCTCATGCGTCGCACGTTTTGGCTGGTTGGAGTGCTCTGCGTTTTGGGCGCGGCGGCCGTCGTCGCGCAGCCGCCGGAGGGCCCGCCGCGAGGCGGTGACGACAACGAGCGTCAGGGTCCGCCCGATGAGGGGGGCGGAGGACGCCGTCGTGGCCCGCCCCGCAATCCGCTGATGGAAGTTTTGGATACGAATCACGACGGCGAGCTTTCGGCCGAAGAAATCGCCAATGCACCGGCCGCGCTCAAGAAGCTCGACAAGAACGGCGACGGCAAGCTGACCGAGGACGAATTGCATCCCCAGGGCGGACCCGGCGGTCCGGAGGCGGTCGTCGCGGCGGACAATTCGGGCGCGGCCCGCAGGCCGAAGGCGGACCGGGCGGACCACCGGATGGTCCCGGCGGCGGGCCTGGAGAAGATCGCGGCGGACCGGGCGGTGCCGGCCCCGGCGGTCCGGACGGCGCAGGTGGGCCGGGTGGCCCGGGTGGCGGTGGACCCGGTAATGGGGGGCAGGGTGGTCGTCGCGGTCGCGGCGGACGCCAAGGCGGACCGCCGACCGTGGACGGACTCGTCGCGCACGCGATGTCCTTCGATGCCGACGGCGACGGCAAGCTCAGCCGAGCCGAGTTGACCAAGTTCGCAAAGGACTTTATTCGACATGCGCCACGCGGCGCTCGGGGCGGACGCGGCGGCGCGGGTGGCCCGGGCGGCGGTCCGGGCGGACCTGGTGGCCCCGGCGGCCCGGGCGGCGATGGCGGCCCGGGTGGCGGACCGCAGGACGGCGACTCGAATCGTCCCCAACGTCCCGACCGTCCGGCACCAGAGTAAGATCGCCCGGCGAGCAAGTCCGGCGCTGTTATTGGCATCGACTTCCGGAGTGAAACGGTGATCGTGCGGGCGTGCTCCTTGTCGTTGATTGCCTTGTCGTTGATTGTCTCGGCGTGCATCCTGCTGCCATCTGCCCTGGCGGCACCGATGCACGACCGGGCAATCAACGCTCATCCGCGGTTCGACGAAAAGGGAACGGCGTCGAAGAGCTTCACAGTCGAAGGCGACGCGGTCTACGGTGCCTTCCCGGACGCGCACTCCGAGCAGGCCGGACGCGGAGTGCGATTCCTCGCGAGCGCGGATGGCGCGAAAGGACATCTGCGCTCCGGCTCGGTGCGGGAGACGGTGACGAATATCTCCGCCACCGGCGGCCGCTGGTACCGCTTTCGCATCCGTGGCCTGGCGCAGGACGGCTTTCACGTCCAGCGCGACGATCTGTATCTCAAGGTCGAATTCTTTCGCGACGGCGGCACCAATTCGCTCGACTCGATCAAGAAGTGGATTTATCCCCAGGTCGAAAAGGAGCGTGAAGACTTTCGCGATTCGCAAACGAACGCTCGGCTGGGTGTCGGAACCTGGCAAAGTTACGAGCTGGTCTTTCGCACGCCGTTCCCCGAGGTCGATACGCTCGAGCTGACGGCCGGCTTCGGGCACGGCAGCGGCAAGTCGAAGCAGGCCGAGTTCTGGATCAACGAATTCGAGCTGGTCCGCATTCCCGATCCGGACGATTACGTCGCCCGCATGAAGGCAAAGAACGAATCGAAGGCCAAGAACGAGTCGCAGCTCCCCGAGCCGGCGGCCGACTCGCTGATTCCGCTGGGCGGCCGCTGGTACTACGATCCGCGCGGGACCGACGCCGAGCATGCAGCCCACAGCCGGTCAGCCGCGCCGCCGACCCATTTCGATTTCTCCAACGCCGACCGGCTCTATTACCGCACCGATCGGTTCGAGGCGCCGTTTGCCGACAACATGCAGGCCTGGCTGCGGAAGGGCTGGCTCGACCTGGAGGGCAAGCTCGTCACCAAAGACCGCCTGGTGCCGGACAACGTCACGCTCGAGTTCACCAAGACCGAATTGATCGTGCGGTCGCACAACTTGCCGAACCATCCGACGGCCGTCTTTCCCGATCGCTGGCGGGCGCTCGACGGCAATCCCAACTACATTCAGGAGCAGCGGCAGGTCTGGCGAATTCCGCTCGAGCCGCAGGTCAATCCGAACCACGTCGCCATCGACCCGCACAACGAAAACCGGGCCCTCCCCGGCGGCCCGATCGGCATCGCCACGAACGGCGTGATCTTCTTCAACCCGTTCGACGCCGACTCGGTTGAAGCGATCTGGCGGCTCGACCGCTGCTGCGGCCACCCGAGTCCCGGCTTCGAGTACCACTACCACAAGTACCCGGCGTGCGTGAAATCGCCCTGGACCGACGACGGCACCGCCCACTCGCCGCTGATCGGCTTCGCCTTCGACGGCTTTCCAATCTACGGCCCCTACGAGTCGGCCGGCGAGCTGGCCAAGGATTCAACCAAGAACCCGCTCAACGCCTTCAACGTCCACCACGACGAAGCCCGCGGCTGGCACTACCACGTGACCCCCGGCAAGTTCCCCCACCTCATCGGCGGCTACTGGGGCGTAGCCCAAGTCCGCAATCGGCCACCGCGTCCCAGACGCGGGCCCCCAGGGGCAATGCCCCTGGACCCGGGGCGGCCAGACCGGGATTCGATGGCACGCTAGATCCCGCGGCGGGTGGCACTGGCGGCTCGCCCGCCAGTGGGTGCGAAACGGGTGGCACTGGCGGCTTGCCCGCCAGTGGTCTTCGATCTGATTCGCCTTCTCCCCTCTCCCCCGCTGCGCGCGAGAGGGGCCGGGGGGTGAGGGGGAGCCTTTCGCTCATTGCGCCGAGAACGCTGGGTGTGGCCAGGGGTGACGGCCAATTTCTTCGGGCATTTCTCGATGAAACAACGTGTCCCGTCCCGTCCTCGAGTCCCGTTCCGGCTGCTGGGGATCCTTTTCCCCCTTAGTGAAAACGGATCCCTACCACCGGCGGGGATCCCTTCACCGGCAACGAAGCGGGCAAGCTGGCAGTGTTGAGACCGGACACATGGGTGACAAGTGTTCGGACACATGGGTAACAGGTTTGGCGGGGAAGGCAAAGGCTGCGTGAGCGTAGCGAATGCAGGCTTTGCCTTCCTCGCGTCGGAAAATCACGTCCCCTCCGCGTTCCGGTCTCGCAGATCAATGCGGGCAATCTTCTGCCAGCAATAAAACACCTGCCAGACTCCCTCGGTCGTCGTCGGCCGAAGAGCGACGGCTTCGCCCGAGAACGCCTCGCTGATCTTGATCACTTGTCCTCGAAAACTCAGTTGCCCCACGGGATTCACCTTGCGGACTTCGTCTCCCTCGTCGTATTCGATCGGCGGAAGATGCTCCGGAAACTCACGTCGGCTGACCACGTAACGACTACCAGGCACTCTCAGCCCCAAGGCCTCGTGAGGACGCTCGTGGTTATACGTCTGACGCCAACGATCGAACTCCCGCTGCACCTCCCCAGAGTTCGCGAAGGCCCGGCCGCGCAACACTTCCGCCTGCAGCGTGCGGTGAAATCGCTCTTCCTTCCCTTGCGTCTCGGGGTGGTAAGGGCGGCCATGGATCACGCGAATGTTGTGTCGCAACAACCAGACCGACAGCTTCGTGTAACCTCCGCGACGGTGGGTGACCGCCCAGGGCGTCCCGTTGTCCATCAACATCGACCAGGGAAGGCCGTAACGTCGAAAGACGCCCTGCAGACTCTCCCGAACGGTCTCGGATCGCTGGTTCAAACAGGCCCGCAGCCCCAAGGAGTAGCGCGAGTGATCGTCTGTGATCGTCAACGGGTGGCAGCGACGACCGTCGACCATGCGGAAATCGCCCTTGAAATCCATCTGCCACAGCTCGTTGGGCACCTCCCGCTCGAACCGCTGCACGGGGGCACGCCGAAGTGACTCCTCCTGCTCGATGCGACCATGACGACGCAAAATCGCCGTGATCGTGCTGGCGGCCGGGACCGCTTGACGCCCCAGGGCCAACAGACGGGCTCGCAGCTTGCGACCTCCCCAAACCGGGTGCCGATCCCGCAGCTCCAGCACCTCCGCCTCAATGGCCGCGCTCGTCGGCTCGCGAAAATGCCGAGGACGACGCGAACGATCCACGCACGGTTCGCCCAACCGAACTCGGCCTAACCACTTGTAACCCGTCTTCCGCGAAATCCCAAACCGCCTGCACAGCACAGCGACCTTCGAATTGGCGACGACGCCAAACGGCAAAACTCTTCCCGCATCGACACAACGTCACACTCCTGCCACGGCATCCGTCTCCCTCCTGGAAAGGAAGACCTCAGCCTACAAAAAGTGTTACCTATGTGTCCGAACGACTGTTACCTATGTGTCCGGTCTATACACTGGCAGCTCGCCCTACGGAACCGGCCGCTCACGTTTTCGCGGCAAAAGCCCGGTGAAACAACGTGTCCCGTCCCGTCCCCGAGTCCCGTCCCGGCTGTTGGGGATTCCTTGTCCCGCTTAGTGAAAAAGGGATCCCCACCACCGGCAAACGATTGACCGGTCCGGTCTGACGCGGGAGATCGTCGTATCCCGTCCCAACCTCGGTGTCCCGACCCGTGCGCTGCCGTCCCAATCAATCCCGTCCCAATCTTTCTGTCCCGTCCCGTGCTCCGGTTGACGTGCACCGAATCCGGGACTATCGATCATCTCCCTCCGTTCACACGGGGGGCTCGGACAATTCTATCCCGACCCAATGTGCGGTCCCACGCGCAATGCCGGCGCGCAGCGACATCGCTGAGCCGCAGGTCGCCTATCCCTATTCAGCCACAAAAGAGCGATTCGGCCAAGATCAGTTTTTGATCCGCACCGCTAGGGGGCGCACTTGTTTCACGAGCTCCGCCAGAAACCGGTCGGCGTGGATGAATACGGCAAAATGCCCTCCCGGAATCGGCACGAATGCCTTGCGGGGCGCCTTGATGGTTTCGAGATACTCGCCGCCAGCGACGTCGGAGTGGTGAAGTCCTCATCTCCCTGGATGAAAAAGATCGGCACGGAGAACTCTGTGCCGAATCTTGCGGACGGTGGGACGTCGTCTGCGGCACCAGTCGCTCGCCGCTCAGCATCTGGCCGTCGATGGAGTCGTTGAGGTCCTGGGCCGACCCACCGGGGGCGACCAGCGTCAGGCCGATCATGCCGAACAGGAAGTTGTCCGCGCCCTCGAAGGCGTTGGACCATTTCCGCTGCGTCCGAAATCCGGCGCCCGACTTGTAAGGCGGCGGCCCGACGCGGCTCAATTCGTCGACGGCAGTTTGATCGCCCACAGCCCGCCTTCTGGAGGAGGGCGTCGTAGGCGACGGCGTAATTGCGTGTTTCGTCGGCGACCTGGGCCGTGCCAACGTACGCGTGGAACAGGTCCGGCCGTGCCCGCGCCATGCGGACGCCCAGAATCGACCCGAACGAATGGGCGACGACAATGATCTTGTCCTTCGCCAGGCGCTTTCGCAGGTAGTCGGCCAGTTCGATGCCGTCCTGCACCAGCCGCTCGATCGTCAGCGTCGGCGCGACGGCGGCGCCGGTCTTTCGCAGCGTCCTCCCCGCGCCCCGCTGATCCCATTGGGCCACCGTGAAGTAGCGCAGCCAGGGAGCGAACAGCGCGAACGTCCACGGGTTGGTCACGTCCCCGGGCCCACCGTGGAGGAACAATAACACGGGATTGTCGCGGTCCTGACCGCGGATTGTGACCCACTGTTCGATCCCGCCGAGGACCACGAACTTCGCCTCATCGATGCCCTTGGCGGACGTGATGCCGAACTGCTCCGCGTTGCGGGCCCGCAGAAACGCGGCCACCTTCTCGAACTTGCGATATTCCGCGGCGACAACCGCTTGCTGCGGCGTATCGACCGCCGCCTGCGGGGGCTTGTCAGCGGCTTGCCCCGACGGACGCGGGGCGGCGAAAGAACGCGCGACGGAGCAGACGGCGCGGAACGCCACATGGATCACGACTCCGGAGAAACGCATTGCAGAAAGGCCGACCGACGAGGTCACGACGTAACTACCGGCTCGAAGGCGGATTTGTTTCGAGAATGCAAGAAACTCGCCAGATTTTTCGCGGGCCTGTCGCAGCCGGGACAAGAAGTTGTCCCGGCCACCCGGCGGCAGCGTCGGATTGTTACCTTAAGGGGGAATCAGACATGCCGACGGCGAGCCGCGGGCATGCCCAGTATGGCTCAAAGTTGGCTCGCTAAGGACGATAAGGCCATGCCCCTCTCTGGCCTCGTGCTCAAGTTGGTGCTCTTGCTCGCGATCTTCGTTTGGGGATTCGTGACCACTTTCATTACCTGCCGCGGTAAGAATGCGGTGGCCGTGCTCGGCGGACTGCTGAGCGTTTTGTTCGCGCCGCCCTGCTGCGACTGCTCGCAACACTTTGAACAGCGCTCGACACAAAGGAGCCAATGCCATGAAACGCAGGAAGATGGCCTCACTCGGAGTGCTTTTTACCCTCGTGTGCGCTCTTCCGGCCATCTTAGCGCAGGAGGGGGGCTGGAATGCTCGCGGTCGTTATCTGTTCAAGGACGAACTGGCGGCGACCAGCGAGAAGTTCAAGCAACAGCATGGCTACTGGGTCTCCAGAACCGCCGCACCAACCCCCGATCGGGTGTACGTCACCCTCGAGCGGCCCACCATCGAAAGCAACGGCGCCGTCGGCATGTCGCTCACCGACCGGATTTACTATTCCGACCGGATTCCGTGGCTCTTGGAAGGCGACCTCACGCCGTACATTCTTCTGTTCGGGCGCACCATCCCCCCCCCCCCCCCCCCCCCCCCCCCCCCAACAAATTATCCCGGCCTCCCGCGCAGCGTCCGCTTGGTACCTTAAGGGGGAATCAGACATGCCGACGGCGAGCCGTGGGCATGCCCAATATGGCTCAAAGTTGGCTCGCTAAGGACGATAAGGCCATGCCCCTCTCTGGCCTCGTGCTCAAGTTGGTGCTCTTGCTCGCGATCTTCGTTTGGGGATTCGTGACCACTTTCATTACCTGCCGCGGTAAGAATGCGGTGGCCGTGCTCGGCGGACTGCTGAGCGTTTTGTTCGCGCCCGCCCTGCTGCGACTGCTCGCAACACTTTGAACAGCGCTCGACACAAAGGAGCCAATGCCATGAAACGCAGGAAGATGGCCTCACTCGGAGTGCTTTTTACCCTCGTGTGCGCTCTTCCGGCCATCTTAGCGCAGGAGGGGGGCTGGAATGCTCGCGGTCGTTATCTGTTCAAGGACGAACTGGCGGCGACCAGCGAGAAGTTCAAGCAACAGCATGGCTACTGGGTCTCCAGAACCGCCGCGCCAACGCCCGATCGGGTGTACGTCACCCTCGAGCGGCCCACCATCGAAAGCAACGGCGCCGTCGGCATGTCGCGCACCGACCGGATTTACTATTCCGGCCGGATTCCGTGGCTCCTGGAAGGCGACCTCACGCCGTACATTCTTCTGTTCGGGCGCGCGATCGAGCGCGGGCAAATCGCGTTTGTGTCTGACCCGAAAATCACGGTTTACGAGCGGGAGGCGAAAGTTCCGGCCGGCGACAGGATTCAGCTTGAACTGTCGCGAACCCGGAGAGCCGGTTCAGCGAAGGGAACGCAAATTACGCCGAATTGATCGCGGACGCGATCGAACGATCATCGTCCGATCGGGGCGCGTGATCGAATTCCGGGAGTCAGGGTGGCCCGGACAACTTGTTGTCCGGGTCGCGAAGCGACAAGAGGTGCCTCGCTCGGGCGTCAGACCGCTTCAGCCATATGTGAACTTCGGCGAGCAGGCTCTTGCTGCTGCGCAGCCGGGACAACAAGTTGTCCCGGCCACCCGTCGGGGCGACAGAGGCCTTAGGGGTGGCTCGACTTATTTCGTAGACCAAAATCACGCCTATAGCGTCGTGTTGGATGTGAGCCGCCAATCAGTGGAATGTCGATGAAGAGACGGAACTTACTGGCCGTGTTGTTCGCCGTCGCGCTTGCCGCGTTGCTCGCCTTATTATTCATCCCTCGCGGAAATCCCGATGATTTGACGAACAGATGGGCGAGAGTCGCGGCGTTGCGGTTGCCGGACGTATCGTTGAGTGACATCACCGAGGCGCTTGGGCCGCCCGACGCCAATACGGCCTACAGCTGGTACCAGTTTTTGCCGAACACGACCGACTCACCGATGAGTCTGACTGGGTGGCATATGTTGGAAGTCACTGTGGATAGTGCGGGACACATTATCCAATTTCAGCGCCGCAGACCCTTTGTGCTCGAAAATGGGACCATATATCCAGTTGACGTTGACCAAGGATATCGTGACGAGCAAGGTCGATGGCAGTCGGGGTCACGGCCGACACCCACTGATGGACCGTGGTAATGACCAGCGAGCCATGGCGTGCTGTTCACAAACAAGGACTCAGACCTGGATCAAGAATCGAAGTCCGGTGCGTGGCACGGACTGCCTGCACCAAAAAGCCACGGCTGAGCGGAAACCGCTCAGCCATGGTGCAGAAATCAGATTGTCGCCGTCGCTGCTCTATCGGCTGGCCTGCTTCTCCGCGGCCTTCTTAGCTGCTTCTTTGGCCTTTTCGCGTTGGCGTCCGCGTCGGTTGCCGCCGCCGAAGGGGTTGCCGAATGGGGAGCGTTCTTTGCCTTCGGAGGTGGCGCCCAAGAACACAAAACACATTTCGTTGGTTGTCTGTTCGCCGAAGGTTACGAGCTTGGGCGGGTTGTTCGGGTTGTTGGGATTTTTGGCGCTGTTGTCGTAGATCGCTTCGACGTCGAGGATCGGTGCCCTTCGGCAGCTTCAGCGGATCTTTGAGGAAGTAGGTTTCCTGCCAGTTGTAGTCCCACGAGCCGATCTCGAGCAGCGTTTCTTTCGGCTTGTTGGGGAACTTGATCGTGACTTTGATCTGCTTGCCGACCAGGTGCATGTGCGGCGTGATGTTGTGCAGGATGCAGTCCTCGTTCACCGTCGTCGAGCCGTAGACTTTGTAGTTCGGATCGTTCGCGGGGATCGCCGAGGAAACGGCCGGGAATGACGCCGCCCTTGAAGGACTTCATGCCGGCGGTCGACTTGGCGAAGTAGAGGCCGATTTGCAGCTTGTCGTGCTCGACGCGGCCGTCGCGATGGTAGTGAACCTGCACGACGACGTCCGAGTGCTTGGGCAAGAGGAAGCCGTAACCCGGGGGCATCTGCCGCGCGAGCTGTCCGGGAGCCCAGCCGCCGAGGCCGCCCTGCGGGAAGAAGCCGACGCCCATGTCGGACGAATAGCCGGGGCCGCGGTCCCAGCCGTGTTCTGATTTCGTTTTGCTCTCGCCGGCCTGGGCCTTTTCTTCGAGCTTGCGGCCGGCCTTCGTGGTGTCGATGAAGTTGAGCGTGTGATGGACCACGCGCGGGTTGGCCGGTTTGACTTCGTAGCCGACGACGAACTTGTCTTCGGGCAGATTGGTCGGCAGCACGAAGACGCGGAACAAATCGGGGCCGCCGGGGCCGACGACGAATTCGCTCGTCGGCGTGACGACCAGGTCCGGCTCGCCCAGTTGCCAGCCGCTGACGAATTGGCGGGCCGGCGGTGCGTCGGCGGCTTTGCCCTCGGGAGTGCCGTCCTCGACCCACTTGGCGAGCGTGGTGAGATCCTTGTCGCTCAGGCGGCGCTCGTTGTGGAACGGCAGGCCGGCCGTGATTTTCCAGGGGGGCATCTGCCGCGTTTCGGTGTAGGTCTTGATGTCGTCGGCCCAGTTGACCGCTTCTTTGAAGGTCATCAGCGAAAACGGACCGATCTCGCCGGGCCGGTGGCACTCCTGGCAGTTGGCCTGCAGAATGGGCAGCACGTCCCGGTAGTACGTGACGGCGCCGTCCTTCTTGATCTGCTTTTCGGCGCCGATCAGGCAGCCGATGGCTTCGGCGACTGGCCGGCTGACGGCCTTGCCGGCGAGGACTTCATCGAGGGCGGTTTCGAGGTCGTGCGATTTGATTTGCTGGTTGCGCTTGAGCCGCGCTGCAAACGCGTCGTCCACGCGGCCTCGATAGCGGAGCACGAGGTTGTGATCGAGCAGGAAGGCTTCGGGCGTTTTCTCGGCCTTGAAGGCGGAGACCGCGAGCCCCTGGCTGTCGGAATAAACGGGGAAGGCGAGGGCGAAGTCGGTCGCCCGCTTGGCGACGGTGGCCGGAGTTTCCGCCTCGCTTGCGCAGACGCCCACAAAGGAGACGCCGCGGTCGGCGTAATGCTTCTTCATGTCGCTGAGCACGGGCGAATAGCTGGTGGAGACGGGGCACTCGAACGACAAAAAGACGACGACCGTGGCCTTGGCCCCTTTGAGCTCGTCGAGCGTGATCTTCTTGCCGGCCGCGTCGACAAAGCCGACGTCGCCGATCTTTTGCCCCAGCTTGGCCGCCGTCAGGGCGTCGGCCGCGCAGGCCTCGCCTTGTGCGGCGAATCCCAGCGCGACACCCGCAACCGCGACACCCGCGAACACGGCCCGCAATCGCATACAGCTCTCCCCACTCGGCAGGAATGACTTGGTAACAGACAGGGCAGACCGCGAGTCCCGCACTCGCTTACTCGGCCTGTCGTTAATTCGACCGGATCGGTCTGGTATTACACGGTACTCGCGAAAGAGAGACCGGGTTTCGAAGCTTCGACCGGTCTAAAGCGTTGTTCCGGCCTGAATTCGACCAAGCGCGTGATCGCAAAGGATCCGGACCGGAACCTGTCGTCGCCCGTCAAAAATACCAAATTCCGACCCCGGTTGCACAGGGCGTTTGGGAAGTTGGCTCCAATGTACAGCGTCAAGCTGAGGCATTCCCCACCGACGGTCGGTGCGCGGCCGATCTGCACGCCGGGGAATCTGGACCGCGCCACGAACCGACGTTCGGCCGTTGCTGAGGTCGCAACGATTGCGGGGACCTGCGATCCGATTGTGACGAGTCGGCCCGCGGCGTCCGCTTGCCGCACACGGGCGGCCGACAGGTGATGAGTTCAGATTGAGGCGTTTCGGAAACGCCCGAGTTTCGCTCCGCGGACTTTGACTTCACTGCGCACATTGACCGGCGCACCGCTTTCGTTCGAGCTGTGATTTGGCACATGAAGTGCTTTCAAACGCGATATTGCTTTCGCGGGCCTTGCCGAGATCCCACGCAGTCGGATTGCTCGCGTCCGGTGGGTTGTGCTCGTGCCGCCCTCGGTTGGGTACTGATTCGCCTGACTCAACGAACCTCATTCAACTGCCAAAGAGGATTTCCCGATGATCGTTTCCGCTCGCAAACTTCTTGACATCGCCTTGGTTGCTTGTATCGCTTGCCCGACGGCTCAGAGCGCGTTCGGCCAGGCGGGTCGTCCCGCCGCGCCGCCGGCCGGAGAGGTCGCTCCGAACGGACAGGTCGGCCAGAATCGCACGGGCGCTCCGGACGCTCGTGACGCCGGCCGTGATCAGAATCGCTTTCTGCAGGGGAGCACGCTCATCGGCTCCAACGTGATGCTGCAGGGGAACGCGAGCTTCGGGACTGTGAAAGACTTCGTGCTCACCGACAGCGGTTGCCTGGAGTACGCGGTGATCGCAGCGGACAACGGCCTGGTGGCCGTGCCGTGGGGCGCGGGCACGTTCGATTTTGGCCGTCACGCGTTCATGCTCGGCTTCGGCCGTGATCGCATCCGCGATTTTCCGCGGATTCGCGATATCGCCGAACTGCGCGATCCCAAGGTTCAGCAGCGCGTGCAGACGTTCTATCGCGGCGACCACAACAACATGCCGAAGAACGGGGAGCAGCGCGGCGCCGAGAATCGCGGCGTCGAGAACCGCGGCACCCAGACTCAGCCGACCCAGCCGCAGCCGCGCGGAAATACGGTCCGTGGTGCGCAACGCCCGCAAGGGACCGAGCGCCCGGCCAACACTGGTGGCGAACGTCGCGAGAAGTAATTGCGGATAACGAACAGCTCTGAAGAGCGCTAGAGAACGCGACTGTGCTTCGGCCCAGTCGCGTTCTTTTTGCGCTGCGTGGTGGCTGGGAATGCGTCGCGAGACTGGGGGCGGCGAGGACGCCGGCCCCAGCCACCCTGACTCGGAGAGGGTGGCAAGGCCGCTAGGTCGAGCCGCGCGATTCTTTGGATTGAAACACGACGCCGCTCTCCACCAGTTTGCCGATCGACGCGGTGTCGAGGCCCAAGAGATCCGCGAGAGTCTCGCGGGTGTGCTCGCCGAGCATCGGGGCCGTCCGCGGTGACTGGGCGGCGCTGGCGGCTTTCTTACTGCGGGAGAATTTGATCGGCGCTCCCGTGACGCGATGCGGGCCGACGGGCGAATTCTGCACCGTCGGGAACAGGCCGCGGAAGTCGCTCTGGGGATCCTCGACTACTTCGCGAAGGTTACGGACGAGCGAGCAGGGGATGCCCTGGGCGCCGAGGATCTTCAGCCATTCGGCCGCCAGACGCGTGCGAAACAAGTCGGAGAGCAGGCCTTCGATCGCGGCGCGGTTCTTCACCCGCAGGCGGTTCGTGGCGTAATCGGGATGGTGCTCGAGATCGGGACGCTGGAGGGCGGCGCAAAACGCCGTCCACAGTTTTTCGCTGCCGATCGCGATGGAGAAGTCGCGATCTTTTCCGGAAAAGACGCGGTAGGGAACGATCGTGGGATAGGCCGACCCCATCGGCTTCGGCAGCGTGTTCGATCCCAGGTAGATCATGAAGCAGCTGGTCATGCCCGAGATCATGCTGTCGAACATGGAGACGTCGATGTATTGGCCGCGGCCCGTTTTGTCCCGCGACCGCAGGGCCATCAAAATCCCCATGATGGCGAACATGCCCGCGCTCACGTCGGCGACGGAGTAGCCGCAGCGGACCGGCCCGCCGTCTTCGGTCCCGGTGATACTCATCAGGCCGCTCGAGCTTTGGACGATGAGGTCCATGGCCGGCTCATTGCGCGAGGGGCCGTCCTGTCCGTAGCCGGAGATCGAGCAATAGATGATCCGCGGATTGCGGGCCGCGACCGCTTCGTAACCGAGGCCCAGCCGTTCCATCGTGCCGGGGCGAAAGTTCTCGAGGAAGACGTCCATCGTCTCGACGAGCCGCAGGCACAGCTCGATCCCCTCGGCCTTTTTGAGGTCGATCGAGATGCCGAACTTGCCGCGGTTGAGCCCCATGAAGAAGCTCGACTGGTCGCCGTAGTTGGGCGGTCCCCAGCCGCGGCCGATGTCGCCGCCGTCGCGCGATTCGAGCTTATAGATGTCCGCCCCGTACTCCGCGAGAATGAGCGTGCAGTAAGGCCCCGCGAGCGCATGCGAAAAGTCGAGCACCCGCAATCCGGCCAGCGGTTTGCTCGGGTCGTTGCTGGATTCGCGTGCGGCAGGGACGGTCATAACGCAGGTTTCGCTCAGTGGCCCTCTGAGAAAACAGTCCTCACTCCGCGGCCACTTCTTCTTGCAGTTGGCACCAGCGGTCTTCGGCTTCGGCGATTTGCGCCGCGAGCGCCGTCACTTCGTTGTGCAGACGCAGGGCTTCGGCCGCATCGGTGGTTTTCAGCAGCTGGTCGTTGGTCGCCCGTTTTTGGGTGTCGAGCTGGGCGATGGTCCGTTCGAGATTGATGATCTCCTTGCGGGCGGCCCGCTCGTTCTTGGGGGCGGGGCGGGACGGCTTCTTCTCCGCCGTCGCTGCCGCGGGCCGGGCGGCCGCCGGGCGTGCGCGACTTTCCCGCTCCCGCTCGCCCTGATCAATCTCTTTGTTGACGGCGTAGAGATAGGCCTCGTAGTCGCCGCGATAGTTGACGACGCGACTATCGCGAACCTCGATGATGCAGGTCGCCACGCGCTTCATGAAGTACCGGTCGTGGCTCGTGAAGATCACCGTCCCCTGATAGCCGAGCAACGCCTCCGCCAGGGCCTCGACGGTGTCGACGTCGAGGTGGTTGCCCGGTTCGTCGAGCACCAGCACGTTGTGTTGAGCCAGCAGCAGGCCGGCGAGGCAGAGCCGGGCGCGCTCGCCACCGGAGAGGACCGACACGGGTTTTTCCACATGGTCGCCGCGGAAGAGCAGGGAGGCCGCCTGGTCGAGAATGGCTTGTGTCTTGGTGCCGATGGCCGCCTTTTGTTCCAGGTAGCTCATCACGGTTTCTTTGTCCGGCAGGCTGGTATAAACGTGCTGCGCGTAGACGCCCACGTTGCAGCCGTAACCCCAGCGAACTTCGCCGGCGAGCGGTTTGAGTGAGTCGACGAGCGTGCGGAGCAGCGTCGTTTTCCCCTGGCCGTTGTCTCCCACGACCGCCGCCCGCCAGCCGTGATCGATTTCCAGATCGATGTGGCTGGCGACTTCGCGATTCGGATAGCCGATGGAAACTTCGCGGCAGCGGACGGCCGGGCCCTTGCGCGGCTCGACCTCCGGCGCGCGAATTTTCGCCGTCGGTTCGTCGTTATCGATCTGGATCAGGTCGAGTTTTTCCAGTTGCCGGCTTTTGGAGCGGGCGCGGGTGGCCGTGCTGGCGCGGGCCTTGTTCTTGGCGATGAATTCTTCCAGGTGGCGACGCTTGGCCAGCACAGTGGCGTTGGTCCGCTCGTCGCGTTCGCGCCGCTCCGTCTGGTTTTCGAGGAAGGCGTCGATCTTGCCGGAAAACATCGTGAGCTTGCCGCGGGCCAGCTCCAGCGTCTGCGTGCAGGTGGCGCGGAGAAAGGCCCGGTCGTGCGACACGATCAAACAGGCTTCCTGGTAGTTGCGCAAAAAGTGTTCGAGCAAAATCTGCGTGCGCAAGTCGAGGAAGTTCGTCGGTTCGTCCAGGAGCAGCAGGTTGGGCTCGTGCAGCAAGAGGGCGGCGAGCTTCACGCGCGTCTGCCATCCGCCGGAGAGCTTGGCGACGGGGCCTTCGAGGAGCTCGCTCTTGAGCTCGAACTGGCCGGCCACTTCGCCGCACTTCCAGTCGGGCTGCTCGCTGTCGCGCATCAAGAAGTCGAGCACCGTTTCGCCGGGATGGAACGGGTCGTGCTGCGCGCAGATAGCCCAAGCGCAGCTTGGGATGGCAGATGACCTCGCCTCGCTCGAGTTCTTCCTCGCCCAGGAGGACGCGCAAGAGGGTGCTCTTGCCCGCGCCGTTGCGGCCGACAAAACCGACTTTCACGTCGTCGACCAGCGTAAACTCTGCGTCGTCGAGGAGCACCTGGTTCCCGTAACTTTTGGTCGCGTTTTTGAGCTGTAACAACACCGCCATTTCCCGACAAATCCTCTCGTTATAAAGGTCGTGCCTGCACGCCCTTGAGTTCAGCGCCTTCGAGTGCAGCGCCCTGGAGTTCAGGGGACTGCGCAGTCTGGGTCTTTTATGCGACCCGGAATGATGCGACAAGCCCAACGGTTCCGGAGACAAGCTCCGCACGCGGGCCGGGCGCTGCCCTTACGGCGGCGCCGCACAGCCTCGATTATTGACGATCATCCCCGATTATTCGCGATCACCCCACCCGCTGGCAAACGCAGGCTTGTTCTCGGCACCCCCGGAACTGAGAATTCCGTGAACCCGCGGCCGGCCGCGACGTTCAAACTCTCCCTATCTCGCGACCCACGAACGGCATGTGGAATCCCTGGAAGTTCTTCGGACCCGAGCGTAAGGACGAGTTCCTCCGCCGCCGTTCCGCGCTGCTGGCCAACGCCCCCATTCCCTGCCTGTGGCTGCTGGGCAAGACGGGGAGTGGAAAGACTTCGATCGTCCGCTACCTCACCGGGGCGGCCGACGCCGAAATCGGCCGGGGATTTCGTCCGCAAACGCGACACTCGCGGCTCTTCAGCTTCCCCGACGCTGACGTCCCCGTCGTCCAGTTTCTCGACACGCGGGGTCTGGGCGAGGCCGGCTACGACGCGAGCGAGGATCTCGGCCCAATTCGACGCGAAGACGCACCTCTTGATCGTCACCGTTCGCGCCACCGACCAGGCCACCGAGGAGGTCGTGCAACCACTCAAGCAGATCCGCAAAGCCAACGCCGAGCGGCCCGTGCTGTTGGCCGTCACCTGCCTGCACGACGCTTACGTGGGACAACAACATCCCGACCCGGATCCGTTCGACTCGTCGCCCCGGCCGCTGCCCGCCTCGGTCGGTGAGGATCTCCGCCGCTGTCTGCAGGCGCAGTACGATCGCTTCGACGGGCTGTTCGATCGGGCCGTCCCGGTCGATCTGACGCCGGCCGACGAAGGCTTCGCCACGCCGGAGTTCGGCGGGCCGCGGCTGAAGACGGCCGATCCTCGATCTGTTGCCGAGCGCCTATCGCCAAACGCTGCTGCAGATGGATCACCTGCGCGAGGCCCTGCTCGAGATTCAACAGGAGCGCTCGCTGCCGATCATCCTGGCGCACAGCGTGCTGGCAGCGTCGGCTGCGGCGGTCCCCGTTCCGTGGATCGATTTGCCCGTGGTGATGGCGATTCAGTCGCACCTCGCCCATCGGTTGGCCCGCGTCAACCAGCAGCACCTCGACGCGGCCGCGCTCGCGCACGTCACGGTGGCGATGGGCGGACGCGTGGCGCTGCGATGGGCCTGCGCGAGTTGTTGAAATTCATTCCCTGGGTGGGAATGGCCGCCAACGCGGCGGCGGCGTTTGCCTTCATGTATGCCTCGGGCTGGGTCTGGAACTGGTACTTTTTGGAGGTCCGCAAAGGTCACGTGCCTGACGCCAGCGAGCTGCGTGAAATGTATCAGGAACAATTGCGCAAAGGCGTCGCCCTCTGGAAGACCACGATGTCGGAGACCCACGCGTGATTTCACGGCGCTCGGCGGTCATCGGCCTCCTCGTCTTCCTGCCGGTGGTGATTTACGGCGTGCTCGGCGGGTTTGCCCTGTGGGAGACGGGCCTGTTGCGCAGGGCGTGGTGGGTCGCGCCCCTCTTTTGGCTCGCGGCCTGGCTGCTCGGGCAATTCTGGCGGGCGGGACACCCGCTGCGGCTGGGGCACGCCGTTCCGATCGCGCCGCATTGGACTCCGCGGGACGAGCAGGGCGGCGCTGATCGTCCGGGAGTTTCAACAACAAGTCGATCAACTCACGCCCGCGGAGCTCACCGATCCCGACTTTTATCGCCAGCAGGCCCAAAAGCTGGCGACGGCCCTTGCGCGAAATTATTTTCCCGACGCCGCCGACCCGTTTTCGTCGCTGACCGTGCCCGAAGTGCTGGCCGCCGTGCGGTTGGCCCTCGACGACATGGAGCAGTGGCTGCTGACTTCGCTGCCCGGCAGCCGCCTCTTGTCGATCAAGCAGTGGCAGTCGTTGCAGCATGCTCCCAAGTGGATTCGCCGCATCCAGAACACGACCTGGGCCGCCTCGATCCTGATGAATCCGGCCAACATCGCCCGGCTGTGGACCTCGCGGATGACGGCCGACCCGATCACGACCGAGCTGCAAACCGAAGTGCTGGCGGTGATCTATTTGCGCTTCATCCGCGAGATGGGCTTTTACCTGATCGAGATGAACAGCGGCCGGCTCCGCGGCGGGGCCGATGCGTACCGCCGACATTTTCAGTCCGGTGGAGGGCATACCGCGGAGGAGGGCGAGCAAGAGTCGTTCGCTCCGTCCGGCGCCCAGACGGTGAACGTGGCCCTCGTCGGACAAGTCAGCTCGGGCAAGTCGAGCCTGATCAACGCGCTCACCGGCGTGCATCAGGCGGCCGTCGACCTGCTGCCGAAAACGCGCGAGGTCCACCGCTACCAGGCGAGCTTCGGCACTCCGCCGGTCCGCGTCACGCTTGTTGGACACGCCCGGATACGGCGAAGCCGGGGCCTCGGCTGAGCAGTTGGAGGAGATCCGCGAGGCCTTGCGCGAATCGCACGCCGTGCTCGTGGTGATGGACGGACACTCGCCGGCCCGCGAAGCCGACCGCCGCACGCTCGGCGACGTGGCCGCGTGGTACCAGTCGCAGCCGCAGCTCAAGCGGCCGCCCATGCTGGGCATCGTCACGCACGTCGACTTGCTGCGTCCCGTGCTGGAGTGGACACCCCCCTACGAATGGCGAGAGCCGACGCGGCCCAAAGAGCAGGCGATGCACGACGCCGTCGCGTACGTCCGCGAGCTGTTCGGCAGCTCGCTTGCGACGGTAGTCCCCGTCTGCTCCGACGTGGCGAAGGACCGCGCGTGGGGCATTCTTGAAGAACTGATGCCGGCGCTGATTTCGATCCTGGGCGAGGCCCAGTCGGGCGCGCTGTTGCGGGCCTACGAGCAGGATCTCGACCGCGACCGGATCAAAACGCTGCTGAAACAGCTCCAGCGGTTTGGAATGGAAGTCGTCCGGGGCTGGATCGAGGAACGCGTTTTGCCACCGTCATCCAAGCCGTGAACCCTCTCTACAAAGGGAGTCGACCATGAGGCTGATCACGCTCGAGGAGCACATGCTGCCGGCCGAGGACGTCGGCGCCGCTTTTGGCAACGTCGTGAAGCCGCCACCGTTTATCGTCGACGCGCTCGCCGACGTCGGCGACGGACGGCTCAAGGCGATGGACGCCGCGGGGATCGAAGTCCAGGTCCTCTCCGCGGTTGCGCCCGGTTCGCAGCAGGTCGGCACGGCCGAAGCTGTTTCGCTCGCCCGCAAGTTCAACGACTACGCCGCCGCGGCCATGAAATCGCATCCGACGCGGTTCAACGCGCTGGCAAGCCTGCCGACGCCGGATCCGGCAGCGGCCGCCGCGGAGGCGTGCCGAGCCGTCGAGGAACTTGGCTTCTGTGGCATCATCATTAATGGGCACACGCAGGGGCGCTTTCTCGACGCGCCCGAGTTCGAGCCGATGCTGGCGGCGATCGAGCGGCTCGGCGTGCCAATGTACCTGCACCCGACCTACCCGCCGAAAGGCGTTGCCGACATCTATTTCAGCGGCTTGGAGCCGATGACGGCCGTGGCACTTGGGTCGGCCGGCTGGGGCTGGCATGCCGAAACCGGCCTGCACGTGCTGCGGATGGTTTTGGGAGGAGTGTTCGACCGTCACCCGCGGCTGCAAGTCGTCGTCGGCCACATGGGCGAGAACCTGCCGTTCTCGCTGATGTGAGCCGACTTCGCCATGAGCCGCCTGCGCGTCGGTCGCCCGTCGATCGCCGATACGGTCCGCGAGCACGTGCACCTGACCACCTGCGGCTACACGACCGTCCCGCCGCTGCAATGCGCGCTGTCGGTATTCGGCGTCGACCACATCCTCTTTTCAGTCGACTATCCGTTCGCCGACTCCAAGGAGGCCGTCGCGTTCCTGAACGACGCGCCGATCAGCCCGGCCGACCGCGAAAAGATCGGGCACATCAATGCAGAGAGGCTGTTCAAGCTGGGGGTGGCTACGCGAGGGTGATTTCCAGGCGCGTCCGCGACTCGGATCGCTCACGGCGGCGCACAAGCGCTTCCGCGGCCGCGATGTGGGCCATCGTCACTCGGCGATCCGTGAAGGGGCTTCATGCTTCGGGAGGGCGCTGCGCTCTCATGAAGTCGAAAATCTTGTGCGTCGCTCCCTTCCAATTGCCTCCTCGCGCCGTGCTAATCAGGCCGTCGAGATAGTCGGCGGCCGCACGTGGTAATCTCCCCTGATCCCTCAGTGCGTGCAGTTGCTCTTCGCAATGCGTCAGTCGCGACGTGTCGCGGGAACTGACGGCGGTGTAAAGTGCTTCGACGGCCTTCAGGCTCTCTTTGTCCCCCCCGACCTGGGGAGTCCGGTCCCAATAGGCAAACCAGGTCCCCAGCAGCAGCGCACAACGCCAGTCGCCGCAACAGCCGCTCTTCTCACGTTTTTTTCGTCGGCCATTTTCTCAACTTCCCTTGCCGGCCGCGCCGATTTCGGCGGCGAACCCGAATTCGCACGGGCTAGTCACTCCTCCAAGGTCGACAAGTCTGGGGTGTCGCCGCCGTTCATCGTCGACAGAAACCACCACGTGTCCTGGTCGATGAACGCACTGATGAACCGGACCGAACCGTCCCCAAACAGGACATTGCCGCCGGTTTGACCGGCATGCTCCGAGTACATTTCGTCCGTATGTCCGAAGGGATCGTCGGGCGGGTGGATGATGATGTTCGGATGGTCGTGCACGTCGGGGCCGCTGTGAACGCCGACCAGGCAACCGCCGCTATTGGTGTCGCCGATCCCGATGGGCGGGACCTGCGGCGGAATAATGCTCCAGGGAACGACGCCGACCCAGGTCTTGTTGCACAGGATGGGGTCCGCTTCTCCGGCGAAGACGGTCTGCGACAAGCCATCGGTGACGTCGCGCGGCGCGTATGGGAATTCCGGTAGAACGGCCCGTTGATAATGTCAAATTCGACTTGGGAGCCAACTGTAACGGGTTCCGGAACCGTGAAATCGAGGGAATACGCGCTGGTGCGATTCCAAGGCCCGTTTTGACCCGCGTTGAGCGCGTAGTGGCCGTGCGAAAATAAGATCGGGGGGTCGTACGGAGCCGGATTCAGAGGGTCTTCGTTAGTGCCTGCCGTGTACTGTTGCAGCGCGAACGGGTCGAAGGCGCCGGGCTTTGACGACGAAGGGCAGAGGTACACCGAGACTTGGGTCTGGACAGCCGTCGCGTTTTCCGTTGCCCAGCACGGGAGGTTGATTCTGAACTTCTGAAGGAGGTTGCCCTGTTCGAGGTAGGGCAGGATCAGGACGCCCCACCCCCATCCGTTCACGTTGTTGTAGCCCAAATCGGGGACCTTGATGCCATAAGAGACGCCGGTCGCAGTCGCGGATCCTTGAACGTACGAGGGCGGAAAGCAGAGGTTGGCGTCCGCGTAGTGATGGAGCGCCAAGCCGATTTGCTTGAGGTTGTTGACGCACTGGATCCGCCGCGCGGATTCGCGGGCGGCCTGCACGGCGGGCAACAGCAGCCCCGCCAGAATTCCGACGATCGCGATCACCACGAGCAGCTCGATCAGCGTAAAACCGCCGCGCGAACTGTGTCGAACGCCGAGTCTGCCCATGCCCACCTCTCATTTTTCATATTGTCAAATGTAACAAATGCAGTTAATCAAATCACAATTTTTGACTAATCAAAATCTCTGGCGCTCGAATTGTCAAGTCCAACCGAGAATCGGAGAACGGGCGTGCTGGAAGCTGACCGCCTGACGCAGATCAGCGCTTGATGGGCTCGACCAGCAACTGTCCTGCGGCTGAATAACCGAGGTCGACCGTGCGTCGCCCGAGATCGAGACGCACGATTCCAGCCTCGGGCGTGTTCGACACAACCGTGGCGACGCTTCCAACCGCAATGCCGGACGCCGAGAGAAAGCGGAGGAACTCCGGTGCCTGGTTGATCACGCGCCCGATCTTGATCCGCGCTGCCGCCGCACACTCGGTGAGTGGGGTGGCCGTCTGGCGTTGGGCCGGGAGCTTGCACTCGGCCGTCGGAATCGGATCGCCGTGCGGATCGTACTGTGGGCGTCCGAGGAACTCGTCAATCCGATCGATGAGCTGGTCGCTGACCGCGTGCTCCATATTTTCCGCTTCACCGTGGACCTCGTCCCACGGGAGATCGAGCGTTTTCACCAGGAACGACTCGATGAGGCGATGCCGGCGCAGAATCCGCATTGCTGCCTTTCGACCCGCGGCGGTGAGAACGACCCCCTCGTAGGGCGTGTACTTGGCGAGCTTCCCCTCGTCCAGCGTCTTGAGCATGCTGGTGACAGTTCCCGGCAGTACGCCGAGCGCGGCGGCAACTTCACCCGTCGAGACCGATGTGCTGCCGCTCTCGAGTGAGATCTGCAGGATCGCCTTGAGGTAATTCTCGACGGTCAGGCTGGTCACGGCTCGTCTCTGCTGGGTCGAAGCGGATCCGCTCTTCGGGCGTCATCAGGCAATCGCAACGTCCAATCGATTCACCGACGCCGGCGGCAGGACGCACGTGAACGTCGCCCCGCGGTGCGGCGTGCTCGACGTTTGCGGCACCACTTCGTGCGGACTCTCGAATGTGTTGTGCGCGCTGAGCGTCTCTGTGTGTGAGCACCGTCTGTTCGACGTGATCGGCCGAGCCGCCGCGGATTGAGAACGAAACCTCGGCCGGTTCGCTCGCGTGCGTGTGGACGAGCGTGACGGTCAACTTGCGGTCCGCCCGCGACGCCGATCCCGCCACGCGGAAGATCTGCTGCTCATGTCCGGCGTGAAACTTGACCGCCGGAGCCTGCACGTCCATCCGCACGCCGCGCGTGTCCTGGTGCGGGCGGTACATCTCGAAGACGTAAAAGTTGGGCGTGGCGACGAATTTGTCGCCGTCGGCGTGGAATAGCGTGTGGATGTTGTTCACGAGCTGCGCCACGTTCGCCATATCGATCTTCTCGGCATGGCGATTGAACGTGTCGAGCGTGAGGGCGGCACACAGCGCATCGCGGAGGCACGACTTCTGTTCGAATAGGTGGTGCGGGTTGAGCTCCGTGCCCTTCGGATGCCAGCAGCCCCATTCGTCGATCAGCAGTTTGACCTTGTGGGCCCGATCGAATTCGCCCATGGCGGCCCACTGATCGACGATCAGCCGCTCCATGCGGTTGGCCTTCTCCAGCATTTCGTACCACTGGTCGAGCGTGAACTTGAGCGCGTGGCCGGTCGTGCCGCAGTAGTAGTGTGCGGCCCAGCCGGAGAGCGGCGCGCGGGCGTAGTCGCTCCACTTTTTGAAGAACCGCCGCGTCCAGTCGAGGTCGTTGCCGTTTGGTCCCGACGCGATGAGGTAGAGTGGCACGCCGTAGCCGGGCAGCCACTCCGTGAAACGGCGGTACTGCGTGCAATAATCCTCGGGCGTGAACTTGCCGCCGCAGCCCCAGCTCTCGTTGCCGACACCCCAATAGTGGACGCGGAACGGATCGCGGTCGCCGTTGGCCACCCGCTCGTCGGCCAGCGACGTTGCGCCCGCCGGAGCATTGCAGTATTCAACCCACCGCTGAAATTGCTCGGGCGTCCCTGTGCCGACGTTGCCGGCCAGATACGGCTCCGCGCCGCACAGCCGACAGAATTTGATGAACTCGTGCGTGCCGAACTGGTTCGACTCGGTGACTTCTTCCCAGCGGCCGAAACGGCGTGGCCGCTTTTCGCGCGGTCCGATGCCGTCGCGCCAATCGTAGGCGTCGGCGAAGCAGCCGCCCGGCCAGCGGATCACGATTTTCCCCAACCGCCGGACGTGTTCGACCAGCGCGCGGCGAATGCCGTCGATGTTCGGCACCTTCGAATTCGGCCCGACCCAGATGCCGTCGTAAACCACGCCGCCGATGTGCTCGGTGAACTGGCCGTAGAGCGCCGGCTTGATCCAGCCGGTCGGCTCGTTGAGTAACACTGTCACGGACATCGACGCGGACGTTTGGGTGCCGGTGACTGTGTGCGGCAGCAAACTCCCGGCAGCGCCGGCGGAGGCCAGCTGCGCGCAGCGGACGAGCGCAGTCCGGCGATTGATTCGTTGCGACATGGGAGTGGTCCTCTCGGAAGCGCGTTCGGGGGGCAGCCACGGAGCAACTTCGTTGCACGGGCACACCGAGCTTACGCTTTGGAGGCGGACCGTTCCATTCCGGCGGCCGACATGCGGGCGTCGACAGGTGACGGCGCGGACGAGCGACGACTGACCCTGATCAGGCGGGGTCGACTTGCATGTCCGCGAAGAACGCGTCGAGGGCCCGGCGGCACTTGCCCCAATCGTAGAGCTGGCCGGTGATCTTCATGGCGGCCGTCAGCTTGCTCGAGCGCGTTTCGCGGCGACGAACGATGACGGACACCTCGCCCTCGAGGGACATTGGGTCCGAAGGCAGCACGGCCGTAAAGCTGCAGCCGTCCGGTCCTTGCTGGACGCCCCGTAACGACTGGCCGTGGCGGGCCAGCGAGCAGAGCACGCGCAACATCACGCGACCGATCGGCGCGTCGACGACGGTGGTGCGATCCTTCCCCGTGCGGATCCCAAAACTGCCGAAGATTGGCTGGGCAAAGGCGGCGAACTTATCCGAGGGGATCGGATTCTGCAGGACCTTGTCGGCGAACTTGGAGAATTGCTCGGCGCTGATTGCCGTGCGGGCCATCGAGGCGTGCCGTTCGATGATCCGCCGCACCTCGGGCACCTTCATCAATTCCTCGTAGCGCCACTCCTGGTCCCAGTTAACGACGGGCGGATTGACCGTCGGGGCGCTGGCGACTGGGACGTCGACGACCGGCGTCACAGCCATCGCTGCCGAGATCGGCAGGTGCGGAGCCGGCGGGACTGTAGGCACCGTCGCTGCCGCGGCGACGGGCGCCGCCACAGAAACCGCCGTTGCGGCAGACATCAGGGGGGTGCCGCAATTGGAACAGAACTTCCCGCGTGGCCGGTTTGCCGCACTCGGAACAGTACATGGCGCCGCACGTCCTTGTGGTTTGCCGCAATTCCGCGGGGCGCGCGAACCTCACCCGCAACCTCCGCGTCCGCTGGGCGCGGAGTTTAGCAAATCGGCGAATGCAGGAAAGATCGGTCCCTGGCTGTCCGTCGGACTTTAGATGAGGTGCGACTTGCCTTCGAGCCGCCGCCAGGCCGAGATTTGACCGACGTGAAAAGCAAAGTGCGTGGTGAGCAGGTGGGCGACCACGTCGCCAATGGTCTTCACCGGCGAATCCTTGAAGAAATCGGAGGTTTGCGGCTGATCCATCTTTTCCGGATCGACGTTGGCGGCCGTCTCGAAGATGCGGCGACGGCCCTTTTCGAGCACCTCGAACAGTTCGGCCTTGGTGGGCCGGGGGGCCGTGTCGTCCTTGGGCATCGCGCCCGGGCGGAACCGCTTGTGCCACTCGGCAGGGGCGATCCGCTGGTCGCCGAGATTTTTGAGGCAATAATCGTTGACGATGGCCAGATGCGAGACGATCCACGCGGGCGAGTTACCCCCCTCGCACAACGGATGCTGGAACCGCGTCTCGTCGACGTCGGCGAGCAGTTTTTGCAGGAGTCCGTTCATCAAAGCGTACAAGCGCAGTTCGCGGTCAAACATGTCGTGGACCTTCCTGAATGGGTCGAGGATCGAGCGCCACCCAGGCTCCTCTATAATTGAGGCATCTGCCGTTTAATAGAGTGATCTAATAAAGTGGTCGACGTTCGCGCGACGGGAAACCCTGAATGCTCTCGAGTTCCGATGATTCGCGGGATGCTGGTGACGACGAACGAGTGCTGTTCGTGCCGCCGGCGGTGCGCATTCCGCTTGCCGAATTCTCCTTCACTTTCGCCCGCAGCGGCGGGCCCGGCGGACAGAACGTCAATAAGGTCAACAGCAAGGCCGTGATGCGCTGGCGCGTGCTCGAGTCGCCCAGCATCGACGAGCGCGTTCGTGTGCGCTTTGTCGAGCAGAATCGGCACCGTATGACGGACGCAGGGGACTTCCTGCTCACCAGCCAACGCTTCCGCGATCAGCCGAAGAACATTCAGGATTGCTACGACAAACTGCGGGAGATGCTGGCTCGGGCCGTGGCGCAGCCCAAACGTCGCAAAGCGACTCGGCCGACCGCCGGCTCCCGCCGCCGCCGCTTAACCGACAAGCGCCAGCGTTCGGCCGCCAAGCAGTTGCGCCGCCGTCCGGCCGACGACTGAGCGCGGACCGATCAGCTCTCAATTGTCTCGATTGTCGCGCGACGGCGACATCTCCTCAGGGCACGCACAATCGGAACGTTCGGTAGCGGGGCCGGGCTCATTCGACGGGCCGATCCTTCCTCCTCCGAATTCGTCTTCTCCGCGGCTCAGCGTCCACCTTACCGTGAAAGGAACCCCCTGCGAGCGGTAAACCAACACGCGACACACAACGAGCGAGGTCCTTAAGAGATGCGGATCCTGGTCACCGGCTGTTATGGCTACATCGGCAGCCTGCTGGTGCCGCGGCTTTTGGCGCAGCGGCATCAAGTTTTCGGCCTCGATAGCGGCCTCTATCGCAACTCGGCGCTCGACGATGAGGAACTGATCGTGCCGTGCGTGGCCGACGACCTCCGCGACGTGACTCGCGCCGACCTGGCTGGACTCGACGCCGTCATCCACCTGGCCGCCTTGTCGAACGATCCGCTGGGCCGCGTGGGCCGCGAGTTGATGCTCGATATCAACACGCGGGCCACGGTGCGGCTCGCCGAGCTGTCGAAGCAGGCGGGAGTGCCGCGTTTCCTGTTTGCGTCCTCGTGCAGCCTCTACGGCAACGCGGGATCAGCACTGCTCGATGAAGATGCGCCTGTCACTCCGCTCACCTCGTATGCCGAGTCGAAGGCGCTTGCCGAGCGGAATCTGGCTTTGCTGGCCAGCGACAGTTTCAGCCCCACCGTCCTCCGCAACGCGACGGCTTATGGCGTTTCGCCGGGAATGCGGTTGGATTTGGCGCTCAACGAATTGGTGGCGACTGTGGCGACAACCGGACGCGTCATCCTTCGCGGAGACGGCTTGGCGTGGCGGCCCTTTGTCCACGTCGAGGACATTTGCCGCGCATTCGAAGCCGTTCTGGCCGCCCCTCGACAATTGGTCCACAACCGAATTTTCAACGTCGGCGGGACCGAAGACAATTACCGCCTCGGCGAGTTGGCCGACCTCATCCATCAGTTGGTGCCCAGTCGCCTGGAGTATGAACCGGGCAACGGCGCCGATCGGCGCTCTTATTGCGTCGACTGCAGCCGCCTCGCGCAGGAGGTGCCCGGCTTTCGGCCGCGCTGGACCGTCGCCGACGGAATCGAGCAAATGTACGACGCCTTCCGTGCCGGCGGCATGACGCGCGCGGACCTCGACTCCGACCGGTACGATCGGCCGCGGGCCCTGCGCGCCCACGTCGCCGCGGGACGATTGGCCGTCGATCTTCGCTGGAGATCCGATATCGCGACTGCTCGCCTGAACGCCGGCACGGAGCGTCATCCGCGGCTCGGTTTTCGCGCGACGAACACCAGCTCTTGGGCCGGACCTGCGTCGAGAGGCGTGCGCTTGTAATCGCAATAGGCGGCCACGATCTCGAATCCGCTGCGGGCCAACAGGTGCTCGAGTTCGTATCGGAACAGGTAGCGCATCTGGATCGCCTGCACGAGCCGCTCGCGCTGGCCGCCGGGATGCGTCACGGAAAAGATCAGGTCGACGAACACGATTTGCTTCGCGTAGTCGCGGCCGGTGACCCGCTCGGTCCGCTCGACGACGCGTCCATCGGGCAGGGTGAAGGGCGCGCCGCTCGATTGCTCCTGCAACCGCGTTTGGTCGACGAGCGCCGTAAGGGACGGATTGAAGACGTCGAGGATCAGTCGGCCTCCCTCGGCCAGGGCGCGGTGAATCGACGCCAGGCAGGCGAGCTGCTCGGCCACGGTGTTCAGATGTTGGAAGGGGCGGAACGGAATCGTCACGAGTTGGAACGGGACGTCGTAGCGGAAGTCCCGCATGTCGCCGCGCTTGAGCACCACTCGATTCCGCACGTCCTCATTCTCGGATGCCAGCTTGCCCCGGCAGCGATCCAGCATCGATTCTGAAGCGTCCAAACCCCAAATGGTGGCGCCGGCCCGCGCAGGGGAGCAGCACGCGTCCGGTCCCGCAACCGAGTTCCAGCACGGGCCCGCGCGCGGCGACCGACTCCGAGACGAAGAAGTCGACGTCGGCGCGATTCACGTAGACGTCGAGATGATCGTAGAACGTGGCAAAAGTGTCGCTGGAGTAGTCGCTGCCTTGGGTCATGCGCTGGTTCCGCTCGAGAAAATGCTGACGGGGACCGAGCACCGTCGCGGTCAACCGCTCTGACACGGGCCGGCTGGTCGAGGCTCGGGGTCGGCTCGTCAGGGTCCGCTGGTGGATGGACCGGGCTGGAATGATGGGTGCCATGCCCACAGCTTTGGGTGGGCATGTCCTGCATGCATGCCCACGCCGGGCCGTGGGCATGCACCCAGTCTGTCAATTAAGGTCGGTCGTCGCACGAATCTGGGTCGAGGCTTGATTGGACCGGGTTTGTCGCGGCATTAAACTGGCCTTTGGTCCGAGCATTTTGCGAAAAGTCTTCGCTCGGCCGACCGCCAGAAAGTCCGCTTGATGAATACCACACCGGGCCCCGCTTCCGGCAAGGGCCCTGCGGCCGCAATGGCCGACCCGCCGTCGACCTTCACTCCGCATTCTGACCTGTTGCACGACCTGGTCTTGCCGACGCTGCTCTTCGTGGCGCTCGGAGGAATGACCTGGGCCGTTCGCGGCTGCTCCGGGTTTGGTGCCTGGAAGGGCTGCGTTTTTGCCGGCGTCACCTGGGGAGCGGCGTGGTGGTATTTGGCCCACGATCCGCGGAGGGAACAGTCGCGGCGTTACGCCTCGGGCTGGATCGTGGCCGCGCTGACCTTCGGGATCGGCATTGCCGGCATCCAAGGTTGGATGCAGTGGCCGAGCCTATTCGAAGGCAAACTGATGACCAACGCGACGCTCGGCGTCGATCGGTTTGTGCCGATCTCCCGGGCGTACGGCTTTCTGTGGATGTTCCTCGCCGGAGCAAAGTGGGCGGGCATCGGCGCCTGCTTTTTGGCTTGGACCGGCTCGCTGAAGGAGACGCGGGTCTGGCACTGGTTCCTGCGGATTGCCTGCGGGCTGACCGGCGCGTACCTCGCGCAGTTCCTGATCGAGCATTACCCGCAGTGCTTCTTGCCGCTTTATGACTCGATTCAAGCGCAGTACGAGGATCTGAAAGCCAATCCCAACCTCCGCCGCATGATCATCGACTGCACCGAAGCCGTGCATCACCTGGGCCTGATTCTTGGCTTTCTGGCGTTCGAGGTCTGGCGGCGAGACTGGAAGAACGTCGGCCTGATTCTGACCGCCTCAATCGTCAACGGCATCGGCTGGGCGCTGTTTCAGACTTGGAAGTGGGCTCCGACCGTCTTTCCGGGCGTGCAATTCAACTTTTGGAGGTGTTGGGAGTCGTCGGGCGGCCTGAGCATGGGCTTTGCCTTTGGGATGGCCTATTTCCTGGTCAATCGGCCGATGTCCGAGCGCGAGCGGGCGATCGTTGCCTCGCGACGCTCGGTCGCCGGGCCGAACTTCGAGTGGCTGCTGATTTTTCTGGGACTGACCTGGCTCTTGAGCACCGTGTTTCGGCTGGAGGTGCCCTGGTTGATTCGGTTTCCCCAGACGTTGGCGGATCACTTCGCTCACTGGAAATATCTGGAGTGGTCGTCGTTCTTCTTTGCCGTCGTCAGTGTCTTTGCCGCGGCGTATTACTTCGCCTACCGCAAGCGGCCGATCGATTCTGCGGAAAGCAGTGCGAATCCGAAGGGCCCGTCGACGAGCGTCGAATGGGTCGGTCTGATCCTGACCGCCGCGTTGGTCGTTGGCCTGTTCGTTCCGGTCGAGCAGTACGCCGAGTGGGGTCGTACGCTCCAAATTGACCGGGTATTCAACCGCCTGGACAAGTTCCTGGTGAACCTCACCCAATTCCTCGGCCCGGACCATGCTCGCGTCCGCACCCGCTCGTTCGAGCTGGGCCTCACCGTGATGCGGCTCTACCTGGCGGCCGTGATCCTCGTCGGGCATGGGCTGGTATTGCTTGGCTCTGCGAAAATTCGCGGCCGAGAAAGAATTCCGGGACGCCTGCCGAGGGTGACCCGAATCTCGAGCGACTGGGGCTGGCCCTCGGCCTGCTGGCGGGGCTGGGGCTGTCGCTGCAGTACGGGATCAAGGGCTGGTTCAACACTTACGGCTACGATGAGCGGGTCTGGGATCGGCGGCTGCAGCACGCGCTCGCCCCGGACTACTTGCTGATGGTGTTCGGCATCGCCGTTTGGGTGCTGGTCTGGCCGTTGCCGCGGAATTTTCGGGGCAACATCTTCCCGCACGCGGCTGCCGCGATGTGGCTCGTGCTGCTCGTGCAGAATGCGATCGCGCAGGCGATCACAGGTCCGCTGACCGATTCGAACGAGCGCGCCTTCAACATCTATTACGGGGTGCTGTTCGCTTTTACCGCTGTAACGGTTGTTCACTTCCAGCTGGTCAAAAAGCGAGCCGCGGCGCGCTGCTAAGAAATTGGCTCTTCGGAATTTGCGCTGTTTATCGGCGCGGGCTTGGTATCCTGGTGGACCGTCCATCCGCCAATTCACGGAGGTGGCCAGGCGCTTTCACCCATCTCTGACCTGGCCGCAGCGGTCGTACTCAAACGCAAAACACCATGTGAACCGGTCTCGTGGCAAAGCCTGCCCGAGGATGGCCGCGCGCCGCGTCACGTGAGTGCGATCACCAGCATCCGAGTTGAGGGCCAAATGAGAATCCCCGCCACGTTCCTCTCGTGCGCGCTGCTCGCCGCGCTGTCGTCGTCCGCCTCCGCTCAATCACTTGTCGGAACAGGCAGCCTCGCCACCGAATCGCTCGTCCGTACACGGCGGATCGATGCGCAGCAAGCGGCCATCTCCGAGAAGGGCGACGTGATTACCGTGCTCGCGCAACAACGCGCGGGCAACAAAGGCTTCACCATCTCCGCGCATCCCGAATATCGCGAAAAGGGGAACTGGCAGCCCGTGCAGATGCCCAAGCATCCGCTGGCCGCCTGGTACACGTCGAAGAAGTACGGCGGACTGCGGGACTACGTCGACGTCGGCCCGACTACGGTCGACACGCGTCGAATTGTGTCGCTGTTCGTCCCCGTCGACGGCTTCGCGACGCTCGCAGGCAAAGAGTGCGAGCTGCGCTACATCGTCCGCGTGTGGGATGCCGACGATCGCGAGGTGGGAAGCGTGACGCTCGAGCCGTACCGCGTGCTGGTTGGCGTCGATAACGGCCATATCGCCATTTCGATCCTCGGCGGCGCGAAGCACGGCCCGGAAGCGCACGGCACGAGCGAGTTGTTGCTCTTCGATACGGCGAACGGGAAGTGGCTCGCGCCGAATTCTTCAGTCCCGGGAAGTTCCGTCAAGCGGTGACGGGGGAGTCGGCTGATGTTTGCCGTTGCGTCTGTGCGGCCCAGGCGGAGCGCAGGCGGGAACCCGCCCGGCCCCGGTACCATTGACGCCTGGGCCATTGACGCTCGCGCCATTGGTGCTCGTGAGCTGTGCCACCAGGCGATGGTTGGGGTGCCGGCCGGCGCCGTTCGACGAGCGCTGCGCGGACCTTTGCCTGCATGCGATCGATCACGTTGTCGATGGTGATGATCGGCAGGCCGAAGTTCTTGGCGATGTCCAGGAGTTCGCGGCCGGTCGCCATGTGTTCCCCGTCGCGGCTGCAGATCTCGCAGAGCACTCCCGCGGCCGGAAGCCCGGCCAGTCGCATCAGGTCGATGGTGGCCTCGGTGTGACCCGGTCGTTCGAGCACTCCGCCGTCGCGGGCGATCAGAGGAAAGATGTGTCCGGGCCGCAGAAAGTCGTCGGGCCGCGTCGAATCTTCGACGATCTTCCGGATTGTGAACGCCCGTTCTTTTGGGCTGATTCCCGTTTTGCACAGCGAGTGGTCAACCGGCACGGCGAAGCAGGGCATCGACGCACTCTTTCGCGGAACCATCGGCTTGAGGCTGAGGCGCCGGGCGATTTGCGACACGACGGGCATGCAGAGCTGTCCGCGTCCGTGCGAAATCATGAAGTGCACGTTCTCCGATGTGATCCGTTCCGCCGCAACGAGAAAGTCGGCTTCGTTCTCACGGTCTTCGGAGTCGGCAACGATGATCATGCGGCCCTGCGTCAGGGCTTCCAGCGCGTCGTCCAGCTTGGAGAAGAGGGGCATGGGGGAATCGTCCTCGAAAATTCGGGGCTTGCGGATTCTCTGATGTGGATCAATGAGGTTGTGGGATCAACGAGGTCGGCTTGCGGAACTCGTCCAATGCGGGCGGGTGCCGCTTCATCGCGAAGTGGAACGCGGCACGATCGCGTTGAGTTTGGCGATCGTCTCAATCACACCGCGAAAAGACGCACACCGCGAAAAGTCGACGATCCGCTGACCGGAAGAGCCAACCGCAAACGGCAAGAGATGGCGAGAAAACGGGATCTGATGTCCCGACTGGAACCTGCCTGAAGATGCGATGCTCACACTTTAGTCCAATTTTCCAGAAAGTCAAAAACTTAACGAAGTCGATCGAAAGAGATTCTGAAAAAACTGACGGACGCGCCGGTTGACAGAGTTCAGTCGTGGAGTAGGCTTTCGTGCCTCATTAACCCCGGAGGCCCTAGTGATCTACGCGCGGTGCGAACCGCGGCGGAAGCGTAAAGACGACGAGCGAAGAAGTCGGCAACAAAGTAGTCGGCACAGGAGCCGGAGCGAACGGAATCGACAGGAAGGAATATCGAGAGCGCAGAAAATCGCGAACGAAAAGGAATATCGAGAACGGCGCGGAGCGCACGTTAGAACGGGCGGACTTTGGTCCGCGGTGAACTTTCCCCTCAGCACCTCCCGTAGACCAGGAACGTGACCGTGAACCCTCAACTTCTAGTGGAACAACTTCTGGCCCCGGCCGGCTCGGACGCGGTTCGAGCGGCCAGTGAACCGGTGGTCATGCCCGACTTCTTCCCCAATGCCGAATTAATCGAACAAGAAATCGCGCACGTCCTCGCGATCAAATTGAGCCGCCCGCTCGCGGGCTGGGTCGAGGGCTACGCGCAAGTTGGCCGTCGCGATCCGTTCCTGTGGACCTGGGCACGGCGCGGCGTGGAGATCACGCGGCTGACCTGCTGCGAGCCGTCCCTCGAGAACGAGGTGGCCGACACCAAGGTGTTGGGCGTGATGCTCGACGTCATGCTCGACGACGTCGCCGACAATCAGAAGGATCTCGCCTTTCTGGAACACCTGCTCGACTTGCTCGAGACGGGCGGACAGGAGCTGAAGAAATCGCTGTTGCCGCACCAGCGGGCCTACGCGCGGTTCACGCTCGATATCTGGAACGAGATCCAGCGCCGCGTGAAGGACTTTCCCCGCCACGCCGAGTTCGCCGAGCTGTTGCAGTTCGACTATCGGCAGCTGTTCAACGTGATGCGCTATTCGCGGCTGATGGATGAATATCCCGAGATGTTCAACCTGGTCGAGCACGACCTCTACCTGCCGCACAACATGCACATGATGGTCTCTTCGACCATGGACATGATGTGCTCGCCCCGGTTCGACCGCGCGGAAATGGGCGTGGTTCGTGAGGCGGTGTGGCGCGGGCAGTGCATGGGCCGCATCGGCAACATGATCACCACCTGGCAGCGCGAGATCGGCGAGGACGACTTCACCAGCGGCGTCTTCGCCCGCGCGATTGCCTGCGGCGACCTCAAGGTCAGCGACTTGTGGAGCGGCAACCGCGAATACATCGAAGGCGTGATCCGGGAACGCAAGCACGAGGAACACTTCCTCGAGCGCTGGCAGGCCTATCGCCGGGAGATCCTGGCGCTGGCGACCCGCTGCCGCTCGGTGAATTTGACCGATCTCGTCGGGGGACTCCAGCGGCTGATCTGCCTGCACTTGGGCAGCCGGGGGAAGAAATAGGGAATTCATCCCGACGAGCGGCCCCCTCCGCTTGGCCGGTAAACAGGCCACAGCCGTGAAGCAATCGCTGACCGAGAAATACCTCAACCGTTTCGGTCATCAGTACATCCTGCTGATGATGATCGTGACGCGTTTGGGCGGCTCGATCGGCGGCTTGCTCGTCATCTATTACGTCGAGCTGACGTTGCGGCTCGACCCGGCGCTACGCTACCACTTCCGCGTCTCGGCCATCACCGTCGTGCTGCAGTGCGTGACGGCGACCGTGCTGATCGCTCTGTGGGAGCTCAGGCGCGTTCGGCACGTGCTCAAATGTATCCAGTGGGGCGAACCGTTCGACCCGGTCTACGCCCAGCAGGCCGGCCGTGACGCGGTCCTGTTTTCGGCGCGGCATCACCGCATCGAGGCCTGGTTCACGCCGCTGACGTGCCTGTTGCCCGTGTCGCTCTATTTGCGCTGGCACGGCGCTCCGGTTGACATGCTCATCAACCTGACCTGGGCCGTGTTCATGGGCATCAACCTGGCCTTGTTGGCCACGTTCTTTGCCGTCGAACACTGCATGAGCACCGTGATTCGCCACCTGTTGGCGCACGGAGTGTCGATTGAATATCGCGCCGTGCCGCGGGGCAAGCTGCGGTTCCGCCTGGGATTGTGCTCGTTTTTGATCATTACGACCACGGCGCTGATGATCGGCCAGGTCGCGCGGCAGCGGGCCACCGACATCATCAACGACCCCGACAAGAACAACCAGGTGGAGGCCGTCCGCGAGCTGCGAGCCCACTCCTTGTACATCACGGCCGCCGCGGCCATTACAGGCGTGCTCTACGCGACGTTGATGGCCGGTTCGGTGACCAAGCGGGTCGACGTGATGGTCGCCGCCATGGACCGGGTCGGTAGTGGACTGCTTTCCGAGCGGCTCACGCCGACGGGCAACGACGAAATCGACATCCTGGCCCGCCAGTTCAACTCGATGGTCGAGCGGCTCGATCGCGACAACCGCACCATCCGCGACCTCAACCTCAATTTGGAAGAGCGGGTCCGCGAGCGGACCAAGCAGTTGGAGCGGCTCGTCGCCGAGCTGTCGCAAACGCAGAAGCAGCTCACCGACTACAACAAGCAGCTGCACGCCGCCCGCGTCGAGGCCGAAACCGCCAACCGCGCGAAGAGCGAATTTTTGGCGAACATTTCGCACGAGCTGCGCACGCCGCTCAACGGCGTGATCGGCATGACCGACCTGTTGATGTCGACGCCGCTCAACTCGCAACAGCGCAAGTACGCCCAGACGACCAAATTCTCGGGCACGTCGCTGCTCGACTTGCTCAACGAGGTGCTCGACTTCTCGAAGATCGAAGCGGGCATGCTCGAGGTCGAAAAGATCCCGTTCGACCTGCACGCCACCATTGAGCCGGTGATCGAGCTGATGGCGCATAAGTGCAAGGAAAAGTCGCTCGAGATGGCCTACTTTGCGGATCCGGGCGTGCCATTGCGCCTGATCGGCGACCCGGGCCGCGTGCGGCAGGTGATCACCAACCTGGTGAACAACGCGATCAAGTTCACCGAGCGGGGCAAGGTGGTGGTCCGCATCGCCGTCGTCGAACAGCTCGACCGCGTCGCCACGCTCCGCATTACCGTCGAAGACACCGGCATCGGCATTCCGGAAAGCCGCTTCAACCGGCTGTTTCAGGCCTTCTCTCAAGTCGACGCGTCGATCACGCGGAAATATGGTGGGTCGGGCCTGGGGCTGGTGATCTGCAAGAAGTTGTGCGAACTGATGGGGGGCGCCATCGGCTTCGAGAGCCAGGTGGGCCGCGGCTCGACCTTCTGGTTCTCGCTGCCGTTCGAGGTGGCTGAGCTGTCCGGAGAGGCCGACGCGAACCGGCTCAAGCCGTTGCAGGGTCTGCGGGCCCTGGTCGTCGATCAAAACGAGACCAGCCGGCCGATCGTTGCCGAACAGCTCGTCAACCTGGGGCTGGAAGTCAGCGAGGTGACGAGCGGAGCGGAAGCCCTCAAACGGCTCGAACAGGCGGCCACCACCCAAGCGCACTACAGTTTTGCCCTTTGGGATCTCGGGGTCAGCGATTTGACCAAAGAGGAGTTTGCCGCCACCGTTCGCTCGCTGCCCGAGCTGGGCAAGCCGGCCCTGATGCTACTCACGCCGGTCGGGGCACCGCAGGATTTGCTGCGTTTGCGGAATTTGGGCTTTGTGGATTGCCTCTCAAAGCCGATCATGCGGACCGCGCTGATGGAGGCCCTGTTGGCGGTCGTCAGCAATGACGGCACCGAAAAGGCCCGTCCCCGCTTGGGGCGCAAGGACACGACGGAAGCCTTCGTCATTCCGCGCACGTCGCGAAAGGGAGTTCGCATTTTGCTGGCCGAGGACAACGACATCAATCAGCAGGTGGCCGTCGAGATCCTCACGCAGGCCGGCTACCGCTGCGATGTTGTCGGCGACGGCCGGCAGGCGGTCGAAGCCGTGCAGAAGACGAAATACCACCTCGTGCTGATGGACTGCCAGATGCCCGAGATGGGCGGCCTGGAAGCGACGCAGCACATTCGCGAGGCCGAGCGGGCGGCGGGCGCCACGGGGCCGGTGCTGCCGATCGTCGCCCTCACCGCCAACGCGCTGACCGGCGAACGCGAGCGGTGCCTGAACGCCGGCATGAACGATTACATCTGCAAGCCCTTCGATCCCTTCAAGCTCGTCGAGACGATCGAAGTGCAGCTGTCGGCGACCGAAGGCGCGGCCCCGGAACCGTTCGAGGTGGCCCAGATGCCCGAGCCGGCGGCGGTTGTCTCCGCGGTCGAAGCCGAGCAGGATCCGGCCGAAGATCTGGCCATCGTCATCGATCGGCCGTCGCTCCTGAGGCGCTGCCTGGGCAAGGCCGAGCTGGCCGACAAGCTGCTGGTCAAGCTCCACGCGCGGCTGGGTGCCGATTTGTACGAGATCAAAACGGCCGCGGACGCCGGCGACTGCGATCTTTTGGGACGCTGTGCCCACCGGTTGAAGGGGGCGGCCGCGAATCTGTCGGCCGAGCCGCTTCGCGCCGTGTCGGGCGATCTGGAAATGTTGGCCAAGAGCGGCAACATCGGCGCGGCCCGCGACACTCTGGCAAAACTCAAATACGAAAGTCGGCGGTTCCTGCAGGAAACCTTGCCGTTGGTCCCCGCGACGTCGCCCGAACGGACCGACGCCGTGCTGGCTGAAACTGTGCTCTCCGGAGAAGTTCCATGCGCATCTTGATTGTGGATGACGATGAAATCGCACTCGAGCTGTTGGGCGAGGCGCTGTCGGGCGCCGGCTACGAGGTCACGGCCGCGCACAACGGGCGCGAGGCGCTCGAAATCCTGCGGACGGGGCTGTATCGCATCGTCATCTCCGACTGGGAAATGCCGGAGATGAACGGCCTCGAGCTGTGCCGCCGCATTCGCGAGCGCAGCTTCGCTAGTTACGTGTACATCATTCTGGTCACCTCGCGGGACGGCACCGACAACGTCGTGCAGGGGCTCGACGCCGGGGCCGACGATTTCATCTCCAAGCCGTTTCATCCGGCCGAGCTGCGCGTGCGGGTGAAGTCGGGCGTGCGCTTGCTCTCGTTGGAGAGCCGCAACCTGACGATCTTCACGCTCGCCAAGCTGGCCGAGTCGCGGAGTCCCGAGACGGGCGCGCACCTCGAGCGGATGCGCGAGTATTGCCGCATTCTGGCCGACCGCTTGAGCCGCAAGCCGAAATACCGCGACGAAATCGACGCGGAATACGTCAACCTGATCTACCTCACCAGCCCGCTGCACGACATCGGCAAGGTAGGCATTCCAGACAGCGTGCTGTTGAAGGCCGGGCCGCTGACGGACACCGAATTCGAGATCATGAAGTCGCACGTCCGCATCGGGGCCGACACGCTCGAAGCGGCGGGCCGGCTCCAGCCCGATGCCGAGTTCCTTCGCATGGCCCGCGAGATCGCGCTCACCCATCACGAGCGTTTCGACGGCAGCGGCTATCCGCAGGGCCTGGTCGCCGAGGAAATTCCGCTCGTCGGCCGCATCGTGGCGCTGGCCGACGTGTACGACGCGCTCACGGCCAAACGGGTCTACAAGAACGCCATGACGCACGACGTGGCCAAGTCGCTGATCGTCGACGAATCGGGCGTGCACTTCGACCCGGATGTGGTCGACGTGTTTCTCGAAGCGGAACAGGATTTCATCAACGTGCAGAAGGGTTTCGCCGACGAGGAGTCGGCCGACTATTTCGTGAACATGGTCACTGCGGAGCCGCAAACCGCAGGGGCTCCCGGATAGCGCGCTCTGTCGAGCGCGAGGATTTGGTCCAAGCTTCTCGCGCAGGAAGTCGCGGACGGGCAAGGTCGCCGCAAGGCAAGGAACGAACCATGAAAGTCCTGCTGGCTAATCCCCACGGCTTCTGCGCCGGCGTCGTGATGGCGATCCAGACCCTCGAGCGGGCGCTCGAGCTCTTCGGATCGCCGCTCTACGTCTATCACGAGATCGTCCACAACAATCACGTCGTGCAGAGTTTTCGCCGCCGCGGCGTTGTGTTCGTCGACGAGATCGCCGACGTGCCCGAAGGGGGCCGCTTGGTTTATAGCGCCCACGGCGTCGGCCCGCAGGTGCGTCAAGAGGCCCGCACGCGTCGCCTGGCCACCATCGACGCCACGTGCCCGCTCGTTTCCAAGGTCCATCTCGAGGCGATCCGTTTCGCGAACGAAGGCCGCACGGTGATCCTGATCGGTCATGCCGGCCACGACGAAGCCGTCGGCACGATGGGCGAAGCTCCGCGGCAGATGCAGCTCGTGGAAAGCGTGGCCGACGTCGACGCGCTCGAGGTCCCCGATCCCGACCGCCTGGCCTACATCACGCAGACGACGCTCAGCGTCGACGAGGCGAGCCAGATCATCGATCGGCTCAAGCGGCGGTTTCCCAAGATCGTTGGCCCGCCCAAGAAGGACATCTGCTACGCCACCCAGAACCGGCAGGACGCGGTGAAGATGCTGCTGCCCGCCTCGGACGTCGTGATCGTGCTGGGCAGCCGCAACAGCTCCAACAGCAATCGCCTGGCCGAGATCGCCAAGGAAGGGAACAAGCCGGCCTATCTGATCGACGCCGCCAGCGAGATCGATCCCCAATGGCTCGAAGGCTGCGAGACGGTGCTCGTGACGGCCGGGGCGAGCGCTCCGGAAGAGGTGGTCGAAGACTGTCTGGCTTACCTGATGGACCGCTACGGGGCCGTCGTCGAGCCTCACACGATTCGTGAGGAATTCGCCCAATTCCCGCTGCCGATCGAGCTCCGCGTGCACGGTCAGGCAGGCTGAGGCGAGTTGGCCGGCGCAGCGGTTGGGCCTTCAAAGAGCCGCACACGAAGTAAGCGGTGCCTTTTCTTACCGCGCGCCGTCGGGCTCCCGCCACGGTCGCACGCCCCTCTGGCAAGTTGCGACGCCGCGTGAAAGCGTGCCGGTTGTAGCTCGCGTTTCGACGATGCCGGATGTGCTCGTCACATCGCTCAGAACGGAGTTACGATGCGCAGACAACGCATAAGCGTTTGATGCGGCGAAGGCGGCCGGACCGATATCCCCGTGACGGTCTCACGGAGGAGGCTTCCCCAAGCTTCGGTCCCGGGCCGCGCGGACCTCCTGCCGCGCACCATCCCGGTAGACGGATCTCAACGGGCCGGTGCAAATGAACATCCGTTTCAAGAATTGTCTCTGCTGCGTTTGGCGTGTTGGTTCTGGCGGCATCGTCGGCTCGGGCCGACGGCGTGATTCGCGACAGCAACGAAGCGATCACCGACGGCCGCGGCGGCACGAACATCGCCTTCTCCGACAACGGAGCCGTGATCCTCTCCAACCCGGCCGGTATCCTCAATGCCGAGGGGAACGGGCTCTTCGAGGTCAGCGGCGACACGCTGATCACGGATCTGCATTACAGCAATCCGATCAACGACGACGCGTCGGCCAAGATCCGTCCGCTCGAGCTGCCGTCGCTCTCGTATTTCCAGAAGAGCGAGAACGGCAACTGGGCCTGGGGCATCGGCATTTTCGCTCCCGCCGGTTTCGCCGCCGGATGGGACCTCAACAATCCGGTGTTGGGCAACCAGTCGTACAAGTCGTTCGGCTCGCTGATCAAGATCTTGCCGGCGATCGCCTGGCGGCCCATGGACAATCTCACGATCGGTGCCACGCTCGGCATCTCATACAGCTACGAAGAGCTCGAGACCCCGTTCTTCATTCAGCAGGGGCCGTTTGCCGGTGCGCCGACCAGCATCAAGCTTGTGGGCGACGGCGTCTCTCCGACCTGGTCGGTCGGCGCCCAGTACAAATTGACCGAGACCACGATGCTCGGTGCCGCCTACACCAGCGCCGACCACTTCGGCCTCAACGGCCACATGGATGCGACCGTCTATGGCCTCGCACCGGAGCCGGTCAGCAGCCACTTCAATACGTTGACCACCATCTGCTGGCCGGCGACGGTCGGCATCGGTCTCAAGCAGGACCTGCCGCACCGGCAGCGGGTTTCGCTCGACGTCGTGTGGGTCGACTGGGCCGATGCGTTCAAGGACATCAACATCGAGCTGAACGATTCCGTCGAACCCGATCTTCACGCACTTCCTGGGCCCGGTGTTCAACCAGTCGATTCCCCTCAACTGGTGGGACAGCGTCTCGGTGCGGACCGGCTATGAGTGGTTCTATTCCGACGCCAGCGTGATTCGGTTGGGCTACATCTACACCTCGGGCACCATCCCCAGCTCGACTCTCACCCCCTGGATCCCGGCCACCCTCGAAAACTCATTCACGTTCGGCTGGGGGACCACGCTGGTCGACACGTGGCATCTCGATTTGGCCTACCAGTACTCCTTCGGCCCGCAGCGGACCGTCGGGACGAGCGCCCTGGTCGGTGGCGACTTCAGCAACAGCACGGTCAATGCCCAGGCTCACTGGATCGGAGTCGGCCTGACGCATACCTTCTAATGCCGTGCTTGATACTGCTCCTCCGAGAAAGGCGTTGGGTTTTGTCGGCTACACCGTGATGGTGGCCGGCACGATTGCCGCCTTTTTGGCAATCCGCAGTTTCGGCCAATCGCTCGAAGCCCCGGCGCCCGCGGCGACGGCCGTTTCCGACGCGGCAGCCGGATCGCCGCAACAGAGCGACGTGCTGATGCACGTGCTGGTGGCCCTCGTGGCGGTGATCGCGGTCGGGCAGATTCTCGGACGCATCTTCGTCTACATCGGGCAGCCGCCGGTTATCGGCGAGGTGATGGCGGGCATTCTGCTTGGCCCGTCGTTCCTGGGTCCCGATCTTTCGGCCCGAGTCCTGCCAGCCACGGTCGCGCCCTTTTTGGGGGTGATTTCCCAGCTCGGCGTGATCTTGTACATGTTCATCGTCGGCCTGGAGCTCAACGCCGGGTTGATCAAGGGGCGGGCGCGGGTGGCGGTGGCCACGTCACATGCGAGCATCGTCGTGCCCTTCTTGTTGGGTTCGTTGCTCGCGCTGGCGCTGTACCCGCGGTTGTCGACCAACGACGTGCCGTTTACGAATTTTGCCCTGTTCGTCGGCGTGGCGATGTCGATCACGGCCTTTCCCGTGCTGGCCCGAATTCTCACCGACCAGGGAATCTCGCGCACGCCGATCGGCGTGATGGCGCTGAGCTGCGCGGCCATGGACGACGTCACAGCCTGGGGCCTGTTGGCCTTTGTCGTGGGAGTTGCCAAGGCTCACGTCGACCAGGGGCTGTACGTGGTAGCCGGCACCGTCGCCTATATCGCGGCCATGATCCTGGTCGTGCGTCCGCTCGTCGTCCGGCTGGCCCGGCACCCCTCGGCCAAACGGCTCTCGCGAACGGCCGCCGGCGTGGTGTTCGTGACCTTGCTGGCCTCGGCTCTCGCGACGGAACTGATTGGCATCCATGCGATCTTCGGCGCGTTCCTGCTCGGAGCCCTCATCCCGCACGACAGCGACTTCGCCCGCGACTTTGCCCGCCGCACCGAGCAGATCGTGACCGTGCTCTTGCTGCCGGCATTCTTCGCGCTCACCGGCATGCGGATGCGCATCGACCTGATGACCGGGGCGGGGCCGTGGTTCTGGTGCGGCGTGATTATCCTGATCGCGACGCTCGGCAAGTTCGGCGGCACGCTCGCCGCCGCCCGTTTGACCGGCTCGAGCTGGAGCGAGGCCACGGCCCTGGGCGCCCTGATGAACACGCGCGGGCTGATGGAGTTGATCGTGCTGAATATCGGCCTGGATCTGCGCGTGATCTCGCCGGAGCTCTTCGCGATGATGGTCATGATGGCGATCGTCACGACCATGCTGACGTCGCCGATCGTCCGCGCCCTCGTCCGCCCCGAGCCGCAGCCGGAATAACGCACACGATCGGGTGCCCGGCCGATCGGGTGGCCGGGTGCTCGCGGAGCGGAAGCCCCGGAACATCGGCACGAAGTGCGGCGATGCTCACGAAAACGAGCGACCGGAACTGCCGGGGGCTTCCGCAAAGCAACGCCCCCGCCACCCCTCCGTTTTACCTCGTGACCCCGAGTTGGGTCAGGATGAACGACAGCTCGTAGGCTTTTTCGTGGAGCGCCTCGTAGCGGCCGCTGGCTCCGCCGTGGCCGGCGTCCATGTTGCACTTCAGGATCAGTGGGTTTTTATCCGTCTTCAGCGTCCGCAGTCGGGCGACGTATTTGGTCGGCTCGTGGTAGAGCACCTGGCTGTCGTTGAGTGAGGTCGTCACCAGGATTGCCGGGTAGGCAGTCCTCGCCAAGTTGTCGTAGGGCGAATACTCCCTCATGTAACGGCCGGCCGCCGGCTGCTTGGGATTGCCCCACTCCAAAAACTCCTGCGTCGTCAGGGGCAGCGATTCGTCGAGCATGGTGTTGATGAGATCGACGAACGGCACCCCGAGATGGGCCACCTTGCACAGATCGGGGCGAAAATTGAGCGTCGCGCCGATCAACAGGCCGCCGGCGCTCCGACCCTCGATGGCCAGTCGCTCGCGGGAGCCGTACTTTTCGTTCACGAGGTAATCGGCGCAGGCGATGAAGTCGGTGAACGTATTTTTCTTGTGCATCAGCTTGCCGTCGAGATACCAGTTCCGCCCCATGTCGGCTCCGCCGCGGATGTGGGCCATCGCGAAGACGACGCCGCGATCGAGGAGCACGAGCCGCGACGGGTCGAACTCCGGGTCCGTGGTGATGCCGTAGGAGCCGTACCCGTAGAGGAAGAGGGGAGCCTTGCCGTCTTTGATTAAACCTTTGCGGTAAACGATCGACAGGGGGACTTTCGCCGTCCGCCGCCGTCGCCGCGGCCCGCTCGGTGACGTAGTTCTTGGGATCGAAGCCGCCGGGTACGTCAGTCGCCTTGAGCAGCCTCCGCTCGCGCGTCGCCAGGTCGAAATCGAAGACCGACAGCGGCGTCACGAGGCTCGTGTAGTTGAAGTGGATGTCGCGGATGTCGTATTCAGGGTTGGCCCCCAGCTCGACCGTGTAGCTCCGCTCGGGGAACGAAACGCGATACGCGGTCTGCGAGTGAAAGTCGTAGACGCGGAGCTGGGTGATGCCCGCCTCGCGCTCGGCGACGACGGCATAGTCCTTGAACGGTACAAGGTGCTCGAGAAAGACGTCGGGCCGATAGGGCTCGAAATCCCTCCAGCCGCGCGGATCGGTTTTGCCTGACATAATCTCAGCGGCGGGGCAGGTCATCCACTTGAAGTTGATCGCGCCGTCTCTGTTCGTGCGGATATGAAACAGTCCGTCGCGGTGATCGACCGTGTATTCGACTCCGACGGTCCGCGGCGCGACGAGCCGAAACTCGCCGGTCGGTGTGTCGCGGTCCAAAACGTGCTGCTCGGTCGTATTCGAGCTTTCCGAGCTGTGGACGACGAACTTCTTATCGTGCGTGCGGCTGACGGCCAGGTTGTAATTGCCGTCCTTCTCCTCGTAGAGGAAGGCATCCTGCGCCTTGGGCTGGCCGACGACGTGGCGGAACAGCTTGAACGGCCGCTTGGCCGCGTCTTCGATCACGTAGAACAGGGTCCGGTTGTCGCCGGCCCATTCGACGTCGGAGACTTTGACAAAATTGTCCTCGAGCACGCGGCCGGTTCGCAGGTTCTTGACCGAGAGGTAATACTCGCGAAAGCCGGTGACGTCGCTGAGGTAGGCGTAGAGCCGGCCGTCGTCGCTGGCGCCGACCGGCCGCACGGAGAGGAACTTCTTGCCCGTCGCCAGTTGGTTGACGTCGAGCAGAATTTCCTCAGCTCCCGTCAGGCTGCCGGCCTTGCGACAAAAGATCGGGTACTGCTTTCCCTCGACGGTGCGCGAGTAATACCAATAACCGTTGTCGCGAACCGGCACGCTCAGGTCGGTCTGCTTGATGTGCGAGAGCATCTCGCTGTAGAGCCGATCCTCGAACGGCTTGAGCGATTTCGTCAGGCTCTCGCGATAGGCGTTCTCGCTTTTGATATAGGCGATAACCTCCGGATTCGACTTTTCCTTGAGCCAGTGATACGGATCGGAGATCGAGCGGCCCTGAAATTCGTACGTGAACGGCCGAGTGGCGCGACGGGCGGCTGCGGGGCCGTGTCTTGCGCGAGGAGCACTGCCGGGAAGAGCAGAAGAACTGCGAGCGAGGCAAACCGCTTCACGGAAACAAACCTTTGCAAAAGAGGAAGGTCGAATGATGCGGGGGATCAGGCCGAAAACTCAGTGACTGCCGGTGTTCGGGTGTTCGGCCTTCCACGTCATCGCCATCAGGATGCGGTTGTACCCGCTCGGGTGGTCGTAGAACACGATCTCTTCCAATTTGCCGGGGTGCATCTTGCGGTACTCCGAGAGGAGCAGGGACGCGTCGGCAAATCCGTCGGGCTCGGCGGCGGCGTTCAGGCCGAAGGCGTCGGCTTCGATCTCGGCCGTGCGGGTGATGGTGTTGGTCACCGGCGTCATGACGAAGAAATAAATTCCGAACAACAGCACGATCAGCGGCAGCCCGGCCGGGTCGGCGATCGAGCGGATGCCCCACGCCGCGCCGCGGCGGGCCACGATCCGCTGGAAGCCCCAGGCGACGAAGGCGAAGCCGATCGTCAGCACCAGGCCCATTTCGATCAGTCCCTTGTAGATGTGATTGAGGACGTAGTGACCCATTTCGTGGGCCATCACCGCGCGGATCGATGCCAGGTTGCAGCGATTAAGCAGGTTGTCGTTGAGCGAGATCCGCATCGTCCCGAGCGCGCCGCTGACGTTGGCGCTGATGGTCTTCGTCTGCTTCGAAGCGTCGTAAACGTAGACCCGGTCGGCGGGGATTTCGTTGGCGCGGGCCAGGCTCAAAATCGGATCGCGGATCTTGGGATCGTCGAGCGTTTTGTACTTGTTGAAGAGGGGCGCGATGTAAACCGGCGCCAGCAAACTGACGACGAACAAGAACGCCACCGAGGCCACGGACGCCCAGATCCACCAGCTCTTCTGCACGCGGCCCAAGATCGCGTACAGCACCATGAGCGCGATCCCGCCGATGACGGCCAGCACCGCCACTCCGATCGAGGCATCTTTGAGCCAGTCGCCCAAACTCTGGTTCGAAAGGTCGTACTGGTGCTCCCGGAAGTATCCCGCATAGACGTCCAGCGGAAAGCTCAAAACCGTCGTGAATAAGAAGTACTGGGCCCCAAATACCAGGGTGCGAAGCGGCCCTTGCGCGAAGCGGAAGCGGATGAGGCGCTCCGCAAGGTTCCGCATCCGCGCCGCCAGGCCCGTCGTCAGCAGGATCACGGAGATCGCCGACGAAACGAGGAAGCCCCACAGCTTCAGCCAATAGCCCCCCTCGAAGTAGGAGTCGGACTTGGCGATCTGCTCGGGCGTCAGCCGGGCGACGTAGGCCTCGGTGGCCGTCACCGGGTCGAAGCGCGGGCCCGTCGGCGCGGCCGGCGACGTTGCCGGAGCGGCGTTCTTAGGCGGCGGCGACTCGGCCAGGACCAAACCGGCCGGCACAATCACGGCAGCCAGCAACACAATCAGAATTCCCAGGGCGCTGACGCACGATCTAAGCTCCACGGTGGCAGTAGCGAATAACTGCGGGCCAGCGACGAATTCCGGGTCGAGACTAACAAGGCTCCGCGAGGAACGGAAACGGTCCCGCTGGGCAGGCGAGTCGTTCGGCAGGGAGATTGTCGAGTCCAGGCGTCGAATCGTCGACTCAAGCGGACGCTTTCGGGATTGAAGCACTCGGGGAGGGCAGGCCGATGAAGACCTCTGCCGTGGACGAACCGCGAGCCCAGGATGGGCGATCCGAGCCAAGGCCGTTGCGTCTTTGGCCCGGCGTCGTGATCGTCCTGCTGCAGTCGTTCGCGTGGCTGCTTCTCCCGCGGCTTATTCCCGATGCCGCGTTATTCGGGATCATGGGGGGAATCTTTGGTGGCGGCTTGGCGGTCGTGGTGTGGTGGCTGTTTTTCAGTCGGGCGGCCTGGCTGGAACGGATCGGGGCGCTGGCGGTGATGGTCGGCGGGATGTTTGCCGCGTCACTCTACGTTCACAAGTCGATCGCGACCGGCATGATGGGCTTCATGCTGCCCATTTTTTGTATTCCTGTGCTGTGCCTGGCCTTGGTGCTTTGGGCGGCGGCGACATCCCCCTTCCCGTGGTGGATCAGACGGCCCACGATGGTCGTCACGCTGCTCTTGGCCTGCGGTGCGCTCACGCTCGTCCGCACGGGCGGAATCTCCGGCGACGGCCGTTCCGACCTGCATTGGCGCTGGACGCCGACTCCCGAAGAACGGCTTTTGCAAATGGAGGGCAACGAACCGGCGTCGCTGCCGGCGCTCGCCCCGCCGGCCCCACGCGCTGTCACGGCAATCGCCCGGAACAATGCGGGCGGCACCAAGCCGACCGACAAGACGACCGCGGTTGCGAGCACGACCGCCACCAAATCGACCGGAGTCAAAACGACCAGCACTCAACCCGCCGCTCCGCAAGCGATCGCCAATTGGCCCGGCTTTCGCGGTCCCGAGCGCGACGGCATCGTGCGGGGCGTGAAGATCGCCACCGACTGGTCGAAGTCGCCTCCCGTGCAGCTGTGGCGACGGCTGGTTGGGCCGGGATGGTCGTCGTTCGCCGTCCGCGGGGACTTGCTCTACACGCAGGAGCAGCGAGGCGAAGAGGAAATCGTCGCGTGCTACAACGTGACCACGGGCCAGCCGATCTGGAGACACGCCGACCCCACCCGATTCTGGGAGTCGAACGCCGGGGCCGGCCCGCGGGCCACGCCGACGCTGAACGGCGATCGCGTCTACGCCTGCGGCGCCACGGGCCTCGTCAACGCGCTCGACGCGGGCGACGGCGCGTTCGCCTGGTCGCACAACGCCGCGGCCGACACCGGCGCGAAGCTCCCGATGTGGGGCTTTGCCGGCTCGCCGCTGGTGGTCGACAACCTCGTGATCGTGGCGACGGCCGGCCGACTCGTCGCGTACGACCTCGTCATCGGAAAATTGCGCTGGCTGGGCCCCAAAGGGGAGGGCGGCGGCTACAGCTCGCCTCAGCTCGTGACCATCGGTGGCGTGAAGCAGGTTTTGCTGCTCAACAGCGCGGCGCGGTCAGCGTCGACCCGAAAACGGGCACGCTGCTGTGGAAGTACGACTGGGAGAGCGACGGCATCGTGCAACCCTCACTCACGGCGGAGGGCGACTTGCTGATCGGCAGCGGATCCGGGATGGCCGGCGGCGTCGGCGTGCGCCGCGTTGCGGTTGCCCACGGGCCGGCCGGTTGGACGACCGAGGACCGCTGGACCTCGCAGGGGCTCAAGCCCTATTACAACGACTTCGTCATCCACGCGGGGCATGCGTACGGTTTCGACAACGGATTCCTCGCCTCGATCGACCTGGCCGACGGCAAGCGGAGCTGGAAGGGGGGCCGCTACGGCCATGGCCAATTGATCCTGCTGTCCGAACAACAATTGCTCTTGGTGCTGTCGGAGCAAGGGGGGCTCGCACTCGTTCGGCGAGCCCAGACGAGTTCAAGGAATTGGCCAAGGTCCCGGCCATCGAAGGGAAGACCTGGAACCACCCGGTGCTGGCCGGCGACGTGCTACTCGCCCGTAACGGTGAGGAAATGGTCGCGTTCCGGCTGTCGCTCGCGGGCCGCTAGACGTTCCGAGAGTTCGACCGCGCCGGTGCCGGCCTCGGCAGCGCCTATTCGAGGTCCAGATTCTGGAAGTTCCGCTCGCGGTCGAGAACCGTGCCCCAGACTTTGTTCGAGGCTTCGTGACGTGAGGGGCCGAAGCTGATGATCGGGCCGATGCCCAGATCCAGGTCGCGAATTGATTCCAGCGCGTCGATCAGTTTTTCAGTCGTCAGCTCTTGGCCGGCGCGTTTGAGCCCTTCGGCCAGGCACTGGGCGGCGATAAAGCCTTCGAGCGAGAGGAAGCCGGGCTCCACTTCCGGATGATACTTGTGGAGCAACTCCCGGTAGTGAATGACGCCCGTCGCCCCCGACAGATAGTGCGGGACGACCTGCGAAACGATGAGCCCCTCTCCATATTGGGGGCCCGTGGCCTGAAACAGCCCCGTGAGGCTGGTGCCGCCGACGAGTGAGAGGGCGCCCAGCGCCACGTTCATGTTCCGGTCTTTGAGCCCCTTCACGAAGAGGACCGCCGCCCCGTAGGTGGGAGCCATGACGATGGCGTCGATCTTCGTGCGGTGACTCACGATTGTGTCGACTGCTTCGTGGACCTGTATTGTGTTGCGCTCGTAGCCGGCACGGAGGATCTGTTCGGGGAGCACGCCGAATTTCCGCATCGCGCGGGCCGCTCCTTGAAAGGCGTCCTCCCCGTACGCGTCGTTCTGGGCAAAGACGGCGATGCGATTGGCCGGGATCCGTCGCACCTTGACGAAGTAATCGACGAGGGCCGCCGTCTCCTCCGCGTAGCTGGCCCGGTAATTGAAGATGTAGCGGTCGGGAGGTTCGGGTCGCAAGAAAGCGGCGCCCGTGCAAGGCGCGAATAACAGCAGCTTGTGGGCGATCGCGTAGGGAGCGGTTTTCTCGGCCGGGGACGTGCCGACATTCCCCACGATCGCGAAGACCTTGCGCCTTTCGTACAAGTCGCGCATATTGGCCAAGGCGCGATCGGGCTCGTAGCCGTCATCCAGGACGATCAGCTTCAGCTTGCGGCCGTTGATGCCCCCCTGGTCGTTGATCGAGTCGAACGCCGTTCGGATACCGGCCACAAAGTTCTGGCCGACTTGCTGATTCGTCCCCGAATAGGAGGTCGTGCAGCCGAACGTAATCGTCGAATCGGTGACGCCCTGCGCCAGCGGAGCCGTCACCGCCGGCTGGCCGTCACCCTGCGGCGGCGTGCCGGCAATCGGAACATGCGGGCGCAGGCCGAGCCACGCGCCCCACGCGCCGAGCAGCACGACGGCCGCTGCAAACACGAGCGCGACGGGCAGCCGCCAGCGTCTGCGGGCGCGACGAACTTGAGACGCCGATTGAAACGCCAAAGCGCTGCCAATTGCCGAGCCGTGCAGGCTGAAGGGGCGGCCGCCGATGGCGACGTGCGCGGCCGACAGATCGGCATACATCTCCATGGCCGACTGGTAACGGTCGTCCGGCTTTTTCGCCGTCGCCCGGGCCACAACCCGGCGCAGGCTTCGGGGATGGCCGGATTGATCTTGCGCGGATCAAGCGGATCGCCGTGAACGTGCGCGAACATCACCTGCACGGTGCTCTCGATGTCGTGATAGGGAGTCACGCCGGTGAGCAGGCTGTAATACGTCGCGCCGAGCGAATAGATATCGCTGCGGGCGTCGAGCGTCTTCGACTGGCACTGCTCGGGGCTCATGTAATAGGGAGTGCCGACGACTTGCCCCGTCAGCGTGAGATGCTGGCCGGCGCCGATCGTCCGCTTGGCCAGCCCGAAGTCGGCGAGCTTCACGGCCCCTTCGGCATTTCGCAGCAGGTTGCTCGGCTTGATGTCCCGGTGGATCATGCCGGCGGCATGCGCGGCGGCCAGACCCTGACACGCGTCGGCCACGATCCGCGTGGCTTCCTCGGGCGAGAAAGCGCCGGACCGCTGCATGATCTGCGCCAGGTTGCCGCCGTTCATCAGCTCCATCACGATGTAATCGGTCTGCCCTTGCTGGCCGATTTCGTGCAGAGCGACCACGTGCGGATTCGTCAGTCGCCCGGCCGACTTGGCTTCAGCCAGGAAGCGGTCGCGCGTCGACTTGTCGCCGGCGAGTTCCGCGGGCAGGATCTTGATGGCGACGTCGCGCTCGATCAGCGTGTCGAAGCCGCGGTAGACCACGCCCATCGCCCCCATGCCGAGCAATTCCATGACCTTGTAGCGGGCGATGTCGCGGCCGATCCAGGATTGGGGCGTTTGATGCGTCGCGCTGCGGGCGGCGCCCGACGGAGAGTCGGTGGAATCCGTCAGCCGCGTCTGCGCGTTGGGCGATTCCGAGCCGTCGGCGAAGATCGGCTCGGACTGCGACTTGTTCGGCTTGGAAGATTGATCGCCGGCCACGCCCTGTCCCTCAAGCACCTGTCGAAAGGAAGGCAGCCAGCGCTCGTGCGCGGCACCTCCAACCATTTTTGTAGCTCTCCGCCGAGCAACGTGCCACCTACCCCACGGGCATCCGCTGGTCGCACGTAGGCAAGCTGCCAGCTTGCCATTACTAAGCGTGAGACAGGGGCAAGCTGGCAGCTTGCCCTACGCTACCGGCCGCCGGGGTTTCGAGGCAAAGCTGGGCGGGGGGGCACCGGATCTCAAAGCGGATCGAGCGTTTGTCCGGTCGCCCGGACCCTCGCCTCGAATTTGGCCGCGCTGGCAGCTTCCGCTTGAAACACGACATGAAAGGGGCGCGCATTCTCTTGCGAATCTTCGGCCGTCGCCCAGTCGTGGGACGCGCCTTCCAACACCTTCAGCAGGGTCGGCAACTCGTTCGGCTCCCGGTCGAGCAGCAATTCGCTCTGGGTGACGACGAGCAGGTAGGCGTCGCCCGGCAGCCACTCGAGGTCGGTCAGGCACTCGGAGAGGGCGTTCCAATTCTCGCCGAAATAATCGGGCAGCTGCAGGGCCGCTCCGATCTCGTCGAACAAGTCGCTGGCGGAGCGCGACTTGGCTCCGCGAATGGCCCGCACGACGGCCAGACGCCCCGGAGACTGCTGGATCGACCAGGCGAATTCGTACGCCTGCGGGAGCGGCGCGGCCCACTGGTGCAAGAAGGGGGGCGCCGCCCGAAACAGAGAGTGCACGTCCATGGTCAGCGAATCCGCAAAAAGGTTCGATAGTGATCGGCCGTGTAATAGGCGCGTCCGTCCGATCCGGTCACCAGTCGTTCGGCACCGCGGTTCTTGCCGGCGACGTGTGGATTCACGTCCCACTCGCGATAGCGGATGGTGTTGGCCTTGTTGTCGAAGTTGGGCAGCGACTGGTCGCCCCCCGTGCCGAGGTTGCGAAACTCGCGGCCCCCCTCGTAACCCTCCGGAGCCTGATTGTGCTCGAGGACATAATCGAGCACCTGCAGCACTTTGCGGGGAACCGTGGGACGCGAACGCGGTTGCGTCGGACTCTCGGTCGGCCTTCTTGCGGTGGTCGGACTCTGCACGAGCGAATTGCGATCGGAGGTCGTGTCGGACGGGAGCTGCGCCGTCGAGATTCCCGGCAACGGCTGATCGGGGATTTTCTTCGGGGCCCGATCGTACAAGGCCATCGCCTCGTCCATGTGCGCCTCGAGGTCGGCGATCCGCCGCTCGTGGCTCGGATGCGTCGACATGAACTCCATCGGCTGACCTTTATTCATCTGGGCCATCCGCTTCCAAAAATCGATCGCCGCATGCGGATCGCGGCCAGACGCCGCCATCAACAAGAGGCCGATGCGGTCGGCCTCGGATTCGTGTTTGCGGCTGAAGGGCAAGAGCACGCCAAACTTGCTGCCCATGCCCATCATGGCAAGCACTTGTTGCTGGCGCTGCGGGTCCATGTCGGAGAAGGCGCCGGCGGCGGCCCCCTCAGCGATCTGCACGACTTGCTGTTGAGCCATCCGCTCGGCTCCGTGGTGGGCCAGCGCGTGGCCGATCTCATGTCCCATCACGGCCGCCAGCGCGTTCTCCGTTTGCGCGACAGGCAAGATGCCGGTGTAAACGACGATCTTGCCCCCCGGCAGGCAGAACGCGTTCACCTCCTTGCTCTCGACAACGTTGCACTCCCATTTGAAGTCGGGCGGCTTGAGGCCGGTCTGACGCACGAATTCGGGATCGCGCGAGGCGGTCACCAGGTCCTCCGCCAGCTTGCGGACGACGTCGGTCGTGCGCGCGTCGGCGCTCACGTGCGACTGTGAGAGGACCTGCGAGTAGGCCTGTGCGCCGAGCTTGGATTCCTGCTCCGGTCCCATCCCAACGAGCTGCTTGCGGCCGAACGGCCCCTGCTGGCAGCCGCGGGCGAAAGTAATGCCGATCAGCACCACGGCGATCAAAATCGGCAGCAAGCGGATGCCGCCGCGGGGGGAGTATCCGTAGTCGTTGCTCATGGAGGTTGCCTCGTGGCCCCTGGCGTACGTCTGGGGTTGCTCAGGCCCCCGAATCGGAAGCCGCTCGTTTTGCAGAAAGGAGCTCGGCCCGCAGAAATGACGCCTTGGATCCTAGCCTCGGATCGCGTTCTTGGCGAGCGGCCGGCCGGTCCATTGCCAGTGGCGTTGCAGCGCGCCATACGGTTCAGCGCGCGGCCGCTTCGGCCTGATCCATCACGCGAAAGAGCACCGCCGCCACCTCGGGAGCGAAGCGGCCGTTGACGGCGGAAGAGTGCGAGCCGGGAATGCGATGCGTTTCGACGGGCCCGGTCACGAGCGTCCGCCAGCCGCCATCGGTCAGGTTGCGGTGAACGAGCGGGCGAACCTGGCACTGCAAATAGGCGAGCCTGCCGCGGAATGGTCGCGGCTCGTAGGCGGCCTGGGCCCGAAAGCTCAGAATCATTCGGCGGCGATAAAGCTCGGGCAACTTGTCGAGGTCGAAGACGCCCGACGCGCGCGTGATGGCCGCGTCGATCTCGCTGTTGGTGTGACCGTTCGTTTGACTGCCCGTCATCAGCATGCGAGTCGTTCGCCCGCTTTGTGAGGACGTCCAACGTCGGGCGACGTGATCGCTGGCTCCCAGCAGCGATCCCGCGTCGAGTTTGTTCGCCAACCAGCGGGGAACATTGCGAATCATCGAGGGGACGTCCCGCATGATTCGATCGCGCCACGAGCGCGGGCGCCGCCACAGTTGCGAATCGACCAGGATGACCGAGAGGGGCGTGCGGCCCAGCTCGGCAAAACGGCAGGCCATCGCGTACGCCAGCCATGCGCCGAACGAGTAACCAGCGAGATGAAACGGCCCCTCCGGCAGCGCGAGACAGACCGAATCGCAGAAGCGATCGGCCATCTCGTCGAGGCTGGGAGCGTCGCTCCAATAAGGTTCGTCGCCGTCGACCTCCAGGCCGTGAATGGGTCGATCGGTGGGCTGCGCGGAGAGCAGCGGATCCCACTCGTTGGAGTGACCGAACAACGAAGGGGCAATGATCAGTGGAGGTTTCCGTGCGTGCGATGGATCGGCCGGCTCATACCGCAGCCGCATGGTCGGAACGGCCGTGCGAGTTTGCCGCGAGCGGATCGCGGCGGCCGCTTCGGCCAGGGTCGGCCGTTCGAAGATCGCTCGCAAGGGCGGCGCGTTGCCGAACAGTTTTTCCGCCTGGGCCAGCATCTGCACGGCCAACAGCGAATGCCCACCCAAGTCGAAGAAGCTGTCGTCGGGACGGACGAGCGGCACGCGGAGCAGCCGTCGCCAGATCGCCGCCAACTCGCGTTCGACGACGTCGTCCAGCGTCGAGGCGGTGATCGGTGACGGGTCGGCCGCGGGAGCCGCTGTGGCTATGGCTGTGGTTGGGGCGGGCAGCGATTTGCGATCCACCTTGCCACTGCCGGTCAGCGGCAGCGCCGGCAGCTCCACGAGTAGGGCAGGCACCATGTAGTCGGGCAGCTTCGACTTCAAAAAGCTGCGGAGGGCCGACGCGTCGAGGACCAAACCGCTGCCGTTTGCCCCACTTGTCGCGCGAACGAAATAGGCGACGAGCCGCGGATCGTTCGTGCCGTCGTCGCAGATCCTGGCCGCGGCCTGCGCGACGGTGGGATGCCGACTGAGCACCGACTCGACTTCTCCCAACTCGATGCGAAAGCCGCGGAGCTTGACCTGCTGATCGGCCCGGCCCAACAGCTCGATCTCGCCGTAGGGTCGCCAACGGACGACGTCGCCCGTGCGGTAGAGTCGGTCGGCAGGCTCGTCGCTGAATCGGATTGCGGACGAACCGCTCGGCCGTCAGCTCGGGGCGGTTCCAATACCCTCGGGCCAGTCCGGCCCCGCCCAGATACAACTCGCCCGGAATGCCGATCGGCACCAGGTTGTGTGAGCCGTCGAGGATGTACGCCTGCGTGTTGCCGATCGGCCGCCCGATCGTGATCGGCGTGTTGCGTTCAATTTTGACGGCAGTGGAATAAACGGTCGTTTCCGTCGGGCCGTACATGTTCCAGAGAGTGTCGACGCGGTCGAGCAACTGGTCGGCGAGCTCGCGGCTGAGCGATTCGCCGCCCGTGATCGCTTTGAGCCCTGCCGATCCCCGCCAGCCCGTCTGCACGAGCATCCGCCAGGTTGCCGGCGTGGCCTGCAGGAACGTCACCTGTGCGCTCTCGACGATCGCCCGCAGCCGACGGCCGTCGAGCGCGTCGTCCCGGTTGACCAGCCGAATCGCACCGCCGGTGATCAACGGCAGCATCGTCTCGACGACCGAAATATCGAACGACAACGTGGTCAGTCCCAGGACGCGGTCGGCCGCGCAGAAGCCCGTGATCTCTCGGACGGACGTGAGCATGTTGACGATGGCACTCTGGACGACGCCGACGCCTTTCGGAGTGCCCGTCGAGCCGGACGTGTGCAGGATGTAGGCGAGTCGTTCGCCCGCGGCACTCCCGTCGTCACTCAGCGAAGCGTCGCTATCCGAAGCGGGAGCCGATCGGACATCGCTCCAATCCAGAAACGTGACATTCGAGCGAGACAGGGGCAACGGTTGGCTGCCGACGATGAGGGAGGCGCCCGTGTCGTCGATCAGGAAATCGAGTCGCTCCTGCGGCAAGCGGGGATCCAAAGGGACATACGCGCCACCGGACTTCCAGATCGCCAGGATAGCGGCGACCATCTCCGGTGTCCGCTCGGCGACGACTCCCACGCGTGACTCGACTGCCACGCCGGCCGCTCGCATGCGGGCGGCCAGCCGTTCGGCGTGCGAGTTCAAAGCGGCGTAGGTGAGTTTGACCTGACCGTCGTCCACGGCGAGGGCGTCGGGCGTTCGGGCCGCCTGCGCGGCAAAGAGCTCGTGGACGCCGAGCGACTGCCCTGCCGGACCGCGGGGGACGTCGAGCTGTGTCTGGTTGAACTCGACGAGCAACTGGCTTCGCTCGACTTCAGTGAGGATCGGCAACTCGTCGAGCCGCGCGTCCGGATTGGCGGCGATTCCCTGCAGCAGTGTTTGATAATGGCCAATCAAGCGGTCGACGGTCGGCGGGTCGAACAGATCGTCCGCATACAGCAGCTGCCCGCGCAGGCCTTCGCCCACCGGTCGCACGGCGAGCTGCAGATCGAAGCGGGATGCCTGGTGGCGCGGACTGTCGTGCGTGCAGACGAGCGGGCCGACGCGCGATTCGGGGCGGACGAAATCGGTCAGCTGAAACAGGATTTGCACGAGCGGGTTGCGATCGAGCGACCGTTGGGGGTCAAGCTCCTCGACGAGCCGCTCGAAGGGCAGTTCATCGTGCTGATAGGTCGCGAGCGAAGTCGTTCGCACCCGCTCCAACATTGCGAGGAAACTCGGATTGCCGGACAGGTCGGCGCGGATGACCAGCGTGTTCGCGAAGTAACCGATCAGCGTCTCCAGCTCGGGGCGCATCCGCCCCGCGGACGGCACGCCGATCGGAACCTCGGACTGGCCGCAGTAGCGGGCGAGCAGAGCGGCGAACGCGGTGAGTAGCGTCATGTGGAGCGTGGCGTCGGCCTCGGCGCTCAGCATGCGGAGACCGCTAACGACTTCGGGAGCCACATCGAACTCGACGAGCTGCCCGCGAAACGTGGGCCGCGTCGGCCGGGGACGATCAGTCGGCAATTGCAGGACGGTGAGATCGTGCAGCTGCGTCCGCCAGAATCCGAGCAAACTTTCGAGTCGCTCTCCCTGCAGCCGTTCGCGCTGCCAAGCGGCGTAATCGGCGTACTGCAGCGGCAGCGGCTCCAGTGTGGGGGGCTCGCCGCAACGGAACGCCTCGTAAAACGCCCACTGCTCTTGCGAGAGAATGGCTCCCGACCAGCCGTCCGATGCGATGTGATGGATGGTGATCGCCAGCAAGAATTCTTCGTCGCCCAGGATGTGCAGCGACGCACGGAGAATCGGGTCTCGATCCAAACGAAACGGACGGTTCCGGTCGGCCGTGCCCAATTGCTCGGATTCGATTTCGCGAGACGATCCGTCGAGATGCCGCAGATCGTGGATCGGCAGCTCGAACCGTGCGGGCGGCAGCACAAAAGGAGCCGGCTCGCCTCCGTCGGCCCGAATCACCGTGCGGAGCACTTCGTGGCGGTGGATGATGGATTCGAGCGCGCGTCGCAAGCACTCGACCTCGAGCGGTCCGCGAATGTGGACGTCGTGAGCCACGTTGTGGGCCGCCAGGTCCTGTTCCAACTGCTCGAGGAACCAGAGCCGCCGCTGACCGAACGAGCAGACCGCCGGCTCGTCGGGATTGCGACGAGGAATCGCGCCGATCGGCGCAGCGGTGCGCGACTGCCGCAAGCGGGCTTCCAACAGCGCTCGCTTCGCGGGAGACAGACGGGCGATCCGCTCGTTTTGGATTTCCATCGGCGTTGGGACGGCGTGAGATCGATTGGAGGAGGGGAACGGAGGGGGTGAGGTCAGTCGGCTTCTTCGGTCAGTTGGCGCTCGGCCTCGGCGTCCGAAAGAGCCTCAATGTCTGCCAAGAGCTTTTCAATCTCGTCGTCGTGCGGCGGGGCGGCGGTTCTCTGCTCGATCATCTCCGCGACGGCGGCGATCGTCGGCGTGGCGAACAGCACGGACATGGGCAGCTCGCTCGAATACAGCGCACACAAGCGGGCGGTGATCCGGCCCGCCAGGATCGAGTCGCCCCCCAAGTCGAGAAAGCGTTCGTCGACGCTGATCGACTCGAGCTTGAGGATCTCCTGCCACAAGTCGGCGACGGATTGCTCGAGCGCGTTGCGAGGGGCGACATACGGGCGGGGCGGACGCGTTTGCCGGGGCTTGGCCGTCTCGGCGACTTCTTCGCTCGCCGCGGCATGCGGAACGCCAAACGCAGCCTGGTCGTTGGGGCCCGCAACGTCCATGATTCACTGAGAATAAGGTCGTCCGGCGAAATCCGCCACGACCAGCGGGAACTTCGGCTGGGGCGCGAGGATTTCGATCGGGGCCTAAGTCCTTGCCAACTTGTGCGTCGCGGGGCCATAATTGACGCGTCCTTCCTTTTTTTCAAGCGAATCCGCGTTTCCCGGCTCGCTCCGAGCCAGTTCCTCGTGCCCGAGTCTTGAACAGGGCTGATTACCAGTCGAGCAAATCAGCGGCTGCAGATTCGGGAAATACGGAGTCAGCAAGTTGGCTTTTGAGCCGCAAACGCGACATTCGAGTGAAAGTACAGAGGTTTGGGGACCGGCGGGGCGGCTGTCGCCCTTGCCGGAGGCGTTGGCATGACGTTTGCGACTGGTTTCAGGCCAGGAGTTCGCTGAATGGCCATGAATACGCTCGTTGAGCAAGACTCGTCCGTTCGCCAATTCGATCTGGAAAGCATCTCTGTCCTCTCGGACGAAGAGATCCGCCGCGTGATGTCGACCGCCGATTTGATCGCGGTCATTCGCAGCGTCGACTATCCATTTGCCGGTAAAGAGCGGCTGGAATACTTCGATCGCGACACGCTGGAGCGCGTCGTCTGCCTCGTCCGTCGCTGGACCTGCCACCGGCTGGGCAAGCTCTCACTTTAAGTCGCCCCGCTGCCGTCATCGAGCTTTCCTCCCGCTTCGTCTGCGCACCGCTCGCGTTCTGTCTAATCGGGTGGCACTGGCGGCTTGTCCGCCAGTGTCTTCTATCGTGACAAAACCCACTGGCGGACAAGCCGCCAGTGCCACCCGAGCACCCGTTCTTCGTTAAATCGCCGCTCGTCTACTCTCGCCTGCACCGGCATCTTGCTCCTGGCGGCCCCGAGCGGCATGATCGAGGGCAGATCGCGCGCCGTTCTGTTGGGCCGAGGGGAGTTCCACCAGTGCCCGAAGAGATCGAAGTTCCGACCGAGCATCTGCACGAGACGGTGAACGAAGCCGCTCACGAAAGTTCGCACGGGGCCGATCATGGTCGCCGACATGCGGGGGGAGGCGCCCATGAAGCGAACCCGTTTAATATGCGGGTCGCCCTCACGACGGCGCTCTTGGCCGTGATTGCCGCCGTCGCCGCGCTCCTGGCCGGCCACGCGGCGAATGAAGCCGTGCTGGAACAGATCGACGCGGCCAACGAGTGGAGCCACTATCAATCGAAGAGCATCAAGGCGACGGTCCTGGCCTCCAAAGTCGAGCTGCTGGGCAACCTCGGCAAGACGTCGAGCGAGAAGGACGCCGCCAAATTGGCGGAGTACGATCACGACATGGAAAAGCTGAAAACGGCCGCGGAAAGGAAGGAAGCCGACTCGGCCGCGCACATGCGACATCATGTCGTCTTGGCGCGATCGGTCACCTTCTTCCAGATCGCCATTGCGCTGGCGGCAATCGCCGTGCTGACCAAGAAGAGCGGGCTGTGGGTGGGCAGCCTGGCCCTGGGTGTGACCGGGGCGGTGTTCTTCGCGATCGGACTGTTCTGAACGGCGCTCGCCCGAAACCCGCCGACGCTAATCGATGTCGGCCAGCTGGATTTGGGTTTCAATAATCTGTTTGCGACGGCGGAAGAACGCGTCTAAAACGTGCGGGTCGAAGTGGCGACGCCGTCCCTCTTCGAGCATCTCGAAACATCTTTCGGCCGGGTAGGGGGGCTTATAAGGACGCTTGCTGCTGAGTGCGTCGAACACGTCGGCCACCGCCGTGATGCGGCCGGCGATCGGAATGTCTTCGCCCGCGAGACCCAACGGGTACCCGCTGCCGTCGAATTTCTCGTGATGGCTGATGGCGATGACGGCGGCCAGCGCGAGAATCGGCGAGTCGGTCGATTGCAAGAGCTTCGAGCCCAGCTCGGCGTGACCGCGGAGCAAGTTCATTTCGTGATTGGGCAGGCTCTGGGTGATCCGTTTGCCGAAGGCGCTGTGCTTCTGCATGATCTCGATTTCGTCCGGCCCCAGCTTGCCCGGCTTGAGCAGAATCGAGTCCGGGATGCCGATCTTGCCGATGTCGTGCAGCTGCGCGGCCTGCTCGAGCATTTCGAGCTGTTCACCCTTCCAGCCCAGCTCTTCGCCGATGAGCCGGGCGTAGCGGCCGACGCGGCACACGTGCCGGCCGGTGTCGTCGTCGCGAAACTCGGCTGCTCGGGCCAGGCAATGAATCACTTCCTGCCGCGAGCGGGCCAACTCCGCAGTGCGTCGCAGCACTTCGGCTTCGAGCTGCTCGGAGTATTTTTGCAGGTGATCGAAGTGCTGTTTGACGATCAGCACGTTGCGAATGCGGGGAATCAGCTCTTGGGGGTCGACCGGCTTGCCGAGAAAGTCGTTGACGGCCAGCTCGTTGGCGCGGCGCTTGGTATTCTGATCGCTCGCGGCCGTCAGAATGATCACCGGCAGGTGTCGCCATTTCTCGCTCGCGCGAATGGCGGACAGAATGTCGAGCCCGCTGACGTGCGGCATCATCACGTCGAGCAGCACGAGGTCGGGCTCCTCCCGTTCGATGAGCGACATCACCTCGCGGGAGTCGGTGGAGAGGACGAAGTTGTGATAGCCTTCCAGGACGAGATACTTCCGCACCAGTTTGACGTTGATCGGCTCGTCATCGACGATCAGGATCTTGGCGGCGCGGAGGGCCTGCTCCTTCTCTTCCGGCTGGAGGGTGGGGACGGACGTCGTGGCGGAGGAATAGGCCATCTCGTTCTGCACCGTTTTTTCCAGAGTGACTTCCGGAGTGGCTTCCAGATCGGCAAGAGTCATCGAAGATTTCTCGCTTCGCGCTGGCGATGGCCGCGTCCCACGGCCGAACTCCACGTCACCGGAATCTCTGCCCGGTTTTGGGGACGGCAAAAAATAGCACGGGTATCAAAACTTGCTCCCAGAAAGCCTCTCATCCGGTGGAATTGGTCCAATCCCCGGTCGAGCCATGACTGCCGTAGGTAGTTGCGCGGATGGTTTGCGGCCGTCCGTACGCGCGTTACAACTGTCACCAGAGGCAAAATCGTCCGCGCCGTGTCGGCTTTGGGGTTAGCGGACGACCTTGAGACGTCGAAATGAAGCGAGCGGACGGACGATGACCGGATTCGGCGTGCGGCTCAACGCGGCCGTTTTGCGAAAGCAGACGGCGGCCCTGGTGGGCATCGACCCGCGTCTGGCCGATTTGCCCGCGCCGGTCATCCGGGCGGCTGAGGCTCGTTGTCAGGGCAGTCGCGCCGAGGTCGCGGCGGCCGCCTATGAAGAATTCTGCTTCCGCCTGATCGACGTCGTGGCGCCGCTCGTGCCGGCGGTGAAACCGCAGTCAGCGTTCTTCGAGCAAGTGGGGCCCGAGGGCGTGGCCGTGCTGGCGCGGGTGATTCGCAAAGCCCGCGACGCCGGCTTGATCGTGATCTGCGACGCCAAGCGCGGTGACATCGGCTCGACGGCCGAGGCTTACGCGGCGGCCTACCTGGCGGGCGAGGATCCGGACGCGGCGCCCTTCGCGGCCGACGCGGTGACGGTGAATCCCTACATGGGCAGCGACACGCTCGAGCCTTTCGTCAAGCTGTCGCGCGAGCGCGGCGCGGGTGTCTATGTGCTCACGCGCACGAGCAATGCGGGAGCCGGCACGTTTCAGGATCCGGTCGCCGCCGGGCGGCCGATGTATCAGCACGTCGCCCAAATGGTGGAGGGACTGGCCGCCTCAACGGCCGGCAGCGAGAAATACGGCGCGGTGGGCGCCGTCATCGGAGCGACCTGGCCGCGCGAGTTGACCGAGCTGCGGGCCCTCATGCCGCACGCGCCCTTGCTGGTGCCGGGCTACGGCACGCAGGGTGGCGGAGCGGCCGACGTCGCGGGGGCGTTCGACGAGAATGGGCTGGGCGCCCTCGTCAACAATGCCCGCGGCATCAACTTCGCCCACTCTCGCGAGCCCTGGCGGAGTCGCTTTGGCGAGGCGAACTGGGAGCAGGCGGTCGAGGCGGCGACCAAAGACATGATCGCCCAACTGGCCGCCCACACTCCGGCCGGCGAGCTGCGTTCGGCCCCGGTTGACGGGCCGCTCCGCGGCGTGACAGAATGAGGGCATCACCCGCCCGAACCTGCCCGCCTGGAGAATCCGCCGATGAAACCGCTTGCGTTGCTGTTGGCCTTGGCATTTGTTGGTGTTGGCATGAATGCGGCCCGTGCGATCGATGTCGGCGACAAAGCCCCGTCCTTCACGGCGACCGACGATCAGGGCAAGACCTGGGATTCGGCCGACCACGTGGGGAAGGGCGTGCTCGTCGTTTACTTCTACCCGGCCGATCTCACGGGCGGCTGCACCAAGCAGGCCTGTGGCTTCCGCGACGACATGCAGGCGCTCACCGCCAAGGGCGTCGAAGTGGTCGGCGTCAGCGGCGACTCGGTGGCTAATCACCAGCTCTTTAAGAAGGTGAAAGAACTCAACTTCACGCTGCTGGCCGACGAGAAAGGCGAGATCGCCAAGGCGTTCGGCGTTCCCGTCGGGCCCGGCCGGTTAGCCAAGGTCAAAGGCGCCAACGGCAAGATGGTCGACCTGAAGCGTGGCGTCACCGCCAAGCGGTGGACATTTGTGATCGACAAGCAGGGCAAGATCGTCGTCAAGAACACAAAGGTTGACCCGGCCGGCGATGCCAAGGCCGTGGCTGCCGCCGTCGAATCGCTCAAATAGCCCGGGAAATGTTCAAAAGAGCACAGGTGTTGGTAGATTCTTAACATTCGGAAATGTCATTGCCGGCTCGCGGCTGCGGCTTGGCCGAAATGGCCGATCTGCCTAACATAATGCGAACTGCCGCACGGTGAACTGGGCTTCTGAACTCAACGATTCGCCCACTTAAACGATGGAGAACGTGATGCGAAAACTGTCTCTTCTTGCGATGGCGGGCCTCGCGACGGCCGTCATCGGCTTCGTCAGCGTCAAAGCCGCCGAGATTGCCTCCGGCTTGAAGCCTGGCGAAGCGCCTGCCGCGTTTCAGGTGCAGGACGTGACCGGCCCGGCTGCCGGCACGAAGCTCTGCTACCGCTGCCGTTACGGCGGCAACCCGGTGGTCGCCGTCTTCACGCATAAGATCGACGACAAAGTCACTGCCCTCGTGAAGAAGGTCGACGAGGAAGTCGCCAAGAACAAGGACAAGCGGATGAAGGCGTTCGTCGTCCTGCTCACGGACGACCCGGATCACGCCGAATCCAAGCTCAAGGCCCTGGCCGAGAAGAACAAGATCGAGAACGTTCCGCTGACGATCTTCGACGGCCCGATGGGTCCGCCGGACTACCAGCTCTCCGACAAGGCCGACGTCACCGTGTTGATGTGGGTCAAGAGCGACGTGAAGGTCAATCACGCCTTCGCGCCCGGCCAGCTCACCTCGGACTCGATTGCCGAGATCTTGAAGGACACCTCCAAGATTCTCGACTGAGCCCGACGAACTGAATTGAAATCGAACCGAGGGATTTGGCTGCGGCCGGGTCCCTCGGTTTTTTTGTTGGCGTGTTGCAGAACCCGACGTAAGAGCGCCTCGGCCGACTATTTGGACGACGGGGGAAGGTATCGAGGAAATTCTGTGTCCGGCCCACGAAAGAATCTCAGATTAGGCAGTTTTTCCAGTCGCGTGGCTCCGGCGGCCGTGACCTGCGTTCGGTACAGGTCGAGTTCTTCGAGGGTCGTCAGTTTCAACAAATGCTCCACGCAGTCATCGGAGACATCCGTATCGACGAGCCGCAAAATCTTGAGCGACGGTAGCCGCTCCCACGGGACGAGCGACTCGTCCGTCACACGCGTTCGGTTTAGCGACAAGTGCTCCAGGTTGGGCAGATCAGCCAGACAAGACAGATCTTCGTCAGCGAGATTAAAATCCGGCGGCGTGTAGAAGTTGAAGAGGACGGCATTGGTTCGCTCGAAAGGTGTCAGCCAACGGTCGCCAACGAGTTCTCGCAGCCAATTTGGAGCGACGACCGTCGTACGACATTGCGCTCCCAGACGCTCGAGCCGCGCGATGAGGCGTCGTTCCTTGTAATGCCGGACTTCGAGCCCCGCACCGATCGTGAGCAAGAGCAACAGGACCGCCGCCAGCGCGCTCCAAAGCGGTCCGGGCCAGGTGACGTTGTGCCATTTTCGTCGGAGTGCGGGCTTGTGCGCGTTTCAGTTGGCTGTTTCGACATGACAGCGCCTCGGCGAAGAGCCGGCCACGACTGACCGCCGATGGACGCCGCTCAATCGCCACGCCACCGGCTAACAGACAATGAGGCGGCGAGGGGCCGAGTTTGTCTATTGTCGTTCAAAGCCAACAATCGCTCAGGCCCAGCCGACGACCAGATACTGGAACATCACCAGCACGACGGCCGCGGTCGTTCCCACGCGAAGATTGTCGTTCGACTTCACCGGGAGCGATTCGACCAAAGCCGCCGCTCCCGCTGCCGCTAGTGCGCCGAAGAGGGCCATGCGGAAGCCGACATGGGGGACGGCCGCCGTTTCGTAAGCGTCGTGAGCCTGGCCCCAATAGATGAGCGCGGCAAGCGGCGTCGCCACGAGCACGAAACAAATCGTGCCGAAAATGGACTTCCGCGAATTCCACGGCAGGCGGCGGCCGCGCATCAACAGGCCACCCAAAGTGGCCGAGCCGTCGCCGAAGGCCAGCACGGCCAGCGCCGCGAAGGCCAGCTCGACGTGCCGCGGGCACAACAACATCGTGACGAGCACGACCGTGGCATAACCAAAGACCGCTCCCATGACGTCTCGGCCGCCTTCGGCCGCTCGTTGGACGCGACCAAACTGGTAATAGGCGATCGCCGCCAGGACGATGATCAAGCCGCCGAGAATGCTCAGGAAACGGACGGACGACGGCGGATCGTGGGGCACGACCCAAAGCACAAAGGGGAGCAAACCAGGAGTGGCGTGCAACAAGCGTCGCCGCGTCTCCTGGGCTCCCAGACGTTCCCGGAAGATGCCAATCAGGCCGGACCCGAATCCCTGCCACTTCTCGGTGGTGGCCGGGAAGGGCACTTGCGCCCGTTGGCGCCGGCGCCGATCAAGCGTCCCCGGCTTGGCCGGAATCGCCCCAAGCGGGACGGTCGCGCGTCAACGAGCGACTGAGCTGCGAAGACGTTCATCCGTCCGCCCCGGGCGGCGCCGGGGCCGTTAACCGGTTGGGGGTGAATCGCGTTGGGAGTTTGCCGCACGGAATATTGGCGTGTCGCCCGTTCCTGCTTCACTGCTTCGGCCTTAGTCATAAATGCGAGTGGCACGTCCGTGCGTGGCGATTCATTCCTTCCGTACCTCTTGGTGGATGTGTGCGATCCAAACGCCTTGCAGTTTCGCAAGAGACGTGCCGCCGGCCTGGCCCCTGACCACGGCTGCCGAATCCCCGTTTTTCATGCGAGATTTCGCTCGATCGTCCCCCCAGCGGCTGGATTTTGCTCTGACGTTGGTCAATTCGCGATCGGTTCGGCCTCCAAACATCCCCTACGTTTTGCGCAGACTGCCCACATTCAAGTCTTGCGACGCTCCGATGGAGAGCGCGCAGAACGGGCGCGGCAAAGCAGCGGGGACACAATTCAGTCGATGCGTTCGAGGACGGCGACGGGAAAAGTCGCCAGTATGTCCCCTATCGACCAGCGGCCCGCTTCAGAAAAGCCGGGCTGGCTCGGCCCCACGATTTCGCCCGTGAAGAGGTTGCGAAAACTCGCAGATTGCAGTTGGGTGGGGAGGCTGACGAATGTGTCGCCCCAACGGTCTCGACCGAGCGGAGGGCCCCCCGCCTCGCCACACAGCTTTCCGATGAGCCGCGGGACCACGACCACCAGCGCCGATTGCGGCGTCTTGCGAACGAACGCGCAGACGTGTTCGGACCGCGGACCGGTCGCATCGAGTGGCAAATAGCGCCCGCTGGTCAACAGCCCCGGATGCTGCCGACGGAAATTCAACATCCGCCAAATGACAAAAAGTTTGATCCGTCCGTCCCGCGGACTGGCGACCAACTCACGCGACAGGTCTCCCAGCTGATCGACCGATTGTGCCAACCGCGACTCGAGCGAGGCGAGCAACGCGCGACGCCGTTCGTAGTCGACCGGTCGACGATTGTCCGGATCGACCAGGCTGAAGTCCCAGATCTCGGTTCCCTGGTAGAGGTCTGGCACGCCGGCGCCGGTCAACTTCAGCACGGTTTGCGAGAGCGAGTTCCACAGCCCCAGCTCGGAGATCTGTTTGGCGAAGGGCTCGAAATCCGGCAGGAAGGCATTGCGCCGCGACGGGTCCAAGATCCCGGCGACAAATTCGCGAGTCGCCCGTTCGTAGTCCTCGTTGGGGCTGACCCAGCTGGTCATCACCTTGGCTTCGCGCGTCGCCTTGAGCATGTAGTTCTGGATCCGCTCGCAATACGCGGCGCGTGCGGCCGCGTCCATCGGCTCGAGCGGCCAGCTACCGATCAGCGTCTGATAGAGCAGGAACTCGTCGTTCCGCAAAGGGGCGGGGCCCTCTTCGACGCGGGCCTTCTTCGTCTGGTTGAGGCGGGCCCAGCGGAACACCCGGCGACGGAATTCTCGCGGCATTTCCGAAAGGACGTTGATGCGCGCCCGCACGTCTTCGCTGCGCTTCGTGTCGTGCGTGGAGGTCGCCAGGAGCGAGTACGGCCAGTGCGCCTGCCGCTCGAGGTTCTGCTGATGAAACGTGGAGAGGGGCGAGCCGAAGATCGCCGGATCTCCGCCGACTTCGTTGAGCGAAACGAGCCGGTTGTGAATGTAGAAAGCCGTATCCTCGACGGCCTTCGCCATCACCGGGCCGGTGAACTGCTGGAACCGGCCGACGAAACGTTCCAAGGCCTCACGGGCGGCGTCGTCGGGAGCATAAGTTTGGCTGAGTAAAAGCACGTCGCGGACGAGATCGAAAATCGAGGCGCTCGTCGCCGGATTTTTTCGCTTGGCCCGGGCGACGGCCAGCTCGATGTAGCGGCGGTCGCGGTCCAGCACGCCGAGGCGCAGTGACGTACGTGCGGTAAACGGGGAAGCAGGCGATCACTTCGCGGAGGGCCTCCGTCAGGCTGTTGAGCGTGAAGTCGCGGCTCCGGCGATTGCGCTCGGAGATCCGATCGAGCTGGTGTCCCAGCATGCTGACTTCCGCCGACATCGAGACTTGCATGATCAAGAGCTTGCAGCGGTAGACCAGCTCCTGGACGTTGACCGTGTGCTTGATGAACTGCGAGTACAGCTTGTCGAACGCCTTGGCGCTCGTGCGGTCGACGAAGATGCCGTTCAACTGAGCCAAAAAGTCGTATCCCGTCGTGCCGTGGACGGGCCAGCTTTCCGGCAAACGTTCGCCGGGCTCGAGAATTTTTTCGACCACCACATAGAGCGGACGGATCAGCACGTCGTTGCGTTCGGTGCGGGCGAGCGTGTCGAAGCGATCGACGAGCAGCGGCTCCAGGGTTTCCCACGTCGGCGCTGCGGATGGCGCGGACTGTGCGGACGCGCTGCCGTTCGCGCCGGTGCCCGCGCGGTCGGACGTTGCAGCCGCTGCGGAGACGCCGGCTGTCGGCTCGGCCGATGGAGCAGTTGATTCGGCGGGCGCAATCTCCTCGTCGAACGCCTGCCGGCAGATTTGCAGAAAGCGGGCCTTCTGCAGCCGGCGGAGATATTCGGGCGGATCGTACAGGCCGTCGGGGTGGTCGATCCGCAACCCTTGCACCTGCCCCTGGTTCACCAACTGCAGGATCAAACGGTGCGTCTGGTTGAAGACGTCGACGTTCTCCATGCAGATGGCGGCCAGCTCGTTGACGTCGAAGAACCGCCGATAATTGATCTCGTCGCTGGCGACCCGCCAATAGGCCAGCCGATACGGTTGCTCCGCCAGAAGCTGGTCGAGCAAGTCGAAGCTTTGCGGCTCGCCGCGCGTCCCGTTAAAGAGCGTCACATTTTCCTGAATGAACTTGTCGACGGCGGGGGTCGCCTCGGCCAGCTCCTTCAGTCGCCGCTTGAGCACTTCTTTTTCGCGGCGACGCTCGCAGACCTTCTGGGGATCCGTCTCGGTCATGCCGGGCAAATGGCCGATCCCCGTGAGGATGCTCTGGTATTCGAGCAGGTGCGGCTCGTCCCCGGCGAGTGCTTGCGCGAGAGCCTCGATGCGATAGCCGAGAATCGTCGCCCACGAGTGGGGCGCGATGGGCAACCGCCGCTGGTAGTAGTGCAGCCAGAAGCCTCCATCCTCGAAGGCGAGCACCAGTTGCTGCTCCTCGAGCACCTTGCCGAACTGGTCGCCCAGAATGGGGAGCAAGACCTTATTGGCCAGGTCGGGCTTGAGCGGGTTCCAGTCGATGTCGAAGAACGAGGCGTAGGGCGAGCCGGGACCGTTTTCCAGCACGTCGGTCCACCAGGCATTTGCGTCGCCGACGCCCATGTGATTGGGCACCACGTCGATGATCTGCCCCAGCCCGTGCGACTTGAGCGTTTCGACGAAGGCGTGATAGTCCTGCTCGCTGCCGATCTCCGGATTGAGCGTGTTGTGATTGACGATGTCATAGCCGTGCTCGGTGCCGGCGATGGCCATCATGTAGGGCGAGAGATAACAGTCGCTGACGCCGAGCGCTGCCAGGTAATCGACGATCCGCCGGGCGTCGCGGAAGGTGAAGGCGTGGTGCACCTGCAGGCGGTACGTGGCCTCGGGGAGCCGTCGCTCTTGCAGACGCCTTTTAACCGATTCCAACAGAGCGTCGATCAGCTGGGCGTCGATCAACGGTGCGTCAATGACGGGCCTCGCGGCTTCGCGTTCGGGGATTGCGGCTTGGGGAGTCAGCGTGGAACTCATCAATCGCTCCAACGGCTCGGCCCAAAGATCCAGAACTCGAACGGCATCAGGATATCCGCGGGGGCGGACTCCTCGCGAGCGCCGCCGAACCGCAGATCCTCGGAAGCGAGCAACAATCGTCCGTCGGGCCGTTCGCCGTCCGGCAGCCGCTCCTCGCGTCCCTCGAGATTGAAGTAGGCGACCAGCGATTCCTCCTGTGCCCCGGTGGCCCCGGTGGGAGCGCCACAACTCTCGACCGCAATCGATCGTTCCAGCCGCAGAATTCCCGGACTGTCCGTGCCAGTTTTGAGCAGCGAGGCCCGATGCGCGTGCGAGCGGGCCAGCGGAAATCGCCGCCGGCGGAGGTCCAGCAGCGTCTGATACAGCTGCCGGAGGCCGGCTTGCCGCGATCCCTTCCACGACCAGCTCAGCTTCGCCGACTCGAAGGTTTCGCGCGCCTGCGGGTCGGGGACTTCGTCTTCGTTCCCCTCGTAGGCAAATTCCAACCGGCGTCCGCGGCGGGCGGAGTCGGCGATTTCCCGATCCTCGAACGAGCAGAAGTAGGGGAAGGGACGCGTTTCGTCGTACTCCTCCCCCATGAAGATCAGTGGGATCGAGGGCGCGAGCAACAGCAGTCCGGCCGCCAGCGCGCTGTTGCGCAGGCTCCAGGATCGTGCCCAGGCGATCGCCGCGCGGCCGATTGCCGATCTGGTCGTGATTCTGAATGGCGAATACGAAGCGATCGCCCGAGTGTGGTCCCGGTGGCCCGCCATGTCGCCGATTGCGAAACGGGCTGTGAATGCCGTCGAAAACAAACGATTGATTGAGCGCTTTAACGATCTGCTCGGCGCGGCCGAAGTCGGAGTAGTAACTCGTGCGCTCGCCGGTCAGAAAGGCGTGGACGGCGTGATGAAAATCGTCGGCCCACTGAGCGTCCAGGCCGTAGCCGCCGGCGCGCGGCGGATCGATCAAGCGGACGTCGTTGAGATCGCTTTCGGCGATGATGTGCACGGGACGTCCGAGTCGCGAGGCTTCGGCCTCGGCCATCTGCTTGATCTCGCGCAAGATGTGCCGCGCCCCAAAATCGTAGACCGCGTGCACTGCGTCGACCCGCAGCCCGTCGACATGGAAGTCGCGAATCCACATCCGCACGTTGTCGAGCACATAGGCCCGCACGGCGTCGCAGCCGGCGTCGTCATAATTGATGGCCCGACCCCACGGCGTGTTATACCGATCGGTGAAGTAGGGACCGAAGTCGCCGACGTAAGTCCCCTCGGGACCGAAGTGGTTGTAGACGACGTCGATAAAGACGGCCAAACCGACGCGGTGGCAGGCGGCCACTAGCCGCTGCAGGCCTCGCGGTCCGCCGTAGGTGTTCTGCACGGCAAAGGGATGCGCGAGGTCGTAGCCCCAACTGCGCCCGCCGGGAAACTGACAGACCGGCATCAGCTCGACGGCCGTCACTCTCAGACTGCGGAGATCCTCGAGGCGGGCGGCCAGGGCGTCGAACGTGCCTTCCGGAGTAAACGTGCCCACGTGCAATTCGTAGAGCACGAGTTCGGAGCGGGGCAGACCTTGCCACGTTCCTTCGGACCAGTCGAACTGATCGAGACGGATCACGGCCGACGGACGATGCAATCCGTCCGGCTGCCAGCGGGACGCCGGATCGGGCCGCAGGGGACCGCCATCGAGGGAGAAGGCGTACCGCCGCCCCTCCGCCACGTCCGCTTCGGAATGGACGAAGTGGCCGCGGGCAGCGGGTTCCATGACCAGACGGCGAAATTCCGTTTCGCTGCTGGTGCCGTCGGCCAGGAACAATTCGACCTGTTTCGCGCTCGGCGCCCAGACGCGCCAGCAGATTGAATTGCCGGGGCCGGTCAGCGCCCCACACGATCTGCCGATCAGTTGCTCGGAATCGGTATGCCGGAGAAGCAACTCACTCATCGATCACGTCCCGACATCTTCCGTGGACTTTCTTTGACTTCGCAGTTGCGGCCCTCGCCGTTGTCCGCTCGCCGTTGTCCCCTCACCGGCGCCGCGCTGCTCTGTCAGCCCAATCAGGCGACCAAATCCATCTCCCCCGGCGAGTCGAGACAGAGCATCGTGGACAAGTAATCTCGCAGGTGCCGGATGAGGAGGAAGTGCTCGCGGACGAACTCGAAGCCCGTTCGCCCCATCCGTTCCCGCTTGTCGGAATAGCGAAGCAGGTAGCGAATGCGGTAGGCCGCCCCGGCCGGCGAGTGGACCAAAAAGCCCGTGTGATAGTCGTGGACTTGCAGTGTAATTCCGCCGCAGGCGCCGCCGATCACCGGCTTGCCTTTCCAGAGCGCCTCGGTCACGGTCAGCCCGAAACCTTCCTTGAGCGACTTTTGCAGAACGATCACGGCCGAGCGCTGCAGCGCGTTGATCATGCGGTGCGAATCGGGGGGCAACATCAGGACTTTGAGGTCCTTATCTTCGCCGGCCGCCTCCATCACTTCGCGCAGTACCTCGGCCCCTTCGGGATCGTCGTCGGCCGGTCCGCCCGCGAGCACTAGCTGCATCTCGGGGTGATACGGCTTCACCATCCGGTAGGCTTCGATCACGCCAAGCGGATCTTTGAAGCGATCGAACCGCGAGACCTGCAGCAAGAAGGGCCGGTCCGCGTCGATCCCCAGTCGATTCAACGTTTCCAGCCGCTCCGTCTCGGAAATCGGGCAGTTTTTGTCGGACAGCGGATCGATCGACGGAGGGATCAGGAACATCGGGCAGGGGAGAGGCCGCGTGAAAGCCGCCATCGAAAAGATCGTCGCCTGATAGCGGGAAATCGCTCCGGCCAGGTGTTTCCAGACGACCCGGTTGGGCCGCGACGCGTCGACGTGGCACCGCCAAATCCAGCGTTTGACCTGGTCCTTTGGTGTGTACTCCGGCAGAAAAATCGGCTGCGGGTCGTGCACGATGACGACGTCGGCCGCCAGGTTGAGTTTTTCGGCGTTCTGCTTGTCGACGTCGTGATGCAGATCGAAATCCCGCGGCCGGAACGACACCGGCAGCCCCTGCAGTCCGTTGTGCAGCGTTTTGGTGACGCGGTAGAAATCGGGCGGCCCCGAAATCACTTCCCAGGAGACGTCGAGCCCGAGCTCGCGCATCAGCGGAATCATCCAGCCGAGAATCTCGGCCACGCCACCGCCCGCCTTCGTGGAGTTGACGTGGACGATCTTTCGTCCCTCCAGTCGCGCAGCCAGATTGCGCAGGCGTTGCACTTCCGCGTGTCCAACGACTTCCTCGTAGCGATCGAGTTGTTGCATGGTTCCCGCAGTCCATCAGGTTGTTGTCGGCCGGTGCTTCCCGCCTGGCATCAGGCGGACGCCTTGAGCATGACCTCCGCGTTGGGCGTGTGCTCCTGAAACGCCTCCACCATCTGGTCCCGAAGCTGGTTGAGGTTGAGAAAATAGACGTCGATGCCCCGCAGCCGAGCGACAAGTGCCGGATCGGCTCCGTAAGCTTCGAGCCAGTTCGAAAAATCGTCGGTGCGGCCGCCGGTGCGGCGCCGCGCGTTGTGCACGTGATAGAAGAACGACCGCAGCGATAGCCGCGGCAACGTCTCAAACAGCGACGCCGGCGTCGGCAGCCGCTCGCCCGTGTCGTAGGCAATGAGCCGCGAGCCGACGAAATGCAGTTCGAGCCCGGGCTGGCAGGTCGGCATGCGATCGAGCTCCCACACCCGCTCCTCGACCAGGTTCACCAGTTCGGCCCGCAACGAATCGATCGACGGGTGCGAGAACGGATCGACGAGCCCCAGCTTCTCGGCCAGCACGTGGTCGGCCAGCATGTCCCAGCACCAGCGGGCCAGGTCGTTGGGGAACTCGTAGAGATCGAAGTGATCTTCCAGAGCACACCGGGTCATGTGATGCTCGATCACCATGTCCGGAACGGCCCGGATGGCCTCGAGCAGCTCGCGCATGTTCGAACAACTGCGCCCGATCGGCAGGCGGGCCAGTGTGCAGTCGAAAACCGCAAACGGTTCAATCGCAGGCATCGTTTATCCTCTTACGGCCAAAGCCAGCTGCCGATCCGCCGCGGGCCCCGTATTGGCTGCTGGCGACCGGAACAAAACGCTCCCCGGCAAATCCAGAGCCGCGGAGCGGTTGAGTGTGCCCGCCGTCGGAGGGGACGACGCGCGAGGCGTCGCGGCGGGCTGATCGATGGTGATTCGTTCGGCAGGTCGCTGATCGACGTTCGTTCGGTCGACATTGGGCCCGCCCGGTTTGGGCGGGGTGATGCCCTGCGGTCGATCCAACGGACTCGCGTCCGGGCTATCGGCCAAAGCGGCTCCATTCGCGCCGCTGCTGGCCCCACCGGAAGAGCCAGTCGCGTTCGCAGGGACTTCGTCCAATTCCGACGCCAAGCGTGCGATCATATCGTCGACCAGCGGCCGCGCCTTGCCCGACTCGCGATATAGGCGACGCTGCCGGTCGGCGTTCGACTCGAATTTGTCGAGCGGCAGCAGAGTCGACAGGTACACGTCGTCTCCCGTTTCGGCGGCGATGGGCATCAAGCGGCTGAGCAATTCCTGCAGATCCTGCCGCAATGGGCGACGTTTGCCGGCAGGCGTGCGGATATAGATCGCATCCAGCCCGTAGCGCGTGGCGAGCCATTTGTTCTCGACGGCGATCCAATGCCGGCGGATGTCGCCCTTCCGTAATTGTGGACGTTCCTCGAGCAGCCGCTGACTGGCGATCGCCAGCGAGCGGACGAGCGCCACCAGGGCGAACGTCGTTTCCAGCGTCGCGGGCATGTCGCAGACGCGCAACTCGATCGTGCCGAACTCGGGGCGCGGGCGAATGTCCCAGTAGATGTCTTTCATCGACTGAATGGCGCCGCACTCGCGCATCACGCGAAAATACGAGCGGAAATTCTTCCACCGGGGAAAATAGCGGGGGACGCCGGCATGCGGCAACGTGCGGTAAAGCGCCGTGCGGCACGAAGCCAGCCCCGTGTCGATCCCTTGCCAGAAGGGGGAACTGGCCGAGACCGCCAACAAGTGCGGCAGATACCGCACGAGTTGATTCATCACGCCCAGCGCCATGTCGCCGTCCGGCAGGCCGACGTGGATGTGCAGCCCGAACACCACCCGTTGATGGATCAAGTACGCGAGACGATCGACCAGGCGGTCATAGCGCTCGGAGGGGGAGACCGCGCTGTTGGAAGGGCGGTGAAACGGATGCGTGCCCGACATCGCCAGTTGATAACCCATCGAGCGGGCGATGTTGCGCACCCTCCGCAAACGAGGCACGAGCTGCTCGCGCACTTCCGCAACGTTCTGGCAGACGCCCGTCTTCAGCTCGATCATCGACTGCATCAACTCGGCGGAGACGCCGTCGATCGCTTCATCCGCGCAGGCTTTGAGCAAGCGGATCGCGCCGGGCGCCAAGTCGCCCGAATCGGGATCGAGCAGCATCAACTCGAGCTTCGCGCCGACCGTGGTCGTCGGGGAGGGACGGAAGATCATCTCTTCCGCCTTGTAGGCCGCCGGTCCTTGATCGCCTTGACGTACGCTCATGTCGTCGTTCCCGATGCAGGGGTTCGTCCCTGGTTTCTCCGTCGTGGATCATCGGTGGTAGCTGATTCCATGCGCGTTGTGTGCCGTTCCCGGTTTTTCTGGCAAGCGTACCGTGACGGGTATCGTTTCTTCGGCCGACCATCTCCACAAAAGGCTCGCGCGCCACGCGTCTGAAATCGTTCGTTTCCGCGAGGATGAGACGAACTTTCGCTGCGGGCGGCGGAGACTTTGCGAGAGGGCCGTGCCGCGCCCAACTTCTCTAAGCCAGGTCCTTGACCTCTTTGTCTAATGAGGAGGATTTCCAATTCGAATGGAAAAGTTTTCATAGTCGACCGAGATTTTCTTCAGTCGACCCGAAATTCGCCCAAGGACGGAGCGCCGCCCGCTTGCTCACAGATGGTCGGGGACATTGCTGGGTGGCTGCGTCTCTGTCCGATCGTTCGACGGCGAATCCCCCGGCTTGGTCGCGCTCGAAAGGTGCGACGCCTTGTTGCGAGTTTCCTCGACGGCCCGCTCGGCATCCTTCTGGAACTTGCCGCGGTCGAGCGTGAGGTTCACGTGAACTTCGTTGGCCGCTGAGTCTTCGCTGCTGGTGACCGTGAACCAGCCGCGGCTGAACCCCACGGCGACGATCAGTCCAACGAGTAGCACGAAGACGAACGTGCTGAAATGTTTGCGTCTCATGGCAGGCGGTGCCTCCCAATAACCGGTGCGTGGAAAGAACGCACTACGGTGACGCAACTGCCGTTCCAGCGGCTCAAGCGCTCGCGCGGCTGGGGACGCAACCTGAATGGCTATTTCAGGTTGTGAAAGCCGGCGGCTTCGCGGCGGACCGTATCGTTCATGCGGGGCTCGGAAAATCCCGCTCCCGGGCGGTCCTGCCTGGTCAGCTCTTGTCCAACCTCGCTGGGACTGTTGGGCGCCGCCGGAAAATGAGGCGAAGTTTGCGGCGGATGTTCTGCATGAGGATGGCTCGGATCGTTTGTCCCCGCCTCGACGGAATTCCCCCTGCCGGCAATGCCCAGCGATCGCAGCTTGGACCGCAACGTCACGCGCGACAGACCCAAGAGCGCCGCGGCGCGGGTCAAGTTGCCCTCGCACCGATCCAAGGCGCGTTTGAGGATCACACGGTCAAACTGCTCGAGGGCGCGCCGATACAAATCGGTTTGGTCGTTGGCGAGCCGGGGATCGAGCAATTGAATCAGTAATTGGACGTCGTCTGGTTCGGACATGGGATCACCCACCTGTCGAACAGGAATAGTTACTACACTCACTGCCGGCCCGCCCCTACGTCAAACTCGTCCGATCCAACTTGGATCAGTTGAGCACGTCGGCCGGCAGTGGTGTACGAAGCAAATCGCGAGCCCGAAATTACGCCATAGTGGCGAATTCCTGAACAAACGTGATTTCGCTTGCCGCGAGCGGATGATCAACCACGACGCGCACAGAGCACGTCAGGCGTAGTATGCGACTCGTCGAAGAACGTTAGCGTGTGCGACAAAGTCGTTCGACAATGTTTGCGCGATCGTCGAGTGCGGCCACGTGCGCGGGCATGCAAAGGAGAGCGCGCGAAGGCAGTACGTCGCTCATTAGCAGTGGCGATCAGTTCGCGGGGGCCTGGTTGAGATCGCCGGCCGTGCTGCGCCACACGCTGTGCACGTGATTGGCGTTGTTCTGCGTGTTGTTGTACTCGACGAGAAATGTCGGTCCTTGCAGGCGATACGCGTGCTTGGCGTTGCGTTCGAGGCTGCCCCACCAGGCCAGCCGAATCTTGTCGAAGCCCGCCGCTTCGAGCTGCGACTGGCGCTCTGCGCGAATGTCGGTCGGGCACACCTTGAGATACTCGGCGAGCAAGTGCCGCAACAGTTCCTGCTGGTCCTTCGACATTTCGGCGGCCGGCAGCCCGACCTCCGGCGTGAGAACCGGTTGCAGCTTGTTGGTGCTCCAAACGTCGTTGGGAGCTTTCTTGTCGATCAGGATGGTTTTCATTTGCTCCGGGGTGGCCGTCCGCACGATTTCCCGAGCGATGTCCTCCAGCGAACCTAACGGGCGTAGGGTACGACCCGGACCCGCGTCGAGTTGAGCCGGATTGGCTCCAAAGAACTCGGGTGTGCTCGCGACGACGCGTCCGTCCCGCACGCTGAAATTGAGCGAGAGGTGATGCCCCTCGAGCCGCCAGCCCCACTCGCCCCGCTCCCCGGGCGTTCCGAAAATGCTGACATAGTAATTGAGCGGATCGCGACGCTCGCGGCGGGCCGTCCAGTCGTCGGTCTCCAGCAGATACAAGACGTCGTCCAGGCTCATCACGTTGACGGCCTGCTCGTAGCCGGCCTTCGACAGGCCCGTGGCGATGAACGCGCGTGCCGAGGTGCGTGACGACGGATCGAGGGCCTTGAGCGGAATTCCTTTCCGCGGCTTGGGAATGTAGTGCCAGTTGAGCCGCTCGGGATCGTCGTAGCGAAACGTCGCCTGCGTTCGCTGCTCGGGCGAAAGCTTTTGCAGGAACGCGTTGGCCGCGGCTGCCATCTGTGGTCCGGACGAGGGTTCTTCGCTGTTCCGGGCCGCCACCAGTGCGGTGACCAGCGCGACGGAAACCAGGCTGGCAACGAGCAGTCGGCGGAGAGTGTTCCGTTGAGCGGACATCGTGAATTCTCGCGCGAGGAGGAAAAGGCGGGAGGGACGTAGACAGCGGAGTCAGCCGGGGGGCCAGGTCAACGAGCGGCCGCCGAGCAAGTGGACGTGCAGATGATCGACGGTTTGCCCGCCGTCAGGGCCGCAGTTGATCACCGCGCGATAGCCGTTGGTGAGACCGAGCTTGCCAGCCAGTTTCGAGGCGACGAGCAACAGATAGCCGAGCAGGGGCGCGTCGGGCTCGCGGGCGTCGGCGAGCGAAGCGATTTCGGTTTTGGGGATGATGAGCACGTGCGTCGGCGCTTGCGGATTGATGTCGCGAAACGCCAGGCAGCGATCGTCTTCGTAGACGATGTCGGCGGGAATCTCTTTATCGAGGATGCGTTTGAAAATCGTTTTGGAAGCCATGCTTCGCCTTCGCCGCGTTTGCCATCACAGCTCGCCACGTCCCTGGTGGCGTTCGTCGATTGGCGAAAGTACCAAATCGGCCGCGACCCGACAAACCGCGGGGACCTCGGGCCGCGAGATTACCGAGCGGTGAGCGGACCCCAGATGCCCCGGCCGGCCTCGCGGGCTTCGTTCTCCGCCTCCTGAAACCGCAGCGCCATCGCGCGCTCGAATTTGTAGCGGGTCTCCGCCCGGGAGAAACCGGCGCGGATGATCTCTTCGTTTAGCAGCCGGCCGTCGACGTAGACATAGGCCAACACGCGACCGTAGCGATCGCGGCGCTCGCGGTCGAACTGCAGCTCGACGTTGCGGTCCTCGACAAGGCTCCGCGTGAAGGCGGTCGCCTCCGGACCGAGCGGCTCGACCGGCTTTTGCGGATGCAGGGTCTCGGGAGTGTCGACGCCGATCAGCCTCACTCGCACGTGGCCGTCGACCACGATGGTGTCGCCGTCGATCACCCGCTCGACGTGTCGGGGAACCCCCGGCTCGAAGCGAAAGTTGGCCGACGGCAGCGCGGAGTGCTGCCAAAACCGACCCGCGACGAGCAGGCACAGAATAATCGAGCGCCCAAACGCTCCGGGTCGGAAAGCGAATCGGCAGGCGGCGCAGCGGCCCCACTACGGATGGGGCGGCGGCAGGAGCGGTGTGGCGGCCGCGAGCGATCATGACGCCGTCTCGGCAAGTGCCTTGGCGGAGACTGCGAATACAGGGCCGGAGATTTCCGAAACTCAGCCGGGGCTCGCCTGCGCTCAGGACTGACCGTTCGGGCATGGTGCCCGAGCGAAAGGCCTCTCGGCGGAGCGCTTAGTTCTCGCTGAAGTTCAGCCGACGCAGTGCGTCGCGGCCGAGCGGATCCTTAAGGAACTTCTTATGGCAGCGGGGGCACAAGTCGTAGCGAAAATCTTTCGTGCCGCAGTCTTCCAGTTCCATCTTGCCGGTTTCTTCGACTTCCTGCAGGGCCTCGGAGATGGCCTGCAGGTGATCGGCATCGAGATGTTCTTCGTCGACCTCTTCGGGATCGAAGCCGGGATAGACTTCAACCTTGACGACGAACCTCTCGTCACCCAGCTCTCGTCCGCACAGATCGCACGTAAAGTGCAACATGAGATTCGAATCCTTCCCGAGTTGGAGAGTGCAGGACTTTCTGCCTCACCGATTCGCCGATCGACGTTTGCGGAACCGAAATCTTCTCGAGACCGCTGCCCGGCCCGTCCCCCGATTCATCAACGCATGTGTGCGAAGCGTGCGTCGCTTCACCGAGTACGCTGTCGATTGTAAGCACATTTTGCAGAACGTGGAAAGCCCCAAATGGATGAAATTTCCAGGGGCCAAGACCCAGCAGAAACGATCGCGTGCGGCGCGTCAACCGTGCGGCAAACGCGATGTAGGAAATCACACAAAGCCGTGAACCGCCTCGCGACGCGCGGAGACAGAGTTCAGCGCGACAAGCGCTGGCCCAGACGCGACCGGCGCAAATAATCAACGGCGCAAACAATCGCCCGAACGCGAGGCGCGTTGATCGATGCGGAGAGATCGCGATCACGCGAAATGAATGATCGTCGCGGTCGGCGCGATTTAGTCCCAGCCGTCGATCATCACCTGCAAACGCGGGTCGATGTCCGAGTGGCCCGACGTCGTGCGATCGAGGGCCGCCTCGGAGTGAGGCGCGTCCGCGGCGGCGGCGACTGCATCGTGTGCGTGCCGCTTGTGGACGTTACTCGAAGTGGCCACGCAATCGGCGCTCTCCCGGAGGTCCGCGCTGTCCGGTGCGTCGTCGTCTCGCGTCGATGACGGCTCGCTTGCGGCGGCACGCGGTGAGGGTGCGGCGGCTGACTGCGGGATCGTTCCCGGCACGAGCTGATTGAGCTTGCGATAAAACTCGGCCTTGGAAAAGCTCGTCTTGATCAGGTAATCGTTGGCGCCGGCGCGGACGGCGGCCATCACCGTCTGCTTGCTGGAGTCGGCCGTCAGCATGATGATCTTGATCTCGCGCAGACCCGGGTGAGCGCGAAATGCCTCGAGCGTCTTGAGGCCGTCCCAGCCCGGCATGTTGACGTCAATCACCGCGACGTCCGGTTTCAGCTCGAGCGCTTTGGCAAAACCCTCGGAGCCTTCGGCGGCAACTGCGACCAGGCAATCCTTCCGCAGGGCGGAGACCAGCAGCGTGCGAATCAGCGGATCATCGTCGATGATCAGCACGCGGGTGCCTTTGGCGTTCACAATTCCGCTCCTGTCGAACGCGTTGACGCGATCCGTCAGTCCTGGTTGGATCGTTGCGACCGCGTGGCCGCTTCGCGCGGCAGCGTATTGAAGACGTCGTTGAGCACCCGCAGGATCTCCAACCCTGCGCCGAGATGCCCTCGCTCTCCGACCCATCCTCGGTGGCAGCCTCCAGCTCGCCCCCTTCGCTCCGCCATGCGACCGTTTGTGAAGTCCAGTCCGCGTACACCGTCGGCATTTCCGCACCTGCTTTCGCGCGATCGAGCCACCGCTCGAAAACGCTGGAACCCCTCGAACTTGCAGCCTGCCGCCTGTCGGCGACGCTTAACTATAGGTCGCAATCGAAAGAACGCGTGGAGTTTTCGCAACCGGCCAGATTCGCGCGCTCATCCGGTCGCGCGACGAGTTCCGCGGACAACTTTGTGACGCGGCCCGGCGATCGAGGTTCACCAAACGGACAAGCATCGGCCGCCGGCTGCGCGCTTCCGAGTTAATCGAGCCAGGCATCCTCCGTAGCACGATCGGGACAATCGCACTAATCGTCACGTCCGGTTTCCCGTTCGTAGTCCGCGTTCGGCTCGCACCATGGCGACGGCGGTCAGGTTCTGCGTTGCAATTCCCGCCCAGACTTTGGACTTTGGACCTTGGACTTTGGACCTGATCCCCGCCGGAGGCCGACATGGATTTGCTCTCAACAATTGCCGGGTCGCTGATGGAGGGCTTTTTGCCCACCGGCTGGGACCTGAAAAAAATCGACGCCTGCGTCGATGCCGATCCGGGCCGCCTCACGGCGCGGCAGCCGGCCTGGCATAAGGATTTCCAGCCGGTCCTCTGCCAGTCGCTGGCGGACTTCGAGACGCTGATGGGGCACGAGATTGCGCTCACCATCAAGCGCAGCCGCGACGCGGGCGAGAAGCTGGCGCTGATCCTGCCGGTCGGGCCGATGGGCATGTATCGCTGGGTCATCTATTTCCTCACTGAGTGGGGCGTGCCCTGTGATCACGTGCACGGCTTCAACATGGACGAATGGAGCGACGCCGCCGGCAATTCGCTGCCGGCCAGCCATCCGGGATCGTTCGAGCACGCGATGGAAGCCGCGTTCTACGGGCCGCTCGGAACGGGCACGGTGCCGAAGAGCCAACGCCATTTCGCCACCAAGAGCCAGCTGCCGGAGTACGCCGAGCAGATCGCCGCGCTGCGGAAGCAGGGGGCGAAGCTGGCCGTGATCTTCGGCATCGGTCGCGTGTGCCACATCGCCTTTTGGGAGCCGCACTTCGCGGCCGAGTTCGCCAGCGAGGAAGAGTGGAAACGGCAGACGCATCGGTTGGGCGCGCGGCTGCATCCGCTGACGGTCGAACAGAACGCGCTGACCAGTTTCAAGAGCCGCACCACGCTCGTGCCGGCCTTTGCCAACACGATCGGCCCGGCCCTGTTTCTGGGGGCCGACCGCATCATCGGCGGTTGCGACGGCACGTTTGGCCGCGGCATGATGTGGCAGGGCCTGAGCGTGTGGATGACGCTGCGGCACGAGCCGACTCCGTGGATTCCGTCGACTTACATGCCGACGCAGCCGGGGCGCCTCTTCATTCTGCAGGAACTGGCTGGTCCGCTGGTGGCGGAATGCAATTAGTTGTGCGATCCCCCCTGAATTCATAGGTTGGGTGCATGGCACCCATCATTTTAGATCGGTTCAACACTAGCCCGTCTCGAATGATCCTGTCTCTTCATCGCTGGGAGCGATTCCGCATGCCTTGTCGTCCGCTCGCGTTCGTGCTCGTCATAATTCTGGCGAACTCGTGCGCGCTTGTTGCGCGGGCGGCTGAACCTGCCGGCACGGCCGTCGACGATCTATCGCGTCTCTTGGCTGAGAGCGTGAAGAAGCACAAGCTGCCGGGCATGGCGGCGGCCGTCGTCGAGGGAGGCAAGATCACGGCTCTCGGCGCGGCCGGCGTGCGCTGTCAGGGACATCCCGAAAAAGTGACGGTCGACGATCTGTTCCACATCGGCTCCGACACCAAGAGCATCACGGCGACGTTGATCGCGGTCCTGATCGAAGAAGGCAAGCTTCGCTGGAACAGCACGCCGGTCGAAGTCTTTGCGAAACGGGGCATCAAAGACATCGACCCGGCGTGGAACCGCGTCACCCTCGAAGAACTTCTGACGCATCGAGCTGGAGTGCGGCCCAATCCGGACGAGCAAACGCTCGTCAGCGTGTCGGCGCAATCACCTCGAGAACAACGGTTCCGTGTCTCCCGCGCGGTCTTGCACAGTCCACCGCTACACGACCCAGGAACGAATTTCTTGTATTCGAATACCGGCTACATCATCGCGGGAGCGATGGCAGAGGTCGTCGGCGACGAGTCGTGGGAAGACCTCATGCTCGAGCGGGTGTTCAAGCCGCTGGGAATGGATCATGCGGGTTTTGGACCGCCGGGAGTTTCGCTCGAATCGAAGAAACATTCGGGTTCGCCGCCCATCGACCAGCCGTGGGGCCATTTGCCGACTGGCGAAGCCGTGAAACCTGGCCCCGATGCCGATAATCCCCCATGCTTCGGCCCGGCCGGGCGCGTCCATCTGACACTGGCTGATTGGGCGCGATTTGCCACGCTGCATCTGTCAGCCGAGCCGGCAAACCGGCACGAACTGGTTGATGCAGGGCTGAAGCCGCTGGTGTCCGCCGAGTCGCTCCGCCGCTTGCACACACCGTTCGGCGGACCGATCGACAAGAGCGGGGCCAAATACGCGATGGGGTGGGGCGTGATCGAGCGACCCGGGTCGCGCGGCGTCAGACTCACTCACGCCGGCAGCAACACGATGTGGTACGCGGTCATTTCGCTCCGCCCGGCCGAGAACCGGGCGATTTTGATCGGCATCAACCAGGGAGGCGAAAGCGCGGCCCGGGCGGCGGTTGAAGTGGAAATCGCGCTCGTCAAACGCGCCGGCCACGCTGTCGAACCGCAAAAATGAAGGCTGCTCAAACATCCGATTCGTCGGCTGCAAGCCAATCATCGTTCGTTCGGTAGCGATGAAGTCCGACTGCCTGGACGTCGCGCGGCCATGTGAATCGGACTCCGAGGTGTCGAAGAGCTCGGTTGATCGGTCCGCGCCGCGCTTTCGCGGGTGACATGAGCACCCGGCCATCCCGCCAAACTGCCGCCGCTTGAGTACCTGCGCCTCCGAAATAGTCGGTTTCTATGTAGGCGATTGGTCCGTGGATCGACGCGCGTTCGAGAACGAGCGCGAGCAGACCTGACAACTTCCAAAAAATCTCGCGATTGGCGTCCTCAACGTTTGGGTATTGTTCCCTCAGTGCATCAAACAGCGCATCGGTGTTGGGCACGAGAAAGAGCCCTTTGCTAAGCGAGGTCACCCTGGCATGCGGAATCTCCGCAAGGATCGCGTCCTTCACGGCCGTTCCGAAAACGATCGCGTTTATCGCGTGGCCCATCGATCTGATCGCCGTGTCATTTCCAGGTCATGGCCGCCGCCGGATGATTCATCGTGTCGGGCACGTCGTAACGCTCGACGAAGCGTCTCCTGCATCCCGGCACCATTGAGCCCTCCCCTGATAGCCGCGCAAAGCCGCACGCGGTCACTTTTCTTCCCGCTATCCGCGTGACATTTTTACTGACGTCCACGCGGCTAGCCCGCACGAAACCGCCATTGGCGGGCCATTGGCGGCTAGGCGACTTCGCCTAGGACTGAGTCTTCGACGTAGATCGGCAGCACCGGGTCGAAGTGGACTGAGAGGGCGATGGCGTCGCTGGGGCGGCTGTCGATCTCGATCACTTCGCCGTTCACGCGGACCCGCAGGACCGCGTAATACGTGTGATCCATCAGGTTGTTGATCACCACGTCCTGCACTTCGCCGCCCAGCTCCTGGATGGTGTTTTTGAGCAGGTCGTGCGTCAGCGGGCGGGTGGGGACTTCGCCCTTCACGCGGCGGTCGATGCTGGTCGCCTCGAAGAGGCCGATCAGGATCGGGAAGGTGCGTGACCCATCGACTTCGCGCAGGTAAATGATCTGCTCGCTGCTAATGTCACTGATGACGATCCGCGCCAGTTCCATCCGCACGAGCACCGTGGGGTTCCCCCTGAAATCGATCGAAGGCTGAAACAACCGAACAACTGAACGGACTGCGGGCTGCGTTCGCACCAGACACCACGGTCAGCCAGCGATTATAGTGCCCGCGAAATTTTGCACGCAAGGAGCGGATCCCGCGGCTCGAAGACCGCTCCGTTCGCGGCGTCGTGGAATCGCCTCGAGCAACGACGCAAAAAAAGCACACTGGCGGAGGGGCTGCCAGTGTGCTTTCGAGTTTTCTAGAGCTGCGTTTCGCGTCAGGCGAGCAGCTTGTCGATCGGCGTGCCTTCGCGGACGATCATCACCGGGCGACCCGTGTTGGTGTGGTATTCCTTGGTCGGGTTGATGCCCAGCGCGGTGTAGAACGTCGCCGCGACGTCGTCCGGAGCATGGGCGTCGCGCGTCGGCTCGGTGCCTTTTTCGTCCGTGGCGCCGATCACCTGGCCACCGCGAATTCCGCCGCCGGCCATCACCATCGACATGGCTCGCGGGTAGTGGTCGCGGCCGGCCCGCTGCGGGTTGATCTTGGGCGTGCGGCCGAATTCGCCCGTCATCAGGATCACGGTCGAGTCGAGCAGGCCCTTCGACTCGAGGCCATTGACGAGCGCACTGAGACCTTCGTCGAGCGGCGGCAGCTGCTTCTTGGCAAGCACGTTCCAGTTGTCGAAGTGCGTGTCCCAGCCGCCGTAGTTGATGGTCACGAACCGAACGCCCGACTCGACCAGCCGCGTCGCCAACAGGCAGCTCATGCCGAACGGCGTTTTGCCGTACGGAGTGCAGAAGGCGGGCGACTCGCGGCTGACGTCGAACGCTTCGCGGGCCCGCTTCGACGTGATGATCTCGTAAGCCTGGCGTCCGAACCGGTCGAGCCCGTCCAAGAGCGTGCTCTTGGTGTCGACGCTGCGGAACGTCTTATCGAGATCGGCCAGCAGGTGCTGCCGCTTTTCGACGTCGGCCACGGTCAGCCCGTTGCCGAGCGAAATGCCCCGCACGCCGAAGGGCTTGCCCGGCTTCGGAATGTCGCTGGTGCTGAGGGCCGAGTACTGCACGCCGAGGAAGCCGGTCCGCTGGGGCGTATTCGGAATCGCCACAAACGGAGGCAGGTCGCGACGGCCGGGCATCTCCTTGCTGACGACGGCTCCGAAGCTGGGAAAATCGAGCGAGTTGATCGGCCGGTTCCCCGAGTTGACGTAAAGCGTGCCCAGCTCGTGGGCCGCCAGCGTGTGCGTGATGCTTCGCAACAGGGCGAAGTGCCCGAAGCTCTTGGCCATCTTCGGCAGGTGCTCGCAGATCTGCACGCCGGCCGCGGCCGTGGGGATGGGATTGAACGTGCCCCGGTATTCGGTCGGCGCCGTCGGCTTGAGGTCGAAGGTGTCGGTATGGGAAGGACCGCCGCCCAGGTTGATGAAAATGGCCGACTTGGCGCGGCCCTTCAGCTTCCGCGACTGCTCTTTATGGGGCGACAGCTCGGCCGCGGCCGACAGCCGCAGGTAGCCGGCCAGGGTCAAGCCGGTGCCCAAGGCGCCGACGGTGAGAAAGTCGCGTCGACTGATCCCGTCGCACGTGAGGTTGATGGCCATCGATTGTGTTCCTTTCCTGATTGATTCGTGAGGCTGGTGTGCGGTTGCCGTCGGTTTTTGTCTCGCTCTCGTGAGTCGTCTTCGAGAGCGTCGCTCTAGTGATTGACGATGAATTCTTCGGTGTTGACGACGGCCCACACCACGTCGCGGAGGCCGCTAAAGACGTTGTCGGAGCTGTTGAGGTAGGCGAGCGCCCGATCCGATTCCTGGTCCTTGGGATACCGGCTCAGCGTTCGCAGGTAGACCGTGCGGATCAGATCCTTCTTCTTGGAGAGGGCGAGCTGCGACGGTTTCATCACGCCGATGGGCGCGGCGGCGGGACGTGCCTTCGTGGGCAGACGCTTGACCTCTTCGAGCCGCAGCGTGATCAGCTTGACCTGACGCGCGTCGCCGGCTTCCTGCGCCTTTTGCAGCCGGGCCGTGATCTGTGCGATCCGCCGCGCCTTCTGCTCCGGCGTGAGCATTTCGCCGTTGGGGTCGCCGACGTTCTTCGCGTCCTTCTTGGCGGCGTCTTTCTTGACCGGGTCTTTCTTTGCGATGTCTTTCTTAGTGGTATCTGGCGTGGTCGTGTCGTTCTTGGCGAGGACCGTTTTCACACCGTCGTTCGCCGGCTGCTGCTTGAGAGTGTCTTTCTTAACGATGTCTTTCTTGGAGACGTCTTTGTTCGACGCCGCCATTTTCGCGGTGCCGGAGGGCTTCTTCGCGGCGGGGCGGGGCTTGCCGGTCGGCTTCGGTTGCAGTTCCGAGGCGATCTGGGCGATCCAGCCGGTTCGCGGATTGCTGACGAGCGACAGCATCTCGTTGTCATTTCGCAGGAAGACAGTCTGCAACAGGCTCGGCTCGTTCGAGCGGTCGCAGTCGCAGTTGGTCTCGCGGACCGAGCGGCCGAACAGTCCCAGGGCGTAGGGCGAAATCGCCCGGCCGCCGCGACGCGTGGTTCCTGCGATGCCGATCGCCCGGTCGCTGCAGTCGGCTTGCATGCCCGCCACCGCCTGATCAGAGGACGTGGCCTGGCGAACGGCGTCGTAGGCCACCTCCGCCGGCAACCGACGCAGCACGGCGTGGCTGAAGTTCCGCTGGTCGAGCCGATTGGTCGCGTTGGGCTTCCAGCTCATCTGGTAGGTGCGGCTGCTGGTGATTTCGCGATGCAGCCACTTCATGTCGTAGTTGTGCTTGATGAAGCCGTTGGCAAGGTAGTCGAGCAGCGCGGCGTTGCTGGGCGGATTGGACAGGCTGAGATCGTCGGGCGGGTTGACGATGCCGACGTTGAAGTAGTTGGCCCACACGCGGTTGACGAACGCGCGGGCAAAGAAGCGATTGTTCTTCGCTCGCAGCCAATCCATCAGCGGAGTCCGCGGATCGTCGTACTTGGTGAGGTCGACCACGCCGGCGCCCAACAGGCGGGCGGTGCCATCCTGAATCGGTTGCGGCTGCCTCCGCTTGGCGACGTTGGCTGCCGGCGGTTTTTGTCCCGGACGCAGTGCGACGAGGGGCTTGCGCTCGCCCGGCTTTTTCGTCGGCGACTTGGCGTCGTTCTTCGCGGGGTCGTTCTTGGCGGTCTGGCCCGACTTTCCGTCGGCGGTCTTCTTGTCGTCGCGCTGGGCGACGATCGGCTTCGTGGTTTTGCCTGCGGCCTGCGGCCTCTGGGCGGCGAGCGGTTTTCGCGGACGGCTGGCGTCGGCCATCTTGGCCTTCGTGCCTTTGGCGTCCTTCGCTTTCGCTTTGCCTTTCGCTTGCGGACGCAAGGCGCCCGGCCGTTGGGCCATCAGCGAGCCGCGCGTTCGCAGCGGCGCGACGAACAGCTCATCGAAGGGGAGTGTTTTCCCCTCGGCGATCAGTCGCGGATACTCGCGGCGAATGTCGACGAGCTTCTTCGCGTCGAGGTGCAGCGAGTCATTGAGTTCTTTGCGCTCCGCCGCATCTTCCGGATTGGTCCCGTAACGCACGCGAGTGAAGAACTTGGTGAAGTCCTTGTAGTCGTCCTGCGTCCACTGGTCGAACGGATGCTTGTGACACTCGGCACACTGGATCCGAATTCCCAGGAACGTGTACGCAAAGCTCAGGGCCTTCTGCGCCGGTTGGCCGATGTTGCGCCGCGCCCAGAAATGCGTCAGCCCCGGATGGTCGGCATAATTGCCTGCCGGCGTCTTGCGGTAGAGGGCCGTCATCTCGTCGGAGTATTCGGTGTAGGTCTGGCCGAGCGGACGGCTGGTCGCCAGCACGATGCCTGCGACAAGCTTGTCGTAGGGGACGTTCTGGCGGACGCGTTTCTCGATCCAGTCGTACCATTCTTCGCTGGCGATCTTCGTGTTGACGGGAGTGATGTTGGCCAGCGACCGGTCCGTGTTGCCGGTGAGGTCGCACAAACGAGTGGTCCACCAGGCGACGTACGTCGGCCGCTCGAGCAGCTCGTCGACCTTCTTGTGCCGCTTCTCGGGCGACTTGTCGGCCAGGAATTTCACGACCTCGTCGGCCGTCGGCAGGGTGCCCGTCAGGTCCAGGCTCACCCGGCGGAGATACTCGGCGTCGGTGCAGACGTCCGACGGCACGATCCCCAGCTTGCGGAGTTTTTGCACGACCAGGCGGTCGATCTCGGTCGGCGTGGGAACGTCGGGATACTTGTTGCCGACCACGTCCGACACCGGCTGCATCACCGGGACGGGCGTGACGCCGGCATCGTAAAACGCGACGACATGCGAATCGCCCGGCTCGACCGCGGTCACTTGGCCGTTGGTGTCGATCTTGGCAATTTGCTCGTCGTTCGATTGGTAGCGGCACAGCGGAGTGACGTCTTCGCTGGTGCCGTCGGTCCAGTGAGCGATGGCCCGCAGAGCGACTTTTTCGCCTTTCTTGGCGAAGCGAATTTCGGCCGGCCGCACTTCCAGCCGGGCCAAGGTCGGGTCGCCCGGTTTGACGCCCGGGGCACCGCTTTGAATCCACTTCAACAGAACGTGATGTTCCCAGCTCCCCAGCTCGTAACGCTTGCCCCCTTCGTGGTCCATGCGGAGCGTCGGCTTCTGCAGGATCAGGCTGGCATCGGGGTTCTTGACGTTGACGCGCGGGCCTTCTTCGCCCGCCATCAGAGCGTCGTGATCCATCTTGAAGTCGTAACCGAAGAGCGAGAGCCGAAAACCGCCGCGCCCCTGGAACGAACCGTGACAAGCCCGGCCGTTGCAGCCGAGCTTGCCCAACAGGGGCGTGACGTGCCGTTGAAACGAGGGCGTCTCCCGGCTGATGGCCGCGGCAAACCGCTTGGAAATCGGCTCGAGCGGCTTTTCGTCCTTTTTGGACTGCGTCTTGGCGACGGCGGCTGGAGCAAGCGGCGCGGCGTCAGATGATTTCGACGTCGTGGCGGCAACCGCGGGCTTCGAAGCGTCACTGCTGGCCGGTGTATTGGGCGACGGCGCACAGATCGCCGCGCCGGCTGAAAGGCCGACAACTCCGAGGGCAATGATCGTAATTCGCGCGGCTATCCCCCGTGCGATCCTGGCCAGTGCGATCATGTCTGCTCGTCCCCCTGATCCTTTTCGGCCGCCTGTGGCTTGCAGCAGGCGGGTTGGTTGTCCGTCGCGAACGCTTCACTAGAGCGGATGGATTTCGACTGTTTGTTTGCGCTGGCCGGTCTATTGCTGTTTATTGGTGCGGGAAGCCGCTGACGCGTCGGCAGGCGGAGTGACCGAAGCTGCGGTGGTCGGGACGGCCGGGGGCCGCGGCGGTTCGGTCACGGGAGCCTTCGAGGCGATGGCGGACTTGTTGGCGGGTTTTGCGGGACGGCGGCGGCTAGCGATCGACCGTTTGATGCGTAGCAGGTCTTTTTCGACCAGCCCGTTCTTGTCGCTCTCCAGGGCCTGAATCGAAGCCTTGACCTTGGTCAGCCGGTCTTGCAGACGGGCTTGCTCGAACTTGAATTCCTTCAGTCGCACGTCGGCCCGGTCAGCCAGAACTTGCTTCAGCTCGGCCTCGAGCGCCGGCGTCTGCGAGATCGTCAGGCGGGCGGCCAGCAGTTGGGCCCGCGAATCGAGTTTCCAGGCGGCCAGCGACAGCTCGTACTGCTCGGCCGATTGTTTTTTAAGCCGCGTCAATCGCTCGCACGCTTGCGACAGCTCTCGGATCGCACGGTCATAGTCCCGACGATTGTCGCGATGCAGCTTGTCGATCAACGCGGCTAATTCGGGATGATGCGCTCGGCCAAAGGCGAGCGCGGCCGCCTCACGTTCCGCCGAGAGCGGGGCAGGGGGTCGGACGTTGGTTTTTTTTGCCGCGGCAGATTTGCCCACTTGGCTCGTGGCCGGCGATTTGCCGTTCGTCGATTTGTCGGCCCCTGTTTTGCCGACGTTCGTCTTGTCGGCGCCATTCTTGTCGGTGGTCGATTTGCCGGTTGCCGCCTGCCCGTTGGCGTTCGTGGGCGGATCGCCGGCCCGAGCGTTCAGGCTGGCCACGCCGACGATCACGAAGGCTGCGGACAAAGCGACAAGAAAACCACGAAACGCCGGCATCAATCAGTTCTCCTGCACGTCCATCGATGGATTGCCGGGGGTGAAGCTGTGACTGTTGTCGACGGCCGCGATCATCCAGCCGGGAACGTTGTAATCGTCGTCGGCAATCAGCACTTCGTCCTCGTCCGTGCCATTGAGATCGTCGGCGTCGGCGACGGCCACTCCCACTCCCTCTGACAATGCCACGGTTTCGTCCGCGTTCGCATGTTCGCCAGCGACCGCTCCCGTCGTCGACGATTCTTCCGCGGCCTCGGCCGACTGCTCAGTCCACATGGCGACGAGTGAGCCCGCACCGTCCGCGCGGTCCAACGCCGTGGCGTCCTGCGGAGTGTTCGGGGCCGACAGCCAGCTCAGGCCGCCGGCGACGACCACACAGACCGCGGCCGCCAGGCCGACGATGGCCCACTGTCCGCTGCGCACTTGTGGGCCTCGCACCGAGCGGGCCGGCACAACAACCGGAGTGGGTCGGGCGGACTGAGGCATTCCGACTCCGTTTGGCGCCTGGCCCGAGAGCTCGGCTGCGAGGACCGTGTTTCGATCGTCGGTAGCGAGGACGTCGTCAATCGGCTCCTCGGTAGCGAGGACGTTGTCAATCGGCTCCTCGGTAGCGAGGACACTGTAAACCGTGTTCGTCAGGCGGGTCGCCGCGGCGACTTGCTCGCAGGCCTGCGGGTCGCTCGCCAAGGTCTGCTCGAAGGCGTCCGCCTCGGCGGCCGTCATTTCGCCCAGCACGTAACGCAGCGCGGACCATTCGGCATCCGGACCGAGCGTGCCGTTCGGCCCGCTTGCCGCGCTGTCGTCTCGAGGTGTTCCATTTGTCTTCATATAAAGGTCATCCGTGGCGACCGCGGTCCGAGGGGCCTTCGCTCCCCGGTGGCCGCATGTGTCGCGACAGTTTTTGCATGGCCAGCCGCATCCGCGTCAACACGGTGCCCAGCGGCAAGGAGAGGTCGGCGGCGATTTCCGCGAACGACTTCTCCTCATAAATCCGCATCTGCACCACTTGTCGCTGATCCGGCGGAAGCTCCCGGAGGGCCCGGCGAACTTCGGCCAGTGTTTCGTCTCGTGCGAGCCGCTCGTGGGGTTGCTCGGCCGATTCGTTCGCGGCCGGGCTGTTGCGGGCCATTTGCCTCAGCGAGCGTTCATGCACCTGACCGCGTCGCCGGAGCAGGGCGGCTTCGTGAAAAGCCACCCGAAACAGCCACCCTTTGAGCGTTTCCTCCCGGGCCGTATGGCCCGACTCAACTGCTTTGGCAAAAGTGTTTTGCAGAGCCTCGGCCGCCAGGTCGGAGTTCCGCAGCACACCCTTTAAGAACGAGCCGATTTCCTCGGCGTAACGATCGTAAAGCTCGGCGACGAGAGCCGCATCGATCCGGCCTGTTTCCGACCGGGTAGCACTGGCGGCTTGTCCGCCAGTGTTTTTCGGCGGCGGGTCTGTCCGGCCGGGATCAGTCTGACCATGGTCTGCCGCGGTCACAAAGACCCTCGCCGCACAACTCTCAAAGGAACGATGCGCCAGCCCACCCCTTTATTTTCTGCCCTGAGGTCTATTTTCCGGATTTTTGCGCAATTTGCGAGAAGTGGCGGGGGGGTCGTGTTGTGTGGCGGGGCGCTCCGCTTCGCGGAAGCCCCCGTTTCTCCGTCAGTTCGTTCGGCCGGGAATGTCCTGACAGTTCGGAAGCAAGTGGCGGGCTGAACCGGCGTTCCGGCGCTTCCGCTACGCGGAGCTCCCCGGCCACCCGTCGCCGGCGTTAAAAACTTTGGAACGCGGCCGAATCAACGAGTTTCCAATCCCGAAAAATCTGCGATCCGACGAGTTCCCGGTGATTTGATTTCCGTAATGAGAATTCCGGAACGCGAATCTCAGGAAATTCGGCAATTGTGCACAGGCAGGCAGGGCGATGCCGCGAAGCACGCAAACGAGCCAGTCGAGGTTCGTTTATCCGAAATGATCAAGCTCCACCGTGTTCTTTCCTCCGCGGTTCCACCACCGCCAGAAGGCGTAGACCGGAACCCCTGCCGCGGCGATCCCGAGTCCGATCGCGCTGTTCGCCGGATACTCGTAAACGATGGCGGCGACCACGGCGAGCGTTGCCGCCGCGAAAAGTAACGTGGTCACCGGATGACCCGGCACTGTGTCGCTCGCGACGATCGCCTCAGCTTTGTCTCTGCGCCGCAAAATGAACAGGCTCAAGGCCGTCAGGGCTAGGAACACCAATTCGACCGACATGACGTAGTTCAGAATCTGGTGAAACGTGCCCGACACTGCAATGACGCTCGCGAACGCGCCTTGGAGCAGGATGGCGACGACGGGGACTCGGGTGCGCGGGTGGATGCGGGCGACGGCTTGGAAGAAGAGGCCGTCGCGGGCCATCGCGAAATAAACGCGGGGCGACGTGAGCACCGCCTGGCTCAGGAAGCCCAAGGCCGAGACGGCGATCCCGGCCGAAAGGATGACCGCGCCGGGCCCGCCCAGCGCCCGGCGCATGACTTCGTACGCGGGGCTGCCGTTGGCGGCCAGTTCCTCCACGCCCAGGACGCGCAGGCAGACGTAATTCACACCCAGGTAGAGCACCGTCACGCCCGCGACGCCTAGAAGCAGGCCACGCGGCAAGGTCCGTCGGGCGTCGCGAACCTCGGCCGCCATAAACGTCGTCGTGTGCCAGCCGCCGAAAGCGAACAGGACCGGCACCAGGGCGGCGGCCAAGGCGGGCACCATCCACCACGCTCCGGCAGTCTCAGCTATCTGGCCGCCGGATTGTCCGCCCGACGGCAGCGCAACGAGCAGGCCGCAGGCGATCAGGACAACGATGGCAAGGACTTTGAGCACCATGAAGAGGTTCTGCGCCGTGCTTGCGGTTCGGACTCCCAGGCAGTTGACGGCCGTCAAGATGGCGATAGCGACGGCCGCGATTACCTTGCCGACCAGCGTGTCGCCCGCCGCCGTGCCGGGGGCCTCGGCCGGCGAACCGGAGAGGATGGCCGGGAAGAGATTTCCCAATTCCATGAAGTAGCGCGCGAAGACCACGGCCACCGACGCCATCCCGCCGGACTGAATGACCCAGAGGAGGCACCAGCCGTACAGAAAGGCGACGACGGGATGGTACGCCTCGCGCAGGAACGCGTACTGTCCGCCGACGTGGGGGCGACGCCGGACGAGGTCCGCGTACACAAGGCTGCCCGCCAAGCTCACCACCCCGCCCAAAACCCACGCGATTAGGACGAGTTCGGGCGTATGCACTATCTTGGCGACGTCGTGCGGGACCACGAAGATGCCGGCCCCGATAACGCTGCCCATGACCAGCATGGTGATGTCGAAAAGGCCGAGCGCCCGGGCCAGTGTCGGGTTGGCATCGGTCGGGGCATCGCCCGGTTTGGGGATTTCGGCGGGAACCAAGTTCGGGTCCAAGGTTGCCTCGGGACAGGGGCCGTGTTGCGTTTTGCGGGGGGCCGCGGTTTCCCCGGCGACCGGCCAGATACGGTGACAGCGTGCGGCGTTACGCTGATTGATGCGACCGGTCGCGCAACACTCCCAAGACTGTGTCAAATCGGATGCGAGGTCTCTTCGGACTCTTCCTAACCGGACTTTGGTGGCGGCGAAGGCAGGCCTTGTTTGTTCGACGGTGCGGATAACACCAGGTTCTCGATGAAGAACTCCATCATCCGCGGCCGAGAGATCCCGGAGTGGCCGCGATCCGGCCCGATTTGCACCTCGAAACTTTTCCCCGCCTGCTGCAAGGCCTGGATCAGTTGCATCGAGTTCGACGGGTGGACGTTGTTGTCCGCCGTGCCGTAGTAGAGCATCAGTCGGCCCTTCAAGTCCTTGGCGTGGACCACCGCGCTGCCCGCGTCGTAGCCCGCTTTGTTGGACTGGGGTAGGCCCATGTACCGCTCCGTGTAGATCGAGTCGTAGAGCCGGTAGTCGGTGACCGGCGACGACGCACATGCGGCCCGGAACACGTTCGGGTGCCGCAAAAGGCACATGACGGACGCGTACCCGCCGTACGACGTGCCGTAGATTCCGACGCGGGCCTTATCCAGATACGGCCGGTCCCACAGCGACTTCACCCCAGCCGCCTGATCGTCGATCTCGACGACCCCGAGCTTGCCGTAGATCGCGTCGACGAACTTCTTCCCACGCCCGCCCGCGCTGCGCGAGTCGAAGGTCGCGACGAGGAACCCGTACTCGGCCAACGTTTGGGCGGAGGAGTACGTCTCCCGCGCGGCGTTGGTCTGCGGCCCCGCGTACACCGAAACCAGCAGCGGGTACTTCTTTGAAGGGTCGAAGTTCGACGGGAAATACAAGAGACCGTAGAGGTCGGTGACCCCGTCCGCAGCCTTGAACGTGACCAGTTCGGCCGGGCGCAGCCCGAGTTGCTTGAACCGCGACAGGTCGCTCCGGGCGAGGTCGGCAATGACCTTGCCCTCGGCCCTGAAAAGTCTGCTGGCGGGCGCGGCATCGTGGGTCTGCATGACACTGACGAACGACTTCCCGTCCGGGGCGAAATCGACCGTGTGGTGGTAGGCCGGGTCGGTCAGGCGGGTATCGCCCTTGCCGTCGAGGCCAACCCGGTGCAGTTGCAGCTTCATCGGATTATCGCCGCTGTGGGCCGTGTAGTAGAGCAACCCAGCGCCCTCGTCGATGTGAACGACGTCCGCTACCTCGAACGGGTGGTTCGTCAGCGTCGTCAGGAGCTTGCCCGAAAGGTCGTAGAGGTAGAAGTTCCGCCAGCCCGTCCGCTCGGAGGACCAGACGAATCGGCGGTTGTCCTTGAGGAACCGCATTGCCGGCGTGTTCTCGACCCAGCTCGCCGGCCACTCCTCGCGGACGATCACGCGGCACTTCCCGCTCGCCGGGTCGGCCGCCACAAACTCCATCGCGTTCTGCTTACGGTTCGTCCGGTTGAAGAGCAGCTCTTTGCCATCTGGCGACCAGGAGACGTGATAGACGTAATGCCCGATCGAGTCGTTGGTAAAGGGCCCGCCGTCGCGGACGTCGAGCCGAGTCAGTTTCTTGCTCGCCAGGTCATAGATGAACAGATCGACCACCGGGTTCGGGGCGCCGGGCTTCGGATACGGCTCGGCATCGAGCCGCGTCATCAGCGCGGTCTGGTCGAGCGCCAGGAAGTAATCGGACACCTTCGACTCGTCGAATCGGTAGAACGCAATCTTCTTGCCGTCGGGCGACCACCAGATCGCGGTCCGCTGCTCCAGTTCCTCGCCGTACATCCAACTGGCGGAGCCATTCTTGATCCGGTTCTTCTCGCTCCCGTCGGTGGTGACGGGCATTTCGATCAGCCCTTTGGCATCGGAGATCCAAAGGTTCCGGTCGCGGTAAAACGCCTTGAACTGACCATCGGGGGAGAGGCTTGAAGTGGCTTGACGACCACGGCCGGCGGCGGCGCCGCCCCGTCCGCCGCGTTCACGGCCACGACCGCCGTTCCTTCCGCCCGCGAACCGCCCTCTGCCGGGTCCGGAGCCTGGTCTGTCCTTGCCGCCGTCCTTCGGCTCGGGCATGGCTTCCGATTTCCCGGTCGCGACGTCGATTCGGATGCGCTTGCCGTCGTGGCGGTATTCCAGCGCTTTCCCGCCATCTTTCCACGTGACGAACATAGCCCCCGACTTGACCGCGCCGGGGAGTTGCTTGGCCATCTTCTCATAGTTCTCGTACCCCGGCATGGACGGCAGCCGGTCCTGGGCACTCAGACCGCCACAGGCAGCCACCACGGCAATGCCGCATAGCAGCGAATCGAATAAACCACGACCGGATGTCTTCACGGCGAGTCTCCGGCAGAATGACGTGATGGGTGCCGCTCGGGAGTGCAGGCGGTTGATCCGTCGATGATTCCATGCGGTACAGACGACGTCAAATGAGAAATAGGGTAGCTCCAGCAACCCGATGCGCACGCATCTCGCACTAAACCTTGATCTGCGGCAATTGTGCCCGACGTTGCCGCAACCATGCCAGATCGCGCCGAGCAATTCAAATCGCCTTCGTCGAGAGCATTCCTGCACGACATGATCATTCACCTCATCGACGGCACTTACGAGCTGTTTCGCCACTACTACGGCCTGCGGCGTCTCCCATCGAAGGGCCTGCCGTTCGGGGCAGTCGCGGGCGTCCTGGTAACGGTCATCCAGATGCTCGAAGAGGGCGCGACGCACATTGGCGTGGCCACGGATCACATCATCGAATCATTCCGCAACGATCTCTGGCCAGGCTACAAGACTGGGCAGGGTATTGAGCCTGCGCTGCACGCGCAGTTCGTGCCGCTCGAGCAGGCGCTTTTCGCAATGGGCGTCGTGACGTGGCCGATGGTCGAACTCGAGGCCGACGACGCGTTGGCATCTGCCGCACACATTGCGGCGCAGGATCCCCTGGTCGATAAGGTCTGCATCTGGACTCCGGACAAGGACCTCGCCCAGTGCGTATCAGGTGCGCGCGTTGTGCAGGTCGATCGCCGGAGCGGGCAGATTCGCGACGACGCGGGCGTGCGCGCGAAGTTCGGTGTCGCGCCGTCGCACATCGCCGACTACCTCGCGCTCGTCGGCGACGCAGCGGACGGTTATCCTGGGATTCCGAGAATCGGAGCCAAGAACGGCCGCAAGATTGATCACGCGCTACGGTGCGATCGATGAGTTCCCGCCGCACGTCCTCGGCAACCACCTGGAGCGTGCGCTGCTCTTTAAGAGACTGGCGACGCTGCGTACCGACGCGCCGCTCTTCACCGACGTCGAGGCGCTGCGCTGCGCGGAGCGACGGACGCGTTCGCTCGCGCCGCCGAGCAGATCGGTTCACCAGGCCTCATAACGCGCATCGCCAAATTGACGCCCACGGCCTAAAGGGCGTCCCCGGCCTATTGGCACCAAGTAGCCTCTCGTGCTCCAGTCCAACATAACCGAAGCTGTGAGCCCGATGAGAATCTGTCGTGTATCGTCAAAGCCAACCGTTTTTCGGGAACCCCGTTAAACGACCGAATTGCGGGAATGGCGCATCACCTCGTTGCGCCCTGTCCGGCTTCGGACAGCCGACTCCAGCGTAAGGGGAGTGCACGTCGTTGCCGCAAGGCATTGGTGCTCCTATCATCGCACCAAAGACGCTCGCTATCGAACCTTACGCCGGGAGCCACCCATGTTGTCCCCCACACTCCTGACCGGTGTCGCTGGTCTGCTGGCAGGCCATTGGTGGCGCTGGGGGCCGACCAGGCCGAACCCAACCCGCTCGTCACCCGGATCAAGTCGGAATTGAAGGACCCGTCCAAGCCTTTCACGTGGATCGTCAGCCTTCAGGCCAAGGACGGCATGCAGGCAAAGCTCGAAGCGGCTTTCGCCAAGGTCGCCAAGGAGGCTCACCGGGAGAAAGGCTGCCTGGCCTATGACGTCAACCGCGACGTCAAGGAACCCAGGCGTTACCTGATCTACGAACGCTGGAAAAGCCTGGCTGATATGGAGGCGCATCTCACGAGCCCCTACATCACGACCTTGCAGGCCGAACTCAAGCAATTCCTGTCCGCGCCGCCGGAACGCAAGCTGCTCGTCCCGGTCGGGGAATAGCCGACGGCCCACTCATTGCAGGGTGGCCAACCGCGCTCGACGTCTCATAATCGCGCACGTGATTTCGTTCACCTGAGTTTGTTCATCGCCATTTGAGCATCCTCGGTTGCCCGCCGCTTGTCTCCTTGATGCGACCAATGACAAATGATTTTAGAAGGTGAGTCCGATGTCACAGGTGTGGCTGATTACCGGGAGCTCTCGGGGCCTTGGACGCGCACTCGCGGATGCAGTGCTCGCTGCTGGCCACAAGCTCGTTGCAACGGCGCGTAATCCAGCGCAACTCGCCGATCTGATCGAGCGGTATGGCGACCAGGTGCGAACCGTTGCGCTTGACGTGACCAACGAGCAGGCGGCCGTCGATGCCGTCGCCGTAGCGACAAAGGCATTTGGGCGGCTCGACGTGCTCGTCAACAATGCGGGGTATGGCGACATCAGTCCTATCGAAGACACAAGCCTCGACGAGTTTCGTGCGCAGATTGAGACGAATCTCTTCGGCGTGATCAACGTCACCAAGGCCGCGCTTCCTCTCATGCGGGAGCAACGGGCTGGTCATATCCTTCAGTTCTCCTCAGTTGGAGGTCGAATCGGGCCGGTGGGCCGGGCCCCTTATGCAGCCGCCAAGTGGGGAGTCGAAGGCTTCTCCGAAGTGCTCTCCAAAGAGGTCGGACCGTTCGGTGTTAAAGTGACGATCATCGAGCCGGGTGGTTTCCGAACCGACTTCGCAGGCTCTTCGACGGCGATCCGCGCAGGACGTCCCGAGTACGATTCGACGGTAGGCAAAACAGCGCGGTTCCAGCGCGACTATAACGGCAAGCAACCCGGCGATCCCGCCAAAGCGGCTGCCGCCGTTCTCCACATCGCAAGCCTGAACGATCCGCCGCTCCGTTTGTTGCTCGGCAGTGACGCAGTGCATTTTGTGGAACAGAATGATCTCGCGAAGATGGACTCCGACAGAAAGTGGAAGGACCTGAGCGTCTCCACGGACATCGAACCAGAGACGCGAAAAGAGGGACAGTCTCAATAGTCTCGTAAGTCTCGTAGGACACCGTCCAACCATAATTGGCAGCCACAACGGCGAGCTTCGCGGCCAAGAAGTGGCAATCTCGGACAATCGATGTCGGTCTTAATCTCCTATTAAGCTCGCGGACTTGATGCCGGACGTCGTGCTGCGGCGGTCTCATGATTCCAGTAATATCCGGTGCTCGGCGCCCTCTTGTGGCGCCGGCAAGGTATTCGCGAGCACTTCTTTTCCAAACACACTTCGCAAAGGACCGAGCCGCATGATCGGCGAGTCGACCCGTAAATCGATCGGAATCGCGTGGCTCGTCGTCGGCGTTTCGGCGGCCTTGCTTCAGGCTGATGATTGGCCGCAGTTTCGTGGACCGCAGAGCGACGGCGTGGCCGCCACGACTATCCCGAGCGAGTGGGGGACCAGCATCAACGTGCTCTGGAAAACGAAAATCCCGGGGCTCGGCTGGTCGTCGCCCATTGTGTGCGGCGACAAAGTCTTCGTGACCACCGCCAGCACCGAGAACCAGGCGCGGCCGTCCCGTGGGTTCGGTATGGGCGGCCCGGGCGGTCGCGGCGGCGGCCGGCGCGGCGGATTCGGCGGCGGTCCGGGCGGACCCCCGCAGCCCGGCGTGCTCTTGCCTCCGTTTCTCGAGGACCGGCTTGAGCCGTCCGACGCGCAGAAGAAGCAACTCCACGACCTGCAAAAAGAAGTCGACGCCGAGCTCGCCAAGCTGCTCACCCCAGAACAACAAAAGACGCTCAAAGCGCCGCCGGAAGAAGACGAGGCTCCTCGGTTCCGTCGGCCGGAGCCGGGACGCGTCCTGCCCGCGGCGGACGTCGAGCGTCTGAAGCTGACCGACGCCCAGAAGAAGCAGCTCGACGACTTCCAGAAGACCACCACCGGCAAGCTCGAAAGGATTCTGAACCAGGAGCAGAAGGGTCAGTTGCAGGCGCTGCGTGAAGGCCCCGGAGGCGGGCGCCGCGGCGGACGCGGAGGCCGAGGCGGTGGAATGGGCCGGGGCATGGGCGAACGGATCCCCAACGCCGTCTATCACTGGCAAGTCGTCTGCCTCGATCGCAACACGGGCAAAGTCCTGTGGGACAAGCACGCGCTCGACGGAAAACCACGCACCGCCATCCAACAGAGCAATACTTACGCAACCGAGACGCCGGTCAGCGACGGCCGCCGCGTCTTCGCCTATTTCGGCATGCACGGGCTCTACTGCTACGACTTTGACGGCAAGGAACTTTGGAAGAAAGACTTCGGATCGTTTCCCACGGTGATGGGCCAAGGCCCCGCCAGCTCGCCTGTGCTCGACGGCGAGCGGCTCTACCTGCAGATCGACAACGAGGAGAAGTCGTTCCTCGTCGCTCTCAATGCCGAGACGGGCGAGGAGCTGTGGCGCGTCTCCCGCGACGAGCGCACGAACCACTGCTCACCCGTCGTGTGGAAGAACAAGGTCCGCACCGAGCTGGTCACCAGCGGCCACAAGGTCCGCTCCTACGATCCGGCCACGGGCAAAGTGCTTTGGGAATTAGAGATGGGCGGCCGTTGCTACTCGTCACCGGTTGGCGACGCGGAGATGCTCTACGTCGGCTCGGAGCCGGGAATGGGCATGAACGGCGGCGGGGGCGGCGGGCTCTACGCGGTGAAGGCCGGCGCGTCGGGCGACCTCACGCTTAAACAAAACGAGACCTCCAACGCCGGGGTCGCCTGGTCGACGTCGCGCGGCGGTCCCGAAAAGGCGTCACCGCTGATCTACAACGGTCACGTCTACATTCTCAAGAACAACGGCGGCCTCTTGACCTGTTACGACAAAGCGACGGGCAAGCTGCTGTACCGTCATCGCATTCCGGAGGCCGCCGCGTTCTGGACGTCTCCCTGGGCCGCCGAGGGAAAGATTTTCTGCCTCGACGACGCGGGGTCGACGCACGTCCTCGACGCGGGCCCGGAGTTCAAATTGCTCAGCACCAACAAGCTGAGCGAGCAATTCTGGGCCTCGCCCGCCGTCGCCGATGGGTCGATCTACCTCCGCAGCGTCGACAACCTGTATTGCATTCGCGCGAAGGCGGCGAAGAACTAGGTCGTGTCGACATCGAAAAGGGTCGTGACCAGCGCCGCCACGAAGGCAAACCCAAAAAGCTCTTTCGCTTCAATTGAATAGGCCGCAGACACACCAGCTCTCTCGGCCCGATTCGGCGGGCGAATGTCCCTGAAGGCTCGGAGGCAAGTGGTGGGCTAGGCCGGCGTTCCGGGGCTTCCGCTACGCGGAGCGCCCCGGCCATCTATGAGAAGGGTAGCGTCAAGGGTTGGTTTTTGCGTTTGAAGTGGTGATCTGGGCGATGCGGTACGCTCAACCATCTATTCGGGATCACCAACGGTCTGGAACAGGTCCGTCGATGTCGCCAGGAAGCCGACTTTCGAGAGACGCCCCATTCACCCTTCGAAGGTCGCTCTTTTGAGGGAACGCCTTCATGGCCGGGGGCGGGGTCGTCTGTGGGTCGTCGCAGCGCTTTCGATCGATGTTTTGTTTTGTGCTCTCCTGCCAAGGTCAGGGATTTAAGTCGGTTGCTGGCTGAGCGAGTAGGGTTGGCCCGTCTTCAAGATCGCTGTCATCAGGCACAACAACCGGCGGGCCACGGCGACGATCGCCTTCTTGGCACGCACGCGCAACTTCAATCGTTCATAAATCCGACGCCAACGTAACGAGTGCTGAACCAGCCGCCAGGCGGCTTCCACCAGCGTCGAGCGCAGCAGCGTCGAACCGTTCTTCTCCAGGTGCAGCTCCCGACTCTTGCCCGCACTCTCGCGTTGACCCGGTGAGAGCCCTGCGTAAGCGACGACCCGCTTTTGCGAACCGAAGCGATCAATGTCTGCCAACTCGGCCAGCACAACTTCGGTGGTCACGAAGCCCACTCCGGGGATCGTCCGCAACAGCGTCCGCGCCTTCCTGCTCGCAAAGCGGCGCCGCCTCGGCGAACTCCTTCAGCCGGGCGTTGACGGCCAGCAGCTGACGCCGCCCGAAGTGCAACTCTTCGACCATTTGATCCACGGCGAACCGATCCGCTCCCGAGAGAGGCACTTGGGCGAGATACGCCAACCCGTCCACGGTGAACAGACTGGGGCGATCCGCGTTGTAGTCGCAGAGAATGCGGCGCAGACGGTTCTTGACGGAGGTCAATCGCCGTTGAACGCCGCCCCGCTGACGCACCAGTCGTCGATGCTCATGCTGCCGCGGAGTCGCCCGGTAAGACGTCGGAATCATGTCCAAGGCCAGGAACTCCGCGAGGATTTGCGCGTCGAGCCGATCGCTTTTACGCGTGCTCTCGGCAATCACACGCAGCTTCTTCGGGTGGGCCAACAACACGCGATGGGCCACGGGCTCGATCAATCGCACGAACCATTCGTAGCTGGCGGTCGCTTCCACGACAGCCTCGAACTCCCCGAGTCTTTCGAAGAATGCCAGGATGGTCCGCTCTTCGCCACAACGCACGGTCCGACGCTCCAAGACCCGCCGCAATTGGTCGACGACGCAAATCGTGATAGTCTGCTTGTGTAGGTCGCAGCCGGCAAATTTCATGGCGGTGTCCTTTTGTGGAAACGGTTGGCAACAAACTCCGTTTACCACGTTCAAGCACAACCACCAACCGGCTCGGCCTACCTCTTACCGCTCCTCATAGCTTCACCCGTCCGCTCCCGCGCCGCGGAGAACTGCCTCCGGCCGCTCGCGGTAGTGCTTACTTGGCCGGCTGCAGCTCGACGGAAAGGTCGTTGATCTTCGCAGCCAGGATGAAATCGTTTTCCGACAGTCCGCCGATTGCGTGCGACGAGAGTTCGATCCAGACGTTGCGATAGCCTTCAAGGTGCAGATCGGGATGATGGTCTTCGCTCTCCGCGAGTTGGCCGACGCGTTTGAAAAAATCCAACCCGGCCATGAAGTTCTTTACGGTCCAGTCCTTGCGAATTCGCTTGCCGGCGTGCGAGATCCGCCAACCTGGGAGCTTTTCAAGCTGGGACTTGGCCTCGTCCGGCTGGACCGCTGCCACGCCGCCCTCGCAGGGGGAGCATTTCTTGTGGATGAGTTCGTTCGAGGTTTGAACCGCCATGATGAGATCCTTTCAACGGAGGGAATCCGCACAGGTTTCGTGCGGATTCGCAATCTACAGCCTCAAACAAGGCCCTCGAAGGTTCGCTATTACGGTCGTCCACCGGCCAAAAAAAACCGACGTGGCTGAGCACCCTTGAAGTACTCGACCACGTCGGTTTACTCGTCAACGGGCTCCCCGGCCCAGCCGGGTCGCCCTTTATCTAGTCATCCGACGATGTCTTCTGGAACCGCACGCTTGCCTTGCCCCAGAGACAAACTAATTGTAGCGCGGGCAACACCGAAAGCACAGGACGCGTGGTGAAGTCATCCTCTGAGTGTCGGGCGCGGGTATCGCGTGCAAGCGCGCGTTTTGCAGCGGCCAGCCGGCGGCGGTGTCGGAACTGCAACGCCCGTCGCCGAAGTCTGTGCCGAGGGCAACCCATTCGTGCTGCCCAAGTCGGAGAAGCTCAGACGAGCTTCTCCATCGCGCCTATAACGCTCGAAACGCAAGCGGAATTGTCTTCGTCGAATCGATGGCAGGCGTGATCCTGGCGACTGAGCCGAAATCTCAACCGTTTTTCGGGACCGCCATCAAACGACCGATGTGTGAGCGGTGAGAACCGATTTGCGACCGGGGACGCTCTCGGTCGGGTGGGTTCGGCGTGCAGATCGCCGGCAGTCCCGGTGACCCCCGGGGCGTCCAAACGCCTTTTCGAGTTGTTTCCACGCCCATAGAAACACGGGCTCCGCGCACCGCGAAAAGCCGGGTAGGCTGGCGATTGGGTCCGGACTGCAGGCGGAATTCAGAAGCCCGATGAGTCAGAGAGCTGGCTCACGAGAATTTAACCGCAGTGGGGTGTGGTGTGGTCACCTTCTTTCACTAGGTAGTTGACCACGAGAAAGTTGACCACGTCGCCCGAGCTCGGCCGCGCGGCGTCGCGATGCCCCAGTCCGACGGCAGCGAGTCGGGTTCGAGAGAATTGCGCCCCACCGCGCGCCGGGGACAAAGATCCCCGCCGTGACAAAACTTTCGTCGCTGCTGGTGGTGGGGATCCTTTTTTCACACAGGAGGGGAAAAAGATCCCCGCGCGCGCGGGACAAGTTGTCCCGCCGGGTCCGCCTAAAAGTGGTCCCGCCGGGACGGGTCTCCGTGAATTGATATAAGGGGGATGGACCCACCGCTGAGAGTCCCACCGGTCAGCGGCGATCCAGTTAGCGATGAGCGGAACGCTCCCTCACCCCCGGCTCCTCCTCCCACGAGGGGAGAGGGGAGAAGATTGGAAGCAGGGCGGGCCCTCGGGGTCCTGGGCCTGCGCTGCGCTCCGACACAGGCTATAGCTGTCGCGCCCTGTTGGGGGCTGGAAAACTCGGGACGGGGACACGAAGACACAAAGCCTTCGCATTCCTTTGTGTCTTGGTGCCTTTGTGGTGAAGTGAATCAAGCCGGTCCAGGATCCGGTCCGGACACGTTTGACGAATCTAGCGGTCCGAACGACATGGGTCCCTCTAACGGACCGACGGGACGGGACTCTCTCACGGATCGAACGGGGTGGGACTCTCCAGTAGCTGCGAACGGGACGGGATTCGTCCCTCTACGGCGCACTCGGCGGCGGCGACTTGAGCGGTCCCGGCGGTTTTGTAACGTCCGAACAGCGGCTGACCGCCTGCCGCCCGTCGCATCTTCGGAAGTTTTGCGAAAAGTGGTGGCACGTTGCCAAAAAACAACAGAAGACGTTGCTTTTTTCCGACGTCGCTCCGCCCGCGTGATAAGTTTGTGGCGAGCAGGAACGCTCACTTGAGCGTATCACGACGAGTTGCGGAGTCGCGGTTCAAATCGCTTGTCGATTTGCCGTCCATTCCGTCATGCGTTCGCGGTGCGCGCCAAAAGCCAATTGATGGCCCTTGTTTCCGTCGCGATTTTGTGATTGGTGGTGTGTCGCCGGGGTGCGTCCGGGCGTCGGACCGAGGAGATGGTCCGACGCGCGGGCGGCATCCCACGCTCGCGGTGCGCGCCGGCCGACGCCGTCGCTCGCTGCCGCTCACCTGGAATCTGCCCGATGGACTTGCGTCGCCTCCGCACCGACCTCTTCGCCCTGTGCCTGTTGGCACTGTGCGTCTTCCTGGCCGTGTGCCTGTGGAGCTATGACCCCGTCGACCCGCCCGGGCACGTCGTCTTTCCGGCTCGCCAGAACGCGTTGAATATCTGCGGCCCCTACGGCGCCCAGACCGCTTATCACCTGCACTCGATGCTGGGCTTCGGCTCGTTCTTCCTGGTCTTCTCGCTCTTCATGATGGATCTGCGGCTCTTTCTGCGGAATGGGCCGACCGACCACGTGGTGCGACTCTTCGGGGTGGTGCTCGGCCTTAGCGGCGTCTGCATGTTGCTGCAACGTTTTGCTCCCGAACTGAGTGGGGCGAACGTGGTGGGCAGCGGCGGCTTTGCCGGTGCGATGGGCCTGGCGATTATGGAACGCTACTTCTCGCCCGAAGGCATTTCGATCCTCATCGCCACGTGCCTGGCGGCCGGCCTGCTGATTGCCGGCGAGCTGTCGCTGGTGTGGCTGGGGTTTGCCGTCGTCTTCTTCCCGTTCCGCATGATCGGCCGGGTGTTCCGCCGCCGCTCGCCGGCCGACGCCGATGCGGACGATGTCGCCACCAAAGAAGAGGAGGAGGAAGAGGAAGACGACGATCCGCCTCCCGAGAAGCCCAAAGACAAGTCGAAAAAGAAAGCGGCCGCCCCCGCCCAGGGGGCTGTCACGACTTCGAAGCCGCCTGCAAAGTCGAAGCTGCCGATTAAGGTGAATCCGCCGGTTACCGCCAAATCGATGCGCGACGAAGTGCTCGAACGCCTGGAAGCCGGCAACGGCTCCGGTGCGAACGGCCCGTTCGAGAAGCCTTCGCTCGACCTGCTGGAGCCGGCGGAGGATTTCCCGTACGACACGCTCGCGAGCAAAGCTCAAGCGGCCGCCGTCGTGCTGGAGAAGACGTTCAAGGACTTCAACCTGAACGTCCGCGTCGTCGAGATCGACACTGGGCCGGTCGTCACACAGTTTGAGCTGGAGCTCGAGGCCGGCTTGCGCTTGTCGAAAGTCGCGGCGCTGGCCGACGACCTGGCGATCGCTCTCCGCGTGCCGTCGGTGCGCGTGGTGCCGTCGATTCCCGGCAAGAATACGGTCGGCGTCGAGGTGCCCAACGAGAAGCAGGTGCTGGTCCGCCTGCGGGAAATCATCGAGGCCTGTCCGGAAGCCATCGACAAGATGCGGATTCCGATCTTCCTGGGCAAGGACGTCAGCGGTCGCCCGCTGGCCGTCGACCTCGCCAAGATGCCCCACCTGTTGATCGCCGGCCGCACGGGCACGGGCAAGAGCGTCTGCCTCAACACGCTGATCCTGTCGATGCTGATGACCCGCAGCCCCGACCAGGTGAAGATGATCTTGATCGACCCGAAGATGGTCGAGCTCAGCCCGTACAAGCGCGTGCCGCACCTGATGCACCCGGTCATCACCGACATGAAGAAGGCCGAGGCCGTGCTGGCGTGGGCCGTCGACAAGATGGAAGAGCGATACGACCTGCTCGCCCAGGTCGGCGTCCGCCACCTCGACAGCTACAACAAGCTCGGCAAAGAGGCCGTGCTCGAGAAGCTGGGCCTCGATCCCGATTCGGACGAAGCCGAACGGATTCCCGAGTCGATGCCGTACATCGTGATCATCGCCGACGAAATGGCCGACATGATGATGACCTCGGGCAAGGACGTCGAAGGGCACATCATCCGTCTGGCGCAGAAGTCGCGTGCCGTCGGCATCCACCTGGTGCTGGCGACGCAGAAGCCGACCGTCGACGTCATCACCGGCCTCATCAAGTCGAACCTGCCGGCGCGGATCGCGTTCCAGGTCTCGAGTCGCACCGACAGCCGCGTAGTGCTCGACGAAATGGGGGCCGAGCGGCTGTTGGGCAACGGCGACATGCTGTATCTGGCCCCGGGCACGAGCCATCTGACCCGCGCTCAGGGAAGCTTCGTCGCCGACGACGAGGTCAACAACGTCATCGAGTTCTTCAGCGGTTACGAGCCGCAGTACAGTCCGGAATTGGCGCAGCTCAGCGTGAAGTCGGCCGACGGCAAAGCTCAGTCGGGCGCACCCGCGAGCGCGACGACATGTACGACCAGGCCGTCGAAGTCGTGATTCGCGAAGGCCGCGGCAGCGTCTCGCTCTTGCAGCGAGCCCTGGGTGTTGGCTACGGCCGCGGTGCCCGCCTCATCGACTACATGGCCGAAGACGGCATCGTCGGCGAATACAACGGCTCACAAGCCCGCGAAGTGCTCTTCACCTTTGAGCAGTGGCAAGAGCTCAAGGGGGGCGAAGGCCGCGAACTGGTCGGCGTGACGGCAGGCGACGAGGACGAGGAAGACGAAGAAGAAGACTAACCGCCGAAGCGGGCCCAAAAGTCCTGCGACGTCTCCACCGGGACGATCTCGAAATCGACGATGTCGTCCCAAGCCTGCGTCCACAGGCGAACCTTGTCGAGGTCGGGCACCTCCATCAGCTGGTAGCAGCGGGCTCGTTCCGCATCGACCCAGCTGGCGTGGTAAATGACGCCTTCGGGCAGCAGCCGGCCTTGCTCCAGGAACCGCTGGCGAACGGGTTTCGGATCGCTGTTGCGAAACTGCTCGATCACCATAAACAGCATGCAGCGATTGTAGCGCGCAGGGTGGGTGAAAGCCCCGGTTTGACAGCCGTTTCGGCTTGCCCTATCCTTCAAATGCCCTGATTTGAAGTGCCGTAATTCGGATCTGACGTTCGATGTTTCAGCCTGCGACACCTCCCATGACTCTGCGACCGGTAGTCGTCGTCGGCACCGCGATTGGCATTGCCATTATCGAGCCGCCTCGGGGCGGCGCGACGTGAGGCATTAGCAGAGACCTTCCGACAAGAAATCTCAGCCCTCAGGTCGCCCGCCCGGCCTGAGGGTTTTTTCGTTTTGAACGAGACGAAGGCCCGTTCGAGAACCGGCGGGCTGACAGCCCGCCGGCTCGCCAGAGGAAGCACTGAAAATGTCACGCGTACAGATCTACGACACGACGCTTCGCGACGGCAGCCAGGGCGAGGGGGTCTACTTTTCGCTGCAGGACAAGCTGCTGATCACGGCCAAGCTCGACGAGCTGGGTTTCGACTTCATCGAAGGCGGCTATCCGCTTTCCAACCAGAAAGATGCCGAGTACTTCCAGCGCGTGGCCGATCTGCCGCTCCAGCACGCGCAAGTCGTGGCCTTCGGCATGACGCGCCGCAAAGCGACGGCCGCCGAAAAAGACGTCGGCATGCTGGCCCTCCGCGACGCCCGGACTAAAGTCGTGACGCTCGTTGGCAAGAGCTGGGACCTGCACGTCCGCGAAGTGCTGTCGGTCAGCGAGGAAGAGAACCTCGCGATGATCCGCGACTCGGTCGCCTTCTTGCGGGCCGAGGGACGCCGCGTGATCTACGACGCCGAACACTTCTTCGACGGGCACAGGCTCAATCCCGAGTTTGCGCTGAAGACGATTCAAGCGGCGCAGGAGGGGGCGCGGAGATCGTCGTGTTGTGCGACACCAATGGCGGCAGCCTGCCCGAGCGGATTGCGATCGGCGTCGAAGCAGCCCGCGGCGCCCTCAAGGTGCCCGTCGGCATCCACTGCCATAACGACTGCGACGTGGCGACGGCCAATTCGCTGGCCGCCGTGCGACACGGCGCGATCCAGGTGCAGGGGACGGTGAACGGCGTGGGCGAGCGCTGCGGCAACGTCGACCTGATCAGCGTGGTCGCCAACCTCGCGATCAAGGAAGGGCACGAAGTGCTGGTGCCCGATGGCGTGTCGCGGCTCACCGAGCTATCGCGCTACGTCTACGAGATCGCCAACATGAACTTCCGCGCGAACCAGGCCTTCGTGGGGATGAGCGCGTTCGCCCACAAAGGCGGGATGCACGTCCATGCCGTCAACCGCGTGTCGCAGAGCTACGAGCACATCGATCCGGAAACGGTGGGCAATGAGCGGCGGATCCTGGTCAGCGAACTCTCCGGGCGCTCGAACATCGTGGCCAAGCTCGGCAAAGACGGCGGCGACGACAATCCCGAGCTGATGAAGAAAATCCTCGACCGCGTACAGGAGCTGGAGAGCGAAGGCTACCAGTTCGAAGCGGCCGAGGCGTCCTTCGATCTGCTGGTGATGAAGGTTGCCGGGACGTACGAGCCGAAGTTCGTCCGCGATCACTACCGTGTGAACGTGGTCACGGACGAAGGTGGCCAACCGGTGACCGAGGCAACGATCAAGCTGACCGTCGGCGGCGCACACGAGCACGTCGTGGCGGAGGGGGACGGTCCCGTCAACGCCCTCGACACGGCCCTCCGCAAAGCGCTGGCGTCCGCCTATCCGCGTCTGGCGGAGATGCATTTGGACGACTACAAGGTCCGCGTCATTAACTCGACGGAAGGGACGGCCGCCCGCGTTCGCGTGATGATCGAGAGCCGCGATCGCGACAACGTCTGGACGACCGTCGGCGTGAGTGAAAACGTGATCGAAGCCAGTTGGCTAGCGTTGGTTGACAGCGTGGAATATAAGCTCTTCAAAGATCTCGGCGGACTCGGCAAATCGACCCGACGGACGACGGCAAGCGCAGCTTCCGCGCGGCGCTAGTAGACCGACTGTTCCAAATTGGTGGGTGCCACTGGCGGCTCGTCCGCCAGTGCGAATCATTCACGGCGCGACCCAGTTAAGACACTGGCGGACAAGCCGCCAGTGCCACCCGGCCAATGGGAGAGAGTGGCGAGAGAAAAAATGACCCGCGAGCTGCCCAAGCAATACGATCCGCAGGAGGCTCAGGTCCGCTGGTACCGGTTCTGGGAGGAGGCGGGCTATTTCAACGCCGACCCCAACCCGGACAAAAAACCGTTCACGATCATGATCCCGCTCCCGAACGTGACGGGAGCGCTCCACATGGGGCACGCGCTCAATCACACCATCCAGGATCTGCTCACTCGCTATCGGCGGATGCAGGGCTTTGAGGCGCTCTGGATGCCGGGCACCGATCACGCCGGCATCGCCACGCAGGCCGTGGTCGAACGTCGGATGCTCGAAGAAGAGGGGCTCACGCGGCACGACGTGGGTCGCGAGGCGCTCGTCAATCGCATCTGGAAGTGGAAGGACGCTTACGAAGAACGGATCCTGAGCCAGCTCAAGCAGGAGGGGGCCAGCTGCGACTGGCGGCGGACGCGGTTCACGCTCGACGACATCTGCTCGTTCGCCGTCCGCCGCACCTTCTTGAAGCTCTTCGGCGACAACTTAATCTATCGCGGCAAGCGGCTCGTCAACTGGGACACGTACCTGCAGACGGCGGTCGCTGACGACGAGCTGTTTCACGAGGATGTGCCCGGTCACTTCTGGACGTTCACCTATCCGGTGGTCGGCTCCAGCGAGACGATCGCCTTCGCGACCACGCGGCCCGGAAACGATGCTGGGCGATACGGCCGTGTGCGTGCATCCGTCCGACGCGCGCTATCAGCATCTGATCGGCAAGCAGGTGCGGATCCCGCTCAACGGCCGCGAGATCCCGATCATTGCCGATGCGTTGCTCGCCAATATGGAGATGGGCACAGGCGCGGTGAAGGTCACGCCGGCCCACGATCCGAACGACTATGCCGCCGGCCTGCGCAACAAGCTGCCGATGATCAACCTCCTCAATCCCGACGGCACGCTGAACGCGAACGCCGGCGAATTCGAGGGGATGGACCGCTACAAGGCCCGCGATCTGGTCGTCGAGAAGATGAAGGAGCTGGGGCATTTTGTGAGCGTCGAGGAGCGGGTGATTCCGCTCGCGCACAGCGACCGCTCGAAGACGCCCGTCGAGCCCTACCTGTCGGACCAGTGGTTCGTCCGCATGGAGAATCTGGCCCAGGCGGCGATCGACGCGGTCAACGATCGCCGCGTGCGCGTCTTCCCAGCGCGTTACGCCAAGACCTATCTCGACTGGCTGGGCGAGAAGCGGGATTGGTGCATCAGCCGCCAGCTCTGGTGGGGCCATCGCATCCCGATTTGGTATTGCGCGACCTGCACCGAGGCCGATCTGAAGCGCGCCTTCGCCGGCCGCAGCGACGTGACCTGGCGGCACGATGCCGAAGCCAACCGCTGGCTGATTTGCAGCGAGACCGATTTGTCGGCCGACGCGCGTCGGGCCGGGGCACGTGCTCACGCAGGATGAGGACGTGCTCGACACGTGGTTCAGCTCGGCCCTGTGGCCGGAGGCGACGCTCGGCTGGCCGGAGAAGACGGCGAGTCTCGCGTACTTCTACCCGACGAGCGTGCTGGTCACGAGCCGCGACATCATCACGCTGTGGGTGGCGCGGATGGTGATCATGGGCCTCTACAACATGAAAGAGGTGCCGTTCGCCGCACGTCTTCGTGCACCCAAAACTCCTGGACGGCTTCGGGCAGACGATGTCGAAGTCGAGAGGGAACGGCGTCGATCCGCTCGACCTGTTCGACAAATTCGGCACCGATGCCGTGCGGTTCACGATCGCCTCGTTCGCCGGCGAGACGCAGGACGTGCGCCTGCCGGTGAGCTACGTGTGTCCGCACTGCGGCGCCCTGATTCCGCAAACGCTGGAGCATCAAAAGGCGGCTCCGCGCGGCGGGGCCAAGCCACGGATCACCTGTCCCAAGTGCAAGAAGACGTCGCAGTTTTCCAGCCCCTGGTACGAACCCGACTCGGGGGAGCCGGTCGCCCGCATTGTGAGCGAGCGGTTCGAGTACGGCCGCAACTTCTGCAACAAATTGTGGAACGCGGCCCGGTTTGTTGTGCTCAACCTAGAAAACTACACTCCGGCGCAGGTGCAGCCTGGACGAGCTGAAACTCGAAGACCGCTGGATTCTGAGCCGCCTGTCAGTCGTGTCCGCCGAACTGACCGAGCAGCTCGACCGCTACCAGCTCGACGGAGCGACGCGCACACTGCGGGACTTCGTCTGGAACGAGTTCTGCGACTGGTATGTGGAGATGATCAAGCCGCGGCTCCGCGATGATGCGTTGCGGCCCGCGGCCCAGCGGGTGTTGGTCGGCGTGCTCGATACGATTCTGCGGATGCTGCAGCCGTTCACGCCGTTTGTCTGCGAGGAGTTGTGGCAGCGGCTGGCGGAGATCGCGCCCGAGCGCGGGCTGCCGACTCCCGCGGCCGACCGCAGCCAGCGTGATGATCGCTCCGTGGCCGGTGATTCCCGCGGACTGGCGCGATCCGGCGCTCGAGGCGCGGTTCGCGCGGTTGCAGGACACGATCGTCGCCGTGCGGAATGTGCGGGCCGTTTACGGAATCCCGCCGGCCACGCCGCTGACGTTGCACGTCCGCTGCGCGCCGCAGGTGGCGGCCGATTTGCAGGACGTGTCGGGTCAGTTCGAGAATCTGGCCCGGACGATGCTCGAGGCGGCCGGCGCCGAGGTCGAGCGGCCCAAGGGGGCGGCCAGCTTTGCGCTTGCCGATGCCGACGGTTTCATTCCGCTCGAAGGGGTGATCGACCGGGACGCGGAACTCAAGCGGCAGCGGAAGGAGCTGGAAAAGCTCCGCGGCATCATCGCCGGCAGCGAAAAGAAGCTGGCCGACGAAAAATTCGTCAGCCGCGCCCCGCCGAAGTGGTCGCTCAGGCCCGGGAAAACCTGGCCGCGCTGCACAAGCAGCTGCAAAGCGTGGAAGAGATCATTCAGCAACTGAGCGCCGACTGATTTCTGGTGGCAAATTTGTCGCTGCGGTTCGCACGCGCATAGAATTCCCTGCGCGGATAGAATCCGACAACCCGCCGGGCTGACACCCGACGCTCGCCCGGAAATGTCACGATCGGAGTTGCTCGTGTCCACAGCCGAACTCGCCGACAACCCACTGCTCGTAACCGACGGTCTGCCGCGGTTCGATCGCATCCAGCCCGAGCACGTGGTTCCGGCCGTGCAAAAGGTGCTGGCCGACGCCTCGGCGCGCTTCGAGCAAATCGAAAAAACCGTCGAGCCGACTTGGGCCAGCTCCGTCGAATCGCTCGAAGAGCTGAATACGCCGTTCCAATACTCATGGAGCCCGGTGTCGCATCTGTTGGGTGTGCTCAATTCGCCCGAATTGCGCAGAGCGCACGAGGAGGTGCTGCCAGAGGTTGTGACGTTCAGCCTCCGCGTCGGTCAGAGCGAGCCGGTTTATCGCGCCCTCAAAGGACTCAAGGAAGGCCCGTCCTGGGCGACGCTGACTGGTCCACAGCGGCGGATCGTCGAGCACAAGATTCTCGACGCCGAGCTGGCCGGCATCGGTCTCAGTGGAGAAAAGCGGGAGCGGTTCAACGCCATCGCGCAGGAAATGTCCCAACTGACGACCGACTTTTCCAATCACGTGCTCGACGCGACGAAGGCTTTTTCGATCACGCTCACCGATCGGGCCGACGTCGAAGGATTGCCGCCGAGCCTGCTGCGGCTGGCTTCGCACTCGCATAACGCGATGCTCGAAGACGGGCAGACGTCCGGGACCGAGGAAGCCGGCCCATGGCGGTTCACGCTCGAATTCCCGAGCTTCGGCCCCTTCATGCAGCACAGCCGCCGCCGCGACTTGCGCGAGAAGATGTATCGGGCCTACATCACGCGAGCCTCGTCGGGCGAGTGGGATAACACTCCGCTGGTCGCAAAGATCCTCGTCCCTGCGTGCCGAAGAGGCGCAGCTCTTGGGCTTTTCCACCTTCGCCGAGCTGAGCCTGGCCAAAAAGATGGCGCCCAGTGTCGAGATGGTGTCGGCCATGTTTCAGACGCTTCGCGAGGCGTCCTGGGCCGCCGCGCATCGCGAGCTGGACGCTGTCCGCGCGCTGGCGGCCGAGGCAGGGACCGAGCTGGGGCAGGGGGGCCAGCCCGTGATGAATTGGGACGTCGCCTTCTGGTCCGAACGTCTGCGCGAGAAAAAGTTCCAATTCACCGACGAAGAGTTGCGTCCTTATTTTCCGCTCGAGTCGGTGCTGAAAGGGCTCTTCGGCCTGGCGGAGCGGATTGTTCGGCATCCACGTGTCGCCGGCCGACGGCGAGGCGCCTGTCTGGCACAAGGACGTCCGCTTTTTCCGCATCTCGAATGAAAGCGGCAAGCAGATCGCTGCGTTCTACCTCGACCCTTATAGTCGGCCGGAGAACAAGCGGGGCGGCGCCTGGATGGACGATTGTCTCGGCCGCCGTTTCCTCCGCGGAAAGCTGCAGCTGCCGGTCGCCCACCTGATCTGCAATTCGACGCCTCCGGCCGGCGGCAAACCGTCGCTGATGACCTTCCGCGAAGTGGAGACGCTGTTCCACGAGTTCGGACACGGGCTGCAGCACATGCTGACGACCGTGGACTACGCGGATGCGGCCGGCATTAACGGCGTCGAGTGGGATGCGGTCGAGCTGCCGAGCCAGTTCATGGAGAACTGGTGCTACCATCGGCCTACGCTGCTGGGCTTAAGCACCACTACGAAACGGGCGCAGCCGCTGCCGGAAGATCTGTTCGAGAAGATCTGCGCGGCCCGAACCTTTCAGGCCGGCCTGGCGATGCTGCGGCAGCTGCTCTTCGGCATGACCGACATGGCACTGCACCATGGATATTCGCCTGCGTCGGGCGAGTCGGTCTTCGAGTTGCAGCGGCGGATCGGCGAGCAGACGTCGGTGATGCCTTTACTGCCGGAGGATCGCTCGCTGTGTGCCTTCACCCACATTTTCGCGGGCGGATACGCGGCGGGCTACTACAGCTACAAGTGGGCCGAGGTGCTCAGTGCCGACGCCTTCAGCGCCTTCGAGGAGGCCGGGCTCGACAATGAGCCGGCGATCGCCCGGATCGGCAGGCGTTTCCGCGACACGGTGCTGGCGCAAGGCGGCAGCCGCCATCCGATGGAGGTCTTCAAAGACTTCCGCGGCCGCGAACCCAACCCGCAGGCACTCTTGCGGCACAACGGGCTGGCCTGAGCGAGCTTGTCTGACGCGGGCCGCGCCGCCTTGTCCACTACTTCGCCTTCGGGGCTTCCGCAGTCGACGGCGGCTCTTTGAGAGAAGTTGGCAGCTCGACCTTCACGGTGTCTCGCAGCTTGTCGGTGTTGGTGATCTTGCCCACCTGAATCGCCTTCACCACCTTGTCGAGCGCATTATCGGTGGGGCCGACGAAGAAGAGCGTCGCCCCTTCGACTTCTTTCGGACCGCGGAAAGTTTCCACGTCGACCGCACGGAGGGCCTTGGTCAACGCTTCATACGTGGGCTCTTCGAAGGAGTGAAGGTCTTTCACCACGATCATGGCGGTATTGGCCTTTCGGTCCCACGACAGGGTTTGCGTCGGCGTCGGTTGCGGACGAGGGCGCGGAGCTGTCCGCCCTTCTGCATCGCGAACATCAAAACTTGATTGAACATCAGATTCTGGAACTCGTCCCCACTCTTTGCCGCCTGCAGTTTGTCGATGATTTGGCTCAGGCGGTCCATGTCTTTCAAATAGCCGCTCTTCCATTCCACCAATCGGTAGGGGCGAAACGGCTCAAAGTACGCCGCGGCCACTCCGCTGCCGATCGAGAGGATGAAGGCCATCTGTTGACTAGTCCATTTGCCTTCGATGATCGCCAGCCGAAGTTCTATGGGCTTGGCTTTTGGATCGGCGAAATTCAGCGTGACTTGGGCGGCGCTGTCCGAGGTTTTCTTGACCGTGGCTTTAATGCCGTCCAGGAAGGCGAGCCGATCGGGCTTCATCGTCTTGCTGACCGCCCGGGCCTCCGCGAGTACGGTGGCGCCGACTCCGCCAAAAAACGCGCGGCCGCTGAACTTGCTCATCTTCTGTTGGTCGACAGCGTCGCTGTTGACCAGCGCCTTCAGCAGTTTTACGCCGGGATCCCAGGCCGCCTTCAGATCGATGACCTTGGGGATCTGTCCGGTTCTAAAGAGGGCGCACGCCAGGAAGTCGCTCTTTCTCGTTTCGAGCAGGGTGACCAGTTTCTTCAGGTTGGCAACGGTGCGCTGCCAGACTTCGGGGTCGACCGTGGCGAACGCGTCGCCGAGTTGTTTGTCGATCGATTGTTGTGCGGTCGCCGGGATCGCGTCCCACAGCGCGACGGGCTTCGACGCGTTCAAACCGTCGAGCACCGCTTTTACGGCCAGCTCAGGGGTTTGCGGAACGTCGGGATTGAGCACGGGAACGGCGGGCACCTCCGCAGGGTAGGTTGCTGCGGCTGGGGGCGCGGGTGTGTCCGATTGGCAACCAGCTAAACCAACGATCAGGAGCGAACACAGACAAAGATAGCGCTGGTGGCTGGACATCTTCACAGAACTCCCAAAGGTCGGATTTGGCCGCAGCGGCTGGAATCAGCGCGCGGCAATGACGGCGACGCCCATCTTATCGGGGCGGCTGTTTGTTTTCCTCTGAGTGCCGGCGGCACCACTGAAAAGAGGTCCACGGCGGCCGCGGGGCAGCGAGAAATTTGGCAGCCGCGGGGGAGGCGGAATCTACTGCGCCGGGCCGTTTTAGGCTCACTTGCTTCTTGACGGGTCTAAACGTGCACCGTAGACTGCAAATTCGCATTTTTTGATAACAATCCTTAACGGTATTATTTTTACTAATACTCCAGGCCCGGTATGCACTTACGTAACGTGGAAATTTTCTGCGACGTGGTCGCACACGGCAGTTTTTCGAAGGCCGCGATCGAGAATGAGGTGTCTCAATCTTCCGCCAGCCAGGCCGTGCTCATCCTCGAGAAGCGGCTCGGCTGCAAGCTGATCGACCGTTCGAAGCGGCCCTTCGAGCTCACGGCCGCCGGCCAGATTTACTACGACGGCTGCCGCAAGATCCTGGAGTCGATCCGGCACGTCGAAGACCGCGTGCAGCAGATGCGCAACAAGGTGATCGGGCGCGTCCGGATGGCGGCGATCTACTCGGTCGGGCTGTTGCAGATGGATACGTACGCCAAGCGCTACAAAACCCAGTTTCCGGACGTCGTGCTGCAACTCGAATATCTGCATCCCGACGAAGTCTATTCGCGCGTGCTCAACGACGAAGCCGATTTGGGCATCGTGTCGTTTCCCCGGGCCGGCAACGAAATCGCCTCCATTCCCTGGCAAAACCAGGAGATCGTGTTGGTCGTCCCGCGCGGGCACCGCCTTGCCGGCCGGCCGCCGATCGCGCCGGCGCAGTTGGACGGCGAATCGTTCGTGGGCTTCACCTCCGAGCTGACGATTCGCAAACAGATCGACCGCTGGTTCAAACAGGCCAATATCGCCGTCGATTTTGTGCATCTGTTCGACAACGTGGAGAACATCAAACGGGCCGTCGAGATCGGTTCGGGTGTCGCTTTGTTGCCCGCCCCGACCGTCCGACGTGAAGCGGAGACCGGTTCGCTGTGTGCCGTCTCCATCGAAGGAACTCCGTGGCACCGTCCCCTGGGAATCATCCATCGGCGCAACCGGACCTTGACGAACCCGGCGCGCAAGCTGGTGGAACTTCTGCGGGAGAGCCCGGAGCTGATCGTCAGTCGCGGAAGTGAGAGAGCATGAAGTCCCACGCCGAGCGCTCGGCTGAGTCCACCGCAAACAATTTGACGGCACGCCCCACGGAAGGACCCGTTGTTGCATCGTATCCTGGCACCGGGGGCGAGGCTCCGCCCGGGGCGCTCTACGGCCCGCCGGCCAAGAGCGGTCTTTACGATCCCGAATACGAGCACGATTGCTGCGGCGTCGGCTTCGTCGCGAACATCAAGGGGGTCCGCTGTCGCGAAATCATCGACGACGCGGATCGCATCCTGCGTCACCTGATCCATCGCGGTGCGACCGGCTGCGAAGCCAATACGGGCGACGGGGCCGGCATGCTGACCGGCTTGCCCTACGAATTCCTGCAGAAAGTCGCTGATGTCGACTTGGGTGTGACGCTGCCCAAGCCGGGCCTTTACGGCGTGGGCAACGTCTTCCTGCCGACCAACGCTCGCGAACGTCGGGCCTGCAAGGAGACGGTCAATCGCCTGATCGCCGAGCAGGGACAAAGGCTGCTGGGTTGGCGACCGCTGCCGACGCGGGCGGACGGAGCCGACATCGGCCCCTCGGCGCGGGCAGCCGAGCCGGTGATCGAACAGCTTTTTATTGGCGCGGCCGACGGGTTCGATCGAGACGCGTTTGACCGCCAGCTCTTCGTGATTCGCAAGCGGACCAGCCGTATCCTGCGGACGAGCGATCTCGAGCAGGCGCTGATGTTCTACATCTGCAGCCTCTCTTCGCGAGTCATCGTCTACAAGGGCATGCTCACGGCCCGGCAGCTCGTCCCGTACTACCCGGATCTGCAGGATGCCGACTACCGCAGCCACCTGGCGATGGTTCACTCGCGGTTCTCAACCAATACGTTTCCCAGTTGGGACCGCGCATCCCAACCGCTACATGGCCCACAACGGCGAGATCAACACGCTTCGCGGCAACCGGAATTGGATGCTGGCCCGCCAGGGGATGATGAGCAGCCCATTGTTCGGAGCCGACCTGGAGAAGGTCTTTCCCATCAGCGAGCCGCATTGCTCGGACTCGGGCAATTTCGACAACGCGCTCGAGTTGCTGTTGCACGCCGGCCGCAGCCTGCCCGAAGCCGTGATGATGATGATCCCGGAGGCCTGGCAGAATCACCCGAGCATGCCCGAGGAGAAACGCGCCTTTTACGAATACCACTCGGCCCTGCAGGAGCCATGGGACGGGCCGGCATCGATCTCGTTTACCGACGGGCACTACATCGGCGCCGTGCTCGACCGCAACGGTCTCCGCCCCAGCCGTTACTACGTCACCAAGGACGACAAGGTGGTGATGGCGAGCGAAGTCGGCGTGCTCGATATCAATCCCAGCGACGTCAAGCTGAAGGGCCGCCTGCAGCCCGGACGTATGTTCCTCGTCGACTTCGAAAAGGGGCGGATCATCGACGACGAAGAGCTCAAGCTCGAAGTCGCCACCCGCCGTCCCTATGGCGAATGGCTCCGCCGTCAGCGGCTCGTCTTCGCCGATCTGCCGCGGGCGCCGGTGCCTCCGCATTATCCTCCGCCTGATCTGCTCGCGCGGATGCAGGCCTTCGGCTACACGACCGAGACGATGGGCTTCATGCTCATCCCGCTGTTGCATGAGAAAAAAGATCCGATCGGCTCGATGGGCAACGACGCGGCCCTCGAGTGTTTGAGCGATCAGCCGCGGATGCTCTACGACTACTTCAAGCAGCTCTTCGCGCAGGTCACCAACCCGCCGATCGATTCGATCCGCGAAGACATCATCATGTCGTTGGAGTGCTACATTGGGCCGGAAGGAAACCTGCTCGAGACGACCGAGCAACAATGCCATCGACTGGTCGTGCCGCACCCAATTCTCGCCAACGAAGAGATGGCGCGCTGCGCCAACTCGACCACCGCGGCTGGAAAACCAAGACGATCGACATTACCTATCCGCGGAGCGAAGGGGCGGCCGGGTTGGAGCCGGCACTCGACCGCATCTGTCACGAAGCGTCGCTGGCGATCGACCAGGGCTACAGCCTGATCGTGCTGTCGGATCGCAATTGCGCCAAAGACCGCGTCCCCATCAGCACGTTATTGGCGTGCGGGGCCGTCCACCATCAACTCATCCGCGACGAAGAGCGCACGCAGATCGGACTGGTGCTGGAAACGGGCGAAGCCCGGGACGTGCACCATCATTGCCTGCTGGTGGGATACGGGGCCGATGCCATCAATCCGTACCTGGCCTTCGAGTCCCTCTACCAGGCCCGCGAAGACGGCATGCTCGAGCCCGAATACACAGACGAGGCGATCGTCTCCGCCTACCGGAAGGGCGTAGCCAAGGGACTGCTCAAGGTGATGGGCAAGATGGGCATCTCCACCTTGCAAAGTTACAAGGGGGCCCAAATCTTCGAGGCGGTCGGCATCGATGAGGACGTGATCGAGCGCTGCTTCTCGGGTACGGCCAGCCGCATTCGCGGCGTCAACCTCGCCGTGCTCGCCGAAGAATCGATCCGCCGGCACGAAATCGGCTATCCGACGCGCGACCAGGTCCGCCTCAATGTGCTGCCTAATCCCGGCCTCTATCAGTGGCGAAAAAACGGCGAGAAGCACGCCTGGAATCCGCACACGATCGCCGAACTGCAGCAGGCGGCCCGCGGGGGCGACCAGTCGGCCTACGAGCGCTACTCCCGGCTGATCAACGAGACGACGACGCGCGAATGCCATCTCCGCGGCTTGCTGCGGTTCAAGCCGTCGACGCCCGTGCCGCTGGAGGAAGTCGAGGAGGCTCCCTTTATCGTCCGCCGGTTCTGCACGGGCGCGATGAGCTTTGGCTCGATCTCCGCGGAAGTCCACGAAACGCTGGCCGTCGCCATGAACCGCCTGGGCGGCAAGAGCAACACGGGCGAAGGAGGCGAAGATTACGCTCGCTTCAAGCCGATGTCGAATGGCGATTCCAAGCGTTCGGCCATCAAGCAGGTGGCGTCGGGCCGCTTCGGCGTCACGAGCTGGTACCTCACGAACGCCGACGAGCTGCAAATCAAGATCGCCCAGGGGGCCAAGCCCGGTGAAGGGGGCGAACTGCCCGGCAAGAAGGTCGACCGCGTGATCGCGGCCGTGCGGCACTCGACACCCGGCGTCGGCCTGATCAGCCCGCCACCGCACCACGACATCTACTCGATCGAAGACCTGGCCCAGCTCATTTTCGACCTGAAGAACGCGAATCCTTCGGCGCGGATCAGCGTAAAGCTGGTGTCGGAAGTGGGCGTGGGGACTATTGCTGCCGGCGTGGCCAAGGGGCATGCCGATAACATTTTGATCTCCGGCGACAGCGGCGGGACCGGCGCTTCACCGCTCACCAGCATCAAGCACGCGGGCTTGCCGTGGGAGCTGGGCATCGCGGAGACGCATCAAACGCTCGTGCTCAACGACCTGCGGAGCCGGGTGCGGCTGCAGACGGACGGCCAGTTAAAGACGGGGCGCGACGTGGTCATCGCCTGCATGCTGGGGGCCGAGGAATTCGGCTTCTCGACGGCGCCGCTGATCGCGCTCGGCTGCATCATGATGCGGAAGTGCCACCTCAACACCTGCCCGGTCGGCGTGGCCACGCAAGATCCCGAGCTGCGGAAGAAATTCACGGGGCTGCCCGAGCACGTGATCAACTTCTTCTTCATGGTCGCGGAGGAGTGCCGCCAACTGATGGCCCAGCTCGGTTTCCGCACCATCAATGAAATGGTCGGCCGTTGCGATCGCCTGGAAATGAACGACGCCATCGACCACTGGAAGGCCCGCGGGCTCGACCTGACGCCGGTGCTTACGCCGGCGATCAAACCGCGGCCGGGCATTCAGGTTTATTGCACGAAGTCCCAGAATCACTGCCTCGACGAAGTGCTCGACAACGAGCTGATCGAAAGGTTTTGGGCTTCCATCAACGAGGGGATTCCCAACCGCATCGAAATGCCGATCGAAAACATCGACCGCGCGTTCGGCACCATGCTGAGCCATCGCATCTCGAAAAACTGGGGACCCGACGGCTTGCCCGACGGCACGGTCCACATCAAGGCCACGGGTTCGGCCGGGCAGAGCCTGGGCGCGTGGCTGGTCCACGGCGTGACCATCGAGCTCGAGGGGGATGCCAACGACTACGTCGGCAAGGGGCTCTCTGGAGGGCGGATCATCGTTTATCCGCCGAAGACCGCCACGTTCTGCCCCGAAGAGAACATCATCATCGGCAACGTCGCGCTTTACGGCGCCATTCATGGCGAGGCTTATTTCCGTGGCCAGGCGGCCGAACGCTTCTGTGTGCGGAATTCGGGAGCGATCGCCGTCGTGGAAGGGGTCGGCGACCACGGCTGTGAGTACATGACGGGCGGCGTGGCCGTGATCCTCGGAACGACCGGACGCAACTTCGCAGCCGGCATGTCCGGCGGCGTCGCCTACGTTTACGATCCCGGTGACGAGCTGTTGGCGAATTGCAACATGGAGATGGTCGAACTCGAGCCGATCACGGAACCGCGCGACGTCGAAGAACTGCAGCGCCTGATCGACAACCACCGTGAATACACAGGCTCGACCCTCGCCGGCCGGCTCCTGTCCGACTGGGAGAACAGCCTGACCAAGTTCAAGAAAGTCATTCCGACCGATTACAAACGGGCCCTGCAGGAACTGGCCGACCGCTCAATTGCGACCGACGAACTGGGCGCGGCCGACGACTCCGAGCGTGCGGCTGCAGTCGCGGCGTCACCCGGAGGACGCACCTAGAACGCGATTTGGCGCGGTACTCGATTTCCGAGTGTCGGCCTGTTCTTCGACTCGAACCGCCCGCCGCATCGCCGGACCCAGAGTGGGCTGACGGCATTGACTCCGATCGACATTACTTAGACTGCTAAGAGCACCCTACGAGATGGGAAAGCCGACCGGCTTCACCGAGTTTTCGCGACAGCTTCCGCCGGACCGCGAGCCGGCGCTGCGCGTGCTCGATTGGAACGAATTCCACGAGCACTTGAGCCCGCGCGAGCTGCGCGAGCAAGGCGCGCGCTGCATGGACTGCGGCGTGCCGTTCTGCCACTCGGGCGACTTGATGGCCAACATGGCCGCCGGCTGCCCCGTCAACAACCTGATCCCCGAATGGAACGACCTGGTCTATCGGGATCACTGGCGCGAGGCGCTCGACCGCCTGCACAAGACCAACAACTTTCCGGAATTTACCGGCCGCGTGTGCCCGGCGCCGTGCGAAGGCTCCTGCGTGCTCGGCATCATCGAGCCGGCGGTGACGATCAAGTCGATCGAATGTGCGATCATCGACCGCGGCTTTCAAGAGGGGTGGGTGACGGCCAAGCCGCCTCGCTCCCGCACCGGCAAGACCGTGGCCGTGGTCGGCTCAGGTCCCGCCGGACTGGCTGCGGCCGCGCAGCTCAATCAGCGCCGGCCATCAGGTCACCGTCTTCGAGCGGTCCGACCGCATCGGCGGCCTGTTGATGTACGGCATCCCCAACATGAAGCTCGAAAAAACGGTGGTCGAGCGGCGCGTGCGGCTGTTGGCCGAGGAGGGAGTGGAGTTCCTCACCGGGAAGGAGGTCGGCCGCGATCCGACCGGGGCTGACCTGTTGGCCCGCTTCGACGCCATTGTGCTGTCGACCGGGGCGACGCGGCCCCGCGATTTGCCGATTCCCGGGCGGGAGCTGAAGGGAATCCACTTCGCGATGGAGTTTTTGCACGCCAACACCAAGAGCCTCCTCGATTCGGGACTGGCCGACGGGCGGTATCTCAGCGCCAAGGACAAGCGAGTGATCGTCATCGGCGGCGGTGACACGGGGACCGACTGCATCGGCACATCGATGCGGCACGGCTGCCGCGACTTAGTGAATTTCGAGATCGTGCCGATGCCGCCCGAGGCGCGGGCGGCCAACAACCCTTGGCCGCAGTGGCCTCGCATCTTCCGCGTCGACTATGGGCACGCCGAGGCGGCTGCCCGTTTCGGCCGCGACCCGCGCGAGTTCGCCATCTCCACTGTCGAGTTTCAATCCGACGGCGCCGGCAACGTGCAAGCGCTCAAGGCGGTGCGGGTCGACTGGTCGAAGCCCACCCCGGGCAAGGCGCCTTTCAGCGTGATCGAGGGCTCGGAAGAAATTTTCGAGTGCGACCTGGTGCTCTTGGCCCTGGGCTTCTTGGGGCCGGAGACCGCCGCCTCGGCACAACTCGGCGTCGAGCTGGACGAGCGAACGACGAACTACAAAGCGCCCTACGGCAAGTTCCGCACGAACGTCGATAAGGTGTTTGCCGCCGGCGACTGCCGCCGCGGGCAGAGCCTGATCGTCTGGGCAATCAACGAAGGCCGCGGCGCGGCGCGCGAATGCGATCGCTACCTGATGGGCTCGACCGACCTGCCGTAAGGTCGCCTGCGGCGGAGTCTGGACGGAATCGGTCAGTCCCGCGTTTCAGCTGCCCGCGCCGGCCGGTTTGCCGGACGATTCCGGCAAACCGAACCCCTCCGGCAAATCGAATCCGCCCGCGACTAGAGCGTCCGACCGTTGTAGTTGATCTTGCAGTTCTTGAGCTTGTTTTTGAGCTTCTCCGCGCCGGTCGGCGTGACCAAGGTGTTCAAGAGCGCGAGGCCCTCGAGCGTCTTCACCTTGGCAAACATCGGGAGCGATGCGTCGCTAATGAGCTTGTTGTTCTGAAAGTAGAGGTTCTTGAGCTTCTTCATCCTGGGCAGCACCGCCATCGCCGGGTCGCTGAGCGCGTCATTTTCGTGGACCGAGAGGTATTCCAGGTTTTTCAGCGGCGGTATCGCGCCGGTGAAGGCCGCGTTGGTGCAGTTGGCGGCACCAACGTCGAGGCTGACCAGGGTCTTCATCCGGGAGATCCCCTCGTACGCCTCGATCGACAGATAGGGATTGTCGTACACCGTCAATTGAAGAAGGTGGGGCAGTCCCTTGTGCTTCGTCATCAACTCTTTCAGCCCGCGACCGCGAAGGCCCTGCATCTTGGCCATCTTCAGCACTTCCAGCTCCGTGAAGGGCAATAGATACTGCATCCCGTTATCGGTGACATAGGTGCCGGTGAGATCGAGATATTTGAGGTTCACCAGCGGCGTCAGCTTCTCCAAGTGCTCGTCGGCAAAGCCTGTGACGCCGGCGACCGACAGCTTTTCGAGCTGGGTCATCTGCGCGATCTCGGCAATCCCCGCCGCGGTCAGCTTCGAGGCGTCGACGTGCAGCTCGGTGAGCTGCTTCATTTGCTTGATATAGCCCATCCCCGCGTCGCTGTTCTTGTCCTTCTGCGCGCCCCTGGCCATCCAGAGTGAGGTGACGCTTTTCATCTTGGCGACGTTGGCGAGCGCCTCGTTGCCGTAGCTGAGCGTGCTGATGTTCAGTTGCTCGACGTGGTCGAACTTGGGCAGTGCCGCAAACCCGGCGTCGTTGACCGCGCTCGACTGGATGTCGAGGTTCGTGATCTGATCGCGAACCTCGGGGAAGGAGGCGAGTTCCGCCAATTGCTCGTTCGTCCGGCGATAGACGGGCGTGGAGTTGAATTGGGCCATGGCTTCCTGGGCCGTCTTCTTGGGGGCTTCCGGCTGTTTCGGGGCCGGGGCCGGCGCGGCCTTGGTCGGCTCGGCCTGCTTGACGACCGGTGCCGGGGCCGGTGCCTCTTCCTTTTTCTTGCCGATCAGCTCGCTCCAGGTCGGCGGCTTGTCGCAGCCGGCCAGCCCAAAGAGCGTGACCGTCAGGAAGCTGGTTAAGAGAACGTGCATCCAGGCTCGTGGACCGGCTGGGTTATCCTCCGCCTGTCGACGCGCAACATTCGCTCGTGGATTCGGGGCCATGGCTGGAAAGCTCCTTCGTGATCGAACAACGTCAAATGAAACCGGGCCAAATGTGAGACAGGGCCAAATGAAACAATGTCAAAGGAAACACCGCAAATCCCATGATCGCGGCGTAAGAGAGCGAGACGAAGATCTGTCACGAAGGACCTGAAGAAATCCCGCATCACAGCGGGTTCATCATATCGGCGATTTTCTCGCGACGCAAAGAAATAGCGCGCGCACGAGCGATGGCGAATGAGCGCAGCCCTGCTGGAAAAATAACTTCCGACTGTTGCTCGCCAGGGTGTCGGAGGGAACCTTCGAGAGCTCACCGCGAGAGGGCGCACTTCGGCGTACCGTCGCTTTGCTCTTTACCGGCTCGGCTAGCCGTCGAGGCCGTGGACCGCACCGGTACTGTCGCCGACCTGCGAGGTGCCGGCGCCGACGCGATCGAGCATGGCCAGGAAGAGATTGTTGAGCGGAGTCTCTTTCGGCAGCTGCACGTGGCGCCCGGGGCGGATCGTGCCGCCGGCGCGACCGGCCAGCAGGATCGGCAGATCGTTGTGCGAGTGAGCGTTGCCGTCCTTGATGCCGCTGCCGTAAAGCACCATGCAATTGTCCAACAGCGTTCCTTCCCCCTCGCGAATCGAGCGGAGCTTGCCGAGGAAGGCCGCGTAATGTCCGACGAGATAGCGATCGATCTTCTTGATCTGGGCGATCATGTCCTTGTTGTTGCGATGGTGCGAGAGGGCATGGTGCCCGTCTTTGGCGCCGACCATCGGGTAGCCACGGTTGCTCCCCTCGTTGCCGAACATGAAGGTGGCCACGCGGGTCATGTCGGTCTGGAAGGCCAGAGCCAAGAGGTCGAACATCAGCTCGACGTGCTTGGCGAAGTCGTCGGGAATGCCCACCGGTGCGGTGGCGGCGGCCGGTCGGCGAGCGGCGGCCTGTCCGGCCAGCTCGATTCGCTGCTCCAGCTCGCGGACGCCGGTCGTGTATTCATCCATCTTGTGTCGGTCGACCAGCCCCAGCTTTTTGTTGAGCCGATCCGAGTCGTCCCGCACGAGGTCGAGAATGCTCTTCCGCAGGAAGTTCCGGCGTTCCCGTTCTTGCGGAGCGACGTTGGCATTGCCGAACATCCGTTCGAAGACGAGCTTGGGATTCACCTCTTTGGCCATCGGGGTCGTCGGCGTCTTCCAGGAGATGCACGACGAATAGGCACAGCTGTAACCCGAATCGCAATTCCCCGCGGTCGCACTGCGGTCGATGCCCAATTCCAGCGACGGCAGCGGCGTGTGATGGCCGATCCTGGCCGCTGCGATCTGGTCGACCGATACGCCCACGCGAATGTTGGCGCCGGACGTTTTGTACGGATGCGCGCCGGTCAGGAACGCTGAGGCGGAGCGAGCATGATCGCCGGCTCCGTCGCCGAGCGCGTAAGCCCGATGCTGCGACAGGCCGCTCAGCACCATAACTTCGCTTTTTACGGGGGCCAACGGCTCGAGCGTGGGTGAGAGGGTGAAGTTCGCGCCGCCCTCTTTCGGCTCCCAGGCTGAGGGGATCACGCCGTTGGGCGTGAAGAGAAAGGCCATGCGGACGGGCGGCTTCGCCAGGGCTTTGCTGACCGCACCCTTGCCGACGGCGGCCGCACCGAGAGAGCGGGGCAGCATGGCTTCGAGCCAAGGGAGCGCCAGCGCCACCCCGGCGCCGCGGAGGAACGTGCGACGTTGCAGCCCCGCTTTGGCAAGCGACCCGAGCTGGCTGTCGACCGTGTTGGACTTGTTGGCGTGTGACTTGTTATCGGTCATTCCGGTTCCCGCCTCCGCGTCGCAAGAGAAACGGATCGCTCTCGACGATCTGGGTGACTAATGCCGAAAAACGGTCGTCGCCGCGACGCGTGCCGTCCACGATCCGGTCGATCGCGCAGCGATCATAATACTCCATTCCGCGGCCCAGCGCATACGCCAGGAGCGTCTCGGCGAAGTGCCGCCGAAAGGCGTCCTGGCGTTTGCTCAGCACGCCGATCAGCTCGACCGGCCCGCGAAACGATTCGCCGCCGGGCAGGCTGCCACTGGCGTCGATGGGATGATCTTTCTCCTTCTCGCGCCATCGGCCGATCCCGTCGAAATTCTCCAGTCCGAGTCCCAGCGGATCCATAATTTTGTGACAAACCGCGCACGAGGCGCTCGTGCGGTGCAGCGCCAGCTGGTCGCGTAAAGACGCCTTGGGATTGGACTTTTGCGTCTCGGAGAGCTCGGGGACGTTGGCCGGCGGCGGGGGCGGCGCCTCGCCCAAAAAGGTTTCGAGGATCCATTTGCCCCGCTTGACCGGCGAGGTCCGCGTGCGCTGCGAAGTCAGCGTGAGGATGCTCGCCTGCGTCAGCACGCCCGCACGGGGCAGCCCCTCGAGCGACACTTCACGGAATTCGTCGCCTGTCACTCCTTTGACGTCGTAGAACTTCGCCAACCGCTCGTTGAGAAACGTGTATTTTCCGTTGAGCAGATCGAGCACGCGGCGGTCGTCGCGGACCAGGCTCTGGAAGAAGAGATCCGTCTCGCGACGCATGTCCTTCTGCAATTCGCCGTCGAACGCGTCGAAAACTCTCGGGTTGGGCCGCGCCAAATCCAACAATCCCAGGTTGAGCCACTGGGCGGCAAAGTTGCTGACGAGCGCCTGCGACTTCTTGTCTTTGAGCATGCGGCGGACCTGGGCCGCCAATATGTCGGGCCGCTCGAGGCTGCCGTCGCCAGCCAGGCGAAACAGCTCGTCGTCCGGCATGCTGCTCCAAAGGAAGTAGGAGAGCCGCGAGGCGAGCTCGAACGCGCTGATCGGCACCGCGTCTTTGCCCTCAGTCGGACTTCCCGGCTGCTCGACGCGAAACAGGAAATGCGGCGAAACCAGGATCGCCGTCAGCCCCGTTTGAACGACGCGATCGAGCGAAGCGCCCGGTGCCGACGCGACGGCCAATTCGACGTACGGTTTGATTTCGATGCTGTTCACCGGCCGGCGGAAGGCCCGCGTCGCGATACGGGTGAGAATGCGATTCGCCCGCTCGGACACCGAACCATCAGCTTCCGTCGACTGCGACAAAATACGGTTGCGGGTCTCGATCGTCGCGAGTGCCGGGTCGTGTTCATCGATCGAGAACGGGCCTTCGACCTCAAACCGTTCCAGCTCGAGTTCGCGCGCCAGCCGTTGTCGGACGACTTTTTTCTTCTTCGTGTGAGCCGTCGCGACCAGTGGCAATGCGGGCGGAGCCGGCGGCTCGGTGAGCGAGTTGGTGAAAGCGGCCGAAAACTTGTGGAGACCGCTGGCGAGCTGCGTCCGCACTTCGTAGCGGTCGGGAGCGTTGTTGCCCCTCAACTGAAAAACCTGTCGCGGTTGGTCGTCGATCTGCACCTCGAGCCGCGGCCGTTCGTTCCCGGCTTGCCGGGCCACGGCGATCACGCGCAGCACGTACTCGCCCTGCATGCGGCAGCGAAACGTGCCGTTTACCGAGCCCGCCGAGGGCAGCCACACGTACTTGTCCCGCGCGTACTTCTTGCGGTCCAACTGCGCCGAGCCTTGCGTAGCGAGCTTGCGGATCTCGATGCGGTCGATCGGCGGGGCTTTCAAATCGACGCCGAACAGCGCCACGGAAGAAACGCGCTCGGCAGCGGTCAGATATCGCTCCATCAACAGGGGCGAAATCGACAGCACGTCGCCTTGGTTGTCGAAGCCGTTGCCGACGTCGTCGGACGGAAATTCGTCGGCGGGCCGCAGCGAGACGCCCAGCAGGTCGTGGATCGTGTTGTTGTACTCGGCGCGATTCAGCCGCCGAATCGTGACATGACCGGGATCGTGAGACTTGCCGCAGTCGTCGTCGAAGACCGACTGATTGATGCCGCGGAGCAGGGCGGCCACCTCGGCTTCGTTGGGTCGTGTCGGATGTTCGGCCGGCGGCATCGCGCCGGTCTCGAGCATCTTGCGGACTTTGTCCCACGTCTTGCGGCTGGCAACGGCGGACGAGAGATCGGAAAAACTGTCGAAATTCACGCCGCCGTTGACGTTGTCGTTGCTGTGACAATCGACGCAGTATTTGCGGACGAGTGGCTGAATCGTTTCGCGATAGGCCCGCGCGGGTTCGATCGGGGCCGCGGCTGCCGGGGCGGTCGAAGGCTTTTCGGACGGCGGTCGTTGCTGGTCGCCGCCGATTGCCCTCCGGCCCACCGCCTGCCAGACGAGGCCAGCGGCGATCAGGGCCAGCAATCCGCCGCCGATCAGCGTCCGCCGGCCGATCGGCGTGCGAGGATTGTCACGCCGCTTCGGCGCGCAATCGCACGCAACGGTCCAACTCGCAGGCGGGCGGGTCGGGAGCAAATCTCACCTAAGCAGATGGCCCGGCTAACAAAACCAGGCGGCTAACGGTTGGGGTCGCTCAGCAGCGAGAGCGAGGAGGGATATCGGCGGGCGGTTAAACGTATTTGGCAATTTTGCGGCTTACTGCACCTAGTTTACGAAAGCTGCGAAGCATGAGCAACACGCGACGCCTGCACATGTGGCCACGTTTTGTTAGAGTGGCGGCATGCGTGAATTCTTCCAGCTCCGGTTGCCGCGCATCAGCGTCGTGCGCCAGACGGTCGGCACCGTTGTCAGCCTTCTTTTGGTGTACATCGCATTCACCAGCAAGTCCGTCATTAAAGATGCCGCGTCCTCATGGGACAACACGGAATGGTTTGTGAATGCAGTGGCGCACAACTGGGTCAAAATTGTGGCGGGAATCGTTGGAGGCGCGCTGTTTCTAGGCCTGTGGATACCTTGGGGTTGGATTCGTCGCCGCATATTCGTCAAAGGGAAGCCTGCCCAGGCTCAACATCCGCATTTGGAGCGGACGATCGAAGCCATTAAATCTGTCGCGAATCTGAACTTGGCTGATTTGGCGGAAGCCGAATTTCGGGGTAGGCATGAAGCGCGAAAGGCTGCCGAAACTCCGCAAGGCAGACGCGCGGCCGCCGTGAAATTGGGTGGCCTAGAGGGGGCCAAAGCCCTAATCGAAATCGAGATTGATCGGGTTCCGGAATTTCCTTCAGGACACAAGAGCGGTGAATGGGAAAAGTGGGTTGAACGCATGGATGCGATGCTGTCAGAACTGTGCAAAGGCAGCGCGACAAACCGATTCATCAGAAGGATCGAAAGTATTAGCCGAGAGGACAACTCGCGCCCCGTCGCGATTTATCACTTACTGGCGCTCCTCAACAATCTGACCGAGGATGATTTAAGAATCACGCAGCCACGCACCCCGCAGGCGACGGCCGAAAAATTGCCCGACGATCTGTCGCCAGTGTCAATTGACCCTGTCCCGGTTCGTGGCTGGCGCGGCTGGAGAATTCGCGTCATCAACAATTTGGAAGTCACCACTACTGCAACACTCGAAATTGTGGAATCGAGCCCAAAATTTACTGAGCCCAGGCTTTCAGGGACGCCGCGCTTACGTGTGTCTGAAACGAACCTGAGCACGATTGACATAAGCGGGAAAGGGCATCGCTTCTTTGATTTTTGCAAGATCGAAGAAACCTGCATTTTCATTTACGCTCGACACGATGGCCCCGGTGGCATGGATTCATATGGAACGCTGGGTACTGACTACGAAATTAACCTTCGCGCCTTTGCGCCCAATGGGCGGCCCGACGAAAAGCGATTCAGGACCATGAGGCACGAAGATGGAAGGGATGAAGTCAAGCTGGCGTAATCTTTTGGCCAACCAGCGCCCCGTGCGATAGCTGCCGGCCTTCCGCCTGAGCAAGCACGCGATCAAGGAAATGCCCCAAATCCTCACGCCGCGAGTTAAACCGGCTCTCGAATTCCGAAAGATACCGATGCAGGTGCTTGCGGCTGACGTGATGAAAACTGCCCATCAAGGCCCGAGAGAACAGGCTCCAGGCAATAGACGTGGCTACATGTTTTAGGTTGACGGGAGAAAAATCGTGGCAACACTGACGCGGATGGGAAGGAAACCTCTGTCCGATGAAGAGCGCCGGGACAAGCCGTTTCGCATCCGCATGACGGACGAAGAGCGCCAGCAGGTCGATTCAGCAGCCGAATCGGCCGGGGAGAGCAATTCATCGCGCTGGGCGCGAAAAGTCCTCTTGGAAGCCGCCGAACAAGAGCTGGCCCGGAAGAAACGGCGTAAGACGTAGCCGGAAGACGGTTTAGCGCTAATCTCGAGGTCGCCGCCCAGCCGCAGGCTGCAAAATCGTGCAGAAAATTCGACTGAGAGTCTGCCCCCAAAGTCGGCCGGAAAGTCCGATAGACAAAAAAGTCCCACCGGCCCCCTCTTAGGGAGCGGTAGTTGTGGTGGCAGTTCGGTCGGTGGCGTGTGGCATTACCGGGATTGGGGAGAGGGTCATGAAGCGGTCGTTCGGTTCGCTCCGGGTGATTATTCCTGTGCTGCTGGTGCTCCCCTTCGCTTACCGCGGAGCTTCCTGGTTGGTCCGGGCCACGCCCCAAACGCACTATGACGTGGCGGCGGCGACCGCCGGTCGTGACCTGTTCGTTCACGAGTGGACCCCCAACGATCCGCTGGCCGGCGGCGGCGATGGGTTGGGCCCCGTGTTCAACGCCAAGTCGTGCTCACAGTGCCACAAGCAGGCCGGTCTCGGCGGCGGCGGTCCGCTCGAAAATAACGTGACCACCTTCACGCAGATCGACAATCCGGTCGAGGACGCCCGCGACGCGGCGAATCGCGCGCTCCGCAACACCCGCAATCAGCAGGCGGCCCCGGCCCAAACCAGCGGAACCGCGAAGGGCTCGCGGCAGGGCGTCGTTCATAAGTTCGCCACGGATGACCAATTTGCCGAAACGCTGTTCCTCCTGGCGCCGACGTTCCCGAAGTCGAGCCCGCCGCCTCCGCTGAGCGACTTGTTGCCGAAGGTGCAGCGCGATTGCACGACGGCCCCCAATATCGGCATCGTCACCGGGATGGACGTGTCGCAACGTAACACGCCGGCCCTGTTCGGGGCCGATCTGATCGACGCGATTCCGGACGAGACGATCATCGCCAACGAACGGGCTGAGCGCCTCAAGTGGGCGCTCGCCGACTCCGACACCGACGATTACCCGGTCGGTCGCGCGCTGCGACTGGTCGACGGGCACGTCGGTCGGTTCGGCTGGAAAGCCCAGACGACGACGCTGGGAGGCTTCGTGCGGGCCGCCTGCGCGAACGAGCTGGGTCTCGGCAATCCAAGCCAGCCGCAGCCCGTGTCGATGGCCAAGCGCGATTACAAGGCTCCGGGTCTCGATCTGACCAACGAGCAGTGCGATCAGCTGACGGCGTATGTCGGCACGCTCGGCCATCCGGTCGAAGAAGTGCCCGATTCACCTGCGCAGGCGCCAGGCCGCCGAAGGCAAAAAGCGTTTTGACCTGATCGGCTGCTCCGATTGCCACAAGCAAGACGTCGGCCCGGCCAAGGGAATTTACAGCGATCTGCTGCTGCATCGCATGGGGCAGACGCTGGTCGGCGGCGGGACGTATGGCGACTTGCCGCCGAACCTGCCCGACTTCGCCGAGGGCGGAGCGCCTCAATCGAGCGAGTGGCGGACGCCGCCGCTGTGGGGCGTGGCCGACTCCGCTCCCTATTTGCACGACGGCCGGGCCGCGGACTTGAACCAAGCCATCGAGTTGCACGCCGGACAGGCCAAGAGCGTGGCCGACAAGTATAAGCAGCTCAAGTGGGAACAAAAGGAAGAGCTGTTGGCCTTCCTGCGGACGCTGCGTGCCCCGAAATCGGCAGAGCGGGACTCGCAACCGCAGCTCTAGCGCGCTACGATGACCCTCTAGCGATTCGTGCCTCTGCCGCCGGAGGTTCGGCGGCACACGTCGCGTTACGAGAGTGCAACCAGCACTGAGCGCATGGCGATCGACGTCGTTTGCGAGTGTGGGAAACGTCTCAAAGCCCCCGACTGGATGGCGGGGCGGAGCACGCAGTGTCCCGCCTGCTGGAACTCGGTGAGCATTCCGCGCCCCCGCTTGTTCGGATTGCTGGGACCGGCGAAACAGAAACGGGGCGAGAGCCCTCGACCGGCCGATGCCAACACTCCGCCCCCGGACGCCGCGCCGGCGACGAACTCATCCTTCCGCCCCTCCATCGGCCAACCGGGGGCACCGGTCGGTGATCCGTTCGCCAGCGAGGGCCGCTCGACCGCGTTCATCAAGCCAAAGCAGCCTCCCAAGAGTCGCAAGACCACGTTTGTTCCCACACGCGCGCTCTGTAACGGCGACGACTATCAGCCCAACAGCGTGATGCTGCGGACCCAGCCCCGCTGGGTGAAGCTGATCTCGGATCGCAGCAAGCAGCAGTGGTATCACAGCCTGGCTTTTCCTTTCGAAAAGCTGCCGATCTTTTTGCGGCTCGGCTTGCTGCAGTCCGTGTTGACGACGGCCGCACTGATCCTGTGGCTGTCGATGGAGCGGGATAGCCCGCATCAGGCCCAGTTCGTCGTCTGCTTGTTCGTCTGCTTGTGCGGCGTCCTCTTCGTGCTGGGGCACACCTTCCATTATTTCAATGCCATTCTCGAAATGGCCTGCCACGGGAAAATCCAATACGAGCCGGGAATCGGCTGCACCGCGGTCGGCGCCTTGGTGAGCTGCGGTCATTGGCTCAGCTGCCTGCTCGCCGGCCCCGTGCTGCTTTTTGCGGCGGCGGTGGGTTTTTGGCTTTACTGCGGCGATTTGACGATCATCGACTGGTCGATTCTCGTCGAGCTGTGCCTGGCAGCCGTCGGCTGGTGGCTGATCGCGCTCTTGTTGACCAATCTGGACGACTCGGTGCGGGTGGCGTCGCCCGTGCACGTCGTGGCGACGGCGCTGACCATGCCCTGGGAATTCGCCGGGCTGACGGTCCTGGCATCGGCCGTGTTCCTGGGACACTTGCTCGTTGCCGGCTACGCGATCGGCCAGTTGCACGTGACGCCGCTCACGGCGTTTCCCCTGTTATGGGTCTGTTGGAGCAGCGGGTTTTATCTCACGGCGTTTACCTTCCGCCGAATCGGACTGACCTACTATCGGGCGCAGCAGCGCCTTGAGGGACGCAAGCGGACCGGGGCCATGCCCGTCGTCGCGCTGCGGCATCAAGGGGACATTCAAGAAGAGCGGTCCCGCGAATCGGTCACGCTGGTCCAGCAGCACCTGGGGCGACCGTCGAAGTAAGCGCCGCGAGACGTAATCCCGCCGGCAAAGACGGCCGACGCATCTCGGCTCGATCAGGCGTGCGGGCTCTCAAAACGCACGAGCAGTTGGCCGTTCTCAACGCGAAAATTGACGTCGTCCAGAGGCGCATCGGGCGGTCCAGCGGTCCGCTTCCCTTCCGCGTCGAACGTGCCGCCGTGACACGGGCAAACAAAGAGCGTGCGCTCGGTCCGCCAGGCAACGCGACATCCTTTGTGCGGACAGCGTGGCGAAAGGACGCGCAGCGCGTCGGGTCCGTCCGCGGATTTCCGTACGAAGACCGCTTCTTGAGTCTTGCCCGCTCCGTTCGGATTCGCCGCGTCGAATTGAACCAGCTTCCATTCGCCGACGGGCAAGCCGTCGATCGCCGCGATCGGCCGAAACGGAACCTGCCGCTGCCTGAACCAGCGCACGACGGGATCGTAGAACGACTGCAGCCCCACGTATGCCAGGCCGACGCACGCCGCGATCCCCCCGCCCAGGACGGCGACGAATCTCCGGCGGGAGCGGGGGACCGGCGTTTCTTGGCCAGTCGCTGGTTGCGGTTCGCCTTCTGCCATCGTTCGGCGCTCTTGTGTGGCCAACAGTGGGCTTGGAAAGAATCAGGCCGCGAGAATCGAATCGAGGGAAACCAAGGGAATTCCGAACGTCTCCGCAACGGCGCGATTGGTAACGCAGCCCTGATGCACGTTCACGGCCTCGGCCAATCCGGGGTCGCCGCCGCACGCGTCGCGCAGGCCGCGGTTGGCAATCCGCAGCGCGTAGGGGAAGGTGACGTTGCACAGCGCGTAGGTGCTGGTGCGGCCGACCGCGCCGGGCATGTTGGTCACGCAATAGTGCACAATGCCGTCGACGATGTAAGTCGGCTTGGAGTGCGTCGTCGGGCGCGACGTTTCCAGGCAGCCTCCCTGGTCAATCGCCACGTCGATGATCACCGCTCCCGGCTTCATGATCGCCAGGTCTTCCCGCCGGACCAGCTTGGGGGCGAGCGCCCCGGGAATGAGCACGGCTCCAATCACCAGGTCGGCCAGCCGCAGCTCTTCGCGGATGTTGTGCCGGTCGCTGTAGAGCGTGTTGACGTTCCCCGGCATGATGTCCTCGAGGTATCGCAGCCGATCGACGTTGATGTCGAGAATATTGACGTCGGCCGCGAACCCGGCGGCGATCTGAGCCGCGTTCTTACCGACGACTCCGCCTCCCAGCACGGTGATGTGCGCGGGCAGCACGCCCGGCACGCCGCCGAGCAGAATGCCCCGACCTTCCTGGGGCCGCTCGAGGAACTTGGCCCCCTCCTGAATGCTCATGCGGCCGGCGACTTCGCTCATCGGCGTGAGGCAGGGAAGATCGCCGTGCTTGCCGCGGAGCGTTTCGTAAGCGACGGCCGTCACCCCCGACTCGACCACGCCGCGTGTCAGCGACTCGTCCGCCGCGAAATGGAAATACGTGAAGAGGATTTGCCCGGGGCGCAAGCGGCCGATTTCCGGCGGCTGCGGCTCCTTCACTTTGATCACCAGCTCGGCGTTGGCGAAAATCTCGGCTGGCGAATCGACGATTTCGGCCCCGTTATCCCGATACAGCTCGTCCGGAATGCCGCTGCCCAGCCCGGCGTTGCGCTCGACGAGCACTTTGTGCCCGGCCCGCGTCAGCTCGTCGACCCCGACCGGCAGCATCGAGACGCGATACTCATCCTGTTTGATTTCTTTCGGCACGCCGACAATCATCTGCGTTCCCTTTCGAGCATCGGCCGCGAGGTGACGGAAGATCGAAACCCCCGGCCGCGAAAAAGCCGATTTGCGGAATGGCCCCGGTTCGATCATCGATTTGGCAGCGACATTTCAGCAGAGGCCGGCAACGCGTGCAAGACGTCGCCCAACGCCCGCTCGGAGGCGAAGCGACGTAGCGTTTCCAGGTCGCCGCCCGGATTCGCTATGATCGCCGTCGGTCGTTAGGCTTCGTCTGCGGAAAATGGCGTTGGCACTCTCTCTCACTGTCGAAGAACAAGAAGCGGCGGAGCGGCTCGTCTCGCTGGCGCTGGTCGAAGACTTGAGAACGCTGGGCGACATCACCAGCCGGGCACTCATCGGCGATGCGCGACAGGGCACCGTCGACATTGTGGTGCGGCAGGACGGTGTCGTGGCGGGCTTGCCGGTGGCGGCGATCGTGACGCGGCAACTCGATCGCCAGACGACGATTCAGCCCCTGGTGTCCGACGGCGACAAAGTCAGCGGCGGGACGACCATCGCACAGGCCCACGGCTCGTGGCGCTCGCTGTTGGCGGCCGAGCGCACCGTCCTCAACTTCCTCATGCACCTGAGTGGCGTGGCCACGCGAACCCGCCAATTCGTCGATCGGGTCGCCGGCACCAAGGCCCTGATCCTCGAAACGCGGAAGACGTTGCCCGGCTGGCGGCTCCTGGAAAAATACGCCGTCCGCGCGGGCGGCGGCACGAATCATCGGATCGGCCTCTTCGACGGCTGCCTGATCAAGGACAACCACTTGGCCGCCTGGCGCGAAGATCATCCGCGCGATTCGGACGAGGAGACGATTCGCGGAGCGGTGGCAGCGGCCCGCAGTGCGATCCCGGCGGGCATTCCGCTCGAGATCGAAGTCGACACGCTCGACCAGCTAAAAGCCGCTCTCGCCGCCGCGGCCGACATCGTGCTCCTGGATAACATGGACGCCGCCACGATTGGCCAGGCGGTGCGAATTCGTGACGAACTCGCGCCTCGGGTGCTGCTCGAGGCCTCGGGGGGCGTTAACCTGGATACAGTGGCTGCGATTGCGGCGGCGGGCGTCGATCGCATCAGCGTCGGGTCGATTACCCACTCGGCCCCGGCGCTCGACATTGCCTTCGACTGGCACGGAGCGACCGGCGTTCCGCCAGCGCAGACGCAATCCCACTGACGATGAATGAGTGTGTGACGGATTGACCATGGATCGAACCCACAGCCTGGCGTTGCTCGAGGTGGCCAACCTCACGCCGGCCCTGATCATCGCCGATCGTTGCCTGAAGGCGGCCGGCGTCACGCTGCTGGGCATCGAAAGCACCGACAGCGCGGACCAGTGTATCAAGCTGGTGGGCGAGACCGGTGCTGTGATGGCGGCGGGGCAGGTGGGTGTGGAGCTGGCCCGCCACATGGGGAGCCGCGCGTCGCTGTCGGTGCTGCCGGCGCCGGTCGAAGCGACGCGGATTCTGGCCCATCCACAGCCCGTTTACAGCCCTATGCTCGACCTTTATGATTACCGCATTCCGAAAGAGCCCCTCGATATGAGCCCCTCTGACGCCGTTGGTTTGCTCGAAACTCAAGGCCTGGTTGCCGCTTTGCACGCGACGGACGACATGCTCAAGTCGTCCAACGTGACGCTGGTCGGCAAGGAAAAAATCGGCGCCGCCTACGTGACGATCGTGGTGCGGGGCGACGTCGCCGCCGTGCAGACGGCCATCGCCACCGGCAAGCAAACGGTCGAGCGATTGGGGGGCAAGCTCATCCTGGCCGACGTCATCGCCCGTCCCCATCCCGAGCTGGCCGCGCTCCTGCCCAAGTCGCTGTGAGCCGGGTCGTTGTGAGCCGGTCAGGCCTCCGTGGGCGCAAGTCGTGAGCTCCAAGCGAACCAAAACGGCCTCGCGCTCCCGGGCCGCCGCGACGAGTCAGCCCGTCGACCCGAGCGAATCGGCAACCGCATCACCTGAGCCGGGTCCGTCGTGGTGGCTGATCGGCTTGGCTGGGCTTTGGCTGGTTGCGTTTCTTGTCTTTTTCTCCTGCTTCGATTTTCCCAATAACAGCTGGCTGACCCGCGTCGCCGTCTGGATCGATCTGCCGGATCTGATCGTGGCCTCGCAATTCTTTTCGGCGCGTGGGGCAATCTGGCCCAACGCGTCAGCATCTTCACGCCGGCCGTGGCCGCGTTGACGGGTACCTGGTTTTGGGGCCAGATCCTCTTGCGCGTGTTGCGCCCGTCGGTCGAGCGCCGTTCGGCCGAAGGTGTCGTTTTCTCTTTCGCGCTCGGACTGAGCGGCCTGTCACTCACCACGTTGCTCCTTGGACTGGCGGGACTGTTGTCTCGCGTGACCGTAATTCCGATTCTCGCCGTCTCGCTGCCGCTCGAGGCGATCTTCGTCCGGCGCGATTTGAAGCGACGGCGAAACGCCGACCCGCTGCCGGCCCAGCCTCAGCCGCCGACGCCTCGACATCTCTGGTTGGCCCTGGTGGCGATGGCGCCCTTCGTCATCACGATGTGGCTCGGTTCGATGTCACCCGAACGCGACTTCGACGTGCTGGCCTATCACTTTGAGGGGCCGAAGGAATACTTCGAGGCGGGACGCATCGCGTTCCTGTCGCACAACGTCTACACGAACTTTCCCTTCTTTGCCGAGATGCTCGTTTTGTTAGGGATGGTGCTGCGTGGCGACTGGTACTGGGGGGCGATCGTCGGCAAGGCCGTTTTGTTCGCCTTCGCGCCGCTGACGGCACTCACGCTCTATGCGGCCGGCCGTCGCTACTTCAGTCCGCAGGCGGGGCTGATGGCCGCGCTCGTCTTTCTGTCGACGCCGTGGATCGATCGGATCACGATCATCACTTACGTCGAGGGCCCACTGACGTTCTTCGTCGCGGCGACGCTCTTGGCCGTGCTGATCGCGCTGGAACGGTTTCGCGGTGGAATGCCCGCTCTGCGAGACGTTTTCGTGGCGGGGCTGCTAGCCGGCAGCGGCATGGCCTGCAAATACACGGGCCTGCTACAGGTTGTTGTGCCGATGGGGTTGGCGGTCGGTGTCGGTGCGTGGTGGGCGCTCCGTGGCAATCCGACGCGCGTCGCGAGCGTGTCGAAGTGCGCGCTGGCTTTCGCGCTTGGCGTGGCCGTCACGATCGGGCCGTGGTTGGCGAAAAACCTCGTGCTCACGGGCAATCCCGTCTATCCGTTGGCGTACAACCTGTTTGGCGGTCGGGATTGGAGCCCGGAGCTCAACGCCCGCTTCGTTCCGGCGCATAGCCCACATAAATTCGGACCCGCGGTCCTGGGGCAGAACTTGCTCGATGTGATCGCCGACAATGATTGGTCGAGTCCGCTCCTGTTTGGGCTGGCGCCGCTGGCCCTCTTGGTAGCGCGGCGACGGGGCTTGGTGCTCGCGCTGTGGTTGTTGTTTGGTTACTTGTTCTTCGCCTGGTGGGGCTTCACCCATCGCATCGATCGCTTTTGGGTGCCGATCATTCCCGTCGTCGCGCTCTTGGCTGGCGTGGGGGCCACTTGGACCAATGCGGTGGCGTGGCGCTGGATCGCGGGGGCGGTCATCTGCCTGGCGCTTTGGTTCAACTTCGCCCTGGTCGCCGGGCAGGGCGTGTATTCCGGGACGACGATGGAGGCCTGGGAGATCACGGGCTATAACGCCTGGCTTTCTGATCTCGAACTGCGCGGGAAAACGCCGCGTACCCGTATTTCTCCTTCATGAACCGCTGGCTGCCCAAGGGGTCCAAAGTGCTGGACGTGGGCGATGGGCAGGTTTTCAACGCGCAGTTTCCCATCGTTTACAACACCGTGTTCAATCACTCGATCTTCAAAGAGTGGTTCGCCGGGCCGCCTGCCGCGCCGAGCTCAAAAGACAGCGAACTGCCGCTCAAACCCGCGAAAGAGATTCTGCAGACCCTGCATGAGCACGGCATCACGCACATTTATGTGTGCTGGGAATGGATTCGCCGTTACCGCGATCCGGGCAACTACGGTTACACCGAGTTCGTCGAGCCGGCCCGCTTCGAGCAGCTGATGCAGGAGGGTGTGCTGGGGCGACCGGTGACCTTTGGCGTGCTCAGCAAGCAGGGAATGTCGAGCGACGCCGTGCAGCGTCTGGAAGCCAGCGTTGCTCAGGGGCAGGCAATCCCTGCCAGAAACAACCTGCCGATCTTCGTCACCGATCTGGTGCCCGGCATCTCGGAAAGCGATCGCAGCGCGCTTGCGGGCTGGAGCGCTCCGCTCCTGACCGACGCCGAAAACCACGAGGTGGTGATCAACGCCCAAATCTTCCCGGTGCGTTGATTGCGGGCGACGGTTCGCCTATTCCGCCAGCCAAGGCTGCTGCAGCACTTCGCGTTCGTTTGACTGGGCGCGAGGCGCGCGATCGATCCGAACGGTGTCGGCCGGATTGCCGATGGTGTCGGCGTCCGAAGGCGGCTGGGCCACGAGGCGGCGATTCTGCTCGTCGTGGGATCGCACAGTGATGTCGATGTGCGGATCGGAGGGTTGGCTCTGCACGGTGGGTCCAATCCTTCGGCGGGCCGGGGCGGGAGGGATACGAATTAGGTTCTAAGCGATTCTAACGCGCCAAAATCTTGATGCGAGGAAAAAATCTGCGGTCAATTCCGGTTCTCGACAGGCTGTCCAGCCGGGTGCTGGCGCCACCGTAAGCCGCTTGGCCGCGGCCGGTTCGGCGGTGCCCTTTGTCGTTTGGGCGACGCTGTAGGTGTCGCTTTCCTTACCGGTGTAGGCCACCAGGAGTTCGGCCAGCAGCCCCAGCGAAAGGGCCTGGGCGCCGAGGATCGTCGCGGCGATCGAATACGGTAACAGCGGACGCGTGCCGATCGGACCGAAGTCGGCCCCTGCCAAATGCGTGCAGCACCAGATGAAGGCGAGGTAGAGCAGACCGCAGACTCCGAGAGCCAGCGAGCAGAGGCCGAAACCGCCCAGAATGTGCTGCGGTCGCTGGCCGAAGCCGGTCAGAAAGGTCACGGTGAGTAGGTCCAGAAAGCCGCGAGCGAAACGCCGAACCCCATACTTCGAGCTGCCGAACCGTCGCGGCCGATGATGGACCGGCATCTCAGTGACGCGAAAGCCGCGGGCATTGGCAAGCACCGGGATGAACCGGTGCAACTCGCCATAGAGGCGAATCTCCGCGGCCACTTCCGCGCGGAATAACTTCAGCCCACAGTTGTGGTCGTGTAGCTTGAGGCCCGTCAGGCCGCTCACGATCCAGTTGAAGACCCGGCTCGGATAGACCTTGTGCCACGGGTCGAGCCGTCGCTCCTTCCAACCGTTGACGACGTCGTAACCTTCACCCAGCTTGCCCAGCATCCGCGGGATTTCTGCCGGATCGTCTTGCAGGTCGGCGTCGATGGTCAGGATCAAGTCGCCCCGCGCCGTCCGCATGCCGGCCGTCAGCGCGGCCGCCTTGCCAAAGTTGCGACGAAAGCGAATGCCCGAGACCGAGGCGTCTAGTTCGGCCAGCGATTGGATCACGTTCCACGAAGCGTCGGTCGACCCGTCGTCGACGAAGACGATCTCGATCGACTCGCCCAGGCTGCCGGCAGCCGCACCGATCTCGCGGTAGAGCGGCTCCAGGCTTTCGGCTTCGTTCAGGACGGGAACGATAATGGACAGCATCTTTTCATCTTACTTCGCGAGCGGGGGGCCGGGCTGAACCATTCGCCGGCGAAATGTCGGATAGAGCAGGCCTGCGACCAGAAGATCCGAACCGAACGACACTAACCGCGACAGCACGGTGGCGGCGATGGCCGCGTGCGAGTCGACGCCCGCCTGTGTGAGGATGCCGAGCAGAATGCCTTCCCGCACCCCCAATCCGGCCGGCGCAAACAGCATTGCGAATCCCAGAGAAGTCGAGAGGGCCATTGCCCCAGACCAGACGGGCCACTCAGCCCAGTCGAGCGGTTGGTCGACGGCATGCAGCGTCACCCCCAGGCTGAGGCCCTGGATGGCCCAACTGATGAGGAACGCGGCGCAACCGGCCCCCACGAGCCAGGTCGGAATGACGAGCCGGTCGCGCGACGCGACAGCGTCCCGGTCGCGCGGGGCTGCGTCGTCCAACTCAACAAGATCGGGCGGCGACATCTTCACGACGGCCCAAGACAAGAGCCGCGCAATGACAGGGAGTCCGGAGAGCACGGCCAACACGACCACCGGCACCAACCAGCGTTGATCGCGCCCCGGTACCCCTTCGGGCAAAGGGGCCAAGACCAGGCCGACGAGCAGACCGGTCCCCATCATCGTCAGCGTTTCGTAGGCGGCCGTGATGGCGGCCGTTCGTCCCGCGCAGCCGCGACCATTCATCAGCGAGCCGCGCAACACCAGCACCATCGCCTTGCCGGGAATGTATTTCCCCAGAGCGCCGCAGTAGTAGGCGCGGGCGGAGGCAGCAAAGTCGGGCCGACCGCCAAAGGCCCGCATCAGCGCACGCCAAAACCAAACGGAGGGCAGCCAGGAGACGACGTACAAAACGGCCGACAACAGCAACCACGCGCTGCCCGCAGGCGTGAGCGGGGTGCGGTCGTCGCTCTTTTGCCAAAGTGAGTATCCGTGGCGGCAGACATAGGCCAGCACCACGGCGAACAAAGTCCACTTCAGCAGCGTCCGAAACCGCTTCAAGTCGGAGCCGATATTAAGACGGATTCAATAATTCTCGTCGTATTCGAGCAGATCGTTCTCGGTGATGATCCGGTGCCCCTTGTCGGAGAGGATCTTCAGCCCCGTCTCGACGTCGTCGACATGCAGGGCGATGGCGCCGCGCCCCTTGCCACGATAGAGCAGGGGATAGGTGTAGTGGATGTTGAGTTCCGCCTGCAGCAGCGCCGTGCAGATTTGCATATACGGCTGCGGATCGGTGCTCAGCTCGACGCCGATCAGGTCCGTCTCAAACACCTTGAAGTCGGAAAGTTTGAAGAGTTCGTGCGCGCGTTCGTAGTTGCTGAGGATCACGCGGGCGATCGAGAAGTCGATCGAATCGACGACTGTCAGCGCCATCACGCGGAGATCGTGGCGTTCGACGTGCCGCAGCAGGTCGTTCAGCGTGCCGACGCGATTCTCCATAAAGATGCCGAACTGGCGCAGGCAGGGCCAATCGCGGCCGCGGGCCGTTCCCGCTTCGGCCTTTGCCTTCCCGCCGTAACTCATCGACGGTCTCCGTGGCTGTCATGCCGGAGTGGAACCGGCTGGAATGTGTCTAGTTCGGCGAAGGTCCGCCGGTGGGCCGCTTGGACCAAACGACCGCGATCAACGAGAATCGCCGACGCGACACGTGCAGGCGGCCGTCAGCACTACGCTCCGCCACGGTCCGGTCGGAACCGCGCGACCTACTACGCTGGACGTCGAGCGGGGCGGGCCGGCGTCGCATGCGGCTGCTGCATTGCGCCAGCAAGTCGTTATGCTACGTCACTTTACGAGCGAATGCACTCTAGGAAGCCGGAACGTCACCGTCAATCGAGGTTTCGGAATGCCCGTGCGAACTCCATCACCTGTGCGGACTCTATTAATCGACTTGGGGAACGTCCTGCTCCACTTTTCTCACGCGCGGATGTGCGTGCAGATGGCGGAAGCCTGCCACGCGCCCCTGGCCGACTTGGAGCGGATTTTGTTCAACGAGCAGCTCCAGCGGCGCTTCGAGCGGGGCGAAGTCTCCGAGGACGGCTTTCGGCAAACGTTGGAAAAGGAACTCGGCCGGGCCATTGATGCCGGAGCCCTGCGGGTCGCGGCGGCCGACATCTTTACGGTCAACGAGCCGATGGTTCCGCTCTTGGATCGCTGGAAGCGGGACGGCTACCGGCTCGTCCTGCTCTCCAACACGTGCGTGACGCACTACGAGTGGGTGCTGGCTCACTTCGATCTCTTGCACCGCTTCGACGATTGCGTTCTCTCCTATCGCGTCGGCGCGGCCAAGCCCGAGGAGGCCATCTTCCGGGCCGCTCTCGAGACAATCCAATGTTCGCCCGCCGAGTGCTTCTACACCGACGACATCGAGGAGTACGTGCTCCGCGGTCGCTCGTTCGGCCTGCAAGCCGAGGTCTTTCGCGACGCGGCATCCCTTAAGCCCCAACTCGAACGGCTGGGTGTGAATTGTGGCGTGTGAGCTGGAGACGAGTGGGCAATCGGCCAGACGGCCAGCGAAAACCCGTGACAAACGCGTCCGATTATGCCGTCCAGAGAAGGCCTGCCAATGCCGGCTTGTTGCACGGATCGATAATCGTTGATATGCTCAGATTGCTGCGTTTGGGAGAGCCGTAGCGTCGGCGTAACCCCAATCAGCCAGCGTTGTAACCCGCTTTTTGCCTGCCGCCCTTGTTCGCTCCTGCCTGTAAGCCAGCCGTGTTGGGCCGTTGCCGCCAAATAGAAACTCCAGCCTCGACCTGCCAACCCGCGCTTCACCGCTCGTCGAAAAATCCGAGACCGATCGCTCCACGAGAGGGAATGCATGACGCGTCGTGCCTCCACCCCGTTCTTGCTCGCCCTGGTTGCAGCCGCATGCCTCGGAGCCGGAGCGCGCACAGCTGTCGCCGCAAACACAACGAAAGGGCAGGGCGATCCGGGTGATTTGAAATCGCTGAACGTCGAGCAAACGACGGGCGGCAATCCGATTTTGCTCCGCGGCGGTGACGCCCGGCAGCAACTGTGCGTCACCGGCGTTTACTCGACCGGTCAGTTGCGCGACCTGACGCGGGCCGTGCGGTATTCTGCCGATCCGACCGGCATCGTTGACATCGACGCCAAGGGTCTGGTCATTCCGCTCCGCGATGGCGAGGCCCACATTCGCGTGTCGGGCCCGGGCCACACGTCGGCCGAATTCCCCGTGAAGGTCGACCGGTTTGCCCATCCGCTGCCGATCAATTTCAAGAATCAGATCGTACCGATCTTCACCAAGCTCGGCTGCAACAGCGGCGGCTGTCACGGCAAGGCGAGCGGACAAAACGGTTTCAAGCTCTCGCTGCTCGGTTTCTATCCGGAGGACGATTACGAGTTCCTCGTCAAAGAGAGCCGCGGTCGCCGCTTGTTCCCCACGTCGCCCGGTGAAAGCCTGCTGCTCCTGAAGCCCAGCGGCCGCTATCCGCACGGCGGCGGCAAGCGAATGGACGTGGGCAGTTACGAATACCGCATGCTCTATCGCTGGATCGAGCAGGGCACGCCCTACGGCAACGACACCGACGCAACGGTCGTCAAAATCGAATGCCAGCCCGCCGGCCGCGTGATGGAGCGGGGTTCCCAGCAGCAGATCACCGTCGTCGCCCATTACAGCGACGGCACGACCGAAGACGTCACGCGGATGTCCCTGTTCGAGCCCAACGACACCGAGATGGCCGAAGTCACCTCGACCGGACTGGTGAAGACGCTCGATCTGGCCGGACAGGTCGCCATCATGGCCCGGTATCAAGGGCAGGTCGCCACGTTTCGCTCGACGATTCCCCTTGGAGCGTCCGTCGCCTCGCTGCCCCCCGAGCGGAACCTGGTCGACAAGGCCGTCTTCGGCAAGCTGAAGGTGCTGGGCATTCCGCCCTCGGCCTTGTGCGACGACGCGACCTTCCTGCGGCGGGTGTCGATCGACATCGCCGGCACCACGCCGACTGAAAAAGAAGTCACGGCGTTTCTGGCCAACCGAGATCCTGCGAAGCGCGACAAGCTCATCGATCGGCTGCTGGATAGCCCGGCCTACGCCGACAACTTTGCGAACAAGTGGAACCTGATTCTGCGCAACAAGAAGCGGGCGCCCTCCGACACTGAGGGGACGTACGAGTTCTACGAATGGATCTGGAGCAGCCTCTACGACAACAAGCCCTTCGATCACTTCGTCCGCCAACTCTTGACCGCGGCCGGCGATCCCCGCTTGTCGCCGCAGACCGTCTGGTATCGCGAGGTCGACGAGATCAACGAGCAGGTCGAAGACACGGCCCAACTGTTCCTCGGACTGCGGATTCAGTGCGCCCGCTGCCACCATCATCCGTTCGAGAAATGGAGCCAGGACGACTACTACGGGTTCTCGGCTTTCTTCAGCCGCCTGGGCCGCAAACCGCTGCCGGACGGCGTCGCCAACCGGCGCTTCCGGGATCGGCGGCTGTTTCACAACGAGGGCGTCGCCGAAGTCACGAATCCGCGGACGGGCAAGTCGCTGCGCCCGACGGCGTTGGGCGGGCAGCCGCTCTCAATCGCTGCCGACCGCGACCCGCGCGTGCAGCTGGCCGACTGGATGTCCAATCCGAAAAACCCGTTCTTCGCCCGCTCGCTGGCCAACCGCTACTGGAAGCATTTCTTTAGTCGGGGAATCGTCGAGCCCGAAGACGACATGCGGGAAACCAATCCGCCCTCCAATCCCGAATTGCTCGACGCGCTGGCCGACAACTTCATCAAGACCGGCTTCGATCTCAAAGAACTCGTTCGCACGATCTGCCGTTCGAGCACCTACCAGTTGAGCGCCGTTCCCAACGACTTCAACAGCAAGGATCGGCAGAACTTTTCTCGCTTCTATCCGCGGCGGCTCGGTGCCGAGGTGTTGTACGACGCCTTCCACCGGGTGACGGCCACCTCGCAGCCGTATACGGGAATGCCGGCCGGCACGCACGCATTGCAGCTTCCCGATCCGGGCGTCGGTCCCTACTTCCTGAAGGTATTCGGGCAGCCGCAGGGGGACACAGCCTGCGAGTGTGAACGTTCGCAAGACGCCAACCTCGCGCAGAGCCTGCATCTGCTTAACAGCAGCGAAGTCCAGGAGAAGATCGCCAGTCCCTCCGGCCGGGCGGCTCTTTTGGCGACCGACAAGCGGCCGATCGATCTCCGCGTCCGCGAGCTCTATCGCTGGGTTTATTCCCGCGAGCCGAACGACGACGAGCTGCACATCGCGGAAGCCCATTTGGGCAAGCACTCGAAGGACACGAAAGCCGCCTACGAAGACATCGTGTGGGCGCTGATCAACACCAAAGAGTTCTTGTTCAACCACTAGGCGCTGGTTGGCCGGGCACCCGCTGGTTCTGCGCTGACCGCCGCCGCCCTATGACCGCAGGCGGACGGGGGCAACTTTTCCCTCTTTCCGGCTTCCGTACCCTGGGCGCCCTACCACGCCGGCGCCCGGCGCGGGTAGGATAAGGAGACCCGCCTAACTGTCCTGCCCCCAGCGTTCGGCTGGCCGCCTCGCGGCCCGTCGCATCGGTTGACCGGTCTCCCGCATGGTTTTGTCCCGCTGTCAGCACCGTTGTTCCTTTCGCTCGGCCTGGTCCGCGGTCTTCGCGCTGGCTTGGGTCGTCGGGGCGGCTGCGACCGCGCAGGCTCAGTTGCCCCAGGCGCGGCTCTACGCGATCTTCCCTTGCGGCGGAAAAGCGGGCACCACCTTCGACCTGCAGCTGACCCAGTCGGCCGATCTCGACGAGGCTAATCGGCTGGTCTTCAACCATCCGGGCATCACGGCCGTCCGAAAGACGCGCGACGCCAGCGGACACCAGGAACCAATCGACAACACATTTGTCGTGACGATCCGCCCGAACGTGCCGAGCGGCGTGTACGAAGTGTACGCCGGCGGTCTGTTCGGACTTTCCAATCCGCGAATCTTTATCGTCGGATCGCAACCCGAGGCCCGCGAGGTCGAACCGAATAACGGCTTCGATCGGGCCAACGAACTTCCTTCAGGCGCGATCGTCAATGGCACGATCGGCGCCGAGACCGATATCGATGTGTACCGCTTCGTCGGCAAAAAGGGGCAGCGCTTCACTGCGTTTTGCCGCGCGGCCGACATCGACTCGAGGCTGCAGCCGGTCCTCGAACTGACCGACGAGGCCGGACACCGGCTCGGCTACGCGCGGCAGGAACTCGAGCGCGATCCGCTCGTCGACGCCGTGCTGCCCGCCAACGCGACCTACTTTCTCAAGGTCTACGACTTTCTCTATCGCGGCGGTGCCGAATATGGCTACCGGTTATCGGCCGGCTCGCTGCCCTACATCGATTTCATCATGCCGCCCGCGGGCGTGGCCGGCTCGACCGCGAAGTACACGCTGTACGGCCGCAATCTGCCCGGGGGCAAACTGTCCGACGTGAAAGTCGACGGCCACCCGCTCGAAAAGGCCGTGGTCGAAATCACGTTGCCCGCAGCGGCTCCGCCGGCTCCCACCCACACCACTCTTCGCTCGTGGGACGCCGGGCTGGGCGTCGTTTCTTACGTCGTGCAGACGCCGACGGGCGAATCGAACCCCGTGCTGATCTCGCTCACGCGGTCGGCTCCGGTCCTCGAGCGCGAGCCCAACGACACGCCGCAAACGGCGCAGGAGATTTCGGTCCCCGGTGAATTTGCGGGCCAGTTCCAGGCGCCGGGCGATACCGATTACTTCAAGTTCCATGCTAAGGAAGGGCAGGTCTTCACGATCGAGGTCTTTGCCGATCGTCTCGGTTCGCAGGCCGATCCGTATCTGGTCGTCGAGCAAGTCGAGCACAATTCCAAGGGGTTGGAGTTCGTGACGCGGATGACGGCCGTCGACGACGACAACGCCAACGTTGCGCCGGCCGTCTTCGACACGCGGACCGACGATCCGAGCTATCGCTTCCGCGCCGGCCGACGGCACTTACCGCGTCATGCTCCGCGACCGCTCGTTCGAGAGCCGGGGCGACCCGCGACTGGTTTATCGACTGTCGATCCAGCCCGAAGAGCCCGATTTCCAACTGGTCGTGCTGCCCGAGTATCCCAAGCGGGGCACGATGCAGGCTGTGTCGACTTGGGCGCTGGGCCTTCGCAAAGGCGACAGTCGCGAGGTCCAAGTGCTCGTCATTCGCAAGGACGGTTTTCGCGAGCCGATCGAAGTGCGGGCCGACCGTTTGCCCAAGGGAGTGACCTGTCGGGGAACGGCGCTGGCCGCGAATGCCAAATCGGGCGAGCTGATTTTCACTGCCGCCGAAGACGCTGCGGAATCGTCGGCGCTGATTCATGTCTTCGGCACGGCCAAGGTCCCCGATCCGCAGGGAGCGTCGGCTCTGCTCGCAGCCGAACGACAGCTCGCCAAGGCTGCGGAGGCTGCCGCGAAGGCGCAAGCCGCGCGCACGTTCGGCGAAAGGACCGCCCAAAAGGCGAATGAACTGCTCACGCTCAATCGAGAACTCGCCGAAACCGATCCCAAGAACACCACATTTGCCAAGGCCGTCGCGGATGCTGTTGCGGCCGTTACGTCCGCCTCAAAGTCGGTCGACCTGCTCAAGCAGTTGCAAGCCAAAGCGGACCAACGGCTCGCGCAAGCCAAGGCTCAGCGCGATGCGGCGGCTCCGCGAGACGTGGTCCGCGACGCCATCCCCGGAACGATCGTGTGGAACGCCGAGTTGATGGCGCCCGCCGTCTCGCGCGTCGGTCAGTCGCTGGCGCTCTCGGTGATGAAAGAGACGGCCCCGTTCCAGTTGTCGACGGATGTTGCTCGAATCGAGGTGAATCAAGGCCGGCAGATTCTGCTTCCCTTGAAGCTCGTGCGACGCAACGGTTTCGACGGCGACGTCACCATGGCACTGGCCGGGTTGCCGATTGGAAATTTGAACATCCAAAACAAGGCGTTCCCCAAAGGGCAGTCGGAGGAGCTGTTGCGGATGCTGGTGGCCCGCGGCACACGGCCTGGCACCTACGCCATCTATTGGAACCTGCAGGCGCCCGTCTCCTATCGGCGGAACGTCTTCGCGCTCGAACGTGCGGAACGTGAACAGACCGCCGCGGCAAAGGCGGCGGTCGACGCCACGGCGCAGGCAAAGGCAGCCGGCGGGCTGAAAGAGCAGGCGACGAAAAAGCTGGCCGAACTCGCCGCAGCGATCAAGCCACTCAAAACCCGCGCGACCGAACTCGAACGGACGCTGGCCGACGCACAGCGCAGATATAAATCGCTTGCCGAGAACAAAGCAAAGCCGAAGTCGGCCGCGATGAACCAGGCGACCGCACTGGCCGAAACGACGGCCCGCGTCGCCGATGTCGCCCGCAAATCGGCCGAGGAGGCAGAGGCCAACGTCCAATCGGCTTCCGAGTCGGCCCGTCCTGAACTGAAAGCCCGGGCTGCCGCCGCCCGGCAACTCGCGGCCGAACTTCAAAAGTCGGCCGACGAAGCCGCGGCGAAGGCGCGACCGGCCGGTGCCGCGCCGACTGGTTCAAACAAACAGCCGTCGTTGGCGGACTTCACCAAACTCGTTGCAGAGAGCGAAACGGCGCACCATCGCCTGACCGATGCCGAAGCCTCGCTCAAGTCGGCAACCGAAGCAAAGAAGCAGGCGGATGCAGAAGCGGCAGCTGCGCAGGCCCGTTCGCAGCAGCTTGCGGCCGCCAAAAGCGCTGCCGACACTCGGCTGGCCCAGGCCAAGCAGACGGCGGCCCCCCAGGCCATGACCGACTTCCCCCCGTCGACGCCGATTTTGTTGACCGTGAAGGCCGCCCCTTTCGAGGTGAGCGCGTCGGTCGCCAAGGGAGGCAAATTGAAGCGTGGCGAGCAAGTCGACGTCAGAGTGAAAGTGCGGCGGACGCGGGCCTTCAAAGGTCCGGTGACTCTCGAGCTGCCGCTGCCGCCCGGCGTGACTGGCATCAAAGCCGGCGCAGTGACAATTCCCGCGCAAAAAAGCGAGGCTGTGCTGAGAATCGCCGCCGAGAAAACCGCGAAGCCCGGCCCGGTGGCCAATCTGGTCGTACGCGGCGCGGCCCAGTTCGAGGGGCAGGCGGAGGTCGATGCTCCGATCACTCTCCAAGTTAACCCCTAACCGGCGGTCGGCTGCAAATTCATCGGCGGTCCTGGAATCGGCCGCCGCAACCTGGCGAGGCATTTGATGCGATCTTGTTCGCCGAACCCTCTGACCACGGCCGCCGCCGCTTTGCTGTTGATCAGCGTGTCGGTCACTTTGGGCGGCGAGCCGACCACGAAGACGCCGGCTATCGTTCCGGCAGCCGTGCAGCTCGGTCATCCCGTCGACTTCGAGAAGGATGTCTATCCGATTCTCGAGTCCAACTGTCTCGCCTGCCACAACGCCGGCATCGCCGAGAGCAAGTTCAGCGTCGAGACGGCCGACGCGATCCGCAAAGGGGGCAAGCGCGGCCCGGCCGTCTTGCCCAAGAATCCGGACGGCAGTCCGCTTTTCCTGTTCGCCTCGCGCGGTAAAGAGCCGGCGATGCCGCCGCTGCCCAACAAGGTCGAAGCCGCCGCCCTCACGCCGACGCAGTTGGGCATCATCAAGCAGTGGATTCTCGAAGGGGCCCGCGGCGGCGCGGGAAGCGGCGGCGATGCGATTCAGTTCCAACCGATCCCGCCGGGAGAGAAGTCGATCCTCGCGGTGGCCCTCTCGCCGAACGGCGGTCGATTCGTAGCGGCGGGCAGGGCCAATCAGGTCGTCGTCTACGACGTGCCGTCCGGGCGCGAGGTCGATCGCTTGATCGATCCGCTGTTGTCAGGAATTCAGCTCGATGGCCGGCCCATGTATCCCGGCGGCGCGGCCGATCGCGATGTGATCCACGCGTTGGCGTTCAGCCCCGACGGCACGCTGCTGGCGGCCGGCGGTTATCGCGTCGTCAAGCTCTGGCAGCGGCCGCACAATGTCGAGAAGCACAAGGTCACACTCGCAGACAGTCCGACGGCGCTGGCCGTCAGTCCCGACGGCAGTCTCGTGGCGGTCGCACTGGCCGATCGCTCGATTGCCTTGCGACGAACCGACGGAGCCGAAGTGCGGAAGCTGACCGGTCCGGCGGACGTCACCTCTGCGCTGCAGTTCGCACCGGATGGCAAAACCCTTTACGCGGCATCGCTCGATCGCACATGGCGGGCCTGGAACGTCGCCGATGGCGCACTGCGAGGAATCGTCACGACGAAGTCCCCGTTGCAGGCGCTCGCGATCAGCGCGGATGGGACGCAGGTGATTGTCGGCAGCTCCGACGGTTCGATCCGCGTCTGGTCGTCCGATTTCGTGAGCAAGCCGTCCACGCCAACGAGCAAGTCGCAACAACCTACGAAACCGCTCCGCGAATGGAAGGCCAACGATCGGCCGATCACGGCGCTCGCTCTCGTTCTCCCGACGGGCGACAAGTTGGTTTCCGGGAGCGCGGACGGCAGCGTGCGCGTGTGGCAAATCGCCACGGCCCGGCAGCTCGCCAAGTTTGATCAGGGGGGCCCGGTGACCGCGGTGGCTGTGCGGCCGGATGGGCAGGTGCTGGCCTCGGCCGGCACAAACCGCGTCGCCCGGTTGTGGAAGATCGACGGGCGGCGGACCGATCGCCGAAATCAAAGGCAGTCTGACCGCACAGCGCCGCGTTACTGCCCTCACCGACGAGCAAACCGTCGCCGGTCAGCATGTCGCGGCCGTCGCCGCACGAATCACCACGGCTACCCAGGAAGTGAAAGAGCATCAAGAGGCGCTCAAGAAGGCGGCCGAGGCGCAAACCGCCGCCGACAAGGCGCTCGCCGAGTTTGCACCCAAGGAAAAGGCAGCCCAGGCGGCCGTCGCAGATGCGAAAAAGCTTTCGCAAGCCAAGCCGAAGGACGCCGGCCTCAAGTCGAAGCTCGACCAAGCGGAGAAAGCCTTGGCGGCGCTCGAGACGCCCAAGGCCAGCGCCAGCAAGGCGGCCGCCTCGGCCGTGCTGGGGCACGAGTCGGCCAAGAAGACACTGGCCGCAGCCGAAACGAAGCTCAAGGACCTGCAACAGTCGAAGAAAGAGCTCGAAGGGGCCCGCGACGCGGCGAACGCGGCCCTCTCCGCCGCGACGGCGAGCCGGGACAAGCGTCAGCAGCCGATCCGATCGCTGGCGTTTTCGGCCGACGGCAACGTGCTGGCACTGGCGGGCGACGATCCGGAAATCGAGCTGTGCGACGCGCACAGCGGCCGCCCGCTCGACAGCCTCGCCGGCCATTCGGCGGCGGTGGGACGCGTGGCCTTCGGCAAGGATTCGACGCTCGTCTCCGCCGGGGTCGACAAACAGCTGGTCGCCTGGGAGACGAATCCGCGTTGGACCTTTTTGGGACGCATCGGCCCGAAGGCCGACGCCCCGCTCGAAGTAGGCTCGTCGGCCCTCATCGGCCGGGTGCTGTGCCTGGCCTTCAGTCACGACGGTAAGTTTTTGGCGACAGGTGGCGGCGAGCCTTCGCGCAACGGCGAGTTGAAGACCTGGAAGATCGCGTCGCTCACGCTCGACCGCGAATTCAAAGACGCTCACAGCGACACCGTCTTCGGCGTCGACTTCTCCCGCGACGGCCAATACCTGGCGAGCTGCGCGGCGGACAAGTTCGTGAAAGTCTTCGAGACGCGGACCGGCAAACAAGCCCGGTCGTTCGAGGGGCATACGCACCAGGTTCTGGGGGTCAGCTGGAAGGGCGACGGCTCCCTGTTGGCAAGCGCCGGCGCCGACAATCAGATCAAGGTCTGGAATTTCGAGACGGGCGAGCAACAAAAGAGCATCGCCACGCACGGCAAGCAGGTGACGTCGGTGCAATTTCTCGGCGCCGGTGCGAACATTGTGTCCGCGAGCGGCGACAAGACCGTGCGGCTGCACCAGGCAGTCGACGGCGAGAATTACCGCACCCTGGCGGGCGCGACCGACTACCTGTATTCTGCGGCGGCGACCGCGGACGAATCCCTGATTGCGGCCGGCGGCGAAGACGGCGTGCTGCGGCTCTGGGACGGCACGACGGGCAAAAGCCTGGCAACGTTCGGCCCGCCGCAGCCGTCCAAGGACGCGACCCAAGCCGCGGCGGCCAAGCGCTGAACGCAGCCCATCGAGCTTCCGGAAACACCATGTCGCAGGAACTGCAGGCGCGTCTGTTTGGCGAGCTGGAATCGATCGTCTTGATCGATCCTCACACGCACATCAATCCACACGCGGCCGCATCGAAAACGCTTGCCGACATCCTTGGCTATCACTACTACACCGAGCTTGCGCACTCGGTCGGCATGCCGCGTGCGCGGATCGAGGAACCAGAACTGGCCCCGAAGGAGAAAGTGCGACGGCTGGTCGAGTGGCTGCCGCTCTTGGAAAACACGATCCAATACAGCTGGCTCCTGGAGATGTGCCGTGAGTTTTTCGACTTTGCGGACGACCGTGTGACGACAGCCAATTGGGAATCGCTCTATGACCGGGCCAGCGCCAAAATGTCCGCCCCCGACTGGGAAACCCAGGTGCTCGCCAAGAGCCGGCTCGAGCGGGTGTTTCTCACGAACGACTTTGACGATCCGCTCGCCGGCTTCGACACGGCGCGCTACGTCCCCTGTCTGCGGACGGACGACCTCGTGTTCCATTTGGCCAAGCCGGCGGTCCGGCAGCGGCTGGCGAAGGCGACGGGCATCGAAGCGACTTCCGCGTCGCGATTGACATCGGCGGTCGGCAGGCTGTTCGAGCACTTCACCCAGCGCGGCGCTCGGGCGTGCGCGATCTCGCTCCCGCCCGATTTCGAGCCACAGAGCGTCGCCGCTGCGTCCGTCGACCCGATTTTGGAAGCGATCGGCGCGGGCCGCGAGCCGAGTGCCGACCAGTCGCGCACGCTGGCGCAATTCGTTTTTTGGACGCTGGCGGAGCAATGCGCCGAGCACCGCCTGCCATTCGACCTGATGATCGGCGTCAACCGCCGGATCTACGAAGACGGGGTCTTCCAGGGGCAGGACCTGTTCGACCAGCGGACCTCGCTCGTGCTTTATCGCCGTCTGTTCAATGTCTTCCCGCAGGTGACGTTTCCGATTTCCGTCCTGGCCCAGACGAGCAACCAGGAACTGGTGAGCCACAGCTGGATCTTCCCCAATGTGGTGACCAACGGCCATTGGTGGTACTCGAACATTCCGGCCTACATCGAGCTGGATTGCCGCAGCCGGCTGCAGGCCGTCCCCGCAACCAAGCAGATCGGCTATTACAGCGACATGTACAAGCTCGAGTTCGCGCTCCCCAAGTTCCGTATGTATCGGCGGATCCTGGCGTCGGTCCTGGCCAATGACTTTGTCATTGCCCGCGGCTGGTCGGAAACCCGCGCTCTCGAACTGGGCCGGCTCGTGCTGCGGGGCAACGTCGAGCGGATCTTTGGTATCGCGGGCTGAGCGTCTCGGAGGGGCGGGGAACGGCGAAAGCTCGCCCGTGCCCGCCGACGAATTGCGGAAATCCGACCGTTGCGGCACGCATTTCACCGCCCTAGAATCGACTGGCGTATCTGCGCGAAGGCGCGCGAGCTTCCCACGTGCGCAGGGGCCCGGCCATGCCGACTCTGATGTTGCTGAAGGATGGCGAGGCGATTAGCTTCCGGCTGACCGACGACGTCACCGTCCTCGGCCGCGCGCCGGAGTGCCAAATCCAGCTCGACTCGAACATGGTCTCGCGGCGGCACGCCCAGGTCACGCGCGACAACAATGACTATTTCGTCGAGGATCTGGGGAGCGGCAACGGCACCTTCCTCAACGGCAAGCGGGTCAACGAGCGCACGCAGCTAAAGGCCAACGACCGGCTCAAGCTCGGGCCGATCCTGCTGCGGTTCGAAACGGGGACCGGGGCTCGTCCAGGTCTGGCGGCGGGCAACGACGCGACGGGCGTCGAGATCGGCGACGTCACCGCCACGATCATGGAGTCTGCCGACAACACCAGCGGCTTTGGCCTGCTGCAAGTCCAGCCGGAGACGAAACTGCGAGCGGTGATCGAGATTGCGCGGAGCCTGGCGGGCACCGTCGACATGCAGGCCATCGTGCCGCGGATCCTCGACACGCTGTTTACCATCTTCCCGCAGGCCGACCGGGGCTGCGTGCTGCTCAAGGACGCCGAGACGGCAAACATGGTGCCCGTCGCGCAGAAGCACCGCAAGGCCGACGCCGACGAAACGGTGAAGCTCAGCCGCACGATCTTGAACAAAGTCCTCTCGGAGCGGACGGGCATTCTTTCGGCCGACGCCACCAGCGATTCGCGGTTCGAGGCAGCCGCTTCGATCTCCAGCCTGACCATTCGCTCGATGATGTGCGTGCCCCTGTTGGCGTTGGACGGCACGCCGATGGGCGTGATCAACCTCGATACGCAAAACGTCCTCTCCCGCTTCAACAAGGACGATCTCGACTTGCTGTTGGCAGTCGCCGGGCAAGCGGCCCTCTCCTACGAGAACGCCCGCCTGCTCACCTCGCACATGGAGAAGCTCAAGCAAGACAGCGAGATGGCCATCGCCCGCAACGTCCAGCAGGCCCTCCTGCCCAAGACGCTGCCGCAAGCAGCCGGCTACGAGTTCTATGCCTCGTACGATTCGGCCCTGGCCGTCGGCGGCGACTATTATGACGCGATGTTGTTGGAGGACGGCAAAGTCTGCCTGTCGTTTGGCGACGTAGCGGGGAAGGGGGTGCCCGCGTCGCTCGTGATGTCGCGAATTTCGAGTGTCGTCCGCAGCACGCTCCAATACGTGGACGACGTCGGCGAGGCGATCAAAGCAGTCAACAACCACATGTGTTCGAGCGCCGTCGAGGGACGGTTCGTGACGTACATCCTGGCGCTCGTCGACACGCGGTCGCACGAGGTGCAGCTGGCGATTGCCGGCCACATGTCGCCGATGATCCGCAAGGCTGACGGCACGATCGAGGAATTCGACGAGGAATCGGTCGGCGTGCCGGTCGGCGTGATCGAGGACTACCCGTACGACGTTTTGTCGCGCCCCATCGCTCCCGGCGAAACGATCCTCTTCTACACCGACGGCGTGAGCGAAGCGATGAACCCCAAGGGCGAGCTCTACGGCGACAAGCGGGTCCGCGACTTCCTCCGCACGAGCAAAGGAAACGCCGCCGAGATCGGCAAGGCCCTGTTGGCCGACGTGCGGACACACGCCAACGGGCGGGACCAAAACGACGACATCACGATCATGATCTTCAGCCGCAACGGCTAGCGGCTGGAACGGAACGGGTCGTAACGGTAGCTCGCCGGGCTTACGAACCTTCGGGCGGATAGCGGTTCGGGTTCCAGTCGCGGGCCAGATCACAGAGTTTGTCGAGCGTCGCCCGCGACGGACTGCAGGCGACGATTCCCGGTAGCCGAATCATGTTCGCGCGTTCGTCGATCCACGTCTGGCCGAAATGGACGCTCTCGCGGTTGTGCACCCAGACCGCGTCGCCGCCGAGCGCGCGGGCAATCTGCAGGGAGACCGGGAAGTCGTAAACGTTGGGCGAGTGAATCAGCGATCCGCCGTATGCGCCCCGGGCCAGCAATTCGTAGATGCTGCCGTCCATCGTCTCTGACGTGTGTCCTTCGAGGCCGACCGACGCCAGGTCGCTGGCCCGCTCGGGATCGCGCGTCTGAAAGCCGATGACGTAGATTTTTTTCGACTCGGGCAGACGGGCGCGATCGACTGGCCGCAGAGCATCGAGCACTTGGCGGGCCGGGCGGCTGGAATCGTCGGGACCGGTGAGAATGCGGCTGTCGTGCACTTCGACCCACGTGCCCTGCGGGCCGCACTCGGGCACGAAGACGAGCGAATAGAGCACCGTCTGTCGGTTGCGGAGATGCAGCATCACGGCATAGCCGTTGCCGGTCCGGTCGCGATACTGTTTGGTGCCGTCGATCGGATCGATCGACAGCACGAGGTCGCTCTCGCGGGCGAAACGCGCGAGGTCGCCGGTTCCTTCCTCGGCTTCGATGCGGCACGTCCGCAGCACGGGGTCGGCATCGCGGAGAGCGGCGACAATCAGCTCCTGGATCGTGAGATCGGCGAGCGTCAGCGCGTCGGTGTTGGCGCTGCCGCTGTGCTTGCCCGACAGCGCGATGTTGTGCCCGCGCAAGCTCTTCGCCAGCGCACCGCACCAGCGAAGCACGCCCGGCAGATGTCGGGCCAGGCTGTTGGTCACTTCCGCAACGTCCATCAATTCGTTCCTACACTCAACCAGCAAATTGGCGGTTGGGTCCAAAACGCTGCCAGCACTGGGACCACGACGAGTGCAGTCAGCCGCGGTCTTCGAGTCGGGCGATCACTTCGGCCGCGACGTCGATGCCGGTGACGCGGCCAAACGCCTGCCAACCGGGCACCGCGTTGACTTCGATGACATAACAGGTGCCGTCGCGGCCGTAAAGCAGGTCGACGCCCGCGAAACTCGCGTCGGTGGCTCGGGTAGCGGCGATCGCGCACGCGGCCTCGCGCTCGGTGATTTCGTGCGGCTCGGCGGTGCCGCGGCAGGAGACGTTTGCGCGAAAGTCGCCGTTGGCGCGCCGCCGAATGCCTCCTAGCACGCGGCCGTCGAGCACGAGCACGCGGATGTCGAAACCCTCGTTCTCGATGAACCGCTGCAGGTAAAGAACGGCCCCCAGGCGTTCCAGCGTGCGGCAGGCACGAAGGGCCATTTCCGGATCGCTCACGCGGACGATGCCGCGCCCCTCGGAGCCGAAGAGGGGTTTTATCACGACGTCGCCCTCTAGCCGCTCGAACGCGGCCAGCGCGTCGTCGGCCCGTTCGCAGACCACGGTGGACGGAACGGTCAGTCCGGCCCGCTCGAGACGCGCACTGGCGAGGTACTTGTCGACCGCGCATTCGATCGCCTTGGGCGGATTGAGCACACAGACGCCGGCCGCCTCGAGCCGCCAGAGCGCGTCCATGCGAAAGACAACCTGCTCGAGCGAACCGGGAGGCATCGTGCGGACGATCACCGCGTCGAACGATGAAAGCTCCTCGTCTCCAGCAGTCAGCCCGGTTCTCGAGGCTCCGAGCGACGCAACGAGCTTGGGAAAATCGATGCGCCAGCAGCGGTGTCCGCGCTCGGCGGCCGCGCGCGACAAGTCGCGGTAGTACCAGCTCTGCGGCTTGGCGAGGATCGCGATCTTCATGTTCGTTTGCACCGCCCCGCCAGCGCTGAACCGGCCACCCCGCTCACAGGCCGAAGGAGGTCCGCAGGATTTCGGGCTGAGTTTTGCCGAAACGCTGGACCTTGCCCGTCTCGAGGTTGCAGAACGTGATCTCAGCCGGGCTGAAGAGATGCGGGTCGATCTTGTAGAAATCTCGGCCGGCCGCCTCGAACACCTCGGCGAAAGGCTTGCCGAAGGCCGGCGACGAGTTAGCCGGCACTTTGGGGCCGATGGCGGCGAGGGCCGCGTCGTCTCCCCGAACCCAGAGCGTGACGCGGGCGCCGTACAAGATGGCGTCGTTCGTGCGGCCGATCGCAGCCATGTCGTCGGCCGCGACGGGCGGCAGCGGAGCGCTCCCGCAGGCGCTTTTGACTTGCTGCACGTCGAAACCCAGCTCGGCCAGCTTGTGCAGGGCCGTCTCGACCGAGCGGGCGGCGATCTGCACGTTGCCGGCCTGGCTGGCCGTCGGCGCGACCAACAGCCTCAGCCGGTCGGAGGTGACTCCCGTGCGCTCGCAGAGATAACGGACCACGGACGCGTCGGGCAGCTTGCGTCCTTCGAGAACGCCGACCACCTCGCCCGGAGATTCGCGGTAATCGAGCTTCGTAAAGATCGGCTCCCGCGCGTAGGCCGCCCGCATCGGCCCCGAACCCATCGCGAAGAACCGATCGACGTTGACCTGCCAGCCCGCGTATTGCGACAGCAGACAGGCGGCCACCGGGTGATCGGTCGTGACAAACACGTGCGGCCAGCTCCCATCGAGCAGGTCGGACGCCTGGATCGAGACCCAGCCCAATCCGGCCATGCAGATCTCCGCGAGCGCCTGCCCTGCGTCGAGCCCTCCTTCGGTGCGGACGCCGAAGTCCAGAACCTGGGCCTCTTCGACCGTTGAGCTGCGAATGCGGAAGTCGTCGGCGCTCGTGGCGACCCGCTCGACGAGTTGGGCCGCTCGCAGATTCAGGTCGTAACGCATCGTGATTACCAAGGATGATCTCGCAAACTTGAGGAGCTGCCCCGAGAGGCAATTCTATGGTCCGTCGTCGACGAATGCGCTCAAGTAGGGCGAGCTACCAGCTTGCCCGCTGTCTCGGTTGCAGTGGGCTTTGCGGCCGGAAGTAGCGGTCTACGGGCAAGCTGGCAGCTTGCCCTACGTGCTCGCCGAAAACGTCCGATCGCGGCGCCGTCAAAATGTCGCCAGCGATTCGTCGTGCACGTCGCTGACGAACATGCAGCCCGGGCTGTGCGTTATCGCCAGCGGCAAACGGGCCGACGCGAGGACTGCTTGCGGTGTGACGCCGCAGGCCCAAAACACGGGCAACTCGTCGGCCGCGACGGGCACAACGTCACCGTAGTCGGGCCGGGCCAGATCGCCGATTCCCAGATCGCCCGGCATGCCGATGTGAACGGGCGCTCCGTGCACGGCCGGGTAGCGCGACGTGATCTGCACGGCCCGAATGGCGTCGGCCGGCTTGAAGGGACGCATCGACACGACGAGCGGGCCGCGAAACGGGCCGGCACTCACGCACGGTCGATTGGTGCGATACATGGCCACGTTGACGCCCAAGTCGAGGTGTCGCACGGCAAGTCCCGCGCGGACCAGGGCGGCCTCGAAGGTGAACGAGCAGCCGATCAAAAAGCTCACGAAGTCGTCGCGCCACAGGTCCACGAGATCGGTGACTTCGCCCGCCAGCTCTCCGTTCTTCCAGACGCGATAGCGAGGCAAGTCGGTCCGCAGATCGGCGTCGGCCGCCAAACGCGCCGGCACCGGATTGCCCGGCTCGGTGACGTCCAACAGCGGACAAGGCTTCGGATTGCGGCGGCAGAATTCTTGAAAGTCCGCGGCGACCGCAGCCGGCAGCACAACCAGGTTCGCCTGTGCGAACCCTTCCGCCAGTCCGGACGTCTGGCTGGTGAAGCCTTGCGCCGACATGCGAGACGGACTTGCTGGCCCGTCGAAAAAGCCGATCGTTCAACCATTGCGTTACTATACCACGCTCAAGTCCACGACTGATCGGCGTTAGTCTGTTCGCAAATTCGAGTTCGACTCACGCTTTTGCAAGGAGCAGGCAGATGATGCGGCGCTTTCGCGCGATTGTGATTCGAGTCAACGAGCACGCCAGCCTCTGCGCCAATGGGGAACCGTGTTGGGCTCGCTGGCCACGCTTGCCGCCCTGGCCGTCGCGTATGAAGCCTTCAGCGTGCAAAACACGCAACTCAAGGAACAGATCGCTGCGCAGACCAACGCCAGCGCCGAGGAGCGAGAGCGATTTCAGCGCCAGCTCGATGTGCAACGCAAACACCTGGATCAATTCGTGCGGGCCTTTCAGAACCAGCAGTCCGCCACCTTTTATACGCAGGTCAACACAACCACGCGGTTCTTGCAGGATCATCCGAGCCTGTACGATTACTTCAAGAAACGTCCAGACTCGAAGTTGTCTGCGAAGGAGCACAGCGACCGGGTGAAGGCTCGGTTCGACAAGGCGAGTGCCGAAGAGCAGGCCTTGGTTCTGATCGGTGTGGAGGCGCTGGCCGACTTCATGGATACGGCCTACGCGCAGCGGGAGACTCTGCGGCCCGACACTGGCGAATGGAACACTTGGTGGAACTACTTCGTCGATTGCTTCGACGAGAATCCGATCCTCCGCGAGATGTTCGACGCCAATCCGGACGAATACGCCGTGGCCGAAATGCTCAAGCCCGAGAACCGCGAGCAGCAATACGTCGGCGATGCCCACCGCCGGAAGGCGAAGATTTCGCAGGCCGCTGGCCGGTCAGTCAGTGCTCTGCGTTAGGAGAGCTGCAGTGCACGCTCCGTTTGGGCGAGTCATCAAGCGTCCCGTGACCGTGGACCGAGGCGCCACCCTTGGCGAAGTTGCTTCAAATAAATTCTTCGATTGAGTTCCAGGGCCGTAGAAACTCGGTCTAGTTCCAAATGCGGACGCGCGGACAATAAGAGCGGGCGCGTCCGAAAGGGACGAATGCCGGCGCAGCGATTGCGCGCCGTTCGGCCGACACGCTCCGCGAGTCAGTTTGACTCACTTTGGCCGCAACACGACGGGACGGGACTCGTGTTTTGTCGGGACTGGGGCTGGGACAGGACACGCGCCGGCAGGGGGCCGGCGAGTCCAACGTCCCGACTCAAAAGTCCAAGGTCGGTTCCGCCAACGGATCAGGGCGGCACAACGGTCCGGACACTTTCGTGGAAAGGGACCAAAGGCGGGACGGGACTCGGACCTTGGGACGGGATTGATTGGGACAGACATCAAATGAGTCCAAGGCCCAGTGCAAGCAGGCTGATCGGGGACGGGGACTCGAATGGTTGGGACACCAGGTCGGGAGTCGGACTTGGTCCCGGCTCCGGTCTCCTCCGGTCGAATCGAAGGAGTCCGGCCGTAGTCTCTGCCCGGCAATGACTTATGGCGGACCAAGGTCCGGTCCGGACACCTTCCTGGAAAGGGACCCGCGGACGGGACGGGATTGAATTGGGACGGGACTCGGGGACACGGCTCGTGCCCACATCCCTCGAGCCCGTTGAACCAAATCGCGAAGCGGTCAAACCCCGCCCGACTGCGCGGGACGCGGGCCCGGACACGTTTGGGAGTTCCTCCGCCTAAGGGTTCTACGCCTTCGGCTTGGCGATCACCCGGGCGGATTTGATCGTCACGTCGCTCACCGGTCGGTCGCGGCCGTCGGTTTTGACTTCGCCGATCTTTTTGACGACAGCCAGGCTGGCGGCGTCGGCCGTTTTGCCGAAGGCCGTGTATTGGCGATCGAGGTGGGTATGGCGGTCGAGGCAGATGAAGAACTGCGAGCCGGCCGAGTTTGGGTCGGTGGCGCGGGCCATCGACAGCACGCCCGCCTCGTGGGGCGTGGCGTTGAATTCAGCCTTGATTTTGTAGCCGGCGTCTCCCGTCCCCGTGCCGAGGGGGCAGCCGCCTTGGATCATGAAGCCGCGGATGATCCGATGAAAAAGGACACCGTCGTAGAAGCCGATCTTCGCAAGCCCGATCATGTTCTTGACGTGGCCGGGAGCGGACTGACCGTCGAGATCGAGCAGGATCTTGCCCAGCGAGGTGTCGAGCTCGATCTGGTAGCTGTTCTTGTCGAAATCGATTTCCTTAACAGCGGCATCGACGTCGGCTTTACGGTTGCCGGCCATGGGGGCTCCTATTCCGTAGCAGAAGGTTTTCGCGCATCGCTGAGTTCGTGCGCGGCTCCTTCAGAGATTGTGTGGTTGTTGGTCGGGGATCACTTTCTGCGCCTTAGGCTAACGAAACGGCGACAGTTCGTCATGTGTGGCTGACTGAGATCGATTGGGCACGGTTGTGGTATGACGGCGGTCGCAGCTTGGAGCAAAGCTACGCGGCGCCGAATCCGCCGCCGCCCGGCGTCTCGATCGTGAGCACGTCACCCGGCTGGACTTCGAGGGCGAACTTTCCGCCGACGTCGTCGACTTCTTCGGAACCGGCACGCTGGAGGGTATTGCGTCCTTTGACTCCCTCTTGGCCCCCATTGAGGCCGAAGGGGGCGAAACGCTCGCGGCGTTCCGAGAGCATCGAAAGGGTGAGCGGCCGCAGAAATTCCAAGCGCCGGACGACGCCGTCGCCACCGCGGTGGTGGCCGGCGCCGCCCGAGCCCCGGCGGATACAAAACTCATGGACGCGCACTGGATAACGGCGTTCGATGACTTCCGGATCGGTCAGCCGTGTATTGGTCATGTGCGTATGGACGGCGTCGGCTCCGGGGGCGTTGGCTGTCGCGCCGCTGCCGCCGCAGATCGTTTCGTAATAACCGAAGGAGCCGTCACCGAAGGTCAGATTATTCATCGTCCCCTGGCTGGCCGCCGCCCCCAGCGCGCCCAACAACGTGTCGACCACGCGTTGCGACGTTTCGACGTTGCCGCCGACGACGGCCGGAGATTGTGCGGGGTCGACTGCGGGCTCGGGATTGAGCAGGCACCGCGGCAGCACGATCTCGACCGGCTCGAGCACGCCGCCATTGAGCGGGATGTCTTCATTGATCAGGCAGCGAAAGACGTACAGTACGGCGGCCGTCACGATGGCCCGATTCGCATTCAGGTTCGTCGGCAACACCGGACCGGTGCCGGTGAAGTCGACGACCGCGCGGTCTCCGGTCTTCCTGATCGCTACGCAGATGGGGGAACCATCGTCGAGATGATCGGTGCGGGAATAGACGCCGTCCGGGATCCGCGAAAGGGCGGATCGCATCTTCCGCGCGGCCGCTTGCTGAATGTGCTCCATGTAAGCCGCGACGACCGGCAGCGAGTAGCGCTCGACCAGCCGGCGGAGCTGGTTGGCCCCAATGGCGTTCGCGGCAACCTGCGCGGCGATGTCGGTGAGATTGTCATGGACGTTGCGGGTGGGATGCGGGCCGGCGAGCAGGAGCTGCCGCAGGTCGTCCTCGCGCGACTGGCCGCGATCGACCAGTTTGAAATCGCTGATGAGCACACCCTCGTCGCCGAGCACGCGGGAGAACGGCGGCATGCTTCCCGGTACGATTCCGCCAATCTCCGCGTGATGGGCGCGGCTGGCCGTTGCGAACAAGAGCGCGCCCGTGCGCGGGTCGTGCACCGGCGTGACGACGGTGACGTCCGGCAAGTGCGACCCGCCGCGGTACGGATCGTTGGTGACGAAGACGTCTCCCGGGGCGATTGGCCCGACCTCGGACAGGATGTGTTTGACGGTTTCGCCCATCGCCCCCAGGTGCACCGGGATATGCGGCGCGTTGACGACCAGTTGGCCCGTGGCCGAAAAGATCGCGCAGCTGAAGTCGCGGCGTTCCTTCACATTCGTCGAGATGGCCGTGCGCTCGAGGGTGGTCCCCATCTGTTCGGCGATCGAGGCGAACAGATTGTTGAAGATCTCCAGTTGGATCGGATCGACGTCGGTCGAAAGGTTGGATGTTTGCGGGCGCCGGACGTCAGTGAGCAGCAGTTCGCCCCGAGCCAGCAGCCGCGCCTGGAATCCGGGATCGACCACGACGGTCGACGTCGGCTCGCAGACGATGGCCGGGCCGTCGAATTCGTCGCCGGGTCGCAGATCGTCGCGGAGGAAAACGGCGGTGGGCTGCGGGTGGCCAGCGAAGATCACGTCTGTTGTCGTCCGCGGCTGCGCGCTTCTCGGGACGGTCTCGGCGACCGGCTCTTCCGGGGCGGGCAAGGAGCCGACGACTTCGACGCGAGCGGCCGTGACCTCGATCGGACGGCCGGCGTGACGGTAGCCGTAGAGCTGCTCGTGCAGTTGCTCGTAGCGTGCGGCGAAATCCCCGTCGGTGGGAGTCGCGACATTCAGCGTCGCCTCGACGCCGCGATACCGCATGTCGAGCGACCGCAGCGGCGGGCTGATGTTGGCCGCAGCCACGCCATCTGCGAGAACGTCCTGCCGGTTTTTGTCTTCCAATTCCTGCCAGATCGGCTCGAGCGCGGCAAGTGTTTCTGTGGAATACGATTGCAGCACCGACCGCTCGCCGTAGCGGCGCACGTCGGCCAGACCGATGCCGTAAGCACTCAGCACGCCGGCCTGCGGCGAGATCAGGATCTGGCGGATGCCCAGCTCGCGAGCGACGGCGCAGGCGTGTTGCCCGCCCGCTCCGCCGAAAGCGACCAGCACGTAGTCGGCGGGGTCGTATCCCTTGGCGACAGAGATGCGATGGATGGCCCGGGCCATGTTCGCGTTGGCGACGTCGATGAAGCCCTGCGCCAGCTCCGTCACCGACAGCCGCCGGCCGTTCTCCGCCGACGCGATCCGCTCGCACAGGTCACCGATCCGTTGCCTGGCCGCCTCGTAATCGAGGGGAAACGGAAAGTGGTTCGGTGGGAGCTTACCCAGCAGCAGATTGGCGTCGGTGACGGTGAGCGGGCCGCCGCGACCGTAGCAGGCCGGACCCGGGTCGGCGCCGGCGCTCGCTGGGCCGACAACAAGTTTGACGGCGTCGAAGTCGCAGATGCTGCCGCCGCCGGCCGCGACGGTTTCGACGGCCAGCATGGGGGCGACGATGCGGACGCCCGCCTTTTGCACCTCGTATTCCCGCTCGTACTCGCCGGCAAAACGCGAGACGTCGGTGCTGGTGCCACCCATGTCGAAGCCGATCGACCGCTCGAAGCCGGCCCGCTGCGCCACGCGGGAAAAGCCGATGACGCCGCCCGCCGGACCCGACAGGATGCTGTCCTTGCCGACGAAGCGAGTGGCGTCGACGAGTCCGCCGGCCGACGTCATCAGCTTGAGCCGGCCGGTGCCGAGCGCCCGATGCAACCGCTCCACGTAGGAACGCAGCACCGGGTTGAGGTAGGCGTCGACGACCGTCGTATCGCCCCGCGAGACGATCTTGATCAGCGGTGCAAGTCGGCTCGAACGGCTGATCTCGCTAAAGCCAACCTCCCGCGCAACTTGTTCGACCAACTCCTCGTGAGCCGAGTTGGCAAACGCATGCAACAGGCAGATCGCCAAGGACTCGATGCCTTCCTCACGCAAGCGGAGCCAGCGACTGGCGGACTTCGTCCAGTCGGGGGGCCCGCAGCACGGTGCCGAAGGCGTCGAGACGTTCGTCGATCTCGACGACGGCGGCAAAGAGCGGCTCGGGCTTGTGGATTTCCAGATCAAACAGCCGGGGACGGTCCTGGTTGGCGATCTTGAGCACGTCGGCGAAGCCCCGTGTCGTGACGAAGGCGGTCCGAGCCCCGGTCCGCGTCAGCAGGGCGTTGGTGCCCCGCGTTGTGCCGAGCTTCACCACCAAGGGCGGCAGCGGTTGGTCGAGTGGCAGTCCGAGGACCTGGCGAATCGCCAGCAGCGGGGCGTCTTCGCCAGAGGCCAGTTCGTAGCGCGTGCCCGGTTTCGAGCGGCCGAGGCAGACGCGGATCGAGCGTAAAGATTCCGGCTGTGCCGTCAAAGGCTGTGACCCGGCGCGCGTGTGTTTGGGATCCGGCACCGGCAATGCGAACTTCGTAGCCGCGCCAGAAATCGTCGGGATCGCCGCGACGGGCGTCATCGCCGAAGCGATCGGTTGCGAAAGCCGAAGTCACCGTGCCTTTCGTGACGCCCGAGCTGAGGACCTTCCGCGTGAGCACACGCCCGTCGGGGGCGCGGGCGAGGCAATCGGTGAACGTCCCGCCGACGTCGATCCAGAATTCCCAGTCGCTCATGACCTCAGGCTGACGCCCTCTGCCGTTAATCCTTCGTGTCGCAATCAGGCGACGCTCCAGGATATCCGGGACGGCGGATGCGGGCACGCCATCGGCTGGACTGAAGAGTGCCGGGAAACGCTCAGTTTCGGATGCGGACGTGATAGCGGATGGCGCCGACTTCCCGCTCCGGATCCGACAGCTTGATTCCCTCGGCCGAGAGGGTGACGACGCCGTCTTTCAGCTCGTAGTGGAACGGCTTGCCGGTAAACGGATCGTTGGGGACGGGGACCTCGTTGATCTTCTCCAGCGTGTCCGGCAGCTGCGAGTGGTGAGCCGCAGCGTAATTTCGCACAGCTTCGACGACGCGCAAGGCGTCGATCTCCCGCTCGATTCTGTGGATCGCGACGTAGCCGTTGAGGGAGACGACCAAGAGGGTGGATCGGGGCACGCCCAGGGCGGCACAAAACTCCGCGACGCGTTTTTGCAGTGCCTGGAGCCGCGGGATCGCAAGCGGAGGGTCCAGGGACATGGTCGCGGTGGCCTCACTCGTCAGCTCGTCGTTGACGTCGACGAGCCACCTTGCGGCTGCTTCGCCGTCAGACATCGCCGCGACGCGATTGTCTCCTCCCTCGATCCAGGTCGGCAGCTCCGCGCGGGCCAGTTTCACCACTTCCTCGAACGCTCGTCCGTTTCCTCCGGGCTGCAATTGGGCTGCCTCAGTGAACTCGCGGAAGTAGTGAATGACGGCCAGTGCCCGCCGTTTCCATTCTGTCTCGGTCTGGATTGGGTCATCGAGCCCCGGGACAGTCGATTGGAGGAACCGCTGCTGCAGCTCGATGGCAGGCCGCACGTCGATCAGCGGGCGCGGAAGCTGGGTCAGTCCCCAATAGAGGTTGGGCGAGTTGGGCTGCGAAACGAGTTCGGCGACTCGATCAAGCAGCGTCGAATCGATTGCGGCACAGACCATTTGCGCAATCGTGAACGGCGTGCGCCCGTAATGCCGGCTGACCGCCAGACCCACGAGGATTCCCTGCCGGGCGCGGGCCAGATTCCCTTCGGCGAGCCGCTGACGTATCCAGACCGAAAGGCCATAGCCGACGATGCTGCGGCCCCCCTGAAGATCCGGAAGCAGAATATCCCCCAAAGGGTGTTCGCCGATTGGATACTGCCAGTCGGCAGTTCTTCGGTAGGCGGCCCGCTCGAGGTGGTCGTACAGCGTGAAAATCTCCTGGCCGTGGAGTTTCGGACTAGTGAGCGGCACATCCAGATACTCCGAGAACGTGGGCACGACCTCGCGGAAGTAGGGGATGCGCTCCCAGGGGAGTCGCAGCAGGATGGGTGCTGCGTTACCGTCACGCAATTCGTACTCGGCGGGCAGCAATCGATACTTCATCAGCGGCGTTTCGATCGCGCGGGCTGACCGCAAGCTCATGCCACGGATTGATTGGTGCGGCGGCTTTTGCGGCGGGTTTTTTGTCGGTGGGTTTCGTGCCAGCCGGTTTCTTGTCGGCGGCGCACGCGGCCGTCAGGCAAAAGCCGGCCAGACCCAAGGCGCAAATCACCGCGAAGCGTGAACGTCCGATCTGCATCCCTTTTTCCCTCTAGAAATGAAGGCAATTTCTCGATGATCTCAAGGAAGGACCACAAAAAGTTCACAGGGCGCCCGACAGCGGTCCGGCGGCGGAGAGCACGCGCTCCGCAGCCACCGGAGTCTTCTGCACCTCGGAAGCTGACGTCCTGGCGAGGTCATCGAACGAGGCCAGCTCTGCGAGGCTTGCCGACACTCTCAGCCCGCGCTTCGAATCCACAACTGCGTCCACGGGCTCGTCAAGCGGCAAGAGGCTCGAATGTTGAGCCGGAGTGAGATTCGTGGCGAAAGGTGTCGGCACCGGATTGACCGCCGCGACCGGCACTTGATCGGCCTGCCAGAGCGCACAGGACAGCCCCACGCAAACACAACCCAATACGGCCGCAACACCGATCGCCCCCCGCAGACGACGCCTCATCTGAGCGCGGCCCGCCGCTTGCCCGCAGGCATAGAGCCAGCGTTCGCGTTGGGCCGGTGTGGGGGACCAGGTTGCGCGACCTAAGCGGCGCTCGAGTTGTCCGAGTTCGGGATCATTCAGGGATTCGTGGTCGTGCATGGGACACTCAAAATTCTGTGGAGTTGTTCCAAGGCGTCGCGGTACCGGCGCAACGCGGTCGCCGCCGAGGTGCCGCACAATTTGCCGATCTCATCGAAAGTCAGTCCACCCCAAATCCGGGCCGTGACGACCTCCCGGAGAGGGTTATCCAGGCGCAAGAGCGATGCCAGCACTTCGTCGGCAATCAGTCTCTCGAGGGGATCGTCTCGAACGGCCTCGCCCGCCGCCGCGTGCCTCTCGCGCGATCGCCGCCGACGGTTTGCCAAGCGGTTGGTCTGTGCCAGGTTCCAGGCGACACGATAGAGCCAGGGGACCACTCGTTCGGGCGGCGGCTCCGCTGCCGCCAGCCGGCAGAAGGCTTCTTGCACGACATCATCCGCCCATTCCTCGCGGTAACCGACCCAAATCGCGAGCGGAACGGCATGCCGTTCGATCAATGCAGCGATTTGCTCGGCGGCGAGGGGCATCCCGTGGGCTCGGTTGGATGGGTCAGTCAAAGAGAAAGACCACGCCACCGCCGATTTTTTGCACGACTTTTCGGAAATTCCGCGGAAAACCAGAAAAGCCGACGGGAGTCGGTCGGAGTGAGGGGGCACCCGACCGCTTTCCTCTCCAACCGGGGCACGGTCATTCCAGCGCGGCGGAGCCGTCGGTGGTTTTGAGTTCGGCTGGACCGCCCGCGTTTTTGAGTGCCGCCGGACCACGCTGCGGCTGCACCCAGGCGCGCTCGAAATCACCCAGCTCGGATGGATTGGGATGGTGCTTGCTCGAGGTGACACGGGCGCGGACGTAAAGCTCATCGCGACCGAAGCGGCAGCTGGCGCGATTTCCGTGGACGGTCTTGAAGGTCACACCGATGTCGTCGCTGTAGTGCCGCGTCGCCCGGATCTCCTTGCCGGCGGCATCCCGGATCGGCTGGCTGGCCCGGTTGAAGTTCGAGCGCGTCCCAATGAAGTCGATGGTGTAGTCGACCCCCGGCTCGGGTTCGACAGCGACATCAAGCCCGTCGCTGCCGGAAATCACCTCGCGGAGCCTCACGCCCGAAGTTGCGTAAAACCGACCGGATTCGAGCGACGCGATCAACGATTCGGGCGTCAGCTCGGATGCCAGCACCATCACCCAGCCGCGTCCAGGCTCAGAGCCGCGGCTGGGAATATGGTGGTAGCGATGGCCGTCGTCCGTCGCCAGGCCGTACATCACCGGCAGGTTCAAGTCGCCCAGCCGGTTGGCCAGGATGATGTCCCAAATCCGCTCGGTCGAGGCGTGCAGGCTGTCGCCCGAATTGTGCACCGACGGATGACCATTGTAGACCTCGAAGAAGTTGTCCCCACGAATCCGCATCAAGTCTTCCGCGGTCACGCCATAGTAGTAATTCGGGTGATTGAGATGGACGAGGATTGGTTTGCCCGTCCGTTCCCGCTGCGCGATGATCGCGTCGAAATTGTTCTGGATCGTCTCCGCCACGCTCTTGCCTCCCATCGGCGGAATGGCTGCCTGGATGTTGGTGGCGTTGATGTGGATTGGGGAGCGGCCGAAGAGATCGGAGATTTCTTCGCCTTGAATCAGCAAGAAGCGTCCCGGCTCGGCGATACGGTTGCGCACCTCGTCAAAGGTCTTGAGCCGAATTTCCTGATGGCCGTCGACGGTGCGCTCAGCGACCCAGTCCTTGGGAAACCGCGCCTTGAGCTTTTGCACGGCGGCGGGCGGACTGCCGTTCTGGTTGACCTTCACCCACCGCTCGGAGCGAGCCAGTCGGTTGTGATCGGTGAAGCAGAGGAAGTCGTAACCGTGGTCCTTGTACCACAGGCCGATCATCTCGAGGTAATCGTCGCCGTCGCTCCACATCGAATGCGTGTGGAGGTTGCCCCGAAACCAGCGGAGCTTGCCGTCCGAGGCCAATCGCGACACAGGCGCTGCCAACGCCGCGGCTCCGGGCCCCGGCCTGCGCGAGAAATCGAAGGCCAAGAGCAGCCCGCAGATCGCCAACGCGGCCAGTCCAGCCAATGCCGAACGGACCGCTCTAGGCAATGACAAAGCTGAGGACGAAGACATGGATTGAGGCTACCGTTGTCGTGCGGAAGGGCTGGCCGTCCCGTCAAAATAACTCCTTCGCCAGCCGGGAAAAAGCCCGCGAAAGCACGCGTTTCGCCGCGCGGCCGATTCCCCGAGATTTTGCAATGATGAACGGAGGTGAATTGGCTGTAACCGCGGGGCCGAGCGAGATTGACGGTGAATGCAAACTCGTCCTATAAGTCGATGCAGGCCGGCGAAGTCCACGTCGACTATGCGGCCGCGGGCTCCTGCGCTTTCCCACCTCGCCGAGCAACTCACCGGCATGAATGGTCTGATTCGAGCATCGCTGAAGAATCCCTACGCGGTGATTGTCGCGATGCTCACGATCCTGGTCATCGGCGTGCTGTGCCTGCTCGCGCTGCCGATCGACATCCTGCCGATCTTCCGCTCGCCGGCGGTGCAGGTGCTGACGTTCTACAGCGGCATGCCGGCGGTCTCAGTCGAGAAGGACATCACGAACCGGTTGGAGCGTTGGGTCGGCCAGGCCAACAACATGAGCCGGCAGGAGTCGCGCTCGATCATCGGGTCCAGCGTCATCCGCAATTATTTCCAGGGTGACGCCGACCCGAACGGTGCGCTCGGGCAGGTGATGTCGCTGACCACGGGGGTGATCCCCGTGCTGCCGCCCGGAACGCTGCCGCCGGTCGTGCTCCCCTTCGACCCGACTGCCACCGTTCCCGCGTGCGTCGTGGCCCTCGACAGTAAGACGCAGAACGAATCGACCTTGTACGACGTCGGCCGATTCGAAGTTCGCAACATGGTGATGGCCATCCCCGGAGCCATCGCGCCGGTCGTTTTCGGCGGCAAGGTGCGGACGATTCTGGCGTACCTCGATCGTCAGAAGATGCAGTCGCGGCATCTCTCGCTGACCGACGTGATGGACGCGATCGACCGCTACAACCTGTTGATGCCGACGGGCGACGCCAAGTTCGGCGACACCGATTACGCCATCGACTCCAACTCGATGTACAACGTGATCAGCGAGATGAAGGGGATCCCGCTGCGCGTCGGGCCGGGGACGGCGACCTTTCTGGGCGACATCGGCACTCCGGCCGACACCAATTACATTCAAACCAATATTGTGCGGGTGAACGGCCGTCGGCAGGTCTACATTCCGATCTTCCGGCAGGTCGGACAGAGCACGCTGACGGTGGTCGATCAGCTCAAGGAGGAAGCGCCGGCGATTGAACCACGGCTCACGCGACCGGACATCAATCTGCGCGTGGTGATGGACCAGTCGATTTACGTGCGTAAGTCGATCAAGGCACTCGTGCAGGAAGGCTTGTTGGGGGCGCTCCTGTGCTCGCTCGTCATCTTGGTCTTTCTCGGCGAGCTGCGGATGACGGCAATTGCCATCTGCACCATTCCGTTGGCCGTCCTGGGGGCGCTGATCGGCCTTTATGCGACGGGGAACACGATCAACGTGATGACGTTGGCCGGGCTTGCACTCGCGATCGGACCACTCGTCGATAGCGCGATTATCTGCCTGGAGAACACGCACCGTCACCTGGCGCTGGGGGCGAAGGTGCGGCAGGCCGCGTTTTTGGGAGCCAGCGAAGTGGCCATGCCCGAGCTGGTTTCGTCAATCTGCACGTTTCTGGTGCTGGCTCCGCTGGCGCTGATGCCCGGCCTGGGCGCGTTCTTGTTTCGGCCGATGGCCTACGCCGTCGCCTTCGCGATGATCGTCGCCTATGTCTTGTCCCGCTCGTTTGTCCCCTCGATGAGTTCGCTGCTGCTCAAGTCGCATAGCGAGCACGAGCACGCCCGCCGACGAGGAGTGATTGCCCGGGCGTTCGGCCGCTGGGAAGCACTCATCGACCGGGCGATCGCACTCTATGTGCGCGGACTCGATTTTGTGCTGCTCCATCGGAGGGCGACGGTGGCCGTCGCCGTCAGCCTGCTGATCCTCAGCTTGGGGCTCTTGGGTCCGGTCATTCGCCGCGACTTCTTCCCGGAGGTCGATGCCGGCGCGTTCGAGATTTATATCCGCGCTCCACCGGCACGCGGATTGAGCGGACGGAAGCGAAGATCGCCGACGTCGAGCAGGTCGTGCGCAAGCTGCTTGAAAAGGATCTGCAGACGATCATCAGCGAGATCGGCGTCGTGGCCGACTGGTCCGCTGCCTACACTCCCAATTCCGGCCCGATGGACGCCGTGGTGAAGGTCCAGCTCGAGGCGGAGCGGGAACGGTCCGCCCAAGAATATGTGGAGATGCTGCGACAGCAGCTCAACCGCCAATTCCCCGAGTTGGAATTTGCCTTTGACGCGGGGGGCATGATCCGCGGCGCCATGAACGAGGGCAAATCGACGCCGCTCAACGTGCGAGTCCGCGGCAACAGCATGGTCAAGGCCCGCGAAGTGGCGGCCGCCATCCAGGCCGAGGTCACCAAGATTCCCGGCGTGGTCGACGCCCGCATCATTCAGCGGCTCGACTATCCCGAGTTCGTGCTCGACGTCGATCGCACCAAGGCCGCCGATATGGGACTGAGCCAGGCCGACGTGATGAAAAACGTCGTGGCCGCGTTCAACTCGAGCATTTCGTTCAACAAGAAGAATTTCTGGTTCGATCCGGTCAGCCACAACCAGTACTTCGTCGGCGTGCAGTATCCGGAAGGGGACATCGAGTCGATCGAGACGATGATGAATATCCCCATCACCAGTCCCAAGCAAAACGAGCCCGTCCCCCTGCAGAACATCGCGACGATCAGTCGGACCACCGTACCGGCCGAAGTGCACCATACGACGCTGCAGCCGACGATCGACCTGACGATGGGAGTTTACGGCCGCGACTTGGGGCATGTCGCCAACGACGTGGGCCGGCTGCTGGCGAAGTTCGGCGTGGCGAGCGGCCGCGGCACCTGGAGTCCGTACGAAGCCGGTGTGCCCGACCACAAGCTGCTCCCCGGGGGCAAACTCGAGCTGACGGGGGAGTATTCGCGGATGCAGGACACGTTTCGTAACCTGGGCGTCGGCCTCGTGCTGGCGGCCCTGTTGATGTACTTCCTGATGGTGGCTCTCGACCGCTCGTGGATTGTGCCGCTCACCGTGATGGGGACGGTCCCGCTGGCCTTGGCTGGCGTCTTGCCGATGCTCTACTTCACGGGCACGGCGCTCAATGTCCAGTCACTCTTGGGGATCATCTTTATCGTCGGCATCAAGGTTGCCAACACCGTGCTGATGAGCGATTTTGCCCAGGAGCTGCGGCGTCACGAAGGACTGACGCCCACCGAAGCCATTCGTAAAGCCGCTTCGATTCGCGTACGACCGGTAACGATGACGGCGCTGGCCGCCTTCTTCGCGATGGTGCCCGCCGCGCTGGCGCTCGAGCGGGGCAGCGAGGCCAACGCTCCTTTGGCGCGGGCGATTTTGGGCGGACTGATCGCGGGAGAGCCGGCCACGCTCTTCGTGCTGCCCTGCCTCTATTCGCTCTTCGTCAGGCCGGCGCCGCTCGCGTCAGACTCGGACGACGAAGATTTCGGAATGGCGCCGCATTCGGCCGTCTGAAGCAACTTGGCCCGTCGATTTCGATCCGGTCAGAGCGTTTCGGTCAGCTCTTCGCGGCGGACGTCGGCTCGGCGGCCGGAGTCGGCTGATCGAACTCGACCGCCGCGCCCGAAGTCGAGATCCTCGGAGGGATGGGCAACGATCAGGTCGTTGGCTTGAACGCCCGAGACGATCTCCGCGCGAATTCCGTTATCGCGACCGACTTTCACCGGTACGCGGTCGGCGCGTCCGTCGCGAACCACGTAGACCGAAAACGCCCCCGGCCGTCCCACGTTCACCAGGGCCGACGAAGGAATGCTCAGCTCTTTAGTAGCTGACGTCAATTGCACGGTGACACGACCGAACATGCCGTCCCGGAGTTCGTCGTTGGGGTTTTTGAGATCCACCTCGACCCGCATCGTCCGGTCCGAGCGATCGAGCGAATTGGCGATCCGGGAAACGGTGCCGTGAAACATGCGGCCGTGCAAGGCGTCCAGCTCCACAACGGCGGCGTCGCCCGGCTCGCAGTAGGGGACGTAGCGTTCGGGCAACCGCATGACCACGCGCATCACGTCGCTTCGCGCCACGGTCAAAAGCGGGACCTGCCGTCCCTGATCGGGTGACCGGATGAATTCGCCGACGTGGAAGCCACGCTCCGTGATCACTCCATTATAGGGTGAGACAATTTTAAGATAGTTGACGAAGACTTGGGCTTTCTCGAGCAGCGTCCGAGCTACGTCGACGCTTGCCCGCGCGTCGACAACGTTGGCCCGGGCTTGCGTGACCTTGGCTTTCTTCGCCGCGACTTCGGTTTGGGCTGTCTCGATCGACGCCTTCGTCGCGTCGACGGCGGCCTGGGCCGCATCCTGCTCCTTGCGACTTTCCTCGACGAGGCGCTGGTCAATCGACTTCAGCTCGAACAGATGGCTCATCCGTTCGTATTGGATTTTGCGAAACTTCAAATAGCCCTCGGTCCGCGTCAGCTCAGCCTTTTTCTGCTCGACACCTGCCTCGGCGGCGCCGACGTCAGCCTCGGCCCGGGTGACCGCCGACTCGGCCAGCTGCACGCGGGCCTTGGCTTGTTCGACTTCGGCGCGGGCCTGGTCACGCGATTGAATGTACTCGGGCGCGTCGATCTCGGCGAGAACTTCACCTTCCTTGACGACACTGCCGATGTCGACGTTCTGCACCTTCAGGTAGCCCGAAACCTTGGCGTAGAGATTCGCATAGTCGAAAGCGTCGACGGTGCCTGGCTCCGTTTCCGAGCGCGCCATCTTGCCGACGTGCGGCCGAATGACATCGACGCGAACCTTCGACGAACGAGCGGAATCGGACGGCGCGGAAGAGTCTGGTTCCTGCGAGGCCTCGCCCACCTGCGTCGCTTCGCCCTGGGACTTCGACCGCCAGGCAGCTGCCGCCAATAGCAGCGAAGCTAGCACAAGTCCGATCGCCCACGAGTTTTTGATGCGCTGCATCACGACGAAATAAGCCGGGGAGGGGAGCCGGAGCGGGGAGAGAAATCAGTCAAAGCAGTCCTGCAACAGATTTTAGCGCCGTCAGGCCGACAAAGATACAGCGACCAAGCGATACAGCGCCCAACCAATGCAGCAAACAAGTCGGCGGGAATCGTTGGGATTGCGGCGTCGTAACGTTCGTGGCTTCATCGCACAGGCTTTACGCCGCGGCCTGAGGGCCGCCGGTGAGCTCCTGCACGCCCTCGAACGCCGCAAGGCTCTGAATATCGTACATTTTCGATAGCGGCGTCTGTTTTTGGGAGCGGCCAGTTGGCGTAAATGATGCTATGCCCCGACAGAAAACCGGTCGATCCGCAAAATTGTGAACAGCATTTTCTCTACCGGTGGCAGCACGCCGGTATTAGAATGAGAGAATCCTGAGGACCTTGGTGTTTCCGTTCTCTTTCGAGACAAAACGCCTCGAAATTGTCATCAGAGTTCATGCTGGGGCCCGCGTTGACATCGACTGATACCGGTGCTAGCGTTGGCCGGGTAATTTGAGAGTGCATCGACGGATTGATTCCCCCGACGGTTCTTCCTTTATCATCTTCGCAGTCTTCCGCCGGAATCGTTCAGGTCGCACTTGGCCTCCCGTGGCCGATCAAACGGGTCTCTCGTTGTCGCAGACGTGATTGTTAGCGCAAAGGGAAAAGAACCGTAATCGAGCAACGTTGTCGTCCGAACGCCGTAACCACGGTCGCTCCGAGGTGCGCGCTACGGATTGGCAAAGGTGAGTGTTCCGGCATCTCGTGCGGCAGCTGCCGCAGACACAGGAATTGACCGCGCCGAACGATTCGGCTGCGGGCCAGTTCGTCGGGTGGAGTTCCAACTCGATGTTGCAGGCGAAGTTGAAGGTCGTGGGAGGCAGACACCACGGCAAGATTATTCCGTTGGCGACGCGTAAATTCTTGATCGGCCGCGAGCAGGACTGCCATCTGCGGCCGAACAGCGAACTGGTCAGCCGGCATCACTGCGCCTGTGGGTCGACGACTTTTCGGTCCGCGTCCGCGACCTCGGCAGCACAAACGGGACTTACGTCAACAACCAGCGGGTGCGCGGCGAACTGGTGCTCGGCGCCGGCGACCATATTCGGGTCGGTAAACTCGACTTCGAACTGTTGGTTGGCGATCAGGACGAGAAGCGGAGCGACTCCTCGCAGCTGCTACCCGCGAGCACCGATGCCGCCACGTCCGAAACAACCCCGTTGGCCTCGGGTGACACTTCGTTCGAGATCCCGGTGCCGCCTACTCCGGAAGATACCGGTTCGAGCATCCTAGCCCCGGAATCGTTGACTCCCGTGCCGACCTCGCCGGTTGCTGCCGGAGGCGGCCATAACGGCGATACGACGGTCGTCTGGAACGCCCAGCAGACGCCCAGCTACGGGGCTGAGATGTATCCGCCAATGGGGATGCCTTACCAGCCCCCCTATCAGCCCAACTACAACCCCTACCTGCCGCCCGGGATGGGTTACCAGACTCCGATGGGCTATCCGCAGATGCCGATGGGTTATCCGGGCATGTATCCGCAGATGGGGGGCTATGCCGCGGCGCCGAGCTACGCGCCTCCGCAACAGCAGCCGGCCCCAGCGACGCCCGAGCCGGCTGCAGCCATCGAAGAGCCGGCGACGCCTTCGGTCCGCCTGCCCGACCCGAAGACCACTGGTGCCAAGGCCCCGGCACCACCGCCGCCACCGCCGGCCCCTGAGCCGGAGCCGGCTGCTGAAAAGGCCGTCGATCCGAACGATCCGGCGCCCTTTGGTGGCGAGCAAAAGTCGGCCGTGAGTCCCAACGCCAAGCCGGCGGATAACGCCGCGGACATCCTGAAAAGATACACTCAGCGGCGTCCTGTTTAGACGGGTCGGATTTCGAAGCCGCGTGGCAAGATAGTGCCACGATCCGCTTGCTGCACGCCACGAGTCGCGAGCGCCTTGCTGAAGCTCGGTTTCTCGATTTGTTTCTCCGTCAAAAAACTGGTAAAAGCAGCGGTGGAGAAGGGGCGTCAAGCAACACCACGTTGAGAGAACCCCATCCTCCGGGTGCCGCCTGAGCTTCCTTCCGCGCGGTTCGGAGATCGATGGGCAGTGACCGGAGTCGATAGCCATGAGCACTGACGCGGGCGAAATCCAACGTCGATATCGTGAGTTTTTGGATCTGCTGCCGCTGACCCTGGCTCTTGCCGGTCTCCCGTGCAGCGAAGGCCGCCTCTACAACGAAGAGCAGATCGAAGCGCGGATGTTTACCCTGCGCCACGCCTATCGCGCGTCGCGCCAGTTGGCCCGCGAGATCGTGCATGGCGGATCCCCGGGCCAAAACTCCTGACCTCCGACGCTCCTGGACACTGGCACTGTTTGAGCCCGTAATTTGGGGCGAACAGCCGTGGACCGGATTAAGGCCGTCGCCACGGACACCGGATTGCGGCAAGCCCCTGCGCGGCCGTAGACTTGCCAGAGTGAGTCCAGCCTATGACCGGGGCCTGACGCTCGTGGCTGGCCGGCTGCAGGAAGTGGTCACAATGCTCGAAGGTGCGGCACGCCATCCGGATACGGCCAGGGGTTGGTGAACGGAAGAACCGGCTGAAGCCAGGGGGGCGGCCCGCGTTTGCTGAAACCGAAAGCCCTTGTGTGCGGTACTCTAATCAAGGACACGCAGGGGGTCTTGTGACGGATGACGCCGCCCTGGTTCGACTCTGCCTCGAAGGCAACGAGCAGGGCGCAGCGCGAACTCGTCGAGCGGTTTCAGTCCATGGTGTTTGCCGTCTGCGTGAAGATGTTGAGCCAACGCGAAGATGCCGAGGACGTCACGCAGGATGTCTTCCTGCGGGTGTTTCGCGCCTTGCGAAGCTGGGATCCGACGCGGCCGCTGCAGCCCTGGATCCTGGCCATTGCCGCGAATCGCTGCCGCACCGCCTTGAGGCAGCGACCGCGAGACGCGGCCCGCAGCAGCGTCGAAATCAGCCGTATCGTCGCCAGCGGAGCGGGCGATTCGCGGGAGCTCAGCGACGAGCTGGATCTGGCCGTCGCGGCCCTTCGCGAAGACTACCGGCTTTGCTTTGTCCTCTTCTACCAGCAAGAGCTAAGCTGCGCGGAGATTGCTTCCGTGCTCGATCGACCCGAAGGAACGGTCAAGACGTGGCTGCATCGCGCACGGCGCGAGCTGGCCGAACGTCTGCGGCGTCGTGGAGTGGTGAACAATGCCGACTATCAATTGCACGGAGTTTAGCCGCCAGTTGGCCGAACTTGTCGAACGACGTGCGTCGATCGACGTGGCCCAGCTGCGCGAACATGCCGGGGCATGCCCACAGTGCCGCGAGCTGTGGCTCGACTCGCTGATTGTCGAACGGGCCGTGGTGGCCTGGAAGAAGCCGGCGCCGTCGGCCGATCTCTCCGCGCGGATTCTGGCTCAGGTCGCGGCGGGCGTTGCACCGATTGAAGACGGCGCACCGCTCGGCGCAGAAGCCGCGCCTGCGCGGGAGATCGCTCTCCCGGAACGCGGAGCCGGTCGCCGAATACTGGGTCGTCCAATACTGGGTCGTCAGTTCATTGGGACTGCCGGCTTGAGTCTCGCGGCGCTGGCGCTAGGCCTCGTGGCGATGCTGCTGATTCGTCGACCGCTGCCGCCTGCCGCTCCCACTCAGCCCGTCGCGGGCCAGAACTCGGTGGTGGACACCACGAACAAGTCGCGAGCACTTCGCCCGCTAAGCGGGTGGCCGCACAAGTCGACGCGCAAGCGCCCGCGTCTGCCGGTGCGCCCGTCGAGTTGATGGTGGCGGATGCCGGCTCCGCCTATCTGCACTTGGCTGGTGATGCCGCCAAAGCGGTCACTGCCGCGACGGTGCTGGTTCCTTCGGCCGATCCGGTCGCCGACGCGCCGGCCGCTCCGCCGAGCGACGATCATTGGGTCGACGGAGTGCGTGAAGAGATCGCGCCTGTGACTCACCAGTTGAGCCACGCGTTTGAGTTTCTGATCCAAGCGGTTCCAGAAAAACGGACGCCGGCGACATGATTGCGGCAACTCCTTGTCGGCCGGGATCGGCCACGATCCGACGGCAGCGCACGCAACGAGCGAAGTCGAGCGTGAGCCAACTGCTGTCGCGCTTGGTAATCGTGTTGGCGCTTTGGTCGATCGGTTCGACGGCATGGGCCGACGAGTCAATCGATCGGCTGGTGCGTCTGGTCGGCCGGGACGCGGGGCTTTGCGTCGAGATCCCGCATCTCGAAGACACGGTGACCGCCTTCGAGCGGGGCGAGTTTTTCCAGCGGCTGCAGCGGTCGCAGATCTACGCGGAGTGGCAATCGGGAAGCGAGTATCGCCATGCCCGCGGCATCGTCAAAGTCATCGAAAATTTCACCGGCAAATCGTTCCGCCAGTTTTTTCACGACATGTTCGGACGGGCGGTCGTTGTGGCCGTCTATGCCGAGCCCGGCCCGGACATGTCGGCCATCATGCTCACGGAGACGTCCAGCCGCGAGGCGCTCGACGCGGTGATCGAGGGGTGGAACCGGGCCGAGCCGCAGCAAACCGAGCCGATCGAGTTCGCCGGGCAGACCTACTACAAGCGCACCTGTTCGGCAAAAGGAGGATCCGGGTCGCTGGTTCTCTTCTATTGTAAGCTCGATCGCACGCTGATGCTCACCGACCGGGAGGAGTGGATCCGCCGCTCGCTCACGCTGGCGCGGGCGTCCGGTTTGAATGAAAGCTTGCTCGGGCTCCCTGCCTATCAGGCCGCGCACAAATCGCTGCAGGGGGGGCAGGCCGCCCGCGCCTATGTGAATCCGCGAGCCTGGGACCGTGTTTTCGGCTTCACTCCCAATGGAGCGGCAGCTTCTTCGGCGCCCGCGAGCCAGACTGCGGCGACTTTCGGCCGGCGGCTCTGCCCCGGCAAAATCGCCGGTCCATATGTCCCTAGCCAAGATCTTCGAAGCGGCCTGGCGGCGCTGCGAATGGCTGGCTTTTGGCGTGCAAGTCGATCGGGGAATTGTCGTCGAAGCGGTCGCCCACTACTCAATGGACGGCATCTCTGATCAGGGGCGGAAATGGATTCAATCGATGTCGGGCGCCGCCGACTTTCTCCGCCTGGTCCCGCACGACGCGCTCGTCGTTGTGGCTGGCCGGCAGGCGTTCGGCGACTTGCTCAGACAACTGGCGCCTCCAAGCGCCAAAGACGCAGGCGGCGGCGTGTGGGAGTCACTGCGCCAGGTCAGTCGAGGCCTTTTGCTAGGGCTCGATCCGTTCGAGGACGTGCTGCCGGCCTTCCGCGAGAATTTCGGCGCCTACATCGTCGCGCGGACCGATGCCAAACCGGACGAATTGCCGATCGACGGCTTGATCGGGGCCGAGCTGCCGCCAGCCGACACGACGATTGCGCCCTGCTCGAACTCGGGCGCGGCCGCCGTCGTGGTGACAGGCCCCGGCGCGCCGGAACGGCCTCCTTCGTTTCGCGACGCGCTGGATAACGGCCTCAACATCGGTCTGAACCTGGCGGCCGCCTATTTCAACATGCGGTCGACGGGCAAGCCCGCGGTGGTGCGCACGGAAAGCATCGGGATCACGCGGACTCGCTGGATCGACAGCCTGGGCCCATACCAGCCGGCCTATTCGCTGACCTCGCGATTTTTGGTGTTCGCCACGAGTCCGCAGGCTGTACGGCACTTCATTTCCCGGGAAGACTCCGCGGTCCGGAGCTCGATCCCTCCGGCCATTGAGACGCTCGCCAAACGCTACTTTCCGCGGGAGAACCAGGTCGTTTACATCGACACGGCCGGAATCCGCCGCTTTCTCGTCGAGCACGGACAGCAGCTGGTGCAGCACGCGACGCGCGTGCGATCGATCAGTTCGGCCGATGCGAACGAAGTGCTCACTCGCTTTCTAGATGTCGCCAGCCTGTTCGACACCGTCTTTGCGGCGGGGCGAGTGGGCGAGGGGTCGGCTCGCCTGGTGGTCGGCGGCGTGATCCAGAACGACCCAATCGCGAAAGCTGCCATCTCTACCGAAAGCCCGGCAGCACGCGTGGCTCCGGGCACTTCCGGCCCCGCAAAACCGTCACGCGCGGAATAAGCGGGAAGACTGCCGCGTCCGCACTGTTCGCCGGGCTTTCCTTGCTTTCTTCACCGTTAGCTGCTGCCTGGGTGGATTCTACCGGGAATAATTAAAGCGGCTTTTCCAGGCCATGAGGGCCGTCCCGAAAAGCCAGCGACAGCGACACGCCGACACCCCAGTCCCACACTTGCCCCAACGGGAACTACCGTCCGCCCAACCCGCCTAAGACATCAGAAGGGGTGACACGCGCTATGATCAGGCACACCAACGCCGCTAATCAGCTTATTGTCGATCGTCGCCGCACGGGGCGCCGCGCCGCCGCGCCCGATCGCCGCGGCACGGGAGCGCCGGAGCCGTCCGGCATCGAGCAGCGTCAGGGCGAGCGTCGCAGCAAGGTTGAGCGGCGGCGTCAAATCGATCCCACGACTTGCGAGCGCGATTACACGCCCGATCAGGTCGACTTCATGAAGGCGATGGATCTCTACAAGCGCCGCAGCGGTCGCCAGTTCCCCACCTGGAGCGAAGTGCTCGAGGTGATCGAGAACCTCGGCTACCGCAAGGTCGCGCCTCCGACCGAGATCTACAAGCACGCCGAGTAGGTTCGGGCGGCCTCCCAGGCGTCGTTCGGTGCGCCAGTCATTGGGCTGCGCTTGCCGCGACCTGTGCGTGCCGCTTTGAAATGCGCGACATCGTCGCGCAGCGCACTGAGCGTGTGCTCAACGAAGGTGGCGATTCCCTGTTCGGTGAAATGGCAGGGGTCGGAAAAATTGTCGCCGCTCTTGGGCATTTGTTTCTCTTCGTCGACGAAGAGCGCCATTTGGTGCCGTGCGGCGACCTCGCGCAACACGTCGTTGTGCGCGGCGATGGCCGCCTGCACGCCGTTTGACGTTCCCCAGACGTCTAGCCCGACGTCGTACTTGCCGCGGCCGTAGCCGAGTCGGTGCGCGCGAAAGGCCTCGTCCGAGTAGTCCCGGGGAACGTAGGACGCGAACGTCATCAAGAGGAGCGGGCCCAGGCCACGGTCGGCCGCATCGGCAATCGACTCGAGATTCTGCCGGTACGCGCGGGCCGTCTTGACGTGATCGCTGAACTGGCGCCCCGACGCGACGTCGAACGACAGCGAGCCACGCTTGAGGTTCGAGGCCAGGATGTCGGAGACCGACACGGTGCCGGCGGCCAGCCGAGTCTCCAGCGAGTCGTACCAGCTGAAATGTCGATAGTCGTCGCGAAAAACCTCGTCGGGGCAGCAGTTCATCCGCACGTCGTTGATGCCGTCGTAGAAAATTACCCGGTCGAACGACTTCCCGGTGAGCCGCTGGCACTTGAAATGACTGTCGCGCGACGTATGGGCGGCCCGCGCCAAGTTGAACAGCCGCACTCGGCCGTCGAGTTCTTTGCGCAACGCTTGTTCGAGGGCCGGCGCCGTTTGTTCGAGCACGGATCCGCCGAGCAAGAGGACGTCGTATGAGCCGTCGTCCGGGCCGAGCCGGGCATTCACGGCACCTGAGGAATACAGCTCCTGGTAGTGAAGCCGCCACACTGCCTCAACGCCCGGGCTCTCGGTCATGCCCACGTCCAGACGCCACCACAAAAAGCATTTTGCGCCGACATAGCATAAGACTGCCGTCCAGAGGCACAGCGCAATGAGCCGCCAGCCAAGTCCGAAGCGACTCGGCCGCTTGGCCGGCTGAGCCGCGAGTACCTTGGTGGCGGTCATGGGTTCGGTTCACTCCGCGGAACGGGACTGGCGTGCCTTTCACGACCTGGCTTCACAGCCCAGTTCCATTTAACTGCCGCTGGACTCGTCTGAGAAGAGCCAAGTTCGTGACGCGTGGGAGTACGCCGAAGACGAGCCGGGGCAGTTATCGAAAACGTAATCCGAACGAACCCATCAAGAGTCGCTGCTGAGAGCGTCAAAGAAGGGGGTGGGAGAAATACCGAGATCGGGAGTCACCGCGCTGGTTTGCCGACCTCGTGTCGACTGACGGCCGGCCCGTCCAGCAAGCGGTGGACGCGAGCCGTGGTTCGTAGGTCGCGCACGGCCGCCGAGCACGTGCGCGAGCGGCACTCAATCGACATTGGGCTTGATGGCCTCGACGAGAATCCCGCCCATCTTGAAGAAGCGATGGACCGGCGTGAACCAGAGCTGAGCCTTCCAGGGCAGGCCCGCTTCGTCGCACGCGCGCTCGAGCTCGCTGCGATTGTAGGTGCGGCACCGCCAGGTCCGGCTGACGAACGCGCCGGAGACCGTGTCCTCCGTCGCCAGAATCAGGGCCCGCGCGCCGGGCCGCAACACGCGGCCGATCTCGCGCAGTCCGGGGCGGGGATCGGGCAGGTGCTCGATCACCCAGCCGCACGTCACACAATCGAAGGTGCCGTCGGCAAACGGCATCCGCATCATGTCGCCGGCGATGTATTGAGGGCGCCGGTCCTTCACACGCGTGCGAGCGCGACGGAGCATCTGATGCGACAAGTCGAACGCGACGAGCTGCGTGTCGGGGAGCGCTTGCTTGAGCAGGTGTCCCAGGATCTGTCCCGCGCCCGAGCCGACGTCGAGAATTTTGCGCGAGCCGGTGATGTCGAACTTTCGGGCCCGCAGCACGTGACCGATCAGCGGCTCGTGCAGAGAGATCAAACTGCCCAACGCCAGCACGGCGCCGCGTGGTCCGTCGTAAAGCTCGCGGATGTCGTCGCGGTATTCGCGGAAGCTCAGTCGACGAATTCCCTTGAACTCGACCAGACGCCGCAAAGCCTTACGAGGCAGTTTGCGTTTCGGTTTTCGCCGTCGCTGCAGTGTCGTCATTGTTTCGCCGGATTCTCACGTCGAAATCGCAAGCGCTGTCGAAGTCAGAGACGCTGTTCAAGGGACGATCACGTCCCCGTGGCCCCCAGCAGAAGGGCACATTGTGTGCCTGTTATACGCATTTATGACCGGATTCGCGCGTCCAGCGGGCAAAATTTTAGACCTGGAAATGCAATGGGAGCCCGGCTCACTCGCGTGCGGCAGCCGCTTGAAGATCGACCCCGCCCGGATTATGATTCTTCAGAGCCAAATTCCTATCCGGTCGACGGTTGCGCACGGCGGCGACCGTGTCTAAGCCGGTTCGGAATCTCTGCGCGGCCTTGTCAATCGTGGAGAGTTCGTGGCTTTCTCGCCTACCTAACCGGTCGATCCAAGCCGTTTCATTCGACATAAAATCAGTTCCCTCCGTGCCGCGCCCGCGGAGGATCGACACGAATTGTCCGATACGTAAATTCGATTCCATCGCAGGCTGGGGATCCGCAGCGCGGCGTTTGCCGACGCGGGCGGTCAGCACCGGCCCCGACTCGCAGGGCGGCTCGAGCGGCCCTTCAGGGAAGTGCGCCGATGTCGGCTCTGGTCGACCTTCGTAAAACCGACGACCCTCGCGACGCGGTCCATCGCGCCGTGCAGTCGCTTATCGCCGGACACATCGTCGGCTTTCCGACCGAGACGGTGTACGCGGCGTGTGCCCACTCGCTGGTCGGGCCGGCCGTCGATCGCTTGAGTGCCGGCAAGTCCGGAGGCAAGGCATGCCATACGACGTTGGTGGTCAAGGGTCTCCAGGAAGCCCTCGACTACGTGCCGCACATGGACGCTCTGGGTCAGCGGCTGGCACGCCGCTGTTGGCCCGGTCCCGTGACGCTGGCTTTTGATCTCAAGCCAAAGTCGGGCTTGTTCTCTGCCCTGTCGGAAGCGGCTCAACGGGCGCTCTCGCCCGACTCGCGGCTCTGGATTCGCGTTCCCGCTCACGACTGCATTCAAGAGGCGTTGCGGCTGATGCCCGCGCCCCTAATCGCACAAACCGAATGTCACGAGCAACCGCTTTTGACCGCCGGCAGCTTGCTCGATGGCTTCGGCAGCGTCGTCGAGCTGGTGATCGATGACGGCGAATGCCGCTACGGGCAATTGGCGACGGTTGTCGGCGTGTCCAACGGATCCTGGTCGGTCGTCCGTCCGGGAGTCGTGACGGAAACCATGATCGGGCGGCTCGCCAGCGAAGTTTTTTTGTTCATCTGCACGGGAAACACCTGCCGCAGTCCGCTGGCCGAGGGACTCTTCCGCAAGATGCTGGCCGATCGCCTGCACTGCCGCGAAGACGAACTGGCTGACCACGGATACATGGTCCTTTCGGCGGGTATGGCGGCCGAATCCGGCTTGCCGGCTGCGCCCGAGTCGATCCAGGTCGCCGCGCGGTACGGTGTCGACTTGCGAGCGCACGAATCGCAGCCGGTGACGCAGCGTCTGCTGGAACAGGCTGACCAGATTTTCGCCATGACGCGCGGTCACCGCGACGCAATCCTGGCTTCCTACCCCCATCTGGGCGACCGCGTCGAGCTGCTGGCGCGGGACGGGGCCGAAATCTCCGATCCAATCGGGCTCGGCGAAGATGAATACGAACAATGTCGCGTCGAAATCGATCGCAACCTGAAAGTCATCCTGCAAACGCTGCCGCTGCCCGGAGGTAAACCGTGACCGCGGCCGGCTTGGATTTGGTTCGGGATCTAAGTTCTGTTCGCGACTCAAATTCCGTTCACGGCTGATACAGCTGCTTGTAGACCGGGACTCGAAGCGAGAAACTAACAAACACTTGGGATAGCAACGGAGAGATCGTCAACACGCATGAAAATCGCCGTCGCCAGCGATCACCGTGGTTTCGCGGTCAAAGGAAAAATCCTCGCTCGGCTCGCCGAGCTGGGCCACGAAGGTCTCGATTTCGGCCCCGAAAGCTCACAAAGCGTCGACTATCCCGACTATGCGGCCAAGGTCGCCGCCGCGGTTAGCTCGCGCCAGGTCGATCGCGGCATCCTGATTTGTGGCACGGGCATGGGGATGTGCATCGTCGCCAACAAATTTCCCGGCATTCGCGCTGCCCCGTGCCACGACGATCTAACGGCCGAAATGAGCAGGCTGCACAACGATGCGAACGTGCTGTGCCTTTCGGCCGACCTGTTGGGGGATCGCTTGGTCAACCGCATGGTCGAGATCTGGCTCAAGACCGAGTTCGAAGGCGGCCGCCACGCCCGCCGGCTCGGGAAGATCGCGCAATATGAGGGTCGGACGGCCGCGCAGACCCCTCCCAACGCGAATCCCTAGCGTCCTTTTGATGAGCATCGCCGTGCGCCGCGGGGCCGTGCCGGATCGTCGACGGACTTTGCATTCGCTCGCTTTTCAGGCGGCGCGGCTGAATGTATGGTGTGCATCGGCACATCGCGCGGACGCCTTCACGCTCCGCAGCCTGAAACACAACATTGTCTGTTCGTCCGATCGCCATTTGCCGGCAGGGCCGGTTCGTTCGGAGAGGGAATTTCCGGGGATGGACCTCAACTCCTTGAAATATGCAAAGTCCCACGAGTGGATTTCGGTCCAGGGACAAACGGCGACGGTGGGCATCACGGATTTCGCGGTCAAGCAGCTGACGGACCTGGTGCATATCGAGCTGCCCCGCAAGGGACGCACGATTCGCCAGGGCGAAACCTTCGGCGAGGTCGAAAGCGTGAAGGCCGTGAGCGACCTTTACGCGCCCGCGACCGGCGAAATCGTCGAGGTGAACGAGGCGCTTGCCGACGATCTCGGAGTGCTGTCGGACGACCCGTTCGGCAAGGGATGGATGATGAAGCTCAAGCTGAGCGATCCGTCCTCGCTGTCGGGATTGATGGACCGTGCCGCCTACGAAGCGCACTGTGCCGACGAGAGCGAGCACGCGTGAGCTACCTCTTCAACACGCCCGATCAGCGCCGCGAAATGCTGCGAACGATCGGAGCCGAGTCGATCGACGAGCTCTTCCAACAGGTTCCTGCCGACTGTCGCCTCGCGCGTCCGCTGGACCTGCCGCCGGCCTTGACCGAAATGGAACTCGAGCGGACCGTGCGGACGCTCGCGGGCAAGAACGTGGCGGGGGGCGATCGCGTCTGCCTGATGGGTGGCGGCGTTTACGACCACTTCATTCCGGCCGCGGTCGATGAGGTCGTCTCGCGGGGCGAGTTCTATACCGCTTACACGCCCTACCAGGCCGAGGCCAGCCAGGGGAGTCTGCAGGCGTTTTTCGAGTACCAGTCGCTCGTGTGCCGCCTGACGGGGATGGATGTCTCCAACGCCAGCCTGTATGAGGCCGGCACCGCGGTGAGCGAAGCCGCCTTCATGGCAATGCGGGTCACGGGCCGGCACGAAAAAGTCGTCGTGCTCGGTTCGGTGCATCCCGAGTATCGCCAGGTGCTGGAAACGTATCTGTCGAATCTCAAGTGCGAGCTGGTGGTTGTCGGCACGCACAACGGCACGGTCGACCCGGCCGATTTGAAAAAGCTGGTCGACGACCGGACCGCCTGCCTGATCTTCCAGCATCCCAATTTCTTCGGCTGCCTCGAAGAGCCGGAGGAGCTGTGCCGGCAGGCGCGCTCGGTCGGTGCCCTGTCGGTCGTGGCTTTCGATCCGATCAGCCTGGGAATCTTGCGGCGGCCTGGCGACTACGGGGTCGACGTCGCAGTGGCGGAGGGGCAGTCGCTCGGCATTCCGATGCAGTACGGCGGACCGTTCTTGGGGATCTTCACTTGCCGAAACGAATTCGTGCGGAAGATGCCGGGACGTTTGGTCGGCCGCACGACCGATCGCCAGGGCCGTCCCTGTTATGTGCTGACGCTGCAGGCCCGCGAGCAACATATTCGCCGCGAAAAGGCCACGAGCAACATTTGCACGAATCAGGGCCTGCTCGCGCTCTGCGCGACCGCCTACCTTTCGCTTGTCGGTCCGCAGGGACTCAAAGAGGCGTCCGAATTGTGCTGCCGCAAAGCCCATTACGCGGCCGAGCGGCTGACGAGAATCCCCGGAGTCCAGTTGGCATTCGACCGTCCTTTCTTCAAGGAATTTACGCTGCGGTGCGACGGAGGCGTCGAAGCGTTTTGCGCGGGCGCGGGACGCGGGATTCGATCTGGGGCCCGCGATGCGGCGATTTGGCGAGGCCGTCGACGAATCGCTGAGCGACGCGGCTCTTGGTCGCTGTGACAGAAAAACGCACCAGGCGGGAGATTGATGAGCTGGTCGCCGCGCTCGGCGGTTTGGAAGCGACGGCGGTCGGCATCCCAGCGCTGCGCGAGACTCAGCTGGGGTGACCGATTGAGCTGGGGTCACGGAATCGAGCAAGCGGGACTGATTCGAGTCAACTTGTCGCGAACGAACGAGGGCCATGCGTAATCTTTTGGCGACCAAACCGCTCGTCGAGCTGGCGCATCCGGGCAGGCGTGGCTGCACGTTTCCGGAGAGCGACGTTCCCCCTCGGCCGCTCGATTCGCTGATTCCCAAGTCGCAGCTGGCCGCGACTGCGTGCGAATTGCCGGAGCTTGCGGAGCCCGACGTCATCCGCCACTTCGTCAATCTGTCGACCCTCAACATGTCGGTCGACACGCATTTCTATCCGCTCGGCAGTTGTACGATGAAGTACAACCCCAAGCGGCACGAACGGCTCTCCCGCCTGCCGGGGCTGGTCGATCTGCATCCCTATCAGATCGACGAGGCCGCCCAAGGCATGCTGGCGATTCTGTACGAGCTGCAGCAGATGCTGGCGGAGATCTCGGGACTGCCCGCCGTGTCGCTGCACCCGGCAGCCGGTGCGCAGGGAGAGCTGACGGCGCTCCTGGTCGCGGCCGCCTATTTTCACGACAAGGGCGAGCGGCGAACCAAGGTGCTCTTTCCCGCGAGCGCTCACGGCACCAACCCGGCTAGCGCCGCCCTGGCGGGATTCGAGTGCGTGCAGCTGGATGTGTCGGCCGAGGGGCTCGTCGATCTCGAGGAACTCAAAGCGAACCTCGACGAGTCGACGGCCGTATTCATGATCACGAATCCCAATACACTCGGACTTTTCGAGCCGGAGATCGCGCGGATCTCCCGATTGCTGCACCAGGCGGGGGGGCTGGTCTACGTCGACGGCGCGAACATGAACGCCATCCTGGGAATCACCCGGCCGGGCGATTTCGGCGGCGACATGATGCACTTCAACGTGCACAAGACGTTTACGGGACCCCACGGAGCGGGCGGCCCGGCGCCGGTCCGATTGCCGTACGCGATTTCCTGGCCGACTATCTGCCCGCGCCGGTCGTCATCCGCGAGGCCGGGCCTTCGGGCAAGCCGACCTACCGCCTCAGCGTGCCGGGAAAGTCGATCGGCCGCATGCGATCGTTTTTTGGCAACGTCGGCATTTTGCTGCGGGGCTACTTGTACCTGCGAACGCTGGGGGCCGCAGGGAGTGAAAGCGGTTTCCGAAAATGCGGTGCTCAATGCGAACTATCTGATGGCACGCCTCGCCGACGTCTTGCCCACGCCGCACGGCAAGCGCTGCATGCACGAGTTCGTCGCCTCGGCCCGCAATCTCTATAAGGAGCGGGGCATCTCCGCGATGGATCTGGCCAAGCGGCTGCTCGATTACGGCTTTCACGCGCCGACCGTCTATTTTCCGCTCGTCGTGGCCGAGGCGATGATGATGGAGCCGACGGAGACCGAATCGAAAGAAACGCTCGACGCGTTTGCCGACGCGATTCACAAGATCGTTGCCGAGGATCCCAGTTACCTCCACGACGCGCCGCATTCGACGCTCGTCAGCCGGCCCGACGACGTTCAAGCGGCCCGCAAGCCGATCCTCAAATGGGAACCGTCCGCGTCGTAATTGAGTCGGAGCCTCAGACCGGCGTCCGCAACATGGCGCTCGACGAGGCGCTGTTGGAAGGCGCCCTCGAGCGAGGCGAATGCACGGTTCGTTGGTATCGCTGGAGCGCGGCTACCGTTTCGCTGGGCTACTTTCAACCGGCCGACGCTGCCCACACGATCGCCGAGTTGTCCGGCCTGCCGATCGTGCGGCGCCTCACGGGCGGCGGTGCAATTCTGCACCACCACGAGTGGACCTATTCCTGCACCGTGCCGCCGGGTCATCCCTTGGCCGAATCTCCGACGTCGATCTACGCACGGGTCCACGAGCAGGTCGTCAGAGCGCTGGCGGAGCAGGGGATCCACGCGACCCTCCGCGGCGAGGCGCTTGCCGAACGCGAAGGAGAGTTTTTGTGCTTCGGTCGCGGCGATCCGCGGGACATCGTGATCGCCGGCCAAAAAATCCTGGGCAGTGCTCAGCGGCGTCGTCGCGGGGCTGTTCTGCAGCACGGCAGCCTGCTGATCCGCCGGAGCGAGCACGCGCCGCAGTTTCCCGGGATGCTCGATCTGGCCCAGTCCGAAACCCGATGGGCAAACTCGCTTGATCCGTCATTCGTCGACGGGATGGGCCAGTCGATCGGGAGACTGTTTGGCAGCGTCGCACCGACCGGCGCGTATCCGGCAGCGGTCGAGGAGCGGGTGCACGCGCTCACGCCGAAGTACCAACGCGTCACGTGGAATCGGCGAGAAGAGCCCGCCTAGCGATGATCCGGCGGCCAGGTCTTAAGCCGTCTTGGCCAGCACCAGGCAGGCGTTGTGGCCGCCGAAGCCGAAGCTGTTTTTCAGAACGCGGTTGATCTTCATCGGCCGGGCTTCGTTCGGCACGTATTCCAGATCGCACTCGGGATCGGGATGTTCCAGATTGATGGTCGGCGGGGCGACCTGGTGCTGCATTGCCAGGATCGAGACGATCGCTTCGACGCCGCCCGAGGCCCCGAGCAGGTGCCCGATCTGGCTCTTGGTGCTGGAAACGGCGAGCTTTCGCGCGTGGCTGCCGAAAACCGCCTTGATGGCCATCGTTTCGGCCTTGTCGCCCAGAGGCGTGCTGGTGCCGTGGGCGTTAATGTAGTCGATCGATTCGGGATCGATGTGGGCGTCCTTGAGAGCGCAGGACATGGCGCGGGCCGCGCCGCGCCCCTCGGGGTCGGGGGCCGTCATGTGGGTTGCGTCGGCCGTCATGCCGTAACCGCAGATCTCCGCAAGGAGCGTGGCTCCGCGGCTCTTGGCGTGCTCGTACTCTTCCAGAACCAACACGCCGGCCCCTTCGGAGAGCACAAAGCCGTCGCGCTCGGAATCGAACGGGCGACTGGCCCTCTCGGGGTCTTGGTTGCGCGTCGACAGGGCATTCATCCGCGCAAAGCCCGAGAGGCACATCGGCGTGATGGCCGCTTCGCTGCCTCCGGCCAGCATCACGTCGGCAATGTCGTTTTGAATCAACCGATACGCGTCGCCGATGGCGTTGGTGGCGGTGGCACAGGCGGTGGCGACCGCGCTGTTGGGGCCGCGCAGTTGCCAACGGATCGAGACGTTGCCGCTGGCCGCGTTGACGATCAGCTTGGGAATCATGAACGGGGAGACGCGCGAGGGGCCGCGTTCGTAGAGCTTCGAGTGCTGTTCTTCGATTTCGTGCAGGCCGCCGATGCCGCTGCCGATCAGCGTGCCGTGCCGGTACGAATCGCCCTGCGACAGATCGATGCCCGAGTGCTCGATGGCCTTATGCGAGGCCACCATCGCGAACTGGACGAAGCGATCCAGCCGGCGGATCTCCTTGCCGTCGAGGGCCAGGTGATCTTCGGGAGCAAAGTCGCGAATTTCGCCGCCGAAAGTGACCTTGAAGTCGGTGGTGTCGAACCGCTTGAGAGGTCCAACGCCGCTCTTGCCGGCGCAGATCCGATCCCAGAAGTCGGCCAACTCGCAGCCGAGCGCGGTGACGAGCCCCGCGCCGGTCACCACGACGCGCCTCTTCATTACTTACTTCTTCTCGTCGATGTACTTGATCGCGTCGCCGACGGTCTTGAGCTTTTCGTAGTCGTCGTCGGGGATGGTGATGTCAAATTCGTCTTCGAGCTCCATCACCAGCTCGACCACGTCGAGCGAGTCGGCCTTGAGGTCCTCGATAATCGAGCTGTCGAGTTTGACCTCTTCCTTCGGCACACCCAATTGTTCACTGACGATGCCGATGACTTTTTCTTCAACGATTGTCGACACGCTGTCACCCTCCCGCAGCAAATTGATCGTTGCTATTTAAACGTCGCGTTTTCGCTATTCTTTCCAGGCGCTGTCGTCGGGCGGTCTGGAGTACCAATCCCGATTGCGTGTTAGTCGGCGGTCACATTTCGGGGTCTGAAGCAGTCTCGCCCTGCGGTCGTGCCGGCCGAGGCCGGTTTTGGCGCAGCTTCGCAAGTCCGAAGCACGTGCGAAGATATAGCTGCTTGGCACGCTCCTGTAAACATCAGGTGAGGTCCGGATTCCTGACGCCGCCGGGCAGCTCCCGGTGGCCCGGACGGGGCCTCCGTACGGAGTGGCGGCCGCGAACCGTCAGGGGGGTGAATCGTTGACCGTCTGGCAATCGGCCTTCCGATCAATCCGCTTCAATGTCCCCCGCAGCACTCGCCCGGGCCCGATCTCGAAGAACTGGTTGACCTCCTGACTGAGCATGTTTCGCATGCAGTCTTCCCAACGCACCGGACTGACCACCTGCCGCACCAGGTTTTGGCGGATCGTCTCCGGATCGTCGTGCGACTGGGCGTCGACGTTGGAAATCACCGGAATTCGCGGCCGCTGAATGGCAACCGACGCCAGGGCCTCTGCCAACCGCTCGTCGGCCGGCTTCATCAGTCGCGTGTGGAAGGCTCCGGCGACCGCCAGGGGCACGGCCTTGCCGCTCTCGGCTGTGGCAATCTCGGCCGCCTTTTCACAGGCCGCCTTCTCGCCCGACAAGCGCCAGATTGCCCGGGCAGAGGTAATTGGCGATCTCCAGATAGCCGGCGGCGGACGCCCGTTCGCGAATCGACTCGACTTTCTCGAGGTCCAGGAGCAGCACGCTCACCATTCCCGGAGGGCGTCGCGTCGGAGGCTTCCTGCATTGCCTCGCCGCGACGTTTGACTACCCGCAGCCCGTCGGCAAAAGACATCGCCCCGGCGAACACCAGGGCCGTGTATTCCCCCAGGCTCAGGCCCGCCGTTACGTCGCACGATTCAACCGCTTGCGGATTCTCCGCCCTGAGCAGCTCGAGGGCCGCGAGGCTCGTCACGAAAATGGCCGGCTGGCTGATGGCCGTCGTATCGAGCTCGGCCGCCGGCCCTTCGAAGCAGACCCGCGACAGCGGGAAGCCCAGGATCTCGTCCGCCTGTTCGTAGAGTTGCCGCGCGGCCGGGAGCTTTTCGGCGATCGACCGGCCCATGCCGACGTGCTGTGCGCCTTGCCCTGGGAAGAGGAACGCGATTTTGCCCACGCGTCAGGCCTCCACCCCCACGGCAAGCTCCTCGACGATCTGCGCGTTGATCTGGCGATGATTGAAGGTCGTCGCCGCCCGCAGGGCATTCGTGATCGACCGGGCGTTGCTCGAGCCGTGGCAAATGATGCAGATGCCGTCGATCCCCAGCAGCGGAGCGCCGCCGTGCTCGTGGTACTGGTAGCGGCGGGCCAGATCGCCCAGCATCCGCCCGGCCATCTCCCGATCCTGGTCGAGCCGGCCGATCACTTCCTGGTGGAACGTGCGGAGAAAGTACTCGGCGATGCCTTCGCTCACCTTCAGCACGACGTTGCCGACAAAACCCTCGCAGATCAGGACGTCCGCCTCGCCCTGGTACAGGCCACGGCCTTCGACGTTGCCGATGTAGTGCTCCTTGAGCCGGCTGTGCTGCAGGAGAGCGTGCGTTTCGCGGCAGAGATCGGTTCCTTTGCCGTCCTCGCTGCCGATGTTGATCAAGCCGACCCGCGGCTCTTCGATGCCCAGGATGTTGCGAGCGTAGATCGCCCCCATCACCGCGTATTGGTACAGATGCTCGGGACGGGCCGCCGGATTGGCACCGACGTCCATCAGGACCGAGCGGCCGCGCAGATTGGGCAGCGCAACCGCGATGCCCGGCCGCTTGACTCCCTTGAGGTAGAGCCGAGTCCGCATTCCGGCGGCAACCACGGCCCCCGTGTTCCCCGCGCTCACCACCGCGTCGACGGCCCGTTCGGCCATCAGCCGCCAGCAGACGGCAATCGACGAGTTGGGTTTGCGGCGGAGGGCCTCGGTCGGCTTTTCCTCCATGCCGATGCATCCCTCCGCAGGGACGACTTTGAGCCGATCGCCGCTGTAGCTGCGTTCGGCCAGGCGGGGTGAAAGGAGGCAGGGGTCGCCGACGAGGTCGATTTCGAGGTCGGGATTCGCCTCGAGAGCAACGAGGGCGCCGTCAATATTCGGATCGGGAGCGTAGTCGCCCCCGAGGGCGTCGAGCGCAATCCGCATAACAGGCTCTTCCTTCGCCGGCTACTCCGCGGTCGCGACGATCGTTCGACCTTGGTAATAACCGCAATTGGGACAGACCATATGGCTCGGAGCCGGGGTCTGACACTGGGGACAGTAAACCAACTGAATTGGCTTGACCGCGTTATGACTGCGCCGTTTGCGGGAGCGGGAGTGTGAATGTCGTCTTTTGGGGACTGCCATTGAACCGAATTCTCTAAATTAAATCCCAAAAACGAATTACGCCCGCGTGTCGCAACGACACAGACTTACCCAGCCTGCGCGGACGAGCACCCAGAGGTGCTCTGGCTCAGGCATCCTACGCAAAGCGGTTTAACACTGTCAAGCACTCACTTTCGTGCATGTTTGGCGAAATCCTTCCGCTTAGTAAGTCGCAGACGCCGGGCGAATATCACGCGGAAAATCGACGAAGTCCAGGCGAGCGTCGGGTGTCAGCCCGACGGTTCCAATCTCGAGTTTCTTACGGTTTTTGGTCTTTATTGCCGGCGGGCTCTCAGTGATTCGCGATTTAAGTCGGGGAATCGGACGGCAACAAATTGCGAAGAATCTCGCACACACGAACAATCGCAGAAAAATGAGCGGAAACGACCGGCCGACACGAATCCTTCGGCGGGATCGATGGCGAAATGCGGACTGGAGAGCACGCAAGCGGCAACGCGTCAGTTAGTCGCATACTCGACGTCGGCCGCACCTTTGCAGCTGCGAGCGACGGCGGCGGAACTCGAGCGTTCTCGCACGATGGCCATGATGCCGTCGCGCGGGCGCATCGTGACGGAGGGGACCAGCCGCAACTTCTGCCCCGGAACGAGCTCCAGCCGGATGCGCCGCGCAATCGTCGCCAGGAGCAACACGGCTTCCATCATCGCGAAGTTGTTGCCGATGCAGACTCGCGGCCCGTCGCCGAAGGGAAAATAGGCGCACCGCGGCAACTGCTTCGTTTGTTCTTCGTCCCAGCGGCTCGGGCGGAAGCGCTCGGGCTCGGGCCAGAATCGCGCGTCGCGATGCACGACCCACTGCGCCATCAGCACCTGCGTTCCCTTCTTGACCTGATAGCCGGCAATTTCGCAGTCTTCAAGCGCCTCGCGGCCGAGCGTCCAGGCGGGAGGATAGAGCCGCATCGATTCCTTGATCACATTCTCGGTGACGCGCAGGGCCGGTATGTCGGCGACACCCGGCAGGTGGTCCGGCAGCAGGCGATCGAGCTCCGCGTGAGAGTTCGCTCTCGACATCGGGATGCGTGCCCAACAAATAGAAGGCGTACGTGAGGGTGAGTGCCGTCGTTTCGTGGCCGGCCAGAAACAGCGTCAAGAGCTCGTCACGCAGCTCCGAGTCCGACATTTTGCGGCCTTGTTCATCCTCGGCCGAGAGCAGTCGCGAGAGCAGATCCGTGCGGTCCCCGGGGCCTTCCGCGCGGCGTTCGCGAATCATTTGCAGGATCAGCCCGTCGAGATGGCCTAGCGTGCGGCGAAAGCGAAGGTTGGTGGGCGTGGGGACGTGTCGCCACTTCGGGAACATCGACAACGGGTTGGCATAGAACCGCATGGCCGCTTCGAGGTTCTTGCCGATGCTGCCTTCGGCGTCTTCCACGTCGACGTCAAAGAGGGTCTTCGTGACGATTTGCGAAGTGAGCCGCATCATGTCGGTGTGCACGTTGCGGGTTCCGCCCGGCTTCCAGCCGGCGATCATCCGCTCGGTGTAGTCGACCATCGTCGCCGCGTATTGCTGGACCTGGCGGGCCTGAAACGCCGGCTGGGCCATCGCCCGCGCCCGTCTCCACTCCTCGCCCTCGCTGCACAGCAGGCCGTTGCCGAGCAGGGGACGCAGCGCCTCCATGTAGGCGTCTTTTTTGAACAGCCGATGCTTGCGTCGCAGGATCTCTTCAATCGCATCGGGATGGCTGAACATGTAGAAGGGCATCGGCCCGGCGGCAAAATCGACGACGTCCCCATACTTGGCGGCCATCCGCGTCAAGTAGCCGAGCGGGTCGCGGCAGTAATCGAGAAATCGGAGCGGAGCGGTGAGCTTTCCCGAAGGCCCGGGCGGGACCTGCGTCTGCGGCATGGCGGCGCCTCAATTCAGCGACTTGAGCATGATCTCGATGTCGTCGTCGGCCGTGGAGGTGATCGGCGTTTGATAGTACAGCGCGATCGGCCCCTTGTCCGTGACCAGATTCTCGATGCTGACGATCCGCACTTCCTTGTGATCTTCCACACGATAAGACGTGGCGACTTTGACTTGTTCGTCTTGGCCGCGAATCGAAACCTCGCGGGTCTCGGTGTCTTTCCAGCGCTCGGTCTCGAACTGCGGAAAATACTGCTGCATGGCGGACTGCAGCACCTGGTTCGGGCGGTTTCCCTTTTCGTGCGCCCATTCCGGCAGACAACGGACGACGGCCAGGCATGCCGGATCGGCCGTCTCTTTGAACGGCGTGAAGACGATCATTGTCATCACATCGGGCCGCGTCACCATGAACTTGGGAGACAGCCGCGGCGGCACATCGATCTTGAGCGTCTCCTTCATCTCGGAGCCGACGACGTTGAAATCGGTGGTCGTCTTGTCGCCGTAGCGATAGTAGTAGAAGGCGCCCCCGACCCCGGCCGCCACGACCAACGCAATCACGCCGGCCATCTGGACAGCTTTTTTTCGGCTGAGTGAGTGCGGGTGGAGACTGCCGGGTTCGCCGGTCGCGATTGGGCACATGAGGAATCGAGCCCCGAATGAAGAGAGGTTTCGCTGGGCCCGCGGCGAATCAAGCGCGTGAGAACGGCGGAGCGGAAAAGTCCGATCTCTCAGAGTCTATGCCCTCGCTGGGAAGCGAACAATCGTCACCGCTGCGGGTCCAGATACGGCGCCGACAGCACAACCAACCGTTGCCACGAGAACGCCTGCCGTCGCGCCCCCCGGCGCCCGTGAAATAATCTTGAGATTTCAACTCCGATTCGCGTCGGAATTTGGCAAGGGGCAACGGTTTCGCTGCTCTTGACGGCTGCCGCCGGTCGATTTATTCTGAAGTCAGGCATCAACGTTCGTTGAAGTGTTTTGTGCTCGACTTCGGTGCTTTGCACTTCGACATCCGTCGCTGTCTGACGTCCCGCCTGGGATCGCCCGCCTCATTGCCGCCTGATGATATTGCCGCCTGACTGACTTTTTTGCCCCGCGCTGTCAACTGCACACCCTCGCCAAGCGCTTCCGACGAGCCCACCCACCGGATCCGGCATCCTTCGAGGAAACAGACCTTCGATGCTGACGCTACTTGGGCCTACCACTCCCTACTGTGACGGTCTCTCGCGCCGCACGTTTTTGAAAATCGGCGGACTGTCGATGAGCGCCGTCGGCGGAGTCGGCCTGCCGACCATCCTGCGAGCCGAAGCCGCCAGCACGTCTCCGAAAAAGTCGCGGCAGAGAGCGGTGATCAACGTGTTCCTGGCCGGCGGCCCGCCGCACCAGGATCTGTGGGAAATCAAGACCGAGGCGCCCAAAGAAATCCGCGGCGAGTTCAGCCCGATTTCGACCAAGGTGCCCGGCATTCAGATCGGCGAGTGCTTCCCGCGGATTGCCGCGATGATGGACAAGTTTGCCATCATCCGCTCGGTGGAGGGCTGCGTCGACAATCACGACGGATACCAGTGCATGAGCGGCTGGCCTCGCCGCGACAGCGTCTCGATCGGCGGACGGCCCAGCATCGGCTCGATCATCTCCAAGGTGCAGGGGCCGGTCGAACCGTCGATTCCGCCGTTCGTCGCCCTGGCCGATGCACACCAGTCACATGGAATGGTCGGAACCGGGCTCGCCCGGCTTTCTGGGCTCGGCCTACCAGCCCTTCCGGCCGAACGGGCAGGGGATGGCGGACCTGCGTTTGAACGGCGTGACGCTCGATCGCCTGCAGGACCGCAAGGCCTTGCTCAAGGGACTCGATCATCTGAAGCGTTCGGCCGACTCGAGCGGCATGCTCGCGGGCATGGATGCGTTCTCCAACGCGGCCTTCGGCGTGCTCACCTCGAACAAGCTGGCCGACGCCCTCGATCTCACCAAGGAAGACCCGCGGATCCTCGCTCGCTACGGCGACGGCAAACCGTACAACTTCCAATACGATGGCGCACCGACCGTCAATCACCATCTGCTGATCGCTCGCCGCCTCGTCGAGGCCGGCGTTCGCTGCGTCACGCTGTCGTACGGACGTTGGGACAGCCACGGCGATAACTTCGGCCTGGTTCGCGACCACGGCCCCAAGCTCGATCAGGCGGTGACCGCACTCGTGCAGGATCTCGACGAGCGGGGACTGCTGGAAACGACGACCGTCGTCGTGTGGGGCGAGTTTGGCCGCTCGCCGCGAATCAACAAGGCAGCCGGCCGCGATCACTGGTCGCGCGTCAGCTGCGCCTTGTTGGCCGGCGGCGGCATGCGGACCGGGCAGGCGATTGGCTCCACGAATCGCCTGGGCGAATACGCCGTCAGTCGTCCGGTCCACATCCAGCAGATCGTCTCGACGATCTACGCCAATCTGGGCATCGATCCGAACACGACGACGGTGACCGACCCGACCGGCCGGCCCCGCTATTTCGTCGACGTTCGCGAACCGGTGCACGAGCTGGCCTGACGACGAATCGGTCGTCAAGCGGCGCATCGTTGATGCCCGACCCTCTGGCCGCAGTGTGCGATCTTCTGCTGCGCTCTTCGAGCCGTTCGCCGTGTTGAGCGTCCGGCGTTAGAATCGGCTCTTTCCCGCCGTGTCGGTCCGCGTCCTGAATCGCGCGGACGCCTCCCTCCTGCAGCCGAAGCCAAGAGAGCCGCGCGTGACGCTCGCATCGACGCCAGGCGGAATACCGAACGCGGCTTCTTCGTCGAGCGGCAAGTGGCTCACGCTGGCCGCCGCCTTTTTGGGCTGGATGTTCGACGGCTTCGAGATGGGCCTCTTTCCGCTCGTCGGCCGGCCCGCGCTGATCGATCTCTTGGGCGAGTCCGGGCAAAAGCACGTCGACGTCTGGTTCGGCCTGATGATCGCAGGGTTTCTGGTCGGTGCGGCGACGGGCGGCGTGCTCTTCGGCTGGCTGGGCGACCGTCTGGGCCGCGTGCGGGCGATGAGCCTTTCGGTCGTCACCTACGCGGTCTTCATGGGGCTGTGCGGCATCGCCAATTCGCCCGAGCAGGTCTTTTTGTTTCGCTTCATCTCGTCGCTGGGAATGGGGGGCGAGTGGTCGCTGGGGGTGGCGCTGGTGATGGAGGTCTGGCCCGACCAATCGCGGGGCCTGATGGCCGGCCTGATCGGAGCGGCGTCCAACGTCGGCTTTCTGGCGATCGCGGCGATCGGACTGGTCCTCAACCAGTTCCTCGGCTTCACTGAGCACACGTTGCTCGCCGTCGGCCTGGCGCCGCACTCGGTCGAACGGCTCGTCGCGCATTCCGGCTGGCGGCTGATGATGTTGGTCGGAGCGCTGCCGGCGCTGTTGACGTTCTTCATTCAATTGCTCGTCCCCGAATCGAAGCGCTGGCAGCACGAGAAGCTCCAGGGCTCGACGTCGCACTGGGCCAGCCGCGATTTGCTGGCCGTGCTCGCTGGCACGGCCGGACCGCTGTTCATGATCTTTCTCTGGCTGCCGGACAGCTCCTTTTCGCCGGCCGTGCGGATCGGCGGTTCGATTGTCGGGGTGGCGCTGGCCGTGGTCGGCTTCATTTTTCCGGTGTTTCGCTACCTCGTGCGGGCGGGCGCGGCGTCGGGCGGTCCAGCTCTCGCGATCAGCCCGACGCTGCGTCGGATGGTGCTCGGCGCGTGCTTGAGCGGCGTGGCCCTGGTCGGAACGTGGGCCTCGGTGCAGCTGGCGCCGAGCTGGGCATCCAAGCTGGTCGAGGCCCGACAATCGTCGCCGGCGGCTGGACAGGGTCGCCGCTGCCGGCTCGAGCGACATCACTCCCACCGCGGCGAGCGCTCGCACGCAGATCATCTCGGGCTTCGGCGCGATTTTTGGAACGCTGGCGGGGGCCCTGTTGTGTAACGCGATCGGTCGCCGGCCGACCTACACGCTGTTGTGCCTGGGGTCGCTGGCAGCCTCGCTGGCGTTTTATCTCGGGAACAGCGAATTCGGCTGGCCGCTGCTGATCGGGATGTTTTTCGTCGGCGGACTGACGGCCTCGTTTTACGGATGGCTGCCGCTCTACTTGCCCGAGCTCTTTCCGACGCGGCTGCGGGCGACGGGGCAGGGCTTCAGTTTCAATTTTGGCCGCATTCTCGCGGCGATCGGGGCGCTGCAATCGGGCAACTTGATGAGCTTGAGCCAGTTCGGCTCGACCAAAGTTCTGTCGCACGCTCACGCGTGCGCGACGATGAGCCTCGTCTACGTGATCGGGATGGCCATCATCTGGCTCGCGCCGGAAACCCGCGGCCAACCGCTACCCGAGTGACGCCGCTGGGCCGCAGTGTCTGATCGGCCAGCGATCAATTCGCGCTGCTCGACTTCCACAGGGCGTCGCTGTCGCCCCATCGCGACGTCACGACTTTGCGGCGGGTGTAGAAATCGATCGCGTCTTTCCCCTGAGCGTGCAGGTCGCCGAAGAACGAGCCCTTCCAGCCGCTGAAGGGAAAGAAAGCCATCGGCGCGGGCACGCCCAGGTTGATGCCCAGCATGCCCGCCTCGATCCGCTTGCGGAAGACCCGCGCGGCGCCGCCGCTCGTCGTATAGAGACTGGCCGAGTTGCCGAACGGGCTGGCGTTCACGCGCTCGATCGCTTCGTCCAGGTTTTTGACGCGAAGGATCGTGACGACCGGGCCGAAGATCTCGTCGCGAGCGATTGCCATCTCCGGCACGACATCGTCGAAGATTGTGGGGCCGATGAAGTACCCGCCGGGGCAGGCCGCGACCTGCGCGCGTCGACCGTCGAGCCGCAGGCGGGCTCCGGCTGTCACACCGGCATCGACGTAGCTGTGGACACGATCCTTGGCCTGCGCGGTGATCACCGGCCCCATCTTGGTCGACGGATCGATGCCCGGTCCCAGCTTGAGCCGGGACGCCGCCGCACAGAGCGACTCGGCCAGCCGCTCGGCAATGTCGCCCACCGCAAACAGATTCGAGCCGGCCAGGCACCGTTGACCCGCACAGCCGAAGGCGGACGTCACGATCGATTCGACCGTGGCATTGAGGTCGGCATCGGGCATGACGACCAGGGCGTTCTTCGCCCCGCCAAGCGCCTGCACTCGTTTGCCGCTGGCGGCCGCCGTCGCATAAACGTGCTTGGCGACCGGGCTCGACCCGACGACTGAGGCCGCAGCCACGTTCGGGTGCGTCAGCAGTCGCTCGGCCGTCTCCGACGCTCCGTGAACGACGTTGAGCGTCCCCGGCGGGGCTCCGCACTCGGCGAACAGCTCGGCGAGGCGGACGGCCGGCAGGGGTGACCGCTCGGACGGTTTCAGCACGAACGTGTTGCCGCAGGCCACCGCCACGGGAATCATCCAGAGCGGCACCATCACGGGAAAGTTGAACGGCGTGAAACCGGCCGCCACTCCCAGCGGCTGGCGGAGCATCTCGCAGTCGATGCCGCGGGCGACGTCTTCCGCCACGGTTCCCAGGATGTGAGCCGGGATACCGGTGGCGAATTCGACGACTTCGATGCCCCGCTGGACCTCGCCCTGGGCCTCGGCCAGCGTCTTGCCGTTGTCGAGGACGACCAGCTCGACCAGCTCGTTGCGGGCCTCCTCGAGCTTCTGCTTGAAGCGGAAGAGCACGCGGGCCCGCTCCATAACGGGCGTTTCGCTCCAGGTGCGGAAGGCCTCGCGGGCGCTGGCGACGGCGTCGTCGATTTCGTCCCCCGCCGAGAGAGGCAGATCGGTCAGGACTTCGCCCGTCGCCGGATTGGTCACCGGCAACTGCTGGGTCGCCCGCGACGGCCGACGTTCGCCGGCGATGAAATTGGGACAACTGCGAACCACCGGCCGCTCCTGAACTATACGCCGCCGCGGAAAGCACCGGACTTGGCGACACGCCTCGACACGATGCTTGTGTCCAGCTCTTTTCTTGAGCATACCACAAGCGAGCGTTGGACCCGCGGCAGAATGGCGGAGAGAAGTCCGCACGCCGAGCGAGCTTGGAACCATCTCGCCCAAAAATAAAGTGCGGCGGCCCCGCGCGTTGCTCGCGAGGCCGCCGCCCGAAATCGATCCGTGTGGTCGCCCGGTCTTGGGCGGCAGTGTCTTAGCGGAAGACGCCCGTGGCGTACCAGACGCTGCCGTTCGTCTGCATGTCGACGCCGTAGGCCGACCACGGCGTGATGGCCGCACCCCAGTGCGGGGCCGAACTCCGCCAGAGATTCACGAGTTCGACGGCGATGTCAGCCATGTTCCCGCCGCCCATCGATTGAGCGACGATCTCGAAGCTCCCCGGGAAATTGCCGGAGTGGTACATCGAGTTGGAATTGGCCTGATTCAGTGAGTGGACGTCGGCATGCTGCATCATGCCGGGATCAGCCATGCCGTTCGTGCAAGGCGGATGTTCCTGGTGCACCCGGAAGGCCCAGGTCAACGTCCGTTGAGTAATCGTCCCCGACGGCAGGTCGAGCAGCGCCCCGACGTAATAAGCCGCCACGTAACGCTGCGGCAGGACGCTCACAGTTTCGCGAAAGTGCTCCTTGTTATGCAGGTCGACGACGACAATGCCGGGCTGTTGTTGGAGACAGTAAAAGGCCGGGGCGTCGATCAGGCGGGCCATCTTCCCGTCGATCTTCAGCTTGTAGTCGACCGGGACATGGCAGATCACGTAGCCTTCGAGACTTTTCGCATCGACGGTCTTGAAGTCGAAGTCGGTCCCGAAGTCGACCAGCAGCATCTTGCCCGAACTGCGGGCAGCGACGAATGCTGGATAGTACTCCGTGTAAACCTTCTGGCCCGGCGCCGGCAGCAACGTTGCGAACGAAAGTGCGATGTAGGCAACTGCAGTCATTGGCGTTCTTCCTCCGTTGTTGAAGAGAGGTCGATTTAGAACGGACCAATGGCAACAAGCTGGGCAAGTAAAATCAACTTTGCGGGCGCTTCGTTACAGATTCTTTAGTCAGACATTTGTGCATATCAGAATCCGACCGGCAGCGAACAAATCGTTACCAGTATACGGTTTGGGACGACGTGGAGTGAGCCGTAGGGGCCGCGCAGCAGAGGCAGCAACTCGCTGGGATCATACGGCTTAAACCGCCGTGGCCGGCCTCAGGGACCCAGATTCTGTTTGAGAAACAGGGCGATCGCCGCGTTGAGATAATCGCGATTGGCCTTTTTCTGGAACCCGTGACCTTCGTTATTCGCGTAGATTGTCCAGACTGTTTTGCCGTTGGCCCTTACCTTGGCGACGATTTGCTGGGCCTCGGTGAAGGGGACGCGGGGGTCGTTCCGCCCGTGGGCGACGAGCAACGCCGAGTGGATTTTTTGGGCGTTGTTGAGCGGGTCGATCCGGGTGAAGAAGGCCCGCATCTTGGGGTCGCGTTCGTCGCCATATTCGGCCCGGCGGAGGTCCTGCCGGTAGGCACTCGTCGTCTTGAGCATGGTGTTGAAGCTGGCGACGCCGACGATGTCGACCCCCGCCCGAATGCGGTCGCTGTAATGCGTGAGCGAGGCCAGCACCATGTAACCGCCGTACGATCCGCCGTAGACCGCCACCCGTTTGGCGTCGAGCTCCGGCTGGGTGGCGATCCAGTCGAGCAGGGCGCCGATATCGCGGACGCTGTCTTCGCGGAGTTCGGCGTTATCCAGCTTGAGATAGGTCTTCCCGTAGCCCGACGAACCCCGGACGTTGGGAGCGATCACCGCCAGCCCCAGCTCGTTGACGAAGAACTGTTCCATGCCGGTAAAGGTCGGGCGAAACTGGCCTTCGGGACCGCCGTGAATGTTGATCAGCACGGCCACCGGGTGCTGCGGAGACGCGTCGCGCGGCTTGTAGACGTAGGCCGGTATCTGGCGGGAGTCGAACGACTTGTAGTGGATCGTCTGCGGCGCGACGAAGGTCGACGGATCGAGCCCCCCCACCTCGCTAAACGTCCACCGCGTCAGTTGGCCGTCGGCCAGGGTTAGCGAGAAGACGTCGGACGGCGCCTCGGGGCGAGCCAGGGTGAACCCCAGCTTGCCGCCGTCGGGCGAGAACTCGATCCCCGTGATGATGCCCGGCTCGACCGGCAATCGCTTGGGCTGATCGTTTTCCAGCAAATAGAGGGTGCTCAGGCCGTCTTCGTTCACCGTGAAGGCCACGCGGCCGGAATGCGGGTCGACGGCGATCTCTTCCACGTCCCAGTGAATGCCGTCGGTGAGCCAGGTGTATTTGAGCGTTTCGGCGTCGACCCGAGCGAGTTGCAAAAACTCGCTGCGGGCATCGCTCGATAGATAGATCGACTTCGAGTCGGCGGAATACCTCATTGGGCCGAAGGCCGTCGGCGACGGGCCCGGGGAAGGAATCGCGACCGTCTGGCCGTTCGCCGTGTCGAGGATGGCCGGGTACGACTCGTTGATCGACACGTAGCGGCTCATCAGAAGGTGCGAGGTGTCGGCCGACCAGTCCTGCGCGTTCCAAAACTCGCCGCGAGCCCGATAGAGGGGCCGCATCGAGCCGGCGAGCCGCGGATTGGCGGTAAACAGATCGGTATCACGGCCGTTGCGCTCGTTGCTGGCGATGACGATCTTGGTGCCATCGCGGCTGACCGCCTGCACCTGGTTGCGCGAGCGGCCGTCGGTGAGCCGCGTCACGCGTCCGGTGCGGGGCTCGAGGCAAAAGACCTGGTCGCGTTCGCTGCCGCCTTCGCTCATAGACACGAGCAGGGCGCCGTCGGTGGCAGCCCGGAGCGTGTGCCCGTTGGCCGGTTCGTCGAAGAACGTCACCTGCTCCCGGCGGCCGCCCGGCTCATAAACGCGGTGCAGCTGCATCGTGTTGCCGAACCGCGTGGCGATCAGCAGACCCTTGCCGTCCGGCGCCCAGCCGTGAAACACGGCCGTGCGGACGTTCTGGAATTGGCGAAGCCGGTCGGCGATCGTCTCGGGAACGATGGGCACGCTTTGCGTCGCAATGGCGGGCGGCTTGATGGGGTCGATTTCCTCCGCGCGGCGGCGCGAACCACAGACAGAAGCACGATCGTCGCCAAAGCGTGCAGCATCGAAATCCCCTTCGGCTCATTCTTCATGGGTGTGGTTTTTCTGTTGCAGCAGGATGCGTCGCGCGGCTTTGCCGCCTCCCGGCCATACAATACAATGTCGGCCCGAAGAACAACGATGAACGTCTCGAGGGCCCGTGCCGCTGGCCGCTGCCAGCCGTGCTGTTCGCCGCTGATTGTAGCGGTGCGGCAGAGGCTCGCTACCGATCGCGGCGGCTGCCCGCAGTGACCGGGGACAGTGACCAGGAGAACGACGATGGCAAACGAGAATCCCTTTCAGGCGGAGGCCAAGCTCGCGACGAAGGGCGGCAGCTACACGATTTTTCGCCTGCAGAAGTTGAGCGAGGACCGCATCGCGGACGTCGACAAGCTGCCCTATTCGATCCGCGTGCTGCTGGAATCGTGCCTGCGGAACGTCGACAACTTCATCGTCAACGAATCGGACGTCGTCGAGCTGGCCAACTGGAGTGCGGATTCCCCCAAGACGATGGAAGTCCCCTTCAAGCTGGGCCGCGTTGTGCTGCAGGACTTCACGGGCGTGCCGGCGATCGTCGACCTGGCCGCGCTGCGAAGCGCGATGGTGCGGATGGGGGGCGATCCCAAGAAAATCAATCCGCTCGTCCCGTGCGATTTGGTGATCGATCACTCGGTGCAGGTCGATCAGTTTGCTACGCCAGAGTCGCTGCAGTTCAATGTGGAAATGGAGTTCGAGCGGAATATCGAACGCTACCAGTTTTTGCGTTGGGGGCAGCAGGCGTTCAACAACTTCCGCGTCGTGCCGCCGGCGACGGGCATCGTGCACCAGGTGAATCTCGAGTTCCTGGCCAAGGTCGTCCTCACTCGCGACGGCGTCGCCTTCCCCGACACCCTCGTCGGCACCGACAGCCACACCACGATGATTAATGGCCTGGGCGTCGTCGGCTGGGGCGTCGGCGGGATCGAGGCCGAGGCCGTGATGCTCGGCCAGCCGCTCTACATGCTCACGCCGGAAGTCGTCGGCTTTAAGCTCTCCGGCAGTCTCCGCGAAGGCGTGACCGCGACCGACCTGGTGCTCACCGTGACGCAGATGCTGCGGAAGAAGGGGGTCGTCGGCAAGTTCGTCGAGTTCTATGGTCCGGGCCTCGATACGATGAGCCTGCCCGACCGGGCGACGATCGCCAACATGGCGCCCGAATACGGGGCGACGATGGGCTTCTTCCCCGTCGATCAGGAAACGCTCGCGTACATGCAGCGGACGGGCCGCACGGCCGAGGAGGTCGACCTGGTCGACCGATACTACAAAGAGCAGGGGCTCTTTCGGACATCGAGCTCGCCCGATCCACACTACTCGAGCACGCTCTCCCTCGATCTGGGTACGGTCGAGGCGGCGATGGCCGGCCCGAAGCGGCCGCAGGATCGCGTCCTGCTCAAAGACATGAAGAGCCAGTGGCAGAAGGACCTGTCGGGTGCCTTCGGCAAGGCGAGCCCGGCCGCCCCCGTCCCGGTGAAGCTCAACGGCGACTCGGCCGAGCTGACCGACGGCGCGGTGGTGATCGCCGCCATCACCAGTTGCACCAACACGAGCAATCCCTCGGTGATGATCGGCGCCGGTCTCCTTGCGCGGAATGCCGTCCAGAAGGGGCTGCATCAGAAGCCGTGGGTGAAGACGAGCCTCGCCCCGGGCAGCCGCGTCGTCACCGATTACTTGAAGAAAGCCAAGCTCGATAAGCCGCTGGATCAACTCGGTTTCAACCTGGTCGGCTTCGGCTGCACAACGTGCATCGGCAACAGCGGTCCGCTGCCCGAATCCGTGTCGCAGGCCGTCTCGAAGGGGGATCTCGTGGCCGCGGCCGTCCTTTCGGGCAACCGCAACTTCGAGGGGCGGATCAATCCACAAGTGCGGGCTGCTTACCTCGCCAGCCCGCCGCTGGTCGTCGCCTACGCGCTGGCCGGCACCACGGACATCGACCTGGTGAAGGAGCCGTTGGGGAAGGGGAGCGACGGCCAGGACGTGTACTTGAAGGACATCTGGCCGAGCCAGAAAGAGATCGCAGACACAGTCGCCGCCTCGATGTCTCCCGAGACCTTCAAAAGCGAATACGCGCATGCCACGCTGGGGCCGCCCGAGTGGCAAAAGATCTCGGCCGGCTCGGGCGAACTTTATGAGTGGGACGCGAAGAGCACGTACGTGCAGGAGCCGCCGTTCTTCGTCGACATGCCCGACACACCCGAGCCTATCCAGGCGATCTCCGGAGCCCGCGTGCTGGCCCTGCTGGGCGATTCGGTGACGACTGACCACATCAGCCCGGCCGGTTCGATCAAGGCCGATTCGCCGGCCGGCCTCTACCTGCAGCAGCACGGGGTCAAGCCGCTCGACTTCAACAGCTACGGCAGCCGTCGCGGCAATGACCGCGTGATGACTCGCGGCACGTTCGCCAACATCCGCATCAAGAACCTGCTCTGTCCGGGCGTCGAAGGGGGCGTGACCCGCTACCTGCCGAACGGCAAGCAGATGTCGATCTTCGACGCGGCGATGAAATACAAAGAGGACGGCACGCCGCTCGTCGTGCTGGCCGGCGAGGAATACGGCACCGGATCGTCCCGCGACTGGGCGGCCAAGGGGACGTATCTGCTGGGCATCCGTGCGGTCATCGCCAAGAGCTACGAACGCATTCACCGCTCGAACCTGGTGGGCATGGGCGTGCTGCCGCTCGAGTTCCGGGAGGGGGAGGACGCCAAGCACCTGGGGTTGGACGGGACCGAGACGTTCGACATCAGCCTCGACGATTCGCTCAAGCCGCGCCAGGCGGTCGAAGTGACGGCGACCAAGGCCGACGGCACGCCCGTGCGGTTCACGGCGCTCTGCCGCATCGATTCGCCGATCGAAGTGGAGTACTACCGCAACGGCGGCATCCTGCACAAAGTGCTCCGCGACCTGGCGAGGTCCTGATGGTCGGCCCGGCGCAGCGATCGGCGTCCGGTCCTCTTCCGGCGTGGCCCAACCGGTAGCGTGATGAGTCGTCGGTCGCAGAAAGTTCCGAGCCCCGCGGTCGCAGTCGAGCGGTCGAACGTTGGGGGTTGGCCCAAACGCCGACTGCTGCTCGCGCTGCTGCTGACGGTCGGGTCGCTGGCGCTGTATGGCCCGACGTGGTGGTACGGGGCACTCTCGATCGACGACCCGGTCTATGTCATCGATAACGTTCATGTGACGACCGGGCTCACCGCGCGGAACGTCGCCTGGAGCTTTACTTCCGTCCACGATTCCAACTGGATCCCGCTGACCTGGATCTCGCTGATGCTCGACGTCGATCTGTACGGCGGTCGGGCGAGCGGGTTCCACATCACCAATACGCTGTTGCACGCGGCGTGTGTCGTGCTCTTGTTCTGGTCGCTGGCCCAGGCCACAGGCCGCGATCTGCCCAGCGCGTTCGTGGCGGCCCTGTTTGCCCTGCATCCGCTGCACGTGGAGTCGGTGGCGTGGATCGCCGAACGCAAGGACGTGCTGAGCATCTTCTTCGGGATGATCTCGCTGTGGGCCTATGTGCGTTATGCCCAGCGCGTCGGCGCCGCCTGGGTCAATCTGGCCATGGCCTTCGTCGGTCTGGCGCTGAGCCTGATGGCCAAGCAAACTCTGGTGACGCTGCCGTTCGTCTTTCTGCTGCTCGATCTCTGGCCGCTGGGCCGGATGCAGCTCGGGCCGACGGCCGACCGCTTGCCGGCGGAGCCCAAGCGGCCCGGATCGCCGCAGCCGTTCGGCCGACTGCTGCTGGAGAAGGTGCCGTTCTTCGGCCTGTCCGCGATCTTCTCGGCCGTGGCCTCGTACGCGCAGTCGCACGGCGGGGCCGTCGTCGAGGCGCTGCCGCTCTCTCTGCGGCTGATGAACGCGGTCGTGGTTTATGCGGTCTACCTGGGGAAGACGCTGATTCCCGTCAATCTGGTGGTCTATTATCCGCATCCGGGCTTTCGACTCGGCTGGGCCGACGTGCTTGCTGCCGGCGTGCTGTTGCTGGCGATCTCGGCGTTTGCCCTCTATTGCCTCCGGCGACGGCCGTACGTGTTCGTCGGCTGGTCGTGGTACTTGGGCACGCTGGTGCCATTGATCGGCTTGGTGCAGATCGGTGGGCAGCAGATGGCCGACCGCTACACCTACTTCCCGCTGATTGGCATCTTCCTGGCGGTGACCTGGCTCGTCGCGGACGGAACGCCGGTGGGTGTGCCGCGGACGCGAATCGTTCCGGCGGTAGCCGTCGTCGCGCTGGCAGCGTTCGCGGCTGTTTCGTTTCATCAGATCGGCTATTGGCACGACTCGATTCGCCTGCTCAGCCATGAGGCGGCCGTCCTGCCCGATCACCCGACGCCGCACCAATACCTGGCGGCCGCCTATCTGTATGCAGAACAACCCGACAAGGCGATCCCCGAGCTCGAGTCGGCCATTCGCCTCGCGCCGCCGTCGGCCGTGCTGCAATACAAGCTGGCCGGCGCCCTGGATAAAACGGGCCGCGGCGACGAAGCGATCGAGCATTACCAAGCGGCACTCGAGCTGGACGACAATTCGGCCCAAACGCACAACGATTTCGCCGTCCTGTTGATGGACCGCCATCAGAGACGCCGAGGCCCGCCGCCAGCTCGAACGGGCCGTCCAAATCGATCCGAACCTGGCCAATGCCGAGGCGAACCTGTCGCTCTTGTGCGCGAAGACGCGGGATTACGCCGCCGCGATTCGCCATGGAAAACGGGCACTGGCCCTCGATCCGAAACAGATCGACTGCTACCACTACATTGCCGTGGCCCTCCGCGGGGAGGGGCGGTTCGACGAGGCGGTCCAAGAGCTCGAACGGCTGCTCGAGATCGACCCGCATTACGAGGTCGCTCGCAAAGAGATCGCCATCACCCGGCAGATGCAGGCGCGTCAAAGGCGGTAGCGCCAACAGGTTGCCGTCGCGGGATCCAGCCAGACGCGCTTGCCGCTTTCGCACACTTCTCTTATCCTTTCGTCCGAACAGCCCCTCCCATCGATCGAATCCCACGAGGGCCATCGCTTGAGCGCAACAGGCCTGACTCGCTCCGACGAACCGCTGATCGCCGTCTTTATCGACTTCGAGAATCTTGCCATCGGCGTTCGCGGCATGAAAACGGGTGACTTCAAAATCCAACTCGTCCTCAAACGGCTCCTGGAAAAAGGCCGCATCGTCTTCAAGCGGGCCTATTGCGACTGGAGCCATTACCGCGACGCCATCCGCGAGTTCCACTCCCAGGGGATCGAACTGATCGACATCCCCCAGAGCAAGATGAGCGGCAAGAACAGCGCCGACATCCGCATGGTCGTCGACGCCATGGACCTGTGCTATTCCAAGAACCACATCGACGTCTTCGCCCTCGTCTCCGGCGACAGCGACTTTTCCCCGCTGGTCTCCAAGCTCAAGGAAAACAACAACCGGGTGATCGGCTGCGGCGTGAAAAGCTCCACCTCGGACCTCCTGATCGCCAACTGCGACGAGTTCATCTATTACGACGACCTGGTGCGGACGGCCCAAAAGGGCACGGCCGCGGCCGCCCCAAAGAAGGGGGTCAAGCGGCGCGAGGACAAAAAGCAGGAAGCGCTCGACCGCCTGCTGGAAGTCGTCCACTCGCTCGAACAGGACTACGACCCCATCTGGGGCTCGATGCTCAAGCAAGTCATCCGCCGGGTTTATCCCGGCTTCAACGAGGGCTACTACGGCTACAACAGCTTCTCCGAACTCTTGGAAGACGCCGCCGAGAGCAAAATGATCGAGCTGGAGTTCGACCAGTCGCGGCGGAACTACCAGATTCGGCCGAAGAAGGAATCACCGGGCCCGTCGACCATCCGCTAGCCCGCGGGCATCCGCGGTCGTCGCAGGAACCGGCCGCACTTGCGACAATCGGGACGTGCCTCCCTTTCCCTTCACTGCCGAGCTCGTTGTCGAACGCTACTTGAGTGGCGTGCGGATCGATTCGTTTCTCGCCCGGCACTTCCGTAATTACACGCCGTGGAAACTGCAGCGGATCGTTGCCGCCGGGCAGGTGAAGCTCGACGGCAATACGGTCGAAATCGCCGAGCGGGTCTACCAGGGCGACACGGTCAGCATCCGCCTGATCGAGCCGCCCGACAAAATTCATCGCCCGCAGGCGTTGCCGCTCAACATCGTTTACGAAGACGCCTGGCTGATCGTCGTCGACAAGCCGCCGGGGCAGATCACGCATCCGGCCGGCGACCTGCAGACCGGCACGCTGTGTAACGCACTGCAACATCACTTCGATCAACAAACGGTATGGCCCGGTCTGCTGCGGCCGGGCATCGTCCATCGCCTCGACCGGATGACGAGCGGACTGATCGTCGTTGCCAAGGAACACCTGACCCACCGCCAACTCTCGATCCAGTTCCAGCAGGAGCGAATCTCAAAAAGCTACCTGGCCCTCGTCGAGGGAGTTTTGGCCGACCAGCGCGGCACGATCGACGTGCCAATCGGCACTTCGCCCGAGGCCGGCAGCGTGCTGATGTCGTGCAGTCCCGAAGCCGGCGATCGGCGGCCGAGCCGCACCGACTACGAAGTGCTCGCCCGCGGCCCCGAAAACACCCTCGTCCGCGCCCGCCCGCGCACTGGCCGCAACCATCAAATCCGCCTGCACATGGCAGAACTCGGCCACCCGGTCGTCGGCGATGAATTCTACGGCCCCTACGGAGCGATCAAGCTCAGCAAGGCTGAGTACAAAGCCCTCTGCGCCCGCCGCCGCACGAGCCGGCCAACTCGCAAACCCGGGCCCGAACGGCGAATCGACCGACGACGTCGAAGCCGACGAACCGACCGGCCGTCATGCTCTGCACGCGCACCGCCTCGAGTTCGACCATCCCATCCTGGGCGGCCGTGTCACATTCGAATCGCCGTTGCCCGCGGATATTTCGGGGCTGCTTCGACAGTTCCAAGTGAACGAATCCAATGATGCCGACGTCTCGCAAAACAGCGTTTCTCTCGAGGGGAGTCGGCCAGTGCGAGTCGGCCGGTCGACTGCTAAAGTAGAGTGAAGGAACTTGCAAAGGGTCGACGTTAATGACTCACACATTCACGGCGTACATTGAGTTCGACGAAGAGACCGGACTCTACGTGGGCACAATCCCGGGCCTCGCGGGTGCTCATAGCCAGGGCGCCACTCTCGACGAACTGCAGCAGAATCTGCGAGAAGTGCTCGAACTGATCCTGGAAGAACGGTCCGAGAAAGGTGAACCGATCGACGCGCAGCCTTTCGTCGGCATCCAGCAGATCACGGTGAATGGATGACCCGCCTGCCGGTCGTCGACGCCAAAAAAATGGAAAAGGCGTTGCTGCGACTCGGATTTGCCGCCGTCCGCCAAAAGGGGAGCCACGTCTTCTATCGGCACGCAGACGGCCGCACGACGACTGTGCCCCACCACGCGGGTCGCGACCTGAGCCGGCCCCTCGTTCGATCGATCTTGCGAAATATCGATCTGACGCCCGAGGAATTCGCCGAATTGATCCAACATCTCTGACAAATCGGCGCTGAACGCTCTTAGGTCGCCGCGGCCAGCTCGAGCGTCGCCGTCACTTCGGCGCTTTGCGTCGTGCCTTCCGGCGTGCACCAGCGGTCGTAGCTCAGCTTGTTGAAGCCGTCGAAGGCGGCCGTCTTGTAGCATTCGGCCATCGTCGGGTAGTTGAAGACCGTATCGCGGAAGTAGTCGATCGTGCCGTCGAGGGCCATCACCGCCTGGCCGATGTGGACGATCTCGGTCGCCGCCTCGCCGATGCAGTGAATGCCCAACAGCTTCCGCGTGTGCCGGTGGAACAGAATCTTGAGCATGCCCGTCGTGTCGCCGATGATGTGGCCGCGGGCAATTTCTTTGTAGCGAGCCACGCCCACTTCGTAGGGGACGCAGTCGGCCGTCAGCTTCTGCTCCGTCTGGCCCACCATCGAAATTTCGGGAATCGAGAACAAACCGTACGGCAGGTGCTTGCAGGTCTCGAACGGCTGGCCGAAGGCGTGGCACACGGCCCGCCGTCCCTGTTCCATCGACACGCTGGCGAGGGCCGGAAAACCGACCACGTCGCCGACGCCGTAGATGTGAGGCACCCACGTCTGATTGTGTTCGTTGCACCAGAGGCGTCCGCGTTCGTCCGGCTCCAGGCCCGCCGCCTGCAGGTTGAGGTCGGCCGTGTCGCCCACGCGTCCGACCGTGAACAGCACCGTCTCGCCGACGAGCCGCTTGCCGCTCTCCAGCTGCACGAAGACCATGCCCTGCGGCAGCTTCTGAATGCCGACCACGTCCTCGCCCAGGCGGAACACAATGCCCAACGAGCGGGCGTGGTAAATCAGCGTGTCGACAATTTCCGAATCGCAGAAATCCAGAATCCGCTCGCGGCCGTCGACCACCGTCACCTGCACGCCCAAGGTCGCCAGCATGATCGCATACTCGATGCCGATCACGCCCGCACCGACGACGATCATCGACCGGGGAATCTGCTCCAGCTTGAGCAGCTCGTCCGAGTCGAAGATCCGCTTGCCGTCAAAAGGAATATGGCTCGGCCGCGCCGGCTTCGTGCCGACGGCGACCAGAATGTTGTCCCCCCGCAGAATCCGCGAGCCCTCGCTCGACGTGACTTCCACTTCGTGGGGGCCGACAAACCGCGCTTCGCCGGCAAACAAATCGACCCGGTTCCGCTGCAGCTGATCCTGCACCACGTCGACTTCGTGCTGCGTCACCTGCTCCAGCTTGCGGCGCAGGTCGCTCATCGTCACCTGCCGTTTGCGGCGGTACGCGTCGGCGTAAATCTCCCGCTGGCGATACCCGGTGAGGTGCAGGATGGCCTCCCGCATCGTCTTCGAGGGAATCGTGCCGGTGTGCAGGCAGACCCCGCCCATCGACTCGGTGCGTCGCTCGATAATCGCCACCCGCTTGTTCAGCTTGGCGGCAGCAATCGCACCCTTCTGCCCGGCAGGTCCACTTCCAATCACCAGCAGGTCGTAGTTCATGAGTCCATCCAGCGTCGAGGGGGGTATCGGCCCGTGAAGTATCGACGCCTGGGCAAACAACGCAATTTAAAAAGACCTGTCCGATCCCGTAAGAACACCCTCCTGAGTAGACCGTACCGCCTGTACCTATTGCAGGGGCATCGCCCCTGCACCTGGGGCGGCTTGGGTCGTGGTTGATGGCTTGGTCTCCCGCCGCTGGTACGTCTTATGCGCGCTGACGGTGGGCTGCCGGGATTGGTTTAAGCCCGTTTCCGCGCCTGGGTCGCGCCGGCGCATTCGATTCCTTCGGAGCTTTCGGCATCGGGGCGCGCTCGGATCTGGACTGTCGATCCGGGCGTTGCGGTTTCAATTTCCGTGAGTCCGTCCGGGAATTCGCTGCGATGAAGAGCCCTCGCTCACGCCTTGCGAGGGAGCTGACTTTGGCTCGGCAAGGCCCGGATGCGTCTCAAACAATTAACATGAGCAAACTGACGGGAGGCTCTTTCTTTGACTCCGTTGTCTCCGTTACCTCCTGTTCATTGGCTTCATCTTCGTCCGACCGTGCCTTGGTGATTTGGCGTTAAACTCCGGTAGGATGCGACCCATGTTCAATTTGACAGCCCGTCGTTCGATCCAAGCGGCGCTCGTCGCCGCGATCGCCTTGGTCGGCTCAAGGATCGCCGCAGGCGACGAACGCCCGTCTCGCAAGTCGGCAACCGAACTGCGGCGTGTGCTCGACTGGTTTCCCGAAGACATAGAAACGCTGGTCGTGGCGCAATCGTTTTCGATCCCCAAGCGCTCCGACACGCCAAAGGCCGCGAAAGGGGCTGCCGCGTTTCTCTCATCACTCGCGTTGGGCGAACTTGAAGACGACAAGCATATCGGGCCGCTGGCTGGCCGAAAGGTCCTCATCGCCGTCAACGGAATGCGCCTCCCGCGGGTGACAAGCAAGTTCGGCGAGTTCTACGCCGAGGGGTGCTCGATCATCGTGTTCGACCGCGATCTGGGGCAGGCCGCCGTCGATTGGACCAACGCTCTCCGGAAAGAGGCCAAGGAGATCCGAAAAATCGCGGGCCGCGAAGTCTTGTGCTTCCGCTCGAAGGAAATCAAAGCCTGGAAGGGGCCTGGGATATACTTTGTGAAGCTTCGCCGGATACGATCCTGTGCGCGACCCACGACGAGTTCTTGCAACAGCTCCTCGAACGCATCGACACGCCACCGCACAGGGGCACACCCGCCCGCGCCTTTCCCGACGGTCTTCCGGAATGGACGGCAATCGACCGGTTGGCCCCCGTCTGGATGATTCGCCACATTCCAGCCACGAACTGGGATCGACTCATTCATGGCGTGACCTGGACGTGGGCCAACGACCAGGCGCGCGTCGTTTTTTTGCCAGTCGGTTCTTCGGCCAAGAAAGTCCTCGAGGAAACTCGCCGCCGCTGGGAAGCGCCCATGGACAATGCCGACACCAGCGGAAGCGGTCTCTCGGAATCCCTCAAGCGCGTGGTCCATTGCGAACTCGGCAAAGACGGCCGCGTGACCGTTTCCTTCAAAACCGACGTGCAAATGGACGGGCCCGTCGGGTTCTGGCTGTTCTTGAACCTGTATAACCTGCAGCATGAGGACGGAAGCATCGGCCCGCAATGAATTGTCGCAAAAGCGCTCGACGGCGCTCCTTCAGATGCGAATCGCCGCTCGGGAATTCGCTGCGATGAAGAGCCTTCGCTCACACTTCGGGTTGGTAAATGCGAGAGACACGAACCCGAAGCGTCACAACTTTTTTCATCTCGTGACGTAAGTCGTTTTTTGGCATCGCCGTCGCAAGGCGGTAAAGATGAGCTTGCCTTGCACCCAGCGGTGGACGCGTCGGTGGCCGCGAACCCAAGCGGGCAGTGCCTGCAATCCGGCGCTCCAAGTGCTCAAGTATCCGAAGTAGCGTTCGATCGCGTTACGTTCTTGATGGAGGGCACGGCCGAACGAGCTTTGCGGATTCGAGAGCAGTTCAAGAGATCGCAGCCGAGCGGGACTCTGACGCCGATGGCCACGGCGACGGCCAAATCCGTAACGCGGAGGTGCCACCAGTTGCACGCCGCGTTCGAGGCAGACATCGTGTAACTGGTTCGAGTCGAAATTTGCATCGGCGAGCAAGTACCCTTGCACAGCCGCTTGCTTCAACATCCGCCGCCCCATCGCCCGCTCATCCTTTTGCATGGGAGCCACGCGCCAGGCAGCGATCGAGCCATCGCTGCCGACCACCGCGTGTAGCTTGTACCCTTTGGCTTTGCAGCCCGCGGCGCAGCCGTACCCAGCTTGCCGGTCTTTCGAGCAACCGCCGATCGGCAGAGGCTTGCCATCGATCATCCAATACAGGGGCTTGTTCCCACGAGGAGCCAGTTCAGAACGTTCGATCTCTTGCAGCATTTGCTGGACCTCGGCACTCCGCAGTCGTCTCGACATGGTGCTCGACGATGGCAATTTGCGGCGACGCTCATGCAGCGGCCAGTTCCGAAGATCGCACGCCCAGGACACAGGCCGACCGTGCAGAACGGCCCACAGCCAAACCTGCACAATGTCGTCTGCCCCGTATCGTTCCCGCGTGCGCCGACGAAGCTTGCTCGCCTGTTTGAGAAGGATCAAAATCGCCTTCCAGAGTTGGTGTTCCACATCCGTCTCCTTTCGTGTGGTTACGATTGAGACTATGTGTAGCACCAACTTTTTATTGCGCAAGTCTTTATGACTCCTCGCGCAAAAGCTGTCAGCGAGGGATGGTGCCGGACATGCACGCTACCAATCGTCAGACATTCCCACGCCGAGCCGCGGGCGCATCATCCGTCCGAGCGCAGCGTCACCCCGCCGATCGCCTCTCGTCTTCTTCGTGCCTTCGTGTCTTTGTGGTGAATCCGCGCTCTGCTTAATTCATCCCTGCGTCTCCCGACCAACGTCAGCCGTTCGCGAGCTCCGACGGTCGGCGCTCGCGCAGAATCCCCGGTGTTTTCCGGGTTAAATCAACTTGTCCCGCCGATCCACGAACTGTCCCGACCCGACGTCGTAGACCTGGGGATCCGGCCGGTGGGTCTCGCCGGATTGAATGGCGGTGGCCGAGAGGTCGGTGATGGCGGAGCGGGCGTAGAGTGCGATGGGCCGACCGCGGTCGCCGAACTCGTGCGTCTTGGCGACGTTCCCGCGTTCGACGAGCGTTTCGAGGATGCGGTTCATGCGGTCGCCGCTCAGGCCCAGCACCTCGCGCATGCGGCGGGCCGTTTGGCCGTCCGGGAAGGCGGTCAGGTACTCGAGCACGCGTTGGCACTGGTTGCTGAATTGCAGTGCGCGGCGACGCAGCCGCCGATCTTCGCTGGCGGCGACGAACTGTTCGTCGTTCTGCGCCTCGGCCCAGGCGACCGGATGGAGCTTCGTCTTCCAGACGCGGGCATCGCCGGTCGGCGCGAGGGGACCACGCTCGGGCAGGGCGGGGGCCGCTCCTTCGTCGACGTCGAGGGCCCACAGTCCGTGATGGCCGGCCCGTCCGCCCGCGCTCAGCCACAGCTCGTGGTGTCCGGTGGCCGGATCGTACGGTCCGCGGCGGGAGACGAGCAGCCATTGAGCCGAGAACTCGGCGAAGCCGCTCCAGGCGATGTCGTCGAGCGTCGGCACGCTGCCCAGCTTGTGTGAGCGTTTCGCGTGATGCACGAGCAGCACGGCACAGCCCGTCGCTTCGCACAGGTCGGCCAGCGGCCGCAAGAGCTCCCCCATCGCGAATAGGCCGCGGGAGCTGCCGTTTTCGATCGCCAGGTAAGCCGGATCGATGATCAGGCAGACGGGCCGTTGCTTGTCGATCAATTCGCGGAGGGCCATCAAGTCGACGGGCCGATCGAGCCGCGGCAGATCGCGGGAGACGAGGAAGTTATCGAGCGAGGCCAGCGACAGTCCCCGCTCGGCACAGATCCGCCGGGCTAGCGACTGCAGGGCGGGCAGCCCTTTTTCGCCGGCCAGAAACAGCACGCGGCCCGGCTCGGTGACGGGGAAGCGGCCGAGGAACGGGGTGCCGCTGGCCAGCGAAATGGCCAGGTCGGCCGCCAGCGACGTTTTGAGCGACTTGAAGGGCCCGTAAATCCCGCCCGGCTGAGCGGCGGCCAGGATGCCAGGGATCAGGTAGCGAGTTGTGTGTTCGTCCGAGTTGAGCTGGGCCGCGTTCAGGAATTGAAAGCGGTTTTCGAGGGCTTCGTCGACCGCCTCGGCGATGGGCCACGCCGGTTCGGGGTTAAACGTCTCCGGCGCGGCGTCGCCCGGGATCGTTCCGTCGACCGGGGCCGCCTCCGTTTCGCCTCCCGCCCGTTCGAGGAATTCGCCCACCCGCCGATCGCGAGCGGCAAGAAAGTCGACGTACCGCGAAAACGTCTGCCCGCCGAGGCTCCAGCGCGACTGTTGCCCGTTCCCGTTCGTTTCCGAACCGTTTGTTCCCGACCCGTTGCCACTCGTTCCGTTGCCGTTCGTTCCTGACATCGCAAACCCTTCCAGATCAAGGAGTAAAGTCCTCGTTCCGGCGGGCCTGCCAACAAACAAAGCCATCGCCCGAACAAGGCGACGGCTCTCGTTAAGAGACTTGCGGCGCGTTAAGCGCCTCCGTCAGGAAGACATCAAGTTGTCACGCGTCATTCTACCACAGCTGCCGGAAACCGGTCGAGATGAGATCCCAGCGGTCTACGCGCGTAGACACATTAATCCGGTCGGGATGTTCACCACAAAGGCACGAAGACACAAAGAAGACGAAGACATTGAACATGAGGTAACAGAGTGAACAGAGTGAGACAGACTTGAATCGATTGATTTCTCTGTTACCTCTGTTTCCTCCTGTTCAAAATCTTTTCCCGCTCAAGTCTGGTGCCTTCGTGCCTTTGTGTGAGACAAATCCCCGATGTAAACGTGCGTCATCGGCGGGAAACAACTGGCCTTTTGTGACAGCTTGCGGGACACTGGTGGGGCGAGCGCTGCGTGTGGATGTTCCTCGGATGGGCTGGGGGGAGTGACGGATGCGACCGAAAACCCAAGATTCGGATCAGGGCTTTGCGTTGCAGTTCTTCGTGCCCGCCTCGCCGCCGCCGAACGTGGAGTTCGGCGCCGCGTCTCACCAAGGGTTGGTGCGGAAGACCAACGAGGACCATTTCGGCGTCTTTCGTCGCACCCGGGCTCACGAAATCCTGATGTCGAATCTGGCGAGCGATCGCGTTTCGCTCGACGGCGACGAGACGGCGATTTTCGGCCACGTCCTCACCAGCTATACGCTCGTCGTGGCCGACGGCATGGGCGGAGCGGCGGCTGGCGAAACGGCCAGTCGCGTGGCGATTCAAGAGGCCTTTGAGTTGGCCGATCGGGCCAGCAGCTGGGTGATGCGGCTCCGTAGCGTGGCCGCCCAGCAGATCGAGCAGCGGATCCAGGCTTATGCCGGCGAGATTGATCGCACGCTCCGCGCGATGGGCGAGGCCGATCCCGACCTGGAGGGCATGGGCACCACCTGGACCTCCGCCTCTGTCGTCGGTTGGCACGTGCTGGTCGTGCAGATCGGCGATTCCCGCGCTTACCTGTGGCGAGAGGGCAAGCTGCGACAGGTCACCCACGACCAGACGCTGGCGCAGGTGCTGATCGACAGCGGCGTCCCGCCCGCAGAGACGCGGCACGCCCGCAACATCCTCACCAACTCGCTCGGCGGCCGGAGCGAATTGGTGCATCCGGAAATCGTGCACCTGCGGCTGGAGGACGGCGATCGACTGTTGTTGTGCACGGACGGACTGACGCGCGAGCTGGCGGACGCCGCCATCGCCGAAGTGCTCGCCCGACCGACGCTGCCGCAAGTGGCGTGCGACGAGCTGATCAAACGAGCCGTCGACCACGGTGGCCGGGACAACATCACGGTGGTGGTGGCGGCGATCAGCGGGAGCGACGCAAATGACGAAGGGCGCAAATGACGAAGCTCGAATGCTGCCTCAGTCCGCCTGTGGCGGGACGAAGGAATGACCGAATGACCTAAGCACGAACGGAAGCCTTCATTCGGGCTTGGTGCTTCTTTCGTCCCACCACGGGCGGACTGAGGCAGCATTCGTGCTTCGTCATTCGAGCTTGCCGCTTGCAAGCAGCCCTGCGTAACTGTCACTCCGCATTGCGGTTAGCCCGCTCGACCGGGCTCCGTGCCCCGGCCGTTTGATCCGCTGGCCTGCGGGTTGCGTTTGTGACCTTCGAGGGGCGGGGTTTCGCCTCATGCAATTCAGTGGACGTCGGTGGCTTGAGGAGTCTGTGCTATGCCGCGGGATGAACAGCCTTTTTCAGATGATCGAGATGAGGATGCGGATCGCGCGGGCGACGCGGCGTCGTGGCGGAAAGCGCGGATGGGCCAGTCGGGTCGGTTTGCGCCGCCGCGGTTCTCGAACTATGTCGGCCTGGGGACGGCGGCGCTCGTGTTCGGCGGGGCGCTCGTCGCGTGGGCTTCGTATCACGAGTTTCTGATCGACGTGCCGAAAGAGCACATCGCCGTCCTCATCAAGAAGGAAGGGCTCGACCTGGAGAACAGCGACCAGGTCGCGCCGGACGAAGAGCATCGCGGCGTGCAGCGGGCCGTGCTCACCGAGGGGCGTTACTTCCGCAATCCCTACTCCTGGGATTGGAAGATCGTGCCGCAGGTGGTCATTCCCGAAGGCATGATGGGCGTCCGTGTGAGCCTGACGGGCGAGGATTTGACCTACGGCGAATTTCTGGCGCGGCTCGATGACGAAGGGCGGCCGACGACGAAGGGCGTTGTGCCCGGCGTGCTGCGGCCCGGCCGGTATCAGATCAATCCGTATCTCTTTCAGGTCAGTGAGGGAAAGCCGGTGACGGTGCCGGCCGGCTTCGTCGGCATTCAGACGAATCTGGCCGGTCCGTTCGCCAAAGACCCGAACCGGTTTCTGGTGCCGAAGGGATTTCGCGGAGTCGAGGCGTCGCCCCTGCAGCCGGGGACGTATTACGTCAACCCGTACGAAGTGCGGATCAACCTGGTCGATTGCCGCAGCCAGCGGTTCAACCTGGCGGCGAAGAACGAAGACATGGGCTTTCCGTCCAAGGACGGCTTTTGGGTGAGCCTGGACGGCATCATCGAATTTCGCATCAAGCCGGAGAAGGCCGCCGAAGTCTACGTGATCTACAACGAGCGGAAGAACGGCGACGACATCGACGAGGAGATCATCGACAAAATCATCCGCCCGAGCGCGCTCAGCTTCTGCCGGCTGAACGGCTCGAACGAAAGCGGGCGGCAGTTCATCAACGGCGAGACCCGCACGCAGTTTCAGGAAGATTTTCAGAAGGCGATGAAGGCTTCGTGCGATCCGCTGGGCGTGGAGATCATTCAGGCGCTGATCACCAAGATCAAGCCGCCGCAGAAGATCGCCAAGCCGGTCCGCGACCGCGAAATTGCCAAACAGCAGGAGCTGCAATACCGCCAGCAAATTCTGCAGCAGGAATCGCAGCAGAAGCTGGCGATCGAGACGGAAATGGTCAAGCAGAAGGAGGCCCTCGTCCACGCGGATCAACAGGTCATCAAGCTGACGACGCAGGCCAAGCGGGAAATGGACGTGGCCGTCACCAAGGCCAACCAGGATCTCAAGGTGGCCCAGTTCAAGCTGGAGGCGGCGAAGGACGAGGCGGCAGCCGTTGTCTCGCGCGGCAAGGCGGCGGCCGAGGTCGTTCACTTCCAGAACGAGGCCGAGGCGGCCGGCTGGCAACAGTCGGTGACGGCCTTCGGCGGCGACGGGGCCGCGTTCGCCCGCTTCACGCTCTACAAGAAGATGGCTGGCGCCTATCGCGAGATCATGGTCAACACCAAGGACAGCCCGATCATGCAGATCTTCGAGTCCTTCGCGCGCCGGGCGGCGTCGCACGGAAGTCGACCACCAAGCCCGGCGCACCCGATAAACTCACGCCGACGCCGCCGGTCAACCCGCTGCCCCACGCGGCCAGCCTGACGCGGCATGACAACGCGACGAGTCCCGCACTTCAGAAGTAAGCGACGCGCGGCCCTTTTTGCCCAGACGGAAGTCCCACGGATCGGAAATCCTTCTGATCGGGAATCCAGGAGACGAGTGCGATGAGTCAACTTTCCAATTCGGGTCGGTCGCGTGCGCAGCGGTTGGTGCCCTTCGGCACGTTGGCGGCCGCCGCGTTCTTGCTCTGTGCCGCGATGTGGCAGGCGATCGACTGGGGCTACAACCGGGTCTACGTGCCGGAGGGGAAAAGTCTCCTCTTGCGGTACAAGGGCTTTCCGCTCGTCAGCAGCAAGCCGCCGGCCCAGCCCGGCCATTTCGCCCGCGTGGATGAGAGCGGGCGCCGCTGGAGATCGGCTACCTCGAGCGGATGCGGGGGCCGGGGCGACACTTTTATTGCCCGCTGTGGTGGGAACGCGAACTGGTCGACGACCTGGTGATTGAAGGCGGGCACGTCGGCATCGCCACCTGCAAGATGGGCGACGACTTGCCTCGCGGCGAATTCCTGGTCGACGGCATGCTCGGCAGCACGATGCAGAAGGGCATTTTTCGCAACGTCCTCGCTCCGGGCTGCTACCGCATCAATCCGTATGCCTACTCGGTCGAGGTGATCGGCGAGCAGGTGGTGAAGTCGGGCTCGCAAGACAAGCCGAACGCACAGGAGAAGCACGCCGGCTGGGTCAACATTCCCACCGGTTTCGTCGGCGTCGTCACCAACCTGGCTCCCAACCCGATCCGCGGCACGCTGCCCGGCATTCAGAACAAGGTGCTGCAGCCCGGCATCTACCCGGTCAACCCGAAGGAAGAGCAGCTCGACATCATCGGCGTCGGCTACAGCGTCACCAGCGTCAACTCGAACTTCAAACGCGACACCGACGGTCAGGCCACGCTCGACGAGAGCGGCGAGCCGATCATCGCCGACGATGATAGCGGCATCAAATTCCCGTCGAACGACGGCTTCGACATTCACATGGATTTCACCGCCGTCTGGGGGATCACGCCCGAGCAGGCTCCCGACGTCCTGCGAAAATTCGGCACTACCGACGCGGTCGAAACCAAGGTCGTCATCCCGCAGATCGAGAGTATCTGCCGCAACCAGGGTTCGCGGCTGGGCGCGGTCGAGCTACTCGTGGGCGATTCGCGAATGAAGTTCCAGGAGGACACGACGGCCGCGTTCGAAAAAATCTTGGAGGAGAAAGACCTCACGCTGCTGCACGGCCTGGTGCGGCACATCTACATTCCGCTCGACGTGCGGCAGCCGATCCAGGAACGCTTCATTGCCGACGAGATCAAGCTGACCAACGAGCAAAAGCAAATCACCCGCAAGACCGAGGCGACGTTGCAGGAGGCGACGGCCCGGGTCGAGTACGAGTCGCAGCGGATCGGGGCAGAGACCGAAAAGCTCGAGGCGGAAAAGATCGCCGAGGGCCGCCGCACCGCCGAGGAGACGCGGGCCGAAACCGTGCAGAAGCAGGCAACCATCGACCGGCGCACGGCCGAGATCCAGGCGCAAGCCACCATTCTCAAGGGCGAGGCGGAAGCGTCGGCGAAGAAGCTGCTCGAGCAAGCCCGTGCTCAGAAGCTGCAGCTGGCCGTTTCAGCCTTCGGCGCCCCCGAGTCGTACAACCAATGGGTCTTCGCGACCGGCCTGCCCGAAGACCTGCGACTGCACCTGCTCTACGCTGGCGACGGCACCTTCTGGACGGACCTCAAAGGCTTCAGCGACACACTGCTCGGCCGCCAGCAACAACTGCAAACACACGCGACGCAACCCGGGCCGTGACCGACGACGGGCCAAGCAGCACGCGTGCAAATGACGAAACGAATGACCGAATGACCTAAGCACGAACAAAAGCCCTTTAATTCGGGTTTCGAGCTTCGTGCTTCTTTCGTCCCACCACGGGCGGACTGAGGCAGCATTCGTGCTTCGTCATTCGAGCCTTAAGATGGTGGCTGCGTCCGATTTGTTCGCGGCTCGTTCTGAAAGGCCAGCTTCCATGCGTGACAGCAAATTTTGGCGAATTGTCGCCGTCGCGGTTTGTGTCGGCATCTTTTACGTCGGACACGGTCTGCACAGTCAGGGTCTGCACGGGCGGGGGAGCGACGGCTGGCCGTCGCTGGAGAACACGGCCCATGCCGGCGGCGTAGCCGTCGATGCGATTGGGGCTAATGCAGGGCGGATGGCGACGCGGCTCTACACGACGAACGAGACCGGCACGATCCTCTACGTTTGGGACGCTCCCAGCACGCGCGAAGGCACTCCCGCTCACGTCGCCACCATCGGCGTCCCCAAAGACAGCTGGCTGCCGCCGACGCCGCCCGCCAAATAACACCAGGGGCCAATGACTAAGCGCGGGATTCCGCGATCGCGATTACCGATCGATCAGAGAGGGCCGGAACGATCGTCTCGTCGCTCATGTTGTGCTCAATTCAGCCGCCAGCCCCAGGGACTGGAAAACGCGAACGTGAAGCGTATCTGCGGCGCAATCATTCCTGTTCAATCTTAAAGCGGCAGGGGCCGACCGGCAGATGACCGGACAGCCTGTCGATCTCCTGTTGTGCTCCCTCGCGGCGTTGGGAACACCTGGGCCTTTCGCTGCGTGCCGATGCTGCGGATGCCTTCGGAATTCAGCCTGGATATCCAGGCGCCCGCACCGGGGTTGTTCGACACCTTAATGATGTAACCCAATTGATTTCGCCTCCGCTGTTAGTCTAGCGTCGGCACAGGAATAAAGATGGTGTGCCTGCGTCCCCCTTTTTGGCGGATTTGTCACACCCTACGGATGCCGGCCTTTTCCGCTCCAATCCGCTCTTGACCTGTTTTGGCCGATTTGTAAGATTCCGCCCGCCTCTCCCCACATCCCCCATCAAAATCCAATCTCGAACGTCCGGCCGATTCGGCATTTCGATCCCGTTCGTGCAGTCACGACTGGGCCTGCGAAAACACCACGCCTTCGACCAGGACACTTGTTGAAACAGGAGTTTCCTGTCATGAGCGAATCCCAATTGCGCGTCAAACTGCTGGTTGCCGCGGGGATTGTGGGAGCATCGTTGCTCGCTGCCTCGTTCGTCGGCTGTTCCTCCGGGCCGCCGTCGCAGTCGAGTGCCCCCTTCGCGTCGTACAACGGCTCGCCAATGTTCAACGGCGCCAACGGACCGCAAGCTCCGCCCTATCCGGGCGGCCAGGCGGCTGCTCCGGGCGTCAGCGGATATTCGCAGCAGAATCGCGAGGCCTTTATGCAGGCGACGCAGCAGGCGGGTGCTCAGCAGGGTCTGACTGCCCAGGACGTAGTGGCCATGTCGCGGGCCGGCATGCCCGATGCGCAGATTGCCATGGCCGTTCAACAGCGGGGCCAGGGTTTGAAATCGACCCCCGGTGCCGATCAGTTTCTGGCGGCCAACGGCGTGAATCCGGCCGTCCTCAACGGTCCCACTCAACAACTGACGTTCGCACCGTACGGTTCGCGGATGATGCCGGGCTCACCGAACACCAATGCCGCACCGGGCTATCCGGCCGGCATGCAAGTGGCACAGGCCGGCGCTCCCGGAGCGGCTGGCGGCCCGATGCCCTTTGGTACGCAGGGGCCGATCAGCGGCGGTCCGAGCGCCGATCCCGGTGTGCAGTCGGCCGGTTACCAGACGCCTGGCGGCTCGGGTGCCGACCCCTCGGCGGCCGGCCAGTCGTGGCGGCCGATGGCCCATTGAGCTTGCAATCGACGCGCGTATCTTCTCTGCTATAGGCTCGGCTAGAGAAGCTCCTGTCGTCCGCATTCCTCCCAAACCCTGTGGTTGATGCGGATTTGAAGGCTCCGCGCGTTCCGCCTTTCGCCCTGTTTCCGTGAGACCATGACACGCAGTTGCGATTCTCCCCGACGGGTGGTGATCACCGGTGTCGGAATTGTCAGCCCCCTCGGCATCGGCTTTGACACCTTCAGCAAGAACCTGCTCGAGGGTAAGAGCGGCATTTCGCGGCTCGAGTCGGTCTCCTATTCGGGTGCTCCCAAAAACGTCGGCGGCGAAATCAAGGATTTCACCGACGCGACGGCCAAGAACGAGTACCTGAAAAAACAGCGCAAAAGCATCAAGGTGATGTGCCGGGAGATCCAGTTCGGCGTGGCTTCCGCCTCGATGGCGATCGAAAACTCGGCCCTCGACATGGAAGCCATCGATCACGAACGGTTCGGCGTCGAGTTCGGCGCGAACCTGATGTTCAGCCCGCCCGACGTGCTCAAAGACCCGGCCTGGCACTGCGTCGACGAGGGCGACACCGAGTTTCGCTTCCGCCTCAAGCATTGGGGCTCGCAGGGAATCAGCAACCTCGAGCCGCTCTGGCTCTTGAGATATCTGCCCAACATGCCGGCCTGCCACATCGGCATTTATGCCGACGCACGCGGCCCGAGCAACTCGATCACGCAGAACGAAGCGTCGGGCAATCTGGCGGCGGCCGAAGCCTTTTATGTGATCACGCGAGGACAGGCCGACACCATGGTGGCCGGCACGACGGGCACGCGGATTCATCCCGTCAAATCGATGCACGCCGCGCTGTGGGACATTTTGGCCGACTACGGCGACGAGCCGCCCGAAACCTGGTGTCGTCCGTTCGACAAAACGCGGCGGGGCGAGGTGCTGGCCGAAGGCGCCTGCTCGATGATCCTCGAAGAAGAGGGCCACGCGAAGGCCCGCGGCGCGAAAATTCTGGGACGCATTCTGGGTGCCGGTTCGTCGTGCGCCTTCGATCGCAACGGCACGAACAAGGTGACGCGGGCGATCGTCAACGCGGCCCGCGCGGCCATTCGCGACGCCGGCCTGACTCCGGCCGACATCGGCCACGTCAACGCGCACGGACTGGGGACGCCCTGGATCGACGTCGACGAAGCCGCTCGCCATTCACGAAATCTTCGGCCCGGCCGGCGCGACGGTGCCGGTGACGGCCCTCAAAAGCGTGCTGGCGAACCCGGGCGCGAGCTGCGGCGCCCTCGAACTGGCCGGCTCATTGGCCGGCCTCCGGCAGGGCCTGATCCCGGCGACCAAGAACTACCACACGCCGGACCCGGCCTGCCGCCCCCTCAACATCGTCGCCGACAAACCGCAGCCGACGTCGAATCGCATCGTGTTGAACCTCAACACGACGACGTTCGGCCAGGCGGCCGCGCTGATCGTCGAAGCGGCCTGATTTTTCTTTCTCCGGGCCCCGGGCGCCGCTTCTTACTCCGGGGCGAGCGGCGGGCGTCAGCCCGCCGGTTCTGTCTAAAACCAGCGGCTTTGGAGCGCGCTTGCCTCAGGGACGCCATGAAAACCGGCGGGCTGACACCCGCCGCTCGCCGGGAACAGGGAGGGTCAAATCGGCAGATGCCATGGCCGCTCGCCTTCCGGCGTACCGCGCTGGATGTGTGTGTGACGTGTAAACAGCCGTCTCCGCGAGGGAGGCCACCAAATGGCCGCCATCATGCCCAAAATGAGCAACGGGACTGCGTACACGAGTTCTGGCGGGACGTGACGACCGATTGTTTCCCAGACCTCGTTCCCGGGTTGACCATTGTCGGCATGTCCTCCGACTGCAAGAGCCAACACTCCCCGCGCGTGCATCCATAAGATCGCGAGCGTCCCAAACACCAACGACGCGCCCAGCAACGCCTCCGTCACGAAGAAGAGGCTCATTCTGCGCCTGGAAAGATATAAGCACCACACGAAAAAGCCAGTCAGCATGACACCCAGGGCGCCCGATAGGACGACAAGAATGTCCAGGATGGCCACTGAATGCGAAGGATCGGCAACGAGCTCGAGCGCTGCGCCGAATATCCAGCCCGCGGCGCCAATCGTGCCGCCGGCGAGACCAAGCGTAATCCCCCAGTCGTATTTCGACAGGGACGGGTTTGACATGGGATCCGCATTCCGCTGATGAACCGGGCGTCAGTCTCGGCGGGATTAGCCTCAATCGTAAGTCGCGCCTGGAGCGACCGCAACATTTTCCAAGTGCGAGGAGAGCGGTCAATATCGCCTCGCTTGGCCGGGCGCTCTGCGCAGCGGAAGCCCCTGGAACTATCAGGTCCCCACACAAGACGGGGGCTTCCGCGAAGCGGAGCGCCCCGCCATCCGGTGCCCTCACGTTCCGCCGCGCGGATTGAATACGTGCACGGGGTGGCACTGGCTGCTTGTCAGCCAGTGTCTTTCTTAAAACTCGAGGAGAATACCACTGGCGGACGAGCCGCCAGTGCCACCCCGGCTCTAGCGTCGAAACCAGGGCGTGTTGTAGCTCGCCTCCGACAGCACGAGCGTCTCGACCGTTTCGTGGCTTTTGCGGAAATAGTTGGAGAGTAAGAGCGCGCGGCGGAAGGCCGCATCGAGTTCCTTGGCCAAAGCGAGGCACGTGCTCGAGCGCTCGGTTTCTTCGTCGACGAAAAAGAATACGAAGAGCTGCGGATTCGGGTCGCAGGGCGTGGGCCGAAGGCGATCAACCATCGTCCGCAGGATCGGCAAGCGGTTGGCAAAATCCTTGACGACCTGGTCGATGGCGGCCTGCAGCAGGTGTTGCTGAGATTCCGCGGTGGCCATCTCGGGGCCTTCGCCGAGCGTCGAGGACGGGCCACTACTTCGCCGGCGTGATTGCCGCGGGGATTGCGGCTGAGGTGCCGGGGGCGTTGGGGTTGATCTTCCGCAGGGCAACTTGGGCTCCGCGGAAGGCCGAGAGCTGGCGGGACTTGGTGGCGACGGCCCGTTGCAGCATGTCGGCCGCCTCGCTGGTCTTGCCGGCCGCCGCTCGCGTGAGGCCGATGAAGTAGCAGGCCTCGCACGTTTCGTCGGTCTTGAGCGGGTCCTTGGCGGTCTGTGCGTCGGCGAGGAGCTGGCCTTCGTTCTCGGCCCCCAGCAGGTAGGCGATGAGATGGTCGACCCAGGTCCGCAGCTTCATGTCCTTGGAGAGGCTGTCCTTGAACTGGTCCTTGAGGCCGTTGCCTTTGCCCAGCCGCTCGAGCGCCACGATTTTCCAGGGGTTGAGGTGCTTGAACTCGGGGTCGAGGACCAAGGCCGCGTCGAAGGCGGCGAGGGCGGCGGAATAATCCTCGGCGAAGAAGTTCACGAAGCCCAAGTCGCCCAGCGCGACCGGATCTTTGGGCGACTGCTCGACGGCCAACTGCTGGTCTTTGACGGCGCCTGCCACGTCGCCGGTGGCGATTTTCGTCTGTGCCCGCAGGTTGTAGACGAAGGATTGCTGCGGGTTGATCTTGAGCGCCTGCGTGAAGTCGACTTCCGCCGCGGTCGGGTTGTCCATCTGCAACAACGTGAAGCCCCGGTTCGCGTAGGCGACGAAGTAGTTCGGGTCGCGCTCGACGGCCCGAGTGAAGTCGACGACCGCCTCGTCGTATTTGCCCAGGTTCTGCAGGTACATGCCGCGGTTGTTCAGGCTGAGCGGATTCTCGGGGAACAGCTCGACGAGCTTGTTGAAGGCGGCCATAGCCTCGGGGCCGCGGCCCGCTTTGACGTAGACTTCGGCCAGCGTGGCCCGCGCGCCGAAGTGCGACGGAGCCAGTTTCAGCGCCTCTTGCAGATCGTTGATCGCCTCGTCGCTCTTGCTGAGCCAGGCTTCGGCCTGCGCCCGCTGGTAGAGCAGGTTGGCTCGCTCGTCTTCTTTGAGATTGGGCCGGTCGAGCACGAGCGTGGCCTGCTTGACGGCCGTTTCCGCGTGTTCTTTGCGGTTTTCGAGCACGGCCAGGCTCTTCATGCCGAAGAGATAGGGCAGGTAATAGAGCGACGACTGCTGCGTGTCGAAGCGGATGGCCTCGCGTGCGTCGGCGACGCCGTCGCGGACGAGCTTGGTATCCATCGAGCGTGCGCCCAGATCGACGCGGGCACTGCCGCGCAAGTAGTAGGCGATCGAGTCGCGGGGATTTTCCCGCAGCACGGAGTCCATCAGCTCGATGGTTTTGGGAAGGTCACCGGCCTGGTAGGCGGCTTGGGCCTGCGTCTTCTTCTGCTCGTGTTCGGGGTTCGTCTCCGAGGCCGTCGGCTGTCCCTGTCCCTGGCGGCGGAACAGGGGAAGGATCTGGGCATCGGCCGTCTGCGTCAAAGCGAGCGAGCCGGCCAGAACGAACAGGATCAGGACCGAACGGCGTGCCATGATGACCCTCAACGCGACGAAAAATGGTGGCGCGACTGTCTGCGGCGGTTGCCAGCGGCAGTTGACTGTGGCTGTCGTCCGTGGTGGTTGCGCAAACCCCGACGGTCGCCGGCTGGTGGCTGCTCCGGCAAATGTCGAGCCCGAACCCCGAATAAGCCTCATTCGAATGCTGAACCGGCGACAAGGCCTCTTCGACAAGACTCTATCGGCCGCCGATCGCGCGATCCAGCGTGCGGGGCGTTCGGCTGCCGAATGTGCGGGCGGAAGTGCCAGTGGAAAACGGGCGTGAAGAGTCGGGTTGGGGGTCGACCCAAATGACGAGTTTACGCGGTCGTCATAAACCGGGTCGGCGCCGGGTTTCGGATCGCAGGAAGCCCTTGGCTGCTTGACTGTTTGGTTCGCTGCGAGTATCGTCATGAGTGGTCGGTTTGCTCCCTACGACGACGTCGTGGATGTTCGTTGCAGGGAGAAGGTATAGAATGTGAAGCCGGTAAGAGCGTGCGGATCCAGACCCGAACGCAGTCCCGTACCGGGTTGTGGGGAAGGACGTTGGAGCGGGTGGCCGCTCGTGTTCGACGTGGCTTTGACGGGCGCAGGCGTTTGACTGGTGCGGTAGTCAACGAGGGCATCAGAGATGTGACCGTGCAGTAAGCCTTGAGTTCGTTCCTCACAAACGTCGTTGGCTTCCGTGTCGCACTCTGCGGCCGGAGGGGTGCTGGTTCTCAGAGCGGGAGACCCAGCAAAAAAGTGGGACTTGAGCCCGCTTTTTTTGTTCCAACGGCCCGGTCGGCCGGTCCCCAAAAAGGGGGTGGCTGAGACGGGCGGGCGGGTGAGAGTGAGCTGGCATTGGGGGAAGACGGGCGGGCCGCCCGCCGACCGGTTGCGGAAGGAATAACATGAACGGCAGCGAGGTCCTCAGAATTGTCGACGCGATTCATCGCGACAAAAACATCGACAAGGAGATCGTTTTCGAAGGGATCGAGCAGGCGATCATCTCCGCGGCACGCAAACACTTCGGCGAGGAAAGCCCGCTCGAAGTCCACATCGATCGCGAGAGCGGCGAACCCTCGGTGATTGTCGACGCCAAGCCGCTCGAAAAAGACGAAATCGGCGACCTGTTGGGCCGCATTGCCGCCCAGACCGCCAAGCAAGTCATCATCCAGAAGATTCGCGAGGCCGAACGCGACGCGCTGTTCGATGAATACGAAGCACTCCGCGGCCACATCGTCACCGGCTCGATCACCCGCATCGAAGGGGGTACCGCCACCGTCAACCTCGGCAAGGTCGAGGGGCTGTTGCCGCGCGGCGAGCAGATTCCGGGCGAGTCGCACCGCGTCGGCGAACGCGTGCGGGCCGTGGTGATCGACGTCCGCAAGGCGGGCAGCCGCGTGCGAATCATCCTGTCGCGGACGCATCCGGAAATGGTCCGCCGTCTGTTTGAAATTGAAATTCCCGAGGTGCAGGAGCGGATCATCGAGGTGCGGTCGCTGGCTCGCGAGGCCGGTTACCGCTCGAAGGTCGCCGTCTCCTGCTATGACAGCAAGATCGATTGCGTCGGGGCGTGCGTCGGCGTCCGTGGTTCGCGGATCAAGAACGTGGTGGAAGAGCTGGCCGGCGAGCGCATCGACATCGTCCGCTGGAACGACTCGCTGCAGGTGCTGGTGCCCAACGCCCTGCAGCCGGCCGAGGTCGAGGACGTCATCTTGTGCCCCATGCTGGGCAAGGTGATCGTGCTCGTGCCGGACGATCAGCTGTCGCTGGCGATCGGCAAGAAGGGGCAGAACGTGCGGCTGGCGTCGAAGCTCGTCGGCTGGGACATCCACGTGATGAACCAGAAGAAGCTCGACGAGCAGCTCGACAAGTCGGTCGGCATGTTCTCGAAGGTTCCGTCGGTGAGCGGCGAGCTGGCGGAGAACCTGGTCGCGCAGGGCTTCTTCACGTTCGACGACTTGTCGGTGATCGAGCCCGACCAGTTGGCCGAACTGGGCGGACTGACGGCCGAGCAGTGCGAAGAGATTGTGGCCTACGCCGACGAAGAAGCGGCGCGGGTCGAGGAAGAGGAGCGGCGGGCGATCGCGGAAGGCCGCTTCAAGCAGCCCGAACCGGTGGTCGTGGTCGAAGCCCCGGCCGAGCCGGCCATTGCGGGGGGCAACGGCGCTCCGAAGGCGGAGGGGGATGACGCTGAGGCTGCCGTCGGGGCCGAGGTGACCGACGAACTGAACGAGGCGGAACTGCACGAGGACGAGCTGCACGACGAGGCGCTCGCCGAGGAAGCAGCCCATTCCGGCGCGGACAACGGACAAGAACCGCCGACGCTGGCCGCGACGGTGCTCGACGAGATGACGGAAGCCAGCGGCGAGATTGCCGACGAGGCGGCCGACGCGGCTCCGGAGCCTCCCGAAACGGAGCCAGAAATGCCTCCCGAAACGGAGGCGGAAATCAGCGAGCAGGCTTCGGTGACGGAGGGGGGCCACGGCCACGGTGGGCATGGCCACACTGGGCACGGTGAAGAGGGAGCGGGTTAGCCGGGTTACGGCCAGGAACGAAGCCCGTTTTTGGGCGAACCGTATTTGGGCGGACTATGCATATCACACAGGCAGGCTGATGATCGGCAGGCCAACGACCTGCCGGAAGGACGAAATTTGTGGCGATGGATTTGAAGATTCGTATCTTCGCCCTGGCGAAAGAGCTGGGGATCGATAGCAAGGACTTGATCGAACACTGCAACGCCGCAGGGATCAAGTTGAAGAACTCTCCTCTGGCCAGCATTTCGCCGGAGGAACGCGATCGCGTTCTGCAGCAGATGAAAAAGGGGAGCCCGAGCGCCGTGGCGGCGCCGGCCACCGAAGACGTCCAGATGACGCCTTTCGCGCGCGACCCCATGCGCGACGCGGGCAAAATCCGCAGCATCAAGCCGGTCGTTTCCCGTCCGCCGCTGGCCCGCGATCGTGGCACGGTCGCGGTGGAGGTCGCACCGGAGGCTCCCGCGCCGGAAGCGCGTCCGGCCGTCGACACCGAAATCAGTCCGCCCGTCGAAACGCCGCCGCCGACCGTGGCCGCGTCGAGCGCGGCGGTGGAAGAACCGCCCGCGTCGCCGCCCAGCGCCGGCGGCCCGCTGCGTCGCACGGCTCCGGGCGCAGCGCCTGAGGAAGCCTCGCCCGCGCTCGCGCCCGAGTCCGCACCGCGTACGGCCACGCCGATGCGTCCCGACGACTATATCGCTCCGGGCGGCGGCGCCGCGCCGGCTCGTCCATCCGCGAGATGAAGCCGCGCGGCAGTATCGTCGACGAGCAAGGACAGCAGCGCCGGCCCAAGGCCAAGCCGAAGCCCGCGCTGCCGTCGATCGCCGCGCCGCCCAACTACCGGGCGCCGGTGAACCGCACGAACAAGAAAGAGGAAGCGCCGGCCCAGAAGCCGGATATTCCTCTTTCGCCGGACATCTTCGGCGAGAACAGTCCGCTCCGCGACCATCTCAACAAAAACGCCGAGCAGAAGAAAGCGCCGCAAGAAGGGCGACGAGCCCGGGCCTCCCGGAGCCGTCAGTTCGACGAGCTTCATCGGCGAAGAAGAAGACAAAGACAAGCGAGCGGCGGTTGTCGGCCCGCGCGATCGCCGCGAGAACTGGAAGCGGTCGCAGGACCGTGGCGAGCCCGAACGCAAGAAGCGGCCGATCCGCTTTCGGCAGCGGGGGCGGACCGAGCCCGTCAGCTTGAAAACGGCGGCCGAGCTGGTGCCTCCCATCACGATGCGCTCGCTGTCGGAAGCCCTCGGGCCGTCCGGCCAAGGACCTGATGCGGATTCTCTTCGAGCGGGGGGAGATGACGACCATCAACCAGACCCTCTCCGAAGAGACGGCATTGGAGCTGGCCATGGAAATCGGCGTGGACCTGACCATCCGCAAGGCGAAGGACCTCGAACAGGAACTGGTCGAAGAGACCGAAGCGCCGAAGCGCCCGAGAACCTGGTCGATCGTCCGCCCATCGTCACCATCCTGGGTCACGTCGACCACGGCAAGACGACGCTCTTGGACAAAATCCGCTCGGCCAACGTGGCCGCGGGGGAGGCTGGCGGCATCACCCAGCACATCGCCGCCTACCAGGTCGAGCACGGCGGCAAGAAGATCACGTTCGTCGATACGCCGGGCCACGCGGCCTTCTCCGAGATGCGGGCCCGCGGCGCGAACCTGACCGACATTGTCGTGCTGGTCGTCGCGGCCGACGACGGCGTCATGCCGCAAACGGTCGAGTGCATCAGCCACGCGCGGGCGGCCAACGTGCCGATGATCGTCGCCCTCAACAAGAGCGATCTCCCGCAGGCGACCGAGCAGAAAGTGCAGCGAATTCTGCAGGACCTGGCCACCAATCACGTGCAGCCCACCGAATGGGGCGGCGAGACCGACGTGATTCGCACCTCCGGAGTCACCGGCCGCGGCATCGACGACCTCTTGGAAACGATTCTGCTCAGCACCGAAATGCGGGGCCTCAAGGTCAATCCGGACCGTCCGGCCGTCGGCGTCTGTCTCGAGGCGTTTCGCGACGAGGGGCGGGGCGTGCTCGCCTGGTTCGTCGTCCAAAAGGGAACGCTGCGAGTGGGCGACATCGTCCTCTGCGGCGAGGCGGAAGGCCGCATCCGCGCGATCTACGACGATCACGATCGGCCGATCGAGTCGGCCGGCCCGTCGGCGCCCGTCAAGGTGGCCGGGCTCGACAGCATGCCCGGCGCGGGCGACCGCTTCTCGGTGATGCACGATATCGAGCAGGCCCGCGCCATGGTGCAGGAGCGCCGGCAGCGCGGCCGGGCGGCGACGCTCAGCGGACGCGATCGGCCCCGGTCGATGGAAGACATTCTGTCGGCGGCCCGCGAAGGCAGCGTGCAGGATCTGCCGCTGATCATCAAGGCCGACTCGCAAGGCTCGATCGAGGCGCTGCGGAGCGAGATCGGCAAGTTCACGCATCCGGAAGTCCGCGTGCAGATCGTGCACGAAGGCGTCGGCGGCGTGAACGAGAGCGACGTTTCGCTGGCCGAGGCTTCGCACGCGATCATCATCGCCTTCCACGTCGTTCCGGAAGAGCGGGCTCGCGCCCTGGCCGAGCGGGTGGGCGTCGACATCAAGCGGTACGACATCATTTACGAGGTCACGGAGACGATTCGGCTGAGCCTGGAAGGCTTGTTGCTGCCCGAGCGGAAGCAGGTGATGACCGGCCGGGCGCTCGTGCTCAAAACGTTCCAGATCAGCCGCCTGGGAACGATCGCCGGCTGCCGCGTGCTCAGCGGCACGATCGAGCGGTCCAACCGGATCAGCGTCAGCCGGGACCAGACGGTGCTCAACACCTACGAGATTGCCTCGCTTAAGCGGGGGAAGGACGATGCCCGCGAAGTTCGCGAAGGCATGGAATGCGGTATTCGGCTCGAAGGTTTCAACGACATCAAAGAAGGGGATTTGCTCGAGGGGTATCGGGTCGACGAGATCAAGCGGAAGCTCGAATAGGCCTTCGCCTGGCGGGGCGCCCAGGAAGGTCGCCTTCGTGTCGGTTGCCTGGGCGCGGGGCCCGGGGTGATGGTAACCGGGCAGGGAGCCCGGGGTGGTGGTGGAGCAGGACGTAGGACGGAATGACGCACTCCAGCCGGTTAACCGATCGTGCGCCGAGTCAGTCGTCGTTCGCGGGTCGCGCCGTCTCGTCCGTTTGCCCGCCCGCCGTCGATTCCGCCTTCGCCATCGGCCGCGGGCGAGCGTTTGCCGGGGCCGCGGCCGCCCGCCTTAACCCAACCGAGCCTGACCGAACCGACCCGCACCGCACCGAACCGAGTCGCACCGAATTTGCCCGCACCGAATCGGGCCACACGCGCATACGCCGAGCCGGGCAGTCCAAGGAATTTTCGATGGGGTCGCGTCGCACCGCGAAAGTCGCCGAAGCCGTTCGCGAGCAGGTCGCCACGACGATCCTGTTCGGCCTGAAGGATCCGCGCGTCAAGAACGTAACCGTGACCCGCGTCGAGGTCAGTCCCGACCTCCGCAGCGCCAAGGTCTACGTCTCGGTGATGGGCGATGAGAAGATGCAGCGGCTCTCGCTGCACGGTTTGCAATCGGCCCGCGGATTCCTGCAGGCAAAACTCGCGGAACGCGTGCAAATCCGCTATACCCCGATCTTGCATTTCGAGCTCGACCAGGGAGTGAAGAAAAGCATCGAGGCCTCGCGCCTGCTCCGCGAGGTGCTCCCGCCTCCGGCTGAGACCGATGCTGAGACCGATGATGACGACTTGCTGACAGACGACGATTCGCTGACGGACGAGGATTCGCTCGACAAGGAGGCGGACGACGAAGAGGAGTCCGACCTGCCGGAAGATGAGGATGCCGCCGTTGGATGCCGCTGCCAGCGGCGACTCCTCGTCCGAAGCCGCATCCCCTGGCGACATCCACCAGACCGAAGAGCTTCACTCGACCGACGAACACCAGGATCGCACAAAAGCCAACCCCCAGCCGTAGCCTGTTCCCACCTGTTCCGAGGTGACTGGCCGTCAGATCGCGGCCACCGGAGAACGAAACTGAATATGACGAGCACGCACAAAGCCAAATCGGTCGACAAGCTGACGCTGGGCAAGAAGCTCGTGTCGGTCTTGAAGAAGCGGTATCACGAGCCGGTCCCCAAGTACGACCGGCCCGTGCTGGAAACTCTGCTCTACGCCGTCTGCCTCGAAGACACGTCGACGGGGCAGGCGGATGGGGCATACGAACGGCTCTGGAGCGCCTTTCACGACCTCAACGAGCTGCGTGTCAGCTCGATCACCGAGCTCGTGCACCACGTCTTTAACGGCATGCCCGACGCCGACTGGCGGGCGCACCGCGTCCGCAACGTCCTGCAGTACGTGTTCGAAAAGCATTTCGAGTTCGCCCTGGAGGGGCTTCGCCGCAAGACGCTGGAGCTGGCGACCAAGCAGCTCTTTAAGATTCGCGACCTGTCGCCGTTCGTCCGCAATTTCGCCCTGCAGACGGCGCTCGAGACGCACGTCGTGCCCGTCGATCGGCTGATGACCAACGCCGCCATCTGGCTCGGTTTTGTGCCGGCGGGCGAGTCGCCCGAGCATGCGGCCGAATCGCTCAAGTCGGCGGCCCGCAAGGTCGACGTGGCCGTCTTCGTCCACTACCTCCGCTGCCTGGCCGTCGATCCGCGGCTGGTGAAATACTTCGAGCCGTCGAAGGCCCACCCGCCGGGCGACCCGCAGACGATGATCGAGCGACTGGCCGACCTCTTCAAGGAGGCGGACTCGGCCGCCCGCAAAGCGGGCAAGAAACCACCCGCCCGTCCCCAGCCCCGCGGCACCGACGGCCACGGCCACGCCGCGGCCGCCAAACCCCGACCCCGCGACGGCCACCGCGTGCCGGCGGCGCAAGAAGCGGTAGCCGCGTTCAATCACCGGTTCGCGGGTGGCACTGGACTTCGACGGGTGGCACTGGCGGCTTGTCCGCCAGTGTCTTGACGCACTAAGAAAAACCACTGGCGGACGAGCCGCCAGTGCCACCCCACTGAGAGCAATCCTGCGGCAACGACGCTTTAGCGCAGAGCGCGCTACAATCGTGGCATGAGTGACGCGGAACCCGCGGACCACATCGCCGCTCATAAGCACTCGTTTCAGAACCGCGACGAGCTGATGGTCGGCGCTCAGTGTGGCTGTTTCTATTGCGGCGAGATGTTTGCGCCGTCGGCGGTGGTCGAGTGGGTGAATGATAAAGCGTGGCCAAACCGCCCTTTGCCCGAAATGTGGGATCGATTCGGTCTTGGGGGACGCGTGTGGCTATCCCCTCACGGAAGACCTGCTGAGCCGGATGCATCAGTACTGGTTTTGAGAGCCATCAACGAGCCGCCAGTGCCACCCCCCGGCGCCGAAAACGTAGTAACCCCAAACCCGCCTTGGTGCCTCGGCGGTTGGCGACTAAAATGAAGCTGGCCCCGGGGGGCCTCGACTGCGGGATGGAGCTTGCGGCCCAGACAGCTCTGCGCTTTGGCCGGTTGGATCGCGATCGTGCCCGGTGAACCAGCCGCGACGTAACGACATGCGTCTGCGGACAGCGCCGCCCCGGGAAGTTTTCACGCGCACAGTCTGGCATCTAATACAGTCTGTCATCTAATACAGCGTGCCACCTAAAACCGTGTGCCATCTAAAAATGTGCCACCCTTTAGCCGCCCCTCTCGGGCGACAGACCTCCACTAAGGACGGGAGAATGGCCAACTACTATCGCCTGGCAAAAGTCGGTGTGTTCGGTGTCCTCTTGAGCGGTGTGTCGGCCGGGTTGCTGGCTGTTCCCGTTCGGCTGTCGGCCCAGGAACCGGACGCCCCCAAGGCGCCGCAGACGGCGCCGCCCAAGGCCAAAAAGCCCGCGGGCAAACCGATCATCAAAGACGAGTTCGGCAATCCCCTTGCCGAGCTGAAGCCCAAGAAAGACGAAACGCCCGAGCAAAAGAAGCACGCCGAGGCGCTTGCGCTCTTCATGTCGGGCAAGCTCAAGGCCGACCAGAGCCGCTTCACCGACGCTTTGGCCGACTACCAGGCGGCGATCAAGATCGACCCGAAGGCGGTCGACGTCTATCGCGAGCTGGTGCCGCTGGCGTTTGCTCTCAACGAGACCGAAAAGGGGCTCGATTACGCCCAGAAGGCGATCGAGCTCGATCCGCAGAACCTCGAGATCCTGAAGATCCTGGCCACCCAGCTCCGCGAGGCGCAAAAGCTCGAGAAGGCGGCCGACTACCTCGAACGGGCGATCAAGTCGACGCAGCTGAAACACGACTCGGCGAGCTACGTGATCTTGCACCTGCAGCTGGCCACCCTCGAGATGGAGATGCGGAAGATCGACAAGGCGGCCGACGCCTACACGGTCGTGTTCGACGCCCGCCGCAACCCAGGCAAATACAATCTCGACTTCCAGACCCGCTCGATGCTCGAGCGCGAGGGACTGGCCCGGTTCGAGGCGATGGGCGAAATCTTCCTGGTGGCCGGCCGCACGCAGCAAGCCATCCAGGCGTTCGAGGAAGCCATTCAGTCGCGAAACGGCAAGCCCGGCGCGATCAGCTTCAATCTGGCCCAGGCCTACTTCAAAGCCAAGAAGTACGACGCGGCCCTCACCCATTTGCAGACCTATCTCGACGCGCAATTGCAGGGAAAGGGTCGGCATCCCTACGAGCTGTTGCACGCCATCTTGAAGGCCACGGGCAAAGATTCGGAGTTCTTGCACCGCGTTGAAGAGCTGGCCAAGAACGACAGCCGCAACAGCACGCTGCAATACTTTTTGGCCGACCAGTACATCGAGGCCGGCCGGTTGAAAGACGCCGAAAAGCTGATCAACGACGTCCTCAAGGACACGGGCAATCCGGAAGGTTTTGTCGGCCTGGCTGCTCTTATCGCAAGCAGCACAAGCCCGAGCAGCTGCTCGACGTGCTCGCCAAGGGTTTCCAGGGTCAGCGGGGCCTCGACCGGCTCGACGTTTTGCTCTCCGAAATGCAGACGGACGCCCCGCTGGTGGACAGCCTGATCGCGGCGGCCCGCAAGATGAAGGCGTCCGAAAAGGCCAAGATCGACTTCTTCACGGCTTATCTCGTCGGCCGGCTGGCGGCCAAGACGCAACGGACCGACGCGGCCATCGAGTTCTACAACATGGCCATGCAGGACCGTCGCGAGGCGGCGCCCCGATTGGCCGACGAGATCGCCAAGCATCTCGTGCTGATGAAGCGCTACAGCCAGGCCGCAGAGATCCTGAAAAAGGTGCTCGCCGAGCCCTTGTTCCCCAGCGGCAACGAAGGCGATTTGGTGCGCGTCGAGCTGTTGGCTTTGCTCTCGCGGGCGCAGGAGCTGGCCGGCAAAACGCAGGACTCGCTCGCTTCGATTCGCGAAGCCCAGAAGCTCGATAACGACGAAGAGCTTTTGTACTGGGAAGCCTGGGTCTACTCGCACAGCCACCAGTGGCCGGAAGCGATCCGACGCTACGGCGACCTGATCAAGCGGTACACGAAGAGCAAGGAGTTCGTCCGCCGCTGCCAGTTCGCTCTGTCGAACTGCTACGTGCTCAAGGGCGACGTGCCGACCGGCCAGAAGATCCTGGAGGAGGTGCTGGTCGAGGATCCGAAGGAGCCGTCGGTCAACAACGACCTGGGTTATCTCTACGCCGACCAGGGCAAGAACCTGGAGCGTGCCGAAGGGATGATCAAGATCGCGCTCAAGTCGGATCCGGACAACGTCGCCTATCTCGACAGCATGGGTTGGGTGCTCTTGAAGCTGGGTCGCGTGGAAGAGGCGAAAACCTTCCTCGAAAAGGCGGCCGCCGCCCCGGGTGGCGCGGACGCGACAATCTCCGAACACTTGGGCGACTGCTATGCCAAGATGAACAAACCGGACAAGGCGAAGGACGCCTGGCAGAAGGCGATCAAAGACGCCAAGGACGACCCGTATCCCGACGCAAAACTGATCCAGCGTCTGGAGGAAAAACTCGGACAGCACTCGGCGAAGTAAGGTGTGACGAGGCCGCATTGCGGTCGAAGGCACCCCATTCCGATTCGATGGTCCTGCGGACCGGAACAGGGAAAAGATGGTGTGCCTGTGGTCGCTTTCAGCGACCTTGTCACACGCTCCGTGCAAGCGGGGCTGCGGGCTGACGTGAGAGAGCTATGGCCGGCCATTCCCATTGGGCAAACATCGCGATCAAGAAGGGGCGCGCGGACAAGCTGAAGGGCAAACTCTTCGGCAAGCTGAGCCGCGCGCTGATCGTGGCGGCGCAGCACGGCGGCGCCGACCCGGCGTCGAATCTGGCCCTGCGGTACGCCATCGACAAGGCCCGCAAAGCCAGCATGCCCAAGGACAACATCGAGCGGGCGATCAAGAAGGGCTGCGGCGGCACCGACGAGTCGTATAGCGAAGTCGTCTACGAGGGTTACGGCCCCGGCGGCGTGGCCGTCCTCTGCGACATCCTCACGGAAAACCGCAACCGCACGGCAGGCGAGATCCGCAAGATCTTCGAGGTCCGCGGCGGCCGGCTGGGGAGCGTCGGCTGCGTGGCCTGGATGTTCGAGCGCAAGGGGGTCTTTCTGGTCCCCGCCAAGCACGTCGACGAGAATACCCTGTATAGCGCGGCGATCGACGCGGGGGCCGACGACGTCAAGCTCTCGGGCGAGTCGTACGAAGTGCTCTGTGCGCCCGAATCGTTTCACAAAGTTGCCGACGCTCTCGAGGCGGCCAAAATCCCGGTCGAGGTCGGGGAACTCCAGCGGGTTCCCGCCAGCACCGTCGATCTCGACGCGGACAACAGCCGGCGGATGTTGAAGTTGATCGAAGCGCTCGAAGACCAGGACGATGTCCAAAGCGTGACGGCCAATTACAATATCCCCGACGAGATCATGGCCGAGGCGATGAGCGGAACCTGAGTGTGGCGATCGAGTTTAATTGTCCGCGCTGCGGCAAACTGCTGACGACCACCGAGTCGCGCGTGCTGGCGTTGGCGAAGTGCCCCTCCTGCAGCGACCTGATCACAGTCCCCGCCACGAGCGAGCCCGTCTCCGTTTCGTCCGGCCCGGCCCACCGCTCGGCCGAGCTGGCGGGGACGGTCGCCTGGTCGAACGCGCCGACTCCCGGTCCAAGCGCGCCCGCGTCGCCGTATGACCGCATTGCGCCGGTCGGCACGCCGGCACCGAGCGCCTCGCCCTACAGCGGTTACACGGCCGGTCCGGGTGGTTTTCCTCTTCCGCCAAGCGTGCCCCCAGCGCCGCCGGTCGACGGGCCCGCGTCGCCGAGCGCACCGCCCGCAGCCGTCTCGCCGACTGCACCGGACTCACATGTCTCGGCTAACCCACATGATGCCGCGGGTTCTGGCGGCTTTATGCCGATGTCCCCCGCGGCGGTGATCGGCTCGGCTTTCATACGGGGAGCGGCGGTGTCGCGCGGCCCAGGGGCGCCGACTTTCGGTCCCTCGGGTCTGCACGCGTGTCCGCGGTGTGGTCAGCCGGCGGCCCAGGGTGCGGCGTATTGCGTGGCGTGCGGCGTGCCGCTCAGCCCGGCCGCCTACCCGCTCGAGTTTGCGGGATTTTTCCGGCGGTCGCTTGCGGCGGCGATCGACCTGGTGATCGTGTCGCTCGCCTCGGCCGTGGTGGGGGTCGTGCTTCGCGGCGAGTCGTGGCAGGCGTTCTTCTTCATCTGGTTCTTCTACAGTGCGGCTCTGGAGAGTTCGCGCGAGCAAGCCACGATCGGCAAGCGGGCCATGCGGATGTTCGTCTGCGGAGCCGACGGCCGCCGCCTGACGTTCGCCCGAGCCGCCATTCGCACGCTGGCCAAGCTCGCGTCGCTGGCGATCTGCGGCATGGGGTTTGTCATGCCTCTCATGACGCCCCGCCGGCAGGCCCTGCACGACATGATGACCGACGCTGTCGTTGTGATGAATTGAGGGCGCGGCTACGCGGTTCGGGTGGCACTGGCGGCTGGCCCGCCAGTGTCTTCAATCGCTCGCACTGTGGAAAAAGACCACTGGCGGACAAGCCGCCAGTGCCACCCAGCAGGCGATTCGATGCCCGACTAAGCGGTCAGCAGGCCGCTACAAATGACGGCAGGCACGGCCTGCCCTACAATGGGGCCACGATGGCGCGTGAACCCGTTTTTCGCGGCAAGCGAAAGGAGTCCGAGTCGAAGGGCGAGGTCCCTGTCGCCCCCCGTTCGGGCATCGACGGCACGGCCGGCGTGGCGCAACCGCAGAATCCTCGAAGACGCGCGCTACGATGACGAGCTGCGGCCCAAACTTCTGACCGACGTCGTCGGCCAGCAAAAAGTCATCACGCGGCTCAAGATCACGCTCGATGCCGCCAAGATGCGGAACGAGCCGCTCGGCCACCTGCTGCTCGATGGTCCGCCCGGTCTGGGCAAAACCACTCTGGCGACCGTCATTCCGCGCGAGCTGGGAACCGATCTGCAAATCACCTCCGGCCCGTCGCTCTCCGCCCCCAAGGATTTGCTCCCCTATCTCACGAACGCCACCCACGGCTCCGTGCTCTTCATCGACGAAATCCACCGTCTTCCTGCAGCCGTCGAAGAATATATCTACCCGGCCATGGAGGACTTCCGAGTCGATATCACGCTGGGCGACGGGTTGAATGCCCGCACGGTGAATATCAAGCTGCAGCGTTTCACGCTGATCGGCGCGACGACTCGCAGCGGCCTGTTGACGGGGCCGTTGCGCGACCGGTTCGTCAATCGCGAGCACCTCGATTTCTACGACGTCGATGAAATTGCTGAGATTGTCCGCCGCAGTGCGCGAAAGCTCCGCACCGAGATCTCCGAAGAGGCAGTCGGAGAGATCGCCAAGCGCAGCCGGGGAACGCCGCGGAAGGCGAACAACCTGCTCCGCTGGGCCCGCGACTACGCCCAAAGCCGGGCCGACGGCCGCATCACCACCGACGCGGCCCGCAACGCCTTCCAGTTGCAGGAGATCGACGACCTGGGCCTCGAGGCGCAGGACCGCCGCTATCTGAGCACGCTGGTCCGCGTTTTCGGCGGCGGCCCGGCCGGCGTGCAGGCACTCGGGCACAGCCTGAACATCCCCACCGATACACTCGAGGACGAGATCGAGCCGTTCCTCCTAAGGCTCGGTTTCCTCCTGCGAACGCCGCGTGGGCGGATGATCACTGCCAACGCGCTGGCCCACTTGCAGCTGACGCTGCCAAAGCCGAACGACGATCAGGGTCGGCTGTTCTAAATCCATCGCGGTCGCAGCGCGACCAGCGGCGGCAGATCAACTCCGCACTAAGATCTGCGCAGGTGCCAAAAAATTGTTGAACGCACCGATTCCGCGTGCGTACAATGAGGCTCTAGTCTGCGGGCCAAAACTCGCTGCGGGCCATATCAGCTGAGGATCCTCGTTTCCAGCGTGGGTTCCTATGGTTGGTCTCCCTTTCTTTACCTGGCCTATTGGGTTCGCGCCTTCTCGCGGCCCCTCTCTACCCCTCCACCCGTTAAGCGGAAAGGATCAGGTATGTCGCGCAGCGCAGAGGTTTCACGCTGATCGAACTCTTGGTGGTCATCGCCATCATTGCGACGCTGATCGCGCTCTTACTGCCCGCGGTCCAAGCGGCGCGCGAGGCGGCAAGGCGGACGCAATGTCGAAACAACATGAAGCAGATTGGACTGGCCGCCCACAACTATCACGACGTGAACAACCTCTTCCCGCCCGCCTACATTTATCTGCCCGGACCCGTGCTCGGCGGCCTGCTGGGTTTGTGCCCGAAATGCGAGACATGCCACGACTCCCTCAACACGCACTCGTGGGGTGAGCGGCTGTTGCCCTATGCCGAGGCGATGACGGTCTACAACCAGATTTGCATGAATGCGGCCGCCTCGTCGCCCGTGAACTTGAGCCCCATCGGCCTGGAGGTTTACACGGCGCACAACTCTGGGTGTCCGTGCGGACTGGGCCAGCCGCTGGTTCCTGCCGATCCCTGCGCGGCGCTGCGTCCGGCGGCGCAGGTGATTCCCTTCTGGATCTGCCCGTCGGCCCCGCGGAACATCAATCCCTTCATCGAAACGTCGTCGTTCGCCCAGTGTTTGCGCTGTGCGGGCTTGCCCGTTCCCAGCATGCTGGCCGGCGCCAGCGACTACCAGGCCTCGAGCGGCTATCGCTCGTCGCTGGCCAACTGGTACGACTTCAACAACAACTGCCTGCCGCTGGGCTGCCGCGACGGCGCGGTCGAGTCGGATCACTTCAACAGCATCTGCTCCATCACCGACGGCACCAGCACCACGCTCTTTTCCGTCGAACTGGCCGGGCGTCCCGATCTCTGGCAGCGCGGCTTGAAGAAAGTCGTGCCGTGCAATTTGGCGCTCTGCGACGGCAGCGGCACCAAGCCCGACCGCAAAACCAATTACGGCGGCTGCTGGATGTGCTTCGACAACGGCGAGCACTGGATGACCGGCTCGAATTTCTCCGGCACCTCGTTTTATGTGCCCAAGGGGCAGCCGGTCTGCATCGTCAACTGCGTCAACGAATCGGACGGCGGCATCTATAGCTTCCATCCGGGCAGTTGCGGCATCGTGCTATGTGATGGATCGGCGCACATGATCAGCGAAAACATCAGCGTGACGACCTTCTGTCGGCTGGTCACCATTCGCGGTCACGAAGCGGTGACCGACTCGTTCTAGAGCCGCAGTCCGCCAAGGCCGGGCGATGCCGCGCGCCCGGCACTTGATTTTGCAATTCCCGACTCTCACCACGAACAAGGCGCCATTCAAGAAACCATCTCATCATCAAATCGGGCCGCGAGGCGGAGGAGTTTGATCTAATGCGCTTGCCAGCTTGCTGCCGGCACGGCGGGCCGGCCGAACATTCGTGGAAAATTTTGTTTGCTGTGGCATTGGCCGCAGGCGGTTGCGGGCCTCCGAGCGCCGAAAGGCGCTCGAGCAGGCCTTTCGCGACAATCCCAAGGCTCAGCGCGTGCGAGCTTGTGAAGTTCGAGGGGACGGTGACGGTCGACGGCCAGCCCCCCAACAAACCGAACACCACGCTCTTCATCATTCTCAACGATCCTCAGCATCCGCAGGATCCGTCCCAGCGCCCCAAGCTCGTGGGCGGCGTCGACGACCAGGGGAATTTTTCCTTCAGCACCTACGGAGTGCACGACGGCGTCGAGGCCGGCTCCTACGTCGTGACCTTTGTGCAGCTGCATCACCCCAAAGGCATCTTCGGCCACCGCACAAGTTCGCTCTTCGAGCAGCCGGACGAACTGAAAAACCTCTACAGCGACCCGGAGAAAAACGCCAACGACCCGCAGTTCAAAGTCGACCTCCAGCCACCCGGCCGCAACGACTGGCATTTCAACCTGGACGTCGCCGGGAAGGACCCCGTCACGACTCCCGGGCCCCACGCCATCACCCGGCTCGACTACCGCTGAGGCTGGCCGAAGGCGTTCCGACCACAGCGAAATCCCTGCGCAGCACGGCTGTCGCTAGCGGTTCGTTCTCGCGCGCCTGGCCAGTGGCAGCTCGCCGTCCGACCGAGGAGGCTCCCAGCCGTCTCAGGCACAAACAACTTGATCGCCGTGCGCCGTTCGGTTGAAATGAGTCACTCGCCTTGCTTGAACGCTAATTGAGCCGCATCCATGGGCCATGCCGTTGCGCCGCTCCACACCGCGCGGAGCATGGGAAACTCCGCTGTGAACGAGCCAGAGCGCGCCCCTCAGCGGTTGCCGGACCCACCCCCGTCGACCATCGTGGGCGACGCTCCCTCCGCCTATGTCGGCGCGGTTATCGGCCCCTACAAGTTGATGGAGCAGATCGGGGAAGGGGGGTTCGGGCTCGTCTTTGTCGCCGAGCAGCTGGCTCCCGTCCGCCGCAAGGTGGCCGTCAAGGTCATCAAGCCCGGGATGGACACGCGCGACGTGATCGCGCGGTTCGAGGCCGAGCGGCAGGCCCTGGCGATGATGGACCATCCCAACATCGCCCGCGTGCTCGACGCCGGCGCGACTGAATCGGGCCGGCCCTACTTCGTGATGGAGCTGGTCCGCGGCGTTCCCATCACCGATTACTGCGACAAGAACCGGCTGACCCCGCGCGAGCGGCTCGAGCTGTTCGTGGTGGTCTGCCAGGCCGTGCAGCACGCGCATCAGAAGGGCATCATCCACCGCGACCTCAAGCCCTCCAACGTGATGGTCACGCTGCACGACGGCCGTCCGCTGGTGAAGGTGATCGACTTCGGCGTCGCCAAGGCCCTGCATCAGTCGCTGACCGAGAAAACGATCTACACGCGTTTCGCGCAGATGGTCGGCACGCCGCTCTACATGAGCCCCGAACAAGCGGAGATGAGCGGCCTCGATATCGATACGCGGACCGACATCTATTCGCTCGGCGTGCTGATGTACGAGCTTTTGACTGGCAGCACGCCGTTCGACAAGAAGCGGGTGGCCCAAGCCGCCTACGACGAGTTGATCCGCATGATCCGCGAGGAAGATCCGCCCAAGCCCAGCACGCGGCTGAGCCAGTCGACGGCTTCGCTGCCGGCAATCGCGGAGCATCGCCGAACCGAGCCGGCCCGGCTCTCGAAGATGTTCCGCGGCGACCTCGACTGGATCACGATGAAGGCCCTCGAGAAAGACCGCACGCGACGCTACGAATCGGCGAGTGGCCTGGCGGCCGACGTGCAGCGCTACCTGCACGATGAACCGGTGGAAGCCAGCCCGCCCTCCGCGGGCTACCGTCTGCGAAAGCTGGCGCGCCGCCATCGGGCGGCGCTCGTGACCTCGGCGGCGTTCGCGGTCCTCCTGATTGGCGACGCGATCGGCGGAACTTGGATGGCGTTCCGCGAAAAGTCGATGCGAGAGACGTCGGATCAAAACGCCGCGCTCGCGGTCCAGAACGCCCAGCGCGCACAAGCCGAGACCGAGAACGCGCAAGCCGAGCGCGGGATTGCCGACCAGCAGCGGAAGCGAGCCGAGGCGGAAAGGGGACGGGCGGATGCCAATGCCGCCCGGGCGGACCAAGGACGCCAGCAGGCTGAGAAAGCGCGCAATGGGGCCGAGGCCGAAAAGCAGCGAGCCGATGCAAACGCCGCCGAGGCGGAACGGCGCCGCGCCGAGGCTGTGTCCGAGCGAAACCGGGCGGAAGAACTCTCACGGCAGGCCGAGCATCGCGTCTACGCGGTCCAGATTGCGGGAGCCCATCGCGACTGGGACAACAACGACGTCGAGGGGGCGTGGCAGCACCTGGATAAGTGCCGTACGGATCTGCGAGGTTGGGAATACGGCTACCTCCTGGCGCGGTTCACGCAGAACCAGCGGACACTGAGAGGTCATCAGGCACCCATCACCTGCACGTCGTTTAGCCCCGACGGGAGACGCATCGTCAGTAGCAGCGCGGACGGCACCGTCAAAATCTGGGAGCCAACCAGCGGTCGCCTGCTCAAGACTCTCGACGGGCAAAATGGTCCGATTACCAGCGCAGCCTTCAGCCCGGACGGAAAACGCATTGTCGCCGGAAGTTGGGGCAACGTCGCAACTGTGTGGGACGCGTCGAGCGGCCGTGAGGTTCTTTGCCTGGCGGGCCACGCTCGGGCGGTTTCGACCGTAGCCTTCAGCCCGGACGGAAAACAGATTGTCAGCGGCAGTTGGGACGAGACTCTCAAAATCTGGGACGCGGTTAGCGGACGGGCATTACGGACGCTCAAAGGCCATACCAACCCGGTCACCAGTGCGGTGTTCAATCGAAACGGGACGCAGGTCGCCAGTGGGGCCGAGGACTCGACCGTGCGAATCTGGGACGTTGCGAGTGGACAAGAAGTGCGGACTCTCAAGGGGCACTCCGGTTTTGTTTCGGGTGTCGCCTTCAGCCCCGAGGGGGATCGCGTTGCGAGCAGCAGCCATGATGGCACGGTCAGGGTCTGGGACGTTGCGAGTGGCAAGCCGACTCTGAAGGCCTCGTCGCCCGGTAGCCTGGGAATCATCGCCAGCGTGGCTTTCAGTCCGGATGGGAAGAAGGTTGTCAGTGGGGACCAAGCGCACACAGTCAAATTGTGGGATGCGCAAAATGGTCGGGAATTGCTGGCTCTCAAGGGCCATACAGACATCGTGACCAGCGTGGGCTTCAGCCCGGACGGAACGCGCCTCGTGAGCGGAGCAAACGACGCGGTGGTCAAAGTCTGGGTGCCCGCTGTCGCGGACCAGGCGTCGCCCGGCCGATTCCTCGAGCACCTGGGAAGGGTCACGAGTGTCGCCTTCAGTCCCGACGGGCAGCGAATCGCCGGCGCCGCTTGGAACGGGACGATCAAGATTTGGGATGCGGCCGACGGCCGCGAGTTAGTGACGCTTCACGGCCGTGTCGATCGTCCCGCCCGCGTCGCTTGGAGTCCTGACGGCAAGCGCATTCTTACGGAGAGCTTCAACTTGCACGATCGGGCAAAGCTGTGGGACGCGTCGAGTGGCAACGAACTCCTCACGCTCGCAGCCGGAGGGGCGATGGTTAGTGACGCGGCGTTCAGCCCTGACGGCAAGCAAATCGCCGGCGGATGTTTCCAGAGCCCGCTTCGAATGTGGGAGGCCGCGACGGGCAAGGTCGTCCAGTCGTTTGAGAACGTGCAAACCGTCAACTGCCTGGCCTACCGGCGCGACGGAAAACAAATCGTGTGCGGTACCTCGTTGGACGGCATCACGATCTACGACGCATCCAACGGTAAACAATTGGTGACATTCCAAGACCCAACCGATTCCAAATGGCGGCTCTTCAAGCTCGGCCAGGAGATCTTAGAGGTCGCGTTCAGCCCGAATGCAAAGTACGTCGTGAGTCGCCGGATGAACGAAAAAACGCTCGTGGTTTGGGACGCCCTCACAGGACAGCCGGCGCACACCTTAGAGGGGCACTCTGCTACCGTCACAAGCCTGGCGTTCAGTCCCGACGGACAGCGGATCCTCAGTGGAAGCGAGGACAGCACGCTCAAGCTTTGGGATGTGGAGACGGGAGAAGAGACGCTCACGCTAAAAGGCCACACGGCCGGGGTCGAAAGCGTCGCCTGGAGTCCGGATGGGCGGCGAATCGTCAGTTCCGGCAACGACGGGACGATCCGCCTTTGGGACGCGTCAGCCGGACAAGCCAAACCGATCGCAGAAACCCGAGCGGGGCAGCCGTAAAGGGCGGGCTGTGGTGCACGCTCTCAGTCGAGCGGCAATTTTGGGGCGTCGGCCAGCCGCGCCTTCCGCGCCCGGGATGCCCGGTGGAAGACAAGGGCGACTGCTGCGAGCGTCGCCATGAGGGCGAGGCCCGTTGCGAGGAGCGCTGCCTTTGCCTGTCGCGGCGAGATCGTGCCCACGAGCGGTAAGCGGGTTTGGGACTCAGCGGTGATGCTGATCACGATGTCGTCGCCGGGAGGCTGCGCGTTGGAGGCGCGGCCGCCGTCGTCGAGACCGTTGTCCCCCGCGCGATAGAGCGCGTAGCCTTTGTCCTCGCGTCGATAGACGAGAGGCTTGGTCGTGAAACGGTCGCCCGGTACCGCGCGGCAATAGCGGGGCACAAGCGCGGCGAGCGTCTCCGGATAGGCGCCGTTGTCGGCGTGATAGGCGGCCAGGGCCAGGCCGAGCAGCACCAGGTCGACCCGCATCCGCGCGGGTCTTCGACGACGACGTCCGGCTTGAGGTTCGGCATCATTCGCGTGGCAAGCATCCGGCCCATCCATTGGCCCTTTTCCTCAAGCGTGCTGTCGCTGACGTCTTCGGGCTTTTGTTTGAGGATGGGGCGGGCTTCCGCTTCGAGCGCCTCGAGGCGCAGTTGACGGCCCGCGGTGATCGGCGTGCGGATGGCGGCCAGCCAGCGGTCCCACTCTTTGTTGGCGGAGCGCATGCCTTTGTTCCAGACCACGGTCATCTGCATGTCGTAGATGTCGACGATCAACTCGGAGTCTGCCAACGGGGACAGCGCCTCTCCCAGGTCGACCATCATGCCTTCCAACTCGGGCTGCTGCTTTTGCGCCAGCTCGCTGGCGAAGCCGAGAAACATGATCCGCTCGCCGTGGTCGAATTGATCGGCCACGCTGGGCTGCGGGGCAAGTTTTTCCAGTTCGTCGCGGTAGGCCAAAGCTTCAGCCGCCGGCAGCTGGTCGTCTTGCAAGAGGGCCGCATCCGCGAAGCACGCTTTGATCTCGATGGATCGGGACACGGTGCCGTGCAACAACAGTGGCCCGCTGCCGATCAACCGCGCGAGCCGGTGGCAGGCGAGCAGGTCTTTTATGGCGTCCGCGATGTGGCCTTCGTGCAGCCGGAGCAGCGCGGGCGACCAGCGCCCGGCCGATCTCCATCGACGGCTGCACCCCATAGAGCACCGCCATAATCATTTCCGCGTTGGGCTTGCGGATCATGGGGAAATAACAACGTGAGCGCCGCGTCGCCTCGACGGCGAGGTCGAGAGCGCGCTCGTGGCTCGCGAGCCACCTGGCGCGAGGCGGAAACTTTTCCGCCGACCAGGGCACGAGCGTGTCGATCGTCTCGGCGAATTTGTCACCCTGGTTGGTGAGGAAGGCCGCCGAATCGGAGAACAGCCCGTCGGACTTTTTGGGCGGCTCGACGCCGAGGACTTTGTAAAACCGTTCGCGCTGGCCCGCGTCGATCGACGCCGGATCGATCGCCTGCGCCAGCAGCGCGGCCGCATTGTTCTCGGCCGTCACACCGGCGCTGGCGTCCGCGTTGAGCGCGGCCAGATAGTCGATGTACCCGTCTTCCAAAACGGGCCCGGTGACGTACGTCGTCTCTTTGCCGATGGTGATCCAGGCGTGCGGTGCGAGATTGGGATGGACGACCCGCGGCGCGGCGATCGGCCGCTTCGCCGCGGGAAGGCCCGCGTGCCGGCGAATTCGCCAACGTGCCGACCCACGCGACGCCCAGCGCGAGCCGAGCGAGCAGGGGAGCGGAGTTCCTCACGGCCGTCTCCGGGAACTCAGCGACCGGGCCGCTGCGGTCGCGGCGACCGGGGAACGAACCGGGAAACGAGGGGGCAAAGGCCATCGGAGAGGGCATCCGCAACGTAGATGGGATGTGCGCCCGGGGCTCGATCTCAGCGTAGCCGCAGGATTATCTGGCCGCCACGATCTTCTCGCGGGGACGGCTCCTTTTGCGGACGCTATCGTCGGTCGGATTATTGTCCCCGGTCGGGGGGCCGGGTATGCTAAAACTTTCGCAGATACCCCCATGTGTGAGATTTCTGCTTAATAAACGCTTCTCACAGAAGAATTACCGCAAAGTTGGTCAAAAATGGACCGCTAGGCGCGTCGCCCGCGGCCCTTTTTGCTTCCCTGATTTTGCCCCAGAGAGAATACAGAGAAATGGTGACTGGCATGGGCTTCCGCGGGCGTTCAATCGGTCTCGGGCGACAGTTTGTCGTTTTTAGTCTGTTGGGATTGGCACTGTTGGGACTGTCTGGGGCGTCGCTGGGAACGGCCGTTCGGCCGGCCGCGGCGGACGACTCGAAGCCGGCTCCGAAAGATCCGCCCCTGTTGCTGCAGCTGCCCGCCGTCAGCGCGACGCAGATCGCCTTCACGTACGCGGGCGACCTGTGGATTGTCCCCCGCGAAGGGGGCGAGGCGCGGCGGCTCACCGCGGGCGTCGGCCTCGAGAGCTATCCGGTCTTCTCGCCGGACGGCAAGTCGATCGCCTTTGCCGGCGAATATGAAGGCAACCTCGACGTCTACGTGATCCCGGCGGCCGGCGGGGTGCCCGTTCGCGTGACGCATCATCCCGATCCGGACGTGCCCGTCGGCTGGACCAACGATGGCAAGGAGATCATTTTCCGCTCGCCGCGCCACAGCTACGGCCGCTTCCTGCGGCTCTTCACCGTGCCGGCGACGGGCGGACCGGCGACCGAGTTGCCGCTGCCGATGGCCGAGGCCGGCTCGCTCTCGCCCGACGGCAAGCGGATCGTCTATGTGCCTTACTCGAACAAGCCGCAGTTCCCCGGCCCGATGCGGCCGCTGAAGCATTATCGGGGCGGCAGCGCCAGCCCGATTTGGATTGCCGACCTGGCCGACTCGTCGATCACCAAGGTCGAGCGGAAGGATTCGACCGACTTCGACCCGATGTGGATCGGCGACACGATTTATTTCCTGTCGGACCGCGAGGGGCCGATGGCGCTTTTCGCCTGCGACGTGGCGGGCAAAGGCATCCGCCGCGTGCTCGATCCGAAGGACGCGGGAGGCGACATCAAGTCCGCCTCGGCCTGTGCCGACGCCATCGTGTTCGATCGCTTCGGCACGGTGAACCTGTTCGATCTGAAGACGCAGAAGTCGAAGCAGGTGCCGATCCACGTCAACGCCGACTTGCCGAGCGTGCGTCCCAAATTCGTGAAGGCGGCCCACGCGATTCAAGGGGTCGACCTGTCGCCGAGCGGCGCCCGCGCCGTCTTCGAGGCGCACGGCGAGATTCTGACCGTGCCGGCCGAGAAGGGGGACGTTCGCAACCTGACCCACACGGTCGGTGCGGCCGAGCGCGATCCGGCCTGGTCGCCGGACGGCAAATCGATCGCCTATTTCTCGGACGAATCGGGCGAGTATCGGTTGCACATTCGCGCCAGGACGGCAAGGGCAAAGCCAAGGTGCTGAAGGTCGGCGACAGCGAGACGTTCCTCTACAACCCCAGTTGGTCGCCCGACTCGAAGTGGATTACCTGCAGCGACAAGAAAGCCAATGTCTGGCTCGTCGACGTGAAGACCGGCAAGTCGAAGAAGGTCGATACCGGCTATTACGGCGAGGGTCCGACAAACTCGGTGTCCTGGGCACCGGATAGCCAGTGGTTCGCGTTTTCGCGGCCACTCAAGTCGTTTATGGGGGCGGTCTTCGTCTACTCGCTGAAGACCGGCAAGTTGCACCAGATCACCGACGGCATGAGCGACGCCGACACGCCCGCCTTCGACAAGGGGGGCAAGTACCTGTACTTCACGGCGAGCACCGACATCGGCCCGGCGGTCGGCTCGGGCATGTCGGTCATTAATCGGCCGGTGACCCGCGCGGTTTACCTCGTCGTGCTGAACAAGAACGATCCCTCGCCGCTGGCTCCGGAGAGCGACGACGAGAAAGATAAAGACAAGAAGGACGCCGACAAGCCGAAGGACGACAAGAAGGAAGAGAAGGGGAAGGACGAAAAAGGCAAAGACGGCAAGGAGAAGAAGGACGGTGCGAAAGACGCGGTCGAAGTGAAGATCGATTTTGCGAACATCGATCAGCGGACGCTCGCGCTGCCGATCCCCGCGCGACACTATGGCGGGCTGCACGAAGGCAAGGCGGGCACGATCTTCGTCGTGGAAACGTCCGAGCCGCACGTGGGCGGTGGCGACCCAGGCGAAGGCGGCCCGGGCGGGATGACGGTCTATAAATTCGATCTCTCCAAGCGCAAGGCCGAGCGGATTCTCGAAGGAGCGCAGACCATTGTCATCTCGCACGACGGCGAAAAGATGCTCTATCGCCAGGGACCCGGTTGGTTCATCACGGCCACGGCTGGACCGGTCAAGCCCGGCGACGGTGCGCTCAAACTGGATAATCTCGAGGTCTTCGTCGATCCGAAGGCCGAATGGCGGCAGATCTACCGCGAAGTGCAACGGATTGAGCGAGACTTCCTCTACGATCCTCACTTCCACGGCTACGACCTGAACGGCGAGTGGAAGAAACACCAGGTCGATCTCGACGGCCTCGGCAGTCGCTACGACCTGACCTACCTCATCGACGAACTGCTCTCCGGCTTGAGCCTGCAGCACGTCTACATGTTCGGCGGCGACGTGCCCGAGCGCGAGCCGCGGAAGGGCGGACTGTTGGGGGCCGATTTCAAAGTCGAAAACGGCCGGCACCGGATCGTGAAGATTTACCGGGGCGAAAGCTGGAACCCGAGCCTGCGGGCCCCGCTGACGCAGCCTGGCGCCAACGTCAAAGAGGGCGAGTACCTGCTCGAAGTGAACGGCCAGGATCTGAAGGGCGACACCGAGGTTTACTCGCTCTTCGAGGGGACGGCGGGCAAGCAAACGATTCTCAAGGTCGGCCCGAACCCGGACGGCAAAGGCAGCCGCGAAATCACTGTGGTGCCGATCGAAAGCGAGCGGATGCTCCGCAACCTCGCTTGGGTCGATGGCAATCGTCAGGCCGTCGACAAGGCGACCCACGGCAAGGTGGCCTACGTCTATGTGCCCGACACGAGCGCGCAAGGCTACATCCGCTTCAATCGGTACTTCTTCGCCCAGGCCGGACGCGACGCGGTGATCGTTGACGAGCGGTTTAACGGCGGCGGCTCGCTCGCCGACCACATCGTCGACTACTTGCGGCAGCCGATCCGCAACTATGCGTCGACGCGCGAGGGGCACGACCAGCAGTTTCCGGGGTCGGCGATCCCGGGCCCGAAGGTCATGCTCATCAACGAAATGGCTGGCTCGGGCGGTGACTATCTGCCCTACACCTTCCGCCAGGCCGGGCTGGGACCGCTCGTCGGCAAACGAACGTGGGGCGGCCTGGTCGGCATCGGCGGCTATCCGCCGTTGATGGACGGCGGCAGCGTCACGGCTCCGCGCTGGGGCATCTGGTTCCCGAACGGTCGATGGGACGTCGAAAACCGGGGCGTCGCGCCGGACGTCGAAGTCGAGTTCGATCCCAAGCTCGTCCGCGAAGGGAAAGACCCGCAGCTCGACAAGGCGATCGAAATCGTGACGGGCGAGCTCGCCAAGCACCCCGTCGTGCATCCGCATCGCCCCGAGTTCCCGAATTACTACAAGGCGGGAATGAAGGAGCCGGCGGAAGGGAAGTAAGGTTTGAGATCCGTGAAGCCCCTCTCCCATTCCGATGGGAGAGGGTAGGGTGAGGGCTCTTCCGGGAAAGGCTTCGTCATGGAGGTCCACTATCCGCCTCGTGAAGAGCCGGCAACTCCTGCCTATGTTTTGTCGGTCTTTCAGGACCAACATCGGCACATCTGCGCCATGCACGAGGGCGATCCGGAGGTCGTGTTGTCGTTCAGCACCACGGTAGCCGCGTGGCGTGACGCCGACGACCTGTTGGATTGGCGAGGGCTTGCTCGGGCCACTAATGCCGGGTGGAAGATCGATTGTCCCATGTCCGAGTGGAAGCGCGTCCTGAAGCCCGAACTGCAACGGACGCTGGCTGACGTGTGCGAGCTGATCGCGCGGTCCACATGCAGGCCGTGGGTCCGACCAGCCCCGGTGCTTGGCTGCGAGGGGGTATCGGCGGGGGCGTTTCTGACAATACGGTCGCTCTTACATCAGGCGGGAGCGGACACGCAGGCGATCACGCCCTCCTCGCCCCTTGCGCGATACGCCCGTCTCTATGCCTCCGTTTTCCTGGGGCCGATCTCGAAGCTAGCGCCGGCCATGCTCCCACCGGTCTGCGTTCAGCGTTCAACGCAGTCGACTGCAGCAATGTGGTGCTGCGCGGCTGGCTGCATCGGTATGATCACCGGCATGATCGGTGGCGCGCCTCTCATGACGGGCGTCGGTATTAGCCTCTTACTCTTTGCCTATCTCTTCATATGGGTCTCGGCCCTGTGGGATAAGCCCGCGAGCGTCGAGTTCGGCGAACTGCGAACTTTTCGGGATCTCGCGAAGGTGATCGCGGCCGGAAGCGAATAGATCCGCTTCGGCCCCTACCGGGGCCAAAAGAGATGCAGGTCCTGCGGGGCCAAACGAGAGGCTTGGGCCGGCTACCAGTTGAGGGCCGGCTCTTGGAAGTCCGGCAGGCTCACCGATTCGCTCGGGGCGCAGGGCGAGCTCAGTTCATTCTTGGCCGGAGGCGATTCGCGCGGAGGCGTGGCGGTCGTCCTGTCGTGGAGGGCGCGAGCAGCGGCTCGAAGGGCCTCGCCGACGCCCCGAAGCAGGCGATCGCCGTCGATCGGTTTGGAGAGGAATCCCGAACACCCCGCCGCCAGGCAGCGTTCTTCGTCGCCTTTCATCGAGTTGGCGGTGAGCGCCAGGATGGGGACCGTCACTCCGTGACGCCGCAGCTCGGCTGTCGCCTGGTGACCGTCCATCACGGGCATTTGCATGTCCATCAGGATCAGATCGAACTTTTGCCTGCGGCCCAAATCCAAGCCGATCCGACCGTTTTCTGCCATCGTCACGCGGGCGCCGGCGCGCCGCAGCACGCAGATCGATCAGCTTGCGGTTGGTCGTCCCGTCTTCCACGAGCAGAATCGACGCGCCGGCCAGATGGATCGGCTCGGACGCGGATTCTGGCGTCTCGTGCACGTCTTCGACGGGCGCGGCGAGCATGCGGACGCCGTCCATCGGTCCGGCCGCAATTTTTAGCAGGAACTGGCTGCCTCGACCCACCTCGCTGTTCACCTCCAGGCTGCCACCCAGCCGCTCGGCGATTTGTCGGCTGATCGTCAAACCCAGTCCCGTTCCTCCGAAGCGGCGCGTGATCGACCCGTCGGCCTGCACGAAAGGCTCGAAGATCGACTCGAGGTGCTCGGGGGCGATGCCGATGCCCGTGTCGCTGACGTCGACGGCCAGCTTCGCACAGTCGGCGGCTTTTTCAAGCCGTGCGGTCACTTTGACTCGGCCCTGTTCCGTGAACTTGATCGCGTTGCCGACGAGGTTCATCAAGAGCTGCCGGAACCGCGCCGGGTCGGTGACGATGGTTTCGGGGACGCGGCCGTCCCATTGGCACGTGACATCGATTCCCTTCTCCTGCGCCGCGCCCTCAAGATTGAGACTGCGTCGGCGATGATGCTGTGCGGCGCAGCGCATGGGATCGAAATCGATCTGGCCCGCCTCGATCTTCGACAGGTCGAGAATGTCGTTGATCACACCCAACAGGTGACGTCCGCTGCGATGGATCGTGTCGACGTAGTCGTTGCGCTCTTCAGCGCTCGCCTCCGGTCCAAGTTTTCGCAGCACGTCGGTAAAGCCGAGAATGCCGTTGAGCGGCGTGCGGATCTCGTGGCTCATGTGGGCCAGGAATGTGCTCTTGGCCTGATTGGCGGCCTCGGCCGCATCCTTGGCCTGTTTCAGGCGCCTCGGCCGCCTGCCGGCGCTCGGTGATATCGCGGACGAAGGCGCAGAAGCTGACCTGGTGCGCGTCGTAAATCGGCGCAATGGCCAGCTCGATCGGGAATTCATGCCCGTCCCGATGCAAGGCCGTGATCTCGATGCGGTCGGCCAGAGCGCGGACGCCCGTGCGCTGGAACCGCTCGAGGCCGGCGACATGCTGGCCGCGATATTCAACCGGAATGATCGTGGACGCCAGATCGCGACCGATCGTCTCGGCGGCCGTCCAGCCGAACGTCCGCTCGGCTTGCGAGTTCCAGCCGGTGATCGTCCCCGCGCTGTCGATGCTGACGACGGCATCGAGGGCCGTCTCGATGATCGCGTTCTTCGACGTATAGGCTTGCTCGAGCTGAATCGTGCGCTCCTGGTATTCGGTGTTGCGACGTTCCAACCCGGCCCGGTCCAAGGCCTGGTTCCAAAGATCCTTCACCCCCTGGTGACAGGCGATGAAGAGAAAGATGTCTTCGAAGACGACCCACGCGGCGTGTTCGACCCACCGCCACTGGCTGACGATGGGAGTCCCGAACACGCTCTCGGGCCAGAACATGCCTCGCAGGAAATGATCCAGGGCGACCACGATCGTCGCCGGCACGAGCACGGTCCAATCGCGGTAGAAGGCCAGAAAGGCCAGCGAGCCAAACACGTGAAAGTGAGTCTCGATCCGGCCTCCGCTGAGGTGGATGAGGAGTGAGGAGAAGAGCATCTGCGCGACGGCAATGACGTGCCGGGTGATGTAGCGGCCTGGATAGCGCCATGCCAGATACACCGGGAAGAAGGCCAGCGCCCCTCCCAAGAGGGCGGCCGCATACACGTGGGGATGGATCTCGCTGTGCGCTCCTTCCCACGTGAGCGGCGACAACATCAGGGCCGCGATCACTCCGCCGATCCATTGCAGGACCATCAGCGCCGCGAAAAGCCGGTCGGTGCGGGCGTGCAGGCGAAATTGCTGATCGCGGAAGATGCGATCGGCGTTTTCGATCACCTGTTGATCGACTTGGTCGACGCGAACGTCCATTTTTGCGGTTTTCTTCGAGGCTAGCTGCCGAGGGGGCGGACCGTCTTGGCTCCGCGGCATCGAGGGAGGCACCGGGGCCTCAAAACGGCCCCGGGGCGCATTCTCCTGCCGCGGACGCTCAAGGCTACGGCAAGCCGTTCGCGCGTCAAAAAAACCGCAGGTTAAGAATCGATTGTGAAGCTCCGATTGTGACGGACAAGCCTCAGGAACGGCCGCCCATGGTCGCTTTGCGTCGAATGTGCCGAGCGTGCCGCCGCCCGCGCAACCGGGGCGCATGAAAAAAGGCTCATCCGCGCGAGCGAATGAGCCCAGTTTGAAGTTGGCGGCGCTCCGAAGGCGTGCGAGCGTGCGGCGAACAAGTCGCGCGACCGCAGGCCCGGAAAGGCGCCTCTACTTGGCGGCAGCCAACACGGCGTCGTAGTTCGGGTGTTCGCTGATGTCCTTCACGTACTCCACGTACTTCAGCTTTCCCTGGCCGTCGACGACGAAGATCGCGCGGGCCAGGCAGCGGTCGAGCGGGCCGCCCTGAATCAGCACGCCGTAGTCTTCGCCGAACTGCGTGGCCCGGTGGGCGCTCAGCGTTTTCACGCTCGCGACATTCTCGGCTCCGCACCACCGCTTCTGGCCGAACGGCAGGTCCATGCTCACGACCAGCACTTCGACGTTGGACAGCTGGCCGGCCTGCTCGTTGAACTTCTTGGTCTCCATCGCGCAGACGGGCGTGTCGAGCGAGGGAATCGTCGCGATGATCCGCGTCTTGCCGCTGCTGGTCGCCAGCGACACTTCCTGCATTCCGGTGTCCTGCAGCTTGAAATCGGGCGCGGTCTGTCCGGACTTCAGTTCGTTGCCAACTAAGGTGACCGGGTTGCCCCGGAGTTTGACTGCGTCGGTGCGGGTGGTCATGGTCTCTCTTCCCGTATCAAAGAAATCAGACTGTCAAAAAATCGTCTGTCGTGATCGGTTCGCCGACCAGCAGTATTGCGGATTGGCATCGGGATGCAAGTCAGGGGCGGCTGCCACTAAGATAGACGGGTCAACGAGCGGGCGGGACCGGCATTCAGATTTGTCTCAATCCGGGAACTGGCGAGTGGTTGCGTCGCAATACGATTTCGATGTCGTCGTCGTCGGGGCCGGTCATGCCGGCTGCGAAGCGGCGCTCGCGGCGGCGCGCCTCGGCGCAAGACCGCGCTCTTAACCATGAACCTCGACACCATCGGCCAGATGAGCTGCAACCCGGCCATCGGCGGCGTGGCGAAGGGACAGATCGTCCGCGAGATCGACGCGCTCGGCGGCGAGATGGGCCGCGTGATCGACGAAACGGGCATCCAGTTCCGCATGCTGAACCGAACCAAGGGGCCGGCGATGCACAGCCCCCGCGCCCAGGCCGACAAAAAAGCCTACCAGTTCGCCATGAAGCTCCGCGTCGAGGAGCAGCCCAATCTCGGCGTCCGGCAAGAGATGGTCGAAGGGCTGGTGACGGAAGAGGGGCGGATCACCGGCGTGCGCAGTCCGGGGCGACGCCGTCTATCGCGCGCGGGCCGTCATCATCACGACGGGCACGTTTCTGCAAGCGCTCATGCATACGGGCGAAGCCAAAACCGCCGGCGGACGGGCCGGGGAGGGAACGACCAACGCCCTGTCGCAGAGCCTCACCCAACTTGGTTTCGAGCTGCGGCGATTCAAAACGGGAACGCCCTGCCGGCTGAACGGCCGGACGATCGACTTTGCCTCGCTGCAAATTCAGCCGGGCGACGAGGTTCCGCAGCCTTTTTCCTTTCTCACCGAGCGGATCGCCCAGCCGCAGATTCCCTGTTATCTCACGCAGACGAATGCCGCGGTGCACGACTTGATCCGGGCCAATTTGCACCGGGCGCCCATGTATAGCGGTCAAATCCACTCAACCGGTCCCCGCTATTGCCCGTCGATCGAGGACAAGGTCGTCCGCTTTGCCGACAAAGCGTCGCACCAGATCTTCCTCGAACCGGAAGGCCGCAATACGCGGGAGGTTTACTGCAACGGCATCTCGACGAGCTTGCCCCGCGACGTGCAGGACGAATTGATCCATGCGATCGCCGGGCTCGAGCGGGCCGAGATCATCCGCTACGGCTACGCCGTCGAATACGACTACGCGCCGCCCGTCCAGCTCGGGCCGACACTGGAAACGAAGCTCGTGGCCGGGCTGTTCTTCGCCGGGCAGATCAACGGCACCACGGGATATGAGGAGGCGGCGGGGCAGGGGCTGGTGGCCGGCGTCAACGCGGCCCTCTGTGTGGCGAGCCATCCGCCCTTCGTGCTCGACCGCAGCCAGGCTTACCTGGGCGTGCTCGTGGATGACCTGGTAACCAAGGGGGTTGACGAACCTTACCGAATGTTTACCTCGCGGGCCGAGTACCGGCTGCTGCTGCGGCACGACAACGCCGATCGCCGGCTGACCCCCCTGGGCATCCGCCTGGGCCTTGTCGACGCGCGCCGAAACCGCGAATTCACCGCGTATGAGTCGGAGTTTGCCCGCGGCGTGCAGTTTATCCAGACCACGCGGCGGCAGGGGCAGTCGCTCGAGGAGCACCTTCGCCGGCCCGAAACGACCTGGGGCGACCTGGTGTCTCTGGCTCCCGAGGCGGGCGAGCTAGGCCTGTCGCCGAGGGCCATCGAGCAGATCGTGATCGAGACCAAGTACTGGGGCTACATCCGGCGGCAGGGGCAGGACATCGAGCGGCAGGCCAAGGTCCAATCGCTGCGGATTCCTCCCACGTTCGACTACGTGGCCTTGCCCCAACTGCGGGCGGAGGCCAAGGAAAAGTTCACCCGAGTGAGACCCGGAAACCTGGGTCAAGCGGGTAGGATCAGCGGCATCACGCCGGCCGATTTGGCGGTCCTGGCCCTCTACCTAAAGGAGCCGGATCGCTTGGTTTCACTACGTGCCGAGTGAACCTTGGCGCCACACATGCTCGGACCTTGATATACTGTGAGACATCCCAAGATCGGTCGTGATCCCAACTTACCGCAACGACTTCACAGATTGGCCATCAACGGGGTCTCTGATAAGGCTGGCAAGTTGTCTTGACGCGCTAAAGAATATCAATTAAGCAAGCGTGTGAACGGAGTTGCTCGTGCTCAGTCCAGTTCTGGGCGAGCGGAGCAGCCGGCCCCCCCGGTCGGTTCAAGTTCACTGGAGGAGTCTGCTTCCCAATCTAACTCTCGTGAGGGCCGATTTTCCGGAAGGATGTGAGCGATCAAAGGAGTGGCGCGGCGCGGATGAGCTTGCGCCACCAGGGAGGAGCCCCTCTTGTCGAGGGATTTCCGAGACCCGCGGCGGGTCTCCGTTCACGACACACTGCTCAGAATCGAAGGAATGGGACGAGCGTTATGAAAACGGTCTTTACGACGGGCGAAGCAGCGAAGATCTGCAAGGTTAGCCAGCAGACGATCATTCGCTGTTTCGACTCCGGACAGCTCAAAGGCTTCCGCGTCCCTGGCTCACGATTTCGCCGTATCCCTCGGGATGTTCTCTATAAGTTCATGAAGGAAAACAGCATCCCGACCGACGCCCTGGAAAGTGGCAAGCGCAAGGGCCTGATCGTCGACGACGACGAGGAACTGGTGGAGTTGATCCGCGACGTGCTCGAATCGGACGGCCGCTTCGAGGTTCGCGTGGCCAACAACGGGTTCGACGCCGGCATGATGGTCAAGGAGTACCATCCGGACGTCATCGTCCTGGACGTGATGCTCCCCGATATCAACGGCAAAGAAGTCTGCCAGCGGGTCCGCAGCGACTCGGCTTTGGACGACGTCAAAATCATTTGCATCAGCGGCATGGTCGAGCCGGACAAGATCACCGAACTGCGGGCGTCGGGAGCCAACGACTTTCTGCAGAAGCCGTTCGAGGTGGAAAAACTCGTCGAACGGATGTGCCACTTGCTCGACATGGAACCGGCCCAGACGGCCCGTTAGTTTCTTGACCTGACTGACGTGGGGATTCGAAAGCTCGCGTCGGCGTGTTGAAAGCGGGCGTCACTGCACACCCTCGCCCCATTCCGATGGGGAGAGGGCAGGGTGAGGGGTGTTCCCGTGTCACAGCGGCGTCCGCAACAAACCGAGACGTGCCGCCGGCTGCGACGAGACCTCACGATTCCTGAGCGGCGGCTCTGGTCGGCGTTGAGGTCGCGCCGCACCGCAAAACTCAAGGTGCGGCGGCAGCACGCGATCGGGCCGTACATTGTCGACTTCGTCTGTTTGGACCATCAGTTGGTGATCGAGCTCGACGGCGACAGCCATATCGGGCGGCGCGGATTACGATCGCGAGCGTCAACAGCACATCGAGAACGCCGGCTATCGAGTCCTCCGCTTTGGCAACGACGATGTGATCAAGGACTTGGACGCCATCGTCGTAGCGGTGCTGCGGGTTTGCGGCATTGCCGAGTAGCTGAGTGAGGGCGCGAAAAGAGCCCTCACCCCGGCCCTCTCCCATCGGAATGGGAGAGGGGGTAAGACAGGCGTCCGGGGCAGGCAAGGAGGCCCCTCGTGGAGGCAGCAGCGCCCACTGCGGCGGTCGTCGCCCTTTCGGCAGACCCGCGGCTCGGTTGCCAACCCGCGTCCCATTCCCTTCGCGATCGGGCCGGGTGAGGCCACTTCGGCGCGCGCTCTCGAGGATGCCAAGCTGGCGGCGCTCGCCGAGTTTGCGGCAGGCGCCGGGCACGAAATCAACAATCCGCTGGCGACGATCGTCGGCCGCGCGCAGGCGCTGCTCAAGCACGAGACCGATCCCGGTCGGCGGCAGAGCCTGGCGACGATCGCCGCGCAGGCATTTCGCATCCGCGACATGATCGGCGACCTGATGGTCTTCGCACGGCCGCCGGCGCCGGTCCCCGAGCGGCTGCTCGTTAACGACGCCGTCTCCGCGGTCGTCGACCGCTTTCAGGACGCGGCCCGCGAGCGGGCCTGTCGCCTGACGTTCCGCGCCGAGTCGGCGGTCTTTGCCAGCATCGATCCGACGCAGTTAGCGATCGTGGTGAGCGAGCTCGTGCGAAATGCCCTCGATGTCGGTCGGACCCGCGGCCGGCACGATTCAGGTCAGCGTCGCCGCAGCCAACGTCGACGGCCAGCCCTACGCCGTGACGAGCGTGGCCGACAACGGCAGCGGACTTTCAGAACTGGACCGGGCGCATCTCTTCGATCCGTTTTATTCAGGCCGCGCGGCCGGGCGGGGGCTGGGATTCGGACTGTGCAAGTGTTGGCGGATCGTCACCGGTCATGGCGGCTGGATCGACGTCGCGACGACGGCGGGGTCCGGCTCGACCTTTGACGTCTATTGGCCCGCGCCGCTGGTGCCGAGTGAAGTGACGCCGGATGTAGTGATGCCGGCGGCAAATGACGCGAGCGAACGCCGGCCCGGCTCCGCCACCGATTGTGCGAACGGATAGTTGCCGATGCTCAACGGACGTGCGATCGCGTTCCTGCTGGCGGTGCTGCTAGCCGCACCCGGCAGCGCCATGAGCGGCGACCGCGCCAGCGGAAGAAAAACTCGTCGAGCATCCGCGGTTCTCGATCGAAGTTCCGCCGATCGTGCTCACCGACGTGCCCGTGCGGCGGATCGTGATCCGAGCCTACGACGCGGCCGGCAAGCCGGACCTGTCGTACAACGAGCAGCCGCTGATCTCGGGGATCCGCCTGGCGCTGCCGCAAAGTGACGACGCCAAGCTCGGACCGTTTCACAACGGCGTGCTCGAGCTGACGACCGACCAGCACGAAGGCCGCAAGATTTATATCTCGGCGCCGGAGATCGTCGTCGACGGTGGCGACCGCAAGTCGGCCAGCGTCTCGGTGCCGCGTACGTTTCGCTGGCTGGCGCTGGTGCCGGCCGCGGTCGCGTTGGTGCTTTGCCTCTGGCCGCGGAATTTCGTGCTGGCGATGTTCGTGGCCATCTGGAGCGGGCTGGCCATTCTGGACGGCGGCAACCTGTTCCACGCCTTCGTGCAGACGATCGACTCGTTCGTCAGTTTCGACGGCGAACAGCCGGGCACACTCGGCGGGGCGCACCTGTCGATCCTGGCGGTGATGCTCTTTTTTGGCTCGCTGTTCGCGGTGCTGACGGCCGGCGGCGGGCTCTCGGCACTGACTGACCGCCTGGCACTCCGCGCAAACACCCGCGAGCGGGGCCAGCTGGCGATGCTGCTGTTCGGCATCTTCATGTTCCTCGACGACTACGCCCACGCGCTGATTGTCGGCAAAACGCTGCGGCCCCTCTCCGATCGCCTCAAGATCTCGCGGGAGAAGTTCGCGTTCCTCGTCGACACGACGGCCGCGCCGGTCGCGGCATTGGCCGTCGTCTCCACGTGGATCGCGGCCGAGCGCGGCACGCTCCGCGTGGTCTTCGAGGACTTGGGAATTGCCGGCAGCCCGACGGCGACGCTATTGGCCAGCCTGCCCTACTGCTTCTACCCGATTTTGATGCTGACCTTCGCGGCCCTCGTCATCTTTTTGGGGCACGACTTCGGACCGATGCTCCGCGCGGAAGGGCGGGCGGCAACGCAGGGCCACCTCAGCCGGCCCGACCTCTCGGACCCGGCCGTGCTGCCGCCCGTCGAGCCTGATCCGCCCAGCGGCATCAAGCTGCGCCCGCAATGCCGTCATCCCGCTGGCCCTGTTGTTCGCTCTGGCGGCCGTCGGCCTGTGGTGGACGGGGCGAAGCGAACTCTTGACCCTCGTTGGCGACCAGGCCGGCGAGCCCGGGCTGCTCGACGCGCTCGAACACGCGAACCCGTCGCGGGTGATGCTCTTTTCCGCGTTCATCGCGTCGGTCGCCGCCGTGGCACTGGCCGTTTGGTCGCGCTCGCTGAGTTTGCAACAGGGATTGAGCGCGTGGGTCTCGGGCTTGCAGCGGATGGTGCCGGCCGCGCTGATTCTAGTTCTCTCGTGGTCGTTTCAACGCGTGTGCGACGCCGATCACTTGAACACGGCCGGCTTCCTCGCGGAGATCGGCCAGCCGCGGGTGACGCTCGAGTGGCTGCCGCTGGTGGCGTTCGTCACCGTCGGCTTGATGACGGCCGTGCTCGGCAGCACCTGGGCAGCGCTGGCGATGGCGCTTCCCGACGTATCTTTCCGTGACGCACGCGCTCCTGGTCGATCTCAACGAGCCCGACGCGACGCACCCGCTCTTCCTGGCGACGATCGGCGCGGTGATCGGCGGCACCGTTTTCGGCCGCCACTGCTCGCCGATTTCCGACACGACGATCTTCGCCTCGGCGTCGTCCTCCTGCAGCCACCTGGACCACGTCTTCACGCAGTTGCCTTACGCGCTCTGCGTGGGCGGCGTAGTCGTGCTGTTCGGTTATGCTCCCGTCGCTTACGGCTATTCGCCCGTCGCTCTCTTGCCCGTGGCGACGCTCGTGCTGATCCTGCTGCTGCAGTTCGGCGGCCGCCCAGTCGTGACGGAAGGAACCGCTGCGACCGCTGCCGCGCCTGCCGCCCACCGAGAAGAAGGCGGACGCCGGCGAGCCGGCCGACGGCAAGGCCCCGGGTCGTCCGGCCGACGCACGTCAGCCGGCCGCCGCCGGCGCTGCGAAGGCCTGAGTCGCCCGGCCCCCCGCGATCTCGTCGCTCCGAATGTGCTCAATCTGCCGATCGCGCGCGACAGCCGCCCGTTGGTGCAACGCTCAATTCTCTCAGGAACTGCGGGCGGCCGTTCCCCGCCGACCTCGCTTGACCGCCGCCGCCGGGCAGGGCGGGGTGTTTGGGTTGTATAATACGACACACGCTTTTGACGCACGAACTCGGGGAGAGACGGTCCGCGATGGCACAATCTGAACGGCTGCGGGGGATTTTTACGCCGAACCTCGTCCCCCTCGATGACGCCGGCGAAATTCAGGAAACGGAACTGCGGCGTTACATCGACTGGCTGATCGATCGCGGCGTCCACGGCCTTTATCCCAACGGCTCGACGGGCGAATTCACCCGCTTCCGGGCCGACGAGCGGCGGCGAATCACCGAGATCATCGTCGATCAGGCGCGGGGCCGCGTGCCGATTCTGGCCGGCGCCGCCGAAGCGAACGTCAAGGAAACGCTGGCGGCGTGCGAGCACTACGCGCGGCTGGGCGTGCGGGCCGTCGCGATCGTCGCGCCGTTTTATTACAAGCTGAGCCCGGCTGCCGTTTACGCGTACTTCAAGGAGATCGGCCGCAACACGCCGGTCGACGTGACGCTCTACAACATCCCGATGTTCGCCAGCCCGATCGACGTCGACACCGTGCAGCGGCTGGCCGACGAGTGCGAACGGATCGTCGCGATCAAGGATTCGTCCGGCGACATCCCGCACATGATCCGCATGATCAAGTCCGTGCGGCCGAACCGGCCCGACTTCGCGTTCCTCACCGGCTGGGACGCGGCGCTGATGCCGATGCTCTTGGTCGGCTGCGACGGCGGTACGAATGCCAGCTCCGGCGTCGTCCCCGAACTGACGCGGCGGCTCTACGACCTCACGCTCGCCGGCCAGCTCGATGCGGCCCGCAAGATTCAATACGACCTGATCACGCTCTTCGACACGATGATCTATTCGGCCGAGTTCCCCGAAGGCTTCCGCGCGGCCGTCGAGCTCCGCGGCTTCCAGATGGGCACCGGCCGTCAGCCCCTCTCGCCCGAGCAGCAAACCGACCTGACGACGTTGAGCAAAACGCTGCAGTGCCTACTGGCCGAGCACGGCTTCACGAACGAACCAGTCGGCGGCTGCCCCGCCGGCAGCGGCCCGAACGGCTTCGACCCCGCGACAAGTGAATGTCATCGTGCAGACGGTGGTCGCCGAGCTCCGCCGCCGCGGGCTGACATAGGCGGGCGCAACAAGCGGGTGTTTTCCACTCCGAGGCACAAAGACAACAAGAAAAACAATACGTTGAACAGGAGGTAACGGAGGAAACAGAGAAGACGAGGATCGCACCTTTTGATTTTCTCTGTTTCCTCCGTTACCTCCTGTTCAAAAATTCCTTCGTGTCTTTGTGGTGAAAATCCCCCCTCCGGCTGTCGCAGACGTCATTCAGGTCGCGAGCTTCGACCGGTAGTAAGCGGCCCCTTCGGCGATCGCGTCGGCGAGTTTTTCCGGGTGTTTGCCGCCGGCTTCGGCCAGATCGGGCCGGCCGCCGCCTCCGCCGCCGACGACCTTAGCCGCCGCACGCACTGCATCGGACGCGGAGACTCCGCGGGAGATCAGGTCCTTGCTGACGGCGGCCGTGAGCGCGACCTTGCCGTCGGACTTGGAGCCCAGGAGGATCGCCACCGGGCTTCCCTTTGCCGCGCAGGCGATCGATGAACTCGCGGAGCGTATCGCGATTGGTCACGTCGGTGTCGCGGGCGATGATCTTCACGCCGCCCACCTCCTCGGCCTGCGCGAACAGCTCTTCGGCGATGCCGGCGACCGATTCGCTGGTCTGCGCCTCGAGCAGCTTCTTGGCCTCGCGGAGTTCTTCCTGCAGCACGGCCACGCGGCGGGGCAGGTCTTCCGGCTGCGGCGTTTTGAGCAGCGGCCACCAGCTCCTTGAGCAGGTTCTCGGCGTCGCGGACCCGCTGCAGCGCGCGGGGACCCGTCATGGCGACGACGCGGCGCACGCCCTTGGCCACCGGCTCTTCGGAGACGATCTTGAGGAAGCCGACCTGCCCCGTGTTCGTGAGGTGCGTGCCGCCGCACAGCTCGACGCTGAATTGGCCCATGCTCACCACGCGGACCGGGTCCGGATACTTTTCGCCGAAGAGGGCCATCGCCCCGGCTTTCTTCGCTTCGTCGAGCTTCATCAGCTGCGTCTGGACCGGCGCCCCCTCGGCGATGCGGGCGTTGATATCGTCCTCGATCTTGAGGATTTCGTCCGGCGTGAGCGCCCGCTTGTGGGCAAAGTCGAAACGGAACTGGTCCTGTTCGACCTTCGAGCCGCGCTGCGTGGCCGTTTCGCCCAGGTTTTTGCGCAGGGCATAGTGCAAGAGGTGCGTGGCCGAGTGGGCCCGCCGAATGGCCGCGCGGCGATCGCCGTCGACGCGGGCCTGCAGCTTCTGGCCGACTTGCAGGCGGCCCCGCTTGAGATGGCCGACGTGCAGGATCAGTCCGCCGTCGCGCTGCGTGTCGATCACTTCGAATTCGGAGCCGTCGGCCGTGAGCGTTCCGGTGTCGCCGACCTGGCCGCCCGCCTCGCCATAAAAGGGCGTGCGATCGAGGACGATGCCCACCGCCGCGGAGCGGCCGACTTCTTCGAGCTGATCGACGAGCTGTTTTTCGGCGATGATGCCGACGATTTCGCCCTCGGCCTCGAGCTTGTCGTAGCCCAGAAACGTGGTCGAGCCGACCGACTTGCGGACGGCGTCGAGCGGCCCCTCAGCCATCACCGAATCGAGGAACGCGCCGCTGCCGCTGCCGATCTTGTGCTGATTCATCAAGAGTTTGAATCGCTCGAGATCGACGGCCAGGTTTTTCTTGGCGGCCATCGCCTCGGTCAGCTCGATCAGGAAGCCGTCGGTCTGGTGCAGGTCGAACGCGTCGTCGCCGGAGATTTTGCCGGAGTTGCTCGAGCGGGCCTTCTCCACGCAGCGCTCGAATTTGCTCAGGCCTTTTTCGACGACGCCGAAGAACTGGCTCTCTTCTTCCTCGATCACGTTCACGACCGACTTGGCAGTCTTAGCAAGATCGGGGTAGGGGACCTTCATCATCTCGACGACGGTCGGCACGAGCGTGTGCAAAAACGGCTCGTGCTTGCCGAGCAGGTAGCCCTCGAGCGACGCTCGCCGCAGCAATTGCCGCACGACGTAGCTTTCCTTTTCGCTGCCGGGCGAGACCCCTTCGTGAATGCAGAAGGTGACGGCGCGGACGTGGTCGGCCACACGGCGGAGTGGCGCGTCCCTGGGGAATGTCGAAGTCGTACTTCACGCCGACCGCATCGCGCCGCTGCCTGGCAGAGGGGCCGCAGAATGTCGATCTCGAAGTTGCTCGAGCACGCCCTGCAACACGCTGGCCGTGCGTTCGAGACCCATGCCCGTGTCGATGTTTTTCTTGGGCAGCGGCCGGAGGTTATTGGGCGGCGACCGACGCGGTTGAACTGCGTGAAGACCAGGTTCCAGATCTCGACCGACTTCGCGCTGCCCGGCGCCTGATAATAAATCTCGCTGCACGGGCCGCAGACGCCGTCGGGGCCCTGCGAGGGAGCGGCCGCCGGCCAGAAGTTTTCGTGCTCGTCCTCGCGGCGGACGCGGGAGTGCGGCAGGCCGATCTCGTTGGTCCAGATGTTGAACGCTTCGTCGTCGTCGAGATAGACGGTGGTCGACAGCCGCTCAGGATCGAGGCCGAGCCACTTTTTGTCAGTCAGGTATTCCCAGGCCCAGTGGATGGCTTCCTTCTTGAAGTAATCGCCGAAGGAAAAATTCCCCAGCATCTCGAAGAAGGTGTGGTGATAAGCGGTCACGCCGACGTTCGTGATGTCGCCCGTGCGGAGGCACTTCTGGCAAGTCGTGGCCCGCGTGAACTCGAGTTTGCCGATGCCCAGAAACTGCGCCTTGAACTGGTTCATGCCGGCCGGCGTGAAGAGCACGGTCGGATCGTCGCGGGGGACGAGCACGTCGCTGGGCTTGCGGACGCAGCCCTTCGAGGCGAAGAAACTCAGGTAGCTTTCACGCAGTTCGTCGGTCTTCATCAGCCTTCCTCTGACTGGTGTCGGTCGGTCCGTCCGATGGATCGCCGGTGAGTCGCTCGGCGTGCTTGGGCCGTGTTCTGTTCGTGCTTCGGTCGTGATTTGGCGGGGAAGCGGTCACTTCCGGACCGTCATTTCTGCACAGTCTTTATCTCTGCACAGTCACTTTGCGATGGTCGCCCAGTTCGAGGGTGACCGGCCCGTCGGCTCCGCGGACGGCCTCCTGAAACTCGCCCGGCGTGCGAACGGGGACGCCGTTCACGCTGTAAATGAAGTCTCCCTCGGCCAGCCCGGCCGCCTGCGCCGGACTGCGGGACGCCACCGACGCGACGACGACCGCATCGCGGAACTGAAACGGCCAGCCGACATATTTGTAGCGCCCCGTCGGATAATCGACGATCAACCCGCGCCACGGCGGGTAGCGCCGGGCCGTCGCGATGATCGCGTCCTCCTCCGAGACGGGCCATTTTCCGAGTTTGGCGGCGAGAGTCAACTCGCTGGCCTCGCCCGGCCGCCAGATCCGCATTCGCACGGTCGTGTCCGGACCGTAAAGGGCCACGTAGCGCATCAGGTCGAACTGGTCGAGCAGGGGATGCCCCTCGATATCGAGGATCAGGTCTTCCTGCCGCACCTGGGCGATGGCCGCGGGCGAGTTGGGCACGATCATCTTGACTTCGACAGCCGAGGCCTGCTTGAAGTTCGCCGTAGCGGCGGCGGAGCTGCTCGGGCAGCATGGTTTTGAGCGTGAGGCCGAGAAATCCGTACTCCACCTCGTAGCCGTGGCACAGCGTTTCGATCACGCGGCGAGTGAATTCGTCGATGGGAATGGCAAAGCCGACCGACCGTTCGTAACCCTCGAGCGCGGCCAGCGACGTGGTGACCCCGATCAGCTCGCCGCGGAAATTGACCAGGGCTCCGCCGCTCGTCCCCAGCTCCATCCGCGTGTCGACCTGCAAGAGGGTGCCGAACTGGTGAATGCTGCTGTCGGCCTGGGGCATGCCGAATTCGCGCTGCCGCGAGGGGGCGGGACGCCGCGATACGTTGCTGATCATGCCCCAGCTGGCGGTGGCCGATCCGTCGCGGGCGATGGCGTACGGATTGCCCAAGCCGATCACGAGCTGCCCCTTGGTGAGGGGCGACGTTTCGGAGCGGAGCGTCACCGGCTTGAGGTCGCGCCGGCTTCAGTCCCAGCGCCGTTGTAATCGATGGCCAGCACGGCCAGATCGCTCCGCGGGTCGCCGGCGAGAATTTGCGCATAGTAACCGCGGCGATCGGCAAAGCGGACGTAGATCTGGCTGTCGCCGGCCTTGGCGCTCGGGCCGCCGTGGACGACATGATAATTGGTGAGGATGTAACGCTGGCCGCCGCCGCTGGGAGGCGTGATGATCACGCCGGCGCCGAATTCGTTCGGGACGAAGTCGGGATTCTCCGGCCGATCGATTTCCTGGCGATTTTCCGGATCGATATCGAAGGCGTTGAAGCGGCCGACGCCGGAGTTCGGACGGACGCGGGCGATGCTGACGACCGACGGCTCGACGCGACGAATCACGTCGATCAGCGTGTGCTCGAGCGAAGCGGCCGCCGCCGATTCCCGACGGATCATCGGCCCGCGCCGCAGACGCGAACAAGCCGCACAGGACGACGGCGGCCGTTCCAGCAACAGTCGAACGACCGACGGATCCCCGGCGAAAACAGGGCTTCAGTCGACCAAACAGGCTGAGCGGCAGCATCCCGTAATGGTAGCGGGCCGGCGACAACACCCAAGGGGCAGCATCCCGGAAGCGAAAAATCCGAAGCACGAATGACGAAAGAATGACTGAATGACCTAAGCACGAAGGAGTGACATCCATTCGTGCTTCGGACTTCGTGCTTCTTTCGTCATTCGTGCTTCGTCAGCCTGTTTGCTATTCGGCCGTTTCGCCGTTCGTCTCCGGCGCGGCCTTCAAGGCGTAGCCCCGGTGTTCCAGGACCTTCTCTTTGATCTTGGCCAGCATCTCCGGATTTTCTTCCAGGAAGGCGCGGGCCTTTTCGCGTCCCTGGCCGAGTCGCACGTCGCCGAAGCTGAGCCAGGTGCCGCTGCGGTCGATCACGTGATCTTCGACGGCCAGGTCGATGACGTCCCCCTCCAGGCTGATGCCGCGAGTGCCCAGCATGTCGAACTCGGCCTGGCGGAAGGGAGGTGCGACCTTGTTCTTCACGATCTTGGCTTTGATGCGGATGCCGATCGTGTTTTCGCCTTCCTTGAGCGTGCTGATGCGGCGAACGTCGACGCGGCACGAACAGTAGAACTTGAGGGCCCGGCCGCCCGGCGTCGTTTCGGGGCTGCCGAACATCACGCCGATCTTCTCGCGAATCTGGTTGATGAAGATCACGGTGGTGTGCGACTTGGCGATGGCGCCGGTCAGCTTGCGCATGGCCTGGCTCATCATGCGGGCCTGCAGGCCGACGTGGGTATCGCCGATATCCCCGTCGAGCTCCGCCTTGGGCACCAGGGCGGCCACCGAGTCGACCACGACGATGTCGACCGAGTTGGACTTGATCAGCATCTCGGCGATCTGCAGCGCCTCTTCGCCGTAGGAGGGCTGGCTGACGAGCAGCTCTTCCAGATTGACGCCCAGCCGCTTGGCCCACGACGGGTCGAGCGCGTGCTCGGCGTCGATGAAGGCGGCGATGCCCCCTTCGCTGCTGGGCGCTGCCGATCGCGTGGAGCGCCAGGGTCGTCTTGCCGCTCGACTCCGGGCCGAAGAGCTCGATGATGCGTCCGCGGGGAAAGCCGCGACCGCCCAAAGCGAGATCGAGCGAGAGGGCGCCGCTGGAAATGCCCCTGATGGAGGGACTCGTCGCTTCGGTGAGCTTCATGATCGAGCCCTTGCCGAAGGTCTTCTCGATCTGTCCCAGCGTATTGGCCAGCAGGACTTCGGACTCCTTCTTGGGTCCGGCCTCGGACTTCTTGGCCCGATCCTTGGTGTGTTCTTTGGCGGCGGCGTGGTCTTTGGCGGCCATAGGTTCTTTCACCGGGGCGGGGGCGTGGTTGTTGGATTTAGCGGTTTTGGTCGTCATCGAAATCATCCTGCGTTTGGTCCGAATTTTGCGATGGTCTCATCCCGAGCTCGCACTAGTGTACAAAAAGATACTATATTGTCAATCGGCTTTTGACAAGTCTTTTCAGGAGCCAAAATCCCGGGCAAAAGCCGACGTCGCCACTTTATTCCGCCGGTTTCTCGCCGGCAGACTTTGCGGCCTCCGACTGCTCGGTCAAGAGCTGCAAATAGGAACGGCGTTCCGAGTTTTTCAGGCCGAGATTTTCCGCCAGCCGCAGGATCGCGTCGCGGGCCGTCTCGCGATCGTGCTCTTGGGCCAGCGATTCGATCTCCAGAAACGTCCCCAGGCCCTCGACCGAGTCGACCGCCAATTCCAGCTCGCGACCTTCCCACATGAGTTCATAAATGGCGCGAACCTTGTCGACCCCGCGGACCGGCTCGAAGCCAAGCACCGTGAGCAGCGTGCGAAGCTGATCGAAGTCTCCGGTCCCGCGGCCGACGGGCAGCTCGATCTCGCGGCGGGTTTTGGTTCGCGTGTCGATGATTGGCCCTTTGTAGGTGATCCGCACGCCGTCGCGTGTCTTCCGTAGCCGCAGGGCCTCGTGCGTTTGGCGAAAGTCGCGCGACGGATGCTGGAAATAGAGATCGCTCTGCTCGACGATCCCACCCCGCCGCGCGCCGCGAGCTAACAGCTGGAGGGTCATGTCGTCGGCGTCGGAAATCGGAAACTTCAGCTCGACTTCAAATGTCTCGGCAGAGTTCATGCGCCCACGGGGTTGTGTTGAGCGAAAGAGAGTCGGTGACGAAAACCCTAATGACGAAGCAGGAATGTCGAAGGAAGCACGAAGCTCGAAGCACGAATGATGGAGCCCGATTCGGGCTTAGGTCATTCGGTCATTCTTTCGTCATTCGTGCTTGAGTCATTCGCGCTTCCCATCTCAGCGAGCCTCTGCCAAGTATACAGTCCGGTCGAATGGCCGTCGTTCCATTCGACCTTGAGGGCGTAGTTGCCGCAGAGCTCGATGCGGGCCGGAGCGATGTTGGCCGGGATGGCGTCGACGTTGAGAATGCGGACGCCCGTCAACTCGTCGACGCAGCCGGCACAGGGGCAGTTAGCCCGCAGCGTCTTAAAGGCGATCCGCCGCACGCCCAGCCGCGGCCAGGTGACTTCGAGCACGCCCTGATCGCGGAAGGCTTTGATCGCCGTCGGCTGCTCGTCGCTCATGGGCCCGTCAATCCTCGCGCCGTCGATGTTGGGCCTGCTAATCCTTGCCCTTGTGCTCGATCTCCGGCCAGTATTTGGCGAAGTTGAAGTTCGGATCGTTCTCGTAGTCGTGGCACTTGTCGCAGACAGTCCTTTCGACCTCGGCCACTTTGAGCACGGCCCGCTTGCGGGCGGCGTCGAGATCGGCCTTGTTGACCGCTTTGGGATCCTTCTTCCAGGCCAGCTCGAGCGCGACGTGCTTGGCGGCCGGACCGTGGCAGTTTTCGCACTGCTGATCCTTGAGCTTCGGCGTCTTTTCCAGGCTGTAGAAGCCGGAGACGTAAGGGAAGTCGCCCTGCGGGTCCCAGCCGGTCGTGTGGCAGTTGATGCACTCGGGATCGTGATTGCGGGGGACGACATTTTTCGCTCCCTCGCGACCCGTGATCAGGCTTTCGTAGGCATGCGCGTGCTTCGAGTCTTTCCAGATTTCGTAGGCCTTGGTGTGGCAGTCCTTGCACGTTTCGACGCCGGCGAACGTGTCGCCGCTCGGATGCTGCGGTTGGGCGAAGTCCTTAAGGATCGCATCGTAGCTGCCGGTGAGAATGTGCTGATACTCGCGCATGCGGTCGATCATCTTGGGCGTGTCGTGAAACCGTTCTTTATCGAGATCGACCAGCTCGTACCGGAACGGACGCGCCTTATCGTCCGGGTAGTAGCCGACGACGGCGACGTGTTTTCCCTTAGCACCAACAATCACCAAAAGCGACTTGCCGACTGGTTCGAAGTTGTCTTCGCCGTCCTCGGGACCGCGGGCCGTCGCCACGAGCTGGAATTCGGGAAATTTTTTGGCCAGCTCGACCGACTCGGATTTTTCGGCGTGCGAGAGCAACACCAGCACCTCGGCCTTTTGCTTCTTCAGCTCGGCGATAGCGGCCGGGAGCGACTTGGCCGGATCGTTCACCTTGATCTGCGGATCGCCCGCGTCGCCGAAGAGGGCGGCCACCAGCGTCTTGCCGAAGATGGCCGTCACGCCGATGCGATGCCCGTTGATCGTGACGACCTTCGCGATCTGGGCCGGGCGAAGACCGGGATCCTTGAACAACGTGAATTCGACGTTCGCGTTGACGAAGCCCAGACCATCTTGATTCGGATCGGCGCCGGGGCCCGGGCCCTGCGTCACCAAGAAGCCCGGCTCGAGCCGCTCGAGCGCCAGTTCCTCGGGGCCGAGGCCCATCGCCTTGTAGCCCAGGTCTTTGAGCGCCGTCAGCATCACCTGGTATTTGATTTTGTTCTGTTGATTGTCCTTCTTCACCAGGTCGCCCAGGTCGAAGCCGGCGAAGGGCCAGCCCTTTTCGGTGAGCTGGCGGATCAAATCGCCGCGTCGCGACAAGCCGCCCGATTGCGTGGCCGAGCAGCCGCAGGGCTCCATGTATCCGTGCTGCTCGCCGGAGAAGATGAGCGTGGCGGCTGGCTTTTCCCAGCCCTTGAGCAGCGGCTTGACCGTCGGCGGGGCCGGCTTGGTGTGCGGTGTGGTGGCCGACGCCTGCTTCGCGGGGCCGCCGGCCTTTTCAATCTTCGGCGGGAGCTCGGCCCTGGGGATGTCGGACGAGTGGGGCGGGGCGTCGGTCTGGTTGATCTGATCGCCGCAACCCGACGGCAGCCCGACGAAAAGGGCAATTCCAATCAGCCCGACCGCGAAGGGGATGGCCTTCAGCAGATCCTTCGACATGCGGCAATCCTCGAGAAACGGCAAGGCCGGGCAGTGATAAACAGAGTGATCAACAGGCGGACAAACGAGCGAGAGAACGAACGCCCACCGGCCCGCAAAACGACCCGACCGATCGATGGCGGGATGATAGTGAATCGGCCGTTGGGCTGCGAGGACATCCCGCGGCCGCCTGTCCTCATACGTTTTGGTGCCACACTCTGTTGGAAAACGTATAACCCTGGCCGGACGGTGGCGATCACTGTCGCCCCATTTATGGGGAGAGGGACCGAGTGAGGCGCGCCTTGGCCCTCGTTAATTCGACCGACTAGCTCACCTACGTCCCCGCCAACGTCCTGAGCCGAGCGAGCGTCGTGTCCGGCAGATAGCGGTCCGTATGGCCCCAGCGGTGGTTAATCTCGTCCAGTTCGAGCGCCTGCTTGGCCTGCTGTTTGGCGTCCGCGGTTTTGCCGGCGTCAGCCAGGGCCTGGGCGTCGGCGCTGCGCAGCGCGACGTCGTTCGGATAGCGCTCGATGGCTCGTTGGTAGGCGTCGGCGGCGGCCTGGGCATCGGCCGGGTCGTGCGTGCGGCTGAATCGCGCCAGATAGAACTCGCCCAACCGCCGATAGTGCGACGGGTTCAGCGGATCCTGGTGCATGGCTTCTTTCAACGCCTCGCAGGCCTTGGCAAAGTTGTCGCCGGTGAGTCCGGGCGGACTCGACTGCCAGCGAGCGAACAAGGCGTCGGCCAGCTTGGCGTGCGGCTCCGGGCTGAGCGGATCGCGGAAGGCGGCCTGGATAAAGTCGTCCTTCGCCTGGTCAAAATTCCCATCGAGGAACAAGGCCTGCTCTCCCTGGGCGATCGCGGCGCGACGATTGAGCACGGGCAGCGTTCCCGTCAGAAAGAGCGCGACGAACAACACCACGCCGACCCCCGCGATGCCGATCACCAGCCGCAGCGACACGGTGGCGTCGGTCGGCCGGTCGACGGTGGCAAACGCCAGGGCGGCGAGCACAAGCAACAGTTGCATCATGCCCGGCATTTCGATGCCGCCGGCTCCGCTCAGATGAATCATCAGCCCCAGGGCCGCCGCGCCCACCGCGATGGGGGCCAGCCGCGCGGTGCCCAGGCCGCGACGGAGCACGGCAAAGACGACGATCCAAATCGCGAACAGCGCCAACTGCGAAAAATCGAAGTTGCCATTTGCCCCGGCCACGGGTGCGATGAGCGCCAGCAAGAAGCCCAGGGCCGGACCGGGCAAATCGGATGTCCACGGCGGCAGGCGTTCCGGTGCGGCGTCCGCCGGTTCACTGGCGAGTCGCCGCCTGTGCACAGGGATGACGGCCAACACCAGGCATGCAACGAAGGCAGCAACGGCCAGAATGCCGCCGCTGGCCCACAGATCGAGCAGCCAATTGTGCGGGTCGGCAATTTCTTCACTCGATTCGCGGACCTTGTGCCGCAAGTAGTGCTGGCGAAAGTTGCCGGGGCCCGTGCCAAGGATCACAGTCTGAGGCGCGGCGGCGACTGTCCGGACCGCGCCGTTCCAATACTGAAAGCGGTAGGCCAGCGATTTCGGGCGCTTCGGATACCACCTCCGCATCGAAGCCCTTTCCCACCGCGGCGATCCCAAATAGCACGCCGATGCCGACGACGCCCAATCCCATCCCCAACAACAGCCGCCGGCTGAGCCGCTGCCGATTGCGGACCAAGAGCGTGATCCCCCACAGCGCGCCCGCGACGAACAGGCCGACCCAGGCTGTGCGGCTCTTGGTCAGGATCAGGCAGTAGACGAGCACCAGGAAGGCGGCCGCCCAGGCAGCGATGGTGCTCTTCGCCCGCGGGCCCGCCAGCGTACGGAAAAGTTCGGCCGCCAACAGCAGCATCACCAGCAAGTAGCCGGCAAACGTGTTGGCGAGTGCAAATGGTCCGAGCGCCTCGTTGCTGAACTGCAGCCGATTGATGTACTGCTTGCGCCCATTTCATCGGTCGGAATGCCCTGCGACTCGAGTTTGAGCTGCAGCTCGCCCAACCGCCGTGCGTTCGCGCCCGGGTTCTTCTCCAGCGAATCGATCTCGTTGAGCATCTCCGTGTATTCGCGGGTTGCCAATCGATAGAAGACGTAGTGTTGCCAGATGCCCAGGCCGCCCAGCACCACGGCGATGGCGACGAGAATGGCGGCCAAACGGCGCGCGTCCAGCGCGTTTTGAATCGTCTGCCGCACCAGAAAGAACGTGATTCCCAGCCCGACCCATTCCCAGGCCATGTTGAGGGCGGCCCGCCGATCGCCGCCGGTGACGAACACGGCAGCGGCCGACAGTCCATGTGCGGCCACGAGCGCCCACAGGGCCGAGTCGAACAGACTCCAGCGAACGACAAAGCGACCGCTGCGAAGGCCGGCCCACGCCCAAAGGATGACAATGGCCAGGTCGAGCTGCACGACCCAGAGCGTGTCTCCGCTGGCGGCCGACTCGGCGGGAATGAGCCACCGCACGACGACGAGCCCGCTCACCAGGATGCGGAGCAGCCCGGCAAATGGGTCGCTCTCTGTGCTGAGGGCGACGTCCCGCGACGGAGCCGTGGGCGCGGCCGCCTTTCGCTTAGCTTTGCTCATGAGAAAGCATCGAGCTCATGAGGTTGCGATCTGCTCGCCGGTTAGGAACCTGAACGGTCTGCTCGTTCGTCGCGTGCGTATGGTGCGTCGGACGCGCGGGCATCAGCCCGGTCCTCCGCCGTTGCCTTTGCGCCCGGCCGTCTCGAGGATGGCGATGATCGCCAGGATGCAGACGACCAGCGCCAGGATCAAGATGGCTCCAGGCCAATCGTGAACTCGATAAAGCAACAGCGCGGCCAGCCCCGTGGTCAGTGTTGCCAAATGGACGGTCAACACCGCGCCCTTCGTGCGCAGTCCCAGCTCCACCAGTCGATGGGAAAAGTGACTTTTGTCGGCATGGAACGGGCTGCGCCCCTGCAGGCTGCGGATGATCATCACCGAACAAAAATCGTAAAGCGGAATCGCCAGGATGCACAACGGGGCGAGCACCAGGTGCGAACTTTCGGGCGCGTCGTCGTACTCATAATACGTCCCCAGCAAAGTCGCGCAGGCCATCAACAGGCCAATGAAGTAGCTCCCCGTGTCTCCCATAAAGATGCGGGCCGGGTGCCAGTTGTGGCACAAGAACCCGACCAGCGAGCCGACGAGCACGAGCATCAGTCCGGCCACCAGCCAGTGGGGCGTTTCGGTCGAGTTGAGCATCAAGCTGGCCAGCACGGTGGCGGCAATCAGCGCGATGCCCGCCGACAGCCCGTCCATGTTGTCGAGAAAGTTGAACGAGTTGACCAGCACCAGGATCCAAAAAACGGACAGCACCTGGCCGATGATCGGCTGGGGAGCGAAGACGGTCGCGTGGACGCCCGCTCCGAAAACCAGGCCGCAGGCGACCACGATTTGCACGATCAGCCGGGGCACCCAGTGCAAGTTTTTGCGGTCGTCGATCAGCCCCATCACCGAGAGGACGACGCCGGCTCCCAGAATCCACCAGAGTTGAAACCTGCGTTCGAGCACGCCTTCGAGCGAGATGCCGGCGTCTCCCAGCAGCCGTTCGCGGAGATCGTTTCGTTGCAGCAGAAACCGGGCGGCCACCTCGGCCCCCAACAGCGGAATGACGACTCCCGCCACGATGCCAATCCCGCCCCCCAGCGGTGTCGGCACCTTGTGCACTTTCCGCGCGGCCGGCTGATCGATCAGCCCGATCCGCGGCGCGATCACCCGCATCGCCGCCGTCATGCACAGCGAGATGACAAACGACGGCACGACGCAGGCCAGAACAAAAAAGATCATCGAGAAGCCAAAGGGCGATGAATCGAAAGCGGCCCCGCCCGGAAGACGGGACGAGCGGCGTTCATTTAGTCTGTCACACCCCACCCATCGGCGAAAAGGGGGCCAGTCCGCGAAAACACGGCCGTTCGGCCCGTCTGGCGCAATCTCACCCTAACTGGGACGAACAGCAGCACTGATACGAACGGACCCGACGGGGCGTTGGCCGAAATCGGCCAGTGAACCAGGAATGGGTGGCCGAGCGCCACAGTCAGCTGGCGGGCGTCATTGCCTCGGCTGATCGGAAACTCCATTTCCCGTCGAAGCGCGACGCTGGCGTCCGGATCGCACCAGATAAATGCCGACCGGGACGACCACGGAGATAATCAGACTGGCGACCGCTACCGCTTTCCAGGGAACTTGCGGCAAGATCGGTTCACTCATTTTTTCGGTGGCCAGCGAGCTTTCGATCTTCCGGATTCCCTCGGCAGATTCTTTCATCACCCGCGGATCGCCCGTGCCTTGGCTCTGCTTGCGGATCAATTCCTGTTTGAGCTCTTGGACCTGATGATTCAGGGCGCCGAATCGGACGGCTGGAGAGTCATTAAAGTCCGCGAGGCCCGCTGAGACACCGAATGGGACCAGGCACAAGATCCACACGCCGAGATAAAGGAGGTGCGGTTTGGACCGCTTGGTCTGAAAGTACACCCAAAGATTGGCCGAACCGCTGCAGGCGAACGACGCCGCGAGAACCAGCGGCAGGATGAGCGTGCTCATTGGGAACATAGGCCACCAGACAGTCGCTAGAGGTTCTCGTTCGGGCGGGTGGCGGGGGCGCTCGCGCAGCGGAAGCCCCCGTTTGAAAACGGAAAAAACAGCGGAAGGTCATTTCGTGGGCGTCTCCAGTCGCGTTAATTGAGTGCCGGTGACGCCTGCTTATTGGCAGCGCAGCAGGTTACTGCATGTTCCGGGACTTCCGCAAAGCGGAGCGCCCCGGCCATCTATGAGAAGGGTAGCGTCAAGGGTTGGTTTTTGCGTTTGAAGTGGTGATCTGGGCGATGCGGTACGCTCAACCATCTATTCGGGATCACCAACGGTCTGGAACAGGTCCGTCGATGTCGCCAGGAAGCCGACTTTCGAGAGACGCCCCATTCACCCTTCGAAGGTCGCTCTTTTGAGGGAACGCCTTCATGGCCGGGGGCGGGGTCGTCTGTGGGTCGTCGCAGCGCTTTCGATCGATGTTTTGTTTTGTGCTCTCCTGCCAAGGTCAGGGATTTAAGTCGGTTGCTGGCTGAGCGAGTAGGGTTGGCCCGTCTTCAAGATCGCTGTCATCAGGCACAACAACCGGCGGGCCACGGCGACGATCGCCTTCTTGGCACGCACGCGCAACTTCAATCGTTCATAAATCCGACGCCAACGTAACGAGTGCTGAACCAGCCGCCAGGCGGCTTCGACCAGCGTCGAGCGCAGCAGCGTCGAACCGTTCTTCTCCAGGTGCAGCTCCCGACTCTTGCCCGCACTCTCGCGTTGACCCGGTGAGAGCCCTGCGTAAGCGACGACCCGCTTTTGCGAACCGAAGCGATCAATGTCTGCCAGCTCGGCCAGCACAACTTCGGTGGTCACGAAGCCCACTCCGGGGATCGTCCGCAACAGCGTCCGCGCTTCCTGCTCGCGGAGCGGCGCCGCCTCGGCGAACTCCTTCAGCCGGGCGTTGACGGCCAGCAGCTGACGCCTCCCGAAGTGCAACTCTTCGACCATTTGATCCACGGCGAACCGATCCGCTCCCGAGAGGGGCACTTGGGGGAGATACGCCAACCCCTCCACGGTGAACAGACTGGGGCGATCCGCGTTGTAGTCGCAGAGAATGCGGCGCAGACGGTTCTTGACGGAGGTCAATCGCCGTTGAATGCCGCCCCGCTGACGCACCAGTCGTCGATGCTCATGCTGCCGCGGAGTCGCCCGGTAAGACGTCGGAATCATGTCCAAGGCCAGGAACTCCGCGAGGATTTGCGCGTTGAGCCGATCGCTTTTACGCGTGCTCTCGGCAATCACACGCAGCTTCTTGGGGTGAGCCAACAACACGCGATGGGCCACGGGCTCGATCAATCGCACGAACCATTCGTAGCTGGCGGTCGCTTCCACGACAGCCTCGAACTCCCCGAGCCTCTCGAAAAATGCGAGGATGCTCCGCTCTTCGCCACAACGCACGGTCCGACGCTCCAAGACCCGCCGCAATTGGTCGACGACGCAAATCGTGATAGTCTGCTTGTGTAGGTCGCAGCCGGCAAATTTCATGGCGGTGTCCTTTTGTGGAAACGGTTTGCAACAAACTCCGTTTACCACGTTCAAGCACAACCACCAACCGGCTCGGCCTACCTCTTACCGCTCCTCATAGCTTCACCCGGTCTCCAAACGCCAGCCCTTAGTGGCTGGATCGGGGCCGCTTCGCGACGCTGTTGGGAGGGACTCGATAGACGTCGCGCAGTCGCGCGAGTTCGGTTTTGAGGTCCTGGACGGTCGTTGCGTAGGCCGGGTCCGCGTAGACGCTGTGCATCTCGTGCGGATCTTTTTCGAGGTCGTACAGCTCCCATTCGCCCAGCTCGTAAAAGTTGATCAGCTTGTAGCGGCTCGTGCGCACGCCTTCGTGCTTATTGACCATGTGCACGGCCGGGTACTCGTAGTAGTGGTAGTAGAGGCTCTTCCGCCAGTCGGCCGGCGTCGCACCGTCTCCCGTCAGCACGGGCACGAGGCTTTGTCCCTGCATGTCGGCTGGGACGGGCAGGCCGGCTATCTGCAGGAATGTTTCGGCGAAGTCGAGATTCGACACGAGCGCGTCACTCACCGTTCCGGGCTGCGTCACGCCGGGCCAGCGGACGAGGAGCGGCATTCGCAACGACTCCTCGTACATGAATCGCTTGTCGAACCAGCCGTGCTCGCCCAAATAAAATCCCTGGTCGGACGAATAAATAACAACGGTGTTCTTCGCCAATCCGCTTTGGTCGAGGTAATCGAGCAGGCGGCCGACGTTCTCGTCGATGCCGGCCACGCACCGCAGATAGTCCTTGATGTAACGCTCGTACTTCCAATGCGCCAGTTGGCGGCCGGTCAGGTGGGCGTCGCGGAAAGCCCGGTTCTTGGGCTCGTAGGCGGCGTTCCACTGCTCGAGTTGGGCCGGGTTCAGGTCCTTGGGCGTGGTCAGTTTGAGATCGAGCTTGTTGAGATCCCGCACAACTTCCATCTGCTGCACGTGGGCCGCCGTCCCGCGTCCGCTGTAGTTGTCAAAGAGCGTCGCCGGCTCGGGAATGTCGACGTCGTCGAAAAGGTGCAAGTGCCGCAGGGCTGGCTCCCATTCGCGATGCGGCGCCTTGTGGTGATACATCAGCACGAAGGGCTTGTGCGGGTCGCGGCCACCTTTCAGGAAGTCGAGCGCGAGGTCGGTGATGATGTCCGTGACGTACCCTTCGTGGCGGACGCGGCGGCCGTTCTCGATCAGCACGGGGTTGTAGTACGTTCCCTGGCCGACCAGGATTTTCCACGTGTCGAAGCCGGTCGGATCGCTGACGAGGTGCCACTTGCCGACGATGGCCGTCTGGTATCCGGCCGCTTGAAAAAGTTTGGGAAAGGTCTGCTGGGCGCCGTTGAACCGCGAGTTGCTGTTGTCCAGAAAGCCGTTGATGTGGCTGTGCTTGCCGGTGAGCACGACGGCCCGGCTGGGACCGCAGATCGAGTTCGTGCAAAAGCAGTTGCGAAACCGCATCCCGCCGGCCGCGATGCGATCGAGATTGGGCGTCGTGTTGATCCGCGAGCCGTAACAACTGATCGCCTGGGCCGCATGATCGTCGGAAAAGATAAAGATGATGTTCGGCCGCGCTAGGGCAGTAGGCGAGGTCGCTGTCGCGCGCGACGCGATCGCTGCAGTCAAAACGAGCACAAGTGCGACGGTGTAAGTTGTCTGACCGGGGCGAGAAAACAGCATGTCTCTTCGCTCGAAATGGGGCGTCAATCGGGGGGCGGCCAGCGGCCTATCATGCGAGCGGCTGCTGCCGCGATCAAGCAGCCGGCAATCAGGTTGAGTCCCCGCCGGACAGCGCGATCGCGAGACGTGCTTCATCCTAAGGCCGATGCAGACTCGGCTTGCGCAGCCGCGCCTTGCACGGTGCAAGCCGACATCCGGCTGAGCGCGTTTTCGCTCCGTTGGGCACACAAATGGCCCCGTCCGCAATTTGACCGGAGCGGACGGTGCCTCCGCGGCACCAAGGAGATGCGACGAATCGTTCGCATGGCCCGGAAATGGAATGACGTTTGCTAATCAAAGGCTCGTAATGAGTTTTGACAGATTTGACGAACGATCCACAATCCCCGTAACAAACGCCGTTAAAAGTCGCCTGAGAAGAAGTAATAGAAGGAGGGGCCTGACTCGAGTTCCCAATGACCGCCACCAGATGGTGACGACACCCTCGTGACGACACTGCTTACCCGGGGAAAGAACCTCTCAGCTTTTTGGGTGCAAACGACACAACAGAAACGGTCTTTGCCATGGACAGCAATAAAGTCCCGCGAACGATCCGGCTTCTGCAGCGGGCGGAAGGCTATCTCGAGTTAGAGCTCCCGGATCGAGCCATTGGTGAACTGAATTCCATCGTCGATGCGGGGCCCTTCGAACCGGCTGTCGCTTTGCTCCGAGGCGAAGCCCTCAAGAGCCAGGCGCGCTATGATGAAGCCCTCGTCCCGCTCAAACAGGCGGCCACGACGATTCCCGCGCCGCTCAATAAGCGCGGCGTGGCGCTCAATGTCTGAGTGCTATCGGCTGACCGGACACCCGGAGCTGGCCGAGATCGCCGACCTGGTCGTCAACAGCGACCTCGTAGTCGAGCCCGAAGAGGGGGAGGCTGAGCCGCACGTGACGGTGCACTTCGCCGTTGTGCCGATGGCGATGGTGGGTCAAGCGCTCAAGCAGCTGCTGTTGGGCATCCGTCAAATCAAGGAAGCGACGGGCGAAACCACCGAGGGGCAGTCGGCGACCGAATAAAACGGTCGGCCATCGAATCAAAGGAAGCACTGCAACGGAGAAACGAACAACCAGGGAAAACCGCGAAGAGCGAGCCTTCTGCTGAGCCCGATGGCCTGCAGCGGCTCGGCACAAGCCTCGCTCTTCCGTTCAACATAGATACTCTGATCGATGAGAAAAGCCGCGAGGGTGACTCGCGGCTTTTTTCGTTTTGCACGCTCGGCTGCTGAGGCGAAGGCGAGAGCCTGAGAAGAAGGAGCGAGTTGAGTGAGGCTCAGGCACTCTTCTTCGGAGCGTCGCCGAACGTTTTGTTGTCGGCCTTCATCAGCACCTCAAACCGTTTGCGGGCTTTCTTCCAAGCGTCCTTGGCAAGGGGGACGTGACAATCGCCCTTGCCCTTGCAGGCGTTCTCGCCCGGCGTGTCGCCGCAGCCGCCTTGCCCCTTGCACTCGTTGGCGCTGCCACACGGGTGGCTCTTGGCCGTCGCGCAGGTACCGGTGCCGGCACAACTATTCTTCTTGTCCGCCCCTTTGCCCTTGCAAGTGTTGAGCCCGCGGCAGACGTGCGGATCGCTGAGCAGGGGATTCTTTTCGGCTTTCTTGGTGTCGTCGGCGAACACGGCCGCGCCGCCAACCGACAAACCGGCCAGCGCCGCCACGGATAGCCGTGCAAATTCACGACGGCTTAAGTCTTGGGAGTCGAACATCATGATTTCCTCAGTTGATTGCCTTCGATGTCAGCCTGGTTCGTCTACGAGCGACGGCCCGACTTATCAGAGAGCCGCCCCGCCGATTGCCGCTTTTTTGGCGAGCCAACCGACGAGCGTACCCGCTTTCGAGCGTCCCGAAAAGTGTCGTCCCGCGGTTCAGCGACGGCTGACACATGCCGCCGCGGCCGCTAACCCCGGCAGTTGCCAGAGTGGCTTGAGCGCCGCGTAAAAAGCGGAGCCTCGAAAATCGCTCGCGAAAATGCTTGACACGGCTACTGAGCGTCGCCATTATTGGCTACATCATGTAGCCATTGGAGGCGCTCCGGCATGGGATCAAAGACTCGAAGGACGCGTCGTTTGCCGGGATTGTCCCCCGCGAAGCGCGAAATCATGGAGATCGTCTGGGAGCGGGGTGAACTTTCCGCCAGCGACGTGCGGGCCATCCTCTCGCAAACTCGCGAGCTCGCCCGCAACACAGCTCGCACGCTCTTGGAGCGGATGGAGCAGAAGGGCTGGCTCAAACACCGCGAAGACGGGCGGACCTATCTGTATTCGGCAGCCCAGCCGCGCCCCGCGGCCATCGGCCAGGCCGTGCTCAACGTCGTCGATCACGTCTGCGGCGGGTCGCCGGAGGTCCTGCTGACGGCGCTCCTGGATCATCGCGGGGTGACCGCGGACGAGTTGGCGCGGATCCGCGCGATGCTCGACAAAGCGAAAGCCAGCCAGCCGACGAAGAGAGGAGATTGAGCCATGTTTCCGCTTGAGCGATTGTATCCCGGCGATCAAATCCTCGCGTGCCTGCTCGTCGTCGTGCTGGCGGTGACGCTGCTTTCGACAGTCGCACTCGTCTTGTCGCAGGGGCTCAAAGCCCGAGCGGCGCTCCGGCATTGCGTGTTGCTGTCCGCCTTGATCGGCGACCTGGCGACGCCGATTCTCGCGGCCCTGTGGTTTGCCGCAGGATGTTCGACGGTCTCTCTGGGCTGGCTCCCGTCGGCTCGAACAGGCGATCGAGCAGTCGCCCCTGTCGTCGTAGAGTCTGCGCCAGATTTCGCTCGTGCAAAGGACTCCGTCGAGCAAGTTCCCCCGGCGCACGCTGTGAAGTCTCTGGAACACAGAGCGAGGCGCAACCAGAGCCGGGCGTGCAGAGCTCTCCGGTCGTCGACCAGGCGCCGACCCTTCCAGCGTTCGCGGAACCGCGCGAGCCCAAACCCTTCCTCTCGAATCCGCGCATCGAGATCGCGATCTCGGCCATCTTGGTCTGGCTTGTGGGAACGCTGCTGCTCGTGTTGGGCGTGGTTCGGAGCTATTGGGCCGTGCGTCGCATCCGGCGGGCCATACGACCAGCGACCGACGGCCGATTGCCCGAACTGCTCGGCGAAGTGTGCGGAGGGCTGGGCATCGTGCGACGGCCGACGATCGTCGTGTCGACGCGCGTGCTCACTCCCGTCGTGGCGGGCTGGATCCGGCCGCTTGTCATTCTTCCCGAGGTCTCGCTGGGCTCGATTACTCGCGAGCAGTTGCGGGACGTGTTGATGCACGAGTTGGCGCATGTTGTGCGCCGCGATCCGCTGGTGCTGCCGTTGCAGTTGTTGGCCCAGGCCTTGTTCTGGCCGATCGTGGTGATTCATTGGCTCAACCGGCACCTTCATTGTGCACGGGAGGAGGCGTGCGACAACTTTGTGCTCGCCACGCGCGACCCCCTCAGCTACGGCGAGACGCTGCTGAGGCTGGCGGAACTGAGCCGCGGTGCGGTCCCCGTCGTCGCCGGGATGGGCATCCTGCACTGGCGCGGCACTTTGGAAGAGCGAATCGAAAGCCTGGTCAGCGCCAAACGAGACACGCGCCAACGGGCGGGGCGGCTGACGGCCCTAGCGAGTCTCGGACTGTTCCTCACGGCGAGCGGCCTCTTGTGCGGGGCGCGGATCGTGGCGGAGCAAGGCAGCGGGGCGCCGCGCCGACGAACGTCCCCAAACAGGCGGCTCAAAAGACCGAAGCTCTTGCGCTTGCGGGCCGCGTGCTTCTGCCCGACGGTCGACCGGCTGCGGGAGCCCGCGTGCAGATCGACCTCTACCAGTTCGACTCGAAACGGCGAGGTTTGCGCCTGCCGACTTGCTGAAGCACATGGACGCCACTGGCGTCGATCTATCACCGATTCCGAGGGCCGGTTCAGTCAGAGCATCGAACGAGACTGGAAGCCGAGGAGCATTCGCGCATCGACGTCACCGCGCTGTGCCCGGTTACGGATTCGCGATGTCCGACTTCGTTTGCTCCGGCTTACAATCGTCCGCTCGAGCTGAGGCTTGTGGCGGATGAGCCTGTCCGCGGCCGCGTCCTCGATCTGCAAGGACGCCCCGTCGCGGGTGCCCGGCTCGATATCCGCCGAATCTGTTGCAGCACGCCTCGCTTGGTCGATCGCTGGTTGGCGGCATTGCCGCCGAAGCCGGTCTTCGGCGGATACGGGTCCGTCAACGGCGACGAGGCCCCGCTCATGTACGGGATCGGGTCCACGCCGCACTTTCCCGGAGGCATCTGCACACCCTCGAATGCAGTGATCCCTGTGGCGATGACCGACGCGGACGGCCGGTTCGAGATTCTCGGGTTGGGCCGCGACCGGCTGATCTTCTTCCGCTTAGCAGGGCCGTCGCTCGCCACCTCCGAGGTCCGCGTGCTCACCAGACCCGGAAAAAAGCTGCGCTTTGAGCACGTCGTTGGTCTCGGGCAGGATTTCATTTACAGGTCGACGTTTGACTTTGCGGCCGGGCCGGGGATCACGCTCGAAGGCACCGTCACCGACGAAGATTCTTCGGCTCCCCTTGGCGGCGTCGCCATCGAGTGTCAGGCCGCTGAGGGACTTTGGGGCGGCAACCAGGAGTTCCTGTCGACGACGACCGACGAGCGAGGCCACTACCGGATCGAAGGGGTGAACCCCATCGCCAAGAGCACTTTGAAGGTCGTGCCGGAAGGCCCGTATCTGCAGATGGACTACATCAGCCTGCCGAAAGCTCACGGGCTCGATCCGATTCGCCGCGATCAAAAGCTGCGGCGCGGTCTCTGGGCCGTGGGACGAGCGTTCAACCTCAAAACCGGCCAGCCCGTGCAGGGGACGCTGTATTACACGCCGTTCCGTTCGAACGAAAACGCGAAGCTATGCGCGGTACACAACGAAGTCGATGGGCATGGTGAGTCATGTCCCCTTCGGTCAGACGGATGCCGATGGCCGCTTTCGCATTCCCATGATTCCGGGCCGCGGCGTGATTTGCCTGAAACCTGGGACGGCCATTTCCGCCCCGGATTCGGCGTGGCCCAGATCAAGGAACTGGCCAATCTCGGTCCTAATCGGTCCATGGCCCACGAGCCAACCTTCGATAGTGTGTCGATAACCTAGTTCGGCGCTCTGCGGGAGCTCAATCCCCCGGCCGGCGCCGCTGAGGTTGAAATCGACGTTCCGGTTGACCCGGGACAAGACGTGACCCTCAAATTCGTCGACCGAGCCGGCAATCGGTTGTCCGGAGTTGACGCCTATGGGATCGAGCCGCAAAGCTACCGCCGCCACACTGACACTGACACCGCAGTGGTCGCCGCAACGGGGCCCGACGAGACTCGCGTCGTCTGGTTCAAGCACACGGCGACCGGGTTGACGAAATCGCTTCGCTTTACACCGCGGCCGGGCGAGACCGAGCGGACGATTACGCTCGAGCCGCCTGCGGTGATCGTCGGTCGCCTGGTCGACCCGCAGAAACAGCCCCTGCGAGACATGCGGCTCGACTGGTGGTTGCCCACTTCGCCGATCAATCCGAATCCGATCATTCTCACCGACGCCGACGGACGATTCCGCATCGAAGGTCCCGGCGGCGAACCGGTCCGATTGGTGGTCGGCGGCTCGGCGCACTCGTGGCCGGCGATCCGCGAAAAACTCGACGTCCACTCCGGCGAGCAGATTGACCTGGGCACGGTCGTCGCGCACTTTGATCCCAAAGCCCGGTACATCGATTTCAAGTTTGATCCCGAACGGCGCACGACGAACGACAACAAGGCGATGCCCACGCGGACGGGCTCGCTCGGGAAGTTGTAGAAGCTGCAGCGAGGAGGGTGACCGATGGCCGCTCTCGACCGATTTTATCCTGGTGACCAGGTGGTGGCTGGCCTGTTTCTGGTCGTCGCGGCCGTGTTGGTCGTATCCACAGTCGCGGTGGTTGCGGCCCGCGCGTTCAGGTCACGGGCCGCGCTGCGGCATTCTTTATTGTTGTCCGCCTTGCTCTGCTGTTTGCTGTCCCCTCTGTCGGCGGCTGCCGTTCTCAAATTCAAGATCGCGCTGATCGAGCTGCCGCTGTTCTCGCCGAGCGCGACCAAGGCGGGCGTCGCAATGGCGGCTTCGGAGCCGGTGGCAGAGTGCCCGCGCGAACGAGCCGAATCGTCGGGATCGACGGGTGCGCACGACTTTGTGTTGCCGGCCGAAGCCCCAGCGATTGAGAGGTCAAACGGAGTGCCTGCCACGGTTCTCGCCGTCACTCGAGCTTCCCCGATTCGATCGAACACGAACGAGGCCCAATCGGAGCCGCAAAACGCTGGGCTCCGCCGCCTCGCGAGTGCCGCAACGTTCGTTTGGGCCGTCGGCACGATTTTGGTGCTCGTTGGCATCGTCCGATGCTGCCTGCGGCTCCGCCGGCTGCGCGCTTCGCTCGAGCCGGCGAGGGACGATTTCGTTTCAGATGCGCGCTCGCTGAGGTGGGGCGGCGGATGAAGATCAGGCGGCTTCCGCACGTCGGCGTCTCGGCAGAGGTCCTCACACCGCTGGCGGTGGGATGGCTGCGGCCGGTGATTGTTCTGCCCGAATCGTCGCTGCCGCAGATTACACGTGACCAGTTGCGCGACGTGCTGGTGCACGAGATGGCGCACGTTCTGCGCGGCGATCATTTCGTCGTCGCGCTGCAGTTGGCCTCCAAGGCGATCTTCTGGCCGATCGTGACCATCCATCTGCTCAATCGGCACCTGGTCTGTGCGCGAGGAGGTGTGCGACAACTTCGTGTTGGACGAACGCGACCCGGTCAGTTACGGCGAAACGCTGCTGCGCCTGGCCCAATTGGCCCACGGCCGGCCGCCGTTGGCCGCGTCGACGGGGATTCTCCACTGGCGCGGGAGCCTCGAGACGCGGATCGAGGGGCTGTTCAGCTCGCGGCGAAATCGGCAGAAAACAGGCGGTCTGCTGGCGGCCGGCGCGTTATTCACGCTCTTTGGCGCAACCAGCGCCGTCATCTGCAGCACGAGACTTGTCGCCAGCCAGGACAAGGCCCCCGCGGCTCCGCACCCGACGTCTCGTCCCGTCCTGCCGGCACCCGAATTGAGCCAGTCCCACCTGCCATTTGATGGAAATATCTTTGAGCGAGTGCTGACGGGCGCCCAGACCGAACCAGTGTTCATCGACATCGACACAGGCCGCTGGATGACGCCGCCGCCCGACTTATTGGCAGTCGAGAATCAGGGCAAACCGGTGGACCAATGGGTTTTCCCGGAGCCATTGAAGCGCTGGGTGCAAAGCAACGGCATCGATTTGGCCGCGCAAACCGACGGCCGGGGCATTACGCTCGTCGGATTCGACCTGCGGGTTGGCAAAGTGTTTCCCCCCGATCAACGTCTTGAGGCATCCTTTGTCGCAAAACTCGTCGCGACGGCCGACTTCCAACGGCCAGAATGGATCTCGCTGCGAGGGCGACTCTCGAAGAGTTCGTTCGGCCAAAAGAATCCGTTTATCACGCGCGAGGGGGGCCTGGGAACGTTTTGGATCACTCTCTATTCATTCGAGTTCCGCGGACGGAACTCCATGTGCTTCGATTACGAATTGGTCCGCGATCCGGACGTTCCCAAACTGACCGGTCAACCGGTCGGCGCGGTGTTTGAGCCGTCGATTCTGCGACAGTTCGACCAACCCCTGGTCGCCGACGTCCAAGATGACCACCTGCGTCTGCGGCTGCCGGGCGCCGCGGAGCGGATCGAACTCGGAGCGGGCGAATTGGTCGTTCGAAGTGCGCGGGGTGTCGAACTCCGCGCGGCCCGCCTGAATACGGGAACCTTGGACATCGATGCCCACGCCGGCCGCGCCCTGATATTTGGGCGGGGCAAAGAGGCCACTCTCCGACGCAAGGGAAACCGCGTGCAAATCGAGATGCAGAAGCAGCTCGCTGAGGCGGATCGCGTTGCTTTCTGGATGCCGGAGTTGAATGTCGTCAATCAGCTTGCGTTCGAGTGGATACCAACGAATGCGCCGGTTGATGGTCTCCGACAACGGGGAGAAAAGCTCCGCAAGATCCGAGAAGAAAAAGAGGCGATCCTGGCGGAGTTGGCGAACAAGCCGGGGTACAGCCTCGCGCCGGGGCAGGTCTTACGCCACATTGCGCCCCCTTACCCATCCCTGCGCCGGAATACTGGCGCGTTGCGCTACCGAACGAGTTCGGTGTGCCAGCGGGCGGCGATGAGCCGAAGCTCGTGGCAAGTTACCGTTGGGATGGGAAACTCCATTGCGAAGATTTCTCCCCGGGGTCCGATCGCTGGCCCTTGATCGGCGTCTGCGACTCCGTTCATCGCATCAAATCGCAGCAGATCAGTGGACCGCCGGAGCTTCTCCAGACTTCTCTACCGGGGGACTGGGTCTATCGGGAGGGAGTGCCGGACGAGTTGTTTGCGAGACAATTCGAGGCGATTCTACGGCAGGAATTGCAGCTGCCCATCCATCTCGAATTCCGTCAAGTCAAACGCGAGGTCTACGTGGCGCGGGGCGACTATCACTTCACTCCGCTGCCAGACGACAAGACCGGCAAATCGCGCGGCGTCCAAATCTACGGCCGCGTGCTGAGCCCCAATGGTGGCGGAGGCTACGGCACGTTCGGCGAGTTCCTCAACTGGGCCGGCCGCTGGATCGATATGCCCATCGTCAGCGAAGTGAAAGCTCATCCGCAGCAGCTCCTGTGGCGTCTGCATGAGCCGGCCGGAAAAGTGGCCCGGCCGGCGACCGATGCGGAGAAACGCGAAGCTCACGACCCGGCGCTCGTACTGCACAACGTCGAGCAGCAAACCAGCCTGCACTTCACCAAAGAGACGAGGCCGGTGAAGATGCTGTTCGTCGAGCGAAAACCGCTCTAATAGGCCTTCGCGAAGATCGCCCGCTTGGTGCTTGGTTTGCCGGTGAAGATGCACTTGCCCGGTTCTTGAGGTCCGGCAAGCGGCACGCAGCGGACGGTCACCTTCAGGTCTTTGAGCAGCTCGTGCATCGCCGGGTCTTCGGACCAGTGGCAGTAGGCGAAGCCGGCGTGGATTTCGGGTTTGGCATCGTTCTTCGGCGTGAAGTAGGCCTTGAACTCGTCGAGCGTGTCGATCTGGCAGGTGTTCTCCTCGCGGAGTTTGAGGGCCCGCTGAAAGAGCGAGTCTCTGAATCTCCTGGAGGATCTGCGGGGCCGTCTCGATGAGTTGTGGGCGGCCGATCGGTTCCTTGGTCCCCGTGTCGCGGCGGGCGAGGAAGACGCCGTCTTTCTCGATGTCGCGGGGGCCGATCTCCGCTCGCAGGGGCACGCCCTTCTTGATGTGCTGCCAGGCTTTTTCGCCGCCGCGCAGGTCGCGGTCGTCGATCTGGACGCGAATCTTGCCGTCGGCGTAGTCGCGCTGTTCGAGATCCTTCGCGAGTTGATCGCAATACTGGCGGACTTTCGCGCGGTCGTCGTCGCCGCGATAAATCGGCAGGATCACGATGTGCTTGGGAGCCAACCGCGGCGGCAGGATGAGTCCGTCGTCGTCGCTGTGCGTCATGATCAGGGCGCCGACAAGTCGCGTCGAAACGCCCCACGACGTCGTCCAGGCGAACGACTCGCCGCCGGCCGCGTCCTGGAACTTGATCTCCTGCGCTCGCGAAAAGTTCTGGCCGAGGAAGTGCGACGTGCCGGCCTGCAGGGCCTTGCGGTCCTGCATCATGGCTTCGATTGAGTATGTCGAAACCGCGCCGGGGAACCGCTCGCCGGCCGTCTTCTCGCCCTTGATGACGGGCATCGCCATCTCGGTCTCGGCGAAGTCGGCGTAGACGTCGAGCATCTTCATCGTTTCTTCGACGGCTTCGGTGTCGGTCGCGTGGGCCGTGTGTCCTTCCTGCCAGAGGAACTCGGCCGTCCGCAGGAACATCCGCGTCCGCAGCTCCCACCGCACGACGTTGCACCACTGATTGATCAAAATCGGCAAGTCGCGGTACGACTGCACCCACTTCGCGTACATCGCACCGATGATCGTCTCGCTCGTCGGCCGCACGATCAGCGGCTCTTCGAGCTTCGCGCTCGGGGCTGGCTGCAACTTGCCATCCGGCCCCGGCTCGAGGCGATGATGCGTGACGACGGCACACTCCTTCGCGAATCCCTCGACGTGCTGGGCCTCCTTCTCGAGAAAGCTCATCGGGATGAAGAGCGGAAAGTAGGCGTTCTCGTGTCCGGTCTCTTTGAACCGGCGATCGAGGCCTTTCTGCATGTTCTCCCAGATGCCCATGCCCCACGGCCGGATGACCATGCAGCCGCGCACCGGCGACACATCGGCGAGCTCGGCCGCCTTGATCACCTGCTGATACCACTCGGGATAATCTTCCTCGCGTGGGCGAGATCGCTGTCTTTGCCGCCTTGGCCATGGTTTCTCCCTTGGTTTTGCGGCGGAATTGTAGCAGAGGGGCAGGAGGGAGTGCAGCGTCTCGAGGGGGTCGGATTGAACTGGAAACGGGGCCGCTTATCCATGCGCGTTGTTAGAATGGTTGCCATTCGCGACGAATGCAGGCGGGACCGACCATGAACAAGCGACAACGCACCTCGAGCTCGTGGATGCTGAGCGCGCTCATCGGCGCTTTCTCGGCCGCCATTCTGCTAAGCCAGCCGCTCGGCAATCTGTTCCTCCACCTGAACGGCCCGACCAGCGAGGACAATGAATTTGGGGCCTACCTCGCTGCCGCTCTACTCTTGTGGTTGGCTGGCGGAGTCACCGGAGCCCTTGCGCACATCGGGTTGAGGCACTTTCGATCGAGAAACTCTTGACTTACATTCGGCAGTGTGGCACGCCCTGACAAGGGCGTGGTGAACTTCTCGCGGCGCGACGTTCTCCGTGTGCTCGGTCACCCGCTGCTGCGTGCTAGAATGCCGGCATGAGCGACGAACGCGCAAAGACAGTCGTGCGGCGGCCGGGATGGCGCAAGTGGGGAACGATCGCGTTATTGGGCTATCTGTGTAGCTGGCTCCTGCTGTGGTCGCTCGCCAAAGCGGACGTTCTGCCGCACAACGACACACTCGGTGTGATTTTCTACGTCGTCTATTTGCCCCTCATTCTGTTTGGCGAGTCGGTCCTTCGGGTCAGAGTTCACATTTAACCATTTTAGTTGAGCTCCCGTGGGCGGGTCTTTCATGCCCGCTAGCATGACAGCATGAGCGACGAACGAACTGGCCTTCCTCAAGTTCCACTGCCGACCCTTGTCTTTGCATGGATCGCAGCATTCACCGAATGCGCGGTCTCGCGGATCACCGGCAAGCCTCAATTCGCCATCAAATTAACGTCGCTTGACGGACAGACTTCATGGGCAGGAAAAGCTGCGGGTCGATTGGTGCTTGTCTCAAGAGAGAAAGCCGTCGTCTTTCGTTCGAGGCTCACTGCGGCCTTCGCTCTCGCGAAGATGTCTAGATCGGCGACGGAATTTGTGCCTTTCGCAACGGCAAGAGTTGAAAAGGTTCGCTGAGCTAGCTAGCGCCTGGGTGGCGCTCCGCGTAGCGGAAGCCCCCGTTCTTGCTGAGCGCTAGTTGGTCGAGGTGAAGTTCCGGGGCTTTCGCTGGGGCGAAGCGCCCGGGCACCCCCAAATGGAATCACGACGAAATTGACGCGCCGCGCTTGATTTGCCATAGTGGGACGATGGAGCACCTTACTCTCTTCGTCTCCTGCCGCTGCCATGCTCAGGCTGACCGGCTTCCTCGTGTGAGTCTTCTGCGCCGAGGGTGCTGATGTTTACTGGGCTGGTGGCAGGCCGCGGCGTTGTGAACGATGTCCGGCCGGATGCGGCCGGTCCCGATTCTCCTGCGCTCCCCCCGATCGACAAACCGATCCGGCTCACCATTCGCGTTCCCGCCGACTTTGGCGGCGCAGGTCGCGTGGGCGAGAGTGTCTGCATCAACGGCTGCTGCCTGACGGCGGTCGCATTCGAAGGGCAGGGGCGAGCAGTGGGCCTTTCAGGCCGGCAGCGAAACGCTGTCCAAAACGAATCTTGGCACGCTTCAAACCGGCGACGTCGTCAATCTCGAGCGGGCGTTGCCGGCTGACGGGCGGCTCGGCGGACATTTCGTGCAGGGGCATGTCGACGGCGTGGGACACGTCGATCGCTCCGAGCGCGAGGGCGAATGGGTCACGATGTGGTTTCGCGCACCGGAACCGCTCGTCGCTCAGCTCGTGCCGAAAGGATCCGTCGCGGTCGACGGCGTGAGCCTGACGGTCGTGAACGTCGAGCGCGGCCGCTTCAGCGTGGCGCTCGTGCCGCACACCCTAGAAGTGACGACGCTCGGCGTGCGGAAGCCGGGCGACAGTGTGAATCTCGAAACGGACATCATCGGCAAATACATCCAGAAATATCTGGGCGCAATCCAGCAGGGGAAATGAACCAGGTCGTACGCCAAACGCGGACTCACATCGGCGAGCTGCTCGCGCGCCATGGACTGAGACCGCGACATGACCTGGGCCAGAATTTCCTCATCGATCTGAATCTGCTCGAGTTCCTCATCGCGCAAGCGGAACTTGGCCCCGACGATCTCGTGCTGGAAGTCGGCTCGGGCACGGGCAGCCTGACCGCGTGTCTGGCGGCGCAGGCGGGCGCGGTGATTTCCGTCGAGGTCGACTCGCGGATGCAGCAGCTGACGGCGGAAGCGGTGGCTGGCTTCACGAACGTCACGCTTATCGGTCCGACGTGCTGAAGAACAAGAATCGCTTTTCGCTGGCCGTGCTCGAGGCGATTGAGCGGGGGCTGGGAGGCGCAGGACCCCTCACCCCCGGCCCCTCTCCCGCAAGGGGAGAGGGGAGAGGATTCGAGCGGGCCGATCAAGCGGCTCAAGCTCGTCGCCAATCTGCCCTATGGCGTCGCCACGCCCGTCATCTCGAATCTCTTGGCGAGCGAGTATCCGTGGGAACGGATGGTCGTCACGATTCAGTACGAGCTGGCGCAGCGGATGGCGGCAAAGCAAGGGACGTCGAACTACGGCGCGCTCTCGGTCTGGCTGCAGGCGCAGTGTCGGCTCGAAGTGCTTAAGCACTTGCCGCCCGATGTCTTCTGGCCGCGGCCGAAAGTCGCCTCGGCGATGATCCGCCTCGATCCCGATCCCGAGTTGCGGGCGAAAATCAAAGACCGCGAATTCCTGCACCAATTTCTCCGCGAAGTCTTTCAGCAGCGGCGTAAATTATTGCGGAACGTGTTGATCTCGATGTATCGCCGCCAGCTCAACCGCACACAAATCGACGACGTGCTGGTCCCGCACGGCCTCAAGGCCGACGCGCGGGCCGAGCAACTGTCTCCCGCTCAACTGGTCAATTTGTCGAACGACTTTTCTCAGCTCGTGGGCACAGTCGCCGACGGGGATTTGCCCGCCGCGGCCAACACATAACTGCGCGGAGGTTCTGATGGACGATCGCATTGCATATCGCGGCCTGACGTTCGACGACGTTTTGTTGGAGCCGGCATACAGCGAATCGCTCCCGTCGGAGGTGGACGTCAGCTCGCCCCTCACGCGGAACATTCGGCTGAATGTGCCGATTATTTCCAGCCCCATGGATACGGTCACCGAAAGCGAAATGGCCATCGCCATGGCGCAGGAAGGGGGGCTGGGCGTCGTTCACAAGAACATGTCGATCGAGCGGCAGGCCCTCGAGGTCGACCGGGTGAAGCGGAGCGAGCACGGCGTGATCGTCGATCCGGTCACGCTTCCGCCGGAAGCCACGGTGGGCGAAGCGGCTCGGATCATGGACGAGCGGAACATCGGCGGCGTCCCCATCACGAAAGATGGGATACTTAAGGGGATTTTGACGCGCAGGGACCTTCGGTTCCTTGAGTCGAGGGAGACGCGAATCTCCGAAGTGATGACCAAGGAAAACCTGGTAACCGCCAACGAAAATACCGATTTGGCAAAAGCTCAGCGGATCCTCCTGGAAAACAAAGTCGAGAAACTTTTGCTGATTGACGATGAATATCGATTGAAGGGTCTGATCACGATCAAGGACATCGATAAGAACCTGCGGTTTCCGCTGGCATGCAAGGATCCGCGCGGACGGCTGCGGGTGGGAGCGGCGGTCGGAGTTGGCGATTACGACCGCATCTCGTGCCTGATGGAAAAAGGGGTCGATGTCCTGGTCGTCGATAGTGCCCACGGCCATTCGCGGAACGTGATCGACACGATCCGTTACGTGAAGAGCCGCTGGACAATCGACGTGATTGCAGGCAACGTCGCCACCACGGAAGGAGCGCGTGACCTGATTCGGGCGGGTGCCGACGCGGTGAAAGTGGGCATCGGCCCCGGTTCCATTTGTACGACGCGGATTATTTCCGGCGTCGGAGTGCCGCAGTTGACCGCCATCGCCCACGCCGCCCAGGCCGCCGCCGACACGGACGTGCCGATCATCGCGGACGGCGGCATTCGCTACAGCGGCGACGTGACGAAGGCCCTGGCGGCCGGAGCCTCGATCGTCATGCTGGGCGGGTTGTTGGCCGGCCTGGACGAAAGTCCGGGCGAAATGATTCTGTATCAAGGACGCAGTTACAAACGCTATCGAGGAATGGGTTCGCTGGGCGCGATGGTGCAGGGAAGCAGCGAACGCTATCGCCAGCCAGGAATCTCGGAAGACGTCAAAGGGGGGGCACGCAAGCTGGTGCCCGAAGGAGTTGAAGGCCGCGTTGCTTACAAGGGTTCGCTCGGACCCTTCATGTATCAATTGATCGGCGGGCTGAGGGCCGGGATGGGATATCTCGGCGTCGGCACCATCGATGAACTGCGAACCAAAACGCGCTTCATCCAGGTATCGCCGGCAACGGTTAGGGAGAACCATCCACATGACATCGCCATCACCCAAGAAGCACCCAATTACACGGCGGAGCATGCTCCGGTCGAAGTCGGCTAGCCGGCTGCTGGGCGGAGCGGCCGCGGCTTTGTTGCTGGCGGCCGACCTTACCGGGCTGCGTGCCGGCGACGAACAGTTCCAACTGCCCCTGCCGGCCGCCGCTGACCCCGCGGTGACAGCCAACTTCCCGACGGGCGATGTCCCGCCGGCTCCGGCCGCCGCTCCCGCGAATACCCGCTGGGCACAGCGCAATCAGCAAATGCAGGCGGCTGCCGCTCAGGGGACGATGGGCACGCCGCAGTACGCCGGCTACGCGCAACAGCCGGTCGCCAGCCCACAGCAGCCGATGGACCTTTCGCCTGCCGCCACGCAAACGGCCAACGGCTATCGTCCGCAGATGGTGCCCGCGCCGCAGCCGAACGGCGTCTACCCGACGCCCGCTACCAACGGTGCCTACATGGCACCGGCCGCCAACGGCGCGTACATGGCCCAGGCGAGTCAGCGTCTGCCGTTCTCCGGTCGGTTCAACTCGAGCACCGCCCGCCCGGGTGTGATTCCCGATAATCTGCCGGAAGCCGAGCAGGTCGAAAACGCCCAGCCAGCTGCCGAAAGTAACGCAGATCATGCCCTTTTTGGATTACGAGCCGGATCCGAAAGTGGCGGCCGAGGATCCGTGCCAGAACTTGTGCCCGCGTCCGGACGGCGCGCCTTGCAAGACCGCCGACGGGAAGGGGCCCGAGTGTCCGAACGAAGTCCAGCTCTCGAATGGGCCGTTTGAGCCGCGCGTCTTCCCGGCCAGCACCTACACGTGGCAGGCCTCGAACGTCTTCTATCAGCCGCTGTACTTCGAGGATCCGGACCTGGAGCGTTACGGTCACGCGTGGCCGTTCTTCATCCAGCCGATCGTGTCGTCCCTGCGATTCACCGTGCAGTCCATCGGCATCCCGTACCAGATGACGATCGATCCCTGCTGTTGCCGAGTCTATCCTCTCGGTTTCTATCGCCCGGGCGAATGTGCTCCGAAGCTCTTCTATCAGATTCCGTGGAACACCGAGGCGGCCGCCGTGGAAGCCGGCTCAATTGCCGGCGTCTACTTCCTGTTCCCGCACTCGGCGTGGTCCACCGCCGGCGGAATCGCCACTCCGTAATCGCAAGTTTCAGCTGACAAAAAGCGGGGACGGGCTCTGCCAGGGCCTGTCCTCGCTTTGTTTCGAAGCTTAAGATGGAGGGCTGAGGAGGCTGACATGTCGGTGCCCACTTCGATCGAGCCGTCGCTGGCCAAAAGCATTCTGTCGCAGATCGACCTGCTCGTCCGCGAAGCCGAAGAAACACAGCGTCCGCTCGAGCTCGATCCGCTCCGCAGCCGTCTATTCGAGCTGTTTGTGATGGCCGACGGGGCCGATCTGCTGAAAGAACCCAAGCCCGGCGAACCGCCCGAAAACGACCTCACCCCCGATTCCGTCTGCCGCAGCCTGGCCGAGCAATGGAACCTGGCCGACGCGGCCCGCGAATCGTTCGCCAACAAGCAGCGTCTGCCGCAGGAACATCTGGCGCGGATGCGTCTGCTCTGGTCGGTGATGCGGCTGTGGATGGAGTGGACCTACGCCTGGCAACGCTGGCCCGAATTCCACCAGCAGGGGCGTGCCCCTGCACCCGGTGCGGCTGATCCGGACGCTTGATGGAGCGCTTTTGCCGCTTCACGCTGACTCTGCGTGCGGCTGAGCTCTGGACGATGGGCGTCGGGTGGCTGGGGTCGGCGTTTTCGCCGCCCCCAGGGTGACCACCGACTGGGTGGTTCGCCTGACCGCTTGACCCCACGTTGCCGTTCCGCTGCCGCGTTGGTTAATCTGACCGTTGACTTGTTGAAAATCCCACGGAGAACGAGCTATGGCGACCGCCAATCCGGCGATGAACACTGCGGTTTACGATCGGGCCGGGCGCGCGTTCGAATCGAGCTCGGTGATGACGCTCGAGGGGACGGTGGTGAAGACGGCCGGCCTGCTCATGATCCTGATGGCCACGGCCGTCTACACGTGGTTTCAGGCAATGGCCGGGTCGCCGCTCACGTACGGGCTGCTGATGGTTGGCTCGATCGGCGGATTCGCCACGGCGCTGTTGACGATTTTCATGCCGAAGGCGTCTCCGTTTTCTGCTCCGGTTTATGCCGCCCTGGAAGGGCTGGTTCTGGGCGCGATTTCCGCGATCTTTGAGGCCCGCTACCACGGTATCGCAATCAAGGCCGTCGGACTGAGCGTCGGCGTGTTGGCCACGATGCTCTTCGTTTACGGGACGGGCATCATTCGCGTGACGGAGAAATTCAAAATCGGAGTCGTGGCGGCGACCGGCGCCATCTGCCTGGTCTATTTGGTGGACATCGTCGCCTCGTTTTTCGGGGCACACATCCCGTACATCCATGAGTCGGGATATATCGGCATCGGCTTCTCCCTGGTCGTCGTGGTCATCGCGGCCCTGAACCTGGTTTTGGACTTCGACTTCATCGAGCGCGGCGTTCAGATGCAGGCCCCCAAGTACATGGAATGGTACGGCGGCTTCAGCCTGATGGTGACGCTCGTCTGGATGTACCTCGAAATCCTCCGCTTGCTGTCGAAGCTGCAAGGCGGCAGCCGAAACTAGCAGGGGCGTGCCCCTGCACCCGGTGCGGCCTGGCCTGAGTGCGGTGGCACGCTTTGGGCCGCATCACGAGTTGCCTGCAGAGGGTGCTTGACCCTCGTGGGGTTGCCGGCTTAGCGTCAATGTCGGGGGCGGGGCGTCTCAGGTTGGCGATTCGACCGGCCTTCGGTTGTGTCCGCCTTGTCGGGGTTACCCCGACGAACCCACTGGACTTTGACCAATTCGCAGCGTGAGCGTCACTGCGCGAGGGCGCAGTACTGCTCGCGCCCGACGAGTCTTCGCGAGACGCTCCGTTCCCCGTTCTTATGCTCCCATCGGTCTCCATCGCACGTGATGCAGCGACGGCTTTGCTTGCCGGCGATTGGACGGGCGCCGGCATCAGCGCCCGTTTGATGCAGGTCTTTGAGCTGTCGCGCTCCCCGCGATGGATTGATCCGCTCGTTGCCCGTGTCCTCGCGCGGTTCGGCTTGCATCCTCCGACGCCGCGACACGCCGCGCTCACGAGTTTCCTCGCGGCCGATCGAAAGTTTTGTCGGGCCATCGAGCGTCTCGTCGCAAAAGCTCAGCGACAAGAGCCGTTGGAACAGTTCCAATTGACGTTGGTCACGAATGTCCTCGGCCTTCCTCGTCCGGAGATGGCTCCGGCGCCGGCGATCGTCGGAATGGATGAGCTTCCCGGACTCGTCACCGCCGGCGAGTTGGCCGACTGGCTGGGGATTACCATCAGCCAGCTCGACTGGTTTGCCGGTTGTCGCCGATACGGCCGGAGCGCAGCGGACAGCAAACTGGGGCATTATCGCTACCGCTGGATCGCCAAGTCGGGCGGACGACAGCGGCTCGTCGAAAGCCCCAAGCCGCGGCTGAAGGAGATTCAGCGGCAGATTCTCGGCGAAATTCTGGGCGTCATTCCTCCGCATCCGTCCGCGCACGCGTTCCGTTCGCAACGTTCGACAATTACTTGTGCCGCGCCTCATGTCGGGCAGCGCGTCGTCCTGCGGATCGACCTGCGAGACTTTTTTCCGCGAATTCGGCAATCGCGAATTCATGCGCTGTTTCATACTCTCGGCTATCCCGAAGGAGTCGCGAGGTTGCTGGCCGCGCTCTGCACGAACGCAGTTGACGACAGTTTCTTTCTGCCGGACGACGCGACCGGTCGCCGACACGAACTCTGGCAGATCTTTCGCCAGCCGCATCTGCCCCAAGGGCGCCGACGTCGCCGGCTTTGGCGAACTTCTGTGCCTATCGCCTCGACTGCCGATTGACGGGACTGGCACGCAGTGTCGATGCGAATTACACGCGCTATGCCGACGATTTGATCTTTTCAGGCGACTCCAATTTCGAGCGGAGTCTGCACCGCTTTCGAGTCTTCGTCTGCGCAATCGTGCTCGACGAGGGATTCGCGATTCGGCATCGCAAGACGCGCGTCATGCGGTCGGGCGCCCAGCAATCGATCGCGGGGCTGGTCGTCAACCGCCGGATCAACGTGCCACGCGACGAATACGATCGGCTGAAGGCGACGTTGCACAATTGCTGTCGCTTCGGACCGGAATCGCAAAACCGCGGCGACCACCCGCGTTTTCGCGAACATCTGCAGGGAAAGATCGCCTATGTGGCGATGACGCAGCGCGAGCGGGGGCGAAACTCCAACAGGTCTTCGACAAGATTGCCTGGGAGCCGCCTGACCACTCTGCAGCGACTAGATAATCCTGCTTTCGTGCCCAAGCCCTGTCATGGAACCCGCGCCAACTCCAGGGTAATCTGAGCGTCGGTGGCTCGGGTCGAACCGTCTGCGGTTCGCCCCCAGACTTTTGCGCCACTCCGCCATTCAACTCTCGGGTTGGCGTGTGGCCGGGCGCTCCGCGTCGCGGTCGGGTGGCACGCCCTGACGTCAGGAAGGGCGTGGTGGGTGTTCGGCGAATGTATCTGAGAAGTCGCGCCCGAGACGTGCGCCACGCTCTTAGCAGGGCGTGCCACACCGCCGTCTTGCGCGTGATTTTCATTTTCCATGCGGGAGATTCGTTCGACTTTGGGTAGCATGGGGGCACCTTTGGGGCCTCCCTCATGCGCATCCACGATCCCAGCTCCGCGCAATCCTGCTTCCGTAAACGCCGTAAGCGATACGAAGTCAATCGCGAGCCGAGAGAGTTCACTTTCTCCTGCTATCATCGGTTCCGATTCCTTGAGCGTGACCGGACGCGAGAATGGTTCATCGCGGCGCTGGAGAAAGGCCGCCAACGTTGGCCCGTAGATGTTTGGGCTTACGTCCTGATGCCCGAGCACGTCCATTTGCTTGTCAGTCCACGCGAGCCAAAACTCGACCTCGGTCGCTTCGCTGGTTTCGTCAAGGAACAGACGGCGCGGCCGGCGATCCGCTGGCTGAAAGACAATGCTCCAGACTTCTTGGCGAAAATCACAGTCGTTGAAGGGAACGTCACCCGTCGCCGATTTTGGCAGCCAGGAGGTGGATACGACCGCAACGTATCCAATGAACAGACGCTCGAATCGATGATCGACTACATTCACCACAACCCGGTTCGGCGTCGCCTGTGTGAACGCGCGACAGACTGGGAATGGTCCAGTGCGCGATGGTATGCAGGAATGCGGCCAGTGCCGTTCCAAATCGATGCGACGCTGCCGATGATGTACGACTCGTGACCGAGAGGTTCGGAACCGTCGAAACAGAGGGTAATTCCGAGACGGCCGCCACGCCCTTAGCAGGGCGTGCCACACCTACCGCCCGCTTCTCACTCCCAGAGACACCCCTCATGACGCGCACCCGCTTTGCTTCTTCGTTTATTCTGCTGTGCGTCGCCTCGCTCCGCTCCCAGTGCTCCCACGCTCAAGACACTAAGAAGGACGCCGGAATGAGTTTCCATGTGAGTTTCCCGGCAGCCAAAAGCGCCGCTCCGCTCGACGGTCGCCTGTTGGTGATGCTCTCGACCGACAACGCCCAGGAGCCACGGTTTCAAATCACGGGCGACGCCAACACGCAGCTGGTGTTTGGCATCAATGTCGACGGATTGAAGCCGGGCGAGGCGGCCGTCGTCGATCGGTCGGTGCTGGGCTACCCGATCAAGAGTCTCGCGGACGTGCCGGCCGGCGAGTATTGGGTCCAGGCGCTGTTGCACAAGTACGAAACGTTTCATCTGAAAAACGGCCACACCGTGAAGCTGCCGATGGATCGGGGCGAGGGGCAGCAATGGAATAAGGCGCCGGGCAATCTCTTCAGCACGCCGAAAAAGATCCACTTTGATCCGCAGCACGGGGCGGTCGAGACGCTGGTGCTCGACCAGGAGATTCCCCCCATCGAGCCGCCGAAGGACACCAAGTACATCAAGCACATCAAGATCCAAAGCAAGCTGTTGACGGAATTCTGGGGCCGGCCGATGCATCTCGGCGCCTGCGTGCTACTCCCCCACGGCTTCGAGGAACATCCCAAAGCCCGCTATCCGCTGGCGATCTTTCACGGCCATTTTCCCGCGACGATCGACGGCTTTCGCGAGACGCCGGCCGATCCCAATCTCAAGCCCGATTACAACAAGCGATTCAAGCTGCACGGCTACAACAAGATCGAGCAGGAATACGCCCACCAGCTCTACAAGGATTGGACCGGGCCCGGTTTCCCGCGGATGGTGATGATCGAAATCCAGCACGCCAACCCGTACTACGACGATTCCTACGCGGTGAACTCGGCCAACCTCGGCCCGTACGGCGACGCGATCACCTACGAGCTCGTCCCCGAGGTCGAAAAGCAATTTCGCTGCATCGGCGAAGGCTGGGCCCGCTTTCTCTACGGCGGCTCGACCGGCGGCTGGGAGTCGCTGGCGGTGCAGATCTTCTATCCTGACCAATACAACGGCTGCTGGGTGGCGTGCCCCGATCCGATCGATTTTCGCTCGTACACGGTCGTCAACTTGTACGAGCACAAGAACGCGTACTACGCCGACAGCCAGTTCGCCAAAACGCCTCGCCCGGGCAGCCGCAACTATTTGGGCGAAGTCGGCATCACGCTCGAAGACTCCAATCGCCGTGAGCTGGTGCTGGGCACGAACTCGCGCTCGGGCGATCAGTGGGACATCTGGCAGGCCGTTTATTCACCCACGGGCGACGACGGCTACCCGAAGCCGATCTGGGACAAAGCCACCGGCCAGATCGACCACTCGGTCGCCGAGTATTGGCGCGAGCATTACGACCTGGGCCACATCCTCCAGCGCGACTGGCCCAAAATCGGCAAGAAGCTGCAGGGCAAGATTCACATCTACTGCGGCGACATGGACAACTACTACCTCAACAACGCCGTCTACCTCGTGGAAGAGTTTTTGAAAACCACGAAGGACCCGCATTACGACGGCGAGGTCGCGTACGGCGACCGCGCGGAACACTGCTGGAACGGCGACCCCACGCGGCCGAACGCGTTCTCCCGCCTCCGCTACCACCAGATGCACGCGCCGAAGATCCTGGCACGGATTCTCAAGTCAGCCCCGCCGGGAGCGGATCTCACGAGTTGGCGGTATTGATTCTCTCGCCGACCACAACTGCTGTGGAAGTGCGAGGGGGCGATGTGGCGTGCGGTGCCGCAACCGAATCAGCGATCAATTGCGCGTTTGCAGGACGGTGCGCGTTTGCACGACGGGCCTCTAACCGGCCCCAAACGCCGTGCGCTGGCGCCTCCTGGACAGCAAGGACGTTCAATCAGATCGAGGTGACTTTGCCAAGCACTTTTTCGCGCACCCTGCCAAAATGTTCCAGCCACTTGGCGTTGAGCCGAAACGTCACCCGCTCCACGGATTTGTCGGCGGTCGGTTCAAACTCGATCTCAAGCCCTTGTTTGGCAATCGCGTCAAAACCGCCTCTGCATTCCCGGCACGCATCCCAAAATCGTTTGCTGTCGATGACGCCTGGCGTCTCGGCGCCGATTCCCTGAGCGACCTCGTCGATTGTCAACGTGGCTTCCGGACAGTTGTCGCGATACATGCGTTTGCGGAGTTCGATCGTCCAACTCGCCCAGCCCTTATAACGACGTGGCATTCAGTGCAGCTCCGGTAGTGGGAATGGTTCGGATTCTCGGCGTGACCTCGCCTCAACGCGGATTCTGCATTGTAGGCGATTTCGACGACCTTAGATGCAGAGGACGCAGTTTCTCACTCCGCCTCAAAATGCCCAAGGCCCTTGCACGGCGATGGCACGGTCCGACGGACGCGACCATACACCCTTTATCGACCCTTCCAGGCGAACGAACGAGTACGCACCGGATGAAAGATGCGGGGCGGTGGCCGGGAGCCCGGGAAAAGCCTGGCGGAATGCACCCAGCCGCCTATCCCGCATCCTCAGATCGGCCTCCGCCGGCCGCGGGGCTTGCTGGGCAAGCTCAACGAAGCGACTTAGCCCCGGAGCCGCGAGCGTTGCTGTCGATAGTATTTGAGGCCCGGCACGAAGAAGCAGACGGCGGAGACGATGCCGAAGAGGGAGATGCCCAGCGGCGGCAGGCCCGTGCGGGACCAGAGCGCCATCGCGCCGGCCGTGGCGAAGAGGGCGGCCGCTTGGATGTAGAAGGCGCCGCTCAGGATGCCGGCTTTGACCAGGAACACCATGCCGCTCACCAGGCCGAGCACGGGCGAGAGCGTGAGCACGGGCAGGTCGAGCAGGGCTTCGATGCCGAAGAGGAGCGTGCTGCAGATCACGCTGCCGGCCCAGATGTGGGCGATCTGGCGTTCGACGAACGTGATCGGGCCGCTGCGGCGGCGGAGGTTCCAAAAGATGACGGCCCACACCCCAAGGCCGATTGTCCACAGGCCGACGTACGGCAGGCGGGCTGTGATGCCGTCCCATTGAAACGCGTTCGTGACGACGCACAGCACGATGAGTACGAGGCTGTGCCACATCCAGAGCACGCCCCAGTTTTCTAAGACAACGGCGTGGTGTGTCTCGCGAAAGGCCCGCGTCAGCACCTGGTCGAATCGTGACGAGCGGGCGGCGATCGGCTCGTTGGCGAGAAATCGCTCGAGGTCGTCGGCCAGCTCGTCGGCGGTCGCGTAGCGCAGCTCGGCCGGTTTTTGCAGGCAGCGGAGGGCGATCATCTCCAGGTCGGCGTCGACGCCCGGATTGAGCAGCCGCGGGGGGAGGGGATCCTGCTCGAGCACTTGCAGCACCGTGTCGACGGGCGAGGCCGACTGAAACGGCGCGCGGCCCGTCAGCGTCGCGTAGAGCAGGGCGCCCAGGCCGTAGACATCGGTCGCGCGGCCGACCTCGCCGCGGTTGCCGGCCGCCTGCTCGGGAGCCATGTAGCCGGGGGTACCGACGATCGCCCCGCTGTGCGTGAGCAGCGAGCGAGTCTGCTCATCTTCGTCGGCTTTGTCGGCCGTGACCCGCTTGGCCAGGCCGAAATCGCTCACGAACGGATGGCCCGTGCGATCGATGAGAATGTTCGAGGGCTTGAGGTCGCGGTGCAACAAACCCTGGCGGTGCGCTTCGGCAATCGCCCGACAGACCGGGAGCAGTAGACTCGCCGCCTCGCGGCGGGCAGCGGCCCTTCGGCGACGCGGCGGGCGAGCGTCGTCCCCTCGACGAACTGCATGCTGAAGAACGGCTGCCCCTCGTGGTCACCGATTTCATAGACGGCCGTCACGTGCGGATGGTGCAGCCGGGCGGCCGACTCGGCCTCGCCGCGAAACCGCGTGAGATCGGCCGCGGAGGCCAGCTCGCCGCGGAGGATCATCTTGAGGGCCACGATCCGTCCGAGGCTGATCTGCCGCGCGCGGAACACGACACCCATGCCGCCGCGACCGATCTCTTCGAGAATCTCGTAATCGCCGACGCGCTGCCGAGGCTCGAAGGTAGGCGGCCGGCTGGGAGCGCTGGCGGCGCGCTTCGACCGAATCGAGCACCTGCGACACGCTGGCAAAATCCTCGGCCACCATGGCCGTCGCCCAGAGCATGCGGACCTCGTCGACAAGGTCGGGATGCCGCCGAGCGAGCGCTTCAAAGTCCGGCGTTTTCCCGCCGCGCGCTTCTGACGTCACTTCGTCGAGCATCCGGAGGACCATCGCGTCGCGATCCGACGCACCCGAATCGGACCTTCCCGCTGCCGGCTCGATTTCCGCATCGCGGTTCATCGCATGTCCCGACTGCTCGGCTGCGCCGCGGAGGCTGACAGGGGAGATTGTGGCTCGATCGGGGCGGCCAATGCCGGATCAGGCCGGCGGAGATAATCGATGGCGCATGCGATGCCGACCCCGCACATGATCCCAATCACGATCCGATCGAGGTTGTCCGAGTCAAGTACCGGCGTGAGCACGGCCCCCAGGAGACCGATCAATCCGCCTGTGACCAGCCACCAGCGAATTGCGAGCGCCCAGACGATGAACAACAGGTTCCACAGCAGGAAGAGGGGCGGGTTGTCGCCGAGCGAACCGATGACCCACACCAACGACCCAAACAGCGCTGCCAGGAACGTCGTGACCGCGATCGCTCTCTTGTGCCGCATGGCAACCTCCCTCACACCCTATCGTATCGCAGCGCGTCCCCGCAGAGGTTTCCGATCGGCCGTTGGAACACCGATTCAACTCTCAGATGCAAAAGCTCGTTTGGGGTTGCGATGACGCGACGATGTTCTCGCTCATTGAGTTGCGCCTAAGGGCAGACCCGATCATAGCGTACCGGTTCCGAGCAGCTTGCGATAAAATTTGGAAGCCTCTGAACGAATCTCTGGTTTTCCGCTCCGTGCGCGAGGCTGCCTTATGAAACGCTCTTGTCACGCCGCTCGATCGCTTTCGGTCGCATTCACCGTGGCCTTCCTCATCGTTCTGCCTGCGCGTGGTGCGGACCCCAAGCTGGGCAAAGCAGAGCCGATCAAGACATTGACCGTGCGTCTGGTTGATGCAGATCACAAGCCCGTTTCGGGGGCACACGTCGGCACATCGACTCTTTTCCGGGAAGAAGAAAAATCGCGGCACCCGCAAATCGCCGATGAGAGCGGGCTGATGTACGTGGATCATTGTGTCTCGGACAAGAACGGCTTGGCCAAATTAACGTCAGAGCGCGGCAACCTCATTAACCTCTGGGGACATGTCGAAATCATCGCCCGCCACACGGGACGCGGCCTGATCGCCTTGGCCGATCTCGATTCGAAAGACCTCCATCAGCCGGTTGAGCTGACGCTCGTTCCGGAGTGCCACATCTCGGGAAAGCTCGTTTGTGCGGAGCTAGCCAAACTCGGTCGAAACATCGATTGGACCAACGTGTATCTCAGTCTTGGTCGGGCTCGACTGATGAGTTGCGATTCCAAAAAAGGTGAGTTTCATTTCGCCGTGCCGCCCGGCCGCTATGAGCTGTATAGCTACGGCACGTACGTGGCTCACAAAAAGGATGCAGTGACCGTTCCCGGGGCGAAGCGCGAGATCGAGGTGACGCTGCCCCTTCCTGCCCGAAAGTTCGCCTTGTTGATGGGGCATCCGGCACCGGAGCTGCGCGATATTGCGGAATGGAAAAACGGCCCGCCGCTCAAATTGGCCAACCTAAAGGGAAAGTGCGTGCTGCTCGAATTCTGGGGATACTGGTGCGGGCCATGCGTTTATCGGATGCCGGAAACGTTCAAGCTGTTTGACGAATACAAAAAGGAGGGGCTGGTGGTGATCGGCGTGCACGTCGATTTAACGCCAGACAAGATCGATTCGGTCACAAAGCTCGATGCGCATCTGGTCGACACGCGGAAGAAACTCTGGCACGGTCGCGACCTGCCGTTCCCGGTGGCCGTCGCACAGCCCGTGGAGGAAGTCGGGTCGGCGGCTTCGGAGGATTACGGCGTTCAGTCGTACCCGACCATGCTGTTGATCGATCGTCGTGGAAACCTGGTGGACATGCTTCATCCGGGACCCGAGGGCATCGCTCTCCTGCAGAAGACGCTTTCCGAAAAGCCAGGGGGTCAAACGTCGGTCGGCAACGCGGCGGACCCCATCGCCAGGAACGGCTCTCCGGAAAAAGGGTCCGTTGATTGACTTTCGATCGCGCCGGATCGTTTCGACAAAGCCATATGCAGGGACGGCTCCGACTCGCGCAGGCAACTCTCAGATGCAAAGCTCGTTTGGGGTTGCGATCACGCGGCGATGTTCGTCAACTGGGTTGTCGGCACCTTGGGCCAGGACTATAGTGCTGTAGCCATCGCTGACCGACTCGGCAGCACGCACGCCCATGTCGCAATTTTCCCATTTTGACGAAGCCGGCGCGAGCCGCATGGTGGATGTCGGCGGGAAAAATGTGACCGAGCGGCTCGCGCGGGCCGTCGCCTACGTCAGCCTGGCGCCAGAAACCTTGGCCCAAATCCGCGACGGCAAGGTGCTCAAGGGAAACGTGTTCGAGGTGGCGCGGCTGGCCGGCATCATGGCAGCCAAGCGGACCGCGGACCTGATTCCCTTGTGTCACCCGCTCCCCGTGGACAAGGCCGAAGTCAACTTCGAGGTGGTGGACGAGCGAACGCTGAAGATCGAAGCACAAGTCGGCGTTCAAGCTCGAACGGGCGTGGAGATGGAGGCGTTAACCGCCGTCTCCGTGGCCGCCCTCACCGTTTATGATATGTGCAAATCGTCCGATCGCGCGATCACGATCGGCCCGATTGGATTAGTCGAGAAGACGGGCGGCAAGAGCGGCCCCTTTCGGCGTTCACTGCCGCCGGACGCACGACGCGAGTAAGCAGTTTCGAGGTACAGCGAAGATGGGCGGCCGGGATTTGGCGGGCTTGCCGTCGCGAGTCGAACGGTTCATCGGCGACGACCTGCGGCAAGTCGAGCAGATCTTTCGACAAGAGCTCGAAAGCCAGAATCCTTACGTCGCCGATATCTTTGCCCACGTCGCCCACTTTCGCGGCAAGCGGCTGCGGCCCATGTTGCTGCTGCTCTCCGCTTCCGCCGCCGGCCCGATCAACGAGGCGCATCGCGTGCTCGGGGCCGTGGTCGAAATGATTCACACGGCCACCCTCGTGCACGACGACGTGCTCGACGAAGCCGAGACGCGGCGCTACGTCGCCACGGTGAACGCTCGCTGGAACAACGAAACGAGCGTGCTCTTCGGCGATTACCTGTTCACGCACGCGTTTCATCTCGCCAGCAGCCTCGACACGACGCTCGCCTGCCGCCTGATCGGCCGGGCGACGAACATCGTCTGCGAGGGCGAGCTGACGCAGACCCGCGAGCGGGGCAACCTCGACCTGTCGGAGGACGCCTACCTGCGGATCATCGACGGCAAGACGGCCGAGCTGTGCGCCGTCTCCTGCTTCCTCGGCGCGCACTATGCCGACGCGGACGAAACGGTCGCCAAGTCGCTCGAGCAATACGGCCGCACGCTGGGGATCGCGTTTCAGATCTCCGACGACCTCTTGGACATCCTGGGCTCCGAAGATCAAACGGGCAAATCGCTCGGCACCGACTTCAAGAAGCAAAAGCTGACGCTGCCCATCATCCGCCTGCTCGCCCAAACGGAAGAGCCGGACGCCCAGCGGCTCCGCGAACTGCTCACGCAGGCGGACGACGATGCGTGGGGTGAGGTCGTCCGCTGGCTGCACCGTAGCGACGCGGTGGAATACGCACGGCACCGGGCCCTGGAATTTGCCGCCGCCGCCCGCTCGCACCTCGAGTGCCTCAACAACTCGTCGGCCAAGCAAATGCTGGTCGAAATCACCGAGTTCGCGACGCAGCGCAGCTACTAATTCTTCCCCCTCTCCCATTCCGATGGGAGAGGGCCGGGGTGAGGGCGTATTTGCCCAGCCAGTCTGCGTTCCGACCTTTAAGCTCCGTTCATCATTCGCGTTGCATCGATCCGGGGAAACTGGTTGAATCAGGGGCGCAGCTCCGAATTGCCGTCCCACGATTCCCCGTTCCCCCGTTCACAAGGACTCGCGATGGGCGAGCCGGGCCCGTCCCATCTGTCGTCGGAATCGCGTCTCGACCAGGTGCTCGCGGACTATTCGCGTCGCCGCGCGGCGGGCGAATCGATCGCGCTCGACGACTTGCTGTCTCGTCATCCGCAGTTGGCCGACGCCCTGCGCTCGCATTTCGCCGCTGACGAATCCGCCGGACAAACGCCCGTTCCAGCGGAGAGCGACACGGCCACCAGCATCCCGCAAACCGATCACGGCACCGAGTACCGTCCTCGCTCCAGCCAGACGACGGTTCCGCCGCGGGCCTTCACGCCCGTGCGTTCCTGTTCGCTGCCGGAGCAGTTCGGCCGGTACAAGGTCGTCCGCTGCCTGGGGCAGGGGTCGATGGGAGCCGTTTACCTGGCGGACGACACGCAGCTCGAGCGGCCCGTCGCCCTCAAGATTCCGAAATTCGCCGACGATGACGACGACGCTGAAATGACGGCGCGGTTTTACCGCGAGGCCCGCGCCGCCGCCATGCTCCGCCACGCGAATTTGTGCCCGGTCTACGACGTCGGCGAGATCGACGGCATTCGTTACCTGTCGATGGCTTACATCGAGGGCCGGCCCCTCTCGGAAGTGCTCGCCGATGGCGGCCCGCTCGACGGTCGCGACGCCGCGACGTTTGTGCTCAAGCTGGCCCGGGCATCGAGGCGGCCCACGCGCGGGGCGTGATTCATCGCGATTTGAAGCCGGCCAACATCATGATCGACGGCCACCAGGAGCCGATCATCATGGATTTCGGCCTCGCGCGGCAAACCAACAAAAAAGAGGATTCGCGGCTCACGCAGGAAGGCATGTTGATGGGCAGCCCTGCCTACATGTCGCCCGAGCAAGTCGAAGGAGACATGGAGCGAATGGGCCCGGGCTGCGACATCTACAGCCTGGGCATCATTCTCTACGAACTATTGACCGGCGAAGTCCCCTTCAAAGGCTCGATCGCCTCCGTGATGGGGCAGATCATCGGGTCCGCGCCGCGCAAACCGTCGAGCATCAGAAGAGGCATCGATCCGGCCCTCGAGGCGATCTGCCTCAAGATGATCGCCAAGCGGCTCGAAGACCGCTTCACCACGATGACCGACGTGGTCCGCGCGCTCGACGCTTATGCGGCCGGCCGGCCGACGGGTGTGGCGTTACCTGCGATTGATCGCACCGCCACCATGCCATCGCTCGACGCGCTTCCGCCGAGCCGCGGCATCGTGATCGCTCCGTGGATGCTGGCGACGGCGGTGTTGATTGTCGTGGCGGGCTTCGGCGTCACGTGGGGCCTGATCACCACGATGATGAAGCAGCAAGCGGGGGCCGACGAAATCAAAGTCAGCGCCCAGACCGGCAAGGCCATCGATCAGGGGCAGGCGAAGATCACGATCGGCGACAAGGAAGTCACGCATGACGAACTCAAGCAACCGATTCCGCTCAAGGAGGGAAATAACGAACTCAGCGTGACCGAAGGAGACGCCAGCACCAAGACGACGATCGGCACGCTGGTGGTGCCCAAGGGGGACGATCAGCCCCACTTCGCCGTCTACGAGAACGACCAGTTCATTCGCAAGCGGTTGCACCGCGTGGTGGCCGAATGGGTCTTGTTGCACGGCGGCAAAGTGGTGCTCATGGACGGCACGACGTTCGAGAAATTCGAGGATCTCCCGCCCAAGATCGAGTTGGCCGAGATTCAGCTGCCCAAAGAGACGCCCCTTCCCGCGTCGACCTTTGAACTGCTGCTGCAGGTCCGTTCGCTCAAGCGGCTGGTGGTTGCCAAATCGGTGCTCACGCCCAAAGAGCGCGACAAGCTCAAGATCACCTTGCCCGACCTGTCGATCGAGTCCGCCCCGTCCAAATCCGGTTGATCGCTATCCGGCTGATTGGCAACCAGTTGATCGCAGTCGCCGGCAGCCGCCATGAGCCGCCGGTTAACTGCTTGATGCCCGTTGACGGCCGGACTATTCTGGCCTGTGGCACTTCGCAGGGGTCCGATCAGGCCGATACAGGCAGACGAGGCGGGCATGGCTTTCCAGCTGGTGATTTGTAACGGGCCGGAAAAGGGGCGGACGGTCGAGCTTCCGCCGGGAAAAACGTTCCTCCTGGGACGCGGCGACGACTGCGACGTGCAACTGGCCGACCCGCGGGCCTCGCGCGTGCACTGCAAGCTCCAGGTCTCCGACGACGGCGTGATCCTCGCCGATGCCGGCAGCACCTGGGGGACGCGGCTCAACGGCAACCCGGTCAAGGATCAGCAAAAGCTCAAGGCGGGCGATGTCTTCGAGCTGGGCGAAACGCAAATTCGCTTCGGCTCGGGCACCGAAACGCTGCCGCCCGGAGCAGCCAAAACTCCCAGGCCCGACGGGCAACGCGACAATCCGCTGAGCAAGTTGGTCGGCACGACGCTGGTCCGCTATACGATCGGTTCGCAGATCGATAGCGGTCGCTCGGGGGCCGTCTTTCGCGCCGTCGACACCAAGAACGAACGCCCCGTCGCACTCAAAGTCCTCTGGCCCGAGCTGACGCAAGACTCGCGCGAGCTCGACCGTTTTATCCGCGCGATCAAAACGATGCTCCCCGTGCAGCACGAGAATATCGTCCGCCTGTACGGCGCCGGCGTCACCGACGGCTACTGCTGGATGGCGATGGAGCTGGTCGAGGGTGAGAGCCTGGCCGACGTGATCAAGCGATTGGGCATCGGCGGCATGCTCGAGTGGGAGACGGTCTTCCGGGCCGCCGTCGACATCACGGAAGCCCTGGAAGTGGCCGAGCAGCACAAGTTCGTGCACCGCAACATCACGCCGAGCAACATCCTGATCCGCTCGAAGGACAAAGTCGCCAAGCTGGCCGACCTGATGCTCGCGAAGGCCATGGAAGGGCCGATGGTGCAATCGATCACGCGTTCCGGCGAGATGGTGGGCGAGCTGCCTTACATGTCTCCCGAGCAGACGCTGGGATCCGACGAGATCGACAGTCGCAGCGACATCTACAACCTGGGAGCGACCTGCTATCGGGTGCTCACGGGGCACGCGCCGGCCGAAGGCAAAAATGCCGCCGACACGATCCGCAAAATCCAGGGGGAGAAACCGACCAAGCCGACCAAGTACCAACTCTCGATCCCGCCGCTCTTCGAGGGGATCGTGCTGAAGATGCTGGAAAAGAACCGCGACGACCGCTTCGGCAACGCGTCGCTGCTCCTCAAAGAGCTCAAACGCGTGGGCAAGTTCCAGGGGTTGGAGAACGTATAAGCCTGCCCGCGATGCATTATTCGTTCGGCTCGGTTTTGGGATTTCGAGCATCGTCAATCTCGAAGAGCGAATCGGGCAGCGCCGCGTTGAAATCCATGTGATAGCGAATCACTCGGGTCGTCGTGACCGGTTTCTCCGCCGGCTTGCGTCGCGCATTCGGGTCCGCGTTTGAGTCTGTCTCGCGGATCCGGGTGGGATACCAGAATCCGCTCGACGATTGCCGGAAGTCGTCCATCACGCGCGTCGAGCGAAATGGGGTCGACTCCGGGTCGGGGGGCGCGTCGGGCGGGTTACTAAACGACTCGACTCGCACGACGGCATCGCCTTTTTCAGGCGAGAGGTAGTACCATTCGTGCCCGACCAAGGGCTGGGCTGTCGCCAGACGCGCCGACAGCTTCCACAACACGCAGCCCGGTGTGCCCGACGGGTGGGGATCGAACTCATATTGAAAGCCCGGAGTGCCGAACCGATCGGGATACACTTTGCCGAGCAGATCCGGGTCGCGCGGAAAACCGCTGGCACCCGTGGCGGCCAACAAATCGCCGGGCGCGACGTGCCGGGAAACGTGCCAGCCACTCGGCGTCGGCTTCCCGCCAGTCCAGGACGGGGTTTGCTCGTAGACCGTTCCGCCGTCGCAGATAAACCTGGGAATCCGATCGCACGTCGCTAATTGCTTCTCGAACCACTCGCCGAAACTCTCCCCAGTGGTTGGTTCGGCAAGCGGGACGTCGATTTGGTGGGGCAGATAGAGGTCGATGCGCCACCGACTTCCTCGACGCCAGACGCGATACAAGTTCGTGGCCGGAATCATGCGTAACTGGGCCGAATGCGAGAACGTCGCCGCGTCGAGGCGAAAATCGCCGATCCGCGCGGCTGGCGGCCATCCCGTCGAGCGCGCGGGCACCCTCGTTCGACGGTGTGCGATCCTCGATGGTCGCCGTTGCCGGTGCTCCCAATGCATAGACGTCGCCAGGTCCACTCGACGGATAGTCGAACGTCCATTTCACGGAAGTTTTGCCGTCGGGAGTGGCGACGACCAACGACGCGGGAAGATTCGTCTTGGGGTCAACTCGCAACGTGCCGCCATTCCCCACAGGGCGCCAAAAGACGAGCTGGAACTCGATCCATTTGTGTCCCCCCTCCGTCACTTCCTGTCGATGTTGCTCGACGACTTTCTCGCCGAACAGCCATCCGCTCAGGAGCACGTCCTTCGAACCGAAGTCGACGGGGAAGACGCGTTGCTGATCTTCGTCGCTGAGCCGTCGCTTCGTGATTTGCTTGGCGCCCGTTTTGTAATCGTAGGCGACTTTGTGGAGACCGTCGTCGAACTCAATCCGATCGTCATTCTTGTAGGCCCAAATCCCGTGTTCGGGGGAGAGCCAGATCGTCCCTCGCCCTCCCTCCGCATAGCTCACCGAAGCGCGAATCCACTTTTGAGACTTAATCGCCCGATTGATCTCTTCCCATCCGACCGAACGTGCCGGAACCATGAAGAGCGCAAGCGCGGCCAGCGCGGCAACGGCCGCAACCGTCGTGATCACGAATGGCCAACGGCGACGCACTTTGGCCGTGCCGACGAACTCTGTCGGCTTCACGAGGGAACCATCGGCCAGCGATTGATGGAGCTGGTGCATGACGTGGTCGGTGACCGACGGGCGCTCCCGCAGCGCCGAGCCGAGCTGTTCCAGACGTTCGTCAAGTACGTTCCTCGGGCTCATTGCTTGTCTTCCTTTTCCAACCAGGCGCGCAGCCGCGTCGTCGCGCGCGACAGTTGTTTGCTCACCGTCCCCAGCGGGCGGGTTGTAATTTCGGCGATGTCGGCCAGACTGTGACCGTCGAAGAAGCGCAGGCCAATCAAAACTCGTTCGCGTGTCGGCAGCCGATCGATCAGATTGAGCAGGTGTTCCGTGTCGATCCAATCCGGCACCGGCGGATCATCCGTCGCCAGCTCGATCGCATCGTCTCCCGGAACCGCGACCGCCATTTGCCGCTTTCGAACCGACTCAATGATCTGGCGACGCGCGATTTGCAGAATCCAAGGCCCGAACTTCGAAGGGTTGGTCAAAGTCGACAATCGTTGAAAGCCGGCCAAAAGCGTCATTTGGACGACGTCTTCGGCAGCGTGGATGTCGCGCAGTCCGGCCAACGCGACCGCTAAGACACTTCGCTCGTAGCGCCGACAGAGGGCGCTAAACGACTCCAAATCGCCGCGCCGCACAAGATCCACGAGTTCCGAATCGGAAAGCACGTTTTCGTCGCTCAGGCTACTGGAACCGCTCACGCTCTCTAGAAACAGACGGAGTTCAGCTCGGTTTTGCGACAAGCATTTCGGAAATTTGCATGATCCCTTGCGTGCCTCGGGTGGGTCGCGACGAGGAGGGCTTAGCCCCCGAAGGGTGCGAGGTTCTAAGGTCCTGGACGGAGGCTCAAACCGGCCCTGGAGCACGGGTGGCCAGATTCGCCGAGACGTGGACTAACGCCGACGTTTGGCTGCCTTTGCGCGTTTCGCGCCGTTTAGTCGTCGCACGGCCCTTCGCTTACTCGTTGCGACTATCCGCGTCGAACCGCCCTGCAATCGGGCCAGCCGCTTGTCGAATTCGATTCGCAAGCGACGATACGGTTCGATCCAGGCGGCGTTGGGTTGGACGGGGGCGCGAAAGCGGACGAGTTGGGCCACCGCGTCGGCCACGGTGTAGGGCGTGTCGACCTGGTGGCGGCGTCGCAGCTGGGTTTCGATCGCCGCGAGCGCCGTCACGGCCGCGCCCAATGCGGGTCCTTCGTCGGATTCGAGGCGTTCCAAAGAACGATCAAGCACCGAGGCGAGGATCTCGCACATCAGATCGCTTCGCGCGATGCCGCCCGAAACGGTGATTCGCGAAATCCGTTGGCCGGAGCGCTCGTGCTCTTCCACGCCGCGGGCGATCAGGAATGCCAGAGCCTCGAGCGACGCGCGGAACCGCGCGCCGCGATCGGCGGGCGGCTTGGGCGACCACTGCAGGCCGGGGGCCGACGTCAGCTTGAGCGACGGCTCGGAGCGGGCGAAGGGCATGACCGACGTGCCGTCACACCCGGGCTTCACGCGTCGCCCGCGATCCTCGAGCGCCTTCCAGTCGGGCCGCGGGCCGACGACCGAATCGAGGAATTGTGCGCCGTTGTTGTAGCAGCGCATCCACAAATAAGGGCCCCAGTTGAGCCGCATCAGGTCGAGGCCGCCGCCCGCCGCGCGGTCCGAGCCGGGCAGCGCGTCGGACGACGAATTGACGACGGCCGAGTTGCCGAGAATGACGGCCATCTGTCCAGCATCGACGGCTCCTCCACCGACAAGTCCCGCCTGCTGATCGTCAGAGGTCGGGAAGAGCAGCGGTCGATGCGCGAGATCGAGGCCAGCTTCGTGCGCCAAATTCTCGGACAGTGGGCCGATCGGCTCCAGGTGATCGACGATCCGCGGCAGTTGCGAGAGGGCCAGCCGGCGGTGCTCCTCCGAAGCCAGCGCGCTGAGCATGCCCGGACACCAGACGCAATTTCGCAGATCCATGATTCCGGTCGACGCGGCGGACGAAATGCTGATCACGTCGAAGTGCCCAGTGAGGTAACCGGCCGCCAGCGGCCCGTGCGGCAGGATGCGATACGTCCGCTGCCAGCCCTCGGCGGGGAAGTAGTCGGGATCTTCATCCTTGACCAGGTGGCTCAGGGTGTAGCGGTCGGCCCAGGGACCGCCGATGAGTTCGCGGACGTGTTTCGGTCCGCCGACGCGGCGTTCGCCCCGCGCGCGAAACGTCGCCAGCGTTTGATCGTTCCAACAGATGGCCCGGCGGACCTGGTTGTGGTTTCGGTCGATGCGGGCGGCCGTGTGATGCGTCGCCGAGATGCCGCCGGCAATCCAGTCGTTGAGTCGTCCCGCCGCCTTGAGTTCGGCGGCCACCGCGCGCACGCTGGCCCGCGCCTGCCCTTCGAGCTGCATCAAGTTGAGCTCGCTGACGGCGGGGTTCGGCGGATCGCCGTTTGATAGATCCGTGGGAAGCCGCACCTCGGCGACGGGCTTGCCATCGAGGCCGAAGGCCAGGCACTTGACGCTGCCCGTGCTGAAATCCCAGCCGCTGACCAGGCTCTCGGCGGGAACAAACCGCAGCGGTTCACTCATGTTGCTTCATCCTGAATTCCTTGCTTGGTGAGCCCGAGATTGTAGCCACAGTGACCGCGGTGCTGCAGCCAAACGGGCTGCCGAGCGACGCGCGCTTATCGCCAAGAAGCGCGGCGGCGTGCCGCGAGCGGGACGGGCATGTCGCCCATATGGCACAATACGCCTTAGGCCCGGCGCGTTGGCATTCGGACCACATCGAGCAACACCACTAGGAGCGGAACCATGGCAGCCAAACTACGAACGGCCATCGTGACGGGAGCTTCGCAAGGGATCGGCGCCGGCGCGGTGAACGCGTTCTTGGAGCGCGGCTATCGGGTCGTGGCCAATTCGCGGAACATTACGAAGTCGGGCGCGTTTTCGGCGTCGGACAACTTGGTCCTCATTGACGGGGACATCGGCGATCCAGCGACGGCCGCCAAAATCGCCGAGACCGCCGTCGCTCGTTTCGGCACGATCGATGTGCTGTTGAATAACGCGGGCATCTTCTTCAGCAAGCCGTTCGTCGAATACACGAAGGCCGATTTCGAGTCGCTCATCGCCACGAACGTTGCCGGCTTCCTCTACGTGACGCAACGAGCGGTTCAGCAGATGCTGGCGCAGAATTCGGGCGGAAGCATCATCAACGTCACGACGACCATGGCCCAACATCCGATTGCCGGCATCCCCTCGACGGTGCCGATGATCACCAAAGGCGGTCTCGAGTCGGTCACTCGCTGCCTGGCCATCGAATACGCCAAGCAGGGAATTCGCGTGAACGCCGTCGCGCCGGGCGTCGTCGATACGCCGATGCACGAGAGCGACAACAAGGACGTGCTGAAGGGCCTCTCCCCAATGGGGCGGCTCGTGAGCGTTAGCGAAGTCGTCGATGCCATCGTCTACCTGTCTGAAGCCGCCACGGTGACGGGGGAGATCTTACACGTCGACGGCGGCTCTCACGCGGGCAAGTGGTGAGCGCATAGTCGTGCAATGTGCGGGCAGTGCTGCGCGTGCTTTGCAAAGCACGAATTTCCGAATGACGAAGGAAGCACGAATGCCTGAAGCACGAAGGTAAACGCCAGAATTTGTGCTTCGATCATTTGTTCATTCTTTCGTCATTCGTGCTTCGTCATTCTCGCCTCGGTGGCCACTTGTCGGCATGGCGGTTAGGGGATAGTCTGATGCTGTCGATTCCAGGATTGCGAGGCAGGGCCGCCTTCCGCCGCTGGGCGCGGGGATTCTTCTTTGCGGGCGCTGCTGATCTTCGGGCCTGACCCAACGTTGGTTCCTGAGAGCCCGTCGTTACCGAACTGCCCGTCGCCAAATTAGTCCGGCGGTGCCGCTTTGCCGCGGGTGTAGTCTCGCTCGCCAATCGATCTTCCCAATTTCGTTTCCGAGGTGCGTGGCATGACGAAATCCTTGTGCCTGTGTGGCTGCATCGTGCTGGCGGCCGTCGGCCTGGTCGCCCAGGAAGTTCAGACGACAAAGCCGAGTCCGGCCGACACGAGTTCGACCGAGACCAGTCGGTCCGGTGCGACAACGGCGACGTCGACCGACCTCGGTCCCGAAGCCGCGCCGATCTGGCAGGCGCTGCGTGGTTATCTCGAAGCCTTCAACAAGCACGATGCCGAGGCGGTCGCCGCGCTCTGGATGCCCGAGGGCGTCTACGTCGATCGCAGCACGGGTGAGCGCGTCGCGGGGCGGGCCGCGCTGGAGAAGGACTTCGCGGCCACCTTCAAGGAGAAGCCGCACGCGCAGCTCTCCGGCACTCTCAAGAGCGTGCGATTCATTCGCCCGGACGTCGTCTCGGCGGAGGGTGAAGCCGTCGAATCGCCGAATTCAACCGAGACCGCGTCGAATCGCACGGCGTTCTCGGCCATCTTTGTGCAGCAGGACGGCCGCTGGATGATCGACAGCATTCAGGAAAGCGACCTCCCGCCGCCGCAACCCGAGACGGCGGCCCTGGCCGATCTGGAATGGATGGTCGGGCATTGGGTCGACAAATCGAAAGACGCCCGCGTTGATACGGTGGTCCGCTGGTCGCCGCGACGCGCGTTTCTCGTCCGCTCGTTCACGATCAAGACCGGTCAGGACAGCGAGCCCGATCAGGGAACCGAGATCATCGGCTGGGACCCGCACACCAAGCAGCTCCGTTCGTGGACATTTTTATCCGACGGCGCGTTTGGCGAGGCCACGTGGACCAAGGACGGCAACACTTGGACGCGGAAAGGCACGCAAACGCTCGGCGACGGCCGCAGCGCGTCGGGCACCCAAGTGATTACGCGCGTCGACGACAACACGACCAGCGTCGAATTGATCGCCAAGGAAATCGACGGCGAGCCGCAACCGGCGAGCGATCCGCTCACGGTCGTGCGAGTGCCGGACGAGAAGCCTGCTACGACCCCGGTCACGCCGTCCGCCGCACCGACCGAAGAGCAGGAGAAGCGGCCATGATCACAGGCAAACGCCTGATCGCGCTCGTCGCGATCGTGGCTGTCGAACTGGCACTTGGTCCCGCCGCTCCCGGCCAGGGCAATGGTCCGGGCAAGGGCGGGGCGGGGGGCAATCGCGGAGGTGGTGCGGCACGCGGTGGGGCGGTGGAGGCGGCGGAGCCGGCGGCAATCGGCCCGCGGCACGCCCGGCCGCCAAACCGCAAACGAGCGCGCCCAACTTGGGCGGCGGCGGCAAGCCTGCAACTCGTCCGCAAGGCGGTGGCGGCCCACAGGCGAATCCCGGCAAGCCGGCCGGTGGGGCGAATGGCGGGGCCAACCGGCCCGATCGTCCCAGCGGAGGCATGCGTCCCTCGCATCCAGGCGGCGGCAATCCGCCTCAACAAAACAATCCCAATGTCGGAACGCGCCCGGGAGCCGGCGGCGGCAACGCTTCGCCACGGCCGGGCGGCGCGCCCTCAATCAGCGTGCCGAACCTGGGGGGTGGCGGCCGTCCGACAACTCGTCCGGGTTCGCCATCAACGGGTGGACCGGGCGACACAACACGGCCCGGCGGCAACCGTCCGGGCACGGGCGATCGTCCCAGCACCGGCAGGCCGCAATTGCCCGGCACCGGTGGCGGTCGTCCGGGTGGGGGTACAGGCGGTGGCGGAAATTCTCCTGGCGGTAATCGGCCGGGAGGGAATCAACCCGGCGATAACCGGCCGGGCGGAAGCAAGCCGGGAGCCGGTCGACCGGGTGGCGGTCGTCCCACTCCGGGCGACGTTGGCGACTTCATCGGCATTCCTCGTCCCGTGCAGCCCGACGTCCGTCCGGGCAAACCTGGCACCGATCGTCCCTCGATCGATCGTCCGACGCGTCCTGGCGACGGCGGTCGACCCGGTCGCCCGGGCACCGATCGACCGCGCCCGGCGACGAAGATCGTCCGCAGCGTCCTGACCGTCCGGGTCGACCGGGAGGCGAACGACCCGACCGTCCTGACGAAGGTGATCGGCCGGGTCGCCCCGGTACTCGGCCCGATCGACCAGGACGTCCGGACGAGGGCGACCGCCCCGGCCGTCCAGGTGACCGCCCGGGCCGTCCCGGAGACGGCGATCGACCGGAGCGTCCTGATCGGCCGAATCGTCCCGGTGAAGATGATCGCCCGGGTCGCCCAGGCGAGCGGCCCGACCGACCGGGTCGTCCGGGCGAAGGCGAAAAGCCGAATCGTCCCGATCGTCCGGGCCAGCGTCCCGACTATGCCGATCGCCCCTGGTACAACCGCCCGAACGGCGGCAACAAGGACATCAATCGGCGTCCGCAGTGGGCTAATCTCAACGTCACGCAAATCAACAACATCAACAACCGCTGGCGCGGCGGTCTCGACAACTGCTATCGCTGGGGCGATCGTTACCCGAACCGCTACAACTACTGGCGCGGTTGGGGCAACCACGTGCGGACCCACTGGGCCCATCCCGGTTATCGCGGCTGGTTCAACACCAGTTGGTGGAACCTGCACTACCACGCGCTGGGCGGCTGGCATTACCACTACAGCCGCTTCCGCTACCCGCCGAGCTACTGGTGGGGCGTGCCGACGTGGGCCGGGCTGTCGACGTGGTTCACCTGGACGCGGCCGGGCGTCGTCTGGGCTCAGCCGGTTTATTACGACTACGGGACCGGTGGGAACGTGGTCTACCAGAACAACAACGTCTACGTCGGCGGGCAACAGGTGGCGAGCGCGGCCGAATTCGCGATGAGCGCGGCCGACCTGGCGACCGTCCCGCCACCACCGACCCCGGAAGCGGCCGAGGACGTGGAGTGGATGGCGCTGGGGACGTTTGCCGTCTCGTCCAACGAGAAGGAAACCGACCCGTCGCGCGTGATGCAGCTGGCCGTCGACAAGGATGGAGTGGTCAGCGGGACGCTTTTCAACACGCAGACCAACGAAGCCGAAACGGTGCAGGGGCGCGTCGACAAGGAGACGCAACGCGTGGCCATGCGAATCGGCGACAAGGAGAACATCGTCGTCGAAACGGGCCTGTACAACCTCACGCAGAACGAAGCCCCCGCGCTGGTACACTTCGGCCCGGACAAGGTCGAGGACTGGCTCTTGGTGCGATTGGAAGATTCGGAGGCGCAATAGTCGACGGGAACCCGCCTGAAATACCACGGGTTTTTGCTTGCGCCGAATCCGCCGCTAGAATGGTGGCATGCTGACATTTCCCCCGCCGTCCGAACTATTGGTAAGCCACAGGCGGCGAAAACTCGATGCGCCGAATCCTCACGCCTAAAGCCCGCTATCCGGAATGGACTGGTTGAGTGGTGGCCGCGTCTATTATCGGCCTATCGGGCCTGTTGTGGTGGCTCTTAGGGATCGTGGATGAACTAGCGAATCGTGGCTGAATCAGCCGGCCGCTAGCTCGCGTGCCAGTTCGCCAAAAGCTGGGTTTTCTGTTTGCCCAAACAATTCGGCCAAACGGCATCGCTACCCGCGGTTTGACCCCGTCCTGGCCCGCGGCGTACGATTGTGATGCGACTGTTTTGGGCTAAATTGAAAAGGACAAAACGATGGCCGATGACGCCGCCTTGCTGGACGCCTTGCGGGATGTTGTCGACCCCGAGCTGATGATCAACATTGTCGACCTGGGGCTCATCTACGACGTCGAGCAGGTCGACAACAAAGTCACGGTGAACATGACCCTCACCAGCCCGGCTTGCCCCGCCGGCCCGCAGATCATCCAGCAGGCCAAAATGGCCCTGGAAAAACTGGCCGACGTCTCCGAGGCCGAAATCAAGCTGGTGATGAGCCCGCCCTGGTCGCCCGACCGCATGACGGACGAGCGCGAGACCAGCTGGGGATCTTTTAGCGGCTGGGGACGAGTCGGAGTCGGCGTTTTTGGCGCCGCCTCAATTCCATTCCAATTCGATCGCATTTCACTTCTGCGGATAGAAAACGTCCGTAAGAATCGGAGCTACGTCGGACGCTACGGCTTGATAGCCTTTGCGATCAGTGGGCTCGTTGGAAAAATGGAAAGCCTTCAGTCGACTCGCAGGTTGATTGTCTTTGATCGTCGGAAGAAATGCTTCCCACTCTTTCTTCTCCGACGCGGAAAGCCCTTGATGCCATAGGCAGTAGTCGAGCAGCGCTGCTCCCGTCAAACCGGTCCGGCCGAAGATCTGCTTTTGCGTCTCCTCGTTCGGTTCGTCCCA
>CAWFAK010000006.1:0-114081 GCA_963813715.1 uncultured Planctomycetaceae bacterium | reverse complement strand
GTTCGAGCCCCGCCTCGGCCAATCGTCAGATTTGAGGTGATCGAACGGCCTGAGGCCAACGTCGACAGGATCGAGTCAGAAGGCAGAGGCGAAGCCGTGGAAATCATCGACATCAGCCTGCCGCTCGATACGAAGTTGGCGGCCTGGCCGGGCGACACGGAGTTCAACTACGAATTGACCTGGAAGCGCGCAGCCGGTGCGACGGTGAATGTCGGCGCCCTTCGCATGAGCACGCACTTCGGCACTCATGTCGACGCGCCGTTTCATTTTTTGGACGAGGGCACAAAACTACACGACTTGCCGCTCGCGACCTTCGTCGGCAAAGCGATCGTCGTGCAGGTGCGACAAACTCAAATCATTTCGCGACGCGACTTATCGCGAGATTTCGGCGGCGCGACCCGTTTGCTGATTCGAACGGATGCGTGGAGCGACCCTCGGGTGTTTCCAGAAAAGATCCCGGTGCTCGACCTCGACGTGCCCGATTGGTTGGGATCGCAGGGCCTCGTTTTGTTGGGCGTCGATCTTCCGTCGGTCGACGCGCTGGACAGCAAAGATCTCCCGATTCATCACGGGCTCGCCCGAAATCAAGTTACGATATTGGAATCTCTGAATCTAAAAGACGTCGAAGAGGGAGTCTACGACCTCGTCGCCGCTCCGTTGAAAGTCGTCGGAGGAGATGCAGGCCCTGCGCGAGCTCTTCTCATTCGATGACACAAACTCGATGCGTGGCCGGACGAGTTCGACGCTCTTGGAGAATTTATTTGACATGGAAGATGCATCGTGCCAGACTGAGGCGCTGGCTAACGAATGGCAAGCTGTCTGGCAGTGATCGCCCTTCTTAAATTCGGTCACTTCTTTTGCCGCTCTGGAATGGCACGGTTCTCGATTCAGTTCGCGAGAACCTGACCTCACGCATGCGGGCCGCCCTTTGGTTTCGCTGATTGCGTTGCCCGGCCTTCGGTCGAGGCAAGTGTTTGCGGTCGAGTTCCGGCCAGGATGGTATCGGTTGTCGGGATCCGCTCCGACGTCTGAGCACGTCGCCCGTTACTGCAAATCGTAAGTCAGGCGCGGTCGTTCGCCGCTTTCCGACCGATTTCTCCGCGATTGTCCTTTCCAGGTCGGCAGCTCCTGCGCGCCCGTCTCGCGAAGGAGGAATGCACGTCTGCGTAGCGCTCGCGCGTCAGCAACTCGCGAGTTCTGTTTCACGTACGGCCAGCGTGCCGTTGTTCTTGGTCATCGCAGCCGCGGTGCGCGCCGGGCCTTCGTTGATTCAACTGACCTTTCACAACAGGAGGATTCCCAATGGGAATTCTTGCGTGGCTTGGTTTAGGACTCGTCGCTGGGTTCGTCGCCAGCCTGCTCGTCAACAAAAAAGGCGAGGGGATGTTTATGGACATCGTCTTGGGAATTGTGGGTGCAGTCGTCGGCGGCTTCATCGCGCATTTCGCGGGTTTCTCGGGCATCACTGGGTTCGACATCTACAGCATGTTGATCGCTGTTGGTGGTGCAATCGTCGTCCTGCTGGTGTACCACGCGCTTGCTCGTCGCACTGCCTGAGTATCGGTCGCCTTCAAACACCAGTCCTTACGGAAGAAGACAAGAGGGAGAAGTGAGCCATGGGACTTTTGCAACAAATCACCGATTCGATCGGCGGCGAAAATTTGAAACGGCTGTCAGCCGGCGACGCGAATTTCGAGGACCCCAACTCGCCGGATCTACAGCACCTGCAGGAGATGCTGAAGAACATTGAGCCCGACAAGTTGCAGCAGCTGCTCGCCACGGCGACGCAGAAGGTTGATCCGCAAGAGTACTCGGATCATGTCACTCCGGGTGCGGGCGGCACTAATCCGCTGGGCAGCCTGTCGACCGCGGGCCTGGGCAGTATTGCGGCAGTGTTGGTGAACTGCCTGAAGAAATCTGCCGCCGGCGGCGGGGCGAGCGAGTCTCCGCTGGCAGAAGTGCCCGGTCTGCAGACGACTGACCCGAGCGAGATGGATGCGAACGATGTCGCGACGGTCGCGCGCTATGCGCAGGCGAATCATCCGGAGGCCTTTGCCCAGGCCACTGGTCAGATTGCGCAAAAGCAACCGGCTTTGCTACATAGCTTCCTCGGCAAAGCGGCCCTCGCTGTCGGTGCGGCGGCGTTGGCCTCGCATTTCATCAAAATGGACCGCCGCTGATCGCCAGATTGTTGAACTCGCCTCGGCCTTGGTCGCGCATTCGACGATTCGTCGACGCCCAGCCAAGGCCGAATTTCGTCTTGGCCAGCGTGAGTATCGTCGACGGCGGTCGATTGAAAACTCGACGTGGCCAACGTCGTCGTCTCGTCGGCCGTCCTCAGGCACCCTGGCGTTTAGATCGGTGGCGTTTAGATCGGTCTGACGTTCTCCGCCCGTGGTCCCTTGGGCCCCTTGCCCTCGGTATAGGACACTTTTTGCCCTTCCCGGAGTGCTTCGTAGCCGGAGCCCTCAACGTTCGACGAGTGAAAGAACATGTCCTTGCCCGACTCGGTCGTGATAAACCCGAAACCCTTGTCCGTCTTTTTCTTAATCGTACCCTGAGGCATGTGATCCATTTTCTAAAAAGTGTTGCGCCCTTGCCCGAAATGCGGGCTTCTCAGTCGGACACCCATTCTATGCGACGGCGTGGCTTGATCCAATCGACCCGGGCTGCGTCACGACTTTCCGGTGATCTGCCCCCTCGAAACTGGCGGCCTAATCAAGTCCCAACGCATTCGCGAGGACAGCCGGATTTCCCCAGGACGGGCGCATCGGAGCAGACCGGCCGGGCAGTTGGTGGCGTCAATGGCCGCGAAAAAATCGATCCGCTGACCCAATCGCCGCGAGAATCGTGGCTTGGACGGCGATCAGGGCTAGAATGGGCGATGCACCTTAGATCGCGGAGAACGCTAGAGAATGTCCGAAGGCGAAACGGTCACCCGCACCATTCAGGGGCTGACGGCTCCTGCCATCTCGAGTGCGCCCGCCGTCCTGCCGGAACGAGTCGGACGCTATCGAGTTGAGAAGTTTCTCGGCAAGGGGGGCTTCGGCCTCGTCTACCTTGCGCAGGACGAGCAATTGAGTCGACCCGTGGCCGTTAAAGTGCCGCATCCCGATCGGGTCGCCCGACCCGAGGATGCCGAACCCTATCTGGCCGAAGCTCGCACCGTCGCCAATCTCGAGCATCCGCACATTGTCCCCGTTTATGACGTCGGCGGCACGGCTGAGCATCCCTTTTTCGTCGTCTCAAAATACATCGAGGGGACCGACCTGGCGAGGAAGATGAAGGAGTCTCGCCTCGCTTTGGGCCACGCTGTGCAACTCGTGGCAACTGTGGCCGACGCGCTACATTACGCCCACCGCAACCAGCTCGTGCATCGAGACGTGAAGCCGGGCAACATTCTCATCGACGCGGATGGCAAGCCGTATCTCGTCGATTTCGGCCTCGCCTTGCGGGAAGAGGATATCGGCAAGGGACCCAGGTTTGCGGGCACCCCGGCCTACATGAGCCCGGAGCAAGCCCGCAGTGAAGGTCACCGAGTCGATGGCCGGAGCGACATCTTTAGTCTGGGGATCGTGCTCTACGAGCTGGTGGTCGGCCGTCATCCGTTTCGTGCCGACACCAAGGTGGAGATGCTGGAACGAATCACGATCCAAGAACCGCGCCCACCACGTCAGTTCGACGACACCATTCCCAAGGAATTGGAACGAATCTGCCTGAAGGCGTTGGCGAAACGACCCTCGGAACGTTACACGACCGCCACGGACCTCGCCCACGATCTCAACGATTTTCTCGCGGCGCAATCGCAACATCGCCGGCTCGGGCAGGCAACCGCCGGTCGATCAAGCCGTCTCCGAGAAGCCCGTCGCGGTCGACACGCCGTCCGCCCGAACGCCTTCTGAGAGCCGGATGATCCGGATCGTGCCCAAGGGCTTGCGATCCTTCGACGCTCGTGATGCCGATTTTTTCCTGGAGCTGTTGCCCGGCCCCCGAGACCGAGACGGGCTGCCTGACAGCATCCGCTTCTGGAAGACCAGAATCGAAGAAACCGACCCTGACGAAACCTTTCCGGTTGGTTTGATCTACGGCCCGTCCGGCTGTGGAAAATCGTCTTTAGTGAAGGCGGGCCTGCTGCCGCGGCTCGCGAACCATGTTGTGCCCGTGTACATCGAGGCGACGGGCGACGAGACCGAAACTCGGCTGCTTCACGGACTCCGCAAGCGATGTCCGGCTTTGCCGACCAACCTCAATTTGAAAGATACGCTGGCGGCTCTGCGGCAGGGGCAGGGGATCGGGCACGGCCGCAAGGTGCTGATCGTCCTGGACCAATTCGAGCAGTGGCTGCACAGCAAAGGCAAAGACGAGAACACGGAGTTGGTCCAAGCCCTCCGACAATGCGACGGCGGGGGAGTCCAGTGCCTGGTAATGGTCCGGGACGACTTCTGGATGGCAGTCACGCGATTTCTGCGAGATCTCGAAATCGAGCTGGTCCAAGGGCAGAACTTCGCCGCGGTCGATTTGTTCGAGGTCCGTCATGCCCAGCGCGTGCTGAAAGCCTATGGGCGGGCCTACGGGGCCTTGCCGGAGGACGGAAAGGAAATCACGCCGGCCGAACAACGATTTCTGGATCAGGCCGTCTCCGGTCTTTCGCAAGAGGGCAAGGTCATCTGCGTTCGCTTGGCCCTGTTTGCCGAGATGATCAAAGGCAAAACGTGGAGTCCCGCTTCGCTCGAAGCCCTGGGCGGCACGGAGGGGGTCGGCGTCACCTTTCTCGAAGAGACATTCAGTTCGCCGGCTGCCAACCCAAGGCACCGCCTGCATCAAAGGGCGGCTCGTGCCGTGCTGAAAGCGCTGTTGCCCGAAAGCGGCGCCGACATCAAGGGCCACATGCGCTCGTTTCAGGAACTCTTGGAGGTTTCTGGCTATTTGAGTCGTCCGAAGGACTTCGAGGATTTGATCCGCATCCTGGATGGCGAGCTTCGGCTGATCACCCCGACTGACCCTGAGGGGCACGACGCTGACGACATGGCGGACAGTAAAGCCGTGTTGGGCCCGAAGTACTATCAGTTGACCCACGACTACCTGGTCCCTTCGCTGCGGGACTGGCTGACGGAAAAGCAGAGGGAAACTCGGCGAGGCCGGACAGAGATGTTGTTGGCAGAACGAGCGGGCGTCTGGAACGCCAAGCCAACGACTCGGCATCTGCCCTCGCTATGGGAAGACGTCAAGATTCGCTTGCTGACGGACCACAAGAGGTGGACCGGGCCGCAACGGAAAATGATGAGGCGTGCCGGACGCTTTCACGGCATTCGAGGTACCGTCGCGGGATTGATCTTCATCGTCGCACTCTTCGCAGGTTGGCAGATCAACGGCCGCTTCCAGGCGGGGTCTCTCGTAAAACGGCTCAAGTCGGCCGACATAGCGGAGGTTCCCGCCATCATCCCGGAGCTCGATGGATATCGCCGTTGGGCCGACCCATTGCTTCGGAGGCAGTTTGACGAAGCCCCGCAGGGGTCAAATGAGAAGCTGAACCTGGCGTTGGCGATCCTTCCGGTGGATCAAACTGAGCTGGACAATCTGCGCGACGGCTTGATGGTGTGGAAGTCGCCCGCTCGCTTTACCGTCGTGCGGGACTCTCTCTTGCCCTACAAAGAGCGGGTCGCCGAGCCGCTGTGGATCGCCGCACTGGACCCGCAGCGGGAGCTGCAGCAACGGTTTCAAGCCGCTTGTGCGCTGGCGACCTATGCGCCTGACGACAAGCGTTGGAGTCAGATCAACGCGCTAATCTCGAATCACCTGGTGACGCTGGAAGCGTCGGATCACGTCGCGTTTCGCGAAGCCCTGCGGCCGGCAAAAGGCCAGTTGATCGAATCGCTCGGCAAGATCTATCGCGACCCCAATCAAGAAAAACCGTCTCGCCGTTTCGCAACGGAGACACTCGCGGAATTTGCGGCCGAAAGTCCTGACGGATTGTTCAACCTGCTGGCCGACGGCGAGCAGTTCCAGTTCCCCGTGATCTTTGGCAAGCTCTCCGCCCACAAGGACGAGGCGATCACGCGAGCGACCCAAGAAGTCGCCGAAAACATCTCCTGCGGACGCGAACGAGGACGAAAAGGAGGTTCTGGCGAAGACGGCAGGCAAACGCGGCGGTCGCTCTGCTACGTTTCGGAGCGGGAGAGCCCGTTTGGCCGCTGCTCAAGGCGAGCCGCGACCCGAGGGTTCGCAGTTACATCATTCATTGGCTCAGTCCACGCGGGGGCGACCCGCAGGCCATCCTGCAACGCCGGGAGACCGAGGCCGACATGACGATCCGCAGGGCGCTCGTGCTAACCCTCGGGCAGTTTACAGACGCTCAATTGCCCTCCGCACAGCGGGAACCGCTCATCCCGAAGCTGCTGGCTGTCTACGAAAACGAACCCGATCCCGGACTCCATGGTGCCTCCGAATGGCTACTACGAAAATGGGGGCAAGACAAACCGCTCGATGCCGATCTTAGAGAGGCTTGAACGTCCGCTGACAGTCAGTTGCAGGCCCGCACGTCCGAGTAGCACGCGAAGCTGGTTCATCAACAGCCAGAAACAAACTTACGTGATTATGGCTGGTGGTGAGTTTTTGATGGGAACGACGAAATCCGACGCCGGTTACTCGCCAACGGACACTCAGGTCCGAATTCGCATTGGTCGCACGTTCGCAATTTCAGCGCATGAAGTCACCAAGGTCCAATACCGCACCTTCCAACAGGCGATAAAAGGTTTCGATCCGGCAAATGCCCCTCAGTTTCGCGATTACGTCCGTACAGACGACTCCGCTCAGATTGGCATCAATTGGTACGAGGCGGCGCAGTACTGCGATTGGTTGAGCGAGCGGGAGAAGATTCCCAGAAACCAATGGTGCTACGACCCCAAGGACGGGGTCTATGGTCCGGGAATGAAGGCGAAGGACAAATTCTGGGAACTGAAGGGCTATCGGTTGCCGACGCAAGCAGAATGGGAATTCGCGTGTCGAGCGGGGACAGTGACGAGCCGTTACTACGGGGCGAGCGATCAGCTATTACCGCATTATGCGCGGTTTGCTGGCTAACAGCGACTATCACGCATGGCCCATTGGGACTTTGGAACCGAACGATTTGGGGTTGTTCGACATGCTAGGGAACGCCGGCGAAATGTGCATTAACTCGGGAATCGGTCTAGAACGGAACAGAAAGCTTTTCGACGACGCTCCGGCGATTGCGCCGGTCAATGCGGCAGACAAATGTGTGATGCGCGGCGGGGGGTTCCTCAGTGCTACCCTGCTGAGTTCCGGCCGTCGTTGCGATGGCGAATGCGAGCGGCCGTACTTCAGCTCCGTGGGTTTTCGTCCAGCTAGAACTTACGCTGAACGCCTTGTCTGCATGCTCCAACCAGAGGATCGTCGAACATGTCTTCCGATGTGATTCGCTGGCGATCCTCTTTGGGCCGGCGGTAGCCCGCATCGATCGCTGGTCGTCGCGCGAAAAACCACCACATGTTGCTGACCCGTGGTTTGAAAAACTTTGCGGCCGCGAGGTTTGACGCCGTATTATCGAGTGCTTTTTTCCGGTCGAAAGTCCTTGCAGTTAAATAGACGACGCCCAAACAACGAGGTCCAGCCATGAATTTGCCACTCCAAATGTGTGCAGTTTCCAGAGGGCCTTTGCCGAAGTCGCGAATTGTGAGTTCGGCCGGGCAAGTCTTTCCAAGCTGGATGTTCTTCTGTGATCCGCCGATGGCTGCATGCAGCTGCCAGCGGGACGGCAGCGTCTCGTGTTGCACACAGGTCAGCAGTGTTTGCGGCAGTCCCACGGGATCCACTGCTCAGGCGGTCTTGGGAAATGCTGGGGTACCCACCCACACCACCATGCAAGAGGCCGACTGTGACGCCTGCCACGACGAGTACACTGCTATGACAGCAACCGGGGTAGATGTGGGTTGCATTAGTTAAACTGCCGAAGACGGGAATTGAGGGGGAGCGCTCGCTGAGAGCGACTTATCGCGCCGAACAGGATTCCCTCGTACCGCGGCCGTCTTCTTGGGGACGCACGTTCCGGAAGCTTAGCCTCCCGTATCCTTGTGCGGTGCGATGTTGCGCTGATGCGAGGGAGGCCGACCTTCGCGTGAGTTGCGTTCCAAGGACGAGGCGAATTTGGTAATGCGTTCGGTTGCCAACAAGCCATCGGAGCACGACTCCGGCTCGAGCCAACGTGTCGATGAGCGTGGGATTGGCCCTTTCAACGCGCCGCGTTCTCAACTGGAATTGAGGTCCGCACGGCTTCGAAGAACTATCCTTTCACAGACGTGAATCGATCGAACCGAAACCAATGAGGTCCAGCCCATGAATTTGCCACTTCAAATGCGAGCCGTTTCCAGAGGGCGTTTTGAAAACTCTCGTTTGTGGCTTCGGCCGGACGAGGTTTCCACGCTGTAATTCGTGTGCGACCAAGTTGCCTGCAGCTGCCCGGATCTCAGCGTCGCATGTTGCGCCGACAGCTGGGGAGTGCTCGTGCGGCGATGTCGGCGGTCCAAATAACGGTCCTGCGGCATGTACGCACGGGATTGGCAATGGTCATCCACACCCGGGCGGTGCAGTCGGTCACTGGAATAACTCCGGCCCCGTAGACTGTTCGAAGGACGCCATCACCTGCTTTGACGGCAACGACAACGCAGTGCAATGCAATTAGGTGATGTGCGCGGGCATCGATGCCGCGTTCCTTCCAGCCCGAAGCCTTGCCGTTCAGTAGGCTCCGGCCCAAACCATTGAGGTCCAGCGATGAATTTGCCACCCCAGATGCATGCCGTATCCAGAGGGCGTTTCGAGAAGTCGCAAATTGCGAACGCCGGGCGAGTACGCCCCAGCTGGCTATTCGTCTGTGATCCTCCGATGTATGCATGCAGTTGCCAGACGGCAGCGTCGCATGTTGCAGCACAACGCTCAGGCGTGCAATTGCGGCAGCACCGGCGGCCAGGTAACGGTCCTGCAGCTGCACGTACGGGCACGGCTTTTCGGCAATCCACACCCGGAGGGGTGCAAGCGGTCACTGTGGTGGCATCACGGGTCCTTCGACTGTCCTGGCGGCAACCTCACCTGCTTTGACGGCAGCGACGCCGGAGTGCCATGCCACTAGGTGACGCGTGCACGGGGCCGGCACAGGCGACGGGACCGCCCCGCCGCGACTTTTTTCGCGGTTGCCATCGGTCCGGCGGCTGTCTGACTAATTTCGGCAGCTGGCTCTCGAGGCCGTCGGGCCGACTTGGCCTCGCGGCAACGACGTAGGCTGGCGGATTACGAACCCGGACTCTCCGCTCACGGTGCGTGCGTTCCGCGTCGCGTTTGCGCCTGCTTCTTTTGGCAGTAAGTCTGGGGAGTGCAGCCCCGCTGAGCGGCTGTTTTGCTGCGATCGGGTAAGGTCGCCTCGCGGCCGATCGGGCAATTCTGCTGTTCGCCGCGGCGATCGCTTCTTGCCGGGCGATGGCCGACCGGCGGAACTCTCGCGTTGCGACAGGGTAGCCGGTTGCCCGGGCGCGCCGGGTCGCCCCTTTTTCCTCAGCTCCTGCTCAGCCAGGCCGCTCCGCCGCCACCGTTTTCAGGAGCCGCCGCCGCCTCGCCCCATCCAGGCCGGCAAGATTAAACAGCGTAAATCCATGGGAAATAAGCGTTTTCCCCCTTTGCACTCTTCCATAAACTCGCCAGAATGCTCAGTGTTTGCACCGATCAACGGGCGTTTCTCTAAACTGGACGCTCGAACAGTATGGCATGCGCGTGCCTCCCATCTTTGAGTCTTTCGACTCGTGAGTTTGAGATTGCGACTCTGTTCGCAATCATTCTTCGTTCTTGTTGCGAAGGTTTGTCTCTATCTCTTTCCTCCGGGCTGTGAAAGGATCAAGAACATGCGAAGTCGGCGAGGGTTTACGCTGATTGAACTCCTGGTGGTCATCGCCATCATTGCGGTGCTGATCGCCCTCTTGCTGCCGGCAGTGCAGGCGGCCCGCGAGGCGGCGCGGCGGACCCAGTGCCGCAACAATCTCAAGCAGATGGCGCTGGCGGCGCACAATTATCATGACGTCAACAATTTCTTTCCTGCATCCTTCTTGCTGAACGTCGGTCCGGTTCTCAAGTCGCTCGGCTTCGCCTGCGGAAATTGTTGTCCAGACAATATCGACATCCACAATTGGGGCGAGCGGCTGCTTCCGTTCATGGAAGCGAACACCGTCTACAGGCAAATCTGCATGAACGGCCCGATCTTTTCGCCGCTTTGTTCCTGTATCGTCGGTCTCCCAAAATACTGTCAGCCGAACTCGGGCGGCTGCTGTCCGGCGCTGGTGCCACCGGGGCTGCAACGGCCGGCGGCCGCCGTCATTCCTGGTTATGCCTGCCCCTCGTCACCGCGCAGCGTGAATCCCTTTATTGAGACGAGCCTTGTTGGTTGTCTCTTGTGTCAAGCAGGAGTCCCCCTCTTCCCGCACTACTGGGCAGGGGGCAGCGACTACACGGCCATCAACACATTCTGCAAACCGGGACTTCAGTGTGCGTATCGTCTTGCCACCACCGGTTGCGTCAACAAGTGCGACCAGAAGTGTTGTGAAGGGGTCATGACAAACAACGTCCGGGAGACGGTTTCGATTGATATGATCACGGACGGTACTTCGACGACGATTTTCTGCGCAGAATTGGCCGGACGTCCCGACCTCTGGGTGCGCGGCGTGAAAAAGCCTTTGGCCTGTTTGGTGCCAACCAATTTCACAAGCGGAGCCACACCCAAAGTGAACGCCGGCGGCTGCTGGGCCTGTTTGGATAATGGATACATGTCGCTTTATGGCTCGACTACAAGCGGCCTCGCTTCGCCCGGCTACACTGGCCCCAGCTCGCCGCCCGTTTGCTTCATCAACTGCACAAACCAACTCGATCTTGGCCTTTACAGCTTCCATCCGGGATCGTGTGGCTTTGCGTTTTGCGACGGCTCGGCCCACATGGTCAGCGAGAACGTTGGACTCGTCCCGTTCGTCCGCTTAATTACATTCCGCGGCGGCCGGCCAGTGATCGACTCGCAATTCTAGTCCCATAGAACCCGGCTTGTCGTTGACGACTGGAAAACCGGAAAGCGTTGACGGGGCCGCAATTTGTGCGGCCCCGTTTCTTGTTCTTGATTCCAATGCGGTTTCGAAGTCGTCCGGCTTCGTTTCAAAGTCCGTCCGCGCGAGACCGCTTGAGGGCAGCTGAAATGTTCTGCCCCGAGGATGTACGTATGCTTCGGAAAATCCATCCGACGTGGATGGCCGCTGGCGTTGCGATGCTGGCGCTGCTCAATCTCGGCTGTGGAAAATCCAACGGTGTGGACACCGCGATGGATCAGCAAATGAAGGACCTCAAATTGCAGAAAGCGAGCGTCGCCAAATTTGCCGGCCACGTCACCATTGACGGCAAGTCGCCGCGGGAGGCGTACCCAAAGCAGGTGCTGGTCGTCATGTTGTCTGACCCAAAGAATCCGAACGGCGGCGATGTTCTCCTGAAAGCAATCTGTAAGAGCGATGGCGAGTTCGAGTTTAGCACGTACGACCGAGGCGACGGCGTGCCGACCGGGTCGTATGTCGTGTCGTTTGCGGAATTGACTCCAGGCTTGATGGCCTCGAAGCGGGGGAAAAGCTTAAGGGGCCCGGACGGACTGATGAACTTGTACAACGACCCCGACAAGAATGCCGAAAATTCGCAGTTCAAGATCGATATCGAACAGCCCGGAAAAACCGACTGGAACTTCGCGCTGGATGTCCAGGGGAAACAGCCAATCGGGACTCCTGGCCCTCACGCCGTCACGGAACTCAAATAGAATTCGCGACGACGCCCCCTCGGCAGGCTCGATCAGAACCCGATGGGCGTCCCCGGCCCCAACGCCATCACTCACTTCAACGGCGCGTGACGGTGGATCGATTGCTCCTGTTGGCTCGCAGTCCAAGTCATGTTCGGGAATCGTCGCGTGCGACCGTTGTCGGATTGGATGGTTGCGGCCGCCAGCTTGACGCTGTGCGCCATTTTGGCTGGAGTCTGTCGGGCGGATCAGCCGCGGCGGGCGTTAACCGCACAGCGGCCGAACATCGTGATTCTGCTCGTCGACGATCTGGGGATCGGCGACCCGGGCTGCTACAACCCGGACTCGAAGATTCGCACGCCTGCCATCGATCGCCTCGCGCGAGGGGATGCGTTTCACCGACGTGCACTCGCCGTCGTCCGTGTGCTCGCCGACACGTTACGCGATCCTCACCGGTCGCTATGCCTGGCGGACGCGGATGAAGTCGGGCGTGCTGCAAGGTTATTCGCGAGCCCTCATCGAGGAAGGCCGCCCGACGCTCCCGTCGCTGTTGAAAGCGCAGGGCTACGCGACGGCCGGCATTGGCAAATGGCATCTCGGCTTTCAGCCATTCGATCCAAAGCGCGGCGAACGCGATCAACCGGTCGATTACTCGCGGCCGTTGCGTCCGGGACCAATCACTGTCGGCTTCGACGAGTTCTTTGGCATCCCGGCTTCGCTCGACATGCCTCCCTATGTGTTTGTCGAGAACGATCGCCCGACGGAAATGCCCACGGCCACTGTGGGCGACAGCGGCGACACTCAACACGCGCGCGGCCCGTTCTGGCGGAAGGGGGCGATGGCTCCCTCGTTTCGCCACGCCGACGTGCTGCCCCGGCTGACCGAGCGGGCCGTGAGCTTTCTCGATGGGCAGGCGAAATCGTCGGCGACGCGGCCTTTCTTTCTGTATTTGGCGCTCTCCGGTCCGCACACACCCTATCTGCCCAGCGATAAATTCCGCGGGCACAGCGGCGCGGGCGACTACGGCGATTTTGTGGAGACGGTCGACGCGTCGGTCGGCGAGGTGCTGAGCGCGCTTGACCGCAACGGGTTGACGGAGAGCACGTTCCTGGCGTTCGCCAGCGACAACGGCGCCCGCTGGACGCCGGAAGAGATCGCGCAATTCGGGCACCGGTCCAATCTCGAGAACCGCGGCCAGAAGTCGGACGCCTACGATGGCGGTCATCGGATTCCGTTCATCGTCCGCTGGCCGGGGCACGTGCACGCCGGCTCGACGAGCAACGAACTGGGTTGCCTGGTCGACTTGATGGCCACTTGCACCGACGTGGCCGGCGTCTCCCTTCCGCACGACGCGGCCGAAGACAGTTTTGACCTGCGGCCCGCGCTCCTCCAGGAGAACAGGGGACCGATCCGCGATGCGGTCGTGCATCACTCCGGGTCGGGAATGTTCGCGATCCGCTCGGGAGACTGGAAACTGGTGCTCGGGCTCGGGTCGGGTGGTTTCACCGCGCCGGTGCGGATTCGGCCGCGTCCGGGGGAACTCGACGCGCAGCTCTATAACTTGAAGACGGATCGGCAGGAACAGACGAACGTCGCCGCCGCGCACCCGGACATCGTCCGCGCGCTCCGCGCCAAGCTCGAGCAAATCGAGCAGAGCGGCCGCAGCCGTCCGGATTCCGCGGCCAATTGACTTGCGCCGCGATGACCAAAGAAAGTCGGCAACGATGAAGCTCCTCGGCCGAGCGTGGCGCGACTCGTGTGTGGCTCTCGTCTTGTTCTTTCTCGCGCAGGCGCTGCCGGCCCTCGGTGTGCTGTTGTTACTAGCCGCGGCGACCGCCTCATCGGCGGCGGACGTCAAGCACGTGGTGCTGGTCAGCGTCGATGGATTGGCGGCCAGTTACTTGGACGACCCCAAGGCCGACATGCCGACGCTGCGTCGGCTGCGGAAACTGGGCGCGTCGGCCGACGGCATGATCACGTCGTTCCCGAGCGTGACCTGGCCGTCGCACACGTCGCTCATCACGGGCACTCGGCCGCGGACCCACGGCGTGCTGGCCAACACGGTTTTCGATCGCCGCTCGCGACAACCGGTCGTCTACATCGGCGATCCGGTACTCACGAAGGACCAGACGGTCCACGTCGAGACGCTCTACGATGCGGCCCACGCCGCGGGCTTGAAGACGGCCGCGGTCATCTGGCCGGCGACGAACGGAGCCCGCAGTCTCGACTGGATGATCCCGGACGCCGCGCGAGTCGAACTGCATCAGCGGTACACCACACCCGGCCTGGTCGCGGAGCTGGGCGCGGCAGGCATCGATATCTCACAGCTCGGTGCGTGGGGCTGGCAGAAGCAATACGCGTTGCGGCGCGATCGGCTCTACGCGCAGGCAGCCGCGTATTTCGTCGGCAAGAAGGAGGTCAACCTGCTGCTCGTGCACCTGGTTTCGGCCGACGGCATTCAACACGTCTTCGGTCCGCAGACCCTGCCCGCGTATCAGGCGGTGGCGTTCGAGGATCATTGCGTAAAAGAGATCTGGGACGCGATCCAAAAGTCGCCGCAGGCCGCTGAAACGACGTTGTTCGTCGTCTCGGATCACGGCTTTGCCCCCTACGACAAGCTCATTCGCCCCAACGTGATTTTGGCGCGGCTCGGCCTGATCACGACCGACAAGTCGGGCAACGTCGCGCGGCGGAGCGCCTGGAGCGTCGCCACGGGCGGGTCGGCGTTCGTCTATCTGTTTGACAAAGAGTCGCAGTCGCGGGCCGCGGAAATTCGCGCGGCGCTAAAACAGCTCGAGGCGGTCGACAGCGTGCTCGAGCCGGCCGAATTTGAGAAGCTAGGCCTGCCTCGACCCGCGGATAATCCGGAAATGGCCCAACTGATCCTGACGACGCATCCCGGCTTCGAGTTTGACGACGCGGCCGTCGGTGAGCCCATCGCGGATGGCGGCGGGCACAAGGGATGTCACGGCCATCGGCCCGAGCCGGCCTACATGCACGCGACGTTCGTCGCCTGGGGAGCCGGAATTCGAGCGGGCACGCGGGTAAAACAGATCGAAAACATCGACGTCGCGCCCACGATTGCCCATCTCCTGCACGTGCCGCTGCCGGCGGCCGAGGGTCGCGTCGTCCGCGAGATTCTGGACCGGTAACCCGCCTTCTAAGCGCCGGCGCGCTAGCCGCCGCCCGCCAGACGTTTTGGCATCTCCGGTGGTTGCCCGGCCAACGCCCAGTTTGGCTGACCCACCCCCGCGGCACGCTTGTTGCGAAATAGTCATTTCCGCAGGGGCAATCGCCCGCGCGAAGGACATTGACCCGTTCAGCGTCCGGTAATAAACTTTGGCGCAGACGGCGGTTACGTTTTTCCGGCTGCGTCCGATCCGCGGATCGCCCGGGGCTCTCTTGCGTTCCGCGATCCTCGTTTTGACGTAGCGGACAAACGCCGCTGCCATTTCGACAGTTGGGGTGTCTCGGTCATGGACTTTCTTGATCGCATCGGCGACTGGTTCACGGTATTCACCGGGTGGATCGAACGGTTCATTACGGCCATTTTTGGCTCGTCCAACCGCCGCCGTATCCGCAAATTCGGCTTCGACCGGGATGAAAGACGGGGGACCTCGAAGGTCATCCCCGGCTCGATCCTCGACCGCATCAATTCGCAAGAAGCCGACTGGCAAAAACTGTCGGACGATGAGCTGAAGCAAACGGCGACGAAGCTCCGCGCCCGGCTGACTGCCGGCGAAACGCTTGACGACATTCTGCCCGACGCCTTTGCAGCGGTGCGCGAGGCGGGCCGCCGCTTTCTCAAGATGCGGCACTACGACGTGCAGATGATCGGCGCCTACTTCCTCCACAAGGGGATGATTGCCGAAATGGTCACCGGCGAAGGCAAAACGCTGGTCGCCACGCTGCCCGCGTTCTTGAACGGCCTTGTCGGCTCCGTGCACGTCGTCACGGTGAATGATTATCTGGCCCGCCGCGACATGGAATGGATGGGGCCGCTGTACCTCGGCCTGGGGCTCACCGTCGGCGCCATTCAGGCGAACATGGATTCCGAAGAGAGGAAGGTTGCCTACGCCAGCGACATCACGTACGGCACCAACAACGAGTTCGGCTTCGATTACCTCCGCGACAACATGAAGCCGTCGAAGGACATCCAGGTCCAGCGCCCGCTGCAATACGCGATTGTCGACGAAATCGACAACATTCTGATCGACGAGGCGCGAACGCCGCTCATCATCTCGGGCTTCGCCCACGACGACACGTCGAAGTATCCCAAGGCCGACCGCATCGCCCGGCAGCTGCAGAAGGGCGTGCACTTCGAAGTGAAAGAGAAGGAGCACACCTGCAACCTGACCGATGCGGGCGTGCGCGAGGCCGAAAAGCTCGCCGGCGTGGAGAGCTTTTACACCGCCGGCAACATGGAATGGCCGCACCTGATCGATAACGCGCTCAAGGCCCATTACCTGTATAAGCGCGACGTGAACTACGTCGTCGAACAGGGGACGGTGATCATCGTCGACGAGTTCACCGGGCGCAAGATGGAAGGCCGCCAATGGAGCGATGGTCTGCATCAGGCGGTCGAAGCCAAGGAAGGCGTGACGATCAAGGCCGAAACGCAGACCCTGGCCACGATCACGCTGCAGAACTATTTCAAGCTTTACAAGAAGCTGGGCGGCATGACCGGTACGGCCATGACCGAGGCCACCGAGTTCTGGAAAACCTATAAGCTCGACGTCGTCACCATTCCCACGAACAAGCCGCTCCGCCGCATCAACACCATGGATGTGATTTACAAGAGCGAGCGCGAGAAGTGGGATGCGGTCGTCAACGAGATTCGCGAAGTCCACCAGACGGGCCGCCCGATCCTGGTCGGCACCGTGTCGATCGAAAAGTCCGAGTTGCTCAGCGACAAGATCGGCCGCTTTGGCATCAAGCACGCGGTCTCTGAACGCCAAGTATCACGAGCGCGAGGCCGAAATCATCGCCCAGGCCGGCCGCGAATCGGCCGTCACCATCGCCACCAACATGGCGGGCCGCGGCACCGACATCATCCTGGGGGGCAATCCCGAATACATGGCGTGGGACCAGCTCCGCCATCAATACGCGTCCCGCCTCGACGTTCCCAAAGTCGTTTGGGACGAGCTGACGGCGAAAATCGGCAAAGAAGAGGGAATGGTCGAGGAGGGGCGCAAGGTCGCGGAAGCGGGCGGCCTGCACGTGATCGGCACCGAACGCCACGAGGCACGGCGCATCGACCTGCAGTTGCGCGGACGCAGCGGTCGGCAAGGCGACCCCGGCTCCAGCCGCTTTTTCCTGTCGCTCGAAGACGACCTGATGCGGATCTTCGCCGGCGACTTTGTGAAGAACATTCTCACTCGGCTCGGCATGCAGGAAGGCGAGGCCATCGAAAGCCGGATGGTCAACCGGCAGATCCAAGGCGCCGAGAAGAAAGTGGAAGAGCGCCACGCCGACATGCGTAAGCACCTGCTCGAATATGACGAAGTCATGGACGAGCAGAGAAAGCAGGTCTACAGGTATCGGCAGCGGATTCTGGAAGGCGGAAATTGCCGGCAACTGATTCTCGACATGATCGACAAGCAGATCCGGCTGATGGTGCCCAAGCTGCTCGAGCCGGCCTACCGCTGGGAAACGATCGCCGGCTGGGCCTCGCACTCGATGGGCATCGAGGTCGACGCTCGCTCCGTCGACGGCATGGACCGGCAGCGGCTGGAGGAATTCCTGCTCGACGAAGCCGGCCGACAGGCCGAGGCTGACATTGCCGAGAAGATCGAGGAAGATCTGCCGAGCGAGGCCGAGGACACCAACGACTGGAACTGGCTCGCGCTGTCGCGGTTCGTCAACGTCCGCTACGGTCTCAACACGAATGATCGCGAACTGAAGAAGATCGGCCGCGACGCGCTCTTGGCCGACCTGCTGCCGCGGGCCAAAGAGGCGATCGCCCGCTTCGACTTCACGCCGGTCGACGTGCTGCTCGATCCGCAGTTCGGCCCGAAATCGGTGTGCGGCTGGCTGCATCAGCAACTTACGCTGGAGATGCGGCCCGAAGACTTCACCGATCTGGGCGGTCCCGAGGAGGCAGTCGAGCTGGTCCGCCGCAAGATCGACGACCTCTATCGCCAGAAGGAGGTCGAGTTCCCCGTCTCCGTTGGCATGACGAACTTCATGGCCGAGGGGCCGGGCGGCGGCGGCGAACGGTACAACCGTGAGGGGCTCGTCCGCTGGGCCAACGAGCGGTTCCAGGCCGCGCTGCCGGTCGACGACGTCAAGAATCGTCCCCGCAACGAGATCGAAGGTCTGCTCCGCGAGACGAGCCAGAAGTTCTTCGTCAACGGCGAAGTGCTGGACAAGGCCGACGAGTACCTACACAAGGCGGAGACGCAGCGTAACGGCCACGTCCCCCCGCAGAATTCGCCCGACCGCTCCCAGACGCTCAACGAACTGGCCCGCTGGGCGAGCCAGGACTATCACCTCAATCTCGATGCGAACGAGCTCGAGCCGCTCGACGAAGAAGCGGCCAAGAACCGCGTGCTGCAGGCTTACGACGCGCGGTATCGCCCCGAGCTGGCCCAGACGGAACGGGCGCTGATTCTCGAAATCCTCGATACCGCGTGGAAAGACCATCTCTATTTCATGGACCATCTCCGCGCGGGGATTGGCCTGGTCGGGTACGCTCAGCTCGACCCCAAGGTCGAGTACAAGCGCGAGGGCCGCAAAACCTTCCTGGCGATGTGGGACCGCGTCGATCAACAGGTCACGTCGGCCATCTTCCGCATCGAAAAGGAAAGCCCGGCCTTCGTCGGCTCGCTGTGGGAGATCACCGCCGTCAACCACGCGGAAGCGGCTCCGATGACCAGCAGCGACGGCGAAGTGACCGAAACCCAGGGAGGCCACAGCCCCGAGGCGACCGCCGTCGAACCAATTCACAATCGTCAGCCGAAGGTCGGCCGCAACGATCCGTGTCCCTGCGGCAGCGGCAAGAAGTATAAGAAGTGCCACGGAGCGGGGGCCTGACGGGCGGGCGTCTGAACTGTCACGAATAAACTGAATTTGCGCAGGATAGAGTCGAACGAGCTGGGAAAGGATGCCCGCTCCAATGCCCTGGTTGCTCAACGTCGCCTATTTCGCACTCTTGGCGGCCCTCTCGCCGATGCTCTTGTGGCGGATCGTGGTCCGCGGCAAGTACCGCACGGGCTGGCGGGAAAAACTGCTCGGGCAGGTGCAGCGACGCGCGGGCGATCGGCCCTGTCTGTGGTTCCACGCGGTCAGCGTGGGCGAGGTGTTGCAGCTCGAGCCCGTTTTGAAGGAGCTCCGCATTCGCCTGCCGGCCGTCGAATTTGTGATCTCGACGACGACGCCCACTGGCCGCTCCGTGGCGGAGGCGAAATTTCCGCGGGACTCCGTCTGTTATTTCCCGCTCGACTTTTCCTGGGCCGTGCGCGAAGCCGTCGCCCGCCTCCGCCCGACCGCCATCGTGCTGGTTGAGCTGGAGCTGTGGCCCAACTTCATCCTGCACGCGCATCGCTCGGGCATTCCCGTCGCCCTGATTAACGGCCGGCTAAGTGAACACAGCCTCCGTGGCTACCGCCGGCTGCGACCGCTGGTGGCGAGGCTTCTGGGCAGCCTGCACGCGGTCGCCGTCCAGAATCGGACCTACGCGGAGCGGTTTCTGGAACTGGGCGCCTCACCGCAGCGGCTCTCGATTACCGGCTCGATCAAGTTCGACCGCGTCGAGAGCAATCGCCGCAACCCGAAGACGCTCGAGCTGCGGGCCGCCTTCGGCATCGGCGAATCCGAGCCGGTTTTCGTTGCCGGCAGCACGCAGGAAAGCGAGGAGGCGGCGGCGATCGACGCGTACCTCACCGTGCGCGCGAGTTTTCCGGCTCTCCGACTGATCCTCGTTCCTCGACATAAGGAACGCTTCGAGGACGTGGCCCAGCTGATCGAGTCCCGCGGACTGCCACTCTGTCGTCGCAGCTCCGCATCGAACGCGGCTCTTCGCCACGACTCACCGGCCGTGTTGCTGCTGGACACGTTGGGCGAGTTGGCCGCCTGTTGGGGACTGGCTGACGTGGCGTTTGTCGGCGGCAGCCTCACCAATCGCGGTGGGCAAAACATGATCGAGCCGGCGGGCTACGGGGCAGCCGTGCTCTTCGGCCCCAATACTCACAACTTTCGCGACGTGGTCGAGCGGCTGCTCTCCGCGGACGCTGCTCGCGTCGTGCACAATGGTGCCGAGCTGACGGCCGCCGTCGCCGACTGCCTGGCCCATCCCGAGCGAGCCCGCGCGCAAGGCGCCCGTGCCCAAGAGCTCGTCCTCTCCCAGCAGGGAGCGACGCAACGGACGATCGAAATCCTGGCGAACTTGCCGGGCGTGTCAACCTCTTCGCCGGGCACCACGCGCGCTTCGACCGTAGCCGCCTAGTCGAGTCTGTGTCGGCGAGCCCGTGCCTGGCAAGTTCGTGCGCGGCTCGTGAGACTCGGCCGGTCGCTTGCAGAGCGCCGGGGTCTATAATCCGGGTGCCTCGTCAACGACCGCGTTACTGCGGATCGATCTCGTCCCATGCGAAGGGGCTCAGGGAATGACCTCGTGGCAGATGTTTGCAATCGCGTCGGCATTCTTCGCCGGTCTGACGGCCATTTTTGGGAAGGTGGGCGTCGCCGAGATCAATTCCAATCTTGCGACACTGATCCGCACCTTGGTCATTTTCGCGATGACCTCGTTGATCGTCTCCTGGCGCAGCGAGTGGGAGCCGCTCAACAAGCTCTCCGGGCGCTCCGTGCTCTTCCTCTGCCTGTCGGGAGTGGCCACGGGGCTGTCCTGGCTCTGCTATTACCGGGCCCTGCAGTTGGGACCCGCCTCCCGCGTGGCGCCGGTCGACAAGCTCAGCGTCGTCTTCGTGATCGTGTTGGCGTTTGTGTTTTTGCATGAGCCGCTCGGTTGGCGAGTGGTGTCGGGCGGCGCACTGATCGTGGCGGGAGCGGTCATTCTGGCGAGCAATTAGCGCGCGGGCGTGGAATCCTGAGCGGCCAGCGTGAGCTGGCCGAGAATCCTCCGAACGAATTCTCCGGGGGCTGACGCCCCCGGCTCGGTGTGAGCTCGCGGCGCGCGATTCAAGCCGCGTTCATCGTCAACAGGTCGTACACCGCGACGGTTTCGCCCGCGCCGTTGGTGACCAAGACGTCCCAGCGGACTTCGCCCTGGTCGGGCTTGCGGAGCGTTTTCTCTTTCACCGTGAGGGCGACCTGGATCGATTCGCCCGGCTTGACCGGTTTGACGAATCGCAAGTTGTCGAGCCCGTAGTTGGCGAGCACCGGGCCGGGGGCCGGGTCGACGAACAGGCCGGCCGCGAACGAGAGAATCAGATAGCCGTGGGCCACACGGCCGCCGAAGAGAGGATTCTTGCGGGCCGCCTCTTCGTCCAGGTGGGCGTAGAACGTGTCGCCGGTGAAGCGGGCGAAATGCTCGATGTCGTCCATCGTGATTTCGCGGGGCTGCGTTTTGAGCTGGTAGCCGATCGGCAACTCGTGGAACTTGAGACGAAACGGATGCGGGTCGGCCGGCTGCGTGGGCGCGCCCGAAATGTAACGGTTGGTGATCGCGGTGAGGACCCGCGGGTGACCCTGCAAGGCCGTCCGCTGCAGGTAGTGCGTCACGCCGCGAATGCCTCCCAGCTCTTCGCCGCCGCCCGCGCGGCCGGGCCCGCCGTGGACCATGTGAGGCATGGGCGAACCGTGGCCCGTCGATTCCTTGCCGCTGTCGCGGTCGATGAAAGCGATCCGTCCGTGGAACGCGCCGCAGCCCAGCACGACGTCGCGGGCGAAATCGGTGTCGTAGCTGAAGACACTCATCACGAGCGATCCCTTGCCGCGATTGGCCAGCGCGATGGCGTCGGCGCCGTCTTGGTAAGGCATCAGAGTCGTGACCGGGCCAAAGGCCTCGACGTCGTGCACGGCCCGCGCCTGCCACGGCCGATCGCACCGCAACAGGACGGGCGAGAGGAAGGCCCCTTTCTGATCGTCGGCCCCGCTGACGTTCACGTGCGCCGGATCGCCGTAAACGATCGACGCTTCGCCCGCCAGCTCTTTGATCTTGGCGCGGACGGCATCGCGCTGGGCGAGGCTGACGAGCGCGCCCATCCGGGTGGCCTCGTCGCGCGGGTTGCCGACGGTGATTTTCTCCAAGCGCGATTTGAGGGCGGCCTGCACCGCATCGACGAGCGGCGCGGCGACGAGGGCGCGGCGGATGGCCGTACACTTTTGGCCCGCCTTTACGCTCATCTCCTTGACGACTTCCTTGACGAAGAGCTCGAACTCGGGCGAATCGGGTCGGACGTCGGGGCCGAGGACCGAGGCATTGAGCGAGTCGCGCTCGGCGACGAACCGCACGCTTTCTCGGGCGATCACGGGATGGCTTTGCAGCTTCTGGGCGGTCTCCGCCGAGCCGGTGAAGGAGACGACGTCCTGACAGGTGAGATGCTCGAACAGGTCGCCGAGCGAGCCGGTCACGAGTTGCAGCGCCCCCTTGGGGAGCACGTTCGCTTCGATCAGGATGCGGACGGCCGCCTCGGCCAGGTACGCGGTGGCGCTCGCCGGTTTGACGATCGCGGGCAGGCCGGCCAAGAGCGTGGGCGCGAGTTTTTCCAACATCCCCCAGACGGGGAAGTTGAACGCGTTGATGTGGACGGCGACACCCTGCAGCGAGGTGAAGACGTGCAGACCCTGGAAGGTACCCCCTTTCGACAGGCCTTCGACGTTGCCGTCGATCAGGATGCGGTCGTTGGGCAACTCGCGGCGGCCCTTCGATTGATAGACGGCGAACGTGCCGATGCCGCCGTCGACGTCGATCCAGGTGTCGCCCTTGGTCGCGCCGGTTTCGTAGCTCAGTTCGTAGAGTTCCTGCTTACGGGCGGTGAGCGCCTCGGCCAGGGCCTTGAGCATGCCGGCCCGCTGATGAAACGTGAGGGCCCTGAGCGCCGGCCCCCCCTGCTCGCGGGCGAACCGGGCCATCGCGGCGAAATCGAGTCCCCGCGACGAGGCCAGCGCGACCACGTCGCCTGTCACCGCCGAGCGCAGCTCCGCCGGCTCTCCGGAGCCAGCCACCCAACGGTCTTCCGCGTAGTTCTTCAGAGTGATCGTCGCCATGTCGCGGCCTCCTCATTCGCCGATTGCGCGTGTCGATCGATTGGGAGCGAGTCAGTCCATTCGCCCGGTCGTCACCAAACGGTGCCGGGCGAGATCCTCGAGACCTCTTGCAGTTCGCTGATGAGCGCGGTCATTCGTTCGAGATTTGCGGGCCCACGAACAACGGGGACGATCCCGGCATCAGGCAGGACGAGCGCGCACGATTCGAGAAACGGCACCACCAGGTCTCGCTCCATTTGCCGTGAACCGGCCGCAGATCGGGCGTGATGCCGGCGTCGACGAGCAGCGATTCGTCCGCTCCGGGGGCAAAGAGCTGCTGGAAAGGGGACCAGAGCTGATCGAGGGCCGTTTGCATCCGTCGCCGGCTCTCGTCGGTGCCCAGGCCCAACCGCTGCACCCAGGCCCGCGTGTGATAGAGGTGATAGACCTCTTCCTGCTTGATCTTGGTCGCGGCCTCGGCGATCGGGCGGTAGTTGCTGGTCAGGAGCGCGGGGACATGGATCGACTCGTAGGCGTCGAACAAAAACTGCCGCAGCATGCTGAACGCCCAGTCGGTGTGCGGCAGCGCGACGACGTCGACGTTCTGGAATTCCCCGGCCGTCCGCTCGTACACGAGCTTGTCGGGATAGGTCTCGGCATCTTCGCCGCGGAGGCCGGCCACGATGCGATACCAGAGGATTCCGTGGCCGAGTTCGTCGAGGGCCAGATTCGCGAAGGCGATGTCTTCTTCGAGGATCGGCCCGTGCCCCGTCCACTCCGAATTGCGGTGGCCGAGAATGAACTCGTCATCCGCCAGGCGGAGTAGCTTGGAGTCGAGGGCCGCGCGTTGCCGGGGATCAAGCATGTTCGGATTTGCTCGCTTCTTTCTCGATTTCCCGCATCAGCGCGCCCGTGGGAAACGATTTGTGATCGCGAAACCACTTGTACGGCTGGGGCGAGAACGAGCACTCGGCCGTGGGCGACTCGCTCGAGATGATGGCCGCAGCCGGAAAGACCCAGATCGCGTGACAGTCTTCGCCGTTGAGCTGCGGCCAATCGCGCGGGCCAGCGCCTGTTCGGCGCTCGCGGCGACGACTGATACTCCTCTTCGTAGGTGATCTTCGTGCCGCGAGCGGCGGAAGACGCAGATAGTTTTGCTGCGAGCCGTTGGGGGAAAGTGACGAAGAGCCCTCACCCTGCCCTCTCCCATCGGAATGGGAGAGGGTCTCGTCGACGGCCGGATCCTGTGTCTCTTCGATCAATACGAGGCGAGCGCGGGACGACCCACAGGGCGACGGCGGTCGGACGGCGGCCGTAAACGGCCCAGGCGTTTTGCAGGGCCGTCTCGGCATCGACGGCGTGGACCGAGCCGGCGGCGCGCACGGGATGTCCGTGAGCCGGCCGCTCGAAGACCTGCCAGACGGGTCCCTGCGAGTCGCTCATGCGGGCGCTCCGCTAAACTCGCGCCGGGGCGATTCGTGCCTGGCGTTGTAAGCCAAGAGCGCTTCGCGAACCCAGGCCCCGTCTTCGTGCGCTTTGATTCGTTCGCCGAGACGGCGCTTATTGCACGGCCCATCGCCGTTGACGACCCGCTTGAGCTCGTCGAAATCGATAGGGCCGTGATGCCAGCGGCCAGTCGCCTTGTCGCATCGCAGCTCGGGATCGGGAGGCTCGAGGCCCAAGAGTCGCAGCTCGGGGACGATGCCGGCAATGAACGTCTCGCGCAGTTCGTCGTTCGTTCTTGGTTTTGACGCCCCAACGGCGGAGCGTGTCGGTGTGGGGCGATTCGGCATCGGGATAGCCGAACTGCATCAAGGTGGGCCACCACCAGCGATTGAGGGCCTCTTGCGCCATGGCCCGCTGCGCGGGAGTGCCGCGGGCCAGGCGGATCACCAGTTCCTGTCCCTGCTTCTTGTGGAAGGTTTCTTCGCTGCAGATGCGGAGCATCGCGCGGGCGTAAGGTCCGTAGGAGCACTTGGCGAGCATCGACTGGTTGAGGATGGCCGCCTCGTCGACGAGCCAGCCGATCATGCCGACGTCGGCCCACGTCGGCGCCGGGTAGTTGAAGACGTTGGCGTACTTGGCCCGGCCGGTGTGCAGGGCCTCGATCATTTCGTCGCGGGTGGCGCCGAGCGATTCGGCCGCGTCGTAGAGATATTGCCCGTGCCCGCCTTCGTCCTGCACCTTGGCCAACAGGACGAGCTTCCGCTTGAGCGACGGCGCCCGGGTGATCCATTCGCCTTCCGGCAGCATGCCGACGATCTCGCTGTGGGCGTGCTGCGACATCATCCGCAACAGTTGCCGGCGGTATTCGGAGGCATCCAGTCGCCCGGCTCGATCTTCTCGCCTCGGGCGATTCGTTCCTCGAACGCGGCGGCCCGCGCTTGTTCGTCCACGGCTATTCTCCCTGGTAGGCCGGTGTGCGCTTCTCGAGGAAGGCCCGGATCCCTTCCTGATGATCGGCCGTCAAGCCGCACTCAGCTTGCGACTTCGCCTCCAAGTGCGAGCAAGTCCTCGAGCGAGTGCGTCTCCGCGAAGTCGAGATTGCGCTTGAGCTGCCCGATCGCGAAGGTCGGGGCGGCGGCGTAGCGGGCGGCGGTCTTGGTCGCCTCGTCCAGCAACTGTTCCGGCGCGACGACCTGATTCACGAGTCCCCAATCGAGTGCTTCCGCAGCCGACAGCTTGCGACCCGAGAGCATCAGGTCGAGGGCCCGCTGCCGGCCGACGAGCCGCGGCAGAAACCACGTCGAACCACTGTCCGGCACCAGCCCGATATTAATGAATGCTTGCAAGAACGAGGCCTTTTCCGAGGCGATCCGCACGTCGCAGGCCATCGCCAGGCTCATCCCCGCGCCGGCCGCCACGCCGTTGACCGCGCACACGATCGGCTTGGGGAGCCGGACCATCGCCAGGATCAGCGGATTGTAGTTGTTGCGGACATGGTCGCCGTAGTCGGGTTGGCCGCCGTGGCTTAGCTCCTGGATGTTGGCGAGATCCTGCCCGGGGCAAAAGCCTTTGCCGGCACCGGTCAAAAGGACCGCCCGTGTCGCCCGGTCGCCGGCCGCCTTGGCGAACGCGTCCCGCAACTCTTGCAGCATCACATCGGTGAGCGCGTTGAGCTTCTCGGGACGGTTCAGTGTGATTTTCAGAACGGAGTCGTTCTGCTCGCAGAGGATGTTTTGATAGCTCATTGTTCGAGACTTCGTAAGCGCTTTGAGTGGTCGATCAACGAGAGGCTACTGCCAACGGTTTCTCAGAGTGGCTTCATCCTTTCGAAGGGCTGAACGCATTGGTTGCAGAAATAAATCGCGCGGCAGGCGGTCGGGCCGAAGTTGTTTCGCCGCGTCGTATTGCGGGAGCCGCAGTAAGGGCAGGGGACGGGCAGCTCCAAGGCGGTGAGGACGTCGCCGCCGTGCTTGTCGGGCGGGGCGATGCCCAGTCGTTTTAATTTGTCGCGTCCGGTGGCCGAGATGCTATCGGTCGTCCAAGGGGGATCGAGCGCGAGCTTGATGTTGACCTCGACGAAGCCGATGCCCAACACCTTGTTGCGGACGCTCTCGGTGATCGAGGACAGGGCCGGGCAACCGGAGAAGGTGGGGGCCAGCGTGACTTCGGCGCGGGGGCCGTCGATTGTGACGTCCCGCACGATCCCCAGCTCGACGATCGAAATGACCGGCATCTCCGGATCTTCAATCTCGTTGAGTGCGTCGAGCACCTCAGATTGCGAGATCGTTGCCATCTTCGACAGCCTTGTTTCGGCGCTTGCCTCGCGCCGGCGCAACTGCGCCGCGCAATTGATCCTGGCAGCGCGATTCATCCTGTTCGATTCGGAGCGCCGACGCGGAACCGGCGATTGCCGTTGCCCAGTCGTACGACGCCGCTTCGCCCTAGGCGACGGGTCGCGACTCCCCGCTCAGATGTGAGAGAGCCCGCGAGATGCCGTCCACCAGTTGTGTGATATCAACGCCCATTTGCAGCATGTCCGACGTTTCCAGCATGACGGCCCCGTGGATCGCCGCCCATGCCACGTGTGCCAGCACACGTCCCTCTTCGACCGATTCCTCACTGTGAGCCGCGGCCTGGGCGGCCCGAAACAGGATGTCGCGAGCCCGCCGGGCCTCTTTTCGCAGCTCCGGAAAATCTCCCGTTTGCATCAAGCTGAACAACATCCGGTACGACGCGGTGTCGCTTGCCGCGAACGCCACGTAGGCCTTGGCCACGGCCTGGAACCGATCCAGCGGAGTCCCCGGTGAACGGACGGCTTGCTCCGACAGGTCGCCCAACTCGCGGAAGGCCCGCGTGCGGACGGCCGCAACAATCTCGTCCCGTCCCTCCGGGAAGTACCGATAGAGGGCGGCCCCGGTTAGACCGACCTCCGAGCCAATCATCCGCAAGCCGACATGGTCGATGCCGTGCTTGGAGAACAAGCCGCGGGCGGCGTCGCAGACGCGCTCGCGACAATTCTCAACTTCCGTTTCGGTCAGCGTGGGTCTGGCCATACTTAAACTTAACAGTGTTTAGTTAACGGGACAAGTCAAAACTGGTGGGCTTTCCCGGGCGAAACTGCGGGGAACGGCTTGGGGAGCAGCTGCTTCCTCTTCTGCCGGTCTCCCTGGTGGCGAGTTGGCCGTCGATTTCCCCCTCCATCATTACGCGTCGCCGCCGTTTCAACAACAGAACGGACATGCGGAACTTATGCTAAAAATTTAGCATAATCCCACCCAGCCAGACAAGACCCTACCCGGCGACTGGACGAAGTCTGTTCGGGCCCGGGCTCGCCGCGGCGGAATGCAGGCGAGATTCGGCCCCCTCCCGGTCTCGCCGCGTTCCGCTACTGAACTCGCGCGGCCCGTGCGTTATCTTCAATTGCCCGGCCGCAGCCTATTCGGCCGTCACTGGGTCCGCTCGCGCGTGCCTGGGCGGCTGGAGAGCGGGGCGCGGTGCCGGTAGAACGGTTCCCCGAGAAATAAATTTCCGGTCATCTTCGGAGTCTGCTGATGCGGCGAATTGGCTTTGCCCTGTTGGTCCTGGCGTCCGCGTTTCCGCTTCAGCCGTCGTCCGCTGCCCAGAGCCCGCCGCCGCTGGCCGGCCAGGTGACCATTCATCGCGACGAGTGGGGCGTCCCCCACATCGACGGCCCGACCGATGAGAGCGTGGTCTTCGGCTTCGGCTATGCGCAGGCGGAGGATTTTCTCTGGCAGGTCGAGGATTCGTTCGTGCTTGCGCTCGGCCGTTATGCCGAGCTCTACGGCCCCTCGGTCTTCTCGCTGGACGAGACGACGCACCGCTTCGAGATTCCCCAGCGGGCCCGGGAAGATTTCGCCAAGCTCGATCCGAAGCTGCAGGCGCTGCAACCGCGCGTTCGTCGGCGGACTCAACTATTACGTTGAACGCCACCCGCGACAGAAGCTGCGGCTGCTCGAACGCTTCGAGCCGTGGTACCCGATTGCCCTCGATCGCTATGTCCTCTACCGCATGGCGGCCCACTCGAAGAGCGTGCCGGACGAAATGCTGCACGCCCAGGCCTTCGTGCCGCCCGGGGCCGTGGGGAGCAACGCCTGGGCCATCGGCCCGTCGAAGACCCGCTCGCACAAGACCATGCTCTTTTGCAACTCGCACCAGCCGTACTACGGCTTCGGCCAGTATTACGAAGCTCATTTGCACAGCGGCGAAGGCTGGAGCTTCACCGGCTCGACGTTCTTCGGCAGCCCCATGCTGGCCATCGGGCACAACGAGCACTTGGGCTGGACCTACACCGTCAACGACATCAATTGCGGCGACGAATGGGTGGAGACCTTCGACGATCCGCAGCACCCGCTCAATTACCGCTACGGTGACGGCTACCGCACGGCCGTCGAATGGACCGACACGGTTCGCGTCAAAAACGCGCACGGCGTCGAAACGCGCACGCTCACCTTCCGTAAGACGCATCACGGTCCTGTCGTCCGACGGCTCAACGGGACACAGCAGTTGGCGAGCAACGTCGGCCGGATGAACGACGCGCTCTTCGGCCGGCAAATCTATCGCATGGTCCGCTCGCGGAACTTTTCGGAGTTTCGCGAGGCCATCGCCACGCTCGACCAGCGGATGTTCAATCTCGTGTACGCGGACTGCGAGGGGAACATCCTTTATCTCTATAACGGCATCGTCCCGCGGCGCGATCCGAGCCTCGACTGGTCGAAGGCGGTCGATGGCCGCCGGCCTGAATCCGACTGGAAGGGCATCCTGACGCTCGACGAGCTGCCGCAGGTGCTCAATCCGATCTCGGGCTACGTGCAGAACTGCAACCAGTCGCCGTATACGACGACCGACGACCAAAACCCGGAACCGGGCGACCTGCAGCGCTACATCGTCGGCGAGACGACCTGGGATAATCGACGGGCCAAGGTCTCGCGCCATTTGCTGCGCCAGGCGCACGGCGTCACCTTCGACGATTGGCAGGCTCTGGCCTTCGATACCACGATGTACTGGCCGCTGGAGGAACTGCCGCAGTTCGAGCGAAAGTTCCGCAAGCTGAAAGAGATCGATCCGGCGCTGGCGAAGGAAGTCGAGCCGTACATCAAGCATCTGCTCGACTGGGACTGCCGTTCGAGCATTCACTCGACGCAGGCCACGTTATGCGTCTTTTGGTACGAGCAGCTTTACGGCCTCCTGCTCAGCAGCACGCTCGAGACGCTGCGGCCGGCGATGATCTCGGATATTTCGGCCGAGTTCCGTGCGCTGCGCGACGCGGCCGCCAAACTGACGAGCCTCTACGGCAGCTGGAAGGTGCCCTACGGCGACGTGAATCGCCTGCAGCGGCACGCTAACATCGCCGACTTCTTCGAGAAAATCCCTTTCAACGACCGCCTGCCCAGCTTGCCGGTCGCCGGGGTGCAGGGGCCGGTCGGATCCGTCTTCACCATTTATTACACGCCCCCGCTGCCCGTTGTCCGGCCGATGGTGAAGCGGTACGCCGTCGTCGGCTGCTCCTACATGGCCTCAATCGAGTTCGGCGACCGGATCAAAACGCGGAGCCTGCTGCAATACGGCGAGAGCGGCAACCCCGATTCGCCCCACTTCTTCGATCAGGCGAAGCTGCTGTCGGAGTGCCGGCTGAAAGAAGCGTATTTCTACTGGGACGACGTGCTGGCTCATTCGAAGCAGAACTATCATCCGGGCGAAGAAGCCGCGGCGCAGCAGGCCAGCGCGACTCGGTGAAAGTCAACGCGCAGCTGGCTCGCTTACAGACTGAGACGCAGGCTGCGCTCGCGATTCGCTCGAGAGAGGCGGCGTGATGTCTTCGAGCGACTTTTTCTCCGCATCGATTCCGAGAGTCCATTCGATGCCGGCCGCCAACAACATGAGCGCGGCGCCGAACAGGTAACCGTAGCCCAGGGAGCGAGTGCCTGATTCGAGCAGCTTGCCGAAGAGCGCCGCGCGCCCAGGCCGCCGATCGCGGTCCCCATTGCGTAAAAGAGGGCGATCGCCAGCGCTCGCATCTCGAGCGGGAAGACTTCGCTTACGGTCAGGTAGCCGGCGCTGGCCGCGGCCGAGGCGAAGAAGAAAGTCGCCGCCCAAACCAGGGTCTGCGATTGGGCCGTCAGCCCGTGGTGCAGGAAAAGGGGCAGGGTCGCGATGATCAGCACGCCGGACAGGGCATACGTGCCGCCGATCATCCGGCGGCGACCCACGGTGTCGAACAGCGGTCCCAGCAGCAGCGGACCGAGAAAATTGGCCGCGGCCATCGCAAAGACATACAGACCGATGCGGTCGTTGGGCACGCCGTAGAACTGACCCAGCACCAGCGGAAAGCTGAACGAGATGCCATTGTAGAAGAAGGCTTGCGAGGCGATCAGAACCAGCCCGAGCAGGGCCCGCGTCCGATAGCGAACGAGCATCGTGTGGGCGATCGTGCCAAAGCCGACGTGCGTGCCAGTACGGATGCGAACCCGTTGAATTTCGGCCGCCTGTTTGCCCGCCGACTGCTTACCCGGCGGCAGCGCGTGTCCTGTGGTGCGTTGCTCGATCGACGCCATGATCTTTTCGGCTTCATCAAGGCGGCCATGGGTCATCAACCAGCGGGGACTTTCGGGCACAAATCGCCGGGCGACAATCATCGCGAGGCCGACCAGCGCCCCCAGCCCGAACGCCAACCGCCAGCCCAGCCATTCTGGAAACAGCCGCGCGTCGAGCAACGGCACCGAAACGGCGGCTCCGCCCATCGCGCCCAGCCAGAAGGTCCCATTGATTGCCAGGTCGACGCGGCCGCGCAGCCGGGCGGGAATCAGCTCGTCGATGGCCGAGTTGATCGCCGCGTATTCCCCGCCGATTGCCATCCCCGTGATCAGGCGGAACAGCGCGAAGCTGTAAAAATTCCAGGAGAACGCCGTGAGCATCGCGCCGGCCAGATAAATCAGCAGCGTGACGGTGAACAGCTTTTTGCGGCCGAGCCGATCCGTCATGTGGCCAAAGAACAGGGCTCCGCCGATGGCGCCGAACAGGTAACCGGTCTGCGCCGTGCCAACTTGGGCGGCCGTGAGGGCCAGCGTCGTCGATTTGAGGAGCGCGTTGCCGACGGCCGACACTACGGTGACTTCCAGGCCGTCGAGCACCCAGGTAACGCCAAGCGCGACGACCAATAACCAATGAAACGCACTCCACGGCAGCCGGTCGAGCCGTGCCGGAATGTCGGTTTCGAGTGTCGTAGAGTCCGTCATCGCATCCGCGCCGCTGGTCCCGCCGTGGCAATCCGACCCCGGCCGAGTGAGAGCAAGGCCGATGCCAAACCCCGGCAGGCTCGACGGGGAGAGGTCGTGGCGCGACCGAAATCCGGCGTTCGGTGGCTTGTTCTTGGAAATTCTGACGGACCCAACCGAAAACGCGCGAAATAACGGGGCGGCTCGTATCGTCAGATCCGATGTGACCGTATTTTGCCGAGTGGGGGCGTTGCGGATGCACGACTGGCAGCAGATTCGGCGGCTGCACGGCGCCATCGTTTTTCGCGCCGTGTTCCGCATCCTGAAACACCACGACCAGGCTCTCGATTGTTACCAGGAAGTTTTCCTCGAGGCCTTCGAACAATGCGGCGCGCATCGAGTCGATAATTGGCCAGCGTTCTTGCGCTGGCTGGCGGTGCGTAGAGCGCTCGATCGGCTGCGGAGCGAGCGCCGTAGGACGAGTCGCGTCGACGCCGACGAAGATCCGTCGCTCTTGCCAGGGAGCGTTGCCGAGCCGTCCACGGAGATCGAGTTCCGCGAACTCGTGGAGCAGGTGCGGCGGGCGACCGCGCGGCTTCCTGATCGGCAGGGCGAAGCGTTCTGGCTGCACTGCGTCGAACAATTGACTTACGCGGAAGTCGCCGAGCAATTTGGGACTGATACCAATGCCGTTGGCATTCTTGTGCACCGGGCCCGCGCCCGACTGCGCAAGCTGCTGACCGACCTCAATCCGAGCCGCGTCGAAGAGTAACGCTCGACGCTGATTTTGGGCGAGATCGGAGGAATCATGTCGGAAATCAACTTTTCCGATTCGGACGGGCTGCTCGACCGAATTGCGACAGCCCTGCGCGAGGAACCAATCCCCGATTTCAGCGACCCCGGTTTGTCCGTCGCGCAGGAAGCGAGCGGCAGGAACCCCGACCGCACATTTTCGCCGCGGCCCGCCGGGATGGAGCCGCGGATATGGGCGCGATGGATGGCAGTTGGGGCAGCGATCGCGGCTATTGCGCTGCTGATTGTCGTCCTATCCGCGCATGGCCCCGGCGGCGGGGCGGGCGTGGCCTTTGCCCAGGTCCAACAAGCCGTTTCGAGTGTCAAGTCGATGAGCTGCCGCACTCTCTCAATTCTGGGCGACCAGGTGCCGACTGTCTCGGCGGGAGTTTCGGTCCTCGGCGTGGGATCGCGGAGTGAAGGGCCGAACGGCTGGGTGTCGATCACAAACTTGAAGGCACGCAGATCGATGTGGATCGACCACAAATCGCACAAGGCCGGAATCCAGCAACTCTACCTGGATGATGGCCGGAAAAGCGCCGACGCCGGCCTCTTCCAACAAATCCGTGACCTTCCTGCGAGCGGCGCAAGGCGCCGGCGCGACGGAATTCGAAGGCAAGATGGTGCTGAAATTTGCCTTCGAATCGCTGGGACAGTTCGTGGTGTTCGTCGATCCGAGGACGCACCTGCCGTTGCGAATGGAACTCAATATCGAGAAGGGATCGGGAGGACAACGTTATCGCGAGGTGACCACGGATTTTGTCTTCGACGCCCCCGTGGACGAGTCGCTATTCGAAATCAGGGCCCCGGCGGGATATGCGGTCTCGCGGTGCGAAGAGCCCAAAGACCGCAAACCGATCGACACGCAGTCCTGGGTCGCCTCCCCGGAAAGAGGGCTCGGTCCTGTACCGATGGGAGCCTCTAAGGATCGAATCATCACCCTCTTGGGAACACCCGACCTGATCGAGGAGACCTACCGTGGATTTGAACGCTTCCAGTATCCGGGCGGCCCCGCTCTCAAAGGGCAAAAGGAAATTGTGCAAGAGCGTCTCAATTACCCGTCCCTCGGCTTCGACATCGACGTCTCGAGCCGGGAAGGCATGACCCGTTTCTGCTGCTATGGGCGCCTCTTGCATTTCGATTCTGCACGCGATTTTCTCGGCAAGACCGATCGGCAGATTGGACTTGGCGCTTCAATCGATGACGTGGTGCGGGTCTACGGCAAGCCGGACATCAAGACTCACCTGAGGGAAGACCAGCTGCATTATTTTCACAAGGGATGGTCGTTTCTCTTCCGCGAGGGAAAGCTGGCTAGCATCACGGCGTTCCAGCCGCGGCCCGACTACATCGAATTCAAGGACACGGGCGACGGAGGGTGGATGGAGGGAGTCAATCCAAAGAAAAAGCTCTCGAAACCCGGCAACAAGTAGTTGCTGACAGGGTGTGGCGACGATCGGGAATTGAAAAGAAGCCTGCCGTTCGACGCTGCCGCGAGCAGGCCAACCACATCGGCTTTTCGCTCGTCATGAGGCCCGACTCTCAGCGTTCTAGCCCTGCACGATGCGCAGGCCGGCGTGCGTCCAGCCGGTGAAGCCGCCGCCGCAATACAGAAAGCAGTGGCGCGGCCGTGTCGGGAATCGTCTTCTCGATGTGCCCTATAGCACGGGCGCCATCGGCTCGGCTCCGGGCAATCGGCCGGCGAGTAGCTCGCCCAGAGCGCGCGTTGTCGTGAAGCGGCTCAGCACGATGCGGACCATGGCGGCGATCGGCACGGCCAGCACCATTCCGACCACGCCCCACAACAGGCCCAACAAGGCGAGGGCCAGCAGCACGGCCACCGGGTGCAGCTCCAGTCCGCGGCCCATCAGGCGCGGCTCGACGAAGTTGCCGATGGTCATGTGGACGCAGCCCGGCAGCCCCACCACCAGCAAGACCATCCACAGCCGATCCTCGAACTGGGCAAAGGCGATGGGGATCGGCAGCAGGCTGGCGACGATTGGGCCGACGTTCGGGATGAAGTTGAAGAGAAACGCCAGCAGCCCGAACAGAGCCGCCATCTTCAATCCCAACAGCCAGAGGATCGTGCCGACGAGCACGCCGGCGACGGCTGAAATCGCCGTCTTCGTGACGATGTACTCGCGGATGGCCGCCTCGATCTCGGCATAAATACCGGTCTGCCGCTGGTGCGGGTCTCTTCCGGACAGCAGGAAGATCACGAAGAACAACACCAGGATGCCGTCGGAGACGATCGACGTCACGGTGCCGGCCGCCGTGGTGATCAGGTCGGGCAGCTGCGCCTTCAGTTTGTTGGAGACTTGCGCCTCGTCCAGCTTCATGCCGTGGGAATGGAGCTCCGCGAACATGTGGCGGCCCAGCTTAGCGACCTGGTCCGAATACTCGTCGGCCGTGTTGAGGATCGTCTGGACGGTGAGCGCGAGCGCCGCTCCCAAGAGCATCAGGATCGCCAGCACCAGGATCAGCGAGAGCGAAATGGCGATCCAGCCGGGGACGTGCCAGCGGACAACCATCTGGTCGACGGTCGGCGAGACGGCCGTCGTGATGAAGATGGCCATCACGAAAGGGATCATCACGGCCCGCGTGTAAAAGAGCCCGCCGGCGAGCGCGACCGTCGCCAGAATCATCAACGACCCGACGGCCAGCCAGACTTGCTCCTCGCGGAGATTGGTGTTCATGCGAGAGTCCAATTTCAGTGGGTCGTTCATGGAGATTAAGCCGGAAAGGTCAACGGGGCCGAACGCATAGTAACCGCCGCGTCGTGCCGATACGATCGGTGCCTGCGGATTTCGAGGGTCGAATGGTCGCGGTTTCGGCCGCAGTTTTGACGCGAGGCCGGACGGCGGAACCTTACGATGAGTTATCCCGGACGCCAACTGTTCCAGCGGCTGTTTACGATCGCCTACGATCCGGATCCGTCGTACCGGGAGTTCCTGTCGCGGGCCCAAACACAGGACAGTCCGCTCGCCCAAGTAACCGTGGCCGTGCTCGACGCGGCCGAATCGGAGCGGGTGTTCGGCGTGCCGCTGGCGCGGCGGGGCATCCAGCCCGTCTTTCTGCGCGTGGTGAACCGGGCACAAACGCAACTGCGGCTGCACGTGGTCACCATCGACCGCAATTATTACACGCCGCTGGAGGCGGCCGGCGTCAACCACTACTCGATCCTCAAGCGGTTGTCGGCGTTCGGGGTGATCGGCTGGTTCTTTGTGCCGCTCTTGGCGCTGATTCCGTTCAAGCTTGTCTCGGCGTACCGGGCCAATCGCCGCATGGACGTGCACTTTCAGCAGCACGCCTTTCGCCTCCGCCCGCTGCCCGCCGGGCACGAGGCCGAGGGATTTGTGTTCACGCATCTGGACTTCGGCACCAAGGTGGTGCGGGCCTGCTTCCACGCGGCGAGCGGCCCCTTCGACCTGGCATCGCTGCCGGCCGCCGCGGCCGACCCCCTCACGTACCGGCCGCCTCCGGGCGCGGCCGCCGGGCAACCGGTCGTCGATCTCACCTTCACGATTGCCGTGCCCGGGATTCGGGCCGATTACCTGCGGCGGAATTTCGACGCCATTTATCCGAGCCAAGAACGGGTCGAGTGCGACTTGCCGACCCTCGTGCAGCGGCTCTCGGCGGTACCCGCGGCGACGACCAATAAAACAGAGAAGCGCACGGGCGATCCGGTGAACCTCGTAGTGATCGGCGAGTTCGCCACGATCTTGAGCGCGTTTGGCGCTCGCTGGGATGAATGCGAAACGATCACCTTCGCGACGTGCTGGAAGACGGCGCGATCGTTCCTGCTGGGCTCCCAGTATCGCTACTCGCCCGTGAGCCCGCTGCATCTGCTCGGCCGCACGCAGGACGTCGCCCTGCAGCGGAGCCGGCGCTCGATCAACGAGCGCTTGCACCTGCGGCTCTGGCTGACCACGCTCCACTTTGCCGGCAAACCGGTCTGGATCGGCCAGATCAGCCGCGACATCGGCGTGCGGTTCACCTACAAGACGTGGAACCTGACGACGCACCGCATCGATCCCGACGTCGACGAATCGCGGGACTACGTCGTCGAAGACTTGATGGAGGCCGAGCGGATCGACGCGGTGGGCTATGTCGACGGCGTCGGCGGGTGCGGACGGGCCGCGCCTCGCCGCAACCTCACCGGCGATCCCTACTTCACCGACGGCCGGCGCAGTGATCCTGCTCTCCGAAACGCGGACGGCGCCGCGGTTCGTGCGCTGGTGCTGAGAAGACGGTCGACGCGCAGTCCGGAGCCGGCCTAGTGCCAGGTGCCGTTCTTCTGCAACTGGAACTTCGTGTTCGGTCCGCCTTCCCAGGAAGCATTGCCGGGCGGCTCGTTGATGCCGAACGAGTAGCCGCCGGTCGCGGAGGCCGCTGCCGACGACCAGGAGGGGAGGCTGGAGTCGAACCGGCTGATATGGGCCTTCGTGTACGGGCGATAGCCGTACCAGTACCAGTTGTGCGTATCCAGCCAGAAGGAGTCGAGGTCGTCCTGGCGGACGGTGAGTCCCAGGTCGCCGACGGAATCTTGTTGGGCTGCGCCGGGCGACATCCAGAGGGCGGCGACGGCGACTAAAGCCACGATGAAGGTTTTCGAGCGAGTCATTTCAGACAGCTTTCTGCATGTGAGTGGATTCGTGGAGCGAAGGCGAACCGGATCGCGACGAACTGTTGACGACTACTTCTGCAGCGCGGCCACCTGCTTGCGCAGGGCGTGCACTTCCTTCGTCAGTTCGTTCATCGATCGGTCCAAACGCTCGTTCTGCTCGAAGAGTCGGCGAACCAGTTCGGACTGCATGTCCCCCGGGCTGACTCCGTGGTGCGCGCCGAACTTCGGATCGCGCGGGTCGCGTCGGAGCATTTCGGCCATGTACTCGTGCCGGAAGTCGGTCAGGCTGCCCGGAATGACCTTCAGTTCGACCGCTTTGTGGTTGCGCTCGACGGTCACCGCAGTCTCGTGTTGCGGCGCCAGGTGTTCGATGGCCGTCTCGGCGTCCTGCGTCGAATTGATCTCGGTGCTGCCGACGCGGAGCACGACGTCGCCGCGGCGGATGCCGGCAAATGCCGCCGGTCCGCCGGGGAAGACGCCTTCAACGCGGACACCATGCCCCTTGTTGTCCTCGACCATAACGCCGACCCAACCGGCGTCGTTCGTTTTGGACTGAGCACCCTCTGGAGCCGCCGGGCGGGATTCCTGCATCGCGACCGCGACGGGAGTTGAGTGAGCCTCGCGCGGCGGCTTATCGCTCTGAGCCCAGAGCAGGGCCCCGACCACGGGAATGGTCGCGGCGGTGAGGCAGATCATGGGGAACGGTTTGAGCATGGGAGAATCTCCAAATCAAAGATGCGGGGCAGGCTTGGACTCTGCCACTACTTGGTCGAACTGACGGCGCCGTTGCCGGACTGCGCGGCGGGCCGCTTCAAGCGGATGAGCATTTCTTGCTGCGTATGCTTGGGTCCGGTGTGGACCAGGATGGGCGACTCGCTCTTTGTGAGGTTATCGAGTCCGGTGTCATAGACCGTAGTCTTGTCCGTCCCCACAGTCCAGCAGACGCGCTGGGTCCGCTTGTCGACGGCCCCCTGAATCGGCAGGACGTCGCTGTATTGGTTCGACGAATTGCCGCGGACCGTCCCCGCCTTGTCGATGGCGATCTGGAAGGTCAGCGTGGGGGTCTGGTTCTGGTCCTGTCCCTGAACGAGGCCGAAAATGCCCAGGGGCAGCCATTGCGGGGTGCTGGCGGACGTCTGGACGGGGGCCGGAGTTGCCGCCAGGTTGCTGGCTTCCTGGTAATACTGCTCGACCGTGCCGGCCGGTTGCGAACCGTAATAGACGTCGTCGCCGTTGTAGGTGATGTATTGGCCGTAGTTGTAGGGATACGAAACGACGTTGTCCCAGCCGAGCCAGTTGCTCAGGCCTGGCCAGCCCGCGAAGTCCCAGGCGCTCGCCGCCCACAGGCCCGCGTCGACACCGGCCGGCGTCCAGGCCCACGAGTGCGACGAATTCCAGGCGTTGGTGGCATTGGGATGATTGTTGGCCCAATTCTGGACGTTGTGCCCCTGCGAATGGGCCCAGGTCTGCGACCAGGGATGCGTGCCGTACGGATTGTGGTTCTGCATGTCCGAGCTGGCGTGATTCGCAAATGTTCCCGGCTGCGCGGCCCGGTTAGTGAACCGGCTGCCGGCCGCTCCCAGTCCGCCGTCGGTCGGCAGTCCGAGAAAACTGTTGAGCTGGCCGCGATTCACGGAGCCGTTCCAACGCCCGGCGTCGCCACCCCAGTTGCCCGTGTTACGCACGCCGTTGTCGAAACTGCCGACGTCATTGCCGCGATAGCCGATCGACTGCCGCTGGCCGAAGTCGGCATCGCCGCTGCGGAAGCTGTTGAATCCACCGTAATTCGGGTGAAATCCTTCGCCGCCGAAGACGCCCCGATCTAAGCCACCGTAATTACCGCCGCGGAAATCGCCGACGCTGCCTCCGCCGAAGCCGCGGTAGCCGCCCCCGAATCCGCCTCCGCGGTACCCGCCGAAGCCACCGCCGCCAAATCCTCCGCCGTGGAAGCCGCCACCAAAACCGCGGGCGCAGGCTTCCTGTTGGATCGGCTCCGCCGCGACGAGCAACGCCATCACCACACAAAACGTCATTCGATTGAACGTCATACGATTCATTGAGTGAGCCTTGATGCGATTATTTGCCAATGATTGCGAATGATCGATGGGAGGACCGACGCGTGGATTACACGGCGCCGGCAGTCCACACGCAGTCGTTATTACTTATTAGAGGTAACGCGATCGAAAACGACCTCGGGCACGTCCGGGACTTTCATGTCGCCCAGCTTGCGATCGACCGAGCGCCAGCCGAAGACGTTGGTCTCGCCGGGCACGCGGATCAGGTGATCCTTGGCCGTCGTGGGAACGCCGTCGGCCGTCACGCCGGTCGAATCGATTCCCCAGCCTTCCGGCATCGCGTTCCAGACGCCCATGCCATGGCCTCCGGACGAATCGAAGGTCCAGGAGATGATCCGCTCGCTCCGCGGATCCCAGCCGATGATCTGCATCCCCGAGGCGACTTGCATCCCGTCGCGATTGACCGAGAAGGTGCGCTGGAGAAAGCTCTTGTTGGCGATCCAGCGAGTTTGCGAGTGAGCGGTCACGCCGTCCGACTTGGCCTCCCATTCGCCGACGAGCCAGCCCAGTTCTTGAAGCTGCGCGAAGTTCGATGCGACGGGCATCGCCGCTTCGCGGACGCTGGCCATCAGCCACTTGCCGTCCTCATGCACGTGCACCGCAGTGTAGCGGGCGGCCGAGGGCGGTTCGCTGTCTTTCGTCATCAGTTGAGTGACGCCGTCTTCGATTGCCGTCGTCGGCGTGGGGAAGTCGATCGACTTGATGGCGATTTGCATTCGCACGCCCGGATGCCCCTTGAAGAGGGCCGCGTACTGCTCTTCGATCGCCTTGCGGCCCTTGAAGACGTTGCCCTGTTCGTCGGCGATGGTGCCGTTGGCCGTCCACATCTCGGCGAGTGCCTTGGCGTCGCCCGCGTTAAACGCCTTGATGAATGCTTGGGCGCCGGCCCGGATGTGCGCTTCGTTGGTGTTGGCCGGGCCAGCTTTTTCCACCGGGGAGCCGGGGGCCGCGCTTGGAGTCGGCGGCGCTTGTTGGGGAGGCTGCGTCTCAGGTTGTTTCTGCTGAGCCACCGATACATCGGCGGTCACGGCGATCGATGCGGCGAACACGGCGAAGGCCGCGAAGGCCGGGGCCAGCCGCCGGGCGATCGACGCGGCGCTCCCCAATGCTAAAAGATGCGTGGGCATGATGTTTTCTCTCCAAAGCCGTTAACGAGTCTCGGATGTTTGGTCTTCGCGGGAGTTAATTTCGTGGGATCGGCCTTCGTGTGCGTTAGGTGCGGGCGGGCGCTGCGGCGGGCGCCACGGCCCCCTTGGCAATCAAGCTTAACATCACCAGCGACCACCCGTAGAAGATCATTTCGATGCCGATAAATAAGCCGATCACCCACAAGGCGGACGAAGGCCACTGCTTCCAGATCATGATGCCCAGAGCGGCCGTCACCACGCCATTGAGCAGCACCCAGACCCAGTGATCGACGTGACCTGACAGGGCGACGACGATACGGAAGATGCCTCCGATCAACAGAAACATGGCGATCAATAGCGTGAGCGGGGCGGCCGCCGCCAGGGGCTCGACCACCATGAAAAAGCCGGCCACGACATAGAGCACCCCGGTCAGCACGTCGAGAAAAAAACCTCGCCAGTGCTTCCGCCAGAAGGCGTGCACCACCGACGAGATGCCGCCGATCAACAGCAGCCAGCCGAAGAAGACGACCGTCACCACGGTGGCGACCAGCGTGGCACCGATGGCCAGCGTCCCCAAGATGATTTCGAGAATTCCGAGCGCCAGGAACCAGCCCCAGCTGTGCCGAATTGCGCTGGCGCCGAGCGGCCCGACTCCCGGACCTAGGGATGCCGACATGTTTAGCCCTCTCGAAGTTTGAGACTGGCACGGCTTCCGAGTGAGCCGTGCGGAAAAGATGTGTATGGAGCGAACTGTGACAGACTGAAGCGATCTCAGGTGAACGAGCTGACGAAACAGCCAGCGAACGAGCGCCCCGGTGTGGGGCGCTCGATCGCAACGATCTGTTAGTCGCCGTGGTGGGCCTTGATCACCGCGTCGATCTGCTTCTTTATCGCATCCAGGTTGAACGAAGCTGGGTCCTGCATTGGCGGGTAGTTGATGGCGGTCTGCGCAAGTTTGGCCACCTCTTTCTGCACAAACACAAACCTCCAAAACTCACGCGCATAGAAGTCATTCATGTAGCCCCCGCCGAGATCGTTTAGGCTCTGTTGACCGATCGACGGCGTCCGTTCGAAGGGATCCTGACGGATATTGACGATGGTGGGCATGTCCGTCGTGGTTTTGGGTCCGGGCCAGCCTTGTGGTTGCTGGTAGAACTGGTACTTGAAATCGCCGATCCGGACGGCACCCAGATGCGGGCCGCCAAAATAGAAGAGTTCTTGACGCTTGGACGGCCCTTTGTCGAGCAGCAGGTCCAACTGGTTGTAGCCGTCGAGGTGGTTCTTGTAGGTCCGATCCCCGAGCTTCACGCCGTTCAGGAGTTCGTCGGTGATGTTGGGATTGCCCGCGGCGGCGAGCATGGTGGGGAACCAGTCAAGACCGGAAAAGAGTCCGTTCTGAATCGTGCCGGGCTTGATCTTGCCCGGCCAGCGGGCGATGCACGGCACGCGGAAGCCGCCTTCCATGACGGTGCCCTTCGTGGCCTTGAACGGGGTCATGCCGCCGTCCGGCCAGGTGAACACCTCGGCCCCGTTGTCGGTGCTGAAGACGACGAGGGTGTTGTCCGCCTCGCCGATGTCGTCCAGGTGTTTCATGATGGCGCCGATGGAATCGTCCATCTGCTTCATGCCCGCCTCTTCCAGGCCGTAGTTCGTCTGGTAATTCATCGACTCCTGGTACTTCGGGGACAGGAACGTAAAGACGTGCATCCGAGTGGTGTTATGCCAAATAAAGAACGGCTTTCCGCTTTTCTTGGCATCGTCCATGAAGCGATTGGTGTTTTCGACCAACACTTCGTCAAAGGTCTCCATGTCGTACTTGGAACCCGGGGGTCCGACCTGCCAGTGTTGGCGGCCTTCCATGTTTTTGAAGGGACGCAAAGGCCCTTCGTCCACGACTCGCTGCTTGCCGACTTTGCCCCAGCGAGGCATAACCGTCTCGTCATCGGTGTCGGTCGCCCAGCAATGCACGAGGTTGCGCGGCCCATAGGTCTGGAAGAAAGTCGGGTCCGAGGGGAACGAGTACCAGAAGGGGTCGGACATGGCGTCGAGGTGATACAGATAGCCGAAGAATTCGTCGAAGCCGTGCAAGGTGGGCAGGAATTTATTCAGGTCACCCAGGTGGTTCTTGCCGAATTGGCCAGTGACATAACCCTGCGCTTTCAGGGCCGTGGCGATCGTGCAAGCCTGAGCCGGCATTCCGACGTCGGCGCCCGCCTGGCCGACGGTCGTCAGCCCGGTGCGGAGCGGAATCTCGCCCGTGATGAAGTTGGCGCGACCCGCCGTGCAACTGGCCTCGGCGTAGTAGTCGGTGAACCGCATGCCCTCTTGGGCGAGCTTGTCGAGGTTCGGCGTCTTCCCCGACATGATGCCCTGGTGGTACGCGCCGATGTTAAACCAACCGACGTCGTCTCCCATGATGAACAGGATGTTCGGCTTCTTGCCGTCGGCCTGCAGGCTGGCGAGTTTGGCATCGACGTTGGCCAGCGCCACAAGCCGGCTCTTGGCCGAGCCCGCCGCGCAGCAAGTGCCTTCTTTCGGGACGGGTTTGATGGCGGCGACAAGGGTCGACGTCGACGGATGCGGGGCGATGCCTGCGGTTTTTTCCTTCGCGCCTTGCCGGGACGGCTCCGCCTTTGCGCTGTGAAATAAGTCGATCCGACTCGACGACGCTGCGTAGCCCAGCAGCCCACCGACCGCCAACATGGCGATCATCTGAGCCTTCGTGTTCCTCAGCATGTTTTTCCTCCAGTTGCGTGGTGAAGACTTCAGGGCCCGAAGCGCTCCGGGCCGAATGCCACTCCGTTGGGCCTGATTGCTCCTTTGGACTGGGTTTGCCTCTGATTCAGCTTGCGCTCTCGACACACGACCTCAGGGCTTCAACTCCCAGGTCTTCAGTTGCTGCCGAGCCGTCCCGAAGTTACCGAGGTGGTAAACAGACGCCCCCGTCGGCGAGAACGTGAACGGCTCGAACTTTTCGTCCAGCATTTTCTTCAGGTAGTCCTGCGTGGCGAGGCCGATCGTCACATGCGGATTGAACTTCTCGCCGGTTTCCTTCGGCACGAACGTCGTCACGTAGTCGATGGTCGGCTGGTTGATGTCGGGGTCTTCTTTCGTGGTGACGAAGGCTGTCGCGGTCCCAGTCTCCACGGTGAACGGGGCGACGGCGTCGATTAGCTTCTTTTGGTATTTGATGAGGTCGTCGGTTGGCTCGATCACAATCCCGGCGAGGCCGATTTCCTTCCAGGGGATGTAGTAGTACTTGTATGCTTTCAGCTTCCAGGCGGCCGGGTTGTCCTCAGCGATGACCTTGCCCACGGCCTCGTACACCTTGTCGAGATCCGCCGTCTTCACGTACCGCTGCAGGCAGGAGATGTGCGGGTGATGCGTCTTGCCCAAGGCGAAGCCCTTGGGGAAATCCTTGAGCAGGCGCTGATTGGCGTCCGCGGCGTGCCGGACCATCGTGGCGTCGGGCTCGAGCACGATGTCGATGGCCGTGACCGGGCTCGACTCCTCAGCCGTCACGGGTTGAGCTGTTCCAAGCAGCACAGCCGGCAGACTGATGGTCAGTGTGGTCAGGATCGTCAGGTATCGATTCATGTGAGACACCATGGGTCACGGCGGTTCGGAACATCCGCCCGACTATTTCTCGAATGAGAACACGCGCTTCCAATCGGTCTTCATGTGGATGACCGACCAGCCGCGCTGTTTGGCTTCGTCGTAGAGCGATTGGGGAAACGTGCCGACCTTGCTTTCCGGCAAGCCGTCGGCCGGTCCATAGGCGTACTCGCGCTCGGCGTCGTCGTGCAGCACGAGCATCATGAGGCGGGCGCCGTCGCCCGCCCCCGTGTACTCCAGCATCTGACGATCGCCGGACGAGTTGCCGAACGCCGCGTGCGGGCGGCGACCAATCACGAGGTGAATGCTCTCCGGCTTCCCGGCGTTGTTGTCATTGAGGACGAGTTTCGGCTCTTTGATCAGCACGGGCTCGCCGTTCTTGCGATACACGTACTTGGTCTCGCCCGCGCTGCCGATCACCTGTTCCGGTGGAATGCCGTAGGTCTTTTCGGCAAAGACACGCACGAAGTCCTGGCCGCTGCCGGTCACGATGTACGTCTTGAATCCGTTGGCGCGAAAGTAACGCAGCACTTCGAGCATCGGTTGATAAATCAGGTCCGTGTACGGTCGCTTGAAGCGCGGATGCCGGGCCGTCTCCAGCCAGTGCGAGACCTCGACATCGAACTCTTTGACCGACATGCCGGAAAGTGTTGCCTCGACAATTTTGTCGAGTTCGTGCCAGCCCAGCTTGAAGATCGCTTCGTGATTGCTGGACAGCACGGTCTTGAACGGCTCGATGTCTTTGAGGTGCGGCCGATGTTTGACGATCGCTTTCACCCGGTCGAGGCAATAGACGACCTGGGTGTACATCGGATGCTCGATCCACAACGTGCCGTCCATGTCGAAGGTGGCGATTCGTTGCTCGAGCGGGACGAACTTCGGGCTGCCCTTGTCGGTCGTTTCCTGGACAAACGCGACGATCGCGCTCTTGCGTGGCCCCTCGTTCCAGGAGGGAAGGGGATCCGTTTTGTCGGCCTGAGCGAAGGCGGGCGTGACAAGGTTGGTGAGCGTAACGGTCGCGAGCGCAAGGGGGGCGAGCGTAGGGGTCGCCAGCGCAAAGGCGGCCCAGACCGCCCAGATTCGGCCGCATCGGGTCAGCATCGTTCCTCTTGTTTGAACTCGCATGGTTGCCTCTGATGGCTGAAGCTATTTCGTCGCGCCGGGGCGGGTTCCGCAGACAGCACGCAGCGAAACCCCATGTGCGACATGCCGGTGTCGGGCGTGCACCCGTGCCGCGCGCTCGGACGGTAACGAGTGCAGTAGGAATCGCAGCAGAGGAAGGAGCCGCCTTTCTGCACGCGCAGCGGGCTGTAGGGCTGCCGCGGGTCGAAGCTCTTCTCGGGGCCGTGCGGATTGACGACCACCCCTTTGCCGACCCGCTCGCGATACAGATCGATCTGGTACCAGTCGCTGCACCACTGCCAGACATTGCCCGACATGTCGTAAAGGCCGTACCCATTGGCGGGGAAGGCCCGCACGGGGCTCGTCCGCACGTAGCCATCGAGGCTCGTGTTCTGGTACGGGAACTCCCCCTGCCAGATGTTCGCGCGAATGCTGGTGTCGGTCGGCGGATCGTCGCCCCACACGTAGGGCTTGTTGTCCAGGCCGCCGCGAGCGGCGAATTCCCACTCGGCCTCCGTCGGCAGCCGCTTGCCGACCCACTTCGCGTACGCGACGGCGTCATCCCAGGAAACCTGCACGACCGGATGATCGTCGCGGCCCGCCAGATCGCTGCCCGGGCCTTCCGGGTGCCGCCAGTTGGCACCGGGCGTCCACTTCCACCACAGCGAGAAATCTTTGAGCGACACGGGCCCTTTGGTGGGCGTGAAGACGAGCGATCCGGGGACAAGGTTTTCCTTGGGCGGCCGTGGTGTGCCCGGGGGCAGCTGCGCGAGAATCTCGTCCACATTCGGCGGCCGCTCAGCGGTGGTGACGTAACCGGTCTCTTCGATAAAGCGGCGGAACTGCGCGTTGGTGACGTCGGTCTCGTCCATCCAGAAGCCGTCGACCCGCACACGATGCGACGGCTTTTCCTCCGCCCAGCCGAGATCCAAATCGGTGCCCATCGTGAACTCGGCGCCGGGAATCCAGACCATGCCCGAACGGGCGGCCGGCGTCGGCCGATTGGGTGCCGGGCTGCCGAAAAAGCTCGTGCCGGCAAAGACCAGATACGAGACGCCGAACGCAGCGAGCCCCAAACCTGCCAACGACGCCCAGCGCCGCATGCCCCGCAACCGGTCGGGACGTTGAGGCTCTTTGAACTTTTGCGTCTCAGCGTGAAGACTCATCGTGGGAACTCGTCTGCCGTCGTGGCCGTGTCATGTGGCCGTGCGGCTGCGCGCCTCAGGTTTTGGCGGCTGCCGTCTCGCCCAGCCATTGCCGGGCGTCTTCCAGTTGGGCCATGTCGAAGTAGCGGATTTCGGCTTTGGTGAACGGCTTGCAGAAGGTGACCATCCCCTGTTCCCACTTCTTGTCGCCAACGATGGCCAGCCGCTCGATGTCCTTCCAATGCTTGAGATCGAATTTGAGGTCTTCCCACACGGCACCCGCGGTCCAGCCGTGAAAGTCTTTCATCACGAACAAGATTCGCAGCTTGCCCTGCTCGCGGATCTGCGCGTCGACAGCCGGCACAAACTGCTGGTACGCCTCTTTGGTCAGCTTGCCGGTGACGTGAACCTCCAGCACCCGCCCGACCGCTACGGTTTCTAATACGTTCATCGAATCGGCTCCTTGAAAGACGAGCATCGAAAAGCGACTCGCACCGAGAGCGTGTTCTACGACTCGGAAACCGCGATCGGGCTCGCTCCGCGCGTATTCCGTTTCCGACGCAACGAGGGCCCGGGAAGGTCGGCTCGGTGGCGCGACAATTCACCCGGCCTATCGGTACTTTTTGCGGCGCCCTAGGACTACTGAGAAAAGTACCAGTACACCCCAGGGAAAACCGACAGTAGACTGAGAGTGACCCGTCGGAAGCTGCTCACCGACGGTTCAGCACGAAAAGAAGAGGGACGCCCGCGGCAGCACAAAAACGGCCGTCGTCTACTCGATGGCAGAGAGATTCCGGCGGACGAAGAAGGAGAATTCCATCCGAGGTTGTCGTCCGGGAGTCGTTCGCCGGACGTGCCCGCGCGATGCGGCGAGAGAAGCTCTGGGCGAACGGAAGAAGGAGCAAGCCGCTCGTGCGTGGGCCAGCATAACCGGCCGCGCGGAGCGATTCAAGATGCCCAAACGCGCCTCGTGAGGTTGCCTTTTTCGCATCAACGCCTGTTCATGTGGATTCTTCCCAACACGCATCCATGATGTGCTTGTCTTCGAGACTTTGGCTCGGTCTGGCGCGCTGCTGCTCGTCGCGAGCGCCGCGACTCCGGCTGCCGCGGGCGGCGAAAGTCGTCGGCTCGTGGTGGTGCTGTATCCGCAGGGGAGCAACGCGGCCGTCGGCAACCGCATGGTCGAGCAGGCCATTTCGGCCGTCTTTAACAGCCACTCTCCCGATTCGATCGACGTCTACAACGAATACCTGGAGCTGTCGAGCACCGCCAAGGCCGATCTGTTGCAACTGCAGACCGAGTTTCTGCGGCGGAAGTATGCGGGGCGGAAGGTCGCCCTCGTGATGACCTGTCTCTCGCCATCGCTGCGGTTTGCCATCGAACATCGCTCCGAGATCTTTCCGGGCGTTCCCATTGTCTTTTTAGCCGTCGAGGAGCGGGAACTTCACGACATCAAGCTGCCCCCCGATGTCATCGGCGCGCCGGTGAACCTGGACCTGACGGGCACCCTGGACTTGGCGCTCCAGCTTCATCCGCGCACCCGGCACATCTTCGTTGTCTCGGGAGTCGGGAAGTTCGATGCGTACTGGGAAGCCCAGGCGAAGCGGGCGTTTCCACCCTACGAGAATAAAGCCGAGTTTACGTATCTGACCGGGCTGACCACTGACGAGCTGTCGAAGCGGGTCGCCCATTTGCCGCAACACAGCCTGGTCTACTTTCTCTTCGCCTTTCAGGATCGTTTGGGGAAGGAGCTTGTGCCCGCGGATGTGATCGAGCGGTTGGCACCGGTGTCGAGCGCGCCACTCTACAGCGTGAGTGAGTCGTTTCTCGGTCGTGGAATCGTCGGAGGCAAACTCGTCGGGCTGGACAGCGAAGCGCGGGAGGCGGCCGGTTTGGGTCTGCGGATTCTGGCCGGCGAATCGGCGCAAAAGATCGGCGTCCAGCCAGTCACGTCGACCGTCCCCATGTTCGATTGGCGACAGTTGAACCGCTGGGGGATTCGCGAGGCGAGCCTGCCCGCCGGCAGCGTCATTCGTTATCGGGAAGCCGGCGTGTGGGAGCTGTACAAGTGGCCCATCGTCGGAATTGTTTCGCTCTGCTCCGTCGAGGCGCTGCTGATCGCTTCACTGCTCGTGCAAATGATTCGCCGGCGGCGGGCGAATCTCGCGCTTCGCGAAAGCGAGCAGCGTTTCCGGCTGATGGCCGACACGGCCCCCGTGCAGATTTGGATGTCCGGCCCGGACAAGAAGTGCACCTACTTCAACAAGCCCTGGCTTGATTTCACCGGCCGTTCGCTGGAGCAGGAACTCGGGGATGGCTGGGCCGAGGGTGTGCACGCCGACGATCTGTCGCGTTGCCTCCAGACCTACGAGCAGGCCTTCGATGCACGGGAACCGTTCCGGATGGCGTACCGTCTGCGGCGGCATGACGGCGAGTATCGCTGGATCGTCGATATCGGCGTCGCCCGCCGCGGCTCCGACGGGAACGTTCGAGGGCTATATCGGCTCCTGCATCGACATCACCGATCAGAAACGAGTCGAAGAGGCCATCCGCGATAGCCAGCGCGAGTTGCGGCTGTTGAGCGGACGGCTGATCAAGGCCCAGGAAACCGAACGCCGCCGCATCGCCCGCGAGCTGCACGACGATCTGAGCCAGAGCCTGGCACTGTTGGCCGTCAAGATCGAGATGCTGCGACAGCAGCCCCCGACGGCGCCGGCCCGTTTGGGGCGTCGATCGACGAGCTGTCGACGCAGGTGAAGCAGCTCTCGTCGTCGGTGCACAACCTGTCACACCAGCTGCATCCGCTGAAACTCGAGCAGTTGGGGTTGGTGGCCGCCATCCGCTCCCTGTGCGGGGAACTGAGCCGCAGCCATGGCGTGTCGATCGATTTCACGCACAACGAGGCCCCTCCGGCACTATCGGACGACGCGGCCTCGTGCCTGTATCGCATCGTGCAGGAGTCGGCCCGCAACGTGATCAAGCACAGCGGCGCCCGGCAGGCCCGCGTGGAACTGAATGCGAGCATCGAGGAGATTTGCCTCCGAATCGCCGATGACGGGACCGGTTTCGATCCGCGATCGGTGGCCGGCGCCGGCGGACTTGGGCTGGTCAGCATGCGGGAGCGGCTGCAGCTCGTCGGCGGCTCGCTGTCGATCGACTCGCGCCCCGCCGGCGGAACGCGGATCGACGCCCGGATTCCTTTGTACAGCGGTGGCCTTCAGGCCAAAGTCGGACGAGGGGAAGCGGCCGGACGTTTCCCACGGAACGGTCACCCCTGAAAACGCGTTACACGCCGTCACACCTCCGGTATCATCAACAAGATGAATCCGGCGTCTGGAAACCGATCGATGACCCGTCCCCGAGTGCTGTTGGCCGACGATCACCGGCTGTTGCGCGAGGCCTTTGCCGCGCTCTTGCAGTCCGAGTGCGACGTGGTGGGGGCGGTGGCCGACGGCCGTGCCGTGCTGGAACTCTCCCGCGAACTGCGGCCCGACATTGTGGTGCTCGATATTGCCATGCCCCTGCTCAACGGGATGGACGCGGCTCGCCAGCTCAAGCAGACGATGCCCGACGTCAAAATCATCTTCCTGACGGTGAGCGAAGATCGGGACCTCGCTGCCGAGGCCTTTCGCGTCGGAGCGTCGGGCTATTTGCTCAAAAATTCGGCCGCCTCCGAGTTGATGCAGGCGATCCGCGAAGTCTCGGCGGGGCGTTCTTACGTCACGCCGTTGGCGACGCAGTCACTCGTCGACAGCTTCTTGCAGAAGAGCGAGCCGGCCAAGAGCCAATGCGAACTGAGTGCCCGGCAGCGAGAAGTGCTGCAGTTGTTAGCCGAGGGGCACACGATGAAAGAAATCGCCGGCCTCTTGCACATCACGGCGCGGACAGTCGCTTTCCACAAATACACCATGATGCGGACGCTGGGGATCAAGACGAGCGCGCAGCTGGTGCAGTTTGCGATGAAGCAAGGACTGGTCTCGGTCTGACCAACCGACCAATGACACATTGCCGACATTTAACCGGCCGTCCTGTCAGTTTTGTCAGTAGCGACTCGCGCGACGCAGTGTTAGCGTTCTGTGAAGCAACGCATTGTTCCGGTCCCGTTCCTAATTCCGATGGAGATGGCAGGTGCGCGCTCGCGTGCTGCTGGCCGACGATCACCGGGACTTTCTGGCCGCGACGGCGCGACTGCTTGAGCCGGAGTTCGATGTTGTCGACACAGTGGGCGACGGACAGTCGCTGGTCGAGAACGTTCCGCGTCACGATCCGGACCTGCTCGTGCTCGACATCACGATGCCCGTGGTCAACGGCATCGAGGCGGCGCGGCAACTGACGGCGTCCGGCGCGGGCCAAAATCGTCTTTCTCACCGTGCACGCCGACGAGGACTATGTGCGCGAGGCGCAGGCGGCCGGCGGGCTGGGCTACGTGGTGAAGTCGCGTCTGGCCTCGGATCTCGCGCCGGCCTTGCGGGCCGCGCTGGCGGGGCGGGCGTTCGTGTCGCCGTCGATCGCGAACTAAACCCGCGTCTTCCGCCCAGCGCGTGACCCAGCCGACTTATCGCTTCGGCAAATGAACCTCGCGGACCGTCCGGTTGTTGCCCGCGATCACGAGTTCGAGCGCGGCACCCGGCTTGAGGCGGTCGTCCTTGATGCCGTCGTCGCTGAGGCCACCCTTGGGCCCGAGGAACTTCGTCTTCGAGTCGATGACGTATTCCTTCTTTTCATCCTCCACCTTGACGATCAGCAGCTTCTTTTTGACGTCCACCTTGATCAAGGTGGCGTTGAACGTCTTGTCCGCGGCCAGCACCGTGCCGGCGATGATCAGAAATGCGAAGAGCGTCGTGGCGTATCGGCGTAACATCGTGCGGGCCTCTCAAAGTTGCAGGAATCTCGGTCGGGTCGACTGTGTAAATGGTTCCAAAGATCGACGGCCCGGGACCGCGCGACGATCGCGCGGCCCCGGTCGATTTCGGCTGGCGGCGGGAGCCGCGGTTCAGCTGGCTTTCCGCAGGCGACGGGCGGCCGGCGTCAGCTTCACTTCTTTGACCTTCCGTCCACCTTCTTCGGTAACGACGGTGAGCGAGGCGCCCGGCTGCAGCGCCGGATCGCCAAGGCCGTGCCGGCTCGCGCGGCTGTTCACCAGCACCTTGGCTTCCGACGAGACGAGGAACGAGCGGTCCTTACCGTTGACCAGCGTAATGACCAGCATGTGGCGGGTCGGATCGACACTCTTCACCTTGCCCGGGAATTCGTTGTCTTCGTCTTCCTCTTCCTCCTTGGCGTCTTTAGCCGCTGCGCGACGGGCCTCGACTCCGCGGAAGCGGGTCGTGCGGGTGGTGGAGGGGGCCGGAGTCGGGGCCGGATTGGCCGGCGGCGTCGCCGCGCCCGAATCGGTCGTCGCCGGTGTTTCAGCTGGGGCGGTCGTTGTGCTGCGCGCGAAGACGTCGAGCGGCCCGCGCGGGCTTTGCGGTCGTAACCCAAGTGCAGCTCGGCCGCCGTCGTGCCGTTGGCGACGACGGTGATCGGCAGACCCGCGTGGAAGCGGTGATCATGCAGCCGCGAATGGACGATGCCGCCGCGCGGTCCGATGATCTGCGTTTCCTGGTTGACGGTGTAGGTCCGCTCGCGGCCTTCCTTCTCCGCGATGGTGACGGTGCCTTGAGCGGCGTCGACCTTGACGACGATTCCCGGGATCCCGTCCTTGATCTCGGAATCCTTGGCTTGGACATTGGGAGCTGCGAGCAGCGCAGTCCCGACAATCAGACTGCAAAGTGTGAAAGAGAGGGGCAGGCGTGACATGAGTGATCGTTCTCCAGAAGAAACTGCACGGGGTGAAGGAAGCTGAACGAGTTGAAGAAACTCCGGTAAGAGGAAACCGCGTCGTCCCGGGGAGCGACGCGGCACGGGTTTCAGGATTGGGCGGCCGCCGGCACCTGGCCGTTCGGCGTCAGGCGATCGACGATCTTGGGCAGAATTTCCGACAGGTGCTCGCTGATCTCGTCGGGCGAGACGCCGACTTGAGCGGCCAGCTTCTGAATCCATTCCGAGCCCATCACCTGCTTGAGCTGCTCGGGCGTGATCGACTGGTTGGCCCCCGAGCCGACCCACGACTGAGCCACCTGGCCCAGTCCCTTTTGCTCCAATTGCTGCAACACCTCGGCCAGGCCGCCTCCGTCGTTGGTCTGAAATCGTTTGACGACGGCGCTCGCCAGCTTGGCTTGCGTCGAGTCTGGATTGCCGAAACCGGAGACCACCATTTCGGCAAGAGTCGTGAATAAACCCATGACAGGCTCCTCAGGGCCCAAGTTGTGTTCGAATCGGAATCAACACGCTATTTCGACCCCGGCGGAGGCTCGTTTGCCGCCTGCGCTCCAGCCGGGGGAGTAAAGGCCGCAATCAATTGCGGCGCGAGTTTGTCCTGCGGCACGAGCTTCTCGAACTTCTGCAGCTCTTTGATCGCGCTGGGGACGTGGTTCAACACCAGATACTCGTACGCCAAGAGAAACAGTCCGTCGCTGGCACTCTCGTGTGCGCGGACGTACTGCTCCAATTGCCGCAGCTGACGCGTGTAGGTCTCGGGATCGGCGTACAGTTCGCGCACCGTCTCCCAGGTCCAACCGGGCCCGGCCGAAAGAACGGCGTAAGCGCCGGCGGCCGCGTCGCGGTATTTTCCCTGGGCAAATAGCACGAGTGTGCGGAACTCGTGCAACGTCGGGTCGCTCGATTGCAGCTTGATCGCCTGATCGATCTGCCGCAGCGCCTGGTCGTAATCGTTCGACTTGAACGCGTTGCGCGCCGCCTCGAAGACCTGTGCGGCCGGCGAAGACGGGCCGTTGTCCGCGGCGGCCGGAGCATCCGGCGGCGCCGCGGGCGTACCTGCGTCACTCGGTGGATAGCCGTCCGACTGCGTTTGGGGTCCGTAGGCGTAACCCGAACCGTTGTCGGAGTAGGTCACCGCCTCGTCCTGCGGCGGCACGGGAATCGGCTGCGAGTAGTCGATGTAGTTGTAATTGACGTCGACCGGCGCGGCGCCCACTGCGAGCGGCTGCGGCGCCACGTAGAAGGGGTTGCTGTAGACGTAGGTGTCTCCGGGCGACGCGAGCCAGCCGGTCGCCACGCCCGTGCCGTACCACGCCGCCGGCGCGTGATAGAAGTTGTTCCACGAGCCGCCGTTCCAATTGCCGTATTGCCCGTGCCAATGGTCGTACGGTCCGTGCCAGTTGTTCCAGTTGCCGCCGCCGTTCCAGTTGCGGTTGTTCGCGAAGTTGTTGGTGTTGTTAATTGCTGTTGTTGTGGACGTTGATGTCGCCCTGGTTGCCCGTGTTGATATTGGTGCGATTGCCAATATTCGTGCGATCGCCGATGTTCGGTCCGTTCTCCGGCCGTGGCAATTGGCCCGGACGGTTCGGCCAGTTCGGTCGATTGCCGCCACCCGCCCAGTCAGGTCGGTCGTTGCCGCCGCCGTTCGGCCAGTTGGGTCGGTTGTTGCCACCATTCGGCCAATTGGGCCGATCATTTCCACCCGGCCAGTTGGGCCGATTGTTGGCATTCGGCCAGCGTTCGCCGCTGCCTCCCTGTCCGGGACGGCTCGGCTCGTCGGGACGATTGCCCGCGCCGGGCCACCGTTCCCCGCTGCCACCCTGACCGGGTCGTTCCGGTCGATTGCCCGCTCCCGGCCAGCGTTCACCGGCGCCGCCTTCTCCGGGTCGGCTGGGCTGATTCGGACGATTGCCGATGCCCGCCCATTGTTCGCCGCCGCCTCCCGCGCCGGGACGAGTGCCGAAACCTGGTCGATTCTCGCCACCCGGGCGATTGTTGGAGCCTGGTCGATTCTCAAAGCCGGGGCGTTGATTGCCGGGCCGCGCTCCTTCGCCGCCGCGATTGAATCCGCCGTTGGATCCACCACGATCGAAATCGGGACGACCGGCAAAGTGGTTCCCCTCGGGCTGCCGTTCGCGATTGGCGAAGCCCCCGCCGTTGCCGCCGTGGGGCACCATTCCGCCGCCGCGGTTTGCCGGGCGATTCATCGGTCCGGAACCGCCGCTCATTGACGGAGTGCGATGCATGGCTTCGCCGCCGCCAAATTCACGGCGTTCGCCGCCCCCGCCCCCGCCCCCGCCCCCACCTCCGCCGCCGGCTCGGCCGCGGCTGCCCCCGGCGAAGCCGCCGCGTCCACCCCGTTCGCCGATGGAAAACCCGGCTTGCGGCGCCAACAGCACAACGCACAACGTGATGACAAACAGTTGAGCTTTCATGGGACTGCTCCTGGGTTGTGCGCTCAATGACTGCCGGTCTCGTTCGCCGCCGTTTCCGGAGCGGCCCGACGAAACGTGGTAAGGGAATCGGCGAGCGGCTTGCTGTCGATGGAGCGATCGACGGCCTGCCATTTGAAATGGTCGTCGTCGACGAACGTCCAGATCTGCCGCGCGGTCGCCATGCGGGCGTCAGGCAGCACGCCCGAAACGGCGACGTCCCATTGATTGCCCGTGCGCTGCCAGGTCCCCTCGCTGAAGCCCCCCTTCGAATCGAAGATCCAACTTCGCAAGTGGCCGTTGATCGGATCCCAGGCGACGCGTTGCTCGATCTCGACCGGATCCTGATTGGGCCGCTTGATCGTGTATTCCTGAATCAAATAGGTCTTGCCCATGCCCCAGCGGCAGGTCATGTGGATGCTGCCCTGCTTGTCTTCGTCCGCCCATTTTCCGACCAGCCACTCGAGCTGTTTGAGCCGAGCGTAGGGCGTCGTTTCTTCCGACTCGGCGACGGAGCCGACGTCTTGCACGCGGTTCATTTGCCACGTGCCGTCGGCTTTCACCAGCACGGCCGAAAAACGCGTTTTGTCGGCGGTGCCGTCCGGGGCCGTCAGCGTGACGGTGCCGTCCTCGAGCGCCACGTCGGGCTTGAGCATCCGGACCGACTGCACGTCGACCTTGAGGGTGTAACCCTTCGTCGCCACGCGACCTTTCTTGAACAGGCCGACGATGGCGTCGCGCCCCTTGGTCGCTTTGCCTTCGTCGTTGATGTACTCGGCGTCGGCGGACCAATGCTTGCCTGCGGCGTCAAAGTTCCCCTTGTTGTAGGCGGCGGCGTAATCCTCGACGCCCTTGCGGATCGTGGCTTCGTCGTCGGCTGGAGTCTTGGCGTTTTGAGCGAAGGCCGAGCCGGCCAGGCACAGTCCGAACAGCCCGGCAAGGCTGAGAAGTGGGAGACGGGTTCGCATGGCGGATTCCTTGTGGAGAATAAGAATGCGAGATCGACCCGCGCGCACGTGGTCACTGCGGTCAGCGCTGCGTGCCGGGAGCCCGAGCGTGTTAAGCGCGATTGTCGGTCGTGTGACTCGAGCAATCAGCCGGTCGCGACGCGAGTCCGCGCCGAAACAAGGCCGTGAGAGTTAGTCCCCGCGGAGAGAAGTCACGCGGATCGAGGGATAAATCATCCGTCCGAGGTCGACGTCCGGGAGTCGTTCACCGGACCAGCCCGCGCTCTGATTGGGAGCTTTAGCTTAAAAAACAGAAATGCGGGTTCGAGCTTACTCCTCGCGCGGCGCCGATTCAAGATTCCCGCGACCCAACGCGAGACATTCGCGCAAATGACTGCGCCAAACCGCTCCACTCCGCGCCGCTTAACAGGTTCGCCTAGCAGTCGTCCCCAGCGGGCTAACCGGGGCTGTTTGCCTCATTTGAGCCGTTCGAATCGCGATTGGGCTCGATGTCGGTCACGTGAAGCGCGCACCCAGTTGGGGGTCGACCGAGCCACTAAGTTGAGGCGCGAGGGACGGTCGAATCGCTGTGGGATTGGGAATTTCGTTGCACTAGTGCGGACAAGGGTCCGGGGCGCAGACGGGAGCCATCTGGGACGGACGGGTCGTATCCACAGGTACGATTGGTCCCGGCGAGCGTTCGCAAGACAGGATCTCAGCAGGACAACCCAGGGAGCGATACAGCCTGAATTGCCCCCGGTTGTAGTCGTTGATGCTTGCAAAGTAATTGTCGTACGCCCTGGACAACGACCTGAGCGCATCAATCACGTCAAAAGCCCGGCGGACGATCACTGTGACGTCGCCATTTTTTTCGATTTTGCCCATTTCCTCGAGACTGCCCTCGTAGGCCAGTGTGGCTTCACGGAGGCCTCTCTCAGCCGAGGCTACGCGAGCATTCGCCGAGAGAACCTGGACATGGGCCGCGGCGATCTCAGCGGCGACCGTGTCCTGGATGTGGGACAATTCGACCAGGAGCTGCTCCTGCTCTGAGCGTCGTTCACGAACCAGGGCACGATTGCCGAACCCAAGGTTTTGCAGCTCCCACACGAGCCCGACGCTGACATCCGCGCGATCCACCGAAGGATTCGGCACGCCGTTGAGGGTGGAACTAAAGATGCCGCCCATCAGGTAGCTTCCTGGTCCAGCGGGACCGGGGCTTCCCTCCAGAATCACGCTGGGGACCAGCGGCCGCATGCTCTCCTGCCTGATCTTGACGAGCGCCGCTTGCACGAGTGCCTGCTGCGAGGCAAGTTCAGGCCGGCCGGTCAATCCGATGGGGATCAGGGCATCCACCGCGATGTGCGGCGAGATCAGAGTCACGCGGAGGTTGGGCGATTCGAGCGGGACGACGATGGCAACCGGATCCAACCGCAGCACTCGAGTCAGAGCGGCGCTGGCGAGCCCCCATTGCTCCTTGGCAGTGCTGGCATCATCCTCGAATGTGGCGAGTAGAGCCCTCCCCCGGTGCAAGTCCGTTGGCTTGGAGATTCCCAAGGCCTCCGCATCGATGGCCTTTCCCAGCGCCAGGCTTTTGTTCACCACGTCACGGATCCCGGCCACGCGGCCCCGTGCCTGCTGAACATCGAAATACGCCAGGGCCGCCGCCAGCAAGGAATCGTTCTGCGCGGTTTGAGTGTCGATCTCTCGCGACCGGAGCAACTGCCGTGCTGCGAGAGGCGTGTACAGGGCGTCTGCCATCGACACCCTGGCGGTCAGGCCTGCGCCGGCGAAAAATTGGTCTTTGGAGTTGTCGTAGAAGGTTCCGGACTGGCCCTGGGTCGCGCCGTCATGCCGGTAGTAACCTGCCCCAAAGTTGAGCGAGGGTAACCACAAGACATTGGCCTTGGACAGCGCGGCCTCCGCAACTCCCACACTCGCCTGAGCCGCCTCGATGATTACCGGCCGGGCCCCGGCCAGGCGCAGGGTCGTCGCCAGGTTGATCGGTAGTGGTCTGTCCGTTGCGTCTGGCTCGGCGCCGGGCAAGCGGCGCCGCCCGCTCGTCGATCGAGAGAACTGGACCCTCAAGGACGCCGCGGCAATTCGGGCAGGCAGTAGGCATCTGTGTCTGAACGTTCGTGGACGGTTCTTGCGCTGCGAGCGGTGTTCCGTTAGAACTGGGCCCTGCGAATGGGGCGAAACTCGCAACGACCGAGGAAGGCTTGTCGCCAATGTTAATACCGGGTGTCGGCGATTGTGCAGAGGCACCGATCGTGACAAAGCCGACGATCAAGAGGCCCGGGACGGCAACGGCCGCAACGGCGCGGAGCTGCCTCCGAATGTCGGCAGTAGGCTGTGGTCGCGAGCGATTCATTTGCGTTCCATGCCCTGCCGTTGCTTAACTCGGAGCAGTACATGTGTTAGTAACCCCAATCGATTCGATGCCGCATTCCCCCCTGTTTGGGCAATCTGATGTCAATCTGGCCTAAGATTGCGGGTTATCCTGCGAGCCACCGTCTTAGCATCGGACGGCGCGTGCAATTCGTTTAATTTATAAAGGTCAAACGGGTTGGCTGCTCGATGAACGCTTCGGGCGCGAACCGTCGCGACGGATTCCTCAACCGGCGCGGTGCCAGATTCGACGAGTTTCTGAAACTCTCGACGCGTTGTGCGACCGACGTCGCGTCCCGAGCGCGCGTTGACTTCCCGTACGCTATCGACAACCAGCCGTAACGCGCGCTGCACAGGCGCCCACGCTTCTACCCTCGCGGAGCCTGCCGGCGTACGATGCAGCCAGTTTCGCGATTCAACGCATTCAACGGCGCAACGTGTCAAAGGAGCCATCATGGAAATTCCCGCCTCGGTCAAGAGCGTTGCCAAACAGATTGTCGACGTGCAGCAGGCGATTGCCGGCAAGAATCCGGGTTTTCGCACGGCACACGCGAAAGGGATCGTCTGCACGGGGACCTTCGTCGCCGGACCGGAGGCCCGCAGCATCAGCAAAGCCGCGCACCTGCAGGGGTCGTCGATTCCCGCCACAATCCGCTTCTCCAACGGGAGCGGCAAACCTCACGAACACGACGGCGTGCCGGACGTCCGCGCTTTGGCCATCAAATTCGCGCTGCCCGACGGCAAGAAGACCGATCTCCTGGCGATCACGAACGAGGCGTTCTTGGCCCGCACGGCCGAGGAGTTTCTCGCGTTCCTCAAAACGAATCTTCCCGATCCCGCCACGGGCCAGCCCGATCCGCAGGCCGTCCCCCGCTTCATCGAAACCCATCCAGCCGTCGGCGCGTTTGTGGGACGCTTGATGCAGAAACCGGTCCCCGCCAGCTATACCCAAGCGCTCTACCACGCAATTCACGCGTTCCGCTTCATCGCGGCCGACGGGACGAGCCGCTTCGGCCGCTATCACTGGGTACCCGAAGCCGGCGAGTCGTACCTCAATCCCGATGAGTCCTCCAAGCTCGATCCGAACTTCCTGCAGGCCGAGCTGAAAGCCCGAGTGGCGAAAGGCCCGGCCTCGTTTCGCCTCATGCTGCAAATCGGCGAAGCTGGCGATCCCACCGACGACGCGACGGTCATCTGGCCGGCCGAGCGCCGTCAGGTGGAACTCGGCCGCCTGAAAATCGAAACCGTCTCGCCGACGAGCGCGGCCGATGAACGACAACTGATTTTCGATCCGCTGAAAGTGACCGACGGAATCGAGCTGACCGACGACCCCATCCCCGCCGCCCGCTCGGCCGCGTATACCTTCTCGTATGAGTGGCGCACGAAGGGAACTTGAGCGCGCACCTCGGCAATCGAATGTGCGCCGGGCCGACCGCGCGCTTGCGTCGCACGTATCGTCTAGGAAACGTTGGGCGTGTAGAAGGTGTGCGCTCGGCGACATTGCAATTTCGACATTCGCGTGCCACCATTGGGGCCGCGCTTCCCATCTTTGCCGCGATGTCCGCGGGCCGCCCGAAGCCGTGCGATGAATGCTCGTCGCCACCCGATCGCGACCAGCCGAGCGAGAGTCGTCGGCTAGTGCGCCGGTCGCTTGTCGACGGTTGCCGCCACCCCGCGGACTGTGCCGAACAACTTTGACGTCCCGAACTTCTCGACGGGAGAATCAACGATGCGCCTCACGCGACTGCAGATTCCGGCCGTGCTTCTGATCGGCGGAATGCTGGGCTACCTGCTGGCACAAGGTGGCGGCCCGCGGCTCAAGCAAGCCGGCGCATCGCCACAGGCAGCAGTCAGCACGCGCGACCTTCACAATCCGGCTCCGCTCGTTCGTCCGACCCCGACGAATTCGCCTCAGACTGCGACGCCAGCCGCGAGCACCGGGCTTGCGATCGACGACGCGGTGTGCTGCTCGAGCGACACGCTGCTGGCCGCCTTGCAGGACCAGCAAGTGGTTCCGCAACGCAAAGGCAAGCCGAACATCCTCGTGATCTTTGGCGACGACATCGGCGTCACGAATGTCAGCTGTTACAGCGACGGCCTCATGGGCTACGAAACGCCCAACATCGACCGCATCGCCAAAGAGGGGCTGCGATTTCTCCACTATTATGCTGAGCAGTCGTGCACGGCTGGGCGAGCGGCCTTTCTCACCGGGCAACACGGCATTCGCACCGGGCTGACCAAGGTCGGCTTCCCCGGCGCGCCGATGGGAATGAGTCAGCTCGATCCGTCGGTCGGCGGCCTGCTCAAGAACTTGGGCTACTCGACCGGTCAGTTCGGCAAAAATCACGTCGGCGATCGCAACGAGAGCCTGCCCACAGTCAACGGCTTCGACGAGTTCTTCGGCAATCTCTACCACCTCAACGCCGAGGAGGAGCCCGAGCTTCCCGACTATCCCAAGGATCCCGCCTATCTCGCGAAGTTCGGTCCGCGCGGCGTGCTCAAGTGCAAGGCCACGGACAAGGACGACGAAACCGTCGATCCGCGGTTCGGCAAGATGGGCAAGCAGACGATCGAGGACACCGGCGCGCTCACCAAGAAGCGGATGGAGACCATCGACGACGAAACCTCGAGCGCGGCCATCGACTACATGAAACGGCAACACGAAGCCGGCAAGCCGTTCTTCTGCTGGATGAACACGACGCGAATGCACCTCCGCACGCATGTTCGCGCCGAGCACCGCGGTCGCTACAAGCACGGCGACAGCGAATACATCGACGGCATGATCGAGCACGACGACACCGTCGGCTCGCTGCTGAAGGCCCTCGACGATATGGGCATCGCCAACGACACGATCGTCGTCTACACCAGCGACAACGGCCCGCACATGAACAGCTGGCCCGACGGCGCAATGACCCACTTCCGCTCCGAGAAGAACACCAACTGGGAGGGGGCCTTCCGCGTTCCCTGCCTCGTCCGCTGGCCCGGCGTAATTCACGCAGGCACGATCACGAACGAATTGATGAGCCACAACGACTGGATCCCCACGCTTTGCTCGATCGCCGGCGAGCCCGAGATCATCGGCAAGCTCAAGCAGGGATACGACGCCAACGGCAAGCACTACAAAGTGCACCTGGACGGCTTCGACCAGTCGGCGTTCTTGAAATCGGTCACCGGGACCGCAGCCAAGAACAACGGTGCGAAGAGCGCCCGCGACAAGTTCTTTTATGCCGACGACGACGGCCTCTTGGTGGGCTTTCGCGACGGCGACTACAAGTACGTGTTCTCGGAGCAGCGGTCCCCGGGGACGCTCCAGGTCTGGGCCGAGCCTTTCACGACGTTGCGGCTGCAGAAAGTCTTCAACCTGATGCAGGATCCGTTCGAGCGGGCCGACATCACGTCCAACACCTTCTGGGATTGGAATCTCAACCACGTCGGTTCCGTTTACGGAGCGATGGACGACGTCTTCAAGTTCGTGGCGACATTCGACGAATTTCCGCCGCGCTCCTTCCCGCCGTCGTTCAATCCGGCCAACCTGATGGAACAGAAACTCCGGGAAATCAAAGCCGGCAAGAAGCTGCGCCAGGTCTTTCCCATGCTCCGTCACCCCGCCGGCGAACCGGGGCCAAAAGAGTAGGTCGCGCTTCGCGCAATCGATCGCGGACGGGCGACCCGATCCTTCAAGCTGAAAGGAACCTGAGATCATGCGCGCTGCACGATCTGCGCCGCGGCTCTGATCCTGCCGGGCTTCTTACTTGCGGGGTTGTCTTGCGCCGCCCTTGCTCAGGATAAGGCAACGCAGCCATCGCTGACCTCGGCCCAACTCGCCGAGCGAACCGTCCATCGCCGAGCGGTCGAGGCGGTGATCTGGGGCATGCCCGCGGTCAACTATGACCTGATGCTTCAGGAAATGCTGACGAAGACGCCCGGCCAGGTTGGCCAGGTGATTTATTGGGGTCGGCCGCTCGACGCGAAGAATCAAACGCTCACCCCTAATCCCGATGCCCTCTATTTCATGACGTTCTACAACACGGCGGACGGCCCCGTCGTGCTCGATCTTCCGCCCGGCGACGCCGACGGATCGTTCAACGCTAACGTCGTCACCGTGTGGCAGATGCCGCTGGAGGATGCGGGGCTGCTCGGCGCCGACAAGGGAAAGGGCGGCAAGTTCCTCGTGCTGCCGCCCGGATACAAAGAGAGAACGCCCGACGGCTACATCCCGCTGTCGTCCGACACGTTCGCGGGATACATGCTGTTGCGATCGAACCTCAAGAGCCACGGCGACGCCGACGTGCAGAAATCGATTGCTTACGGCAAGCAGATGAAGGTCTATCCGCTGTCACAGGCGGCCAATCCGCCGGCCACCGTGTTCACCGATGTGAAGGACGTCGATTTCGACTCGACCATCCGTTACGACGCCAGCTTTTTCAAACATCTCGACCGCATCGTGCAGAGCGAGCCGTGGCTGGAGCGTGACAAGGCGATGATCGAACAGCTCACGTCGGTGGGCATCGAGAAAGGCAAACCGTTCCGTCCCGACGCCGCGGCGGAGCAGATCTTAGACGCCGCGATGAAGGAGGCCAGAGACTGGCTGGAGATGAAGTACAACGCCGGCTTCCCCTCCTTCTGGCCGGGCGGGCACTGGACGTACCCGACGTATCCCGCGCTCGTCGAGGCAGCGCAGAAGGGCTACACCGACCCCGACCACTATCCGGTCGATGAGCGTGGCGTGGCGTACAGTTATGCTTTCATCGGCCTCAAGCGGCTCGGCGCGGGGCAGTTTTATCTGATCACGATTAAGGACAAGAACGGGGAGGCGTTCGACGGCGGCAAAACCTATCAGCTCTCGGTGCCGCCGAACGCGCCGGTCAAACAGTACTGGTCGCTGACCGCGTACGACCGGCAGACGCACGCGCTCATTAAGGGCGTCTCGCGCGCAGCCGATCGTCGCAGATCCCTGAGCTGCAGAAGAACGCCGATGGATCAATCGACATTTACATCGGTCCCAGTGCCCCCACCGGCAAGGAAAGCAATTGGCTGCCGACCGATCCGGCCCGCAAGTTCGAGCTGATGTTCCGCCTGTACGCGCCGACGAAGGCGCTCTACCAGAAGACGTGGAAGCTGCCGGATGTTGAGAGGGCTCAGTAACCCCGCGACCTGATCGCTTTTGATCGGAAGACCAACATGCGAAATCTATTCCTCCTCGCGCTGGTTCTTGCGCCCGCATTCGCATCCGGCCAGGAGCCGACATTGCGTGGTGGCTTTCCCACGCCCGAGGCCTCGCAAAAGGCCCGCGATGCCGAGGATTTTCAGCGGGCCGTCACGGCCTACCGCTTCTGGTACCCGACCCTCTCGTGCGAAGGCATCTTCAACGGCGGTCTGGAACTGGGTCAGAAGGTCAACGAAGACATGATGATCCTGTCGGCCGGTCCGCGGCACGTCGTCTTCACGGCCAATTCCGACACGCCGTACGGCTCGGGAACGTTCGACCTCAAAGATCGGCCGCTCGTGGTCGAATTGCCGCCGGGGCCGTTCATCGCGCTGGCGGACGATCATCACCAGCGCTGGATCATGGACATGGGCTTGCCCGGTCCCGACGCGGGCAAAGGGGGGAAGCACCTGCTGCTACCGCCCGGCTACAAGGGAGAAGTGCCGAGCGGTTACCACGTGGGCCGCGCGGGATCGTACAAGGTGCTCGTCGCCATTCGCTCGCTGCCGGTGAAAGGGGACGTCGACGGGGCGATGGCCGCTCTGCGTTCGATCAAGATCTATCCCCTGTCGACCGCGGCCAATCCTCAGCTGGTGAAGTACACCGACATCTCGCAGAAGCCGATGGACGGCACGTGCCTCCGCTGGGAAGACAACCTCCAGTTCTGGGAGAAGCTGCACGACGTCGTCGAGGCGGAGCCGGTCGTCGGCGAATTCCGCGCGATGTACGGCCCGTTGATGGCGCTTGGCATCGAGAAGGGCAAACCCTTCGCCCCCGACGCGCGAATGAAAGAAATCCTGGAGCGCGCCGCCAAGTCCGGCGCGAGCAACTGCTCGTGTCGGCCTTCGACGGCACTCGCGCCGACCGCCGGGCGTGGGACGACCGCAAGTGGGAGTGGGCGGGACTCGTCGCCGATAATGGCAACTTTCGCACGCGGAGCGGACTCGACCTCGAGGCCCGCGACCGCTGGTTCGCCCAGGCCATCGTCGCCTCGCCGGCCATGTTCCGCCGCTCGGCCGGGGCGGGCTCGCTCTACTGGCTCGCCGCCCGCGACCACAGCGGCGCCTACCTCGACGGCGGCAAGAGCTACAAGCTCACGGTCCCTTTGCCAGTGCCGGCCGGCCTCTTCTGGTCAGTGACCGCCTACGACGCGGCCACGCGCAGCGAAGTGCAAACCGATCAGGACAAGGCAGCCCTTCGTTCATTGTTCGAGCTCAAAGATTTGACGGGCGATTCCGTCGACCTCTACTTCGGCCCAACTGCGCCGGCGGGCAAAGAGTCGCGCTGGATCAAAACCGCTCCGGGCAAAGGCTGGTTCGTCTACTTCCGCATCTACGGCCCGAAGGGGCCGGCCTTCGACGGCAGCTGGAAACCGGCGGATTTTGAAGAGGTGAAGTGAGAGAACGGGCGCCAGAGAAAACTTCGGCGGTTGTTTCCAAGAGCGTAGAAACGCGGGCTTGGTGGAACCTCGAAACCGCCGCAGAATGAAATGAGACGATTTGTCCCCGCGGTCGAGGTGCGCGCGGTCGGTGGCGGCTCGAATCAGTGCTCAGCCAGCTCTCAGGTCGTCCCAGCCGGTCAGAAATTTCATCCCCGGCGTGACGGGACTCTCACATTTAATATAAGGGGGCGCCCGAAAGTGGTCCCACCGCGGGTCCGGTCCGGATCGCACGAAACCGAAGTGTCCGGCTTAAGTTGACGCAATCAATGGATTATGAACGGCCGAGGTCCGGTCCGGACACTTTCTACGACGGGACGCGACACGAACGGGACCGGGTGCCGCGGTGGAGCGTTGTCTCGCCCCGCTGGGGCTCGGCGAGCAAGCTCGTTGGGTCGCTCCGGATCCCAGGCCTGCGCTGCGCTCCGACCTGGGCTATCGAATCTCGCCCCGTTGGGGCTGAAGACCAACGTGGGGCGAACGGGACGGGACAGGCCGGACGGGACACGAACCGGACGGGACCTACGGATTGGGACAGGATTAAAAAAGGGTCCCCTCACCCCCGACCCCTCTCCCGCGAGGGGCGAGGGGAGAAGAGTTAACTTGGGCTCAGGTTGAAGGATCGTGATGGATAACAATGCTCCAGATTCCGGCCCAACGCATGCCACAGTGAAGCGGCGGCGGCGATTTGTCGTGCTCTCCCAGTGGTCGGCCGTCGAATTCCTGATTTCACTGCTGTTGCTGATCGTCGTCACGCCGTTCGTGGAGGACTTGGAACACGGGCCGTTGATCGAAGGGCTGCTGCTGACTTTCATGCTGGTCTCGGCAGTCTTGGCCGTCTCAAATCGCTGGTCGACCCTGCTGAGCTCGCTGGCTCTCGCCGTCATGGCGATTTTCGCCCGCTGGTTGCACCATCTCTACGCGGATCAGCTGTCGCCCATCATCTACCTGGTCCCGGTTCTGGCCCTCCTGAGTTATGTCCTTGTCGTTTATCTGGCCTACATTCTCCGGGCTAAGATTGTCACGTTCGGCGTGCTCTGCGCGGCGGTGTCGACGTATCTGATGCTGGGTCTGGGGTGGGCCATGGCCTACGTGCTGATCGCGAGCCTCAACCCCACTGCCTTTGCGACGAGCGATCACTCGATGGGGCCGAACACCATGACCGGCTTCAACGCGTTTTACTTCAGTTTTGTGACGCTGAGCACGGTCGGTTATGGAGACATCGTCCCCGTGTCTCGGCCCGCACGACTTTTGGCAGCCCTGGAAGCCACCACCGGCACTCTGTTCGTCGCGATGCTCATCGCGCGGCTGGTCTCAATGCACGCCGCGCCGCGATCGGAACGGTGAAGGTTCGTGTCCGACCATCAGCAACGCGATCGTTGAGAGAACCGGATCCTGAACAGCGAACGACTCTTCGCCGACAAAGCGGGCATCACCAGTCGGCTGTTCCGACTCAAACCTTCCTCGCAGAAACTCCCCGGCGGGCGCCAGCGCCTCAGCTCAAGCAGTTCGAACCGCCCCGGGTGCAGGGGCACGCCCCTGCCTTAGAAGTTGATCTTTGCGCGGATGCCGAGGACGAGGGCCGTGTCGATCGATTCGCGATTAGGCGGCAGGGTTTCTTCGCGGGCGGGGAAGACGACCTGCAGGTCCGGAGCGACGTTGAACCAGGGCGTGACGGCGAAGTTGTAGAACAACTCGATGGCCTGATCGTTGCCGATCGGCAAGAGGACCGGGGCGAAGTCGCGGATGGGCGACGAATATCGCGTGAACGTGTAGCCGATGCCGAACGTGTCCAGCGGACGATTGGTGATCGGGCTGCTGCCGTACAGGGCCACGTTGGCGGCGAAGCTGATCGGGCTAGGGCCGTTGTCGGCGGTCCCGATGTTGGTGAAGACGCCGTACTCACGCTTGGGATTGCAGGGATCGACCCACAGGGCCTGGGTGCCCGTGTAGAAGACGCACCACGAGTCGCGGACGAATTCCTGCGTAATCACGAGTCCTTGCTCGGGATCGAAGTAAGCGGTTGGCGACAAACTGTTGTAATTGCCGGTGCCGAACGTGCCGGAGACGCCTTGCGAGCCCGGCAGGCCGAAGAACTTGGTCGGCAAGGTGAGGTTTGCAAAGATCGTCACGCCGTTGCTGAAGAGCTCGTTGAAGCCGCTCGTCGTCGGCGTGTTGTTGGTATCGAGCACCATGACGGTGAAGATGGGCGCTCCGTCCTTGAGGATGGCCGCTCCGGCACCGAGAGTCGAATACGGGACGGTGCGGGCCACGATGACGGGGAACGACATGCCGAGGTTCCAGAAGCCGTCGATCGCACGGTCGCCCGTGAACGGCATCTTGAACTCGTCGAGCATGTTGAGCTTGCCGCCAAACAGCACGAAGTTCTCGGACAGGGCCTGCGTGAATTTCACGCCGGTGAGCGCCGTTTCGGACCCCCTCGCCGTGGGGAAGAGCTCGGCCGTGTTGACGGGGATGATGGCGCCCGTGTCGCCGTTGACCGTGTCGCCGTAGCGCGTTTCGCCGTGGAGGGTAATGAAGAAGCCTTTCCAGAGGCCCAGCTTTTCGCCGTCGATGTTGACGAAGTAGTCGTTGCGGCCGGAATAGTCGCCGACGTCGTGAATGCCGCCGGTCGCCACTCCCTGGTAGAACTGATAGGTATCGGCGTTGAAGGTGATTCCGTGGGCGGCCAGCTGGTCGCGGACCCCGCACAAACTGCCTAACAGGAGCGGTCGCGTGCAGCAGTCGCCGTCGAAGGGGGATGGCGTGCAGGCGGGAAGGCTCGGGCTGTCGCACGGTTGGGCGATGACCGGGGCCGGCAGCGTCGAGAGTCCCGGAGCCGCGGGAGGAGTCGCCGGGGCGGCCGGAGCCGTCGGATCGGGAGGCGGCGTTTCCGTCAGGTCGAGTGACAGGTCACCGCAGCGACCCGACGCGGCCAGCGTTCCCACCAGCAGGGCGACTCCGAAGGCACGGATGGACAATCGCATGGCACGACTCTCGGCTGGGGTCGATTAAGCACAACCGACCGGGCCTATCGAGAAAGAACGACGCGCCGTTTTCATCGGTTGGCGCGTGCACGCCACTTGTGAGCCGGCCTTCGCCTCAGCAAAACCGGTTTACTGCGTCTAAACCGACCCAAGAGAACCGCGGGAATCGGCTCAGGCGTAAGAACCGAAAAACTCGCCGGTGGACGCAGCGTGGCGGCGGACGCGCAAAAAGAGACCCCGGGGCCAGAGGCACCCCGGGGTCCGGCCGTCAAACGCGGCTCATGGAGCGGTGAGAAATTCGTCGAGATGGTCCGCTCGAGTCGCCCTGCTGACGGCAGACCTTCAGTGATCCGACCTCAACTGAAAGTAGCTGGCGGTGGTGGCGAGATTGGCGTGGCCGGCGGCCTCGCGAACTTCGGCAATGCTGCGGCCGCTGGCCAGGGCGTGCGAGCAGAACGAATGGCGTCCCTTTTGAATACTGAGCCGTTTGGCGCGGTCCCGGCCCAGCACTTTGATGGCCACACTCCAGCGATGTTGGAGGTTGCGTGCCGAGAGCGTCTTGCCCCAGGTGTCTTTGTGCTGGCTGCAAACGAGCGGATCGGACGGTTGCGCTCCCGCCTCGATCCGCTCGCGCTTCCAAGCAGCGATGTCAGCGAGAGTCTCCGCGTCCCACCAGAGGGGCACGGTGCGGGGCCGACATCGCTTGGCCCCGGTTTGGGGGATACAAAGGTGCGGCCGCGGGCCTTCGGTCTGGACGTCGCGAATGCAAATTCCAGCGATCTCCGAGACCCGCAAGCCGCAGGAGGCAGACAGGCGAAACACGATCAGATTCTGCCGCGTGTTGACCGATCGCCGTTTCCGTTTCAGGTCGGCGATCACGGCCGCGATTTCCGAGCGGCTCAGAATCCGTGTCTTATCCAATGGCCCGAGTGAAGTGCTCATCCTCGATCACTTTGCGAAATGGCGGGGTTGCTTCCCGCGAAGAAACGACGGGCGAAGCGAATGCAGCGGTGCCGGGCATACCAAGCGCGTTTCACATGGTTGGGAGAATGCCTGCGTCTTCGCTTTGCGTCCGACATGGCGGCCCTCCCGGATCGCAGTGGTCCCGTGAATGGGTGGCACCGTGAATAGCTGGCCCGTACTTCCCTGATTTCGATCCGAGTTCTTTCCAACATGCCTCGTAAGAGTTCTGAACGATTCACTACCTATGCAGGCCATGTGCCAAGTCCGACGTGGCCGCTCGCGATTGGGGCGGAAAACCTCCAGAGGATTCGAGTTAATGCGAATAAATAGCGGCGCGCCCAATTCCCGATCCGGTCGGTTACGATGGAAATCGCGCTCAGTTTTTAACCGCCGCGCGCGAACCTTGACGGTGCACCTTGGTCGTTGTGATTTGCCGGTCATTTAGTTTTCCGCAGGTTGACAGGCCACTGATTTGTCCGAGACTCACAGGATGACTTTTGCCGGTCGCGGAATTGTCTGGCGGGTCGCCGCTCCCACCTTGGTGCTGAGCGTGCTTCTGTTGGCGACCGTCGCCATCGCGTCGCTGGCACTGCGGCGGATGCAGCTCGAGGCAGACCGCGTGATCGACCAGGCGATGTCCGCCAGCGAAGCGGCCGAGCGCGTCGAGCAGGTCTTCGACGAGTGCCGACGGCACCTCACCGACTATGCTTCGGCCGGGCAGGCCCGCGAGGTCGAAGTGGCCCGCGGCCTGGGCCAGGAGGGGGATAACGACCTGGTGCAGGTGGACGGCCTGGTGATGTCCGAACGCGGCCATTCGCTGGTCGCCGAGATGGAGCAGTACACGGTCGCCCTGCGACGCGAGCTCAATCAAATGCCCACGGCACCGACGCCCCGCGAGGCTCGCGAAGCCGTCGCCCGCCGCGTGATCGGCACGCTGCTCGATCCGCAGCTTCTGTCCCGCGCCCGCGAAGAACGCGAGCTTTGCGTCGAGGCGCTGCATGCGGCACGGAAGAACGGACTCGAAGTGACGCGGCGGGCCGACTGGGCCCTGTTCGTGTTGGGCATGGGGGGCACGCTGGGCGGAGTGGTGGCCGGGCTTCGGCATCGCCCGCAGTCTCCGTCGCGAGCTGATCGAATTGAGCATCCCGATTCGTAGCGCCCTGGGTTCGCTGGACCAGGTCGTCGGGCCGGTCCAGGTCGTCTCGACCGACAACTTCGCACAGCTCGATGCGGCGGCGGCCGGCCTGGCCCAGCGGGTCGCGCAGGTCGTCGAGCGGCTGCAGTCGGCCGAGCGCGATCGGTTGCGCAACGATCAGATGGCCGCGCTGGGGCAGTTGGCCGCTGGCCTGGCGCACGAGCTGCGCAATCCGCTGACGGCCATGAAGACGATCGTCGACGCCGCACGCCGTGATCCGGAGACCGAATCGCTCAATGCCCGCGACCTGGCCGTGCTCGACGAGGAAATCCAGCGATTGAATCGCTCGCTGCAATCGTTTCTGGACTACGCCCGTCCGCCGGCCATCGCCAAGCGGCGGGTGGATCTGGCGTCGGTCGTCGAACGGACGTGCCAGCTCCTCGCCGGCCGCGCGGAGCAGCAGTCGATTCGGGTTGTCGTCGAGCCGCCGGAACGCCCGATCGAAGTCGACGCCGATCCGGAGCAGTTGCACCAGGTGCTGCTCAACCTCCTGCTCAACGCGTTCGACGCCGTTCGCAGCGAGGGCCAGGTGACGATCCGCATTGAGAGACGGAGGCCGAGCTGCGCGGTGGTCACTGTAGCCGACAGCGGTCCGGGCATTTCGCAGGCTGTGCGGGACCGCCTGTTCGAGCCGTTTGTCAGCACGAAGGAATCGGGGACCGGCTTGGGGCTGACAATCTGCCGCCGCATTGTCGAAGATCATCGTGGCTGTATCGAAGCGGCCAACGGCCCACAAGGCGGCGCGATTTTCACCGTCACGCTGCCGACCCTCGGTCGGTCCGCGCCCGGCGACAAACCGGTTAGCGACGGAACGACCACCGATAAATCGACGAACGGCCAAACGACCATTTCGGCCGAGTCGTCGATGGGTGCACCACGCGGACAAGAGTAAACCAACCGATGCCGACACTCCTGGTCGTCGATGACGAGCGAAACGTGCTCTACGCCCTGGAGAAGGGGCTGCGCTGCGACGGCCTGCGGATCGTGACGGCACAAACCGGAAAAGCGGGCATCGAGGCGGCAAGCCGCGAACAGCCCGACGCCGTGCTGCTCGACGTCCGGCTCCCCGATCTCTCCGGCCTCGACGTTCTGAAGGAACTGCGAGCGGCCGACCCCAAGCTGCCCGTGATCGTGATGACGACTCATGGCACAGCGGAGACGGCGATCGAGGCGATGCAGCGCGGGGCCTTCGACTACTTGCTCAAGCCGTGGGACCTGGACGAATTGACCGGGCTGGTGCACAAAGCGCTCGAAGCAGGACGGCTGGCCCACGTCCGCACGGTGATCGATCCCGACGCCGTCGCGGACGACCGCGCCGACCACGTGATCGGTCGATCGGCGGCGATGCAATCCATCTTCAAGGAAGTCGGCCGGATTGCCGCACAGGACGTGACCGTGCTGATTCTGGGCGAGAGCGGCACGGGCAAAGAGCTGATCGCGCGGGCCATCTACGATCACAGCCGGCGCAGCGACCGGGCGTTTCTGGCGATCAACTGCGCGGCGATCCCCGAAACACTTCTGGAAAGCGAACTCTTCGGGCACGAGAAGGGGGCGTTTACCGGGGCCGACCGCGTGCGGATCGGCAAGTTCGAACAGGCCCATCAGGGGACGCTGTTCCTCGACGAAATTGGCGACGCGGCCCCGGCCACGCAGGCTAAGATCTTGCGCGTGCTGCAGGACGGGAAGTTCGAGCGCGTGGGCGGCAACCAGACAATTCATGTCGACGTGCGGATCATTGCCGCCACCAGCAAGGACCTCGAACAAGCGATGCAGCGGAAGGAATTCCGCCCCGACCTCTTCTTCCGGCTCAACACGTTCACGCTGACGCTGCCCCCCTTGCGCGAGCGACCTGATGATATCCCGCTGTTGGCCGAACACTTTTTGAAGCGCTTCCGTCGTGATCTGGCCGACGGCGTCCGCGGCATTTCGGCAGAGGCGATCGATGCGCTGGCCCGACACAGTTGGCCGGGCAACGTGCGGGAGCTGGAAAGCGCGATCAAGTTCGCCCTGGTGCACACGACGGGCGAGATCGTGACGCCCCAAGCGCTGCCGACGAGCGTTCGCGGCCACTCGCGCGAGGCAACCCGTCCGCAGGAGTCGCCGCGCGAGGTGGGGGCCGGCGATTTGTCGGACGTGCGGGCCCTCGTCCAAAAGCTGCTCGCCCAGGGAACTGCCAACCTGAGCGACCAGGTTCACGCGGCCGTCGATCGGGTGCTGCTGGAACAGGTGCTGGCGTCGGTCGGCGGCCACCAGGCGCGGGCGGCCGAGATTCTGGGGCTCTCGCGCAATACGCTGCGGACACGTCTGCAGGAACTCGGACTGACCGTGAGCAAGATCCTCCACGACGATCCGTCCTAGCCGCGCCTCAATCGCCTTCGCTTCTAGATCGACCATCCTGCTCGAATTTGCTGGGAGCCGCTCCATGTCCCGTGCCGCCGTTTGCCTTGTCGCTCAGCTGGTTGTTTGCGGCGCGGGCCTGATGCTGGCGGCCGCCTCCGCCACCGCGGGCGAAAAGCTGTCGCCTCAAATTCGCGAAGTGATCGACGGCCCACGCTTCCAGCACGCGCGCTGGGGCCTGCTCGTCGCTGACCGTCGCACGGGCGAAGTGTTGTACGAGCGCGATGCCGACAAGCTCTTTCCGCCGGCGTCCACGACCAAGCTCTACTCGGTTTCGGCCGCGCTGGACACGCTGGGCAGCAATTTCTGCTTCGAGACGCCCGTGTTCCGCCGGGGAACCGTCGATGCGGCGGGCGTGCTGAACGGCGACCTGATCCTGGTGGCGGTGGGCGATCTCACGCTGGGCGGCCGGACGACCAAGGCGAACGAGATCGAATACACCAAGGCTGACCACACCTATGCCAACCCGGCAGGCATCGCCGTGCTGACGGCGGGCGATCCGCTCGCCGGTCTGAACTCGCTCGCGCGGCAAGTCGCGGCAACCGGCGTGCGGGAAGTCCGCGGGCAAGTGATCATCGATGCCCGGGCGTTCGCTCCGGCCAGCGGCACGGGCAGCGGACCTTCGCGTTTGACGCCCATCATGGTCAACGACAACCTGATCGACTTCACGATCACGCCGGCCGCCAAAGGCTCGCCCGCCAAGGTTGACTGGCGGCCGAAGTCGGCCGCGCTTGGCGTCGACGCGCAGGTCGAGACGATTGCTCCGGGCGGCCAATCGACGATCGACTGCCGTCCGGCCGGCGACGATCGCTTCGTCGTGCGGGGCCGAATTGCTGCCGACCGCCCGCAGTTCGTTTGCGTGAGTGAAGTGGCCGACCCGTCTCGCTGGGCCCGAACGCTCTTCATCGAAGCCCTCGCGCGGGCCGGCGTCCGCGTCTCGGCTTCGCTTTACGACTTTAATCCCGACAGCCTGCTGCCCAAACCGGGAGACCTGCACGGGCTGGTCAAAGTGGCGACGCTCAAGTCGCCTCCCTTCGCCGAGAACGCCCGTCTGATTCTCAAGGTGAGCCACAATCTGCACGCGAGCACGCTGCCCCTGTTGATTGCAATGCGGCACGGCAAGCGGGAGCTGACGGACGGCATGCACTTCGAACGCGAGTTCTTTCGGCGTGCCGGGCTGGACGCTGGGTCGCTTTCCTTCGGCGGCGGCGCCGGCGGTGCCCCATCCGACTACACCACGCCCCGCATGACGGTCACGTTGCTGCGTTATTTGTCGACACGTCCCGATTTCTCCGCCTTCGAGCGGGCGTTGCCGATTCTCGGTGTCGACGGCACGTTGGCGGACGACGTCCCCAAAACCAGCCCCGTCTGGGGAAAAGTCCACGCCAAGACGGGCACGCTCCTCTGGGAAAACCTGCTCGACGATCACTTCCTGGTGACGAGTAAGGCCCTCGCCGGCTACCTCACAACGAAGAGCGACCGCCAGCTGGTTTTTTCGTTCGTGGTCACCGGCGTCGCGATCGACAAGGCGGCGGAAACCAAGACGATCGCCAAAGTCCTCGCTCACTTGTGTGAGATCGTCCAGGCAGATTGATCCCGGCTCATAGAACAAACTGGCGAATTGGACAGGACTGGCTCGGAGAATCAATGCCATCCGAATCGAAGCCAAACCGCCAGACTCACGACGTTTGAAGGCGCGACCATGCAGAATCCCGGTTCGAGCGAGACCAACACGGCCAAGGGACACGAGGCGCCGGCGACCCCCGCGCAAGAGGGTTCGCATTCTGCGGCCCATGGCTGCACAGCCGGAGCGCAGCATGACCGAGAGGTCCCCGAAACCGACTTGCTCAGCCCGCTGACGATTCGGAGCATCACGCTTCGTAATCGGATCGTCGTTTCGCCCATGTGTCAGTACAGCTCCGACGACGGGCTGGCCAACGATTGGCACCTCGTGCATTTGGGCAGCCGGGCGGCAGGTGGCGTCGGACTGGTCGTGGTCGAGGCGACGGCCGTCACCCCCGAGGGACGAATCACGCCGAAGGACATGGGCATCTGGGGCGACCAACACATCGAACCCCTGGCGCGCATCGCCCGCTTCGTTCATTCCCAGGGAGCGATCGCCGGCGTTCAATTGGCGCACGCCGGGCGTAAGGCGAGCTGCGATGTTCCCTGGCTGGGCGGCGCCCGACTGAAGACTCCGGAGAGCGGGGGCTGGACGGTCGTGGGACCGAGTGCCGTTCCGTTTCGGGAAGGGGATCCCGCCGCCGGTCGCACTCGACGAGGCGGGTCTGAACGACATCGTGTTGGCGTTCGAAAAGGCCGTCGGTCGCGCGCTGGCCGCCGGTTTCCAGCTGATCGAGGTGCATGCGGCCCACGGTTACCTGCTGCACGAATTCCTCTCGCCCCTCAGCAATCTGCGCACAGACCATTACGGCGGCAGCCTGGAGAACCGCATGCGTTTTCCCCTGCGCGTGTGCGAGCGCGTACGGGCGCTCGTTCCGGCGGGGCTGCCGGTCTTCGTCCGCATCTCGGCCACCGACTGGGTCGAAGGCGGTTGGGACATCGAGCACTCGGTGGTCTTCGCCCGACAGCTGCGGAGCTTGGGCATCGACTTGATCGACTGTTCCTCGGGGGCTCTGACGCCGACGGCCCGCATTCCGGTCGGCAAAGGATTTCAGGTGCCCTTTGCACGACAGAATCCGTAGCGAGAGCCAGATCCTGACCGGCGCGGTCGGCCTGATCACGGAAGCCGCTCACGCGAACGAAATCATCACCAGCGGCGACGCCGACCTGGTCTTCATCGCCCGCGAAATGCTGCGAGAGCCGTACTGGGCTCTCAAGGCGCAAACGGAGCTGGGAGCCCAGCCGCCCTGGCCCGTGCAATACGGCTACGCAGTCAAACGCCGCGCAAACTAAGCCAGGGGCAACGCCCCTGGACCCGGTGCGGCCGCGCTCGGACTGTGATGGCACGCTGGCTGCCGCTTCACGCTGGCTGTTGGTGGGAACCAAAACACCGCTGTTTTCTCGATGAAACAACGTGTCCCGTCCCGCGTCCCGTCCCATCGAGCGGGCCGAGTCATCGCCAATCCCGCGTGCCGCGGCACACGGCGTCCCACCACCCCCGAGTCCGGCCGCCCCGGGTGCAGGGGCATTGCCCCTGCTGCACCTGCTGACCCACTGGCCCGTGGTGGGGTCGTACGACTTTGGGTCCGGGCGGGACACTTGGCCGGCCTTGATGGCTGTCTGCGACAGGTCCATCACCTGCACGCGGGCGTAGGTCACGATCGGGCGGCGGCTGTCGAATGTTCGATCTTCGTTTTTGACGATCTGGCCTTGCTCGATCAGGCGGTCGAGCAGCCGGGTCATCCGGTCGCCGCTGACGCCCAACGGGTCTCGCATGAAGCGGGCCGTGCAGCCGTCCGGGTAGGCGGCGAGCAGCTCCAGGACTCGCTGGCTCTGACGCTCGACGGCCATCGCCCGGCGACGCAATTGGCGGTCTTCGCGGGTGGCGACGTACTGTTCGTCCGCTTGAGCCTCGGCCCAGGCGACCGAGCGCAGAGCCGTCTTCCAAGTTCGGCAATCTTCGTCGGCGGACGCCATCGGTCCCTCGTCCGGCAAGGCGGGTGGGGCGCCTTCGTCGACGTCGAGAGCCCACAGTCCAGCGTGTCCCGCACGGCCGCCGGCGGAGAGCCACAACTCGTGATGGCCCGTGTCGGGGTTGTACGGCCGGCGGCGCGAGACCAACAGCCACTGGGCCGAGAACTCGGCAAAGCCGCTCCAGGCGATGTCGTCGAGCGTGGGCGGGCTGCCCGCTTTGTGCGAGCGCTTGGCGTGATGCACGACGAGGATCGCGCAGCCCGTCGTGTCGCACAGCTCGACCAGTTCCCGCAACAGCGCGCCGACGGCGAACGGATTGCGGCTGTTCGAGTCGCCCATCGCCAGCGAGATCGGGTCGATTACCAGGCAGATCGGCTGTTGAATCTCGATCAACTCGCGGAGGGCCATCACGTCGACCGGCCGATCGAGCCGCGGCAGATCGGGCGAAAGATGAAAATTCTCGAGCGACTCCAGCGACAAGCCCCGCTCGCGACAGATGCGGTCGGCCGTCGCCTGGAGCGCCTCGAGCCCGGCTTCGCCCGACAGAAACAGCACCCGCCCCGGCTTCGCGACCGGAAACCGCCCGAGGAACGGCGTGCCGCTGGCCAGCGAGATGAGGAGGTCGGCCGCCAGCGACGTCTTGAGCGTCTTGAACCCGCCGTAAATTCCCCCGGGCTGCCCGGCCGCCAGAATGCCGGGAATCAGATAGCGCGTGTCTTTGGCCGACTTGAGGCCCGACTTGAGCTGAGCCCCGCTGAAGAGTCGGAAGCGATTCTTGAGGGCCGCATCGATCTCCGAGGAGACGGGCCACTCGCGCTCAGGATTGAAAGTCTCAGGCGTTGCGTCCTCGGGCACGACCAACGGCGGTCCCAACTCGTCGGACTTAGCCCCGCCGCTCCGCGTCAGAAACTCCCGCTGCCGCCGCTCGCGCGCCTCGCAAAACTCGGCGTAATTCGTGTACGTGTGGCCCGCCAGCGTCCACGTCCCGAGCGGCTTGTTGCCTGTCCCGTTGCCGATCCCATGGCTTGTCGCGGTCCCATTGCCTGTCGCTGACCCGTTGTCTGTCGCTGCGCCATTGCCCGCGACCGTCCCGTTTCCATTTCCGTTTTCGTTCTGCATACCAGCCTCGCAAATTGGTTGTTGCACCGCCTTGCTGAGCGAGACCGGCTTGCAAACGAACAAAGCCATCGCCCAGCCCAGCGGCTGAAAAGGCGACGGCTTTCGTTAAGAAACTTGCGACGCTTTACGCGTCTCCGTCATGCGACATCAGGTTGTCACGCTTCCATTATACCAGATGCTGAAGTTTCCGAAGATCAGTTTGCATGATCATTTGATTTATTGCGCGACGGAAGTTTGTTCAGTCCTTCGCTTTTGACGCCGACCCCAGTTTGGTCAATTCGGCGATCGGGATCTGTGGTGCCACATCGTCCGGGAAGATTCCGCTCGTCGTCGGACGGAAGAGTTGCGACAGGATGATCGTTATATCCTCTTTATCGACGCCGGGCTTTCCCTCTAGGATTCCCTTGCCTAGCAGTAGCGAGATGTAAGTTTTCCCCATCACTACGCGCTCGTCAGCATCCGCATAGAGATGCAGCTCGGCCAGCAGGATCCGGCTAACTATTCGGAGAGCCCAAAATAGGCCGAGTGCTGCGAGAAGCTTGCCGAACAGCGGTTGGGCCAGAGTTAACAGGAGGGCCGTATGATCGACGCTCCCCGATGCCTTTATGGCGTCGACGGCCGCCTGTTGAGTCGTTCCCATCCAGAGGATCAGCGACTGCGCCGCCAGCAACCGCGAGGACGACAAAGAAAACCCCGAAGGCGATTGCGCCCCAGCGATGTCGTTTCTTTTTCTCGTTCCAGTAGGAAACCGGTTCCGCAGCGATCTGCACTTGTTTGTATCGTTCGGTAAATTGATCGTTCTCAATCTTCGCGGCCGCAAGCCAAAGGTCGAATTCCCGTTTGACCTGCTCGTGTTTTTCTTTCCATTCGTCGTGCAATCGCCTAATCGGTTCATAGTCGCCGCGTTTAACGACTCCTTCTTCTTGTAGAATCCCAAGAAGATACCCGAGCTCGGGCGTCGTGCGCAGCGTGTCGGGTGAGAAGTGTCGCTTCAGGACGAATTCTGCCAGCCCGCCGTACACCGGCGGCCACGGCCTTATGAAATGTGCAAGGAATTCGACCTCTGGCGCCGATACGGAAAGGCAGTCCTTGGTGAACGCAGCCGAGATTTCCCGTTCGATCGCCTGCGCATGCGCCTGAGCACCGGTGGCGCGGGCCGCTTGGTCGGCCCTCCTTACCGCCTCTAGCAGCCGGACGAAACCGGAAAGGACTCTCTCGGCAAATTGTCTCGTATCCTGCATGTTACTCGGGATCGCGTTTCGAATCGGCTCCCATCGCCGAATCTCCTGATTTTGGATCCAATTTACGACTTCACTGGCGTTGGCGAATTCGCGTCGTCCAATGCGCGGAATCTCGATCGCGAGCCAGGGTTTTTGGGCTTCTGTCGCGGCCATACCATGCCGTCCTAAAAAGGGCCGGGTAGAGGATCTCGTCCAATAGTCTATCGCCGCGTCGGTCGCCAAGATCGCTGGAAAACGTCAGTCCGCCGGAAACGAAGAGTGCGCCGCAGTCGCCCCGAATGGTCGGCTCTTGCCAGACCTTCCTGTCGCTCTCTGTCTTCTATCGAAGTTGGTGCGCTGCCGATTGACGAAGCGCCACCAGCGCCGATCGCCGTTACGAGAGGCCGATCGTCGTGCATGCGTGCTCGCCATTCCGCGGCGAAGCAAGAGCTTCGGGGAAGTGCGATGGGGGCGACACTGTTGCGGCGACCAACGCCCGCGGCTAGCGAAATGAAAAGTGTCGCCCCGCTTCGGGGGCTTTGAGCGCGGAGAGAGGCTCGCGGACCACCGGTTGACACCGGTGGCTAGCAGAGTGTCGCCCCCTTCGGGGGCTTCGGAAACAGAGGCGGCCGCTCTTCCACCGGTTTGCACGCCTCGACTGTCTTCGACCCTGAGGCTCGGACCCGAAGGGAGCTCGCCGAGGTCCGGTGGCAAGAGGAGTTCCACCCCTTCGCGGTTTTGCGCGTCGTCCCGGCCCCCGCCGGACCGCGCGTTACGGCCACGGCTTGGTGTGAGTTCGTCCAGGGATTCGATGCCACGCAGAGCCCTCGCCGACGCTTCGGGTTGGTGAATGCGTCGTACCAAGCCGAAGCGGGGCTCCGGATGCTGTTTTCGGCCCGGCAGATCGGCGGGGGCGACGTCGGCAGGTCGGCCCCCTTCCGGCCCCCGATATTATTGTTGGGTACGGCCCGGGGCAGTAGAATGATGCGTCCGCGCTTGTGCGCCCCAATCTGTCGAGTTCGTCCAGCAGCCGGCGAAACGTGGGAGAACAGGCGTCGTCCGGAGAGTTTTGGCCTTCCAACCAGCCGACTGTTGAGTGCGGAGCGAGGTTCATGTCGAAGTTTTTGTTCAGCAGCGAATCGGTCAGCATGGGGCATCCGGACAAGGTCTGCGACCAGATCTCTGACGGGATCCTCGACGCCTTGATCGCCCAGGACCCGATGTCCCGCGTTGCCTGCGAGACGCTGTGCACCACCGATCAGGTCGTGCTGGCGGGCGAGATCACTTCGCGGGGCCAGGTCGACTTCGCCGACATCGCCCGCAAGGTCGCCCACGACATCGGCTACAACGGCGAGGACGAGGGCTTTAACGCCGCCACCTGCAAGGTCTGCACGACGATTCACAGCCAGTCGGGCGACATCGCCATGGGCGTCGACCGCGACGGAGCGGGCGACCAGGGGCTGATGTTCGGCTACGCCTGCCGCCAGACCGACGAGCTGATGCCGCTGCCGATCGCGCTGGCTCACCGCATCCTCGAGAAGCTGACCGAGGCCCGCTACAAGAAAGAAGTCGACTGGCTGCGGCCCGACAGCAAGAGCCAGGTCACTGTCGAGTTCGATGGCCGCAAGGCTGTCGGCATTACGGCGATCGTCGTCTCGACGCAGCACTCCGAGAAAGTCGAACAGTCCGAGATCGGCGAGTACATCCGCAAGAAGATCATCCCCCGGTCCGTGCCCGAGCATCTGCTCACCCGCGACACGAAATACCACATCAACCCCACGGGCCGCTTCGTCATCGGCGGGCCCCACGGCGACTGCGGACTGACCGGCCGCAAGATCATCGTCGACACCTACGGCGGCTGGGGACGCCACGGCGGCGGGGCTTTCAGCGGCAAGGATCCGACCAAGGTCGATCGCTCGGCCGCCTACATGGCCCGGCATGTGGCCAAGAACGTCGTGGCCTCGGGCCTGGCGGACGAGTGCGAGATGCAAATTGCCTACGCGATTGGCGTTGCCGATCCGGTCGGCATCTGCGTGGACACTAACGGCACCGCTAAAGTGCCCGAGGAGCGGATCGCGGCGGCTGTCCGCGAGATCTTCCCGCTGACTCCCCGTGGGATCATCGAGTATCTCAAACTGCGGCGGCCCATCTTCCGCAAGACGGCCTCCGGCGGGCATTTCGGCCGCAACGATCCGGACTTCACCTGGGAAAAGACCGACCGCGCCGCCGAGTTGGCTAAAGCGGCCGGACTGTAAGTCGGTGAAACCTTTGGCAAGGATGCCAATCCCATGTCGACAACGAACCGTCGGCTCCAACGGCTGCGAGCGCCTGACGACTTTCGCAAAGTCTTCGCGCTGACGACCGAAACGGCGATCGCCCTCGTGACGGTCGTCGTCGTTTCTCGCCGCCTGAGCGGATCGTTTCGCGGACCGGTCGCCCCGGCTGTTCCGTGCCTGGTCGCCACGCTGGCTGCGCTCTTGTCGCTGGCGGCGCTGGCGCTGTGGAGACAGGCCGCGCCCGCTCGTTTCCGGCAGGCTTGGATCCCACTGGCGGCGCTCGCGCTGGCCGTGTTGGCGCCGTTAGCGCTCGGGGCCGCATTGTGGCTGACTCCGTCGGCGTTTGTCGGCGGTTACCTCGCGGCACTAGCGCTCGCCTGTCTGATCGGCGCGGTGGCAATTGAGGATTCCGCGGGCGGATTTGTTCTCACCGACGAGCTGCGATCGGCACTCTTCGCGCGGGCCCCCGCCGAGCCGGAACGCCTCGTGAATACGATTCGTGACACAGAGAGGCAGGTTGCTGCACCGCTTTTGGACGCACCTTCCGCGATGGCATCCGTTCCCGCGGCCGACGTCGAACCTGACATCGAGCTTGGCCACGAGTCGGCCGAATCCCTCGTCGACGATTCGTTCGCGGACGAGGAATCCGAGACGCTGACCGATGAGGAGCGCGAGGCTGATGAATCGATCGTGCAATGGATGACGAGACGGCGCTTGGCCGACGGAGGCGAAGTGATCGAGGGGGCCGTGCGGATCGAGTTGGACCCCGCCGAAAAGGTAGGCGTCGCTCACCTGGCGTTCTCGCCGCCGCTGGCTTGTGATCCGCGGGCCGAGTGCCACTTGCTCTCGGATTTCGAAGGGCGGGTGCGGATCACGGCGGCGAAGTCGTACGGGCTGCGGATCGAGGCCCGGCAATCGGGCCAGTCGAGCCTCGCCGCGACGATCAACGTGGCCTTTAGCGCCCAGGCACCGCGGGCCGCGACCCACGCGGCAGCCGCGTAGGTCGAGCAGTTTCGGCTCTCACTTCGTCTCGGCTGCCTCGATCAAGTACGTCTTGTCGTCGAGTCTCACGAGGATCGGGCCCTCCAGGGCGAGATACTTCGAGAAGCGGCCGTTGTCGCGGGCGGCCAGGGCGAAGTACGCGTCGCTGAATTGCTGGACGCGAATCGGGTCCTTCTCGGTCTCTTCGGTCAGATCCGCATCGCGCCAGCGATTGTTTTTCCAATAGAAGGTCTTGTCGCCGACGGTTTGCATCACGGGCCGGGGCGAAACTTCGGAGCGATCGCCCGGTTGCGGAGCGGTCTGGTGCTTCCGCGACGAGCGCACGCTCTTGCCGCTCATCGACATGGGGGAGACGGGAGCCGGGCTGGGGACAGCGGCACCACCCATGCCACCTCCGCCCATGCCGCCTCCACCGCCGCCCCTGCCTCCACCGCCGCCCATACCCGCGCCGCCTCCGCCCATTCCCCCGCCGCCCATGCCACCGAATCCCCCTCCGAAATTCGCTGGAGGCGGCAAGAGGTCAGCGGATTTCGCACGTTGCTTGAATTTGCGCTGCTCGAACCCCGAGGTTCCGTCGGCGGCTTGCAGTTGGTTGAGCGACTCGCCGGCGCGGCGGTTCAAGTTGCCGCGGTTTGCCAGATCGACATGCTCATCGGCCAGAAAGGACGTGTAAGGCGTCATAATGCCGTACTTGAGCGACAGGTGCACGAGTTCGTCGGTCAGCTCGCGGTTTTTGCCATTGAGATCAATTTCATCGATCAGCTCCCCGATGCGCCGCGTCGCCCAGACCTTTTCGACGAAGGCGTTGGCGTCGGGAACCGAATGCGCCGCGAAGTTCGCCGCCAGCGTGTATGTCTGTCGCTTCCCGCCCAGATCGCCCGAAAGCGTGAGCTTGACCGGGCCCGGTTCGCGATAGCGGCCGACCCAGACGAGCTGCTCGCCCGCGAACAGATCGGTGAGCTTTCGCGGATAGGTCCGGGTGATCGTCGGTCGCGGCGTCGGTTTGCGGCTTGTCGAACTCGAACTTCACGTCGACGTTCGTCAACACGGGGGACCCGATCGAGCTTGGCAAGCGTCGAGACGTAGGTCTCGATGTTCTCGTTGGGTCGCACGTATACCGATTGCCCGTTGAATTCCCGCGACAGGCGGTCGAGCAAACGGCCATTCGCGTCGAAGCCGATTCCCAGCGTGAAGATTCGCGCGTGGACTTTGATCGAAACTCCGCGAGTTCGACGACGATCTTCCTCTCGCTTCGCTCGCCGACAGTCGGCACGCCGTCGGTCAGAAACAGCACGTAGCTCGGCCGCTTGTCGTCGGCCAGCATGCCGAGGGCCGCTTTGAGCGCCTCGTCGATGTTCGTGCCGCCGCCCGCGTTGATGGTGTCGGCAAAGCTGGTGGCCGCCTTGATCGTCTCGGGCGTCACGCGCTGCAGCTCCGGGCGAAAGGCTTCGATGTCGGAGTCGTAGGCGATGACGTTGAACAGGTCGCCCGGCTTCGAGTTGGTTGAGGAAAAACTTGACGGCCTGCCGCGCCTGCTCGATCTTCTGGCCGCCCATGCTGCCGGAGCGGTCGACGACGATCACGGCTGTCTTCGGGGATCGCAACGCTTGCTGAGCGGCATTCAGATCGGGGCTGGCCAGCAGCAGGAAATAGCCGTCCTCTTTTTCGTTCGGCCGATAGCTGATCAGGTTCATGCCCGACCGCCCCGCTTTGCGTGCTGTAAAGCACGCGCAGGTCGTCGGGCGACGCGATATTGGTCAGGGTCACCTTGCCGATCGCGTGGTGTTCGTCGGGTCGATCGATGGTCACCGTGTGCGTCGGGCTGTAGACGCTTTTGAGCGGCTCAGTGGTGTCGAGCTTGAGGCTCACACTGAGCGTGTCGATCGCGTGGTTGGCGTGCTTCAGCGTTCCCAACGGCAAAAGGAGATCGACCAGGCCCCCCGACTTTCTCAGCAACTGCGTATAGCGGATTTCGACCGTGCGGTCGGCCCGCGGCGGAATGGGAAACACGCTGGTCTGGAACATTCCGCCGCCCAGATATTCGAGGAGAGCCGGATCGCGCTGCCGGCGGACAATCTCTTCGTAAATCCGGCGGGCTTCTTCTTTTGGCAGCAGACGGCCGGGCAGTTCCTTGCCGTCGTAGAGCAGCGTCAGATCGCTGATCGCGGCGCCTTCCGGAATCGGAAACACGACTTGGGCCTCGACGTCGGTCGAGCTCGTGTTTTGAAATACCTGCGACATGCGGATCTTGGCGGCCTGGTCGTGGACCGTCGCCTGCACGTCGACGACGCGAATTCGGTACGAGGAAAACACGGGCCGCGGAACGGGGCGGATCGGACGGTTGGGAGGCCGGCGCACCGGCGGAGCATCGCCTCGGTCGGGAACCAGGAATTGGGCCGGCGCCAGATTGGGCAAGCCCGCGAAGAGTACCGCGAAGACGTTGACGGCCAAGACCGAGACGACCAGCCGAGAGATGCGCGCGCTCATTCTGCGTCCTTTGCCCCAAAGGTACGTTCGAGCCGTTTTGGCGATTGCTGCCCGCTACCGACTTCGACGCACTCGCCGCAGGAAAAGTTCCGTGAGAAAAAACTTCCCGACTCCGCCGCTATTTGGCCACGTCGCGAGCTAATCGGCGGCTTGGTAAAGTCGAGGCGGCTTTCACTGCCAGCTCATCGCACTCTGTTTGATTCGGATTCGTGGCAGGCACCATTGCCGACAGGTGCTCGCGTGCGATCAGTCGCACTCTTCTTGTGTTGCCTGCCTCGTCGGAAGCGTCTCGCCGGCGGTTCTGCCGCGAGTCACGCGGGCTCCGCTAGGCGCGGACATCAAGGGGCTGCAGGTGCAGATGGTCGACGACGCGCTGGCGTTGGGCATCAAGCATGCCGCGCTCAACGTCAGCCTGACCGCGATGATTGATCTCGACGGTCGCCCCGAGAGTTTTCGCTGGAAAAGCGGCGGCCAGACCTACTTCTTTTCGCGAGGAGTCGTCGAAAGCATTCCCGTGCGGCCGCTCAGCAGCGCGGGCGTCCGCGTCTATCTGATTTTGTTGTCCACGGTGACCAGCGAGCCTCGGCTCAACAAAATTGTACGTCCAGCCGCTGCTCGCGAAGCGCCCAACGGCATCACCGGATTCAACGTGATCGGATCCGGCCGGCCGGCGATACTTCGAGGCCTGCGTCGAATTCCTGGCGGATCGCTTTTCGCGGAAGGACGAGCAGTTCGGCCGCGTGGTTGGGTACATCGTCGGCAACGAGCTCAACTCGCATTACGAGTGGTACAACATCGGCCCGGCGACGACGCAGCAGGTGGCCGCCCAATACTTGCAGGCCGTGTGGAGTGCGCACATCGCCGTCCGGCGTTCCTCGCCCGACGCGCGGGTCTACATTTCGCTGGAGCATCATTGGACGTGGCGAAACGGCAAGGATCCGCTCCGCGCGTGTCCCGGCCGCGACCTGCTCGATGAACTCAATCGCCTGTCGAAGGCGGGGGGCGATTTCGATTGGCACGTGGCCTTCCATCCGTATCCCGAGAACCTGCGCGACCCACGAACCTGGCGCGACAAAGCGGCGCTGCCGCGGGCCGACACGCCGAAGATCACCTTCAAGAACCTCGAGCAGCTGACGAAGTATCTGCGTCGGCCCGAGATGCTCTGCCACGCTCAGCCGCGGCGCGTGATCCTCTCGGAACAAGGCTTCGACACGCCCGCGACGCCCGACGGCCAGACGTTGCAAGCCGCCGGCTATTGTTATGGCTGGGTGAAAGTCGCCAGCCTGGACGGGATCGACGCCTTCATCCTCAATCGTCACGTCGACAATGCCCAGGAGGGGGGACTCAATTTGGGTCTCTGGACGCGGCAGCCCGGCACCATCGCCACGCCGGCGGTCAAGAAGCGCATTTACGAAGTCTTCCGCGCGGCCGGAACGCCCGAATGGGAGTCGGCATTTCGCTTCGCGCTCCCGGTGATCGGCATCAAGTCGTGGGACGAAGTGACCGCCGGCTCCCAATAGCTCAGGAAAGCGGTGCAACATGCGACAGGCGGACGAACGCATCGGCCGGCGACAATTTGTCGAAAGCCTCTCGGCCGGCGCCCTCGGAATGACCCTCGCTCCGGCCAGCCTCTTCGCGCAAGACAAGACGCGAGCCGACAAGAGGCCGGGCGGCGAGAACAAATCGGGCGTGCCGAGTCGTGCCACGTTTGTCTACAAGCGAGTCGGCGACCTCGAGATCAAGGCCGACGTCTACCGTCCGGCTGGAGATGCAATCTGTCCGGTGTTGCTGTGGATTCATGGCGGCGCGCTGATCATGGGCGACCGTGGCGGCGTCGATCGGCGCTTGCGAGCACCGCTGCTCCGGGCCGGCTACGCAATCGTCTCGATCGATTACCGTCTCGCGCCGGAAACCCGTCTTCCACAAATCATCGAGGATCTGCGCGACGCCTACATCTGGCTGCACGACCAAGGGCCGAAGCTGTTCCATGTCGACACGAGCCGCATTGCCGTGGCCGGGGGCTCGGCCGGCGGCTACCTCACGCTCATGACGGGCTTCTGTGTCCGGCCGCGGCCTGCTGCGTTAGTGTCGTTCTGGGGCTACGGCGATCTCGCCGGTGACTGGTACACGAAACCCAGCGAGTTTTATCGCAAGCAACCGCTCGTGCCGAAGGACGCCGCCTGGAAAGGCGTGAGCGGCCCGCCCGTGACGACACGCGCCCGAGGCGACAAAGGTCCGGGCCAATTCTATCTCTACTGCCGACAACAGGGACTGTGGACGACGAACGTGGCCGGCATCGATCCGCGCACGCAAGATGCGGCACTGAACCCGTTCTGTCCGGTTCGCAACGTGACCCGCGACTATCCGCCCACGCTCTTCATTCACGGAACGCACGATACCGACGTGCCGTTCGAGCAATCGGTCGAGATGGACCGGGAACTGGCCCGCGCGGGCGTGGAGCACAAACTGATCGCAATTCCGAATGCCGGCCACGGCATCGGCGACGGGGATCCGAAACTCGTCGCCTCCGCATTCAATGAAGCGCTGGCATTTGTCGACGCTCATCTTGGCGTCGAGCGCGGTCGCACTCACTAGAGTTCCACACGATCATTGGCCGCGCGGGCGGACAACCAAAAAATCCTGGTGGCAGGAAAAGCGGAACCCACCGTTGCCGTCGGAGAAGCGGCTGCGGATGTACTCTTCCAAAGCGTGCCGCGTGGGGGGATTGGGGATCGGCAGCAAGTTGAGCATGAACTCGGCGATCACGTAGGCGGTGGCCAGGTCGGGAGCCGTCACGTGTGCGAGAGTGACGTGCAGCTCGGTGCGGTAACGTCGACCCGCGTCTAGCTCGAGGCGTTGCGCAATCGCGCCCAGGCCGTTAAATCGCAGTCCCAGGAAGAAACCGAGCATCCCCATGCAGTCGGTTTCGTGATTCTGCAAAACGACGACGAGGGCTCCTGTTGGCGTGAGCCAAGAGCCCATGTGTGCGAGGCTCGGCTGCCACTCATCCCGCGGCAAGTAATAGAGCACGTGCGAGCACAAGACGAAGTCGGCGGTCGCCGGCAGTCGTGCGTCGAGGATCTTGACTGGTAGGACCTCGGCCGCGGGGCAGGTCTGTCGCAAATCCTGGCAAAGCGACGGATTGGGTTCGAGCGCCACCACGCGACCAAAGCGTCCGCCTAACCAAAACGTCGTTTGGCCGGTGCCCGCTCCGGCGTCGACGAAAACGGCGGACGAGGGCTCCCGCTCAAGGAATGCATCGAGCCACGCGCGGGCATTCACCTTTTGATCGGTGTGGGCGAGAAACACGGCAAACGCGTCATGATACGCTTTGCTCTGCGAATCGTAGACACGGATCGTCGCGATCTCGTCCATGAGACAGGCCCTCATCACTTGGTCCGCGCCTGGCGTGCCACCGTCCTCGCGGTGGGCAGTGGCTACGCGGCGCACTCTCGCCTATTGCCCATTCGCGACCTTGTCCGGAGTGCTGTTCTCCGTCGCGGCGTGTGGCTTGGCCGCGGGCTCGGATTGCGGCGGTTCGAGGTGCTCGCCCGCGTTGTGCCAGGCTTCCATGACCGCGTCGATCGCGTCGAGCTTGGCCTTGCGGAAGTTTTGGGGCGTTTCGATCTGGTCGGTGACCAGCAGGCAGCGGTCGTCGGTCGCGTTGTAGGCGGGCCACTCGGGAGACCCTCACGATTGGGATTTCCGGTCGTAGCGAACTGCACCCAGTAACCGATCATCGCGTCGCGGATCTTGAGGTCGGCCGGCGTCTGCTCTTTGCCCAACTGCAGGTTATCGAAGACGAAGGCGATCTCCGACCCGTGATGGGCGCCCAACAGCTTGCCGAGCGCTCCCGAGGCGACGTGCGAGAAATTGTAGAGATACGCCGGAGCGTGGGCGTGCTCGTAGTTGCGCGCGACGAAGCGGGCCGAATCGACGAAGGAAAAGTCGCCCATCAGCTCGGTCATCGACTTCTTGGCTTGAGCCGGTGAATACAGCTCCTTGAACGTCGCGCCGAACTTCGGCCCGAAATCGCGATCGAGCAGCGCACCGAACGTGTCGGGGTCGGCCGGCAGCTTCGCGACCAGGGTAAACATCGATCCTTCGTTGCCGTTGGCGCCGACGATCATCGGCACGGCATTCACCGAGCCTCGCTCGAACATCGTCATCGGATCGTCGGTGATCACGTAGCCGTCGACGATCGGGGCCAATCGCATGCCCGTATTGCGAAAGCTGAAGGACCGCATGCTGTCGAGGCCGGGGACCGATTTGAGCAACACCTCGACCGGCAGGGCCCGCAGCTCGGCGAGCAGGCCGGGGCCCTCTTTCACGCCGCACTTCTTAGCGAAGGCGATGCCTTGCTCTTCGGCAGACTCGTGCCCGTAAGCGGACTTCTTCAACTGGGCGAAATTGAGTGTGCCGCCGCTTTCCGGAATGGCCCGCTGAAACAGCCCCTTGGCGAGCGGCGTGAGCAGGAGCGAATAAACGCTGTTTCCGCCGGCCGATTCCCCGAAGACGGTGACGCGTTCGGGATCGCCGCCGAAGGCCGCGATGTTCTTCTGCACCCAGCGGAGCGCTTCGATCTGGTCGAGCAGGCCGTAATTGCCGGAAACGCCGTGCTCTGATTCGGCGCTCAAAGCCGGATGAGCCAGAAAGCCGAGTGCTCCGAGCCGATAATTCATCCCGACGACCACGATGCCGCGTTTGGACAGATTCGTTCCTTCATAGAGCGGCTGCGAGTCGGCCCCGAAGGTGTAACCACCCCCATGAACCCAAACCATGACCGGCAGCTTTTCGGCCGAGCGGTGGGCGGGAGTCCAGACGTTGAGATAGAGGCAGTCTTCGCTGGTCTTGGCGCCGAGACTCATGCCCGGGAAGGAGTTTAGAAGTGGACTGATGACTTGTGGGGCCGCCGTTCCGAAATTCGCGCATTCGCGGACTCCCTCCCAGGCCTTGGCCGGCTGCGGCGCTCGCCAGCGCAAGTCGCCCACCGGCGGGGCAGCGTAGGGAATTCCGCGAAAGGCGATCACGTCACCCGCTTCGTTCGCCGCGACCCCTTGGACGAGTCCCGTCTCGATCTTCACCGGCTCGCCGGCCGCTTTGGACGAATTGGCCTTGGGCTGGCTGCCGCTGGTCGGCTCGTCCGCGCGGGCAGCACCGTTCATCAGCAGGCCGACGATCAGCGCGGCGCCCAGCAGGCTCGCGTGCCAGATAGATCGTGACGCAGATCGGACGTCTCGGAAGGCAGCGCTTGCCATAGTTCCATCTCCATCGGAATCGGACAGGAGTTGACGAATTGAGGTGCCGACAGGCGCGGACATTTTCGCACAGCGGTCAGCCGCAATCCAGGCTCGACGGAAGCGATCCACTCGCCGGCTTTCACCGCGCAACCCAGAACATGCTCGAGCTTCGGGTTAGGAAGAAAGATCGCAAAATTAAGCAGGCGAGAAGTCACGCCACCAGAGGTTATTTTTCCGATCGAAATTCGTGTGGATGATTCGTGCGTGCTCGCGTTTAAGTCGAATGGCCTTCGTAGTCCGGGCCGACGATGACGGGCGCATCTCGTGGGTCACGCCACCCAACGAGCGGGGATTCCCTGCGCTCGCCGATCGCTCCAAAGCGGCTGTGTTCCCCACGTACGCCGAGGCTCAGCTCATCATCGAAAAGCTGGCTGATCCGTTTGGCCGGATTGGCGTGCGGCTGTCGATCGAGCCGGCGGACTAATAGTCAGCCGACGGTCGAATCTCGCTCGTTCCCCTCGATCTCCTGCGCTGCACGACAAACGCCACGCCCGCGATGTTGGCCGAGGTGGCCGATCGGGAATGGTCGCTGGAAGAGTTGTACAATGCGCTTTTGACAATGCGGTTTTGAACGGCTAGCGGAAAACCGCGCCATGAAGAACCAGAAACCGTCGGGCGAATTGCGGTGCGGCGTGACGACAACCCCTGGGCCCGAACGATGACCGACAGTTCGAGCGAAAATCCCACGAATTATGCAGGAATGGTTTGGGGTGTCGCGATTGGCGTTCTCGTGACACCGGTTACATTTCTTCTCGCGATCTATTCAACCGGCGGCGGGGGCGGCGACTATGGATTTTTCAAGTTTTTCTATCCGTACCTGATCCTCATGAAGTTCATGGTGGGGATGGATGGCGGCACGATCGCGATTGGGGGACTGTCACAATTCCCAATCTACGGTTGGATTATCGGAGCCAGCAGGTCGAGGCGTCGTGCCGTAGTCGCGGCCGCGATAATCCTTTTTGTCCATCTGACGGCCGTAGGTCTCTGTTTTTGGCCAGCCTGGTGGGGAAGATGATGACCATTGGACCGCCAGCACAACTCGGGGACACTGCCTAAGTTTCAAAACATACCACGACCCGCTGGCGCAGCCCGTGGAACGCCGTCCTACCGCCCTTTAGGATGGTAGGGATGGTCAAATCGAGGCATCGTGCGAATTCCAGCATGGGGGGCGACCGGGGCGACCGGCAATTTTCTGCGACGCGATGGAGCGTCGTCGTGGTGGCGGGACGTCGGTCGTCGCCCGATTCTCGACGAGCGCTCGAGTCGCTGTGCGAAGCCTATTGGTATCCGCTCTATGCCTACGTTCGCCGACGAGTGACCGACGTCAACGACGCGCACGACCTGACGCAGGCTTTCTTTGCGGAACTGCTGGCGAAGAATTATTTCGGCTCGGCGACCGCCGAACGCGGACGGTTCCGCGCCTTTCTGCTGACCGCGCTCAAGCATTTTCTGTCGAAGGAATGGGACAAAGCCAAAACCCAAAAGCGGGGCGGGGGCAAAACGCCGATTCCACTCGACTTCGAGTCGGCTGACTCACATTACCGCCTCGAGCCGGCCAGCGGTCTGACTGCCGAACAGATCTACGATCGAGAATGGGCGGTGGCTTTGCTCGGCCGCATCCTCAAGCGGCTCGAGGAGGAGGCGGTGCAGGCCGGCAAGTCGCAACAGTTCACGGAACTGAAGCCTTTCCTCATCGGCGAACACTCCGGCGCGACCTATGCCCAAGTCGCCCCGCAGCTCGGCATGACGGAATCCGCCGCGAAAATGGCCGCCCATCGGCTCCGCCGCCGCTACAGGGAGCTGCTGCGGGAGGAAATCGCCGAGACGGTCAGCGGGCCGGACGAGGTCGAAGCCGAAATCTCCAATCTGTTTGCCACTCTGCAGTTGTGAGCAAAACCAAAAAACCGTGTTACGGATCGATGGCTTTCCGTCAGAAGACGTAGCCGAGAAACATTCGGGAGAACGCCGATGACGGAAACCAGACCCTGTCCCAAATGCGGGGCCGACCTGCCGGCCGATGCGCCGGCAGGCATTTGTCCGAAGTGTCTGCTGCAAGCTGGTCTCGCCGGTCAGGGGTCGATCGAGCCACACGCCGGGGGGAGCAGGCCGCTCTCGGCGGAGGAACGGGCTGCGGCCACGGTCCAACCGTCTTCGCGACTCGCCACTCCTTATTTGGAGACGCTCGCCCGCCAGTTTCCCCAGCTCGAAATCCTCGAACACTTAGGGCAGGGGGGAATGGGCGTTGTCTACAAAGCGCGGCAGCGGCATCTCAATCGGCTCGTCGCCGTCAAGATTCTGCCTCCGTCGGTCGGCGGCGATCCGGCGTTTGCCGAGCGGTTCACACGCGAGGCCCAGGCGCTGGCGCAGCTCAACCATCCAAACATCGTGCAGGTCTACGATTTTGGCCGGACCGAGGAATTCTTCTACTTCGTGATGGAGTACGTCGACGGCGTCAACCTGCGGGTGCTCATCCGCGAGCACAAGCTCGAGCCGGAGCAGGCGCTCAAGATCGTGCCGCAAATCTGCGACGCGCTGCAGTTTGCCCACGACGAAGGGATCGTTCATCGGGACATCAAGCCGGAGAACATCCTCATCGACAAGAAGGGCCGCGTGAAGATCGCCGACTTCGGCCTGGCCAAGCTCTTGGGACGCGCACCGGAGGAACTGTCGCTGACCGGAACGGGCCAGCTGATGGGGACGCTCGGCTACATGGCTCCCGAGCAACTGCAGGAGGCGCACACCGTCGATCATCGGGCCGACATCTATTCGCTGGGCGTCGTCTTCTACGAGATGCTGACCGGCAAGCTGCCGATCGGTCGCTTCGACCCGCCCTCCAAGAGAGTGCACGTCGACGTGCGCCTGGACGAGGTGGTGTTGCGCTCGCTCGAGTCGGAGCCGGGCCGTCGCTATCAGCACGCCAGCGAGATCAAGGAACAAGTCGACCGCATTACCCACGCGGGAGCGGCGAATTCCGCCGCCTTGCCCGCCACGCAGCCCTACATCCCCGCGTCGCGACAGCGATCGGGTCAATGGATCGCAGACTCGCTGGGAATCGAGCCGCGCACAGGCCGACAGATGATCCACGTCGTTGCCGGCGTGCTGGGGACGGCGGCCACTCTGTTGTTTATCTCGATCGGCTTCCATCTGCTGCCGACTGATTACGCGGTGTTTGGCGGCATCGCCTGCAGCGTCTTGGCCGGTCTCGTGGAGAATCTGGCCCCGACGCTTTTTCCCGGCGATCGTGAATCCGTCGTCGCCGAAAACGTCAAGCTGCAAGCGGCCCTGGCGATGAGCGCGGGCCCTCAGAAGGATCAAACGCTGCTGAAGATTGCTCGCGAAGCCGCCAGCGAGGGTGAGAACGAAGTCGTGCTGTTTGCGCTGCAGTCCGTGCAAAACGCGAAAATCCGCGACGAAGCGGCCGCGGACTGTGCCCTCGAGATTGCCGAGAACCACGATGCCGAGTTGGCGTTGCCCGTGGCTCGCCTGATCCAGGACAACGGGCGCCGCAACGACGTGCTACAGCGATTGACCGAAACCTAAGGCTTCGCGACGCCATTAGCGGGCCGCGCAACACAGAACCCCGCGGACGCGCTATTCGCAACCGCGGGGTCTAGAGTGGAACGAAGGCAACGGTTTTCGAACTTTTGGAAAAGCACCGCCCCCGCCGGGGCGACCGGCAAGCGTCGGCTGAATCAGCGAAGTCGCCAGGGCCGTGGTAAAAGTCAGTGCCGTGGCAACAATCGCCATCTGGATGCGTCGGCCGTCAATGTTCGTCGCTTCCCCTTTGCACGAGCCAAAATTCTTCGGCGACACTGGTAGCGACGGCGTCAACTGGCATTTCCCCCAAAGACCTGGACAACGTCCACGCCGATGAGAGTTCCGCCACCCGGCTCAGTGGCGACGGCGAGCAGTAAGTCTCCGCCTGCGGCGACGAAGTACGCGTCATTGAAGGTTGCCTCGCCGTTCTTGAGTTCCGCTGTGGACGTGTTGCCGGGAAGTGCGAACAGGGTGACGGGGATGTTGTTCTCGCCGGTGTCGATGTTGCCGTACTGGTCTTCCGCGGCCACGGTCGCGCTGAACGGCGCATCGACGGTGGTCTCGCTCGGCGCCTTGAGGAACACCAGACGATCGGTGGCCGTGAACGCCGTCACGGTGAACGGGTTGGAATTCATCACAAACAGGCCCGTTCCCGGCGAAAACTCGGTGGCAGCGGCTTCGATTAGATAGTTGCCGGCCACGTCGATCGAAGTCTGATCGTGATGATCGCCGACGATGCCGTTGGTGACAGGCAACGTCACACTGGCGAAGGGAGCGTTCGGCCCCTGCGGCCCCGTGAAGTTGTAGGGAGTGTCGAACGTCCCCAATGTCCCCGCAAGAATGGGCGTGAACGAGCACGCGCCGTTGAAGGCGGTGTCGACCTCGGTGACCGTGCCCTCATTGGTTTTCGCGTTGATCATCACCTCCGCGGTGAACTTCAAGGGATGACCCGCGACGATGTTGCTCGGTTGCACGGAAAAGACGAGGTAGGGAGTCGCCACAGCCGTCAACGGCGCTCGGTCCTCCAGGACTTCGGCCGGCCGGTCGAACGCAGCCAGCGTTCCCCGCGCCTTTCTTCGGCGTGCGCTGCTCAGGCGATTGGTCGGGACGGATCGGAGCCATTGCCGGAAATTGGAATTGAGCATGAGCTTGATCTCCTTGTGACCGCGATCTGGGGCCGAGCCGAGCGATGACCAAGTCAGGGCCCGATCCGCCAATTGCCATTGAATGTTGCGCCGCGTTGGAACGTTCCCGCGATGTCGCAAGAACCCCGTCTCAATCACAGTGGCGAGTTTCGAGCGTCGTTTGCCTCATGCGATCGGCACTTTTTGTTTCGTTTTTTGTCGCGGTAGCGCCTGAAGTCGAATTGCTGCGTGCTTCAAGTCGGCGAAGGCTGGCAATTTCGGTCGCGCACGTCACCAAAGGGGCGCTTCGCGGGCAGCGAGCCAGTCGAGCGCTCGGCAGGGCTCTTTGAAGAAACTGCCGAGCGCCGACGGCTCTAGCTGCTGTGCCGCGGGAATTGGCCCGCTGGCACATTGCACGCAAGGATCTCGAGTGGCCGCTTTGTCGTCGGGGCGATTCAAAATCGGCCGCCTCAAAGCAGGCCGGCGGGATTGGCCGTGTGGGCCGTATTGTCCGTCCAGGAGTTATCGGTGCCGGCCGTGCCCGTTCCTCCGGTCGACATGTCGGCCAGATCGTAGACGTCGTTCTTCAAGGCCGTGTTCTTGGTGATCACGTTGCCTGAAGAGGTCTCCGCCACGATTCCGTCGTTGAGGTTCCCATCGGCCGTGTTGCCGGACAGGGTATTGTTGTTGGAATCAACAAGATCAATCCCGTTGTCCCCGTTGTCCTTGGCCGTGTTGTGCGAGAACGTCGCCCCGTCGAGCAAGAACAGGGAGAAGCCGTCTGCCCGATTGTTGGACGCCGTGTTGTTGGTCACGGTCACGGTCCCGGTCCCGGTGATCTCGAATCCGGCACCGCCGGCAGCCGCCGATCCCAAATTCGAATCGGCCGTGTTGTTGCTGACTGTGCCGGACGTAGCGGCAACCAACATTCCGGTGCCGCTATTCGAATCCGCCGTGTTGCCCGTGGCGGTGACCGGGCCCGAAATGATCCCCAGCCCGAGGACATTCTTGTTGGTTGTGTTATCAAGCACGGTGGCCTGCCCGGTCGTCACCACGTCCACACCGACCTCGTTGCCGCTGGCCGTGTTGCCTTCGACTGTGGCTGTAGCACCCTGGACATCGAGCCCGACAAATTCGTTGCCCTTAGCCGTATTGACGCTCGTGGTCGCGGAGCCCGTGGTAACGATGCCGAACCCGTTCCCGGCGTTGCTGTTCGCCGTGTTGCCGGTGACGGTCGCCGCCTGACTCGTGACATCGATGCCGTCGCCCGCGTTCGCGTTGGCGGTATTCGATTCAACAACGGCAGTGCCCGTGCTGTCGTTGACGACGATGCCCGGACTTGAACTGCTGTTGTCCACCTTGTTGCCGGTTATGGTCGCCGTGCTGCCGGCCGTGACATTGATTCCAGCCACAGCGTTATTGTTCACCGTGTTGCCCGAGAGCACGATCGAACCAGTGGTGCTAACGACGATGCCGCCACCAATCGGGGTGCCGCTCGGCGAGCCGCCATTGAAGGCGGCGGTATTTCCGGAGACGGTATTTCCACTCCCGTAGACAAGAATACCGTAGAGGTTCTCTTCGACCGTGTTGCCGCTAATCAGTTCGTCGGCCACACTACCCGGGAGGGTGTTCACCCAAATGCCGACCTGTTCGTCTTCGACCACGTTGTTGAGGACCGAATCGCCGGAGTTGGCGTCCATCCTGATCCCATTAGCGGTGAAGACGCCCGCCGACGTCTCGGGTTCGACGGTGAATCCCTTGACCGTGACGTCATTGGCTTCGAGCGCGATTGCCACACCATCGCTCTCGACGATCGAGGGGCCCTTCTGTCCGGCGAACTGAGCCTGGCCGCCTACAATTGTCAGGTTCGTGAGGGTCGCCGGGACGATGACGGTTTCCTGGTAAATGCCGGGGACGACCTTGATGGTGTCGCCGGGGACGGCGGCAGCCACAGCGCTCGAAATCGACGCAAAGTTGCCGGCGTGCGCGGGATCGACCCACAAGGTGGCGGCCAAGAGCACGCGTGACTCCAACACGTCGGCCGCACACGCACGTCCCGGATACGCACGCCCCAGCCGCGCGCGGCGACGAGCAGGCGGCTTCCCGGTCCGCACACTGTCACAGAACTGCTTCAGAGAGGTCAACAACATGGCCAGCGCCTTTCTGTGCTGAAAATTCGACTCCGGAGGCCGGCAAAACTCGTCCCTGTGTTCGGTGGCGAGTTTCGACCCCGATTTGCCTCACGCGATTGGCGGCTTTTTTCGGCTTTTGAAACAGAGCTGCTCGAGGATCGCGGAACGCTCACAACGCAATCCGACCGGCGATCAACTTGATCCTCCTAATCCGCCATTCGAATTCAGGACCAGCACAGCAGCGCTCCCAACGAGAGGTGCACCAGTGGGCGGTGTGGCGATCGCCAGCAGCGGGTCGTCGCCGGACGCCACGAAGTACGCATCGTTGAACGTCGCTTCCCCATCCATGATTTCGGACTTGGAGAGGTTGCCGGGAGCGGCCAGCAGGCTGATGGGGACGTTGTTCACGCTGGTGTCGATGTTGCCGTACTGGTCTTCCACGGCAACGGTCGCGCTGAACGGAGTATCGACGGTGACCTCGCTCGGCGCCTTGAGAAAGACGAGACGATCGGTGGCCGTGAACGGCGAGATCGTGAAACTCTTGGAGCTGACTTCTGGCAGCTGCGTGCTGATAGCGATTGCGCTCAGTTGATATTTGCCGGCCACGTCCAACGCAACCGGAAGCTCGTTATTTGCTGTATTTGCGACGCCGTTGACGAAGTTCATCTCGATAGGACCGATCCGGGAGTTTGGACCCGGGGTCACCGGGAAGTTGTACGGCGTGTCGAACGCCGACGGCGCGCCGCTCGTCGTCGGGGTGAAGGGGCTGACAACGCACTCGCTGTTAAAGGCAGTATCGACCACCGGCTTAGTGCCAAGTTTGGTCCCGCGGCGGATCATGACATCCACCGTGAAGGAAAGGGTGTGTCCAGCGATGGAGTTTTGCGGCTGCACCGCGAAGACCAGGTAGGGGACCCCCGCCGCCGTCAAAAGCTGCCGGCTTTCCAGGACCTCCGCGGGGGCGTCGGACAGGATCGCTCGCTTGTTCGCCATTCTGCGGCGCGTGCACTTCGGGCGATTCATGGGGATGCAACTGAGCCACCGCCGCCATTGGGTACTGCTCATGAGATTGCTTTCGCTAAAAGTTAGGCACAAAGGATTTCGCAGCGTCGAGACTGGTCCATCGAACGCTTTCGGCGTTATTGAGCGCCGCTTCGTCCTAATCCCAGCGGCCGATCGACACGCGTGTTTTGCTGCCGGTTCAGGGTCGGTCGCCGCGGAGCAAGACTCGTCGCTGTATTCAGTGGCGAGTTTTGATCCCGATTTGCCTCACGCCTTTGGCAAGGTTCTTCCGTTTTTTGGCGCGCGGATGTCGCGCTGCCGTGCCTCGCAAGGCGGCTGAGCGCGCCAGTCGCAGCGGCGACTGGTCGCGAGAAAGGGAGCGTCTTCTCGCTGCAGCTTATGAACCCGGCTTCGGTTGCGACTCGGGCGGCTTCTTGTCCGCGGGGTCCTCTGGGGGTTCGGCCACCCACTGATCGCCGAGGCGGATTTCCACTTTCAAAGGCTCCAGGCTGCCGCGTCTGGCAGCCGCAGGCGGGAACTCGGGCGAGTCCCAGTCGAGACCCATATCCTTCAACTGCTGGCGGATGAGCCGCAAGTCCCAGACGTGAATCTCCTTGAAAGACACAGCGACCAGCCTCGCCCCGTCCGGCGTGAACACGGCATGAATGATCGGGTCCAGGTTGGGATCCTCCAGCACGGCGACCTCCTGGGCGGAAGCGACTTCCAACAAGCGCAGGCCGGCCGGCGTGGGAACACCCGCAAGTTTGCTATTGGGATCGAACACTGGGTTTTCGCCGAGGCGCAACCCCGGTTTCCACGTGCCCACGGCAAAGAGACGTCCGCCGTCCAGCCGAGTCGACAGCCAGCGTCCGTCGGGGCTGAATCGCGGGAAAGTGGCACCCCAATCGGCCACTTGCCTGACGAATCGTCCGTCGCGAGCGTCCCAAATCTTGGCCGATCCGACCACGTGCGTAGCGGTAGCGACCCAGCGGCCATCGGGACTGACGGCAATGTGGTCGACATCCGCGCCGGGGTCGAGGCGGATCGGTGGACGGTCGCTGCGGAGGATCCATCCACCCGCGTAAGGTTGCTGAGTCGCAACCGCCCGATCGCAGGTTACGGTGACGCGGCCGTCACGGCTCTGAGCCAGGCCCTCGCCGTTGGGCAGAGGCAGCCGCTCGGGTGGGCCGATCGACAATGCGTCCGTCGCCTCCAAACCCTTACTAATTGGCCAGCGAGAGAGGCCCGTAAAGGAGAGCGTCAAAAGCGATCCGGACGGTTCAAACAGAACGCGGTTGTTGCCCCAGTCACTGGGGATGAAGCCGATCTCTACGCCGTTCTCCAGGTCCCAGAGGCCGAAACCGTCGGTCATGGCACAGGCGAGCATTCGGCCGTCCGGGTGCAGAGCGACACCGTAGTACTCTCCATTTTTGGGCAATGGTTTGCTGCGGGCCAATGTGCGGAATTCCTGACTTCCGGCGACGCGCCAGATTCCGAGCGTCCCATGCTGGACACCACCCGCCAATCGCAGCCCATCGTGATTGAAGCGGCACGCGCTCAGGGTCGACGGGGCCCTCATCAACCTCTCACCCGTGGCCACACGGAGCAACTCCATGTTCAAGCCATACTCGTTGGCGGCGAGGCGGTCACCGACGGGGTCGAATGCCATCGAGGTTGGAAAGAAATCGGTTTCGAGCGTTCGGTAGACCTGCCGGGTTCTTCGATCGTAAAGGCGAATTTGACGTCGATTGGTTCCGACGGCGAGTGTCCGCCCGTCGGGATGCCAGGCCAGAGCCAGAGGGCGGTCGTCTTGCCGTTCCGAAGCGAGCACTTTGCCGGTTCCCAGATCGCGAAGTTGCAGAACCTGATCGATGTACGAAGCCGCCGCCACGAGCGGCTCTGTCGGGTGCAGGGCGATCATGATTGCGTTTGTGATGGTCTCGGGTGCCAGCCGACTGATTTGACGGGCGCTGGGCAGGTCGAAAAGCCCGATCGAGCCGTCCTTGTACCCGAGCGCGACTTGTTGCGAACCTCGGAAGTCAGCCCAGCGCGCTTTCGGCTCAGACAAGATTTGGCGTGGCTTCGGTCCGTCCAACTGCCACACATGCAGAGCCGTCTGCATGCTGACACTGCGATTGAATTGGGTGATGGCGATGTACTTGCCGTCGCGGCTCAAACAGGGCCGAGCAGGCCAGCCCAATGCCGGCAGCCGGCTGGTCTCGACGTCATCGGCGACGCGACGGATGCTGCAGCTGCCGGCTCGATCGGTGCGGGCATAGATGACATGCGCTTCGTCGAAATCGACGTCCAACGCATCAGCCGGCCAAGTATTCCTGGGCCCGTCCAGATAAAGATCGGGGACAGCCAGAGCGGCGATGGCGGCGTTTCGCAGCTCTTGGAAGTTGGCCGGGGGCAGCTCCAGCGTCCGGGCCAGTTGCGTTGCCTCCTTCAAAGTCTCGAGGCTCTCGAATCGCTGGCCCGGGCGTCGACTCAGGCGATGCGCGCGTGCCTGCGCCACGAGTGATTCCCAGAGTTGTTCCGACTTTTTCCGTTCGCTCTCTTGGGCGATCGCCAGTGCAATCTGCTTTTGCTTCGCGGCTTGCACTGCGTCGGCTTCTGCCTCCGTCGCGCGGACCATGCCCCAGGTCGTGCCGATGATGCCCGCAACCAGCGCCAGCAACACGGCCGAGGCGGCCAGCACCATTCCTTTATTCCGCCGCACAAATTTGCGTAGCCGGTATCCGGCCGACGGAGGCGAGGCCTGCACGGGTTCGTCGGCCAGATACGCGCTGCACGTCGAGCGCCAGGCTGTTGGCGGTTTCGTACCGGCGAGAGCGGTCCTTTTCCAGCGACTTCATCACGATCCAGTCCAAGTCGCCGCGCACGAGCTGGCTCAGGCGATCGGGGTCGGAATGTCGTCGTGCCGCCACCACCGTAAGCGTCTTGCCCATCGCGCCGATTCGGGTGCTCGGCTTGGGCGGCTCCTCCTCCCGAATGATGCGGCGGATCTCGTCGAAGGCTGCGTCGTGCAGGCGATCGGGGTCGAACGGCGTGCTGCCGGTGAGCAGCTCGTACAGCAGCACACCCAGCGAATAAATGTCGCTGCGCGTGTCGATATCGAGGCTGGTCATCGCCGCCTGTTCAGGACTCATATAGAGCGGAGTGCCGATCATCTCGGCCATCCGCGTGAAATGCGTCTCTGGGGTCCGCTGCCGGTCGATCGCCTTGGCAACGCCGAAGTCGATGACCTTCGGCACGGGTCGTCCGCCATGTTGCGTGACCAACACGTTCGAGGGCTTGATATCCCGGTGAATGATCCCCTTCTGGTGGGCGTGCTGCACGGCGTGACAGACTTGCACGAACAGATCGAGCCGCGCGTGGACGGAAAGATGGTTCTGGTCGCAATATTCCGTGATGGGAACGCCGCGGACGAGTTCCATTACGAAGTAGGGTCGCCCCGCATCGGTCGCCCCGGCATCGAGGACCCGGGCGATGTTTGGGTGGTCCATCAACGACAAGGCCTCGAGCTCGGCCTTGAATCGCGCGAGGACCTGATGCGTGTCCATGCCGGGCCGGACGATCTTGAGCGCCACTTGCCGCCGGACCGGAGCCTCCTGATCGGCGATGTAGACGATGCCGAACCCCCCCTCGCCGATCTGCTCCAACAACGTGTAGGGGCCGATCACGGTGCCTGCGCATTCGGCGGGCGATGGAACGAACGCCGCGGCAATCTCCGGCGCGGGAGACTCTAGAAAATCGCCGACTTTAGATTCGGCGCACAGTAACCTTTCGACACGGCGGCGCAGCTCTTCATCGCCTGCGCAGGCCTGATCCAGGTAGGCGCATCGTTCTCCACTCGTCGGTTTCTCGAGTGCGGCGAAGTAGATCTCGTCGATGCTGGGCGTGACGCGGTCCACGGGGTCGATTCCTGACATTCGTCCCATACACCGTGGCGACTTTCGACGACAATTTGCCTCGCGCGGCGGGCAATTTCGTCAGGTTTGTTCGGCATCCTCAATCGCGGAATAAAGGAACACCCTGGCGTAAGCCCAATAGCGATCGGCGGTTGCACGCGCAATTCCGAGGGCCATTGCGGCCTCCTGATGGGAAAGCCCGGCGAAGTACCGCAGCTTGACCAGCTCAGCTTTCTCGGGCGACTCCCTTTCCAGCTTTTCCAGCGCCTCGTGAAGCGACAGCAATTGGTCGATGCGTTCCTCTCCGAACGAACAGGCCTCGTCGAATTCGACGCGCTTCCGATCCCCGCCCAGCTTCGGTCGTCGCTTGCGACGCGCGTTGTCGACGAGAATCCGCCTCATCGATTCAGCTGCCGCGGCAAAGAAATGTCTACGACTGCTCCATTGCTGAACCTTCTCGCCGTCGACCAGGCGAAGAAAAGCCTCGTGCACGAGCGCCGTCGCTTGCAGCGTCTGTCCGGGCTTCTCCTGGGCCAGCCGTAGCGCGGCAAGTTTTCGCAGCTCGGCATAGACGAGCGGCAACAAATCCTCTGCCGCGGTCGGGTCCCCCGACTCGATCGCGCAAAGAATGCGTGTGGCCTCGCCCATAGCCCAGATGCTTGTGAATGAGAGCGGTCTACGAACGAGATTCAGGCTAGCTGAGCGCCCCCCCGAATTCGAGGCAAATCCTGCGGACGGACCAACCCGGCCGACCTCGTGGAGGTGTTCGCACTCCTCCGTGAACCCGAGTTGACGCCCCGCTTCAACATCGCTCTGACTTCGCAAGCGGCCGGCGTCCGCCAGGTCGACAAGCACCGCGAGTCGATGATGCGCCTGTGGCTGATCCCTTTCCGCGGCCGAAGACCCCAAGGTCGGCTACAGCACGACCAACGCCCGCGCTGAGACCGTCGCCAAGAAGCCGACTTTCCGAGAGTCGTTCGCCAAACGGCGGCGTCTGAACGTGCCGAACTTTTTGCGAGTGGCTCCCGACGCTGCAGGTCGCCGGGGCACGGCACAAATTCCGGGCGCGGGCAGGATTTTTCCGCCCCCGACAGACTGCTGTAACAGGCTAACCGGCGACGACAAAAAATGTTGCATTTTCGGGCCGAGCGTGGTACGCATGGACACCCAGGAGGCCGGGCACGGACATCGGGAAGGTCCGCGGCAACCGCTCAAGCCTCCTTCGGGCCGGCTTGCTTTTGGTGACCGCCTCTCGAATGAGTCGGCGCGTCGGCCCGTCTTGATGCGTCGGCGAAACTATTGGACCAGACCGGACGCGGCCGGAGGCTGGGGACTCGGGATCACGCGGAGGATTGCATGCGAAGGCAGGTCTTGGGGGCTTCCATCATCGGAGCCTCGATTGGCTGCGCGTCGTTGGCCTTTTGGGGTTGGGCCGGCGAGCCTTCGAGGCCGCCGGCGCGCTTCGAGCAGCTCCTCCCATTCGTCCGGTGTGAGCCACACGGGCAGCACCCGCTCGACATCGTCAGGTTCGGGCACGTCCGGCCGTTCCATCTCCGGTGGAACTTCCCGCTCGGGCGGAGCTTCGCAGTTCAAGGGAGGGGCCCATCCGGCCGGCGCGGCACACTCTGAGCGCCGATTTCGCGACGCATGGCTCCAAGGTCCAGCACCAGCTCCAATCCGACCATCATTGGCATCACTGGCACCACCCGTGGATTTGGGGGTCGTCCGTCTACGAAGATCGTTGGAATTGTGCAAAATCCGGATGGCAGCGCGGCCGTGCGCCGTCGTTCGTCTCCGTGGAGAGTACATCAATAGTCAACAGCCCGTGTTGACGAATGCCGGCCGGACGATTCGAGCTTCAGCCGGAGTTCATTCCCCTCGACGAGAAAACACAAAAGCGAGCCTTCGTTCAGAGCCTGGTTGCGTTCGACCCGTTCCGCCCTCTGGCGGCCCGTGTCAATTCGGTGAGAAACGCCGACAGCGGCCAGTCGGGATCGTGGGGCTCCGGCGCCACGCTCCCTGTCCTCCTGCAGGAATCGACCCCCCCAGGGCTCTACTGCGCTGCTCGTGGTTAGGCAGCGTCGCATCCTTTGTTCCGGGTGTGCTGCGTCGTGAATGGTCAAGAGACGAGCGGCCCGGGATAATCACGTAAACGGTGCGTTCTTCAGTCGGCAGTGCCTTGGCCAGGAGGGCAATGATGACAACGACGTCCCACACCGGCCGCCACGACGCGGAGCACGCCTCCGCCGTCTGTCATTCTCCCCTACAGCCAGCCGCCTCCGACCTGATTCGAGTCGGCTCGCGGCGATGGTTCCTGCAGACGGGACTCGCGGGGCTGGCCGGGCTGTCGCTGCCGGACTTGCTGCGCTGCCGGGCGCGAGGGGCCGCTGCGGGCCGGGCTGACCGCAAGGCGGTGATCCTGATCTGGCTGTCTGGTGGGCCCAGCCAGCTCGACACCTGGGACCCCAAGCCCGACGCTCCCGGCGAGGTGCGCGGCCCGTTCGGGTCCATCGCCACCAAGGTTCCGGGGGTCCGCATCTCCGAATACTTTCCGCTTCAGGCAACCATTGCGGACCGCCTGGCGCTGGTCCGGTCGGTCGATTGCCGGGCCAGCATCGACCACTTCCCCGCACCCATGCAGGCGGGCAACCCCCTGGCCCAACGCAGCAAGACCGACCCCCACTTCGGCACACACCCGTCGATGGGCTCGGTCGCCGCCCGGTTCCGGGGGCCGAACGACCCGGAAATGCCGGCCTTCGTCGGCATGGCAGACCTGAACCTCTTTTTCGCCGACGTCCTGGGTGCCGGCCCGTTGGGCGGCGCGCTACGAGGCGGCCGACGCTGCCGAACTTGCTGGCCGACTTACGCTGCCGCGTGGCGTCAAGGTGGCCCGGGCCCAGGAGCGGGCGGCGCTTTGCCGGGAGTTCGACCGGCTTCGGCGCGACCTGGACGCCAGCGACAGAATGGCTCGGATGGAGCATTACCGCCGGCAGGCCCTGGAGATGGTCCTCTCCGGCAAGGCGCGGCAGGCGTTCCGCCTGGACCTGGAGCCCGACCGGGTCCGCGAAACCTACGGCCGCAACAGTTTCGGCGAAAAGATGCTCCTGGCGCGGCGGCTCGTCGAGGCCGGGGTCACGTTTGTCACCCTCAGCCCCATATTCGGCTACTTTGATAATCACGGCGACGACGTCGTTTGGGGAGGACTCGTCAAAGGGTTGAAGCCGCTGCTGCCGCGACTGGACCAAGCGCTGTACGCCCTGGTAAGAGACCTGGAAGCACGCGGCCTGCTCGACGATACCCTGGTGCTGGCGCTGGGCGAGTTTGGGCGGTCGCCGACTTTCTCGCAGAGGGGCACGGGCGGCCGCGAACACTGGTCCAACTGCATGTCGATGCTGGTGGCCGGCGGCGGCCTGACCCATGGCCAGGTCGTGGGCAGCACGGACGCCAAGGGTGGCGAGGTCAAGGATGGCCGCGTAACGCCGTCTGATCTGGGGGCCACGGTGTACCGCCACCTGGGCATCGACCTCGACTCTCAGTGGACCGATCTGAAAGGCAGACCTCAGTCGATCATCACCGAGGGCGGCCGGCCAATCCCAGAGCTGAGCAAATAGCGGTCGCGGCAATCGCGAACCGCGAAGTTGAGCCGCGTCGGGATAAGCTCGCCAGCTTATCCGAGGGTTTGTGCAATCGCTTGCGCGGATGCTCAGGGTCGGTCGTTATCGGCTTGTAGTTCGCGCGTCTCGGAAGGGCTTTGGCCGAGCGATGTCATCAACTCAACTGTTTTTCGGGAACGGCGAAAATCGACCGATAAATGGTCGGTGTGGTCGCGTCACCGGCCCTCAGTAGTTCCCGAGGCACGAACAAGGCTACGGAATCAACTCGGGATCGACGAGGCAGGTAATCTTCCATAGGCCGTCTTGAAACTGCATGGCGACTGCCGCCTCGAACTGGACGACAGCGCGATTCGCATCGCCGACAACCAGCTGACTCACGAGGTGCCCCAGAAACGGAAGGTGCCCGACAATCATCAGCCTGTTTTCGTGGCCGTCAATGAGGCGGCGAGTGGGCGCACGTCATCATCAGGACCGAATCCGCGGAGTACGGTCGCGCCCTTCGCCGGCATCAGGTAGTCGGCGAGAATTTCCGCCGCCTGTTCGGCTCGTCGCTTGCCGCTGTGCAAGAGCTGGCGGCGGCCCACCGGGCAAGCCACTCGACGACTAGCCAGCCCGCCTGGGTCAATGGCCGGGAAGGGTCCATCTCCACGGAGACGGCTTCACCGTGCCGGGCGAGGTATACGATCTTCCGCTGGCTGTCGGTCGTGACCACGTTGCAATGCCTCCGTTCCTTGCCATCTCACGAACTGCTCTTTCTTGCGGAGTCGCGGAGTAGTCTTGGCCGCGTGGTTTGACCAGCGGACAACAGCTCATCGCCAGCGGAATTGACTTCGAGCAGAAAACCGTAGCGTTCACATTTCTCGGCGAGCGCCTCGATCACGGTCTGTGCCTGCATTGGCGTGCGGAAAATCGAAGCCTCTTTGCGAACGCCGAAGATACAACGCGTCTCCGGCCGCGAAGGCGTCACCCACAATTCGGCTCCCGAGGCACTAACTGCTTTCACGACGTAGCCCATACCGGTGCGCTCCGGTTTGACAACGACAGATCGAGCACTGTCCACGGCGCTCAGCATGTGCGGGAACGAGGGCCGATGCAAGAAAAATCAGTGACTGGACTTCGACGACTGCCATTTTTCACGTCGCCAACTCTCACGGCGGAACCGGGCCGGTCCAGAATCTCAATCGTTTCTTGCCATTCCGGTTAATCAACCGATAAGTGCCGCCGTGACAGGCACCGGAAACTCATCCGTTTTTCGGCACGCGGTTCTGTGCACCGGATTGCCATTCGTTTTCGCGGAATGCAGACTCGGGCTGCGAGTGCGGATCGAACACGCTGAAATCGGCAGCAGAATTGAACATTTTGCGGCAACGGTCCGACCACGCTGCTCGGACAATTCAGTGGGAATCGCTTGGCGTCGGTCTGCCGAGGGATCGGCAACCACGCAATTTTGGCATTGCCAGTCGGCTGCGACGTCAAAATGGCTGTTAAGTTCCGACACGAAACACGGGACTGATTGGCGAGTTTCTCCGGAAGCAGATGCGACCGGATTTCCTGAACGCGGCCGTTTTGAGCGAAGACGTTCAACGGCTGGCCGGCGCGGTAACGGATCGCCTGATTTCTTCTTAGCTCTCTTCAGGTCCCCGGCTTGGCGGACCGATCGTGGCATCGCTGAATTCCAACAACTGGCATCGTCCTCACTGGTTTCGAGGTAGCAACCATGAGCGGTCAGCGGAAGACAGCCGGCGCTGATGTCCTGCGAAGCTCCGGTCACCGATAGTCAGGCCATCCATGCTGGGGGCGTGCAATTTCCTTCGGTCCATCTCGACCCAAAGGCTTTTCTCCCTCGCGGGCCAACAAGCTCTACAAACCGGACGAAGAGAAGTTCAGGAGTGCGACTCATGAATCTGAGTACGCTCACGCGGGTCAGGAGCTGGCTGTTCACGCCGGCCACCCGGCCCGACCGCTTTGACAAGGCGGCCGCCTCGGGGGCGGACGTCTGCATCATCGATCTCGAGGACTCGGTGGCCCCCGCCGACAAGGCCGAGGCGCGACGAGCGGCGCTCGCCCACCTCGCGCAGCCTGCGGCGGGTTCGTGCGGGCGGGCGCTGCGCATGAACGGTCTGGATACGGCGTTTCGGCCTGGCCGATCTTCAGGCCCTCCTGGAAAGCAGCGCCAGTCCCGATTACCTGGTCTTGCCGAAGACGGAATCGGCCGCGCACCTGCAGATCCTGGATCGCCTGCTGGCCGAAGCGGGCAAAGCCACCCGCCTGGTCGCGCTGATCGAGAGCGCCAGGGCCTTGCCGCCTGCGAGGCAATCGCGGCAGCGACGCCGCGTCTGGAAGCCCTGCTGTTCGGTGCCGCCGACATGTCCGCCGATCTCGGTGCCGCGACAGCCTGGGCGCCGCTCGCCTACGCCCGCTCGCGCCTGGTCGCGGCCTGCGCCCTGGCGGGCGTCCTGGCGATCGATTCGCCGTTCTTCGACGTGAAGGATCACGAGGGCCTGACGCAGGAGACGTCCCAGGCCGTCGCCCTGGGCTTTGCGGGCAAGGCGGCGATCCACCCGAACCAGATCGCGCCCATCAACGCGGCTCTGACGCCTCGCCCCGAGGAGGTGGCCCGGGCCCGCGCGATCCTGGCCGAGAACGCCAAGGGCGTTGGCGTCGTGCAAGGCCAGATGGTGGACGAGGCGGTCGCGCGCAAGGCCCGCCGCATCCTCGTCGCGGCCGGTGAACCGGTCCCCGGCAGCGGTTCATCGCATTAACTGGCAAACCGCAAACCAAGGAGAGATCCAATGGCTATCACAACCGAGCGTGTTCGCGAAATCTTTAAGGGACTTGAGAAGGGCGACGGCGCTGCCTTCTTTGAACACGTAGCTGACGACGTCGACTGGACCGTGATGGGCACCCACCCGCTCGCAGGGCATTACCGCAGCAAGAAGTCCTTCATCGCCGGCACCTTCGCCAAGCTGGGTCAGGTTCTTCCGCAGGGCGCGCAGCTCCAGGTGGAACATCTGCTGGTCAAGGACGATGAGGCGGTGGTCGAGCTTCACTCACTCGCGACGGCCAAGAACGGCATGCGCTTCGACAACCGCTATTGTTGGGTCGTGCATTTCCAAGACGGAGTCATCGTCCGTGTTCGCGCCTACCTCGACTCGGCTATGGTCGCCCGATTGTTCGACGAGAATCCGATCGCATGATCGGCAGCGGTACTTCGCAATCACATTGAATGAGGAGACGACGATGAAACCCCTTCTGCCCGCCTACAAACAGGTCGGTGAACGCCGCTATCGCGAGATTTCCGGCCTCTACTACGAGGATTTCGAGCCCGGCGACGTGTTCGAGCACCGCCCCGGCCGGACCATCCTTGACGTGGACAACACCTACTTCACGCTGCTCACGATGAACACGCAGGAACTCCATTTCGACGCGGCCTACGCGGCCAAGACCGAGTGGAAGAAGCCCCTGGTCGATTCGACCTTCACGCTCGCCCTGCTCACCGGCATGAGCGTCCGGACCGTGAGCGCCAAGGTCGTCGCCAACCTCGGTTGGGACAAGGTCAAGGCGACCCACCCCGTCTTCGCCGGCGACACCCTCTACGCCGAGAGCACGGTCTTGCACAAGCGCGAGTCGAAGAGCCGCCCCACGCAAGGGATCGTGACCGTTTCCACTCGGGGCGTGAATCAGGACGGCGTCGAAGTGATGAGCTTCGAGCGCACGATGCTGATCTACAAACGGGGCCACTCGCCGGAGGACGGCGGCGAATTACTGACCTGAGCGGAATGCCACGGCAGAACGGCCGTCCGTGCAGCTCGCAGTGCGAGGAGGAACGATGATGGACTTCACACGCCTTTACCAATCGAAGCTCACCACCCCCGCGGCCGCCGTCGGCCGCATCGCCTCGGGAGCGACGCTGTCGATGGGCATGGCCGTGACCGAGCCGCCGGCGCTGCTCAAGGCGACTGGCGGACCGCGCCGCCGCCGGCAAAGTCGACGACCTGAAGATCTACTACTTCGAATCCACGCGTATCGCCGGCGAGACGATCCTGCGCTACGAGCTGGCCGACCGCATTCACCCCTATTGCATGTTCGTCACCGCGGTCGAGCGGGCCCTGATCAAGAGGGGGATGGAGGACGGCGGGCGCAAGGTGGTCACGCTACGTCCCGAGCAACTTCTCCCAGTCGCCCCGGCTCCTGACCGAGCACGTCGGCATCGACACCTTCCTCGTGACGGTGTCGCCCATGGACCGACACGGGTATTTCACGCTCGGCACCGGCAACGACTACTCCAGCAAGGTGGCTCGCGCCGCCCGCCACCTGATCGTGGAGGTGAACGAGCACATGCCGCGCGTCTATCGGCTCGCTGGCCCAACTGCACGTCTCGGAAGTCGAGGCCATCGTCGAGAACAACGTACCGCTGCTGGAGTTGCCGGTCCATCAATCGGGACCGGAGGACGCGGCCATCGGCAAGATGATCGCCGAGATGGTGCCGGACGGCGCCTGCCTGCAGATGGGGGTCGGCGCGTTGCCGGACCTGGTCTGCTCCCAGCTCCGCGGCCGGAAGGACCTCGGCATCCACACGGAGGCGCTCTGCCCCGGGATGATCGACCTGATCGAAGCGGGCGTGGTGACCAACCGGCCGCAAGCGGCTCAATCCCGGCAAGACGGTCTTCACCTTCGCCATGGGCCAGAAGGCCATGTACGACTTCCTGGACGACAACCCGTCCGTCGAGAGCCATCCCGGTCGATTACGTCAACGACCCGCACGTCATCGCCCAGAACGACAACGTCGTCTCCGTCAACGCCGCCTTGCAGATCGACTTGACCGGGGCCGTCAACGCCGAGCACCTGCTCGGCCACCAGTACAGCGCCACGGGGGGCCAGCTCGACTTCGTGCGGGGCGCCTACGCCTCCCGGGGCGGCAAGTCGATCATCGCCTGCCACTCGACGGCGGCCAAGGGCAAGGCGTCGCGCATCGTCGCCCGGCTGGACGGGCCGGTGACCACGCCGCGCACCGACACGCACATCGTCGTCACGGAATTCGGCTGGGCGGACCTCAAGGGCAAGTCGTCGACGGAGCGCGCCAGGGCGTTGATCGGCCTGGCGCACCCCCAGTTCCGGGATGGGCTCACGGCGGCGGCCAAGGACATGCATCTGATTGTGACCGGACGACCCGAAGTGAGGAGGAGTGCGATGACCCAAGTCTGATCGTCGGGCATTCTTGAAAGGGACGGCCATGTTCGCGGCGTCCACCGTGGCCGCGAACGCCGCCCTCGCCGAAGAATCTCGCGACGGGAAGCCGGACCACGGCGAGAGCCACTCCCCAGACAAACCCAAGCCGATCAGCACCGGCCCGAGCCAGGCGGAGGGTATCGCGAAATTCGCCTGCCGGGCGAAGTATGAGGACCTGACCCCCGAGCGGCGGGAGCGGCTCAAGGTGAGCGTCCTGGATTCGTTGGCCTGCGCCATCAACGCCCTCGGGGCGCCGCCGATCGAGGCGTGCCTGGCCCAGGCAAAGGAGTTCGGCGGCCCGGGCGGTCGTTGCACCCTGATCGGCGGCGGGCAGGCCAACGTCGTCTATGCGGCGTCGTACAACACGGCGCTGGTCCGCTACATCGACTTCATGGACAGCTACCTCGCGGAAGGCGGGCTCTGCCACCCCTCGGACAACACCGGGGCCGTCCTCGCCGCCAGCGAACACGCCGGCCGATCGGGCAAGGACTTCCTGACCGCCCTGGCGGTTGCCTACCAGGTCGAGTCGCGCGTTGACGCGTCGGCCGCCCCTTCATGGCCCACGGGTTCGACCTGACGACCCCGCTCGCCTACTCGCTGGCGGCCGGAGTGTCCAAGGCGCTCGGGCTGGACGAGGCAAAGACGGCGGCGGCCGTCGAGATCTGCGGCGACAGCGGCATCCCTCTGCTGGTTCTGCGGACCACCCCGATCTCGCAATGGAAGGGCCTGAACTCGTCCCAGGTGGCCCTGGGGTGCGTCCACGGGGTCTTCCTGGCGTCCCGCGGCGTGACCGGCCCGAAGTATGTCATCGAGGGACCAAACGGGCTGGCCCAGGCGCTCGGCCAGTCGATCCGCATCGACTGGGACCGCGAGCAACTGGATTGCTTCGACCGGCTCGCCTTGAAGAGCTACAACAGCGCCGTCCCGACCGAGTCGGCCATCTATCTGCATGCTCGAGCTGCGCAAGGCCCACCCGTTTGATCCGGCCGAGGTCGTCAGCATCGAGGCGGATGTCTTCCAGGACGCCTACGACTTCACCGGCGGTGGGAATTTCGGACCGAAGACCGACGTCCACACGAAGGAAGACGCCGACCACAGCCTCCCCTACTTGCTGGCCGTCGCCGCCCTGGATGGCGACGTCCAGCCGGCACAGCTCGAGCCCGAGCGAATTGACGAGGCCGGACGTCCAGGGCCTGCTCCGGAAGGTCAGGTGAGGCCAGACGACGGCTTCACGGCCCGCTACCCCGGCGAGTTCCCGAGCCGGGTGACAGTCCGGCTCAAGGACGGCAAGTCGTACAGCCACGAGGTGAAGGACTACCCTGGGTTCCCGACCCGGCCGTTCACCTGGGAGGACGTTGCGGCGAAGTTCGACAAGCTCGTGGGCGACCGCGCCGATGAGGGCCTGCGCAAGGAAATCAAGGCTGCCGTGCGCTCGCTTGAAAACATCCAGGTCAAGGAGCTGATGAAACTGCTCGGCCGCGTAAAGGGCGGATAGGATGCCAAGCCACGCGATCCCATGGATCTATTCCGTCGCCTCGGTCGAGAAGAAGAGCGTCGCCGCTGCAAAAAAGGGGCCTCTTCGAGACTCATCGGCGCTGGAAGGCAATTGATCTCGGCAGCTTCCCTCTTGACAGTGTGTCATAAACTCATGCCTTTTTAGGAAAGGTCGAAAATCGACCGATAAGTGCCGCCGAGACCCGGAAACGCATCCGTATTTCGGAGCGCGCTATTGTGCACCAGATTGCCATACGTTTTGGCGGAATGCGCCATCCGGTTGCAGAGCGGATCAAACGCACCCGAAGTCGGCGGCAGAATTCAAACGTTTTGCGATCCGAGTTCAAATCCCGTCGACTCGACGCATCTGCCTCACGCCAGCACTTCCGCGATAGGCCGGGCACCGACATCCGCGATTCGGATCGGACGGCCAATATTGGAGATATTCTGCGTGGTTGGATCAACGCCAAGCGCTTTGGCGACCGTGGCGAGGAAGTCCGGCACGGTCACCGGGCCGTCTTTGATTGCCATGCCGTCCGGGCTGGTCTTACCGTGGATCGTCCCGCCTTTGATGCCGCCGCCGCACAGGACGGTGCTCCAGGCATTGGGGAAGTGGTCGCGGCCTTGTTGCTGATTAATTCTCGGCGTTCGGCCAAATTCGCCCATCCAGACGACCAACGTCGTGTCCAACAGGCCGCGCTCATTCAGGTCTCCCAGCAAGGTTGCCCAAGCGGGGTCGAGCACGGCGCACAGATTCTTGACCTGCTCGAAGTTCCGGCCGTGCGTGTCCCAGCCAATGGGCGCGCCGGGGCGTTGTTCAGCGTCACTTCGACGAACGGCACGCCGCGCTCCACCAGCCGGCGGGCCAGGAGGCAACCTTGGCCGAACAGGTTGCGGCCGTATCGGTCGCGAAGCTTGCCTGTTTCTTCGTCCAGATCAAATGCCTTGGCCGCTGAGGTGCGCATGAGGCGGACGGCGCGGTCGTAGGCGGCTTTGTGGCTCAAGGTGGGAACGCTCGGGTGTTGGGCGACGAAGTTCTCTTGGTAACCTCTCAAGAACTCAACGCGAGCATCCAGCCGCTTTTGTTTGACCTCACTGGACGGTTTGAGATCCTGTACGCGAAAGACTTTGTCGAGTTCGGTCATGGGCCGGTTCACTGCGGCCTGGTTGCCGACGATCAGCGGGGCGTACTCTGGCCCCAAAAAGCCGGGGGTGAAGGTGGCGGGGCTGACGGCCAGGACGGGTGCGATGCTCACATAGCCGGGCAGCACTGCCTCGGAGTCGCCCAATTCTTTCGACAACAACGCTCCGAGTGGCGGATATTGAATCGCTCCCTCGGGCCGATAGCCGGTGCGCAGGTAGTAGGTAGCCCGAGCGTGATCACCTTCCCGGCTGCTCATCGAGCGGACCAGGGCGAGGTGCCGGCCTGCTTGGCCAGGAGCGGCAGATGCTCGCTGAAGTTCATGCCGGGGACCGTTGTGGCGATCTCTTTGAAGGGGCCGCCATTGGCGTGTCCCGGCTTGAGATCGAAGGTGTCGGTATACGCGGGACCGCCGTTCATCCACAACAAAATGCAGGAGCCTTGCGCTCGGGGTCTTTGGCTGCAGCGACGGCGAGACGCTCCAACCAACCGGACAAAGAACACCCCAGCACACCGAGCGACGATAAACGCAACCACTGCGCCGGGAAAGTTGCAACGAGATTCGAGCCATGCTTCTCTCCTTCGGGGGACCCGCGACCTGATGACTTCGACAGGGGAGGGACCATTCCTGCCGACGTGATCGGTTAGGACGCGGACCTCATTTGGGTGGTTCCTTAGTGGTTGACGGAGAACTCCGCACCGTTGATCAACGCCCAAAAACGTCGGCCAAGGCCTGGCCATGATCGTCAGAAGTCCCGCCATGGCCGAGGTACGCGACACATTGATTCAGTTCTGTCATCGTCGGCTTACGTGACAGGACGACGAGGAACAATTCTCGACCCGACGCGCAGTGCGATGTCTTTTGCCGGGCCAGCGTCATGAGCGTGTTGTTGTGCTCCAGGCTGGTGTGGCCTCCGTGGCGAAGGGGCTGTTCATCAGGTAAAGGATCTGGAGGATCGATGTGGGTGTCTCAGTTGCCTTGTACTGGTGGGAAAACCGTGACAGGAACTGCTGCCGAGGGGTGAGGCTGTTCCCGTTGTCGAGCCGGCCGGCGACGCCCCGGCTCGTGTTCTCGAACTCCGTGACTTCGGCCAGGCTATCAAAGAGCTGCTCGGCACTCAGGCCGCGAACGTTCATACGGCCAAAGAGACGCGGATCCTCTTGGTTGGACGAACTGACCGTGCTGGTTCGCTGGTAGGCCTTGCTCGCCACAATGGCACGGACCAGATACTTCAAATTTTAGCGATGATCCGTGAACTGTCGGGCCAACTCGTCCAGCAGCTCGGGGTGACTGGGCAAGTTGTGGTCACCCTGCTCGTCGACGGGATCGACGAGGCCGATGCCGAAAAATAGGACCAATCCGATTGGCCCCGCGCGAGCGAAAAAGGCGTTCGTGGGGCTCACCAGCCAGTCGGCGATGATCTCTCGCGAATTGTCGCCCGGATTGAATGTCGGCTCCGCGCCCGAAGAAAGCGCGCCTGGACCACTTCGTTTTTTCCGGGGATGGCGATGGTCCGCGGATTATTACGCTGGTTTCCTTGAGCCGGCGAAGAACGCGGCGAAGGACCAAGATTCGGTTTGCGTCCAGTTGCCGCCTGAGCGGTCATTGTGGCACTGGGCACACTCCAGCTTGATACCCAGGAACAGCCGCGACGTGGTTCCCGCGAGGGTTTCCGGCTTACTTTCGTTGATTTGGTCAAAGAGGCTGGGCACTTCGCCGGCTCGGAACCTTCTGGAACCTGCGGACCGCCATCCGGTTATCGGGTTGGACGATGGGGCGTACGTTGATGGAATTTGGTGGACGAGACGATCGTGCGGGGAGATCGTCCTTCAGGCGAGTTTGCAGCCACTTCTGCCGTGTTAGGGCAGAGGACTGCCGTTCGTTCGGTATCAACCCGGGAAAGCCGCCACGCTCTCCAGACATTGGTGAAATGAGCGGTGAAGGCGTCCGGTTTGCGGGTGGGCTTCCGGCCGTCGAGCAG
>CAWFAK010000005.1:0-1525109 GCA_963813715.1 uncultured Planctomycetaceae bacterium | reverse complement strand
GCCGGCCGAATTGCTTGTCGTTGACAATGTCGCGCGGCAAGTCTTCGTCGAGCGCGACCAGCCGCTTGTACATCTCGCCGACGCGATCGTCCCAGTTGCGGTCCTGGTTGAGCTTGTGGGCGGCGATCTTCGGTTCGAGCTCGACCAACGCCTGGGCGATCTGCTTCGATTGCGACGACGTGCGGTCGACCGGAATGCTGGCGGCCACGCAGAGGTAATGGATATCGCCGACCGGGTTCGACTTCTCGGAGATTTGCGCCAGCACGCGATCGAGCAGACCGGAGTTAAGCGGCTGCAACATGGCAATCACGCGGGCCAGCTCGTAGTCGACTTCCGCATTCTTCGTCGGGAAGAGTTGTGCCACGCGAATCCGCAGCGGGTCCAGTTCTCGCTCGTGCGGCTTGAGGTCGACGCGGCTGGTGTAGCCGTCGAACATCGGGGCGACGGAGCGTCCGGGGCCGCAGTCACCCAGAGCGATCTGCATCACGCGGACGGCCTCGAGTCGCAGCGACGGCGACTCGGTGCGGGCGAAGACTTTGATCGCCCGGTCGAGCGCCGACAGGTTGAGCTGCGTGCCCCGCTGGCAGCGGCTGAAGGCGAACCAAATCTCGCTCGACGGATTCGACGGGTCCAGCGTGAGCGAGATGCCGGTCGCCTCGGCATCGTCGAGACGGCTGAGCAAGCGCGCGGCGGCAAAGCGGACCGTCCGATCGTCATCGCCCAGGCGACCGACGACGGCCGGCAGCAACAAGTCGAACGAGCCGGCCACTTGAGCCGTCCACAGCGCTTCGAGAGCCGCGCGAGACACCGATGCGTCGCGGTCTTCCACGTAGGGCTTGAACGAGAGAGCCGCGTACGGCTTCGCAGAACGGCCCGCGGACCAGATGGCCCGCGCCCGTACGGGCGACGAAGGATCGTTCGCCAGCGCGTCGAGCGAAGCCGTGTCCAGGCCGCCGAAAAATTCGGTGACGATTTCGATGGCCCGCACCCGCTGCGCGACTGGTCGCACTGTATCGACGCAGGCCGCCAGCAGGGCGTCGCGGCCGAGGTTCTTGGCGATGGGCGCCGAACGATTGCGCGACCAGGCACTCTGCGGCTGCAGAGCGGTTAGACAGATGGTGAGGGAATCCTGCGCGTGGGCCGGCGTGACATTCAATTGACGTCGATGCGAGGGTGCCGGAACGTTTTTGAGATCGGTCGACACTTTTTGGTCGCCCGACGGCTTTTGATTCGGCGCGGCTGGTTTCGTCGGGGCGGTTGGCTTGGCGTTCGAAGTGCGATTGCCCGCGGTTTCGCTGTCTGGAGTCTGATGCTCGCCGGACGTCAGCACGACCGAGGTCGTCTGCGGGTGATCGCCGACGTAGGTCACCTTATAAACGCCGCCGCGCGTGCCGCGCCCGCCGACGGAGATGTAAAGGCTGCCATCGGGTCCGACTTCGGCATCGGTGGGGGCGAAGCCGAAGTCGCCCTTCGGCGCGATAAAGGCGTAAGGCGTGCTGGTCCAGCTGCCGCCGAATTTCCGCAGCGGCACGGCGAGCACTCGGCCGAAGGTCCAATCCAGGACGAACAAGGCACCGCGGTAGTGGTGGGGGAACTGCGTGTGCTGGTAGCAAACGACGCCCGTCGGCGAGCCGCGGCCAAACGAGGCGACGACGCCCGGCATATCGAGATAATGATCGGGCTGGATCCAATTCTGGCTGACCCAGCCGGCGCCGCTGCCGGGGAGCGCGTGCATCACGCGGATCGGCCGATACCAGGGAAGCGAGACTTCCCGTTCGCTGTCGCTGTCGAAGACGAAGAAGTCGCCCGCCCCATTGATGGCAAAGTCGTACGAATTGCGGAGGCCGTCGGCGATGATTTCGCCGCCCGACAGATCGGGGCGCAGTCGCAGAATGCAGCCGGCCCGCGGCTCCTTGATCGGCGAACTCTTGAGCTTCACGTAGTCCGACGTGATGCCCGCATCGTTGCCGATCATGACGTACCACCAGCCGTCGGGGCCGCGCTGGACGGAGTGCGCGTGGTGTTCGCCGCCGGTCTTCAACTTCAGAAAGACGTCGGGAGGCCCGTCGGCGCGATCGTCGGCATTGGCGTCACGATAGCGGATCAGGCCGGCATCGCCCGTGCAGATCAGGTCGCGGCCGCGAAAACACATGCCTTGCGCGCCGGTGGCCGGGCCGTCGGCGAATTGTTTGTAAGTGTCGGCGACGCCGTCGTGGTTCGAGTCGACCAGGATCCGCACGTAGCCCGGGCCGGAGACGACGACACGACCGAAGGCGTCGAACGTCAGCGAGAAGACGTCGTGCGCCAACTGGTCGTCGGCGTATTGAGTGACCGCAAATCCGGGAGGCGCCTGCAGGTTGACCGCGTCATCGCAGATCGCCCGGTCGCTCCATCCGGCTGCCAGGAGCATCGTTCCCAAGAGCAGTCGCGTGACCGATCGCCTGTTACACATCGTGTGTTTCTCCGAGGGCCGGCGCCGAAACCAAAGTGCAGCCGGGAAATGAGCGAACAAGAGGAGCGAGGTTGTGCGCGAAGTTCCCTCTGCGGACGCACAACTGAGCCGGCATTTAAATAGTTGACAAACCGGTCACAGGGTAAAGACTTCAGGAAGGACAGACTTCGGGCAAGGCCGGTAACTCGCGGAGGCGCGGAATCTTAGCCATTTTTCCAGATTTGGGGCAATGCGGAATCCCAAAGCCTGTCCGCATTTACCGTTTTATCGCAAATCGAATATCATCGGAAACCGAGGCGGGATTCAGGCCGTTTGGCCCGCGTTCGGACGCGCGAGCTGAAGCCGGTCGACACTGACCCGGTCGACCCTGCGGCGGTCGAGGCAATTTGAACCCCCCATTTTTCGCTCCAGCGACGTAATGTCTGCCTGGGTGCTGAGAAAATCCCAATAGGGCGTCACTCATGCGCAGAGTCGTCTCGTTCGCCCCGTCGGCGGTTTTGATCATCGCCATCGCCTTTGCCTGCCGCGTGGCCCGGTCCGCGCCGCCGCCGGGTGAAAAGCTGCGGCTGGAAAATGTGCTGGGACCGGCCAAGCCGACCGCCCTGCTGGGCGAGGTGCCCGATGGGCACGCGGCGGAGGACCAGTTGCCCACCGTCCGCGCGGGACTGGTGCCGACGACGGCCAAGATGGGCGACGTTGTCACGCTGGCCGTGACGGTTGGCGTGCCGGGCGATTCGTACACCTATTCCACGAATCCGGGCGGACTCGGCGCGACGAAGATCGACGTCAACGACGCGAGCGGCCTGACACCGCTGGGCGAGTTCGAGGCGGACCACGCGCCCAAGATCGTCACCGAGGACAGCACCGGCAAACCGGTCGAGAAGTTCGAGCGCGGCGTCACCTGGCTACGGCAATACAAGATGACGGCCGAGCAGGCCGCCGACGTGCACGTGTCGGGCCTGGTCGATCTCAAGTATTGCAATGCGAAGGGCTGCCGCGTCTTCAGCAAGCCGTTCAAGACTCGGCTGGTGGCCTTGGCCGTCGATGCGGATGAGCCCGCGGCCACGCCGACCTCGAATCTCAGTCAGACGGTCGAGCCGAAAGGGTTCGGAGGGCAGTCGGGACATGTAAAGCTGCATTTCACGCTGAGCCCCGAGGATCCCAAGCCGGGCGACGACGTGACGCTGGCCGTGACGATGGCGCTCGATCCGGATTGGCACACTTATTCGACGACGCAGAAAGAAGCGGTCGGTTCGACGACCACACAGATCGACCTGAAGTTGACCAAGAACCTCGTGCCGATCGGCGAGCGTTTTCGGCCGTCGCGCGAGCCGGAAGTCAGCACCAAAGGGGCGGTCGCCGGTCTCGACCCGAAAGAGGTTTACCACGGAGAAATCACCTGGACGCGGCGGTTCAAGTACCAGCCCACGGGGAAGGAGACGCATTTCGGCGTTTCGGGCAGCATTCATTACGGCGTCTGCAACGAAGCGACGTGTCTGCCGCCTAAGACGGTGAACTTCAGCCTGGGCGATCTCAAGGGGGCCGGCAAACCTGCCGCGCCGCTCGCCGACGACACCGAATTGATCCCGGACGGCACCTACGTGAGTGAGGCGGGATCGCTGTGGTTCTACCTGCTAGGCGCATTCTTTGGGGGGATGCTGCTCAACGTGATGCCCTGCGTGTTGCCGGTGCTCGCCATCAAAGTGTTGAGCTTCGTGCAGCAGGCGGGAGAGAGCCGCTCGCGGATCTTCCTCTTGAATCTGGCCTATTCGGCCGGCGTGCTGGCGGTGTTCTTCGTGCTCGCCACACTTTCTGTCGGCACGCGCCTGGGATTTTCGTCCGCCGACCTTTCGTGGGGCGGACTGTTTGCCGACACCCGCTTTAACCTGGTGATGGCGTGTCTCGTCTTTGCGATGGGGCTGAGCCTGTTGGGAGTGTTCGAGATTCCGGTGCCGGGAATGGTCGGATCGGCGGCCGGCGGCAGCCATCGCGAGGGCTTGCCCGGGGCCGTGATGACGGGCATCTTCGCCACGCTTTTGGCCACTCCCTGCACGGGCCCGTTCATGGCGACCGCGGTCGGCTGGTCGATTCGCCAACCGACGCACGTCGTCTACCTGGTTTGGGGCGTGATGGGTCTGGGCATGGCCTTCCCCTACCTGGTGCTGGGACTCTTTCCCAAGCTCATCGGCTGGCTTCCCAAGCCCGGCACGTGGATGATCCGTCTGAAAGAATTCGCCGGCTTCGTCCTGTTGGGCTCGGTGATTTTCATCATCTACTACACCGACAAACGCTACACCATTCCGGCCCTCGTGATGTTGCTGGGCGTGGCGCTCGGCTTGTGGATGATCGGGAATTTGTACGACATCAATTCTCACATCCGGCACAAGATGACCGTCCGCGTGATCGCGCTCTTCCTGGCCTTGCTCATCTGCTGGATCGGTTACGGGCTCGCGGCCGAGAACAAGCACCGCCTGCACTGGGAGCCGTTTTCGGAATCGCGACTGACCGCGCTCTTGAAGAGCAAGAAGACGGTGCTGATCGACTTCACGGCCGAATGGTGTGCCACGTGCCACACCAACGAAGGCATCGCGCTCAATACGAAAGCCACTCAGGCGTTTGTCGAGCAGCACGATATCGTGCCTCTGCTGGCCGACTTCACCGAGCAGCCGCCGGAGCTCAAGCGCTGGCTGCACAAGTTCCTGCAGGACGGCGTGCCGCTGACCGTGATCTTCCCGGCCGAGCGACAGAACAAGCCGATCGTGCTGACCGGCGTCTACACGCAGGGCGAGTTGCTCGAGGCGCTCAACCAGGCGTTGGAGGCAGGCACGACCGCGCGGGCCGACGACGTCGCGACGAGCGTGCGCTAGGCGGCAGTCGATCCGGTCAGACGCTCACAGATCGATGCCCAGCTCTTCGATCTTGCGATACAGGCTCGACAGCCCCAGCTTGAGCCGCTTGGCCGCTTCGCGCTTGTCGGGCCATTGCCGGAGCACGCGGGAGATGTGCAGCCGCTCGTAGTGCCGCAGGGCCGTCCGCAGGTCGTCCGTGTCGGGCAGGGGCTGGCCGATGCCCAGGAGGTCGGGCGGCAGATCTTTGGGTTCGATCAGCGTGTCGTCGCACATCATCACGGCCCGCTCGACAGCATTGTCGAGCTGCCGGACGTTCCCTTTCCATTGGGCGGCCATCAACAGGCGAATGGTTTCGCTCGTGGCGCCGGTGACGCGCTTGCCCATCGCCCGCGAGTGCTTGCCGATGAAGAAGTCGACCAGCTCGGGAACGTCGTCGAGCCGCTCGCGAAGGGCGGGAATGTGAATCTTCACGCCGTCGAGCCGGTAGAAGAGGTCTTCCTGGAAGCGGCTTTCGGCGACTTCGCGCATCAGGTCGCGGGTGGTGGAGGCGATGATGCGGGCCTGAACGCGGACCGTTTCAGAGCCGCCGACCGGCATGATTTCGCCGTATTCGATCGCCCGCAGCAGCTCCGACTGCGTGCCGAGGGGCAGCTGCGAGACTTCGTCGAGAAAGACGGTGCCCTCGCCGGCGTGGCGGAAGATGCCCTGCCGATCGGTGCCGGGGCCCGTGCTCGAGCCGAAGAGCTGAGTCTCGAGCAGTTCGACGGGCCGCGTGCCGCAATTGACCGCGAGGAATTTTTCGTCCCCTTTGGGGCCGGCGGCATGAATCGCGCGAGCGAAGAGTTCTTTGCCGGTTCCCGTTTCGCCGACCAGCAGCACGTTCGAGTTGGTGACGGCGACTTTGCGAATCGTCTCCTGCAGGTCGGCCAACACCTTGCTCGAGCCGACGATCTGATCGAAATCGCCCCGGCGGGCCAGCTCGCGCCGCAGCACCTGGTTCTCGATATAGAGCTGCCGATAGCGGTAGAGGCGGTCGAGCTTGTTGGCGAGATCCTCGAAGATCACCGGCTTGACGAGGTAGTCGAACGCCCCCGCCTTGAACGCCTCGACCGCGTTTTCAACCGTCGCGTACGCGGTGATCACCAGCACCGACGTTTCGAGATTCACCTGCTGCAGGCGGCGCAACAGCGCGAGGCCGTCGCCGTCGGGCAGCTGCACGTCGCAGATGGCGACGTCGAAGTCGCGCTGCCGGGCGAGCTTGAGGGCGTCGGCGACGGTGCCGGCGTCGGCGACCGTATAGCCCTCGCCCGTGAGGAACTCCCGCAGCGTGGTGCGGATGATTTCCTCGTCTTCGACAATCAGGATCGAGCGGCTGGTTTTCACAGGCCTCTGCGGCTGCCGAAGGTGGTCGGAGACGGGGGGCGAAGTGGACACGGTTATCCAAACGAAACAGTCAGGTTGCGGAAACTTCCTCAGTCGACGCGGCTAGCGCCGGCGGCACGTCGGGCCAGCTGCGGACGTTGTCGCAAGTGACGAATACGGTAAACGTCGTTCCTTCGCTCGAAGTCTGGGTCAGCTCGATCCGCCCCTCGCCCGATTCTTCGAGGATGTTGCGGCAGACGAACAGCCCCAGCCCGGTGCCGGTTTCTTTGGTCGTGAAATAGGGCTGAAAGATGGCCGCCTGATGTTCGGCGGGGATGCCGCCGCCGTCGTCGCGGACGACCACGCGAATCCAGCCGTCCTTCAGCTCGGTGGTCAGCTCGATCGTGCCCCCTTCCTCCGTCGCGTCGAGCGAGTTGAGCACGAGGTTCAAGAAGACCTGCACCAGCTGGTCGCGAACCACGCGGAGCTTGGGGAGCCCGTCGGCGTAGCGGGTGACGATGCGTTTGCCTTTTTTGCGCTTGTAGTACTTGGCGATGTTGAGGGCCGCGTCGAGCACTTCGTGGATGTCGCACAGCCGCCGATCCTTGGTGGCGGGCCGGCTGAAGTCGACCAGCTCGCGGAGCGTGCGTTGGATGCGGCGGAGTTGGTCGTCGACCATCGAGAGCCGCTCGCCGGTGTACGAATCGTTCTGTCGTCGCTTGAGCATCTGCACGAGCGAGCTGATCGCCGCCAGCGGGTTGCCGACTTCGTGGGCGATGCCGGCGGCCAACAGGCCGAAGGCCGCCTGCTTTTCCTGCTGGACGAGCTGCGCCTGCGACTCTTGCAGCTCCTGCGTTCGCTCGCGGATGCGCTCTTCGAGGAGCCGCTGATTGTCTCTGCAGCTCGGTGTTGAGCTCGCCCAGGCGGCGGCTGGTCGACTTCAACAGGTTCGAGAGTGCCATGCTTCCCCAAGTGCCCCAGCCCAGCAAGATCAGCGTGAGCGCGAAAGTGGTCACGTCCTGACGGCTGCCGAATTCCGGGCTCAGCGTCAGAAAGCTGAAGCTGATGGCGTGCAACGCGAATGTGGCGTACGTGATGGCCGACGAGTGGCGGATTGCGCAGACCAAGAGCGACAGGAAGTAGTAGAAGCGGAACGGGCTCTCGACCCCGTGACGATCGAAGTAGCACAAGAGGCCGATGAACACGGCCTCCATCAGCGAAATCGCCAGCGGAAACTGGGCCAGGAAGACCTTGCCCCGCAGGCTCCAGACGGTGTCGATGATCGCGTAGAGCGCGCCCAGCGTGAGGATCGCGTTCAGGATCGTGCGGTTGCCCGCGTCCCGATCGATGAAGTTCACCAGCACGTAGCCGACGCACAGTCCGAACCAGCGAATGCGGACCGTCACCGTCTCGGCGGCGAGATCCCACTGGCTTTTGTCGCGTTCGGCTTCGGGACGGTTCACGGGAGGCTTCGGAGAGGGGAGGAGAAAGGAGCGATCTGCCTCAATTGTAGACGGCCTCGATTATAGAGCCGGCTGTAGAGCCGGCATCGATTATAGGGCCGCCGCACCGGAGTTGGGGAGTCGGTCGCGGCGTGCCTTTGACATAACAATTTGCCTCTCCCTACGATACGTACGCGGTCGGCAGCCCGCTTCGACGGAACAGAGTAAAGAGACCTTTGCGCGCTTGCCGATAAAAGGGATTACGCAGCCGCGGCAGACTTTGTCGCCTGGGCACGAGAATCGCTCGTCGGTTTCTGCCCGAGCACGGTTCGGCACATGGGGGGCGCGAGGGCCGGCGTTCGCCGTTGGGCGGAGGCCGCCTCGCAGAAAACTGAGCCTGTCTCTCGGGAAGACAGAGTCCAATGCGAATCGTCATCGCCAGTTCGGAGGCGGTCCCGTTCGCCAAGACGGGCGGGCTGGCCGACGTTGCCACCGCCCTGGCGACCGCGCTCACCGAGCTGGGGCACAGCGTTTGGCTGGTGCTGCCCCACTATCCGCAGGCGATGAGCCACGGGGCCAAGTCCAACGGCATCGGCGTCGAGCCGACAGGCGTTCACATCGAGGTGCCGATCGGCGCGCGGCACGTGTCGGCCGGCGTGCTGCGGGCGCGCTTGCCCGGTTCCGCCGTAACCGTGCTCCTGATCGATCAGCCGACGCTACTACGATCGGCCCTCTCTGTACACGACGGGCGGCTCCGACTATCGCGACAACTGTGAACGGTTCGTGTTCCTCAGCCGGGCCGTGACGACGCTCGCGCAACAACTGCGGCTGCGTCCCGACATCATTCATGCCAACGACTGGCAGACCGCGTTGATCCCCGCGCTGTTGGCGATCGAAGGCCGCGGGCCGAACGTCACGGACACGACCGCGTCGGTCTTCACGATCCACAACATGGCCTTTCAGGGACTGTTCTGGCACTGGGACATGCTGCTGACGGGGCTCGACTGGAAATACTTCAATTTGCATCAGATGGAGTTTTACAACCAGCTCAATCTGCTGAAGACGGGGCTTGTCTTCGCCGACATGGTGACCACCGTCAGCCCAACTTATGCCCGCGAGATTCAAACGCCCGAGTTCGGCTACGGACTGGACAGCGTCCTCCGCTCGCGGCGCAACGACCTGGTGGGCATTCTCAACGGCGTCGACACCAAGATTTGGAACTCGCAAACCGATCCGGCGCTGCCGGCCAACTTCTCGATTGCCGACGTCGACGAAGGCAAGAGGGCCTGCAAGCGGGCCCTGCAAAGTGAATTCGGCCTGCCGACGGCGGACGACGTGCCGCTGTTTGCGATGGTGACCCGTCTCACGGATCAAAAAGGACTCGACCTGGTCGCGCAGGCGGCCGATCGACTTTCTTCCAAGGACGTCCAGCTGTGCGTGCTGGGCAGCGGCGATGCCAAGTACGAAGGCTGGCTGACGGAACTCGCGAAAAACCTGCCCGAGAAGGTCGCCGTCCGCATCGGCTTCGACGACGCGATGGCCCACCGCATCGAGGCGGGGGCTGATCTGTTTCTGATGCCCAGCCGGTTCGAGCCGTGCGGCCTCAACCAGATGTACAGCCTGATCTACGGCACCGTGCCCATCGTCCGCGCGACGGGCGGACTGGCCGATTCGGTGGTCGACGCCAATCCCGCAGAACCTGGCGCACGGCACGGCGACTGGCTTCGCCTTCACCGACTACTCGGCCGAGGCCATGATGCAGGCAATCGAACGGGCCCTGGCCCTGTTCTCCGACAAATTGGAATGGATGCGACTCGTCCGCGCCGGCATGAACCAGGATTGGAGCTGGCGCAACAGTGCCTTGCAGTACGTCCGCGTTTACGAGCGAGCTTTGGCTAAGCGGCGGGCCGCGGCGGCCGCGCCCGATCTTTCCACCGGTCGCCACCTGACCCCACGACACACGAATGCAACCAGTCACCGTAGCCTTCTTCTGGCATCAACACCAACCGTACTATCCCGACGACGTCAGCAACGAAACGCTGATGCCGTGGGTGCGGCTGCACGCCACCAAGGATTACTACGGGATGGCCCTGCATCTGAAGGAGGTGCCCGAGTTCCGCTGCACGATCAACCTGGTTCCCAGCCTGCTGATTCAGCTACAGGCTTACACCGAGGGCCGTAGCGATCGGCACCTGGACGTGTCGCGCCTGCCGACCGACGGCATGAACGAAGCCGACGTCCGCTATTTGCTCGACAATTTCTTCCTGGCGAACGTCGAGAGCATGATCCGCCCCTACGAGCGGTATCACGAGCTTTACCTGCGGCGCGGGTTCGGCACCGATCCGGTCGAAAACGCCGTGTCGCGATTTTCGCCCCGCGATCTCCGCGACCTGCAGGTCTGGAGTAACCTGACCTGGATCCACGAGCTGGTCTTCGATCAGGACGCGGAGCTGCGCGAATTCCGCGCCAAGGGCCGCGGCTACACCGAAGGGGAAAAGGCGTGGCTGCTCGAGAAACAAAAAGCCATCTTGGGCGCGGTCATTCCGCTGCATAAAGAGCTGGCGGCCAGCGGCCAGATCGAGCTGACCACCACGCCTTTCTACCATCCGATCCTGCCGCTCCTGTGGGACAAACGCTGCGCGCGGCAGGCCATGCCCGGCTGCGCGCTGCCCAAGTACTTGGACTGCTTATCGCGAGGACGCCCAGATCCACCTGCGGCGGGCCGTCACGCTGCATAAGCAACTCTTCGGGCAGGCGCCGGTCGGCATGTGGCCGTCCGAGGGGTCGGTCTCGCAGGACATCGTCGCGGCAATTGCCGAGACGGGTATCGAATGGATCGCGACGGACGAAGAGATCCTCTCCGAATCGACCAACGGCTGGATTTCCCGCGACGGCCAGGGGCACATGCGGCATCCCGAGATGCTCTATCGGCCCTGGCGCGTCGAAAGCGGCGACAAATCGCTGCACGTGATCTTCCGCGATCACGCGCTTTCCGACCTGATCGGCTTCCACTATCAACGCAGCGATCCCGAGCATGCCGCCTGGGACATGATCAGCAAGTTCCTGGCGATCGGCCGGGCGGTCGAGTCCAACAACGCGGGCCGCGGCGCGCTCGTCCCTGTGATTCTGGACGGCGAGAATTGCTGGGAGTACTACCCGGACGGGGGCGTCCGTTTTCTCCGCGCGCTCTATCGCAATTGCATCCAGAATCCGCAAATTCGCCCGCAGCGCGTCCGCGACTATCTCAAGGACCAGCCGGCCACTGACCGCATCGGCACGCTCTTCGCCGGCAGCTGGATCTCGCACAACTTCGCCATCTGGATCGGGCACCACGAAGACAATACGGCGTGGGACCTGTTGCACCAGACGCGCGAATTCCTCAAGCAGACCGAGGCGGAGGGCAAGGCGCCCAAGGAAGCGCTGGCCAAGGCTTGGGAAGAACTGTTCATCGCCGAAGGGAGCGACTGGTTCTGGTGGTTCGGCGACGATCATTCTTCGTCGCAGGACGCGCTCTTCGACGAGCTGTTCCGCAAGCATCTGCAAAACGTCTACACGCGGCTCGACACGCAGCCGCCCAACGTGCTCAAGCACCCGATCAAGCGGCTGCAGCGGCGGGCACTGCACACCAAGCCGACCGGTTTCTGCCCGGTGAAGGTCGACGGGCGGCGGACCTACTTCGAGTGGATCTGCGCCGGCCATTACGTCTGCGGCAGCGAACGCGGCACGATGACCAAGGTGACGATGGGCGTGTTGCGGGACGTCTATTTCGGTTTCGACGCCAATCGGCTGGCCATCCGCATCGATACGGCCCGCTTACGCGCTCGAGGATCTCGATCCGCTGGACGAAATTCGCATCCGCTTCATCGAACCCTCGGGCATGGAGATTCGCATCGCCGGACTCAAGCAGCACGATGCCAAGGCCAAGCTCTACCGGGACGACAAGCTGGTTTCCAAAGTCAACATCGAGCTGGCGATCGACCAGATTCTCGAGCTGGCCGTGCCGTTTGCCGACCTGGGGCTGGCTCCGGAATCGACAATTCAAATGTACATCGAGTTGACCGCGAAAAAGCAGAGCGTCGATCGCGCCCCGCAGGAAGGGGTGCTCGAGATGGTGGTCCCCTCGCCCGACTTTGAACGGATCATGTGGCAGGCGTGACGAGCACGCTTGATTTCGCGCTCTAATTGAGAGTGATGCACGATGCCTGAGTTAAGAAAAGACCCGATCGTCGGACGCTGGGTGATTCTGGCGCCCGATCGCGCCAAGCGCCCGGAGGATTTCTCCTCCGAGTATCGCATGGGCCGCGCCGGCTTCTGCCCTTTCTGCGAAGGTCACGAAGACACCACGCCGCCCGAAATCCTGGCGTACCGGCATCCGGGGACCGAGCGCAACAATCGCGGCTGGCGGACCCGCGTCGTGCCCAACAAGTTTCCGGCCCTGCAGGTCGAAGGCAATCTCGACAAGCGGGGCGACGGCATCTACGACCTGATGAACGGCGTCGGCGCGCACGAGGTCATCATCGAGTGCCCGAACCACGAAACGAACATGTCCCGCCTGTCGGTCGACAACATTCGCGAAGTCCTCTGGGTGTATCGCGACCGGCTCGTCGACCTGAAGCGTGATCCGCGGCTCGTGCACGGGCTCATTTTCAAGAACCAGGGAGCGCCCGCCGGCGCCTCGCTGGAACACTCCCATTCGCAGTTGATCGTCACGCCCGTCGTGCCGATCTCGGTGTGGGAAGAAATGACCGGCTCGCTCGAGTTCTTCAACTACCGCGGCCGCTGCATCTACTGCGACATGGTGCAGCAGGAGCTGGCGGCGGCGAGCCGCGTCGTGCTCGACACCCGGAGCTTCCTGGTCCTGGCCCCCTTTGCCAGCCGCTTCCCGTTCGAGACCTGGATCATCCCCAAGCAGCACTCGAGCCAGTACGAGAACATTCCCCGGCAGGGAATCGAAGACCTGGGCGTGGTACTGCGGTCGGTCCTGCGAAAACTCGAGTTGGCCCTCGACGACCCCCCCTATAACTACGTGTTCCATACGGCCCCCTTCGACGCAAAAGAGCTGCCGCACTACCATTGGCACATCGAGATTTTCCCTCGGCTGACGCGCGTGGCCGGGTTCGAGTGGGGGAGCGGCTTTTACATCAACCCCGTCATGCCCGAGGAGGCGGCCTCCTTTTTGCGGGACGCCGAGGAGGACGTGGCGATCCGCAAACCGGTCCCGGCGGCAACGTCTGCCTGACCGGCACCAGGCGGCAACGTCTGCCTGACCGGCATACGGGGAGCGTGGGGTGCGGTTTTCGCATCAGGCAACGGGCGGGAGCCTTTTCAGTCGACAGTCAGCGCGATTTGATGGAACGAAGGGGCCGCGAACGTCGCCCCACCACAGGGGCAGGTCCGAACCAGGAAGGGTTGTCGGAATGACGGGATGTCTGCGACTGGCGCTGGCCATTCATATTCATCAGCCGATCGGCAATTTTGACGGCGTCTTCGAGGACGCCTACCGCGATAGCTACGCGCCGTTTCTCGAGGTGTTGCGCGAGAATCCAAAAATCCCGGTCAGCCTGCACGTCTCCGGCAGCCTGCTGGAGTGGCTGGTCGAGGCGCACCCGGAATACATCGACGGCGTTCGCGAGCTGGCCGAGCGCGGCCAGATCGAGGTGATCGGCGGCCCGTTCTACGAAGCCATCCTTGCCGGCATCCCCTCGCACGACCGCATCGGACAGATTTCTGCCTACTCGCGCTACCTGGAGCAGCTGTTCGGCGTCAAAGTCCGCGGCATGTGGATGCCAGAACGTGTCTGGGAGCAGAACTTCACCGGCGACATGACGCGGGCCGGCATCGAATTCACGGTCCTCGACGATCACCACTTCAAGAGCGCGGGCCTCCGCGACGAGCAGCTGTACGGCTACTACCTGTCCGAGGATGAAGGCCGCCTGCTCAAGATCTTTCCGGGCAGCGAAAAGCTGCGCTACACCATCCCCTTCCAGGAGCCGGCGGAATCGATCCGCTACCTGCGGGAGATTGCCGACAAGCACCCCAATCCGGTCGTCTGCTTCGGGGACGACGGGGAGAAGTTCGGCACCTGGCCGGGAACCAAGAAGCACGTCTACGAGGACGGCTGGCTGACGCGGTTTTTGAACGCGCTGATCGAGAATGCCGACTGGCTCAAGCTCACCACCCTGGGCGAGGCGATCGACAACGTGCCTCCCGTCGGCATGATCTATCTGCCGGACTGCAGCTACCGCGAAATGACCGAATGGGCGCTGCCCGCCGAGCGACTGGCCGAATTCGAGTCGCTCGCCAAACGCAAACAGCACGATCCCGAGTGGCACGCCCTGCGTCCTTATATCCGCGGCGGCACCTGGCGCAACTTCCGCACGAAATATCCCGAAGCCAATGAGATGTACACGCGGATGCTGCAGGTCAGCCAGCGGCTGCAGCAAATCACGTCCGAAGAGGAGGACGTCGAGCGGCCCCACTTCATCAATGAGGCGCGGACCGAGCTCTATCGCGGCCAGTGCAATTGCTCGTACTGGCACGGGGCGTTCGGCGGTCTGTATCTGCCTCATCTGCGACACGCCGTCTACAACCACCTGATTGCCGCCGACTCGCTCTTGGAGTCGGCCATCGCCCGTCCGGCGCGTTGGGTGCAGATCGACGCGGACGATTACAATCTCGACGCCCGCAAGGAAATTCGCATCGCCGGCGATCGGCTGGTGGCGTTTCTCGCGCCGAGCCGCGGAGGCCACCTGTACGAGCTCGACGTGCGGAGCGTGCGACTCAATTTGCTGGGCACGCTCAACCGCCGGCCGGAGGCGTATCACGAAGTCGTCCGCTCGGCCGCCCACTCGCAGCACGACGGCCACTCGGTCGCCAGCATCCACGACGCCGTTCGCTTCAAGCAGCCCGATCTGGATCGCAAACTGGTTTACGACAACTGGCCGCGGAAGAGCCTGGTCGACCACTTCCTGCCGCCGAACATCGATCCGGCCACGTTTCGCAACGGCGAAGGAGAATTGGGCGACTTCGTGCTCGGCGTTTATGAAACGAGGCTCCGCCGCTCGCCCGGACGCGTCGAGGCCGTGCTCTCACGCGACGGGATGGTCGGCGGGCATCGCGTGCATCTCGAAAAGTCGATCGGGCTGGAAGCCGCGACCGGAAATCGACTCGACATCCGCTACGAATTGTCGAACCTGCCGCCGGGCGAGCGGTTCCACTTTGCCGTCGAATTCAATTTCGCCGGCCTGGCCTCCGGAGCATCGGACCGCTACTTCTACGACGGCAGCGGACGCCAGTTGGGCCCGCTCGAGTCGATCCTCAATCTGAAACAAGCCGAGCGGATCGGCCTCGTCGACGAGTGGCTGGGGATCGACGTGGGGATTGAGCCGTCACTGGCGACCGACATCTGGACGTTTCCCATCCAGACGGTCAGCCAATCCGAAGGCGGCTTCGAGCTGGTGCATCAATCGAGCACCGTGGTGCCGCACTGGGACTTCCTGGTCGGACCCGAGGGGCGTTTCCGCGTCGAGCTTTTGCTGACGCTCGACACGTCGGCCGCTCAGGCCCGCCAACTTTCCAAGGCGGCTGTCACCGCGACCTAACCGACGTCTCGCGCACGCTGGTTCGGCTAGTGGGTGGCACTGGCGGCTCGTCCGCCAGTGTCCGTCGTGCACAGTGCCAGCTACCTACTTAAAACACTGGCGGGCAAGCCGCCAGTGCCACCCGACGCGCGACATTGGCGGTAGACCCGCCCCCTACGCTGCGGTGCGGTTAAGCGTCTGCGTGCGCGGGTTGCACGGTCGGCTCGCTCTCGCGCGGGGCGTCTGGCGTCGGGGAGACTGAGTTGCTTGCAGCCGGATTGGGCGAGTCGAGCAGCCTGCTCGTCAGTCGGTTGAGGCCGACGTGAGGCGACGTGAGCGGATCACTGCTGGCTTGCGGGCGCTCGTCGAGGCGCATCGGCAGGCGGACCGTGAAGGTGCTGCCCTTGCCGAACTCGCTGACCAGACTGACTTCGCCCCCCAACAGCTTCGAGAGTTCTTTGACGATCGAAAGCCCCAGTCCCGTGCCACCGTACTCGCGGGTGATGGCGTCGCTTTGGCCGGGCACGGTGTGGCCTTGTCGGAATTTCTCGAAGATCATCCCCTGTTCGTTGAGCGGAATGCCGATCCCCGTGTCTTCGACGACGATCTCGAAGTAGACGTCGTCAGCGCGGTTGGCCCGCAGCTTCACCCGGCCGCCTTCGGGCGTGAACTTGATGGCGTTGGAGAGCAGGTTGTCGAGAATCTGCTGGATCTTGACCGAGTCCTGCACCAACAGCGGAATCTGCGGATCGACCTCGAATGACAGGTCGATATTCTTTTTCTCGGCCAGCGGATTGAGCGAATTGACCTGCCGCTCGATCAGGTCGCTGAGCGAACACTCGACGATCTGGATCTCCATCCGGCCGCTCTCGATCTTGGCCAGATCCAAGAGGTCGTTGATCATCGCCATCAGGTTCTTGCCCGACGTTTGGATGTTGCGGACAAACCGCTGCTGCTTTTCGCTGATATTGTCCGAGCGGGCCAGGATATCGCTGAAGCCCAGGATGCTGTTGAGCGGCGTGCGCAGCTCATGGCTCATCGTCGCGAGAAAATCGTCCTTGAGCTTGTTCATTTCGTAGAGCCGCAGGTTGACCTGGGCCAGCTGATCGACCTTCGCGTCGAGATCGGTGTTCACCGCGCGGAGCTCGTCCTGAACGGCCACCAGGTGCCGCAGCATGCGGTTGAAGGCGTGGCTCAGCTCTTCGAACTCGTCGCCGGTGCGGATGTCGGCCCGTTGCTCGAGATTGCCGCGCGCGACCTGATCGCTGACGTCTTTGAGGTGCAGCACGGGCTTGACGATCACATAGCGAACGATGGCGTAGGCGGCCAGCATGGCGAGGAACGCCGTGCCGATGGCGGTCGCCAGCAGAATCGCGTTATTGCGGGCGACGGCTTCGCGAGTCCCCTTGAGGGGAAGCGTGATTTTGACGACGCGCATCAAGTCGCCGACCTTGATGTTGCTGTCGCCGAGCACCGAGTCGCGATGACAGGTCGCGCAGGTCTTTTCGGCCGTGATGCCGGCGAAGTACTGGTACTCGCCCCGTTCCTTGTCGATCCGATGATGTTCGCTGGCGCCCCGCACGATGGCGTCGATCGCGTCGTAGTCCTCGGAGTCGCTCGGGCGGAATTCGGGATCGGAGCTGAGGGCGTTGCCTCGTTTCGCGTCGATCCGGAAGAAGCGATAGTTGTAGTCGAGATTCGAGGGCTTCCGCATGTCGCTGATCATCAGCTTCATGGCGGCCAGCGTGTCGGCCGGCTCGAGCTTCTCGAAATGCTTTTCCAGGATGCTCGCAAAGACGAGATTTTGGGCCTGTTTGGGGTTTTGCTCGTAGACCAGGTCCGACGTGAGCGTGGCGTAAACGTAGAAGCTGGCGGTGATCAACAGGAGCAGACTGCCGCCGAACAAATAGCGACTCTTCCGCTCGAGGCTGGTTTCTCCCAACAGGCGTTTGACGGTTCGGTAGGACATGGCAATTACGTGTTACTACACCATTTCCGGCCCGTTTGCGTAAGGCCAAATCGCACGAGCGCGGGGAGCGCGTCGGCGTTACCGACGCTGGCAAACGGGGCAATAAAACGTCGATCGCTGGGCTTGGACGATCCGCCGGATGGGCACCTCGCCGCAAGTCGGGCACGTTTCTTCCGCGCGGCCGTACACGAGGTGTTTATTCTGATAGCGACCGTTCTGGTTGAGGGCCGTGCGGTAGGTGGCGTCGCCGAGAGTCGACCCCTCGTCGCGGATGGCTTCCTCCAGCACGCTCAGCGTCGCGTCCCTCAGCCGACGAATCTGGTCCGCTTTGAGCCGATTGGCCGGCGTTGCCGGATGAATCTTTGCGATGTGGAGAATCTCGCTGGCGTAGAGGTTGCCGATACCCGCCACGATCTTCTGATCGAGCAGCAGCACCTTGATCGCCCGCGCGCTTGGCGCAGCGTTCCCGCCAGGTCTCAAGCGGCATCTCCAGCGCGTCCGGCCCCAAGGCTTCGGACGAAAACGCGCGTTCCAGCTCGCCGGGGCCAAACAGCCGGACGGTGCCCAGCCCGCGCTGATCCCAAAACCAGATGGAGTTGTATTTCGCCTCACCGGCAAACTTCCATTCAATCCGCAGATGGACCCGGTCCGGCGGATCCGACAGCAGCATCAAACCGGTCATCCTCGGCTCGATTACCACGGCCGAGTCGTCCGAGACGCAAAGCACAATCCGCTTCCCCAGGCGGCGAACTGCGTCAATGCGCCGCCCCTTGAGGCGTTTGGCGAGAAGTTCGAATCGCGGCCGGATCGATATGGGCTTGCAGGAGCAGCGACAACGCACGAGTGACTTGACCGTCCGCCCCTCGACGAACGGGCGGATGCCGCGGACCATGGTTTCGACTTCGGGAAGCTCTGGCATCTTCGGTCATTGTGGTTCTTTGCGATCGATTTGGAAACCTTGCGCACGCGGCAAAGATCGGCATTTCGACTAGACGAGAGAGCTGTTTTGGACCGTCATTGGGAGCGGCGGGGACCCCGGCTAGGTCCGCCCGGTCTGCCGCCCCGACAAAGGCGAAGTCTGTGAGGCCGGGCAATCCAGATAAAGCGGGAAATGTGCTTGACGGGGCACCAGCCGCAGAGGATGCTAGTAAGTAGATCGTTCCGCCCCGAGGGCGCAGTGCGCGATGACGTTTGGCTGGGCCCGCCAACGTTCCAGACAAATCTGTCCGAGACACATTGGAGATGGGGATGTCACGTCGTTCGCCCAGGAATTCCGCGCCCGGCGCAGCTCTCGTCGTCGTTCCAGCGGAGGTCCGATCGTCGTCTCCGTGCTCGCAGGCGTAGCCGTTTTGGGCTTGATCGGCTTCTTGGCGCTGCGGCCGATGCAATCGGCCCCGTCGGCAACGTCCGCATCATCGTCGCAACTGGCCGCGACGGCTGAACCGGCGAGCCTGCCTGCCGCTCAGACCGCTCCGTCGAAGACGACGCACTCCGCCGCCGTGGCGTCTCACTCGTCGCATCCCGCGAATGACAGCCAGGTGGTGACGGCGGCCAAGCCCGCCCCGGTCGCTCCTCAAGGAACCTCGCTGACTGCAGCCCAGCGCCGTTCGCGCGTCGAAGCGCAACTGGCGGCGGGCGAGTTTGGACCCGCACTGGAAACTGCGAAATCCGCGAACGATGCGGCCGAACGCACGTCGCTGTTGAAGTCGATCGCTGCCGCCCAAGCGAAGAGCGGCGACTATGTTGCCGCCGACCGCTCGATCAGCCGCATTCCGATTCCCGAATCGCGTGAGCGAGCCGGGGCCGCGAACACGGCCGCTCGCCAATCGGCCGCCGGTGGCGCCGCGAGCGCCGCTCAGCTGGTCAGCCTGATCAAGACGGTCACCGGAACGGAGACCGACTGGGAAGACACCGACGAAGCCAAGAAGACGCCCATCTACTGGCCCCCCGGTATCGAAGTCGATCCGAACGGCCTGCTCCGCGGTCTGACGCACGAGGAAAAAGGGCAGACGCTGTCGGGCCTCGGCCATCGCGCTCGCGAAGCCGACATCAACACCGACATGCGGGCCAAGAGCTCGTTGCGTCTGGTCTCGCTGACGCGCCTCGAGAAAGAACTGGCGAAGAAGCTGGCCGAGGGGCACAGCGTTCCCGAAACGATGCAGCACCTGGCGGGTCTCACCCAGATCAAGTACGTCTTCGTTTATCCCGATCAGAATGAAGTCGTCATCGGCGGTCCGGCCGAGGGTTGGAAGTACGACGCCAGCGGTCGCGCCGTCGCCCGCGAAAGCGCTCGTCCGAGCCTGTTCCTGGACGACCTGGTGACCGTGCTGCGGACCTTCTCGCCGCGCGGCTCCGGCTACTTCAACTGCCAGATTCTGCCCCGTGAAGAAGGCCTGCGTCGCATCCAGCAGTTCGTGCAGGAATCGAACGCCCGCGGCCCGCTCGACGCCGGTCAGGTGAGCAACTGGACCAAGCAACTGCAGCGCGAGCTGGGACTGCAGGACGTCGAAATCAACGGCGTGCCGGTCGAGTCCCGCATCGCCCAGGTGATCTTCGAGGCCGACTATCGGCTGAAGATGATCGGCATCGGCAAGTTGCACGCCGGACACGGCATCCCCAGCTACTTCGACATCATCCCGAAGACGGGTGAAGTGAAGAGCGCGAAAATGGACGCCCTGCGGTGGTGGCTCTCGATGAAGTACGACGCGGTGACCCATAGCCCCGATCGGAACGTGTTCCAGATCGAAGGCTCGGCCGTCCTCTGCCAGTCCGAGAACGAACGCATTTCGGCCAAGGGCCAGCGGATTCACACCGGCACGTCGGAAGTGGCCAACCGGCTGTTCGCCACCGAATTCACCGATCACTATGCCGAGCTGGCCGCCGACGATCCGGTGTTCGCCGATCTGCAGAACATTTTCGACCTGTCGCTCGTCGCGGCCCTGCTCTCGGACAACCGCGTTCCGGACCGCATCGGTTGGAACCTGGGCGTCTTCGCCGCCAACGGCGCTTACCAGCCCGCCACCTTCCAGCCGCCCAAGACGATCCAATCGGTCGTCAACCACCGGGTCTACAACGGCAAAGACATCGTGGTGCAGGTGGCCGGCGGAGTCGACGGCCGCATGCGGACCGTCCTGGAAGACCACAAGGTCTTCCGCGAGTCGCCCACGCTGACTGCCGAGAAGTCCAAGGGCGTCGCCCCGCAGCTGCCGGAAGGCCGCTGGTGGTGGGACGCGAAGAGCAACTAAGCGGCGAGACGACAAACGCCACACCAAGCTAGACGAACCGGCCAGCGACTGCTGGCCGGTTTTCTTTTTGCCGCCCGGCGCGACGCTCGTTAACCTGTGGACGGCGGGTGACGACTTTCGGCCGAGTTTTCCGCAAGATCACGGAGGGGCAATCCGCCGCTAGAATGACGGCATGAGCGGAGCACGCGATCGTCTTTGGAGGCCCTTGGTAATGCAGCTTGTCATTCCCTTGCTCGTTCTGGTCGCAATGACCGCGCTCTATGTGTGGCTCGAACGCGAGGGCTGGCTCGGGTGGCTCCCTTCTGGCGCTCGCGAGTGAGCGGTCGAACTCCCGCGCCATACTGAGGACGGCGGCATGAGCACAGACGACGCAAAATCTCCTTCATTCGTCCGATTGATCGGATCGCCGTTGATGGTCGCTTGTTGCATCCTGCTCGTACCGGTTCTGCTCCTCAGCTTGGCTTATCTGGAACACGTCTTCATCGGAACGCACCGACTCAAAGAGGCCCTGCACGTCGATCAGTTGATCCACTATCTTGAAGCGGTCAATCTGCGCCGCTGAACTCCCATGGCAATCGCCAACTTTCGTTCAGCGTGCGGCCCATGACCCGGGGGTTTTCCATGCGCGGAAATCTGCCGCTAGAATGACGGCATGAGCGACGAGAACCGCCATCCGGTGTGGCACTGGCTGTCCGTGGCCACGGGCATCGCCTCTTGGGCAATGTGGAAGTTCTCGCACGGCCCAACGGGCTCTCCTACTCCAGCGGCGCTGGTCGGAGCAACGGTCTTCTTCGGTTTCAATCTCGCTTTCGCCTTCCGAGTGGCCCGACGCAGCCGCTGAAGTCCCCGTGCCAACCGCAAGCGTGACGGCATAAATGACCCTCCCGACCACGAAGCCACGGAAGCCCGCTGGCAATCCAACAACGCACTAGACCCGAAGCCGTGGGGCGCGATGAGGTGGATCAAGTATTGGATCTCGGGATTCGGCGGTGCCATGATCTTATTATGCGTTGGTATCGCTCAACGCGATTCCGGATTGATCCTGGCTGCTGCCGCTGCCTCGCTACTTGGAACCCTCGGACTCGTCGCCGACCTGAGGTCGCTCCGGAAGTGACGGCATGAGCGACGAACCGAAGAAACGAGCGCGGCCGTGGATCTGGTGGGTCGTGCTTTTGCTGTTTGCGCTGTACCCGGCTACGTACGGGCCAGCGACTTTGCTCAATTGTGTCGACGACACCGGTCTGGTTCTCAAACCCTATCAGATCATCTACTGGCCCATTAAATGGGTGACGCGTCTCTTAAAGGCCACTGCAAACCGCGAGGAACCGATACCTTTATTGGTGGACTAAGTCAGTCACTGATCCATGAACTCCCGTGTCAATCGCCCACTTTCGTTCAGGGTGCGGCCGATTACCCGGGGTTTTCCGTGCGCGGAAATCCGCCGCTAGAATGACGGCATGAGGATCCCGCAGCCGAGCAGGTTATTACTCTATGCAAGCGCTCTGGGCGCATGCTGCGACTGCGCCGGACGGTTCTTCAAGATTAACACCCTTCATGTGGGCGGCGAAATCTTATTTTGGTTGCCGTTCGACGCCTTGTTCCTCGTTCTCATTTGGCTGAGTGTCTCAACCGCTATCCGCTGGTTCCAATGCGCCGCGATAAACTTCCGTGCCAACCACCGGGAATGACCGCATGAGCGGCTGGTGGGGCTACTGAATGGGTTTGTGCAGGCATGAGCAACGCCGCCCTCGCAATCATTGCCGAACACCTCTCGGCTGACGACGATCCCCAACTCTGGGAGGTCGCGATCCGCACACTCTTGGCAGAGGCGGCAGACGCGGCGGCGGAGGCGCGCACCGAGGTGTATGCCGAGGTCGGCTGCTGCCATCATTGGATCAGCCCGCATCGTCCGATCCGTTGGACGGCTGACGGCGGCTTCGCATGGCCGTTCGGATACAACAAAACCGTGACCGGCTCTGCGTATCGGGCTTCACCTGAATTCACCTGGTCCGAGCGCTTAGCGTGGACGGGAGAGGACTGGGAGCCGGGCCGAACGGGACGGCGATGTCTCATCTTCCGCGTCGCGGTCCCGGCGAGGACCGCCCGCCACTTGCAAGCGGCGATCCACACGATCTGGACGCCTCGCTCTCCGAGGAGCAAAGATAAAGTGGTTCAACTATTTGGATTCCGAAAGCAAGCGGGCGCCTGGCTCCTCACCGCACGAGAGCCAAAATCAGAAGTCCGTGGACCGACACAAAACTCGCCCCCGGAATGACGGCATGAACGACGAACCGAAGAGACTCGACTCAGTCGAATCGTGCTGGCAGCCCGTTGCGGTTGTCAGCCTGGAAGTAGAGCCCAAACGTAAGCCGGCGCGCCCTCTGAAAAATGCCGCTTGGGACATCGCTAGCAACATCGTAATCATCGGCGCAATCGTCGGCCGGACTTCTTTCCTGATTCCGCCGCGGCGCTGGACGACCGTTTTGTGGCAGGCATCGATCGGCGGGATCTTCGGTCTACTCATTGGAATCAGAGATTGGCTGCGACGGCCGGCCAGAATTAATTGCGGCTGACTTTTCCAAACTCCCGTGTCCAACGCAACTTTCGCTCAGGATGCGGCCTCACTGCCGAGGCTAGAATGGCAGCATGAAGCTGAGGAGCGCCCGATGGCTCGGTCGATTCCCTCTTGGCACGTTTTCGTCGGGTTGCTTGCGGGGCTCGCGTCGGCAAGCCAAATGCCAGTTGCCGTTGTTACGGATCCCGACGCTGCCTTGCCCCGCTACCGTCTCGAGGTCGGCCGGGAGATCACGTACGCGAGCAGCAACGACTTCAAATTCGAAGGCGGCCGTTTCGAGGTCCACAAAGAGTGGAAAATTTGGGTTCTCCGAAAGAACGACGACGGCAGTCACCGCGTCGTGATCCGAACTGCGGAGTCGTTCCGTCGCGATGGCAAGGATCGCCCCTCCGCTGAATCCCCTTTGGTCTACTGCGACATCTTCAGCGACGGGCGGTTCGTCCCGAATCCGTCTTTAAGCGCCGGCATCGATCCGACGTACCTGTTTCCACGACTGCCCGCCAATCGCATGGAGGTCGCGAGTGTCTGGGAGAGAATCGACGAGAACGAGGGCGGGCGTTCGTCTTTCAGGGTCGTCTCGAATTCCGAGACCAAGGCCGGCGCCTGGATTTTCGAGGAGCGGCGCAAAAGCTTGACCGACGAGGTCCGTCTCAGGACACATACACGCACGGTGACATTCGATTGGAAGCGCGGCCTCGTCACGAAGGAACGACACGAGGACACCGAGGGCTGGGGTTTCAAAGGCAAAGGAAACGGGACTGCGGAACTGGTATCAGTCGAAGACCGCGACGCGCAGTGGATCAAGCAGCTGTCGGAACAGGCCGAGCACTACTTCCAGGCCGACCGTGCCTACAAGGAAAGGATCCGACAAGCATCAAGAGATAAGAATTCCAGCAAGAGGCTGCTGGATGAGGCGAAGGCGCTGCTCGTGGAGGCCCGTCAAGCGGCAAGCGTTCCGATCGTGAAGCGGCAATTGGATCAGCAGCTCAAGAGCCACGACGACCTGGCAGCGCGCTCAATCCACGACGCGAATCGCCGGGCAGAGATCGTCGGACACCCAGCGGCCGACTGGGAAGCTCGGAACCTCGAGGGCAAGCTGCATTCTCTCAAGGCGTATCGGGGCCAGATCGTGATCCTCGACTTCTGGTATCGGGGCTGCGGCTGGTGCATCCGGGCGATGCCTCAAATCAAAGGGTTGGTGGCAGACTTTCAGGGACAACCTGTGGTCGTGCTCGGTATGAACACCGACACGGATGTAGCCGACGCCCAGTTCGTCGTCGAGAAGGCAGGGCTCAATTATGCGACTCTCAAAGTCAGACAGGATCTGCCAAACAAGTACGGCGTGCCGGGCTTTCCAACTCTGGTGATCATCGACCAGCGGGGAAATGTCCATGATTTGCGAGTCGGTTACTCGCCGACGCTACGGCAGGACGTCGGCGACATCGTGCGGCAAATGCTCGGATCAGTCACGGACCCGGATGCCACAAAACGCGGGGCAACAAAACGGGCGCCGCTCTTTGAATCGCTTCGTTCGCCCTAAAACCGGCGAAACACAGCCATCTCGCGACGCTCGGAACTCGTGGGAAACGAGCGTTCTGTCGCCCCTGGCGGGGCTTCGGAGACTTTTTTGTGGGCCGGCTTAGCTAGGGTTGAAACGCTGGGCTATTTTCTGACGCCCCTTGGCGGGGCTCAAATTCAGTGGCGGGGCTTGAGTCCAGGAATCGATGCCGCAGTCCCACTCGACGATGCGGATCCACAATCGCGGATTCCAAGAAAACTGATCTTGGACGGATCTCGTTTTTGTGGCTGAATGGAGAGAGCGGACTCTTTGCGCGCGGGGGTTGAGCGGAATGGGGTAGAGCGAAATGGCATAGGGGAAAACACGGTGGGTTGGGTCACGAATTTTTTCACGGTAAGGTGACCCACGAAATTCGTGACCGAACCTCCGATCGCAGGTCGGGACGGGACAGATTGGGACGCGACACGGGGAAGTCCCAGGTCGGAAAGGCCAAGGTCGAAAACAGGCCCGACGGGCTGCAATCGGAGAGAGGGGCTGGTCCGGACGCTCCTTTTGAAAATGCGGTCCGTACAACCTCTCCTGGTATAGGGGATGCCTGTTGACCGAATTTCGGCGGACCCGCCCGGTCGCGCGAGATTTTCGTTGACGATCCTTCGTTGGCGGCGTCTTAAGACCCGATCGATTCGCACTTCCCGGCGACCCTCACCATGCCTAGGCACGTCAGTACCGGACCAGGTCGCTGCACATGGACCTGGGATACGAGAATGGCACCAATCCGCCGCTAGAATGACGGCATGAGCGACGAACCGAGGAAACGGTCGTGGGCGTGGATCGGCTGGGCGGCTCCGGCTGTGGCATTCATTTACACTTTCAGCGTCGTCCCATCAGCGGTCGCGCTCAGATGGCTTCTCCACTATGGAGCCGTCGCCGACGGGGGATCCGTATGCCGGGCTGTGGCGTACTTTTATGCGCCGGTCGAATGGCTGGCCGGAAGAAATCCGCAAGTCTACGACACGATCAGTAACATCATCCGGCGCCTAAGTCCCTAACATGGCCCTGGACTACCGTCCCAATCCGCAACTCTCGTCCAGGATGCGCCCCCACGACCGGGACGGAATGAACGCTCGCGCCTCACTTCGCGTACTGGATGTGGACCGTCGCTTCCGGCACGCGGACCTGGACTTCGCGGCGGGTTGTGTCGACTTCGGACCACGGGTGGGTCGCTGAGCTGTTCAGCTTTGCCAGGATCAGATCGCGGCCCGTGCGCTTGTCGATGGCGTGCAGGTAGGGCCAGGGGACGTCGTCGTCTCCCTTGTCGATGTGACGATAGGAGAAGACGAGGGCCGGGGCCACGCGCGATTGGTCGAGCTCGAAGACACCGTCGTCCAGGCGGCGGCTCCAGAGCAGCTTGTCGGACTGCCGGTCGAAGGCGCAGATGATGCCGTTGACCAGCGGGTTCCGCGCGTTGTCGCGCTGGCCGTTTGCTCGAAAGTTCTCCGAATCGGCGAACGGCTTGGAGAAGGCGACGTAGAATCGCCGTTCGTCGCTCGTCGTGTAAACCTGCAGGCAGTGCTCGACGCCCGGAATGTTTTCGGTGGTGACCCGGTCACCCGTCGTCGCGCTGATCAGGTGGCACGCGCCATCGGGCTCCGCCACCGCGTAACGACGCCCGTCGAGCTGCACGAGATGGCTGGCGGCGGCGAAGACCTGAGTCCATTTGATCTCGTTGGCCAGCAGATCCATCCGCGTGACCCGCATCCCGCGCGGGTCGACCGACTGAATCAGGGCGTCGCGGCCTTCGAGCCAGTGCACCTCCGAGCTCTTGGCGGCCAGCTGGCGCTCGGCGATCCGCTTGCCGTCGAGCGTGCGGAGAAACTCGACCCGCTTGGCCCGACGGTCCAAGAGGACGACAAGTGATTCGTCCCCCGAACCCGAGTCGACCGGTGACGCATCGGTTCTCCGCCACAACAGACGCCCGGTGAGCGGGTCGTAGGCGGTCAGGCGTCCGCGATCGAGACAGCAGATGGCGCCGGGCTGCACGGCCACGATCTTCGCCGCCGGACGCCCGAGATGATCGATCATCGAGCTGCGGTCGGTAAACAGCCCGGCGATTCCGCGGCCCATCGGCAGCGCAATCTCGCTCGCCGCCACTTCTTCGGCCGGCAAGAGGTCGATGTGCCACAACAGCCGCGGGTTGGCCTCGCCGCCGTCGTCGAGCGGGGTGACGCCGTAGAGATCGCCGCCGTCCTGCACGATCAGGAGCTGCCCGATTCCCCAGCCGCGATGAATCGTCTGAAACCCGCGAAAGGGCGGCGTGTCGACGGGCAGTGTCAGGTCCCACGACGTGGGCCGCGGCTCTCCCTGGAATCGCAGCGTCTTCCCTTCGCGATCGAGGGCCACGTCCATCCGCTCGAAGACGCTGCCGGCCGTGCTCTCCATCGGCAGCGGAAAGAAATTGGGGCCGGCGCCGGTGTTGTTTTCGACCTGAGTCTGGGGCCGTTCGGCCGGCCACGGATCGGGCAGCGACCGATCGATCTCGGCCGCCAGGCGGCGATCTTTTCGCACGCGGCGAACCAGGTCGAGCGCGCTCAGCCCGTCGGCAAATCGCACGTCGCCAAAATCATCGCGCAGGCGGCGGTAGCAGCCGGCGGCCAGGTTGCGTTCGCCTCGCGAAAAGTAAAGTTCGGCCAACTTGCGGAGGGCTTCGCCGCCGCGCGTGCGGTCCTGGTGCAACGCTTCTTCCCAGAGCGTGAGCTGCTCCCTCTGGTAGCCGGGATCGGGACGCAGCGCTTCCTCGATCTTTTGTCGCAGCCGCGGATCCCATTCGGCGAAACCGAGCCGGTCGGAGACGCGTCGCAGCGTCTCGATATCGCCGCTGGCCAAGGCGGCTTGCAGAGTCCTCAAGAGCTGTGCGCGGGCCTCGCGAAACGCGGGCAGGGAAGACCCCGCGAGCAAATCCATCAGGTCCGCGCGGAGCTGCCGATCGAACGCGACCGACCCGAGCGGGACCGCGATCGACCTCGAGCGTCGGCGGCAGGTCCGACTTGGCGAGACCCAACAGCAACTCGAAGGCGCCGCCCGTTTGGCCCGCGGACTGGCGGGCCAGGGCCAGCGTCCGCAGCGACCGGGCCCATTGCTGCGAGTCGGTATTGCGCTGTACTCGCTCTGCCAGGGCCGCGCACGCGAGCCGGCGACCGCTTCCAGGTCGGCCAGCATCGTCTCCAAGAGTTCGTGGCGAAAGCGGGCGGGCGGTGCCTCGGGCGTCTCCGTTTTCTTGCCCGCTCCTGCCGGCTTTTTCGGAGGCCCCGCGATTAACGCTTCCAAACGGCGCTCGGCACTCTCGAAATCTCCGGCTTCGCGTTCGACGAGGGCCAGCCGATTCCGCAGATTCGACATTCTCGGGCTGCTCGGCGACTTTCGCCACGAGCGTGCGACGCTGTGCTTCGAGCGTCGGCAGCACGATGAGCTGCTCGTGCGACTGCGCGACGACCGCCACTCCGGCCCCGTCCGGTGCGGCAACCAGATTGCCCAGCGTGTCGCTCCCCGCGGTGACGACCGACGTGGCGCGGCCATTGTGCAGATCGACGTCGACCGCGGCTCCGTTCGTGCACGGAAGATAGTAATGCCGATCGATCTCGAGGCCCCGGCCGCTGGGCAGTCCGACCGCAGCGCTCCACAAGGGCTTGCCGGTGGCCGCGTCCCAAGCGTTCACCCGGTATTTGGCGACAGTAATCAGCGAGGCCGGCGCTCCCGGTCCGCCCGGCTCGACCGGTCCCAGAAACAGGCCGCCGGGAATTGGTCGCGTCCAGATGATTTTGCCCGTCTCTGCTGTCGAGCACGTGCACCTGCGGCGAGCGCGGGGAAATGAAATAGCAGCGCGCGCCGTCGCTACGGATCAGCGTTTCCCGCCAGGTCGAAAGCCAACGTGCTTCGGCGCCGGCAAAGCCACGCCCCCAGCGCGGAGGCCGACGGGCCGGTTCTTCCACCGGCTCGACGCGATAGGCCCAGCGCACGCTGTGCGTGATCAGGTCGACGGCAATCACCAAGCCGTCGGGCGTCGGGCACAAAAGCAGCCCTTCGCTTTCGAGCGGCATGCAAGAGGGCCCCGACCAGGAAACCGAATCGGCCTCGAAGCCCGAGAAGCCGGCCAGGTTTTGCGACCAACGCACTTTTCCGTCGGCCGGCCCAACTGCCAGAAGGTAAGCGGCCTCCTCGGTACGCGCGAGCACATACAAGATGCCACAGTGCGCCAACGGCGGACCGAGAAAATCGACGTCTCTCGTGTCGCCGGCCGATTCGGCCCCCGGGACCTCGATGTCCGACAATCGCCAGACCTGCTTGCCGGTGAGCCAATCGAACGCGACCAGGCTGTTCTTCGGCGGCGTTTCGACGGCGAAGCGTCGGCGGCGCGAGAACATGGGAACCGACGGCGCCACATCCTCGACGACCGTAAAAATCCGCTCGCCATCGCTGGAGATCGCCGTGTGCGGCGCGCCGGCGAAAAACCGGTCGGCCAGCGTCTCTGTCACCAGGGGCATGGTGACGTCGCGGAAGCCGCCCCCCTCGAACCCGCCGCCGGGAGGCGACACATCGTGCGACCAGAGCGAGCGCCCGGTCGCCAGTTCGTAGGCGGCCAGCTCGTCGCCCGTCCGCACCACCAAGGTTTCACCGACGACCAGCGGCACTCCATGAAAAACGGGGGCGATGCCGGAGGCGGCCCGCCGGGCGATCAGTTCGTCGATCAGCGCGCCGAGGTGCCGGTCCCGCTCAGCCGCTTGGTCCAGAGCGAAAGCGTGGTGGGAGTGTGCGCGTTCCAAGGGGCGAGCGTCTGCGCGTGGCCTCCGGCGCTGGGCGCCGATTTTGTCACAGCGGACGCGCTCGCAGCCGCGGGCGCAAGAGTTCGTCCAGCCAGCGGTCGAGCGGATAACGATGGCCCTCGACTTCGATCTGGGAGTTGGCGAGGACCGTCCGCCGGCCGTCGATCCAGCGGCGGGCCTGGTCACTTGCTCCCAGCCGCATCCACGACAAGACGAGCCGCGCGGCTGCCGAAGGCTGCTCGGCTGCGTCGGGCAGGTCGAGTAGTTGTCGGCTCGCAGCTGCCGCCTCCATGAACTGGCCGCGATCGAAAAAGATGCCGGCGGCGACCGCCAGCGCACGCAGTCCGGCCGCCGTGTGTCGATACGTCGTGAAAACCCGCAGGACGTCTTCGACCTTGCCCGCGGTTTGCGCCCGTTGCAGGTCGTCGCTCGCCTCCTTGCCGAACTCTTTTTCGTAAGCGGCGAGCGCCGTGCGAGGAAAGGTGCCGATCAGCCGATTGGCGGCAATTTTCGCGTCGACATAGCGTCCGTCGAGAAACGCCAGCCTGTTCTGCGAGTCGCCCAGGATCGGTTGCAACAGGCGCATCGCGTCGGTGAAGAGCCCGCGGCCGATGAGCGATTGAGCCTCCGCGAAGGGCTGCTGAAGATCGCGATCGATTGCGACGGGAGATGACGGCGGTGCGCCCCAAGCTCGACAGGAAGCGAGCAACAGGCCGACCATCGCCGCGGTGCGAGCGACGTGAGAAAACGACCAAAGCGGTGTGCCACGCGACAACCAACATCGATTGCATCGTGCCATTGCCGCTCCGCGCGATCTCCGGCCACCGCTACCCGGGGGCCAGTCACCGTTTGGGGCCAGCCGGTGTCTGGCGATTTTCGCAAAAGGCCAAGCCCGCCACAACGGGCCGCCGGCCCAAACAGCCACGGATGTCCATCGAAAGCCGGCTTTCTTCAGGTTGCCAGACCGGACCGACGCCAGGGCGGGAGACTAAACCGTCCAGCCAGCCCGATACTCGCGATGGATCATCGGCGCGGCTTCCGGGGCGTTTTTGGCGACCTGATTCTCGGCGTCCCACTCGATCTTCTTGCCGAGCCGCACGGCCAGCACGCCGACGAGCATCGACTCGGTGAGTCGGGAGGCGTAGTCGAAGTTCGAGAACGTCGTTCCCATGCCTTTGCACGCGGCGATCCACTCCATGTAAGGAGCGTATTCGCTGCGCGGATTGCGCGGCAGGTAGGGTTTGGGTCCTTGGTAGCCCTCGAATTTCTTTTCGGGAAGCAGCCGGAAAACGATGCTGTAGTCGTCGACGGTGAAGATCGTCCCTTCGCTGCCAATCCAGAGCGTTCCGCCGGGGGGCAGCACGTTGCCTTGGGCCAGTTCCGCGGGCGGTTTTTTGCCGCCGTCGTACCAGGTGAGCGATACCGGCGGCAGCGTGACGCCGCGCGCGGGCGACGTCCGCTCCGGGAATTGGAACTTGATGATCTGCCAGGCCGGCGCCGATTCGGTCGTGGCGCCGTGCGACTGCGCCTCGACTGTGACCGGGGATCCCAGCTCGAGCGCCCAATAGGCCGAATCGACGATGTGGCAGGCCATGTCGCCCAAGGCGCCGGAGCCAAAGTCCCACCAGGCCCGCCAATCGTGCGGGCAGTAGATGCGGTGATACGCGCGTTTGGGGGCCGGGCCGAGCCACAAATCCCAATCGAGGCCGACGGGGACGGGGGGCCGATCGCTCGGAACGGCGACGGGCTGTTTCCACCAATGGCCGTTGGGCCGATCGGTCCAGCAGTGCACCTCGCGGACCTCGCCGATCGCTCCGGAGCGAAAGACCTCGACGATTCGCCGCGCTCCCTCGAAGGCGTGCCCCTGGTTTCCCATCTGGGTGACGACCTTCATCTCGTGGGCCACCTCGCGCATGCGGCGGGCCTCGTAAATCGAGTGGGTCAGCGGCTTCTGGCAATAGACGTGCTTGCCCAGCTTCATCGCCATCACGCTGGCCGGCGCGTGATGATGGTCGGGCGTGGAGACAAGGACGGCGTCGATGTCCTTGCGCTCCTCGAGCATCTTGCGGTAGTCCTTGTATTTCTGCACGGTCGGAAAGCGCTTGTAGGTTTCGGCCGCGCGTCCGTCGTCGCAGTCGCACAAGGCGACGATGTTCTCGTGAGAGCAGCCGCGAATGTCGACGCGTCCCTTGCCGCCGCAACCAATGGCCGCGATGTTGAGCTTTTCGTTGGGCGACTTGCTCGCCAGGGCGGGACGGCCGGACACCCAGAGCGCCGCGCCGAGCGCCGTGCTGTGGGTCAAGAAATCGCGTCGCGTTGTGTTTCCGCCCTGGGTTGTTTTCTTGCTCATGAGGTGGCTGCTCTACTGCTGCAAGGAGGGGATCAGGGGAGGGACTGGTGGCGCTTTGCCGACTCCAGCAGTATATGAGCAGTGGCGGCGCGGGTGAAACGCTCAGCAAGGGGGAACCCAGGCAGGCGAAAGGGTCGCCGGCATCGGCCCGAATCCGCTAGGCGGCCGACGCGTCGCGGACAGGAGCCGTCAATGACGGCATGACGGCGATCCGCAGGTCGATGATCGCGTGAATCACGATCGGCAGCCAAAGCGTGCCGCTGGCGAAATAGAGGCCGCAAAAGACGAGTCCCAACCCGCCCGTGACGACGATCCCCAGCACACCCTGATAGATGTGGGCCAGACCGAAGACGACGGACGCGACGACCACCAGAGTCAGGCCGGCCAAACCGATCTGATGCAGCACGTCGAGCAGCCATGCGCGAAAGACCACTTCCTCGCACAGGCCCGCACTCAGGGCGACGAGCACGAAGATCAGTCGCTCACGCAGCGTCGTCGGAATGAGGGCTCCGAAGTCCGGCAGCAAACGCGCCAAGGGCGACTGCGAGACGGGTGCCGACGGTCCCTTGCGACGAGCCCGCCACAAGAGCGCCAGGACGACCGCGGTGCCCGCCAGTGCCCCGACGACCAGTCCTCGGACCGCTTCGACATCGACGTGCTGCCAGGCCGAGACGCACCATTGGCCAAAGGCCGTCTCGTCGAGTTGCAGATGCGCTGGGTCGAAGCGCGGGATCGAATCCGAGAGCCGCAAACGCGAGTGCCGCGCTCACGCACTCGAAGATCAAAATTTCGACGTAGAAGCGCGAGCGGGCGGTCCGGTCGCCCTGTGCGACGGCGGTCTTCAACCGCTGATATTTGCTGCGTCCGCGAGCCGACTCGTAGCCGACATAGATCGCCAGAATGACCGCACAGATGGTGGAGAAGATGAACATTCAACACGCTTGCCAAGAGGTTTCTCGAATCGCGACTGTTTTCGTTCCCGCTAACGCAGGGTCGGGCGTTTCAGTTCATGCGTCCACTTGAGAACGCCCATCCCGCGGATCGCGCCGGCTCGCGTTGTGAGAAACCGAGTCGACGGAACTTCCAGTCGCACGGACTGTTACGGCGAAGCAATCTTCCCGTAGTCGATCTCAAAAACGCCTGTTATAGTTCCGCGGCTATTTTCTCGCTGTTCCGCTGCTGTTTCTTGCTTTCCCGCACCTGCCGCGAGCCGTTCAAGGAAGAACGTCCATGCGACAACAGTATAAACGTCAGTCGTTCGCGACTTGGGCCTTCTGGCTGACGCTGCTGGTCGGAGGAACGCTGTACGGCGCCTCGCACTTCGATTGGTTCGACATCGCCTGGCCTCGCCTGACGTCGGCCCCGGGGGTCGCTCAAGCGACGACGCCCACGGATCCCGCCGCGCATCCGCTGCCGCCGAACGGCCAGATCGAAGTCACGAATTCCGTCGGGCCACAATCGGAGCCGCCTCCGGAAGTGGAGGATGCCCCGCCGCCCACGAAGCATGAATCGATGAAGTCGGCCAAAGCGCGGCTCATGGTGCAACGTGCCGAGGACACGGCCCCGAAGCTCCGGTCCAATCCGACGACGCCGTCGTCGGTCGAGCCGGCCAGCATCGACGACGTCGACATGAGTCGCCCGAAATTCAACGCGCCGTCCGACCCCTCGTCTGCGCCGCTCCCGCAGAAGCCGACGATGCAGGCTCAATCGGAGCCCACGCCCGAGTCGGCGGCAGAGCCCCCGGTGCGGCAGGCGGCCGCGCCCTCCATGCCGTCGGACGTGGCCCCGGCCTCGCACACGGTCGAAGAGTCGGCGCAGCCGGCCGCCCCCAACTCGACCACCCCCGCCGCGACGGCTCCGGCCGTCGATCCCGAGCTGGCCACCCGTCTCAAGACGATCGACGGCTTTCTCGAAGCCGACGACATTTTGCGCGCCCACCGCGAACTCTCGACGATCTATTGGAGCAAGCCCGGCTGGCGCAGCGCCATTCAGCAGCGGATCGAGAAGACGGCCAACGCGATCTACTTTGACCCGCGGCTGCACTTTGTCGAGCCTTACATCGTCAGCCCGAACGACCAGATCGCGCAGCTGGCCAAGCGGTACAACATTCCCTGGCAGTATCTGGCAAAGCTCAACCGCATCGACGACCCGAAGAAACTGCGTCCCGGCCGCAAGCTCAAGGTGATCCAGGGGCCGTTCTCGGCGATCGTGGAAGCGGGCAGCTTCCTGATGACCATTCACGCCTACGGCTATTTCGTGCGGGCCTATCCGATCGGCATCGGCAAGGACAGCAGCACGCCTTTGGGCAAACTCGCCGTGCTCAACAAGGTGGTGAAGCCGCAGTACACCGACCCGCACGGCCGCGTGATCGATCCCGACGATCCGCAGAATCCGCTCGGCCCGCGCTGGCTCGATCTGGGTAACAGTTACGGGATCCATGGCACAATCGATCCCGGCTCGATCGGCAAAGCCGAGTCGCGCGGCTGCATCCGCATGCGCAACGAAGACGTGACCGAAGTCTTCGACATGCTGAACGTCGGCTCGGAAGTCACCATCCGACCGTAGCGGTTTCTTCTGGCGCAGCACCTCACTACTCTCGGGTGGCTGGGGCCGGCGTCCTGCGCCGCCCCCAGCGCTTAGGAAATGAACTGGGGGCTCGCCTCCGGCTCGACCCCAGCCACCGGATCTTTAGTGGCAGCGATGCGCTCGATCCGCCACGCGGGTCGCTGTCCCGATCGCTCCAGGCGCGTAAGATGGCCGGCACCGAGGGGACACGACGATGTACGACCGCGCGCGTTTGATCGAGCTCTTCCGCCAGCATGCGCTCAAGTTCGGCGACTTTACGTTGGCCTCCGGGCAGAAGTCGAGCTATTACCTCGACGGCCGTTTGATCACGCTGCATTCCGAGGGGCTGCGGCTGATTGCCGAGGGGATACTCGAGCGGTTGGAAGGAATCGAGTTTGCGGCAGTCGGCGGAATGTCGATCGGGGCTGATCCGATTGTGGGGGGCGTGCTCACCGTGGCCGCCGAACGACGCCGGCCATTGGTTGGCTTCTTGGTCCGAAAGCAGGCCAAAGAGCACGGCACCAAGCGGGCCGTCGAGGGTCCGGTCGAGCCAGGCTCGACCGTCGTGATTGTCGAGGACGTGATCACCACCGGCGGCAGCGCGCTCGATGCGATCGACCGGGTCAAAGAGCTGGGCTGCCGCGTGGCCTGCGTGGTCGGCGTTTGCGATCGCCTGCAGGGCGGAGCCGACGCCTTTGCCGCTCGCGACGTTCCCTTTCACAGCCTGCTGACCATTCGCGACCTGGGGATCACCGCGTAACACGGTTTGGCCCGTCCGCGGGATTTAAAGCGGCGGCACGCGGAGCGCCAGGAATCCGTCGCAGACGACGAACGCGCCCAGGATAAAGATCCACATGATTCCCAGGCCGTGCCAGACCCAGCTGCAGCCCAACACGCCGAACGAGTATTCGTGGTCGTAGCGGTCGTTCAGTCCTCGCAGCGTGACCAAGGTCAGCAGCAAGAGGGCCACCACGACGTGCAAGGCGTGCATCGCCGCGGCCGCAATGACCAGAGCCGTCGCCCCCAATTGGGCCTCGCCCGCGTTCTGGATGGCGCGCAGGTTCTGGACGACGCACCACATGCCGAAGACCTGAACGCCGACGAACGCCGTCCCGTAAGCCAGCGCCCAGAGCATGTTCTTGCGGAACTTTCGCTGCCGTTCGCGACGCACGGCCGCCAGAGCCCGCACCTGGACCGCGCTGCAAAGGACCAAGAACACAGTGCTGAAGGCGAAGGCCAGCGGGATGATGAATTGACCGGGGGCGTGCGGCGGCCCGATCAGCCGCGACAGCACCCACGCAATCAATCCCGCGGCGAGAAAGAGGCCGGCCGACAGGCCGAAGAATCGCAGCGCGAACTGGCTCTGGGGAAGCGAGCGGCCGAGCTGGGCGACCGGCGGCTCTGCCGAACGGTTCACATCTCGCTCGCCTCGCTGCGGCATGACGCTCCTGGCACCGGAGCGCACGCGTACGGCGCGCCACTTCGGCCTTTCTAAAATCATTCTAGCGTCCCGGCGGCCGGTGCAAGAGGTTTTTCGTTCAGGGCCAGGCGGATGCGACGGACCGGGGAGATCCCAGACGCGTTACATTAACACCGGCTGAAGGTAACACAGCCAGAAGGCCATCCCCTCGCGGGCCAGCACGGGCCGCATCTGAGGGGTCCGCACGTCCTCGCGAATCGGTGCGGCATGCACGTCGAGCCCGGCCCGCTGGAGGCTGAGCTTAATCCGGGGCACCTCGAAAAACCGGGCGACGATCAGCACATGCGGCAACTTCTGTGCGTCGAGAAATTTGGCCGTCTCGCCCAGCATCGCACGAGAATCTGCGGAAGCGGCCGGAGCACCTGGAGGCGACAGGATATCGGCCTCGGGAATTCCCTGGTCTAAAACGGCCCGTCGCAGGGACTGCAGCGTTTCCTCGGCGCCGCCTGTCTCGCCCGACCGGGGAACGAGCAACAGCTGTTTGACCTGCCCCTCGCGATAGAGCTGGCACGCCGCCTGCAACGGGTTCCGGTCCGGTTTCTCGCCGGCGATTTTCTCGGCGTCTGCCCGCCCGGCGACGACCACGGCGGCAGCACCTTGAGCCGGATCAATGCCGGCTCGATCATCCAGCAGGCCGACGCAGGCGAAGTTCGCCAGCGGAAAACTGACCACGCAGGTGGCCAGCGTCACCATCCCAACGAAAGCGTCCTTGAAAAAGTTCGTTCGCTCCCACCAGCCGGTCAGCTGCCCGGGCAACACGACGAAGAGCAGGGCGACCACATGCAGGGCGAAGGGGACCGGCAAATCGTGGAAGCTTTGACCCGCGTGAGCGACGTGGTAATACCGGTAAACGCTCCAACCGGCCGCTCCCAGCAGGCCCATCGTGCAAAGCCCGCCACAACGGCGAATGAATCCATTGGCCCGCGGGAAGAACGCAAACACAATCAGAAATGCGGCCGACAGGCCGAGCACGCCGCGGGACGCCGCCTTCGGCAAGGGCGCGAGATCGATCCACCAGTCGCCGGCTGAGAAGTTGGGAAACCGCAGTTCGCCCAGCAGGGCCAACAGGGTCACGCAACCGACAAAGAAGGCGGTCGCTCGCGAGACGGCAAACCAGGCCGGAGCGGTGGGCTGATCGGTCGAGTCTTCTTCGTTTTCGTTCTGCTCGGCAGCTTGCCACTCCTCGCGACGTGCCGTCCGCTCGCGAACTGGACGACGCGCCGACTCGCCGGGTCCATATGCGGATCCCGCCTCCTGGGGCTGAGCCAGGTAGGATGAGCGGATCTCGCGGCGACCGTAAGGGTCCGCCTCGCGCACCGAATACAGGGGCCGCGCCGGACGGGGAGGGGGCGGCGGAGGCGGCGGAGGCGGCGATACGACTCGTCAGGCAGGCGCTCGGAATAGGGGGGTGCCGGACGGGGAGCATAAACCGGCCCCGCCTCACGATAAGTGGCGCCCACCTCGCGGTAAGTGACTGGGGGCTCGCGATAACCGGCCGGCGGTTCGCGATAGGCTGGAGCCGGTTCGGGGTAGCCCGGAGCTGGCTCGCGATACGGGGGAGCCGGTTCGCGATATTCGCCCTGCTGGTACTCCCGGACTTCGCGGCGGGGCGGCTGCTCGTCCTCGTATCGCCCGTATTCGCGCGCGTCGCGGCGCAGCGGTTCCCGGACAGGTTCTCCCACCGGTTCCCCCTGCTGGCGACGGATCGCCTCCCGAACCACATATCGCTGGTCGGATCGCATCGTGGCGGAAGGGTAGCCGGAAACCCGATTCTTGGGGAGACGAGCCTGGAACCCGGCCATTTGCGGCGTCTTTCCCGGCGGCCGCGACCGGACCATCCGCTGGTCCCGTGCCCGCACGCAGGACAAGCTGCCAGCTTGTCCTACGAAACTACAGGACTACGCGACGGGTGAAGCTATGAGGAGCGGTAAGAGGTAGGCCGAGCCGGTTGGTGGTTGTGCTTGAACGTGGTAAACGGAGTTTGTTGCAAACCGTTTCCACAAAAGGACACCGCCATGAAATTTGCCGGCTGCGACCTACACAAGCAGACTATCACGATTTGCGTCGTCGACCAATCGCGGCGGGTTTTGGAGCGTCGGACCGTGCGTTGTGGCGAAGAGCGGACCATCCTCGCATTTTTCGAGAGGCTCGGGGAGTTCGAGGCTGTCGTGGAAGCGACCGCCAGCTACGAATGGTTCGTGCGATTGATCGAGCCCGTGGCCCATCGCGTGTTGTTGGCCCACCCGAAGAAGCTGCGTGTGATTGCCGAGAGCACGCGTAAAAGCGATCGGCTCGACGCGCAAATCCTCGCGGAGTTCCTGGCTCTGGACATGATTCCGACGTCTTACCGCGCGACTCCGCGGCAGCATGAGCATCGACGACTGGTGCGTCAGCGGGGCGGCGTTCAACGGCGATTGACCTCCGTCAAGAACCGTCTGCGCCGCATTCTCTGCGACTACAACGCGGATCGCCCCAGTCTGTTCACCGTGGAGGGGTTGGCGTATCTCGCCCAAGTGCCCCTCTCGGGAGCGGATCGGTTCGCCGTGGATCAAATGGTCGAAGAGTTGCACTTCGGGAGGCGTCAGCTGCTGGCCGTCAACGCCCGGCTGAAGGAGTTCGCCGAGGCAGCGCCGCTTCGCGAGCAGGAAGCGCGGACGCTGTTGCGGACGATCCCCGGAGTGGGCTTCGTGACCACCGAAGTTGTGCTGGCCGAGCTGGCAGACATTGATCGCTTCGGTTCGCAAAAGCGGGTCGTCGCTTACGCGGGGCTCTCACCGGGTCAACGCGAGAGTGCGGGCAAGAGTCGGGAGCTGCACCTGGAGAAGAACGGTTCGACGCTGCTGCGCTCGACGCTGGTCGAAGCCGCCTGGCGGCTGGTTCAGCACTCGTTACGTTGGCGTCGGATTTATGAACGATTGAAGTTGCGCGTGCGTGCCAAGAAGGCGATCGTCGCCGTGGCCCGCCGGTTGTTGTGCCTGATGACAGCGATCTTGAAGACGGGCCAACCCTACTCAGTCAGCCAGCAACCCACTTGAATCCCGAGCTTGGGCAGGAGAGCACCCACCAAAGAATCGATCCAAAGCGCTGCGACGACCCACAGACGACCCCGCCCCCGGCCATGAAGGCGTTCCATGACAAGAGCGACCTTCGAAGGGTGAATGGGGCGTCTCTCGAAAGTCGGCTTCCTGGCGACATCGACGGACCTGTTCCAGACCGTTGGTGATCCCGAATAGATGGTTGAGCGTACCGCATCGCCCAGATCACCACTTCAAACGCAAAAACCAACCCTTGACGCTACCCTTCTCATAGATGGCCGGGCGCTCTGCTTTGCGGAAGCCCCGGATTTTCTTTTGGCCAAGACGTGGTCGTGGGTGGCACTGGCGGCTTGTCCGCCAGTGTCTTGGGTCCGTCGCGCTGCCCATCAGAAGACACTGGCGGACAAGCCGCCAGTGCCACCCAATGCCTGACATCAACGATTCCGGATCCGCAAACCTACGTCCGGTCCGCGTCGGTCCCCATTCCCACAAAAGTGTCCGGACCCGGCAGGGGCAGGGGCAACGCCCCTGCACCCGGTGCGGTTAGGGCGTTTTGGGGAACCGGTTGCTGTTCGCCGCGGGTAATCGGTGGGCGAAGGGGGGAACTCGCGTTGACCGGCGAGACGGCGTTCAGCGGCGTGGGTGGGCGTCGGTCGTCCGGTCCCGCTGCCGGTCGATCGACAAAGTGTCCGGACCGGACCTCGTACTTCATTTCATCGACTGGGCTGACGCGGTTGGATTGGATGGCGGTGGCGGATAGATCCATGACCTGCACGCGGTGGTACAGAATTTCCTTCCGCCGGTCGTGGTAGATTTCCTCGGTCCGCGCGAGCCGGTCGTCGCAGAGCATGTCCAGGAGCCGTTTCATTCGGTTGCCGTTGAAGCCGAGCACTTCGCGGATTTGGGTGGCGTTGCAGCCGTTGGGGTGGGCGGAGAGGAATTCGAGCACGCGTTGCTTTTGGCGGTCGAACGTGGCCGCCCGGCGGCGGAGGCGGCGGTCTTCGCTGGCCGCGACGAACTGCGCGTCGAGTTGCCGTTGCAGCGCGGCCACCGGGCGAAGGGTCGTTTTCCAGACGCGGTGTTCGCCCGCAAGAGAATCGTCGAGCGGACCATCGACCGGGCCGTGGGGCCGAACGTCGAGCGAGAATTCGTGCGGCCGGCCTTCGTCGACGTCGAGTTCCCACAGGCCGTGGTTGCCGACGCGGCTGCCCGCGCCCAGCCACAGCTCGTGGTGCCCGGTGGCCGGATCGAAGGGGCGGCGACGGGACACCAGGAGCCACTGGGCCGAGAACTCGGCGAAGCCGCTCCAGGCGATGTCGTCGAGCGTGGCCGGGTCGCCCGCTTTTTGCGAGCGTTTGCAGTGATGCACGACGAGCACGGTGCAGCCCGTCGATTCGCAGAGTTCGGCCAGCGGCCGCAACAGCGAGCCCATCGCGAACAGGTTGCGGCCGTTGTCACCGCCGAGCGTGAGATAAGCCGGATCGATGACCACGCAGACGGGCCGCTCGGCTTCGATGAGTTTTTTGAGCGCCGCGACGTCGGACCTCAGGTCCAGCCGCGGCAAGTCCGGCGAAAGGACAAAATTGTCGAGTTTTTCCAGCGACAGGCCGCGCTCGGCACAGATCCGCCGGGCGATCGACTGCAGCGCGGGCAACCCCGATTCGCCGGAGAGAAAGAGGACGCGGCCCGGCTGCGGCACGGGAAAGCGGCCGAGGAAGGGAGTGCCGCTGGCGATCGAGATCAATAAGTCGGCGGCCAGCGACGTTTTGAGCGTCTTAAAGGCGCCGAAAATGCCTCCCGGTTGCCCGGCCGCCAGAATGCCGCGGACCAGATAGCGAGTTTCGTACTGCCCCGAGTTGAGCTGGGCGGCCGAAAAGAGCCGAAACTCTTTCTTCGGCGGCACGACCAGCTCCCGCAGCCGATTGAGGCCGGCGCGCACAGGCTCCGGCTGGCCCTCCAGCTTGGCTGCCTCAGCCTGCGGATCGTAATTGGCCCGCACCTCGACCAGCGCCTCCTCGAAGCGGCGATCCCATTCCAGAACAGCTTCCGCCCGCTGGGCATCGGTCAAATCGGGCCTGACCGCCGGCGTCTCGCCATTAACCCGATCCCCAACCGCCGCCCCACTTTCGGGCATGTGCCCATTCCCATTTCGCTCGGACATACAACACTCTCAACTTGTGAACTGCACGGAAAAAAAGACTCCTATCTCCATTTTGCGGATTCTGGAAATGGAACAAGGTCGTGTTTCTATGAGCGTGTAAACAAGTTGGGAGATTGTGGGGCGGTGGGGATATGTTGGAGCCGCAGTCGATGGGCCGGCCCTAGGGAGCCCGCGGCCCGATCTGCGAACACCCGGCGACTTGTCGGTTGGGGAAGGCAAGCAAAATCCCAAGCCGAAGATTCGCGCGACCGGGGGAGGGCGCAAGGCCGCTAGAATGACGGAATGAGCGACGCGAAGACCGACAAGCCGAGAAAGCCGGCGTTATGGGCGTTAGGCTGCCTGTTGGGCTTTTCGTGCGGAGTCGTGGGCACCGTGCTCGGCGAGTATTGGGGAGCCCACTTTCACCTCCGGCAACAGGTGCAAGTACAGGCGCAGGCAGCCGACATCCTGCGGGCAAAAGGGCGGACAGTTGACGACCGCGACCTGCCGCGGCCGTTCGTCCTCGTTGGGAGGCTTTTTGGCGGTTGCTTCGGCTGGTCGTTCGGCTGGTTGCTGACGGCTTTCGTCCCCCGCGGACGCACGAGGACGAGACGCGATTACCTGCTGGTTGTGGTCGTCGGACTGTTGCCGCTCTGCGTGCTGATCGCGCCGATCGTCTACCGCCATCTCCTCCGCTGAACTCCCGCGCCATCCGCCGTAACCGAGTCTTGTAGGGCAGGCTCTGCCTGCCGCCCGCCACGCTGAGCCAATGAAATCGCGGCCGACAGACGAGCGTAATTGTGTCGGTTTCGAACTCACGGTCTAACGCGACGAAGCGCTCTGACACAACCACGAAGCGCCGTCAGCGTGCGAGACCCGCGTCACGCACGAGAGCCGACGGCAGGCACAGTGTCTATACACACAGCCTGCCCTACGAAAATCCGGGGCTTCCGCAAGCGGACGCCCCGGCCACCGATCGCCGGGCTCTGGGGGCAGGTCGCTTCGCGACAACGCCCTGCGCGAGCCCTTCTCCCTCCGATAACCCGCGGCGAACAGCCGATTCCTCAAAACGCACGAACCGCACCGGGTACAGGGGCACTGCCCCTGTCAGGCAAACTGTTGAATCGTCGGCTTGATGACCACTTCCGAGACGTTGGCTCGGGGGGGCAGGGCGGCAATCGTCACCAGGACGGCGGCCACGTCCTCGGGCTTGAGGATGCGGGCCCGATGCTCGGCCGTCACCGGGACGGGCCGATTTTCGAGGATCGGCGTGTCGACCTCGCCCGGGTAGATGTTCGTGACGCGGATGCCCAGTTCGCGGACTTCCTGGGCGACCGTGATGCCGAGGGCCTTCATCGCAAACTTGGACGCGTTGTAGGCGACGCCGCCGATCAGCCCGGCCCGCACGCCGGCGGTCGAATTGATATTCACGATGAGCCCGTCGCGGCGTTCCTTCATCTGCGGCAGGACCTCGCGGATGCAGTTGTAAGCACCTGTGGCATTGATCGCCATCAAGCCGATCCCAATCCTCGGGATCCAGATCGTGGATCGACCGTTTCTGCACGTTGGTCCCCGCGCAGTTGACCAGAATATCGATGCGGCCCAACTCGCGATTGGCCCACTCGAACAGCTTGGCGACGCTTTTACGATCGGCGACGTCCACCTCGTGCAGTTTTGATCGCCGGCTTGCCGTCGAAGAGTCGGGCCGCTTCGGCGAGTTTATCGCTGCGTCGCCCGGCAATCGCCACCGCGCAGCCCGCGCGGGCCAGCCCCAAGCGCAGCCCGCTCCGATTCCCGTGCCGCCGCCGGTGATGAGTGCCGTCTTATTCGCGAGAGACATGTCAGAGTCCCAACTGAGTGAAATCAAAACGGAAATTGTTCATCGATCTCGGCTGCCGCCAGCTCGACGAGGAAGCCCGAGATGCGTTCGACCAGCACGTCCATCAGGGCCCGTCCCTTCTCCGCCGTGGCCGCGTGCGGGTTGCCCGCACCCGAGTTCGTCGTCAACAGGTGCCAGGGCCGCGTGATCGAGACCCAGCCGCGATTGACGGCTTCGAACCGCGTCGGCCGGACGTCGCCGTCGTCGGCCGCCAGCGTTCCCGTTTTGGGATCGCGGGCGACGAGCTCGGGAAAATAGGCCAGTGCGAGCGACGTTTCCACTTCTCCGGCGTGATCGTCGATGCGCTGAAGATCTGCTTCTGGGCGTCCGCCGCCATGCGGTACCACTCGCAGAGGAACAGCCTGACCGGCGTTTGGCCGTAAAGCTCGCGGAGCACGGGCTTGAAGTCGTTGCCGCCGTGACTGTTCAACAGCACCAGCTTGTGAACGCCGTGGACGGCGAGCGAATCGACGATGTCGCGGATGACCGTCAAGAGCGTCGACGGATTGAGGTTGATGGCCAGCGGGAAGCCGAGCTGATTCGTGTCGGTCCCGTAGGGAATGGCCGGCAAGAGCGTGACGGCCGCCCCGCGCTGGAAGGCCGCCTCGCACGCGTGGCTGCCGATCACCTCGGCTTCGAAGATGTCGGTGCCGTAGGGGAGATGCAGATTGTGCGGTTCGGTGGCGCCCAGCGGCAACACGGCGACTTGCACCGGATGCTCGCGCAGGTATCCGTAATTCAGTTCCGCGAGCACCCAGGGACGCACGCTAACCTCGATGCAGATTCAGATGCTGGGATGCAAATTCAAGACACTGGCGGACGAGCCGCCAGTGCCACCCAATTCCAAAAGCCGTCCAAGCCTCAATGCCCCGCATTGTAAAGCTGGACCACCACACCGTCGAGAAACGTCGCCAGGCGTCGTGCGGCGAGCTTGGCCGAGTTGCGAAGCCTCCACATATCACTGACGCTCGAGGGACGCGAGAGGACGGCCGCCATCGCCGCGCCGAAGCGGCGTGGTCCCCGTCGGCCCCATCAGCGAGAGCACCTCGACCGGCAGATCGCTCGACAAGTCGTCGCTGATCACGCGGATCGCCAGGAAACGCTTTCCCCGCTCGCGGCAGACCTGCGCCACGGCCAGGCTTTCCATGTCGACGGCGATTACGGAGTGCCGCGCCGCCAGTTGTTGTTTCTCCGTCACCAGCCGCACGATCGTGTCGTGCGTGAGCAGTCGTCCGCTGTGAATGCCTTGCTTCGCATCGGCGGGAAAGCCGACGTCGATCATCAGGATTTGGCCCTGGCCGTCGACGATCGAGTCGGCCACCACGACGTCGCCGATGCGAATGTTGGGGACCAGGGCACCGGCGAAGCCGCAGCAGAGAACCCAGCGCGGCGAATGGGCGTCCAACAGCGCGTGAGTCGCGCGGCGGGCCCGCGCCTGTCCCGTTCCACTCTCGACGACGACGATGCGAATGCCGTCATAGATCCCGCCGCGGAATACGAAGTTCGAGCCGACGTACTTCCGCACGCGTTCGCAGCGGGCGAGAAAGGTCGCCATTTCGATCGGCAGCGCACAGACGATGCCGATGTCGGCATGCGACGGGTCGTCCCCGCCCGCGCCCCCGCCTGCTTTGCCACCCGGCTCGCCGGGGCCGCCCGGGGAATCGGCCGCGGGGGGACGGCCGCCGCTCATGCGTGTTGCGCCTCGAAGCGTTTGATTGCGTCAACCAGAGCGTCCACTCCCTCGGGAGGGAAGGCGTTGTACAAGCTGGCCCGCATTCCGCCCACGCTGCGGTGCCCCTTCAATCCGTCGAGCCCCTGCGCTTCGGCGAACTTGAGAAACTGGTTGTTGAGCTCCTCGCTCGACGCCGACAAAGGTCACGTTCATCAGCGAGCGGCTGTCGCGGTCGGCCGTCGCTTTGAAGATGCGACTGGCGTCGAGGGTCGCGTACAGCTTGTCCGCCTTGGCGCGGTTGTGCGCCTCGAGCGATTTGAGCCCTCCCTGATTCTTGATCCACTTCACCACCAGCCCCATCACGTAGATGCCGAACGTGGGGCACGTGTTGTACATCGATTCGTTGTCGGCGTGCGTGCGGTACTGCAGCATCGTCGGCAGGTCCTCGGGCGCCCGCTCGATCAGATCCTTTCGCAGGATCACGAGCGTTACTCCGGAGGGCCCCAGGTTCTTTTGGGCGCCCGCATAGATCAGCGCGTAGCGCTTGACGTCGATCGGCCGGGAGAAGATGTCGCTGCTGGCGTCGCAAAAGAGCAGGCTGCCGGCGGGGATCGAGGGCTCGTGCGCGAACTCGGTGCCGAAGATCGTGTTGTTCGACGTGAAGTGGACGTAGGCCGGGCTGGGCGAATACTGACACGTATTGGGGATGTAGCAGTAGTTGCGATCTTTGCTGGAGCAGGCGACGTGCGCCTTGCCGAACCGGCCCGCCTCCGCCACTGCCTTTTCCGACCAGGCGCCGGTCACCAGGTAGTCGGCCGTCTGCTTCGCGCGAGAGGAAATTCATCGGGACCATGAAGAACTGGGTCGACGCGCCGCCTTGGAGAAACAGCACTTCGTAATCGTCGGGAATGCCGCCGACCTCGCGGAACAGGGCGACCGTTTCGTGGTAGACGGCCAGGAAGGCCTTGCCGCGATGCGAATGCTCCAGAATGCCGATCCCCGTGTTGCCCAGCGACAACAGGGCGTCGCGGGCCTCCTCGAGCACGGGCACGGGCAGCGCGGCCGGCCCGGCGGAAAAATTGACGATACGCTTGGTCATTGTCGGCAATCCTCGCTCGTTCCGGTTTCCGTCCCGCACGTCGGCTGATTCGCGTCCAGCGCGGCGTCTCTCGAAGACGCAGCAGCATCGAGACACGCCAACGACTCCGCGGTTCGGCCGACGCCCGGTTCCAACGCTGCTATAGCGGCTGTTCCCGGCCGGCGTCAACTTTGACGGTCGGGACAGTGACAGTCGGGACGTGGCGCAAGGGCTGTCCGCGTACACACTTTTGCGTCGCTCTGCCCACGCCGCTATGATGCACTTTGCAGCGAATTCTGCCTCTCCCGGGCGATTCTCCCAGGCTTCCCGCCTTATGAGCCGAGTCTCGAACTCTCCCATTCAAGCGCCCGGTCCCCGTCCGCAAGTGTTTCAGGCGCCGCAGGGCGACCTGGCGGTGCTGGCCGGCTCGGGCAACCCGCTGCTGGCCCAGGCGATCGCCAACGAACTGGGTGTGCCGCTCTCCCCGTGCAAGGCCCACGTGTTCAGCGAAGGCAATGTCTTCGTGCAGATCAAGGAGAACGTGCGGGGGCGGGACACGTTCATCATTCAGGGGGTGCATTACCCGGTCAACGACAACTTCGTGGAGCTGTTGTTCTGGATCGATGCACTCAAACGCGCGAGTGCCCAGCAAGTGACGGCCGTGATTCCCTTTTTCAGTTATGCGAAGGGGGACAAGAAGGACGAGCCGCGGGTGTCGATTCGCGCCCGGGTCTGCGCCGACGCGATCGAAGCCGCCGGCGCCGACCGCGTGCTGACGATGGACCTGCACAGTCCGCAGATTCAGGGATTCTTCGCGATTCCCGTCGATCATCTCTACGGGCGGCACGTGATCTCGGCCCACATCCGCACAATGAAAATCTCCGACCTGGTGGTCTGCAGCCCGGACACGGGCTTTGCCAAAGACGCCTCCGCTTACGCCCAGCTGTTGGGCGTGCCGGTCGTCATCGGCAACAAGCACCGGGCCGACCACACCGAGCGGGCCGAGGTGTTGGAAGTCATCGGCGAAGTGAAGGGGAAAAACATTCTGATCGTCGATGATTTCACGATCACCGGCAATTCGCTGATCAGCATGGCCGAGCTGCTCAAACGCCGCGGAGCGCTCGACGTCTACGCGGCGGTGACGCACGGCGTGCTCTCCAAGGGGGCCGCCGCGCGGTTGGCGGCCAGCCCGATCAAGGAGCTGTTCATCACCGACACGATCGAGAACGTGCAGGATCCGCTGCCCCCCAACGTCTCGGTGATTTCGGTTGCCGCGCTCTTCGCCAAGTCGATTCGCTCGATCCACGATCGTACGAGCGTCAGCAACCTGTTCCCGGACACGCGGCTGCCGGACTGACGGCAGCTTCAGGCGACGGGCCCGGACGGTAGCAGGCATTCGCTCAGCACACGGATCTTCTTGAGCTCTCGCTCGAACTCACAACGAGCGCTATTGGGATCGAGCGCATCGAACAGATCGGGCAACTGCACGCCGCGCTTCATGATTTCCGAAGCGATTTTGCTGTTGAGACGATTCTCGACGAAGAGACAGTTTTCCGCATTGAAGAACTCGCGCACCGCGTCGTCCGCGGTCCAGAGACCTCTTTCGACAGCACCCACGACGCCCATGACTGTGATCGCAAAGAGTCGAACCAACTCATCGGTGGTGCGACCCGCTTCAGTGTCGAGGTCTTCCAACCGGGAAGGTTTTTTCACGACTCTGCCTCGCACTCAAACATCGAAACGCTCCACTTGCATCTTACTCTTCCGCATGCAAGGCTGGGCAGCTGATCGCCGATTGTCGCAAGTTAAAGAGGCGCACCCGTGTCGGTCGACGAGCTGAAAAAACAGACGCCCATGATGGAGCGGTATCTGGAGGTCAAAGGCCAGAACCCGGGCTCGCTGTTGCTCTTTCGCATGGGCGACTTTTACGAGCTGTTTTTCGAGGACGCACAGCTGGCGGCCAAGGTTCTCGGTCTCACGCTCACCAGCCGCGACAAGGGCTCGCCCAACCCGGTGCCGATGGCCGGCTTTCCGTATCACGCGCTGGAAAACTATCTCCAGAAATTGATTGAGGCGGGTCTCCGCGTCGCCATCTGTGACCAGGTGGAAGATCCCAAATTCGCCAAGGGGCTCGTCCGCCGCGAAGTGACGCGAATCGTCACGCCCGGCACGCTGGTTGACGAAGGGCTGCTCGATCCGCGGAAGTGCAACTTCCTGGCGAGCGTCTGGCCCGACAAGCAAGGGCTGGGCCTGGCGTGGCTGGAGCTGTCGACAGGCCGCTTCGTCGCCGCCCAGATCGAGCCGCAAAGCCTGGCCGACGAACTGGCGCGGATCGAGCCGGCCGAGTGCCTGGTGCCCGATCAAGCGTTGCCGCCCGCGATTGTTGCGGCACTAGCCGAGCGGGAGGGCATGCTGACCAGCAGCCGGCCCGCCTGGAGTTTCGCGCGAGCCGACTGTCGACGCTTGCTGCTCACACATTTCGGCACGGCGACCTTCGACGGCTTCGACCTGGATGAAAACTCTCCGGGCGTAACGGCGGCGGGCGCGCTCTTGCAGTACGTGCAGGAAACGCAAAAGAGTGCGCTGGGCCACATCGTCCGCTTGGAGCCCTATCGCCGCGGGTCGAGTTTGTTGATCGACGAAGCGACGCGCCGCAGCCTGGAGCTGACGGAAACGCTGCGAACAGGAGCTCGCGAGGGGAGCCTGCTGTCGGTGATCGATGAAACCGTCACGCCGATGGGGGCCCGCGTGCTGGCCGATCGGCTGGCCAATCCTCTCACGGACCTGGCGGCGATCAACGAGCGGTTGGATGCGGTCGAAGAACTGACGCAGGACGTCGTGCTCGCCCGCGATCTGCGCGAAGAGCTGGAGCGGGCCTACGATCTCGAACGGCTGACGGCCCGCGTGGCGACGGGCCGGGCCGGTCCGCGCGACTCTGGCCTGCCTCGCCCGGACGCTTTCGCTGTTGCCCAAGCTCAAGGCCCGTCTGTCGGCCCGTCGTTCGCCGCGTCTCGTGCAACTGGAAGAGCAGCTCGATCTGTGCGGAGACGTGCGGGCCGAGATCGAGCGGGCTCTGGCCGACGAACCGCCGCTAGGAACGACCGAGGGAAACGTCTTTCGCGCCGGCTACCACCCGCAGCTCGACGAACTGCGCGGGCTGGCGCGCGGCGGCAAGGAATGGATCGCCCGCTATCAGGCCGAGGAAATCACCCGCACGGGCATCGCCAATCTCAAGGTCGGCTTCAACCGCGTCTTTGGCTACTACCTGGAGGTGACCGCCTCGCAGGCGAACAAGGTGCCCGCCGACTACATGCGGAAGCAGACGCTCAAGAACCAGGAACGATACATCACGCCGCCGCTCAAGGAGCACGAGGAGAAAGTGCTCCGCGCCGAAGAGCAGGCCATCGCGCTCGAGCAGGAGCTGTTCGCAGCCCTGCGCGAACGGGTGGCCGGCCAATCGCGACGGCTGACCGGCACAGCGGCCGCTCTCGCCGAGATCGACGTGCTGGCGGCCTTGGCGACCGTCGCCGTGCGGCACAACTATTGTCGGCCAGAACTCTGCGCGGAGCCGATCCTCGACGTCCGCGATGCGCGACATCCCGTGCTCGACCGCCTGAAGCCTTCGGGTGAGTTCGTCCCCAACGACATTCGGCTGGGCGTTCCCGCCGAGTCGCCGCAAGCGGACGGCGCCGCCACGGCCTCGCTCGGGCGGGTGCAGATCATCACCGGCCCGAACATGGCGGGCAAAAGCACCTACATTCGTCAGGCGGCACTGATCGCCCTCCTCGCGCAGATGGGATCATTCGTGCCGGCGCGAGCGCGCGGATCGGCATCGCCGATCGGATTTTCGCCCGCGTCGGCGCTAGCGACGAGCTGGGCAAGGGGCAGAGCACATTTATGGTGGAGATGGCGGAGACGGCCCGCATCTTGAACGCCGCGACTGTTCGCAGCCTGGTGATCCTCGACGAGATCGGCCGCGGCACGAGCACCTACGACGGCATCTCGCTCGCCTGGGCGGTCACCGAACATTTGCACGACGTGGTCGGCTGCCGCACGCTCTTCGCCACGCATTACCATGAACTGACCGAACTGACGCAGACGCTCTCAGCCGCTTCGAATTGGAACGTGGCCGTCCGCGAGGATGCCGACGACGTGATCTTCCTGCATCGGATCGTGCCCGGGACGGCCGACAAAAGTTACGGCATTCACGTGGCTCGACTGGCGGGCGTTCCCCGGGAGGTCGTCGAGCGGGCGACGGTGATCCTGGAATCGCTCGAGGCCGATCACGTCGACGAAGCGGGTCGCCCCAAAGTTCCCGCGCGTTCGACGCGGCCGTCCGCTCGCCAACAGCTCACGCTGTTCCAGGTGGAACAGCACCCCGTGCTCGATGCGATCCGCGGCTTGGATCTCGACCGAATGACGCCGCTCGCCGCACTCGAAAAGCTGCACGCCTTGCGGGACGGTCTCTGAGCCGTCTTTTCGCTGGCGATAGGAGCCAGCGTGTCGACGGCGTTGGGCTTAACGAGCCGGCGGCTGTGGAATTGCCTCGCGCATTCGGCGGCGAGACAGCACCGTTTCGGCCGTGAACAGGGCCAGCGCGATCCAGATCAGGCCAAAACTCACGGCGTGATGGAAGGTGAAGGGTTCGCCGTACGCCAAGACAGCCAGGGCCAGCTGCAAGCTCGGCGAGACGAATTGAAGAAATCCGAGCGTAGACAACGGCAACCGCCGCGCCGCCGCTCCGAAGAACAAGAGCGGTATCGCCGTGATCGCTCCACTGGCGAGCACCAGGACGCGACCGCCGCCGCCGAAACCGCCGAAGATGTCGGTCCCGCTGATCGACTGCCACGTGAGATATCCAGCCGCCAGCGGGAACAAGAGCAACGTTTCGAGCGTGAGACCCGTCAGCGATTCGACCCGCGCCACTTTGCGGACGAGTCCATACAGGCCGAATGTTCCGGCGACACCGAGCGCGAGCCACGGAACGTAGGCCAACCGACAGACGAGGTACGCAATGCCGAGCGCCGCGAGCAGAATGGCGACGGTCTGCAACCTTCCCGGCCGCTCGTGCAAAAAGACGATCCCCAGGAACACGCTGAACAGGGGATTGATGTAGTAGCCGAGGCTCGTCTCGACCATTTGGCCGTTCACGACGCTCGCGATGTAAATCAACCAGTTGGTCGCCAAGAGGAGTGAGCTGCACGTCAGCAAGAGCAGCAGGCGTTTCGAGGCGGCGCAGCGCAAAAAATCGCCCCAGCTCCGCAGGGCCGTGAGCAGGAGGACCATGAAGATCGCGCACCAGGCGGTGCGATGTGCGACCAGGAGCGCCGGCGGCACCGACTGCACGAGCTTGAAATACAGGGGCTGAAATCCCCAGTAGACATAGGTCGCCAGGCCGAAGAGCAGGCCGGCGACCGAGCGTTCGCTGGCGGCTGGGCGTTCGCTGACGGCTGGGGCAGTCGCCTCAATCGTGCCCCGTGCGCTGGCCGCCCGTTCGTCGATTTCCTGACCCGGCATGCCGATCTTCGCCCACTTCGCCCCGCGTTGCGTGTGTCCTCCAGGCTACGACACAAGAAGCCCGGGCGATGGTGCAATCTGGCGAGTCGGGCAATTTTCGTGAGGGAGCCCGAAGTGATACCGCTCGGTCCGAGACCGCGTTGCCAGAAATCTGCGGCAATCAGCGTGCGCTGGCCGACGGCAGCGTGGCACCCAAGGGTTGGCTAATCAGCCGCTCGAACATCAGGCGGTTGAGCGTGCCGAGATAGATGTCCTCGGCCTTGAGGCTCAACGGAGAATCCTCCTTGATGTCCTGATCCTTCTTGGCGACGACGAGGATGGCATTCTTCTGCCAGGTGTCGACGAATTCTTTGACAGGGCCGCGGAAGTTGCCGCGGGCCGGATCGGCCAGATAGACCCAGTACCCGTCCGTGCCGCGATAGACGGCGAAGTGATAGAACTTGCCGATCTTCATGCCGACCAGCACGGGGATCTTCGACTGCGAGAGCTGATCGAACGTGAGTGTGCCGATGCTGGCGACGTAGCCGAGCTTCACGGCGACTTTTCGAAGGTCGGTCAGCGAGAGGCCGTTTTGAATCCGTTCTTTGCGTTCCTCCGGCGTGAGCATCTTGTCGACTGTGTCGAGAATCTTCTGCTCGGTGACGTTGTCGCCCCAGTAGTACTTGAGCAACGTGCACAGCGAAGCCGCACCGCACGAATAGTCGCGGTTCTGCTTGACGACGTTTTTGTCTTTGAGCTCGCGCCAGCTCCACACGCCTTTCCAAAAGACGTGCTGCGGATCGCGAATCGGGGCCCGCATTTCGGTTGGGTCGTCGCTGGGCGGGATTGGTTTGTACTGTACGCCCGCCCGGCTCGCGCTCGGACAGACCGAGTGCCCCACGCCGAGGGCCACGCTCAAGACGATGGGCCCCGCGACGATCCGCTTCCAGCGATGATTTTTAACCGCGGTCATATCGCAGCTTTCGCTCTGGCGCCCGGCTATCTGACGAATGAGGCGATGCCTGGCTGTTTGGCGCGATCGTCGATCCGATCAGTACGTGAACGTGATGCCGACACGCGACGGCGCGTCGGGCGTCATGGCAATCTCGGCGAACGGTTCGCAGATGCGACTGTCTTTCACCACGGTGACCGCGATGCGGAAACGCATCGGATCCTGATCGCTGCCCGGGATGGTGACGCCGTTAGCGCCGTAGCGCGTGATCGTCGAGCCCAGGAGAGTGCCGCTGATGGTCACCCACGAGTTGGCGGCAAAGCCGACGCCGAAGAGGTAGTCGAACTCCTCACCCGGGTTGACGGTCACGCCGTCGATGTTGTTCTCGAAGCGGTGCACGTAACCGCCGCCGTAGTAGAAGATCACCGGATCGAGCGTATGGACGGCGATAAAATTCGTGGTGATGTCCCAGAACCCCTGACCCAGGAAGCTGCTGGAGGCTACCAGCGACGTCGCGAACGTGGCGTGGCCGGTGGGAGCGACGAAGCCGAGCGAGCCGATCACGTCGGGCACCCAGGCGCCGCAGCCCTTCATCAGTTGGACGCTGAAGCCGCCCGAGATGTCGCCCGTGCCGCCGAAGTTGTTGTTGACGCTGCCGCCGTCGGTGTTCGTTTCTTCCGCGTTGGCCCAGCCCAGCGGCACGTTCAGGTAGGCTTGCAACCCGTCACAGACTCCGTAGCGCACGGCGAAGGGAATTGTCAGCAGCCGCAGCCGCTCGCGTTCGGTGGCGACGTTGACGAGGGCTCCCGAGTGGTTGAACTCGGGCACGGCAAAGTCCTCGTTGAAGACGCTGTAAGAGAGGCCCCAGTCAAACTGGCATTTGCCGGGTTCGAGCAGGATGGCCTGCTGCGTCCGCAAGAAGACGAGCGAATTGCTCGGCGGCGCGTCCCCCAGCTTCTCCACCTGGCCGAGGGAGCCAGCGTTGGGAGAAGGCGTCGATCCGTCAACCGGCGGCGCCGGCGGCGGTTGGTCCGCGGAAGCCATGGTCAAGCCGGCGACCTGCAGCGCGTCGGACGAGACGGTGTCGGCCTGGGGCGAGTTGAAGTGCGCGTAACCGGCCGGAGTCTGGATGATCGGCGGCGGAATGACCACCGGCGGTTCTGCCACGCTCAGCGAAAGCGCAGGCGGATCAAGATTCCGCATCGCAATCCGTTGCGGGACGACGACGGGCGCTTCCATGGCCAGGCCGAGCGGCGGAGGCGGCGCGACCACAACGCGGGGCGCCTGGACGAAGATCGGCGTCACTTGCGGCGCCACCATCTCCAATTCAAGAGACGGCGGCGCTTCGACCGGCCGCACGTAAACGCGGCCGGGCGCCACCGTTTGATTGAAGGGGACCGCGATCTCGTCTTCGGTAAAGACGCTCACTGGTGAATCGAATCGCTGAGCCAGCGTTCGCAGCACCGCCGAGTCGTCGGCCCAGACGCGCGACGAGCCCGCCGCGGCGGTCGCCGCCAGCAGACTGCAGGCGAGAACTCGCCCCCGGCCGGCCAGCAGCCGTGCCGGATATCCAAGAATCGAGCGGCCACCCTCCATGGTGTTCCCCCAGTGCCCAAAGCACTTTAGTTTCGCGGTGCCGGGCCGGCAGATTTTGCCGGCAAGCCTCCGCCGATGGTGACCTCGGCTTCCCTGGCGCGATGCGCCGCCGACGACCACGATCGTTCGTCTTAGAATCGATCCGGACGGGCGTCGTTATGACTCGCAAAATCGATACGCCGCGCCTTTTCGTCAAAACCGGAACAGTACAGTCGGCAGGGTTCTCGCAGGCGAAAAGGTCCAGCGGAATTACGCAACCGGCAAAGCCTCACTGTTCGGACATCTCCCTCGGTCACTCCGCGCGAAGCAATGGCAAGTCTGCAATCCTGGTCTCGCACCGACGTAAACACCGGTTCCGTGCTCGTGCCGCGATAGAGCGACGGTCGAGCGGTCTGGACGATTCCCCATCCGTGCGACGCCAATTTCGCGCACGCTCCGCCGCCAAGTTGAGCCCGATTGCCACGAAGGCGCGAATTTGCGGGAAACGAGCGTCGCGAGGGTCCGGTTGTCCACGTCGTATCGAACTTCACGGATCTGCCGCATCTACCGCCACGCGCCATATTCGTGTTGCAGTCGGCAGATCGAGGACGATGGTCACGAACGTCACTCTGTGCGGAATCCGAGCGTTTGGATTTCGCGCAGCAACCGGAGCAAGCCGCTTGATACGTCAATCGCCGCCGATGACGGGTCTGCAGGGCCAGATGGTCGCTGTATCCCGCAAGGCAAGCGGAGCGAGAAACCTTGCGGTCATCCAGTTGTCCAGTAACCGTATGAACGGAATCAACGGAGTAAACCAATGAAAGGACTGTTCAAGAAATTGGCGTTCGCGGCGCCACTCGTTGTGTGCCTGCCGCTGTGCGCCCAGGCGGGGGACGCTGCGGCGTCCGACGACCCGCCTGCCAAGATCTTCGAGGATTACTCTCTCACCTCGGCGACGCAGGACAGCGGTGATTCCAAGGTGATCACCACGAACGCGACGATGGACACCTCGGCCCCCTGTGTCGGCAATCAGCCGGCCCCGGCGCCGGCTCCTTGCGCCTCGTCAGTTTGCCCGGCGCCGCCGAACTGCTGCAACACATTTGGCGAACCGTTCTGTGAGCCCAAGTGCGTTTTCAACGCGGGCGTCGAGGCGACCATCTTCCACGTGCAAACTCGGGGAATGGTCGTCGATTCGTCGATAGAAACGACCCCCCCCGGCACGACGTTCGAGCAAGGCAACAGCCAGGTCTTCGACCAGTTCACCTTCTCGCCGCGAATTTGGGCCGGCGTCCAGGAGGATTGCTGGGGCATCGAGGGTCGCTTCTGGTATATGAGCGATTCGACGAACCGGCTCGACCCGTGGGAGAGTCTCCCGGTCGGTGCGACCGGCCAGTACACGATGGATCGCATCAAGGCGTACACCGTCGACCTGGAAGGCACCTATTCGTTGTGCTACTGCGGCAATAAGTTCACCGGCTTTCTCGGCGCCCGCTACGCTTCGTTCGAGGCCGGCCAGGCTGTCGACCTCACACGCGACAACACGCCCGCCGAAATCTTCAATACCAGCGCCTTTACCAAGTTCACGTTCAACGGTGCTGGTATCACCGTTGGCTTCCTGGGTCGGACGCCCCTGACCTGCGACGGCTGCCTCAACCTCGTCTACGGGGTTCGCGGCTCAGTCTTGTGGGGCGAGGCCGAGCGCACGGTTCAGACCCAGGCCACCGTCACCGAAGTCGACGGTGCCGCAACATCGACGAATACGCGCGTTTTCCGATAATTGGGACACCGCGTTCATCGTCGAGGCTTTGGCCGGCGTCGAGTGGGACCACGAGCTGAAGTGCCTGCCGATGTGCGCCTTCTTCCGCGTTGCCGTCGAGTACCAGTACTGGAACTTGGGCAACGACGGTTCGGCCTCCAGCAGTTCGTTTGCTGTCTCTGGCACCGGGGCCGCCCAATCCAACGGCTCGATCGGAACCGTGGAGAACAACTTGGTCGGCTTTACGGTCGCGACCGGATTCACCTGGTAAAACTTCGCTACGCTCCGCTAGCCAGGAATCGAACGCATCGGCAGGATCGCAAGGTCCTGCCGATGCTTTTTTGTAAAGCGCTCGCGTCTCAGGTCAGCCAGCGCGGGTATTCGACTCCTCGATCATCGACGCCGCGTGTGATCAATCGCGGGTTCGATCCGTCGGAATTTATGACCCAGAGCTCTGGGGCGTGACCCGTTGCGGCGCGGCAGAACGCGATAAATCGTCCGTCCCGCGACTGGGTCGGTCGAAAATCCCAGAACGGACGGGAGGTCTTCGAGACTCCGACCGCATGACCCGTTACCGGATTGAGCAAGCAAATCTCGGTGCCGCCGCGTGCCAACTCGGGATGATAGTCGCGATTGAAATGGTCGACGTCGGGCCGCGCGGCTTGGTATCTCCACGCGACCTCCGAGCCGGCAGAACGTCGCGGGAACAGAATTTCGCCGTTCGTCGTCCAGCCCAGCAGGTTTGATCCACCGCCCCGCCTCTTGAGATCGCCAAAGGTCGCGTAAAACCACATCTGCTTGCCTGTCGTGACGGTTTGGTATCCGCTGCCGTCCGCGTGTGCGACACAAACGTCGGCCCAATCGTGTCCCGGCTCCTCTCCGGGCTGGCAATCGACGAACGCGATCGATCGCCCGTCGGGCGACCAGCTCGGGCCGAAGTACAAATGTCCCGGCTTTGCGGCAATGCGAATCCGCTGCTTGCCCTCCAGGTCACTCGTCCAAACCTGGTACCCCTCACCCCCGCCCAGATGGAAGGCGACGCGCATGCGGTCAGGCGACAAGTTGAATCCGTACGGCATTCCTTCGTTTACGCGGGTGAACTCGCGCGCGTCGCTGCCGTCGAGACGCATGCTGTAGACCTGACCGACCATATCGCGGACGACCTGCACCAGAATTCGGTCGTCGCCCACGAGCAAGCTGGGCGTCTCGAAGGAGGCCAGCCGATTCTTGGTGCAGATTTCCTCGAGTGAACCCGACTTGAGGTCGTGGATCCAAATGTGCGTCGGCGTCTGCGAGTAGTACTGCGAGAACGGCCGACCCGGCCCGTCGCGCCGCGGCTCCATGCTCAAAAAGACGATTCGGTGGCCGTCGCTGAATGTCAGCGAGGGTTGCCACGTCGCCTGCTTGGGAACCTTGAAGTCGAAATAGCGCAGTCCGCTACCGTCGGTGTTGACGATGCCCGTTTTGCCCTGCGAAGTGAACAACAGCCGTCCGGGAGCGTCGGTCTTTCCGCGACCGGCGGATTGCGCACGCCGACCGTAGGCGGCGAGCGCCAGAGATGAAGCGGAACCTGCGAGGAATTCTCGGCGGGTACTGAACATCAAAGGCTGGGTTCTTGCGGTCAGACGCAGAATTCAGGCGGGCAAGTCGGAGGGAGGGCGCGGTGGGGCAGTGGGTCAGTTTGAAAGTTTCTGCAAGGCTGGCTGCGGTTCCGGGGCTTGACCGCCTGCGCGAAACTCTGCGATAAGCTCTCGCAGCAGCTCGTTCGTCTCAACTTGCAATTTCAGGGATTTTTTGCGCTGAAAATGGGCGCTCGTCCCGATCAGCATCACCATGAGGGCGAATAGGACGATTAGGGGGATCAAAGCAATTGCCAGGTCTGCCATTGGGATGCTCCACGCCCGTTGACGGCCCCGCAATTCGAGGAGTGCCAGGTCGAGTCGTGGTGGGGCGATCAGTGGTTGGCTTGAACGGATGCGTCCTGCAGCCGGCGCGCTTCGTCGGCGTCGACGTAGTCGCTGTGGCACGAGGCTTTGTTTTCTTCGGCTTGCATTGACTGGCGAGTCTTGGAGGCCAGGCGATGAATTTCGTCGGGGCTGAGGACGCCGCGTTTTTCCAGGATCGATTGCTGTTCGTCGCTGAGCGCCGCCGAAACCTTCGCCTTTTGCCAGGCGTAGGACGAGTCCTTGCCCGAGGCGAATTCGACGATTTCCTTGGAAATGCGGACGCTGCACCAGTCGTGTCCGCACATCGCGCAAAAGTCCGTGTCGACGTCCAGGTCTTCGTCGTGATAGGCCCGGGCCGTGTCCGGATCGAAGCTCAGCTCGAAGTGCTTTTCCCAGTTGAGAGCGGCCCGCGCCTTGGTCAGCTCGTCGTCCCGGTCGCGCGTGCCAGGAATTCCCAGCGCCACGTCCGCGGCATGGGCGGCGATCTTGTAGGCGATGCAGCCTTGCTTCACGTCGTCCTTTTTCGGCAGCCCGAGGTGCTCCTTCGGCGTGACGTAACAGAGCATGCTGGCTCCGTGATACGCCGCCGCGGTCGCCCCGATGCAGCTCGTGATGTGGTCGTAGCCCGGGAACATGTCGGTCACAAGCGGACCCAACACGTAAAACGGCGCCCCGTGACAGAGCCGCCGCTCGAGCTTCATGTTGTATTCGATCTGATCGAACGGGACGTGACCCGGCCCTTCGATCATGACCTGCACGCCCTTCCGCCATGCTCGTTCGGTCAGCTCGCCCAGCGTATTCAGCTCGGCCAGTTGAGCGCGGTCGGTCGCGTCGGCGAGGCCGCCGGGTCGCAATCCGTCGCCGATCGAGAACGAGACGTCGTACTGCCGCATGATGTCGCAGATGTCTTCCCAGAGTCTGTACATGGGATTCTGCTGATTGTGGACGAGCATCCACTTGGCCAAGAGCGAGCCGCCGCGGCTGACGATTCCGATCAGCCGGTTCTTGACGTAAGGCAGATGCTCTCGCAACACGCCGGCGTGAATCGTGAAGTAATCGACGCCTTGCTCCGCCTGACGTGCGATCATCGAAAGGATCGTCTCGTCGTCGAGCTCCTCGAGCCGCCGCCCGATGATCATCGAATAAATCGGGACCGTGCCGACGGGGATCGTGCTGTTTTGCACGATGGCCATCCGGCACTCGTCGAGATTGCCGCCGGTGGAGAGATCCATCACCGTGTCGGCCCCCCAACGTTCGGCCCAGCGGAGCTTGATGATCTCTTCGTCCGTGCCGGACGAAACGGGGGACGCTCCCATGTTCGCGTTGATCTTGGTCCGCGAAGCGCGGCCGATGGCCATTGGGTCGAGCTGGTAGCCCAGGTGCACGCGGTTGGCCGGGATGATCATCCGCCCCGCGGCCACTTCATCGCGAATCTCTTCGGCCGTCAGGTGCGGTTCGCGCTCGGCGACGCGGCGCATTTCCGGCGTGACGATGCCCAGTCGCGCGTGCTCCAGCTGCGTCACCGCTGTAAAACCGGCGGGGGGCTGCCAGGCTGCGGCCGATTCGTAGTTCGCTTCAAATCCAGGACGGCGAACCCAATCGGCGGGCATGAAGTCCCAGGCCGTTTTGGTCGACGGGTCGGGCATCCCTGGCGTATCGGGAGAGGTGAAGGTGAATCGCCCAGCGGCCCCGGCCGCAATCCGCGAGGGGGCAGCAAAGCTTGCCGGGCTTGTCCCCGCGCTCGTGGACGATGCATTTCCGCCCAACGGAGGCAGCGAAAACGGAAACTCTGCGAAGTCTGCCTCGGCGTTGCCGGCGGGCGGTTGCGGTCTCGACATGTGAGAGGATCCTTTGGAAGCCGTGCGCTGGTTGTATCCTAGCCGTGCAGGTTGGAATTGCAACGAGTTGAGAAGCCGGCCTCCTTATCACTCCCTTCTCTATGGGCGCGGCGACACGTCACGCGCAGCGGTCCGCGGCCCTCTCTTGCCTTGTCCGCCGCGCCGCGGCCGGCCAATCGTCTGCCAACTGTTCGGGGGTCAACCGGCCGCCTGCCCCAATAATTTGGCTCATCCGCAGACTCAGCCGTGCTTGCCGAAACCCCGCTGGCACTGTTCATCGACGTTGATCGTTCGAACCGGCTTCGTCGGCTCGCTTTGCCGCCGTTAAGCGTCCGCGGTTTCCGTCCACGTAGATTCGGATCGATTGAAATGACGATGACTTAAATTACCCGTCACACGGTCGCGGACAACGTTCGGACTTTGCCGACGCGAAGAAATCTGACGTGATGAACCTCCTTGAAGTCTGCAATCTCCGGAAGACCTTCGGCAACCTGGTCGCCGTTGAAGACGTGAGCTTTTCGGTTGCCCCCGGCGAGGTCTTCGGCCTCCTCGGGCCCAACGGCGCCGGCAAGTCGACGACGATGAACATGATCGTCGGCCTGCTCGCACCCGACTCGGGCGCGATCCGCCTCGAGGGGCGCGAGCTGTCGCCCGAAAACCGCGACCTCCGCCAGGCGCTCGGAGTGGTGCCGCAAGATCTGGCGATCTACCCCGATTTGTCGGCGCGGGAGAACCTCGACTTTTTCGGCCGCCTCTACGGCATCAAGGGGCGGACTCTCAAACAACGAATCAATGAATCTCTGGAGCGCACCGGGCTCACCGGCCGCGCGAACGACCGGGCGGAGAATTTTTCCGGCGGTATGAAGCGCCGGCTCAACTTCGGCGTGGCCCTGTTGCATCGGCCGCGACTCCTGATCCTCGACGAGCCCACGGTGGGCGTCGATCCGCAGTCGCGAGCCCACCTGCTCGACTGCGTGCGGGCGCTGAGTGCCGAAGGCGTCGCCTCCGTTTACGCCAGCCATTACATGGAAGAGGTCGAGGCGCTCTGCACGCGTGTGGCCATCGTCGATCGAGGCCGCGTGCTCGCCTGCGACAATTTGCAGACGCTGCTCAGTCGCCTGAGTGCCGACCTGTGTCTGCGGGTTTCGCGTCCGACCAACGGCCTGGCCGCCAAGCTGGGACCTTTGGGTCGGATCGAACAAGGTCACAACGGCTCGGCGACGATTGTCGTGCCGCGGGGATCGGTCGAGGAGAAAGACCGGCTCAACGAAACGCTTACGCGAATTTTGCAACTGCTCGATCAGTCGCACGTCGACCTGCGTGCCGTGAAGACCAACGATGCCAACCTCGAGCGACTGTTCCTGCAAATGACCGGCAGCCGCTTGCGGGACTAACCAGCACCGACTCCGGCTCGCCGCTAAAACCGTCCACCGTAATCAACAGACTGCAAGCAAAAGACCGCTATGAAAGCGTGGGAAATCACCAGGAAGGATCTGAAGATCCTCCTTCGCGACGCCCGAGCGCTCTTTGTGCTGCTCGTGCTGCCGTTGGTGTTCATCACGATCATCGGCCTGACGATGGGCAAGCTGCTCGGTTGGAAGAACACCAACCAGGTGCTCAAGGTCGGGGTCGTCGATGCCGTCGCGTATGAGCAGATCGGCCAGGCGGGCTGGGACGACGATGACTCGGACAGCAAGGGCGCGAGCAAGTCGAGCGACACCAAGTCCGCCGACGACAAGCCGCCCGAGACTAAATTGACCGAGACCAAGCCGACCGAGGCCAAACCGGCTGACGGGAACGAACCGGCAACAGCCGTCGCCAAGAGCTCGGCCGAAACGCTCGACGCCGAAGAAAAAATCACGCAGAAGAAAATCGCCCGCAACATCATTGTCAAAGTGATTAACGAACTGCAGCAGCGGGGCGGTTTCGAGATTAAAGAAATCCTCACTCCGGACCGGGCGCAGACCGAAGTCGACAACGGCTCCGTGAACGCCGCCCTGGTGATCGGCCCGAACTTTTACCGGCAAGTGAGCCATCTCAAGCCGGGCGACATCCTCGACAACCAATTGAAAGACGGACTCGGCTCGCTCGACGTGTCGCTCATCAGCCGCGAGCCCGAATCGAGCACGCACTCGCTGATCGAGCAACTGGCGTTCTCGGTCGTCTTTAAAACGATCGTTCCGCCGGTCATGTGTCGCTACTCGCTGCACCGACGGTTCATGTCGACGACCTGCGCGCAGTTCGACGAAGAGAACGACAAGCCGAACCTGCAGCCCGAAGCGTCGACGCCCCGTCCCATCGTCCGCAGCGAAGAGGTCTACAACGCCATCGTGCCGTCGTACACGGTGTTCTTTGTCTTCTTCATCGTGAGCTTCATGGCTCGCTCGGTGCTCCACGAGCGGGAGCAGGGGACGCTTCGCCGCCTGCGAATTGCGCCGGTGCGGCCGATTTCGATCCTCTCCGGCAAAACGATGCCGTTCCTGATCCTGTCCGTCGCCCAGACGCTGCTGCTCTTCGTTTGCGGCCGGATCATTTTTGATTTCTCGTGGGGTGCTTACCCACTGATGCTGTTGCCGGTGATTTTCTGCACGTCGATGGCGGCGACCGCGTTGGGCTTGCTGGTCGCCACCTGCGTCACCAGCGAATCGCAGGTGTCGGCCTACGCCACCATCCTCGTGATCACCATGGGTGGAATCAGCGGCTGCTTCACTCCCCGCAAATGGCTGCCCGATGCCATGCGCGAGCTGAGTCTGACCACGCCGCACGCCTGGTCGCTGATGGCCTACGAAGAACTGTTGAGCAAGGCCTCGCCCGACCCGCGGATGATCTTCGAGTGCTGCATGATGCTGGTCGCCTTCGCCGTCGTCTTCTTCATCGCCGGCAGCGTCCGCTTCCAGTCGTGCGAGTAGCTCGGCGCGGTGCGCTCGAGCTCTCCTCGACGCTCGCCCTCAACGCCACGATTGACATGCGTGCTGCGCGCCGCTGACATGAACGGGCCAAACGCTCTGTTTTGACCCTTCTTTGTCATTGAAGCGCCATGTCCCCCATTCGTTACGGCATCGTCGGCGGCGGTTTCATTACCGGCTTTCAGCTGCGGGCCCTGGCCGCGGTGCGAGGGATTGAAGTCGCCGGCCTGGTGTCGCGTCGGCCGCCCACGGCGCTCGCGGAACTTGTTCAATCGCAGGGACTCGGTGCCGGTCGGATCTATTCGTCGATCCGCGAGATGGCACTGCATGTCGATGTGATTGCGCTCTTCGCGCCGAATTTCGCGCGGCTGGAGCACGTGCAAGAAGTGGTCGAGGCGGTCAAAGCCGGCAGTCCGCTGAAGGCGGTGATCTGCGAGAAGCCGCTGGCCCGCAACCTGGCCGAGGCGCGGCGGATGGTCCAGCTCGTCGAGGACGCCGGGCTGCGGCATATCTACTTTGAGAACCAGCTGCACATGAAGACCCTGCAGTCGACCCGGACGCAGCTGGCGTCCGTGATGGCGGCGATGGGGCCACCGGTCCTCGTCCGTTCGGGGGAAGAGCACTCCGGACCGCATAACGCCTGGTTCTGGGATCCGACCCGGCAGGGTGGCGGAGTCTTGAGCGACATGGGCTGTCACTGCCTGGCCGTCGGCTGGTACGCCCTGACGCCTCCCGGCAAGGCCCCCACGTTCCTCGAGCCGCAATCGGTCTCGGCCAATCTCGCGCTCCTCAAGTGGGGCCAGCCCGCGTGGCGGAAAAAGCTCGTCGAGCGATTCAATGTCGATTACGCAAAGACGCCGGCCGAGGACTTCGCCACCGGGATGGTGACTTACAAGAATCCCGAGACGGGTCGCCTGTCGCAGGCTCAATTCACGTCGTCTTGGATGTACGACAAGCAAGGGCTGCGGCTGTCTCTCGACGGGCTCGGTCCCGGCTACGCGTTCGAGGCGAATACCCTCCGCTCGACGCTGGAACTGTTCGTGGGCGACGACGCGGCCCGCGGCGTGGCCGACTCCGAATCGGCCCTGGAAAAATCGACGGCCAGCCGCGGCCTGCTCGCCGTCCAGCCGAACGAGCCCGACCTCTACGGCTACACGGACGAAAACGTCGATGCCCGCGACGCCCTGCTCTCCGGCCGGCCGCCACTCTTGGACTGGCATTACGGTGTCGAGATCGCCCGGCTGACGATGGCCGCTTACCTGTCGGCCGAGCGCCGCGCGACGGTCGACCTGACCGACCCGAAGACGTCGGCGGAACTCGAGACCTACATCCCGCTGATCCAACAAGGCCGAGGTGGCGAGATTTTCCCGCCCGCGTCCTACTCCTGAGCCGCCGGGGCAAACCTAATCGCGCGTTATCCTTGCCGGCGTGTTTCGCCTGAGTCCCACTGGCGGAACCCGAACTTCCATTGCTTCGGCGAGGAGACGCACCGAAGAAGGCTTCGCTAATCCGGTGGTATCTAACAGCGTTGCTTCTTTTTTGGGGTCCGACCGCGGTTGCCTTTTTGATCGAGTATGAAGCCGAAACGCGAGGCGGCGCGAGGTCGACGGTTCTCGAAAATGTTCTCACCGTCCCGATGTTTTTGGGGTTCCTCGCGGGTGCTGGCTTGTGGGCGTTTGCCGTGATAACCAATGCCTCGTGGTGCAGAACATCTGCCGGTGTGGCAGTTGTTGTGCTGCTCGGAGTGCTTTTCGCCGCGGCGAATTTGGTCGGCTTATTGATCGCCCATCTGTGGTTTGTCATTGATGTCATGTGCTGGGATTCGTTGTGATGCGGGATCCAGGCAGACGCAAATCGCCTTGAGACGAAGATAAGGTCAAGGGGCGCCTTCCACGCGTAAGGACGTTGACCGCCTTTTGCGCAAGTTGAATAATCAAAGTGCCCCGGTCGAGCCATACAGGCTCGCCGCTGCAAAGGTGATCATCCCGTCGAGCCGTTGAGCTCCGACCGGACGGCAAGGATTCTCATGGTCAATTGGCTGGCCAAGGCGACCGAGGCGCTGCGACGCAGCCCGCCTCCCGAGCCCGAGCCCTACGAAGTCGCCTGCCGCTGCACGCATCGCATGTCCGGGATGCGTCTGCCCACTTTTCAGGTCGTGCGGTGCAACCGGTGCGGCAGCTATGTCTTCGTGCTGCCACGGGACGTCTATCCCAGACCCAAACCGAAAAAGAAGGCGACGCCCAAATCGGCTCCCGAGATCCGCCGCGACGCCGTCCCTCCGCACCCCACCGCCTTGCCGAGCGGCGTTCCGGCCAGTCCCGCACGTCGACATCTTGCCGCCGGCGGGTCCGCGCCCGAAATTGCCCAGCAGCCGGCTCCGTCTTCCGGGGCGAGGTCGGCTCCCCCCGCGGTTGCCGTGGGAACCGGCTCCTCCAGCGAGATTCGCATTGAATCCGCCGAGAGCCTGCCGACCCTCCGGGGGTCGACGTTCTCGCCCGTCCGCATCGTCGGCTGCGCGATCGTCGGCGTCGTTCTGCTGACCGGCTATCTGATTTGGCACTCGCACGTCAAAGAAAATGCCGCCCTGACCCTGCACGACCATCTGGAGGCCGGCGAGGCGGCCTTCCGCGACAAGAGATTCGCCGAGGCGGCCTCCGAATATCAACAGGCCTCCGCGGCCGTCGACATTCTGGGCCGAGACGATTCCGAGTCGCAGGCCGTACGCCAGAAAGCCAAAGAGCTGACCGCGATGGCCCATCTCGCGCCGCTTTCGCTGTACGAACTGTGCGACGAGGCCCGCGCGGCCGTGGCCGCCGGCGACACGCAATGGAGCGAGAAGTTTGCCCGCGACTATGCCGGAACTTGGATCATCGTCGACGCCGACGTCGTCTCGGATGCGGGGCCGGACGGAGTCACGCAGCCAGTCATCCGCTATCCGTTCCCGATTGACGGGGCGCCGGTGATCTTGGACGCCAGGCTCAAGGTGCTCGCGCCGCCGTCGGCCGTCGCCGGTCCGCAGCACGTGATTTTTTCCGGCCAACTTGTTTCATTTGCTGCAGAGGGGACCAAAAGCAAGGTCTGGGTGCTGCGACTCAAGGATTCGACCGCCTTCCTCTGGGCGGGCGCCGAGACGTATCGGGCCCTGGGCCTCGGTACTGACGCGCTCCGCACCGACGACGACACGGCGCATCTTTTGGCGGAGCAGGCCGAAATCGTAGGGGTCAAACCATGACCCTCAGAACGCAATCTCGCTTCGCGCGTTGCTGGTGGGTGCTGGTCGTAGCCGCCTGCCTGCTTTCGCGCGGGTCCGCGGTGCGCGGGGCCGACGCCGTCTCGATCGCCGAGCTGATGAATGCCAAGAGGAAAGGGCTGTGGACGGCGTACGCCCAAAGCGGCGCCTCGATGAAGGTTGAGGGACGATATTCGGTCTTCTCCCCCACGCTGCTGCGGTTTTTGAACTGCCAGGACCTCAACTTTGTCTGGTACAAGGAGGACGAGCACTTCCCCATCGAGACCAGCAGCGTCCATAGCCGCAATCTTGAAGTGTTCGGCCATTTCGAGATGCGCTCCGCGAGCCCGGTCTTCGTGGTGCGGCAATTCCGCACGCTCCCCTCGGACGAAGATTCGCTGCGCGAGCGGAAAGACTCGCTGATCAACTCCCCCGCCGCGGAGTGGTACGCGCTGGGAAAGTGGGCGGCGGCTCGGGGCGCTTTCTACGGCGACGAGGCCCTGGCCCGCGAGTCGCAGGGGCTCTACGCCGAGGCGCTGCGCCGGGAAGAGAAGCTGCTGCCGGCGGATGATCTCGACGGCCGCCTCGCTCTGGCCAAGAAATATCCGCAATACGGACAACCGGAAGACGAGCGAGTCCAGTTCGTGCAGGAGTCTTTGACCCGCCGCTGGCAGTCGCTCCGCGGCGCACATTCGACGGCAGCAGATCTCGAAGCGCTTTCCAATCGCGTCAATGACAATCTCGGCGGTTGCAAAGTTCCGCTGACCGGACCGGAGGAGGCGTTGCGCGACCGCTGGTCCCACGACCCGATTGCCACTTATCGCAATGCGCCCGCGAATGAACGGCTGTTACTCAACCGCATGCTTTGGATCGACGTCCGTTCGGCGTATCTCGAATTGTGGGCCAAGGAGCGCAATCGCGATCCGATGCAGCTGGCCGATCGCATCGACCGCGAAATCCCGGAACAGCACCTCCATGCCGAAGCGCTCCGCGGCGGGGCGCTCGACGAGCGGCTCGCGGATGTGGCCCATCTCACTCGGGACGAGCTGTTGAATCTGGCGGATCAGTTCCAGCGCCGCGGGCAGCCGGAAAAAGCGTCGGCCGCGAAACGTGCTTGGGTGAAGGTCAAGGAGGACCGCTTGACCAAGGAGGGGCGGCCCAGCGACCTGGTGCAGGCGGCCCACGAATATCAGTCGCTGCTGGACGACAACGAGTCGGCCGCCCGGCTCCTGCTGCAGGCGGCGAAGATCGCCCCGGAGATGAAGGAGGTTGGCGGACAGCTCGAACGACTCGGATACAAGCGGGTCAACGGCCAATGGCTCACGGCCGCCCAGGCAGCCGCGCTACCGGCCGACCCTGTGCAGAAGGCAGCCGAAGCCGGTCGTTACACGGGCATGACGCGGGAGCAGATCCGCAAAATGATTGGCGCCCCCGATTCGCGAACCCGCGTGGTGGCATCCGGGCGGGTGAGCGAAGTCTGGATCTACGACCAGAACGCAAAATCGCGGGTCGCCATCCACTTCGTGGGCAGTGCCGACGGCCACGACGTGACGGCCGTCAAGGTCGTTCAGTAAGCCCGCCCCATGCTTTCACCCGGCGACCATCGATGCTCGCTCCCCTGCGGCGAGCGCACACGGACGTACCTGATCCACGTTCCCCCCAGCTTCGACCCCGCCCAACCTGTCCCCGTCGTGCTGGTCTTTCATGGCGGCGCCACCAACGCCAGGACGATGGCCCGGTTCTGCGGTCTGAACGAGACGGCCGACCGATATGGGTTTCTGGCCGTCTACCCCAGCGGCACGGGCCGCAATCCGAACCTGCTCACGTGGAATGCCGGCAACTGCTGCGGCGACGCGCTGCGCGACAACGTCGACGACGTGGGCTTCGTGGCGGCCCTCCTGGATGATCTGGCGGGCCTGGCGGAAATCGACCCCAACCGCGTGTTTGCGACCGGTATGTCGAACGGGGGAATGCTCGCCTATCGATTGGCGTTGGAGCTCTCCGAACGAATTGCGGCGATTGCCTCGATTGCCGGGCCGATGGGAACGGACGGCTGCCGACTGACGCGGCCGGTGTCGATCCTGCACTTTCACGGCACGGCCGACGAATTCACCCCCTATGCGGGTGGTCTCGGCCCCAAAAGCCTGACGACGATCGTCTTTCGCTCCGCCGCCGACTCGGTGCGTTGGTGGGTGGCGGCCAACGGCTGCCCGGAAAGGCCCCAGGAATCCACGATCGGGGCCGAGGAAACTGGCGGCTTTCCCGTGGAAAAGAGCGTCTGGGGGCCAGGAGACTCCGCGAGCGAGGTCGTTCTTTACACGATCCACGGCGGCGGACACACGTGGCCGGGTCGAATCCCCTCGGGGACCTATCTCGGCCCGTCCGCGACCGGAATATCGGCCAACGAGTTGCTTTGGGCCTTCTTCCGACAGCACGCGCGCTGACCCCGGAGTGAGGCCGTCCCCTATCTCGGGACTGCTTCCCTCGGCGGTAATCGTCACGCTAATCGGCGTTCTGAAAGGCACTTGCGCTGGATCGCCGTCGCGTCATTTCGTGATGTTTCCCGCCCGCAACCAACGCGCAGATGCGCCGTAGCTCATGCTGTCGCCTCTGGCAAGCGGCATATGTGAAAATAGAGAAAATACATAAACTAGGCAATTGACCGAGCTCTCCACCCGGCTTTAGAGTGGGACCATGTGAGCAATGGATGTTGCTCAGCCGCTGCAGCCAAAGTCATCAATCCAGTCTGTTGTGCATCCCAGTTCCGCACCCTTTTGAAACAATGTGGAGAAGTTTGAGATGAAGAGCCTGTACGCAATCGCCGCCATCGTCGCCCTCTCGGCTGTTCCGGCCTTCGCTGGCGAAGGTCACGTTTCGAGCAAGTCGCTGGCCAACATGGGCCTCGCCGGCCTGCAGAACATGAACGACGCCCAGGGCATGCAGGTCCGCGGCCTGTCGGTCGCCGTGGTTGCCGGTGGCAGCATCGCCACGATCCACGGCGACGGCGGCAGCGCCTCGTCGTTCAACACCTACTTCGCCGCTGGCCACAAGTCGGCCGAAGGTTCGAACATCAGCGGCGCGGCCGACGGCACGGTCAAGACCTACGGCAACCACGTGATGACGACGACCAACTTCGTCGTCGCCGGCGGAGCCTCGCAGGCGTCCGCTAAGTAGTTTAGCCTCAACGGTTTGAGACCTGACGACTCAAACCAACGATCCGCCGTGAGCGAATCTGAAAACGGGCTCCCACGGCGCATCGAGCCTGTGCCCACCAAAACACGCTTCGCCGCAATTCTGCGACGAGGCGTGTTTTTTTTTATCAGTGGTGGTCGCCCACCGACCAGCAATCAGTATGCCTACCTACTCCAGCTTATGCAGCTTTGTCGTTTTGTAGCGATTTTTCCGATTAGATGATTGACAGCGATAAGTAAAGCTGGGTAGTTTGTGGCTTCTGTTTTGTCTGGACGGGCCATTTCAACGTCAGGGGTTTGTCCGGCAAAGGTGCGCTTAATTTGTCCTTTTTCTCGAGGCACAGGCAAATGAAGACTCTCCTTTCGCTCGCGTCGGTTCTCGTTCTGTCGGCCGCTCCGGCCATGGCCGGCGACGGTCACGTTTCCAGCCAGAGCTTGGCCAAGATGGGTCTCTCGGGCATGCAGACCATGACCGACGCCCAGGGTTCGCAGATTCGCGGTCTGTCGATCGCCGTCGCGGCTGGCGGCAGCATCGCCTTCCTCGGCGTTCCCGGCGGCGGCGCCGCTTCGGTCAACACCTACTTCGCGGCCGGTAGCAAGAGCGCGAGCGGCAACAACGTCAGCTTCGCGGTCGGCGGCGTTGCCACCAACCACGGTATCATCGTCGTCGGCGTCGCCGCTGGCGGTTCGTCGAGCGCGACGGCCAAGTAATTTCGGTCTCTCGCGTCCGGTCGGTCAGCTGACGGCCGGGCTCGCGGAAATCGAGCGACCTCTCCGAAGGTCGCGAGTTTTCTCCGCATAAAAGGCGCCTCGTTCTCAACAGGACGGGGCGTTTTTTTGCGCCTGTGCGGACGGACGTTTTTTCGTCCGACAGCACCGCTCAGCTCATCCAACAATGCTTCGCCATTTGACGGCCGGCCCCAGGGCCTACTAGAGTGCCGGCACGGCGCGTTCGGTTGCCCACTCTCATGAAGACGAGGGCGAGCAGCGGCGCCGCCCCCGTGCCTTGATCGGGCGCGGGCAATTCGAATGGATGCAGACAAACGCTTTCTCGGAGCCGGCTCGGCTCCCGCGTTTGATTGTGATTCGCCAACTTGTACGGAGAATTTGCCATGAGGCGTTTCATTCCCTTGGCTTGTGTTCTCGCGTTCGCGGCTGCGCCGGCAGTCGCCGGTGACGGGCAGGTTTCCCAACAGAGCCTGTCCCGCATGGGCCTGGCCGGTATGAAGGTCCTCCCGGACCGCGAAGGAATGCAGGTTCGCGGCCAATCGATCGCCATCACGTTCAGCTTTTCGACCGGCACGAACATCCTCAGCATCGGCAGCCCGTTTTCAGTCGGCGCCCACCACGCCTTTAGCGCCACCGTGGGGGTCAGCGGCAGCACGATCACCGGAGGCTTTGCCAGCGCATCCGCCCACTGACTGCGCTGGGCAGGCTTGTGCCCGACTGGTTTTTCACCTGACGTACGAAAGACGCTCTCCGATTTCGTGGAGAGCGTCTTTTGTTTTCCCGACATCGTAAGACCGTTTGGCGGTGCGATTTCTAGATCACTCCCCGGCCGGCCTCTATACTGCACCGGTTCGGTCTGTGACCTCTCGTCGGGGATTGCCGCGTGCAGCTCGTTCAGTTTGAGATTCCGGGAATCGGCCGCCGCGTGGGCGTGCTCGAACGCGACGCGGTGCACGACGTCACGAGCTTGCGGCACGATTTGCGATACCTCGTCGAGGTCTTCGCCGCGGCCTGCCGGCTCGATCAACCGCTCGAGTCGTTCGTGGGATCGGTCATCGACTCCGGACGTGCCGCGACCATCGAATGGGACGCTCTTTGGCAGAGCGAGGGGGGCGGCAATGCAGCCGCGCCTCTGCTGTCCGTTGGACCATCCGGATCCCCATCATGTCCTGGTGAGCGGAACCGGGCTGAGCCATCTGGGAAGCATGCAGTCGCGCGACGAAATGCACCGCACGCCCAATGCCCAAGCAACACAGACCGACATCCCCGCGACCGATTCGGCTCGGATGTTTGCCCGTGGCCTGGCCGGGGGCAAGCCGGCCGCCGGCGCGCGTGGCGAAGCGCCGGAATGGTTCTACAAAGGAGATGGCGGCATCCTGCGGGCCCATCGCCAGGCCCTGGAAATTCCCTCGTTTGCCCTCGACGGGGGCGAAGAGCCGGAAATCGTCGGGTGTTACGTGATCGATCCGCAGGGCCGTCCGCGGCGGCTGGGGTTTGCACTGGGCAACGAGTGGTCGGACCATGCGACCGAAAAGATCAGCTATCTGCACCTGGCCCCGTCGAAGTTGCTGCACTTGTGCCGTTGGCCCGACGCTCAACACGTCCACGGATTTTCAGGAAATCACGCTGCGCTGTTCGGTTCGCCGCGGCGGTCGCACCATCTACGACAGCGGCGAACTGAAAAGCGGCGAGCAATTCATGTGTCACGCGCTCGGCAATCTGGAGGACCATCACTTCAAATATCCGCAGCACCGCCGGCCGGGCGACGTGCATCTGCACTTTTTCGGCACGAGCCGGCTCAGCTTCGGCACGCGCGATTGGAAGTTCGCGGCGGATGATGAAATCCACGTCGAGGCGCCCGGCTTTTCGCCGACGCTTGTCAATCGCGTCGCCCTGACACAGCCGACGCTCGCCGAGCCAATCGTGGTGACGCCCGCTTGACTGCGACGGCCCCCCGCGCGTCCGCCGCGCCGCGCACCGTGATTGTGGGCGGCGGTCTGGCCGGCCTAGCGGCCGCGGTGACGCTCGCCGACCGCGGAGTGAGCGTGACGGTGCTCGAGTCGCGGCCCCGCTTGGGCGGTCGGGCCAGCTCGTTCGTCGATAAAGCGACGGGCACGCAGATCGACAATTGCCAGCACGTCAGCCTGGGCTGTTGCACCAATTTTCAACACTTTTGTCGCACGCTCGGGCTCTCCGATCTTTTTCGGACGGAGCGCGCGCTTTATTTCATTGGGCGCGACCGCGTCGTCAACCGGTTGGCGGCCGGCGCGCTGCCCGCTCCCCTGCATCTGGCGACGGCGTTTGCCCACACCAGTTATTTGTCCGTGCGTGACCTGTTGGCGATCGGCCGCGGAATGCGGGCGCTTGCCCGCGCCCCGGGCAAGCACGGTGCCCCCTCGCACGAAGAACATTTTGCCGCGTGGCTGGCTCGGCATCGACAAACCCAGGCTGCCATCGATCGCTTTTGGACGCCCGTGCTCGTCAGCTCGTTGAGCGAGACTCTCGAGCGGATCGACGTCGCCAGGCGCGGAAGGTCTTTGTCGACGGGTTTCTCGCCAACCGCCACGGATGGGAAGTCCAGATTCCAACCGTGCCCCTCGATACGCTCTACGGCGCAAGGCTGACGAGCTGGTTGGCGGAGCGTGCGGCCAGCGTGCGGTTGCAGGCCGGCGTTTCTCATCTGGTGATCGCGGACGGCCGCGCGGCCGGGGTCGTCCTCCGTTCCGGCGAGACGATCCCGGCGGACCACGTGGTTGTGGCCGTGCCGCACTGGCTCGTGCTCGATTTGCTCCCACCCGAATGTGCCGCACATCCGGACGTTGCCCACGTGCGCGAACTGGAAACCGCGCCGATCTCGAGCGTCCACCTCTGGTTCGACCGGCCGATCCTGATTCCGTCCGGAGCGCGAACGAGCAACGATCCTAATTCGTCCGGTCCGGCCGAGCTTCCGCACGCCGTGCTGATCGATCGGCTCAGCCAATGGATCTTCAATCGAGACGTGCTGCACGCAGACGCCGCGGCCGGCGTGCAGCTCTCCGCCGCGGCACCGCCCGTCGAGCCGCGCGGCCACAACTACCAGGTGATCATCAGCGCGAGCCGCAACATCGCGTCGGCCAGCCAGCAAGACGTGATTGCCGAGGTGGTGCGCGAACTCGTCGACGTTTTTCCGCAGACGGGACAGGCGAAACTGTTGCACGGGCGGCTGCTCACGGAGCACCGTGCCGTTTTTTCCGTGCGGCCGGGAGCGGAGAATTGCCGTCCGGCCCAGCAGTCGCCGCTGCCCAACGTGCAACTGGCCGGCGATTGGACGCGGACGGGCTGGCCCTCGACGATGGAAGGGGCCGTGCGGAGCGGCTTCCTGGCAGCGGAAAACGTGCTCCGCCAACTCGGTCGAGCGGAGCGGATCGTTCAACCCGATCTGCCTGTCGCCCCGCTCGCTCGGCTGCTCTTGCGAATCGGCTCGCGCGATTCACTCTCGTCCAGAACCGGAGAAAGCGGCTGATCCGCGGGCAATGGAGACCCAGATGCCCGATGGGTCAGCCGCTCTCGATCGAGGGAGCGAGCGGGGCGTGAACGGCCCAGGTGACGTGCTGCGGATTTCATCGCCAGACGGCAGACGTGTCTCTCATCTGGCGATGAGCCGGGCACGCGGTCAATTACCGTCCGATGCGGACTCCGATGCGCGGTGCGCCGACGTAGACGCCCGTGTTCCAGTATGGGCCGCAATCATAAACGGTCGACACGACCGGCGTGGGCGGCACATACACGGTCGGATAGCTGTAGTAGTACGGGCGGTTCCAATATCCGCCCACCACCACCGGGCGGCCCACCACGCGGACGTGCGGCGGGGCGGCCGTCGCGGTCTTCGCGTTGGCGGTGAACATCATGGCGGTTCCAACGATTCCGGCGACCAGCAGTTTCTTGGCGATCATGACTGTGTCCTTTGTTTTTCGTGGGAGGACGTGTTTTTTCTTGCCAGGGCTGGATCGATCGTTTTGACTTCTTTTGTCGATCCGCGACTCAGACAAAAGCGAACGCGATGCCAATTCTCTGGCGGCGTAGTGCGTTTTTGCGTAAGTCGCTCAGGCGGGACGAGATGCGATTTATCGGCATCGAACGACTGATGGATATGTCATCAGAGTGAGCTGTGTCCGACCAGCAACAGCGCCGTCATCGTGATGACATTCGCTGGAGCCAGGCAGTCCCACGCTCTCGGGTCGAACTCAGCAGTTCGTCCACAAATTCCGCAGTTGCTGGCGACAACCGGGTGGGACGCTGTGGGAGAAAGTGAGCTTGAGGCTTTTGCCGCGCCGAACGCCGCCGATCCAGCCCCGACGGATCTGCCACTGTCGGAGGATCTCGGCGGCTTGCTGTTGGCGGTCGAACGTCACTTTCCCCCGCGTGACTTTGAGCGATCCCTGGGCCACCCGCATTTTGAAGACGGGCTTGGGCGACAGCAGGAGCCACGCCGCGGCCACAACGACTGCCAGCAGGAGAATTTGGCCCAATTCGACCATGATCTCCAGCCTACGTCAGGAAACGCGGCCGTGCCAGCGCCCAGGCCGCCCGAGGCGGGGCGGAGCGTCAACGCTCGGGGTGCGATGGAGAGCGTGCCGGAAAGGTTGGGGGCGGGCGACATCCGCGACCGAGAGAATCAGGGTTGGGGCTCTTGGGCGGGAGCCGCCACGGGCGCGGGAGCTGGGCCCGAACTAGGCGAATCGATGGATTGCACCTCGAAATCCATGTTCTTGCGAGCCGGGTTTGACGTCGCGCAATAACATCGACTTCGAGCTGCTGAAGTCGGGGCGCAGCCGTTCACGGCCGTTGGCGTCCTTGGCCGAGATCTCGACGCGATGCTGGCCGACGTACGCGCCGTAGACGTCTTTCACATAGAGCAGCGTGTAGTGGCCGCTGTCATCGGTCACGCCGATCGACACCGACGCCGCCAGCTTCTTGCCGTTCTCGCCGTCGCCGTAGAGCGGATCCTTCGGGACAAATCGCAGCGTCGCGTTGCCGAGGGGCTGGCCCGCCATCGTCACGCGCCCCGAAACTTTGCCCAGCGGGGGCACGTTATCGTGGCCTGTGAGGACCTGGGACGAGAGGAAGTAGGCGAAGTAACACATCAGGCCGACGACGAGCCCGCCCGGCACGAAGTGGATCAAGAATTCCTTGGCCCCGCCGACGTAGTCGACCTTCGCCGCGTCGCTCTTGACCGGCACGTCCTGCCAGTACTCGTCCATCGATTTTTTCGGGACTTTGAGCGTCGCCCCGCACGATGAGCAGAGCACTTTCATTCCGATTTTTTCGTCGGAAACTTTGAGCTTACGCCCGCAACTGCACGAGAAGCGGATCGACATGGCGGCGGTTTACCGGTCCTTCGCTATTGAACGTTCCAGTTGGTGACCGCTTTTCCGTTGGAGATGCAGCCCAAAGTGTTGAACGTGTTGAGATCGATGTTCTGGCTCAGGGCTCGGCAGCTGCCGTCCGCCAGCCCCACTTGCATGATGCCGCCCGTGTGATCGCTGCCCGGCGTGTCGAACGTGAACGGGCGATTGGGCGGGTTCAGCGTGCTGAAGAGGGTGGCAGCCCCGCCCCAGGCCCAACCATCGCAGCTGATCGTTTGCGTTTCGGTAGGGTCGAGCACCGAGCCGTTTCCGTTCAAGTCCGTCCCGTTCAGCCGCTGGACCTCTCCGGTCATGATGACGTTGGAGGAACCGTTGGAGATGTCGCGAATACCGAGCGAGCGGTTGACCGAGAAGAGACCCAACACTTTGCCGGTGGGGATGTAGATCTCATTGGGGTTCAGCAGTTCCTGGTATTGGATCTGTTCACTGGTCAGCTCCAACGTGCCGATATCGACGACCGGAGGCGTGGCCGTGTTGTCCATGGGCATGGGAATCGTCGTGGTGAACCAGCCCAGGCCGGCGCCGATGCAGCCGCCGTAGTCGTTGCCGCCGCGCGACCAGGGGATCGTGCCAGGCTGATACCAGTCGACGTGACGGACGTTCGTGTATTTGGCGGAGCTCAAGCTGCCACGGCGGGTGGGGCAGTAGAAGCAGGCGACGTCGACCTGCGCCGGCTGCGACTGGTTGGTGGACGTCAGAAGTTCGCCGTTGTCGCGGACGTTGAACTGGAAGTTCCACTCGTTATAGAGCTGCTGCTGCTCGATGAAGGGCAGGATCATCAGCATCCAGCTCGTGCCGTGGAGGCCGAAGCCGCCGATGATGTTTTGGCCATTTCCGTTGCCGTTCCCGGTTGTTTGCAACCCAGTGGCCGTCAACGTGGAGGCTTCGGTCGGGTCGGCGTGTTGGAACGCGGTGTTCGGCGTTTGATTGAGGAACAACACGGCGATCTGCCCCATCGGGAAGACGAGGTTCACGTCGTGATAGTTGTGCAGGGCCAGACCCATCTGTTTGAGGTTGTTGAGGCACTGGGTGCGCCGGGCCGCTTCGCGGGCCTGTTGAACGGCCGGGAGCAAGAGCGAGACAAGCACCGCAATGATCGCGATCACGACCAACAGCTCGATCAGGGTGAAACCCTTCAAGGCACGGCGTTGCGACACAGTGCACCTCCTTCGAGGAAGCAGGCGAAGACTGGAAGAACTACGGGATTCGGCCGGCGAGGCGGCCATGCCCGGACAAATTGTTCCGGTGGCGTGGCCAGCCGGTTACTTGCGAGGCCGTCGCCCGGACACCCCTCAACCCCCGGCAGTTGCTTATGCTATCGCACGTTAGGGAAGCCCGTCAAAACAAATCGCCACTTTCGACGGTCGGCCTTAGGGAAGGGGCTCGCCGGGAGAGGGGCGCCGCCCGTCAGCCGCCCTGCTCGATGACCCACTGAATGGCGGCGCGGGTCAGTTCAGCGCCGGACGCCAGGCCGAGCTTGGCTTTGATTTTTTCGCGGTGCGTTTCCACGGTTTTGACACTCAGGTGCAGCTGTTTGGCGATGTCTTTCGTCGATCGGCCGCGGCCGATCAGCTCGAAGACTTCGAGCTCGCGATCGGAAAGGGTGTGCACCGGGGACTGAGTCGGCGGCGCGGGCGATGCCGTCATTTTCCGCAGCATGCGGTCGCTCATCGCCGTGCTCAACCAGACGCGGCCCGAGAGGACGCAGCGGATCGCCTCGATCACGCGGTCCATGCCCTCCTGCTTGTGCACGTATCCCAGCGCGCCCGCGCTCAGCACCCGCTCCGCGTAGAGCGACTCTTCGAACATCGAGCTGACCAGGATCTTGATTTCCGCGTTGCGGATCTTGATGCGCTTGATCAGCTCCAGGCCGCTGCTTTCCTTGAGCGATAGGTCGACGATCAGCAGATCGGGTTTTTGGCTCTCCAAGAGGCGCATCGCTTCGGTGGCGTCGGCCGCCTCGCCGCAAACGACCAGGTCCGGCTCGCAGTCGATTAACAGCCGCAGGCCGCTGCGGACCAGCGGGTGGTCGTCGACGATCAGGATCCGAGCGCGCTGCGTTTCAGTTGTGGTACGTTTCATGGTTTCCGGACGAGTCCGACTGGGCGGCGGGGGACGGGTTGTTGATCTGGCAGACGACGGCCGTCCCCTGGCCGTCGCGGCGGCGAACTTCCAGCGTGGCATCGATGACGCCCGCGCGGTACTGCATGATTCTCAGCCCCATCCCGCCGTTACGCGACGAGGTGCCCGAGCCAATGCCGACGCCGTCATCCTGGACGGTGACGCTGATCGTTCCGTTGGACAGCTCGGGGCGGACGAGGATTTGCCGCGGCTGCGCGTGCTTGACTGCGTTGTTTATCGCTTCCTGCACAATGCGAAAGAGGTGTGTTGCCACCACATTGTCGTCGATGCGGACGCGTTCGTCTCCTTCGACGCGGCAATCGATCCCGCAGCGCGGCGCTCGTTTCCGTCGCCAGCTGCTCGAGGGCCGCCATGAAACCCGCGGCGTCGACCTCGACGGGAACGAGTCCTTGCACGGCCGTGCGGACTTCCCGGAGGGCCCGTTGTACGCTGTCTGCGATGGTCTGGGCGATGGCAGTCTGCGGACTTTCATCGGCCGACAGTTTTTGCGTCAGCCCCTTGGCGAGGTAGCTCAGGCCGGTCAGTTCCTGGCCCAGGCTGTCGTGCAGGTCGCGGCCGATGCGCTGTTGTTCGTTGCTGGTGATCTCGAGCACTTCGCGTTCGAGATTCTTTTGGGCCGAGATGTCGCGGGCGATGATTGAAACGCCGACGCGCCGACCGCTGGAATCTTCCAGCGGCGAGATCGACTGCAAAACGTGGATCGGCCGCCCGTCCTTGCGGACGCGGATCGCTTCCACCGCGTGCTCGGGGGGCGATTCGCCGCGCTCGATTTGCCGGATGATTTCTTGTTCGTCACCGTCTCGCTGGGAAGGGATGAGCGCTCGACTGTCGCGATTGACCGCCTCGGGCTCGGCAAACCCGAAGACCTGCTCGGCGCCGCGGTTCCAGCTGGTGATGTGGCCGTCGAAGGTTTGGCTGAAGATGGCGTCGTCCGAATCCTGCACGATGGCCGCCAGCCGCGCCCGCGCCTCTTCCGTCCGCACTTGTTCGCGCCGCGCGAGGTTATACGTGTAATACATCAGGAGCAGCGAGATGAGCATGGCGAGCACGCAGGCGACGACCACGCTGCCGACACTGGTGAATTCGATCGATGTGCCGAAGAGCCCGAATCGGGGATCCGATTCGTAGAGACCGTTCTTGGAGCGATAGACGGCGAGCACCCAGTCTCTGGCCGCCTCTCAGTCCCCAGAACGACCCCAGCATTTCCTGTCCGGTCGGCGCCAGAAACTCACCGGTATAACGGATGGGGCGACCCGATAGCGCCGAAAATCCGAGCTTTTCCCGCGCGGCGACGACCATGCCGCGCACGTTGGTTTCGGATGACGCCGGATCGGGAGTCGCCCGTTGCGCGCCGATATTCAGGATGACGTCCATGTTCCGGTTGTCGACGATCACGAAGTTTTCGTCCGGCGCCGGAATCCAATGTCCGGCCTGCAGCCAGAGTTCCAGCACCGCCTTACGAACCTGCTCGACATCCAATTTGCGCGGCCCGTTCGCGGCCGGCTTGGTGTTCATATCGACAGCGCCGGCGAGCATCCGCACTTCGGTTTTGGTCGTTTGCAAGTAGCGTTGGCGGGCCTCTTCTCGGGTCTGTAAGAAACTGCTGATCACCAGCCCCACGGTGAGGGCAAACGCACCCACGCCGACGAGAAACGCCGCCAGCGGGAGCGACCGGCGCCGTCCGAGCACTTGCGTCGACAACGCCAGCCACGGCCCGCGTGAAAATGCACTCGCGTCCCGCCCGGTTCCGCGGTCCGTCGGGGGGAGGCCATTTTCGGAGGACATTGAGCGAACTCGTCGGCGGCGCTTCGGGAATGCGGCAGAATCGCGCGAGTCTGCGAGCGCAGGCTTGCCTCCGGCTTGGCAAGGGCTCGTGGCCGCACAATTCATCATCGCCCCGAAGTGCGGCGCTTGCAACGTCGTTCGCGCTCGGGAGTTGGACCTCGGACTTGGACTGACGGCCGATTCCGGGAAATCAAACCTTCCGCAGGAACGAAACGCGCCCGGTTGGCACCCATTCGACGACGAAAATGTTTCCGCTGTGGTCGAAGCAGGCGTCGTGGGGGTGGACGAAGCGGCCGGCTTGCCAGTCCTTGGGCGTGCTCCGCATCTTGAAGTTGTTGGCCAACACCTGCTTCGTCCAGTTCGGATCGTAGCCCAGGTGCGTGATGACCTTGTTGTCCTTGTCAAACAGGGAAACGCGGGCGTGCAGGTCAGGAACCATCATCACGTCGCCCCGCAGATCGAAATGGGCGGGGAAGCTGACGTCGTGATCGAAGCTCAGGTGCTTGCCGTCGAGCGTGAAATACTGCAACCGGGCGTTCGCACGATCGGCCACAACCAGCGACGGCGTCCGGCCGGGACGGTCGTCGAGCCACAGGCCGTGAGGCGTTTTCATCTTGCCGGGTGCATCGCCGAAGCCGCCCCACGTGCGGACCCAGTGGGCGTCCTTGTCGTATTGATGGATGTAATTCGAACCGTAGCCATCGCCGATGTAGAAGCCGCCGTCGGCAGCGAAGGCGACATTGGTCGGACTGTACTTATTGTTTCCGGTGTAAACGTTCGGCTCTTCGGGCGTCCACTTCACCCAGACGTGTTCGCCCTTCAGGGTCGTCTTGGCGACGATGCCGTGCTGCACATCACAGAGGTAGAGGAATTCCTCGTTCCCTTCCTTGCGCAGATCGATGCCATGGCCGCCCCGGTGAAACTCCTTGCCGAAGGAGCGGACGAATTTTCCCTGGGGATCGAAGACCACGATCGCGTCCATCGGGGTCTTGGCGTAGTTGCGATGCTTGATGTAAATGAAGCCCGCCCCATCGACGGTCACGCCGTGCGTTTCACCCCAAACGATGTGGCTGGGCAGCTCGCCCCACGTATGGCTGACCACCTCATATTGCTGCTCGCCGGTCCCCAGCACCGGCGCTTTGCTGCCGGCCTTATCGCTCGCGCGGAGAATCGTCGGTCCCGCGGCTGCGACGAATGTTGCCGCCCCGGCCGTTTTGAGGAAGCTGCGGCGAGAGGGGGAAGTCGACGATTTGCGGGCAGGGGAGTTCGCCATGGCGGGCTCGCTGAATGTGGACGGAGGGAGGAAAGCGCAACGGGGTTGATGATAGCCCCCGGTTGCTCGCAGCCACAATTCAGCGACGCTCGTTCCGCTCAGTCAACGCGGTCACATTAAGCCGCCGCGTCTAATAGATGTCGTCGGGCAGAGCCTTGGCGACTTTCGGCGGCGGGCTCAGCGGATCGGTGCCGAGAACCAGCGGTCCAGGAGCAACCCCGCGCGAGGCGTTGCTATCGAAGGCGACGGGCGGATCGTTAAACGCCGTTTCCGGGTAGAAGATTCCCGGGCGCATCGTCAGGGCGGAGAGCCCGCCATCAACGGGGGTCGGCGGCGGATCCATTCCGTAGAGTTGCCGCTGATAGCTGCTGCTAAAGCCGGCCGGCAGTTGGTAGCTGGGGATGATGCATCCCGCAGACAGGCACGCTGTCGCCAAGCCAGCCAAAGCCAATCGCCCGAAATGTCCCCTCATCCGGCAATCTCCCCCCAGAGACCGTCATTGGGAATATCGGCAGAATCACTCAGCGGCAGGCGCGAAAAAAGGGCCACCCGACTCGACGAGTGGCCCTTTGATCGTTGAACCTTGTGACGCGATTACTTGGCGGCGGCGAATCTCTTATTCACTTCGCCCCAATTCACCACGTTCCAATACGCCGTGATGTAGTCGGGCCGGCGGTTTTGGTATTTCAGGTAATATGCGTGTTCCCAGACGTCGAGCCCCAGAATTGGGGTGCGACCCTCGGAGAGCGGCGTGTCCTGATTGGGCGAGCTCTCGACGACGAGCTTGCCCTTGTCGACCGACAGCCAGGCCCAGCCGCTGCCGAACCGCGTGGTCGCCGCCTTGGCGAACTGCTCGCGAAACGTGGCCACGCTGCCGAACGTGCTGGTGATGGCCTGACCCACATCGCCCGACGGATCGCCGCCCGCCTTCGGGCCCAAGATCGTCCAGAACAGGCTGTGGTTGGCATGACCGCCGCCGTTATTCCGCACGACCGTGCGGATGTCTTCCGGAACGGACGAAAGCTCGCGCATCAACTGGTCGATCGGCTTGTTGGCCAGGTTGGGATGCTTCTCGAGGGCCGCGTTCACATTGTTGATGTAAGCCTGATGGTGCTTGGTGCGGTGAATGTTCATCGTCTGCGCGTCGATGTGCGGCTCGAGCGCGTTCTCGGGATAGGGAAGATCGGGAAGCGTGTACGCCATGTGAGGATCTCCTTCAACCGTCGTGTGCCGTGAATGCCCAGACAAAGTTGATGCCGAACACAAAGCTGCGAAAGCCGGCAATGCTCAAGACCGTCAACAACCTTGAGACAGTCAGCAATCTGAAGACAGCCAGCAATCCGAAGGCCCGGCCAAGCCGACAGTGGACAATGTCCACGAAGGACTGCGGGCGGTCGGACAGTGGCCGGCCAGTGGTATTCTAGCGCTTCCGGACGGTCTCACAACCATGGGCATGCAACGAGCGTTTCGTGCAACCAAAAAAAGAACGAGCCACCGAAAGCGATGGCTCGTTCTGTGCGTTGGTCGACGCGGGCTCGATTTGTGACTCGGTCACTTACCCGTTAGGGAGCGGAGGGACCAGGGATATTTGGCCGAGTCGTAAACGACCTTCGACAGGCCGGCCCTGCGGGAAGCCGGATTGCCGGTGCGGGCGTCCAGAGCCACGCCAACCTTCGCACTGCGGACACTTGTCAGGTGTTTGGGTGTCAGGAATCCGGGAACCGATCGGCGAAGCGATCAATCCTCGACGTGAAAGGGAGTTTGTGCGTGGGCCAGATCGAGGTCGCTGACCTCGGGCCTTGCTTCTTCGACGGGACTGGCAGAGTTGTTGGCCGCCTCCACCTCTTGGGCGTGGCGTTCTTTCGCCGTGCGGAACCGGCGTCGAGCGGAAGATTCGCCCGCGGACCGGTCGTCCGAATGGGTTTGTTGAGCGGCGACGGCGGCCGGGGCGACGACAGTCGCGCCCGAATTTGACGAGGAGCGGGCCGTCGCTTGCCAGCCGGCGCTGACCAGTCGCTGACGACCTTCCCGCTGCAATGCCGCTGCCTGGGTCGCGTCGACCGATGGGTTGGCCGATGCGTTGTTTTCGGCGTCGTTCGCGGCGGGAGATGTCGGCTGCGCCTGCTCGCCGCGGACGCTGAACGCGCGGCGATCGACGGGGGACGGTGCTTCGGGCTCCTCGGCGCGGGGGAACGGACGAGCGACGCGGCTGGTCGGCGCCGGCGCCGGATCGCCGGGATCAGACGCGGCGTCCGGGCTCTGTGAGCGAATGACCGGCTGGCGGCCGTGAGTGTCCGCCTGGGCCATCATCTGGCCGCGTGGCATTTCGAGCTCGGGGCTGCCCTGCGTCACCCACTCGCTCCAGTGCCGCTCGAGCGAGGCCACGTCGTCGAGGCCGTAGTAGGTGTGGATGGCGTAGTTCCAATCCCGATCGTGAGCATCTTGCAGGAACCGCAGGTAGCGCTCTTTGCCGCCCGACTGCACGAGGTAATCGGCCAGCGAGTAACCCTCGGCATACAGCGTGAGGACGCTCTGCATGTCGCTGGGATATTCCTTCATGGCGATCAGCTGCGGCAGCGGAATCCGCTGCGGCGTGTGGAAGACTTGCCGGAGCAGCATCAACTGGCGGCGGCGCTCCGATTCGTGTTCGACCAGCGACGCGGCGCCTTCGTCGGCCCAGCGGGGCAGCGGGCGGCGAAAGTGGCTCGCGAAAATCGTATGGCTGACTTCGTGCGGAATCACGCTGTCGAGGATGCGTTCGGCGGTGCCCTGGACCCGCATGTTCCAGTTAAAGACCTGGCCGGCCGCAAAGGTGAACGTGGTCGCGCCACCCGCTCCGACCTGTCCGACCTGGGTGATCGTCACCTGGCAAGGACGATACCAGCGGGGCAATTCATGACCGAGCCATTCGTGCGCCAGCAGCGCTCGAAAGCGTTCCGCGGTGTCGCCAACCTGCTTGGCAAACTCCGCACTCGGCGCATTGACGACGAAGTTCGGCGTCGCGTACGAGTAACCGGCTGCCAGCGAAGAGGAGGCGGTCAGAAGCAGAAGGGCGGGAACAAACACGGCCAGGCGCAAATGCCGAGCATCCATGCGAGTATCTCTTCCCTGAGATCGTTTCCCAAACAGAAGCGGCGAATTCCATTCGTCCGCCAACCGGCAGATCCAGCCGATTGGTAAGGCAGGGAGCAAAGTTTAAACCATTTACCCAAAACTCCCACAGAGAAATCTTTGACCGAGGTAGGAAACGCCGTAAGTATTTCTGCGACAATTCATTACGAAATTCGCGTTCTCGAGGTTTGTTGTCGTCATTCGACCCGCGAGGCCGCGAGTGCCTGTAATTGTTACAAAGCCTGCCTCCCACTTCGGCTAAAGTTTCCGCTCGGTCGTGCGATGAGCCCCTGCTGCTGGCGACCGACTTTCGCGCCCCTCGGCGACAAAAAAAGCGACCCCTTTCGGGGTCGCTGGGGGACTGCCTGCGATCAGCCACTCGGGCTTTAGACGGCCGTCACGGGCGTTGCGCTCCAGGTGCCGGAACCGGAGATGGTCACTCCGCCGCCGACGTCGGTGGACGGGATGGTCCAGGTGCCATTGAGCACATTGCCCGACGCCGTCGGCATGCCCGTGCCGGCGAGCGAGATCGTCACGGTCACACTATTGTCGGTGAAGGTCGCCGTTCCCGTGATGTTGCCGTCGAAATCGATCGTGCCCGTGCCGGTCGCCGGGACTCCGGGGGCCGAGAAGGTCACGGTGCCGTTGGAGATCGTCACGTCGACCGTGTTGTTGCTGAGAAGGCTGCCCGGGATCGGGTTGTTGGTGATCGTCCCGTTGTCATTCTCCGTCACGTTGCCGACCGCAGTGCCGGCGTAGGAGCCATCGAGGACCAGGATGCTTTCCAACGTATAGGTGCCGGTGCCCGTCACGAAAACGCCGCCGGGAAGGTTGGCTTTGAAGCTCCAGTTGCCGGTGCCGTTGACTCCCGTCAGGCCGCGGGAGGTCGGCCCGGAGGCGGTGACCGTGATCGTCACGCCGTCCTCGACGAAGGTGGCCGTGCTGTTCACGCGGCCGGTGACATTAATCGAGCCCGACACCGCGGTGAGCCCGCTGCCGCTGGGGAAGGCGGTGGTGATCACGCCGTTGCTGATCGCGGCCATGAACGTGCCCGGCGAGACCGGCGTCGTCGAAATCGAGCCGTTCGTGTTGGTGGTGATCGTCCCCTGGTACGTGCCGGCGTAGTTGCCGTCGAAGTTGCTCAGGATCTGCGGTGCGCTGGCTGTCCACGTTCCGCTGCCGGTCGCCGTGACGCCGCCGCCGAGGTTCACCGAGAAGGTCCACTTGCCGCTCGCGTACGTCTGAACGGCGTTGACGTTCGTGATGTTACCGGTGACCGTAACCGGCACCGTGGTGCTTTGATACGGTGCTTCGACGGTGCCGGAAATGGCCCGGCCCACCGTCACCGTTCCCGTGCCGTTGCCGACAGGCGTGGTAAACGTGATGGCGCCGTTGCTGATCGCCATCGAAAACGCCGTCGAGGCGACGGCGGACTTCGTGACGGTGCCGTTATTGTTGACGCTGATCTGACCGGAATAACTACCGGTGAAGTTTCCGTTGAGGATGGCCAGCGTCGGCGCCGACGTCACCGCGGCCGTCAGCAGCGTGCGTTCCTCGAGATTCTCGACGGCGGGACAGTTCGGCGAAAGGACCATCAGAGCGCGGGACCGAGCCCGGGGACGAGAGCGCAATAACGTAAGCAACTGCGGCACCATCGTGTCACCTCCCGATGAAAACGTCCTGTTGTTGGAAGAAAACGCTTTGGCCCGCATTGCCGAATCGCGACGGGCTGCGTGAGAAATGAAGAACGCAGCGCGGCCGCGTGGCACGGGCATGATAGCCCCGAGTCACCGTGCGTCAAAGACATCCAGCGGCGAAATTTATAATCCCTTTACGATTGGTTGTTCGCAGGCCAGTGAACAAAGAATGTTCAGTCGCAGATTCGCATTCGGTTTCGTGCGGCGATCAGGGCGCCTCAGATCTCGCGGGCATGCCGTGCGCGCACTTCATTCGTAAACTGCGCGGGGCATTAATAAGCGGGGCCATTTATTCGATGACGTCGGCGAGTTTTGAGAGACTCACCACTCCGTCTTTGCGGACGAAAACCCGCTTGCGGTTGGCGTTGATGCCGTGACGCTTCGCGTCCAACACATAGAGCTCGCGACTGGTGGTGGTGTCACGCAGGTCGTGGACGTCGGCGTTTTCGAGAATGTAGTGGTGCGCGTCGCTGCCAGTCAGCGTGCCGAGGATGACGTATTGACTGGCCAGGTCGAGCACGACCTCGCGGCCTTCAGCCGCTCCCAGAGACGAGTCGGATTCCATCGCGCTTGCCAGTCCTATTGGAGCCGGCCTGAAGGCAGGCGGAACGCGAAGGGCCAACGTGAAGAGCGACGGTGCAGAAAACTGAGCGGCCGGTCACACGCGGCTCTCGCGGGGCCCGTCACATGCTACGGAACAAAACGGTACTTGCCGCGGCTGTCGACGGCAATGCCGCGGAGCTGTTCCGCGCCACCTTCGTACTCGAAGGCGATGGTGTGGATCACCGTTTTATGCTCGGTGTTGAATCGCTTGGCCGTGCTGCGGGTCGTGTCGGGGATCTCGCCATCGGTCAGAAAATAGATCACCTGGGGCTTCAGCTTGAGCGCCCGTTCGATGGCGTCCTCGGGGGCGGTGTCTCCCTCGGCGTGAAACGCGTGGATCCACTTGGTCGCCTTGGCTCGGTTGCCGCTGGTCGCCGGCAACAGCTTGGCCACCCGCTGTTCGAATAGCGGGAAGGTCGCGCTGTTGTAGAAGAAGATGAAGAACTTCTGCGACGGCTGCAGCAAGGTCAGCGAGTGCGTCAACTCCTCGACGGCGCGGTCGAAGCGGTGACCCTCCATGCTCCCCGACATGTCGACGATGAACACGACCGAATCGGCTCGCGCGCGGGTGCCGAAGAAGCCGACCCCTTTGCCGCTGCCGCCGCCCGCGGCGCCGAGCGACGCGATGGCATCGAAGCTGCCTTTGCCGGTGCCGCTCCCCGAACCCGAACCGGCCGCCATCGCGCCCTCGATGGCGGGGACGCCTTCGGTGGCCGGGGTCAGTGACTTTTCGATATCGCGGCCGGTCCCCGGATCAGGACTGCCGATCGTCACGCTGTCGAGCAGGTCGCCGGCGTCTCCGGCTTCATTGCCGATGCCGCCGTCGATCGACGTGCCGCTGCCGATCGACCGCACGGGGATCAACAGCGCGGCCAGGACCAGCAGCATGAGCAGGTGGAACATTAGCGAAAGGCCGGCCGCGTTCCATTGTGAGCGCGTCGGCAGAGGAATCGCCGCCTGCGGGTTGGTTGCCGCATTGGACGGGGAGTGAGGCGCCGGCTCGAGCGCCGCGTCGGGAGGAGCGATCGGTGGTAGCGGACCCGGTCGAACCACTTGGGTTCCGGCGATGCTCATAGTGGCGTGCTGTGCAGAATTCGTCGGACTTCCCCGGCGACGATCGCGAACGTGCGCCGCCCGGGGTTTCAATTCAACTTCGTTGCCAAGGTCCGGCCCGGAAAACCAATTCTACCGCGCCAAACCGATCCGGGCAGGCCTCAGGTAAAAAAGTGCCCGAACGGCGACGGACCGCCGCTGGGCGGACCGACGAGCAGACGGGCCAATTGCCGGTCGGTCGCACGGGTTCCCGCGTCAGTAATCCATCGATCCAAGCCATCTTTCCCCGCAGTCAATTCGCCCGGCGCCGGTCGACCCTCGCGATGCCTAAACCCCCGTTTTGTCCGGGGGAGTCGAAACGCCAGCCAATCCCAGATGAGGGGATTTGAATCGTATTGACCGAACCTCCGAAGCGGACTATTGTTCCGGCCCCCTCAAAGTTCCCTCGTCCGCCGATTCCATTCCCCCGATACAGACGCTTTTCCCTCCAGCGGGAGCCTCGACTGATGAGATTCCGCGCATTCCCCCGTTTCTCTCTACATACGCTCTATACGCAGCGCCGGCCCTGGCATCCACTGGGTTTCGCGGGCTTGGTCGCGGCCCTCGTCGTGTCTCTCGGCCCGTCCGAGGGCCTGCGGGCCGACGATCCGCTGCTCAAACAACTCTTCGACCGGCAGGCGGCGGCCGCCGTCGAGCAGGCCAAATCGCCCCACAAAGCGCCGACTGCCCCGGAGGGATCGCACATCCTTGTCCTGGCCGATGGTCGCGTGATCGACGGGGCCATTCGCGGCGACTTGCATGGCTACCGCGTGGAGACGCCGGAATCGAGCATGTTTTTCAGCTTCGACCAGGTGCAGCTCGTCGCCCGCGATCGACACGAAGCCTACGAAAAAATGTGTGCCACCGAGCCAACGACGACGCCCGTGCGGCGCGACATTCGGCTGGGGCGCTGGTGTCTGGAAAACCGACTGCCGGGTGAAGCCGCGTTTCATCTGCGCAAGGTGCTCGAATTCGATCCGACAAACCAAGAGGCCAAGGCCTTGCTGACGCGATTGGAGGCCGCGCACACGGCACCGGGAGGGTTCGTCAAAGTTAGCGGCGTGACCGAACACGCGGCCCCCGACGCCAAAGTCGTTGAATCGCTGTCGCGGCTCTCGCCCGCGCGGGTCAAAGAATTCGTGATCGGCGTGCAGCCGATTCTGCTGGCGCGCTGCGGCAGCCTCCGCTGTCACGGCGGACCGACGAATACGTCGTTTCATCTCGATCGAGTGCATCTGGCCGCCGGCGGCAACCGGCAGATCACCGGCCGCAACCTGGATGCCGTGCTGCAACTTGTCGATCCGCAATATGCCCGCCGCAGCCTGCTCTTGGCGAAGGCGGCAGAAGCTCACGGCGGAGCGGCGCATCCTCCGTTAGCCGGCGGCGCCCAGGACGTGCAGAAGGCGCGGCTCGTCGCCTGGCTCAGTAGCGTGGGTCCCGAGCTGACCCGCATGAACCGGGACGACGCGGCGCGGCGGTCGGTCGAGAAAATCGCGCAAGCCGGCAGACCCGAGTCGCACCGCGATCCGCTCGTTGTTCCCGCGTCGGCCACCTTCCCGACATCGAATACTGTCCCGGCATCCAACTCCGGCCCGGCATTGAACAACGTCCCGCCAAACGCGAGTGGGATCGATGCCAGCATGATCCAGCCCACGGCTTCGCTGCCGCGCACCGCCACAGCCAACTCCGGCTCTGGCAACTCGAGCAACGACTTGGGTCCGCTCACCGATCCCTTCGATCCGGCCCAGTTCAACCGCGGCAAATAGCGCCGGGTAAATAAAGCCCCGGTAAATAGCGCCGTTCAGCAGCACCACTGCTCGATGCAGCGGGCATAGAGGTCGGTCCCTCGCTCGAGCTGCTTCACGTCGATCCATTCGTCGAACGTATGGCCCTGCGCGATGTTACCCGGCCCGATGACGATCAGTTTTTTGAGCGACGTATACTGCGTGCCGTCCGTGCCATAGCAGACCGTGCGGGCCGTCGTCTTGTCGGCGAGCTTGAGCATCTGCGTGACGAAATCGGAACGGACGTCGATTTCCAGCGGCGGTGCAGCCCACAACGCCTCGAACTCGAGGCCGCAACGTTCGGCGGCCGCCCGCGACCGGTCGACCAAGAGCTGCGGCTTTTGGTTGGGCATGGGGCGGAAATAAACAGTGCAGATGCTTTGCGGCGGTGTGATGTTCACCGCCCGCGTGTGGTCGTTGATGCCGATGTTCCAGCTGATTGTCGGTGGGTCGAAGCGAGGGTCCTGCCAGGCCGGGTCGCGCTCGGTCTCGTCGTGGAGGGCTTTCATCTCGACGAGAAAGGGGATCATTGCCAGGTTCGCGTTGATTCCGTCGCGGGAGCTGGAATGCGCGGCCCGCCCGCGCGCCGTCGCGCGGAAGCCCCACGTTCCCTTGTGGGCGTAGACGACTTCCAACTCGGTCGGCTCGCCGACAATGCCGCACGCCGCCGAGTCGACCATCTGACGAAAGAGGACGGAGCGCTTGGCCACTTCAGTCGCGCCGATGTAGCCGACTTCTTCATCGGCCGTGCCCGTGATGTAGAGCGGAGCTCGCTGCTTTTGCCGAGACACGCCGGCCGCGGCAGCTAGGATGCAGCCGAGCGAGCCCTTCATGTCGCAGCTGCCCCGGCCGTAGAGACGGCCGTCCTTCACGGTGGGACTGAAGGGGCCGTGCTCGGAGCTGAACCAATTGTCGGCCGGCACGACGTCTGTGTGGGCGAAGTAGGCCAGGCCGCCCGGACCGTCGCCCCGTTTGCCGACCACGTTCGACTTCTTCACGCCGGCCGCGTCGACGTAATCGATCCGCTCCGTCTCAAAGTCGAGTCCCTTGAGCATGCGTTCGAGGTGATCGGTGACGTCGACGTTCGAGGTCGCGCTGATCGAGCCGAAGGAGACGAGGTCGCGTGTGTAATCCAGGGCGTTCATGGGAGCACCTCGATCGCGAACCTTGACCGGAAATCAAAATGTCGTGGCTGTCTAAAAGACAACACTGGCGGGACGAGCCGCCAGTGTTGTGCGAAAAACGCGCTTTTGGCCGCCGACTTACCGGCTGCTGAGCCTGGTCGACGGCATAGCGGCGCCCGTTTTGGGGTTGATGTCGAGATTCAGATGTTCGCCGGCCACCGTATAGAAGAGGAAGCCGTACATCATCTCGTCGACAGTCTGATCCCCTTCTTTGACCAGACGCTTCGGATCGGGATTGAATGGATTGAAGGACGAGTTGTCGTAGTGAGCGACGACCTCGAACTTCGTCCCCTTGGGGAACTTTCGCACGCCGTCGGCCCAGCTGTAGCCAATCTGCCAATCGAAGCTGTAGTTGGGCACGACCAGCAGCGTCTCGGTCTTGCCGTTGGGATAGTGGGCCAGGTACGTCATGTCGGTGCCGCGGACGTGCATATGCGTGAACAGCCCGGCGCCGACGATATCGTGCTTGGTCTGCCAGCTCTCGGTGATGGTGTAGTGCGGATCGCCGGGAGTGATCGCGAAGCGGTGGTTGGAAATCCGCTCGAGGTGCAGCTCCTTCTGAACTTTTTCGCGCGGATAGTGGAAGCCGACCGAAATCCGGCACTTCTCCGGGTGGCCATTCGTCGTGAAGTGAATCTGCAACAGCGGAATGTAGGCCTTCGGGCCGCGGACCGCCGTGCCGTCGCGCAGTTCGGTCGGGATTCCGCCCGGCACCTTGCCGGTCACGAAGACGGCGTTCTTCACCTTGTCGCCGAACATCGGGATGAAGATCAGGTTGCAGTGGTGGACGACCTTGGGGTTGTCCGGCAGGATTTGAATCTTGTCGATCCAGGTGTCGTCCGGAAAGACGTAGTTGAGCGGCTCGTAGCGATAGGCCACGAATCCCTCGGTCGGGACATCGTGCAGCTTGGACTGCAAGAACCAGGTCGGGCTTGCCGATCAACCAGCCGTCGCCCTCGACCTTGCGCAGCGGGGCGGGTGTGGCGTCTGCGACCGCTGTGCCTTGCGGCATGCCGCCCCGCACCCAGGACACGATCGTCTCGATCTCGTCGCTCGACATGCCGCGGTGATTCGCGAAGTCGTCGTGGGCGGCGCTCGCGTACCAGGGCGGCATCGACTGGTCGCTCACCACCTCGGCCATCGCCTGTCCCTGCTTCTTCGCGTCTTCATAGGACAAGAGCGAGAAGGGGGCCTCGGTCTCCGGCTGGTGGCAGGCGACGCAGTGCTTCCGCAACAGCGGCACGATGTCCTTGTGGTAAGTCACGCCGGTTTTCACCGTCGCCGCCGACTTGGTGATCAGGCAGCCATCGACCGACGTCTCGGCCACCAGCACCGGTTTGCCCGCCAGCACCGCCTCGAGTGCGTTTTCGAGATCGTTGTGCGTGACGTGGTTGGCTTCGCCCGCGAAGTGGTACTGATCGTCGACGTGTCCGCGATAAACCAGCGTGTGATCGCCGCTCAGCACGACCACTTCCGGCGTCCGGCTCACGCCCAGTGCGGCTGCCGATTCGCCGTTGATGTCCTTCACCGTGGGGAAGGCCAGGTCGAAGCCGACGGCGTGGGCCGCCATCTCGCGGATCGAATCGCCCGGATTGACGTTGAGCGACACGAACTGCACGCCCTTGCCGCGATACTTCTCGTCGAGCCGCTTGAGCTTGGGCAGGTACTTTTGCACGAGCGGACAGGTCGTGCTGGTGCAGACGATCACGTAGGCTTTCTTGCCCGACAGGTCGGCCAGCGACCGCGGCAAGTAGCGAATGTCCTTGAAGGCCAGCTTGCCGACATTCTGCCCGATGCGGACCGTCGCCTCCGCGGCCGTGGCGAGCGGGACCGCCGCACCCAGAAGCAGCACCGTTCCGAGAGCCAGCCGACGCACGAAGCGCTCGTTCATTGCAGGTTCCTAGTGTCGCGACGGCGAATGCGCCGCGACTCAGTTGAAGGTCCGGGCCTGGACTCGACGCCCACCGAGGAGCCGGCCGGATTCTGAGCGGAAAGGCAGCGTCCGATTGTACACGAGGCCGTGTGGGAGATCGAACCCGTTCCGATCCGAAATCAGCAAACTCACCCCTGAATTGAGGGCAACTCGCTAGGGTCCGCAGAAAAGCCACGTCCCGTACGCCCCGGCGACTACCGTTAAAATCGTGACCGCCAACGCCTGGGGTCCGTTGACCGAAATCGATCGGCCCCGCGTCTGTCGCCGCAGCGCGCGAACGTGGGGTCGACCGACGGTGCCGACGATCAGGGTCAGGCCGAGCGTGACTCCCATTGAGACGTATTCCTTCACGTCGCCAGGCCAAGCCCCGCCGAACAACCACTGACCCAGGGCGAGTGCAATGGTCAGGAACCACGAGTACATCGTCAGCAAGAGGGCCACGATGCCGAGTGTTCGATTGGCGGGCGGACTTCTCCGGACCCGATCTGAGGTCGCAAGGTAGCTGTCTTCGTCGTTCACGAGCCGCTCGGAATCAGACGCCGCCGCAATTGGATTCGATTCGGCCATTGACCACACCTATAATTTTCGGAGTCGGCATCACCACTCGCAACGTCGTTCACTGCTTGAGGCGCAATTGGACTCATCGTCCCCACTGACCGCTGAGCGATTTGCAGAACTCGTTGACCAAGAGGACTTCGAGTTCCAGAGGGCCGAGTTGGTTCGCGGTCAAATCGAGATGGTGGAAGCGCCCGACCTGCTGCATGGGGCGGTCGTGTTCAATTTCTCCAAGTCACTCGCCGCCTACCTGCAGCAGGCGCCGGACGAAAAAGGTTACGCGGCTTTCGAGATTGGCCTGATCGTCGCCCGCGGACCCGATACGGTGCGGCGGCCGCCTGTCAGTTTCTTTGTCAGCGGCGAACGGTTTGCCGAATTGGATCGGATCGTCACGGAGACCCGGCCGGCCCTTGTGGTCGAGATCGGCTCGACCAACGATCGCCGACGGGCGATGCGCGAGCGGATCGAGTCTTACCTCAACTGGGGCGTGCGGACGGTCTGGATGGTCGACACGATCGACAAGTCGGTGCACTACATCCGTGCGGGACAGCCGCCGCGGATTTTCGCCGGCGGCCAGACGATTCCGGGCAGCCCGGTTTTTTCGGATCTCAACATCAGCGTCGAGTCGCTGTTCAAGATGCCGCAATAATGCCGACGCCGCCGGAATAACGGCCGACGCTGCGCTTGGGTGCCACGCGATTGGGTGCCACTGTTGAGCTTGCTCAACCGTGCTCTTCACGGTTCAGCAACCGTCATCAGCACCCGGCAAGAGCACGGCTGAGCCGAAGCGTCTCAGCCGTGGCACCCGAATTTTCGGACACCCTCACATCCACAGGTGCACGCGTTGCAACAGCGACGGCGGAAACCGGCGCTCGACCGCCGCCCGCACTTGTCGCTCGTGGTAGCGCGTGCTGAAGTGCGACAGGATGATCAGTTCGTTCTGGAACCGGTCGGCCCGCTCGAGGATGTCGTCCAAGTGCGTGTGGCCGAACTTGTGGATCTTTTCCTTGCGGTGCTCGGGGCGGAAGAAGGTCATCTCCGTAATCAGCACGGTCGCTTCGTAGAGCGGCGGATAATTGTCGAGGCCGGCGGGCGCGCTGTCGCCAACGTAGCACAAGAGCGGCACCCGCACCTCTTGCGTCACCTCCGTGCCGGCCAACCGCAGCTCGCGAATCTCTTCGCCGCCGCGACCCTGGTATTCGGGCTTGAGTTTCTTGCGACGGTCCCAGACGACATAGCCGAGTGAGGGGACCGTGTGCTTGGTGGCGAACGCCGTGACCACGTGCTCGCGCGACAGCTCGATCTCGTCACCCGGCTTCACGCCGACGAGATCGACCATCATCCGTCCGCGATCGAGTCGCTGCCAGACGTGCAGCAGTCGTTGGACGTTCTCCACCGCTTCGATCGGCAGGTAGACGCGGGGCGGCTCCATCTTCATCATCCGCCGCCGCGCCACGTAGACCGGGATCGACGCCAGATGATCGAGGTGCGAGTGGGTGACGAAGAACGTCGGCGTTCCGGTGAACGACCAGGGGCTGCCCCCCAGCTCGAAGCCGATCTTCAGCTCTTGGATTCGCCAATAGCTCTGGACCGCGGCCCGTGAATAGCCCTCGATCGTGAGTCCCTTGAACGGGAGCGTTTTGACGGGAAGGTTTTCGATCATCGGATCAGGCGACGGCCACCGGCTTGCCAGTGTGGCGACGGCCACGGCTTGCCAGTTGTGATGCTCTTGGCTTCAGCATAACAGAGTCGCAGCGCGTCGCGGGCCAGCGCCCCGCTCAAGAGTTGCGGCTCGGTTTTCTTCCGCACGGCATCGACGGCCGTTTGCAGCTCCATCGTGAAGGCCGCGCACCACTCTTTGCCGCTTTTGAGGACGGGAACGGTTGCTTTGCCGTCGTTGGTGATCAACGTCAGCGGGCGTTCGACCTGCCACTCGCCCCCGATGGTCCCCGCGGCAAACAGGATCGTCGCCTTCTCAAAGTAGATCTCGAAGCCGTGGGCGAACTGCAGGCCGGCGGCGGCGATTCCCCCGCTGACGCAGCTCACCGCGAGCTGCGGATCCGCATAGACATATTGTGTGTGCACGTGGTTCACGAGGCCTTCGGAAACCACTCCCCGCGAGAAGACCTTTTGCGGCAGACCGCAGAGCAGGGCGATGAAGTGGTTGTCGTGAATGTGCAGATCGATGCCCCAGCCCCCCAAGGCGCGAAAGTCCTCGATGTGCCGCGACCACTTGGGCGGAGCGATCACGCGCCGAAAGTGGGCCGCCAGCAGCCGTCCATATTTGCCGGTCTGCCGGGCATTGAGCACGAACTGAAACTCGGCGTGAAACGGCAGCACTTGGGCCACCATCAGCGGCACGCCGGCCTTCTTGGCAGCCGCCACCATCCGGTCGGCCGCCTTGAGGTCGACGGCGATTGGCTTTTCGACCAGCGTGGGCTTGCCGGCCGCCAGGGATTCGAGGACGGCCGACTCGTGCAAACCGGTCGGCAGACACAGGTCGACCAGGTCGATGTCGGGATCGGCGAGCAGTTCCTGGTAGTCGGCGTACTTCTTGACCTTCGACAGATCGACCTTGCCGCCGCGCGGACCAAAGTTGCCCTGAATCGAAGTCCAATCGCCGGCGAGCTTCTTCTTATCACGGGTCGCGATTGCGGTAACGCGGGCTCCCTTGAGCCGGCGCGCCGCCTCGAAATGGGTGTACCCCATGAATCCGACGCCGACGATCCCGATCCGCACCATCGCTCGATGACCCCGCCAAGGTGACCTGAAAGGTTTCTTAGCATTGTGAGGCGGCTAGTCGCCGTCAAGCAGGCAGCGAAGGCACGCCACCCGCAGTATTCCGTTTCGTTCAGCCGGCGAAGCCAGCAAGCGTGCATCGGAAATGAGCAAGTGGCCATGCCCAACAAGTGGGCACGCCTTCGGCCTGCGAGATGGGCTGTCTCGGTAGTCTTTGCAGTCGTCCCATTTTGACATTGCCGGCGCACCGTCTGTCGGCATCGCGAAATGGCCGAGTTTTACGCAACTCCACTGGATTTTTTGCGATGCGGCTTGTTATCCTAATGACCACGTATTCGTATTGATGACAACGAAAAGCGCACGAAATTGACCGGCGCTTCGGACGTGTACCTGGCCGCGTGGCGACCACGAATCACATTCCACGCGATGGCCGGTGAGGGTGCATCAGGGAAGCTGCGGCAAAGCCGAACCAAGGAGAAGGCAATGCTAGTTCTGTCGCGCAAGACGGGCGAAAAGATCAGGATCGGCGATAACGTGACCGTGACGATCGTGCGAATCGGTCCCAACAACGTGCGTCTGGGCATCGACGCACCGCGCGATCTCAACATCGTCCGCGAAGAGCTCTGCTCGAACGAGCCAGTGCTCAATCAACCGCAAGTGACGTCCGACAACGGCATGGGCTCGTAACGTCGACGCTTGCGAACCCGTGACGACAATTCGGCGCAACGCCTGCGCGTGCTCCGATGTTGTCGTGCGCGCATTCGCCCGGCCGTTCCGCGCCATTCAGCCCGCAACCGGCGGCTCCGACTAACGGAAAAGGACTGGCCGAAAGCCCGTTACGCGTTTCGGGCCGAGCGGCGCGTCGATTCTTGTGACATCCCCCGGCGCGAAGTAGAATCGAATCAACGGTTGCTTAATTGAAGTCGCCCGCCGTCAGTGGTCCGGGCCTGTGGTTCCCGGTGCCGTGTCCGACCTGTGCGGCGATACCCTCGCACATAACTGCAACCGGTGAATGCGGAGCGCACGCATGTTGCAGTTCAGCGGTCGAGGGAGGACGCATACCTGCGACGGTCTCACGCGCCGTGATTTCCTGCAGGCCGGCGCCCTGGGCGCCATCGGCCTGTCGCTCGTCGATTACGCGGCTCTCAAAGCGGCCGGCGCCGTGTCCAAGGATTACGACGAGCGCTCGGTGATCATGATTTTCAACCTGGGCGCTCCCAGCCAGCTCGACGTCTTCGACATGAAGCCCGAGGCGGCGGCCGAAATCCGCGGCCCCTTCCGGCAAATCTCCACCGCCGCGCCCGAGATCGGGATCAGCGAGATCCTGCCCAAGCACGCCCGCATTGCCGACAAGTTCTCGCTCGTCCGCAGCTGCTATCACACGGCGGCGGCCGTTCACGACACGGGCCACCAGATGCTGCAGACCGGGCGGCTCTTCACGGGCGGCATCAATACGCCGCACGCCGGCTGCGTCCTCTCGTATCTGCGCGGACGGCGGAGCGACCTGCCGGCCCACGTGCTCCTTCCGAAGCCGATGGGGCCGACCGGCGGCAACATGCCCCACGGTCAGGACGCCGGCTTCCTCGGGAAGTCGTACGATCCGTTCGTGCTCAACGCCGATCCGTCGCAGCCGCACTTTCAAGTTCCCGACCTGCTGCCGCCCAAAGAGATCGGCGAAGTCCGCCTGGCCCGCCGCCGCAAGCTCCGCGACCTGGTCGAGCACACGATCGATCACTTCGAGACGAGCCAGAACGAGCAACTGCTCACCAGCAATTTCGATGCGGCCTTCCGCATCATGACCAGTCGCCAGGCGCGATCGGCCTTCGACCTGGAGCAAGAGCCCGTGTCGGTCCGCGACCGCTACGGCCGCAACCGCTTCGGCCAGTGCTGCCTGATGGCCCGACGCTTGATCGAAGCGGGCGTGCGGTTCGTCACGGTCAACACGTTCCTCACCGTCTTCGACGAGATCACTTGGGACATCCACGGCACCAAGCCGTTCACGTCGATCGAAGGCATGCGCGACATCGTGGCGCCGATGTACGACCAGGCGTATAGCGCGCTGATCGAGGACTTGAATCAGCGCGGCATGCTCGACAACACGCTCGTCTGCAATCTGCAGGAGTTCGGCCGCACGCCGCGCGTCAATCCGGCCGGCGGACGCGACCATTGGCCGCAGTGCTGGACGAGTTACTTCGCCGGCGGCGGCGTGCAAGGCGGGCCGCGTGGTCGGTCGCAGCGACGCGATCGGCGGATACCCGGCCGAGCGTCCGGTCGCCCCGAACGAAGTCGTCGCCACGATCTTCCACAGCCTGGGATTGGACCTGGAAACCCAATTGCCCGGTCCCGCCGGCCGTCCGTTTGCCTTGGTCGATTCGGGCACGAAGCCCGTCACCGAACTGTTTTGATCCCGCCTCAATCTCATCCCGCCGTCGCAGCTTGCCGAAAGGCAAACACCTCGATGAACCGCTTTACGATCGCATTCGGGAGAACGCAGCCACTTCCGGGTGGCACTGGCGGCTTGCCCGCCAGTGATCTGCGTTCGAGCCCGGGAATAAGACACTGGCGGACAAGCCGCCAGTGCCACCCATTTACTGTTGGTCTGAAGTGGATTCTCACGCGCGGCGCTCTCGCGGTCCTTGTGTTGACCGCGGCCCTCGTGGCGCACGGTGCGGAGCCTCTCTCGCCCGCGACGGCCGCCGCTAGCGGCGAGTCGCTAGCCATCCTGCCGCACGCGATGGTTTTGCACGGTCCCAAGGCGCGGCAGGCCCTCGTCGTCGAGCGACGGCTGCAGGGCCGTTGGATCGGGCAGGCAACGCAAGGCGTGGTTTTCAACTCGAGCAACCCGAAGGTCGTGCGGGTGAGCAACTCCGTCGCGATTCCCGTCGGCGACGGCAAAGCGACGATTCAAGCCCGCTGGCACGAGCAGACCGCGCAAATCGAAGTGACGGTCGAGCGTCAAAAGATCGATGAGTCTTGGAGCTTTCGCAATCACGTCCAGTCGGTGCTGACGAAAGCCGGTTGCAACTCGGGGGCCTGCCACGGAGCGACCGCGGGGAAGAACGGCTTCAAGTTGTCGCTTCGCGGATACGATCCGCCGGCCGACTTTTTGGCGATTACGCGGCAAGCCGGTGGACGCCGGATCGTGCCGAGCGATCCGGGGCGGAGCCTGGTCCTGCTCAAACCGTCGGGCGCGATTCCGCACAAGGGCGGCCTGCGATTCCAGGTCGACTCGCACGAGTATCGCGTGCTGGCCGAATGGATCGCCGCGGGCCAGCCGGCTCCCATGCCCAGCGATCCGCGGATCGAACGTCTCGAAATCGTCCCCGAAGACCTGGTGCTCAAAAAGGGGGACGAGCAACAGGTGTTGATCCTGGCCCATTTCAACGACGGCCATACCGAAGACGTGACCACCTGGGCCAAGTTCACCTCCACCAATCAAACCGTCTGCCAGGTGGACGACGTCGGAAAGGTGAAGATCACCGGCAACGGCGAAGGCTCGATCAGCGCCTGGTATCTGAGCAAAACCGTTTTGGGCACGGTGCAGGTTCCCTACGACACGCGACTCGCCGCCGACACGTTTACCAAGGCCGACCGCCGCAATGTGATCGACGACCTGGTGCTGACGAAGCTCGAGCGGCTGAACATTCCGCCGTCGCCGCTTTGTTCCGACGCCGACTTTCTGCGTCGCGCGAGCCTCGACACGATCGGCCTCTTGCCGACGGCCGACCAGGCGCGGGCCTTTCTCGCGGATCGCCGGCCCGACAAACGCGTGCGATTGGCCGACGACCTGCTGGCCCGTCCCGAGTTCGTCGATTACTGGTCGGCGAAGTGGTCCGACTTGCTCCTGGTGTCCGCGGCCCGCTTGCGGCCCAGCGGCGTGAAGTCTTTCTCCAACTGGATCCGCAAGCGCGTCGCCGACGACGAGCCCTGGGACAAGTTCGTGCGCGAGATCGTCACGTCCCGTGGCAGCACGACGGAAAACGGGGCGGCAAACTTCTACGCCATGCACGAGGATCCGCAGGAGATGGCGGAAACGGTCTCGATGGCCTTCCTCGGCATGTCGATTCAGTGCGCTCATTGCCACGACCACCCGCTCGAGAAGTGGACCAACGACGACTATTACGGGATGGCCAACCTGTTCGCGCGCGTCCGCGGCAAGGACGGCGACGACAGTCGCATTATCTTCGTCGCGGATAGCGGCGACCTGATCCAGCCGCGGACCGGCCATCCGCAGTCTCCGCGGCCGCTCGACGCGGCACCGATCGCCCTCGGGGCGACGGCCGATCGACGCGCCGTGTTGGCCGACTGGCTGACCGATCCGAAGAACCCGTACTTCAGCCGCTCGATCGTCAATCGCGTCTGGGCCAACTTTTTCGGGCGCGGGCTCGTCGAGGCGGTCGACGACATGCGATTGACCAACCCGCCCAGCAACGCGCCCCTGTTGACGGCGCTTGCCGACGACCTGGCGAAAAACGGTTACGACCTGAAATCGCTGATGCGGCAGATCCTCATCTCCGCCACCTATCAACGCTCGAGCGCCACCCGGACCGGCAACGAAGGGGACGAGCGGTTCTATTCGCGATTCTTGCCGCGGCGTCTGAAGGCCGAAGTGTTGCTGGACGCTCTTTCGCAAGTCACCGGCTCGCCCACGACGTTCAAGGGACAGCCGACCGGCACGCGGGCGCTCGCAGCTGGCCGACTCGGAGGCCGACTCGTACTTCCTCGGCGTCTTCGGCCGCCCGGAGCGATTGATCACGTGCGAGTGCGAGCGCTCCAACGAACCCAGCATGTCGCAGGTGCTGCACCTCACGAACGGCAACACGCTCAACGCCAAGATCGAGGCGAGCGGCAATCGCATCGATCACCTGCTGGCGGCGGACGATGGAGCCGTCGTCGAAGATTTGTATCTGGCCGCCTTGTCGCGGTTGCCGACGGCGTCGGAGCGGCAGAAATTGACGGCGGCCCTCGCCCAAGTGGAAGACAGCGATCGCCTGCCGGCGCTGGCCGACGTTCAAAGTCGCATTGCCGCGGCGATTGCGATCAAGGATCCGGCCGCACGTCAGCAAGCCGTCGCTGCGGTCGAAAAGCGGGTTCGCGAGATTCCCGCCGAGTCGGTCCGCGCCCGCCGCAAGGCGATCGAGGATCTCTACTGGAGCGTGCTGAGCAGCAACGAGTTCTTGTTCAATCACTAACGTGCGAATGGGTGGCACTGGCGGCTAGTCCGCCAGTGGTTCTTGCATGCGAAAAAACGACGGCAAAGACAAAGACACTGGCGGACGAGCCGCCATTGCCACCCGAATCGAGAGCTTCTTTGTGAACCGACCAATTCTTTGCGCGGCTGTCGGCGTTTTGGTGGCGTTCGCCGCGCCGCCGGTGTTCGCCGGTGACGGGGCCAGGCCGGGGAAGAGCACTCCCGCGAAGTCGGTGCCCGATTACGCTCGCGACGTGGCACCCATCTTTCGCAAGTATTGCCTCGGCTGTCACAACGCACAGGAAGCTCAAGGCGGTTTGGTGCTCGAGAGTCACGCCCAGGTCTTGCACGGCGGCGAGCACGGGGCAATTCTCGTCGCGGGCAAGGCGGCCGAGAGCCGCATGATTCGCCAGCTCGAGAAGAAAGCCGAGCCCGCCATGCCGCCGGAAGGCAACGTGGGGCCGAACGCGGCGGAGATCGACGTCCTCAAAGCCTGGATCGCGGCCGGAGCGAAGAACTCGACCGGCGGGGCCGGCTCTGCCTTGGCGTTGACGGTTCCTCGCATCGAGCCCAAAGGGAAGCCGCGACGGCCGATTCACGCGTTGGCCTATTCGCCCGACGGACAGTTTCTCGCGGTGGCCCGTTATCGCAGCGTGACGATTCTCTCGGCGTCGACGCGCACCCCCGTGCAGAAACTGACGGAATTGGCGGGAAGCGTAAACGCCGTGGGCTTCTCCGCCGACGGGTCGCTGCTCTTCGCCGCGGCAGGCGAAGCCGGCTTGTTCGGCGAGCTGACGCTCTGGAGCACGGCCGATTGGACGCGCCAGCTCACGCTCCGCGGTCATCGCGACGCGCTGCTGAGCGCGGCGATCAGTCCGGACGGCAAACTGGCGGCGACGGGCAGCTACGATCAATCGATTCGCCTGTGGGACACGTCCACCGGCAAGGAGCTGCGGGTGTTGAGCGGGCATAACGGGCCCGTCTTCGATGTCGCCTTCGATCCCAGCGGCCGCCTCCTGGCCAGTGCCAGCGGCGATCGCACGGTGAAGTTGTGGGACGTGGCCCGCGGCGAACGGCTCGACACGTTCAGCCAGCCACTCAAGGAGCAGTACGCCGTCGCGTTCATGCCCGACGGCCGCCATGTGGTTGCCGGCGGCGTCGACAGCCGGATCCGCGTCTGGAAGTTGAGCGATTCGGCCAAGGAAGGGACGAACGAAATCGTCGAGTCACTCTTTGCCCACGACGGCCCGATCTTGCGATTGGCCGTTTCGCACGGCGGGCGGTGGATCGTCTCGTCGTCGGAAGATCGCACGGTCAAAGTGTGGAGCGCCGCTCGCTACGAGCAGGCCGCGCGCTTCACCGACGACTCGGACTGGACGACGGCTCTTGCGATTTCGCCCGACGATAAATCGCTGGCCGCCGGCCGCATCGACGGCAGCCTGTCGGTGCGTTCGCTCGCCGACTTGTCCGCCGGTCCGACGCACGCTGCCCCTCCGCTCGATTACGCCTCCTTGCCGGCTGTCGCGCCCAGCGCGGGTTCCGCCAGCGCCGGCCAAGAAAAAGAACCCAACGATACGCCCGCCACCGCGAATCGCCTGGCTCTTCCCGCCACGGTTTCGGGTGTGCTCAAGGGGCCAGACGCACACGCGGACGTCGATTACTACCGCTTTCATGCGCGGGCGGGCGAGGTTTGGATCGTCGAGACCGAGGCGGCGCGGAAGGGTTCCCCCGCGGACACGCGGATCGATGTACTGCAGGCCGACGGCGCGCCGATCGTGCGCTGCCTGCTGCGGGCCGTCCGCGATTCGGAAGTGACGTTCCGGCCGATCAACTCCCAACAGGGGGGCGTGCGGCTGGAGAACTGGCGCAAAATGGATCTCAACCAGTTCCTCTATATGTCGGGCGAGGTCTGCCGACTGTTTCGCGCGCCCCGCGGCCCCGATTCGGAATACGACTTGTACACGATGAACGGGGCCCGTCGCTGCTACTTCGACACGAGCGCCGTCGACCACGCGCTCAACGAGCCCGTCTATATTGTCGAGCCCTACGCGCCAGGCACGAAGCTCGCCGACAACGGCTTGCCCGTCTTCCCCCTCTATTACGCCAACGATGACGACGCGTCCCGCAAATTGGGCCGCGATTCGCGGCTGACGTTCACCGCTCCGGCCGACGGCGACTACCTGGTTCGCGTTGCCGACACGCGCGGCTACGGCGGCGACAAATTCAAATACACGCTCACGGTGCGGCGGCCGCAGCCGGATTTCGCGGTCTCGCTGAACCCGCGATTATTAAATGTACCAGCTGGCGGTGGAGAGCGGTTGATCGTGTCCCTCGATCGAATCGACGGTTTTGAGGGAGAGGTTCGCGTCGAGTTTTCAGGAGTCCCGAAGGGCTATCACCTCACTTCCCCATTGGTGGTCGAGCAGGGGCATCTCGAGGCCCGGGGGACGATCAACACCGACCCCGATGCCAAGCCGGCCGGCGCAGAGGCTTGGAAGGCTCTTAAGGTGACGGCGGTTGCCAACATCGCCGACCATGAGGTCGTGAAGCGGGTGGCGCCCCCGGAGGTCGCGCTGTGGCCGCCTCCCAGGTTGGTTGCTCGATTGCGCCCCGAATCGCCCGGCGATGCCGACACTCCGACCGACGAAATCATGATCGAGCCCGGACAGTCGGTGACCGCCCTGTTGCAAATCGAACGGCACGGCTACAAGGGCGAATTGCGGTTCGAGGTCGAGAACCTGCCCCACGGCGTAATCGTGGACAACATCGGCCTGAACGGAATCATGGTGCGGGACGGCGAGAACGAGCGACAGGTCTTTTTGACGGCGGCGAAATGGGTGCGGCCGTCCGAACGGCTGATTCATGCCGTCGCCGACCGCGAAGGCGCTCAAACCTCGCGACCGCTCCTGCTTCGCGTGGTGCCGCACACGCCATGACCGCCGACCGGCCCGCCAACGATTCGCAGACCCGCCGTCTCCTCTTCTTCGGGCGCGTGCAGGGGGTCGGTTTTCGCTTTACGACGGCCCACCTGGCCGAGGATTGCGACGTTCAGGGGTACGTCCGCAATCGCCCCGACGGGTCGGTGGAGCTGGTGGCCCACGGAACGCAGACCGACATTGAACAGCTCTTGGCCCGGCTGGACGAGCATTTTGCCGGCCATATCGAGCGGCGGACCGAGGAAGACTGCAGCCCGAAGGAGCCCTTCGCCGGCTTCGAGGTGCGTCGCTAGAGGCCGATTTGAGGCACTCGGCGCTCTCTGCCGCATGTCGAGTACTTGCGCCGACAGTCCGTTCTCCGCAGACTTTGCGGCTTTTCTTGGGCTCAGCCGGCGGCTAAATTGAGTGGAGGGATCGATAAACGGGGCTCGGCGCGGAAATCACCAGTTTCAGTCCGTCCGCAGTGTCCGGGCCTAGGTGTTTTCGATCCAACATTTTGATTAAGGTGGACGTAGGAGGGTGGCACGCGGCCCTGACCGGTGCGCGAGGCGTCCCGGCTCTGTCTGGCGCCGGCCGCGTTTTACGACCGCCACGTCCTCTCTTTGAAGAATCAAGGCTCGGATCATGTCGGATCTTCTGTCGGGGTCGCTCCTCCTGTCGGCGCTCAACTACCAGGAGCGGTCGCTGTTGTACGTGGCGCCGTTCGCGGGCCTGCTCGTCGTGGCGACGACCCTCTTTTGCTATGCGACGCGGGCCGGCGTCATCGCCCGCGCGACGACCAAAGAAGCCATCCGCCAGCCGCTCTTTCCGCTTTTGATGGCGCTCGCGCTCATCAGTCTGGTCACCAACACGTTTTTGCCGTTCTTCTCGTTCGGCGAAGACTTCAAGATGCTGATGGACTGCGGCCTGGCAACCATCCTGATCTGCGGGCTGCTGCTGGCCGTCTGGACGTCGAGCACCAGCATTGCCGACGAGATCGAAGGCAAGACGGCGATGACGCTGCTCTCCAAGCCGATCAATCGCCGGCAGTTCGTGCTGGGGAAATTCGTCGGCATCATGACGGCCGTGTTCTGGCTGATGCTGCCCTTGATGATCATCTTCCTGGCGCTTGTCTACTACAAAGTCGGCTACGATTCGCGCGAGTCGGCCAATCCGGAACCGGAGGTGGCCTACAAAGTGGCGATCATGCTGAAGACGATCCCGGGGCTGATCCTGATCTTCTTCGAGATCTGCCTGCTGACCGCGGTGAGCGTCGCCATTTCCACGCGGGTGCCGATGGTCGTGAATATGGTCACCTGCTTTGCGATCTTCGTCGTCGGCCATGTCACCAGCCTGATGGTGGAGCGGGGCGTGTTGCAGATCGAGTTGGTGCAGTTCACCGCCAAATTGCTCGCGACCGCGCTGCCTAATCTCGAGCTGTTCAAGACCGAAGCGGCAATTTCCACGGGCGGGCTCGTGCCCGCCGACTACCTCGGTTATGCCGCCCTGTACTGCGGCGCCTTCAGTGCGGCGGCGATTTTCCTGGCGTTCATCCTGTTCGAGGACCGCGATCTGGCCTGAGGGCTCTTGGCCCTGATCGCGGCGGGGGCGGGCGACAAACGCGCGATGACGAAGCACCAACGGAGGGCAGCTCACGGGGTTATCAGCCCCTTCACGGACGGCCCAACAACGCTGAACTAGCGGCGCGACTCGTGGCATCCACGCATTTCAAATCGCTCGAGCGGGTTTTTCCGGGCGCGATCTCTTTCGGGGCAAAGCCCTGCGGGCCCTGCTCTGGGGCATCTTTGCCTCCGTGGCCCTTTGCTTTCTGCTGGTCGACGTGTGTCTCGTCGCCGACCTGCTGGAAACCCGCGGACGTCTCCCCGAGTTGACGCTCGAACAAGCGCCGGACTTCGCCCAGTTTCTGAACGGCTCGGACGACGTCGCGGCCGCCATGTTGACGGCCCGCGACGAAGGGGGCTTGCGCTCGGTCGCCTGGCGCGCCCGCGAGGCCCCGATTCTGGGCCCGCTCTTGCGGCGGGCCTATCACCGCATCAGCTGGTTTCGCGAAAACAACAGGAGCTTGGCCCTGCTGGTGCTGATCGCGCTGGCGTTTGCCTGCCTCCGGGGCGTGTGCCTGTGGCGGGCAGAAAGCGTCAGCACGGGGGCGGCCCTGGACGTCGCCACCCGCCTGCGCCGCACGCTGCACCGCCAGACTCTCCGCTTGGGCCCCGGCGACCTCACCGATCCGGACGGCACGCAGGTCATCGGCCTGTTCACGAACGAAGTCGACCAGGTGCGGGACGGAATCCAGGCCTGGATTTATCGCCTCGGGTGTTACCCCTCGCAGCTGATCCTGCTGATCCCATTGGTCTTGGCCGTGAATTGGCGGGCCGGCTTGCAGTGTCTGCTCCTGCTGGGTGGCTGCTGGTTCCTCGTGCAACGTCAGCGGCTGCGATTTGCCGCCGCACGCAAGCTGGAAGAGGCGCGGGCCGAACGGCGTCTGCGGCTCCTGGCCGAGGGGCTGCGAAAGACGCGAATTGTCCGCGGCTATGGGATGGAAGACTTCGAGCATCAGCAGTTCCACCATCACCTGGAGAAGTTCCGCACGAGCGTGCTGACCATGCTCAACATGCTGCACTTCCAGCGGTTGGCCGTTGGCTTGCTCGTGCTGGTGTGCGTGGCTGCCGTGACCTACCTGATCGGGAGCAAGGTGCTGCAGCCCTCCTTCCTGCCGGGCGCCCTCTCCTTCTCCGCGGCCCTGTTGATGCTGGCGAGTCTGGCGTCGTTGCCGCGGCCTCTGGCCCAGTTGTGGGAACTGCCCGTCTGGCTTGCCAAGAGTTCGCTTGCGGCCGATCGCATCTATCGCTACCTGAATCAAATTCCGGCGGTCAGCCAGGCAGTGGGCGCGAAGTTTCTCGAGCCTGTGCAACGCTCGATCGTCTTCGAGGCCGTCTCCTACACGCTGCTCAACAAGCGGAAGCTGCTCGACGGGCTCGACCTGAGGCTCACGGCCGGCGAGGTGATCGCCGTTGTCTCGTTCGACCCGCTCGAGGCGCGGGCGCTCGCTTGCATGCTGCCGCGATTCATCGAGCCCCAATCGGGCCGCGTCCTCTTTGATGGCGAAGATATCGCCTGGGGTACGCTCGAATCGCTGCGGGCCGAAACCGTCTACGTCGGCGGCGCCGACCCGTTCTTCACCGGCACCGTGGCCGAGAACATTATCTGCAGCCATTCCAGCTATACGCTGCCCGACGTCACCGAGGCGGCAAAGACGGCCCACGCGCACAACTTCATCCTGAAGCTGCCGCAGGGCTACGAAACGGTGATCGGCGAGCACGGCGAGCGGCTCGACGCCGGGCAGGGTTTCCGGCTGGGCGTGGCCCGGGCCGTCGTCCGCGATCCGGCGATCATGATCATCGAAGAGCCGAGCGAGGCAATGGACGACGACACGAAGTCCTTGCTGGACGACTCGTACAACCGCATCGTCCGCGGACGCACGGTGATCTTCCTGCCCAACCGCCTCTCGACGCTCCGCCGGGCCGACACCGTGGTCTTCCTGCACCACGGCACGGTCGAATCGCAGGGAACCTACGCCGAGCTGGTGAAGGGCTCGTCCCTGTTCCGGCACTGGGAGTACATGCGATTCAACCAGTTCCGCCGCGAGCTGGAACCGGCCGAGGTCGACTAGCATTCTCTGGAATGCGGCGGAGTGCTCTTGGGTGGCACTGGCGGCTTGTCCGCCAGTGTTTTTCTTAAGGCTCGATCACGAGCAAGACACTGGCGGACGAGCCGCCAGTGCCACCCGTTTTTCTGCGATCACTCGTCGGCGACTTTCAGCACCAGCTTGCCCTTGTTCTCGCCGCTGAAGAGTTTGAGCAGCGTGTCGGGGAAGGTCTCGAGCCCCGGCACGATGTCCTCGCGGGATTTGAGCTTGCCCGCCATCAGCCAGCCGGCCATCTGCACGGCCGCCTCCTGGTAGCGGCTGGCGTAGTCGAAAACGATGAAGCCTTCCATCCTGGCGCGGTTGATCAACAGCGACAAGTAATTCTTCGGGCCTTCCGCCCCCTTGCTGTTGTACTGCGAGATCGCGCCGCAGAGCGGGACGCGGGCGCCGCGCGCGAGCAACGCCAGCGCCGCGTCGAGGATTTCGCCCCCCACGTTGTCGAAGTAAACGTCGATCCCCTTCGGGCAGTGCTTCCGCAGGGCTTCAAACACCTGCTCGTGCTTGTAGTCGATGGCCGCATCGAAGCCGAGCTCGTCGACAACATAGCGGCACTTGTCGGCGCCCCCCGCGATGCCGATCGCTCGGCAGCCTTTGATCTTGGCGATCTGCCCGACCACGCCGCCAACCGCTCCCGCCGCCGCGGAAACGACCACCGTCTCACCGGCCTTGGGCTGGCCGACTTCGAGCAGGCCAAAATAAGCGGTCATTCCGGGCATGCCCAGCGTCCCGATGAAGACCGGCAGAGGCGCGACCCTGGTGTCGACCTTGATCAGGCCGGCTCCGTCCGAGATTGCGTATTCCTGCACGCCCATTCCACCCGTCACCGCGTCGCCGACGGCGAAACGATCGTTCTTGGAGGCGACGACGCGACCGGCCGCGCCGGCCCGCATCACCTCGCCGATGCCGACGGGCGGCACGTACGAACGGCCTTCGTTCATCCAGCCGCGCATGGCCGGATCGAGCGAGATGTAGTTCACCTTGACCAGCACCTCGCCCGCATTGAGGTCGCGGACGGGCTCCTCCGTGTACTTGAAATCGGATCGCTTGGGCAGGCCCACCGGGCGGGCCGCCAGCCGAAATTGATGATTCGTGGGACTCACGGCGATTCTCCTCGGGAGTTGTCAGTCGATGCTTGGCCGAGAAATGTGCCTGCGATTGTGGCCGAACGGTCGCGACCGCGGCAAGGCACGCCCGGCTGGCTCTCGGGCGCGCGTCGTCGGGCCGCCGGGCAACGTCGCTTCGGCGGCTGGCCGGCAAACGTCACCGGACCGGCGACTGGACTACCCGTCCGCCGCCGGAAAACGGATAATGCGAAATTCCTGGCAGGCCGGCCGAGGCGTCGTTTCAGTGCCGGCCGCCCAGACCAAATGAATGTCATGATGGGCCTACTGCGGTATTTCCTTCTCGTACTCTTCTTCGTGGTCCCGCTTTCGATTGCGCGGGGCAGCGATCCGTCCGGGCCCAAAAAACTCATCGAGTGGGGCTGGGACGAGCCCGACACTCATTTCCTTCGCGACAACATCGGGCGCATGGAGCGTCTGCCGTTTGACGGCGTCATTTTTCACATGGCCGGCGACCACAGCGAGAACCTGACCTGGGACATCTGGGGCACTCGACAGTTCGCCGTCTCGCAGTTCCAGAAATCGCTCGCCGATTTGAAGGCCACGCCCTTTCATCGCTTCACCGATCGCTTCGTGCGGGTGAACGTCACTCCCGGCACGGTCGATTGGTTCGACGACGCGGCCTGGCGCATCGTGGCCCAGAACTTCGGCGTCGCCGCTCAACTCGCTCGCGACGGCGGCTCAACCGGCATCATGTTCGACAACGAGCAGTACCAAAGCTCCCTGTTCGACTATCGTCGACAAAAGCATCGCGACAAGCATTCGTTTGCCGATTACAGCGCGAAGGTCAAACTGCGGGGCCGCGAATGGATGCAGGCCGTGGCCGGGCACTATCCGAATATCACCATCCTGTTGACGTTCGGCTACGCGATCACGCGGCCCCGCCCCGGCGAGAAGGATCGCTCGGAGAGCGACTACGGCCTGTGGGCCGACTTTCTCGACGGCATGCTTTCGGCCTGTGCGCCGGCGACGCGGATTGTCGATGCGTTCGAGAATTCTTACGGCTATCGACGACTCGAGCAGTTCCAGCGGGCCTACCGCACGATCAAAGAAAAAAGTGCCGACTGGACCGGCGAAAAAGAGGCCTTCCGCCGCCATGTGCGAGCTGGCTTCGGCATTTGGATGGACAACGATTGGAACACGCACGGCTGGAATCCGGCAAATTTTTCGCAGAACTATTTTCAGCCGGAGGGGTTTAGTGAAGCGGTCCGTCTCGCGCTACGGCTTTCCGACGAATATGTGTGGATTTACACGGAGAAGCCCCGCTGGTGGACCAACGAGAAACTGCCCGCCGCGTACGTGCAGGCCTTGGAAGCCGTGCGCAAGAATTTCCGTGCGCCGGCGAAACCCTGAGGTCGAAGCGTGAGAGACATCGGGCTCAGGCCGAGCCGCGAGCGCGCTGAATTGTTAGCGGTGACGAGATGATTGCGCCGGACGAGATCGATCCCTATTACAAGCTGCGTCCGGAGCCGCCGACGCCGGAGGACGAAATCTGTCCGTGCGCCGATCGGCCGCCGATCGTGCTGCAGGATCATCTCTCTTCGGTGCCCCTGGTCTGCCTGCAATGTAACGGCGAAGTGCCGCCCGAGCGGGTGGGCTTCGACGCGGACCTGGCGGAGCGGATCGCATTCTGGCGGGATCTGCACCGAGCGCTTTACACGCTGTGGATCGAGTCCGGAGATTACGAGGATTGGGCCCGCACGCAGCTCTTGGATCCGCAGGGCCAGCTCAACACCCGCGGACTGGAGATCGTCGGCACGCTCAATCGGCATCGGCGGACCTATTACTGGTGGTTCGACGACGCCTCCGACCGCGACGTCTCGCGCCTGCGCGGTGTCCCCGCTGTTATCGCGAGCTGGTTGACCGCTTCGGCTGCGCCGTCTGCGAGGGTTGCTCGATCGTGGTCCACCGGGGTGATTGACGCGGGCGATTGACCGCGGCCAGCGTGACGACGGGCCGCATACGGGCCAATTGGGCGGCTCGACGTTACTCGAGCGGCTCAATCGGGTCGAACAGGCGTTCTTCCGGGGCGTCGGGCATCATCCACGAGACAACCGCCGCCGGCAGGAACAGGAAACCGGCGTAGACGATGGCCAGGCGAGAATCGCCGACTTGCGCCGAGAGTCCGAAGAGCACCGTGCCGATGCCGGCCGCCACGCGTCCGAAATTGTAGCCGAAGCCGGCCCCCGTGCTGCGCAAGAGCGTGGGGAAGAGCGGCGGCAAATACATCGTGAACAGGCCAAAGATCCCCTGGCACAGGCCGATCGCCGTCAGCCCCACCCAGAATTCCGGGTCGAGGTGGCCGCGGGGAAAGCCGTACGTGGCGGCGATCGCGACGAAATAACCGACGCATAAGACGGCGATCGCCCGGCGGTACTTCAGCCGCCGCGCGAGCCACGCCGCAAAAAAGTTGCCGCCGATCGAGGCGATCATCACCAACAAGTTGGCCTTGCCGACGAGACGGCTTCTCTCCGGGTCGCTCCAGCTAGCTAGCTCCGGCATGTTCCGCAACTGCTGCATGTACCAGAACAAGAAACGCCCAGTGGGCCGTGAGCGACAACCCGCAGACAAGCAGTGTCAGGATGGTTGTCCGCCGCACCGCCCCGCGGAACAGGTCGAGAAACACGGGCGCCTGCGTGCCGGTCGTATCCCGGGCGACGCGCCACTCTTCGGGCTCGGGGACGGCGCGGCGAATCCACAGGACGAGCAGCGCCGGCACCACTCCCACCAGGAACACGGTCCGCGGCGCGTAGGGGGCCAGCAGGTAGACGGCCAGGCTAGCCAGCATCACGCCCAGATTCACGCCGGTTTGCAGGACGGCCGCAATCCAAGGCCGCCAGCGGTGCGGCCAGGTCTCCGACAAGAGCGACGCACCGATCGCCCACTCGCCGCCAATCCCGAGCGCCGCCAGAAACCGAAAGATCAGCAGCTCCCACCAGGTGCCGGCGAAGTACGACAAACCCGTAAAGCTGGCATAGACCAGGATGGTCAGCATCAGTCCGCGGCTGCGTCCGATCAGGTCGCCCACGCGGCCGAAAAAACTGCCGCCGAGCGCCCAGCCGATCAGGAAGGCAGCCTGCACCAGCGAGCTGTAATAGCCGACCTTGGGGTCGTGCTGGTCGATGTTGCCCAACAGCTCGGCGACGAACGGCGTGGCGACCAGCACATACAAGTGCATGTCGAGCCCGTCGAACAGCCAGCCCAGCCAGGCCGCGATGCCCGACTTCCACTGCTGGGGCGACAGGTCGCGCAGCCGGCTCACGTTTTGCGGTTGGACGGAAGCGGCGGAGCGGGGCGGGGAGACGATCGTCTCGTCGGGGCGGTCCATGGAAGTCGAAGCGTTAGGCGGAGGGAGCGTCGTCTGGCGCGTCGTCGGCACTGGGGCCAGTGGGCGGGCCCCACAACGGCGCTGGGGCCAGCGCTCGGCCCCACAAACTGGTGTAATCGCTGCCGGCACGCGACGCCATGCCGACGCGGAAATTCGAGACGGCCCGGTAATTCGGGTGCCACGGCTGAGACGCTTCGGCTCAGCCGTGCTCTTTCCGGTTGCTGATGACGGTTGGTGACGCGTGAAGAGCACGGTTGAGCAAGCTCAACCGTGGCACCCGAGGCAAATCTTCACTCCCAATTCCCGGACGGTCTCACGCGGAAATTCCCGGATGCTCCCGCGCCAGACCGCTCACTTCTTGGAACGTCTCAGACGCCAGCAACAAAAAAAACCGGGGCCGCCACCGTCTCATACAGGGCGACCCCGGCTGTCCCGCAAGGCTTGGTTCGGAATTCTGTCTCCGGCGGCCTAGGAGTGATGGCCGTGCGACGCGTGAGACGACGACGAACTGCTGGAGCGCTGCTGACGCTCCTGGCGGAATTCCTCGCGATCGCGACGCAGCTCGCGGCGATCGTGACGCTTCTCGCGCTCCGCATGATGCAGATCGCGCTCGGCGTGCTCCAGCTCGCCCGCTTCTTTGCGGATGTCTGCCTTGTCCTCTGCGGCGTTGGACGGATTCGACTTCATGTCCTGCAGGTCCTTGCGGATCTGCGACCAGTCATGGCGGATGTCGCGCTCGGCGTGACGCACGTCGTGACGATCGTGGCGGAGATCCTTCTGTTCGTGATGCACGTCCGACTTCTGACCCGACGACTTTTGCCCCGAGTGCGGCATCGCCAGGATCTGCATGTCGTCGAGCTGGCGGTGCAGGTTCCGCTCATCGTGCCGGATGTCGTGACGATCGTGGCCGATCTGCTTCAGATCGTTGAGGATCGCCTGCTTGTCGGCCGCCGCGTTCTTCGGATTGGCCTTCATGTCGGCCAGGTCCTTGCGGATGTCCGCCTTGTCCTGGCGGATCTGGCTGCGGTCGCTCTGAATGCCCTTCAGATCCTGCGCGGCCCGCTCGGCGTGATGGGCGAACGCGCCACCACCATCTCGCCGACCCCGACGACGAGTGGTTGCCCGGCGACTGACTGCCCGATGATTGGCTGCCGGACTGGCGTCCCCGACTGCGAGTGATTGCCCGACTGGCTACCGGATTGCCCCGACGACCCTGTCTGTCCTGAGGAACCAGATTGCCCCGAGGAACCCGACTGGCCCGAGGAGCCCGGCTGGCCGGCTGACCCCGACTGGCCGCCCGAACCCGACGGGCTGCCAAAGTCTGCCTGACCGCCGGACCCCGATTGATCGCCCGACGAGCCCTGGTCCCACGACGAACCCTGACTGCCCGACGACGACGATTGGCCCACGTTTCCGCTGGAGGTTCCCTGGGCATTCGCCACGCCCAAGGGCGCCGCCAGGAAAAGGGCCAGCGCCGTGGATGCGATTCGGAACGACACTCGCTTCATGAGATGACCCCTGCTGCCTGACGCCCTGTTGCCCAAAGATGTGTGGCCCGAAGGACGCGACGGCCCAACCGCCGCGGGCTCAAGCAAACCTAGCTTGCCCGCCGATTTCCGCCGCGGAGAGTTGCGGAAAACTGTTGCGGCAAGGGGCCGACCAGCGACAGTCCCTGCCTGCGTTGCCAAAGCACCACAGCGGCGTAGCGAATCGGAATCCCGTCGCGGAACGCCTGTCGCCGGCGGTCGACAGCCTCTGACCGAACCGTGTCGCCCGCGATTAATTTCTCTCCACGCGGAGCGCAATTCGGCCTCGCGTGGGGATCGCCCGCACGCACAGACGGATCAATCGGGCGAGCCGGCGTCTTTGACCCGACTCTCGACAGAACCGCCGACTGAGGCGCCCAAATAGGCCCGGGCGATCGCGTCGCTTGCGGCCAACTCGGCCGACGGACCGTGGGCCTGGATGCCGCCCAACTCCAACACGTAAGCCCGCTGCGCCAATCGCAGTGCCAAACGGGCATTCTGCTCGACGAGCAAGATCGTCGTTCCCTCGCGATTGATCTCGGCCAGGACGCGGAAAATCTCCTGCACCACCCGGGGAGCGAGTCCCAGCGACGGCTCGTCGAGCAAGAGCAGCCGCGGCCGCGCAATCAGCGCGCGAGAGAGCGCCAGCATCTGCTGCTCACCGCCCGATAGCGTGCCGGCGGCTTGCTTGAGACGCTGCGCGAGCACCGGAAAGAGGGCCAGCGCGTGATCGCGACTCGACTTGATCGCCGCCGAATCGCGGCTCGAATAGCCGCCCAGCGCCAGATTCTCCTCGACCGTCAGATTGTCGAAGATGCCGCGCCCTTCCGGCACTTGGACGACGCCCATTCGCGAGATGGCGTGCGGCGCGCGGCCGGCGATCGAGCGGCCTTCGAATCGCACGTCGCCCGATTTGGGCCGCAGCAAGCCGGAGATCGTCCGCAGCAGGGTCGATTTCCCCGCGCCGTTGGAGCCGATGAGCGCGACGACCTCGCCCGCGTCGACGTGCAAGCTGATGCCGCGCAAAGCCTGCACGGGGCCGTACCAGACCGACAAATTGTCGATTTCCAACAGTCTCATGCTTTCTCGTTCATGGCTCACTCCGCGTCCTCGCCCAGGTAGGCGGCAATCACCCGCGGATCATGGCGAATGACTTCGGGCGATCCCTCGGCGATGGTCACGCCGTGATCGAGGACCAAAATCCGCTCGCAGACGCTCATCACCAGGCCCATGTCGTGATCGATCAGCAGGATCGAGACGTCGAACCGGTCGCGCAGTTCGCGCAAGGCGCGGGCCAGGTCGCGCTTCTCGGCCAGGTTCAAGCCTGCGGCCGGCTCGTCCAACAGCAGCACCCGCGGTTCGGTGGCCAGAGCGCGGAGGATCTCCAAGTGACGCTGATGACCGTAGCTCAAGCTGCCCGAGGGCTCGCCGGCCCGCGGCGCCAGCGAGAAGAATTCGAGCAACTCGAGCGACGCACGGAGCGTCTGCTCTTCGGCACGCAGGAACGCCGAGCTGCGGAGAAAGGTCGTGAGCAGGTTCTGGGGCGTGTGTAATTGGGCGGCGACGCGCACATTGTCCAGCACGCTCAGTTGGGCGTGCAGCCGCACGTTTTGAAAGGTGCGGGCGATCCCCCGGGCCGCGATTTGGTGCGGCCGCAGTCCCGCGAGCGGCTGGGAGCCGAGCCGAACGTCGCCCCGATCGGCGCGTAAAGGCCGGTCAGCAGATTGAACACCGTCGTCTTGCCGGCGCCGTTGGGGCCGATCAGTCCGTAGAGCGCGCCGGGCGGCAGTCGCAGCGAAAAATCCTGCACCGCCTGCAGTCCGCCAAACGCGAGGCTCAGCTTGTCGACCTCCAGCAGCACCGATTCTGGCGCCGGCGCCGATTCGGTAGCGGAAGCAGGCTTCGCCGCAACCATCGGAGTTGCTCGCGCGGGTTCGTCCACGCCGCCGCTTGGTCGGCGTTTCCAAAAATCCCAGATCTCGCGGACGCCCAACAGCCCTTGCGGTCGCGCGATCATCATCACGATCAGCACGAGGGCGAAGATAATCAGCCGGTACTGCTCGAATTCGCGCAAGTATTCGGGCAGCACGGTGAGGAGCGATGCGGCCAGCATCACGCCGCTGATCGATCCGCGTCCGCCGAGCACCGTCATGATCACGTACTCGAACGAGCGCTGAAAACCGGCGTCGCTTGGCGTGAGGATCGAGCCGAACTCGTGCGCGAAGAGCCCGCCGGCCATGCCCGCGAACAGGGCCGCCAGCACGAAGGCCCGCACTTTCTGCCGCGTCACGTTCACGCCGACCGACTGGGCGGCGATTTCGTCCTCGCGGAGGGCCATCATCGCCCGGCCCGTGCTCGACTGCTTGAGTCGCCAGGCGGCGACCGCCGTCACCGTCAGAAACGTGTAGACCCAAAACAGGCTCGTATATTTGGGGAGCCCCGAGAAGCCGATGGAACCGCCGACCGGGGGCGGCACCAACTCGGCGAGCGCGGCCCCGCGCACGTCCTGCCATGTCCCCAGCGTCTTGTTCGTTTGCTGCAGCAGCGTGCGAAGGATCTCGCCGAACCCAAGCGTCACGATCGCCAGGTAGTCTCCCCGCAATCGCAGCGAGGGAAGTCCCACCAGGTAACCGGCCACAGCGGCCACCAGCCCTCCCGCAACACACGCTCCGGCGAACATCCATTCGCCGCTTCCCAGAAAGCCGCCGTGGGTGTCCGTTGAGTGCCAAAACGCGAGCGAACCGTAGTAGGTGATCGTGCCGGCCGTGTAGCCGCCGAGCGCCATGAAGGCCGCGTGACCAAGCGAGAATTGTCCGGCCAGCCCATTCACGATGTTGAGCGATACGGCGAGCATCATGGCGATGCCCGCATCCAAAACAATCCGTCGCCAGTAGGGGCCGATCACCTGGGGAAGCCCGAATTGCAGCACGAGGGCGATGACAATGCCGGCGAGGAGCGGCCACACGCTCGCCACCAGCCAACTGAATCTGCCGCCGGCGCCGACCGATCGCGGGCCGACTGGGGTCGAGTGACGGGGCGTCGAGCTGCTCGCGGGCAACGTCACACCTTTTCGACGGCCGACGTGCCGAGGATGCCTGTCGGCCGCACCAACAGAATCGCAATCAACAGGCCGAAAACATACACGTCGCGAAAGTGAGGCGAGGCGTAATGGGCGCCGAACTGCTCGACAAACGCGATCACAAACCCGCCGAGCACGGCCCCCCGCACGTTGCCAATCCCGCCCACGACCGCCGCCACGAATCCCTTCAAGCCGAGCAGCACCCAGTTTTCGCTCGCCGGCTGATTCAAGCCCGGGTACTTGAGCGCGTGCAAGAACCCGGCCGCGGCAGCCAGCGCTGAACCCAGCACGAAAGTGAACGAAATCACTCGGTTGACGTTGATGCCCATGAGCGACGCCGTCTCGGCATCAAACGACACGGCCCGCATGGCGATCCCCAGCTTGGTGTGAAAGACCAGCCACTCCAGCGCGACCACGAGCACGGCCGCCGTCCCACAGATCACCAGGTCGATCAAGTCGATCGGGACGGCCCGCGCCGCCGCCCCCTGCCCCAGGACGGGCGTCGTGACGGACCATTCCGGCAACAGTGCGGGCATCTTCTCGGGACTGGCGCCGAAAACAAAATGCAACTGGCCGACGTTCTGCAGCAACAGCGACACGCCGATGGCCGTGATCAACACGTTGAGCCGCGGCGCGTGCCGCAAGGGACGATACGCCAGTCGCTCGATCGCGAAACCGAGCAACCCGCAAGCGAGCATCGCGCCGACGAGCACAACGCCCGCCATCCACAGGGGAGGCGCTTGCTGAGGATGCCGCGGATCGATCCCCCACGCCGGCAACAGACGCGTCGCCAGCAGATAGCTGATCCACGCCCCCCACACCACGACGTCGCTATGCGCGAAGTTGATGATCTTGAGGATGCCGTAAACCATCGTGTAGCCGAGCGCAATCAGCGCATACAGGCTGCCGATGGCAATCGCGCCGATCAGCGTTTCGGTAAAGTCAGCCATGCCCATTCCCAGCGCAATCAATCACGCCGCAGGTCCGCACTGCGGCGCGTCCCCATACTAAGCTCCGTCCGGGCCTTTGCGCAGTCATTCACGGGTGGCACTGGCGGCTCGTCCGAGTGCCTTCCGTAATTCGGGTGCCACGGCTGAGACGCTTCGGCTCAGCCGTGCTCTTTCCGGTTGCTAATGACGGTTCGTGAACCGTTAAGAGCACGGTTGAGCAAGCTCAACCGTGGCACCCAAATGGAATCTTCCCGCTGAATTCTGGACCGCCGCGGCTCGTCCGCCAGTGTTTTTCGACCTCCAATGCTCCGACTGGTAGGGGCCCCGCCGAATTGACTGCAAGGCCGACGGGCCAGTCGCTATTCTTAATCGCAGCGACATCGCGCAACTTCGCCAGAGCAAGGCGACGCAGTCAGTGTAAAAGTCGAGACCATGCCGCGAATTCAAATGCTGCCAGACGCCGACCTGCCCGCTCAATCCCGGGAAGTGCTCGAGCAACACGTCGCCGCCGGTGGCGGTGTCACCAATATGAAGCGGACCTTGGCGCATTCGCCCGTCGCGCTGCGGGTCTTGCTGGAGTGGTACGCTCTCCGCGACGACGTGCAGCCATTCTTGGGCGAGCGGCTGACGAATCTCTTTGCCTTCGCGATTTCCTCGCAAACGGATTGCCTGATCTGCTCGACATTCTTTCGCAGGCTGCTGATCGATGCGGGCGAAGACCCGGACAACCTGATGCTGAATGAGCGTGAACGGTGCGTCCTCGACTACGGCCGCCAGCTGGCCCGCGAACCGAATCAGGTGAGCGATGAACAGTTCGCCAAACTCGCCGCGCTGTTCGCGCCCAATCAAATCGTCTCGCTCACCGCGTTTGGCGGAATGATGATCGCGACGAACGTCCTCAACAACGCCTTGCAAATCGACCTCGACGAGTATCTCTGGTCGTATCGCAAGGATTCTCGTGGCACGCCCGCCGAAACTCACTAGTGGCACGACCGGCCTGAATCCACAGGTTGGGTGCCATGCCCACGGCTCGGCGTGGGCATGCATTGCAGGACATGCCCACCCAAAGCTGTGGGCATGGCACCCATCAACCCAGTCCATCCACTAGATCGACCCCGTCATGACATCTGCGCCGTCATACGAACTCGAAGGACGCGTGGCTCTCATCACCGGGGCGGCCCACGGGCAAGGCAGGGCGACGGCTCTGGCGCTGGCTCGCGAGGGAGTGCACATCGCGGCCCTGGACGTCGGGAAAACGCTTCCCTATCCCGGCTACGGACTCGGGTCGCCCAGCGACCTCGATTCGCTCGCGGCGGAATGCCGCCGCCTCGGCGTCGAGTGCCAGGGATTCGTGGCCGACGTACGCGATGACGCCGCCGTGACGCAAGCGGTCGATGAAACGAAACGGCGATTCGGGCGGATCGACATCCTCTTCAACAACGCCGGCATCTGCGCCTACGGCCTCGCCCACGAGCTGAGCGAAGAGGCCTGGGACGCAATGCTCGACATCAATCTCAAAGGCGCCTGGATCGTCGCCCGCCGCGTCATCCCGCTCATGATCGAGCGTCGTGCGGGAGTCATCATCAACAACTCGTCAATCGCCGGCCTGCGTGGCATGTCCCGCCTGAGCCACTACGCCGCGTCGAAGTGGGGCCTGGTCGGCCTCACCAAATCCTGGGCCCTGGAGCTGGCCCCGTACAACATCCGCGTCGTCTCGATCCACCCCACCGGCGTCAACACACCCATGAACGACGGCCTGGCAGCCCTTGAGGGCGCGACGCCCCAACAAATCGCGGAACGGTCCGCTGGCAACCTGCTGCCGGTTCCCTGGATCGAACCCGAAGACGTCGCCCAAGCCGTCCTCTTTTTGGCCTCCGACCGCGCAAGATTCGTGACCGGCTCACAATTCACGATCGACGCGGGGTTGTTGACCCGCTGACTGGCGGCTCGGTCCCGCGCGCCCTCGCTTGACGCTTCGGGTTGGTATGTCTTCACGAACCCGAAGCGGTGAGCGACGTCTCCGAGATCCCACCGAATTCCCGAACCAATATGTTCGCGTGAGCATGCGAGGCGTGGTAAGACATGCCCACGCCGATCCGCGGCGCGTTCGCCCGGCTTGCGGCGACCCTGCCACGGTGGGCGATGCTGCGCCACATTGTCAATCACTCCGCCTGCCAGCGCGGTCAGGTCGCCTCCAGCTGAAATCCGGTCGCGACTTCCGGTAGTCGAGTGAACGGACAATTCAAGTCCTGGTCCGTGATGGCATTGTCCGCGGCATAGCTTTTGCAAGCGGATGACCGTGGCCGCAAGCCTGGGGGCTGGCACTCTTCAACGCAAAACAGGCCCCCCCGCGCGCCTTGAGTTCGTTGCGACTACGGCAATGGTGAGCCGACGCCAGTCCGAACGTTTCCGGGTTTCCACAAAACAGCTTCTACAATACATAGGACGAGTCGGCATGCTTTCGCTGAACCGCTTCCAACATTTTGCGATTAACAAGGCTCTACGCCGTCCAGCTCTACGCCATCCCGCACGCTCGCGCCCGATCGCGCACGTCCAATCTCTCGAAGATCGGCTTTGCCTTTCGGCTTCCCCTGGCACCGCACTCATTGCCGCCGCCAGCTCTCCCCCGACAGTCAGTGTTCCGGCCAGCGAGACAGTGACCAAGAACACCGCGTTCACCTTCTCATCGGCCAACGGTGATTCCATCACCTTTACCGATCCCTCGTTGGCTGCCGGCGGCTTTGACACGGTGGCGTTGACCGTCACGCACGGGACCCTGTTGTTGGGATCGCCAGGCTCGATCGCTTTGCTCTCCGGGGCGAACAACTCGGCGTCGATGACCATCGAAGGGACGCTGCCCAATTTGATCACGGCGCTGAACGGCCTGAGCTATACGCCCACCTCGAACTACCTGGGCTCCGATCTGCTGACCGTCAAGATCACGAATACGGGTGACGGGTTGTCCGCGTCAGCAAGCACCTCACTTACCGTCGCAACCGGCTCTGCTCCGACCGTCAGCGCTCCAGCCAGCGAGACAGTCATCGAGAACACCGCGTTCACCTTCTCATCGGCCAATGGTGATCCCGTCACCTTGACCGACACCGCGTTGCCTGCCGGTGGCTTTGACACGGTGGCGTTGACAGTGGCGCACGGGACCCTGTTGCTCGGATCGCCGGGATCGATCGGTTTGGTCTCCGGGGCGAACGGCTCGGCATCGATGACCATCAAGGGAACCCTCCCCAATCTGATTAAAGCGCTGAACGGCCTGAGCTATACGCCCAACTCGAATTTCGTGGGCTCCGATTCGCTCGCCGTCAAGATCACGAATCCGGGCAATGGGTTGTCCGCGTCCGCGAGCACCACACTCACGGTTTCGACTGCAGCCAGCACTCCGCCGACAGTGAGCGCCCCAGCCAGCGAGACATTAATCGAGAACACCGCGTTCACCTTCTCGTCGGCCAACGGTGATGCCATCACATTGACCGATCCCGTGCTGGCCGCCGGTGGCTTTGACACGGTGGCGTTGACCGTCTCGCACGGGACCCTGTTGTTGGGATCCCCGGGATCGATCGCGTTGGTCGCCGGGGCGAACGGCTCGGCCTCGATGACCATCAAGGGGACCCTGTCCAATCTGATTAAGGCGCTGAACGGCCTGAGCTATACGCCCAGCTCGAACTTCGTCGGCTCCGATTCGCTGACCGTCAAGATCACGAATACGGGCAACGGGTTGTCCGCGTCCGCAAGCACCTCCCTCACTGTCACGAGTACAGCCAGCAACCCGCCGACGGTGAGCGCCCCGGCCAGCGAGCCAGTGATCGAGAACAAGGCGTTTACTTTCTCATCGGCCAACAGTGATGCCATCACCTTGACCGATCCCACGTTGGCTGCCGGCGGCTTCGACACGGTGGCGTTGACCGTCTCTCACGGGACCCTCTTGTTGGGATCGCCGGGATCGATCGCCTTGCTTTCCGGCGCAAATGGTTCGGCGTCAATGACCATCCAAGGGACGCTGCCCAACTTGATCAAGGCGCTGAACGGCTTGAACTACACGCCCACCTCGAATTTCGTGGGCTCCGATTCGCTGACGGTCAAGATCACGAATCCGGGCAATGGGTTGTCCGCATCAGCGAGCACCACTCTCACGGTTTCAAGCACAGCCAGCAATCCGCCGACGGTGAGCGCCTCGTTGAGCGAGACGGTCGTCGAGAACACCGCGTTCACCTTCTCGTCGGCCAACGGTGATGCCATCACCTTGACCGATCCCGTGTTGGCCGCGGGTAGCTTTGACACGGTGGCGTTGACCGTCTCGCACGGGGTTCTGTTGTTGGGGTCACCCGGTTCGATCGCCTTGCTTTCCGGCGCAAATGGTTCCGCGTCGATGACCATCCAAGGGACGCTGCCCAACTTGATCAAGGCGCTGAACGGCCTGAGCTATACGCCCAACTCGAACTTCCTGGGCTCCGATTCGCTGACCGTCAAGATCACGAATCCGGGCAATGGGTTGTCCGCGTCAACGAGCACCGCACTCACTGTCGAAACCACCCCTGCTCCGACGGTCAGTGCTCCGGCCAACGAGACAGTCACCGAGAACACCGCGTTCAACTTCTCTTCGACCAAGAATGATCCCATCACCTTTACCGACGCCGCATTGCCTGCCGGTGGCTTCGACACAGTGGCGTTGTCCGTCGCGCACGGAACCCTGTTATTGGGATCACCGGGTTCGATCGCCTTGCTCGCCGGGGCGAACGACTCGGCGTCGATGACCATCAAAGGTACGCTGCCCAATTTGATTGCGGCGCTGAACGGCCTGACCTATACGCCCAACTCGAATTTCGTGGGCTCTGATTCGCTCGCCGTTAAGATCACGAACACGGGCGACGGGTTGTCAGGGTCAGCGGCCACCTCGCTCAGTGTTCAACTGCCGGCCGTGGGAAGTTCCGCCTTGATGACTTCGACGAACACGCCTGACACAACGCAAACTGACCAATCGAACAACTGGATGGGTGTCGCGCCGGCAGTGGAGGCTCTCAACTCATAGCGGACGGCCGGGCGGCCGCGGCGCTCCGCATTTGCGGAAGCACCGCTTCGTTCAAATGAGTGAAATCCGCGGCGTCAGATCCCCGTCGGGTTCATGCACGCGCCACACCAACCCGAAGCGTGCGGATCGAGGAAAACTCGGTCCGGACACATTTGCTAAACGGACGCGTCCAAGCCGCCATGCTTGGCACCCTTGCCCCTGGCCCAGAGCGGCTGAGGTGGTGCCGGTCAGCATTTTTGGCCACCAGGACCTGTCGGCAGCCCTGGCCAAGAGACGGCGAATTGTTAAGATCTGTTTAATTCAATGTTAAGATTTATTTAACGGCGAATGTCCTTGGCCTGTTGTTTTGGCGAATGGTGGGTGGCATGCCTCGTTTTGTCTCAAGGTCCAATCTATTTCTCGGTCTCGTGGTCCTGGCGGCAGGCGCCGCAGGCACGGGGTACGTCTTCGTTCATGGCAGGGCCGCTGCGGAGAATTCTGCACCCCTGATACTCGACAGCTCAAAGGCTGCTGCGAGCGCGGGTGCAGTCTCAGTTAGGGTCGTCGCGCCTCGTTCCGGCGGCATCGATCGGCTGTGCCTCCAGCCGGGTATCAGTCGAGCCGTTTGAGCCGGCCGACCTGTACGGCAAAGTTTCGGGTTTCCTGGTCGAACAGAATGTCGATATCGGCTATCCCGTGCGAGCGGGGGATGTGCTGGCCCGGATTTCGGTGCCGGAGTACGAGAAGCAGGTGAAGCAGGACGCGGCCGACGTCGTGCGGGCGGAGGCCAAGGTGGAGCAAATGAAAGCCGCGATCACCACCGCCGAGGCCGACCTTGGTGCGGCCACTGCGGTGATCGCTCTGGCCAGGCCGAAAAGAAGAGCAAAGATCGTACCGGGCGTACCGCGAGAAGCAGCGGGATCGAATCAGGACTTGGTCGCGCGCAAGGCGATCGAAGCCAAGCTTGCGGACGAGCAAGAGGATCAGTACCAGGCAGCCGTCTCGGCCGAACTCGCGGCCGGCGAAGCGGTAAATGCGGCCAGGCAAAAGGAAGCGGCGGCCCGTGCCCGAGTGCACGCAGGCCCAGGCCGATCTCCGGTACGCCGAGGCCGAAGTCGCAACGGCCAAGGCCCGGCTCGAGAAGTCGCAGGTCCTGCTCGATTACACGGTCATCCGTTCCCCGTATACCGGCGTCGTCACCAAGCGGAATTTCCATCCCGGCGACTTCATTCGGTCAGCCGACGCCGGCGGGGACCGGATGCCGGTGCTGGCCGTCGAGCGGACGGACGTCATGCGGGTCGTTATCCAGGTGCCGGAACGCGACGTTCCGTTTGTCGACTGCGGCGATCCCGCCGTCGTCGAGGTGGACGCCCTGCCCGGGGTGGTCTTCAAGACCCGCGGGGCCGACAAGGTGGAAGTGTCCCGGCTGGCCGCGTCCGAAGATCCGCACACTCGCATGATGCGAACCGAGGTGCATGTCAAGAACCCGGACGGCAAGCTCCGCCGGGGGATGTTCGGCCGAGTCACCCTCATCCTGCAAGCCGGTCGCCGGATGCGTTCCGCATTCCGTCGGTCCGCGTTGGTCGGAAAGGCGGAGGCGGGAAGGGATCGGTTCGCGTGGTCCGTGACGACAAAGCCGCTTGTCGCCGGTCGCTACGGGGCCGACAACGGGTCGGAGGTCGAAGTCCTCTCGGGGCTGACGGCCGACGGACCGCGTCATCGTCCGGGCCAGCGGCCCACTGGAGAGGGAACCGCCGTGGTATCGTTGATAGCCAAAGTAGCCAAGCGAAAGCCGCGGCACGCCCTGCTCGTCCCACCTCGACATTCCACTCCGAAGTCCTGCCGACGCCCTGATCCCACGCCCGGGTTGTCTCGACCGCGAGACCGGCCTTGATCCATGAATGGTCTGATCCGCTTTTCGCTCGGCAATCCCCGGGCGATCACTGTCCTGATGCTGACGATCGTGCTTGGCCGGGGCCGTGGCCCTGGCGGTGATCCCGGCCGACATCCTGCCGGTGTACCGCAGCCCGGCCGTCCAGGTGCTGACCTTCTACAACGGCATGGCCGCGACCAGCGTCGAGGCCGGCATCACCGCCCGGATGGAACGCGGCACCGGGCAGGCCGCCGGGATCGATCCGCCAGGAATCGCGGTCGCTCCTCGGCGTCAGCATCGTCCGCAACTTCTACGCCGACGACGTCGATCCGGCCGGCGCCCTGACCCAGGTCAACTCGCTGGCCACCGTCGAAATCCCGACCCTGCCCCCGGGAACGCTGCCGCCGGTCATCCTGCCCTACGACCCGACCTCGTCCACGCCGGTCTGCCTGGTCGCCCTCAACAGCAAGACGCAGAACGAATCGGTCCTCTACGACACCGCCCGCTACCAGGTCCGGATGATGATCATGGCGTCGCGCGGGGCGAACGCCCCGGTCGTCTACGGCGGGAAGATTCGCACCATCCTGGCCTACCTCGACCGCGACCGAGCTCCAGGCCCACGGCCTGTCCCCGATCGATGTGATGAATGCCCTGGACCGGTTCAACATCTTCATCCCGGCCGGCGACGCGAAGTTCGGCAAGTTCGACTACACGCTCGACTCCAACGCGATGTACGACGCGCGTCGAGCGCATGGGCGACATTCCCGATCAAGACCGACGCGGACGGGCGGACGATCTTCCTGAAAGAGGTGGCCGACCCGAAGGACGCCGCCCCGATTCAAACGAACGTCGTCCGCGTGGACGGCCGCCGGCAGGTCTACATCCCGGTCTACCGGCAGTCGGGGTACAGCACGCTGAGCGTCGTCGACACTCTCAAGACAGAACCTGCCCGACATGAAGGACCGGCTGACCACCCCGGACGTCGATCTGAAACTGGTGATGGACCAGTCGGTCTACGTCCGCAAGGCGATCGAAAGCCTCGCCGAAGAAGGCATCCTCGGCGCCATCCTCTGCTCGCTGGTGATCCTGGTCTTCCTCGGCGAATGGCGGATGACGCTGATCGCCGTGATGACGATCCCGGTTGCCGTGCTCGGGGCCGATCGCCTGCCTGTACGGCTTCGGGCAGACGATCAACGTGATGACTCTGGCCGGGCTGGCCCTGGCGATCGGCCCGCTGGTGGATAGCGCGATCATTTGCCTGGAGAACACGCACCGCCACCTCGGCCTCGGGGCGAAGCCGAAGGAGGCCGCCTTCCTCGGGGCCAGCGAGGTGGCCATGCCCGAACTGATCGCCAGCTCTGCACGCTGCTCGTGCTGCTGCCGCTGGCGCTGATGCCCGGGCTCGGGGCGTTCCTGTTCCGGCCGATGTTCCTGGCCGTGGCGTTCGCCATGGCGATCGCCTACGTCCTGTCGCGGACGTTCGTCCCGGCCCGCTGTGCGGCCTGGCTGAAGTCGCACGGGCACAAGCCGGTCGAGTCCCACACCTTCGACTACGAGCACCGCAACGAACACGAGAACGCCCCGCAAAGGGCTGGCTCGGCCGGCTGTTCGAGAAATGGGAAGTCGCGTCGATCGCCGGGATCGCGCGTTATACTCCGGCTCCTCGACGTGGCCTGCGAGCTCGCGGCTTCGTGATCGGCGGCGGCGTTCGCGGCCCTGGCCGTGGTCGTCGTTGTGCTTCGGCCCAGACCTGCGCCGGGAGTTCTTCCCGGAAGTCGATGCCGGCGCGTTCGAGATCTTCGTCCGGGCCCCGTCCGGCACGCGGATCGAAGAGACCGAGGAGAAGATCGCCGCGTCGGAGAAATTCGTGAAGGAGAAGACTGGCGACGACCTGGAACTGGTCATCAGCGAGATCGGGCTGACGCCGAACTGGTCGGCCGCCTTCACGCCGAACGCCGGGCCGATGGACGCGGTCGTGAAGGTTCAACTCAAGACCGAGCGGTCGCAGTCGGCCCAGGAGTACGTCGACATGCTTGCGGCAGGGATTCGCGGCCGATCCGCAGTTCTCCGACCTGGAATTCGCCTTCGACGCCGGCGGCATGGTCCGGTCGGCCATGAACGAGGGCAAGTCCACTCCGATCAACGTCCGCATCACGGGCAAGGACATGAACAAGGCCCGCAAGGTGGCCGAGCGAATTCTGAAGGAAGTGAAGCGGATCGACGGCGTCGTGGACGCCCGCATCATCCAGCGCCTCGACTACCCGCAGTACGTCCTGGAAATCGACCAGGCCAAGGCGTCCGACCTCGGGCTCGACTCAGGCGGACATGATGCAGAACGTCGTGTCGGCGTTCAACTCCAGCGTTCAGTTCAACAAGAAGAACTTCTGGATCGACCCGAAGAGCTCCAACCAGTACTTCGTCGGCGTGCAGTACCCCGAAGAAGACATCACCTCGCGTCGATACCCTGCTCGACATCCCGATCACCGGCCCGGGCAGCAGAAGCCGATCCCGCTGCGGAACATCGTGAAGTCCACTGCCGCGAGTCGAAGTGCCGGCCGAGATCAACCACACCAACCTTCAGGCGACGATGGATCTGACGATGGGGGTGCACGGCCGCGACCTCGGGCACGTGGCCGAGGACGTGAGCCGGGTCGTGGCGAAGTTCGGCAAGGAGCGGCCCGACGGCGGCTGGACGCCCTTCGATCCCGACGCGCCCGGACAGAAGCCGATGGAAGGGGCCCGGATCGTCCTGGCCGGCGAGTATCAGAAGATGCAGCAGACGTTCCGATTCCAGGCGATGGGCATGGTCGGGGCGGTTCTGCTGATCTACTTCCTGATGGTCGCCCTGTTCCGGTCGTACCTGACGCCGCTGGTGGTGCTGTCGGCCGTGCCGGTCGGCGTGGTCGGCGTCATCTTGATGCTGTTCTTCACCGGAACGGCCTTGAACGTCCAGTCGCTGCTGGGCGTCATCTTCATGGTGGGCATCGTGGTGTCGAACACGGTGCTGCTGATCGACTTCGCCGAGAACGTGCGGCAGGCGGACCGGGTGACTCCGCTCGAGGCGATCGACGGCGCCGCCTCGGTCCGGGTGCGGCCGGTGGTCATGACGGCGCTGGCGACGTTCTTCGCCCTGATCCCGATGTCGCTGGGTCTGAGCCGCGGCAGCGAAGCGAACGTCCCCTTGGGCCGCGCGGTCCTCGGCGGCCTGATCGCGGGTCTGGTGACGACGCTGTTCGTGGTGCCGTGCGTCTACTCGCTTGTGGTGCCGAACAAGTTGGAGGAGGCGCGGCCGCCAATCCCTGGTTGAGTGACGCCCAGTTTCGAGGCAACGCATGTTTCGCTTGCTGCCTAACTACCTCGACTATTGCGATGCCTTCGAGCGTGCGGCGCAAAACGCCGTGCGCTCAGCCGAGCTGCTTGCGGACTTAGCGTGCTCCGCAGACCTCATCACCAGTGAGCTGGTCACCGCCATCATCCAAGCTGAACACGACGGCGACGAACTCGCGCGGGAAACATTCGCTCGACTCGCCCGGAGCAACTTTTCGCCTGCTGATCGCGGAGACGTCTACGACCTGGTTTCGCGAATCGACGACGTGGTCGATGACATCGACGCCGTCGGTCGACGAATGATCTTTTACAAAGTCGCGAGAAGTGAGGACGAATTCGTGCGGCAGTGCGCCGTTCTCGTGAAAGCCAGCCGCCTTGCTTCCGATGCCGTCATGTGTATCCGGCACATCGAGGACCGTAAGTCCGCGAAACTCGCCATGTCCGTCGACCAGTTGGTGATCGTGACGCATCACGCCGAGGAAGAGGGCGACGCCATCCATCATCGGGTTCTGACGCAGCTGTTCGACGGCCGCCTCGACGCCTTCGATGTGATCAAGTGGAAGGAGCTTTACGAGCTTGTCGAGCGGGCGATTGACCGATGCGACGACGTCGCGTGCGTCGCGCATCGAATCGTGGCGAAGAATGCGTCAAAGTAAGAAGCCTTCGGGACTATCGGCAGTGCATGGGGACGCGGGAACCGAGGAGACAAAAGTCAAACGCTCCGCGCCGAGCTGTGGCGTAGCCGATCCTGAATTCCGCGAAAACTGATCTTGGACGGATCGCGGTTTTGTGGCTGAATGGAAAGAGCGGGATCGCGCGAGCGGTTTAGGTGCCGCGCCGAGACGGCGCGGAGCCCCAGTTCACCGCGCAGGCCCCCTGGACACCCAGTGAGACCAAGTTCGGCATCCGGTTCTGGGGCTGGGTGGTTCCCGAAGTCCGGTCCGGACACCTGCGCGATCGCGGCGGCGCGGTGACGGGAGAATCCTCGCGGGTGATCAAAAACTGTCCCTGCTGGGGGTGGGGATCCGTTTTCACATAAGGGAGAAAAAGATCCCCACCAGCAGCTAGGGGGAAACACCGAGGGGAAGGGTCGCGGCGCCCCGGGAGAGGACAAGAACGGGACGGGACACGTGGCTTTGCACAACGGGACGGTTCTGCACAACAGAACGCCCGGCTGCACAACGGAACGAGCGCGAATTACCAGAGTGCCCGGATCGAACTGGATGCCGTGACCTGGGGTCGGACCGCTTAGGGTTACCGTGCGCCCCCGTATCTTGCACTCTAGCCAGCCCAGCGGAACGTAGAGCCGGTTGAGTCCTTCCAAGGGGAAGCTGCGATAGAAATCCCCGAAGGTAGCTAATTCACCGTGAGGCCAGACGAAGTATCCGCCCACGTAGGCGATCAGCACGGCTGCGCAAACCGCAACTCGGACCAAGCGGCGTTTACGGCTCATGCCGCGATTGTACCGGGAGAGGGGGACGTGGGCGGCGCAAAAAAAAACCGCCCCTAGCGGAGCGGTCATGCATCGATCTTCCGCGACTCAAGAGCGCGGCTTGCCCTCCGACTGGACCGCTGTGCCTGCAGGCGTGCGCTGAGCGTAGTACTCGCCGGCGACGCCAATAAGACCGAGGCCAGCGGCGGCGGCAACCAGTGGAATCGAAACGGTAACTGCCGACGCAATTCCGAGCGCAACGCCGCTCGCGGCAGCGGTACATGCGATCACTTCCGCGGTTCGCGTCTTGGTGGATTCTGCGTTTTGGGTCATAAGGAAATGCCCGCGAGTTGGCGGACTGAATGGGAATGACTCGGCAATCATTATATCGGACTGTCAAGCTCAGCCGGTGATAAAGTACACGATTGCGAACAGCCAACCAAAGCCTATCCCATTGCAGATCACCAAGATAAGAAAATTCATCCAACTCCAGAATTTAGGCGTTTTCCCCTGCAATTTTAGGGCTTCGTAACGCTGGTGAAAAAGCAACAAAAAGAACAGAAAAACCGCAACGGCAACACAGTATCCGATCCCGTAGAAGGCGTGCTTTGCAATGAGATCCAGCTGGTCGGCCCTGTCCTTTGGGTCGACGGTTTTTTTTGCGTCGCGATATTGATAGCCCAGATCGCACAAGTAAATCAGTCCCGACGCGATGGCGGCCATCATCGCGTCGATTCCCATGTAAAAATCCGTCAGCCTGGGCCAACTCATTCGGATGAGGCACTTGCAGACGACGGTGACGACCAAAATCCCGACGGGGACGATGACCGCCGTCAAAAGCTGCTTTTCGATCATGCCCGCATGCTCCCTTGCCGCTTCCGGGCGGCTAAAACAATTTGCCTTCCGCCTTTGGATCACGCTTCAGGCCCAAATCGTCTTCGGTCACAAGATCGTCCTTTAGCCCCTTCATCAGAATGAAAGGCTGCATGAGTGGGTTCATGAAACGGAACCTGGATCGATCCGGCATCTTTTTTAGCACGGGTCCGCGTTTGTCCTCGCAAAACGCATGCAGGTGTTTTGCGAACGCCTCAATCTTTGAGGGTTTTTTCAACACCCGACTAAGCGGTTCACGCACGTCGATCGGAGCGAAGTAGCCAAAGTCGTCCGCGTCAGTCATCGCGCAGGCAAGAAGCACTTGCCGATATAGGGCATTTTTCTTCGTGCTCAGAGTTGCTTCGTTATACGTGCTTTTAATGGTCTGCTGCGTCTCCGTGATCGCCTCGCGAACCGCGGCCTTTACATGGTCGGGTGTGATCGCCAGCGTTCCGGAATCGAGCGCTCGCCTTGCGCAATGCAGGCTGATTAGATGGGTGTAGTGAGGCAGCCCTTTAGAGAGTCCCGAGATTTCCTGAAGGGCATCCTGGTCGATCGTCATGCCGACGCGCTTGAGGCCGTTGGTTACAATCATTTCGAGTTCCACTGGAGACATGCGCGGCATTGGAACCTGGACTAGGCACCGTTCAATCGATTGGTGTTCTTCGATCAGTCCGTTAACGTCGTCAGCAAACCCGACTACGACAATCGTTGACGGAGTAGCGCGGTCCGACAGCACCTTAATGGTGTCTGCGACCAGACTGCGAACATTTTTTTTCGGAATTTTGTCGAACTCGTCGAGAATTACGAGAAGCATGGAGTTCTCGCCGACACTCGTTAGGAGCTTCCTGACGGAATCCGGGGTGATGTGCCCCTTGATTTGATCCGCTAGACAGCCCACCGTTTTCTCGATCTTGGCCACAAATCCCGGCGACCGCTTCTCCGAGATAACAGTGATTTCCGAGAACACCTTTCTCCAAATCGAGGCATAGTCATCGCCGTTGTCGCAGTTGACGTGCGGAGCCACGATCACGCGGTTGCCAGCGCGAAGCTTCGATACCAGCACGTTGGCCAGCGAAGTTTTCCCCACGCCCCGCTCGCCGTACATGATTACGTGCTGACCGGTCTGGTTGATCGCGTCTACGACGTTGCGGATCTGGGTTTGCCGCCCGCAAAACAGATCCTCCTGATCGATTGGCGATGCCGGTTTGAAAATCTGCCCGAGCTGAAGCGCCTTGGTTTGCAAGTCGGATTTGGAAAGAGGCATGCCCTCGCCCTCCAGAGCAATTAGAGTTGACTAGCATCGGATAGTGTAGTATAGTGACGGATAGTAACGGTGTCAAACCGACTGGTTCATTTTAGAACCGGGAACAAAAAAGCCCGCCGTAGTTCGAGCTACGACGGGCCGAAGCACTCAGGCGTGAACGGCCCGAATGCCCCTTGTCGGACATTTTAACCCGTCGCGCCGCATCCTGTAGGGGAAGCGGCCATGACCGATTGGAAGTTGCTGGATCGCGAGAATCGCGCACTGATCTTGGCGGCAACGCAGAAGATCGTGCAGATCGGGAACCAATGGTACGTCTCGTCTCAATCGTTGCCGGGTGAGAAGCGGTACAAGGTCGATCCTGACGACCAGTCGCCTCACTGCACTTGCCCCGATTTCGAGTTACGCGGCTGTACCTGCAAACACATCTTGGCCGTTCGGATCGTGCGACAAAGGGAATTGTTCGCGGACGGAAGCGAGACGATCACGGAAAGCGTGACCGTCGAAGAGAAGATCGTCCGCAAGAGCTATCCGCAGCAGTGGCCCGCGTACAACCGCGCCCAGACCAGCGAGAAGGATACGTTCCAATCGCTCTTGGCTGCGTTGTGTGAAGGGATCGAAGAGGAATCGCAAGAGGGCGCGGACAGCGCCGCATCCCGATGCGTGACGCCGTGTTCGCGGTCTGCTTCAAGGTGTTCTCCACGCTGAGCGGCCGGCGGTTCATGTCGGACCTGCGGATGCCACGCCAAGGGGCACATCGGCTGCGTCCCGCACTTCAACTCGATCTTCAATCGCCTTGACGATGAACGCATGACGGACGTTCTTGCGCGAGTTGATCGTCAAAGCCAGCCTGCCGCTTACCGCGATTGAGAGCGATTTCGCCGCAGATTCAACGGGATTCACGGCCAGCCGATTCCATCGCTGGTACGACCACAAGTACGGCCCGTGCGGTGGCGAGCGGAAGGAAACCGACTGGGTAAAAACCCACGTGATGATCGGCTGCACGACCACGTCGTGACCGCCGTCGAGATTCACGAGCGCTGCACGAACGACAGTCCGCTCTTGCCCGCGCTCTTGGACGAGACCGCGAAGAACTTCGACGTGTCGGAAGTTTCAGCAGACCGACAGTACGCCAGTACGGCCAATTTTGAAGCGATTGCGAAACACAAGGCGACCGCGTACATCCCGTTCCGGGCCGGCACGACCGGGGCGGTCGGCGGGCTCTACGCCAAGGCGTTCCACTACTTCAGCCTGCACCGGGAGGAGTTCCTGCGGCATTACCACAAGCGGTCTAACATCGAAGCCTGTTTCATGTCGATCAAAACCAAGTTCGGGGACGCCGTTCGCAGCCGGACCAAGCTGGCGATGAAGAACGAAGTGCTCTGCAAAATCCTCTGTCACAACCTTTGCGTGCTGATCGGAGCGATGCACGAGCTTGGGATTCAGCCCGATTTCGCCGCCGCCCCGGTCTGCACAACGAATCTGAGAATTGCACAACAGATCGGCTAAAATGCGTTCCATTGTGCAAAGCCCGGGACACGTTGTTTTACCGAGCGAATCCCGGCGAATTTGATCCGCGACCTCTCGGTCGGGACACGCCAACTGGGGACGGGACCGGTCAAAAGGTCCGGTCCGGACACTTTCGCGAGCAGGGGTCCGGGTCCGGACTGCTCTGCTAGACGGGACGGGACTCGAGTAAGTCCAAGGTCCAAGGTCAGAGATAGAGAGAGACGCGACGGGATCGGGTCCGGTCCGGTCCGGTCACAATCTGTGAGGCGGGATGACAAGCTCACGGAGATTTTCACCACAAAGACACGAAGGCACGAAGCAAGATCCTAAGTCAGCAGATTCGAATTCCTTGGTCCTTTGTGCCTTCGTGGTGGACACGGGACGGGACGCGAACCGGACGGGACGCGTCGATTGGGACGGGATCGAAAAGGGGCCCCTCACCCCGGCTCGACTGAGCTCGTCGCAGGCCGACCCCTCTCCCGCAAGGGGCGAGGGGGGAAGAGTGAGTTCGTCAGAATCAAGGAGCCGCGCACGCAATAGGCGGTCGGGACGGGATCAAAAAAAACACTGGCCGGGGCCAGTGTTTTTCGTTTGGAGAGTTGTGGCGGGCGTCAGCCGTTCTTGAGCAGGCCGTTGATCATGGAGATGGCGGCCGGGCCGACCAGCACCACGAAGATGCCCGGGAAGATGAAGAGCACCAGCGGGAAGATCATCTTCACGGCCGTTTGCTGGGCTCGCTCTTCGGCGATCTGGCGGCGTTTGACTCGCATGCTGTCGGACTGGACGCGGAGGGCCTGGGCGATCGAGGAGCCGAACTTGTCGGCCTGAATCAAAATGGCGGCCAGGGCCCGCATGTCGTCGACGCCCGTCCGCACGCCCAGGTCATGCAAGACCTCGCGGCGGGGACGTCCCATTTGCAGTTGCTTGTTGGCCATGTTGAATTCGGACGTGAGCTCCGGGGCCGAATCGACCAGCTCGTCGCAAACGCGACGCATGCCCGCGTCGAGACCCAAGCCGGCTTCCACGCAGACGACCAAGAGGTCCAGGGTATCCGGCAGCTGCAGGAAGATTTTCTCCTGCCGCGACCGCTTCATCAAAGCGAGCACCAGTTCAGGCAGATAGAAGCCGATGCCGGCCCCGACGATGATCGAGGTCCAGCCCTTCTGCGTCATCCCCCAGTGCACGAGGCCGAAGCCGCTTCCCAGCAAGCAGCCGCCGATCATCATGGCGAACTTGATCGCCAGGAAGAGCTGGGCAGCGCCGGGGGCGTTGTAGCCGGCGTTGGCCATCCGCTTTTTGAGTTCGCTTTGCTCGAGCTCGGTCTTGGGTTGCAGAGCTTTCGACAGGGCGGGGGCGGCCATTTCAACGACGGCGCCCATGCCGGTTTTGCCGGAACCGCCGCCTTCGCGGTTTCGCAGCGTCGGATCGCGCAGCTCTTCGAGCCGCTCGATCGCCCGGCTGGATCGCGACGAGAAGACGTTGATCAGCGCCCACACGCCGAACGTGATGACGCCGAAAATGGCCCAAGGCAAAAGGTTCGTTAAGTCCATGACAGATCCATCCTGCGGCCATGCCGTGAGAATCTTGATACCGTCGTCAGATCTTGATGTTGACGATTTTCTTGATCGTGATCGCGCCGAGAATCTGCAAGACCACCGCGACGGCGATCATCTTGCGGCCCAGTTCCTCGGTGAACAGGAGCATGATGTAGGTCGGATTGAGGTAGTAGACGGCGAAGAAGAGGGCGATCGGCAAGGCCATCAGCACGACGCCGCTGATTCGGCCTTCGCCCGTGAGAGCTTGCACCTGGCCCATGATTTTGAAGCGTTCGCGGATGATGTAGCCGATCTTGTCGAGGATTTCGGCCATGTCGCCGCCGGCCTGCTTTTGAATGGCCACCGCGGTGACGAAGAACTTGAGGTCCATGTTGGGCATGCGGACGAGGATGTTCTTGAGCGACTGCTCGAGCGGCACGCCCAGGTTCTGTTCCTCGTATGCCTGGCCGAACTCCGTCGAAATGGGAGCCGGCATTTCTTCCACGACGACGTGCAAGCCGGAGGCCAGACTGTGGCCCGACCGCAAGGCTCGCGCGATCAGTTCGAGGGCGTCCGGCAGCTGCTTGCCAAATTTCTTAAACCGCCGCTTCCGCCGCCACAACAGCCAGACTAACGGCAACGAGGCACCCATCAGGGCCCCGGCGGGTAGCAACGGCAGCGCGGCGTGCGTAATGGCCATGGCGGCAAAGCCCAGGCACCCGCAGAGTCCCATGACTCCGAAGAACACTTCCGGCTTCAGGGGACAGTCCGCCTGTTGGAAGAGGCGGCTCATCCCTTCAAGCCGTTTGCCCAGGCCGCTCAGCATGCCGGCGACGCCCGCTCTTCCCTCGCGGAACAGTTCTTCCTTGACGATGCCCTCGGACTCCAGCTCCTTCTTGCGGCCGGTCATCACCGCCAGGCGGTCTTCCGCCTTGGACGTGTTGAACATGCCCATCAAGGCGGCGACGCCGACGATGAGCATCGTGGCGGCGAAGAACGCGGCAAGCGAAATAATCATTGGACTCATGACAGCGTTCCCAGCGGCTGGCGGCGGCCCGCGGCGTACTCAAATTGCTCGAAATGGACTGGCAGATCTCTTCGTGTGACTAGCGGCCCAGTTGACGGGCGGCGAACAGGTTGGCGGGCAACCGGACGCCGGCCGATTCGAGGCGAGACATAAACGCCGGACGCACGCCGGTCGAAGTGAAGTGCCCAAACGCGCGTCCCTGCTCGTCGATGCCGTCCTGCACGAACAGGAAGATGTCCTGCATGATCACGGTGTCCTGCTCCATGTTGAGCACTTCCGTGATGTGGGTGACCTTTCGCGGGCCCCCCTGCAAACGGTTGGCTTGCACGATCAGGTCGACGGCCGAGGCGAACTGGTGCCGCAGGGCTTTCAGCGGAATATCGATGCCGCCCATGTTGATCATCGTCTCCAGACGGGAGACGGCGTCGCGCGGGGCGTTGGCGTGAATCGTGGTCAGCGAACCTTCGTGGCCGGTGTTCATGGCCTGAAGCATGTCGAGCGCTTCCGGACCACGGCACTCGCCGATGATGATCCGGTCGGGCCGCATACGCAGGGCGTTACGCACGAGGTCGGTCGCGTTGATGCGGCCCTTGCCTTCGATGTTGGCCGGCCGCGTTTCGAGACGCAGGACGTGTTCCTGCTGGAGCTGAAGTTCGGCCGCGTCCTCGATCGTGATGACTCGGTGGTCGGCCTGGATGAAGCTCGACAGCGTGTTGAGCAGCGTCGTTTTACCGGAACCGGTACCTCCGCTCACGATCATGTTGAGCCGGGCCTTCATCGCTCCTTCCAGGAGCATGACCATCTCGGGCGTAAAGGCACCGAACCGCAACAGGTCCTCGAGCGTGAGCGGATTGGCGCCGAAGCGCCGGATGGTGATGGCCGGGCCGTCGAGGGCCAGCGGAGGAATGATCGCATTGACACGGGAGCCGTCCGGAAGACGGGCGTCGCACATCGGAGACGTTTCGTCGATACGCCGACCGACCTTGGACACGATGCGGTCCAGGATCTGCATCAGGTGTTCGTTATCGCGGAACGTGATCTTCGAGCGCTGAATCCGGCCGTTCTTTTCCAAGAAGATGTTCTTGGGGCCGTTGATCATGATATCGGCGACGCCGTCTTCCTTGAGCAGCGCCTCGAGCGGCCCGAAGCCGAACGTCTCGTCGAGCACTTCCTCGATGAGTTTTTCGCGCTCGGAGCGGTTGAGCAGCGGATTTTCGGTATCGCACAAGTGCTCGACGACGAGACGGATCTCGCGCCGCAGCGTGTCGCCTTCGAGATCACCCAGGCGGGTCAGATCGAGTTTGTCGACCAGCTTGCCGTGGATCAGCCGCTTCAACTCGTCGAAATCGGTCTGTCCTTGCTCGGCGGTGGGACGGCCCGGACGAGGCGGAACGAACTTGGCGTTGACCATCGGATCCCTTACTCCCTGTTTCGATGCGATTCGATGCCTGCGGGCCCCGCAGTCGCGCGCGAGGCGCGGCGCCGGCCCTTTCCGGCCGCTTTGACAAGAAAAACGTAGCTCACGATTCCGCAGGGCGCGGAAAAAGCGAAACAGTTGCGGAAAATCAACACGGGCAACACGGGCGTCGGTTTCCGCCAGTAGCGACCTTGCGGACGGGAGCAATCAGGCCGCAAAGGTGCGCAAAACCCTCGGAAGCGAAGGGGCGCAGCAGTGGGGCCAGCAAGGGCCTCGGGTGGAAAGCACGGGCAGCACGCCCGGCAAGCAACACCGGAATAGTCGCACGGCTAGGGCGGACCGATTCAACCGGGCCAGTCGAACCTCGCCTGGGTTAATCCCAGCCGGTCAGCGTCAGGTGGTACGTGCGGACTTCGCCGTCGCGGTAAACCGTCGCGTCGACGTTGTCGCCCGGATTGTAGTGACGCAAGATCTCGACCAGCGAATCGAAGTTGTTGACCGTTTGTCCGGCGAACTGGAGGATCACATCGCTCGTCCGCAGGCCGGCGTTGGCCGCCGCTTCGCCCGGCTTGACCGCTTCGATCTTGCAGCCCTGTTCGACGCCGAAACCGATCACGTCGGGACGGTGCTCGATGCCCAGCTTGGCGGCGGCACGGACCTGGATCTCGAGCCCCGGGAGCGCGGCACGCAACCGCAGAACGCCGTCGTCAGTCACCTGCTGGCCTTCGATGCGGTACAGGCTATGAAGTTTCTTGAGACGGGCGACCTGCTTGAGCCCTTCGTCGCCTCCGGTCCATTTTGGCCCAATGATCACCATCGTCAATTCGCCGCGGCCCTTGTTCGCTTCGCGCTGCAACTCGTTCGGCAGGGGGGCCGGATTGATCCGCGGGTTCCAAAAGACGGTCGCGGGCAGGCCGCCAAAAATAGCCTTCCCGTGCAGTCGCTCGATTTCGCAGAGAGCGCGGCGCTCGCGGATATCGTAGTGCGATTCCAACGCCATCTCGGCGCGTTCGGCAACGGCGGGGCGGCCGATGCGCTCCAGTTCGTCCAGCGCGGATTCGGCCGCGTCGGCCGTGGTCTGCGCTTCGCTCAGATCGACCCAGATGTAAGCGCGAAGCACATCATTGAACTCGGACCAGAAGTCCTCCGTGGCGGCTTCCTCGAAGTCGCCCGAGGCAACGTAGATCGCTTCCAGAATGCTGACAGCACGGACCGACGCTTCCAGGCTGCCTTGCAGAGCCACTTCCCGCAGGGCTGCCACGGCCGGCGCCCCGGTGTCGATCAACTCTCTCGAGGCCGCTTCGCGTTCGGCAAACCGCGGACTGTTGAGCCGCAGGGTCGCCTCGCTGATGGCGTCGCGAAGGACGGCTCGATCGACCGAGGCGACTTGCCGTGTCGGCGTGTCCGCCGCGCTTCCCGCCGAGCAGCATCCGGCTCCGCGGGGCGAAAACAGAAGGGAGGCCGCAGCCGTGCTGGCTCCAAGCAAAATCTGGTGGATCCGCATTCGATCAGACTCCGACAGGAATCATTCCGTGAATCGCTGGCCCCATCCAGCGCCGATCTCATGGCAGGACCGGTGCCGGGACAGCGAAGACCCGCATCCCTGGGTTCAGGGATGGCCCATCAGCGACTCCTTCAGGAAGCCGGGTCGATTGGTGGTAATCCCATCGACGCCGGCCTGTTGCAAACGCATTGCCTCCTGTACGGAATCGACCGTCCAGGTATAAACGCCGAGCCCCGCTTGCTTCACCTTGCTGATAAATTCCCGATCCAGCACGGGCGCGTCGCCAAAATCGATTCCGTCCAAGCCGGCGTCTTTGGCCTTTTTGATCAGGGTTGCCAATTGCGGGGTCCACCGGCCCGTTTCCCGGTTCTTCCGCAATTCGACGATCCAATAGCATTTTAGCTCGGGGAGTTCGCGCTTGGCGGCTTTCATGACGTCGTACGAGAAGCCGATCAGGCAGGTTTGCTCGGGCCGCTTGTGGGCCGCACGTAGGACGGCGCCCAGCGGCGGCACGATCTCCGGGCCGCATTTGATCTCGATGAACAGCCGCTTCCCCTTGGGAATGGCGTCCAGGTATTCGGACAAAGTGGGGATCCGCTCGCCGGCAAACTGCTCGCCCTTCCAGCGGCCGATGTCGAGCTCTTTGAGTTCCGCCAGCGTCTGGTCGACGACCTTTTTATTGCGGCCGCCGACCCGGCGGGTCGTGAAGTCATGAATCACCACGATCTGACCGTCTTTGGTGAGGTGCACGTCGGTTTCGGACGCGTCGGCGTTCTGCTTCCACGCCAGGCGGATCGAGGCGAGCGTGTTCTCGGGAGCATCGTGCGATGCCCCGCGATGGCCGATAATCTCCACGGCGTCGCTCCGAGACGTGAGGCAGGCCAGCGAGCCGAGCGCGGCCGCAAAGAGCAGGCAGGCGATCCGGGCCGGCACCTTCATCGCGCGACCGCCTTGGCCGAGTGCGACAAAACGCGCAGCACGCCCGTCATGAATTCCGGCAGGTCGGCCGGCTTGCGACTCGACACGAAATGCCGGTCGACAATGAGCGGGGCGTCGTGCCAAACCGCGCCGGCATTCACGAGATCATCCTTGATACCCGGCGAACCGGTCACCTTGACCCCGCGGTAAATTCCAGCCGAAATCGGGATCCAGCCACCATGACAAATGGCCGCCACCAGTTTGCCCGCTTCGGAGCACTCGCGGACGAGAGCCAGCACGCGGGGGTCTCGGCGAATCTTATCCGGCATCCAACCGCCTGGACAGACAACTCCTTGGAAGTCGGTCGCTTCCATGTCGCCGATGGCCGCATCGGCCACGCAGGGATAGCCATGCTTGCCGCGGTAGGTCTTGCCCGCCTCGGGGCCGGCGACCGTGACATGGACGCCCGCTTCTTCGAGTCGCAGCTTGGGATACCACAGCTCGAGGTCTTCGTACTCGTCGGCAACGAAGATCAGCACGCGATTGCCGTCGAGTGTCTTGGCGGTCGACATGGCTGGCAGCCTTTGTGCGCGGCCTGCAGTGTAGCCTGGGACGCGCTTTACACGACCTCATCGCGCGAGCGCGCAAATTCGAGCTTAACCGATCCAGGCGAGAGTGCAATCTCTTTTGACGGGAGCCGCGCCGCCCGTTGGCACAGCGTGCCCACAAATCGCGCAGTAACTCCCGGCGCGGTCATTCCTGTCAGAGGCCGCGCGCTCCCCAAATTGGGCGAACTGTGCGAGAATCAGTGTTTCCGAAGCGAAAATGCCAGCTCGTCAGCCGGCGGTCTCCGTGTAGACGCAAATGGGGGGCCGATTCGGGGAAAGACCACGAGCAAGGGTCAGGCCGACAACCGAATCGCAATCATGATCCAACTGATCGTCAATGGAGAGCCGCACGAGGTCCCGGCGGACACGACCGTCGCCGGGCTCTTGGTGCAGCTCAAGATGCAGCCGCGTCTGGTGGCCGTCGAACGGAACCGCGATCTGGTTCCGCGCGGCCAGCATGCCGCCTGTATGCTCGAGCCCGGCGATCACATCGAGATTGTCACGCTGGTGGGGGGCGGCTGAGTTGGCCATCAACTATGATGCCGAAATCATGACGCCGAAATCAGTGAAAGATGTGGGCGCGTGACCATGCAGTCGAGACGTGTTCATACAGTCGAGTGCAGACATCTCCGAGATCAACCGTGACCGCCACTCATTGTGAATCGCCGCTCGTCCTCGGCTCGCACACATTCGAGTCGCGGCTGATTGTCGGCACCGGCAAATACGCCACCTACGAATTGATGCGCGACTGCCTCGACGCCAGTGGTGCCGAGGTTGTGACGGTGGCCGTGCGGCGCGAGCGGTTGATCGACGCGCAGGGTCGCAGCATCCTCGACTTCATCGACCTCTCGCGATTCACGATCCTGCCGAACACGGCCGGCTGCTTCACGGCCGAAGACGCGGTTCGCGTGGCTCGCCTCGGCCGCGAGATTCTGCTGGGCCTCGAGAATCCGGGGGCGGATTGGGTCAAGCTCGAAGTGCTCGGCGACAAGCGGACGCTCTTGCCCGATACGGTGGCCACGCTGCGGGCGACGGAGATCTTGGTCAAGGAAGGCTTCCAGGTCCTCTGCTACACGACCGACGATCCGATCTCGGCGCGGCGACTTAAAGAGGCGGGCGCGACGTCGGTGATGCCTGCCGGCAGCCCGATTGGCAGCGGCCAGGGCGTGCTCAATCCTAATAACATCCGCATCTGCCTCGAGTCGCTCAAAGAGAACGACAAGAATTATCCCGTGATCATCGACGCGGGCGTCGGCACGGCCAGCGACGTCAGCGTAGCGATGGAGCTTGGCTGCGACGGAGTGCTGCTCAACACGGGCATCGCCAGCGCGCGCGATCCCCTCACCATGGCAACGGCGATGCGGCTGGCCTGCATTGCCGGCCGCAAAGCCTGGCTCGCGGGCGCATTCCCAAAAAGCTGTATGCGACGGCGAGCAGCCCCGAGACCGGGACGATCGTTAGCCCGTAGCGCTATCGGTCTCGCTTTCTTCATTGCTCCGCGTTGAGCGATTTCGGTTTTTGTGCTAAGCCCAACATTGAGTACCCACCGCGGCGGGATTCCGATTCCGCGCCAGTCGTTGGGGATCTCGCCGCAACTCCCCGCCTGCATGCCCTGCCGGACAGACAGATGTCCAACCGTTTCCACGGTGAGAGGCATTTTGAATGATCAAGAAAGAGAACGCCCATTCCGCGACCACGGACGGGCTGACCATCTCTCCCTCGCTCGACCTGGTGAGCGAAGCCGAGCACGTTCCACCGGAAGCGTCCGTCGTCGATCGCCGCACGGTGAAGTTCTGTGTCGGGGCCATCGCGCTGGGCGCGTTGGCGGCCTTCGTGGCCAAGGTTCTGATTCTGCTGATCGACTTCATCACGAATCTCGCCTACTACCATCGCGTCTCTGCGGACGCGGTGAGCCCGGCCGGTAATGCACTGGGCATCTGGGCGATCGGTGTGCCGATTGTGGGCGGGTTGATCGTCGGCGTGATGGCGCGATTCGGATCGAAAGCCATCCGCGGCCATGGAATTCCCGAAGCGATGGAGGGCGTGCTCACCAAGGACAGCCGCATCCCCGCCCGCGTTACGTTTTTGAAGCCGTTGTCGGCGGCCGTCTCGATCGGCACCGGCGGGCCGTTCGGTGCGGAAGGTCCGATCATCGCGACGGGCGGCGCCTTGGGATCACTGTTCGGTCAGCTTACCTATACGACACCGTCGGAACGCAAAACACTGCTCGCCGCCGGAGCGGCCGCGGGCATGGCGGGGACTTTCGGCAGCCCGGTGTCGGCGGTCCTCCTGGCGCTCGAATTGTTGCTCTTCGAGTTTCGTGCGCGCTCGATCATTCCTGTCGCGCTGGCGAGCGCGACGGCGGCCGGCGTGCGACTCTTGATCTTTGGTCACGACCCGGTCTTCGCCATGAGCGATCTCTCGCCCGTGCCGCTGTCGGCCCTGGCGTTTTACGCCGTCCTGGGACTGGTGCTGGGCCTGGTCGCGGCGGGCATCAACCGAATCGTCTATTCGATTGAGGACACGTTCGATCACCTGCCCATCCATTGGATGTGGTGGCCCGCGTTGGGGGCCGTGGCGGTCGGAGTGATTGGCTATTTCTATCCGGACACTTTGGGCGTCGGTTACTACAACATCCGCTCGATCCTCGACCAGAATCTGGCGCTCCGCGTGGTGATCATGCTGTGCCTGATGAAGTTTCTTTCGTGGTCGATCTCGCTGGGCAGCGGAACTTCGGGGGGGACGCTGGCTCCGTTGCTCACGATCGGCGCGGGGTGCGGGCAAGTGCTGGGAGCGGCGGCGATGTGGTGCCTCCCCTTTGCCGGCATCGACCTGCGACTGGCGGCGCTCGTGGGAATGGCGGCCACTTTCGCCGGCGCGTCGCGTGCCTTTCTGGCCTCGGCCGTGTTTGCGTACGAGACGACGTGTCAACCGCACGGGCTGCTGCCCTTGTTGGCGGGTTGTGCGGCCAGCTATCTCGTCGCCAGTCTGGTGAGCAAGCATTCGATCATGACCGAAAAGATTGCGCGCCGCGGGATTCGCACTCCGGCCGACTACGTTCCCGATCCGCTCGAGCAAGTCACGGTCGCCGAAATCGCTTCGCAGCCGGTGGTCACACTGCAGGCCGACGACAGCGTGACGACCGCCCGCACCTGGTTGGCTTCTAACGTCGAAGCCGCGCGGCATCAGGGCTTTCCGCTTGTCGACGCGCGTGGATATCTGGTTGGAGTGCTGACCCGCCGAGATCTCCAGGCGGAAACCGCGCAGGATGGGACGCCTCTGCGTGAACTGCTGACGCGGCCGCTGAAATTTGTCTACGACGATTGCACCGTGCGCCAGGCAGCCGACCACATGGTCAACCACAACATCGGCCGTTTGCCCGTGGTGCGACGCGATCAACCGACGCAACTCATCGGCATCGTGACGCGAAGCGACATCCTTTCGACCTATCGGCGGCGCATCAAGCAGGACGAAACGCAGCGTCCGGCGATTCGCGTGTCGCGGCTCTCCAAGAGCATTCGCCGCATTCCGACGCGCCTTTTCCGCTGAAAAGTGTGCCTGTCGCTGCGAATCTTTTCTCACGAATTCTGCCTACGGTCGTGGCGGATCTGCCCACAATAAATTCAGCACGCCCGCGATCGGGCAAACTGGTACCCGAGCCTAAGCACTTGAGCCGGCAAACGATGCAGCGCAGGCGCGTCGACGATTGGGCGAAGCGGCACCAGGTTTGCATTGTCCACTGTCGGTATTCCAAGCGTGTCCGTTTCGCCGTGCTGTACGGCAACTTCGGAGTCGCCTCCATGAAGAGCAAAGGACTCTGGCATCAGAACTCTGGCACCGATTCTGCGCGGTCTGGGCCTATTGGCATTCTGCGCGATGGGCGCAGTGGTCTTCGATTTTGTGCTCAAACCGCATCGTCCTCCCGCCCCGCCCAAAACCGCCTCGCTAACGCCCGCCTCGCCTAAGCGAACCGACTCTCCCGCTCTGCCCAAATGGCTTGACGATCTGCGAGCCGCCAAAGCCGTCGCCAAAGCCGAACACAAAGACATCCTGCTCGAATTCGCTCGACCCGTCGCTGGGAGCGATCCGGAAACCGCCGCAGCGCCCTCGGCGACGTTGGTCGACAGCGAGCTGTTCCTCAATCGCGAGGGGACTGCGTTCGTGCTGCTGCGGCTGACGGTGTCGACTCGAATGCCGGACAGGACGGTCGCGTGGGTGAGTCGTGTGCTCACGCGGATGGCGGTCACCCGGTTTCCGACGTTTGCGTTGTTGGATTCCAAGGGCATTCCCTATGCGAGTTCCGAGCTGATCACGCAGCGCGTGTCGGGGTATCGGCGCGAGTTCGACCGGTTGCGGCAGATGCATGTGCGGCGCGACCGCGAATTGACACTCGCCGCCGTGACAACGGGCACCGAGTGCGCACGCCACTTGGACGCCGTTCTGAAAGCCGTCGGTCCTCTGGCCGACGCGGAGTATGCCGATCTGCAGCTGCGCGTCACCGAACTCGATCCGCAGAACAAGGCCGGGCTGCGGGCGAAGTACGAGGCGGCCGTCCTCCATCGTAAGATCGATTGCGCGATCCAGGCTGAAGTCTCGCCACTGATGGATCGGCGCCAGTACCAGGCGGCCTTGGCGCGGCTTGACTTGCTCATGGCCGAAGCCAAACCGTCGCGCGACCAGCTGCAACGGCTGCTGGCTTTCAAGGGTCAGGCCTATTGTGGTCTCAACGATCGGCAGAAGTCCGCCAAGCTGCTCGATCAGGCCATCGCCCTCGACCCGCAGAGCGAGTCAGCCCGTCGCGCTCGCGACGTGAAGCAGCAGCTCCAAAAGTTGCGCTGACGGTGGCGGCGATTGGTCTGGCTACCGGCTGACCGAATTGTCGAGGCCGGCTGTTTGCGCGGTCGTTCCGCCGTACGTGGCTGCACGCTGTGGAAAAAATGGCGGGAATAAACTGGCCGTCAGAGGCTTCTCATTTGTATGGAGTCTCTGTACGTCGCCCTGGCCGACTTGGTCGTGGTGCTGCACGTTGGCTACGTCGCCTTCGTGATCCTAGGCGAACTGGCGGTGCTGCTCGGCATCCTGTTCAAGTGGGACTGGGTTCGTAATCGGACCTTTCGCCTGCTCCACCTCGCAGCGATCGGCGTGGTCGTGTTCGAGTCGTGGTCAGGCATCGTCTGCCCGCTGACGACCTGGGAAAACTGGTTGCGGGAACAGGCGGGACAATCCGTGGAACAAGGCGACTTCATCGCCAGGTGGGTGCATCAGGTCCTGTTCTATCGCGCGGAGCCTGTGGTTTTTACGTGGATCTATAGCGCGTTTGGTGCGTTGGTCGTGTTGACATTGATCCTGGCGCCGCCCCGCTTGCGGACGCGAACGGCGCTGATCAAGTCAGGCACCGGGCAAACCAAGCCATTAGCGAAGCAGTAATGAGCAGATGACTCGGCCGGACGAGGCGGCCAGGCAGAAACGCACAGCACAAGGATCGCGTCGCTGCGCGATCTAGTGAGTGTCGTCGAGCCGCGGAGCGGTCGCCGGGGATTCCGGCGGCTTCGCATCGCGACTCGCGTTGGCTTCGCCGGGGAAGTCGGGATCGGTAACGGGACGTCCGGACGAATCGGCCGGAGCTTTCCGCGTTGCCGGCGCCGGGCCGGCAAACTGCACGGTGATGCCGGGCAGCACTTCCCGCGAGTTATCGGACATGACAGGTTGTCCGCCGCCGGCCGGATCGAACCGCATCAGCAGGCGAATGTGTCGTTCCGGCCCGCCCGCTTTGTCCCAGGCGAGCCAGACATTGTATTCGGGCCCTTGTGGGCCTTCCCGATGCACGCGTTTGAGGTCTTTTCCCGCGAAGACATATTTCTTCGGGGGGCCAGCCCCTTCTTTTCCGTCGGCTCTCTCTTCGAATGCGTAGACCGTAAGAGTTCCGTCGACGGGGACCGCCTTCGGCGGCGGCAGTGGCTGCTTGTCGGTATCTTTCCCGGTCGGCTTGGGGACGGCGGCAAAGAATTGCACCTTGCCTTGAAAGCCGCGCATCAGATTCTTGCCGTTCCTCTTTTGTATGTCGTTCTGCCAGGCAACCGCCATGGCGGCCGCCTGCTGCGGGTCGGTCTTCGTGCCGGGCCAGCGAAACGTGCCGCCGACGTCCAGGCCCAGGCAGCCGGCTGCCCCGACCCCGACCGTTACGGCAATGAGCGCTGCCGCTGCAATCCTTGTTCGCCGATTGCCGATATCAGTCACGGAGATCGCACCCGTTATGCGAGAGCGTCGGGCCGCGAGGCGGGATCGCGAGTCGCGGCCTGCGAAGCAAAACGAAGCTAAAGCCGGTGATCGCAAGGCTGATCGAAAGCCATCCCGTGCGGCGACCGGGACGCGGTTAGCGGGCGAAATGTATGTCGCGGCTCGGATTGCAGCAATGTCGTTTCGGGCCGATCGGTGGGGTGGTTCGGGCCGACCGAGGCGGCTGTCCGGACAAAACCGCGACCGGACGGGCCGTTCCGCGGAATGCCAAGGCTCGGGTCGAGGTGAGTCCGCTCTCGGCAACCTTGCGAACAAACTATAAAAAACCTATGAATTCAGCGGTGGTGGGTGGTCGATCGGGCTAATTCCCCTTCCCGCAGATCACCTAACCGGATAGGATGTTACGTTCACCCTGACCCGCCAGAACCGTTCGCCCGTTCGTTGAGTGGTGAAGGTCGCGGTGCGGTCAACTCGCCTGTGTGGCTGGCGACGACGTCGCTACCGCGGCCGTTTTAGGGCGTGTTGTGGGCCGTCCGTGACTCGATTTTTGCAATCGGGGCCCTTCCAGTTTCAGTTTTCTGGGCAGATCCCGCAGCCATCGGTGGCTACGGCAACGTTGCCCGGTTGAGTGGTTTTTGACGTAAGTTGTTTTCCATGAAAAGCCTAGATCACCATCGCAACATCGGAATCTCCGCCCATATCGACTCGGGGAAGACCACCCTGACGGAGCGGATTCTCTACTACTGCGGCCGGATCCATCGGATGCAGGAGGTCAAGGGAGGCGACGGCGGCGCGACCATGGACTACATGGACCTCGAGCGCGAGCGGGGAATTACCATTACCTCCGCCTCGACCCAGGTCGAATGGGAAGACCACTCGATTAACGTCATCGATACGCCTGGCCACGTCGACTTCACGGTCGAGGTCGAGCGCAGCCTGCGGGTTCTCGACGGCGCTGTACTCGTGCTGTGCGCCGTCGGTGGTGTGCAGAGCCAGTCGCTCACCGTCGATCGCCAGATGAAGCGGTACGGCGTCCCCCGCATCGCTTTCATCAACAAGGTGGACCGCATTGGTGCCAACCCGGCATCGGTCATCGATCAAATTCAAAAGAAGCTCGGCGTAACGCCCCTCGCGCTGCAGATCCCCATGGGCCTCAGCTCGCAGTTTGCCGGCGTCATCGACCTGGTCGAGATGCAGGCCGTCTATTTCGACGGCGAGCAGGGCGAAGATATCCGCCGCGAAGCGATTCCGGCGGAGTACGCCGAGGAAGCGGCCAAAGCCCGGGCCCACATGTTGGAAACGCTGTCGCTGTACAGCGACGACCTGATGGTCGCCCTGTTGGAAGAACGGCCGGTCACCACCGCCGAAATTCGTCCAATCATTCGCGAAGCCACTCTCTCGCAAGAGCTAACTCCCGTGATGATGGGCACGGCCTTCCGCAACAAGGGCGTGCAGGAACTGCTCGACGCGGTGATCGCCTACTTGCCCAACCCGCAGGACCGCAAGATCGAAGCGATCGACCTCACGGCCAAGCCCGAAGCCGGCGAAGCAGCCGTTTCGACGGCTCACGGAGCCAAGTCAGTGAAGAAGCCACTGACCAGTTCGCCCGACGATCCGCTCGTGGCCATGGCGTTCAAAACCGTCGTCGAGACGTTCGGACAGCTGACCTATTTCCGCGTTTACCAGGGCAAGATTCAGAAGGGCGAAAGCTACACTAACCAGCGCACCGGCAAGAAAATGCGGTTCGGACGGCTGGTCCGGATGCACGCCGACCAGCGCGAGGACGTGGACGTGGCCGAAGCGGGCGACATCGTCGCCGTCGTCGGCGTCGACTGCGCCTCGGGCGATACGTTCTGCGGCCCGGGCGTCGATGTGGCTCTGGAGAGCATCTTCGTGCCCGAGCCCGTCATCCGCCTGTCGATTGAACCTTTGAAGCGCGACGGCGCCGACCGGCTGTCGAAGGCCCTCGAGCGTTTCCGCCGTGAGGATCCCACCTTCCGCGTGATGACCGATCAGGAATCCGGTCAGACGCTGATCGCCGGCATGGGCCAGCTGCATCTGGAAGTCTATGTCGAGCGGATTCGCCGCGAATACAAGTGCGAAACGCTGATCGGCGAGCCGAAAGTCGCCTATCGCGAGTGCCCGACGAAAGTCGCCGAGTTCAACTTCAAGCACAAGAAGCAGACCGGCGGCTCCGGCCAGTACGCCGCACATAGTCGGGCAGATCGAACCGCTCCCCGATGACGCCGCCGAGCCGTACGAGTTCGTCAATGAGGTCACGCAGGGCCGCGTTCCGAAGGAGTACATCAAGCCGGTCGACGAGGGATTCAAGCGGGCCCTCGACAAAGGTCCGCTCTGCGAATGCCCGGTCGTCGGCGTGCGGGCCATCCTGCAGGACGGCACCTACCACGACGTCGACTCGTCCGAAATGGCGTTCAACATCTGCGGCTTCAACTGCATGCGGGACACGCTCAAGAAGGCCAAGCTCGCCTTGCAGGAGCCGATCATGAAGCTCGAGGTCGAGGTCCCCGAGGAATTTCAGGGACCGGTCACGGGCCACATCTCCAGCAAGCGGGGCATCATCACGCAGACGGAAGTCCGCAACGCCGTCAGCGTGATCCTGGCCGAGGTCCCGCTGGCCACGATGTTCGACTACGCCAACGAGCTGCGTTCGATGACGCAGGGCAAAGGTTCCTTCAGCATGGAGTTTTTCCGCTACAAGCAGGTCCCCAACAGCCTGCAGGACGATGTCATCGCCCGTCGCCGTGCGGAAAAAGAAGAACGCCTGGCGATGGCGAACTAGTTGGCGGCAAGCGGAGTGCGCCCGCGGTTACTTTCTGCCGGCACGATCCTGGCTCTGGTCTGGGTCGGCGGCTGCGCGCAGACGGCGCCAGCACCGAATCCACGAGGCGACTCCGTCCCCGCGTCGCCTGCTACTTCGGTCCCAACGAAGCCGCCGGCTGTCGAAATCCTGAGCTGGGATCAGACTCAAAAACGGCGCGAAGGATTTCGCGGCAAGGTCGTGGTGCTCGACGTCTGGTCGACCTATTGCGACCCCTGCGTCCGCGAATTCCCCAACCTGGTCACGCTGCAAAAGCACTTTGGGGACAAAGTTCGCTGCATCTCGTTCGACACGGATTATTCGGGAGCCGTGCGCGAACCTCCTGAGTCATTCCGCAAACCGGTGCTCGATTTTCTCTCCAAGCACGGCGCGAACGAATTGCTCAACGTGATTTCGAGCGACGCCAGCGAAGATTTTTTCAATAAGATCCATCTCGGCGGTCCGCCGGCTGTCTTCGTCTACGATCAAAGCGGAAAGCTCGCCCATCGTTTCGACAACAGCCAGACTCCAAAGACGCCCGAGTTGACCTACGCGCACGACGTCGTGCCGTTGGTCGAAAAACTGCTGACCTCTAAACCCTAGCCAGGGCAGGGTGGCCGGATCAAAATCCTCTTCCTCCACGGCTGGCAGTCGGTACCGGGCGGCGTGAAGCCAAGTTATCTCGCCAGCCACGGGCACGAGGTGATTAATCCGGCGTTGCCCGATGAGGATTTTCCCGAGGCCGTGCGGATTGCGCAGGCCGCCTGCGACCAACATCGTCCCGATGTGATTGTCGGCTCCAGTCGTGGCGGCGCTGTGGCGATGAACGTCGACGCCGGCGACACGCCGCTCGTGTTGCTCTGTCCCGCCTGGAAGCGATTTGGCGATGCTCGCACCATCGGAGCTAGGACGACGATCCTCCATTCCCGCAGAGACGACGTGGTCGCCTTTGCAGACAGTGAGGAGCTAGTCCGTAAGAGCGGCCTCCCCCAGTCGGCACTGATCGAAATCGGCACCGATCATCGCCTGGCCGATCCGGAGCCGCTCGCAGCCATGTTGCGAGCTTGCGAAGAGTAATTGCGATAAGCTGCGGCTGATGCTGACCGTCGCACGCATTGTCGATTATCTTCGTGGACTATGGCCGAACAGGATTCACTCTTCGATTGCTTGTGCCTGGGAATCGTGGTCGCCGATCACGTCTGCGACCCGATTGCGAGTCTGCCCAAGCCCGGTGAGCTGGTCCTCACGCCTCGGACGCATCTGAGCATCGGCGGCTGTGCGGCTAACGTGGCCGTCGATCTGGTCCGTGTCGGACGCAAGGCGGCAGTGGTCGGCTGCGTCGGCGACGATGCGTTCGGCCGGTTCGTGAGCGACGCCCTGCGCAATGCGGGCGTGGTGGTCGAACATCTTGCCAGTCTGCCCGGCGAAGCGACGAGCACCTCGATGATCGTCAACGTGCAAGGCGAGGACCGCCGCTTCATCCACGCACCCGGCGCCAACGCGAGGCTCGACGGGAGCGAGATTTCGCTGGAGATGCTCGGGCAAACGGGCGTCGTCTACGTGGGTGGTTACGGCCTCAACAATCGACCTTCTCCCGAAAGTGTCACCGCACTGTTTCGCGCGGCTCGCGAACGGCGTGTGAAAACGGTACTCGACGTGGTCGTGCCGGAAGGCAAGGATTGCCTGCCGATGCTCGAGCCCGTGCTGCCTTGGACCGACGTATTTTTGCCTAACGAGGACGAGGCACGGGCCATCACGGGAATTCGCGACGCGGCCGAGCAGGCCCGCGCGTTTCGGTCAGCCGGAGTCGAGACGGTGGTGATTACCTGCGGGCCGCGTGGGACAGTCGTCGCCGGGCCCAGCGGTGTTTTTCGGCGCCCGGGTTCCCTGTCGAGTTGGTCGACGGGACGGGCAGTGGCGACGCCTTCGCCGCCGGCTACGTCCACGCCCTCTTGGACGGAGGCGACATGGCTGAGTGCGTCCGCGTGGGGAGTGCGCTTGGAGCCAGTTGCGTGCGGGCGACCGGGGCTACGACGGGCGTTTTCCACGCGACGGAGCTTGCCGCTTTTTTGAGTTCGCACTCGTTCGCGTGGCAGCCGGTTTGACGGTCGGCCGCGGCGCCGGTTCGCGAAGTGCGGTCGGAATCACGAGCTTGAGCGCGCTCAACTCGTCGGAGAACGAGGCCACCTTCACGTCGACCAGACCATGCTTCTTGGCGGCCGCCATCACATCCGACTCTTTGACGTCATTCGGACCTTTGAGGCCCTTCCGCCACAGCACCCAGATCATCCCGTTGCTTTTAAGCGTGGACCGCAGGGTCTTCAGGCGATCGAGCTCCGCCCTATTGCCGACTCGGACGATGATCATGTCCGATTTTGGCTGCGGCTTTCCCTCGCTGACGGAGGCGGCCCGCTGCCGCAGTCTTTCGACAAACGTCCGATCGTCCAACCCCACGACGGACACAGCCGACTCGGCCTTGACGCCCAATTTCTGGAACAGGTCGGGCGGATTGAGGATTTTCTTCGCCAGGCTCGCCGACTGCGGACCGAGCAGGAGCGAGATTTTCTCGTCCTTCCAGGCAATCGTCAGTTGACCGTCCTTCGCGGCGGCCTGCCGGACCTCCTTGAGCGGGATGGTCAGCTTGAGCTCGCCGCGCAGAGTGAGTTCCTTGGAATCCAGGTGCAAACTTACACGGTGCGCGTTCCGCCGATAGATGGCGTCGCCGACGAGTTCCGTCCCCATTCAGTGCCCCCGCGACCTAAAACGACAACCCGGTAAATGCGTTACGCATGAACCTTCGCGCCAAGATCGATCCGGCAATCTTACACGGTGCGATGGCCGGCCGCCGCTCTCAAATTTCGCCGAGAATGGGTCGCAGCGAAAAGACCTCGACGGACACGCCTTCGCTGAAAAGGACGTGATCGGGCGGACGGTCGCAGTGCAGGCCCAGGTCGCTCAAGAACGTCTGCTCGGCAAACGTGACCTTCGCCTCGCGGAGGGGATAGGGGACGTGGTGCACGTGTCCGCAGAGCAATTCGTCACCCTTCTGCACATACATGATGTAGCGCTCGATGAGAAAGTGTTCGAGCGAACCGGGGACGACGTGTCCGCCTTCCACGCTCCTTTGCAATCCGCAATAGAGGTCGCCGATCTCGGCTTCGACGCGTCCGCCGACGCCCGTCTTCCCAGGCCACAGGCGTTCGCAGTCGTAACGGATCAGCGATCCGCGGCGTCGGACTTTCATTGCCGAGTGGTGATACGGAAGACCCCATCTCGAGCGACCCAGCCGTGCGCCGAACGAGCCGCCGGCGTCGAGACTGAGAAACCAGACCCCTGGCTCGCTGCCGTTCAAATGAACGTAGGTCCGCACATTCGTCTCTGGGAAAGCCGAGATGCCCGGGACGGACGGCGACCACCAGGGACGCACGCCCGACATCGAGAACAGAACCAGCCCCATCCAGGCACTGCCATCGAACGTATCGATGCTCAGCCAATCGGGGACCGAGGCCCGCGCGTCGGCGGGCGAAATCCGCCAGTGCAAGAAGAGCAGGTTGCGCCACGTTTGGTAGCCGGCGATCCGTGTGCCGGGACGCCTGGTGGGCGAAACTCGATCGATGGCGGCGACGACCATCGCTCACATCCCATCAAAAGACGCGGCCGCGAGCGGCAACTGCCGCCCGCGACCTTGGATCGTCGGATTCGTCCTCATGAGCCACATTGTAGACCGGCGGACTGGCATCGACCGGACGATCGGGCCCGCAATCGGGCCGCGATTGTCAGCCGGTTAGTAACGAGCGGGCATCGTCGCCATGGAATTCCGCATGTCCATCATCGTGGTGGGCGTCCCCTGCATCATGGGCGACGGATTGTACATCGTGGTCGGAGGAGCGGACGAAGCCGGCCCCGGAGCCGGACCGGGCACCACGGCCGGAGTCGGTCCCGGACCTGCGCCACAGCTCGAGCAACCGCCACCCATGTAACCGGACGTCATCATCGGTTGGCCACAGCCACCGTAGCAGCCGCCACAACCACCACCGCAAGTGCCGCCACAGCCGCAGCCGCCGTCAGCGAACACAGTGCCCGGATCGCAGCAGCCGTTGAAGCACTGACCGCCACAACCGCCGTATCCGCAACCGTAGCCGCCGTAGCCGTATCCACATCCGCTGTGGCCGCAGCCACTGAACCATTCACAGGGGCAAAGGATGTGATGGAGCAGGCAGCAGACGGGGCTCAGGATGCAGCAGCCGCATCCGCCACCACCGCCACACCCGTAGCCGGGCCCGCAACCGCCGTCGCCGCACGGACTACACCCGCCGCAGCCGCATCCGCCGTTGTAGCCGCATCCGCCGCCGTAGCCGCATCCGCCGGCTCCCCAGCCGCATCCGCCACAGCCACCGTAGCCGCCGCCGTACCCACAGCCGCCATTGCAGCAACCGGAATTGCAGCCGCCGCAGGCCATCGGATCGTAATAGGTCTGACAGCAGCAGCAACCGACGAGTGCCGGCATCGCGACTGCAGCGAGGGCGGCCAAGAAGATCCGTCTCATGGGTATCGTCCCTGACTAGGCTCGAAGGGAATGGGCCTGACGTGAAGGCATCTTGCCTCTCATCCCTTTATCGGCAGCGAAACTGGAAAACTTTAGCGGTTTTTCCTGATTTTCCGGAAATGCCGGATGTGGCGATTGCGCAATGGGTTGCGCGCGACGGCTTAACTTCGCCACACAGCGAAGGATCGGCAGTTTCTAGCGGCTCAAGGTGAGCGGGCAAACTTGGAAAGATTTTCCGGCCGCCCGCAGCAATGACCTAGGTTTCCCTTGGACTCCTTTCTCCTCGGGAAGCCTATGGATATCGACGACCATTCGCTGGCGCGGACCCAACGATCGGACGACCGGTCATCCGGCAGTCTGGCGACCACGGAATTCGACGAATCCGCCATCGCCGTTGCTTTAGAGTTGGCCGCGGAGTTACGTCGCGCGACCGCCACTTATGCGGGCCCGGCTCCTGGCGAAATCGATGCGGCGGAAGTCGTCGCCCATCTGCGGCGAGTGCCGCCCGCACCTGTGGCCCCCGCAGTCGAAGGGCGGCCGGACTTCAGCCTCGAGTGCGCGGTGCAGAAGTTACCGGCGGCCGAGCGTCACTTGGTTACCGTTGACGCGTGTCCCGTTTGCGAGAGCGAATGGGCGCGGGCCCGCTTCGCGCTGCCGGGGGTCGGGCTGCGGATCGTCGACTGCACACAGTGCGGACTTGGGCGCGTGCACCCGCGGCCCGACGCGGAACTCATCGCGCAGTTTTATCCTCCGAGTTACTATGGCGTCACTGGGGCGAAGTTCGTTCCGCTGATTGAGGCGCTCGTGCGACTGGTGGGGGCGCGGCACGTCCGGGCCTTGTCGCGCGGTCTGCGGCCGGCCGCACGAGTGCTCGACGTCGGCTGCGGACGGGGTGTGTTGCTTTCGGGGTTGGCTCGTCGCGGTTTCGAGGCACACGGCTTCGAGATGAGCGCCTCAGCCGCGGCCGGCGTCGATCCCCGAGCCGTCGTTCGAGTGGGCAAGAGTCTGCGCGAGGCAGAGTACCCGTCGGCCTATTTCGATCAGGTGATCATCTGGCACGTCTTGGAGCATCTGCCTGATCCACGCGAAACTCTGCAAGAGATTCGTCGCCTTCTCAAACCGGGCGGGCGACTGGTGGTGGCCGTGCCCAACTACAGCAGCCTGCAAGCCCGCTGCTCGGGAGCGCGATGGTTTCACCTCGATCCGCCACGGCACTTGTTCCATTTTCCGGCCGAGGGGCTGCGACAATTACTCGCATCGACGGGTTTTGATATCGAGCGGGAACATCACTTTTCGCTGCGGCAGAATCCGTTCGGTTGGGTACAAAGTGCCTTGAATTGCCTGTCCCGCCTGCCGCGAAACGGGCTCTATTCGCTGCTTAAACGGCGCGATGATCACCTGCCGATCAGCGGCCGTCGGGGACGGCTCCTTTTCCTGGCGGCTTATTGGCTGGGAATGCCCCTGGCCTGCGTGCAAAGCGTGATCGACGCGTGTCTGCGGAGGGGAGCCTCTGTCTGTGTTGAGGCCCGGTCGCGAAGTTGATTGACCTGGCGCGTGCCAGATTGAAGAATTCAGGGCTGACCGGCACTCAGATCGCGGCGGTCCCCGCCTCCCTCTCCGAGAACTCTCGCGGCGGACTCGAAACACGACCGCTCAACGCCTGGCGAACGTCAGCAGGAGAACCAGAATGGCAGTCCGTGGACGGCGTGTCAGCGAATCGAAGTCGCGATCGAATCAGCCCCCCCAGCGGAATGGGACACGCGCGGCCCGCGCGACGGCCCCGCAGCCGGCCAAGCCGAACGGCAAGTTCCCGACGATCGGCGAGTACATCATCCAGCGGCTGCAGGATTACGGCATCCACGACGTCTTCGGCATCCCCGGCGATTTCGTGCTGCAGTTCTACGGAATGCTGCAAGAGAGCCCGATCCGCGTCGTGGGAACGCGGCGGGAAGATTGTGCCGGGTATGCGGCCGATGGATACGCCCGCGTCAACGGGATGGGGGCCGTCTGCGTCACCTACTGTGTCGGCGGACTGAGCCTGGCCAATTCGATCGCGGGAGCTTACGCCGAAAAATCACCCGTCATCGTGATCAGTGGTGCCCCCGGGATCGATGAGCGTCGTTCCGACCCGCTCTTGCACCATCGCGTGCGGGACTTCAACACGCAGCGAGAGGTTTTCGAGAAGATCACCGTCGCCTCGGCCCTGCTGGACGACCCGCTGACCGCTTTTCGCGAGATCGATCGGTGCCTCGAAGCGGCCGACCGGTACAAGCGGCCCGTCTACCTGGAGTTGCCTCGTGACCGCGTGCACAGCCGGGCCCTTTACCCCTATCACGCTCCCACCGAAAAGCCGATCAGCGACAAACAAGCCTTGAAAGAGGCCGTCGACGACGCGGCACGGCTGATCAACGCGGCCGAGTGCCCGGTGATCATCGCCGGCGTCGAGATCCATCGCTTCGGCCTGCGGGAAGAAGTCATCCGCCTGGCCGAGCGGAACCAGATCCCCATGTGCGCGACTCTATTGGGCAAGTCGGTCGTGAGCGAGCGGCATCCGCTCTATCTGGGGGTTTACGAAGGGGCGATGGGGCGGGAATCGGTCCGTCGCTACGTCGAGGAGAGCGACTGCGTCGTGCTCCTGGGCACCTTCATGACCGACATCAATCTGGGCATTTACACCGCCCACCTCGATCCGGCCAAGTGCATTTACGTCACCAGCGAGAAGCTGCGGATTCAGCACCATCACTTCCACGACGTGCTGTTGTCCGATTTCGTCAAGAAGCTGGCCAAGGCCGAACACAAAACAGCCCGCAAGCCGCCGGTGCTCGATAAGTCGGTCGAAGCCGAGCCCTTCGTGCCCAAGGCCGACACGAAGATCACGATGAAGCGCCTCTTCCAGCGGATCAACCAGACGCTGGGGGACAACATGGTCGTGGTGGCCGACGTCGGCGATTCGCTGTTTGCCGCCTCGGACCTGACGATCCATCAGCACACGGAGTTTTTGGCCCCCGCGTATTACACGTCGATGGGCTTTGCGATGCCGGCCGCGGTCGGCGTGCAGGTGGCCAACGCCAAGCTGCGGCCGATCGTGCTCGTGGGCGACGGGGCGTTTCAGATGACCTGCATGGAACTGTCGACGGCCTGTTCGCTCGGATTCAACCCCGTGGTACTGGTGCTCAACAACCGGGGCTATACGACCGAGCGGTTCCTGCAGGACGGGCCCTTCAACGACATTCCACTCTGGAACTACCACCGCCTGCCCGATCTGTTCCGGGGCGGATGGGGGTTCGAGATTCGCACGGAGGTCGAGCTGGATCAGTCACTCAAGGCAGCGCTCGAAAACAAGGACGCCTTCAGTCTGCTCAATATCCACCTCGAGCCCGACGACGTCAGCCCGGCCCTGGTCCGGCTGACGAAGCGACTGGCCAAGCGGCTGTAAACAGCCCACCAGGTGATTGGGCGGCGACGCGGAGAGGCTCTCGCGAATCTTGGCCGCCCACAAACGAAAAAAACCTTTCGCGAGTCGAGGAGTCCCCGTTGCACGCTTTAAGCGCAGCGCGGGAGCTCTTCGACCGCGAAAGGCAGCGTCCCCCCTGACGACAGGCAGGCCAATCTCTCGGACAGCCCGCCGCACGCAAAATCGCTACCGACGAGTCAAATGAATGAACGCGGACGTCTCGCGAGGGGATCGGTAAAAACTCAACAGAGCAGTTTAGGGATTGGCAGGCGCAGGAGCCGCCGCACCGCCGCCCGGCGGAGCCGGTTGAGGTGAAGCGACCGGCGGACCGGTCTCCTCCGTCTGGCCCGCCTTGTACTGCTCGAGCGCTCGTCTTTCGGCGAAGAGCTTGTCTTGTGGTCCGGCCGGGAAGTACTGGACGTCATCTTGCAGGTAATAGGCTGACGGCAGTACCTGTCCGCCAACCGTGGTCTGGCAGCCCGCGCTGGCGACAACCGTGATCAGGGCCGCCGCGCCGAGACCCAGCCAGGAAGCATTCGCAAACTTCAGGGCTTTCATGCAAGACTCCGTTTTTCGGCCTCCCCGATCCGTCGCACTGTCCTTCACACGGTCGCGACGGTCGCCGCTCCCTTTACGGTGTGCCGACGCAATCGGGTCACGGGTCCGGGGGACCCATGCCTTATGAATAGATCGGATCGCTACGACCGGAATCTACGGCACAATCGGCGAAATTTGACCCGGTTTGGCGAACTTTTCCGTTACCGCGATTTGGACGGAATTGGGTGCGGCAAGATGGGGAAAATGCAGGCCCCGCCGGGAAGTCGAAGAACAGGCGAGGGCGAACGCGCTTTGGTCGAATACACAGGCTGCGATCAGGTCTTTTTGGGCTGAAAGACTCGCTGCAATTCTTCCAGCGAGGTCTTTCCCTCGATCACCAGCTTCAGTCCCTCCTGGTGCAGACTGAATTTACCTTCCTTGCGAGAGAGGACCTTCAGGTCCGCGGGACCTTTGCCAGCGGCTACCGCCTGTCGCATCGCCTCGGTGATCTCGACCAGCTCGAACATGGCCGTGCGTCCCAGGTAGCCGGTGCCGCCGCACGTGTCGCAGACGGAGAACTCGGCCGACTCGCCCGATTTTTCGTCGGCTACGGGGGCGGAGGGGCGCGATACAGCGTTTTTGTCTCCGGCGGCAGCCCAATCTTCGCCAGGATCTTGGGATTGGGGCGGTAGGCCAACCGGCAGTCTTTGCAGAGCGTGCGGATCAATCGCTGGCTCATCGTGGCGAGCAACGAATCGGCAGCGGCCCGGTTATCGCCGAGGAGCTTGGCGAACTGGGCGATTCCATTGATCGCGTCCGCGGCGGGAAACTCGGTGATGAAAGTGGCTTTGGTCTGGAACTTCGCCAGGGTCTGTGCCGTGTCGGCATTGCGGAGCGGATCGACGAAAATGACGTCCGCCTCCGAGCGGATCATTCGCTCAAACAGCACATCAAGCGTGTCGCCGTCATTCCGTTCCGGTTTGGTCAGATTGGGGAGTTCCCAGCCCTGCGTGTCCCCCAAGGTGAAGACGGTGTACTGATAGGCATCCAGGCTTCGCAGGACGCCAAACGTGGTGGTGGAAACTCCCGAACCGGGACCGCCGCAGATCAGGAAGATGCCCCGTTTCTCTGACGCCAGCTCCCGAATACGCTCCTTTAATTCGCGCGAGAAGCCAACGTCCTCGGGGGATTTGGGAGCCAGAGCGAGATTGCGAATCTTGACGATCAGCCGCTCGCCGCCGGTCTGGAGGGGAGTCGTCAGGACTTGCAGCAGGTATTTCGTCCCGGCCAATTCCGCGCGAAGACCGCCCGCCTGAGGCCGCTGACGCTGCTGCACGTCCAGGCCGGCGAGTAGCTTCATCATCTGGGTGATGGCATGGGCCTGCGGCTTGGAGAGTCGGCCGCCCGCGTGGGCCAGACCGTCGACCACCATTTGGACGACGGTGCGCTCACCCTTGGGCTCGATCCGCAGCTGCTCGCAGCGTCGGCTGATGGAGTCGGTGATGATCTCCTTAGCGGGAATCAGCCCGGCTTCGGCAAGGCGGGCGTGCGCGTTGAGATTGGCTTCCTTCCCGTTGAGCGCGCCCTGAAAAAGAACGAAATCGACGTCCTCGACTTCGTCCACGTCGGCATCGCTGCCTTCACTTTGGTTTTTCTTTTTGCCGAAGCCGAAGATCACGCAACCACCTTATCGAAGGATCGAAATCGTCGAAGTCGTTCAGAGTAGTCCATATTGACCGAGAGTCTTCTTCAGGGCGGCCATCTGCGCCGAGTCGAGGGCCGTCATGGGGAGACGCAGTTCACCCGTGTCTCGCCCCAACATCTGCATGGCGGCCTTGAGCGGAATCGGGTTGGTCGCCAGTCCCAACATATCCCGGCACAGCGGGAAGAGCTTGCGGTGCCACTGCTGCGCGGCGTCCAAGTCGCCGGAGCGAAACGCTGTGATCAGGCTCTTCACGTTGCGCGGAATGATGTTGCCGACGACGGAGACGACGCCGCGGCCGCCGATGGCCATCAGTGGTAGCGTGAGGCTGTCATCGCCTGAAAGTACCGTCAGTTCGGTCAGGGCCAGGATCTGCGAGGCCTGGTCCATCGAGCCGGTCGATTCTTTGATGGCGACGATCGTCGGAATCTCGGCGATGCGGGCGATCGTTTCCGGCTCGATGTTCTTGGCGGTTCGCCCCGGAATGTTGTAAAGCACGATGGGCAGGTCGACCGCTTGCGCGACTGCCTGAAAATGGCGGAAAAAGCCTTCCTGCGTGGGCTTGTTGTAGTAGGGCGCGACCATCAACGCGGCGTCCGCGCCCGATTTTTTGGCGAATTTCGTGAGGCGGATCGCCTCGGTCGTGCTGTTGGAGCCGGTGCCGGCCATCACCTTGATGCGACCGGCAGCCTGCTCGCAGACAACGGCGATCACCCGTTCGTGCTCGTCGTGGGTGAGCGTCGGGCTCTCTCCCGTGGTGCCGACGGGACTGACGCAGTCGGTCCCGCTTTCGACGTGAAAATCGACTAGCTTGCGCAGGGCCGCCTCGTCCACAGCGCCATTCTTGAACGGCGTCACCAGGGCCACTGTCAGTCCAGCGAAGCGTTCTCCTCTACTTCCCATGATCGCGCTCTTTCCAATTGACTCCGGAGAGCTTCGCTAGCGCGAGCTCCAGCGCGTGAGTTCCCAGGCGTCCGTACCCTTGGGCTTTCACCGCCACGTAAAGCTGGTGAGCCAAGGCGAGACCGGGCAAGGCCAGCCCCATGCGGCGGGACTCGGCCAGGGCGATCCCCATATCTTTGATGAAGTGCTCGACGAAGAAGCCCGGATCGAAGTTGTTGCTCATGATCCGCGGGCCCAGATTATTGAGCGACCAGCTTCCGGCCGCTCCGCTGCCCACCGACTGCAGGACCGTGGGGAGGTCCAACCCGGCCTTGTAGCCGTACAGCAGGGCCTCGCAGACGCCGATCATGTTCGTGGCGATCAGCACCTGGTTGACCACTTTGGTGTGCTGGCCTGCCCCCGGCCCCCCCTGGTAGACGATTGTTTTGCCCATCGCCTGAAAACAGGGGGCCAGACTCTCCACGACGTCTTTATCCCCACCCACCATGATCGACAGCGTGGCATTCTTCGCGCCGACATCGCCTCCTGACACCGGAGCGTCGACGCTGGAAACCGTTTTCCGCTTCGCTGCCTCGGCGATTTCGACGGCCAGCGACGGCTCGCTCGTGGTCATGTCGACCAAGACGTTGCCGCTTTTGGACCCGGCCAGCGCCCCGTCCGCGCCGAGCATCACCTCACGCACGTCAATGGGGAAGCCGACGATCGCGAAGACGACGTCGGAGGCGGCGGCAACGGCTTTGGGCGTGTCGGCCCATTTCGCGCCTTGACCCACCAGAGGGTCGGCCTTCGATTTCGTGCGGTTGAAGACGGTGAGGGCAAAGCCAGCCTTCAGCAAATGGCCGGCCATGGACGAGCCCATGACGCCCGTGCCGATCCACCCCAGTCGAGTCTTCCCCGCTTCGATTTTCGCCATCGTTCCGTACCTGGGCGCGCTGGCTCGCCACGGTTCTCGGCAGCGGCGGCGCCCTCTCTTCGGCCGACTCAGAATCCCGATTGTGCACGGGCTAGACAGTTCAATATATCGGTGGGGTGGGTCGAAGTCACCCGATTCCCGGAGGAGGTGGGCTTAGCCGATGACGAGCTGGACCTCGCCAAATCCGAAGAAGTTTCTTTATTCTCAAGACCCGCGAGATCGACGGCCGGCGGCGGGAAGTTGGATTGCCGGCACCGCTGAAACACGCAGCTTGTCGGGAGCCGAGGGCATGCACTCGTTACGTCGGCACATGGCGCTTTTGACTTCCGCGATTGAGATCGGCTTGGCGGTGGCTCTCGTTGCGGCTGCGATGCGATTTGGGTTGGGACTTGCGGCGGCCGGATTCCCCGGAGCTCCGGCGGATCAGAGGGCAAAACCCTGCCGCAGCCGGGCCGGCGGATGCCGCCGGGTCGGTCGCCAAGCGGCTCTATCGCAATCGGCTGGCGGTGATCGAGAACCCGCAGCCACTCTTGGCCGATTACCCCGAATTCGTACAGCCGGTTGTCGAAAAGACCCGCTTCGAGGCGCCCGACTCGTCGACGAACGGGGTGCCGATCTTTCGGTGCGGGCGTGGAGGTTCAGTTACAACGCTCGCGGCATCATCGAGATGCCGAACCGGATTCGAGCCGATCATGCCGCGGTCATCATGGTGCATCCCTGGGGCATCGATGACGGACAAGGTTGGCGCAGTCCGGAGCCGGCCGGCGTCTGCGACTTCTGCACTCCCGACAAAAATCATTTGGCCGGACGGCACACGCAGACGGTGATCGATCCGTTGCTGAAACGTCTGCGACCGCGTGTCGCTCAGGTGCTGTTTAGTCTTCGCGGCCACCAGTATCCGGTCCAAGCCAAGCTCTATCGGAGCATCCGGCACAGTCCGACTGCCTCCGAACGGGCCGAAGGACGTCGCGAACTCTCCGAGATTCTCAATCGCTTCCGTTATCACGGCGAGCCGCTGCCCGGAGAAATCGCACTTTCCGACGAACATCCCGTACGCGATTACTTTCGCCAGTTCCCCGGCCTCGACGCGGGAGCCCGCTACAACAACGCCGGCTTCTGGGAATTGCCGATCCCTGTGACCAAAGACGTCGAAGTCTTTCCGAACGACATCGTCTATTACGACGAAGAGGGCTACCCGGCGCTGCGGGACTTTCTCAAAGCGCACGGCGTGCGGCATGTGATCCTGACTGGCTATGCCACCGACATGTGTTTCTGCAAGACGACGGCCGGCTACGAGAATCTGTCTCAGGACTTCAATGTTTTCCTCGTTGGCGACGCCACGCTGGCGACCTTTCCAGCGAATGATACGCCCGCCCACGCGACGAATGCCCACATTTCCTTTGCTTCGCTCAACCAGTTGATCACGCAGTGTTCGTGGATCCGGTTTGAGGCGAACGATCAAGCGCAGCGGTGACGACAGGGAACTAGCCCGCAAGCCGCGGTCTCCCCCGCGCGGTCGCTCGGCAATTCGACGGCGTTCCCGGGTGCCACTAAGATAGGGGCAGAGACTGCGCCGCTGTGGGATTGGGGACACATCCAACATCAATGCGACGATTTTTGCGAGCCGTTCGCGACCAGGCACGCCGAGCCAGGCAGGATGTCGGCTGGCGCTGCGCCGCCGTACCGTTGCCCGCGAAATTGAGGGCGTGCCGGCCCCGCCGACGCAGGACGAGTTGGCCGGCGCGATGCTGTTTTTCGTCCCTTACGCGGGCGTGACCCCCATGCTGGCGCAGGCGGCGGTCGTGGGCCGCACGCTGGCCGAGCGTGGGCACCGAGTCGTTTTTGCCCGTTGCTACCGGCTGTTCGAACGCTGTCCAGTCATGGACATGCACAAACTCCCGTACGAAGCCACGGCGGAACAAAAGCTCGAGAGCTGCCTGCACTGCGCCGACAACTCGCTCACGATGCTGGGCGAGTACGGACTTCCGACCATCGATCTGCGGTCGCTGGCGACGCCGTCCATGCGTCAACGCATCGAGCAGTCGCTCGCCCAGGCCCCCTCCGATTTGGGAAGCTTCGAATTCGACGGGATCGCGTTCGGCAAGCTGAGCTTGATGGACGTTGTGCTTGGGCGAAAGATCTCCGATTTCGCCGAAATGACCAACAGCGATCGCGACGGCTGGCGCGATTACTTACGCAGCTGCCTCTTGAGCTACATGCTCGTCGACCGCTGTTGTGCTGAGCTCGGCATCGCCCGCGTCGTCCACGTGAATGATTACTCTCTCTTGATGGGGGCGAGGGCGGCGGCCCGTAAGCACGGCGTGCCTTGCTACTGCCTGGCTTTCCCCGGTCATCGCAACGTCGACCTGAGCCGCTACCTGATGCTGTCCAATGTCTACAAGCCGGTTGCCTATCAGCTGCTGTCCCACTGGCCGGCGTGTCGCGATCTGTCTCTCGAACCGGCCGTGGTGCGAGAAGTCGCCGATGACCTGTTGGTGCGGCTGCGCGGCGCGGGCTCGTTCATCTATTCGCCGGGCAAGACGCTCGAGCAAGCCGACGTTCGCACGCGATTGGGGCTTTCCACCGAACGTCGACTGATCGTCGCGTACACCAGCAGCCTCGACGAAATGCTCGCGTCGCAGATGGTGATGAACGCCACCGACACGACCATCCCCGATCGGCCGCAGCCGTTTCGCGATCAAATCGACTGGCTGACTCAGCTCGTGCGCTACGTCGGCGAGAGCGACGACCTGCAGCTCGTGGTCCGCGTGCATCCGCGAGAAGGGGCCAACAAACGCGAGTCCGTCGTGTCGCAACATTTGGCGAAGTTGAAACGGGCGTTTTCCGCGACCTCCCCGAACTGCCGGTTTGTGTGGCCGCAGGATCCGGTCTCCAGCTACGATCTGGGCGAAGCCGCCGATCTCGTGCTGACGAGTTGGAGCACGATCGGACTCGAGATGGCCCGCCTCGGCGCGCCGGTGCTCGTCGCGTTCAATGGTGCCATCTCGGCCATCCCTCAGGACGACTTTCTGGAGTGGGGCCCGACGCCGCCGGCTTACTTCGAGAAGCTGCGCGAGCTCTTGGTGCGTCCCGTGATTTTCGCACAGGTTGCCCGGGCCTACCGCTGGTATGCGCTGAGCATCTTCGGCGCGACGCTCGATTTTTCCGACGTCGTCCCCGCCAGCAACTTTGCGGGGCTGCCGAAATTCAAAACACCCCGCGAGGCCGCGGCGCTCGATCAGATCCTGATTCAAGCCCAGGACGTCTGCGACCTGAATATCGAGCGGCTCCGGGCCAGCCAGACTCCGCAGAGCAATGAGCGCGAAACGAGCGAACTCGCACGGCAACTTCGACGCGTGGTCCACTTCCTGATGACGGGCGAAGATCCGCCGCGCGACGCGCCCTTGGTGCTTGGCGGAATGCCTGACGCGAGCGGCGGCCCAGACGATCTAGCGGAAAACGGATCGGCGAGCCGAAAACTCATACTGGATTCCGACCATGTCGTCTACCACCACGGCGGACGCACATTTCGCCGTTATTCGCCGATGGTTGCTCGCTTGGCCGTGCTCTGCTGCGACGAAGACGCACGCCTCGCCGCCGGTGCTCGTCGATGACCCGGTTCCTGATCGTCAACGCAGACTATCCGGGATTTCTCGACGTTCTGTATTCCCAGCATCCGGGTCTCGAAACGGCCGCGTACGACGAGCAAATGCGGGTGCGTACGGCCAGCCTGTTTGGCGTAGCCGATTTTTATCCGCGAAACCTGGGCCAACTCGGCCATCCGGCGCTGGAGGTCTACCTCAACAATCGTTTTCTGCAGGAGGCCTGGGCCCGTGAGCACGGTCTGAAGGTGTCCGACACGGGCCCCTCGCGTGTCGTGCTGCGGCGGGGCGTCGTTCCGTGGCTCGTGCGTGACCGTTCCGCGTGGATGTCTGAGGTTCTGCGAGCGCAGATCGAGCAGTTTCAACCCGACGTGGTGCTGACGCATTCGCTGACTGATCTACCTACGACGTTCTGGGCGTCGATGCGAAGCCACTTTCGGTTGCTAGTCGGGCAGATCGCTTCTCCCTTGGCCGACGACATCGACTTGAGTCCCTTCGATCTCATGCTCTCGTCGTTGCCGAATTTCGTCGAGCGGTTTCGGTCGGCCGGACTGCGAGCCGAGCCGTTTCGGCTCGCGTTTGACCCGTCGGTGCTGATACGGCTCGAGGAATCTGACGGACGCTCGGACGAGCCTCCGATCGACGTGTCGTTTGTCGGCAGTCTTTCCCCTCACCATCCGGGCCGCCACGCGTGGCTCGAGCGGCTGTGCCGCGAAGTGCCGATTCAAGTCTGGGGGCAGGGGATCGACACGCTGTCTGCCGGTTCGCCCATCCGCAGCGTTTATCGAGGGCCCGCGTGGGGCATCGAGATGTATCGCCTGTTGGCTCGTTCCCGGATTTCAGTCAACTATCACATCGAGCTGGCCGGATCCTACGCCAACAACATGCGCCTGTATGAAACGACGGGCGTCGGCTGCGCTCTTGTTGACCGACTGGAAGCAAAACCTGCACGAGTTGTTCGAGCCGGGCGCGGAAGTGGTCGGCTATCGAACGGCCGACGAATGCGTCAAAGCCATCGACCACTTGTTGAGCCACGAGCCCGAACGCGCACGGATCGCCCAAGCCGGCCACGCCCGCACTCTCCGCGAGCACACCTATGCCGGCCGAATGGCCGAACTAGTGGCGCTTGTGCAACAGTTGTTGTGAGTTCGATCCAATCGGCGCGGACTCAGTCAGGCGCAGACTCAGTCTGCGCGACCTCGGCCGTCGCCGCGTGATTCGATCGGCTGGTCAGGGAGCGCCCAGCCTTCCGGCACCCAGGGGTGGCCGCCGCATTTGCGCGGGCGGCAGCGGACGTTTGACAGCGTAAAATGTTTCCATGCCTCGGCTGAACACGCTGAAATATCGAAACTGGTCGACGACGTCGTAGTGCTCGCCAGGGGGCGGCTCGGGGGCGTGCACGATCAGGTATTCGGCTTTCGCCCGCTGGAGATCCATCCAGCGCCCGAAGAAGTCGGAGAACTCCGTCGTCTCCGCGGGCGGCATGACTCGCGTGTAGTCATCGAAGTGGTGATAGCCGTACCATTCCCAGCCCGCGAAGATGTCTTCGCTGGGGACACCGCCAGCGTGCAGCCGCGAGGCCAAAGTCCAGACGGCCTGATTGCGGCACAGATCCTCGCGCGTCCAGACGGCACTTCCCACCAGCAGCAACACGCAGGCGGTTAACACCGATCGGCGATGTTTCACAAACAGGTCTTCGGTTTGTCGGGCGACCGCGATCGCTCCGAGCGGCAGGAAGATCAGCGCGTCCTTGTCCCCAAAGACAAAGAACACCAGCGCCATCAGCAGTGACACCAAGGACACTGCGTCGAGCAGACCTTGCTCAAGCCGCGGACGATGATCGGCCGACAGGTACCGGCGTGCGAAGAAGTGCGCAAAGAGTACGCCGCCGATGATCGTCAGCACCGTCGCAGGGATTTCGACCTTAAGCCCGAGCAGCTTCATGATCTCGAAGAACCAGGGGAGATAGGGCATCAACCAGGGAAGGCCGTACATCCAGACGCCATAAGCGACGCTCGCGAGAATCACAAGCAGCCAACCAGCGAGATCGGCCGCGAGCGCGCCCCGCGTTTGCGAGAGGCCGCCCCTTGCGTTCGGTGCGGACTCACCTTCAATCTCGATGCGGGCTTCCTTCGATCGCAACGCCCGCCAGGCGGCCAGTCCCGCAACCAGCGCAACGGGTAGCAAGAACCAGGCGATGTATTCGAACAGCACGGGGATTCGCCACGGTAAGCCCTTGAGGAAGCCGCCTTCCCAGAAGAATCGCTTTTGCCGATGCAGCAGCAGGGTCTGGGCCCAGTTGGACTGATTCCATCCCTGTTGCAGCTGCCAGAGCGTGGACATTGTGGGGAAGAGCGCGCCGACGAAATACTCGCTAAACCGGGCGAACCGCCGTCGGTCGCAGAGCCAGACCAAGGCCAGGCCGCCGAGAATCGCCATCCCGAACTGTCGAATGAAAATCGTTGCCGAGGCGGCGGTCGCGGCTACCAACCAGTCGAGCCAGCGCCCGCCACGCAGTGCCCTCGTGTAAAAGAGCACGGCCACGATGGTCGTCGCCAGAAATGGCACGTCCGACAGGTACGTGAGCGACAGCTTGAACACCAACGGCGAGGACGCCAGGCAAAGCGTCAGCAGGTTCGCCGTGCCGCGTTTCAGGTCGTGTTCGAGCGCTAACGCGCGAAACGCAACGAGCCCGATCACGAACAGGACCAGGGTCGAGACCCGCAGCGCACTGAACGAGTAGCCCCCAGGCAGGCAAAACAGGGCCCCCCAGACCGTCTGAAACGGCATGTTGGGAGCCAGCCAGGCGTTGAGGCGATACTGACCCGTGTCGAGCAAGTGCTTGACGGTTTCGGAAAACGCCCAGTCGTCGTCGTAGGGCATTTCGCGAAACGGATTGACCAGTGCGACCGCGGCCAGAAACAGCAAGAGCACGACCGTGAGGCTGATCCCCGGTGAGCCATTCGCCCCCGGGCGCACGGCCTGCGGCTCTGCTGCAGCCTGCATTTCGAAGCGAACTCCCGGACAAAAGCGACGTCGCAGAGATTGTAGGATCAGCGGCCGAAGGGGCCCCTGGACCTAAATTAAGTTCTCTGGCGCACCGCCTCAATCCCGGGAGCGGTTCAACGGGCCGACTGGCTAGATCACGTCGCCAATATCGTCCCCGTTGAAGTGTTCGTAGAACAGCCGGCCGATTTCTTCGCTCAGTCGGCCTAGGTACTCGCGGCGGAAGCGATCGTAGCTGATGTCCGAGGTTTCGCGCGCCGTTTCGAGCGGATACGAGCAGGTGATTTCCTTGGTGTAGACCTTCTCGGTCGTGCCATCCTTCTGCATCTCGTAGACGCTGATCAGAACTTCCGAGCGGCCCTTATAGAGCTCGTGGCTGTTCTCTTCGAAGAGGTTGTATTTGTGGACGTCGACCAGGATGACGTGCGTAGCCTTCGACGCCTCGCCGATCTCCTCCGGTTTGTCCCAATCCTCGTGCTTGTCGAGCCATTCCTGCACGCGGTCGGGATTAATCGTGGCGATGTGGTGTTCCTTGAGGCGGTGGGCGACGTACTTGGCAATGTCCTTGTCGACGTCGATGAAATTGAGCCGCACTTCATCCGGCGCGAAGCAGATGACCGCCACCTTGATGTCTTTGTCGCGGAGCGACTTCTTGGTCATCTTGTCATAGTCGGGCTCGATCGACGGCGGTCCGCCCAAGAGGTAACCGGCCAGGATGAAGTAGTTGCAGCCGGATCCCAGAATCGACAGCAGGCCGATCGCCAGCAGGCCCACGCGAATGCGAGACGACAGACTTGGGGAACGGTCGCTCGTCGTTTGTGCCGACATGAGAAGACTTTCTGGTGCGGTGGGCGTGACGGTTCGCCGATCAGAGTGGCTGGGAGTCGAGATCACGGCATCTCCTCGGACCGCGGATGGTCGTAAAAGATCAGCGAGAGCTGCATTGCCACGCGGTCGACGAATTCCTGCTGGAAGTTCTTCGCCGACTTCTTGTCGACCGAAATCGGATTTCCTTCGGGGTACTTGGCGTTGAAATCGGAGCCCATGACCTCGATCAGCCGCTTCTCCGAGCCGGTGCCGTCATTCTTGTAGGCGTGCACGCGTCCCTCGGCCTGCCCGCGGAGCAGGTTGGGGCTGTTGTCCTCCAGCACGGTGAACTTCGAGAGGTCGATGAAGAGCACGTACTCCGCTTTGAACTTGTCGGCGATGGGCTGCAGATCGTCGAAGCGGCCGCCGTGCTCGTCGATCCAGCCGGCGACTGCATTTGGACTGACGATCTTCTTGATGCCGTGAGACTTCAAACGGTGAATCAAACCCTCCAGGACGTCGAACTCGACGGCCGCATATTCGGCATGAATCGTTTCGCTGGCCGAACAAAGGACGAGCACCTTGGCGTCGGACTTTGCCAGATCGAAATGAGTTGCCTGGTGGAATTGGCTGGACTGCTTCATATCGCCAAGCAGCATTTTTCCGCCCATCACGAAGAGCGAGCAGCCCGGCAGGCAGACGAAGAACACGACGAGCCAGGGCCAGAGCCTCCAGCCTCGCGAGGGGCGGAAACTTGCGAAGAACGGCAAGGCGTCAAAAAGCCGCGTTGCACTTCGCGGAGACCGCATGTTCGGTAGGTATGCAGCCATTGTGTCGTCGCTTTTCAAATTGCGGCGCCCGACAGCCCGGCGCTGCGGCAGTTCGGCCGCAACCCGAATCGGGAGCCGTAGACGCTACAGGATGGATCGACTGGAATCAGGCGAGGGACAGGAAGGAGTAATGAAGTTCGATCGGGATTGGGGAAGGAAGGATGTGCAAGCGAGAGAGGACCGTGCAGGACTTTAGATCGTCCCGGCGGAAGACAGGAAGAAAACGCGGACCAACCATTGGATGAGGGCGACGGCCGAGATGCTGCCCAGGAGCCAGACGGCGGCGGGAACCGGTCGTTGAATCCAGCACAAACGGGCGTAAAACACGCTCAACCAGCACCAGGGGATCGAGTGCGGCGCAGGCCAGTCCCAACAGCAGTCCGGCCGGATTGGCGCGGAACGACTGATCGAGTTGGCCTCGCATGAGAGAGGCGAAGCTCGTCGTCATGCCGCAACTCGGACAGGGGATGCCGAAGAGAAGGCGAACGGTGCACGGAGGGAGGCCCAGTTGTCGGTGGGTTCCATAACCGCGCGGATCCGGCTGGAGCGTTGCGGCCAGGCAAAAGCCCGCAATCAACCCCAGGCTTAGCACGCTCAGCAGGGCACGGCCCCGCCGATCGAGTGGAAAACCGAGCGGTTCAGGATTTGGAATTGTCGATTGGGAATTCGGAGGGAAATGAGAGGGGGGCTTGATAGTCGTTTTCGTGATCGACGGCAAGAGCATTCTGGCGCGCTCGTCGCGGGGTTTATTTCGCCGCAGTGCTCAATTCGATTCAGGGTTCATTTCGCTGGCTCGTGTCCATGTTCGTGCTCGTGCACGATCTTGCCTGTGTACGTTTTTCCGCCGATCTTCGCCGTCACGCTTCCCTTTAGGTCCTCTTCGTCCTTGAGATTCGTTTTGACGTCGGGATTGTCGGCCACCTCAAAGCGAGACGACTTGTTGGGCGGGTCACCCGCATCGGGAACGGCTTTGGCCGCAAAGGACTTGGGTTGACCGGCGATCGCCAGCTCGAGCTTGAGTTCCTTGGCGTCCGTCGGTGCCGGCTTCTTGGCGGTCGAATCGAGCGTGTAGATCGTGATTGTCGCGGTCTTCGGATCGAACACGACCTCGGCGTGGTATTCCTCTTCTCCCAGCTCCACCAGATGCCCGTGGTGCGGCCCTTCTTCGTGCTCGTGCGGCTGCTCCTTAACGCGAACTCCCTTGGGCACTTCGTGATAGGCGTCCTTGGCCGAGTTGCATCCGACCACGAGTGCCAGGCCGATCCACGCCAGCAAGAAAAAGCGAATTCGCATCGGGTTTCGCCGCGAGTTTTGCAGGGAGATAAGTTCGAGACTTGGAAGCAACGAGCCGCTGCTAAATCTGGACTCGCGCAGTCTCTGCAGTCTTCAGAGAGCATAGCCGATCGCGCGGGTTCAGGCGACGCGCCAGATTCCGATCGCCGGGGGACTCTCGAAGCCGCCCACTCAGCGAAGGGCGAATTCAGGCGAGGAACCGATGTCGCGGGACCTATGGCCCTGAATTCGGCGCGGCCGGCTTTGCCGGGGCTTCGCTCGGAGTCGTTTGCTTTGCCGGAGCCGCTTGAGCGGCTGTGGTCGGTTTCGGCGTCGCGGCGGCCGATTTTGCAGCATCCGACGCGGCGGGAGCCGCCGGGCTCTGCGATTGGTCGGTGAGCACGAAGAAGATTTGGAAGGACCTTTGGTCGCCGGCGACCTCTTGGGATTCCTTCTGCCAGCGGTCGGATAGGCTCGCGCCACCCCGCGCACCCGCGGGAGTAGGAGCTTTTCGGCGCGCCACAAGGGCGTTGCGCTGTTTGTCCCCGGGCTGGTCCGCCTTCGGAGCAGTTTGCTTGTCAGCCTTTAACTGTTCCGCGTCTGACTTGGGTGAAGCGGCAAACAGCGGAGCCGGAGTCTGTTGAGCTTGCGACGTCGACGACGGCTGTCCCCACCCCCTTGCCGACGGTTGGCCGGCCGACAGGATCTTATTGACGGTCGCAGCGGGCAGGCTCACCGCCATTTGTGAGCCAGTTGGTTTTGCTGGGGTCTGAGCAACTGCTCCCCTGGCGGCCTCGCCATCCGCGGCCGTTCGCTCGCCATTCTGCGGCGGAACGGCGTGGCGTGCATATTCTTCCAACGCCGTGAAGGAAATCGTGTTGGTCAGTTCGGCCGCTGGGAAATGGCTCTCGTTCTGCAGGTCGCTCAGGACGCCCAGCATTTCCTCGCGCGAACCCTCCACGTACACGCAGATCAGGTCGCCCGGAGATTGAGGCACGGCCGATTTCGGCACCTCGGCGGACTTTCCGGCCCCAAATTGCTGGCGGAGGCGCTTGATCTCCTCGACGTTCTGCAGTGTCCGACTGGTGTTGCGGACCAGCAGGCTTTGGACTCCATCGAGTCCTTCGACCTGGTTGACGACCGTCAGACGGACGACGGCCACTTGCTGACCGTCCTGTTGCAGGGCCTCGACGACGTCTCCGACCTTGGCAGTCTTCAGATTGGCCGGCAGCATCAGGGCCGATTCACGAGACTTTGGCGGCGACTGCTTTGCCGCGAGTGCCGCCACGCCGCCTTTGGCCAGCATCGGTGCGTTGACTGTCGGAGCGGCCTTCGGGGCAATGCGGGATTCGCCTGACGCCGTGGTTTCGCGGCGGAACTCGTCGCGTGGAGCCGCGGCGAAATTACCGGAGATCGGGCGAGAAGGTCCGGCGTCGAACCCGTGCGGCCAAATCATGATGGCGATCAGCAGGCCGGCCACGAGCGAGATGGATGAGGCGACCACCAGCGTCCACTGTCGGCGGAGAAATCCTCCGACTCCGAGGGGCTTGACCAGGGGCCGCGAGGCGACCGAATCGAGCGGAATGAGGCTCTCACGCTCAGCCCGTTGCATGACAGCGGCGGCAAATTCGGTCGGAGCGACCACTCGGGGCAACCCCTGGAGGGTCCGCGATAGTCGCCCATATTCGCGAATTTCACGCGCAGCCTCGGGCGAACCCTTAACGAGCGACTTCGCGGCGGTCTCCTCGGACGGAGCCGCCTCGCGGTCGAAATAAGCCGACAAAAGATCGTTGGGGTTCGCGGAGCTCATGAGAGAGTATCAGCGCATGCGCGTCATCACGCGCGCTTGCAACTAGCCTTAGGACGCACTTTTCAGGCTGACAGTTCCCGGCGAACTCTTAACGAATTGTCAGAAGTCAAAATGCAGCTTGAACTTATCGTGATCGAAATTCTTTTCCGCCACAAGGGTTCACAGGGGATTTGGACCGGATCTTTGCCCGAACGCCGCCGGCGGGGGAAGGCCCGTTTTCTTCCCGCCGGAATCCGAATTGGTCATTGGCACGGGTGGGCTGCGACGGTCTGCCAGTCGACCTCGATTCCCAAACCGGGCCGGTCGCTGATGGCGATCGAGGGGCCCCGGATTTCCAGCGGTTCTTTGACAACCGAAATCGCGTGGTAATCCGGCCCCATAATGTCGCCCGGATACTTTTCGACATTGATGTTCCGACAGGCAACCACCAGATGGCACATCGCTGCCGAGGCGACATCCAACTCGAGGTTCGAGCCGATCGTGCAGGCTACGCCGTGCAGGCCGGCATAGTCGACAATCCGCTTCGACTTGGCGATGCCGCCGTTCTTGCCAGGATAGACGCTGATGACGTCGCAGGCCCGATGGCGGACGCATTCCACCGCGTCGGCAAAGTCGAAACAGATATCGTCCGCCATCACCTGCGGCCGGATCGCCCGGCGAACCTCGGCCAGCGCCTCAAAGTCGCCGCGGGGCGTCGGCTGCTCGAATAGCGCGACGTTGCACGTCTCAATTTCGTGAGCCATGGCGATGGCCGTCTTGGCGTCATAGCCACAATTGGCGTCGATGACCATGGCCGGCACTGGTCCGATCGCCTCACGAACGACCCGCACGCGCTCGACATCGCGCGCGACCTCGGTGCCGACCTTCACCTTGATCGTGTCGAATCCGGCGGCAATCAGTTCCTGGGCTCGCCGACGGGCGCGTTCGGGCTCGTAGGCCCCCATTGAGAAGCGGCATCGCAGGATCGTCGGTCGCACTGGCCCGCCGAGCAATTCGTAAACCGGCTTCCCGAAATCCTTGCCGCAGATATCCCAGCACGCCATTTCGAGTGCGGACTTGGCGAACCAATTGTCCTCGGCCGCTTCGTCCATTCGCGCGGCGATGTCATCGAGATCGGTCGGATCGCAACCAACGAGCTGAGGAGCCAACACGCGATCGATCAAAGCCTGCGCGCCCCAGACGGTTTCACCGCTCCACCGCGGCAGCACGGTCGCTTCGCCAGCCCCTTCGATCCCCGCATCGGTGGAGATTCGGACGAGCACGTAGTGCGACACGTCGTACTGCCCGAGGGCCGAGACCATCCGCCGCTCGGGCTTGAGCGGAATGCTGACCGGAAACGTGTCGATTCGCGTGATTTTCATCGGACCTTTTTCATCGTGTGGCCAACACTCTAGAATTCAGATCGTTGCCAATCGCCACCTCGCGGTCGGCAGCGCCGCAAGCTGAGCATGGCTGCGATTGGAATTGAACCACGGCAGGCAGAGTCGGCACAACCTTACGCGAGCGGCATGATCCGCGACGATTCCCGGTCCGCGAGAGTTGGCTTCAGCGGAGTGCCGACCTCAGAGTTGAGGCCAGTTTCCCAGTCCAGCAGTCCACCTCGAGAGCCCGCGTCTCGATGAGCGGGATCAGTCGTCGATGAAACGGACCTTTCTCACTTTAGCGGTCGTCAGCACGCTGCTGTTGATCGCAGCGTTCGTGATGGGCTATGAGATCGGCGATGCGCGGAGCGTGGCGGCTTCAACGCGTCGCCTGATGAGCTATCACTTGCTGCTTTCCGTGGCCGCCTTGATCTTTGCCGCGCTCGTGCATGCCGTGCTGCTGACCTACTTCATGGGGACCAGCCGTTGGATGGATGAAGTTCGGCTGGCCTACAAGCTCGACGCACGCTGGATCGAGGAAAACCGGCGGCTGAAGTACCGAACGATTCCCCCGATGGTCTGCTGCTTGGTCGTGCTGATTTTGAATATCCCGCTTGGGGCCAGCGCCGTCGATCGGGGGAACTGGATGCTTCCCGGCGGACACGAGCTTTCCCCTTCGACCTTGCACCTCGCGTTTGCCGTGCTGACGCTGGTCGTCAACATGGCCGTGAACGTCCGTGAATATCGAGCGATCGATCGCAACGGCGAGCTGATTCAGGAAGTGGTGCAAGAGGTCCGGCGCATCCGTCAGGAGCACGGATTGCCGACTTGAAGCTATCGGCTCGGGCGCCGTGTGTGGGATTGGACCGACCGGCGACCGCGAGAGGCGCGATAGCCGTATTCGACGGCGAACCAGTTCGCGAAGCGTTCACGGTCGATATAGCCGCCGTTGCGATCGTCGACGGTGTGCCCGATTTCGTGGATCAGCACATTGTTGAGATAGAAGTCTCGGACCGAGTCGGCCGTCCACACCAGGTTCCAGCCGCGGTCGGCCTGCTGCCACTGGCCGCCGTACATCCGAGCCTCGATCAGCTGCTCGGGACGAGGCGGTCGCATGTAATGTTCAACGAACGTGGCCTCGATCGGATAGAGGTACACGGCGGTGCCCCACTGCATTCCATAGCAGGGAAAGAGGGCCCGCTTCCGCGTCATTCGACTGAACTGCACAACTTCGAGACGAGCGCGGAACCGCTTGGGAAGCTGAGCGATCCGCTCGGCCACTTCTGCGGTCGTGACCGGGTGGACGTAGCCCTCACCCGCCGGCTCGACCACGAACTTGATCTCGCTCCGCCCGACCGATTCGTGCCAGGCTTCCGGGGCTCCAAAGCCCTCCGAATAGCTGGTCTCCGGGAGCCGTTGGCGGAATCCGGCCGCCGGCCGCAGCCCGGCCTTGTTCAAAGACCGGGGCGGAAAAACGACCCGCTGGGGCGCGGGACGGCGGTGAGAGCGAGCGAGGCGACGCATGGCCGGAACAGTCCCTGTTGGCGAAACTTGTCTGGATCCATGCTAAGCCGATCGAAAAAACACTCGCAAGGTGTACACCGCAAGTCATAGACCATGGCCAGCTTCGGATTTTGCCTGTGCCTTGACCCGTCTTTGGACCCGAGACGCCCTCTCACGGCGGCTCGGCGACGATCGTCCGAAGTGGTCAAATGACCACGACTTACGCAAAGGGGACGGCGGGAGCCAAAGTTTGCGCGCGAACGAACGGCCGCGTCTGTACACTAATCGAACGCAACCAGCTTTAGCAGCATAGGTTTACGGATATCGGTTGGGCGGAGATTGCCGACGCGTTGCCCACCGGAACGGGCTACCCAATCGGCACCGGTTACCCCTGCGTGATGCAGAATTTGCACACGGAGAGGGAGTCAAAATCGGGGCGAGGTGCGGCTTTTTGCCGTTCCTCAATCCGGGATGACGTCAGTCAACCACCTCGGCTTGGTCGGCCGCCACTTCGACAACCGCCGCAGCATGCTTGATGAGCGTCACTTCGTTGCCGGACGGGCTGTAGCGGACCTCGTCCATGAAGGTCCGCATGATGAGCGTCCCGCGCCCGAAGACTGTGTCGAAGTCGACGGCTTCCGACCGGCCGTCAGCGGACTGTGGATCGAAGCCGGGCCCCTCGTCGCGGATCGCGATCTCCAGCCCGTCGCGTGAAATCGTCCAGGAGACGAACGTGTGGCGATTGCAATAGGGAGCTTCGCTCATGCGAGTCCGGACGAGCTCATCGTAGGCGGCGGCATCGGACTGCTGCAGACGCGAGCTGACTTCGAGATTGCCGCGATAGAGCGCGTTGAGCAGCGCCTCTTCGATGGCCAGACGGATCCGCAAGCGATCGAGCTCGTCCGCCAAGCGCACGCTGCGGATTGTTTGCTGCAGATAGCCAAGCAACAAGGGGATCAAGCTCGGATCGCTGTCGAGGACAAACGAAGAGTGGTTCTGCACCATGCGATGCATCAGCCGCGAGAGCGAACGATCTTCGCGCGAGGCCGCCAGGATGCGTTTGGCCGTCGGCACGAGGTCGTGAGCGAGGATGCGTTTTGGGACATATCCGGCCGCCCCCTCGCGAAGCGCGGCGACGGCGACTTCCTCGTTGCCCCGCGCCGTCATGAGTATGACTGGCACCAGCGGGAACTCGCTCTTGATCGCGGCGACGAGGCCCAGTCCGTCCAGCTCGGGCATGATCAGATCGGTGACGACGAGATCGGGGATCGAATCCTGGAACCGATTGATGGCGTCTTTGCCGTCGACGGCGTATTCGACGGCGAGGCCGCCCGCCCGTTGCAGCAGGCCGCCGACGAGCCGGCGGTCGGTCGCCGAATCATCGACAACCAGCACGGAAGCCAAGGTCCGCTCGGAAGGCACGTGGGGCCTCAAATTCAAAGGCGGAACGGCAGAAGAAGAGCGAAAAGAGCGTTACATCGCCCAAAGCTCGCGACGCAATCCAGTCTGCGACTCGTCGATTGCGCTGTCAGAGACGCGGCGGTAGCCAAAGGGTTCGGCCCTGCGCCAGCGCAACCAGAGAGTTCGTAATGCCCGCCGACAGCGGCCCGCGTGTCTTAACCCGTGAACGCTTCCCACCAAGCGGTGCCGCGACAGTGGCAGGTCACGAGGGCGAGCACCGGCAACAAGACCCACCACACCATTCGCAAGAATTCTCGAGAGACGGCACCGCGGTCGGCCACCGGTCGGAGGATTTCGTTGCGTCGCAGCAGGCTAAACTGGGGCAGCCACCGCGGCACCCGGTGGCAATAGTCGTCATAGGCTGCGGCAAACCGGCCCCGCATATAATGCTCTTCGGCGGGCACGACATACCACACGTAAAGGAACCAGACGAACGCCAACCCGCCGGCAAAGACAGCGCTCTTGAGGAACAACGCGACGCCTAACACCATTGCGAAGGTGCCCAGGTAGAGCGGATTGCGGCAGACCCGATAGGGCCCGTCGTCGACAATGGTGTGCTTCTTCCGGCCGCCGATCCACAGCGTGGCCCAAATCCGCACGAGCGCTCCCACGGCAAACGCACCCCAGGCGGCTGCGTCGAGGAACCAGACCAGGGGCTGGCTCTCGTCGATCGCTGGCGGAGTGAGCATCACCCACAACCAGGATCCGATCAACACGACGGCCGTCAGCGGAATGCGGTACTGATAGGCCCGCGAGTTCTTGAGCGACGGGCGAACGGCGACCGCTTGGCCGGCATCCGTTTTGACGGGGCTCAATGTCGTCATGAGGGACATCGCCTCAGGTGGTTTCGTGGCGTCGATGGCTGGACTGCCGCGTCCAGCCGGCGGATCGTAGCCGGGGGGCTAGAAACGGCAAAGACCGGTTCGTCGCAAACGGTCCCGGCGCAAACAGAAGGGCTTTTCGCGGCTCGATTCAGCGATGTACTATAAGGCCGCGCATTTTGGGCAAGAATTTAGGTCTGGCGTCCGGCCCGAAAACAACTGGCGGACGAAGGAGTGGCCAATGGCGGCCGACGAAACGCCGTGGGTCGAAGGTTTGACGATCGGCGCCGCGGTGCGCCGCACGGCGAAAGCGCATCCCGATGCGGATGCATTCGTGTTCACGGAGCTCGATGCGTCGGAGCAAATGCTGCCGGCGAATCTGACGCCCGCGGAGCGCCGCCGGCGGGCCTTGCGAGTTTCGTATCGCGACCTGGATGCCAAGGTCGATCGGGTCGCCAAAGGGCTCCTGGCTCTGGGGATCGGCAAGGGCGATCACGTCGCGGTTTGGGCGACGAACTGGCCTAATTGGCTGCTCCTGCAGTTTGCCACCGCCCGCATCGGCGCGGTGATGGTGCTGATCAATCCGGCCTATCGCACGCACGAACTGGCCTACGTCTTGAAGCAGTCGGATGCGTGCGCCCTGTTTCTCATCGACGCGTTTCGCACGTCGGATTACTTCGGGATGGTGAATGAAGCCATTCCCGAGCTGAAGCACGCCCGGCCGGGACAGCTCAAAAGCGGCGACTTTCCGCGACTGAAACAAGTTGTCGCCATGAAGCCGGCCACCGCGCCAGGCATGTGGTCGTGGGAGGCCTTTCTCGGCGGCGGCGAGGGGATTTCCGATCGGGAGTTAGCCGAGCGCGAGGCGCTGCCGCAACCGACGGATCCCATCAATATCCAATATACGTCGGGGACGACCGGCTTCCCCAAGGGGGCGATGCTCACCCACCGCAACCTGCTGCTCAACGGCTACTACATCGGCGACTGCCAGCGAATCACCGAGAAAGATCGGATCTGTATTCCGGTGCCGTTTTATCATTGCTTCGGGTGCGTGGTCGGCGTGTTGTGTTGTCTCGCGCGTGGCGCCGCGATGATCATTCCCGCCCAGCATTTCGATCCGGAGGCGACCCTCAACGCCATCGAGGCGGAACGGGCCACGACGATCTACGGCGTCCCCACGATGTTCATCGCCCAACTCGAGCATCCGAGCTTCGCGGGTCGCGATCTCAAGTCGCTGCGTACCGGCATCATGGCGGGCAGCCCGTGCCCGATTGAGCTGATGAAACGCGTCGTAGACCACATGGGCGTGCGGGAAATGACGATCGCCTACGGGCTGACCGAGACATCGCCCGTGATCACGCAGACCCGCACCAACGATTCGCTCGAGCTGCGTGTGCAGACGGTGGGACGTCCGCTGCCCGGCTGGGAGGTTAAGCTCGTCAACCCCGACGGCCACAGCCTGCCCGATGACGAGCAAGGAGAGCTTTGCGCTCGCGGACACGGCGTCATGCTCGGTTATTACAAAATGCCCGAGGCCACGGCCGCCGCTATTGACCGCGAAGGCTGGCTGCATTCGGGCGACCTGGCCCTGCGGCTGCCCAACGGCTGCTATCGCATTACGGGGCGGATCAAGGACATGATCTGCCGCGGCGGCGAGAACATTTACCCTCGCGAGATCGAAGAGTTCCTGTACACGCATCCGTTGGTCGAGAACGTGGCCGTGTTCGGGGTTCCCGATCCCAAGTTCGTGGAGAATGTGGCTGCGTGGGTCAAAATCCGCGACGGCCAACAGATCACGGAGGACGAGATCCGCGCCTTCTGCAAGAGGTCGTTGGCGCACTACAAGGTGCCGCGGCACATCCGTCTCGTGCAGGAATTCCCGCAGACGGTCACCGGCAAGATTCAGAAGTTTCGTATGCGGGAAATCATGATCGAGGAACTGGGCCTCCGGCAGGCCGAGACGGCCTGAACGGGCGCCCGGGCCAGCGGTTCCCACCTCCAGCCGAAAACATCACAAGCCATGCAACTGGGAAAATTCACCGTCACCACGGTTTCCGGGGGGCGGTTTCGCTCCGATGGCGGGGCAATGTTCGGCGTTGTTCCCAAAGTCCTCTGGTCGAAGCTGATCAGCGTCGACGCGCACAATTGCATCCCTCAGGCCACCAACTGCGTGCTCGTGCAAACGGGCCGCCAGAAAATCCTGATCGACACCGGCTACGGCCCCAAGATTCCGGACAAAGAGCGGGCCATCCTGGCGGCCGAAGCGGGCAACCCCATCGTGACCAGCCTGGCGGAGCAGAGGCTCAAGCCGGAAGACATCGACGTCGTCATCCTCTCGCATTTGCATTTCGATCACGCGGGGGGCGGCGTTCGGCGGGAGGGGGACCAGCTGGTGACCACGTTCCCACGAGCCGAATACGTGGTCCAGCGGCGCGAGTGGGAAATTGCGACGGCCGGCTATCCCGAGCTGCGAGCCGCCTATCCGCTGGAAAACATCAAACCACTGGAGGCGTCAGGGCAACTGCGGCTGGTCGACGGCGACGTCGATATCGTGTCGGGCATTCACGCGCGAATCACGGGCGGCCACACAGACGGTCAAATGGCTTTGTTCATCTATGACGGCGGCCAGGCGGCTGTTTACCTCGCCGACGCATGCCCGACGTGGCGACACTTGCCGTCACTCTGGTGCATGTCTTTCGATATGGATCTGCTGCAGGCCCGCCGGATCAAGCCCGTGCTCTTGGGAGAGATCGAGCAGCAAGGCTGGTGGGCCCTTTCGGATCACGATCCGGATCACGCGGCGGTCCGCCTCAAGACCGATCCGCAGCGCGAGTTCGCCGTTGCTGAGGCGCTGGTCGCGTTCTGAAACGCCTTGTGCCGGCGGACCAAAAAAGACCGCGTAACGGGCTTCGCCTTCCCAAACGGCTTCTGAAAAGCGGCCTCTTTCGTCTATACTGCCGCATGAACTGCCGCCCGACGGATGTCGGAAACTTCATCCGGTCGGTGTCATCCCTGGAGAACGGCGTCATGAGGCTCGCCGTCTGATCGCGCGGAACGCCCCGGCAGGCGGTCGCGACGGTCGAATGGATTCGGGAAGGGAAATGTCGAAAACTCAGCAGAGCGTTCACGAAAAGCTGTCGCGGCTGGCCAGCAACTATTGGTGGAGCTGGCAGCCGGAAGTCACCCAGATCTTTCGCGAGATCGACCCCGTCCGCTGGTCGCAACTGGCGCACAACCCGGTCGCACTGCTGGAAGAGTATCCACCGGAACGGCTCGAACAGCGCTGCCGCGAGGAAGTCCTCCATTCGCGAATTAACGGCGCGTATCGCCGCCTGGTCGAGTACATGGACTCGACTGACACGTGGGGCTCGACGCATTCCGGAATTCTCGGCAACCGGCCGGCGGCCTATTTCTCCGCTGAGTTCGGACTCCACGAATCGCTGCCGATTTACTCGGGCGGCCTGGGCGTGCTGGCCGGCGACCACCTGAAGAGTGCGTCCGACCTGGGCATTCCGCTGGTCGGCGTGGGGCTGTTTTACGTTGAGGGCTATTTCTCGCAGCGCATCGACGAAAACGGCTGGCAGCAGGAGTCCTACTCCAAGGTCGACGCGAACCGCCTGGCCATCCTCCCGGCCCTCGATCGCGATCGCAATCCGGTCGTCGTCTCGGTCAACACGCGGACCGGTAAGATTTTCGCCCGGGTGTGGCAAGTCAACGTCGGCCGCGTCCGACTGTTTCTGCTCGACACGAACGTCCCGCAAAACAAGGACGAGGACCGGCACCTGACGGCCCGCCTCTACGGGGGCGACCAGCGGACCCGCATTCGGCAGGAGATCATTCTCGGGATTGGTGGAGCCCGGGCGCTTTCCGCTCTGGGCATCCGTCCCAGCGTGATCCACATGAACGAAGGGCACTCAGCCTTCGCGCCGCTGGAGTTCATCCGCGCCCGCATGCGCGAGGACGGGCTGAGCTTTGACGAAGCGCTTCGCGAGACAGCCGCGATGGGAGTATTCACGACCCATACGCCGGTGCCGGCCGGACACGACCGCTTTGACGCCGGCCTGATCGAAGAACACGTCGGCCCCTTGGGTGACGAGCTGGGGCTGCAGCATCACAGCCTGGTGGGTTTGGGCCGCGTCGATCCGCAGAATCCGCACGAATCGTTCTGCATGACGGTGCTCGCGTTCCGTCTCAGCCGGCACGCCAATGCCGTGTCCAGTCTGCACGGCATCGTCAGCCGGCGGATGTGGGCCAGTCTTTGGCCGTGGCGCAGCGAGGAAGAAATCCCGATCGGCCATATCACCAACGGCGTGCACGTCCCCACGTGGCTGGCCGCCCAGATGCGCGTCCTGTACGACCGTGTCCTGCCGATCAGCTGGTATCTCCGTACCGGCGAGCCGCAAGTCTGGGCCGGCTTTGAGCAGGTGACGCCCGGCGAACTTTGGGAGACCCACCAGTCGCTCAAGAACCGGCTGATCGTTTACGCGCGGACGCGGCTGGTGGCCCAGGGGGAACGCCGGGGCCTCGACGACCCGATCTTGCAGAGATTGAGCCAGAGTCTCCGACCCGAGGCGCTGACGATCGGCTTCGCGCGACGATTCGCTCCGTACAAGCGGGCCGACCTCGTGATGCGCGATCTGGATCTCATCGCCAAGATCCTCACTGACGCGGATCGCCCGGTGCAATTTATTTTCGCCGGCAAGGCTCACCCGGCCGACGATCAGGGGAAGGCGCTCTTACAGCGAATCTTTCGCATGTCCCAGAGCGAGCCCTTCATCGGACGCGTGGTGGTGTTGGAGGATTACGACATCAACCTGGGCCGGCACATCGTGCAGGGGGTCGACGTCTGGCTCAACACGCCGCGTCGCCCGCTCGAGGCCTCGGGAACCAGCGGCCAAAAAGTTGTTCTCAACGGCGGTCTCAACTGCTCGATCCTCGACGGCTGGTGGGCAGAAGCTTTCGACGGCAACAACGGTTTTGCGATCGGCAACGGCACCTCGCACGTCGATCAGAGCATCCAGGACGAACGCGACGCGCAGAGTCTGTACGACGTCCTCGTGCACGAGGCGATTCCCCTCTTCTATGAACGGGACGCCGACGATCTACCGCAAAAATGGATCTCGCGGATGAAGCGGGCCGTCCGCACCCTGGGTTGGCGATTCAACGCGGACCGGATGGTGATGGACTACGTCCGTCACACGTACGTCCCGGCGGCCGGCGGCCTCTCCTGCGATATGCCGGGAATGGGCAAGTAGCGCGACCTAGCCGGAGCGAACGGCTTTGCTCGAGCGCCTCAAGAACGGCTACTTCAGCAGGAATTTCGTGGTGAACGCCGACCGTGGATCGACGGCGTCCGACTTCAAGGCTCCGACCTCGACAAGTTGGCCGGCCAGCGTTTGCCAACGTTCGAGCGTCATCCGCCCGATCGCCGCGGAACCGGGCAAACCGTCGAGGCAGAGCGGACGCAGGGCCTGCACGCCATACTCGAGGATCCCCTGGGTCATTTCGGGATTTACTTCCTGGAGATAGCGGTTGGTTTCTTCGGGCCGCTCGAGGTACGTCTGCCAGCCTTTGAGTGAGGCCGACACGAACTTGCCGACAACCTCCGGTTGCGTGGCGAGCGTTTCCGCGTTCGTAAAGAGCACGCTGGTGTAAGGGTTGAAGCCAAGGTCGGCCACGAGCAGGCAGCGAGCATCCGCCCCTTTTTCTCGGGCGACGTAGGGCTCGCTGAACACGTAGGCTTGCTGAGCGTACTTCCTGTCGACCAGAAACCGGGCGACGCTGCCGGGGTAGGGGACAAATCGGACATTGGCGAGCGGGGCGCGAGCCTTCAAATAGGCGACCCACGGCGCGCCGCTGTTGACCGCGAGCGTGACGTCGGCAATGTCGGCGATCTTCGCGAATCCCGAGTCAGCATGGACCATGATGCCGCGGGGACTCTTTTGAATCGGCGCCAGAAGGGCGATCACGTCGGCCTGTTGCGCACGCCCCAGCAGGATGCGGTCGGCGTTTTCGACGCCGAAGGCGACCTGGTTGCGGGCCACCCGCTGCAGGACGGCCGAACTTGCGGCCCCTGGGAGGATCTTCACGTCGAGTCCGGCGTCACGGTAATAGCCTTTCACGAGCGCCGCGAAATAGCCGCCATGCTCGGCTTCGGGAAACCAGTTGAGTGCCAACTCCACGTGGATCGGGGAATTCTCGCCGGAGTTTGAAGTCTCTGTCGGCGCGCCCGCTTTCGGTTCCGTTGTAGTTGATCCTGTGCACCCGACGAGCGACAGGAGAATCAGCAATCGCGCCATCCACGCCCAAACGCCGTTGAATGGCCCGGCGAGACGTCTCGACTTGGCGGAGCGGCGAGCGGACCGAATGTCGCCGAGCCGGATTCGGTCGCCGTTATTAGACGCTACGAATTGAGGCATGGGTCCCTTGTGACGCATGGGCCGCCGACTCGCAAGCCTGTGCGGACACGCTCCGCGCGTCGAATTGCGGTGACTACAATCGGCGAGGCGATTGCTGTTCTGCTGGGCCTTCAATCGAAATTCATCAGGGAGCTGACTGCTGTGGGCCGCGACGCTGATCTGTCTTTAGTTCGAGATTACACCAAGAACGAGAACCTGGTGCGGCACATGCTGGCGGTCGAGGTGGCGGTTCGCGCCTACGCCCGCAAGTTCGGCGAAGACGAGGAGAAGTGGGGCTCCGTCGGCCTGCTGCACGATTTCGACTACGAGCGTTGGCCCGATCCGCCCGATCATCCGCTCAAAGGCTCGGCCATTCTCGCCGAGCGGGGGTACCCGGCCGACGTGATCTATGCCATCAAGTCGCACGCGGACTATCTGCCCGACTGCCCGCGCGTTTCCAAATTGGATAAGACGCTGTACGCGTGCGACGAGCTGTGCGGCTTCATCACCGCGTGTGCACTGGTGCGCCCGACACGTCTCGATGGGCTGGATGCGAAGAGCGTTCGCAAGAAGATGAAGCAGGCCTCGTTTGCCGCCGCCGTCAAGCGCGAAGACATCACTCAAGGCGCGCTCGACTTGGGAGTCGAGCTCGACGAGCACATCGACTTTTGCATTCGCGCCATGCAGTCCATAGCGCCCGAATTGGGCCTCGTTGCAGCTTGACTGGATTGCCCAAAGTTTTCGCGTTTCGGCGGTTTCTGCCGAAGAATTCACGCAGGCTTCCCTTGCCCGCGGAAATGCCGGCTGGGGTCCGGAATCGGTCTGGACACAATCGGGCGGATGCCTAGAATTCCGCCCGCCAGAAAGTGGGATTGCAGGCCTGCGCCGTGTGCCTGCATCTCCGTTCGACCCGATGGCGAAACGGCGCCGTCAAATCCCCCGCTCGAGATCGATCCCCCGTCGTTCTCGTTTCGACGTTCGCAAGGAACTCGACCCATGAACTCCACTCGCTGGATGTGGCGCTCGACTTTGCGCCGCAGCCCCGCTCGCGTTAGCGGGCTGCATGTATCCCGGGAACTATACCTACGGCACTTATCCGGGCTACTACGCGCCGCCAGCGGGCTACGGTCCGCCGCCAGGAGGCGCGATCGTCACGCCCGGCCCGAGTTTCCCCTCGCCACAGCTAGGCCCGGCCGTGACGCCCACGCCGGCCTGGCAGCCGTCTCCGTCGTCTCCTCTGACGCCGTCACCGGCGCCAATCTCGCCTGGTCCGCTGCCGTCGACGCCGCCGGGCAACAGCAGTTTCAATGACCCGACGCCCACGTTCGGCAACTCGGGCGCCCGCAAGCCAGCCGACAATCCCGTGCCGACGCCGATTGAGCGCGATCTTGCACCGGAGATGGCGCCGGCCGGTCCCGCTCCGCGACCGAACCAGTCGAACAGTCCGTTCGGTGGTGACGGTTCGGCGGGAACCTTCGAGAAGGGGGCTCAGCTGACCATACCGCAGCGACTGGACGGCCCGTCGCATGCCGTGGCCACCGTCGATCCGCAAACGTTTGAGAGTCCCATCGAAGGCCCGCGCCGCGAGCGCGACGGACTGGTGGCCGTCGCGGGCCGCTCGGGACCGGGACCCGTCATCGACGGGAGCGACCCTTGCGATTACGACCGCACCGGCTACGCGTGGCTGCAGGGCTTCGTCGATTTCGACACACACGATCGGTCGTGGCACATCATCTATTCGCGCCATCCGGATCGGCACGATCACTACGGCGGTGCCTTCCGCCTGGTCGACTGCCCCAAGCTGGCCACGCTGCATGACGGCGACGTGGTGCGCATCGAAGGGCGAGTCGACACGATGCACGTCGACTCTCGCGGCAAGGCCCAATATCGCATTGAAGGCGATCAGATCACCCGCATCGCGCGGGGCTCGGCTACGCAATCGATGGGCAACTAAGCCGACGCTTCTCAGGCGACGGCTGGCCCAAGCAACCTCCTCTCCCGCTCATCATCCCCCGCAACACCGCTACGACAACCACAGCCACGACCGCTGTTTCAGCGAGTTCGGTTTGGCGCGCCTTGCTCGTTGCGCGAGCGCGAAGGTCGCGGCAACAGCTCGAACAACGGCTCCTCCACGCAGCCGCCCGGCGGCGGCACGTGCATCAGCTCGGCGAGCGTGGGCGCGATGCAGGCCGGACTGACCCGACGTCGGAATTCACCGGCCGGGACTCGGGCTGCGGGTGCGGCGTGACCCTGTTCGAGCACCAAAAGCGGGACATGCGTGTCGTAGTCCCAGGGGCTGCCGTGCGTGGCGGCGACGTTGCCCTGGATGTCGTACGGTTCCAGGCAGAAGAGCACGTCGCCCGAGCGGCGAGGGTGGAATGAAAGTCGGAGCGCCGTCTCGAGAGGCCCGTTGAGACCGCCGGACAGAATCTGCTCGCGAGTGATGGCCGCCGCGACGTGCTGCTGGGACAAGAGCCAGTCCCGCGTCAGCCGCTGCGCCTCGACGAAAGCCGATCCCTTCAGCGCCGGATGGTCGTTGCGCAGGTAAATTTGGCTCTCAATTACACTCACCACGAGATCCGGTCCGCCGGGCTTCACGCCCAGCTTCTCGCGCAGATAGGCCTCGAGCATCTGGTGTGTTGTCCCTGGCTCCTTACCGTCGGCCACGATCGGGTCGCGTACGGCGGCGAATTTCAATCGGTCCATGCGCTCCGGGATAGGTGCGACGCCGTGGTCGGCCGTCAGTACAAACAGCCAGGGCCGTCCCTCCAACCGCTCATTGATGAAATCAACGAATTCGCCGAGCATCCGATCGGTGCGATAGGTCATATCCTCGACCTCGAGGCTCTCCGGACCGAACGTGTGGCCGACGTAATCGTTCGAGGAGAGATTGATGGTCAACAGGTCGGGGAATTCATCCCGTCCCAGTTTTTCGTCCGCGATGACGAGCCGGGCCGCTTCGAGCGTGATTTCCGTACCGAAGGGCGAATAGGCGACGAAGCGCACGTAATTTCGCGCGCCAGCGTCGGGAATCTTGTGCGGAAAGCTGGCGGTCATCCCGTGCAGCGGCCGCTCGCCGAAGGTGTCGTCCCCCGCCGCGTGCCGATATCGACTGCGTTCGTAAAGCAGCTCCCACGTCTTTCCGCCGAAGCGCAGCGGCGCGTCGGAATCATTCCAGCTGCGCAGATAAGTGGGCAGTTGGTCGCGGTAGTAGTTGGTGGTAATCCAGCGGCCGCTCTCGCTCACCCAGAACGCGCCGTCGGCCGCGTGCCCGGCCATCAAGATCGAGGCCCGATCCTTGATCGCCAGGCCGAAGACTTTCGATCGTCCCGCGGTGACGATCTTGAGTCGATCGCCCAGCGTGTCGGCTAGCAGGTTGCGTGGCGACACAGGCTGATCGCCGGCCACGGGGCCGATCAGCCGGGCTGTGGGGTCAGCCACGCAATAGACTTGCTTGCCGGTCGCACGATCGAGCCAACCGTTGTCGACGATGCCGTTGGTCGAGGGGTAGGCCCCGGTCAACTGGACCGAGTGCCCGGGAGCGGTCGTCGTCACGCCGTGGCGATGATGACAGTTTGTGTACCAGGCTCCGTCGCGTTCGATGCGGCGAAAGATGCCCTTGTCGTCGAACCCCGCACGAAAGCGTTCCAGGTATTCGTACGCGAATTGATCGACGCTAACGACCACAACCAGTTTCGGTGTGTCATCGGTTGGTTGGCCGCCCAGCGTGCGGCCGAGTGCTGCGCAGCATAAAAAGCACACCAGCAACAGCTTCTTCATCGGTATCCCCAGCGGAGCAACGCAAGGAGCGGAACTAGCGAGCCCACTGCCAGCCGTTCCTGAGGGAATCGTTAACGACCGCCCCTTCCGGCCACTGACCGCGATACAGCGATACGGCACAGTGTGCGGCTTCGGCCCCCATCTCGGCGACCGACTGCGTATCGCCTCCGCCGATGTGGGGAGTGACGACCACCTGATCCATTTTGAACAGCGGATTCTGGGGGTCGGGCGGCTCCTGCTCGAAGACGTCGAGCCCGGCCCCGCCGAGATGGCCCGATTGCAAGGCCGCGATCAAGTCCTTCTCCACGACCAGTCCGCCGCGGGCTGTGTTGATGAACAGGCTGCCTGGTTTCATTTTGGCGAAGGCGGCCGCATTCATCAGTCCCCGCGTTTCGTCCAAAAGCGGGCAGTGCAGGCTGACGACGTCGGACTGACTCAACAGGCCGTCGAAGCCGACCAGCTCGATACCGTGCTGTTTCACGAACGCGGCGTCCGGCTTGACCTCGTAAGCGATGACTTTCATCCCCAGGGCGATACAGCGGACGGCCGTGCTGCGTCCAATGCGGCCCAGCCCGACCAGGCCCATCGTGCGCCCGCGGACGGGGAGCAGTAGCCGCCGAATCCATTGGCCGCCCCGTAGCGTGCGGTCGTTGAGGGCCACTAGGCGCGACATACCGAACAGCAGCGACAGCGTGTGCTCCGCAACCGACGCGTGGTTGGCCGTGGGGGTAATCGTCACCGCTACGCCGTGGCGCGTCGCCGCCGGCACATCGACACGGTCGTAGCCGACACCGGCCCGGGCGACGACTCGCAGCTCGGGGACCGCGGCAAAGACCTTTTCGGTGAGCCACTCGCCGCCGGCGATCAGAGCACTCGCGCCGCGAACAGTGCGAATCGTCTCCTCTTCGGTTCCCAGCCCGCGTGTGAACGTGGTGTCAGCCGGGTAGCGGACTTCGAATCCGGCGTCTCGCAGGATATGGGCCTCAGGACCCGGATTCCGGATCATTTCCTCGGGCGTGATCAGGGCGACTGGCATGGCGGGTGGTTGCTCGGCAGGTGAGAAAGGGCTGACTGCGCAGAAGACTCAGCATACCGATGACGGGCTAAAATGACGAACGAGCTCGCTGCCCGCGGACGAGCGATTTTGTCAGACTTGCAAGCCGGGCGGCGGGCGCTGGTAGGACTTGCAAAAATTGCAATTCGCGCCGCAGATGAATGGAAGCGGCCGTAATTCTCATTAGTGCATTTCGCAAAAGGTGTTGCGGCGAATCGAGGGCTCAAAATCAATTTTCTGCCGGCGTCGGCACCGAACGTGCTTTTCTAGTTAGGCGTGAGTGAGACCCAGAAGTCGCACGCACGACCGCCGGAGGTGAGAGCCCGGTGGTTTTCAAAGAGGAGTGAGAGAGACTTTTTCCCACCGGCCCGTGGAGACGGGCTACATCCCACCGCTTTCGGCACCCCTTGCCGACACACCAATCAAAGGCCGAGGCAGGCCCGCTTGCCTCGGCCTCTTTCCTTTTGCGCGAACGAACCTTCGCCTTCCGCTTCGTGTCTCCTTGAACGGTCGCAGGCCGAGTTCCCTCATTGCCCAGGTCCAATTGCCGTCGTAGACTGAAATTGACGGTTTGAGGTCCACCCAATCGCGCCTCAGGCGACCGGCGGGAAGAGTCCCGCGAGATGACATGTCACCAGTGGAGGTTTTTTCGCTCAATTGACTGATCCCAAACGCGAAGATTTGCGTGTCCAGCAAAGCAAGGCGATCCTGGTCGGCGTCCTGGATCCCGCGCAAAAGGCCAATCGGGAGCATGCTCTCGACGAGCTGGCTGGGTTGGTGAAGACGGCCGGCGTCAAGGTCGTGGGTCGCATGACCCAGGTGCGGGGACGAATGATTCCCGCGACCTGCCTGGGAAAGGGCAAGCTCGACGAGCTCAAGCAGATGGTCGACGTCTGCGGGGCCGACCTGGTCGTCTTCGACAACGATCTCACCCCCTCCCAAGAGCGAAACCTCGAAAAAGAGACCGGCCGGATCATCGTTGACCGCAGCGAAGTGATTCTGGACATCTTCGCCAGCCGGGCCAGGACCTACGAGTCGCGTCTGCAGGTCGAGTTGGCCCAACTTCAGTACTTCCGCAATCGGCTGCGCAAACGCTGGAGCCACCTCGAGCGCATCGAAGGCGGTGTCGGCACCGGCCGTGGTCCTGGCGAAAAGCAGATCGAAACCGACCGCCGGCTAATCGATAAAAGGATCGCCGAACTCAAGAAGCGGCTCGCCGAAGTCGAGAAACGGCGCGAGCGGACAGTTTCCGCCCGCCGTGAGCAACTTACGGTCTCGATCGTCGGTTACACCAACGCGGGCAAGAGCACGTTGATGAACGCGCTCACCGGCTCCGAGGTCTACGTGGCCGACAAGCTCTTTGCCACCCTCGATACGCGGACTCGCCGCTGGCATATCCCACATTGGGGCGAAGTCCTCTTGAGCGACACCGTCGGGTTCGTGCGCAACTTGCCGCACCACCTGGTGGCCTCGTTTCGCTCGACGCTCGAAGAGGCGCGGCATGCCGACCTCCTGATCCACGTCGTCGACGCGGCCGATTCGGAAGCGGAAGCCCAAATCGACACGGTGAACCGGGTTCTCGAAGAGATTGGCGTCAATTCGGCGAACTCGCTGATCGTGCTCAACAAGATGGACTGCGTGCGGGACCGCGGCATTGTCGATGTCCTCCGGCGCCGCTTCGAGGATTCGGTATCGATCAGCGCAGCAACCGGTCAGGGACTCGACCGCCTGGCCGAGGCCGTGGCCGCCCGACTCGCCAACGGCTACGCCGACGTCGAGATCGAGACGGGTGCCGGGAACGGAAAGCTGTTCGCCTTTCTGGCCGAGCGGGCGGAGATCAAGAGCCGCGAGTACATCGACTCGCGAGTGAAGCTGGTGTGCCGCATGCCACGGGCGATTGTCGAGCGGCTCAATGAAGAGGGCACAGTGGTTACGCTCCAAAACGGGTCCGCCACGCATCCGGGCGATGCTCTGCAGCACAACGGCCACACGCCGGCGCATCTGACTGGCTGGCAACCGCCTCACTGAACGGTCGCGGCTCCTCGCGCACAAGACTCGGCGGCCCGATTAGCCTAGATCGTCGACGAACGGGATCCCCTGCGCGTTGAGGAAGGCCCGCATCGCATTGGCCACTTGGCGGTCACGAAATGGGAACCAGTCGTGGCCCACGCCGACGCGAAAAATCGTGTTCTCAAAGCTCTCCATCGGTCGCATACTGGCGAGCGCCGTGGCAAGGCGGCACCCGATCGTTCACGTCCGCGACGGTTTCGCAGAACCGCTTCGCGCATTCGAGTTCGTCAATTTCGACGGCGACCGGCTGAAAACGGGCTGACGGGTCGGGCGGCACCGCGCCGGCAGGGTCCTCGATCACTTCACCGCTCTGCCTGTCGACTTGCACAACGGCCCCGGGCCCGGCGAACTGCAAGGCGCTGACGAGCTTCGCAAGTGAGACAGCGGCGGGCATTTGTCCGTTTTCCTTACGAGTCGGTCGGCGCGGAATTCCGTTCCCGGGCCGGCAACAGACACAGTGCCGCCAGTGCGATGGCCGCCGTTTCTGTCCGCAGGATGGAGGAGCCCAGCGAAATACAGCGGCCGCCGGCGTCAACGGCCTGAATGATCTCGGTGTCGGTAAATCCTCCCTCAGGTCCGACGACGAGCACCAGGGCGCTGGCTTGGCTGGAGCTCGCAGAGGCTGGCGCGAACCGCACCTGCCGGGTCAGCAATCAGCAGGCGGCCCAACGAGGGAACGGCGGCGAGAAACGACGGCCAATCGGTGAGGCTATCAATCGTCATCAGCCGATTGCGGCCCGATTGCTTGCAGGCCTCGACGACGACGGCACGCATTTTGTCGAGCTTGGTCGCGCCCGGCTCGGTGACACTGTGAGCGGTTTGGAGCGGAATCAGGCGGCTCACGCCCAGCTCGGTAGCTTTCTCGACCAGCCAGCGAAAACGGTCGGACTTGGGGACGGCCGTCGCCAGCACGACAGTCGGGCCTGCTTCGGTGTCGTGCGCGCGTTTCAAGATCTGCAGGGCGGCGCGCGTCTTCGACAAGTCGACGATCTGTGCCTCGGCGACGTTCCCGTTTCCGTCAAAGAGCTCGATCGAATCGCCCGAGCCGGCGCGCATCACGTGTGCCAGATGATGAAACTCGCTCCCGTCGAGCGAACAGGTGTCAGCGTCCGACAAGTGGGGAGCGTAATAACGGGCCGTCATCAGGCCGACACCAGATCAAGCGACACGGTTGGCCATCCTCGCCGTCGTCATTCAGGAAAGCACAGTTTCATTGCAGGAAGGCGGGAGCTCGGGATCAGTCACGCAAGCCGCAAACAAGATCAGGGCCCTCGGCGCCTGGGGATGCTTTTGACCCAATTATAACGCAGGCGGATGCGCGGATTACTTACCTGTCGCCGCACGCTGTTGCTCGAGAGTTTGAGAGAGAGCCTGCCGGATGAGCGGATCGTTGGGGACCATCTCGGCGAGTCGCTGTGCGACCGGCTGGTCCGCTGCGCGTCGACCGCGTTTCGTCTGTCGGGGCGTCGCGACGGACTGCTCGATCGGCTTGAGGCGGTTTAGCGGTCAATAGTCCAGTAACAACAGCACGAAGGGAAGCGTCACCAAAGCCGGTTTGGCGAACAGGCTGCAAAGAAACAGCATAAACGCGGTTCCGAGCCGCCACGCTTTCCGCTGCTTGAGCTACGGTCGCGACTGCGACGGACTGCCCGGCGGACCGTGTGAACGATCTTCGCGATGGGGAATCATCAGCAGTCAGAAAGACGTGCGGCGCTCGGGACGGGGGCGAAGATTCGGGCATCGGTTGCCGAACGTGCCGCGTAACTCGCGGCTTTGTCGCGAGGGGCAGGCTTATTTCCCGGCCTCCTGACTGCCGATCTTACCTGATAACAGACGATTCCCGAACCGGCAAGGAGGCCCTCGGTGTCGATCGCGCGCGAAGCATCGGAGACTGCGCAAACCCTCGGGGCTGCGGTCGCCTCACATTTCTTTGCGGGGGCGACTCACACAGAGGCGCTGTTTCGGCTTGAGCACCTGGTCGAGAGCGAGTGCCGCTGTGCGGTCGTCGCTGGGCCCAGCGGCACGGGCAAATCGACGGTTCTCGCCGTCTTTGTCGCCGAGTGCCGCCGCGCCGGTCTGGAAGCGGTGGCCATCGACGTGACCGGCTTGGACAGCCTCCAATTGCTCGAGCGGCTGGCACAACGTTTGGGAGTCACGTCACAAGCGCATCGGCGCCCTGTCGCCCTCTGGACGGAAGTCACCGACGCGCTCGTCGGCCGCGCGCTGGCCGGGCAAGGCTGTGTTCTCGTCGTCGATCATCTCGACCGCGCGACAAACGATTGTCGGCACCTGGTGCGACGACTGGCGACGCGCGGCAACGTGCATCAGGGTGAGACCTGGGTTCTTTCGTTTTCCGGACGTCTCTTTCCCACAGTGCCGCGCGAATGGCGTGAGCGCGACGATCTGAGGGTCGAGCTGAATCCGTTGAACGAGCTCGAGAGCCGCGCATTTCTTCAATCGCTGCTCGAGTTCTCCGGCCGTCCGACGGGAACATTCGACGCGTCGGCGGCTGCTATCTTCGCCGCGGCTCAAGGCATCCCGGACGCGCTCGAACGCTTGGCCAAGCTCTCGCTCGAGCGAGCGGAAGAGTCGTCGGCAGACGTCCGCGACGAAGCCTTTGAGTCGGCCATCGCCGACCTGCGCGGTCTGCGTTTTTCGGCCTAGCGTCTGGCGAGACGGCCTTCACGATTCGTGTAAAGAGCCGCCGATTGGCGCTCGCGTACGGCATGTTAAACGGGAATTAACGTTCGCAGCTGGCCAGGCCTGATCGGACGTAACCGATTTCTGACAAATGCCTTACGACGCAGCGTCTATTTGCCGCGTCGGCCATGCTGCTCGTCAATGCGGACATTAACAGATTCTACACTCGGACATCACAAGAACCACACGATTCACCGCTAGGGTCTTTCACTTCAGTTAGGCTTCAGACTCAAAGTCCACCTGTCACAGACGTACCGCGTGCACGCTCGACCAAGGTCGAGTGCGCCGTTCGTCCCGGCAGAGTTGATTCGCCCCAGCAGAGTTGGACGGAGACCTTTTTCAGTGACACGAGATTACGGACGAGGATCAATCGGCCGGCGCGGCTTTGTCACGCCGTTGCCTGTTGTTGCCTGGCTTTTGCCTCTTCTTGCGGTAAGTCGAAGCGGCTGTGCCTCGGTGTTTTTGGCGCCGCCTCCGCAATCCCGTGAGTCCCTCACTCTGCTGTCGTGCCTCGCCTGAATTGTCTGGCCAAAGACCGGCCAAACGATCGGGCCGAATTATGTCGGGAAGTGTTAGACGCTGGGTCTCTAGGAATCGCTGGAGCAGCGTTTGGCGCTGAGCCAAGCGTGTGAAACGGAGAGCAGAAAGGTGACCGGGCAAATGCTTCGTATGCCGCGATCGATTGCCGTTGGGGTGGGCTTATCTTTCATTTTCCTCGCGTCCTCCTGCGGACAGTCGAAAATTCCTGAAATCCAGGGAAAGCTCCCCGTTTTTCCGGCTAAGGGGACGTTGCTGCTGGACGGCAAGCCGCTCGTCCATGCCAACCTTGTCTTTCACCCGACGACTCCGTTTCCCAAAGAGGCGTCGCAGTTCCTGCCGCGAGGCCGCACGAACGAAGATGGTGCATTCTCGCTCACCACATACGGTGACAACGATGGCGCGCCCGCGGGAAAGTATCGCGTCACTGTCTCGTATCGAGGGACGCATCAAAACGGGCGGACGAACGAAGAGCCGGAGTTGCTGCCGCGGAATTACCGGAATCCTCGGGGCAGCGTGCTGAAGGCGGAGATTCAGGAGGGGGACAATGATCTCGCGGCTTTGGAAATCAAACTGACGCCGGAGGAGCAACAGGCGCTCAATGAGGCTGCGCCGAAGGAGGCCGCGCCGTCGGAATCGGAGTAATTCGGACCTTGCGTCCTTGACAGTCGCGCTCACCCGCTCGCGGGTGGCCTTGGTAACACGTAGTTGTTTTCGCACTCAAGGGAATTTTCTAAGGGGAAAGTCGATGTCGTTACGGGTCAAACGTGCTTTCACACTCATCGAGTTGCTGGTGGTGATCGCCATCATCTCGACGCTCATTGCTCTGCTGCTTCCGGCGGTCCAGTCGCGCGCGAAGCGGCGCGGCGCTCGCAGTGTCGCAACAATCTCAAGCAGTGGACCTTGGCGCAGCATAACTACGCCGACGTGAACCATGGGTTCGCCCCTGGGAAGATGCTTGCCAACGGCGCTTGGGGCGGTTCCGGTTGTAAGGGAACCAAAGGGAAAGTCGACGCGAACGCGAACGGCCTGACTTGGGGCAAAGAACCCCCGGCTGGTTACGGAACGCCCGCGGATAAGTGCTCCGACGGCTGGGCGAACTGCTTCCTCAGCACGCTGCCTTATGTTGAGCAGGGCAACTACAGCAAGGGCTATAATCCCGAACCTGCCTTGGTGCCATCCGGCAAATGTTACGTTCGCCATCGAAAATCCGATTCCGATGCTGCTCGTGCCCTTCGGCTCCGGACAACAATACGCGCTTCGACGTGTGGTTCTGCATCCACCCCGAGCCGGCGGTTCCCATGAACACGCTGAAGGCAGGCATTCCGACGATGGATTACGCTACTCCTTGCTCGTCGGTTGATGACCTCTTCTACCAGGTCAACGGCCTGACAAAGCCCGGCGACACGGGCGCCGCCCTTGCGACTGGGTATGACCCGGTCGCGGATTCGGCGATCAACGGGGGCATTTGCCGGCTCCAAAATATCACTGACGGTCTTACCAACACGGTCATGTACACGGAATGCGCAGGAAAGCCGTGGCACTGGAATAAGGGCGGCAAGATTCTGTACTCGGTCGAACAGACCGACAACGTCACTTCGTCGTTCATCCCGGGACCGGGCGGCTTTTCGATGCACCTGGATGCCGTTGCCTGGACGGCGCCTGAAACGCCCTGCTGGAAAGTCGACGGGTATGCCTATCCCGCTCTGCTCAATGAGAGCGGGCAGTGCGCCATTAACTGCAACAACAAGAACGAGATCTTCTGCTTCCATCCTGGAAGCTGCCCGTTCGCGATGTGCGACGGATCGGTCCGGTTCGTGAGCGAGAATCTCGATAACAGCATCGTCGCTAACCTCGTCACCGCTCGGGACGGGAACCAGACCATCTTTGGTGCCGAATAGCGTGTTTTGGCGGCCAGTCGATCAGGCGGTTTTTCCCGCCTGGTCGACGACGCCTCTCGTGTAACTATTGGATTTCGCCGGGGCGTGGCGCCAGCCGCCATCTGCTATCCTTTCCAAGCCATTTATGCCGCGAACTTTGGCGCGCCGGTCGTCGCTGCGACCGGCGCGTATCTTTTTAGGCCCTTCTTATGAGCAAACATTGCCTCAACCGTTTCCGGCGCCTCCCTGAATTCCTCGCCGCGGCTTTCCTGCTGGCGTCGGCCTGCGTCTCTCCGGCGGTTGCGCGGGCGGAAGACGAGATCGAATTTCTGGGCACTGCCGCGTTGCCGGCCGGCACTGTTGATAAGTCGGGCCTGACCGACATTCTTCCGGGCAACATCCCGCACAATCAACTCGGCGGGCTGTCGGCACTCGAGTACTCGGGGCACGACGATCTGTATTACGCCCTCCCCGACCGCGGGCCGGGCGACGGCAGCGCACCTTACCTGTGCCGCTGGCAGATGATCGAGCTCAAGCCGCCTGCCGTTCCGCACGGCACGGGCTCCGCCCGCGTGGTCGGCACAACGATGCTCACCGCGATCGACGGCAAGCCGCTGATCGGCATCTCAACCGCCTTCGATCCGCGCGGACCCGACGGCAACCACCGTTTCGATCCGGAGAGTCTGCGCCTAGGCCCGAATGGCTCGGTCTTCATCTCCGATGAATATGGGCCATACATCTACGAGTTTGATTCGTCCGGCCATCAGCTGCGGGCGCTCGATGTGCCGGCCCGCTTTTCGATTGCCCACCCGGGCGCGACGAAGGAAGAAGAAGTTCAGAACAACCAAACCGGGCGGGTCTCGAACGCGGGTTTCGAGAGCCTGGCCATCAGCCCGGACGGCAAAAAACTGTTTGCGCTGATTCAGTTGCCCCTCTTGCAGGATTCCAAGCGGACGCAAAAGGGCAAGGCGAAGGGTCTCAACTGCCGCCTGCTCGAAATCGAAATCGTCGGTGGTAAAACTCGCGAATACGTCTACCCGCTCGAGCAAGAGGGGGTGAAGACGTCCGAGATGCTCGCCGTCGACGACCATCGTTTTCTGGTGATCGAGCGGGACAATCAGATCGGACAAAATGCGGCCTTCAAGAAGATCATGAAGATCGATATCGCCGGCGCCAGCGACGTCAGCGGCATTGAGTCCCTGCCGCCGAAGAAGTTGCCCAAGAAAGTGAGGCCAGTGCAGAAGTCGACCTACATCGACTTGCTCGATGCACGCTACGGCCTTGCCAGCCCGCACTTTCCGGAGAAGGAGGAAGGCCTGGCTTGGGGACCCAAGTTGGCCGACGGTCGCCGGCTGCTGTGGATCTGCGTCGACAACGACTTCAAGCCGCACACCACGTCGCCGTTTTACGTCTTCGCGGTGCGTCAAAACGAAGCACAGGCGCGACGGTAGCCGCGTCATTGGAGTCGTGGTCGAGGCGAGCCTAATAGCCGGTGCGGATGACATAGCCTCCCGGCAACCGCCGGAGCATCCGTTTCATCTCCAGCACGGTGAGAGTAGCCAGCACGCGCGAGGATTCCAGGCCCGAATCGCGGACCACTTCGTCGATCAATCGCTGCTCGACCGTCACCAGGTTGAGGATCGTCCGCTCTTGCTGACTCAGGCTCAGCTCCCGCGGCGAATGGACGGTCTCCGTCGGGCTGCGTTCGACAGGCGAGAGGAGCGGGCCGAGCGCTTCCAGAACGTCGTCGACCCCGCGCACGAGCGGCACTCCGTCGCGGATGAGATCGTGGCAGCCTTCGCTGGTCAGGCTGTCAATCCGTCCCGGGACGGCGAAGACCTCCCGTCCCTGTTCCAGCGCGTGACGGGCCGTGTGCAGCGCGCCGCTCGTGCGGGTCGCCTCGATGATGATTACGCCCAGCGACATGCCGCTAATGATCCGGTTGCGCTGTGGAAACAAGCCGGCGATTGGTTCTTGGTCGAGGCATGATTCCGAGACCACACCCCCGTGCTCGGCAATTTCGGCGGCGAGCTCTTTGTGCTCAGGCGGATAGACCTGCGCCAGACCGGTGGCGGCAACGGCGATGGTCCGTCCGCCCGCTTCCAAGGCACCGCGGTGGGCGGCCGCGTCGATGCCGCGGGCCAGCCCGCTGATCACCGTCGCTCCAGCTCGCGCGAGCGCGCTAGCAAATCGCTCGGCCTGCTGGCGACCGTAAACGGAGCAGCGACGCGAGCCGACGATGGCGACAGCCACCTCGTCCCGCGGCTCCAGCGTTCCCCGACAATAAAGGACGCTCGGCGGATCGCAGATCTGGGCGAGCATGCGGGGATAGTCGGGTGTGCCCTTTCGCAGGAGGCGAACGTTGGCCTGCGCGGCATCGCTCGATCTCGCGGAGCGCCGGCTCGGGATTACGATGTTCGACAATGGCGGCGGCGAGCTTCGGTCCGATCCCGTCGACTTGCTGTAGCTCGCTGAGGCTCGCGGCGAGGATGGCGGGCGGCGCACCGAAGGCGGCCTCGAGCGATTGCTGTAGTCGCGGGCCGATTCCCGGAACGAGATTGAGCCTGCACGGCATCGACCAGGTCGGCGTCGTCGGGTTCGCGATCCTTAGCGAAAAGACCGACCGAAGGCGAATCCGACATACGGCCCTCGGCTTATTGCGGGCTTGAGAGATCGGCGAGTAAAGAGCGCACAGCCGCCTCAGGAACGGAATCGACCAGTTCCACGTGTCCGATCTTGGTTGGCAGGACGAATCGCAGTTTGCCGCCGACCGTCTTTTTGTCGAGCCGCATGCGATCGAGCGTGGCCGCCACGTCGACCGGACCGGGGGTTGCCGTGGGCAGCTGGACCGCTTGCAGCAGGCGCAACTGGCGTTGCGTCACCGAGGAGTCCACGCGGCCCAGCCGCTCGGCCAGCCGGCTGGCGTGCACCATGCCGATGGCGACGGCCTCGCCGTGCAGCAGCGTGCCGTATCCCAGCAGCGCCTCGTAGGCGTGGGCGAACGTGTGGCCGTAGTTCAGCAGGGCTCTTATGCCGGACAACTCTTGTTCGTTCTGCTCAACGATGCCCGCCTTGAGCTGACAGCTTCGCGCGATCACGTGCCGCAATACGTCGGGGGCGCGGCCAATGAGACCGTCAACATGCGCTTCCAAGTACTCGAAGAACTCGCCGTCGAGACTCACGCCGTATTTGATGACCTCGGCCAGTCCCGAGCGATAATCGCGGTCCGGCAGCGTCGCCAGGGTCAGTGTGTCGATTAATACGCCGAGCGGCTGATGAAACGCGCCGATCAAATTCTTTCCGCGCGAGTGATTGACGCCGACCTTGCCTCCGACCGAGCTGTCAACTTGCGCCAGCAGCGTAGTCGGAACCTGGACGAAGGGGATGCCCCGGGCATAAGTGGCCGCAGCAAAGCCCGCCGTATCGCCGACGACGCCGCCGCCGACCGCGACGATCACCGTGCGTCGGTCCGCCCGCATCTCGGCCAGCGCATCGTAGAGCCGTGCCGCCGAGGCCACCGTCTTCGCCGGCTCGCCGGCTTCCAGCTCGACGCGGGCCGTTGTCCAGCCGGATTGAGCAAGGCTCTTCTCTGCGGCCCGTGCATGGGTCGCGGCGATGTGGTGGTCCGTGACGACCAGCGCCTTGCCGGCGGACGCGGGGCCCCGCGAATACTGCGGACGTGCCGCGATCCATCGATTGAGATCCGTCGCCCAGGAGTCCAGCCGTCCGCTAGCGATCACAATTTCGTAGCTCCGCGAGCCGAGCGAAACCGGAACGGTGATCACGTCGGAATTGGGGCCTGGATTGGACAATCGATTGGATCCTGTGCGGGACGCCGGAGCCGTCCCGCGGGGAGTCGGGTGAGAAGGTGAAACGCGCGGTTAAACGCCGTCGTAGGGGCCGAATCTTCGCGGTCTGCTGGGAGCGGAATCGTTTCGTTTGGAAGGTCGATTCTAATCGAATTCTCTGACCGAATTCAGCGCGGTGCAGAGGGGCACGAATAACCGGCTCTAATCGCGCCGGGTTGCGAGGAATCGGTTGACTCTCGACCAACGGCCTCCAACACCGCGGAAATTCAGGGCGTACAATCGAGAAGGCCCACTTCCATGTACCGACATTGATATTGCCAGGGGTACAGGAATTGCGATAATTCAGGGTGCTCACCGAATGTGGCATCCGCGTGGAAGTGGCCCTTTGGCTTGAGGTCGTGCCGACCCAAGCCGTCTATGCCCAGTTCCCATTTCCTCACAACTTGATTACCAGGCCAGGGATGGTCACACCCGCGCCCCGCGGCACCGTGAAGCCATTCCGGTCCGACGAGGTGCCTGAATATGCGCGGTCCCGACTGCCGGAAAACGGGGCTTTAAAGCTCTAACTTCGGGCAGCAGACTTACTCGGGCAGCACAAGGAGTGGTTCCGTGGGAGACGCTCGCGCCGTCCTCGAACGCATCTCAAAGTCGCAGAACTTCGACGGCTATCGCCAGGAACACTGGCAAGGCTCGTTCGAAGAGTATCTCGACATCGTTCGCAAAAACCCCAGGGTCACCCGTACGGCCTACCAACGGCTGTACGACATGATTCTTGCGTACGGCACCACGCCGGTCGAAGGGAGCAAGGACGGCTCGATCCGTTACCGCTTCTTCGACGATCCGGAGAATGGTGGCGCCGACGCGATCTTCGGCCTCACCCGGCCGCTGATGGAGATTGTGAACGTCTTCCGGAGCGCGGCCCTGAAGTACGGCAGCGAGCGGCGCGTGCTCTTGCTGCACGGCCCGGTCGGCAGCTCGAAATCGACGATCGCCCGCCTGCTCAAGCGCGGGTTAGAACGCTACAGCCGCACCGAAGACGGCGCGCTTTTCACTTACGGTTGGAAACACGAAGACGGATCGGTCCTCTGGTGCCCAATGCATGAGGAGCCGCTCAACTTGGTGCCCGAGGACGCTCGAGCCGAGCTTGTCCGTTTCCTCAATGACAAGCAGGAGCTGAGCAACGGCGAGCAATATGGCATCGAGATCACGGGCGAACTGTGCCCACTCTGTCGTTTTACGTTCCGCGAGCGGCTCGAACGGGCCGGCGGCGACTGGACGAAAGCGGTCGAGCAGATCGTCGTCAAGCGGCTCACTCTTTCGGAGCAGGACCGCATCGGCATCGGCACCTTCCAGCCCAAGGATGAAAAAAACCAGGATTCGACTGAACTCACGGGCGACATCAATTATCGCAAAATTGCCGAGTTCGGCAGCGAGAGCGACCCGCGGGCGTTTAACTTCGACGGTGAATTCAACGTCGCCAACCGGGGTGTGATTGAATTCATCGAAGTTCTCAAGCTCGACGTCGCCTTCCTCTACGACCTCTTGGGCGCGTCGCAAGAGCACAAGATCAAGCCGAAAAAGTTTGCTCAAACCGACATCGACACGGTGATCGTCGGCCACACCAACGAGCCCGAGTATCGCAAGCTGCAGTCCAACGAGTTCATGGAGGCCCTTCGCGACCGTACGGTCAAAATCGACATCCCGTACGTCACGAAATTGAACGACGAGCAGCGGATTTACGAGAAGGACTACAACTCCAAGCGCGTCCGCGGCAAGCACATCGCGCCGCACACTCTCGAAATGGCCGCCATGTGGGCCGTCCTCACGCGGCTGGAAGATCCCAAGAACGCCGGGCTGACGCTGCTGCAAAAGCTCAAGCTCTATAACGGCAAGACGCTGCCGGGATTCACGTCCGACAACGTGGCCCAACTTCGCAAAGAGGCCAAGAGCGAGGGGATGCTCGGCATTTCGCCACGCTATGTGCAGGACAAGATTTCAAACGCCCTGGTCGCGAATGCTGACTCGACCAATCTCAATCCGTTCATGGTGCTCAACGAGCTCGACGAGGGACTCAAACATCATTCGCTGATCCATAGCGAGGAGATCCGCGAGCGATACCGGCAGTTGATCGGCGTCGCCAAGGACGAATACACCGACATCGTGAAGAACGAAGTCCAGCGGGCCATCGCCGCCGACGAAGAAGCTCTGACGCGGCTCTGCTCCAACTACATCGACAACGTGAAGGCCTACACGCAGCGGGAAAAGGTCCGCAATAAGTTCACCGGCCAGGCGGAAGAACCGGATGAACGTCTGATGCGATCGATCGAGGAAAAGATCGACATCCCCGATACGCGGAAGGACGACTTCCGCCGGGAGATCATGAACTACATCGGTGCGCTGGCGCTCGACGGCAAGACGTTCAATTACCGCACGAACGAACGCCTGCAAAAAGCGCTCGAGATGAAGCTCTTCGAGGACCAGAAGGACACCATCAAGCTGACCAGCCTCGTCTCGAACGTGGTCGATGCCGACACACAGGCCAAGATCGACATCGTCAAGAGCCGGCTGATCCGCAATTACGGCTACAACGAGGAGTCGGCGACCGACGTCCTGCAGTACGTGGCCAGCATCTTTGCCCGGGGTGATACGAAGAACGACTGATGAGTTAGTCCAAGGTCCAATGTCCAAAGTCCAAGGTCGTCAGGGCCAGATACGGCTCTTTTCGCCCGACTTTGGACTTTGGACCTTGGAGGTTGGACCAAACGATGACCCGCAGCATTGATCGAGACCTCGGCCGCTTCAAGCAGATCCTTCGCGGTAAGGTTCGCGAAAACCTGCGGAAGTACATTACGCACGGCGAGATGATCGGTCGGACGGGTCGCGAGCTGGTCAGCATTCCAGTCCCGGCCATCGACATTCCCCACTTCCGCCACGGGCAAAAAGGCTCCGGCGGCGTTGCCCAAGGAGAAGGCGACGTCGGCCAGCCGATTGGCAAGGGCCAGGGACAAGACGGCGACGGCCAGGGTCAAGCGGGTGATCAGCCCGGCGCTCATATCCGCGAGGTGGAAATCTCGCTGGAAGAGCTAGCCGACATGCTGGGCGAGGCGCTCGAACTGCCGCGGATCGAGCCCAAAGGCAAGGACTCGCTCGAGAGCCGCAAGGATCGCTACACGTCGATTCGCCAGACGGGTCCCGACTCGCTGCGGCATTTCAAGCGGCACGTTCAAGCGGGCCCTCAAGCGGCAAGTCACCCTCGACAACTACAACTACGACAACCCGATCGTGATTCCCATGCGGGAAGACGAACGGTTCCGTTCGTGGAAGACCGTGACCGAGCCGGAATCGAACGCGGCCGTGATCTACATCATGGACGTGTCAGGCTCGATGACCGACGACCAGAAAGAGATCGTCCGCATCGAAAGCTTCTGGATCGACACGTGGCTCAAGCGGCAATACGACGGCGTACAGCGCCGCTACATCGTGCACGACGCGGCCGCCCACGAAGTCGACGAGGACACCTTCTACCGCACGCGCGAAAGCGGCGGAACACGCATCTCGTCGGCCTACCAGGTCGCCTGGCAGATCATCACTCGCGATTTCCCTCCCGCTGACTGGAACATTTATTGCTTTCAGTTCTCGGACGGCGACAACTGGGGCGAAGACAACGAGAGCTGCCTGAAGACGCTCACTGCCAATTTGCTCCCCTGCAGCAACCTGTTCTGCTACGGGCAGGTGGAAAGCCCCTACGGCTCGGGCGACTACATCCGCGAGCTGCGGAAAGTGGTCGACAAGTTCGAGAACTTGATCCTGTCGGAGATCGACGGCAAGGAAGCGATCTACGATTCGATCAAGGAGTTCCTGGGGACAGGGAAGTGAGCCGCCGCGCCGGTGTTGCGGCCGGGACGAGGAATGAACAATGACGCAAATCGCCGCTCGCGTTTTGCCGCCCGAAATTCGGGCCGCGCAGGATGAGATGGAAGAGCGCGCGGAAGTACGGTCTCGACTTCTTCCCGACCATCTTCGAGGTCGTCGATTACGAAGAGATGAGCATGCTCGCCGCCTTCGGCGGGTTTCCCGTGCGTTATCCGCACTGGCGCTTCGGGGCCGAGTACGACGAGCTGACCAAGGGCTACGCCTACGGTCTGCAGAAAATCTACGAGATGGTGATCAACACCGACCCGTGTTACGCCTATCTCCTACGGGCCAATGCGCTGGGCGACCAGAAGCTGGTGATCGCCCACGTCTACGGGCACTGTGACTTCTTCAAAAACAATGCCTGGTTTGCCCGCACCAACCGCCGCATGCTCGACGAGATGGCCAACCACGCCGCCCGCGTCAACCGATATTGCGATCGTTACGGGGCAGACAATGTCGAGCTGTTCATCGACGCCTGCTTGTCGCTGGAGGACCTGATCGACCCGCACGCGCCGCACATCAAGCGGACGCCTCCCCCGGTCGACCAGCGGATCAAGAACAAGCGCCAAGAGAAAGAGGAAGAGTACGATCTGAAGTTCCCCTCCAAGGGATACATGGATTCGTTCATCAATCCGCCCGAGGTCATCGAGCGGCAATCGCGAGAGCGGCAGCAAAAGCAGCAGGAGAAGGAAGACAACCGCTCGTTCCCCGAAGAGCCGATGCGCGACGTGCTGTTGTTCCTGCTCGAGCACGCGCCGCTCAAAGACTGGCAGCGCGACGTATTGGCCATCGTGCGGGACGAAGCCTATTACTTCGCGCCCCAGGGTCAAACCAAGATCATGAACGAGGGCTGGGCCAGTTACTGGCACTCGACCATCATGACCCGCCACGGGCTGACCGATGCCGAGGTCGTCGATTACGCCGACCACCACAGCGGCACGATGGCCACGAGCGCCAATCGCCTGAATCCGTACAAGCTGGGGATCGAGTTGTTCCGCGACATCGAGGAGCGCTGGAACAAGGGTCAGTTCGGTCCCGAGTACGAAGAGTGCGACGATCTCGTCGCCAAGGAGAAATGGGACAAGCAAGTTGGGCTGGGCCGGGACAAGATCTTCGACGTGCGGCGAATCCACAACGACGTCACGTTCATCGATGCCTTCTTAACGCCCGAGTTCTGTATCAAGCACAAGTTCTTCTCGTTCGCGTACAACGAGCAATCGAACTACTACGAGATCATTTCCCGCGATTTTCCGCAGATCAAACAGCAGTTGTTGAACGGGCTGACCAATCATGGACGGCCGTTCATCTATGTCGTCGACGGTAACTACCGCAATCGCGGCGAGCTGTTTTTAAGGCACAAATTTCAGGGAATCGAGCTGAAACTCGACTATGCCCGAGACACGCTGGCAAATTTGCAGCGTCTATGGCTGAGGCCCGTGCATATCGAAACGATCGTGGACGACAAGGCGACGATCATTTCGTTCGACGGCTCGCAGCACGAAATGAAACAGAAATAACCGTCCAATCGGACGATATAATTGATAAAAGGGGCTGGATATGAGTGGAGGCAAGCAACTCGTTGGGGAAGTTCTCAAGCTCGCGGGGCACGTGGGACCGGCTGCAAAAACAGTGGCGGTTTCGGGGCCGGACGGAATCGATCTGGCCGTCGATGTCACGGCCGCCGATTCGCTGAGCTGTTCCTGCCGTGAAGTTCGCATGCGGGTTCCGGCACTTAACAATGCGGCCGCGGACGTGCTCAAGAAATGGGCCGAACGACTGTGTGCTCGCGTCACGTATCTGCTGGAGCCGCTGGGCCCGCTCGAAACTGACGTCGAAGGACGACAGGTGCTGGTCCGCTCGAAATCGCCCGACGAGCGAGACAGCGCGAAAACGTTTTACGAAGTCCTCCTGCAATCGCAGGGCGCGGGCGTCTTCACGCTACGTCGCTATCGCCGCGCAGACGCCGGCCCGCGGGAACACGTGGACCTGCGCACGACCTACGAGCTCTTAGAGAAGCTCGCGGACGACCTGATCGCGACCGTGCCTGCTTAAACGGGTCTTTCAGCAGGCTCGGCTGTACCCTGCAAAACTAGCTGCGCGGCGGAGCTTGCTGCGCGTCAACTGCAAGTGGCGCGCGAGTTGGCCCTCGGCTGACGGCCGGCGCTCAAGTGCATCGAGCCGGCAGTAAGGGGCCCGCCACTTCCGCGCAAAAACGTTGCCCAGCCAAGCCCCGTCGGGCTGGTTATGGCGCCCCCGTTGCGGGAAAATACTCATTGTTTCTGGCGAACCGGGTGCAATAGGCTGGCGTAAAGCGGAGACCGACGTCCACGGCTCGGAGACTCGCGCGGGGGGAATGATTGATGCGAACTCACCATTTGCTTGTCATCTCAGGCGTCGCGATTTTTGGCGGTTGGGTCCTGTTGCTTTCTGGCGAAGGGGCTCGCGCCGATGAGGCGGAGGCGAAGGCCAAGCTTGTCGCGAAGGGAATCCGGGCCACGCACACGGGGTGCAGCCTGGTCGCGGAGAGCGAATTCGCGAAGTCCGTCTCCACGGCGTATTCGCTCAAGCGAAAAGGGGCGGCGAGCAAGCAGCAACAATCCAGCGGGATCGACAAGGAGGAGGCGGCCGAACAGATCCAGGAACTGAAAAATCAAAACGAGGTGCTCAGGAATAAAGTGGCGGAGATTAACAGAGTAGGGTTCGCGTTTCGCGGCGACGTTGTTCGGCAGCTCAACGACCAAATCGCCGCGAACGACAGACAAATTGCGCAGATCCAGCAAGCGCTCAATCCCTCGACGAAGGCGGGCGACGATCGCAAAAAGAAGGACAGCTCCCCCGCGAAAGACAGTTCCTCCTTGGACGAATACACGCAGGAAATCTTCGAAGCCCGGAAGGTGGCGGATCAATTGCTGACCCGGTATGCCGAGTTGAATCAGGACAAAGAGGTCGTCGCCGCCCTCAAAGAGTGGAACGAGGCAGCCCACACATCGGGCGCGCTCAAGCCGTCGCACAGTTTTGAATCCTCCCTCAAGCGTCTGGAAGCTCTCGAAAAAGATGTCCTCTCTGAAAAAATTCCCTTGCGACAAGAGGAGAAGAACTCCTACGCCACCGTGGTGATCAACGAAGACACGATCTGTGAACTCGTCGTCGACCCGTCGGCTTCGGCCATCGTCTTGCCGTATCGCTTGGCCGTCGACGCTGGCGTCCACGTCGACGCGGCACCGAAGGCCACCGCCAAGGCTGCCGATGGCTCCGAGGCTCAGGCAAAACGGGTGGTGCTGAAGTCGGTCCAAGTGGGAAGCTTCGCTGCTAAGAACGTTGTTTGCCACGTGCTTCCCGCCGAAAACACGACCACGAAGGGAGTGCTCGGCAGCAGTTTCCTCAAGCAGTTCAAATCCGAGCTTAACGCCGGTGGTACGGAGCTTTCGCTCCGGCGTTCTGACGCGGGGACGACGCACAAGAAGAAGAAAACGAAACATACGTCCAAAAAGTCGTCCGACTCGGACTCGTCCGACGCGCAGCAGTAACCGCTCCGAGAGGCCGCAGAGGACGTCCAAGATCGAGTCTAAATTTGCACGACCCGGCGAAGCTTGTTAGTCTCCGAGCGAGTCCTCTCTTCTCGGTTACGGACGAATGCAGAACGAACGCAAGTGCGCGGTGGTGCTCCTGAGCGGTGGGCTCGATTCCGCCACGGCGCTCGCAGTCGCCAAGCGCGATGGCTATGAACCCTACGCACTCTCATTTGATTACGGTCAGCGGCACCTGTTTGAGTTGGAAGCGGCACGCCGCGTCGCCGGGGCAGCCGGCGTGCGGCAGCACATCGTGGTGCCCCTCAACCTGCGATTGTTCGGCGGTTCCGCGCTGACTGCGGACCTGCCTGTGCCCAAGGATCGCGCCGAGTCGGAGATGTCGCACGGCATCCCGGTGACCTACGTGCCGGCACGCAACACGATCTTTCTCTCGATTGCGCTGGGCTGGGCCGAAGCGCTCGGCGCCTCTGACATCTATCTCGGAGTTAACGCGCTCGATTACAGCGGCTACCCCGACTGTCGCCCCGAATATCTCCAAGCCTTCGAGCGGATGGCCAACCTGGGCACGAAGGCGGGGGTCGAGGGAACGGCGACCTGGCGAATTCATGCGCCGCTGATCGACATGACGAAGTCGCAGATCATTCGGACGGGGACTGCGCTGGGTGTCGATTATTCGCTGACCCACAGCTGTTACGATCCCGATGCGGCCGGCCACCCCTGCGGCCACTGCGACTCGTGCCGCCTGCGGTTGAAAGGCTTTGCCGAAGCCGGTCAGACCGATCCGTTGGCCTATCCAGCGGACATCCGCCGATGAGAATCGCCGAGTTCTTTCAATCGATTCAGGGGGAGGGCGAATTTGCCGGCACACCGTCAGTCTTCGTGCGGACGACCGGCTGCAACCTCCGCTGTTGGTACTGCGACACGCCGTATACGTCGTGGGAGCCCGAGGGGACGCAGGAATCGTGGCAAGTGCTGGCTGAACGGATCCTCGCGTGCGAGTGCCAGCACGTCGTGCTCACCGGCGGGGAGCCGATGTTGCAGCCCGACATCGTGCCGCTGACCGAATGTCTCGCGCGGGCAGGGCGACTCGTGACGATCGAAACGGCGGGCACCGTGCATCGCCCGGCCCAGGCCGCGCTGATGTCGATCAGCCCCAAACGCCCGAACTCGACTCCGCGCGACGCGGTCTGGTCGTCGCGCCACGAGGCTCTTCGCGATCGCACCGACGTCGTCGCGCGCCTGACGCGGGAGTATCGCTACCAGCTGAAATACGTGATCGATACTCCGGTCGATGTCGCGGACGTCGACGGCCATGTCGCGCAAATCGGCGGAGTCGCACCCGAGCGAGTGTTTCTCATGCCGCAGGGGACCGTAGCCGATGTCGTGCGCGAAAAGACGGGCTGGCTGCGGGTCGAGGCGGCCCGCCGCGGGTACTCGGTTTCGCCGCGGCTGCACATCGAGCTCTTTGGCAATCGCCGCGGCACTTGATCGAGCCGGGTTTAGCGGGCGGATCGCGTGAGACGACTGATCGAAGCGGCGGAGATTCAACAGCGGGTGACCGAACTCGGCCGGCAGATCACGGCCGATTATCGCGGTCGGCCACTGACGGTGATCGGCGTTTTGACCGGCAGCCTGGTTTTGGTGTCGGACCTGATCCGCACGATCGAGCTGCCCATCCGAGTCGGGATGATCCGCGCCTTGAGTTACGCGGGCCGGACGACGACGGGAAACGCCGTCTCGATCGACCTGAACCTTTTGCCGGACGTCCGCGCCCGCGATGTGTTGATCGTGGACGACGTGTTCGATTCGGGCCGCACGCTCACCGCCCTGGTCGAGCGGCTGCAGACGTGCGACGCCGCCAGCGTCCGGACCGCCGTGCTGCTCTGGAAGGAGCGCCCGCGCGAGACCGAATGGACGCCTGATTATTGCGGCTTCCGCATTCCCGACGTCTTCGTCGTTGGCTACGGACTCGATTACAACGACGAGCACCGCAGCTTGCCCTACGTGGCCGCACTCGACCCGGTTGAGCTGTGACGGGGGCGCGCGGGCCGTGGAATTCGACGTCGACCTCCCCGACCTGCCTGCCGAACTGCTCAAGCTGCTGGTTCAAATTCCCCGCGGCCGCGTGACGACCTATGGCGATTTGGCGGACGCGTTGGGACTACGGACTGCCGCCCGATGGGTCGGCGAGTTTCTGCGCGAGCATCCGCACGACGCTGAGACATGTTCGTGCCATCGCGTTGTGCGGCAGGGGGGCGAGCTGGGGCTTTACGTCATCGGGCGCGAGCCTGCGGAAAAGACGGAGCGGCTGCAAGCCGAGGAAGTCGCCGTTCACGATGGGCGAGTCGACCGCTTCGGAGACATCCGTTTTAGTGACTTCGTCTCCGGCCAGCCTCTCGCGTGTTTGATCGAACGGCAACTGGACTGGGCCCGGCGCGTGCGACTCGTCGCGCGACGCGACACGCCACACCTGGCCGCTGGGCTCGACGTTTCGTACTCGCGCGACGGAATGGCGACCGGAGGTTGCGCGGTTGTGGAAAGTAGATCCGGTCGTGTCGTCTGGACAACTACACATCGCGATCGCGCGGGGCTGCCCTACATTCCTAGCTTATTGACGTTTCGCGAGTTGCCGATGCTGCTCGCGCTTTTCGAGCGAGCGCGGCGCGAGTTCCCCACGCTCGATCTGTGGTTTGTCGACGGCAACGGCATCTTGCATCCGCGCGGCGCCGGGATCGCGGCGTGCTTCGGCGTTCTCACCGATGTTCCGACGATCGGGGTCGCCAAGTCCCTCTTGTGCGGCCGCCTCCAAGAACCGCCTCGGGGCGCGAGCGAGTTCGAGGCTCTGGTGAGTATTGACGAGCGCGAAGTCGGCGCTGTGGTGACGTTGCCACCCGCCACGCGGCCGCTCTATGTGTCACCCGGTCAAACAATTGACGTGCCCAGCGCGGCTCGGCTAGCGCGGGCGTTCGCCTGCGGGCACCGGCTACCGGAGCCGCTTTATTGGGCCGACCGACTGAGCCGCGCGCACTCGCGAATGCACGGAAAATGACGATCGCCAAGCCTAAATGGCAATTTGTTAACTATCTCACAGCGGTTCCGGCGGGCGGATGGTAAGTCTCTTAGGGGCTTGAGACTCCCCTTTGGCCGGGATATTCTGAAGGGATCACCACGCTGAACGTCCGCTGCACGGCGCCTCCGCCGTAGACGGATGAAAGATTTTTCGCGTTTCCACCTCCACCACTCGCCCTTTCACGGTGGACGGTCCTAACGACAGCAGCCTCTCTGCTTGCCGCGACGGGTTCATCCCGAATGGATAAAAAGTTCTGGTACCTGAAGGACTGTTCGCTCTTCCAATGTCTCACCGATGAGCAGGTGCGGCGGCTCGAAGGACGGTCCAAGTCGCGAGATTTCAAGCGCGGCATGCTGATTTATGTTCCCTCGGACCTGGGCGATTGCGTGCTGGTCCTGTCGTCCGGGCGGGTGAAAATCTTTCACAACACCCAGGATGGCAAGCAGGCCGTGCTGGCGCTCATCGATCCGGGCGAGCTTTTCGGAGAGCTGGCGCTGGTCGAGCCGACTCAGCGCGAAGAATATGCCGAGGCGATGGAGCTCTCCACCGTCATTGTGATTCCGACCGAGGAAATCCAGCGGCTGATGAACGAGCATCCCAAGCTCTCCCTGGGGCTCAACAAGCTGTTGGGACTGCGCGTGCAGCGGTTCAACCGACGGCTGAAATCGCTCCTCTTCCGCTCCAACCGCGAGCGAGTTGTTCATCTGCTGTTTGATCTGGCGGAAAAATACGGTAAATACCAGAGAGACGGGTCGATCGCGATCGGCATTCGGCTCTCGCACCAGGAGCTGGCGAGCATCATCGGCAGCACCCGCGAGACCGTGACCCTGGTTTTGGGCGAATTGCAGGATGAGGGGGCTCTGACGACCAGCCGCAAGGAAATCATCCTGCACGAGGTTGGCAAATTGGCGGCTGAGATCGAAGTGCCTGTGCCTAGCCTTAAACGCACCAGGGACTTATGGCGAGAACCGGCCCGCGAGGAGCAGTTTTAGGAATTGAGCTTTTTTCGCCGGTATCGTGAGGTTTTACACAGACGCCTTCCCCAGTTTCCGGAAGAATTAAGACTGAAATCGGGCAATCGTCGACCGACCGAACTAGCGGGCCGGACGTTCACAAACTGTGACGTCATGAAGGGAAGCACCGGCCGGAACTTGAACTGACCGCTCGGCGGCAAGTCCGGAGTGAAAGATGACTACAAACCACGAGCAAACGTTGCTGCACGGCGATGACTGGCGCGCGTGCGGCGGAGAAGTTAAAGGTTTGGTGCGCCGCCTGCGATGGCGTCGCCGAGCCCATAATGCCCGCCAGTTCGTGGCGGTGCTGTTCGTGGCACTGGTCCCGGTGTCCCTGTGCTACTCGTCCTACGTGAAGTCATTTTTGACCTCGCAGATCGAGCTCAAAGTCGCGGCGGCTCCCTGCGGTTATTACGAGGACGAGATGCGGGCCTATTACTGCGACAAGTCCCGCAGCGATCTGCCGTCGGAACTCTGGGTGCACATCGCCCATTGCCAGGACTGCAGCCGCGACCTGGTCTTCTACGGCGGTATCGCCCAGTGCTCGCACGATCGGCCCGCTGCAGCCAAGCACAGCGCGTCCGTTCTGCATGGCCCCGACCGGGCCGTCAGCCTGATGCGCGTGCTGGCCGAGGGAACGCTGGCCGTCAACCGCTGACGCGCCCGCTCGAACCTTTCTCTGTCGACCGCCTCGCTTGTGCTTCCGTCGCGCGGAATCTTCGCACTCTCGGCAGCTGTGCCTGGGCTGGCTCGCGCGTCGCCTCCCCCGTTAAAGTCTTGCAACGGTGCGGCTAAGATGGTACGCCAAACACGACGGCGTGCCATTTCGGCCCCTGCGTCTGCAGACTCAATCAACGCCCTCTTGGTCCGAGGCGACCGTGCCCGAATCCGTTTCGCCACCGGAGTCGACACCTCGCGGCATCTGGCACGTGCTGTTTCGGCTGGCGCTGCCGCTGCAGCGGGAAAGCGCGCTCTTCGTCATCGTCAGCGTGCTCGACGTGATGATGACTTACATGATGCTCTCGGATGTCCCGGAGCCGGACGGCCGGGCCATGTTCTACGAGTCCAACCCAGTGGCCGGTTACGTGTTTTATCATTGGAACCTGCCGGGCATCGTAATTTTCAAGTTCTCGATGGTGGCCGTCGTCGAAGTCATCGCCCAGATCGTGGCAATCCGCAACCTGCATCTCGGCCGTCGCCTGCTCGAGTTCGGGACCCTGGTGGTCGCACTCGTCGTGCTGTACAGCATGTATCTCTTGCTTTCGCACTGAATCGGCCTTTCGCACCACGGCGACCCGCCAGCGCCACGGTCTGCGGCCGGATTCGGGAGGTCCTCGGATGGCACGGCGGAAAACGTGGCGGGAGAAACTTGCCGACGACAAGGATTTGCCCAAGGTCGCCAAAATCGAGGGAGCGATGTCGGCGCGGTGGGGCCGCGGCACAGTCGTTGTCCCCGCGCCGCGCGAGGTCGACGAGGCGATGCGGAAGGTGCCCAAAGGACGCGTCGTCACGATCAACGAAATCCGCGAACACCTGGCGCGGAAGCATCAGGCGACGATCGGCTGCCCACTGACGACCGGTATCTTCGCCTGGATCGCCGCGCACGCGGCCGAGGAAGCTGCAGCCGAAGGCGTCAAGCGGATTACGCCCTATTGGCGAACGCTCAAAGCAGGCGGCGAGCTCAATCCCAAGTTCCCCGGCGGCGTCGCAGCGCTTAAGAGCCGGCTCGAGGCGGAGGGACATCGCGTGGTGCCGAGAGGTAAACGCTTCGTGGTCGTCGACTTCGAGAGAGTTCTGTTTAAACTGTGAAGCGATGGCGCCGTGAGTCGTCAGACCGCGATTTGCCGTAAGGAGCGCGCTTTATGGCCGACTGTGTGCTGGCTCTGGATCAGGGGACAACCTCCAGCCGGGCGATTCTGTTCGGACGCGACGGCCGGCCCATCGCCTCGGCCCAGGAAGAGTTCGATCAGATCTATCCCCAGCCCGGGCACGTCGAGCACGATCCAGAAGCGATCTGGAAGACGCAGCTCGCCGTGACGAAAGAGGCCCTCGCGCGGGGTCGCCGCAGCACGTCCGACGTGGCCGCCGTGGGCATCACCAACCAGCGCGAAACCACAATCGTTTGGGAAAAAAGCACGGGCAAGCCCGTGGCCAACGCCATCGTTTGGCAGAGCCGCATCACGGCCCCGATGTGCGAGCGACTCAAAGCCGACGGACTGGAGCCGACGTTTCGCGAGCGAACAGGTCTCGTCGTCGACGCCTATTTCTCCGGCACCAAGATCGCCCACTTGCTGGAGACGATCCCCGGATTGCGGGCCCGCGCCGAGAAGGGGGACGTGCTCTTCGGCACGGTCGACAGCTTCTTGATCTGGCGGCTGACCGGCGGCAAACGCCACGTCACCGATTACAGCAACGCCAGCCGCACGCTGATCTACAACATCCACAAGCTCGACTGGGACGACGAGCTGCTCTCGATCCTCAAAATCCCCCGCGCCATGCTGCCCGAGGTGAAGCCGTCCAGCGAGGTCTACGGCGAGACGGATCGTGCGCTGCTGGGCGCAGCGCTGCCGATCGCCTCCGACATCGGCGACCAGCAGGCCGCCACGTTCGGCCAGGCTTGCTTTGAGCCAGGGGCGGCAAAGAACACGTACGGGACAGGCTGCTTCATGCTGATGAACACGGGAGCCAAGCCGGTCGCGTCGAAGAACGGGCTGATCACCACGATCGGCTGGGGCCTCGGCGGCAAAGTCACCTATTGTCTCGAAGGATCCGTCTTCATCGCCGGGGCCGTCGTCCAATGGCTGCGGGACGGCCTGAAGATGATCACGACCGCTGCCGATATCGAAAAGCTGGCCGCTTCGGTTCCGGATGCCGGCGGTGTGTTCCTTGTCCCGGCGTTCGTTGGACTGGGCGCACCGCATTGGAACCAGGGGGCCCGCGGCACGATCGTCGGCGTGACGCGAGGAACGACGGCCTGCGCACCTCGCTCGCGCGGCCCTCGATTCGATGGCCTATCAGTCCCGCGAAGTGCTCGACGCCATGCAGCAGGATTCAGGCACGCCGCTCGCCGTGCTCAAAGTCGACGGCGGAGCGGCCGTCAACAATCTGCTGATGCAGTTTCAGTCCGACGTGTTGGGCGTCGACGTGCAGCGGCCCGTCGTGCAGGAAACGACGGCCCTCGGCGCCGCCTACCTCGCCGGACTCGCAGTCGGTTTCTGGAAAGACCAGGAAGACGTCCGCCGCAACTGGGCCCTCGATCGGCAATTCAAACCGGCGATGGCGGCGGACAAGCGGCAACAGCTCTACACGCGCTGGAAGAAAGCCGTCGCCCGCTCGCTCGATTGGGAGGAGTAGGCGGCCGTTCATTCAGCGTCGGGAACGAACCTGCGCCGACACGGGCTTACGCCGGCGTTTTGCCGCAGGCATCGACGGCTCACCGACGACGGCATAATCACGATTCGGCTCCCACTCGAAGTCGGTGCGCAGCCGCTCTTGGAGCAATTCGATCGCCGTCCGGTTCTGTTCGATGCCGATCCAACGACACGAGGCACCCTGCGCCGCCACGATCGTCGTTCCGCTCCCGCAAAACGGGTCGAGCACGAGTCCCTGCGGCGGACACGAACTGCCGATGATCCGCGCCAAGCAGGCCGAGCGGCTTCTGCGTCTGGTAGCCGAGCCGCTCAGGATCGGTGGGCCCCAGCCAGGCGACGTCCGCGTCGATCCCGTCCTTCGTGCCGTGAACGGCCCCGTTGGTGTAGGGCTGATAGGCCCAGATGTCGCCGTACGGATGGCCGTCGTCGTCGCGCAGATAGCGGACAGGGGTTGGCCACGCCGCGCCGGGTCGGATTTCGATGAGACCGGCGGCGTAGAGTGCTTCGAGCTTGGCCAGCACGCCCTGCCGCGCGAATTCTGGCGGCATCTGTTCGGCGAGAAAGCCGGGAATCGCCCAGTGCCGATTTTTCGCGGAGGGATCAAAGCCACGCCACGGCTGGCCCGGATTCTCCCTGCGTGGCATTGGCCCCGGTCAGCACGTTCCCGCCGCTCGTGAACTTGTAGCGTCCCGTGGCGGCGTCGAGCGCGTAGCGCGAGTCGACGTGCCCCTTCATGTAGGGCCGTTTGACGACCTGAAAGAAGTATTCGCCTGTCTTCGAGTAGAAGAGCAGCGTGTCGTGAATGGGACCGAAACTGCGACGCGGCCCGTGGGCGCCGGTCCGCCGCCAGACGATTTCGTTGCGGAAGTTTTCCGGTCCGAAAACGGCGTCGAGCAAGATCTTGAGATAATGCCCGGCGGACGGATCGCAGTGCAGGTAAAGCGAGCCGCTGCTTTTGAGCACGCGCCGCAGCTCGACGAGCCGCGGGGCCATCATCGACAGGTAGGCCAGCATGTCCGATTCGCCGAGCAGCTGGCGAAAGGCCCCCAAAGCGTCCGCAACGCGGCCTCCGCTCGCGAGGGTCTCCTGGAACGACGCGGCCGCGGCGTCGTCCCAGCACCACGTGTCCTCGAACGCCCGGACCGGACGGACGGGGCGTGTGCCGTTGCGGCCACGGAACAGCAGGTGATAGTTCTGCTGGCTGTTGAACGGGGGATCGAGATAGACCAGATCGACCGTATCATCGCGGCCGTCGCGGCGCAGGACATCGAGATTGTCGCCGCAATAGAGCGTGTTTCGCGCCCGCCATGGCGTTTGATCCTCCGCGTAGGCGGCTTTGCTGCCGCTTGGAAAAAGGACGCTCCGTTCGCTCTCATGCCGCATCGTTTAGTTGTGCCGAGCGGGCTCTGCCCGCGGCGTCCCCGGGCCTTGCACGTTGGCGCGCTCGCTGGTTCGCCGCAGTTGCCAACACGACCAGGCTGAAGAAAACCATTCCGAACGAGAAGGCCAAGGTCGAAACGAGGCGGGATTTTCGAGTGAGCATGTACATGAGGTAGGCCGCAAAAAGCGAAATCACGATTCCGAAGATCGCGTGCCCACAAATGTAGCCCACGAGACGGTCCACGTCGCCCGCGTTCGGATCACCGGCGGGCCGGCAGAAGAGTATTTCCAATCCGATGAAGACCGCAGCTGGAATGAAGCCCCACCAATTGAGAAATGATTCCTTGGCTCGGCCTTTGGACTCTCCGGCCACTAATCGCGACGCTTGGTTCTTCGTGCCGTCATTTTCGGGCAACGTGCTCATTGTGCTTCCTCGGTCAGGTCGCAGCCACAATGCCTACGGTGGCGAGTCGAGAGGATTTTTGTTACATCCGCATTCTGGCCGGTTCCTACCGAATTTTGAAGAAGCTGACTCCATGGACGCCGTACTTAACAACCTGCTGGACCTCTTCCACGATCTGGCGGTGTTGGCCGTCAGTATCGGGCGGGTGTTGTTGCCATTGCTCCCGCTCGTCGCTTGGGTCGCCTTTTGGACCTTTGCCGTCAACTGGACCAAGCTGCGGTCGGTCCTGCTGCAAGGCGGGCTGGGTCGGCGTCGTCCTGCTCGGGTTTTTGGCCGTGCTCGTCTGGGGGACGGTCGCTCCGCCGGCCGCCGGTGCCCACCAATTCCTCGGTCTGACCCTGGGGAACTTCGTCGGCAAGACGGTGCTGGTGACCGCGCTGATTTGCATCATGCTGCTGTGCGGATCGGTCCAGCTTTCGGGTGCGTGCGGCTCGTGGTGCCAGTTCGAGGAACCGGCCGAGGAAGAGCACCATCACGCCGGGCACGGCGATTCGCACGACACGGGGCACGCAGCCCCGGCCGCCGCGCACCACTAATCTCGTCGCAAGTGATCGCCCGAGGGCGTTGCGCGGGTACAGGCCGGGCTCGTTGAGCCGGGCTACTTGCCGTCATCCTGCGGATAGACGAGCACGCGGTCGTGCGAGAGCAGGATCAGGTCGGCTTTGCCGTCGCCGGTCACGTCCGCGATCACGCCTTCTCGCGGCTCGGTCCCTCCCTCGCGTCCCTCGGAGAAGCTCTTCTCTTCGAAGACTTTGAATTGCAAGGCGTGATGCGGCCGGTGATCGGCATCGAGCCGCAGAATTTCGATGAAATGCGACTGCGTGTCGATCAGAGCCAGGTCGGTGCGGCCGTCTCCGTTCAGATCCCCGGCCACCACGTCCGAGAAATAAGTCTTCGCCAACTTCGATTCGAACGTGCCCAGCTCGTTGAGCGTCGGCAGCATCTTGCCGGCGTAAAGGACGGCGAAGCGGCCGCGGCCGATGAGCAGCAAATCTTCGCGACCGTCCCCGTTGAGATCGGCCACGCGAATCGACTCGTAGGGGAATGATCCCAGCTCGATTTCCTTCCAGGGGCGAAAGACGTCCCCCTCTTTACGCAGCACGCGAATCTTGCGGATTCCCGTGTCGACCAGCACGATCTCGCGCCCGGGCTTGCCGTCGAGATCGATCATCGCCGCGCCCACGATCTTGGCCGAGGGCTCGGACGCGTTGTATTGATCGACGACGCGCCAGCTCGAATCTTTCGCGCGCTGCAGTTTGCGGGCAAAGTTTTCCTGCGCGACGAGCAGCGTCGGCGCCGCATCCTGCGTGAGGAAGACGGCCCCCGGCCGCGCCGTTCCCAAGCGCGGACTGTCCTCAACGGGTACGGGCGCGATTTTGCCGTCGGCCGCCGTCGCTAACAGCAACGGCCCGCGATCGCTCTCCTCCTGAAAGAGCAGGAAGTTCGGCCGGCCATCGCGATTCGTCTCCAGACGCAAGAGCTGCGTCGGCGTCCCTTGCAGGTCGAGCGGCAAGTCGGTCCGCTTGCCGGAGCCGAAGGCGAAGGGCCGCCATTTTTTGTCCGCCCGTTCCAGCGCGTGCAGCACGTATTGGGTGTTGCCACCAGACGCGCGCACGCGAGAGATGTAGAGAATCTCCGGCTTCTTGTCGCCGTTGAGATCGGCGATCTCCAGCAAGAGCGGCTCGTCTTCTCCCAGAGGCACTGTTTCGGGAAACGTCAGACGTCCGTTTTGAAAGCGACTGATGCCGATCGCTCGCTCCTTGGTGCTGAGCACGACGACCTCGTTGGCCTTGTCGCCGTCGAGATCGGCAATCCGCACCTGGGCCACGCCGGCAAAACTGGGGAACGTCTGCCCGGGATCGAGACCCTCCCCCTTGTGCTGACGGAAAACGAAGACGCCGGCCCCTTCGGGATCGGTGACCACGAGGTCGGCCAGCCCGTCGCCGTCGATGTCTCCCAGCGCAACGTCGCGGGTCCGATCGCCCGACTCCTGGCGGCCGAAGCCGGTTTGCACGAGGCGTCCGGCCGGTTCATCGTCACCTTTCTTGGCCGGTTCCATTTGCAGAATCTTCAGACGCCCCGTCTGGTTGTCGATGGTCAGGATCTCGCGGCCCTTATGGCCGTCGAGGTCCGCGTAGGAGACGGAACGCGGCGGATCGACCTCGAACTGCAGCTCGGGACCCAAGCGACCGGAATCGTCCTGCAACCGGGCGCACAGCGTCCGCTCCTGCCCTTCGCCGGCGACATACACAAGGTCTTTGCGGCCGTCGCCGTTGAGGTCGGCGACCTGGGCCAGCGACAGTTTTTCGGACGTGTTCATCAGCACGATGGGCGGGGCGAGTCCTCCCTTGGCTTCCTGCAGGAAGATATAGGTTTGGTGCCTGCCCAGAACGACCAGGTCGTCCTTGCCGTCGCCATTCACGTCGCCGGCCGCCATGTTCCATTGCACGGGAGCCACGTCGGGCACGCGCATCGAGGCGTGTTCGTGCCATTCGCCCTTGGCCGGCTGATAGAGAATGAGCAGGTGGTCGGGCAGACCGAAACAGGCGAGGTCCGTGCGACCGTCCCCGTTGAAGTCGCCCATCGCCATCGAGGCCAGCTGTTTGTCGAGCGGGATTTTCTTGTGCTCGAAGCGCCCATCGCTGGCAACCTCGTTGACGTCCAGGGGCGTCGTGTCTGCGGACGCTTCGGCGGGCCGCCGCCGTTGCAGCAAGAGGTCGATCCGCGCATGCCCGTTGTCGAAGAGTGCCAGGTCGCCCAGGCCGTCGTTGTTGAAGTCGCCCGCCAGCAGGTTGCTCACCCGCGGCTCGAGCTTGACGACTTCGACCGGCTTGAAGCCGTAGTACTGGCCGAAATCGGTTTCGTCGGTCGATTTCGGGCGAACGGCTTTGATCGGCTGCTTGCGGGGCTCGTCGGCCGGTTAGTCCGTCCCCCGCGAGTCCGAGCAACGTCCAGAAGAGGAACAGGGAACCGAGGGCTCGCGTCGAAATGCGGTGGCAGTCCATACCAGCTTTCCGTCGTTCGTGTGTGAAGGGCGGACACCTCCGAAAAGGTTGCTCAAACTCCGCAGTCTATCACCCGGCACGGGCCAGAGGTACCGAATGCCGGCAGCGGAACCGGCTTCATGCCGAAACGGAGGAATGCTCCGCGGCCGCCCACTCGCCGTCCTCGCGAGCCGTGCGCCCTTGGGCGGCCTCTTTTTAGGCGGGCCGCCAAGCGATAAAGTGACGGAATGCCCGGAGATGCCAAAATCGTGCGATTGGTCGAATTGAAGCCGGGGCAGCAAGCCGATTGCTTCGTGCTGCTGTCCGGCCGCGACCGGGCGACCACGCGCGACGGAAAGCCCTACTACCGAGTGACATTCTCCGATTCGGGTCGAGCCGCGACGGCGATGGTCTGGTCGGATTCGCCCTGTTTCGAGGCGTGCGACACCACGTGGAAGGTGGGCACGTTCTACAAAGTCCGCTGTCGGCTGGTGGAAAGCTCGTACGGGCTGCAGCTCGAACTCGAAAAAATCCGCGCGGCGGAAGAGGCGGATCGCGCCGACGGCTTCGATGAAACGGCCCTCGTCAAATCGACCCGTTTCGACATCGAAGCCATGTTCGTCGAACTGCGAACGCTGGCCCAAGAGCGAATCGAGAGCGAACCTCTGCGGCGATTGGTTGTCGGGATCCTGGACGAGCATGCCGACGCCATCAAGCGCGGCTCGGCGGCACTCAAGAACCATCACGCGTATCTGGGAGGATTTTTGGAGCACGTCCTTTCCGTGACGCGCAACGCCCGCTTTCTGGCCGACAAGTACGCGGCCGACTACCCCGACCTGCAGCCGCCACTCAACAAATCGCTGGTCATCGCCGGGGCCATCTTGCATGACATCGGCAAACTGGTCGAGTTGGAAGGCCCGCTCGTCGGGATGCGACGCACGGCCGAAGGCGAGCTGATCGGCCACATCGTCCTGGGCCGCGACTTCGTGCGGGACCGGGGGCGTCACGTCGAGGGCCTGGATCGCGAAACGCTGCTGCGGCTCGAGCACATCATCCTGGCGCATCAAAACCTGCCCGAGTGGGGTTCGCCAGTCGAGCCGCGCACACCCGAGGCGTTGTTGGTCTACTTTGCCGACGACGTCGACGCCAAGTTTCACATGCTGGCCGGCGCGCTTGCCGGTCCGGCCGCAGCCGACGAAGAATTCACCTCGCGGGACAATCCGATGCGGCGTTCGGTGTTCCGCGGCCTGCGGCCGAAAGCCTGATTGCGAGACTGGTCATGCGTTTCACCAAGATGCACGGAGCCGGCAACGACTACGTCTACGTCAATTGCTTCGAGCAGACGCCGCCGGGCGACCTGTCCGAGTTGGCACGCCTCGTCAGCGATCGCCACAAGGGGATCGGCTCGGACGGCCTGATTCTCATTCGTCCGTCGACGGTGGCCGACGCGCGGATGCAGATGTTTAACGCGGACGGCAGCGAAGCCGAAATGTGCGGCAACGGCGTGCGGTGCGTGGCCAAGTTTGTCTACGACCACGGAATCGCCCGCAAAGAGACGCTTCGCATTGAGACCGGGCGTGGCGTGCTCACGCTCCAGGTGTTGGCCGCCAACGGCCTGTGGATCGGGTGCGCGTCGGCATGGGGCAGCCGATCCTCAAGAGCGCGGAGATTCCGACGCGACTGCCGGGCGACCCGCCCGTGCTCGTTCCGCTCGACGTCGCCGGCCGCTCGCTCAAGGTGACGTGCGTCTCGATGGGCAATCCGCATTGTGTGACATTCGTCGACGAGATCACCGACGATTTGGTGCTACGAGTTGGACCGCAGATCGAGCGTCACCCGGCCTTTCCCAACCGCGTGAACGCGGAATTTGTGAAAGTGCTGTCACGCACGGAAACGGTGCTGCGAGTGTGGGAGCGCGGCTCGGGCGAGACGCAGGCCTGCGGCACGGGCGCCTGCGCGGCGGCCGTAGCGGGCGTCCTGGCGGGGCTTACCGATCGCCAGATTGTGACGCACCTGCCGGGCGGCGATCTCGAGCTGAACTGGACGAGCGGCGGGGAAGTCGAAATGACGGGACCCGCGGCCGAGGTCTTCACGGGCGACTGGCCGGCCGGCACCTAGAGGGCGTCGAGCAGTTTCGATCCCGGGCCAGTCCTGCGTGCACGGCCGCGGGAAATTGCGATCCCCAGACGCTACAATCGACGCTCGACGCTCCGGGTGGAAGTCGCGGCCAAAGCGTCGGCCGCAGCCTGGCACAAAGGACGATTCATGCTTTCTTCCCGAACGACCGTGTTGTGGGCGGCCATCGCCGTGGCGACCGCCACTCGTGCCGAGGCTCACTTTCTCTGGATCGCCCCCGATTCCTCGCCGCACGAGTCGCAAGTCCACGTCTACTTCAGCGAGACTCCCGAGGCCGACGATCCGTCGCTGCTGTCGCGCCTGGATGGACTGAAGCTGAGTGAGATCTCGGTCGACGGGAAGTCGCACGACCTGAAAACCATCATCGGGAAGCAGTCGATCGTGGCCATCCCCGTGGCGACCGCGCCGGCCCAATCGTTCAGCATCAACCACACCTACGGTTTGTTCGGCCGCGGCGGCGAGCCGAGCTTGCTCGTTTACTACAGCCGGATGTATCCCGCTTCGGCCCGCAATCAGTGGCAGCCGCCGGCGTCTAAGCAGCAGCTCCCGCTCGAACTGGTTCCCGCGCTTGCCGACGGAAAGCTTGTCGTTCGCGTGCTGTGGAAGGGGCAACCGCTCGCCGACGCCGAGATGAAGGGAGAAGCCGCCGGACAGCGAAAGATCGACGGGAAAACCGACGCGTCCGGCTCGTACGCGATCGCAGCGAGCGAGCCTGGTATTTACGCCTTTCGCGCCAAACATGTGGAACCGGTCGCCGGCACGCACGGCGGGAAGAAGTACGCTAACATTCGCCACTATAGTACGCTGGTGGTCACGTACGTCGGCGAACCGAGCCGCGAAGTCACGGCCCGCACGGTTCCTGCGGGGGCGGGCACTCCAGGGGCGGCGCTCCGCGGGCGGCCGTCGCAAAACGGTCGAAGCTGATGCGGACCTCCGTCAAGGTGCAGTCGCGCAACAAGGATCACGCATTGCCAGACCTTCCGTTTGGGATTACGAGCTTCGGCGCCGCGCTGGTTGATCAGCAGCTTTATGTCTGCGCGGGCCAAAAAGGTCCCGCGCACGAATACAGTCGCGAAGGGCAGTCCGACCAGTTTCTGCGACTCGACCTGCGCTCGCCGCACAAGTGGGAAGCGTTGGGCATCGTCCCCCGCGGAGCCGGGCTGGCGATGGTCTCTTACGGCGGGAAGATCTACCGGATCGGCGGGTTCGAGGCCCGCAACAAGGAAGGACAAAAGTCCGACCTGCACTCGGTGCCCGACTTCAGCCGCTTCGATCCGGCGTCGGGACACTGGGAATCTCTGGCGCCGCTGCCCAAGGGACGTTCGTCGCACGATGCCGTGGTCGTCGGCAGCCGCCTGATCGTGGTCGGCGGCTGGGAGCTTCGCGGCAACGAGCCGAGCGTCTGGGACGACACGGTCCTGGCTGCCGACTTATCAACCGACCGTCCAACGTGGGAACAAATCTCCAAGGCCCCCTTTCATCGCCGCGCGTTGGCCGTGGGTGAAGCACAAAACAAGGTGTATGTGCTGGGAGGGATGCAGGAGCAGGGCGGACCGACGACGACCACCTACGTCCTCGATTTAGCGACGCACAAGTGGTCGACCGGCCCGAAGCTGCCGGGCGAGGGGCTGGAGGGTTTCGGCGGCTGCGCGGTGACTTGCGGAGGACAACTCTTCGCCACGACCTATGCTGGAAAAATTTCGCGGCTCTCCGACGATGGCCAGAGCTGGAACGAAGCGGGCCGACTCAGCCGACCGCGTTTCTTCCATCGGTTGCTGTGCGCGGGAGGCTCGTCGCTGGTGGTTGTGGGCGGAGCCAGCATGGAGGAGGGGAAAGACTCCTCCGTCGAGTTTGTGACTTTGAGCGTGCCGCGGGTCACACGGCGTTAAGCGGCTGTTCGCTTTCCATCGCAACGCGAGAACGAGTCCGGCCTGCGTCAATTCACGCTGGCCGTCACTTCACGCCGGCTGTCACTTTACTCCGATGTAGACTTCCACGGCGTTGGGGCCGTGGACCTCGAAGTCGGTGGCGTAGGCCCGTTCGTACTCGTGCGAGAGATCGAAGAACTGCCAGATTCCCTTCCAGGCGTCGACGAGCGCGACGGGCATCGGCCCCTCGGCCGGGAACCGCAGGTAGCGTCCGGCGCGAACAAGCACGCCACCCATCCCTTTGGGAGCGTTGTCGAGCGACGTCACTTTGTGCCCGACGATCAGTGAATATTGGCCCCGGTAGTCGCCTTCGTAATCGAAGTAGACGGCGACAATTTCCGGGGAGTCGGGCAGGCGATGGGGAATCTGGTTCGAGACATCGTCCGCGCAGAACCGCCGCCACAAAGGGGAGATCTTGGCCATCTCGGGGACGGCCTCGATTCGATTTGTGGTGCGGGTCCGCAGGCCGACGACCAGAAAGGCGCTGGTGGCGACGGCAATGGGATCCATGCGAGTGGCCCACAGCCTACTTCCGCGACCGGTTTCTTGCGGCTCGGAACCCGAATCGCAGAAAGTTCGGCTCGTTGGCGATACGATGCCATCGGCGCATCGGGAATGCAAGCTGAGTTTCTCGCGAGGGTGAGAAACTCGGATTCTGTCGAGCCGCCACGAACGTCGCCGCACAACGGCTGCCCGATCGGAAAGGCTACGCGTCGCGCGATGAGGCGGTAGGCGTGCCGCCCCGGTCGACCCTCCTGCCCCCGATCGGCGCTTACCGCCAGCGTTTACTTCCAGCATAAATTGCAGGACGGCGGCACGTGTTCGTAGGAGACACTGCTCGCACTGCCGGGAGGCGCGTAAAATGACGTCGTCCGTTGGGTTGCCGCAGCTTGCCCAGCCCGTCGTCCGCGCAGTGCCCGATGCACGGTTTCCGCAGTGAATCACGCCGAGATGTCGATCGACAACCTTGAACCCCCGCCGGATCGTTTGCCCGAGGGGCCCCAGGAGCGCGGGCCGGCGGAGGCCGATGCGCCCGCGGTACACCGTCGCACGGTGCTCGGTTCGGTCCTCCTGTTCTTGGGCCTTGGCTTACTGACACTGTTGCTAGTCGACCGGGAGCTACCCCTGGCGATGCCCCGGTCCTGGTACACCGACCGCAGCCTGTGGGTCGCTGGCGGCCTGATCGCCCTGGCGAGCGGCTGGTACTTGCTGCGCGACTCGAGTGGCGAGGCGGCGAGTCTCCCCGGCGGTCCGCGCGATCCCGCCCGAGCTAAGTGGGACGCGGCGCTGCGGGAACTCGGGGCCGTGGGGCCGCGGTTCTCGCGTCTGATCCTCTATACCCGCGCCGGCTGCCATCTTTGCGAGGAGGCGCGGGCCACGCTCGAGAAGTACGCGGCCTGGCTGCCCCCGATCTGGGAGGTCGATATCGACGGCGATCCTGTGCTCGTCGAGCGGTTTACGACTTGTGTGCCGGTCGTCGAATTCGACGGCAAGGTGCGGTTCCGCGGGCGGGTCAACGAACTGCTCCTGCGGCGGTTGATCGCGGCCACACCGCCACGGGGTACCACCCGGCCGAACCTCGACATATAATCGGCGGGCAGCGCCTGACGACTTATCATCGCCAGCAGGATCAGGCCGGCAAGGAATGCCCGACCTACGCGCGAATTGTTCGAGGAGCCTAGTCCGTTTCCCTCTCAGTCGAGCGATCGTGCGTCGATCGAAACGCTCCAGCAGGGATGCCCGTTCATGACATTTGACGAAACCAAATCCGCATCATCGAAGATCCTGATCGCGGACGACAACGTCCAGAATTGCGAACTGATCGACGCTTACCTGGCCGACGAGGGCTACGAACTGGCGGTCGCCTACGACGGCCAGCAGGCGATGAAGCGGGTCGAGGAGTTTCAGCCCGACCTCGTCCTGTTGGACATCATGATGCCCAAACTCAGCGGGTACGAAGTCTGCCAGTGGATGAAGTCGAACCCGCGCACGAAGGATATTCCCGTCTTGATGGTGACCGCCCTCAATGAGCAGGGGGACATCGAAAAGGCGGTGCGGGCTGGCTGCGACGACTTTTTGACCAAGCCCGTCAATAACCTGGAACTGAAGACGCGCGTGAAGTCGCTGCTACGCGTGCGCCACTTGACGAACGAGCGGGATCGCTTGCTGGCGTACATGGCCGAAATCGAACTGTATCGGCCCCGCGTCCAGGCCCATTAATCGTTCGCCTGCACTTTCCGCGAAAAGTCACCTCTCGTGTCTACCCTTGCCTCTGAACCGAAGTCGGCGCCCCAGGTTCGCCTCAAGCCGCGGCGCGCCCTGCCGTTCTTCGGCCACCACCCTTGGGTCTTTGCCGGCGCGATCGACCGCATCGATGGCGAACCCGCCGCCGGGTAGCGACGTCGCCCTCTACGCGGCCGACGGCCAGTTCATCGCGGCCGGCTTGTATAACCCGGCCAGCCAAATCCGCGTCCGACTGTATTCGTGGACCGAGGGACAGCCGCTCGACGGCGAACTGTGGGGAGCGCGGCTCGACGCGGCGGTCGCCCTGCGGCAGTCGCTCTACGGTCCCTTCGAGGCGGAGAACGCCTGCCGACTGGTCTTTAGCGAGGCCGACGGGCTCTCGGGCCTGGTTGTCGATCGCTACGGCGATTGGCTGCTCGTGCAATTCACGGCACTGGGACTCTGGCAGCGGCGGGAGACGATCTTCGACCTGCTGGAGAGCCGCCTCAAACCTAAGGGCATCTGGCTGCGGACGGAAAAGGGGATGCGCGAGAGCGAACGGCTCGAACTGGCCGACGGCCTGGCCCGCGGAGTCGAGCCGCCGCGGCCGCTGTTCATCGTCGAAAACGGCTTGCGGTTTGGGGTCGACGTCACGCAGGGACACAAGACGGGCTTCTACCTCGACCAGCGCGAGAACCGCCTGGCGGCCGCCCGCTATGTGGCCGGCCACCGCGTGCTCGATCTGTTCTGCTACACGGGCGCGTTCGGCATTGCCGCCCTCAAGCACGGCCGGGCCCGCGCGGTCCATGCCGTCGACTCGTCCGAGCCGGCGCTCGCCCTGGCGCGGGCCAATGCCGAGCTCAACGGAGTCTCGGCCGACATCCACTTCGAGAAGTCCGACACCTTCGCGGCGCTCGAACGCCTGGCAGCGGCCGGCGAAACCTTCGACACCGTGATCCTCGACCCGCCCAAGCTCACCCGCCATCGAGCCGGCCTGGCGAAGGCCCTCCGCGGCTACCACAGCCTGAACGAGCTGGCCGTAAAGGTGCTCCGGCCCGGGCGGCATTCCTGGTGACGTGCAGTTGCTCGGGCCTGGTGGGCCGCGACGACTTCGTGGCCATGCTCGCCGACGTGTCGCAGCGGACGCGCCCGGCCGATCCAGATTCTCGAGTCGCGCGGCCAGGCGCCCGACCATCCGATCTCGGTGCATTGCCTCGAGAGCGGGTACCTCAAGTGCTACGTCTGCCGGGTCGCCTGACGTGTCACGCCGCCGCCAGTCAGAATCACGCCGCTCAGAATCACGCCGATCGAAGCAGCAACGAGAGCAACTGCCCGACTCCGATTTGGAGAACGAAGAGGCGGAGCGCGCTCCGCTGGCGCCGCGTCCGGCCGAACAGATCCTGATCGACGCGCTCCCCGACCTCACGCCGGGCCGAATTCTCTGCACGTCGCTCGGCCGGGGCCAATTCGCGATCGCCGCCGCCCAGGCGAACTCACGAGTCAGCAGGTGTGCTGTTCTTTTCTCGATCAGTACGCGCTCGAGCAAACCCGGCTGCGGCAGACGGAATTCCCCGCCAACTTGCGACTGGAATGCGCCGCAGAGTTCCCGGAGGGCCCCTTCGACGCGGTCGCCATTCCCACCTCGACCTCCGGCGAAGCCGAATTAGTGCGGGACCGGCTGCAGGCGGGGCACGAGCGGCTCCGCGACGGCGGCACGATGCTGGCGGCAACGGACAATTCCACCGACACCTGGCTGCACGCCGAAATGCGCAAGCTGTTCGCGAAAGTCACGCGGCGGGCCAGCGAACAGGGAACGCTCTTTAAGGCGACGAAGACCGAGCCACTGAAGAAAGTGAAGAACTTCGAGTGTGCGTTGGCGTTCCGCGATGAAGGCCGGCTGATCCATGCCATCAGCCGCCCGGGCGTCTTCAGTCATCGGCAGGTCGACGGCGGTGCGCGGGCCTTGCTGCGGGCAGCCACGATCGAGGCGGGGCAGTACGTCCTGGAACTCGGCTGCGGATCGGGCGTCGTCTCGCTGGCGGCGGCCCTCCGCGCTCCCGGCGTGCGCGTGCTCGCCGTCGATTCGAATCCGCGGGCCGTCGAGTGCACCGAGCGGGGCGCGCAACTCAACGCGATCTCCAATCTCGACGTGCGGCTGAGCACGGCCGAATCGCAGACGGGGGGCGAGATCCCAGCCGCGGAGTTCGACCTCGTCGCTGGCCAATCCGCCTTACTACTCGAATTTTCGGATCGCGGAACTCTTTGCCGCCTGCGCGGCCCGGCGCTCAAACCGTCGGGCACGGCGCTGTTCGTAACGAAGCGCACGGATTGGTACGAAGAACATCTGCCGATGTGGTTCGCACAGGTCGCCACCGAGTGGCTGAGCAATTACGTGATCGTGCGCGCCCAGTCGCCGCGCCAATCGCATAAATAGGTTCGGCAAGCCTGACGGACGCCGGCCCGCCCACCGCTACTTGGAAAGCACAGTGACGAAGAGCGGCTGGCTGCTGTACGTCGTCTTCATCACGAAGTTGATCGAGACATTGGCCATCACGGAGACGGGGCGACGCTCCGCCGGCTTGCTCGTCGGCAACGCGCGAAACGTGAGGTAGCCGCGCGTCTCGGTGCCCGCCAGCAACGTCTTGCTGGCCTTGGCGTCGATGTCGACTCCCGCGGGCAGCGTGTCGCCGAAGATCTGGCTCAGGTGGTCGAACTTCGGATCGAGCGTCACGTTGTCTGTAAATCCCGGCGCCCGTTCGATGGTGACGTCCACGCGCGCCATCGAGCCGGGTTTAAGCGTGAGCGAATCGGTGCTGAGCCGCACCGAGCGGATGTCGCCCGGCGCTCCCACGGCGACCGCGTGCGACTCGACGGGCATGTGCCCGCGTCCGCCGCCCGGAAGATAAATCTCCTGCATCGGCAACCCGACCGCTGTGAGTGCGGCTTTCGTGCCGTCGCTCCGTTTCTGTGTGCCCCTGCCATGGACCTGAATGTTGTTGATCGCCGGCTTGGCCTTGGGAGATGCGGTGAGAATCACGCAGCCGTCGCGCTGACCGGCGGGGATGCGGCCACAGACGGTGGTGACTTCCGGCGGCAAGCCATCGACCGAGAGCGCGATGTCGCCGTCGAAACCGTTGCGGCGGATGGTGCTGACAAAGATCACGCTGCTCGTGCCTGGCGACAGCTCGGTCTTGTCCGTGTCGAGTCTTAATTCGAACCGAGGCTCGGCCGGGGTGATTTTGAGGAAGTAGACGAACTCTGCTCCGCCCCGCTGCAACAGGTCGCGGATTTCGACGGAGTAGACGCCGTCAGCGGGCGGGCTCCAGCCTTCGATCAGCGCGTCGGCCGACAGCCGGCCCTCTTCGGGAGAATCGTCCCCTTCCATGAGGGTGCGACCGCGGCTGTCGACGATGCGGAGGGCCGAGTCGAGCGGCGACCCAGCGCGGCGGGAAACGACCTCGAAGGTCAGGGCCTGCCCTCGTTTGGCGCGGAAGGCAAAGACGTCGCTCTCGCCTTCTTTCAACAGCCGGCCGTTGATTCCTACCGGCGTGTCGACTCGCTGCGCGGTCTGGGCCGTATCGTGGCGAGCGGGCGCTTCGTCTACGAGCGGCACATCGGCGACGACAACCTCGGCCGGGTTCGCCAACGCGTGGCCGATCGGTAACTGCACGTCGTGCGGGCCCGGGCTCCAATTCGCGGGGACGGACCACGCGAACGGGCCTGCTGAGGGGAGCTGATAGCCGATCGGGCGGAACGCGGCCGTTTTTCCCGCGGCCACCGCCAGCGGAAAGAGCGCGCGGACGAAAGGCCGATCGTTGATCTCGACGCAGTAGACCCAATTCGGGTCCCCTTTGTACCGCACGTCGCGGATCTCGAGCGTGTAGTCGCCCGCCCGCTCGAACCGCTGACACAGCAGCGGGTCGCCGGCGATGTCGTTGTCCGCGACGGCGAGCGTCGAGCCGTTGGGTGCGCGGAGCGTGAGGATCGGGTCGAGATGGTTCTGCAGATCGTGGATGCGGTCTTCGAGCAGCATGCCGCGGACGCGGAAGACGAGCGACTGGCCGGCTTCGACGTGAAACTTGTAGTAGTCGCGGTCCTCGATCCGGTCGATCGTGCCGCAAACGGCCGCCGGCAGCCGAATGGGCTGCGCCTGTCTCCGGCGAGTTGTTGTCGCCGTCGGTCTCGGCAATGACCGGATCCGCCGTCGACGACGATTTGCCCGACGGTGCTCGCTCCGTGAGGCGTTGCGATGCGAAAGTCGCGCACGCCCGGCAGCGCGTCGGCGTCGGCATGAAAGCGAACGGTCAGCGTGTCCGCCGCCGGTCGACGCCGGGCGCGCGCCGCTCCAGCCTTCTTGCTGGTCGACGCTTTTTGGACGATGGCAGCTTTGCCCGAGGCGTTCGATTTCTTCGCCGTTTTATTTCCGGCCGTCGACGTCGGCGGCTTGCTGGTGGAAGCGACGCTCTTGTCGGTGCTGCTCGGCTTTTTCGTCATCGCGGCAGTTTTCGCGGCGATCGCGCTCTTGGCGGGGGACGTGGCCTTTGCGGTCGCGCGTGGCCGGCACCGAGGTGGGTGTCGGCTCGACCTGACCCGTCACGCCGTTGCCGCTGATCAGCACGCGGTAGGCGCCCTCCATCGAATAGCGGGAGCGCACGGTCATTTCGGCGGACGTGCCCGCCTGAATGGCGACCGGCTGCAGGCTCATCACCATGGGATAGGAGTTGCCAGCCCGGGCTGCCGTGGCGGCACAGAGCGCGGCCAGCGCCCCGAAGACAATGCGTCGAATCATTCGCGGCCTTTCGAGTCGATGCTCCGATGGGTCAGCGGCCTAATGCACGAACAAGAACTCTTTGGAGTTGATAAGGGCCCATTGCAGGTCCTCGTAGCATTCGCGGGGCGTCTTGCTCTCTTTGAGGAAGCGGGCCACGTTCTGCCGTTCGTCCGCCGTCGGGTAACGTGAGAGCGTGGCGAGGTAAATCGCGTCGATCGTTTTCTCCGGGCCGGTTTTGGCGGTCAGCAACCGGCCAATCCGCCCGGCCGCTGCGCCGATCTTGCCCGTGACGATGTCGCCGTTCAGCGTGTGCAGGGCCTGCGACAGGCTTTCATCCGGCGCTCGCTCGCACTCGCAGACGCTCGCCCGGACCGGCTTGCCGAAGGTCTTGAGGAAGTAATCCTGATACTCGGCGTCGGGCAGCTCGATGGCCCGCGTTCCCAGCGGCAGGCTGGTGAACTTGGTCGGCGTGCCGGTTGCTTCATCGACCGCATCCAACAGGGCCTCGGCCGCCAGACGCTTGACCGTGAAGTGGCTGTAAAACCGGCGGTCGGCCTGGTTGGCCGGCGTCGGCTGCGAATCGAGCTGATAGAGTCGCGACGTCATCAGTACCCGCAACAGTTGTTTGAGGTCGAAGCCGCTGTCGACGAAGTGCTTGGCCAGCGCGTCCATCAGTTCCGGGTTGCTCGGCGGATTGGTGGCCCGCAGATCGTCCACGGGGTCGACGAGTCCTCGGCCGAGCAGGTAGGACACGTAGCGATTCACGACCGACTTCGCGAAGTAGTCGTTCTTGGGAGACGTCAGCCAGCGAGCCAGCGCGGCACGCCGATCGAGGGGATCATCCACGGCCGGGCCGTCGAGCGGCTTCGGCTTGAGCACGCGGCCGGTGCGCGGATTGCTGACTTCGCCGTTCGCGCGGACCATCACGACCGACTCGCGGCCGAACAGTCCGAATTCCTGGCTCGGCTTGCTGCCAACCCGGGCGAAGTACGAGGCGAACGAGTAGTAGTCGTCCTGTCCGTACTTTTCGAACGGATGATGGTGACACTTCGCACAGCCCAGTCGGACGCCGAGAAAGAGCTGAGCGGTCGACTCGGCACAATCCTGCGGGTTGGCGTTCACGCGGAAGAAGTTGGCCGGCCCGACGCTGTAGATCGACCCCTTGGCCGTCACCAGTTCTTTGACGAAGTGGTCGAACGGCTTGTTCGAGCGGAACGATTCGCTGAGCCAGTTGTGGAAGGCCCACATTCCCTGTTCACCGAGATCATTGCTTTGATTGCGAATCAGGTCGGACCACTTGAGCGTCCACCAGGCGGCGTAAGCATCGTTGTGCACGTCGAGCTGCGGGTCGCCGGTGAGCCCGAGCAGGCTGTCGATCAGGCGGGTTCGTCGCTGCGGGTCCTTCGACGAGAGGAAGGCCCGCGCCTGGTCGAGCGTGGGCAGCGTGCCGGTGGCGTCGAAATAGGCCCGTCGCAGGAAGGCCGCGTCGCTGCAGAGTCCGCACGGCTCGATTCCTAGCTCGCGAAACTTGGCCGAGGCCAGTTCGTCGACAAAGTTCTGATTTTTCCAGCCCGCCAGTTCGACGTGCGGCGCGTAGGGGACGAGGAACAGGCAGGTGGCCGCCTGGCCTTCGTAGCGGACGAGCGCCGGGGCTTGGCCCTTGCCGTTGATCGTGACGAGTCCGTCGCGGCTGACGCTCAGCACGCCCTCGTCCATCGAGTCGAACTTGGCGAGCGCGGTGATGTCGCGGTGCGTGCCGTCGCTGTAGAACGCGTCGACTCGCAGTTGTTGCCGTGCCTTGGGTGTCGAGATCCTGCGGGCGGGCGTTACTACGATCCGGGTCACTTGCGCATCGGAGGCGCTGGGTCCCGGGGCTCCCGAGGCGATCCAGGCGGCGAACGTCTCGAACTCGGTCGAGCCGAGCTTCATTCGTCGGCCGCCGCCGTGCGGAACCTGCAGCGTCGGCTTCTTCAGCAGCAGGCTCTGTTCGGGCTCGAGGAAGTTGACCCGCCGCTGCGAGCGGTCGCGGACGATGGCCTGGTAGTCCTGACTCGGGTCATAGCCGAAGACCGAGAGCTTGAATCCCGCCTTGCCATACTGCGACGCGTGGCAGGCCCCCATATTGCAACCGGCCTTGCTGATGATCGGCACGATGTCGCGCGTGTAGTGGACGGTCGGTCGCTCGGACACGTCTTTCACCGTGACCAACACGTGAAAAGCCGGCGCCGTGCGGGCCGCCTTCAAGGCAACGACGATTTCAGCCGTGCCGTTTCCGACGGCAAAGAGGGCACCCTGCGGGTCGACGCGGACAACTTTGCTGTCGCTCGACACGAACGAGGCGTCCGACGTGAGATCGGGCGATCGCTCGGCTGACAGTTCCTGACGGTCCCGCCGCCGACACGACGAACTGGGCTCGGGCGAAGTTGCCGACCAGCTCGATCTGCTTCGGCTCGACCGCCAGCCCGTGCACGATGGCCGACGTCGGCGCGATGCCGCTCTGCTTCTGCACCGACTTGGCCGACTTGGTCGCGGACTCGGGTTGGGAGGCCGACGCGACACCGGTGGCCAGGAAAACCGACGCGACGAGGTTCGTAGAGACGAACAGCAGCGGGAAGGGGCGACAGCGAGCCGAATGCTGAGAGCAAGACGGTCGTAGCAGATTCGCCGGATTCATCGGATGTGTACTCCGATCGGGCGGGCAGGCGGAGGGTCGGGGCGGGCGGAACAGGGGGTTCCGAAACGGGCGGGAGGCGGGATACCACTTATATCGGTGGGATCAACACACTTGATTATGACCGGTTGGATTGGACGATTCCAGCTTAGCCGCATTTGGATTTGCGCCCTGCTATTCCTCCTCCCCGGCCACTTCGGATCGGCGTGCGTTGATTCGTTGATTGGTCATGATAGAATGATTTTTGCCGGATTTTCCGGTCGGCTTTCCTGATGATCGGCCCCGCCCGATCAATCGACAACCGGCCGATCCGTCCTACCGCCTTGCCTGCCTCGACCCCCGCCTACCTGCCTGCCCATCTCGGAGACGGCCATGCTCGATCTACTCTGCGGTTCCGCGCGGACGTGTGAAGGGATGTCCCGACGAAGTTTTTTGCGCGTCGGAGCGCTCGCGGGGTTGGGTGTCTCGCTACCGACGTTCTTGAAGGCTAAGTCGCTGCAGGCCGCTACGACCGGGCGCGACTTCAACTGCATCCTCGTTTGGACGCACGGCGGCACCAGCCATCACGATACGCTCGACCCCAAGCCTAACGCAGCGGCGAGCGTGCGCGGCGAGTTCGGGGCAATCAGCACGGCAGTTCCCGGGGTGCAGTTCTCCGAAATCTGTCCGAACATGGCCGCCGGGCTGAAGCGGTTCGCCGTGCTGCGAGGCTGGAACCCGAAGAACGGGTCGCACGGCATGGCCGAAGCCTGGATGATGTCGGGCCGGCAATTCAACCAGGCGGTCACGTATCCATGCTTCGGCTCGGTGATCAGCCACGAAAAAGGCTTCCGCAGCGCCGTTGCCGCCCTTCGTGCAACTCGGCGATTACATGGACCACCGGTTTAACGGGGGCAGCGCAGGCATCCTCGGGCTGCAACACAACCCGTTCGAGATGCTGGCCGATCCCAACGCGAAAGAGCTGAACGTTCGCGACATCACGCCTCCCTCCGGCATCTCGGCGCAGCGTTTGAGTCGACGGCGACGCATGCTGGGCGCCATCGACACGCTCGAACGCCACTCGGAACTCCAGCCGGCCGCCTATCACGCGCTCGACGAGCATTACAAGACGGCCCTCAACATGATCACGGCTCCCGAGACCAAGCGGGCCTTCGAGATTCAGGCCGAAGATCCGAAGCTTCGCGATCGCTACGGCCGCACGCGGTTCGGCCAGAGCTGTCTGCTCGCCCGCCGGCTAATTGAAGCGGGCGTCCGTTTCGTCACCGTCACCGACACCGGCTGGGACACGCACCAGAACAATTTCACCGCACTCAAACGGCTCGTGCCGCCGATCGACAAGGGGCTGCCCCAACTCATCACCGATCTGGCGGAGCGCGGCCTGCTCGACACGACGCTCGTCGTCTGGCTGACCGACTTCGGCCGCACGCCCCAGATCAACTCGGCCAGCGGCCGCGACCACTGGGCCTCCGCCGGCTTCGCCGTGATGGCCGGTGCGGGCGTACCCGGCGGCGCCATTCTCGGTGCGACGGACGACGAAGGAGGCAAGGTCCTCCGCGATGAGTACTTCACCGACGACATCGCCGCCACGATCTACGCCAAGCTCGGCCTGCCCGCCGACCTGACGGTGAAATCGCCGGACGGCCGCCCGATCCGCCTGGTGGAAGGGCAGCTCATCAAAGAGTGGATGTAGGCGCTCGGCTGGAGTGATGCTTCGCGTCACTGAGCCGCCTGCCCCTGCTTTGCAGCGCCCAGTACAAGGCCCCGCTCCTCTCTTCAAGGTCGGGTCGTCGAATCCGCTCTTTGCGATTTAATGCCCAGAGGGTGGGACAATCGTTGCCGGTGTTCCGACCCTGGATTAGCATTCTTCCCGAAGCCAGCGCGCCGTCTCAATCGGTCAATCGCGGGAAGGCACAAAACGAGGACCGTGGGCACCATGCACCCTTCGAAGAGGATTTCGCGGCGAAAGCTCCTGGGAACGGCAGCGGCAGCGGGTGTGCATCTTTCGCTGAATCGCTCCGTGACCGTCGCGATCACAACGGCCCGGAGCAGGCGAGTTCTTCGACGTCGCGATCGTCGGCGCGGGGCTCGCGGGATTGACTGCAGCGCGGGCGCTGACGAAGTCGGGAATCAACCGGATCGTCGTTTTCGACGCCCGCGATCGAGTGGGCGGCCGTACCGTGAACCATGACATCGGCAAGGGCCGAGTTGTGGAGGGAGGCGGGCAGTGGGTTGGTCCGACTCAAACTGCGATTCTGAGTCTGTGCAAGGAACTCGGCGTCGAGACCTTCAAGACCTACTTGAAGGGGAGCCTGGTCTACAAAGCGGGCGGGATTCGAATCGAGGTGCCCTACGCGGCAGCCGGCGAGGCGACGACCAAACTCCAGAAGAAGATCGACGCGCTGGCGGCCCAGGTGCCGCTCAACGCTCCGTGGCAGGCCAAAAAGGCCGCGGAATGGGACGCGATGACGCTCGAGGATTGGATGCGCGACGAGGCGGTCAATGCGGCGGATCGCTCGACCCTCAGCGGCGCGGCGGCACTGACCTTGGGAACGACTCCGCAGCGTCTCTCATTCTTATATTTCCTCTATTACGTTCATTCAGCCGGCAGTTTGCACGACCTGGAAAGCATGGGAGGCGGGGCGCAGGACTCGAGAATCAAAGGCGGCTCGCAGATCCTCTCGCTGAAGATGGCGAAAGAACTCGCCGACCACGTGCGGCTCGGCGAGCCCGTCCAACGCATTCGTCAGAACGACAAAAGCGTTGTCGTCGAAACCACGAAAGGATCGGTCGAGGCGGGCCAAGTCGTGATGGCGCTTATGCCGGGAAGCTGTACCCGCATCCGATTCGAGCCCGAGCTTCCCGAAGCCCGCCGACAACTGCAAGCGCGATGGGTCCAGAAGGAGGGTGGTGTCAAAATTAACGTGGTTTACGACAGGCCGTTTTGGCGCGATCGAGGTCTCAGCGGGATGTCGTTGAGCGATGCCGGGCCCGTTCCTTTCACGATCGACAACACGCCGCCGGAAGGCACGCCGGGGGTCATCATGCTCTTCGCCGAATCCCACGAGCTGGCCAAAGGCTCGTCGGCGCAAGCAACAGATCGTAAATGGTCTGGTCGGATTATTCGGCAAAGCGGCCGCCACCCCAGTCGCGTTTTACGAAATGGACTGGAGTGCGGAAAGATACACGGCGGGCTGCGTCTCGCCGCTCGAGCCGGGAGTGCTGACGAAATACGGTGCCGCACTACGGCCGAGGATCGGGCGAATCCATTGGGCGGGCACCGAAACGTCCGAAAAATGGACGGGCTACATGGACGGCGCGATTCGATCCGGTTTGCTCGCGGCAAAAGAAGTCGCTAAAGAGCTCGCGGTTCGATGAGTGGTTTTACAAACTCTGGGCGCCGGGCCGGATGAATGCGGCGGCGCGAGATCTCGATCCATCTCGTGGAAGGCCAGCTCATCAAAGAGTGGATGTAGCGCGGCTTCTCTGGCGAGCGGCGGTGTCAGCCAGCCGGTTCTCCGATGCGATACTGTCCGCGACAAAGTCGACCGCAGTTGTCCGCGATGATTCGGGCGGTGTGCCTGCGGCTGTCACCTGGTCACGCCCTACGACGGACTCGTCGCGGGGGCCGTTTCACTCGGTTGAAATGCTCGCACAAAATGCCTTTGACGCCGATCCAATAGTGGTCGCCCTCGAAGTGCACGTGCAGCAACTCGTCGTCGATGCAAACGACCACGCTGATCCGATCGCTGGCCACGACCGCGTAGGAGCTGCGACTCCGACTCGCCTCGTACTCCGTGTACACAAACTTGCGCGTCCAGCGGACTCGCAGTTTTCCGAAGATTGCTTTGAAGCGGCGAGATGACCGGGGAGTTGATTTCGGCCCAGGCTTGTAGTTCCGAAATGTCCGGCCACGGTCGGATCGCCACACGCCGAGCAGGCGGCGATCGATCTTGGGCGTTTGGGACTTCGTCATTGGAAAATGTTCTGCCCGATCATCGATCGCGAGGCATCGCCCGTCGGAAGACGCTCCCCCGGGATTTCGCGAGTTGTTTCCACGCACATGGAAACTTGGGCTCGGCGCCGTCGCGACGCCCGCCGTAGGATCGATGATGCGGATTTCGACCACGGAGTTCGGACGAAATCGGTGCGCGCGGGGGAGGCCAACGCGGCCGAACAGGGGGGACGGACCGTTCCGCCGAGGTCACAAAGAGGTTCGGTCCGGACACTTTCTTTATTAGGAAACAGACCCGCGAAGAGTTTGACCCCGAGCGGGCGATCCGGCTGTCGCAAGTCCGGCCCGGACACTCTCGGCCAGGTCCGGACACTCAGGTCCGGACAGTCTCGGCGGGTCCGGACTCTCAGGTCCGGACAGTCTCGGCCAGCCCGGACTCGCAGGTCCGGACACTTTCTGCGGGAAGAGGACCGGATCGGACCGGAAGCCGGCTTTGACCCAGTTTTTCGCCATAAGTGAAAATTGAGAAATGACTTGTGACTCCAGCACTGTCAGGTCCATGTCCGATCCACGTCAGGTCCGGACACATTCTCGTGAAGCGGACCGAACCCGAAGGAGACCGGTCCGGTCCCTTCCGGACGATCGCGATCGATGGCGGCCGGAGCGATTCGGCGGAATGGCAGGTCCTCCGAGCATCCCGGGCGGTCGGCCCCGTGGCTGACCAGCCGGCTAATGTTGCTCCCCGGGCTTTCGGTTTCTAAACTGGCCTGTTCGCAAACTGGTTTCACGATTCTTTGGCCGAGCCGTCGGCAATAGGGCGATGCGATGAAAGCTGGAATTCACCCGGACTACAAAGAGGCCGTGTTTCTCGATACGTCGACAGGCCATAAGTTCTTGTCCCGCACCACGATGACCTCGAAGGAAACGGTCAAGTGGGAGGACGGCAAAGACTATCCGCTCATCCGCGTGGATATCAGCGCCTACTCGCACCCGTATTTCACCGGGAAGATGAAGTACGTCGACGCCGCTGGACGGGTCGAGAAGTTCCAGAAAAAATACAAGTGGGCCTCGCGCAAGGGCGCCGCCGCCCCCGCCGAAGGCGAAGCCGCCTCGTAGGGATTCCGTTTGCCGGACGATGCAACGCCCGTTCTGCCCGTAGTCGGGCCGTCGACGATCCTCGGCGGCCGTGTGTTGACTGGGCCGCTTAGAATGCGGACGTCGTAAAATACGGGTCCAAGCCAGCCCCACCGACGGATCGTGTGACGCTCGAAGGCCGCTCTCCGGTTCGCATTCGCCATGTATCCCAGTCTTGAATCCAAGCTCAAACGCTACGACGAGCTGGAGCAGATGCTCCAGGACCCGGCGAATTCGAGCGACCCCGCCAAGTTCCTGCCGCTGCAGCGCGAGCAAGGGGGGTTGATCAAGGTCGCGCGGGCCATGCGCCGCTACCACGCGCTCAAGGACGACGTAGAGTCGGCCCGCGCCCTGCTCGAAGAAGAAAAAGACCACCAGGCCCGCGAATACGCCAAGACCGAACTGGACCAGCTGCTTATCGAGCAAAAAGCGCTCGAAGCCGACTTGGAAGATTTGGCCTCGGCCGGCGACTCGGCCACCCGCGGCAGCCTCATCATGGAAGTCCGCGCGGGGACCGGCGGCGACGAAGCGGCTCTCTTCGCCGCCGAGCTGTTCGACATGTACAAGCGGTTTGCCGACAAGCGCGGCTGGAAATACGAAGTGCTCGATCTTAGCCCGACCGAGCTGGGGGGCTTGAAGGAAGTCGTTTTTTCCGTCACCGGCGAAACGGCCTTTCAACAACTGCAGTTCGAGAGCGGCGGGCATCGCGTGCAGCGCGTTCCCGAGACCGAAGCTCAGGGCCGCATCCACACGAGCACGGCCACCGTCGCCGTCCTGCCGGAAGTGACCGAGGTCGAAGTCGACATCCGCACGGAAGACCTGCAGATCGACACGATGCGCGCGAGCGGCCCGGGCGGTCAAAAGGTCAACAAGACGGAAAGTGCTATCCGCATCACGCACTTGCCCACGGGCATCGTCGTGAAGTGCCAGGACGAAAAAAGTCAGCACAAGAACAAAGCCAAGGCACTCCGCCAGCTTCGCAGCCGCATCTTCGAGCACAAGCAGCAGCAGGTCGATCAGGAGCGGTCGGACCACCGGCGCTCGCTGATTGGCGGCGGCGGCCGCAACGAGCGGATTCGCACCTACAACTTTCCGCAGGGGCGCGTGACCGATCACCGCATCGGCCTGACGGTGCACAAAATCGACCAGTTCATGCAGGGCGACATCGACGAGCTGGTCAGTGCGCTCGTCGAATTCGATCGCCAGGAGCGCCTCAACGGCGCGAAGGGCGACGGGAATTCGTCGAAATGAGCCGTCGCGATCGGTTGGCTCAGCTCGGGTGGCCGGGGCGCTCCGCGGTCGCGGAAGCCCCGGACCGATAAAGGTGTCGCGATTGCGGGCGATCGCACGACGGGGCTTCCGCAAGTGCGGAACGCCCCCGCCACCCGACGCCGCCCTTAGGTGGATCCGGTGACCGTTATGACCGAAGAGTGGACCGTCCGGCGGATTCTGGACTGGACCACTGCCCATTTCAAACAACATGGCAGCGACACTCCGCGCCTGGATGCCGAGATTCTCCTGGCCCACGCCCGCGCCTGCCGCCGCATCGAGCTTTACACGCATTTCGACGAACCGCTGACCGACGCCCAGCGGGCCGTGATGCGCGATCTGGCCAAGCGTCGGGCGAAGTCCGAACCGGTCGCCTACTCTGGTCGGCCATCGCGAGTTCTTCAGTCTCGAGTTTCGCGTCACGCCCGATGTGCTCATTCCGCGGCCCGACACGGAGACGCTGGTCGTCGAGCTGATCGACGCCGCCAAGCCGCTCGAATCCCCCCGCATTCTGGACATTGGCACCGGGTCCGGCTGCATCGCCGTGGCGGCGGCGGTGAATCTGCCGAAAGCCCGAGTCACGGCGACCGATCTGAGCGAAGCGGCCCTGGCCATCGCACGGGAGAACGCACAGACGCACGCGGTGGCCGACCGCATTCGCTTCCTGCAGGGCGACCTGTTCGCGCCGCTGCCCCCGGGCGAGCAGTTTGAAGTGATTGCCAGCAATCCGCCGTACATTGCCGACCACGAGCGCGAAACGCTGCAAAACGATGTTCGCCGTTATGAACCGCATACCGCTTTGTTTGCCGGCCCGTCGGGAACGGAGATTGTGTTTCGCATCATCGACGGTGCCGCCTCGCGACTGACGCCTGGCGGTATGCTGCTGTTGGAGATCTCGCCCGAGCAGGCCGATGCCGTGCGGGCACGGTTGGAAGCGGCCGGCAGCTATGCCGACGTGCGGGTGCTCAAGGATGCGGCCGGACTGTTGCGCGTGGTGAGTGCGCGAAAGGTCACTTGAGTTCAGTCGCCGATTTCGCACCCTGTGTGACCAACCACTCGGCCAGTTCGTGGGCTTCGCTGCGGCGGGCCGCGTCGAGAGGCGTCTGTTGGTCGTGTCCAATCCAGTTTCGATCAGCGCCGTGGGCGAGCAGGTATTCGGCCGCCTCGCGCTGGCCACCGTGACAGGCGCACCAGAAGGCGTTCGTAATATCCTCGAGCGGCAGCGTATTGCCCACGAATTCCCCAGAGACGCGATCCATCAACCCCAGCGTGGCCGACTGCCAGAGATTGCTCTTGGCTCCCCGCTCAATCAGCCGACGGGCCGCCTGCCATTGGCCGAAGGCGCATGCATCCGCGAGCGCGCTGCCGCCGCCAATCACGGCTCCCTGGGCTTCGATGTCAGCCCCATGATCGAGCAGAGCGTCGAGCACGGCAACGTCGTCACTGCTGGCAGCCCAATGCAGGGGCGTTTCCTCGTGCAGGGCGATCGAATGAGCATTCACATCGGCCCCGGCCGCGACGATGGCCGCCACAATTGCCGGCCCGTTCGGGAAATGCCCCGGCCAGTCGGCGGCGATGTGCAGCAGCGTTCGTCCGCTTTCGCCGCCGAACCGCGTGCGGACCAGGTCGGGGTTCTGTTGAAGCAGGCCATTCAACCCTGCGACGTCGCCGGTTTCGATGGCCTTCTTGGCGGCGACCGCCTGCGGGTCGTCTTTCGCCAGCGTCAGCCAGGGATTGCTCATCGGGCCACCACGAATCCCCGGGTCGCGGGATCGCCACGGAGGCCCTATTATCCCGTTGCACCGAATGTCAGGTCAATCACCGGTGCGCGACGTTCGACCGGGGTGAAGACGCGTGTGGAGGTCACGGCAATGGGGCGGCGGATCGAGCTTCGTGGAAGCACGGCACTGGTGACCGGCGCCTCGGCCGGCATCGGCCTGGCCGTCGCGAGGCGACTGGCCCAAGCGGGAGCGAACGTTGTTTTGGCGGCCCGTCGGCCCGACGTCTTGGAAAACGCCGCCGCTGCGGTACGCGCCGTGGGAGTGCAGTCACTGGCGGTGCCGACCGATGTGTCTCGTCGCGAAAAGCTCGAGGCACTGGTCGACCGAGCGATCGGCGAGTTCGGGACGATCGACGTGCTCGTCAACAACGCCGGCGTCGAGGCCTTTCATCGCTACGAAGAGCTGCCGCTGGACCGCATTGCCGAAACGATTGCCGTCAATCTCACCTCGGCCCTGTTGCTGACGCGGCTGGTGATTCCGCACATGCTGAAGGCGGGCCGCGGACACATCGTGAACATGGCATCGACAGCCGGCAAATTCGGCATTCCTTATGGCGCCGCGTACGGGACGACGAAGGCCGGCCTGATTAATTTCACGCACGCCCTCCGCGCCGAGTACCGCGGCCGCGGCATCTCGGCCTCGGCGATCTGCCCGGGTTTTACCGAGCAGGGTGGAATCTACGACCGGATGCGCGAGCAATCGGGGCGCGGTGCGCCGTTCATCATCGGCTCGACGACGGTCGACCGCGTGGCCGAGGCGGTTATCCGAGCCATCGAGCACGACAAGGCCGAGCTGATCGTGAACTGGCCGCCGATGCGACCGATGAGCGCGTTTGTGGCGCTGTTCCCGACGCTCGGGGGATCGCTGATCCGCCTGGGCTCGACCCGATTCCTCAAACGCGTGGCGCAGTCGAGCAATCACGATTGATGGCATCAAGGTTCGCGGACAATCGGCTCAGGCCACGCGTCGACTGGCCGCGTCGTGCCGCTCGACCTCGAGCTGCAACTGGCGGATCTGTTCGCGGAGCAAGGTGGTCTCCCGTTCCTTCTCCGCCAACATGTCCTGCAGTTTGGCGAGCTGCTTTCGCGGATTGCGAAAGACTTTGCGTTCGATGACCGAGGCCACCACCAGCCCCTTCTGCGCTCGCACAACCGATCCTCGCAGCCGGTACAAACGTGTGAACTTGCCGATCTGGTTGAGCCGTGCGAGGCGAGCCAGTCGCAAAGAACGCAGGAATGCGACCAGCGGCAACACGATCACCAGGATGTCGATCCAGTGCTTCAAGCAATATTTCAGCTTCCGCTCGACGACGGCGATCATCACCAGGAATTCGAGCGCGAACGCCGTCCAGATCAGTGCTTCGCCGATGCGGGTCGCAAAACGCACCGACGGCAGTTGCGCCGAAGCCAGCACGGGGGCGAGCCTCGCCCTGAGAGCCGGAGGGAGCGATGGCGGGGGGGCCGGCGGCGCGGCCGGTGCAGCCGACGCTGTGGCGACCGCGTCGTGCAGATGGTGCAGGAGTGGATGATGTTCGGGCTGGTAATAGTCCAAGGCCAGGAGCGGAACCACGCACAGCGCGATCAGAATCATTGGCAGATTGAGCGCTCGCTCCAGCCGGTCTTCCAAATCGCGGTCGGCGACCACCCACCCCACCCTTGGCAGCCAGACGCGCTCACCGGTGCACGCGTCGCGCGCTCCCAACCGCAGCGGAGGGCAGAGACAGCAAGCCAAGCGTCGTTTCCAGCGCGGATTGCCAGCCATGGCGCATAACAGGGCTTCGAGCACGAACACCGGCCAGACGACCGCCAGACCGATGTGGCAGGCAAAGAGCAAGTGCCCGAACATCTTGCCGTGCGAAAAATGGATCTCGCCGGCCAGCAGCAAGAGCATGCAAACCGACGCCACGAACATCGGCAGCGGCGCGTCGCGATCCAATCGCCGGCAGAGCGGAGTTGTCATCGGAAGGAATCCGCCACCAAATGGGGCAAGTCGGCAAAAATCGGCGGATTCTCGACAGCCGGGCAGATTCGATCAAGGCCGAAATCGCCCGGTACCTTCGGGCGGAGTCGCTCAGCCGCTTTTGGTCCGCAGGGACTTGGGGATGGGCGGGTCGCTGGCCAGTGGCAGCGTTACCCGGCGGCCGGTCCAGGACGACTTATAGATGGCGAGGATGATCTCCACGCTCTTACGCCCCTCCTCGCCGTCGACCAGCGGCTTGCGGCCCTTCTTGATGGACGTGACAAAGTCCTGGATCTGCTTTTGATGGCCGAGAAACGAGATGGCCGACGGATCGCTCGCTCCGCCCGTGCCGCCGACCTTTTGGGCGAATTTCTTGCGGATGACTGCGTCCTTGGCGAGCGGCTTCTCAAAGCTCCAAAGCAGGATGTCGTCCTGTTCGGCGATCACCGATCCCTGCGTGCCGTGAATCTCGGTCTTTTTGAGCAAGCCGGGATAAGCGCTCGTCGTCGCCTCGATCACGCCGAGGGCCCCGTTAGCGAAACGGACGGCCGCCACGCCGACGTCTTCGACTTCGATCCGTTCGTGGGCCAAGGTTGCGGTCACGCCGGTGATTTCAGCGACGTCTCCCATGAACCAATACAACAGGTCGACGTTGTGAATCGCCTGGTTCATGTAAGCGCCGCCTCCGTCGAGGGCCCAGGTGCCGCGCCAGCCGCCACTGTCGTAGTATTGCTGCGTTCGCCACCACTTCACGTAGGTGTCAGCGAGCGTCAGCTTGCCAAAGCGTCCCGCCGCAATGGCGTCTTTGAGCGCCAGATTCGCCTCGCTGAATCGCGACGGGAAGATCGCGCACAGCTGCACTTTGTTCTTGCGGCAGGCGTCGATGATGGCGTCGCACCGCTTGAGCGTAACTTCGAGCGGTTTCTCGACGATGACATGTTTGCCCGCGTTGGCGGCGGTCACGGCCGGATCGCGGTGCGAGCCGCTCGGGGTGCAGATCGTCACGATCTCCACGGCCGGGTCGGCGCACAGCTCCTTCACCGTCGGGTAGACCTTGCATTTGTTCGCCGCTGCAAAGCGATCCGCCGCGGCCGGCACGTTATCGGTGCAGGCCACGATCTTCGCGCCGCGAATGTGCTCGATCGCCTTGGCGTGAAAGTTGGCGATCATCCCGCAACCGACGATTCCGAATCCGACTGTCATGCTGCGTCCCACTGTTGAAAGGCTTTCCGACAGTTCTAGTCATGCGGTGCAAAGCGTCTTATTTTGCCTGTCCGATCCTGTCGCTCTGCAGGGCACTCCTGGTTGCACTCCGCCGCCGCGTGATGTCAAGCAGCACGGACCGAGGTCGGACTGTTTCGTCAGCCTCGAGGTTGTTGAGGAAAGGACACGACGAGAGTTGCTGAACGCCCCGTGCAGTCACCCGCGTCTCCCGCAAATTGAGTGTCCCGAGAGCTGGCATCGCCGCAATTGCCTCGAGAGCCACATCGCTCGTTTGCGTCCCGCACAAGTTGAGAGACCGCAGGCGGGACATCTTTGCGATTCGCCGCACGCCCGCATCGGTGATCCTGGCGCAATGCGAGACATCCAAGCTCGCGAGGGTTGGAATCGCGGCAATTGCTTGCAGGCCATCGTCGTCGAGGTCCGATCCACTCGCGTCAAAAGTTTGCAGTCCTTTCACGTTCGTCAGACTCGCAAGACCGGAGCCATGAAGGGAGGTCTTGGCAACGGACAGGCTCGAAAGCAAGGGCGGAAACCCCGCGGCGGCGATCGATTCGTCGGTAAGCTTCGTCCCGGCGAGGTTCACATCTCTCAAGTTCTTGCACTGCTTGAAATAAATCAACCCGTGCCCATCCAGGCTCGTCACCGACAGATCTAAAGTGGTAAGTGAGGGAAGCCGCGACAGCGCCTCGAGCCCAGGATCGGTGATGCTCGTTCCGCTCAGACTCAACGACCGTAGCTGGGGAAGTTTCGCGAGGTAGGCGAGTCCGCGATCCGTCACGTGCTTGCAACGAGGGAGGTTGAGCGTTGCCAGCTTATCAAGCCGCTGAATGTTCTGGAGCACCGCGTCCGCCGCGTCGCTGTTGCTCAGATCGAGACTTTCAAGCGCCGTGCATCTCTGAAGGCCGGGGAGGGCATCCCCACCGAAACGCGCTCCCTGCAGATCGATGTTTTGCGCGGCAGGCGCCCCGGGCCATCCAGTTAGCGCCAAGACGGCAGACCCGCCCAGCGCCAGGTGAAAAAGCCGATGGCCGCCACAGACTCGCGCGAGATCGGCTGCGTCGAAGGCCGTGTCGCGGATTGTCAACGATTCGAGTCGCTCCAGACTGCCCAGTTGTCCGGCATTGTTCTCGAGGATCGTGCAGCCGTCCAGCACGAGGACTCTCAGCGCCGGCGAACTCGTCGCGATCTGGAGAGCCTTCGACGACAGCCGGCAATGACTGAGAGTCAGCCTGCGCAGCATTCCGCCGGCACTCAAGTCGAGAGCGGCCGCTTCGTCAATCTCCGCGTTCGTAAGCGCGGTCACCACCCCATTTGAGCCGCCCTCGACTCGCGGACCCGCACGTCCGTTCCACGAATCGAAGACTCGCGTGCCTTGACACTCGATGGCTTGGAGGTGGGCCAGGCCGCGCAAGACCTCGATTGTCTCGTCGTCGATTGAGGCGCATCCGGAGCAGTCGAGGGAGCGGAGCGCGGGAGCGGCCGAGCGAAGGCTCTGGACCGCGCGTTGCGAAACGGCGCACCCGGCGATCGAAAGGATCTCCAATCGCGGACAGTTCTGCAAACGGGCGAGCGACCCCCCGGCGATTCGAGTGTTCGAAAGGTCGAGCGAGGTGAGCGCGGGCAGCGCCCCCAGGGCCGATAGGCCCGGATCGTCCAATTTCGTTATGCTGAGCTCCAGCACGCGCAGCGAGCCGTGACCGCTCAAAAACTTCAATCCCCGCCCGGTCACGTTCGTGTGAGTCAAATCCAGCAACGTGAGCCGCGGTAACCGGGCCAGCGATTCCATGGCGGCATCCGTGATCCTGTCGCAATTTCGCAGTCGCACACGAGACAACGCCGGGAATCCGTTGACCAGATTTTGCAGACCACGATCGGTCACCAGGGTGCTGCTGAGGTCGAGACTCGCGAGGTTAGCCAGCGGCGCGAGATGCGCAAGGCCGCTCCCATCGAGCGCGCCACAATTGGAAAGATCAAGGCTCGAGAGCGAGCCCAGCCGCGCGATGACCGCCAGTCCATCGTCGTCAATGCCTGAGCCGGTAACCGAGAGCGTCGTGAGCGACTGACAACGCATCAATCCCGCCAGCCCGGATGCAGTGAGGCCGGATTCCCGGAAGAAGGCGTTGCTCAGTTCCGTAGACGCCGTCCAGCCCTTGAGGTCGCCGTCGGTGATCCCCGTATCCTCGAGCTTCAGCGTTTCCAGATGCGATTGCTCCGACAAGAATTCGGCGAGATTCGACTCCGAGAGTTTCGTTGTTTTCAGCGTGACGCGCGCCAAGGATTGCGAGCTGCCGAAGCGGACTTTTCCGGGTCCAGTGAACCGGCAATCAACCAGATTGAGATAGCTGAGGTTGGGGAGGGAGGTGATTGATTCCAGCGCATCCTTGGAAATGCGGCACGCGGTGAAATCGAGCGAAGAGATCGTCGGCACGGAGGCAATGCTCTGGGCAAGTTCGTCACTAATCGCAATCCCGCGACACGTCACGCCCGTGTCCGAGGCGTGAAACTCGTAACCGGAGGATTGCCCGAGTTCCTCGTTCAAGTCCGAAAGCCGGCGGGCGCGATGCTTGCCCCATGCGGTGTATGCGGCGACTGCGGCCGCTGCGCAAGAAAGCGCGATCAACCAGGGGCGCGGCCCAAGCCTGTGCCGGCCCGCTGGCCGGCTGCCGGCGTCGGCCGGAAATTCGAGCTCGGCCATACCCGCTCTCCGCGGCCCGCGAGGTTCTCAACTTCTACGAAGGGACAGCGTTTCTACGAATCTACAGCGTCTGCGGTCAGGCGAGAAGGAGCCAGGTCCACCTATTGAAGGCGGCATCTCACGAAACGGTACCGAGGACCCAATTATCAGCGAATCCAGCCGCCGCCCAGCACGCGGTCGCCGTCGTAGAGCACGACGGCCTGGCCGGGGGTGACGCCGAATTGCGGCTCGTCGAAGCGGACGTGAATTCGGTCCCCCTCGACACGTGACTTCAGCGCCGGCCGCGTCATGGCGGTAGCGGATTTGGGCGTGGCAACGAAAACTGGTCGGAACCTGCGGAATCGAGCCAATTCGTCCGATCGGCGTCCAGCTCGTGCCGGGCCAACTCGTCGTGCGTCCCCAGAACGACGCGGCGCGTCGCCGGTTCGATCGCGACCACGAAGCGGGGCGATCCGAAGGCAATTCCCAGGCCGCGCCTTTGGCCGATGGTGAAGTGATGACAGCCGTCGTGCCGGCCGAGAACCGCGCCGGCCCTGTCGACAAACTCGCCCGACAGGTCGTCGTCGATTCCACGATACTTGCGGATAAAGCCGGCGTAGTCGTTGTCGGGAATGAAACAGATTTCCTGGCTATCGGGTTTGTCGGCGACGCGCAGGCCGGCCTCGCGGGCCAGCTCGCGGATCGCCGGCTTCTCGAAACCGCCGACGGGAAAAATAATCCGATCGAGCAGCTCCCGCGCGATGCCAAAGAGGACGTAGGACTGATCCTTGGAAACGTCGGCTCCCGCGGACGAGAGCCGGCCGGTCGTCCCCATCAACGTCGCGCAGTTGGGCGTAGTGTCCGGTCGCGATGGCCTCGGCATCGACCTGCTGGGCAAACTCCCACAGCTTGCCGAACTTGAGCCAGTTGTTGCACATCACGCAGGGGTTGGGCGTGCGGCCGCTCAGGTATTCGTCCGCGAAGTAGTCCTTGATACGGCCAAACGCGTCCTGAAAGTTGAGCGCGTAAAACGGCAGATCGAGCAGGTCGGCCACGCGACGGGCGTCAGCCGCGTCCGACGCGCTGCAGCAGCCCTGTTTGTGCGAGGCTCGCTGCGGGGCGGGCGTTGTCTCCGCCGAGGGCAATGGCCCCGAAATGATCGGCAGCGAGGAACCGCTCGTCGTGGCGCAGGCCACGCCCCGATCGGTTGTCGCGCAAACCGCCTCTTCGGTCGCGCCCGACCGCATGAAGAGACCGACGACGTCGTAACCCTGTCGCTTCAAGAGGACGGCGGCCGCGGAGCTGTCCACGCCGCCGCTCATCGCCAAGACCACGCGCCGGCTCATCGTCTTCAAACGTCCTTCACGCCGCCGCGCACTACAGGTCGCCCATCGGCCGCGGCTCGTCGGGGGCCGTGTTCCAATCGTTCCAGATCCGCCAGTATTCGGGCAGATCGTTACCGTAAAGCTCGACCGCCAGATCGAACGCGTCGCCGAGCCGCATCTGATCCAGGGAATCCAGCGTCCGCCCGCTGCGGTCGGCCAAATCCTGCATCGCGGTGATCAGCGCGGGGGCCGCACTTTTGCGATTGAATAAATGCTCGGCTGCTTCGCCCATGGCGGCTAGCATAGCAAATCAGTCGAGCCAGACGCGAATCCGCCTTCTCGTCGTTGTCGACTCAATTGCCGAGCGCCACTCGCTCGCGCTGCAGCACGCCGTCGGCGAGGAGTGCTTCGACGAGCTGGCGGGCGAGCGGGCCGGCGGCCTTGCTGCCGGAACCGGCGTGCTCGAGCACCACGGCGAAGGCGACGCGGGGATTGTCAGCCGGAGCGTAGCCCGCGAACCAGGCGTGATCGGCTTGTCCGCGGCCGGCCTGGGCCGTGCCGCTCTTTCCTGCGATCGAAATCTCTGTCGTGCGGACGGTGTTGTAGGCGGTGCCGGCGGGGTCGGCCACGGTCTTGGCCAGCGCGGAACGAATTCTCGCCAGTGTTCCGTCCGAGAGTCCTGGGATATGCACCCGCCGCGACAGACTGCTGGCGGCGTCCTCATCCGCCAGACGCGGGCCCGACCGGCGGGCGACAACGGGCGTGACCAGATCGCCTCCATTGGCGATCGCCGCCATCACTCGCGCGATCTGCAGGGGCGTAGTCGTGAGGCTCGACTGGCCGATCGCCAAGGTGCGCGTGTCCCCCCGGTGCCAGGGACTGGCCGTTTTCCTCCCAGTCGCGTCCTGAGCTGCGTCCGGATCCGGGAGGTGGCCCGCCTTCTCGAAAGGCAGGTCGATGCCCGTCGGTCGGCCGATGCCGAATCGCACGGCCCAATCGACGATCGGCTGCGGGCCGAGCCGGTCGGCCGCCTGAAAGAAATACACGTTGCACGAGCGGCTCAGGCGCTGTGCTCAGATCGACTGGACCGTGGCCGATTTTCTGATGCGCATAGATCAAACAGCGGAACCGCTCGGGATGGTCGAGGTAGCCGCGACATTCGTAGCGCTCGTCCGGATCGATCTTGTGGCTCTCGAGCAGCGCGACGGCGGACAGAACTTTGAAGACCGATCCCGGCGGTAGCGCCGATTGGAGGGCGCGATGAAACAAAGGTCGCGACGGGTCAGCAGTGAGCCGCTTCCACGTGGCGGCGTCCGGGACGCCGGTCGTGCCCAGGTCGAACCGCGGGGCCGAGGCCATCACGAACACGGCGCCGCTTTGAACGTCCATTGCGACAACGGCGCCCCCGGTCGGAACGTGCTCCTCGGCCGACGGGCCGGTCGCGGGATTGGCCCGCAAAGCGGCGTCGAGCAATCGCTCCATCGTTCGTTGCACGGTCGCGTCGAGCGTCAGCTCGACGCTGCCGCCCGGTCGCGGCGAGCGTATCGTTTCCTCGCGGACGACTTCGCCGTAACGGTTGCGGGTGATCTTTCGCAGTCCGTGGAGGCCGTGCAAATGCGAATCGTACGCTGCTTCGACGCCGCCGTGACCGATCCGGTCGCCCGACTGGTAGTCGAGCGGGTCGGCCGGGGAGGCGTCGGCGGGCGAATCGGCCAGGTCCGACCGGTCGAATGCCAATTCCGACTTCGGCTGGCTGCCCTTCAATTCGGCTTCCGTGACGGGCACGCGGACCCCCACGACGTGCGGGGCGAACGCGCTGTCGTAGTAGACGCGCCGCGACAGGCAGCCGACGCGCACTCCCGGAAACAACCGCGGATGGCCTTCGATCTCGGCACGCACATCAAGAGAAACGTCTTCGACGACCGGATGATAGTCGAGTGCTTCGCGGGCAATGATCGGCTCGTCGGCCTCGCGCCGCGGCGGAGTCGTAAGCGCGGCCGATATCAGATTCCAAACGCTGCGCAAGCGTCGAGCCCCCAACGTCACAGGTGGCCGGTTCCTCGGAGACTTCGTTTTCGCGAGCCGCCTGCCGCTCGGCGAGACGGGCTCCGACTCGCTCGACGCGTTGCTGAATCGCGGCCCGCTTCGCGGTCAACGCCTTTGGCGACACGCCGGACAAGTCTGCCAGGCGTGCCCACAAGGCTGCGCGGCGGTCAAGCAGGTCTTTTTTTGCGCGGCCACGATGGTTCGATTGCGACGCTCGGCCCGCGTCAGGCCGGAGACTGCCTGACGAGTCAGCCATTGTTCGTCGGGCGGATCCTCGAGCCAGCGGTAATGGACGCTGATGTTGTAGCGCTCGACATCCTCGGCCAGAACTCGCCCGTCGCCCAAGTAAATGCGTCCGTCGGTCATGGGGATCGGCTCAACGCTATCGGTCGTGGTCTCGAAGGCGGCCACATATTCATCCGCCAGAAAGCATTGCAACTGCACGAGCCTGGCCGACACAACGGCCAGCGGCATCGCGAAGGCGACAAACAACCAGATCAACCGACCGCTCCCACCTTCGTTCCGATCGGTCCCATGCAGAGCCGAGTCACTCGACGAGGAACGGCTGGCGGCGAAAAAGACATTCGTGGGGCGGTTGTCCATCGCCGTCAATCCCCGCCTGCGAATCGGCCGATCACCGGTGCGAAGCGGGAGCCCGAAGTCCGCCGGGTGGTCCACAGCAACTGGGCAACAAGTTCTGCGGCCGCGAGCAGAATCGTGGTCGCGACCGCCCGAAGCGCGGCGTCGACGGCCACGACCGACACGTGCAACTCGCCTCCGACGGACGAATGGGTGATCAACTGCGAAATCGCTCCGGCGAGGAATAGCAGTGTCCACCAGCCGAAGAGGCGACGCGGCCACGATTCATTGCGTCGGCCGATAGCCAGTGAGGCCGCCGCTGCCAACAGACAAAAGGCGGCGACCCGTGCCCCCAAGTGAGGCCCGGCCAGGCAATCGAGAATCAATCCCAGTACGCCGCAGCAAACAACGGCCGGTCCGCCGGGACACAGCGAAACACAAATTGCCAAGGGAGCCAGCACAAAGTCGGGACGGAAGGACCGATCACCGCATGCTTGATCGACAATCGGCGCGGCCAGTAGAGCCAGCGCGCTCAGCATTGCGGCCAAAGAAGGTTTCATTGGTTATTCCGCCAACGTCTTTCCAGCCGGCCGATTGAATTTGAGCACGGCGACAGTCTTGAGATCGCTCACGCGGGCGGCCGGGCGGACGGTGATGTCCCAGTTGCGGCCCGCCTCCGTGACGGTCACGACGCGGCCGTAATAGAGGGGGATCGGAAAACGGCGATCACGATCGCTGGTGTAAACCTCGTCGCCCACACGGACCGATTGGGTCGTGGGCACCTCGGCCAGCTTCAGCAACTCGGTCCCCTGGCCGATCAGAATTCCCTCCGCTCCGAACGAGCCGCCTTGATCGCTGGGGCGGATGATCTGAGCCAGGCCGCGATAGCGCGGATCGGTGATCGGCTCAAGCGCGCTCGCCCAACGGCCCACCGAGGCGATGCGCCCGACGACACACCGGCCAATCAGCACGTCCAGTTCGGGCTCGACGCCGGCGTCGGAACCCTGATCGAGGTGCGGCCGCGACTGGTCGACAACCACGTCCGACTCCGCCAGACCCTGTCCGCGGCCGGCGCCCAACATCTGCTCGACGGCTGCCGCGGGGGCCCGTTGGGGAATCACGGAGGCGAGGACGACGGTCGGCCGTTCGAAGGAGCGGCGGCCTGAAGCCGGGACGGGGGAAACGCCGTATTTTTCGGCCAGAATCAGCTCGTCGCGGAGACGGGCGTTTTCCAGGCGGAGACGACGACAAGCCTGTTCGAGAGCGACGACCCGCTCATCCGCGTCAGCCGCGAGCGTCGGCGCACTGCTTGTTGCGCTCGGCCGAAATCTCGTGATCTGAGCAAGGACGAGCTGCCGGCCCGATTCGTAGCGAGCAAAAACCCAAGCCTGGCTCGGCCCGACCATGTCGAGCACCGCGCTTCGCACGGCCGACTGGATCCCGGGTGGCGACAGGAACAGCACTGCGGCGGCGGCACAGGTCGCGAAGGCGGCCAGCAGCGTCGATCGATTCCGGGAAGAACGGCGCATGGACGCACTCAAACATCGCGATCGGAGGTCTCGAGGCTGTCGCGCCAGTGGGCCAGGTGTTCGAGACAGATGGCCGTTCCGCGGGCAACAGTCGTCAGGGGGTCGTCGGCCACGCGGACGGGGATTCCCAATTGCTCGTTGAGATAGGTTGCCAGCCCGCGCAAGAGAGCCCCACCTCCCGTCAGCACCAGGCCGGTGTCAGCCAGGTCGGCGACCAACTCCGGTTTGCACTGCTCGATCACGACCTTGATGCAGTTGAGGATCGCCTCGACGGGCAGACGGAGCGCTTCGCGAATCTCTTCACTGGTGACGACAGCCTTGCGGGGTACGCCACTGATCGTGTCGAGTCCGCTGACTTCCCGCGACAGTTCCTGTTCCAGCGGGAACGCGCTGCCGATTTCAATTTTGACTTGCTCCGCCGTCTGCAGGCCGATCTTCAGCGAGAAGTGGCGTTTGAGATAATCGACGATGGCTTCGTCCATTTCGTCACCGGCGATGCGGATCGACCGGCTGACCACGACGTCGGCGAGACTCAAGATGGCGACGTCGGTGGTTCCGCCGCCGATGTCGCAGACCATGCTGGCGAGCGGTTCGGAGATCGGCAGCCCGGCCCCGATTCCGGCCGCCTTCGACTCTTCGAGCAGGTAGACGCGGCCGGCCCCGGCGCGCTCGGCGCTGTTGAAGACGGCCCGCTTTTCGACCGGCGTGATGCCGCCGGGCACCGCAATCACCACGCGCGGCCTTAACCCGCCTGACTGGCGGCCCGCTTTGCGGATGAAATACCGCAGCATGGCCTCGCACAACTCGAAGTCGGTGATGACGCCGTCTTTGAGCGGCCGCACGGCGGTGATCGAATCGGGCGTGCGGCCCAGCATCTGCTTGGCGAGTTTGCCGACGGCCGTGCCCTTGCCCAGAACCCGCCGGCTTCCCTTTTGCAGGGCGACCACCGACGGCTCATCGACGATCACGCCGCGACCTTGCACGGCGATCAGCGTGTTCGCCGTCCCGAGGTCGATGGCGAGATCGGGACAGAGCCAATTGCGCAAGCGGTTCAGCATCCATGCTGCTCGCGACGGATGGGGGGAAGCGTTGGCGCCGGCTTCTGGCGGCGGGGAGTGGATTTAAGGTCTTGCAGTCGGCGGAGTTGTATCGCGAAACGCGAAATGCTGCAAGACGGCGTCCAGGCGGCCCATCAGCGGCGGGCTGGACCCCACCGTTCAGTCGGAGCGGTCGCGATCGACAGGGCCGGTTTAGAGGTAGGCGTCCAGCTGGAACTTGAGGAAAAGGATGCCCACGATCAGCGCCCCGACGGAGAACAGGAGCAACCCGACGTAAACGTCGAGCACCGGGGGCGGACCCTCAGGACGGGCCGATTTCTTCTTAGAGCTTCGTGGTGACATTGTCCCCTACCTGAATTTGCCCGTTTTTGGTCGTTTGAATCACAACGCCGACGGCCGTCTTGTAATCGACATAATCGAGGCGGATTTTGCCCAGATATTTGCCTTTGCCGTCCGACCGGTAAACGAAGAGCTCATGCCCCTTCGCCAATCCGGCATCGCTGCCCAGGCTGATCTCGATCAGCTCGGCCCCGTTGCGTCCCCCCTTGCGGGTATTGAGCACCAGGCCGTAAACGATGGGGGCCGGTTCGGCCAGTCCGGCGACTTCACGCGGATCCGAGTCGAATCCCTTGATACGGATGAATTTCTGCAGGATGGCGTAATCGCCGAGCAGCTTGTTGTGCTTCTCGGTCATCGCCTTATTTTGCTGCTCGAGGTTGACGATTTTGTCGGCATATTGGTGGGCCAGGGTGATCTGCTCATCGCGGGTGCGATGGAGCTCGTCGTTGATCTTCCGCATGTTGAGGGCCTCGTCGCGGCGGGCGCGAGCCTCCTCGCCGGCGATCTTGTCCTCGGCACGGATGTTTTCCAGCTCGGTCCGCGTCTGCGTCAAATTCCGTTGCAACTGGGTAATCTGCGCTTTTTCGGCGTCCGCCGTGCCCTGGGCCCTGTCGGCCGCATCTTTGAGCGTTTTTTCGGTGGCGACGGCCTTGTCCTGAATGGTTTTGGCGTTCGCCTTGGCGTTCCGGACATCCGTCTCAGCCTTGGAGAGCTTGCTTTCAGCCGCCGTAGCCTTTGTCTTCCAGTTGGTCTGCACCGAATAAACACCGCCGGCAAACGCCATCAGCAGGACGCTGAACGCGATTTGCATGACAACGAGGACCTTGCCGACAGTCGACATTACCTACTCCTAACTCGAGCTCAATTTGCGGATATCAAGGATCGTGAGGGACTTCGATTCGGTGCCCCGCCGGGGCACTTGGAAACTCAGCGCGACGCGTGGTCGAGGGCGTCGTGGAGTTGCTTGTTGCGGCTTTCGAGGCTGGCGATCACGCCGTCGAGACGCACGAGTTGATCGCGGAGCTTGCGTTCCAGTTCTTCCGATCGCGCGTGATCGGTGCGAATCTCGGAAAGTTCCCGTGTCAGGCGAAAGACGTCTTCGCGACGCTTCGTCGCCTCACTACGAATCAACTGCGCCTCCTGCGAGCGTTTAACGACGTCGCCGGAAAGCTGCAGGATTTTGGCGTTGAGATCTTGAAGCTGGGTGTCCAATTGCTGCACGCGCGCTTCCATGGCCTTAACGTCGATCTCGTTGAACTTCTTGGCTTCGTCAAGTTTCTTCTTGTAGTTGGCAGTTGGCGTCGCGAGGTTCTTGGCCTCAGCCTCCTGCTTGTCGGACAGGTCCTTGCGGGCGGCCAGGATGGCGGAGGCGAACACCGTGGGCGAGGCCGAGACGTTGACCGCCTGGCCTGAAGCCCGATCGGTTACCTTCCAGCGACCATCATCACCTTTGATGAATTCGTAGCCGGGCAAAGCCGCGGCTTCAGCGGCCCAGTTGGGCCCGCCCATCATCGACACCCAGGCAAAGCCCAGAAAGGCGAATGAGGCGCCGACGACGAAGACCACGAGACACTTGGCGACCTTTGTCATGAGCGCTGCTGTTTCCGGCCCGGAGTTAAGAGTCCGCCTAAACCTGACGCCCCTCGACCAACGTCTCGTTCACTCGACCAATCATTCCGCACGAGACGCTTCGGTGACGCCCTCCTGAGCCGTTGTTGTCGCCGCCTGCGACGTCCGAAAGATGAGTGCTCGTGCGGTCGGATCTCAGTCCGTTCGATTTGGTGCGCGGCCCGATCGATTTGGAATTGGTGAATGTTTTGGGGAACCTGCGAGATTTCGGGGGATAGGTCGATTATAGGCGGCGCAAAAACAGGGTGTCAAACAAAATGCGCGCCGAGAGGTGACTCGTCCCAATCATCAATCGATCGTGACAATTGCCCCGAAAAGTTTGGGGTGCAGACCGCCGCCGGGAGGCCGTGTGAGCCGCATTCCGTGAGTCGCGTCCTGGACCCGTTTTCAGGGCATTTTTCGGCCGGAATCGTGCGTTCAGGGGAGCGCGAAGCGGTTTTAGCGATTTTGCAGAGTGCACAGTTGCTTCGTGGGAGAGTTCCCTACATTATAGAGACCGATTTTCGACTTAATTCCGCTCTTCACCCGTTCTTCCCTCTCGTGGCCGCCCCGAGACGATGGCCTTCCGGCGCACGGGCCGTATCGCGCAATAGTCCGTCGATTTACTCATACGTGGAGATGCAGCCGTGAGCACTGGCGAGACATATTACCGGTTCGAGACCGTCAATGGCTGCCTCACGGTCACGCTGCTCCCGGAACTCAACGACAAGCAGTGGGCCGACATCGAGCGCGTTGGCAGTGAAATCGTGGAGCGCATCAGCGGGGCGCCGTCTCCCAAAGTGCTTGTCGACCTGACGCCGCTCAGCTATATGGGCAGCGCGATGGTGGCGCTCATCGTGCGGCTCTACAAGACGGTCAACAGCCGCGGCGGCAAGATGGTCGTGGTCAACCAGCACGAACTGGTGTTCGAAGTGTTGAAGCTGGCCGGCCTGACCAAGTTGTGGACGATCGTCGGCACGCGGCAGGAGGCGTATGCAACGCTGGGAATCAAGGCGACCGCTCCGTCGACCGGCGGCGGCCTTGCCACCGGTGGCATGGGATTGGTCGCCGCGGGCGTGATCGGCACGGTCGGAACGCTGGTCGGCCTGGCCCTGCAGTTTTCGCCCAATCCGCCGCTGGCTCCGCGGTACGCAATGTTCATCGAAATTGCGTTTGCGTTTCTCGGCTTGGGAGCCGGGATGTTTTTGTTGAATCAGGCCGGGAATCGCCGCAACTTGGGGATCGCCTTTTTGGCGATCTGCGTTTTGGCGGTCCTGGGCGGAATTGTGATGGCTCCTCAAGAAGCGGCGGCAAAGGCGCCAGCCGCCGGAGCCAACTCTCGCAGCGCCCCGACCGAGGCGTCTGCGCCGAAGACTGACGCCCCAGCGACTGCCGCGACTCCTGTAGCGACCACGCCTGTCTCCGCACCGGCCGCCAACCCGGCCGCTGCGACAACGCCACCAACCAATTCGCCGGCGGCCAAACCCGGTCTGCGGGGGGGCTACGGCAGATCCAACTGATCACGGCCTTTGGAGATTCTCACTCAGTCTGATCTATCGGAAACGCGGGCGTTCCGCTTGACGACTCGCCGGCACGACGCCGGTTTTCTCCTCGACTACAATCTAGACGCGTCACACCAAGAGACCGTGAAAGGAATCCCATGAGTGCCACGACCGAGAAATCGGGAATCCGTCAGAAGGCGTTGCAAGAGGAGCTGAGAGAACTCGTCGACGTTGTCGGCCCCGGGCCGCTCGTCGATTTGCTCTTGGAGCGAGCCTTCCAACTGCAGGCAACGGACATTCACCTCGATCCGAGCGAGACGGGCCTCCGCGTCCGCCTGCGGGTCGACGGTCTGCTGCACGACGTCGCCAAGCTGCCCACGGAGATGACCTCGCACGTGATCTCCCGCGTCAAGCTGATGGCCAACATGGATATCACGGAGCGGCGCCTCGCTCAGGACGGACACATTGCCAACGCCGTTCTCAAACAGCAGCGGGACATCCGCGTTGGGAGCGGACCGACGATTCACGGAGAACGGCTCGTCCTGCGGCTGATGCCCGACGCGACCCAGCTCACCCGCATCGAGGATCTCGGCTTCGATGAGGCGCAGATCGTCCAGCTGAAGAAGGCCGTCTCTGCACCCTACGGGATGATTCTAAGCGTCGGCCCCGTGGGCTCCGGCAAGAGCACGACGATGTATGCCTGCCTCGACGCCCTCAACGACAAGGCCAAGAGCCTGTGCACCATCGAAGATCCGGTCGAGCGGCGGGTCGACGGCGTCAACCAGATTCAGGTCGATTCGCGGATCGAGTTCGGGTTCGTCGAGGCGCTCCGCGGCGTTTTGCGGCAGGACCCCAACGTGATGATGGTCGGCGAAATCCGCGACCCGGAAACAGCCCATATCGCCTGCCGGGCCGGCTTGACCGGTGTGACCGTGCTGAGCACGCTGCACGCCAACGATACCGCGTCGACGATTGACGTATTCCGCGAGTTCGGCGTCCCGCCGATGTTCATTGCCGACAGCCTCGTCGGCATCATTTCGCAGCGACTCGTCCGTAAGGCCTGCCCGCGCTGTCGCCAGTCCCAGCGTCCCGACGCAGCCGAAGCCGAGTTCCTGGGGCTCGACAGCGAGCAGGCGGCCAAGACCGAAATCCTGCGAGGTGCCGGTTGCGAGCAGTGCTTCCACACCGGCTACATGGGCCGCACGGGCGTCTTCGAGGTGATGACAATGGACGACGCGCTGCGTGACGCGGTGCTCAAAGGCCGCTCCCACGCGCAGCTGCTCGATCTGGCCAGGGGGAAGGGAATGCAAACCCTCGAGTCCTCCGCCAAGAAAAAAGTCCTCGAAAAGGTCACCACCATCGAGGAAATCCACCGCGTGCTGACTGCCTTCAGCAGCTAAGCGGGCGGTAAGCGGGATCGCAGCAACTTAAAGATGCGCTTGCCGCAGGGCAATGTGAGTGCGCGCCCAAAGCGGGATGCCGGGAGAGCGTGCAGAGAAATCTCTCCGCCTGCGTTTCGCGCCCTTCGAAAAGCAACATGCCCGACCGGTGGAAGAAGCGGCATCCGTGCCGAACAAGCCATCCTTGGTGCCTGAACGCTTGTCGTAAAATTCACGGAGCGTTTTTGGGGTGAGTGAGTGTTCGCTTCTTCGCTTGGGAATCCCGGTCGGGCATGTGTGCTTCGATCCAGTGATTTCTCAAATGTATGAGGCAGAACCTGTTCCAGTTGGCTGCAGAGCGCGCTGAGAAAGAGCTGAGGCCGCTTGACGCCGATTGAGCTGGCCAAGCCGGCCGATTTACTGCGACAGCGTGCGAAACAGCTGGCCGAATTCCGGCATCTCTTGTCGCAGCACGTCCAGCCATGCGGCCGGGTTCCAGATCTCGACACAGATCACCGCGCCCACCAGCATCACGTCCTGGTTCGCGGCCACGCCAAGAAATTCTCGGAACGGTTCGGGTAAGAGCAGTCGCGAGCGATTCGCCAGCCGCACCCGCGTGTGCCGCGTCGACAGCAGCCGGCCAAAACGTTGAACCTCGGTCCAACGCTCTTCCATGCGGCCCGCATCGATCTTTTTGCGGATCAGTTCGACGCCGTCGTCGAGTCGCGTCTGCCAGTCGGTGCCGCGCCAGAGGCTTAAGCAGCCAGCCCGTTCCTTGGCCAGGATGCACCAGCCCTCGGCATCGGCGACAGCGGACGCGAAATCGTTTGGCAGCGACAGGCGGCTGCGTTCATCGAGCGTTCGTTTATGCTCGCCGGTGATGAAAGCAGACTCGGCCATCGAGAGATCTCAGGCAAAACAGGGCCGCGCCCGGATTACGCTTGCTGCCCCGGGCAAACGGCAGAATTGCGGCTGAGCCTCCTGACTGCTCTTCGCAACATTCATCCTAATGGGATCGAATCCCACATTCAACTAGTTGTCAAAGATCAGTTTGGGCTTAAAACCCACAAATTGGACACGGGCCAGCATATCCGGACCGTCCCCCCATCGCAAACGTGTGAGGGGCGCTTTTGAAAAAAAGAGCGATAAAGAAATTGCTCGGCTCAGGCGGACGCCGGCTAGCCGAACACTTGCTTCAGACGCTCACGCACTTCGGCGGAGGATAAGCGGGCTGAGGCCGCCTCGACGATCTTCTGCACGAGCGGGTCGTGTTCGATCGCCAGGCGGTCCTGAAAGAGAGCCGCCACCTCGTCGGGCAGAAACCGCGTGCGTTGCGCGAATCCGTACTCGTCGCCGCGACGACGGTTCGCGAAGTAGTAGCGCTGCGGGTAACAGACGAAGAGGCGATTGCGAGCTCGGGTGAGGGCGACGTAAAAGAGCCGTCGCTCTTCTTCGATCTCTTCGGGCGACGTGGTGGCCATGTCGGAGGGGATGTTGCCGTCCGCCGCATGAATCACGTAAACCGAGTCCCATTCGAGCCCCTTGGCCGAATGGATCGTGCTCAGGATGACATAGTCCTCGTCGAGCAGCGGGTCGGCGGCGAGTTCTTGCGTCGAAGCGGGCGGGTCGAGGGTGATGTCCGCGAGAAAATCCGAGCGATCGGAAAAACGTCCAGCCACGATCTCGAGTTGCTCGAGGTCGCGTAATCGCGCCTGCGCGTGATCCATCCGCTGCTCCAACAGCGGCGCGTAGAGTGTGCGCACCCGATGCACCTGGCTGCCCAGCGATTGGCTCTGCGCCTCTGGTGCGGCCAGGCCGATCATCATCTCGACGAGCGCGGGCCAGGTGTCGCCCGCTTGCGTCGGCGGCGCAAAGTCTTTCCACACGCGGAAGTCGCCCCGCGCGTCGACAAGCTTCGCCATGAGTTGGGCCGCCTTCTTCGGCCCGATTCCGGGAACCAGCTGCAACATGCGGGCGCCGGCCAGCGTGTCGCGCGGGTTCTCGGCCAGTCGCAGAAAAGCCAGCAGATCCTTCACATGGGCCGTTTCGATAAACCGCAGGCCGCCGTATTTTTGAAACGGGATATTCCGCCGCGCCAGCTCCAGTTCGAGGTCGAGGCTGTGATGGCCCGCGCGGAACAAAATCGCCTGTCCTTTGAGGGGCGTGCCGGTTTCCCGCGCGCGTAGCACCTCTGCCACGACGAACTGCGTCTGCTCCGCCTCGTCCTGGCAGTGGACCAGCTCCGGCAGTAAGCCGTCCTTGCGATCGGTCCAGAGGTTCTTGCGAAAGCCCTCCTGCGCCTGGGCCATCACGGCGTTCGTGGCATCGAGGATCGGCTGAGTGCTGCGGTAATTCCGCTCGAGCGCGAGCACCGTCGTGCCGGGAAACTGGGCCGGAAAGTCCAGAATGTTCCGCACGGTGGCGGCGCGGAACGAATAAATTGACTGGGCATCGTCGCCGACAACGGTAAGTCCCTGCCCGCTGGGGGTGAGGCCACTTAAGATCTCGGCCTGCAGGGCGTTGGTGTCCTGGTACTCGTCGACCAGGACGGCGTCGAACCGCGAGCGAATGAGCGCTGCCGTCTCGGGCTTGCTACACAGGGCGTGCCAGTAGAGCAGCAGATCGTCGTAGTCGAGGACGGCGAGCGTCTCTTTGCGGTCGACATACGCGTGAAAGAGGCCCTTCAAGGCGTCCAAGTGCATCCGGCACCAGGGGAACGCCGTATCGAGCACATCGACGAGCGGCTTTTGACAGTTGACGCACCGGCTGTAGATGTCGAGGCACGTTCCCTTAAGCGGAAACCGCGTCTTCGAGTCGCCCAAATCCCGTGCTGCGCGTTCCTCCTGCATCAGATCCTCGGAATCGCTCCGGTCGAGAATCGTGAAGGCGCGGGGCAGTCCGACAGCGTCAGCGTGAAGCCGTAGGAGCCGCGTGGCGACCGCATGGAAGGTGCCGCCCCAAATCCGACGGGCGACCGGGCCGGCGTTGTTGCTTCCCGGTTTTCGACCCGCTCGCTCGATGATGTGATCGACGCGGCGAAGCATTTCTGCCGCCGCTCGGCGGGTGAACGTCAACAGCAGGATGCGGCCCGGATCCGTGCCGCGAGAGACGAGCCACGCCACGCGATGGGCCAACGTGGCCGTTTTACCCGTGCCTGCTCCGGCGATAATCAACAAGGGCCCGTCCGCATGACCGGCGGCGGCCCGCTGCTGCTCATTCAGTTCGGCCAGAATGGGATCGGGTTCGTGGGTAACCGTCATTGGCGCGGATCTTCGCTCGAGTTCCACTCGATCAGGCCGATCGCACCTCCGCCGTGAGGCGCACCCCCGTTGATCGCGACCGGCATCGTCCCTCGGGAACTGTATAATGACTCCCCGAATCCCCTTTCGGGAAGGGAGCCAGCGCCGGATGAACGAACCAACTGGGTCGCTCGAAATCGATTGTCGCACAGTCAACGCGCGGCTGGAGGCCGGTGAGCCGCTGGTTTTGCTCGACTGCCGCGAACCCGACGAACATGAATTTGTGCGGTTGGCGGCGTCCCGCTTGTTGCCGATGAGCGAGCTGATGCTGCGAGTGGGCGAGCTCGACGAAGTGCGGGATGCCGAAATCGTCGTTTATTGCCATCACGGCGTCCGCAGCCGCCAAGTTGCCAATTGGCTGCGCGGCCGCGGTTTTCCGCATGTGCGCAGCCTCGCCGGCGGCATCGATCGCTGGTCGCAAGAAGTCGATTCGACGCTCCCGCGCTATTGACCGCGACTTCTGGTGCGCTTCTTCGCAGCGCCTTTGGCGTGCGGGATCGCTTTCGCCGCGTCAGTCGCGACCGTCGGGATTCGGCTCGCCGAGGGCCACTGATGAATCGTCGCGCACGGCGAGTTCGGCCGGCGTGCCCGAAAACAGATAGATGCCCCCGGTGCCGTCCGAACTCCACAGCGAGCAGGCGATTTGTTTGCCATCGGGGGCAACCGCCAGATGCCAATCCGCCGCGTGGGCGGCCGCGTCGGCCGGCAGTGGCAGCGTGAAGAGCGGATTGCGGTCCTTGACGTCCCACAGTTGCACCGCCCGCAGCTGCCGCGAAACCACGATCAGCAGTCGACCGTCGGCGGAGAAGGCCAGGGGGCCGACGTCCCGACCGAGCCCGGATAGAAATGCCTGTTCTTTGCCCGTTTGCGGATCCCAAAGCTCGACTCCACCGCACGAGCCAATCGCCAGCAGGTTTCCGACGGGAGAGAATTGCAGCGCCCCGGTTCCCCCTCGTTCTCCGAGCCGATTGGGAAGCAAACTGCCAGCCGAAATTTGGCACAGCGCTGTCAGCTGCGAACCCCGGGCGGCCACGGCCGACAGATTTCCATCTGCGGAGACTGAAAATCCCGACTCGTGCACTCCGCTGGCGGCGAAATACGGGTCCGTAATCGAGCGGAGCTTGGTCCCGGTCTCCGGATCGAAGACGTCGATCGCCGAGTTTTTGGCGCCATTCTCCAAAACGACCAGCGAACCATGGGCGTCGAACGTGACGAACGAGGCGACGGTCTCTCCCGCCAGCGGGATCTTTAATCGGCTTTCGCCGGTATGCGGATCGAAAACCTCGACTTTGCCGGGCATGCCAACGACGAGCTGTTTCCCATTGCGGGAAAAACAGGCCGCATGTCCGGTCACGCCAGGGAAGTCACGCACGAGCTTGGATTGCGCCAGTGAGACGTCCCAAATTTGCAAGCGGTCGTCGACGTGTTTCGTGCAGCGCCGCGCGACGGCGAGCTGCTTGCCGTCCGGCGAGAAGGCGAGCGGAATGGCCGATTGGGCCGACTCGCAACGTGTCACCGTGGTCCATTGCGGAGTATTCGACGCATCCCAGACATCGACCACCCCGTCGCGGGCCGACGTGACGAGCTGCGTTCCATCGGGCGAATAGGCAACACACCACAGGCCGACGCCGACGACTTCTCCGTTCGGCAGGGTGCGCTGACGGACCGGCGCGGCTTGCCAACCGCGGCGGCTAGCGACATCCCACAGCCGCAGGAAGCCATGTCCATCACAGGAGGCCAGCTGCCGACCATCGGGAGAGAAGGCGATCGATTCAATGTGGTCGAAGTGATCGGAGAACGTCGCATAGCATCCGCCGCTGTGCACGTCATCGATACGGATCGTCCCGCCGCCGCCGCAGGCGAGCAGGTTGGCAACGGGGCTGAAGGACGCGCACTGGCTTTCGGTCGTTTCGCTCTCCGAGTGCCGGAACATTCCAGGCATTTCCCAGAGGCGAACGGCGTGATCGTTGCCGATGGAGGCCAGCATGTGGCCGCTCATGCCCCAAGCCAGCGATTCAATCCGCTTGCCATGGGCCTGCACCGAATTGATCAGCTTTCGGGTTGTGAGATCCCAAAGCTTGAGCACACCCTGATGGTCGCCCGAAACGATCACATTCCCGACAGGACTGAAACGGACGGCGACGACCTCGCTCTGATGCCCGGGCAGCGTGAACAGCTCTTTTCCCGTCGCGGCATCCCAGATCTTGACGTCATGGTCGTCGCTTGCCGTGGCAAGCAGGCGCTGGTCGGGCGAGAAGTCGACCCAGTTGACTTCGCTTTTGTGTCCTGTGCAAACGCAGATCGGCTCTCGGGTCTTAGCGTTCCAAACACGGGCCGTTCCGTCGCCCCCGGCTGTAGCGAAGCGGCTGCCGTCCCGAGAAAAAGCGACAAAGTAAACGTCGCTCGGGTGGGCTTTGAAGGTGGCGATCCGGTTCAACGTGCCCACCGACTCTGCCGGATGGCAAAGCCGCCAGGCGTAGTGCCAGCCGAATCCCCGTCGGTCGACGTCGCCTGGCTTGGGCTTATGACGCTCGAGCAGCGCCGTCATCTCGTCGCCCACGTTGGGGTTGTCGCGCAGCCGCTCGGCATTTTCGTGCCACAGATTGAAGGCGCTATGCACGTCGGCCATCACGGCCGCCTCGCTATCGGCGACTGAGGCATCCGCCCAGTCGCGCGTGCCTTTCGGTGCGCGGAGGTAAAGCCCGAGCATAAGCAACACGAGCACCCACCCCGACAGTGCAAACGACAGCCGGATCGATCGCTTCGGCAGCCCGATCGTCCTAGCGAATCGGTACAAGAAACTCTTGCGCGGCGCTCGCACGGGTTCGCCGGCCAAGAAGCGATGGAGGTCGTCAGCGAGCTCCGCCGCTGTCGCGTAACGGTCGGTGGGTAACTTCTCCAGGCACTTCAGACAGATCGCGTCGAGCTCGGCCGGCACGTCGCGACGCGTGGCGCGCACCGAAACCGGCGGATCGACGAGAACCTGCTTTAGCACGTCGGCCGACGACATCCCTCGAAACGGCGGCTGCCCGGTGAGCATCTCGTAGAGAATCGCCCCGAGCGAATAGATGTCCGATTGCGGTCCCAGCTCCGAGGCCGTGCCGACGGCCTGCTCGGGTGCCATGTACGACGCGGTCCCCAGTACGAGTCCCGTGCGTGTCCCCGTCATTTCGGTGTCGAAGTCGAAGGCCTTGCAGATCCCGAAGTCGCCAAGCTTCGGTGTGTAGGGGAAGACCTTGAAGATGCCGCTCATTCCCGGATCGCTGAGTCCTTCCAGGACTTCGTCGGGGGAATCTCCGAAATGCGGTTTCAGGAGGACATTGGCGGGCTTCAGGTCGCGATGCAGCACATTCTGTCGATGGGCATGCTCGAGTCCGCGGGCCAGGCCAAGCAGGACCCACGCGGCAACATCGGCCGGGATTTTTGCCGGCTGCTCTATGAGCCACTTCGCCAGCGACGGACCGTTGCACAGTTCCTGCGCGATATAGCAGACGGCCGACTCAAAACCGGCGTCGTACACCTTGATGATGTTCGGATGATCCAGCGCGGCGACGACCTGCGCTTCTGCGACGAACCGCCGTCGCATCTCTTTGGAGCGAAGGACCTCGGGTCGCGGCAGCTTGAGGGCGACCAGCCGGCGGAGTACCCGGTCGTTGGCTCGGAAAACGACGCCGTGCCCGCCGCGGCCGATCTCGTCCAGGATCTCGAAACGGCGAATCTTGAGGGCTGCACCCCTCACGTCACCGGCGTTTCCGCTTTCGGAAAACGGGTAAGTTCGAGTCTCGAGGCAGTTGCCCTTCGACGAGGGCTCCGTGCCATCGGTTTGCGACTTGGCGTCGCGGCCTTTGGGCGTCACGCGCTCGTCCCGGAGGAACAGAACGGAACGGAGATGGTTTAAAGCGCGAATCTGAGTATGGGACGGCGCTGATTACCCGTCAATTAGGGTAAACCCCGGCCCCTACCCGCCTGGCGGGGCCCAAAACCAGGCTTTGGTCGGAAATTGGCCACTAATCAAACCCCGATGCCGGCAGGAAAGATCGCGCAAATTTCGGATTCACAGGAAGAGACTCGCACTTAGTAAACCGCCTGGATCACCAAGGCAGCGCCGATTACAAGCAGGCCCAGATAGACGTAGCGAAAAAACTGATGGCCGCTGAGACGATGGTTGATGGCCCGCCCCATCACGATCGCCACGAGCACGCCCGGCAGGGAGCGCAGCAAATAGCCTGTGACTTCGGGCACCCAGAGCCCGACGGCCCAATAACCGATCAGTCCCAAAAGGCTGGCCGGCAAGAAGTAGCCCTGGAGGGTGGCGCGAAAGTGCTGCGGGGACCAGCGTCGCAGCGACCCATAAATCACCAGCGGCGGAGCATTCATGCCGTACGCCCCGCCCAGAATTCCCGAAAAAAATCCGCAGCCCAAAAGCCACCAGCGATGGTCATGTTCCAGGTGCAGCTTGAGTCGAGCCGTCAGCGAGTACAGCGAAAATCCGGCGATGACGACGCCCAGGAGCAATTTGACGAGGTGATCGTCGACTCGCGTCAGCAGCAGGAGACCCAGCGGAATTCCCAAAAAGGCAGCAAGCACCAGTCCGGCCGCACTGCGCATTTCGATCTTACGCCAGTCTTGCGCCACGATGACGCCGGCGATGATGACTGATACGGCTACGGCGAGGGGAGCAGCGACGGCGACCGGCAGACGCAGTGACAGGAGAGGAACGGCAATCAGCGCCTCGCCGAATCCGAACGACGAGCGAATCAGCGTCGCGAAGAAGATGACGAAGATGACATGGACGGTGGTCGCATCGAACACCGGGCGGGTTCCTGAGCGGTGGGGGGTAGGAGGGCGGTTCAAACTCTCGGACGCGCGCTCAAACTGCCGCGTTTCGAGCTGATCGAGCGACGAGATCGATGAAGCGGGGATAGGCGTCGTTCCAGGCTGCCGTCGCACGAGGCTCGTAAGTTTTGAGTACGCTTGATTCACGCACGACCTGGCGCAGGTCGGCGAGGCTCTTCAGTTCGCCTCGCGTGCGAGCCTGAATCAGGACGTTGCCCAGAACGGTGGCTTCGACCGGACCCGCGATGACCGGACGGCCGCATGCGTCAGCCGTCAATTGGTTGAGCGACTCGTTCTGACAGCCGCCACCGACGATGTGCAACACCTCGATGCGTGTGCCAGTCAGTTCTTCGAGCCACTCGAGCACCATGCGATATCGGAACGCCAGGCTCTCGAGCGCACAGCGGATCAGCGCGCCCTCGTCCTGTGGGATTGGTTCGCCGAAGTCGCCGCACCACTTTTGCAGGGCGGAGGCCATATCGTCCGGTTTGAGAAAGGCGCGATCGTCGGGATTCACCAGCGATCGCAACGGGCGCGCCTGACCGGCCAGCCGAGTGAGCTCGGCATAGTCGTAGCTCTTCCCACGCCGCTCGAAGGATCGCTTGCATTCCTGCACGAGCCACAGACCCATGATGTTCTTGAGCAAGCGGTAGGTGCGATCGATGCCCCCCTCGTTGGTGACGTTGAGCTCGAGGGCCCGCTCGCTCAGCACCGCCTGTTGCACCTCGACCCCCAACAGCGACCAGGTGCCCGAGCTGATGTACGCCCAATTTGGCGTGCCGGTCGACTGCGTGGGGACGGCGGCGACAGCTGCTCCCGTATCGTGCGTTGCCGGAGCGACGACTTCGATCCGCTTGAGCCCGGTGCGGGCGGCGAGACCGTCGCGGAGTTTGCCGAGCTGCGTGCCGGGTGGAACGACGTCGGGAAAGATCGCCGTAGGCAGGCCGAATCGCGCGAGCAGATCGAAGGCCCAGCGATGGTCGATCGCGTGGAAGCATTGCGTGGTCGTGGCATTGGTGAATTCGATCACGCGGCTGCCGCAAAGACACCAGTGAAAAAAGTCGGGCATCAAGAGCAGGCGATCGGCGGCGGCCAACAACTCGGGATTGGACCGCTGAAAGGCGAGCAACTGAAAGAGCGTGTTGAACTCCATGAACTGCAGGCCGGTCTGGGCGAAAATTTCCCGTTTGGGCACTCGGCCGAAGGCGTGCGCCAGGGCGCCGTCCGTTCGCGAATCGCGATAGTGGAACGGCTGAGCGACGATCTCGCCGTTTCGCGATAAGAGAACATAGTCGACGCCCCAGGTATCGACGCCCACCGACACGATGTCGTCGCCGAATTTGCTCGCCGCCCGGCTCAAGCCGTCTTGAATTTCCGACCAGAGCCGCAGCACGTCCCAACGCAAGGTCGTGCCGAGTGACACGCCACCGTTGGGGAAACGATGAATCTGCTCGAGCCGCACGCGGCGGCCGTCGAACAGTCCGGCCATCACGCGGCCGCTTTCGGCTCCCAGGTCGACTCCCAGATAACAGGCTTCAGCCATCTATTTCTTGCCGAGCTTACGTTGTTGGGCGAAGAATTCTTGCAGCAGTGCTCGCGATTCTTCCTTGAGCACGCCGCCAATCACCATCGCCTGATGATTGAGCCGAATGTCACTGGTCAACTCAAAGAGCGTGTGACAGGCACCAGCCTTGGGGTCGGTGGCTCCATAATAGACTCGCGGCAGCCGGGCCTGAACGATCGCCCCCGCGCACATCGGACACGGTTCGAGCGTGACATAGAGCGTGCAGTCGAGCAGGCGCCAGGAGCCGAGCGTTTGCGCGGCCTGCGTGATTGCGATCATCTCGGCATGAGCGGTTGGGTCGTTGAGGCTCTCGCGTTGGTTCCCGGCGGCCGCGATCACCCGATCCTCGTGGACGATGACGGCCCCAATCGGCACCTCGCCCGCTTCGAAGGCGGAACGTGCCTCGCCCAGCGCGGCTTGCATCCAGCGCTCGTGCGGTTGCAACGGATTGGCGAACGGCTCGTATTCCATGTTCGGTTGCCGACTATTCTAGAGCGCTTTCCATCCAGCTGTAGTGGTGCCGCGGCGTAAATCGTCGGGAAACTTTATAGATTCGTCGCGTCACTGGAGTGCTCGCAGCACTAACGCGAGTACCAGACGATCAGCCGTTCCAGATCGTCGTCGTGGGTCAAGAGGCGGATCCGTCGTCGCGACGAGCGGCTTCCCAACACAGGCGAATAACCGTGATGGTGATCGGCGATCGCCAGCGCGCGGGCCACGTCGTCGGTCACCAGCTTATTGCGCGAATCGCTGGCCGCCAGCCAGCGGGCCAGCCACATGACGACCGGGTAAACAATCGCGAGGCTGTAGAAACCCTTCCACCAGCGGCACGTCGTAGTAGGCCGGCCCGCAAAAGTGCAGCCCCTGCACCTTGACGCGGAAATACCGCGTGAGCATCGCGTCGGTTTCGGGACTGAGTCCGCCGAACGGTTCCTCGAGTGCTGCAAAGGCAACTTTTCGGAACGCAGGCTGCAAAGGAGTCGCGGTGCCGCTGCCACGAGCGAAGGTCAGCGCTGCTCGAAAGAGCTGCACTCGGCCGCGCCAACCTCGGGCGGCATCCTCGAAGGTGTCACGTCGTGCGTAGTGGGCAGCCAGCATGCGAAATTGCAGCCGTCCGGCCCGGCTGGGCGGCTCCGTTTTTTCCGCGCCGGGCTCCGAGCGAGTCGCTCCGGATATTAATTCCAAGAACTCGACCAGCCGGCTGCCCCGGAGGGCGGCGAACTTGGCCTCATTAATCGTCCGCACGAGTGCGACGGCCTGCAGCAGACGCGCGGTCAACGGCGTCCCTTCCTCGGCAAGCACATCGTCGATCGCCTGCACGAAGCGTGCGAAGTCGGACCAGTCGACTCGGGTGCGCGGCGAGATTCGAGGCGGCTCGATTCGCGTCGGCGTGTGCCGGCACGACCTGGGCGGCGAGCGATTTCAGCGCGTCCAATTGCTTGCCCACCGGCGTCCCCCGGTTGGCGACGACCGACGGGCAACTGAATCGCAGGCTCACCGCGACCTTGCGGCCGCCCGGATGAAAGGCGTACGGATAGAGCTGGCAAGGCAGCGGCTTGGCCTGCTCGCCGAACTTCGCATGAATCCGGCACAGTCCCTGCTCGTTCAAGAAAACGCAGGCGCCGTCGGGCCGATGGGCCAGGCGATAGCGTTTCTTCCAAGGCGGTCCGGCGAACCAGACGACCGGCGCCGGGTCTGCGGGGATTCCATCGGCCGCCGTCCATTTCTGGTCGACGATCCGTTGCCGTTCCTCCGCCGTGATTTCAATGAGATGCTGCCGGCAACAGCCGCCGCAATTGTGGCAACTCCAATTCTGGATGATCGGCAGTTGAAGCGGAGCGGCCATGCGAAAGGAGTCGTGCGAAGAAATGTCGGACGGTTGGGCGCGGCTGCCCACTCGCTCAATGCCGCCGCGCCGAGCTGCGCTCCGCGTGCTCGGTCGGAGGCTTGTCGGACCGCTCGAAGACGAGGGGATGATCGGAATTGCTGTCAGCGACGCGGAGAGCGATCCGCCCGTTGAGCACGTCACGCAGAAGCTCGCCGCAGACTTCCGCCCGCCAACCCTGCAGGATGCGCGGGGGTTGTCCCTTGCCGCCCGATTGATGCCAGCGGACGAGATCACGCAGGTCGGCCGAGGTGCCGACGAGCGTTTTCGCGACGTTCTGGGCGGTGCACTGATTCATCAGCGCGATTCCCAAGAGCTGGCCGACGACGTGCTCATCCGAATCGACTTCCAGCCCGGCCGGCCGCGGCGGGGGAGGCAGCTCGTCTTCGGGAATTGCCAGCGCCCGTTCGACTCCGGCCAGAATCTGCGGGCCCGAGCGGCGGAGATCGCTCCGGTTCATGTCGCGGGTGGCGAACAGATCGTCGATGGTTTTGGGCTGCCGCCGGGCCAGCTCGAGGATCAGATCATCTCGCAGAATCCGCCGTGGCGGACGGTTCCGTTGCACGGCTTCTGCTTCCCGCCACAGCGACAATTCGCGGACGACGGCCATTTCCCGCGGCGACAACTTGTGCAGCTTGGGCAGGCGGTGCCAGGCTTCGCGAACGTGCTCCGCGGCAATCTCATCCACCATCCGCCGAAACTCGGCATGCACCCATTCGAGGCGCCCGAGTCGAGATAGCGAAGCCCGTTGTTTTTCCCAGATCGCCAGCACGTACTTCACGTCTTCCAGTGCGTATTGAATCTGAGCTTTGGTCAGCGGCCGATGATCCCAATTCGTCCGCGTTTCTTTGCCGTGAATTCGCTTGTCGAGAACGCGACTGACAAGAGTCGCATAGCCGAGGGGGTAACTGCGGCTCCGCAGCCCTTCGGCCAGTTGCACGTCGACGAAGTTGCGCGGCGGCCGACCGGCAAAGTGCAGGCAAAAACGGATCTCCGCCTGACCGCCGTGCGAAATCACGGTGGTCTCTTCGTCCACCATCAGCGCCCACCACGCCGACAGATCCTTGACGGCGAGCGGATCAACGGCAGCCAGCCGCTCGGCTGTGGCAAATTGCAGCAGGCAGAGGTGCGGGTGATAGGTGTGTTCGGAGATGAATTCCGTGTCGAACGCAACGATTCCAGCTTCGCGGATATGCTGGCAAAGCTCGGCGAATTGATCGGCGTCGGCGATCAGTGGGACGGTCATTCCTCGGCACTCATTGCCGCCATGCGGCGCAGCAGGGGACGGCCGAACACGAAAAACGCCATCGGCGGCCGCCTCATCGAACTATTGCATCCGCCGGAAGTTACCGCAAGGGGGGACCAGAATGTGGGTCGTTGGCCCCCCGCCGGATGGCTCTTTTCCACCTTGGCCTTCGGCCGCCCCTCGGGTCTGCCGAAATACCCAGCTGACGCCGCATAATTTCGACCGCCCGTTCATTCGTGGCGGCGGCCTTCACGGCGATGCGGAACGTTTGCGTGCCGAAGCCCGTCCCCATGCTGCGGACGTCCCGTAGGAAAAGCCCGGCCGACTGGCAGCCGCGGATGAGTGTGCCGGCATCCGGACCCGATGCGGAAAGATGGCAAAGGAGAAAATTGGCCGAGCCCGGAACGACGTCCACGCCCAGCTTGGCGAGCCGGGCTGTCAAATCCATCCTTAGGCGGGCGGTGTCTCGGTACTTCTGTTGATAGTAGCCCGGATTCTCCAGTGCTCGGACGGCGGCAATCTGGCTGGGCAGGCCGATCGACCAAGGAGGCGTGATTCGGCGAATCGCCTGAGCGATTGGTTCCGGACCGCATAGATAGGCGGCGCGCATTCCGCTCAGGGCGTAACCCTTCGACAGCGTTTTGCACACGACCGTGTTTTCGCTTCGGGCGGCAAACCGTTCGAGCGATTCGTCGGGGCCGACGTAGTCGACGTAGGCTTCGTCGATCCAGAATCGCGTGCGCGCGGGAGCACGACTGAGCATTGCTTCCAAGTCGGTTCTGGGGATGTGCCGACCGGTCGGATTGTTCGGATTCACGAGCACCACCAGGTCATACGCTGCCGCGCAGCGGTCTTCCAATTGCTGGACATCGACCGTGTAGGCCCGATCGGGGCGCAGAGGGAGTCGATCAACGCGACAGCCGACAATCTGCTCGAGGACATGCCGATATTCGCCATAGGTCGGATCGAGCAACAACACGCGCGACGTCGCATCCAGCCACTCGCGAAAGGCCAAATAGATCAGCGCGGAAGACCCCGCGGCGGGGGCGAGACAAAACGCAGGGACTCGCCGCGCCTGTGCAATGGCTTGCACGAGCCCTTCGCAGTGCGTCGGAGGCGACGTTCGCATGCTCCAATCGAGATGGACGCGGACGTCGGCCAGGACTTGCGGAGCCGGCGGAAACCACGCGTCGAGCACGTCGGCATTGATGATCTCGCGGCGCTCTCGAGTGTCTTGAAGTCTTCTCCGATCGCGCAAAAAACTGTCCGCCATGCTGGCACGGCTCGCCGCCGAACGGCGAAAAATCGAGTTGCCAATCGGCGGCCGCGACCAGCTTCCGAATTAGTTCGCTGAACGAGGCGGCCGAGCAGCGCGCCCGCTCGATGGGCGTGCTCATCAGCTCGTAACGCACGGCCCCCGACTGGATGGTCCGGCCCGCCGTCACAAAGCCCGCCTTTTGGTAAAGTCCCAGCACTTCACGACGACCGATGGCAATCACCGTTCGCCCGCCTTGTTCATCAATCCAACGCAGGGCCGCGTGCATGAGCAGCGGCGTCGCTGAACTCTTGCGGTGCGACCGGGCCACGGTCAGCAGCCGGACCTCGTACAACCCATCGTCGACAGGCACGGGGAATTCAGCTCTGGCCAAATACTTATCGACGGAGTAGCGGCCATGGCCGGGCGGCGTGATGCTGACAAAGCCGACGATTGCCCCCGCCTCTGCCGCGACCATGTAGACGTTGAAGTCATCGAGCGGGTCCGAGAGCGTCCTTTGTGCGTTCTCGGCGTGCTGGCCCAGCTCGATCGCGTAGACGTCGTGCCGCATTCGGTAAATCGCCGGACGATCCGCGGGCGTGGCGAGCCGTAGGCAAAGTCGCCCCCCGTGTGTCATCTCGGTTTCCGTCTCGAACATGGAGAGAGACATGAGTTTCCGCCTTTCCGAGGGACGCGGGTCATCGTCGGAACCGCGTCTTTTCCCAAGTGTTGAGGCGTGAAACGCGGCGGGATATCACGCGCCGGCGACCGTGAAATTGGCGACGAGCACAGTTCAACCGGCACGGCCCCGGCTAGCTACTCGGAAGGCTCGTCGGGTTGCGCGGGCTGGCTGTCACGTTTTTCCGGCGGAATCAGCCGATCGAGGATCCCGTTCACGAATTGCGGGGACTGGGCCGCTCCGAAACGCCGGGCCAGCTCGATCGTTTCGTCGATCACGACGCGGTGCGGCGTGTCGGTAAAGAGCAATTCATAGGCACCCAGCCGTAGCGCGTTGCGATCGGTCGGCGCCATCCGGGCCAGCGTCCAGTTCTCCGCCGCGGTGCTGATCAGCGCGTCGAGCTGGCCACGGCTTTCACGGACCCCGGCGAACAGAGACCAGGCGAATGACCGCAGGTCTTCGTCGGGGAGCTGCTCGTAGATCATTTCGCGCACGGCTGCCGCTGCGACGTCCGGATTGACGTCGATCTGATAAAGCATCTGCAGCACGACCTCGCGTGCCTTGCTGCGTCGCGTCATCGCGTCACACTTCGCCCAATCAAATTCGGCCCAATCAAATGCGGTCCCGATCCAATCCGGCCCGATTCAATCCCGGGCTGCCCGTGGGGAATCTTCTTCAGCAGGTTGGCCATTTCCATCGCCGCGAGCGCCGTCTCGCTCCCCTTGTTGCCGCCCGTCCCGCCGGCTCGCTGCATCGCCAACTCCATCGTCGGGCAAGTCAGCACGCCGAACAGAACTGGAACTCCGCTGGCAACCGTCGTCTCCATGATGGCTCGGGACACCTGGTGATTGATGTATTCGTGATGGCTCGTTTCCCCTTGCACAACGGCCCCCAGGCAACAGACGGCAGCGAATCCGCCGCTTCGCGCCAGACGATCGGCCACAAGGGGGATCTCAAACGCGCCGGGCACCCAGGCGACCGTGATCCGCTCATCCGGCACGCCGTGGTGCTTGAACGTGGCCAGCGCTCCGTCGAGCAGCCGTCGCGTCACCATTTCATTGTACCGAGAGACGACGATGGCAAAGGCATCGTCACCAACGGTTAATTCACCTTCGAGGTGCTTGGGCATATCGCCAGTCTTTCGGAGATCGCAGAGCACGTCGCGGCGAAATCATGGAACGAGTGAGCGCCTGCCCTGGAGCGCCACGAGGTGCTGCCGACTCGGCCCGACTGGTGGCAATCCCTCGACGGGTCCGCGCCAAGGGCATAACCGATTTGTCCCGCCCGCCGACAGCCGGTCCCGTCAACCGAGATTCATGCTCATCAGGAATTCTTCGTTCGTCTTGGTTCGACGCATCCGGTTGACGAGCAGTTCCATGGCTTCGACGGGATTCATGTCGTTGAGCACGCGCCGGAGGATCCAGACCCGACGCAGCTCCTCTTCGTCCATCAGCAGTTCTTCGCGGCGGGTGCCCGACTTGTTGACGTCGATGGCCGGCCAGATCCGCTTTTCGACCATGCGGCGGTCGAGGTGCAGTTCGGTATTGCCGGTTCCTTTAAACTCCTCAAAGATGACCTCGTCCATCCGGCTGCCGGTGTCGACTAGGGCCGTGGCGATAATCGTCAGACTGCCCCCTTCTTCAACCGCGCGGGCGGCCCCGAAGAAACGCTTCGGGTGTTGCAGGGCGTTGGCGTCGACGCCGCCCGAGAGGATCTTGCCCGAGTGGGGCACTTCGGTGTTCCAGGCGCGGGCCAGACGGGTAATCGAATCGAGAAAGATCACGACGTCCTGGCCGTATTCGACCATTCGCTTGGCCTTTTCGATGACCATCTCCGACACTTGGATGTGCCGGCTGGGCGGTTCATCGAACGTGCTCGAAATGACTTCGCTGTTGCGGCTCTTGACCTGCCGCTCCATTTCCGTGACTTCTTCGGGCCGCTCGTCGATCAGCAGCACGATGACGTAAGCGTCCGGGTGGGCCTTGAGGGTCGCCTTGGCCAGCTGCGAGAGCAGGATGGTCTTGCCGGCCCGCGGCGGAGAAACAATCAAACCGCGCTGTCCCATGCCGATGGGTGCCACGATATCGACAATCCGCGTGCTCAATTCGGTGGGGTCGGCGGCAAGTTTCAGCCGCTTCGAGGGATGCAATGGTGTCAGATCGTCGAACGACACACGCTCGGCCAGCGTGTTCGGATCCTGTCCATTGATGGCCTCGACCCGCAACAGGGCGAAGTAGCGCTCGTTTTCCTTGGGCGGCCGAATCTGACCGGCCACCGTTGCCCCCGTCCGCAAGCCGAAGCGGCGGATCTGGCTGGGACTGACGTAAATGTCGTCCGGGCACGGGAGATAGTGGTAATCGGGGCTGCGGAGGAAGCCGAACCCGTCCGGGAGGATTTCGAGGGTCCCCTCGCCGAACATCAGGCCGTTCATCTTCGTCCGCTCTTTGAGGATCTTGAAGATGAGGTCCTGCTTCTTCAGGCCGGTGTAGTCGCTGACCTGCTCCTTGCGCGAGAAGTAACAGCTCTTTCATCGTGAGCCGCTGCAGCTCGGCGATGTGGATATCGCTCCGCTTGATTTCCTCGTAACGGTCGTTGCCGGGAAATTCTTCGGGAGCGATGTCCTCGGTCGATTCCTCGAATCCGGCGCCGTCCTGACCGTCCTGCTCGAAGTTGTCCTGCGCGTCGTCCTGGGGGAGGCGCGGTCGAGTCAGTTTTGCCATGGCGAGATCTTTCTCAAATGCAAGAAAATCAACATTCGCAAGGAGTGAAGTCGGAAAGTCGAAGTGGGCGGGAACGCGTGAGCGATTCTTGATGGGAAATCGCCCCAGCGGGCGTCACGAATGTGCACGATTCGATTGCAACGCAGCGCAGATTTGCATCACGACATTTTCAACAGGATTTCTTCGAGTTGACGGCCAGCGGCATCGACGGAACGAGAATTGTCCACGGCGAACTGCGATTGGCTTCGTTTCGATTCCAACGAAGCCTGACTGGACTCCCGACGTTCGGTCTCCGCATCATCCCAACCGCGTAATTCGCGAAGTCGGGCCAGGCGCTCGCTGCGCGGCACGTCGATAAAGACCACCGCGTGGCATAAATCGTTCCAGCCCGCTTCAAAAAGCACGGCCGCATCGAGCAGCACCGCGCGTTTGCCGGCGGCTGCTGCCTCCGCGATTCTGTTGGCAAAAATCTCCCGGATTCGAGGATGGACGATCCGCTCCAAGTCGTCCTTCGCTGCTTGGCATTCGCGGCTAGTGCCGAAAACAACCTGCCCCAGCGCTTGGCGATTGATCTGACCGTCCGCATTGAACACAGGTTCGCCGAACCGTTTCCGGACGGCGTCCCGCACCGCAGCCCCAGTCAAGACTTCATGTCCGACCTGGTCGCCATTGATCAGCGACACGTCGTCGTGGCGGGCCGCTACCCAACGGGCAACCGAACTTTTACCCGAGCCGATCCCCCCGACAATTCCAATCACGGGAATGTGCGTGCGTTCTGACACGAACGAAACGGCGGTAGGTTGGGATGAAGAAACCGAGTGATCAACAATCCGTTGCGATTTTAGTCTGCCGTCGTGCGTTCCGATCGCACACAGACGAAAGAAATGCGGTGAGGAAAGCTCTTGCGCCTTTAATCGTCGCCAATCATATTGCGCCTGTCAACGATAAACGATTAAATTCGCCGGCGCGGGACGTCCCGTTCATTAAGAAATACTGAAGCAAAAAAGCGACGCGACATTTGGCTTGTCCCTCGGGCCCGGACACCCAACATCGCCCGGCGAAATCGCGGCTGTTATTCTCATGAAATGATCTCCTCGCAGACCGCGATGGGCGGAATGGTCGCATTGATTTGTCTCTATGGGCTCTGGCGGCGCCGATGGTTCTTTGAGAACACGCGAAAGGGCCGGCGTTTGGCCCGCTGGTTCGGCGAAACTGCGGGATTACGCGTCCTCGTCGGACTGTTGTTCGCGGGCATCGTTTTTGGACTGCTCTTGGCCTGCGACGTGATCCACCCGATGCACTGGCCGCGGCCTTAACTGCGAGGCGTTTAGAAGAGACGTAGAGACGCACCTTGACTTGCGGCCGACTTCGCCGCAGGCGCCAGCAGAGTCGGTCTCTCGGGTCGAGCCGCGCATCGCAAGAACGAGCTTTGCCGTCGCGCGTCAAGAATTCCCCCAAACTGATCTTGGTCGAATCGGGATTTTGTGGCTCAATGGCAAAGAGGCGATTTTGCGCGAACGGTGCGCGCAGGGTACATTCGGTGTGTGGCGTGACGAACGACTGACCGGCGCCGTGCGCGGTGCGTCAAGTTTGCTGATCCGGTGCTTGCTGCAATCGAGGGCACACTGCCCGTCGTCAGACCCAAGATCAAAACCGCATGCGCGGACGGAAAAACATCAGCGGAGGGAAGCTAGGGTCTCCTCGCCGGTCGAATCGCCGCGACTCGGCTCGCGTTCATCACGGTGGGACAAGTGGACCCGGCGGGACAACCTGAAGTGGACCCGGCGGGACGGGTCTCTCTCATTTGATATAAGGGGAAAGTGAAGATCTGGACCCACCGCGCCAGAGTGGGTGCCACGGTTGAGCTTGCTCAACCGTGCTCTTCCAAAGTGCACGATCGGCCAGACCGTCCCGGAATTCGATGCGATCGAAGAGCCCCGCGCCCTCGCTCACCGCTGGGGGTGGTGTGTCGCATACGTAACCCAACGCGGCTCGCGAGTGGCTCGGATCGGTCGGCGTCGATTCATCACGCGAGGTTTTGTCACCCGTGAGCCATGGCGTGAACACATGCAGTTGGGACTGATCAATTCCGCCTGGGCCCAAGCCGGTCGCGAAACCAGCTGGGGCATCCGCAAAACGAAAGAAATTGGCTTCGACACGATCGACATCTTTGCCGACCCGCTGGAGATTGACGCCCGCGAGCGGCGGCTGATCCGCGACGAGTGCCGGCGTCAACAACTGCCGATCGTCTCGGTCTGCTGCGTGGCCGTCGGTTTGATCGATTTCAACCCGAGCGTGCAACGGTTTCACATCGAACGCGCGAAGGCCTACCTCGACCTGGTTTACGAACTGGAAGCGAAGAACCTGTTGCTCGTGCTGGGTGAGTACATCTGGAATCGCGAGGTCATTCCGCCAGCCGAACAGTGGCGGACGGCGCTCGACAACTGTCGGCGGCTGGCCGACCACGCTCAATCATTGGGACTCGCGATCGCGCTCGAACTGGAGCCGTTTCCCCTGTCGCTGCTCAATAGTGTCGACCGCATGGTTGCCTTCCTCGATGAGGCGAATCATCCCGCTCTCAAGGCGAACATCGACGTTTCGCATCTGCATCTCGCTCACGTCGGGCCAGAAGAAGTCCGCAAGCTGCAGGGCAAAGCCATTCACGTGCACATCTCCGATTGCGACGGCAAGGTGCACGGCGATCTCCCGCCGGGACACGGCGTCGTCGACTTTTTGCCGTACTTGCGGGAGATCAAGGCCCTGGGGATCGACGGGGCAATCTCGATCGAGCTGGAATACTCTCCCGAGCCCGACAAGGTTGAAGAGTGGGTCCGCGAAGCCTACGACGCGACCGATCGTCTGCTGCGTGAGGCCCGGCTGAGGGCATAGCTGCAGCCTTAATAGGCTTTCCCAAGTTGCGCCCAACAGGGTAGCTACCGACGCCAGAGCGGCTTTTGAGGAATTGTCATCGCAACTAAATACCAATCTGATTACTATATTGCCTTCCTCACGGCCATCGCTCGTAGCGTCGAGGATCCACAGACAATAGGCGAACATAAACGGTGGAGTAATGAACGAACTTCAGTCCGTTCTGCGCCTGGTTTCTGCGATCAGGCGGGCCCTAAAGAAAGCAGCGCATAAGGGAAATGAACGTAGCGCACGCTTCTCCGAGGTTGACAGACTTCTCAATCAGCTGAGAAGCATTCTCGGGAAAGAATCGGCTCGCGCAGAGGTCAATTATGCGCTTGCCGAAGTTCATAAGGGCATTCGCCTGTCAAAGGCCGACTCCTCTATAACGCGGTCAATTAAGCATGACGAATTCATCAAGTTCGAGATGCAGCTCCACCATGTTCTGAAGTTGAAGCGAAAAGATGTCTCCCGAATGGTTCAGGAGGCAGAGCGTTATCGAACCGACGGATCGCAACCTGCCACCGAGCGTCGATCGGGAAGTGAACGGGAGGAGAAGGGAACGTCACGGCTGCGTGGGCGCAGCAGCGGCGGCGAACACGATAGGACGAGCGCAGAAGCTCGACTCTCAGTCAGAGCTCACAGGTACAGGCAGGTGATCCCGCGAGAATCCTGCCAAAGAATGCTGAACAATTGCTTCTATTGGTCGAGCAGCAGGTTGTGCACACGAAAAAAAATATAGTCGTCCTGGCTCACGTGGCTCGGAAACCGAAGAAGAAGGAAAAAAATGGCGTCATGGGACGCCTTGTGCTGGGGGGCACTGGGACTGTAATGGCGCTCGGAAATGTTGCACTAGCCGTTCCTTCCGTCGGCCTGGATGCTCCGGTCGCCATCAAGTCGATGTATGTGGGAGCAATCATGCTTTCCGGGGCGGTTTTCAATAGTCACGGGCTCCTCACGATGCTCAATCGATCGGGGAAAGACGATGAGATCGAGACTGCGCACGACGACAAAGAATAGGTGTAGCTCAGCCGCACATCGGCGGACTACGCACACTGCGGATCGTCTGCTCCGCGAGGCCGCACTGCGGGGCTGATCGCGCCGTTGCAATTCGCACGCTGCGAATCACACGCGGCGAATCACACGCGCTGCGGACCGCCACCAAACGCCGACAACTCCTCCGTGACCGCTTCGACGGTCTGCAGCAACTCGGCAATCGCGGACGGCGGCAGCTCTTGGCCACGATCGGTCGTTTCCAGCCGCTCGGCAAGTTCGCTCGCCTGCGTGGCGCCGAGCGTGCGGAAAGCGCTTTTAAACGTGTGTATGACGCGCCGCACGGTGATCTCGTCGTGACGCGGGAGCGCGGAGTTCAGCTGGCCGACGAGCGTCGGCCACTCTTCGAGCGCGGCTCCGACGACCGAGAGCAGGAGTTCACGATCGCCGCCGACGCTCTTGAGCGCAGCCGTCCAGTCAACGAGTTTGCCGTTCTCGACCGCGGACTTGCGCCCGTTCGCCTCGACAGTCGCCGGACGCGGGGCGGGCACTTCCGTATTCGAGACCGGCAGGGCCGTATCGCGCTCGAGGATATCGCAGCCGCATTCGGCGGGGTCGCTGCTGGAGAATTCGGCGATCGTGCGCGACAATTCGGCGCGCGCACCGGCTTCGAGATGTAGCCGTCCATTCCTGCCTCCAAGCAGCGCTCCCGGTCTCCCTTCATGGCGTGGGCCGTCATGGCGATGATCGGCGTACGAGGGAGCCCGGCCGCTCGCTCGGCCTCGCGAATCCGGCGGGTCGCCTCGAACCCATCCAGCTCCGGCATCTGCACGTCCATGAGGATCAGGTCGAAATTGCGATCGGACAGAGCGCGATCAACAGCCTCCTGGCCATTGACTGCCACGACCGTGGTATAGCCCCATTTGGAGAGCAGGCCGATGGCCAGCTTCTGATTGGGAACGCTGTCTTCGGCCAGCAGAATTCGCAGCGGTCCGCTGGCCGGGGCGGAGGCGGTCTGCTTATCGGACTCGAGAGTGGGAGCCGCAATTCCCAAACCCTCCATCAGCGCGTCGTAGAGCTCGGACTGTTTCACCGGTTTGACCAGCTGCGCGGCGATCCTCAGTTTCTTGCCGAGTGCCGCGTCGCCCGTCCGCGTGGCCGACGTGAGCATGATAAATACTGTCGATTGCAGGGCCTCGTCGCGGCGGCAGCGCTCGACAAACTCGAAACCGTCGACGGCGGGCATATTGACGTCCGACAAAACGATCGGAAGCGGACTGCCCGCCCGCACCGCGTCGTGCAACAGTTCATGCGCCTCGTCGGCGCCGCTGGCAGAAATGGGCACCATCCCCCAGTTTTGCAGGACCTCGTCGAGAATCCGCCGATTGGTGGCGTTGTCATCGACGACGAGAACCTTGGTTCCCAAAATCTGCGTCGGGCGGACGCGGCCGGGGACGGGCGTCGTCGCGTCGGGAATGTCGAAGGTCGCCATGAAGTGAAAGGTGCTGCCATGCCCGGGTCGGCTCTCGACCCAGATCTTGCCCTCCATCAGCTCGATGAGCCGTGAAGAAATCGCCAGCCCGAGCCCGGTGCCACCGTAACGACGGGTCATCGAGGCGTCGGCCTGTTCGAAGGCCTTGAAGATCGATTCGAGCTTCTCCTGCGGAATGCCGATGCCCGTGTCGACCACGCTGAATTGCAGCTTCGCCCGTCCGAAACCGTCGCCGGCCGAGTGGACATCCAAAACTACTTCGCCCCGCGGCGTGAATTTGACCGCGTTGCCGACAAGGTTCGTCAGCACTTGCCGCAAACGCACGCGATCGCCGACGACGTTTTCCGGCGTATCCGGCGCAATGCGACAGGCCAGCTCGATCCCTTGTCCATGAGCGCGGACGGCCAGCGAGCGGACGGTGTCTTCGACCGTTTCACGCAGGTTGAACGGGGCCGACTCCAGTTCGAGCTTGCCCGCCTCGATCTTGGAGAAGTCGAGGATGTCGTTGATGATCGCCAACAGCGATTCCGCCGAGTCGCGAGCCGTTTCCAGGTGCTGCCGCTGGTCGCGAGTCAGTTCGCTATCGAGCACGAGGTCGGTCATGCCCAGCACGGCGTTCATCGGCGTGCGGATCTCGTGGCTCATGTTGGCCAGGAACGTGCTCTTGGCGCGGCTGGCGGCCTCTGCGGCCTCCATGGCCGTCCGCAGCGCTTGCTCCATCTCTTTGCGTTGCGTGATGTCGATGGCGATGCCGAGAATGGCCGGTTGGCCGTCGTATTCGATCGGCGTGGCGGAAAAGTCGACCCACAAGTTGCGGCCATCCTTGGCGACGAGGCGAATCTCGTAGCGCGATTCCACCTGCTCGCCCCGCTGGCGGGCGACGCTGCGCTCCATCACCTTCTGACGAAAGTCGGGATGCACGTAATCGAGAAAGCTGAGGTGGATCAGCTCCTCGCGTGTGTAGCCCATAATCGTTTGGGACGTCGGATTGACGTAGGCGTGGCCCGTCCCCTGGAAGATCGCCACCATTGCCGGCATGGTGTCGGCCATCGTGCGGAAGCGGTGCTCGCTCACCCGCAGGGTTTCCTCCGCCTTTTTTCGCTCGGCGATTTCCTTGGCGAGTTCTTCCGGCTTGCGGAGTGCCAGGATCCGCGGAATGACGGGGATCAGCGAGATGACTGCCGCCCAGCACATCGCGGCCGTCAACACATGCAACACGCCCAGGAAGCGATAAACGGGCCACCAGAACATCAGCGCGTTCATCAGGTGGAGCGTGCCGCCGGCGAAGAGGAAGCCCTCGAAGATCCAAAAGGCACGCGAGACCCGAGCGTTTTTCCGGCGGAGAATGTAGTAGTTGAGCGCGATCAGCGTGGTCGTGAAGGCGGCCCAGGTCGCCAGAGCGGCGATCACGTGCACCGTCACCAATCCCCCGCTCCAGCCGGGAGAGCCCCCGTGGTGGAAACCAGCGGTGCGAAACAGCGAAGAGAAAAAGTCCAGCACGTCGCGTCACCTTGGAGGCAACAGCCCTACAGCATCAACCGAACGTCGGCAGAGCGAAGTGACTATCGGAATGAACGTCCGTTGCTGCGGAATGGTCGGGGCTGATTCGACGCTGAGACCCGCGGGCCAAAGCCCATTCCTTATATTTTCACCGCTATGGACGCTACCGGCAAACGTCCCTGATGAAAATTCATCCAATCGCTCGGGTGTCCCTAATGGAGAACCGTCCGGGCCGCTGACCAACTGGCGTTGAAACGCTATGATCAGCGTGGAATCAACAAGGAAGCAAACCTCATGAGTGAACACCGTGTCGAGCACGACTCGATGGGAGACGTCAACGTGCCTGCCCGCGCTTATTACGGTGCGCAGACCCAGCGCGCGGTCGAGAATTTTCCAATTTCGGGCACCGGCCTGCCCGCCGAGCTGATTCACGCGCTGGGACTGGTCAAATGGGCAGCGGCAATCGCCAACCGCGACCTCGGCAAGCTCGCCCACACCGGAAAAAACCGCCTGAGCGACAAGCAGATCGAGGCGCTGTTGGCCGCCTCGCGTGAAGTGGCCCAGGGCAAGTTCGACGGCGAATTCCCCATCGACGTCTACCAGACCGGCTCGGGCACCTCGAGCAACATGAATGCCAACGAGGTGATTGCCAGTCGGGCCGCCGAGCTGTTGGGGGGCAACCCGTTCGGGACGGAAAAGCCGATTCACCCGAACGATCACGTCAACATGGGGCAGAGCACCAACGACATGTTCCCCACCGCCATCCACGTGGCGGTCGCCGTCGAAATCCGCAAGGAGCTCGTCCCGGGACTCAAACGGTTGGGCGACGAGTTGGCCGCCAAAGCAAAGGCCTGGGACAGGATCATCAAGATCGGCCGCACGCACCTGGCCGACGCCACGCCGCTACGACTCGGACAAGAGATTGGCGGACTGGCGCGGCAGCTCGCGCTCTCGGTCGACAGGGCGGAGCGGGCGCTCACGGCCGTGCTGGAACTGCCAGCCGGGGGCACTGCGGTCGGCACCGGCATCAACACCCATCCGGAATTCGGCCGCCGAGTCGCTGCGGCCCTGGCGAAAGAAACCGGCGTCCCCTTTGTCGAAGCAGCCGACCACTTTGAGGGCAATGCGCAGCGGGATGGTCTCGTCGAATGCCACGGCGAACTCAAGACCATTGCGACCACGTTATTCAACGTGGCCAACAATATTCGTTGGTTAGGATCGGGGCCGCGTTGCGGGTTCTTTGAAGTCAAACTTCCCGACCGCCAGCCGGGCAGCTCGATCATGCCGGGCAAGGTCAATCCGGTCATGTGCGAAAGCCTGATGCAGGTGGCCGCCCGCGTGATCGGCAACGATCAGACGATTACGGTCTGCGGCGCGGCGGGCGGGCAGTTTCAGCTCAACATCATGATGCCCGTGATGGGAGCGGTTACGCTCGAAAGCGTGCGGTTACTCGCCAAATCCTGCGACGCATTCGTGGATTTCTGCGTCCACGAGATGGAAGCCAATCCCGAAGCCTGCGAAGCGTCGGTCGAAAAGAGCCTGTCGATGGTGACCAGCCTCAATCCGCTCATCGGCTACGAGAAGGCGGCCCAGCTGGCGAAGGAAGCCTTCAAGACGGGCAAGACCATCCGCGAGCTGTGCCTCGAGAAACAGATTCTGCCGGAGAGCACGCTCAAAGAGGCGCTCGACCCGTTCGGCATGACCGAGCCTCACGCCTGAGATCGCATCGGAGAGGACGCATCCCGTGGAACGCACTGAACGACAGCGGGCCGTGGATCGACGTCGGTTCTTGCAAAGTGCCCTGGCTGCCGGCACGGCAATTCCTGCCGCGCAGCTGCTCACTCGGTCGGCTGCTGCAGCGACACAGAAAAAAAGCCCTAACGAGCGGCTCAACCTGGCGGTCATTGGGCTCGGGCCGCGGGGCTTGGACAATCTCCGCGAGGTGTCGTCACAAAATATCGTCGCGCTCTGCGACGTAGACGCAAAGCGGCTCGAGGCGACAACCGCCAAGCATCCGGACTCCAAGCGATTCGACGACTTCCGCCGCGTGCTCGATCTCAAGGGGCTTGACGGCGTGGTGGTGGCGACGCCCGATCACAACCACGCGATCGTGGTCGTGAGCGCCCTCAAACGCGGTCTGCCCGTCTACAGCGAGAAACCGCTCACCAAGACTGTGCACGAACTACGAACTCTCTTGGCCGCGGCTGCCACCGCCAAGGTGCCGACACAGACGGGCAATCAAATTCATGCGGGGCAAAACTATCGACGGGCTGTCGACATCGTCCGTGCGGGCGTGCTCGGTCCGATCGGCCGCGTCTACATCTGGCAGAAGAGCAGCGTCAAGCCGATGAAGCTGACGAAGAACGCTCACGTGCCGGCCGGATTGAATTACGACCTCTGGCTCGGTCCCGTCGCCTACCGGCCGTTCGATCCGGCCTTCTCTCACTTTCGACTGGCGATACTGGTGGGACTTCGGCGGCGGGCATCTGGCCGACTTCTGTTGTCACTACATGGACGTTCCCTTCTGGTCGCTCGATCTCAAACATCCCGAAACGGTTCACGCCTGGGGCAAGAAGACGCACGACGGCGACAACGCCATGCCCGACGCAATGCGGGTCGAGTACAAATTCCCGGCCCGCGGCCAACAACGCCCCGTCCACCTGACCTGGTATCAGGGGAAGTACAAACCGGAATGGATCGACGTCTACGGCAAGACCTCGGCCATACTCTTCGAGGGCGAAAACGGCCGCCTGCTTCTGGACTACCGGACCCGCAAGCTCTTCCTCGAGCCCGGCCTCGAAGAACCCAAAGTGCCGCAAGTGACTCCCAATTCCCCCGGCCACCACGAGGAATGGTTCCAGGCCATCCGCGGCGAAGGGCAGACGTCGTCGCCCTTCGAGTACGGCGGCCTGCTGACCGAGGCGGGATTACTGGGCAACGTCTCTTACCGCGTAGGGCAAAAAGAGCTTGTCTGGGATGCGACGGCGGCCCGTGCAACGAACTGTCCCGAGGCCGACCAGTTTCTCGAGGTCCCGTATCGCACCGGCTGGAACCTGTGAATGCGTCAGGCGGTTGCCGGCGCGGTGAGCCCGGCGTGCTTGGACGGTTCCTCAATTCGGCCTTGGATGACCTGATAACCGATCGGGATCAAGAGCCGCGTCACCAGCATGTTCGCGGTCAATCCGCCGATAACCGCGATGGCCAGGGGCTGCTGCATCTGCGCGCCCGGCCCATGGCCCAGTGCCAGCGGAACGAGGCCGAAAATCGCCGTCAGGCTAGTCATCAAGATGGGACGGAATCGCGTGCGGCCGGCGACCAGCAGAGCCTCGTGCAGCTCCATTCCGCCTTCCCGCAATTGGCCGATGTACTCGATCAGGATGATGCCGTTCTTGACGTCCAGGCCAATCAGCAGAATCGCGCCCATGAAGGAAGAGACATTCAGTGGCGTGTTGGTAATCCAGAGCGCGAAGAGCGCGGCGGCGAGCGAAATCGGCTGGGCCAAGAAGATCAAGAGAGGCAGAATCACGCTCTTGAACTGTAGTCCGAGCAGCAAGAACACGAGCGCCGAGGCGACAACCATCACCGTCAGCAGGCTGCTGAACGATTCCTGCGTTGCCCGATACGTGCCGGCTAACTCCCAGCGGTAGCCCGGCGGAAATGAAATGTCGGCCATCTGAGCGGCAAGCGCCTTGTTAACTCCCGCCAGGTCGGCGCCTTCCTTGAGTTCACCTTGGACAGTGATCACCGGTTGCTGGTTCTCGCGCCACTTTTCGTTGGCACTGCGCTTGAGATCGATGGTCGCTAGGTCTTCCAGCGGCACGAAATTGAGCACGCCAGGAGCGGGTGCGACCGCATTCGCGGCTGAGGCGGGAGTCGTCGCGGGCGTCGCGGCCAGGTAACTGATCGGCAGCTGACCCAGGTCCTTGCGGGCGTAGCGCACTTTGTCGGGGTAGCGGACGCGGATCTTGGTCATCCGGTCCTGCTCGGGGAGCGTGGTCGCCACCTGGCCGTAGAGGGCCGCGTTGAGCTGCGCCTCGACGTCCATTTGAGTTAGACCGAGCCGCGCGGCCTCGGCGCTTTTGGTGCGGACGACGATGTCGGGGTTGCCCAATTCGACGTTCGACTTGACTTCTCCCACGCCGGGCGTTTTTTCCGCGATCTGACCTGCCTTTTCGGCCAACTCGCGGATTTGGTTGAAATCGGGTCCGAAGATCTTGATCTCGATCGGTTTGTCGACGCCCGAGAGGTCGTTGATCTGGTCGCGCACGAGCGGCACCAGCTCGAGAGTCGCCAGTTCGGGAACCGAGCCTTTGATCTCTGTTTCAATATCATCCATGATTTCTTGCATCTTCTCGCGCTCGCCGGACGGCTTGAGGCTCACGAGAATGTCGCCTCGATGGGGCTCGGTCGCGTAGAGGCCCAGCTCGGCCCCGGTGCGGCGGATGTACCCGGCCACCGCCTCGTTTTTTAGCAGGATGGCCTCGATGCGGCGGGCCACCTTGTCGGTCTGGCTGAGCGAGGTGCCCACCGGCATCCAGTAATCGACGACAAAGGCGCCTTCATCCATGTCGGGCATGAATCCCGTTTTGACGTTTTGCGAGAGCCACCAGACGGGAATCACCATCAACAGCGCCAGGACCACGCTGAATCGCGGGAAGCGCAGGCCGGCCCGTAGCAAGCCCTCGTACCCGTTGGCAAAGACCGCGTAAATCGGGCCGGTGGTCGGCATCGCGCGGTGCGCCAAGAAACGGGACGCCAGCACGGGGATAATAGTCAAGCTCACGACCATCGACACCAAGAGCGAGACCGACAGCGCCAGGCTCAACGACTGGAAGAATTGGCCGATCACTCCGTGCACGAAGGCCAGGGGCAAGAACACGAGGATGGTGGTGAAGGTTGAGCCGATCACGGCGCCACTGATCTCTTTGCTGGCGCTGTCGACCGCCGTGTCGCCCGTTTCTCCTGCCGCGAGATGCCGCGAGATGTTTTCGATGACCACGACTGTGTCATCGATGATCAGTCCGATGGCGATCGCCAGGCCGCCGAGCGACATCAAATTGAGCGTGTCACCCATCAGGTAGAGGACCACGAAGCTGATCAACAGACTCAAGGGGATCGCCAGCGACGCGATCAACGTGGCGCGAATGCTCTTCAGAAACAATAAGAGAATGATGACGCTGAACAGCGCGCCGTAGAGGATCGCATCGCGGACATTGGCCACGGCCGTGCGGACCAGGTTCCCCTGGTCATAGACCGGCGTAATCTCGATGCCCGATGGGGTCGACTTCTTCGCGTCAGCCAGCACGGTATTGAGCGCGCTCGAGATCGCCAGCGCGTTGCCGCCCGGTTGGCGAAAGACCGTGAGCGCGACAGCGTTCTTGCCGTCGGAGCGGATGGCCTTGGTGCGATCTTCATGCGACACGATCACGCGGCCCAGGTCGCGGACGCGCAGCGGCTGCCCGTTCTTCTCGACGATCACCACGTTTTCCAGATCGAGCGGAGCGTCGGCAACCGTGTCGGCAAGCACCTGGTATTGCAAGATTCCCTGGTCGAGCCGACCGACGGCCTTCAGCCGGTGCTCCCGGCCCAGCCGGTCGGCCACGTCGGCGATCGACAAATTGGCGGCGACCAGCGTCTGCGGATCGACCTCGACCACGATCTCCCGGATGTCGCCCCCTTGCACCGTCACGTACGAGACGTTCGGAATGCGGCTGATACGGGGGCGCAGGTCGTAGTAGGCGTAGTCGTAGAGGGCCGACGGATCTTTGGCACCGGTGATGACGAAGGAAATGATCGGGAAGATCGAGGGCGTCTGCCGCTCGACGATCGTGCTGGTGCCGGCCGGCAATTGCGAGCCCAGCTCGGCCATTCGCGCGCGGACGTCGTTGAGCGCCTGGATCATGTTGGTGCCCGGCGCGAAGTCGACGCTAAGTTCACTCGCTCCGCGGACCGATTTGGCGCGGACGCGGATCACGCCGAGCACGATGCTGACTTGCTCCTCGATCGGCCGCGTGATCGAGATTTCGACATCCTTGACTGCCAGCCCGGGAGTCTGCGCCACGACTGTGATCCGCGGGAAGGCGACCTCGGGGTAGATGCCGCTGGGCATGTGCAGCATGGCGACCACGCCCAGCACGCTCAGCAATGCCGAGGTCAAGACGATCAGGCCGAAATACGGACGAGCGGCGGCGACGAGGTTCAACCCGCGCCGCGTCACTTCCGGATGACCGTCACCGAGATGTGCTTCGGTCCGAGGAGGCCGGACCGATTCCAAAGGAGGGGCCGTCACTTGCGCTCGTCGCCTTTCGCCTTTTCTTTCTCGTCGGCGGGTTTGTTCTCTTCGGGCTTGGCCTCCTTGGGCTCGACCGGCTTGGCGTCTTTGGCTTCCTCAGCCTTGCCCTCTTTCGCTTCGCCCTCTTTGGATTCAGCCGATTTTGGCTCGGCGATGATTGTGGCCTCGACCTTATTGTCTTCCATGCCGTAGGCGCCCTCGACGATGACCGGCTCCCCCTCTTTGAGGTCGGTCTTGGTCACTGCCACGTTGCCCCCGTCCGAGGCGCCTAGCTCAGGATGCAAGAGCCGGATCTTTCCTTCGCGGACGACGGCCAACAGCGGCCCCTCGCCTTGATCGAAGATTGCCGCCTCGGGAACGGCCAGCTGTGGCTCTTCGGTTCGCAACACGATGGTCGCTTTGACGACCTGTCCCAGCCGCAGCCGCCCGCCCTCGTTGTCCATCAAGAATCCGCACGGCGTAGTTGCCAGTCTGCGGATCGGCCGAGTTGCCGATGAAGGCGACCTTTCCGCTCACGACATCGTTGTCCTTCTTGGACGATTCCTTCTCGGGTTCCTTCTCCTTGGCGGACGATTCCTTTTCCTTGCTCGCCGGTTCTTTTTCTTTGGCGGCCGGTTCCTTCTCTTTGGCGTCTTTGTCGCTCTCCTTTGCGGACGTTTCGGCGGCCGGATGGCTGCCGTCGGAGAGATCGACCTTGGCGACCATCCCCGGCTGCAACAAACGCGTGATGCGGGCGGGGAAATAGATCGTGACGAACAGCCGCCGGATATCGATTACTTCACCGACGGGAGTGCCGATCGTCAGCGTCTGACCCGGATGACAGTTGAGCGATTCGACGACGCCGGCAATCGGGGCCCGCAGCGTATGCAGCGCCAGCGATTCTTGCGAACTGGCGACGGCCTGCTCGGCCATGACGATCTTCGTTTGAGCCTCGGCGACGGCTTCGGGACGCGGGCCGGTCATTAGCAGTTTCAGCTGCGCCTCGGCCGTCTGGAGCGTGACCTTGGCCTGCTTGAGCAGCACTTCCTCGTCGTGGAGCACCTTCTCCGAGACGTCTTTGGTCGCCAGGAGCTTGCGCAGGTTTTCGACCTGCAACTCGTCGTGCTCGACCGAGATTTTCGCCTGCTCGACGGCTAGCTCGGCGGCACGCCGCTCCTCGGGGCGCGGCAGCGACTCGAGCAGTTTGCGCGGCGACGAGGCTGTCCTTGTTGGCTTCCTTCTCCGCCAGGGTGGCCTTGGCCACCGTGGGATCGAGTTGCAGGATCGGCTGGTGGGCCTTGACGGTGTCTCCGATGCGCACGAGCAACTCGTGCACATGTCCTTCGACGGCTGCCGTCAGCGAGCCAACGCATTCCGGCAGCGGCTCCGTCCGACCGAGCCCTTCCACGGTGATTGCGAACGGCAGGCGTCGGGCCGTCACGCAGCGGACGTTGACGTGCCCGGGGATTTTCTCTTCCTGCGGTTCGTCTTTCTTGTTGTCCGCTTTTGGGTCATCGCCTTTCTTATCGTCGTCCTTCTTATCGCGGGCCGGTTCGTCTTTGGCGTCCTCCTTGCTGGTCGACTTTGCTTTGTCGTGGTCGGATTCCTCTTTGCCCCCCTTTGCGGTGGCGTCCGCCCGGGTAACGCCCGCGGGCTTGGCCGCCTCGCCTGGCTGTGAAACTGAACTCCAAAAGGCCGTTCCGCAGCCGGGCGCGAAGCATGCCAGCGGAATCCCGACCAGCAGAATCGCAAAACGGGCGCTTATCGTCACTGTGCGTCTCATTGCTTTATTAGGAATGCCTTACCAAATCAGAATATCGCAATCCCGACGGGCGGAGGGCGAAAAACCGGTGAGTTTTCTTTCACATCAAGATCAAGTTCCGCCGCTCGCCGATGATTGGCGCACGACGCCCCGGATCGAGGGGGTTTAAGCCGTTCGTGCGCCAAAGCAAAGGACTGATCCGCCGCGCGAAGGAGCCGCTGAAAGCGGTTCAAACTCACATCCGCGCGTCCAGAAAATGATCGCGTGCGTGCGAGATGTGCTGAGTCGGATCTCCAGGGAAGGCGAACCGATGCGCAATTGCTCAGCGAGAGAGATCCTTCCTCTTATCGCAATTCTGGCGGCTGGGTTGGCCGGCTGTCAAAGCGCAGGAACGTCGCCCCCCAATGCCGACCTGCGGGCCGGCACCCGCTTCACTGCGAACGCAAGCTCGCCGCCCCGAGTCGATCCGTTGCCGACCGACACTTTGCAGGCCGCCATTAACGCCCCCGATCCCGAGGCTCCACAAGTCGTCGTAGCGACGAGTGGCGAACTGCCGGCCGCGCTCGGGACGGTTCCAGCCCCGGTCGCTCCCAGCCCAATCACGCCGGTGGCTGCTACTGGCGCCCCGAGCGTGGCGGCGGCGCCGTCGGTACCAGACTCGTCTGCGGCACCGGATGGGGCGGCCGCCAACCACTTCGTTGCCGATTTCACGGTGGCGACCACCGTGCCAAAGTTGCCACCAACGCCCGATTCGCCGTCGACCGGCCTCTCTGGTCGGGGTGGCGATTCATCAAGCGGGCCGGGGGCCGCCATTGCGAGTGCTCCGTCCGGACCGGGAGGATTGGGATCGTCGGTCGACTCAGGCGGACCTCAACTGTCGCTCGACGCGGCGATCGCCACTTCCTTGGACCGCAATGACACTCTGGTCACCCTTCGCGCAGGCGAACCCGTTGCCCAAGCGATGTTGGACGTCGCAGAACATTACCCGTTCAACCCAACCATCAAGGCCGAAGTGCTCCCCTACGCCCGCGACCCCACTGGCAACTTGCTGGCCGTTAGAAACTCGGTCTACATTTTGCAGACCCTCGAGCTCGCGCACCAACAGAGGTATCGAGAGGCCAGCGCCGCCGCCGCGCTCAACCAGATCCGTTGGAGCGTCATCGCCGCCGAACTGACCACCTTGGCCACGACCGAAAAGCTCTTTTTTACGGCGGTTTATCAGCGAGACCTCCGCGATCTCGCACAGCGGGCGGCGAGCCTCAACGAAGAGTTGGCCGCCGACGTCGAGCGCCGCTTCAAATCGGGACTCGCCAAACCCGGGGAAGACACAACCGCCCGCGTTTCGTTGCGGCAAAGCCACAAGCAAGTGGCTCTCGCCGAGGCGAACTACAAACTTGCGCTGGTGGCCTTGGAACGGCAACTCAACCTTGTCGGCGATCGGCCGTTCGAGCTGGTGGGCCGCCTCGAAGACTTTCAGTGGTTGCCGATTGACGGAGCGGGCTCTGCACCGGGCGAGGTTCAATCCTCGGCCCAACTTGCAGAGACCTTTGCGGACGAGCGGCCCGACGTGCGTGCGGCCCAGGCTGGCACCAACGTGGCCCAATCAAACGCGGACCTTGCTCGGGCAAACACGGTGCAAAACATTCAGTTTGGTCCGTATTACGAACGCGACGAATTCGAAACCCTGTTCTTCGGGTTCGCGGCGCAGATGAACCTGCCGATTTGGGATTCCGGAAAGCCGCTGGCTCGCCAGCGCGAGGCCGAATGCGCCCAAAAAGTCATTGGACTCAATGCACTGCGGATGAGAGCGCGCGTCGAAGTGCAGACGGCCCTCGAGCGCTACCAGCGCGCGAGAAATCTGGCCGAAAAGGAACACTCCAATTTAGTGCAGTCGCTGTCGGGAGACCTGGCGCGCGTCAAACGCCAATTCGACGCCGGTCAGGCGGACATCTTGAACGTCTTTGCCACGCAGACAGCCCTGCTGCAGGAACAGAAAGCCTATCTGGACCTGCTCAACGAGCTGGCTCAGTCCGCGGCCGATGTCACACTGACCGCCGGGCTTCCCCCCGCGCGAGTCACCTCCGGACCTCAGAACCGAGGTACCCCCCCCTGTTCCTCCTCCCGCCTCGTAACCCGAGAGTGCACGAAGCGACTAACTCCAGCTGCTCCAAAAACTTAAGTGTCCCGCCCTGCCTGCCCGGCGATCTTCCGCAGTGTCCCTCAATTTCTCCAACTTGATTCGCATCCCCTAGCCGCCCGATTTCCACTACACTCGCGGCCCCTTTTTCTCCGGCGCTCCAAAATCGGGTTCGCGACCGACTCCTGGGCAAGGAAGCCGATGAGTTCCGCGCAACAGCTTCGCGGCTGGAAAACAGTTGTCACGCACAGTGCCTCTGTCTCGCACAGCGTCCCGTGCCGCGGCCGCATCGTCTTTCACGCAGACGATTTCGGGATGAACCGGGCGGTCACCGACGGCATCATGCGCGGCTTCGAGCACGGGCTGATCACGGCCACCTCGCTCTTGGCAAACGCTCCCGACGCAGCGCGCGCGATTCGCGAATGGCAACGTCTGCAGACGATCGTCGAGGCAGGCCGACTTCCCTCGACCGCTGTGCGACGGGACTTGCACGAGCCGCACGCTCCTCTCGAATTGGGCGTGCATTTAAACCTGACGCAGGGACGTCCCCTGACACGCAGTTACCCATCCGAACTGCTCGATGCGCGGGGTTGTTTCCCGGGCATTGGCCGCCTGTTCGCGACGCTTTACCGGCGTCGGCGATCCTACGAGCCTGCTTTGCTCGCCGAGTTGGCAGCTCAAGTCGAATTTCTCCGAGATCACGGGCAGCGACCCACGCACCTGAATGGCCACCAATACATCGAGCTGCTGCCCGGCTTGCGACCGGCCCTCCGCGAACTGTTGGAGCGACACCAGATCCCGGCCCTCCGGTTGGCGCGGGAGCGAGGCCTGTTGCGGAGCACCGTGCTTCACGAATTTCGCCCGGCGAATTGGTGCGTCGCGCGGGTCAAGCGTTACTACGCCGACCGTCTGGCAAACGCAGCGAACGGTTGGGAGGTCGCGGTGCCTCACGTCTACTTCGGCACCAGCCACGCGGGGCGGATCAATCTCGAAATTATGCGCGGCTTTTTGCATTCGGCGGGAAGCTGTCGGTTGATTGAAGTCGGCGTCCACCCGGCAACTGATGCGGGTCGCGAGTTTGGCGTCTTGGGGGAACAGCCGAGATCCAGACGGCTGGCACGATCCGCTGGCACACCTGCGTCCACAAGAGCTGGGCCTGTTGACGAGTCCCTTGCTGGTGGAGCTGTTGCAGCAGTTCGGACTCTCGCTGGGCCGGCTCAGTCCCTCGCACGCACTGCCGGCGGCCCAGGCCGCTTAGTGGCTCACAAGAAAATCCTGCGGAACACGACCTGAGACTGCCGCCTGAGACCGCCACCTGAGACTGCCGCTGCGAACAAGAGACTGCAGGAAAGAATGGCTGTGAAACTGCTCGACAACTCTCATCGCCTCACGCAGAATCCAGCCGGCCGCCTGGTGCACTGGCTGACGAGCCCGGTCGGCGCGATGCTGGCGGCCGTTGTGCTGATCGCCGGCTTTCGCCTGCTGACGCTCGGCACGTTTGCGCTCACCGACAACACCGAGGCCCGCTACGCAGAGATCGGCTGGCAGATGTGCCGTTCGGGCGATTGGGTGACGCCGCGGCTCTATATGTCGGGCGAACTGGTTCCGTTCTGGGCCAAGCCGCCCCTGTTCTTCTGGACGACGGCGTTATCATTCGGCGCGTTCGGCCCGTCGGAATGGGCGGCCCGTCTGCCGAACTTTTTGTTCGCCGTTCTGATGGTCGTCGGTACGATCGCCTTCGGCCGCGCCCTGTGGGGTAATCGCGTCGGTGCACTGGCTGGGTTGATTCTGGCCTCGTCTGGCTTGTTCTTCGTGTTGGCCGGTTCGTGTGTGCTCGATATGGCCCTCTCCGCAAGTGTGAGCGGGGCCTTGATGTGCTTCGCGCTCTTTGCCAAGGCCGTCGGGAACGGTGAACGGAGTCGCCGGTGGTGGGGGCTCGCCTTTTTCTTGCGCTCGGGTTTGGCTGCCTGGCGAAGGGGCCTGTCGCCGTCGTGCTGGTTGGACTTTCGCTCGGAGCCTGGATCGCGCTGACCAAAAATTGGCGGCTTCTACGAGCGCTCCCCTGGCTGAGCGGGACGGTGCTCGCGAGCGTCGTTGCCGCCCCTTGGTACGTGCTTGCCGAGAGAGCGACTCCCGGTTTTCTGCAGTACTTCATCGTCAACGAGCACATCCTCCGCTACGTCCGCTCCGACTACGGCGATCTCTACGGCAACGGCCGCACGCAGATTTATGGGGCGAGCTGGGTCATGCTGGCGGTCACGTTTCTCCCCTGGTCGCCCTGGCTCGTGCGCTGCGGCATCGATGCCTGGCGGCGGCGACGCGAGGCGGATCGACCCCCACGCGACGCCTGGCTGATCTTCGCGCTCTGCTGGGGCCTGACGCCGGCCGTGTTCTTCACGCTGGCCCGGCAGATTCTCGTGACTTACATGCTCCCCGGCTTTCCGGGACTGGCACTGGCGACGGCCGTGCTCTTGGTCCGCTGGGCTGAATCGGAACGAGCGGCTGTGCTCTTGCGCGGCCTGCGAATCTTCGCGGCCGGATTGGGCGGATTGCTGGCCGTCGCCCTCGTGGGACAGATCGTCTTCGGCGCGTCGCCGGCATTGGTCGCGACGCTGATCGCCGTCGGACTCTTCGCCGCGCTGTTGTTTGCCGGCATTCGTCGCTCGGACTCTCGCGTACTGCTGACGGCAATCGGTTTCGGCAGTCCGTTGCTGATTGCCATGTTCACGATCATCGCAGCGCCGTCGGTCAACGAGGCATTCTCGACTAAGGCGATCCTCGCCTCGGCCGCCCAACTCCCTGAGTCGGCGGGGCGCGAGGTCTTCTTTCCGCTGACGGACGAATACTCAGCCGAGTTCTATCAAGAAGCGTTTTTCGGCGGCCGCGTTGAGCACCTCCGCCATAAAGGCTTGCCGGTTCTCGTGCAGAAGCTGCAGGCTCCGACACCCGAGCTGTTTGTCTTCCGCCGCAATGCGTGGGAAGAGCTCGAGCCGACGATTCGCGCCGCGCTGGAGCCGGCGACGCAAACGCCGCACTGGGTGGCGTGCCGAACGAAGTTCGCCGCGCCGCGCGAAGCTGCCCGCACGCCTCTCAACGCAACTGCCTCGGGCAACTAGACAGTTGGCTCACGACCGAGCGACGGGCGACGGCGTTTGACAGGGCATGGCGCGGCCCCGTTCTTGCGTCCTCACGCGTCTTGCTTTACTATGAAGTTGTCCCGCCAAGTTGCCTCCCGCCAGAATCCCTCCGAATTGTCGGTCCGACTGACCGCTCTTGCCCCGGTTCGTACTCTGCCCAGAACACGACTCTATGAGCCGCGCCGTTCGCCTTCCGCGTAACCTGATTGTTGCCGCCTTCGTCATGGTTCTCTTGGCAGTCGGCATGCAAGCCGGCTGGCAGTGGTATACCGCGACCGCCAGCGAGCCGCTGTTCCACACCGACCACCCGACGCGGGGCAGCCTGGTCGCCACCATCATTGCCACGGGCACGATCGAGCCCGAAGAAGTCATCGACGTCGGCGCCCAAGTCGCCGGCCAAATCACCTCGTTCGGCCAGGATCCCGTCGATCCGAAGCGGACCATCGATTATGGCTCGCCGGTCGAGCAGGGGACCGTACTGGCCCGCATCGACGACGCGCTCTACGCCCCCGAGGTGGCTATCGCCCGTGCCGACCTGGGCGTCTGCGAGGCCGACGTGCGGCATGCCGAGAGCGAACTCGTGCAGATGCAATCGGCCCTGCACAAGTGCGAGCGCGACTGGGATCGGGCACAGCGGCTCAAGGCAAGCAACTCGATTTCGCAGAACGAGTTCGATTCGACGCAGAACGCCTGGGAAATGGCCAAGGCCTCCGTGCCGGCCGCCCAGGCCGACCTCGATAAAGCCAAGCGAGCCGTTGAAAAATCTCGCGGCACACTGGTCAAGGCCGAGAAGAATCTCGGTTATTGCACCATCAAATCTCCGGTGAAGGGAGTCATCGTCGATCGTCGGGTCAATGTCGGCCAGACCGTCGTGTCGAGTTTGAACGCTCCGAGCCTGTTTCTCATCGCCAAGGACTTGCGACGACTGCAGGTTTGGGTCTCGGTCAACGAGGCGGACATCGGCAATATCTACCCCGGACAGCAAGCGACTTTCACGGTCGACGCTTATCCGGCCGACGTGTTCCACGGCAGCGTCGGGCAGATTCGACTCAACGCCACGATGACGCAGAACGTCGTCACGTACACCGTCGTCGTCAACGTGGATAACGCGGACGGCAAGCTCGATCCCTATTCGTCCGTCCCCGTAACGCAGGGAAGTCGCAACCGGCGCGAAGTTCCTGCCGGCGACAAGTTGCTCCCCTATCTGACGGCAAATCTGCAATTCAAAGTCGACGAACGCAACGACGCGCTCTTGGTTCCCAACGCGGCCTTGCACTACCGGCCGACGCTGGCCGTGGTGGCCCCCGAGTATCGATCGGCTTACGAGCAAGGCCAGCGAAGATCGACCACGGAGGAAGGAGTGGCCGAGCATGCGACCAAGGGGCGACTCACGCGTGCAACCGTCTGGGTAACCGACGGCGACTGGGTCCGACCGATCAAAGTCCGCGTGGGCCTGACCGACGGTCTGATGACGGAAGTGGCCGAAGTGATCAAGGAGCAGCTGACCCCCGAGACGGAAATCGTCATTGGGGAGAACCAGCCGGCGGCCGGCCGCGAAGGCACCGTCAACCCGTTCGGTGCGAGAAACGTCAGGAGGAAGTAAGCCCGATCCGAGCGACCGTTGTTCGTTCTCGCCAGGGGGCCGAAACGCAGATGACACTGATTCGCTTGCACGAAATCAATAAGACGTACTTTCTCGGCGACGTTGACGTGCCCGTGTTGAAGGGCGTGTCGCTCGAGATCGGCCGGGGCGAGATGGTCGCTCTGATGGGAGCATCCGGCTCCGGCAAATCGACGCTGATGAACATCCTGGGCTGCCTGGACCGGCCCACCTCCGGTCAGTATTGGCTTGATGGCCAGGAAATCTCAAAGCTGACCGGCGATCAGCGAGCGTTGATCCGCAACCGCAACATCGGTTTCGTCTTTCAAAGCTTTAACTTGCTGGCCCGCACGAGCGCGCTCGACAACGTCATCCTGCCCCTGTCCTATACCAACGCCACGCTGTCCAAGCGAGAATGCCGCGCGCGAGGCCAGGCGATGCTCGAGCGGGTGGGGCTCGGCGAGCGTCTCGACCATCACCCCTCGCAACTGTCCGGCGGCCAACAGCAGCGAGTCGCCATCGCGCGAGCGCTGATTAACCAGCCGCAGATCGTCTTTGCGGACGAGCCGACCGGCAACCTCGATTCCAAAACCAGCCGTGAAATCCTGCAGATGTTTCAGAATCTCAGCGAGGAAGACGGCATTACTGTCGTGCTGGTGACGCACGACCCCGGCGTTGCCCACTCCGCGCGGCGCGTGATCCGCATCAGCGATGGTTTGATCGCCGAGGGGGTGTACGACGGTCAGGTCGTCGAAGCGGACCCGGCCGCCGCCTGACGGGAGCAATCTGCCGCCGTTTCCAAGATGCGGCTGGCCGCCCGACGAAATTACCAGCTATGCGTTTTTTGTACCGCACGCCGCAGATGGCCGTCAGCGCGCTCAGGCGACACGTGCTCCGCTCGGTGTTGACGACGCTGGGCATCGTGATCGGCGTCGGCGCCGTGATTGCCATGGTCGAAATCGGCGATGGCGCGGCGCGCGAAGTCGAAGCCACGATCGCCAGCATGGGCTCCAACACGATCCTCGTGCTTCCGGGCAACCTGGCGATGGCCGGTGTCGCGGGCGGAGCGGGGACGGCCATGAGCCTGACCCCCGGAGACGCCGCGGCGATGGCCGACCGTTGTAGTGCGCTTTCCAGCGTCGCTCCTCTGGTGGCCGCCCGCACGCAAGTGGTCGCCAACGGCCGCAACTGGGTGCCCGACCGTATCAACGGCACGACACCCGCTTACCTCGACATCCGAGACTGGGCCCAGCTGGCCGACGGCTCGATGTTTACGGAGGAGGACGTCACATCCCTGCGAGAAGTCTGCGTCATCGGCCAGTCGGTTGCCGACGAACTGTTCGGGGACGAGTCGCCCGTCGGCCAGCAGCTGCGAATGAACAACAAGCCCTTGAAGGTTCTGGGCGTGCTCTCCCGCAAGGGGGCCAACATGTACGGCCAGGATCAAGACGACATCGTGATGCTTCCCTGGACAACGCTTAAGTTCAAAATCGTCGGCCAGTCCGCGCAGAAGGCCAACCAGAGCGCGGCGCTGAAGGTGGACCCGTCTCAACAGGTCAATTCGCTCAACGACGCGTTTCCTTCGGTGAAGCCCGTGCTCTATCCGGTGGCCTCGCCGACCCAACTGGCCGATACGCCGCAGCCGGTCCACTTCACCAACCTCGACTTGATCCTGGTCAAGGCCCGCTCGGACGAGGCGATCTCTCCCGCCATGAAGCAAATCCAGGACCTGCTCCGCGAGCGACATCACAAGCGCGCCGGTCAACCGGAAGACTTTACCTTGCGAGACATGACTGAGATCAGCCGCACCCGGGCCTCAGCCTCGCGTTTGATGTCGGTTCTGCTCCTGGTTGTGGCGATGATTTCGCTGGTGGTCGGCGGCGTCGGCATCATGAACATCATGCTGGTCTCCGTCACCGAGCGCACCAAGGAGATCGGCCTGCGGATGGCGATCGGCGCCCGGTCGCGGGACATTCTGAGTCAGTTCCTGGTCGAGTCGATCCTGCTGTGCGCCTTGGGCGGAGCGACCGGCATTCTGCTGGGACGATTTTCGTCACTGGTCGTCCGCGCCACGCTGCTGTGGCCGACGCGGATCTCGTGGCCGGCCATGTTCGCGGCTGTGGGCGTCTCGCTGTTGATCGGCGTGGTCTTCGGCTATTACCCCGCCTGGAAGGCCTCTCGGCTCGACCCGATCGAGGCGCTCCGCTACGAGTGAGCGTTCCGGCGACCGGCTGACAGCCACGGGGCGATGAGCGTCAGCACCACGAACTGCAGCCCGATCAGCGCACCGGCGGACGAGCCGACCACGGAGTAGAAATGCTCCCAACCGCTTAGCTCTGTCATGTCGTCGGTCGTCCGTCTTGTCCGATTCACTCAGCGACCGGTCATCTGCTCCAGTTTCTCCGGGTAGCGCGCCCCTTGTATCGTAATTTGCGCGGCCCCGCGATCAATCTCGCTCAGATCGTCGGCCGTCAGCTCGAGCGCTGCGGCCCCGATGTTCTCATCCAGCCGCGAGAGCTTCGTGGTGCCGGGAATGGGGACGATCCACGGTTTCTGCGCAAGAGCCACGCCAGCGCGATCTGGGCCGGCGTCGCCTGTTTGCGCTCGCCGATCTGCGTGAGCAGGTCGACGAAGGCCTGGTTCGCCTTGCGATTCTCCGGCGCGAAGCGAGGCACCGTGTTGCGGAAGTCCGAGCTGTCGAACGTCGTCTCGTGGTCGATCTTGCCCGTGAGGAAGCCCTTGCCCAACGGGCTATACGGGACAAAGCCGATGCCGAGCTCTTCGAGCGTCGGCACGATCTCCTCCTCGGGGCGTCGCCACCAGAGCGAATATTCGCTCTGCAGGGCCGTGACGGGTTGGACTGCATGGGCCCGACGGATCGTAGCCGCGCCCGCTTCGGACAGGCCGAAATGCTTGACCTTGCCGGCTTGAATCAGCTCCTTAACAGCGCCAGCCACGTCTTCGATGGGCACGTCGGGGTCCACCCGATGCTGATAGAGCAAGTCGATGACGTCGGTCTGGAGCCGCTTGAGCGAATTCTCGACGACCTGCTTGATGTGCGCCGGCCGACTGTTGAGTCCGAGCCACCCGGGCTTGCCGTCGGCGTGCAGCTCAAAGCCGAACTTGGTGGCGATCGCCACCTGCTTGCGGACCGGAGCCAGCGCCTGGCCGACGAGTTCTTCGTTCGTGAACGGGCCGTAGACCTCGGCCGTGTCGAAGAACGTGATGCCGCGCTCGACGGCGGTCCGCAAGAGCGCGGTCATTTCCGCTTTGTCCTTGGGGGGACCGTAGGAAAAGCTCATGCCCATGCAGCCCAATCCGAGGGCCGACACTTCGAGGTTGCTCTTGCCGAGTTTTCGATTCTGCATTTGCGGTTCCTTTCAAGCGAGTGGGAGGCGCTGTGCGGATTTCAAACTTCGCGGCCAGGCTTACCGGCCGTACTGCTCGTCGGTGACCTGCTCCATCCAGTCGACGACTTTGCCCTCAAGCAGTTCGCCGATGGCGACGTGGGTCATCGCCGTGGTGGGCGCGGCGCCGTGCCAGTGCTTTTCGCCCGGCGCGAACCAGACCACGTCGCCCGGTCGCAGTTCTTCGATCGGCCCGCCCCAGCGCTGCGCCCGCCCGCAGCCAGCCGTCACGATCAGCGTCTGGCCGAGCGGGTGCGTGTGCCAGGCCGTGCGAGCGCCGGGCTCGAACGTGACGCTGGCGCCGACGCGCGGGCGGGAGCCTCGGGTTGGAACAAAGCGTCGATGCGGACCGTCCCGGTAAACCAGTCGGCCGGTCCCTTTTTCGACGGCTGTGATCCGTTGCGTTTGATGTCCATGAGACCTTCCTGTTCGAGACCATGCGGGACGCTCGCGAATTGTACGGTGCGGTCTGTGCTGGCGGGCCTAAAATTACCAAAGGAGAAACACGCGACGATATTTTGATCTGGCCGCATGGCAAGCCTTTCGGGAGAGGTTGAATTCGATGACCGACTGAAGTCGCACAGTTTCTCCGGGGGTTCTGCTTTTCTTAGCCTCGAAAGGCGCACGACCTGGGTGGACTGATTCTCGGAGGACTGGAGATGGAGGCGGCGCTACGACGAGATGGCGCGATCCACGGAGCCGTCTACCTGACGGCGCTTACCGTCGCGCTGATCGCGATGTCGCCGCTTCGCTGGCCGTGGTATCTCGTTCTGCCATTGCTGGCCTATGTGATCGTCGTGGTCGCCTGGCCCCGTCTGCGGCGAACAGCCCCGCGGCTGGCCCTGGGGCGGATGGTTGGCTGGCCGCTGGCAGTGGCCCTGGTTCTGGCCATCACGACTGTGGTCGCATTGCTGGGCTTCCAAGCGCTGGCTCGTCCCGAGGTTGCCGGCCTGGCGGCGGGGCTACCGGTTGCCGCGTTCGGCAGTCTTTTGGTCGCCGGCGTTTGTTTCAGCACCACAAACGCGGTGCTGGAAGAATTGATTTTCCGAGGCGTGCTGTGGGAGGCCACGGCGGCCGAGTGGAATCGGGGCGTCGCGCATCGGCGCCGACCACGATTCTCTTTGGCCTGGGTCATGTCCACGGCTATCCGCCGGGACCGCTCGGGGCCGTCCTGGCCGGAGTCTTCGGAATGGCGTTGGGGCTCTTGCGGCTCTGGACCGGCGGGTTGGGACTGACGATTCTCGTGCACATCTGCGCCGATGCGACGATTTTCACGATTCTCTTCCGGTCAGGAGCGTTCGAACCAGTCGCTGGCTAAGCATTCGACGTTGGAGTGCGCGGCACTAGACGCGCACGCCGGGGACTGTTCCCTCGCTGGCGTCGTCCGTGGCGGTGGCCGAGCCGGCTCCTCGCCACCAGGCTGCGGCGTCTTCGGAACTCCAGGTCGCGGCGCAGTCGCAGGCTGCCAAAGCCTGGTCCAACTGCCCAATATCGGCGAAGCGTTCCACGGGGTCGCGACGCAGACAGCGCTCGATGACGGCCGCCAGGTCGGACGGGATCTCCGGACGCAGTTCCCGCAGCGGTGTCGGGTCTTCCAGCAAGGACGTACGGATTTGGTGCATGCCGCGACCGCTGAACGGCGCCCGCCGGCTGAGCAAAAAGTAGGCAACCGCGCCCAATCCGTAGACGTCGGTCCGCACGTCGGCGATGCCGGCGGCCTGTTCTGGTGACATGTAACCGGGCGTGCCGATTAACAGTCCCGTTTGCGTCAGCCGGTCGTCGCCTTCGGTCGGGCCGAGATGCTGCACCACGCCGAAGTCGAGCACCTTGACGACGTCGAACAGGCCGGCCTGCTGCGTCAGCATGAGATTTCCCGGCTTGATGTCACGGTGAATCAGGCCGATGGCGTGTGCTTCGGCCAGCGAGGCGCAGGCCTGCCGCAACAAATAAACGACTCGCCCCGGCGGCAGAGGTCCGAAGCGCTCGACGAGCTCGCTCAGGTTCTGCCCGTCGACGTATTCCATCACGTAGTAGAAGGTGCCGTCCGGGCCGTGGCCGTAATCGACGATTTCGATCGTGTTCCAATGCGTGAGCCGGGCCATGGCCTGAATCTCACGGGCGAAGCGTGTGCGGCTCGTTGGGTTCGCGGCGATCTCGCGGCGGATCAGCTTGATGGCGTAGGGCCGATTCAGCAGCCGATGCTCGGCCAAATACACCTCGCCCATGCCCCCGGTCGACAGTCGGCGCTTGATCCGGTACTTCCCGAGATGCCGTGCTTCGGACGCCTGCCGCTGCAACGTGGTGAACTTGTGGGCCCCGAAGACTGAAATGGCGACGGCCGCGCCCATCACCCGCGCCATGGCAAACAGCTCGAACAGGGGCGCGGCGGGTCGGTGCGACGGCGGAAACGAGAACCAGGTCGCCCCGTAAACGGCCAGCGGGATCAGGGCCATGCCGGTCAGCATCCGCAACGAGCGTCGCCAGTCGTTGGGGATCAGGATGCCGTAAATGAAGATGAGAAAGACCCAGTTGAGCAGGCTGTGCGACACAACCAGCCACTGGTCGTCAACCGGCAGCTTGCCCCAATAAACGGAGTAGTGCTCGAAGTCCTTTCGCCCACAGTGGGCGGCATAGGCAGCCACGGCCAAAACTTCGACCACTCGCAGGCGAGACAGCGACGGGTCGCGGTGCCGAGCCAACCACGCCGCCAGCCCCGTGAACCAAAGCGCCAGGCTCGCGTACAGAGCCAGGCTGAGGTGCTCAAAGCGGCCGTGTGGACTGGCCAGGGCCACGAAAATCATCAGAACGAAGGCGACGGCGCCGATGGTAGTCCCGGCAAGCAGGCGGCGGTGCAACAGCCCCACAACTTCGTCTGCGAAGCGGCGCGTCTGGGCATCCAATTGTCGAGCGGGACGGGACGGGCCAACCGGGGGCGAAGCGGCAGGGAGCGTCAGCGTCGTCGGCTGCGCAGGGCGCGGCTCCGCGACACGTTCGCCCGTTTTCTCGTTCGCTTCCACGTCCGTCTCCCGCGAGTGGTTCGGGAGTGCACCGGTGTGCGGCAGGGTTTCGCCCGCGACTACGGGCCTGCCTGTGTACAGTATCCGGGGGAGTGACTCGATAACTCAACCCAATTTTCGCCCAGATGTCATTCCCGAGCGGACTTTCTGGTCCGTCAGGTGCTCTGCAGAGCGGTTCAGCTGAGTTACTGCCGTCAGTGCCCTTGTACGCGCTGAGTTCTCCGCGAGCTTTCTTTCGAGTAGACTCCCAGATGGATACTCCGAGTGTCTCTTCTGTCGGCGTGGTTGTCGATGCGGCGGCACTATGACTAGATGGAGCGATCCACGCAGCCGTCTTTCTGACGGCGTTTGTCGTGCGCGCTGACCGCGATTTCCCCCTTCGCTGGCCGTGGTATCTCGTGCTGCCGTTGGCGTCTTACGCGCTCGTCGTCGCGGTCTGGCCTCGTCTGCGGCGAACGTCTCCCCGTTTCAGCTTCAGACGGTTTTTGGCTGGCCACTGGCAGCGGCCGCCGTTTTAGCCTTCTCTACTGTGATCGCTTTGGTGGGCTTCCATTCGCTGGCTCGTCCCGACGTTACCGGCTTCGCTGCGGGCCTGCCGGTGGCCGCGTTCGGCAGCCTGCTGATTGCCGGCGTTTGTTTCAGCACCATAAACTCGGCGCTCGAGGAGCTGATTTTTCGAGGCATTCTGTGGGAGGCCACGGCGGCCGACTGGAGTCGAGATGTCGCGCTCTGCGCGACTTCGATTCTCTTCGGCCTCGGGCATGTCCACGCTATCCACCGGGACCTCTCCGTGCCGTCATGGCCGGAGTCTTCCGTTTGGCGTTGGGGCTCCTTCGCTTGTGGACCGGCGGATTGGGTTTGGCGATTCTCGTGCACATCTGCGCAGACGCCACGATCTTCACGCTCCTCTGCCGTTCGAGTTCGAGCAGCGGTACTGCGATTTGACGACGGACCTGCCCAACGTGCCCGACGATGCACTAGCGTTCGTTCGTCGTCTGACGCCCGCGGAGCCAGTCGGCGATCCAGAGTTGGCTTGTGCTGTCGGGCGTGCGCGTGGAGGTCCACATCAGCTTGGTGCCGTCGGGGCTGAAGACCGGGAGAACGTCGGCCGCTTTGGCGTCGGTGATCTGGGTTACCGCCCCGCCGCGGAAGTGCGTCGCGTCGTGCTCGATCTCCATTGTGAACAGGTCGAAGCCGCCGGGCGGACGGCCGGGCGAGTAATCGGCCCGGCACCAGATGAGGTACTTTTCGCTCGGATGGAAAAACGGGGCCCAGTTGACCGTGTTGAGGTTGTTGGTCAGCTGCACCTCGTGCGTCCCGTCGACGGCGATCGCATAGAGCTGCAGCATGTTTTCCTTCTGTCGGTCGCTGCGGAAGATGATCCAGCGATCGTCGGGCGAGAAGAATGGGCCGCCGTTGTAGGCCGCCGCGTGCGTGACCTGCCGCACGTGCGAGCCGTCGGCGTCCATGATGTAAATATTCGGGTCGCCGGCCCGCTTCGACGTGAAGACGATCTGCTTGCCGTCGAACGAATAACTGCCTTCGGCGTCGTAACCCGGCGAATTGGTCAGCCGTTTGAGGCCGCTGCCGTCGAAGTTGCACTCGTAGATTTCCATGTTCACGTCGAAGTCCCACTGGTAGCTGCGACGGCCGCCGCGTTTAGCCTCCTCGCGGGCTTTTTCTTCGGTCTCGCTGATTTTGGGATCGGTGTGAGACGACGCGAAGATGAGCTTCTTGCCGTCGCGAGAGAAGTAGGCGCAGGTCGTGCGTCCGCGTCCGGTGCTGATGCGGCGGGCCTCGCGCTCATCGAGCCGCTGCACATAAATCTGATAGAACGGGTAGCCGGGCGGATACGCCTGGAAGACGATCCACTGTCCGTCCGGGGAGAAATAACCTTCGCCCGCGCGAGGGAAGCCGAACGTCACCTGCCGCAATCCGGCCAGGTGTTTGGCCTCGAGAGGCGTGAGCTGGGGACCGTCCGCGGCGACGCGCCACGGATCCCACGCACAGAGCCAGCAGCGCACAACAACTGAAGAGTGAGCGTTTCATCACGCCATTGTGGCACACGCGCGCGTCTGCCACAATTGGTTGATGTCTTTAACAAGGGCAAGCAAGGCTGATGCGAAATCAACGGTTCGCGATCCCTTAGAACAAACCAATTGAAGCGGAAATGCCAAGAATTTGAACAGGAGGGAACAGAGCAAACAGAGAAGGCCAAGGCTTGGACGCCGAATGCTTCGGCAATCTTGATCTGTTTCTGTTGTTGACTCCCGTTCTCTCCTGTCCAGAATTCTTGCGATTCGTGTCGGTAGGCCGCCACGAGGATTTGAGCCATGCATCCCTTGTATGAGCGGGCATGCGGGTTGACGGAGACAATCATTGCGGCGGCAATCGAAGTGCACCGCGATAAAGGCCCTGGTTTGCTGGAATCGATCTACGAGTGGTGCCTGATGAAAGAACTGGAATTGCGCGGGCTGACGTGCAGCACCCAGCAGATGGTTCGAGTGAATTACAAGGGGTTCAGCCGCGAGGAAACACTCCGGTTTGACCTGCAGGTTGAAAGCTGCGTGCTCGTGGAGACGAAGGCGATTCAGGAAATCTTGCCGATCCACAAGGCTCAACTCTTGTGCTATATGAAGCTGCTCAATGTACCGCTCGGGCTGCTCATCAACTTCAACGTGGAACGCGTGACCGACGGCGTGGCCCGACTCATGCTTCCCGGTGCGAATCGATGAACGAGGGAACACACAGTCGGAGAAATGTGATTCGTCCTGCAACCTTCCGCGCCGCGAGTCGATAACTTGATGGATCCAACAAACCGTCAAAAACAGATGAACAGAAAAGAAGACTTGTCCTAGCCTCTTGGGAATCCATTCGTCTGATCCCGCTCTGTTTTCTCCTGTTCAAATCTTCCGGATTATTGAAAGCAGAGATGTCGAATCCCTGCAGGAGCGCTCTCTTGAGCACCGTATCCAAAGCGTTCTGGAAAGTGCCCGCTGTTCTGGCGGCTTGTGTTTTAATCGTTCCCCACATCAAAAGTGTTCGGGCTGACGATTGGCCCGACTGGGGTGGGCCGAAGCGGGATGCTGTCTGGCGGGAAACGGGAATCGTCGATCACTTTTCGACGAAGGGCCTCTTGCCGCGCGTCTGGTCCGTTCCCGTGGCCGAAGGCTATGCGGGGCCCGCCGTTGCCGACGGACGTGTGTACGTGACCGATCGGGTCAAAGAGCAGGGCAAAGAGCGAGTTTTGTGCCTCGACGCCGAAAGCGGCAAGACGCTTTGGAGCCACGCTTATGAGGCCCGCTACGCTGGCCTCAACTATCCGGCCGGGCCGCGGGCGACGCCCACAATCAGCGATGGTCGCGTCTATACGATCGGCGCCGTCGGGAACATGTTCTGCTTCGAGGCGAAGACCGGCAAGGTGCTGTGGTCGAAAGACTTCCTCAAGGAATACAACACGAAGCTGCCGATCTGGGGCCTCGCGACTTCGCCGCTGGTCGACGGCGACCAGTTGATCACGCTCGTCGGCGGAGAGAACGCGCTCGTCGTCAGCTTCGACAAAGCGACCGGTGCGGAGCGCTGGCGGGCTCTCGACGATCCCGAGGTCGGCTATGTCCCCCCTGTTATTTTCGACATCCACGGCAAGCGGCACCTGGTGATCTGGCATCCAACGTCGATCACCGGGCTCGACCCGGCCTCCGGCAAGCAGCGGTGGAACGTCCCCTGGCAGATGAAGGTCGGTCTGTGCATCTCGACGCCGCGCTGTGTCGACGATCGCATCTTCTTCACGTGCTTTTATAGCGGTCCGCGGATGATCCAAATCGGCGCCGACGGACAGAGCGTCAAAACTCTCTGGAAGGGAATCAGCGAGAGCGAGATCAAAACCGACGGTTTGCACTCGATCATCCCCACGCCGGTGTTTGACGGAAAGTATATCTATGGCGTCTGCAGCTACGGCCAACTGCGGGGCCTCGATGCGTCCGACGGCAAACGGCTGTGGGAGACGTTCGCGGCAACGGGCAAGGGCCGCTGGTGGAACGCCTTCATCATTCCGCACGAGGATAAGTACTTTCTCCACAATGAGCAGGGCGATCTGATCATCGCCCGGCTTTCGCCCGACGGATATCACGAAATCAGTCCGCGCCAAGCTCATCGAGCCGACGCGAAAAGGGGATGCGCCGCGGCGGACGACGATCTGGTCACACCCGGCGTTCGCGATGAAGAGCGTGTTTGCCCGCAACGACAAAGAGATCATCCGCGTGTCCCTGGCCGCCGACAACGCCGCCCCGCGAGCGGAGAACGACCGCCGCGCGCCGGCCCACAAGTCGGTCTCGAACGTGCCATGACCGCCCGTTACGACTGCATCGTGCTGGGCCTGGGCGGATTCGGCAGCTCGGCCCTCTATCACGCGGCGACGCGCGGCTTGCGAGTGTTGGGGATCGAGCAGTACACGATCGGCCACGACCGCGGCAGCTCCCACGGCGACACGCGGATCATTCGCCAGGCCTACTTCGAGCACCCCGACTACGTGCCGCTGTTGCTGCGGGCGTACAAACTCTGGCGCAATCTGGAGGATGCGGAGGAGTTGTCGTTGATGCACCTGTGCGGGCTGATGTTGGCTGGCCCGCCGGACGGCGAAACGATTGCCGGCGCCCGCCTGGCGGCCCGCACGCACAATCTCGACCTGCAGGACGTCGCGCCGGCCGACCTCAGCGGGAAGTTGCAAGGCTTTCGCATTCCCGCCGGTTTCGACGCGGTCTTCGAGCCGCACGCGGGCTTTTTGAACGTAGAGCTGTGCGTGAGCGCCCATGTCGATGCGGCCCTCCGCTACGGTGCGAGCGTGGCTGCACAAGAGGCGGTGGTCGATTGGTCGCGCGTCGGCTCGACGTTCAAGGTGCGGACCGCGCGGGCCGAGTATGAAGCCGCCGCACTCGTGATTACGACGGGCCCGTGGGCGGCCCAGATGCTGGCCAGCTTGTCGCTGCCGCTCGAAGTCGTGCGCAAGCCCCAGTTCTGGTTTCCCGTGCGTTCCCACGCTTACGCCGAGGATCGTAGCGCGCCAACGTTTTATTACGAGCTGCCCTACGGTCTGTTCTACGGATTTCCGAGCCGCGACGGCCAGACGCTCAAGGCGGCCGAGCATTCGCGCGGCGAACCGGTGACCGATCCGGCACACGTCGACCGGTCCGTGCGGCCATCCGACTTGGAATGGCTGAGCCGATTCCTGGAGGAATGCCTGCCGGACGTCGATCCGGTGCCGCTGCGATCGTGCGTGTGCATGTACACGCTCACGCCCGATCGGCACTTCGTCGTCGATCAGCATCCCGATTATGAGCATGTCTCCTTCGGGGCCGGTTTCTCCGGACACGGATTCAAATTCACCTCGGTGATCGGGGAGGCACTGGTCGACCTGGCGGTCGACGGTCGCACTTCCTCTCCGGTCGAGTTTCTTTCCGCGCGTCGCAACGCCATCGCGAACGTCACGCAGCCCTAGCGAACAGCACGAGAGACATTAGACAGCGAGCAACATTCGATGATTGGCAGAGACAACGTCAGAGTGACCCCCGACATTCCCTCCGATCCGTCGCAGGAAATCGTCGTCAGCGCGGACGCCCTCGAGGCCTTGATGGTCCGCATGCTGACGGCGAAGGGGATGTTCGAAGCCGAAGCTCGGATTGGAGCCGCCCGGCTGATCGAGGCGGACCTGCGCGGCATTCACTCGCACGGCAGCCGAGCGCTCTGGAAATATCTCGAAGGGATGGACAACGGCGGCATCGATCCGCGGGCCCAGATCATCGTCGAGCGGGAAACGCCGGCGATCGCCGTCCTCAACGGCGGCAAAGGACTGGGACACGTCGCGGCGACGAAGGCCATGAAAATGGCGATCGACAAGGCGCGGACCGTCGGCACGGGGACCGTAGCCGTCCGCCAGGGCCAGCATTATGGAGCCGCTGCCGTCTACGCGATGATGGCCGTCGAAGCGGAGATGATCGGCTTCACGACCACCAGCACGGGAATGGCCACGGTGGCGGCGTACGGCAGCAACAAGCCGGGCACGGCCAACAACGCCGTCGCCTGGGGCGTGCCCACGCGGTCCGGGGCCCCGTTCGTGCTCGACATGGCGTGTGCCGTGTCGGCCTGGGGCAAGGTCGAGAGCTGGAAGATGTATGGCTATAAAATGCCGCCGAATTGGGGGCTCGACGCCGACGGCCAGCCGACCGACGATCCCCACGCCGCCAAGACGCTGTTGCCCTTCGCGGGGGCCCGCGGCTCTGGGATGGCCTTTCTGTCGTCGGTGCTGGCGGGCTGCCTGGTCGGCGCTCGCATGCCCCTTCGCAAAAGCGCCAGCTATACGGTCGACGGCTCCGAGCACTTCTTCTATGCGATCGATATCCGGCAATTCGTCGATCTGGCTGAGTTCTACGCCGAAATTGAAGCGACGGTCGCCGGCATCCGCGCGCTGCCGCCGGTCGAAGGCTTCGACGTCGTGCGTCTGCCGGGCGAACTCGAGTGGGAGCGCTCGCACCGCTGGCGGCGCGAGGGCATTCCTCTCCACTGCGACCACGTCCACAAGCTCGAAGAAGTCGCCACCAGCCTGAAGCTGCCGATCCCCTGGCGCGTAGGCCGCACGGCCGGACGTGCCACTCCGGCGATTGATCCTATGACGAGGCGAGGCGCTCGTCGTAGACCCGCTCGACGTCGGCCAGGGTCACCGTAATCTCGCGGGCAAACCCCGTGTGCGACCGTTCGTAGTTGATCTTGGCCGCCCGCTCCGGGTGGCGTTGCACTTGTTCGGCGAGCCAGTGCTTATCCTCGGCCGAAAGATTGGCAACCTCCGGATCCCACAGCGTGCGCGTTTCCATCACGAGCGATTCGAGCCGCGGATCGTATTTGTTGTAGCTGGCCATGGCTGGATACTGAGTGCCGGATTCGAGTGGTTGATCGAGGCGAAAGCTATGCAGTAAAGCTATTCAGTGATGATATCCCGCACGGTGCGGCCGCTGGGAATCATCGGAAGCACGTGTTCCTGGTACGGGCAGATGACGTCGAGCAGGTAGGGGCCGTCGTAAGCCAGCATCTCCGCCAGCGCGGCCGGGAATTTGGCCTTGCTGCGGACTTGCGCGGCCTTCAGGCCAAAACCCTCGGCGATTTTGACGAAATTCGGATACGTCTCTTCGGCGTGCGTGCCGTCCCCCTGGCCGACGGCTTGCGGATCGTCGATCGGACCGAGATACGTGTGGGCTCGGCTGCCGCCATGAAAGCGGTCTTCCCACTGCACCACCATGCCCAGGTGCTGGTTGTTGAGCAGCAGGATCTTCACCGGCAGTTTCTCGCAGTTGAGCGTGGCCAGCTCCTGCACGTTCATCAGCATCGAGCCGTCACCGTCGATGTCGATCACCAGCTTGTCGGGCAGCGCGGCCTGCACGCCCATCGCGGCGGGAAGTCCAAAGCCCATCGTTCCCAGGCCCGAGCTGCTCAGCCAGTGCCGCGGACGCGAGAACTTGTAGAACTGGGCCGCCCACATCTGGTGCTGGCCGACGCCGACCGCGACGTAGGTGTCGCGCTCGCGGGTTTGCCGCCACAGTTCGTCGATGGCGTATTGCTGCAGGATCTCGTCACCCGACTCCTTGTAGCGGAGCGGATAGCGTGCCTTCCACTCGGCGATTTGCGCCTGCCACTCGCGGAGATCGGGCAGGTCGTCGTCGGTGATCGCCTGATTGAGGTCGGCCAGCACGCCTTTGACGTCGGCAATGATCGGGATGTGGGCTTCTTTGTTCTTGTGCAGCTCCGACGGATCGACGTCGACGTGCACGATCTTGCCGTGGCGGGCGAACTCTTCCAGCTTGCCGGTCACCCGGTCGTCGAACCGCACGCCGAAAGCCAACAGCAGATCGGCCTCATTGATCGCGTAGTTGGCGTACACCGTCCCGTGCATGCCCAGCATGTGCAGCGACTGCGGATGATCGCCCGGGAACGCGCCGATCCCCATCACGGTCGACGTGACGGGAATGCCGGTCCGCAGGGCGAACTTGCGCAGCTCCTCGGAAGCTCCCGAATTGATCACGCCTCCGCCGATGTACAGAATCGGCCGCCGCGCGCGTTTCACCGCGGCGATCACCTGTCGGATCTGCTCGGGATGGTGCTGCTGGGCCTCGGGATGATAGCCGGGCAGATTCATCGGCGGATCGAAGTCGGGCGTTTCGTCCTGCCGGGCCAATTGCACGTCCTTGGGAAAGTCGATCAGCACCGGACCGGGCCGCCCCGAGCCGGCGACGTAAAACGCCTCTTTCACGATCCGCGGCACGTCTTCCAGCCGCGTGATCATGTAATGGTGTTTGGTGATCGACTGGCACATGGCGATCGTCGGCGTTTCTTGAAACGCGTCGCTGCCGATGACTGCCTGCGCCACCTGACCGGTGATGGCAACGATGGGCACGCTGTCGAGCTTGGCGTCGGCCAGGGCCGTCACCAGGTTGGTCGCCCCCGGTCCGCTCGTCGCCATGCAGACGCCGACCTTGCCGGTCGAGCGGGCCACGCCCTGTGCGGCGAACCCGCCCCCCTGTTCGTGACGCGGCAGCACGGTGCGGATCTGGTCTTTGAACTTGAGCAGCGCCTGGTGCAGGGGCATGCTCGCCCCGCCCGGGTACGCGAAGATGCAATCGACCCCCTGCCGGACAATCGCCTCGACCAGGATTTCAGCGCCGTTATAGCTCTGTTGCTGGGCGGGAGTTTTGGCCGGTTTGGGTTGGGGTCGCGTCGACACGAATGGCTCTTTCGATAGGGCGTTGCAGTGGCGGGTTCAGATCGGGGCGGGACAGCGGGACTTTCCTGACGCATCCGTTCAGCGGGCCAGGGCACCCGCGGCTTTTGGGCCGTGATCCTGTTTTGGACCAATACTGTAGTCTACGGCAGATTGGCTGACGAGGCACGGTCACTTGGCCGCTTTTCGTCGATTCGCCGCAGTTGCCCCTGCGGCGGCGCTCAGCCTGACCGGCCGTACCCAATTCGTCACGACCGGTTTCGTCCAGACACACGGCGGGGTATCTTGGAGATCGTCATTTCAAAAAACTGCCACATTTCCGCGAGATGACTGGCGGCCTGATTCTCATGAGTTGCGCTCGAGGGGCTCAGAAATGTCCGGATCGCTTCCTCGCCTTGCCCTGCCGTTGCTGGCTGCTTTCGTTTCGGGATCGATGATGCTGGAGCTGCCCTTTGATGCGGGCCGAACGGCCGCGTCGGCCGGCGAATACGATCGGCCCACGAAGACTCCGCATCAGAGCCGCTCGGCCACGGTCGCCAGCCACGGGATTGTGGCCACGAGCCAGCCGCTGGCCGCGCAGGTCGGGCTCGACATCCTTAAGGCGGGGGGCAACGCGGCCGACGCCGCCATCGCCACCGACGCCATGATGGGCCTCGTCGAGCCGATGAGCTGCGGCATCGGCGGCGATCTGTTCTGCATCTATTGGGACGACAAAACGCAGAAGCTCTACGGCCTGAACGCCAGCGGCCGCAGTCCGTATGCCCTCAATCGCGAGGTCTTCAAGGAGAAGGGACTCAAAGAGATTCCCGGCAACGGCATCCTCTCCTGGTCCGTGCCCGGCTGCGTCGACGGTTGGGACCAGCTCGGCAAGCGCTTCGGCACGATGCCCCTCTCGCAAACTCGTCGCACCGGCCATCCAATATGCGGAGGAAGGCTTTCCAGTCACCGAGATCATCGCCGGCTATTGGAAGCGGGGCGAGCCGCTGGCCCACCTTTATCCGGATACCGGTGCGACCTATTACCCGAACGGCCACGCCCCGGTCATGGGCGAGTTGTTCCGCAATCCGAACCTGGCCACCAGTCTGCGGGCGATTGCCGAGGGAGGCCGCGACGCCTATTACCGCGGGCCCATCGCCGAGCAGATCGTCTCGTACAGTCAGAAGCACGGCGGCTACTTCACCAAGAAGGACTTTGCAGACCACACCTCGAACTGGGTCGAGCCGGTCTCCACCAACTATCGCGGCTACGACGTGTGGGAACTGCCGCCGAACGGGCAGGGGATCGCCGTGCTGCAGATCCTCAACATCCTCGAGGGCTACGACCTCCGCTCGATGGGCCGGCACAGCCCCGACTATCTGCACCTGTTCATCGAGGCGAAGAAGCTGGCGTACGCCGACCGGGCGAAGTACTTCGCCGATCCCAGCTTCGCCAAGCTGCCCGTCGAGCAGCTGATCTCCAAGGAATACGCGGCCCGGCAGCGGAAGCGGATCGATCCCCAGCGGGCGGCCAACTCGGTCGATCCCGGTGATCCCCTGTTGGCGAAGGGGGGCGACACGATTTATCTCTGCGTCGTCGATAAGGATCGCAACTGTTGCTCGTTCATTCAGAGCAACTTCGCCGGCTTCGGTTCGCGGCTCGTGCCGGGCAAGGTCGGCTTCGTGATGCAGAACCGCGGCTCGCAATTCTCGCTCGACCCCAAGCATCTCAACTCGCTCGAGCCGCACAAGCGGCCCTTCCACACGATCATCCCCGCGATGGTCACGAAGGAGGGCAAGCCCTGGCTGGCCTTCGGCGTGATGGGCGGCGACATGCAGCCGCAGGGGCACGTGCAGGTGCTGCTCAACATGATCGACTTCGGCCTCGACGTGCAGGCCGCGGGCGACGCCGGCCGCGTGCGGCACGACGGCTCGCAGACGCCGACCGGCCGGCCGATGGAGTCGGGCGGCGGCGAGGTCGACGTCGAATCGAGCATCCCGCAGGCCACGCTCGACGAGCTGACCAAGCGAGGCCATCACATCGTCCACAAAGCGGACGACGGCTTCGGCGGCTATCAGGGCATCCGTATCGACCAGGAGCACGGCACGCTGCACGGCGGCACCGAGCCCCGCAAAGACGGCGCCGCCGTCGGCTACTAACCGCTCGTGTCTACGAGCGAGGATCGATCGCACCCGAGCCTGGGACGTCAGTCCCGGGAGCCTCGGCCTTCAACGATCCGCTCGCGGCGTTCCTCGTCCACGCCGACCTTCGACACTTTCAGGCCGAAGCTTTCGCCGATCTTGATCGCCTCGCCCTGACAGAAGCGATGATTGTTCACGTACAGGTCGAGCAGGGCCTCGCACGACTTGTTGAACGTCACCAGCGATCCCGGCACCAGCGCCACCACGGTCCCCAACGACATCTTTCGCTCGGCCAGCCGCACGCTGACGGTCACCGGCACGTTGAGAACTCGCAGGGCCCGCAGCGCCGCATCGGCCGACGCGGCCGCCTCTTGAGCAGAGCCGTCGTCGCCGGCCTCGTCGAATCAACTCCTCGCCATCCTCCGCCAGTCCCTCGTCGAACTCTTCCGACTCTTCGATGGATTCGAGTGCGCCCGCTCCCAAGCCTTCTGCCGGCTGCGTCACCGGCGGCTCGGCGACCGGCACGATCACCAGCAACTTGGCCACCGCCGCCTCGTGAGTGCCGTCGGTGTGAAAGACCGAAAGCTCGATCATCTTGGCCGAGGGCGTGGCCTTCGCGCTCTGCGCCACTTCGATCAGGTTCTCGGTCGCCGTCGCCGCAAAGCGTTGCGACTCCAGGTCGGCCGGCAGCAGCACCGTCGACAGCTCGTGCGCGAACGTCTGCAGCTGATTGTTCTGGCTGACGTCGGGCTGGCGATACCACGCCGGCAGCGGCAACGTCTGCGGAATGAGGACGATCAGCCCCTCATCGCCGACGGCAATCCCCACGGCCAGGCCCGGCACCTGAAACTCGGCCAGCCCGCCCGCCTCGCCGACGCTGCTCGGCTCTCCGGCCGACAGACGAATCTCGCACCCCAATCGCCGTGCGAAACGTCTCGGCCAGCTGGCCGACGTGGTCGCGGCACTGGTCGATGATTTGCTGGGTTTGTGCTTCGGTCAGTTGAGCCATCGTGAGATCGGCCGAGCCGCGCTCGCAGGCGGCCGTGCGACCGACCGCGTGTCGAATGTCGGGCCGCAAAATCAGCCACGTCCGCCGACAGCGCCGACCTCATAAACATCGTCTTACCCGTTCGGAATCTGCGGCAAAGGGCCCGCAGACGTCAGTCTTTGGCCAACCAGCCGAAACACCCAACCCTTCGCGCGGAGCACCTGACTCTCCCGCCCTTTGGCGAGTTGGGTCTCTTCCCCCTCGCCCGTCGGCTTCCGATGGGTGAGGGCCAAATTCCTCGGGCCACGCTCGGTGAAACAACGTGTCCCGTCCCGTCCCCCGAGGCTTTTCCCCTCGCCCCTTGCGGGAGAGCGGCTGTGTTTCTTTTCAAGAGTTAAGTGGTTGAGATTGCAGGGTTCCAGTGCGTTTTGTTTTTGACCATCGTGTTGAGGATCACCAGCAGCTTGCGCATGCAGGCGGTGATGATGACCTTGGGCTTTTTGCCGAGGGCTTTCAAGCGATCCGAGAAGGCTCTGATGACTGGGTTGGAGCGTCGTGCGCTGAGCGTCGCCATGTACAGGCTACAGCGCACCGAACTTCGGCCGCCGCGGATCGCGCGGCGTCCTCGGAACTCGCCGCTATCGCGATTGAAGGGGGCCAGGCCGACGAGTGCGGAGATTTTTCGTCGACTCAGCTGCCCCAACTCGGGGACCTCGGCGATCAGGGTTGCACTCGTGCCCGGTCCAATCCCCGGCGCGCTTTGAACAATCTCGGCCTTCTGTTTCCACTCGTCGTCCGATTGGACCAGCGCGGCGATTCGCTTCTCGAAGCGTCGGATCTGCTTGTTGAGCGCGTTGACGCTCTCTTGGAGACTCTTTTTCACGAACTGGCTGGCAACGTTTTCTTTGCGGTTCATTTCGGCGGTTCGCAGCTCGACCAGCTGCCGGCGCCGGACCACGAGGTCTTGCAGTTCGAGCTGTTTTTCCGGGATTTTGGCCTGGGTGCGCGGCTCCACGGCCTGGCCGAAGCGTGCCAGCACGGCCGCGTCGATCCGATCGGTTTTGGCGAGGATTCCGCACGCTTTGGCAAAGTCGCGGACCTGTCGAGGGTTGACGACCGCAACCTGATGGCCCGCGTCGAGCAGTTCGGCGACGAGCGCGCTCGTAACCACCAGTGGCTTCGACGACGATCAAGCACTCTCCGGGAGAAGGAAGTTTCTCTCGGAGTTGCCCTCGACCTTTCGCATCGTTTGGCTGCTTGAGCGACCTCCGCTCAGGCAGCACGTGCACATCGAGGGTCCGCTTGGCGATATCGATGCCGACGAACGATTTGAAGGCGACGTCCATGACGATGTCCCGTCCTTGCGAATGCGAGCTCGAGCGGCGACTGGCGCCACGACGGCTCCGACGGCTGTTCGGGCTGATCTCATGAGACCGGCGACGATCCGGCTCTCCCACGGTCTTCTGGGACCTCGGGGTGGACGATCTATCGCCGGCCGCTGTGGGAAACCTTGCTCCGCTACGCTTCGCAAGCTTTCCCACAGCTGTCCCCATCAAATGCCGCAGATTGACCTTTTTTCAACATACAAGGGGCCGGGGGTGAGGGGGCCTCTTCGCTCATCCGCGATCCCGTAGGGTGGGACAAATCCGCCGCGGGCGGGCGCACGCCCACCATCCGTCGGCGGCAATCGATTAGGGACGGCGGTCGAATCTGCCGGGATACGCTCGATGAAACAACGTGTCCCGTCCCATGCCGTCCCAATCTTCTCCAGCCCCAACGGGGCGCGACAGCTTATAGCCTGGGTCGGAGCACAGCGCAGGCCCAGGATCCCAAGACCCCATCCACATCTCCCCCCCTCTCCCCGTATTGAGTCCGCGCCGGCACTGACCGCCGAAGCGGCGGACGCCGGCAAGACGGGAGAGCGGCTGTGTTTCTTTTCAAGAGTTAAGTGGTTGAGATTGCAGGGTTCCAGTGCGTGTTGTTTTTGACCATCGTGTTGAGGATCACCAGCAGCTTGCGCATGCAGGCGGTGATGATGACCTTGGGCTTTTTGCCGAGGGCTTTCAAGCGATCCGAGAAGGCTCTGATGACTGGGTTGGAGCGTCGTGCGCTGAGCGTCGCCATGTACAGGCTACAGCGCACCGAACTTCGGCCGCCGCGGATCGCGCGGCGTCCTCGGAACTCGCCGCTATCGCGATTGAAGGGGGCCAGGCCGACGAGTGCGGAGATTTTTCGTCGACTCAGCTTCCCCAACTCGGGGACCTCGGCGATCAGGGTTGCACTCGTGCCCGGTCCAATCCCCGGGCGCTTTGAACAATCTCGGCCTTCTGTTTCCACTCGTCGTCCGATTGGACCAGCGCGGCGATTCGCTTCTCGAAGCGTCGGATCTGCTTGGTGAGCGCGTTGACGCTCTCCTGAAGGCTCTTTTTAACAAACTTGCTGGCGACGTTTTCTTTGCGGTTCATTTCGGCGGTTCGCAGCTCGACGAGCTGCCGGCGGCGGACGACGAGGTTTTGCAGTTCGAGCTGTTTTTCCGGGATTTTGGTCTGGGTCCGCGGCACGACGGCCTGCCCGAAGCGTGCCAGCACGGCCGCGTCGATCCGATCGGTTCTGGCGAGGATTCCGCAGGCTTTGGCGAAGTCGCGGACTTGTCGGGGGTTGACGACCGCAACCTGATGGCCCGCGTCGATCAGTTCGGCGACGAGGGCCCGCTCGTAACCGCCAGTCGCTTCCACGACGATCAAACACTCTCCGGGAGGAGGAAGCTTCTCTCGGAGTTGCCCTCGGCCCTTGGAATCGTTTGGCGGCTTGAGCGACGTTCGCTCAGGCAGCACGTGCACGTCGAGGGTCCGTTTGGCGATGTCGATACCGACGAAGGATTTGAAGGCGACGTCCATGACGATGTCCCGTCCTTGCGAATGCGAGCTCGAGCGGCGACTGGCGCCACGACGGCTCTGACGGCTGTTCGGGCTGATCTCATGAGACCGGCGGCGATCCAGCTCTCCCACGGTCTTCTTGGACCTGAGGGCGGACGATCTACCGCCGGCCGCTGTGGGAAACCTTGCTTCGCTACGCTTCGCAAGCCTTCCCACAGCTGTCACCATCAAATGCGCAGATTGATCTTTTTTCAACATACAAGGGGCCGGGGTGAGGGGGCCGTTTTCTCCGGGCTTTTCTCGGTGAAACAACGTGTCCCGTCCCAGCGTGGGTCCAAAGTCCCGCGGTCCAAAGTCCAAAGTCGGAATTGCGACGTTGGACCTTGGACTTTGGACATTGGACTTCCCCGAGTCCCGTCCCGATTGCCGGGCCGGATCGCCACTCAACGGATCGACACTGACCGGTGGGACTCGCGTCGGTGGGTCCACCCCCCTTATATCAATTGTGAGAGTCCCGTCACGGCGGGACCACTTTTGGCGGACCCGGCGGGACAACTTGTCCCGCCGCGCCGGGGATCTTTTTTCCCTCGACTCTGTGTGAAAAAAGGATCCCCACCCCGCGGCGGGCGTCCTTATTCGTCCCCGGCGGGGATCTTTATCCCTCGCGGGCTGCGCTTGCCTGCGGACTTCTCTTCCCCCTCGCCCGTCCGCTTTGCGGATGGGAGAGAGTCGGGGTGAGGGTGATTTGTGTCCCGTCCCTCTCGACCTTGGACTTTGGACATTGGACTCTGGACTGTCTGTGCCCTCCGTGCGCACTCAATCGCTCGCGCCGAGATCCGCTCTCTCCATTCAGCCACAAAACCGAGATCCGTCCAAGATCAGTTTTCTCGGATTCCGGGATCGCCGACGCGGGCCGTCAGCGAGTGGACTGCCGCATCGAATCTGAATTCGAGCCCCGCCCAGGGGCGTCAGAAAATAGCCCAGCGTTTCAACGCTGGGTAACGGAGGCCGAAGAGAATCTCCAAAGCCCCGGGAGGGGCGACAGAGTTTTGTTTTGCGACGAGTTGCGTGAAGGCGCACCGGCCCGACGTTGCCTCTGCCGCCCCTCGCGCGGCTCAAGGCGAAATCCACCGTCCGAGATCCCAGGGTTACACACCGGGCTATCCTCTGTCGCCCCGCTGGGGTTCAAGAAGATGGATCGGGCGGCTCGGGAAAACCTCCTACGCTGACCCTGGGCAAGAGATCTCTGCCGGTTGGGACTCACGATTAGGACGGGTACGTTGGAGGTTAGACGCCGCCTCGCGGCCAGTTGCGGCTTAGTCCGAAGATTTGCCACGCCGCCGTGCCCTCGATTGAACGAAGACGGCCACGATGAACGAATACCTGCGTCACAATCGCAAGGGGCCCGAAATAAGGCGTGGACGCATGTGGGTTGTGAAATAGACGTGGCTGTGACGTTGCGACGGAATACGGGTTTAAGTGAGCAAGGACAAGCACTGCACTTACACGCGTATGCACTGCGCGCCCCGACGGCCAGAGGCCCTCGCGGCCGTAAATCGCCTTGACAAGCTCTTCCTCGTCGCTTTCCTCGCTCACCACGTTGACAGCGATAACGTAGGACTCTGCGATCGTACCATAGTGGCGTGCCTTCCTTTTCAGCGCGTTGCGGATCGCGGCGCGGGATGTGACACAGAACCATTTGATTTGGGGAAATGCGACTATATTTTCGTTGGGGCTGATGACACGAATCGTTCGTGGTTTAGGAATGACCGTGACACTTGCCGTCGACCCATCGCGATTCAATCGAAACTCGAGCCTTTCGTGCACCCCAGCGTCGAATCGCGACAGAACCTCTTCGTAGTTGAGGGACTCCAGATGCTTGCCAATCGAGCGGCACAATTTTCCCATAGCGGGACTTTCACTCAGTGACCCATTGATCTCCAGTTGGAGCAGGTAATCGCTGGAATGCAACCGCTCGTTTATCTCGTCCTCGACCGACTTCGTGTGTGATTCAAGACGGCGTGCCTCATTCGATTGTTCTGTTACAACAGTGGCTTCCACGATCGTGGGCGGACCGACGATAGGCGTCGCCCGAAAATCCGGGTTGTGTGTTGTGTTCTTCAAAGAGGGATGAACGGCGACCGAATGGCCGGTCTTTTTAAGCAACTCATGGACATAAAGTTCGAAGAAGGCGCCTTTGAATTGGCGATCGTCTTTGTTCTGAAAGTCGCGTTTCAGCCTATTTTTGTCGCATTCGGATAGATTGGCGAACCATGACTCAAGGAGGTTCCGCACTTTTGCGACCGCTGGGCGCGCACTGCGATTAAGAAACTCGAAGGGCGGTTCGCGATCCCGCTTGGTCCCGAGGTGGGACCGCTGGATGTCGTCAAATAGCAATTCAGCACCTTTGCTGTAAGAGAAGCCGAGCCGCTGAGACTTTGACCCAGAACCAGCGCATTATGTTCGGCCGCCCTCCGGAAAATCGCTCACGAACGCCAGCGACCTAGTGCAAATTCTTGACTGCAAGCAGCGTCGGAAACCAGAGCGACCAACTTTCCTTGGCGCGGATATCGATGCGGCAGTAGTGGGTGCGAGGTGTGTTGCTCGGCGACATTCGAAAATTGCGGTCAGCATTCGTCCTCCTTGAGCTCGACGAAATTCTCGGTGTGGTAACCGCAGAAAACTCGGCCGTCGCTCAGCCGCACGACGATCGAGTGCCCTCCCATTTGCAGAATGTCTCCTAAATAAACGAACCGGTCCTCGCTGGAGAACGGATACTTCCGATGATATTCCACCGCTACTTGGTCGAAGTCGAACTTGACTAAGGCCCTGATTCTCGGCTTCTTCGGCATCATCACTCCTGACGCGGGCGGACGGGTGGCTGGGCGCTCCGTTCTGCGGAAGCCCCGGAATTTACGCTTCGGCGACGTGGACATCTACAGCGACGACCCCTCACCCCCCGGCCCCTCTCCCGCAAGGGGCGAGGGGGGAAATGAAATGGTGGTGGCTCGGGTTCCCAGGCCTGCGCTGCGCTCCGACCTGGGCTATAGCTGTCTCGGCCCGTTCGGCCTCAGGAGAAGACGAGATAAGAACCCCGCAGCTGACACTGCGGGCTCGCCGGGTCTGTTAGCAGCCGCGCTGGGTGTCCACGTGCGACCACCCTGTCATGGCGGGCGTAGAACGGGGGCGATATGATTCGGCCTTCGAAACGCGGACAATTCCGCGAGATGCCATTAAGAGGACTGTCGATGTCGGCGGAAGATTGGGAAACGCTCAAGAAGGAACTCCGCGAGGGCGCTGATCAGCAAATTGCGGCCACGAATGACCAGAGCCCGCAAAGACTCGATTCGAGCGGACCTGACCTCCTTTGCCCGGCTTCCCGTGCCGACGAGCGACTACGAGATTGTCCAACGTCGCGCGCTGGCCACCGAGTATCGAACGAAATGGGCCAGTGCCGGCAAAGACGGCCGGATGCGCGACGCTCTTTTCGGGCGGATCAACGGGGACTGAGCGGACGCGGGGCTGGGCCGCTCTGTGGACGGGTGGCCGGGGCGCTCCGCTCTGCGGAAGCCCCGGAGGGTTCGATTCGACGACGGCCAAGGAAATGCGTGCTCCGTTGAAAGCGGAGTATCACCCGAGTCCAGGAATCTAACCCGCCAGGCCTCGGGGGCTTCCGCAAGGCGGAGCGCCCCCGCCACCCGGTCGCCAGTGGCACATGAGACGGGACGCTCGCGGGCTCTGCAGCCTACCCCTCACCCCCGGCCCCTCTCCCGCAAGGGGAGAGGGGGGAAGATGAAATGCGGACGGCGTCGATGATTCGGCCCGCGGCGGTCAGTCGATCAGGCCGGTCAGCCAGTGGATGATGTTGAGGGCGAATTGGCGGTTGTCGCAGCCGGGGACGTTCATGCCCATCTTCCCGACCGGATCGGATCCGTAGATCTGGGCCGAGAGGTCGCCGGCTTCTCCCATCACCACCACTCGACCTTTGCCGAACTTGAAGGCGATGCCTTGCGCGCGGCCGGCGGCTGAGACTTTTTTGCGGCCCCGGCCGTAACCCATAGTCCGTCGCCGTGTCGGAGAATTTGAGGAGCTGCACGCTCTCCGCCGGGCCTTTGAGTGACTGGCCGGTGAAGGTGAGCATGCGGTTGATCCGCTCGGACTGATCGCGGCCATTCATGATCGGGTGGTCGCCGATCAGATTTTTCTCGCGGGAGAAGAGCAGGCCGTTCTTGGTCTCGTTCTTCGGATCGACGCTGACCATCAGACTCATGTCGACGCCGAACCGTTTGCCGAGCTCGTCCGAGCCGGAGCCGAACGGCTCGTGATCGGTGATCAGCAAGAGGGCGCCGCCGTTTCGCACCCAGCTCTCGACCGCGTCGCACTCGGCCGCGCGTGAACGCGGAGGGCGACTCCTCCGACTTGGCCGGCGCGTTGGCGGTGATGAAGACGTCGTATTTGCCCAACAGCTCGGGCGTGAGGGAGTCGCTATTCGGCGTCACGCGGACGCCGTCGTTGGTAATCAGGTCGGCGAAGACTTTGTAGCGGCCGCTGGCCGTGTGGAAGTTATTGTGAGCTTCGTCGAACAGCACCGTGGGGTGTTTGGTCGGTGTAGGCCGGGTGGGCGACGGAAACGTCAAAGTCCGGGTCGGTGCGCTGCCCGAGCTGTTGCTGCTCGTTTAAAGCTGGCGTGCGGCAAGAGGGCCGCGAGCCGCTTCTTGCCATCGTCGGTGACTTGCGTCACATTCGAGGAGCAGGGTCTTGAGGTTCTTGAGCTGGCCGAGCGGTTCCAAGCCCGCGTCGGTGACTCGCGTATCTCTCAGGTCGAGCGATTTCAGATGCTCGCAGCTTCGCCAGATGTTTCGACCCCGGCATCGGAGATCGAGGTCAATTGCAGCGACAAGTCTTCGAGATTCGGGAACTTCGCCAGTTCGGCGGCGCCGGCGTCGTTGAACTTGGTGTGGAACAGATAGAGGTACTTGAGCTTCGGCAGACCGTCGGTGTCTTTCAGGCTGGCCCCGGTGATTTTGGTCGTAAAGAGAATCAGCGACTGGAGGTTCTTCAGCTTGCAAAGCGAGAGCAATCCCGCATCGGTGATTTTTGTGTCGCCCAGGAGCACGTCATCGAGCTCTTGCAGCCCCTCGAGCTCTTTGAGGCCGGCGTCCGTGATGCGCGTGCCGATGAGGCCGAGCCGTTTGAGGTGCTTCAGTCCTTTGATGTGCGCGAGCCCGGCATCGCCGATCTTGGTTCGGCCTAGATAGAGATGCTCCAATTCCGGGAAGGCCTGCAGGCATTGCAAGTCGTCGTCGGTGACCTTCTCGTTGCCGATGAAATTGACGAGAAAGACGGGGTCGCCTTTTTCCTTGGTGGTCGCGGAATCGGCTGCCCCTTGATCGCTTTGCCGCTGGATTGCTCCTCCCAGGGCCTGGATTTTGGCGACGGCGGCGGTTTCAGCGGGGCTGAGTTTTTGCGGGTCGGCTTTTTCTTGTGCCGCAGAGAGATCGGAGACACGAGACTGACGGTGAGCGACAACAGGACTGCGAAGCGCATGGCGAGTCCTCCTCTTCACGGATCGAACGAACCGGCGGCGCGATTTATCGTATCGCCGCTGGGCGGGTTTTCCCAAGAATTTCGTTCGATGCGTGTGACAGATGCGGCGAAGCTTTGCGGAGGCTGAAGGGCGCGGTGGGAGAGGAAGATAAAGAATAAGCACCCTCCAGCTGACGCTGGAGGCTCGCCGGGCTACGTGCGCGCTCGCGAGACTGGAGTACGTGCGCTGCGCGACGGGTGGCCCGGGCGCTCCGCTCTGCGGAAGCCCCCGGAATGTTCCGCTCCGCTCAGATCTCAGATGTCGAAATACATTGCGAACTCCCAGGGGTGGGGTCGCTGGCGGAGGGCTTCGACTTCGTAGGTGGTTTTGTACCAAATCCACGTGTCGATCACGTCTTCGGTGAAGACGTCGCCGCGGAGGAGGTAGTCGTGGTCCTTCCGCAGACCGGCGAGGGCTTCTTCGAGCGACATGGGAACGCCGGGGACTCCGGCGAGGTCTTCGGGGGCCAGGTCGTAGATGTCTTTGTCGAGCGGCGGGCCGGGCGTGGTTTTGTTCTGGATGCCGTCGAGGGCCGCCATCAGCACGGCGGACATGGCGAGGTACGGATTCGACGACGAGTCGGGGCAGCGGTATTCGATTCGCTTGTTGGCCGAACTCGGTGCGTGCACGGGAATGCGGATGGCGGCGGAGCGATTGCGATAGCTGTAGGTGAGGTTGATCGGCGCCTCGAAGCCGGGGACGAGCCGCTTGTAGCTGTTGGTCGTCGGACAGCAGAAGGCGAAGAGCGAGGCCGAGTGTTTGAGGATGCCGCCGATGGCGTAGAGGGCCATCTGGCTCAAGCCGCCGTAGCCCGAGCCGGCGAAGAGCGACTCGCCTTTCTTCCACAGCGACAGATGTAGGTGCAGGCCGGAGCCGTTGTCGTTCCAGACCGGCTTGGGCATGAAAGTGGCCGTCTTGCCGTGGCGGGCGGCTACGTTCTTGACGACGTACTTGTAGCGAATGAGGTTGTCGGCCGTGCGCAGGAGCGGGCCGTACTTCATGTCGATTTCGCACTGGCCGGCGGTGGCGACTTCGTGATGCTGGGCCTCAACCTCGACGCCGCACTCTTGCAGGGCGAGCATCATCTCAGTGCGAACGTCTTGCAGCGTGTCGGCCGGCGGGACGGGGAAGTAGCCTTCCTTGTAGCGGATTTTATAGCCGGCGTTGCCGTTGCCAGTTTTCCCGCGCGTCCACTGCCCTTCGGCACTGTCGATGTGGTAATACGATTCGTGTTCGTTCTGGTCGAAGCGGACGCCGTCGAAGACGAAGAATTCCGCCTCCGGGCCGAAATTCGCCAGATCGGCGATGCCCGTCGACTTCATGTAGGCTTCTGCTTTCCGGGCAACGTTGCGCGGATCCTTGGCATAATCTTCGCGGGTGATGGGGTCCTGAATGTTGCAGGTCATCGCCAGCGTGTGATGCATGAACGGGTCGACCATCGCCGTTTCCGGCTGTGGCACGACGAGCATGTCGCTCTCGTTGATGGCCTGCCAGCCGCGGAGGGAGGACCCGTCGAAGCTGAAACCTTCCTCGAAACTGCGTTCATTCAGGGTCTGGACGGGGATGGTGAAATGCTTGGGCATCCCCGGAAAATCCATGAACCGCAGATCGACGGCGCGAACTTCACGTTCGCGGCACAGCGCCAAAACCTCTTTGGGAGTCATTCGCCCTCGGCTAATCAAACGCGCGCACCCCGACTGTCACAGTTGTTTATGATAAGCGGGGTGCAAAGGGTGTACCAGCACCCTCGGTCGCCCCCTGCGGCGAGTTCGGGGAAGTTGCATTGGGTGGCACTGGCGGCTCGTCCGCCAGTGTCTTATGTGGTTTGTGCCCGAATACAGGAAGACACTGGCGGACGAGCCGCCAGTGCCACCCTCAATTCTTCGTTTCCAAAACCGATGCCCCGCTTCGTCGTCCTGACCCACGATCATCCGTTCCTGCATTGGGATTTGATGCTGGAACAGGGGGATTCTCTGCGAACATGGCGACTGAAGAAACCACCTGATTCCAAGGGCTCGATCGTTGCCGAGGCGCTGCCCGACCATCGACTGACGTACCTCGACTACGAGGGCCGGGTGAGCGGCGGCCGGGGGACCGTCGAGCGCTGGGATGCGGGAGAATATGAGGTCATCGTATTAGCACCTGATCGCGTCCTCGTAAGTTTCAGCGGTCGTCGGCTTGCGGGTGTGGCGTCCCTGGATCGCTCGGACACGGACGCGAGTTGGAGCTTTCGTTTCGTCTATCCCTGTCCCTGCTGCGGGTATCTGACCTTGGGCGAACGCGGCGGGTACGAGATCTGTGCCGTTTGCTTTTGGGAAGACGACGGCCAGGGTGACGTCGATGCGGACGTCGTTTTTGGCGGACCGAATCTTGCGCTGAGCCTGAGCCAAGCCAGACAGAACTACCGGACGTTCGGCGCGAGCGATCGCTCGCGCCTGCACCACGTCAGAAAACCACGCAACGATGAAATTCCGCCGTCAATTCCTCGGGACGCCTAAGCGCACTCCCCTTTCCTACGCTCTTGCCCGACAATTGTTGCTCTCCTATCATCGCGCCGGCCTTGTTGCCTTACGAACGCGAAGCACCCGCCAGCTCACGCTGGCGGCTCGCCAAGCTCAGCGACCCGGCGAGCGTCGGGCGTGAGCCCGATGGTGCTTGATCGTTTCAATCCGGTCCGCTTGCAAGCGCTGCCTTAGACCAAACGCATGTCCGAAGTTCGCACTCGTTTTGCCCCCAGCCCCACCGGGTACATGCACATCGGCGGCATGCGCACGGCCCTGTTTAATTGGCTGTGGGCCCGGCACACCGGCGGCAAGTTCATCCTGCGGATCGACGACACCGATCGCCAGCGGAATAACGACGAGGCCCTGCGGCCGATTCTGGCTGCGTTCAAGTGGCTCGACATGGGCTGGGACGAAGGCCCCGAGATCGGCGGGCCGCACGGGCCGTATTTTCAGTCGCAGCGCGGCGAGATCTATCAGCGGGCCGCGGACCGCCTATTAAAGGACAAGAAAGCGTATCGCGATTTCGAGACGCCGGCCGAAGTTCAGCAGCAGCGCGAGGCGGCCGACAAAGAGAAGCGACCCTTTATCAGCAGCCGCAAGTCGCTCGAGCTGAGCGATGCCGAGGTGGAGAAACTCGTCGCCGAGAGGAAGCCGTACGTGATTCGCTTCCTCGTACCGCGGGGCACCACGGTCGCGCTCGACGACGTTGTGCGTGGTCATGTCGAATGGGACGCGTCGCTGATTGCTGATCCCGTGATCATGCGGGGCGACGGCACGCCGCTCTACAACTTCGCCACGGTCGTCGACGACGCGGCGATGGAAATCACGCACGTCATTCGGGCCGAAGAGCACCTGTCCAATACGCCTCCGCAGATTCTGATGCACCAGGCGCTGGGCCACACGCTGCCGATCTTCGCCCACATCCCGTTCGTCACGGCTCCCGGCACGACGAAAAAGCTCAGCAAACGCGAGATCAAAAAATATCGCGAGAACCCCAAGTTCCGCAAAATGTTCGAGGACGCCGACCGGGTCTTTCCGCAGATCGGCTTGGGCAATTCAGAAACGCTCAACCCGGTGATGGTCGAGTACTACGAGAAGATCGGCTTCCTGCCGCACGCCGTCTTCAATTCGCTGGCCCGGCTGGGCTGGTCGCTCGACGATCGCACCGAGTTCATGACCCGCGCGACGATCGTCGAGAACTTCACACTCGACCGCATCGTGAAAAATCCAGCCGGCCTCGACCCCGATAAGCTCTACAGCTTTCAAACGCACTGGATGGGGCAACTGACGCTCGAGGAGAAAATCGCCCGCGTGCTGCCCTATCTCATCGCGGCGAAGCTCGTCGCTCCATTCGCCTGATGCGGCCGAGCGTGAGTACGTGGCCCGCGTGGTGCAGACGCTGGGCGAACGGCTCAAGGTTTCCAGCGACATCTTGGAAGCCCGCGACTTCTTCGTTGCCGACGAGGCGCTCGAATACGATGAAGCCACGTTCCAGAAGCGAATGACGCCGGAAGGAACGCCCGATAGGCTGCAGCGCTTTCGCGAGCGGCTGACGTCAATCGAGCCGTTCGAGGCCGGGCCGATCGAAGAGGCCTTTCGCACGTTCGTCGATTCCGAGAAGATCAAGCCGGCGGACCTGATTCATGCGTTGCGCGTGGCCGTCACAGGCAAGTCGACCGGCCCCGGCTTGTTCGAATGCCTGGGCTTGTTGGGGCGGCAGCGTTCGCTCAACCGCATCGATCGGGCCCTCAGCCGTCTGGGCTGAGTCGAAACCAAGTAACAGACGGATCGCCAGTTATGGCCGACAGCACTCCTTCGCCCGCCCCGCCGCCCCGCTCGACTTCGTCCGCAGCATCGTGGCCGAGGATCAGCAGACGGGCAAATACGGCGGCAAAGTGATGACCCGCTTTCCGCCCGAGCCCAACGGCTACCTGCACATCGGGCACGCGAAATCGATCTGCCTCAACTTCGGCATCGCCAAAGAATTCGGCGGCAAGTGCAACCTCCGCTTCGACGACACGAACCCCACCAAGGAGGACGTCGAGTACGTCGACTCCATTAAAGAGGACATCCGCTGGCTGGGCTTCAGCTGGGAAGACCGCGAGTTCTACGCCTCGGACTACTTCGAGCAGCTCTACCAGTGGGCCGAGCAGCTGATTCAGGAGGGGCACGCCTACGTCTGCAGCCTGAACGCCGACCAGATTCGCGAATATCGCGGCACGCTCACCGAGCCGGGCAAGCCGAGCCCCGATCGCAATCGGCCGCCGGCGGAGAGTCTCGATCTCTTTCGCCGCATGCGGGCCGGCGAATTCAAGGACGGGCAGTACACGCTGCGGGCCAAGATCGACATGGCCTCGCCCAACGTCAACATGCGCGACCCGGTGCTCTATCGCATCCTGCAAGGCGGAGCACCATCGCACGGGCAACAAGTGGTGCATCTACCCGATGTACGACTACGCCCACGGGCAGTCGGATTCGATCGAAGGGGTCACGCACTCGATCTGCACGCTCGAGTTCGAGAACCATCGGCCGCTCTACGACTGGTGCCTCGAGACGCTCCGCATCTATCACCCGCAGCAGATCGAGTTCGCCCGGCTCAACGTCGAATACATGATGATGAGCAAGCGGCGGCTGCTCGAGCTGGTCGAGAAGGAATACGTCAGCGGCTGGGACGACCCGCGGATGCCGACGATCTGCGGCCTGCGCCGCCGCGGCTACACGCCCGAGGCGATCCGCACGTTCTGCGAACGGATCGGCGTGACGAAGTACAACAGCGTCACCGAAATGGCCGTGCTCGAAAACGCCATTCGCGAGGACCTCAATCGCCGGGCGGCCCGCGCGATGGCCGTGCTCAAGCCGCTGAAGGTGGTGCTGGAAAACTATCCCGCGGACCAGGTCGAGGAGCTGGACGCGGTGAACAATCCGGAAGACCCGTCGATGGGCTCGCGGAAGGTCCCCTTCTCGCGCGAGCTCTATATCGAGCACGATGATTTTCGCGAGGATCCGCCCAAGGAATTCTTCCGCCTGGCCCCGGGGCGCGAGGTGCGGCTGCGCTACGGCTACATCATCAAATGCGTCTCGGCGGTGAAGGATCCGGCAACGGGCGAAATCACCGAAGTCCGCTGCACGTACGACCCGGCCACCCGCGGCGGCAACGCGCCCGACGGCCGCAAGATCAAGTCGACCATCCACTGGGTCTCCGCCAAGCACGCGGTGAAGGCCGAGGTGCGGCTGTACGATCACCTCTTCTCCAAGCCCGATCCGAACGACGTGCCGGAAGGGCACGACTACAAGGAAAACCTCAACCCGAACTCGCTGACGGTGGTGTCGACGGCCCAGCTCGAGCCGAGCCTGGCGGCGGCCAAGCCCGGCGATCGCTTCCAGTTCGAACGGCTGGCTTACTTCTGCGCCGACTCGAAAGATTCGCGACCCGGCGCGCCGGTCTTCAACCGCACGGTGACGCTCCGCGACACGTGGGCCAAGATCGAGAAAAAGCGAGAAAAAGCCGGAGAAGAAACCGAGCGGCAAGTCCTGACGCTCCAAGGTCGAAAATCAGAGCCTCGCATTCCTGACTTTGGACTTTGGACCGTGGGACTGTCTTGAGATCCATACGCAACGGGACGGGACTTGTTGTTTCATCGAGCGGATCCCGGCGAATTCGCCGAGACGGGGAAAGGATCCGCGGCACGCGACGATGAGGCATTGGGTGCCACTGCAGGATCGGCCACAGTGCCTAGCCGAATCAGTGCCTAGCCGCATTGGAGAATCAGCCACACATCGTCGAATCGAAATGAACGCAGGTCTTGTTGCTTGATCCAGAAGTAGATGCGACCGACGTCTCCCCACATCCATCGCGGCCCCTCTTCGTCGGTGTCGATCTGCAGCAGAAGCCGCCAGTCGCGGGCCCCTTCTCGCAAACGCTGTGCGCAGTTCCGACTCGAATCCGTCAGCGTTCCCGCAGTAGATCCCGTGCGATGCCAATTGGCACTCGAGTTCCATTTCTCCTTGAATGTTCTGGGCCGGACCGAGCATTCGATGCTGTGCCGGGCCTAGTTCCGTGGTGAACTCGTCGACGAAGTTGAAATAGGCATCGAAGGCCGGGCTCTGACAATCGAGATCCTCTGGACTGTCGGCGATCGTCAGGTCCAACCGCGACTCGACGGCGCACGGCTGCGCCCGATGCCCTTCGTCCAGGTCCGACGGCAACTCGGCTCGCACGAGTCTCGAGCGCTCGCCCGTCACATAGAAAACCCGGCACGCGCCCCGATCGTCCGGGTCAAAGCCCCAGGGCTCGCAGTAGCGGTCATAAAAAAAGTACAGCCAGCCTGCGTCGGGCAACGAGTCGTCGAAGCTCGGCAAGGTCGACAGGTCGATTTGCGCAATGAAGCCCAGCGGCGCGGGGTGACCCGGATGGGATCGCAACTTGGAAGTCTTCGTCGGCATCCAACGGGGCCAATCCCATTGGGGAGGCACATCGGGCGTGCCGCCAATTCTCGACGCGCCCTGCTCGAGCGAGCCGTCGGCCACGCGATTCGCCGTTAACCGGATTGAAGGCCTCGCCAGCGACAGGACGTCCACTCCGGCCAGGTCAGCGTTGGCCGCGATTCGGCAGCGAAGCGCCTCCATCAGCCGTTGGATCTCTGGATGCATCCCCAGAGATTACTGCGCCGGACCGCACTAAAGAACCCGTCCAATGCGGATTTCGATTCGCGACTTGTTTAACCACCACGGCACCGGGGACAAGCACGCACTTGCGCGTGGATCGCCCCACCTTGCGAGTAATTCACCAGGTTCGTGTTGCCGCCTCAGCACGAGACCTCCTACGATTGCCGCGCGGGCCAAGCCCTCACGAGGTCTCAGCAATGTGCCGCTACAACTTTTGGCTCGCGCGCGTCTCCAACGTCTGGCGATCGATTTCGATCTCGGCCGGTCGCAGTTCTTCGCGGCGTCGGCGTCATTTGAATGCCGAAGCGCTCGAATGTCGCTGGCTGCTCTCCGCCACTCTGCTTGCGGACACGTTCACGACGACTGCGAATCCCGCGGGCGGCGGCTGGAACGATGTGAATCACGGGCTGGCCGGTCGGCAAAGCGGATCGTTGGCGCCGATCCCCTATGTGGAAAGCATCGCAACCGGAGCCGGCGGGACGCTGGATCCATTGACGCAGGTTAACAACCCGGCCCTTCCCAACACGCTCCGCCTTGCAACCGAGCCGTCGGCGAATCAGACATTCACGTTTGTCTCGCCTGATCGCGACTTCGCCGCCAATGGCTTGAGCATGCAACATCTCTCCGTCGACATCGACCCGCTCGGTCCCGGGAGCGGATCGGCCGCGGATCATTGGGCGGCCGTGGTCTTTGGCGCCGCGCCGGGCTCCTTCGTAATCAATCCCGGCACGGGCCTGCTCGTCCGCAACAACGGCGAGTATGAGCTGTGGAGCAACAACACCGAGCTGACCAGCGGCTTCCTGGCTGCGAAGACTTCTCCGGGGCAGTTTTATTCGATCGATTTCGCCATTAATCCCGCCAACGGCCATTTCACGCTGTCGATCGACGGCAAGACAATTTTCTCAAGCACGCACGGCGTCTACTCGACCAACTACGTGACGCTCGAGGACTACACCGGCAGCGGCGAGGCCGGCGTACAGGCCGACTATTTCGGTGACCTGGCAATTAGCGGCACGGCGGCGCCGCAAATCGTCGCCAAGCCAAACACCACGTATTTCGTCAGTCCCACGGGGAATGACAGCAACGCGGGGACTTCGGCCGCGACGGCCTGGCGCACGATCAGTCATGTGAACAGCGTCGAGTTTCAGCCGGATGACCAGATCCTGTTTGAAGGCGGGTCCACATTTGACGGCAACCTCGCCTTCAACAGCCAGGACATCGGCCCGATTACGGTTGGTTCGTACGGCAACGGAGCGGCGAACATTGACGCCGGGAAGGGCACGGCGATTTCCGTCGCTGACAGCAGCCACTTCACGATCGCCGATCTCGACCTTTTCGGCAGCGGCTTTGCCACGAACACGGGCGACGGCATCGAATTTACGAGCGACCTCCCCGGTGTCGCTCAATCCGGACTGTCGGTCAGCAACGTGTCAGCAACTGGCTTCGGCCAGACCGGCGTCAATTTCCTCGGGAGCAATGGCTCCCGCGATTTTCAGAATGTCTCGGTCACGTTCGTCACCGCCAACAACAATGGCAACGGCGGCGTGCAACTTCAGGGGCAGGGGCAAGCCCGAGATATCTATATCGGTTACGTGACGGCGATCCACAACGCCGGCTCGGCGAGCATCGATTCCGGCTACGGCATTTTGGTGTTCGGTGCCAACGAAGTCGTCATCGAGCGCTCGGTGACCGGCGATAACGGGTGGCTGCCCGGCAACCACGGCGAGACGGGCGGAATCGAAGCCATTGCCGACAACCGCGTGCTCTTGCAGTACAACGAGTCCTACAGCAACCACGCAGGCAACTCGGATGGCGACGGCATCATTCTCGACGTCACCAACAATTCGATCATGCAATTCAACTACTCACACGACAACGACGGTGCCGGGCTGTTTCTCTTCGCCGAAACCGGGGCGACTTCGACCAATAACATCATCCGCGACAACATCAGCCAGGACGACGCCCGCACGCAGCAGAATACCTACGGCGGCATCTTCGTCGGGGCCGACGTCATCAACGCCCAGATCTACAACAACACGGTCTTCATGGACGCCTCGGCCACCAGCAGCCCGGCGGCCATCCGGCTGCTGGGCCTGCTCGGCAGTACGATCGACGTCCGCAACAACATCTTCGAGACGACCGGCGGCGTGCCGGTCGTCTCGTGGGATGGCACGGGGACGGGCGTGCTCTTCCAGGGAAACGACTATTGGTCGGGCAAGTCGCCGCTGGCAATCGATTGGAACGGCGTCACCTATCAGACGTTGCCAGGCTGGCGGGCTGCGACCGGCCAGGAGACCGTCCACGGCCAGCCTTCCGGCCTGAACGTGCAACCCGGGCTGACCGACGCGGGCGGCGGCGGGACCATCGGAAACGCGAACCGGCTCATCACTCTGACCGCCTACGAATTGCAGCCCAATTCACCGCTCGCCGATGCGGGACTGGACTTGAGCGCGTTCGGACTCACGTGGGACCCGTACCACTTTGGCGATGATGGATTCATCGACCGCTACTTCGCCGATACGGCCACGGACTTCTACAGCAACCTGCTGCCGTTCGCCGGCCCGTTCAGCGTGGGCGCGAATCAAGTGACAACGTAGACGGCGCAGGGAGATCAAGCCTCTCGCGATTTCGGGCCTTAGGGAAGCCTGGCCGCCGCAAACATGCCGCCCTGGCGCAGTGGGCGTTCCGCCGCCAATCGCGAGCGGTGCCAGAATCCCGGTGGGTTGCAGCCAGAGTCACGCATCGCTTCGCGCGAGGTAACTTTCTGCCCGGCGGTCGATCGGCGCAGCGAACCGTTGTGGCGGGCGACTGTCAATAAATCACCCCCCTCGTCTAGACGGTCCCACTGCGTACAATATTGAGAAGCGGTATTGGGTGTAGCCGAGCGCTAGGAGCGTTCCGCGGTCCGCTTCGCAGGCGCAGATTTCGCGCCAGTCGCCCGTCGCTCTGGGAACCCGCTCGCCGAGAATCTGCCGACTTCCGGCTCCAATTCCGCCGCCAAGATTGCCGAGTCCGCCCGTGCGCGAGGATGCCTTGCGCGCCAAGGATGCGGATCCGAATGGCTAGGACCGCGCGCGACGGCGTCGATTGAGCCGCCAGATCGGGATGCGACGGTCGACGAAGGCGAAAAGCTGTCTTGCATTTCGGACAACGGGCGTTTCAGGCACCGCCGGTAAAGAACCTAAAGTCCTCATACGGAGGCTGTCGAAACAATACGTCAGACGTTTTTTGGCTGGCTCGTCGCACGGTCGCCCCGTGAAGTCGCAGGACGCGGCTGATGAGCGGACGAGAGACGTCCTAGGGGGGATGGACAACTCGGATTCGACCTGCCGCGCGAGCCGGAAGTTCGTGCGCTAGGACCTCTCCGGTCCTTTGCCCCCTCGTCGACAGTTCTGTCTCGCACAGCGCTTGTTCGACGACGATCCCGACGTATTGCCAGAGCCTGATGATCAGGCACGCAACGGGACGAGCGGGGGCTCCTCTCAGGGTGCTCTCGCGCGGATTGTTGCGGACCCCGACCCAAGACCGCGGTGGTTCTTGTATGTCACGGACCGAGTGGCTAGGAGAGCCGGCCATCGTGCTAGGGGTGAAGATCCTGAGGGCCCGACGAACCCTCTGAGTTGGCCTAGAGATACCGATTGGAGAGCCCGCAATGAGGACGATCTTCACTACTGGACAAGTAGCAAAGATCTGCAAAGTGGCACCCCGCACCGTGAGCAAGTGGTTTGATTCGGGCCGGCTACGCGGCTATCGGATCCCCGGTTCCCAGGACCGGCGGATTCCCCGCGAGCACCTGATTCGCTTCCTCAAGGAACACGGGATGCCGCTGGGTGAGCTGGAAGACGAAGCGATGGGCAAGATTTTGCTCGTCGGCGCCGACCATGCCGTCCGCAGCAGTTTGCATGAAATGATGGGAACGGACGACTTCAAAATCGAGTCGGCCGTGAGCGGATTCGAGGCCGGAATTCAGGCCGAGTCGCTGCACCCGGATTGCGTCGTCATCGACTTCGCAATGGGACGCAACGAATCGCTGATGATCGCCCAGAATCTCCGCAAGAACACGGAATACACGGAGACGGTGCTGATCGGACTGCTGAACGACGATGACAACGCCAGCGGTTTCGATCGGACGGTCTTCAGCGAGACGTTCCGCAAACCGTTCGACGCGGCCCTGCTGGCCGAACGGATTCGGACGCTCGTCGGACGCAAGAAGCAGCTCGCCTAAGACGGATCCGCCCGCAACCACTGGCGGATAGCCGCCAGGGCCACCCACCAAGCGGACAAGCCGCGAGGGTCGCCCAAGCGGGCGGACAAGTCGCCGGAGCCACCCAACCGGCGGACCAGCCGTCCGTGCGACCCAGCACAGCGAGTTCATCCGACGAGAGTCGGCCGCCGGGTCTTAAGGACAAGACCCGGGACCAACGCCCCGCCCCGATCGCTCGACCCCCCAAAAGTCGACCCCAGAAATCAACCGATGCCGGCCGCGAACAACCCTAGCGGCCGGCATCGGTTTTTGCGTTGGGCGCATTGACGTGTCGCGCAGGCCTACGACCATTTTGGTCGGTAGGTGCAGGCTCGCATTGTCCGGCCTGCGCACCGCGTCATAGAGTAGCGGAATGGCCGTTTCGCCCTCTGCTTCCGCTCGACCGCCGCGCGCGTGGCTCATTCCCGCGCTGCTCGCCGGCTGTGCCTTCGTGGTCGTTGTCGCTGCCATCGACGCGGCCGGAGACTATCCCGACGCGCCGCAAGGGCCCGGACTCACGATCGACGAATCGTTCAACGTGCAGGAGGGCGTGCGGCTCGTCGAGGAGCTCAAGGTCTGGGCCCTCGGATGGATCTCGGGCGATCGGATCCTCACGCTTCGGCAGGTCTTCGGCGACTTTGATGACTTGGGACCCGACTGGAAAAACGGTTACCACAATCCCGATCATCCGCCGCTCGGCCGCGTCTGGCTCGGGGTTTGGCATAACGCGACGATTGCCGTTGCGCCGCCCCGCAATCACCCGGGGGCGTTCGCGTTTGTGACGAGTGCCGCCCGGGTTGGGTCGGCCGCCGCCTTCGCGATCACAGTCTTCTTGTGCGGCTGGACCGCCACGCTCTGGTACGGCCGCACGGCCGGAGTTGTGGCGGCGACTCGCCGTCGTGCTGATGCCGCGAGTTTTCGGACACGCGCACCTGGCCGCGCTCGAGACGTTGCATTGGCTGCACCTATCTGGTGGCCGTGCTGGTCGTGGCGCGAACGTGGACGAGCGATGCGGGCGTGCGCTGGCCGTGGGCCGTGCTGGCCGGTCTGGCTTTGGGGGCGGCCATGCTGACCAAAATTCAGGGCGCCCTGTTACCCGTTCCCTTGGCGATTTGGGCGCTCGCCAATTGGCGGCTGCGGGCTGTGGTGCCCCTGGCAATTTGCGGATGCGTGGCGCTGGCGGTCTTTTTTCTCTGCTGGCCCTGGCTCTGGTGGCACCCGGTCACCAACTTCCTCAAATACCTGGGCCGGACCACCGACCGGCCGACGCTCTACCTGTGGTACCTCGGCACGCGCTACGCGGATCGCAGCCATCCCTGGCACTATTGTGCGGTCCTGTTTCTCACGACCGTTCCGCTCGGCCTGCAAGCCCTTGGCGGACTGGGGCTGTTTGCCGGCCGGACGCGGCTGCGATTCGCGCGGCACGAACAGCTGGTGCTGGGAGCTCTGCTCTTTCCGCTCGTGCTCTTCAGCATTCCGCGGATTGCGGTCTATGACGGGGCACGGCTGTTTCTGGTCTCGTTTCCCCTGTGGGCGATTTTTATCGGTCGCGGGGGCTCGGTAGCCTGGGACTGGCTCTGCCGACGGCTGCCGCGACGCGCCGCCCTTGCGGTGGCCGGCCTGTTTCTCGTCGGGCAGAGTTGGGGCATCGTGGCGACGTGGCCCTGCTTCCTCAGCGCCTACAACGGAGCGGTCGGCGGGTTGAGCAGCGCGCACCGGCTCGGCTTCGAACTCGACTACTGGGGCGCGTCCGTGACCCGCGATTTTCTCGAGCGGGCCGCTCAGGCCGTGCCGGACGGAGCGGAGATCGACGTCGCCCCCGTGCTCCACCCTTTCCAGCTCGACGAGATGCTCACGCAATCGCCCGTGCTGCGGCGGCGCGGGATTCGACTGCACGCCTACGACGCCGATCAGCCGCGGCACGCCGGGTACCTGCTCGTCTTCTGTCGGCTGGCCGACCTCTCGCCCCAATTGCAGCAACTCGTTGCCGAGCACAGCCCGCTCGTGGAAGAACGTCGCGGCGGCGTGCTTTTGGCCGGCCTCTACCAGCAGGACAGTGAGCAGCCAATGACAAAGCACGAATGACGAAGGAATGAGTGAATGACCTAAGCCCGCGGGAAGCGTACTTCCTTTGCGCTCAAGCGGCATTTCTCATTCGAGCTTCGTCGTTCGTGCTTCGTGCCTGACTTGTGGCCAGGAACTAGCTTGGTGCCGGGGCCTGGCTTGTAGCCGGGCCTAATTCTTGCCGGGCCTTACTTGCTGTTAAAGATCTGCGAGGTCCGGCCCGTTGACTCCGTTTGCGGGGCGTTCGGGTTGGTGAAGGCCCGCGACGTGCGACCCATCGATTCGGGACGTTTCTTGGCGTCCGGACGGGCCACGTTCCCTTGCATACCCTGGTGCAGGTTCCAGGCCTGCGTCACACCCGGACGCCAGATGCGGCGGCCCGGCTCGTAGCCGATGTAGTTGAGGAAGTCCTCGATGGTGACGATGCGAACGCCGTGCTCTTGCGCCTCTTGGATCATCTTCTTGTGGGCTTCGCCAATCAGCCGATCGGCCTCTTTGTCCTCGGGCTTGGCTTCGTAGGTGTCGGGAATCTTGCCAACGACGAGGAACTTGGTGCCGACGTTGATGCTGCCGTTGGTCGGATGGCGGGCGCCTTTGTCGTCCACTTCGTCGATGATCTCGCCACCGGAGGCGGCCACCAGGTCGTGCAGCACTTCGCGGTCGTTGACGCCGTCGTTGTCGAGGTCGAACAGGCCGACGAATGCGAACTTCTCCTTGCGCCCCGGGGCCCACAGCGGCGTGTAGACCTCGTCCCCCTTCACGATCGGATCGCTGATCCGCTGGCGGGTGATGCGGGCCTGCGCCATGTCGCCGTCGACGCTAGTGACTTCGATCGCTCCCTTGATGTCCTTCAGGCCACGGGCAACGCCCTCGTTGACCTGCTTATACACGCTGAAGGTCGTCCCTTTGCGGAGGTTGTCGCGACTGCCGCGGTTGATCCACACCTGCCCCGTGTCGAGATCGACCCATTCGATCTTGCCGCTGGGGACCTCGAAGCTCCACTTCTCACGGGCGTCTTTCTCCGTCCGCAAGCCTTGGTTGATCGTTGCGAGTTTGGTGATGCGCGCCGTGCTGGCGTCTTTATCCTTCACCGCGTCCGAGCGGACCTGCTGGTTCTCAGACTGCAGCCTCTGAATCTCCGCCTGCCTGTCGTTCACTTCCTTTTCCTTCTTGGTGACCGCCTCTTCCTTGCTCGTCTGGGCGTCCTGGCGATCCCCCTCGGCCTTCTTCTGGGCCTGCGTGTGAGCGTCGACCATGCCCTGGTATTCGCCGCGCAAGGCGAGAATTTGCTTATTGAGGTCGATCGTCTGGGCGTTGAAGGTGGCCCGGTCCTTTTGCAGAGTGTCGAGTTCCTGTCCGACGCGCTGCAGCGTGGCAGCGACGGTCGGCATCGTCAGCTCGCCGGGGGCGACGCGCACCATCAGCGTCCGCAACTGGCCGATCACCGAATTCTCGCCCTCGGCGTCGGTCTTCCCGATCTCGTCGGTGTTCGGATAGCCGAGGAATTGCCGCAGGCTCTGCAAGTTGGCGGTCGCGGTTTGCAGACTCTTTTCGGCCGCGTTTTTCTTTTCGATTTCGGCTGCTTTCTGGGCGTCAGCATCGGCCGCCGCTCGATACTGGAGGAAGGCGACGACGAACGCGATGATCATGCCCATGACGGTGAACACGAGCGCGATCTGCAGACCGGTGGACTTGTTGGCAGCCGGCATTACTCACTCCGATTCGGAAAGACGTGCTTGAGCGTGCGACGAGAGGCCGTGTTCGGGAATTCGACCGTCGAGAACGACAGTCCGCGCCCCACTCGGGATCGGACGCGGGCCGGTTCGCAGGACAGTGTCGACGTTGTTGCTGTCTACGGTGCTGCTGTAAGCGGATTTGGGGGCTGATTTCGCGCCCGCGGACCCCTATCCTACGAGTGTAAAGGGGCCTGAAGGCAAGTCAAGCGGTTTCCGCGATCCCCGCTCAACCGATCTGCCGGCGCGGTCAGGTTTTGCGTGCGGGAACGGTCGCCAATCCGCCCCCCGGGTCGAGTCCAGGACGCAAGCGACCACGCAAAACCGGCCTGAAGCGATTCTTCGACCCCGTCCGCTCGAAAACAAGCGGCGAGATTGGGAAAATCTCAAACCGTCGGCCAAACCCTAGTCGCCAAACCGCCGGCGACCCGCCAACCCCTTCGAGGACTTGATGCCCGAGACGTTGTTTATCGTCGACATGTATTCGCTCGTTTTCCAGGTCTTCCATGCGATCCCGGAGATGACCGGACCGAGCGGGCAGCCGACGAACGCCGTTTTCGGCTTCACCCGCGATCTGCAGACAATCCGGGCCCTGCCCGGCGCCACCCATCTGATCTGCGCCTCGACGTATCCGGACCGGCGACCCGCAACGAGGTCTTTGCCGAGTACAAAGCCAACCGCTCCGAAATGCCCGTCGACCTGACGGCGCAGATCCCGCGGATCCTCGAGGTGCTGGAAGGTTTCGGCATCCCGGCCCTGGGCTATTCGGGCTGGGAAGCCGACGACGTCATCGCCACCGTCGTGCGGCTGGCCAGCGAGCGCGGGATCGAGTCGCGGATCGTCACCAGCGACAAAGACGTTCGCCAGCTGCTGGGACCCCTCGTCCAGATCTTCAACGTCCGCAAGAACACGTTCTACGACGCGTCCTCGCTCGATCTCGATTGGGGCGTGCGGCCCGACCAGGTGATCGATTTTCAGTCGCTCGTGGGCGATGCCGTCGACAACGTCCCCGGCATTCCGCTCGTCGGCCCGAAGAAAGCGTCCGCCCTACTGCAGCAGTTCGGCACGCTCGAAGAAGTGTTGAAGAACGCCGACAAAGCGCCGGGGGCGAAGCTCAAAGAAAACCTGAAAAATTTCGCCGACCAGGCCCGTACCAGCCGCAAGCTGGTTGAGCTGAATACCACCTTGCCGATCGACGTCGACTGGGAGGCGGCCCGCATAAAACAGCCCGACCGCGCGCGGCTGCGATCTCTCTTTACCGATCTGGGCTTTCGACGGTTCGCCGACGAAATGCGAAGCGAAGCCCCCGTCCGCGCGACGCAGCAATCCCTGTTGCCTGACCCCAGCGAGGTCAAAGCGCCCGCCAGCAGCGAGCCCGCGTTGCTCGGCGAGTCGGACGCGGAGGAAGAACCCTTCGTGTTGGGCGAACCGCACGACTCGCCCGTGAAAAAGAAACCGCCCGCCGCAAAGCCGATCCCCGCGCCGGTGCGCACCGTCCCCACCGACGTCGATCCGTCGCGCTATCGCGGCTTCAAGATTGTCGATGACGATGCGGCGCTTGCCGACTTTGTGCGAGAGCTCGCCGGGCAGCGGACGTTTGCCGTCGACCTGGAGACGACCAACGTCGACCCGCTCCGGGCAGAGATCGTCGGCTGGGCCTTCAGCTGGCAGGAAGGCCTGGGGTACTACTTGCCTGTGCGCAGCCCGGCAGGGCAACGCACGCTCGATCCAAAACGCGTGCTCGCGGCGCTGAAGCCGCACCTGGAGAACGCAGCGAACGTCATCGTCAACCAAAACATCAAGTACGAGATCCTGGTGCTGCGGCAGCAGGGCATCGAGCTGGGCGAAATCGGCCTGGACCCGATGGTCGGCGATTACCTGCTCGATGCCGGGGCCCGCGCTCACGGCCTGGACGTGCTGGCCGAAAAGTTCCTCGGCCATCACACGATTCCGATCCGCGACTTGATTGGCACGGGCTCCAAGCAACTGTCGATGGACCAGGTCGACATCCCCAAGGCCGCCGAATACGCGGCCGAGGACGCGCAGGTCGCCTTCTCGCTCGCGCGGGTCGTCGAGCAAGAGCTCAAGCAGGAAAAGCTGTGGGACTTGTACTGGGAGCTGGAGCGGCCGCTGATCCGCGTGTTGGCCGATATGCAGGCCGCAGGCATCCGCGTCGACTGCGACGAGCTGGCCCGGCAGAGCGCCGACGTCACGCGCCGCCTGTCCGCCATCGTTAACGACATCTATCGCGAGGCGGGGGGCGAGTTCAACATCGATTCGCCGCTGCAGCTCCGCAAGGTGCTGTTCGAGCAACTGAAGCTGCCGGTCCTCAAGCGGACGAAGACGGGCCCCAGCACCGATCAGGATGTGCTCGAGCGACTGGCCCTGCAACACTCGCTGCCAGCCAAGATCATCGAGCAACGGCAGCTCTCGAAGCTCAAGGGCACGTATCTCGACGCGCTGCCCAAGATGGTCAACCCGCAGACGGGGCGGATTCATTGCTCGTTCAACCAGGTCGTCGCGGCGACGGGTCGACTGAGCGCGAGCGATCCCAACCTGCAAAACATTCCGATCCGCACAGAAGAAGGCCGCCGTGTCCGCCGAGCGTTTCTCGCGTCAGCCGAGGGCTGGAAGCTCTTGTGCGCCGACTATTCGCAGATCGAGCTGCGGATGCTGGCTCACTTCAGTCGCGACAAGGCCCTGCAAGAATCCTTCCGCGAGGGGGCCGACATTCACTCGGCCGTCGCTCAGGAGGTTTTCGGCGTGGCGGAAGCCGACGTCACGTCCGACATGCGGCGAATCGCCAAGGCGGTGAACTTCGGCGTGATCTACGGCCAGAGCCCGTTTGGCCTTGCCGCCGCGCTGGGCATCGATCCGGACGAAGCCGGCGCATTCATCGACAGTTATTTCACGCGTTACGCCGGCGTGACCCGCTACTTGCAGCAGATTCTCCGCGACTGCCATCGGACGGGCTACGCGCATACGATTCTCGGCCGCCGCCGTCCGATCTCCGGCATTCGTCCGGCAGCGATCACCCGCATGCAACGCAACCTGGCCGAGCGGACGGCGATCAACGCGGTGATTCAGGGCTCGGCGGCCGACCTGATCAAACGGGCCATGTTGCGACTGGCCGACCGCCTCCGCGCCGCCTCATTTCCCGCCAAGCTGCTGCTGCAAATTCACGACGAACTGGTCTTCGAGGTGCCCGAAGAGCACGTCCGCGAGCTGGCCGACATGGTGCGGCACGAAATGGAGCACGCGATGGAGCTGGAAGTGCCGCTCGTCGTCGACCTGTCGGCCGGCGACAACTGGCTCGACGTGGAGACGATCGAGTGATTAAGAGCATCGCACGGAAGTGCGGGGCTCCTTGAAGGCGACACTCGCAAGACCGAGGATTGCTACTCCTCGGAATTCTCGATCGCTTGGACTGAATGGAGCTTGTCTCTGAGTTCGCGCGAAACGAATATCTTGCTGCCCGCCGGCAGATCATCCTTTGCTGTGTTCGGCAACAACGCGATGACTCGCCAACGTCGATCAATCGCACCCATTACGTCCGTCGAATCGAATGCCACATTGAAATGTACCGCGTTGAATTGAGCGATTGACTCATACCTCTGCCCGTCGGGCTTTTCCACGACGACTGTTTCGACCTGGTTTTTCCAGCCGTTCGGGACGGAGAAATCCGGGTGGACGACGAGCCCGTACCCCTGGATGTGAAAACTTTCGTCGACCCTTAGCAGCTCGGTTCGCGGTTCCATTAGCGTTTCGGCACGGCTCGCGACAAGCCGAGCGTCACCCAGGAAGTTGCCCCGCACGTGATGGGTGTCAGCAGCTTGGCGTGGCCGGGCTTCCCGTCTGGAGAGGCGTGCGACGTCATCGGCCAGCTGCCGTCCGGCTTTTGCGTCGTCACGAGAAAGGCGATGGCACGCTTCATTTGCGGGCGCTCGGCCGTATAACCCGCCAGCGACAACACGTACAGCGTCTGCCCGGTCGCGAAGGCGTCGCTCTTCATTTCGGGGAGTTGTCGCCAGCCACCGTCAGGCTGTTGTGCGGCGAGCAATTCGTTGATCTGCGGCTGGAGATCGCTCGTGGCTTTGCCGGCGCGGATCGCCAGCAACAGTTTCAAAACCTTGCTCTGGTACGTGTCGGGCTGCTTGGTGTCGGCGAGCCAGGCGACCCCTTTTTGCAGTGCGACACGCTGCGGCTGAGACGTGACGCTGGCCGGATCGGCCTGCAGCGCCATCAGGATCCAGCCGACGTCGGTGAGCTGCGTCTCGTTGATCGGCGGCCGGCTGAGAAAGAACTCCCACGAGCCGTCTTTCATCTGCTTCTTGAGGATCTCCTCGGTAATAAAGCTCAGGCTCTGTTTCTGGCCCTCGCTTAAAGTCGGGAACGAACGTCCGGCGACCGCCAGGAACGGAAGCCCCATGTTGAGGCCTCGGGCAAGCGGTCGCGTGTCCGGAGGATCTTTCGGGCCGGGCACAAGCTTGACCGCGATCAGCTTGTCCGGGCTTCCGAGTGTCGCTTCGATCTTGTCGGCCATGAACTTCTTGTCGATGGCGTAGCCCAGCTTGTCGGCTTCATTGAGCGCCCAGAGGGGCATGCCGGCATGATGACAGGCCGCACAGCGGCGCGTGTTCAGCCAGTTGCCACTTTCGGTTTGCAGGTAGCCGATGGAGCGGTCGACCGCCCGCTGGACTTGCTCCCGGGGCACGGGAGGAGCCGGGGCTGCTGCGTCGGCCTGGGCGTGCGGCGACAGGCACAAGCCCAAAAAAATCGCGGCGAGTGGCGTTGCGCGAGCCATCATTCGTCGCCTGTATAAGAGGTGGGAATCGGGGTGGGGCTGTCCTCAACTGTATCCGCACGCGGACGCCCTGTCATCGCCCACGTTCTCACCCGCGTTCTTAACTGTGTGCGCCCGTTCCTAACCGTGTGTCGTTAACTCAGCGAAGGCTCCGCAATTCCGCCCGCGATGACAATCCGGTAGGATCATCGCGACTTCGCCCCACACCCCCCCACGTTAGGGCTTTATGGCTTCGGCGAACCCCGACCTCTCCCAGCCCGATCCCCGCCCGCCCCTGTGGCACGACGTCTCGTACCACGGGATGAACTTCACGCAGTTCTTCGGGGCCTTCAACGACAACCTGTTCAAGCAGCTCGTGCTGCTGATCTGCGTCGATTACTTCCGCGAGACGGGCAAAAACGATCAGGGGGCCGCGCTGCTGCTGTTCGCCCTCCCCTTCGTGCTCTTCTCCGGATTTGCCGGTTTTCTCTCCGATCGCATGAGCAAGGTGCACATCGTCGTGGCGATGAAGGTCGCCGAGATCGGTGTGATGACGGCCGGGCTCCTGGCACTGCACTCGACGGACGGCCGCATGATCTTTTTGTTGGCCGTCGTGTTTCTGATGGGCACCCACAGCGCGTTTTTCGGGCCGCCGAAATACGGCATCCTGCCCGAGCTGTTTCGCGAGCGCGACTTGCCGCAGGTCAACGGCATGATTCAGATGACGACGTTTCTGTCGATCATCCTGGGGATGGCGCTCGCCGGCTTTATCAAGGAGTGGTACAACGATCGCCTCTGGATCGGCAGCGCGGTCTGCATCGGGATCGCCGTCACCGGCACGCTGACGTCGCTGGTCATTCGCCGCACGCCCATCGCGCAGCCGGGACTCAAATTCACGCCTTCGGCCCTGTTCATCAGCGGCGAGACCTGGCGGATGTTGAAAGCCGACCGGCCGTTGATGCTGGTGCTGGTGATCTCGTCGTTGTTTTGGTTTCTGGGCGGCGTGATTCAGCCTTCGGTCAACGACTTCGGCAAACTGCAGATGAACTACGGCGACGGACGCACGAGTCTGCTGTCAGTCTGCATGGCCGTCGGCATCATGGTCGGCTGTCTGTGGGCTGGCGGAGCGGCGCGCGGCAAGATTCGCGTCGGCTTCGTGAAGCTCGGCGCGTGGGGCATCGTCGTCTGCTTGTCGGGTTTGGCGGTGATCGGCAGCGTCGCCGGCGTTTCTCTGACCCCGAGCAAGGCGGCCTCGGAAGCCGGCTCGTCCGAAACCGCGAAGGCTGCGGAGATTCCCGCCGGCGAGACGAGTGCCACATCGCTTCCCGTCCGCGCTCCCGAGTCGGTCGTGGAAATGCTGCGGCCGACCAGCCTGTTCGAGATCGCCTGCCGCGTGCTGCTGGTGGGCGTTGGCTTCTTCGCCGGCTTCTTCTATGTGCCGCTGGCCGTGATCATGCAGGTTCGTCCGCCGGCCGAGCAAAAAGGACGCATGATCGGCGCGATGAATCTCATCAATTGGATCGGCATCATGCTGGCGGCCGTCTTTTATCTGCTGGTCATCGAGGCTTGCCGAATCCTGCAGATTCGCGAGAGCTGGATCTTCGCGATGTCCGCCGCCGTGATGCTGCCGGTCGCGCTGCTCTATCGGCCGAACGTGGTGTTGCGCTCCCAGTCGGCCTGAGGCCGCCGACCGCAGTGCGCACTGCGCGTTCTGGCGTGCCTCTCGGGAGGGGCATGCGTCGAACCCTCCCTAGCCCCAATCTGGCTTGCGCCTAAAATACGGCCGGTTCTACGCTTGGCCCGCCGCGGTGTTCCCACTCGAAGCAGTGTTCCGCCAAAAAAACGCCGGTTTGCCCGGAAATTTGATTCGCATGCTTGATCCCCGCATCCCGTTTAAAAACCGGTATCTGGCCGGCGTCTTGGCCTTTTTGTTTCCCGGCGCGGGACACGTCTACCAGGGCCGCTATTTCAAAGGCATCCTTTGCGGCACCTGCGTGCTGGTGACCTTCTTCTACGGAATGGCACTCGGGAACTGGAGCGTCGTTTACTGGAAGAAGGACCCCACGAACTTTCTGAATCCCTATTACGCGCAAGTCTTCGTCGGTTTGCCGGCGCTGCCGTCCCTGATGCAGGCGCGGCGTTACGAGAGTCGCACGAACGTCGATGAAATCAGCCTGTCCGCGCCGCTCAACGCTCCCTTTCACGGAATGTTGCACATGCAGGACCGCACCGCCAACCTGGCCGACGGCGCGGTAACGGGGCAGATCGAACTTAGGGCGGGGACCAAGCCCGCCGAAGGCCGCGTGGTGCAGGGCAAATTCACCGGCACCCAGGACAAAAAAGAGATCACGCTGTCACTGGGGGGCACTCCCAAGTTTGGCAAAGCCGTCTCGGCCGATCCCGAACGCGAGCTTCTCTCAGTCGACGTCGTCGACGCGAGCGATCCGCCTCAAACAGATCGGCCGGCTCAGCGGCAAGTTTCCGCGCAAGCTCGTCGATCGCTTCGAGGCTCCGCCCGACGACGAATACTACCTCTCGCTGCACCGCACACTCGGCAAGTTTCACGAGCTGGCGATGACCTTCACGATGATCGCCGGCCTGCTCAACATCCTGGTGATTCTGGACGCGGTGGAAGGTCCGGCCTACGGCTACGGAGACGGCAGCGACGCCGAACAAAAGGCCGCCGCCAGCTCGTCGGCCGAGAAGACGGTCAAAGCCGTGCCGCCTGCCCAGCCTCCGCCGGCGCCTCCCCCGATCGCAGCGCCTAAGGTTTAATAATCGGCTCCGCGAATGACGCCTCAAGGAATCTGCAGCATGCAGTCGTTTTTGATCCTGGCCGACAAAACCCACGCCAGCTGGTACCTGCTGCCGCTGGCGCTGACGGTCAGCCTGGTCTACAGCGCCACCCGGTTCGAGTATCCGCCGCAGATCCTGCGGCGATCGGCCCGATTGTTCGTCACGATTCTGGTCTCGATGGCGGCGCTGTTCGCGGTCCTGTTTTTGCTCTCGTGGAACTTGTGACGCGCAAGCGACCAGGAGACTGACACGATGAAGATGATCTACGGATTCATCTTGGTGGTGCTGTTGGGGGCCGTCGGACTGTTCGTGCTGCAAAACCGCGACGAGGTGACGCTCAAGTATCTCGATCGGACGGTGACCACCACCGTGGCCGTGTTGATCGGGGCCACCTACGGAGTCGGCATGATCACCGGCTGGACAGTGCTGGGCTTCCTGCGACGATCGATTCACCGCGTGTCGCAGCCGCCGGCAAGATCGAACTAACTCGCGCCGCTTGCCGCGTCGTCGCACCGATGAGCCGGCGGGCCAGATCAAGCTCGCGTCCCGTCCGCCGCCAGAACGCTCCAAAGCCGATCCCCGTCGCTCGAAACACGCGGGCGTGATTCATCCAGACCGCGACGCACACGACCCTAAAGCCGATCCGCTCGGCCGCGCCAGTCAACAGGCCTAGAGATCGCCGGCGCTCGCCCCGCATGTGTGCCAGGCGATCACACTGGAACCGCACGTGCCAGCGCTCGTCGCGAAGGATCCGCCCACAGATCGCTCGCAGCACGGGATCGTCCGTCGCCCGGCTGAGCGCGGCGTAATACACGCGGGCCATCAGCTCGGCGGCCAACAGCACCGCCAGCATCAACTCCAGCCCGACCAGATTGCGGCAGCGGCGAAAGATGCCGTTGGTCCACTGCCGGCCGATAAGCTCGGTCTCCTCCCGCCTCAAGAAGCGCGCGAGCAATTCGGCATGGTGCTGCTCTTCGCGAATGAAGAGCCGTAGCGCCTTGAGATAGTGGCGATCGCCGGTCTGCCGGCAATAGGTCTCGGCCGCCCGCAACAGCCGACTGCCGCCCCCGCTCTCGCCGAGCTGGAAAATCTGAATCGAGCGGAGCACGGCCCTCCGCTCGACGGCCGAGAGTCGCCGCGGATCGTCCCAGGGAATGTCGGCCGGCGTGTCGGCATTCGCGTGGAAATGCCGCACCCACTGTCGCGACGTGTTCGGCACCCCGGACGGCAACCGGCACAGCGCGACGTAGACCGCATCGATGGTTTCGTCCGGCGTCGACGTGCCGGCCGTCAGCCCGATGACCTGGTGGCCGTCGAAACGGCACTCGGCAAGCCCGCCCGCGTCCTGCACGTGCCAGACCGGAACGTTCGCGGCCCGGCAGCGCTCGACGAGCTGTCGCGTGTTATTCGAGTTCTTGCCGCCGACGACGACCATCGCGTCGACCTTATAAAGCAGCCGCTCGAGCGCTTGCTGCCGTTCGCGCGTCGGCTGGCAAATCGTGTCGGCAAAGCGGACCTGGGAAGCCGGATTGCGAGCACGGACGGCGGCGAGGATCTGCTTCGCCAGATCGGGCGGAGTGGTCGTCTGACAAACGAGGCCGAGCTTCGCCTGTCCGAAGTCGACAACATCCTCCAGGCTCTCCAGCACGTTGTACGCGGTCAGGTCTTCGACGATGCCGCGGACCTCGGCATGCGCTCGCCGCCCGAGGACGAGGACGTGGTATCCGTCGGCTTGCAGAGCCTGGGCCGCGCGGTGCACGCGTTCGACGAGCGGGCAGGTCGTGTCGATCAGCCGTTTGCCTGCTCCCTCAAGTCGCCGTCGCTCGCGGTCGCTGATGCCGTGAGCCGTGATCAGTACGTCCTGGGTGGGCGGCAGCGAGTCGCGTTCGGTCTCGGCCGTCATGCGAAAGCCGCGCGTGCGCAACTGGACGAGCACGGTCTCGTTGTGCACCAGCTCGCCGTGAATCGTGGTGTTGACCGGATCGGGCAGGGCAGCGGCCATCGCCAGGGCGTCGCGAACGCCAAAGCAAATTCCCATCGCATCGGCACGCAAGACTTTCATCGGTGACCTCCTTCGTCCGCCACAGTCCGATTCACAAGCCTTACTCAACAACTTTGCATTACAAAGTTATGAGCCAAAAAAATTTGACGGCGATTCTCAGGCCGGCGACCAGCCTCCCAGGAGATCGCGGGCGGTCGACTTCGAGGTGGCCGTCCGAGCGGCCGCGGCGTCGGAAATAACCTGTTCCAGCACGGCGACATACTCGAGGAAACGGCGGCGGCCGTCGGTGGTCAGCCGGCAGAGCGTTTGGGGCTTCCCTTTTTGCGAGCCCTTCCAGACGTCGACCAGCCCGGCTTCCTGCAGCACCTTGAGATGGCGGTTGAGATTGCCGTCGGTCAGCGAGCAGAGTGCTTTCAATTCGGTGAAGAGCAGCCCCTCGCGGCGCGTCATCAACGACGTGAGGATGCCCAGGCGGGCCTTTTCGTGGATGGCCCGCTCGAGCCCCTCGTAGGCAAAACGCCCCGAGTCGCGCCGCGCCGGCTTGCGATCACGAGACATGCTTGCGCTCCACGCAGCGGTAGACAATCGCCGCCGCCAGCAACTGTCCCACGCCGAAGGTCGCGGCCATCATCCAAGGCGAGAGTGGCTCGAACCGCTTGCCGCTGGCGAGGCACGCCGTCCCAGCCAGGAGGTAGTAGGCGGCCACCCACACGACGGGCCGCGGAAAGAGCCGGGCCGACGCAAAAACCCCGAGCCCGAACACCAGCGCCCAGAGTCCGGGCAGCATCCAGGCCGTTTCGGGAGCGACGACGGCAATCGCCACCGTGATGAGCGCCCCCACGACCAGGCAGGGCAAGAACTGCTCGACGGCCATCCGCGTCAGTCGCGCGGCCGTCTCGGAGTTCGCTCGGCGGCAGCGGATCAGCATCTCGATGCCCACCGGCACAATGCTGACCACCGCCACGCCCACCCACAGCCCCAGGTACGCATCGAGCCGGCCCAGAGGATCGGGAACGAAGGCCGCCTGCACGCCGGCGGCGGCAATCGCCATCAGCCCGGACGCCGCCACCGTGGCGGAGCGATAACCCTCGAACGTCTCGGTGCGGGCAAGGTGGTCGCGGATCTCGGCGATCTGAGCCAAGGCTTCCTGAAGTTCCATGCGAGATTCCCCGGCAATCAACGTGTTCACGGCGAACTGGTGTCAGGATACCGTCAGGCCGAAGACTTTGCAATACAAAGGATGCGCTTTCGCGCTTGGGCGAACTCAAAAGCGTTGCTCAGGTGCCGGCGAGCGTCGTACGGCGTAAAACCGTTCGCGGCGACGAGCGTAGACACTGAAGTAGTCGGCCTCGCCAACGATGGTCCAGGTTTCCGGTGAACCTGCCGGCGGCCGCGGCTCGTGGACGATCCAGTATTCGGCGGCAATGCGATTGCGCCCCTGCCAGCCGTCTTCGCCAAGGAACTTGGGGATCTCCGTGCTGGCCCGTTTGCCTTCCTGCCGCACGAACTCGGGAAAGTTCCAGTAGGCAAACCACTCCCAGCTCGAGGCGATGTTCTGTGGCGCAATCCCCTCTTGGCGCAGTCGCTCAGCCAGAATCCATTGCACGTCGCCCTTCGCCAGATCCTCGCGCGTCCAAATCGCCGAGCCCGCCAGCATCGCCAGGCAACAGCCGGCCACGGCCCAACTCCGCGCGAGCAACAGTCTTTCGTATCGCTTCGCGAGCACGATGGCCGCCAGCGGCAGAAACGGCAGCTGATAGGAATCCCACTGCTGAAAGAAAACCAGGTTGCCGCCGAGCAGAAAGAGCGACGTCAAGTCGAGTAGCAATTCACGGGGCGTCGGCGGAGGGACGGCTCCCGGCGCCGCGGTCAACAGGCTGGCGTAACGCTCGACGAAGACGCGAGCGATGAGCGCCGCGCCGACCACGACGAAGATCGTCACCGCCCAGCGCACCGGCTCACCCAGCACGAGCAACAGATCGTACGTGTGTCGCAGGAACGGCATCAGCGCCGTGTTGCCATGAAAGTCGGACGAGTTGTAGCCGTAGCCGATCGTCTTCCAGCCGTAGACCACGCCCGCCGTGAACAACAGCAAGAAGCCGCCCAGCCAGGCCAGTGACGCGCTTCGCGACAGCGGGCCCTCCGCCGGCGAATCTTTTGCGTTCCGGTTGAAAAGCATGCGAGCGGTCGCCCAGGCGGCCAACAGCACCAACGGCACGAGCCAAAGTGCCTGGTATTCGACGAGCACGAGCGGCCGCCAGGGAAGCACGCGGAGAAAATGCCCTCGCGAGAAAAAGAGCCTTTGGCGAAACAAGACCGACTCGGCCGCCCAGTTGGAATAGAACAGACCGCGATACAACTGCCACACAACGGCGAGGACCGGCAGCGAGATGCCGAGCGCGTAGTACTTGAAGCGAGCGAATCGCCCACGATCGAACATCCACAACACGCCGAGCGCGGCGACCAAAGCGGCGCCGAACTGTCGCGTCAGAATGCTGGCCGAACCCGCCACCGCGGCCGCCGCCCACGCGGGCACTGTCATCACGCGGAGGGCGCGGGTGTAGAGCCAGAGGGCCACGATCAGCGTGACCAGGAAGGGAACGTCCGTCTGAAACGTCAGGCTCATGCGGAAGAACAACGACGACGAGGCGAGACAAAAGGTGGCCAAATTGGCCGCCCGTCCATTCAGGCCGTGCTCGCGAGCCAGCGCTCGAAAGGCGATCAGCCCGATCACGGTGAGCGCGACGGTCGACAGCCGCAGCGCGATGTACGAATCGCCCAGCACCAGGCAGAACGCCGCGCCCCACAACGCTTGAAACGGCATGTTGGGCGCCACCCAATCGTCGAGCTTGTATGTGCCCGTCTGCAGCAGGTGCCGCACGGTCGACGCGTAGGCCCAGTCGTCGAGCACGGGGCACTCGCGGAGCGGATTCACGGCCGCGACCGCCGCCAGATACAGGCCGATCACCAGGCACAGGCCGGGCCAGCCGCTGAGGCCGGATGGCGCGCGAGCAACAACGCTGGGCGAAGTCGCAGGTGCGCTGCATGGCTTCGCTCCGCCTTTCGACGTGGCGCCTTTCGGCGCGGCAGGCGGGGCTTTCGGCACGGCCGTGTTGCCGGAGGCGGCGGGCAGAGCAGACGATGCGGCGCGGGAAGGCACGGCCGGTTCGTCGCGCGTTCGTCGCACGGCGTAAAACGTTTCCTGGCCGCGGGCATAGACGCTGAAATAGTGTGCCGTGTCGACCACTTCCCAACGTTCGCCGGGCGGCGGCGTCAACTCATGCACGACGCGATACTCGGCGAACTGGCGGTCGGGGGCCATCCACTCGTCGAAGAAGTACGCATAAGAGGTGTCGGGATGAAACAGGCCCTGCTCGGCCGCGTCCTCGAAGTTCCAAAAGAAGAACCACTTCCAGTCCGAGAAGATCTGTTGCGGCGGAATGCCCTGGTCGTGCAACCGAGCGGACAGGCTCCACATCGCCTCGTCCTTGGCCAGATCTTCGCGCGTCCAAATCGCCGCGCCGACAAACAGCAGCAGGCAACAGGCGACGACCGCCCGCCGCCGCGCCCACAGCAGTTCCGCCAGCGGCTGGCCGACGGCGATGGCCGCGTACGGCACAAGCGGGACCAGATAATTGTCGGTGAACTGATTGAAGACCAGGCTGATCGCCGCCAGGAAGAGGGCCGTGAAGTCGAGCACGCAGTAAGCCAGTTGATGCGCGTCACCGGTGCCCCAGCCGCGCGACGCGGGCCACGATCAATCGGGCAAACAGCGCGGCTCCGACGATCACAAAGAGCGTCGCCGCCCAGCGGACGGGCTCGCCCAACACCTCGAGGATGTCGTAGCAATCGGGCAGAAAGGGCATGAGCGCGTGCGAGCCCTGAAAGTTGGGCGTGTGGTACGCGTAGCCCAAAACCTTCCAGCCGTACACGACGTTCAGGGAAAAGACGACGATCCACAAAGCGAGCGTCGCCAGCGGCCGTCGACTTGGCGGCGAGGCGCCGGGCGCGTCACTGCGGTCTTTGCGAATTTCGCGCACGACACCGAGTGCCGCCAGAATGACGAGCGGCACCAGAAACCAGGCGAGATATTCGACGATAGCTCCGGGACGCCAGGGCAACTGTTTGAAAAACGCGCCCGACGCGAAATAGTTTCGCGCCCGGTAGACCTGAAAACCGGCCGCCCAGTTCGGATGGTTCCAGCCCTGGTTGACTTGCCAGGCCGCGGCCAACACCGGCAACGAAATGCCGACCGCATACTCTTTCCATTGCGTCCAACGGCGGCGATCGAAGAGCCAGACCAGCCCGACCGCCGCGACGAGCACCACGCCGAATTGTCGCGTGCCGACGGTCGCCGCCGCCGCCAGTGAGCCGGCGATCCAGTCGGTCCAGCGCATGCCGCGGACGGCCCGCGTGTAGAACAAAACGGCGATGGTCACGAGCGCCGCGAAGGGGACGTCGCTCATGTAACTGAGGCTCAGCTTGAAGAAGATCGAGCACGACGCGACGCACAGCGCTCAGCAGATCGGCCGCGCCGCGGCTCAAGCCGTGCTCGCGTGCCAGAGCGCGAAAGGCCGAATAGCCCCAGCACGGCCAGCACGATCGTCGAGCAGCGCAGCGCGATGAACGAATTGCCGAACAGCAGGCAGAACGCGGCCCCCCAGGCCGCCTGAAAGGGCGTATTGGCCGACGCCCAGTCGTGCGCCAGATAGTGGCCCGTCGCCAACAGCCGCCAGGCCGACCAGGCGTAGGCCCAGTCGTCCCGCACGGGGCATTCGCGGAACGGATTGACCGCCAGCACCGCGACGAGGTAGAGCCCGACCACGATCCAGATGCCGAATCGCGCAAGACGGGAGTTCGATCCGGTTCCGAGCTCGGAACTTGGCGGGAGCATGAGCGCTCGTGATTCTCTGCGCGGGACAGACGGGAAAGGCCAATGGATACCGTAATCTCTCGCGCAAGGCCTTGCCAAGGCGTGCCTCCGCAAGCCGCAGAATTGCATCCCGTAGGGTGTCTCGAGGCCGCCTTGCGGCCGCTGGCACACCGTCCGTTGCTGACACGCGGATCTCAGTCGTCCGACGACCGGATCCGAGTCTCGCCGTCTAAGAGCTCCAGTTCGATCGGATCGGTGCCGGAGATCTCTCGGATCGAAGCGGCCAGCTGACTGGAGTGCGTGCTGACCCAGATTTGCGAGAATTCCGCCGCGTCGACGATCATTCGGGCTAGCGCCGGCAACAGGTCTGGATGGAGGCTCGACTCGGGTTCGTTGAGCGCAATCAGAGCCGGTGGTCTCGGGCTCAGCAGGGCGGCCGCCAGGCAGAGAAATTTCAGCGTCCCGTCGGAGAGTTCTCGCGCCAGAAGGGGCCGCGCAACCCTCCGTATCGAGAGCGACCGAGAGTTCGGTGGCCTGCGGCGACTTGTGCGCCCCGGCCGAGCCCGTTGCTTGAATCCTCAACATGCGGCCCGGCAGCCCGGCGGAGATGGCCTCGTACAGGCGATCGCGATCCCCGACCTCGGTGATAGTCTGCAACGCAGCGGCCAGATCGTTGCCGTCGTGGCTGAGCACCGGCGTCCGCACGCTGACTTGAGGTGATCGCAGCGGGGCCTGCTCGTCGGTGCGAAACTGATGGTAAAAGCGCCAGCCGCGCACGGCCTCGCGCAAGGCGAAGAGTTCAGGGAATCGATGGGGCTCGCGGAATTGCGCGAGGACCGATTCGTTCTCGGAAAGCACCAGTGGATACTCGACGCGGCGCCCCTCGACGTCGCGGATCGAAGTCATCCCCGCGGACCGCTCAAGCAGCGTCGTGGTTGGTTTCCGCTTTCGGCCGATCCACACGGCCTCCTCTTTGATATAGGGGTCGTAGCCGAAGGCGGTCGGAGGCGGCGGCGGGGGTGGAAAGCCGCAGCTGAGCAAGAAGCTAAGGTCCTCGGTCCCGAAACCGAGCTCCATCCGCAGGGGTTTTGTGTTCGTGCGCGGGCCGGCCCACATCGCGGACACGAGCCCTCCCTCGCGACAGATCGCCCGCGCGAAGCCCCCTTCGCAAATCTCCGCAATCAGCCAAAGCGCGCGATAAAGATTCGATTTCCCCGAGCCGTTGGGGCCGACGACGACGTTCAGCTGTGTCAGCGGCAGCCGCACGTCTCTCAACGAGCGGTAACCGGCGACCCGGAGTTCAGTGAGGGCCATGGCGGGTCATCGCGGCGCAGAATGAATGATTAAATCCCGTAGGGTGTGTCGAGGCCGCCGCGCGGCCGCTGGCACACCATCTGGTTACGGTCGCGCGCGACCGTCCTATCCGATTACGATCGATCACGACAGATGGTGTGCCTGCGTCCGCCGTGCGGACTTGTCACACCCTACGCCGCTCGGCCAGAGCCCAGCGCCCTTCACGCCTTGCGGATCTTCTCGCGGCCCTGCTTGACGTTCTTCGTCGCGTTGCGGGTGTCGATCACCAGCTTCGCATGTTGGACGATGAAGTCGTAATCGTAGGCCGAGTGGTCGGTCGCGATCAGGATGCAGTCCTGCGAGGCCAGGAACTCGGGCGTCAGCTCGGTGCTGGTCATGTCGGGCACCTTGTGGTGCCGCATCGCGGGCAGACGGGGGATGTGCGGATCGTTGTAGGTGACCTTGGCGCCGCGGCCCAGCAGCATTTCCATCAGCACGAACGACGGGCTCTCGCGGGGATCGTCGACGTCTTTCTTATACGCCATCCCCAAGAGGCAAATCTGGCTGCCGTTGATCGGCTTGCCCACGTCGTTGAGCGCCTCGGCCAGACGCATGACGACGTATTCGGGCATCCGCGAGTTGATCTCGCCGGCCAGCTCGATGAATCGCGTCGGCAGCCCCTGCTTGCGGGCGAGCCACGTCAAATAAAACGGGTCGATCGGGATGCAGTGCCCGCCCAGCCCCGGGCCGGGATAAAACGCCTGGAAGCCGAACGGCTTGGTGCGGGCCGCGTCGATCACTTCCCAGACGTCGATGCCCATGCGGTCGTAGAGCATCTTCAGCTCGTTGACGAGCGCGATGTTCACGGCGCGGTAAGTGTTCTCGAGGATCTTGCAGGCCTCGGCCACTTCGAGGCTGGAGACGGGAATGACTTTGACGATGGCCTGAGAGTAGAGCTGCTGGGCCAGCTTGAGGCTCGCCGCATCGAGCGCGCCCACCACCTTGGGAATGCCGGCCGCCGTGTAATCGGGGTTGCCCGGATCCTCGCGCTCGGGGCTGTAGGCCAGAAAGTAGTCGGTCCCCGGCTTGAGACGGCTTTGAGCCAAGATCGGTAGCACGACGTCTCGCGTGGTGGTCGGGTAGGTCGTGCTCTCCAGAATGATCAACTGGCCCGGGCCGCAGGGCGGCGGCGATCGCGTCGGCCGTTTTCTCGACGAAGACCAGATCCGGGTCGCGGCTGTCGTTGAGCGGCGTCGGAACGCAGATCAGCAAAGCGTCGGCTTCGGCCAGGCGCGACATGTCGGCCGTCGCCTCGAACTGCTGCGCCTTGCGCCACTTCGAGACGACCGTCGAGTCGACGTGCTTGATGTAGCTGCGGCCGTCGTTCAGCGCGTCGACCTTGCGCTGGTCGACGTCGAAGCCAAGCGTGCGGAAGCCGGCCGACACAAACGCGTTGATCAGCGGCAGGCCGACGTAGCCCAGCCCGATCACTCCCACTCGCGCCGATTTGTCGAGAATGGCCTGTTCGAGCGGCTTCATGAATTCGGGCGGCTCATGCAAACGGGTCCGAACCAGGTCCGCCGCTGGCTCGCGTGACGGCAGACCAGGGCCCTTGTCAGACGGCGCGGGATGATATCACTTCGAGCATCGAATCAGCAACAATCGCGAGAGAATCGAATCTGCCGGCGAGCGGTTGAAAAATTCGCCTCTTTGCCTTGTGCGCGAACCGGCTCGTTGACTCACCTCTGGGTGCGTCTAAAATGGCGTTTCCGGGCTAAAAACTGAACATTCCCGGACAAACGGATCAGTCGGAAAGGCGACATTCCCCAACCACGTTTCCACAGGCAACGACAGTCCACAGTGCCGATCGTGACGGTTTTTCCTCAACAGGTGACTCGAAAGGGACCAACGACGCATGACGCCAGAACCTCTTTCGAGCGACCCTCCATGTAAAACCTCCGACGAGGCCTCTCCCAGCCCGTGTCCGGGCGGCTCCATTTCTGGCGGCACCCTTCGCTGCCTCACCGCGCTTCCCGTTTATAACGAAGCGCGACACATCCCCGACGTGCTGGCGGAAGTCCGCCGCTACAGCCAGGATGTTCTCGTCGTCAACGACGGCTCAAAAGACGATACGCCGAACGTGCTGGCCCGCGAGCCGGGCATCACGGTCCTCACGCATCCGCACAATTTAGGCTACGGCGCGGCCCTGCGCACAGCCTTCGACTACGCCATCGCACATCAGTATGACGTTCTCGTAACCATCGATTGCGACGGCCAACATCAGCCGCGCTTGATTCCCGAGCTGGCGGCCGCCGTGTTTCCCCTCAACGCGGCCCCCAGCGAGCGGCCGATCGACATCATCTCCGGCAGCCGCTACTTGCACACCTTCGAGGGGAACAGCAAGCCCCCCGAGGAACGCCGCAAGATCAACGCGGAAATTACCCAGCTTGTCAACGACCGGCTCGGCCTCGATCTGACCGACGCGTTCTGCGGCTTCAAGGCCTATCGAGTCGAATCGCTCAAGCAGTTCAAAATCACCGACACGGGCTATGCCATGCCGCTGCAGTTGTGGGTGCAGGCGGCGGCCTTCGGCATGAGGATCGTGGAGTTTGCCGTTCCCCTCGTCTATCTGGACGAGGCGCCGTTCCTTCGGCGGTTCGTTGGACGACGGACGCCGGCGGATGGCCCACTATCAATCGGTGCTCGACAAAGAGATCGAGGCCCTCGGTTTCTGCCCCGCCGCACGGGAGGGTCGTCAGGCCCGCTGCGACGCCAAGAGCTGATGGTTGAAGAATGACCACCCGGGGAGGCGGCGGTCCGCGGCACCCAGTTCGGTGACCCGTTTGTTTTTGAGGGAGGGTGACATTCTGCGTCCGCGGGGACGCGGGTTGGACTGACAAGTGCAATCTGCCTCCGGTGCAATTCGCTTTTAGGCATTGCGTCGCTGAGGCCGACCCTGGTGTTTCCATCCGAATTCAACGACCTTCTACAATTCAACGACCTTCTACATAGCGAGCCTAGCCACGTCACACTGTGCCCCCTCCGAACTCGTGCCTGCCATTCCTCCCATACCCTGCAATGTGAGCGAACCGTCCTGGCATGGCCGGTCGCTCCGCACGCCCCGGCAGGACTTCGCCGTATTGGCCGATCCGCCGCTGCCTGCTGCGCTCGACGTCGCCAAGCACAACCACGCGGCGCTCGCGGGCGACTTCAACCTGCAGGGGCGAACGCTGGCGCAGATGCGGGCCTGGACCCGCGAGGAAGTGCTGAGCGCGGCCCGCGACTACACGGCTGAGCTGCTCAACGCCACGGCCTCGGCCGACGGCGCCGGCGAGCCCGATCTGACGGCCGCCTCGACCATTGACCTGTTGTTTGTGGCCGGGCACCAGCCGGCGCTCTATCACCCGGGCGTCTGGGCGAAGAACTTCGCCGTCCACGAAATGGCGACGCGCACCGGCGGCATGTCGCTCAATCTGTCGGTCGACACCGATCTCATGTCGGCTAATTCGATCCGCGTGCCCGTCCAATCGGGCCAAGCTGAGCCGCGGATCGAGCGCGTGCCGTTCGACACCGACCGCCCGCGCGGACCGTGGGAAGAAAACGCCATCCTCGACCGCCCGCTGTTCGAGAGCTTCGGCGAGCGGGTCTGCGACAAGATGGCCGAGTGGCAGGTCGATCCTCTGCTCCGCGAGCAATGGCCGTACGCCGTGCGCGCCTCGCAGAAGTCTCCGTTGCTCAAAGACTGTCTGATCGCCTCGCGGCTGCGGCTCGAGCGGCGGTGGGGCGTCACGAATCTCGAGTTGCCGATCAGCCGCATGTGCGAGCTCGATCCATTCCTCTGGTTCGCCGGCCACATCCTGGCTCACCTGCCTCGCTTCGTCGCCGTGCACAACGAGGTCCTGGCCGAATTCCGCCAGGTGAACCACATTCGCAGCAAGACTCATCCGGTCCCAGAGCTGAAGAGCAAGGGCGACTGTTACGAAGCGCCGTTCTGGGTTTGGCGAAAAGGCGATTCGGTCCGCTCGCGGGTCTTTGCCGGGCAGGAGGGGCGCGAGATCGTGCTCTCTGACGGCAAGGCCGAGTTCGCCCGCTTGCGGCTCTCTCCCGGCTGCGATGCGTGTTGTGCCGTCGAAGTGCTCCGCAAGCTGCCCGAACAGGGAATTCGCTTCCGCGCCCGCGCCCTCACCACGACCCTCTTCTCGCGACTCTGCCTGGCCGATCTGTTCGTGCACGGCATCGGCGGGGCGAAGTACGACGAGATGACCGACCGCATCATGTGCCGGTTCCTCGGCGTGACGCCTCCCGGTTTCCTCACGCTGACCGCCAGCCTGTACTTGCCGCTGACCGAGAAGGGCTCCGTGTCCACCGAGGACGAAACCCGCCGCGTGCGACTGCTCCGCGAATTGCGCTGGAACGCCGATCGACATCTGGCGACCACCGGCGACGCCGAAACGCGCGAACTCATCGCCCAGAAGTCGGCCCTGTTGTCCGCGATGGCCGCCAGCTCCGCCACTCCGAAGAACGACCAGGCGAGTCACGCGCGCCCGTTCCGCCAGCCGGCCGGCAACTTCGAGCGGTTCCGCCAAATGCAGGACATCAACCACCGCCTGGCGGAGAAGGCCGCCTCGTTAACGGCCGACGCGTCCGACGAGCTGTCACAAATCCGTCGCCGCCTGGCGACCCACTCGCTGTTACACGATCGCGAATTCGCCTTCAGCCTCTATCCGGAAGACAAGCTGCGACAACTGATGGGCTCGCTGTACAACGCGAACCGCTAAGCCGCTTCCCCTCGCAGCCACTGTCCTACCCCAATATCGACGCGGCTTGCATGCAATTGAGATTGGCAGCAAGCGAGACCCTTCGACTGCCGCCCTCCGGGCGAACAGCTAGCCCAACTTCCGCGGCAACCGGACCATCTACCGCCGCCGCGGTAATTCAAGCCCCATCATTTTTCGAAATCGCACCGCCACTTTGGGTGGCTGCCCTTTTGACTCCGCACCACTCCCTGAATCGTCCATTCTGGAACCTTGGCCATCTGCACGTTCTTGAGATCGGGATTTCGGTAAACTGCCGACTGGATCAGGAACTTCTCCACGTCTGCAATCACACCCTTGGCGATTTTCACTCTTTTGCCGGGAAGGACCGCGAAAAACATCACCGGAGTTCCCTTGGGCCTTGGAACAGAACCTCGTTGCTTCGTTCAGCTTGTGATGCTCGCAGCGCTCCATTCCAGAGAACTTGTTCGTATCCGACGTACCACGTTTGAATCCCTTCGAGGCACGCATTGCAAAGACATAGCATCCTTGCTTCTTAGAAATTCTCTTCGGAATCCGGTTGTTTCCAGAATTCCTTGGCCTCCCCAGTGCCGACGTGTTTGGCAAGTCCGACCGTCGCGTGGCGGAAGGGGACCTTAAATGGCCCAACGATGACTATGTTCGTGCTCATCGGAAATTCGCGGAACCTTTGCTGTGTCGAGTGCACACGACTGTTTCTGCGCAAGTTGGCCCATGCGCCCGGCACCGACTATACCTCTTTGATGAGCGCAAGCGCCATACCTGAAGCCGAGCCCGTCGAGAAGCCTACAACTGTGCATCAAGTTGACTTGGCTGAAAAATGGAAGAGACAACGGCCATTTGGGGTTCGGCTTGGCAACGATGGCGTAGAGGTCGACATTGCCCGGTCCAGCAGAGGGTCTGCCATAGCTCGACCGTGACCCTGCGGAATAATTCCGGGTCGCTCCGTATTGGTCTGGACGCAACTGAGCCCACGGGGCCTGACCAGTAACGGACCAACATCACGGTCCACGACTGACCGTCCGTCAGATCAGGTGCTTGTGGTCGGAAGGAGGTCACGGAATTCGATTTCCGTTGCACTGCCATCTGGCGTGACGCACCGTCGATCAAGCAAGAACAAATCGGAAGAAGCCTTTGCAACGCGACTGTTATAGTCACCTTCCTTCTCGCCTGCCTTTGAGTCTGGAAGTGAGAGACCGGCTACGCACGGGATGGCTTGAACAAACTTGGACACCTTTTCCGAATACTTGGCCTCGACCGCGTACCAGTTGCCATCAACCAAGGCGTAGAGCTGGGATTTGTGCCTGGTCTCCCAGACAAGCGACGAGTAAATCGATCCCTGCGCAAAAAACTTTCGGTTCCGGCGAATTGCGCTCTTACTTGGTATGACCTAAGCTTTTGCCGTGATCGCGAAGCATCGCCAATACCTCAAGCTAATTCTAGGGCAAGGTGGGGAAATCTGTTCCCTGCTTTCCGTGACCTTGCCAGATTCCAATCGGCGATCTAATTCCGCCACGTGCATGTTGTCTAGGTGCCGCTTCGATAGAGAGCGTGCCAGTTTTGCATCAAGTTCTGCCTTGAGTCCCGGATCGGTGACCGCCGCCAGACGACGACCCAGTCAAAGTGCTTTTTGTATTTAGTATCCTTGTATGCTGCGAGAATCTGCTTGCCCTTTGCACCGAGACCGCCAGCCGTGATCATGCCGCGCGTGGATTGTCAATGCGTCTGACCCGACGACTTTCGTCGCAAAGGATGGATCATCTGGCTGGCCGACAAGCTTCCGAAGCAGGTCGCGGGCGATGTCTAACCTAAACGATGACAGTTCAGCGTCGCGACTCGTTCGGAGTCGCTTCGTCGTGACGCCATTTTCAATCGTGCGTGCGTCGACACTCCGCAGCTTGGTTGGATCAACGCGGTTGAGGGCAACTTTTAGCCCGAAGCCACCTTCGATGACGTCCGGCGAGAGCTCGCTACGGCCGTGACCAAAACAAAACGCCAGTCGCCGGCCTTCAGCCTCTACAAAAAGAACCGCCGAACTCGATGCATTGCCGAGTTTCAGTGGCTCGTCCGTCACCAGCGCAAGAACTTCTGCCACGCCGGTGGGTCGTTTTGAGGCCTCTTGACATAGAGCGCCGAGGAATCGCCGATCGCCTTACTGAGTTTAATTGGCGATAGACCGTGATCCGTTTTGAGCACTTCGACGAATTTCTTGACCGAGGTTTTCAGCAGGATCACGTTCAGCTTAGCGGTGGGTCCACCTTTCCTAGCCATGTTTTCCTCACCAGTATCGTTCTCATTGACGGGCTTCCGAGATGGTTGAGGAAGACCTGATCGAGTTAACTTTTGGGCCCATCGAGGGAAAGGGAGCTGGGTCTAAGTGGCCCTAATCGCAATAAGACCACATCGCGACGAGAGAAAGCCACAAAAAAATCGATTTGCGGTGAGGTCAGGCTCGGTGAAGTACAGTGCAGCGATGTCGATGCCGGAGCGGACTGGATACGAAGCGAAAAGCCGTGAGGGGTTGGCCAGTGCCACGGCATTTCATCTGGCGAGAGTTCCGCAGTGTTCTGGCAGAGTCGGTTCAAACGCCAGCGAGATCAGAAGGGAACGTCGTCATGAGGCATTTCTCTTGGCCTTCCAAATGCCTCGTAGATGGCGTCCGCCACTCCCCGATTCCGCGTCTTGATCGTTCTCTACGCAGGCCTTCCGAAGGCGATCCTTTTCTTCCTCACTGAAATCATTAATTGCTACGACAATTTGCTTCAGTCGCTTGGCTTCGGCAAAGGAATCCGATTGCTCAAATCTTCCGACAAGCGCACGCCGCATGTGCCCGCGCGTCTGTCGATTGAGAAGCAACGCTTGCATGACGCGCTCTGAGAGTGCCACCGGGTCGTCGAGCGACCCCGAGATTGCCTGTATCTTCGCAGTAAAACCGTATGGGTCGGTGCCCAATCGCACCGGTAACACGGAAATGTCTCGACCGAGGGCCCATCCCACTTCTTGATCGGTCCAGTTGCTGCGGTGGAAATCTGGGGTCAATAGTGCAGCCAGTGCATGCATCGATCTTAGGGCTAACGCGATTTCATTTTGCCATTCGAGACTGGGCTCAATGTCTTGGTGTGCGACGAAGCCGGCAATGCCTAGTTTCGCGAGTGTATCTTTGAGGGCGGACGCTTCAATCTTGTACCGAGAAATGTGGCTCAAGAAGAGGCGGAGATGACCATCCTTCCACAGCCGATGTACGTCGACATCGGACGGTGCCATGCGCTGGCCAAGGGCTGTCTCAAGGCACTAATGGGAGAAATTGCAACTTCACCGATCGGGTCATTTGGGTGCAGCCTGTCTAAGAAATCGAGCTTCTGCAGAAGGCTTTTCTCGACATCCGAAAGGCGGGGTTGAACCGACGCAAACATGGCGGTCGGTACTTCGAGGCGTAGCGCCAGGTTGTCGTACCGCCGTTCCAATTGTCATACCCAGTTTCATCGAAACGCGAATGGGAATCTCAAGTAGTTCAACCAGCTGCGTTTCTTTCTGATGCCGGCAGATTTCCGTCAGCGTGGCAACGACGTTGGCGACCGGCTTAGGGTATGAGCTTTCGGCCATCCTGAATTTCCATACCGCAAATGGCGTGGCTGGCCTGACTATTATGACAAACAAGCTCTTCCGCCCTAGCCGATCTTTCGCAGGAGCGCCAGCCCGCGGCGGCGCCACGAGCCTTGCTTGCGGGCGATGGGGGGCGGGCTCGATTCGATTTCCATCAGCATGGCTTGCAGGTTGTCGCGGGCGTCTTGGGTGCGGCCCGCTTGTGAGTCGAGCCACGCCAGGAGGTAGAGCCCCTCGGGGTGACGCCAGCGGCGGATGTGCTTCTGCAGATGGGCGGTTGCCTCTTCGACGCGGTCCAGCTCCAGCAGCGCTTTGGCGTACAGCAGCGAGACGTCGCCGAATTTATATTGCGGATCGATCTTGAGCACCTGCTCCAGCCGCTGCGCGCGCCGTGTCGTAATCCTTGAAGTGCATGTCGACCTGCACCGCGCCCCAGAGCGCGGCCAGGTTGGCCGGCTCCTTTTCGATGGCCCGCGCGTAGGCGTCGGCGGCCCGGTCGAATTGGCCCGTCTCCCGCAGGGCGTCGGCCAGGTGCACGAAGTGGTAGGCGTTGCCGATCTGGCGGGCCGACGACTCGAGTCGACGGATTTCCGTCCCGCGCCGCAGTCCGGCGACCCACCGCGGCGCGGGCACGTTGTGCGTCGGCAGCCAGCGGACAAAGAAATAAACGAGCGGACCGATCCCCGGCAGAAACATGATGATCCACCACCACATCTGCCGCTCGGGATCGCGGCGGAGGCACTCGATCAGCATCCAGACCGTCAGACCGGTGACAAAGAGCCCGAACGGCCCCGAGGTCTCCCAGTTCAGCAATTGATGCAGTCCGAAGAACGGAAACATGGTGGTGTGAGTCGTCCCGGAGCCCAGCCGAAATTGGGAAGCCTGAATGACGAAGCACGAATGACGAAAGAATGATCGAATAACCTAAGCCCGAATGCAGATAGCTTTCACTTCGGGTTTCGTGCTTAGGGCTTCTTTCGTCATTCGTGCTTCGTCATTCAGATATTCCAGGCGGCATTCTGTCACACGAGCGACGGGATTGTATCAGAGCCGCCGCAGTCAGTCCCGACCGTCGAGTGCGGCCACCGCGGAGGGCGCTTCGGCCAGCGCGGCGATCGTGCGGTCGGGCTCGGCTCCGACGCGGAACGGCCGAAAACAGGGCCACGCGGTCGCACGAATCGAGAAACGCCTGGGCCAGCGGACTGTCCGGGTTCCACCCTTTGCTGCGGCAGTCGGGCCAGCGGTACAGAATCGTGCGCATCGACGAGCGGTTCGCCGGATCGATGTCGTTGTCGCGGCGGTCGCCGATCATCACGCTGTGCGCCGGATCGCAACCCGCTTCCTCGAGAGCCCAGGCAAAGAGGGCGAGGTCGGGCTTGTGCAGATGCCGTTCGTCGCTGATCGCCACGACGTCGAAGAATTCGAGCAGCCCACGGCGGACCAGGCTGTTGCGGCATTCGGCCGGCTGGTTGGCGATAATGCCCAGCCGCCAGCGGGCGCGGAGCTGTTCGAGCACGCCGCGATGCTGCTCGTCCCACACGTTGTGCCGGTCGTAAGTTTCGATCAACAGCTGGCGAATGTTGCGGAGGCTCAATTTCGCCTCGTCCTCCGGCAGCATCCGCTTGGCGATCGTGTGCAGGATGAAATTCTCGCCCACGCGAGCCCGCTGTTCCCGTTCGGCCATCATTTCGTCGAACGAATAGCTGGGATGGCGGATCCGCAGCGTGTCGAAGAGCAGCCGATAGCCTTCGAAGTTCTGCGGATCGTCGTTGAAGAGGACGTTGCCGACGTCCAAAAACACCCAATCGATCATGCCAGCCTGATGTGCTCGATCTGGTTATCGATCATCCACCGCAGCCACGCTTCCTGCTCTTCCGTGATTTCCAGCTCGGCGGTCGACTGGCTGTCGAGCGGCGACACAATCCGCAGAATGCCCTCGTCATAGAACTCCCGCGCATCGGCCAGCCGCACCCACCACTCATTCTCCCCGAGCGAAGCCGGCGCCCCGCTCTCGCCCGGCGACGTCACAAAATAAGTGATGTCGTGCCGAAAGCGGTCCGGCATCGCGAACGGAGCGACTTCTGGGCGATTGATGGGCACCACACGGACGGACAGACTGCGCAACGTCAGCTCCCCGCTACCACCCGCCGCCCTTGGTCGTCGTCTTCACGCGGCACAGGTACATGTCGGCACACAGATAAAGGACGGTGCCGTCGTTGCCCCAGGCGCAGTTAGCCGTCTTTTCGCCCGTTTCGATGCGGCCCAGCACCTTCCCCTCGGGCGTGAAGACGTAGCAGCCGCCGGGGCCCGTGGCGAACAGGTGGCCCTGGTTGTCGACCTTCATGCCGTCCGGCAACCCCGGCATTTTGCCGGCGCTCGACGTGACGTCGAAAAAGACTTTGCCCGGGCCAAGCGTGCCGTCGGCGAGCACGGGAAACGACTTCCAGATCGCCTCCTTCGGATCGGACTGGGCGACGTACAAGGTCTTTTCGTCGGGCGAGAAGGCGATGCCGTTGGGACGCGTCATCTCTTTGGTCAGCAGCGTCAGCTTGCCGTCGGCCGCCAGCCGGTAGACGCCACAAAAGTCGAGCTCGCGCGGCGGGCCTTCTTGCTCCGGCAGACCGTACGGCGGATCGGTGAAATAGATGTCGCCGTTGGACTTGATGCAGCCGTCGTTGGGGCTGTTGAATCGCTTGCCTTCGTAGTTGTCGACGAGCGTCCGCTTGCCGCCCCCCTTGGTGAGGATGGAGAGGCGGCGGTCGCCGTGCTCGCACGAGATGAGCCGGCCTTCGTGGTCGATCATCAGGCCGTTCGCGCCGGGCTCTTTGCTGTAGCGCGGATGAATGGGCCCCGTGTACCCCGAGGGTCGCAGGTACACGCTGACCCCCTCGCCTTCCTTCCAATGCATGGTCTGATTGGCGATCACGTCGGAGAAGAAGAGGGTGCCGGACGCCTTGTCCCACACGGGTCCCTCCGCCCATTGGAAGCGGCTGCTAAGCACCTCGATCTTGGCGTCCTTGGGAATCAGCTCATCGAGCTTCGGATCGAGCCGATGAATCGTGCCGATCACGGGGAAGTTCCGCGTCGCCTGGGCATGCGCCGGCGCGACGAAGACGCTCGGCGCGGCGAGGGCGGCAAGCAGGAGCGCGAACACGGGTGTACGGCCGGCAGAAGGGGCGGGGATGTGCATGGTGGCATCTCTCGGGTGCGCGAATCGGTCGATGCGGCGACAGGCGCGTTTCATCCTAATGGTTCAAGCACCCAGTTCAAGGACGGGGGCGAATCGAGTTGCAAAGTCTGCGTCTTCTGCCTCATACTCGGGAATTACACAGATTCTTTGTCCCGCGCAGTTTGGAGCCTGGTATGTCCCGCCGGTTGTTGATGTCGCTGCTCGCCCTCCTTGCGGCCACCACCTTCACCTTCGCCGCCGACGACGGACCGCCCAGCAGCAGCAAATCGGCGGGCAAGAAGGCGCGCAAAAAGGCGGACCGCAGCAAGCAAGCGGCTCCGGCCACCCCGACATCTCCGATGACGAGCACGGGAAGCGCGACCGAAGTGACAGCTCCCGTGTTCGCCTTGAAGGGGGCCCGAATCCTGACGGCGGCCGGGCCGATTTATGACCCGGGCGTCCTGGTCGTTTCCGACGGCAAGATTCTCGACGTCGGCCCGGTCGGCAAAACGACCGTCCCCGCCCACGCACAAGTCATCGACGTGGCCGGCAAGGTGATCATTCCGGGACTCGTCGATACGCACTCGCACTTGGGGGTCTATTCGCGACCGGCCGTCGAAGCCAACAGCGACGGCAACGAGATGACCGGACCCGTTCAGGGCATCGTCCGGGCGCTCGACGCGGTGAACCCTTACGATCCCGGGATCCGCATGGCCAACGCCGGCGGCGTGACGGCCGCCAACATCATGCCCGGCAGCGGCAACGTCATCGGCGGGCAGACGATCTACGTCAAGCTCCGCGGGTACACGCCCGAGCAGATGTGGATCGAGTCGCCGGACGTGCTCGGCGGACTCAAGATGGCCAACGGCGAAAACCCCAAGCGGGCGTACGGCGGCAAGGCCAAGGCCCCCGGCACGCGAATGAAAGTCGCCGCCCTGCAGCGCGGCGAATTCCTGGCGGCCAAGAACTATATGGCCAAGTGGGACGCCTACCGCAAAAAGCTGGCCGCGGGCGAAAAGGCCTCCGCGCCGGACGTCGATCTCGCAATGGAGCCGCTGGTCGAAGTGTTGCAGCACAAGCGGACGGTCCACTTCCACACGCACCGGGCCGACGACATTCTCACCGTGCTGCGGCTGAAAGACGAATTCAATTTCGAGCTGGTGATCCAGCACGGCACCGAGTCGTACAAAGTCGTCAAAGAGATCGCCAAACACAACGTGCCGGTCTCGATGACCATTCCCGACAGCCCGGGCGGCAAGGCCGAGGTCGTCGAGCTGACCGAGAACTGCGGCGCCGACCTGGCCAAGGCCGGCATCAAGGTACTCGTCAACACCGACGATCCGGTGACCGAAAGCCGCTTCCTGCTGCGGACGGCCGCCATCCCGGTGCGCGGCGGACTGTCGCCCGAGCTGGCCCTCCAATCGGTGACGCTCGCCCCCGCGCAGGCCCTGCACCTCGACAGCAAGATCGGCTCGCTCGAAAAAGGGAAAGACGCCGACTTCGTGGTCCTGAGCGGCGAACCGTTCAGCGTCTATTCGCGCGTGCTCGAAACGTACATCGACGGCAAGCCCGTCTTCCGGTTGGCCGACGAGAAGGACCGCCGCTACCAGGTGGGCGGATTCTTGCTGGGCAACCGCGTCAAGTTCCCCGCGCCCAAGCCGATGGTGCACGCGCTGCCCGCCGTCAAAGCGCCGGCCGTGCCGGAGAAGGCGCAGCGCCCGGGCGCGGCGGGAAACAACGCGGTGATTCTGGCCGGCCGACTCTATCACGGTCGCGAAGAAGCCGATCGAAGACGCCGTCGTGGTGATCAAAGACGGCAAAGTGGCCGCCGTCGGACCGCGGGCCGGCGTGGAGATTCCGGCCGGACTTTCCGGTGATCTCGGCCGTGTCGGTCACGCCCGGGCTGATCGACGCCAACAGCATCGTGCCGCTTTCCGGACAATACAACATTGCCGCCGACCAGGACGCCGACGAGATGTCGGATCCCGGACCAGGCCGAGGTGCGCGTGCTCGACGGGTTCAATCCGGCTGAGCCGCTGCTGCGCTTCTTGCTCGAGCAAGGCGTCACCGTGGTGCACGTCTGCCCGGGGCGAGAAAACGTCATCGCCGGCGTGACAGGCGTCTTCCGCACGCACGGCACGAACGTCGAATCGATGGCCGTGAAATTCCCCGAGTCGCTGTTGTTCAACTTGGGCGAAGCGCCCAAGCGGGCCTACCGCGGCGCAAAACCGGGAACGCGGATGGGCACGGCCGCCATCGTCCGCAAAGCCTTCACCGACGCGGTCAACTATCGGCGGAAGCGCGAGTCGCCCAAGGCGGGCGAGCCGCCGCTCGATACCAACCTCAAGATGGAATCGCTGCGGGCCGTGCTCGACCACAAGGTCTCGGCCCTGTTTGCCGCTCAGAAGGCCGACGACCTGATGACGGCGCTGCGGCTGATCAACGAGTTTCATCTCGACGGCAAGCTGGCCCTGGGTGCCGAGGCCTATCTCGTCGCCGACCAAATCGCGGCCGCCAAGGTGCCGCTGATCGTGCATCCGACGATGCAGCATGCCGAGTCGATCGAGACGATCAACAGCTATCTGGGCAACGCGGCGAGCATGGCGGACGCCGGCATTCCGATCGCGATCGGCGCCGGGGCCGAAGGCTACGTGCCCAAGACGCGCGTCGTGCGGCAAGAAGCGGCCATGGCCATGGTGTACGGCCTGGGACGCGACGCGGCCCTGAAGTCGATCACGCTGGATGCCGCCCGCATCCTGGGAGTCGACTCGCAATACGGCAGCCTCGAGCCGGGCAAGATCGGCGACGTGGTGCTCTACGACGGCGATCCGTTCGAGTACTCGACGCACGTGGTCGCGGTGCTCGTCGACGGCAAACTGGTCTACGACCGCTCGCAACACAAGCCGGTCTCGCTGGCCGACCGGATCTACACATCGAGCCCGGAGATCCCGTGCTGCCTGGGTTGGATGGGCTGGTAGGGCAGAGACCTGGGCGGGACGAGAGTCGATAGCGCAGCCCGGGCACGCCGACGGTGTTGACCCGGGCCTTTAGCCCCAACGGGGCGAGACATTTATAGCCCAGGTCGGAGCGCAGCGCAGGCCTGGGATCTCGCCGAACCAATGCGGCCCGTCTTGAGTCCCAACGGGGTGAGACAACCTCCGGTCGCGGCTCTCGCCAATTCTGGACGTCACTGGGCCGAGTTTGTCGGGTATTTAAAGGGCAGCCGCGATCGAAGGAACGTGCGAATGACAAACGCGCAATCGATCCCATCGGCTCGCGAACGCTCAGTCAATTGGATTTTTGCGGGCTTTGTCGCGCTTGGGGTCGTCGGGTCGCTCCCCTACATGGCGGGTGGTGTTGAGCCCTGGTTCGGCTTGGTGGTGTATGCGCTCGTTGCCTCGCTGCTTCGTCGCCAACACGCATACGATCCGCTCTGGCGACTCTCAGAGATCGGGCCGATCGGAATCGAATGCCCCGACTGCCGTCCCAGCAGCATCTCTCGCCAAAATTGGCTGAGGAGGCTGTACCCCTTTGTCTTCGCACTCTTCTTGATCTGGCTTTGCATCGACGCCTTCTCGTCCCTCAGGTCTGAGCCGCTCAACTTAACTGAGGCGGTCATCTGGAATATCGCTCTGAAATTCCTCGGACTGCTGGCGTACGACGCACTGATGTACTTGAACCGGTGACCGTGGCGAACGGACTGCGGTGGACACCGCCTGACCAGCCTCGAGGGCAGGTCCCTGGGGAACTCTCACTCGCCGCCGTCGGAAATTTTCCGAGTTGTTTCCAGGCGCGTAGAAACTCGGGGTTCTTTGCCCGCTGCTCGGCGCGGTAGGTTGACTGAAGCCGCTTGTGGCGGAGTCGTTCGGGGTGCGCGCCGGTGCCGAACAACATCTGGACGGTGGGACGGGACACGGGTTTCGCTCGTTGCATAGTCGGGATCGGACGGGGCGCGGCGGTGGGGATTAAATTTCGCCGTGGGGCAAAAGAGATCCCTGCTGGTGGGGGATCCTTTTTCACTAAGGGAAAATGCCCCACCACCTCGGCTTGGGAACGACTCGCAATCGGGACACCCGCTTGAGTCTGCCCCACCGGACGTGGGACCCTGGGACGGGACACATTGTTTCACCGAGAAAATCCCGGCGAAATCGCCTCGGACCGTTCTCGGGCGACAGGGAGATCGGAATCGAGACCCTCCCGTCGGAATTGGACGCGGGACGCCGGCTTGAGTCGGCCCACCCCGCGGTGGGACGGGACGGGACACGTTGTTTCACTGAGAAATCCCCGGCAAAATCGCCCCTCACGCCCCCGGCTCCTCCCCAGCCGAAATGACCCCGGGCAGGGACTAAAGAGTGGGACGGGACTCGAACCGTCGGGACTGGGACGGGATTGATTCGGACGGGACGCCTCGAATTCGCGTCCGCACCAGCCGGTCACCGACTAGCCGGCCGTCTCAACCCGCTCGCCCGTGGTGCCGAGGGATTCGCCTTCGGGGGGCGCCTCGGGCTTCTTGAACAGCAGCGAGGCGCCGATCGAGATTCCCAGACAGCCGCCGACGGTGGCCAGCACGATCCAGTTCGGCACGTCGACCCATTTGTCGATCATCATTTTGACGCCGACGAACGCCAGGATGGCCGCCAGGCCGTACCGCAGGAAATGGAACGCGTCCATCATGCCCGCCAGGGCGAAGTACAGGCTGCGGAGGCCGACGATGGCGAACGCGTTCGACGAGTAAACGATGAACGCGTCGGGCGGTTTGACCACGCCAATGACCGCCGGCACGGAGTCGATGGCGAAGAGCAGATCGGTCGTGTTGATCACCCACAGCACCACGAACAGCGGCGTCATCATCCAACGGCCGTCGACGCGGGTGAAGAAATGGTCCTTGCAGTACGTCTTCGTGATGGGCAGGTAACGCCGCGAAAAACGGAGGAACCAGTTGCGTTCGGGATCGTACTGCTCCTCGCTCACCAGCAGCTTGAGGGCGGTGTAGACAAGCAAGGCTCCCAGCGGATAAAGCAGCCAGTGAAACCGCTCGATCGCTTCGACGCCGCAAACGATGAACACGCCCCGCATCACGAGCGCGCCGAAGATGCCCCAGAGCAAAACGCGATGCTGGTGATGCCGCGGCACTTGGAAGTACGAAAAAATGATCAGCATCACGAACAGGTTGTCGACGCTGAGCACTTCCTCGACGAGGTAGCCGTTGAGGTAGTTGAGGGCAGAGCCCGCCCCTTTGCGCCACCACATGAAGCCGGCAAAAGCCAGTGCCGCCGCCACCCAGATGGCCGAGCGGATCATGGCCTCGCGGACGTGGATGACGTGGGCTTTGCGGCTGAAGACGCCCAGATCAATCGCGACGAGCACGATCAGGAAGACGTTGAACGCCGCCCATTCGATCAACGTGCCCATCAGGCTCTGTTCCCGCTTCCGTATCGACCCGCTGTCATTCTAGAGCGCGGGATGGACCGGCGTCCGCCGGCCGAGGGACGGATTCTGACAAATTGCTGGGGAAGTTATCGGGCCGGAAACGTCGTTTTGGGTGGGGGCCAGTTCGCGGCAGGCGAGCGCCGTGCTGCCGTCAAAAGCGGGCCGGCGTCAGTTATTCAGGGGGCGGCGATTGTTCGTGGCAGGCGAGCGTCTCGTGCGAAGCCGCGATCCGATGCGGCTGTCCACTCTATAAAAACAAAACGGGTGGGTAACGGGACTCGAACCCGCGACCTTCGGTGCCACAGACCGACGCTCTAACCAACTGAGCTATACCCACCATGGGTTAACGGCGCACAACATATCTGACACCCCCAACCCCTGCAAGGTCCGATAGTTGCCTCCGATTTGCTCAGATCTGACAAGTCGCCGTAGCGGCTTACAGGTTTCATTTCGCATTCGAGTGCCACGGCTGAGTGCCTCGACTCAGCCGTGCTCTTACGACTGCTAAAGACCGTTGGTGAACTGAACGGCATCATGCCGCGCGCTCGAAGAGCACCCGTGGCACCCAGTGCTTGTGACCCCCTCCGGGCGAATGTACAGTGAATCTCCTTCGATTTGCCGCACTGATCGCCTCGTCGCCCACCGGTAGGAAGCCTCCCCTCTCGCCTCCTCACGCGAAGGAACCCGGATGACCGAGCGCTTCGATCACATCCAGTCCGGCGTGTTCATCATGCCGTATCACGATCCGTCCAAGCCCCTCGCGCAGAGCTTCGACGAAGACCTCGAGCTCATCGTCCGGGCCGACGAGCTGGGCATCGAGGAGTTCTGGATCGGCGAGCATCACACGATGAAATACGAGCCGATCGTGATGCCCGAAATCTTCATCGGCCGCGCTCTGGGCGAAACACAAAACATCCGCATGGGACCGGCGCCGGTCTGCCTGCAGCAGCATCATCCGGCCCACGTTGCCGGCCGGCTGGCATTTCTCGATCACCTGTCGAAGGGCCGCCTCAACCTGTGCTTCGGCCCGGGCAGCGTCACCTCCGACCAGGAACTGTTCGGCGTCGACCCCAAAGACGGCGGCGCGATGAGCTTTGAGGCGGCCGACATGATCCTCAAGCTCTGGGCGAACGACCCGCCCTACGAGATCGAGGGCAAGTATTGGACCGTGCGGCTCAGCAAAACCGTCGACGAGGAAACGGGCATCGGCTACATCCACAAGCCGCTGCAGCAGCCGCATCCGCCGATCTCGATTCCCGGCATGAGCCGTGATTCGTACAGCATGAAATACGCGGGCCGGATGGGCTTCAACCCGTTCGCCCACTGTCTGATCGCCGGCAACGTTGTGGCCGACTTGTGGAAGACCTACGAGAAGGCGGCCCACGAAGCCGATCGCCCGGCCGAGCGTTCGAAGTTCAAAGTGGCCCGCTCGATCTTCCTGGCCGACACCACCCGCGAGGCCCAAGAGCGAGCCCGCACGAATTCACTCGGCAAGAACTACCAGTACATCGGCCGCCTGTTCGACAAAGGCCTGGGCCGCCGCATCTACAAGCGCGACCCCAACATGAGCGACGCCGACTGCCAGCTCGACTATTTGATGTCGGAGCAGATTCTGGCGGGGGACGTCGATCACGTGCTGGGCCGGCTGCTGGCGCTGATCGAGGAGACGGGCCCCATCGGTTCGCTCGTCACGATGAGCTACGACTGGGACGACAAGGACGCCTGGCTCCGCAGCCTCGAGCTGTACCAGAACGAGCTGATGCCCGCGCTCAACAAAGCAGTGTTCGGCAAGACACGCAAGGCGGCCGCCGTCTGAACACGCGAGAGCGATCGATTCCCACCTTGCAATCATTCGGGAGGCGATGCGGTCTTGCCCCGCCGCGCTTGCCGCGACATGTACCAGTTCTGCAGGCCGAGCACAGGTCCGTCGTGCACGACTTTGAAGCCGTGCTTCTCGTAGAACGGCACGTTCTCGCGCTTGTCCGTCTCCAGATAGGCGAAGTCGCCGGCGTCATCCATGCGGCGACAAAAGTCGGCGATGAGCGCGCTGCCGACGCCCCGACCCTGCGACTGCGGATCGACGCCGACGGGACCCACGTGCCAATGTGGCTGTTTCGGATCATGGCGTGCCCACTCGCCCACAAAGCCCGCCAGCCGTGGCATCGCGTCGAGCGCGCCGCTGGCCGTCAGTGTGCCGATCATTCGCACTTTTTCGCCGAACGTCGGCTGACAGCGGCCCGGTCGGGCCATGCAACAGACGCCTTGCATGACGGACGCGTCGAAGGCGCCGATCAACAGGCCCCGCCCGGCAAGCCCCGTCAGCTCGCGGCGAAAGAAAGGAAACAGCACGCGCTGGCGGCGATCCGGGTCCGGGCCGAAGACGGCGACGTCGATCGGATTCTCGTGCATCGCGGGGTCAGCAGCCGGGCCGCCGCGACAAATTCCGATGGCCGTAACTCGCGAATGTCCACGCGGGCCTCGCTCCATTGGGCGACGAGCACTGGGGCCTCGATTGAAACTGGCGCCTCGATTGAATTCGACCGATGGCTGGACAATAAAGAGGACCAGAGCCGTCGACAACCGACGCGCGAAATCACCGGACCACCCCGCCCGTCAAACTGCCGGAGCCCTCATGCTCACCCTCGATCCCTTTCGCGAAAAAATGCTGCGCGGCGAAGTCTGCTTCGGCACAGCCATCACGTTCAACGACCCGGCGATCACCGAGCTGTTGGCCGGCGAGCTCGACTTTGTCTGGATCGACGCCGAGCACGGTCCGCTGACGCTCGAGACGATTCAATCGCACCTGATGGCGGTCAAAGGAACGTCGGCCTTTCCGCTGGTCCGCGTCGCCTGGAACGACCCGGTGCTGATCAAGCCGGTGCTCGACAATGGCGCCCCGGCGATGATCGTGCCGTTGATTCGGACGGCCGAGGAGGCAGCCCTCGCCGTCGCCGCGTGCCGCTATCCCCCCAAGGGCATCCGCGGCTTCGGGCCGCGCCGTGCGAGCCGATACGGTCGCGACACCGGCCCCGCCTTCTGTCAGGCGGCCGACGAATCGATCATGGTCAACGTGCAGATCGAGCACGCTGACGCCGTCAAAAATCTCGACGCGATTCTGGCGACCGACGGGCTGTCGGGCATCGTGATCGGTCCGAACGATCTCGCCGGCTCGATGGGCCACATCGGCCGCTACGACCACCCTGACGTGCAAAAGGCGATTGATGTCGTCATTAAGCGCGCTCGCGCGGCCAACAAGTTCGTCGGCCTGGGCAGCAGCGCCGAACCAAGTGAGTTGGCCGACTGGGCTCACCGCGGCGTGCAATGGCTCCTCGTGGGGGCTGACTTCGTGCTGCTGCGGAAAGGCACGATGCAAACAATCGCCGCCGCCCGAGCGGAACTCGCGCAGCGTCCCTCGCGCTGAGGAGGGTCGGCATTTGCTTTGCGCGCACAACGTTGGCGCGCGTGCGTTTTTTGCGGCTTCGTCTGCAGCGAGAACCCAAAGCCTCTCGCAGCGCTTCGCGATTTTTGCTCCGCTCATGTCCTACGACCCCTACGGCCGATACAGATTGACAAGCCATTTTGTGGAAACGATGGCACTCGGTCAGTGCGATTGGTTCGTCCGCGAAGGAGTTGTGGGATGCGAAACGTCTCGAAAATAGTCGCATCATGTATCTTGGCCGCCTCGGCCGGCAGTCTGGCCGTCGCCGTCGAGGGAGACGCGTTCACACCGCCACCGAATTTGCCTCCCGCCGAGCCGACAGCCGCGCCAACTGCGCCGCCGGCCACGCGGTCGCCCGGCGTGAGCCTGACGGATCCGATCAGCACGGCTCCCAAGTCGCCGGCGTTCGATCCCTTCGCCAGCGAACCAGTTCCGGCCCCGACCGCGACGCCGGCGGTCGCCGAACCACTCATCGTTCTCCGTTCAAGGGGCCACGCGAAAACCAGCGGCTGCCCAACCGTCCGCCGCCGCGACAACGCATGCCGCTCAGGCCGCTCAGGCGGCGAGCCATCACCCGGCCGCCAGCGCTTCTCCGTTTGACGAACCGAGCAGCGCACACGCCAACCCGTCCAAGTCGTCCGACTGGGGGACCGAGCCGACGCTGCCCGCCGCTTCGTCAGCTCACGGCGCGTCGTCCGCGGGGGTCGCCTCGGGTGCGGTCGGTGGACTCGACGCCTCGCACGCACCGACGATCTGCCTGCAATGGGTCAAGAAATCGCCGATCGTCGTCGGATTGGAATGCCAGTGCGACCTGGTCGTGAAAAACACCGGCAATACGCCGGCTCGCGACCTCATGGTCGACGCCTTTTTCCCGCCGACCGTCCGCCTGACACACGCCGACCCGATGCCGGCCGACAACCAGGACCATGTCACCTGGTCGTTCGCCTCGCTGGGCGGTGCCGAAGAACGGGTGATTCACATCAAGCTGGTCCCCAGCCGCCGCGGCGAACTGGCGACGACGGCCTCCGTGCGGTTCAGCTCGGCCGCCTCCAACACCTTCACTGTCGAAGAGCCGCTGCTGGCGATCGCCGTCCGCGGGCCGAAAGAATTGATGGTTGGCGATCCGGCCACCCAGACGATCACCGTCAATAACCCCGGCACGGGAGTCGCCCACCACGTGGCGATCGAAGCCCGCCTCACCAAGGGTCTAGAGGCCGCCCGAGGCGAACAGCTGATCGTGCAGGTTGGCTCGCTCAATCCGGGCGAATCCCGCGTCGTGCGGCTGCCGTTGATCGCCGTCGTGGGTGGCGAGCAGGAAATCACCGTACACGCCTCGGCCGAAAACGATCTGCACCGCGAGTTCGCTGCTCACATTCATGTCATCGCGCCGAGTCTCAAAGTCGCGGTCGACGGGCCGACTTTCCGCTACGTCGGACGCAAGGCCCACTACGTGTCGACCGTCACCAACGACGGCGGCGCTCCGCTCAACAACATCCGCGTCACGCATGTCGTGCCGGAAGGATTCCGCTTCGTGCGGGCCGACCAGGGTGGCGAATTTGACGAGCTGTCCCGGACGGTCACCTGGCACCTCGATCACCTCGACGTCGGAAAATCGACGCCGGTCAAGCTCGAGCTGGCCAGCACGCAGATCGGGCACTGCCAACACGCTGTGGCGGCCGTCTCCGAGCAGGGGGCTCGCTGCGAGCTGAAATTGGACACGGTCGTCGACGGCGTGGCCTCGCTGGCCGTCGAAATCCTCAAACAAAGCGATCCGGTGGAAGTCGGTGTCGAGACGGGATTTGAAATCCATGTCCGCAACGACGGCTCGAAGGCGGCCGAAAACGTCTGTGTCGCCTGCGATCTGCCGGCCGTGCTCGAGCTGGTCCGCACCGAAGGCGCGACAACCGTCGCCCAGTCCAAGGACCAGTTGACGTTCCGGCCGCTGCCGCTGCTCGAGCCGGGCAAAGCGGCGATCTACCGCGTCCACGTCCGAGCCCGAGCCGAAGGCAACCACCGCTTCGGCGTCCGCCTCACGGCCGACTCGATCAAAGAACCGCTCACGTACACCGAACTCACCAAGTTCTACAAAGACTAGCAGGCAGGGGCGTGGCCCCTGCACCCGGGGGCGGTTGGGCCCGCTGGGCGAACGAGGTCGTTCGCCGCGGGTAGTCGCCGGGGGAAGTTGACTGCAGACTGGCACGTGACGCGCAACCCGTTGCTTCGGGCGCGTACGATCTCGTGGCGTCAGCGGTGGCAGATTGGGCGTCCGGCTCAGTCGCTTGAGTCGCACACTTTCCCAAGCCGACAGCTTGCTGTCGGTCTTCGCTCAGCGGCCCTGGGCTACTCGGCTCGCGACGGGGTTGGCCCTCTGCAGCTTCTGAGAGCCTGCCGGGGGCCGTTAGCCACGAGCTGTCGAGAACTGATGGCTTCGTCGCGAATGCTTCCTGGCGGCGGACGGCGTCTCGCAGCCCCTTCTGATGCACACTCGCCAGCTTACGCATTCCGCCGATGCCCGATCGCGGGCGGTGGAGGCGACGCTCAGCGACTGCAGCTTGCTGTGTCGGTTTGCGGCCGCGTGCGGGTGGGCTTTTTCGTACGTTTCTTGCAGCCGGCGCGTGCTGACGTGGGTGTAGATCTGCGTCGTGGTCAGGCTTTTGTGGCCGAGCAATTCCTGCACGCTGCGCAGGTCGGCGCCGCCGTCCAGCAGGTGCGTGGCGAAGCTGTGCCGCAGAGTGTGCGGCGTTGTCAGCGTTTCGAGGCCGGCCACCTTGAGATGGCCGAGCAGCATGCGTCCGATGCTGCGGGTCGTCAGGCGCCGGCCGTATTTGTTGAGAAACACCGGCGCCGGATCGCTGGGGTGCGGCTTGCGGACGTCCATCCAGCGATGCAGCGCCTTGACCGCGTAGCTGCCCAGCGGAGCCACTCGTTCTTTGCGTCCCTTGCCGAGCACGCGGAGGACGTTTGCGTCGCGATCCCAGCTGTTCACATTGAGGCCCACGAGCTCGGCAACACGCAGGCCGGCCGAGTAGATCGTTTCGAGGATGGCCCGATCGCGGATCCCCATCGGCTTATTGGCCGGCGGCGTCTCCAGCAGCCGGGCCACCTGCAGCGTTGTGAGGAAATGCGGCAGTTTTCGCCCGGCTCGCGGCGTGCGGAGGGCCTTGGCCGGGTTGCTGGGGCAGATGCCTTCGCGGCAACAGTGGCGGTAGAACGAGCGGAGGCAGGCCAGGCGGCGGGCGATCGTCGTCTTCGCGTACTGGCACTCGTGCAGGTAGCTGACGTAGGCCCGCAGAATCGCCACGGTCACTTCAGACGCGTCGGGAACCTGGCCGAGCCGCTCCTGCAGGAAGATCGTAAAGCTCTCGAGATCCTCGGCGTACGACTTCAGCGTGAGCGGGGCGACGTTCTTCTCGATCCGCAAATAACGCAGGAAGGACTCGATTGCGGACTGCATCGCTCACTCTTGCGCGACCGATTCGCTGCGGCGGCGCACTGCCGAGGCGGGCAAACGTCAGGCGGGCTCGCGAGGTCGTGGCGACCGACTGGACGCCCGCGCACGGCTTACGTCAGGTCGGGAAACCGTTGCGGCGTCGCCGCCTGGGTGCGTTGCTCATCGCGGAGGCGGCGGACCTTCTGGCTGAGCACCGCGGCGTCATACCAGGTGAAGCTCAGGTCGGCGTCCGCCGCAAAGCGGCCCATCGTCTGCAGCAACGCGCGATGGCTTTCGTCGTCGTACAAGAAGACGTAGCGCTCGCTCCCCTTGACGAGCGCCAGCACGTTCATCCCGCGTTCCACAGAGGTCAGCCTCCCCGATTGACCTGGAACAGTCCGGCACTCGCCGCTCGTCCGACGAATCGGATGACGTCGACTGGCTGGCGTTGCCGGGCGTTCCCGGGCGGCACCCCAAGCTCCGAACTCGGCCTGAGTCGGCACAGGGGGAGGTACGATACGCGCGCACGGGAATTGCCTCCTCTGATATCGGCCGTCGGGCGGCGCCGGCTATTTGTATTTTCGGAACTTCAAAACCAGGCGATGCTTTCCTTCCCCGCCGTGCAGCGACAGCATCTCCAGGATCATGCGATACGAGCAGAAACGGATGTAATCCTCGCTGCGGTGCAGGTATTCCTCCCAACCGCCGCTCCTGAGGTCGCCGTTCAACTCGACATAGTCGCGCAGGGCCGCCACCAGCTCGCCATCCGCCCCATCGAAGATTCGCGTGTACGACATCAACGGCTGATGAGGATCGAGCTGCCAGGGCTGAATCGGCTGGGCCGCGTTAAACGGGTTCGGTTGCGGGGGCAGCGGAGCCAGGCATGGGTTCTTGATCGCCAATTTTGGCGGACCGTTGTCCATCGGCAGTGGATCCGCGGAGGACCCCAAAATCCCAGGCACCGGCGGCGTGAACGATGATTCGGGTGCGAAGGGTTCGCCCAGCAGGCCCCCTGCCCCATCGCCGAACGCCCCCAGTCCGCGGGGCTCAGGCAGAGCTCGGGGAGAATGAGCGGGCGCCGGAAGCGGTGGAACCGTGTGCTGCGACTTCTGCTTGGCGTCGGGCCGGTCGGGGTCGTCCCCATCGGGATCGTCGTCCTGTCCATCCGCGCCGCCGCGCGGCACCGGCACCAGCTTCTGATCGGAGTTCTGTAACGGCATTGGCGGAGTCGAGCTGCTCAGCCCCGACGGCACAATTTCCTGCGTGGCGTTCGCTTCCTGGTAATGGGCGACTTTGGTCAGCGGACCGGCCGGCGTGCCGTCGGGGGACATCGCTTCCGCGGCCCCATAAGGCGAATCGTACAATGGCGATTGGGCCCGCCAGACCAGCCGTGGGTCGTAACCCAGCGGGCTGCTGAACGGACTGTTGAGCGCCAGTGACGGCTCTCCGTACAGGTTGCGGACTCCCGGCCACGTCTTGAAGCAGTTGTACATACGCTGCCAGAACGGCGTTTCCGGAGCGCAGGAGTTGAGCACACGTCGCTGGTTTTCGTGATAATCGTCCAGCTGTTGCTTATCCCAGTCGTTCAGCTGCTGGCGTGTTTGCGGCTCGGTTTGGATTCCCGGATAGAAGGCCCACGGGCGCGGCGAATACCAGTTCACCTGCAGACCGATGCGGGGCGGATAGTAGGGCGAATAATCGGTGATCGCGCCGACGACGACGGCATCAACCCGCAGCACTTTGGCCAGTTTCAGCACGTCGTCGACGTCGTTGAGATCGATCTTGGCGTCGACCATCGCTGTCTCGGTCACGCCGACGGGCACGACCTCGAAGCCCGGGACCTTTTGCAACTCGGTGGCGTACGCGAGGGCAAATCGGCGACCGTCGGTGGCCCGTTCCGCGCTCAGGTTCAGAAACGGCGCAACAGCCACGGTCGACAAACCGGGGATCGGATTGGTGACCCCGATCTGAATGATCGCGCAGCCCGGCGCGAGCAGGGCGGCGAAAACAGCCGGTAGCACGGACCACTTCAAAGTCGCAATCCTTGCGGACTCCTAGCGCGGCACAGGAGACCGTCGTCAATATCGACACGACCGGAGAAGTCGCTTCAACCAAAAAACTCCCTGCAAAGCCCGCAAGCACCGCGGCGCCTGTTGCTCGCGCCGATTCGCAGATCGTGCGAAAGCTCAGCGCGAAAGAGCCGCGCACGAAGCATCCCTGCGGCTCAAAACTCGACCGTTATTCTGCTGGCAAGGCTGTCGGAGCCGCAGCCTGAGCCGGCAACGATCCAGCCAAACACCGCGTTGTTTGCGGTTTCCAGGGCCTGCTAGAATCGAAGCTGGCCCATTGTGCGGGCCGATTCCCAGGCCGGCGCACGTCCGCGCGGACGGCGGCGAAGGTGGTTTGATGCCAGAACAGACGCGCACGCGCGCCCATCCGAGTCTTCAGCAACGGCGACCTTTCCGGTCGGCGTTGCCGGCCCGCCTGCCCATGACCTGCCCGACTCGCCGTCCGATGGGCCGCCGCTGCCGGAGATTCACATCACGCCCAAAAGCGGTTGGCCCACCCTCAACCTAGGCGAACTGTGGAAGTGTCGCGACCTGATCGGGCAGCTCACGCTCCGCAACATTCGGGTGCGCTACAAGCAGACGGTGTTGGGCGTGCTGTGGGCCATCATTCAGCCCGTGCTGACGATGGTCGCGTTTGTCTATGCTTACGCGCCGGCAAGCGACGGCCAATTTCCAAATTCCGTGTTCGTGCTTTCGGGGTTGGTCCCCTGGTTCTTTTTTCAGACCGCCGTCAGCACGGCCGCCAATAGCGTGATCGGCTCCGAGGGGCTCGTCACCAAGGTCTACTTCCCGCGGCTGGCCATCCCCTTCGCGTCGGTGGCCGCCGCGCTGGTCGATCTCGGAGTCTCATTCGTCGTGCTCTTGGCACTCATGCTGTGGTACGGAATTCTGCCCGGCGCCGAGATGGTGCTCCTGCCGCTGGCCGCCGTGTTGTTGACGCTGGCCGCAGTTGGCATCGGCACGCTGATCGCTGCCCTCACGGTCTCCTATCGCGACTTCCGTCACGCGGTCACCGTTCTTGCTGTGGATTTGGCTGCTGGCCACGCCGGTGATTTACCTGAACCAACAATCGCCGGCAGCCGAGTCCACGTCCGCAGCCGCCGCAAGCAGCGATGAGCACTCAGACCAGCAAAGCTCGCCGACTGAAGGGCATGGTTCCTCGAATTCGCAGCGCGTGACGCGGGGCGAATGGCTTGCGCGGCTCAATCCGATGACCGTGCCGATTGAATTCTTCCGGGCGGCCACGCTCTCGACTCCCATCGCTGCCGGCCGCGTGATGATCTCCTTCCTCGTCAATGGGGCGCTCTGCCTGGCGGGACTCTATTACTTCCGGCACGTCGAAGACTCCTTCGCCGACGTCATTTGAAAAGGCGGTTCTCGCAGTGGCTGTTTCACCGGCGGCTGATTCGCAGCTCGACTTATCGGATCGTTCGATCCTGATCACCGGCGGCACCGGATCGTTCGGCCGGCGGTTTGCGGCCACTGTGCTCCGCATACTATCGGCCGCGGCGACTGATTATTTTCAGCCGCGACGAGCTTAAGCAGCACGAGATGCGTCAGAGTGGAGTGGAGGGAGGCGTCTTCAGCCATCCCTCCGTGCGTTTTTTTCTGGGCGACGTGCGGGACGTCGATCGCTTGCGGCGGGCCATGCAGGGGGTCGACATCGTGGTGCACGCGGCGGCCCTCAAGCAAGTGCCGGCCTGCGAATACAACCCATTCGAGGCGGTGCTCACCAACATCATGGGGGCCCGCAATATCATCGAGGCGTCCATCGATCGCGGGGTCAAACGCGTGCTGGCCCTTAGCACGGACAAAGCAGTCAACCCGGTCAACCTCTACGGCGCGACGAAGCTGTGTGCCGAGAAGCTCTTCGTGCAGGGAAACGCGTACTCCGGGGCCGAGGGGACACGCTTCGCCTGCGTGCGTTATGGCAACGTCGTCGGTAGTCGCGGCAGCGTGATCCCCGTGTTTCTGGAACAGCGGTCCACCGGCAAGATCACCATTACCGATCCGCGGATGACCCGCTTCTGGCTGACGCTCGACCAGGCCGTGCAGTTCGTGCTGACGGTGCTGCCGCAAATGCACGGCGGCGAGATCTTCGTGCCAAAAATCCCGAGCATGAATATCGGCGACCTGGCCAAGGCGGTCGCCGGCGATTGCAAGGTCGAACAGATCGGCATCCGCCCCGGCGAAAAACTGCACGAAGTGCTGATCTCGGAGGATGAGGCCCGCCACACGCTCGAGAGCGACCGCATGTTCGTGATCCAACCTCATCATCCCTGGTGGACCGACAAGGTGGGCCACCAAGGGCAACCCGCTCCCCGACGGCTACACTTACAGCAGCAGCAACAACACCGAATGGCTCGGATCTCGACGATCTGCGCACGCTCCTCAAGGACGGGTCGGTCCAATCATGACGGCCTCTCAGCCCACGCAGGCGATCGAGGGCGAGTTGGCCATTCGCGGCGGCCGGCCCGTGCGCGAGGCCTATCTCCCCTACGGCCACCAGGCGATCGACGACGACGACCGCGCGGCCGTCGCCGCCGTGCTGAAATCCGACTGGCTGACGACCGGTCCGAAGGTCGCCGAGTTCGAGGAGGCCTTTGCACTGGCGGTGGGTGCTCGCGAGGCGGTGGCCGTCAACAGCGGGACGGCCGCCCTGCACGCGGCCATGCACGCGCTGGGGATCGGGCCCGGCGACGAAGTCATCGTCCCCTGCCTGACGTTTGCCGCGACCGCCAACGCCGCCGTCTATCTGGGAGCCACGCCGGTCTTTGCCGACGTCGATCCCGACACGCTCCTGATCACGGCCGAGTCAGCGGCCCGCTGCCTCACGCCGCGGACGCAGGCGATCGTCGCCGTCGACTATGCCGGCCAGGCCGCCGAATACGAGGCCCTCCGCGCGCTGGCCGCCAAGCACGCGTTGCCGCTGGTGTCCGACTCCTGCCACGCATTGGGCGGCTCGTACCGCGGCCGCAAGATCGGCACGCTGGCGGACCTCAACACGTTCAGCTTCCACCCGGTCAAGCACATCACGACGGGCGAAGGCGGCATGATCACCACCGAGGATGCCGAGTTCGCCCGCCAGATGCGAATCTTTCGCACGCACGGCATCACCACCGACCATCACTATCGGCAGGCCCACGGCGAGTGGACCTACGAAATGCAGACGCTGGGCTTCAACTATCGGCTGAGCGACTTCGCGCTGCGCGCTCGGACTTGAGCCAGTTGCCCAAGCTCGAGGGCTGGGTGCGGCGGCGGAACGAACTGGCCGACCGCTATCGCGCGGTGTTGGCGGACCTGCCCCAATTTGTGCCGCTGACCGTCTTGCCCGAACGAACGCACGCGTATCACCTGTTCGTCGTGCGCTGCCGCACGCGGAGACACCGGCTGGACTCGCGACCAGATTTTTCCCGCCATGCGGGCCGAGCGGATCGGCGTGAACGTGCACTACATCCCCGTGCACCTGCATCCGTTTTATCGCGAACGCTTCGGCACGCATCCGGGCCAGTGTCCGAATGCGGAAGCCGCCTACACCGAGATTATGACGCTGCCCCTCTTCCCGGCGATGACCGACCGCGACATCGACGACGTCTGCCGGGCACTGCGCAAAGTGATCGCCGCGTCGCCGCCCGCTTCGCGCTGACCCGGATCTCTGACCTGCCCATGACTACGGCCATTATCCAAGCCCGCATGTCGAGCACCCGGCTGCCAGGGAAAGTCCTGCTCGACCTGGCCGGCGAGCCGATGCTCGCCCGCGTCGTGGCACGGACGCAGCGGGCGAAGACGATCGACCGCACGATCGTGGCAACGACCATCGAGCCGGAAGACGAGCCGATTGTCGCGCTGTGCCGCGCGCGGCTGGGCCGTCTCCCGCGGCAGCCGCGACGACGTGCTCGATCGCTACTACCAGGCGGCGGTGGCGGACGGCGCCGATCCGATCGTGCGGATCACGTCCGACTGCCCGCTGATCGATCCCGAGGTCATCGACCGCGTCGTCGAGCATTTGACCACAGGCGTCGACTATGCCAGCAACATCAATCCGAGGCGAACCTTTCCCCGCGGCCTCGACGTCGAAGCCTTCACGTTCGCCTCATTGGCGGCCGCGTGGCAGGACGCCAGCGACACGTCCAGTCGCGAGCACGTCACGCCGTTTTTGTATCGGCATCCGGAGCGGTTTCGCATCGCACTCGTCGAGTCGGAGCGGCCTGAAGCCGCCGACCATCGCTGGTCGGTCGACACGCCGGAAGATTATGAACTGATGCGACGAATCCTCGCACACTTCGGAGATCAGGAATTCGGCTGGTTGGACGTGCTGAAACTTTTGGACGGCCATCCCGATTGGATCGAACTCAACCGTCACATCGCGCAGAAGACGCATTAATCCAGAAACCGACCGGCGAGCCTCGGGCGTGAGCCCGAGGGTGCTTGGCAGCGCTCGAGAGTCCGCAGGAATCGCCCTGAATACTCCCTCGGCTAATCCCGGCACGCTCCTGATCCGAGCCGACGCCAACTCGGCAATCGGCACTGGACACGTGATGCGCTGCCTGGCGCTCGCGCAGGCCTGGCAGGACGCGGGAGGGAAGGTCGCGTTTGTTTGCACAGAACTGCCGCCCTTCCTTTCACAGGGGCTGGAAACTGAGGGCTGCAGCGTCTCCACAATCGACGCGGCTCCCGGAACCGACCGCGATCTCGAAGAGACACGGCGCCTTGCCGAATCGATCGCCCCGAAATGGTTAGTCCTCGACGGTTATGCGTTCGGACCCAACTACCAACTGGCACTTCGCGACGTGAAGTGGCGGCTGTTGTTCATCGACGACGACGGCCGGCACGAGAACTATCACGCCGACGCGATCCTCAATCAAAACGCCGGCGCGGCAGCCGTCTTGTACGGAAAGCGAACCCACAATTCTCGGCTGCTGCTGGGCTGTGAATACGCAATGCTGCGGCGTGAGTTTCTGCGAACTCCCAGGCGGCTTGCAACAAGCGAAACTGTGTCCCGGATCCTGCTGACCCTGGGCGGAGCCGATTCGCAGAATCTGACGAGCCAGTTTCTGACTGTTTTGTGGCCATGCATTCCGGCGGACTGCGAAATTCATGTTCTCATCGGCCCGGCCAATCCTCACGTCGCCGCGATGCAGGAGCTCGCCTCGACGATGAATCGCATGGTCCTGCACGTCGCGACCGACAACGTTCCTCAAATCATGGCAGACTGCGACCTGGCAATCACGGCGGCGGGCAGCTCCGTGTATGAATTAGGATACCTGGGAGTGCCCATGCTGTTAGTCGTGGCGGCCGAGAATCAGCGGCCGATCGCGACGGCGCTCGATCATCTGGGGGCCGCGGTGCGCATTCGATGAATTTCCCTCGAGTCGCACGGCCGATCTGCCCTCCGCATTCGAGCGGATGGTTTCGGACGCAGCATTGCGGGCGCAGTGTGCGGCAAAATGCCGGCAACTTGTTGATGGCCAAGGGGCGGCCAGGGTCGTGGCGGCCCTGCGCGAAACGAGCGGCGGCAGATGAAGGTACTGTTCCTAGGCCCAGTTGATTCTGCCGTGCTCGATTTTCTGAAATCGGCCGAGAGCCATGTCGTGCAGACGAGCGGACCCGCTCGACGAGGCGTTCCTGGATCGCAACGCAGGCCGACTTTCTGGTCTCGCACGGCTTCCGTCACATCCTTCGACCGGACGTGCTCAATCGCTTTCCACAGCGGGCCGTCAATCTGCACATCTCTTATCTGCCCTGGAACCGCGGCGCCGATCCGAATTTGTGGAGCTTCATCGAGAACACGCCGAAGGGAGTGTCGATCCACTACCTGGACGCAGGCATCGACACGGGCGATGTCATCGCGCAAAAGTTGGTCGAATTCGAAGCCGCCGAGACCCTCCGCTCGACTTACGCGCGGCTGCAGGCCGAGATCGCCGGACTGTTTGCCGAGCATTGGAGCCGCATCCGCACAGGCAGCTGCGGTGCGGCCAAACAGGCGGGACCGGGGTCGTTTCACCGCGTTGCCGATCGCGAGAAAGTCGCCCATCTGCTGACGAAGGGTTGGGACACGCCCGTTGCGGACCTCGAGAAAGCCGGGGCCGAGTGGCGCAGGTCGCAGGGACAAGCTTGAAAGCGACCTCGTCAGGCCGCGGCTGGCCCAGTACAACTGGGATTGATGATCGATCAACCTTCCAACTCAGGCTTGTCGCCAGTTTTGCACCTGGGCCAGCGGCAAGTCGGCCCCGGTCATCCGGCCTATCTGGTTGCCGAGTTGTCGGCAAATCACGCCGGCAAACGCGAGGTCGCGCTGCAGCTTGTGTGGGCGGCACACGAAGCCGGCGCCGACGCCGTCAAGTTGCAGACGTACACCGCCGACACGCTCACCATCCGCTGCGATCGGCCCGAGTTTCGCATTGCCGGCGGCACGCTGTGGGATGGCCGCACACTCTATGACCTTTACCAAGAGGCCGCCACGCCCTGGGAGTGGCACGCCGACCTGTTTGCAGAGGCCCGACGGCTGGGGATGGGCTGTTTTTCCACGCCGTTCGACGTGTCGGCCGTCGATTTTCTCGAAACGCTCAACCCGCCCGCGCACAAGATTGCCTCCTTCGAGCTGGTCGACCATGCCTTGTTACGGAAAGTGGCGGCCACGCGGCGGCCGGTGATCCTCTCGACGGGGATGGCGACGCTCGAGGAAATCACGGAAGCGGTCGCCGCACTGCAGGAGGCGGGCTGTCGCGAACTCGCCCTGCTGAAGTGCACCAGCTCCTACCCGGCGCCCGCCGAGGAAGCCAATCTGCGGACGATCGGCCATCTGGCCTCGACGTTCCAGTGCCCCGTCGGCCTCTCGGACCATACGCTGGGCATCGCCTGCCCCGTCGCGGCCGTCGCGCTGGGAGCATGTCTCATTGAGAAACATTTTGTCCTCTCGCGAGAAACGCCCGGACCCGACAGCGCCTTTTCGCTCGAGCCGGCCGAGTTCGCCGAGATGGTGCGAGCCGTTCGCGCGGCCGAGGCGGCAATCGGCACCGTCCATTACGGGCTAAGCCCGGCCGAAGAAAAGAGCCGCGTCTTCCGCCGCTCGCTGTTCGCGGTGGCCGACATCGCGGCCGGCGAGCCGTTCACCGAACAAAACGTCCGTTCAATCCGGCCGGGACACGGCCTGCCACCGAAAGAATTGCCGCGGCTTCTGGGCAAGCGGGCGGCCCGCACGATCCGCCGCGGCGAACCGCTGTCGTGGGACTGCGTGGAAGGTTAGTCGCAAGTCCAACGTTTGAAGGAACAATAGATGAGGACGAGGCTGATCTCGCTGGGCATCGCATGGATGCTGGTATTGGGAGCCGTCGCGCAGGCCGATCCACCGCGGAAGTCGCGTCGCCCGGAAGCCAAACAAGCCGAGCCGCCCGCCGGCACCAGTGATACGTGGCAGGTGACCTATCTGGGAAAGGCCCGCATCGGTTACTCGCACACGCTGACGCGGCCCGCTCAGATTGACGGCAAGTCGATCATCAAGACCGATACCGAAATGCATCTCACGCTCAAGCGGTTCGGCCAGACGCTGGAGATGCAAACGCGGCAGGAAACGGAGGAGCTGCCCAGCGGAGAACTCTTGTCATTCACGTATGAGGTCAAAAATCCGCCGGCCGCACCGACGCGCACCGTCGGCCACGTGCGAGGCAACTTCCTCGTCGGCGAGAACACCGTAGCGGGAGCGCCGCACGAGTTCACGCTGCCTTGGGACGGCGGGATCAAATCGCCCGTGTACGTCGACCGCTACCCGCACGAGTATCCGTTCAAGCCGGGCGACGCGCGCAACATGCGGGCGTTCGTCCCCGAGCAGATGCAGGTTTCACAGGTCCGCTTCAAGGCCCTCCGCCAGGAGTCGGTGTCGCTCTTGAACGGTCATCGCCGGAAGTTGTTGCGCGTCTCGGTCGTCGAATCGCTGATGCCCCAGTCGCCGGTCGAGGATTACCTCGACGAGCATGGCGAAGTCATCGTCTCGACGACGGAAATGCTCGGCCAGACGCTGACCACTTACACGGTGACGGCGGAGGAGGCCCTCAAACAGATCGCCGGCGAAGGGCTCGATATTGCCGTCAACACGCTCGTCAAATCGACATTCATTCCGCGGGCCCACTCGACCATGCGGGGCGTCTACCGCATCAAGATGAAAGGCGAGGACCCGACCCCCTTCTTCCCCAGCGATGCCAATCAGAAAGTGGTCCGCACCGCGCCCGACGAGTGCGAAATCACCGTTCGCAACGTGCGGCCGGCTCCCGCCAATCGGGCCATCCGCATCGATCGCCAGTATTTAGAGCCGTCGCAGTTCCTGCAGTCGAACGACCGCGAACTCCTGATCCACGTCGACCGGGCCGCCCGCAACCTGGTCGAGCCGTCGCAAATCGCCGTGGCGATGGAAAAGTACGTCGACGGTGCGGTGCAAAAAAAGGACTTTTCGACGGCCCTGGCCTCAGCCGGCGAAGTCGCCCGCACGCTGCAGGGCGACTGTACCGAGCACGCGGTCTTCCTGGCCGCCATGCTGCGGGCCCGCAACATTCCGTCGAAGATTGCGGTCGGACTGGTCTACATCGAGCCGCTCTCGTCATTCGGCGGTCACATGTGGACGGAAGCGCTGATCGGCGACCACTGGGTGCCGCTCGATGCGACGCTGGGCACCGGCGAAGCGGGCATCGGAGCAGCCCACATCAAGCTGGCCGAATCGAGCTTCGCCGACAACGGCCCCGCCCCGACCACGAGCTTCCTGCCGCTGATCCGCGTGCTGGGGCGAATCGAGCTGACGGTTGTGGAGACGTCGCAGCAGTAGCGCGAGTACAAACTCGACTTCAATCTGCCAACGCGCGGGCCACGTCGGTGCGGTAGGCCGCTAAGCCGGGGACGATGCCGATCAGCGAGGCCAGTGCGATCAGGCCGGGCAGCAGGATGAATTCAATCCCCTCGAAGGCGAAGGGGTTGATCAACAGGCCCGTCTGCTCTTGAACGACAGGGGCCGCGGCGAAGACCAGGCCGTGTCCCAAGAGGATGCCGAGGATTCCGCCGCCAAAGCACAGCAAGATCGATTCGGCCAGGATGATCGAAAAGACCGTGCGTCGCTGCGCACCCAGGGCCCGCATGATGGCGATTTCCTTGCGGCGGTCGGACATCGAGTTGTAGATGCTCACGAAGATGCCGACACCCGAGACGATGATGATGAGTGCGGTCATGACAATCAGAACGGTCCGCACATTGCCGAGGATGCTGCTCATCAGCTGCTGCATGGGGATAATGGGATTGACCGCCTGCACCTTGTAGCCGCGCTTCATCTCGCCATTGAACATGGCCGCCAGAGCAACGCTCTTCATGTTGACGAGGATCGCGGTCACTTCTTTCTGGACATCGCACGCCTTGTGGTGGTGATGATGCTCGCCGGGCTTGTGCGGAGGTTCTTCGATGGGGATGCCGCACTTCTGGGCCCATTCGGCCGCGGCCGCGTTGATCTCGGAATCGCTCGTCCCCTTGCCGCTGAACTCGTGCCAGCGTTTGACGGCTTCTTTGAGCGGCGCGTCGTGCCCGCTGATGGCATAGAAGCCGTTCAAGTGGATGAAGACGGTTTTGTCGTTGGGAGTGCCGGTCGGCGCCAGGACGGCGACGACGGTGAACTTTTCCTCGTGCTTGTGCGATTCAGCTCCGCCGTGGATGAGTTGGAACTGCGTCCCCAGATCCCAGGCGTTGGTCCGCGCCACTTCGGAGCCGATGATCGCGTCGAAGGAATCCGTGAAGGATTTGCCCTTGATTTGGAATTCCTGGCCAGGCGTGAAAGGATGCTCGAAATATTCCTCCGTGGTGCCGACGATGGGGAAGCCCCCCTTTTCGGTGGCGTCACCCAGACAGAATGGAACCGCCAATTCGACGCGCGGATCCTTCTTGAGCTCTTCGTAGTAGAGATAGGGCAAGTTCTGCAGCGGGGCGCTGACGCGGTAGACCGTGTTGAGCACAAGCTGCAGATCGCTCCCTTTGGGCCCCACGATCAGTTGGTAGGCGATCGTTTGCTGGCTGAACATGCGGTCCATGATGCCGTAGATCACCAGCACGCTCACCATCAGCATCACGCCGAGGGCAACGCTGAAGGCCGTCAGCGACGAGGACAACAGTCGCTGACGGATGCTCTTCCAGGCGATCGAAAACAGGTTCATCGTGCGGCCCCCGCTCCCGCTGCAGCGCGGTTGAAATTCTCCAGCCGGTCGACCCGCGGGAACCGCGACGCCACGTCGGGCGAGTGCGTCACCATGAGCAGCGCCACCTTCGATTCGGCACACGCCTCGCGAATGAGGTCGAGGATCAGATCCTGGTTCTTGACGTCGACGTTGGCCGTCGGCTCGTCGGCCAACAACAGCGAAGGCTGGTTGGCCAGTGCCCGCGCCACGGCCACCCGCTGCTGCTCGCCCACGGAAAGTTGCGACGGCCGATGGCTCGTGCGATGCCCCAGGCCCACACGTTCCAAAAGCTGCGCCGCCCGCTTGGAATCGACACGCTTGCCGGAAAAGCTCATCCCCAAGAGCACGTTCTCGAGTGCGCTGAACGCGGGCAGTAGATTAAACGTTTGAAAGACGAAGCCGATTCGCTCGGCCCGAAACCGGTCGCGGGCAACCTCGGGCAAGCGCGTAATCTCAGTCCCGTCGATCGTGACCGTCCCCCGGTCGGGCGTGCTGATGCCCGAAATGATGTTCAAGAGCGACGTCTTGCCGCCGCCGCTCGAACCGACCAGCACCACCTGCTCGGCGGAGGCGATCTGAAATCGCTCGATGTCGAGCACGGTCAGCACATTGCCGTCCGGCTCGCGATAGGTCTTGAGGACGTTGCTTAGTTCCAGCGACATGCGGCGAGCCTGTCTAACGCGCGGACCTGAGGACATCTCAACAGCCAACGATCGGGGGATGCGGGGCGGGGCCGTGTCTTGTACGCCGCAGCGCGACCTTCCGTTTGAAACGCAAATGCCAAGGGCCGGGTCGTTTGCGTTGTGAATATCGCGGCTCAACCGTCCGGTGTGGCCCATCCGGCCTTTCCAATCAACTTGACGAAGCGGCAGGCGCACAAGGGGGTCGGCCGGGGGCCGGTGGCCGTCTTTTCGACAACCACCAGTTGCTGCGACTCTTCGTCGCCGATCGGGGCGACAATCCGACCGTCGGGCTTGAGTTGTTCGTACAGCGGCTCGGGAACGACCCGTGCGCTCGCGGTGACGATCACGCGATCATAGGGCCCGCGCTCCGAATTTCCGAGCGTCCCGTCCCCCACCAGGTATTCGACGTTGCTGGCTCCCAACTTCGTCCAGGATGCGGCGGGCCGACTGCGAGAGCCGCTCGATCCGTTCGATCGTCACCACGCGGGCCGCCAGGCGGGCGAGGATAGCCGTCTGATAGCCGCTGCCCGTGCCGATCTCCAGCACGGTTTCGGTGCCCGAGAGCTGCAGCTCCTGCGTCATCAGAGCGACGATGTAGGGCTGGCTGATCGTTTGCCCTTCGCCGATGGGCAGTGCATCGTCGTCGTAGGCGGCGTACTGCAACGCGTCGGGAACGAACAAGTCGCGACGCGTCTGTTGAATGGCGTCGAGCACGCGCGGATCGGTGATGCCACGCCGCTCGAGCGTTTCCCGCAGTCGCCGCTGGAGCTCGGGGATGCTCGCCAATCCGAGTGCTCGTGAAACCGGGGTGCTGCTTAAAACGGGACCGTCTCGGCCGCCGCCACCGGCGCAACCGACGGATCAGGCTGCCAGTCGATCAGCTGCAGCTCCGCGCGCTCGTGGCCACCAAACCGATTAATGACAGGGGCATAACTGATCGAGAACGGACGGCCCAACTGGGCGATCGGCTCAGCCCAGTCGGCCCGGGCGAAGGCAACGGCGCGGAGCGTCGTGTTGTGCTGCCGCACTCGCAGCGACAAATGCCGCTCCCCCTCCCCCATTTTGCGCGGCGGTTCGGCCAGCTCGACGCGCGTCGTCGCGAAAACGGGCCGCGGGTTGTCTTCGCCAAACGGGCTCAACATCTCGAGTTCTTTCAGCGCCCGCGGCGTGACGTCGGCCAGCCGCACTTCAGCATCGATTTCCAGCTCGGAGTCACGCGGGCCCGTCGAGTAGTTGGCCGCCACGTATTGGCAGAAGTCTTCGCGAAAGGCGTCGATGCGATCCTTGGAGATTTTGAGGCCGGCCGCCGCCTGGTGTCCGCCGAACGAAATCAGATGCACGGCGCAGGCCGAGAGGGCTGCGTGCAGATCGAAGCGGCCGTGCGATCGCCCCGATCCTTGGCCCGTTGTCGCCTGTCCGTTGAAGCCGATCAGGATCGCCGGACGCGAGAAATGCTCGACGACCCGGCTGGCCACGATGCCGATCACCCCCGGGTGCCAGGTGTCGCCGGCGAGCACGACGGCAGGCGCGTCGTTCCATTGGGGGTGATTGGAGATCAGCTCGCGGGCTTCCTTGAAAATTTTCAGCTCGACCGAGCGACGGCTCTTGTTCAGTTCGTCGAGATGCACAGCCAGCATCGCGGCGCGGTCGGCCTTGTCGGTCGTCAAAAGTTCGACCGCCAAGCGAGCTTGCCCCAGTCGGCCCGCGGCATTAATCCTGGGCGCCAGTCCAAAGGCAACGTCGTCAGCCTCGATCGAGAGCGACTCGTCGAGCTGCGCCACTTTCATCAACGACTTGAGCCCCGGAGCGGCCCGCTCGCGGAGACTCTTCAAGCCAAATTTCACCAGCAGCCGATTTTCGCCGCGCAGCGAAACGACGTCGGCAATGGTGCCGATCGCCGCCAATCCCATCGCTCCGATCAAGAACTCACGCATCACGGGCGACGCTTTCTTGCCGTCCCCCAGCCGCTGGCAGATGCCCCAAGCCAGCTTGAACGCCACGCCCACGCCGCACAACTCGCCGAAGGGATAGCTGCCCCCAGGCAGCCGCGGATGCACGACGCACGACGCTTCCGGCAGCCAAGCGCCGGCCTGATGGTGATCAGTAATGATCAGTTCGAGGCCCAGTTCGCGGGCGAGCAAAGCCTCGGCTACGCTGGTGATGCCACAATCGACGCTGACCACCAGCCTGTGCGGGTCGTCCTGATGCAGCTGCCGCAGCGCCTCGCAATTGATGCCGTACCCCTCTTCCATGCGAGACGGGATGTAATAGTCGACTTTTCCGCCCGCCAGCGTGATGCAGTGCCACAACAGGGCGGTGGCCGTCACGCCGTCGACGTCGTAGTCGCCATAAATCGTGATGCGGCGACCGGCCTTGATGGCCGAAACGATCCGATCGGCCGCGTCGGGCAGCCCGGGCAACAGCTCCGGCTCATGCAGCGCCGACAAACGGGAGTTGAGAAAGTTCGGCGCCTCGTGCTGCAGTCCCCGCGCGATCAGCACCTGGGCCATCAGAGGCGAAACGCGCAGATCGGCAGCCACCTGCCCGACCAGAGCGGCATCGTGAGGCAGAAACCGCCAGGTCCGAGGCATGCTCACTCCCTTACTGCAAACCGATTCGTCCGCCATGAACGAAGAAATGGCCGCCAACGACGCGGCTCAACAACTACTTCAATTCGCGCAGCCGAATATTCCGCAGCGCGGCCAGCGTGCGATACGAGGCGATGCCGAACGGCCGCGACGCATCAACCTCGCTGCGGATCGAGATCTTCTTGCCGGCGAGGGTCTGATTCACGATTTGCACTTTGTCGATCCAGGCTTCGATCCGAGCGTCGGTGACGCGGAGCCGGATCGTGTACCAGCGGCCGTTATCGAAGTCGCGATACTTGGTCGTGGAGTTCTCCGAAGCATCCAGCCCGTCAATGCTGGAGAGACCGCACACGCCGCCGCCCCAGCCGCCGATGATCAGGCTGCAGGGATCCTTCTTGACTGGGAACGTCAGGCCGCAGAAGAAGTCCGAGCCGTCGACGCGCTTCGCCTCGAGCGAGACTTCGTAATTGTTGTTCGGCACGGGCCGCTCGTAATTGACGCCGGTGAGGTCGTTGCCGACCCCCAGCAAGATTGCCCCGTCTTTAACCTCGACGTTTCCCTCCCCGCCAAACTCCGTCGACTTCCAACCTTTGAGCGTCTGCGCGTCGAAGAGCGACGTCCACTCGCTCTTCGCCCCGTTCTTCTCGCCCGGCGCCTTGGTCGCCGCTGCCGGCGCTGTTGGGGGAGGCTGCTTGTCCGGCTGCGGTCCGGCCGGTGGATCCCCGGCGCGGAGCGAACCAGTCGCCAGGCCGACCAACAGCCACAGGGCGAAAATGGTCGCGGAACGGCCAACTCGTCCCGAACGAGAGCGCAACAGTGGGTTCATCAAGCGAATTATCCGCTCTCTTCGGATTGTTCCGCAAGCGCGGCAGAACCGGAATGTCACGGGCCGCCCGACCGCCAGCCGAACAGTCGCTCGCCGGCGGGGAATGTCGACCGGTCCGACCCACGTGAATGGGCGTAAGCTAGCCTTCACAGACGGGGCAGCGTTTCCGCTGCGCCTTCTTTGTCGGCCCATCTTCCCGCAAGATCCCCGGAGCTTTGCATGTTGCCGATCGCGACACTGTTCGACACTCTCTTTCAGTTCTGCGACCAAGCCGTCTCCGGCGGCTACCTTGTCGCGGTGATGCTGATTTGTGCCCTGCAGTACATGTTTTACCTCTACAGCACGAACCGGTCGCGCGAGCTGAAAGACCGGCTGTGTCGCCAGATTGACGACGTCCAAAAAGATCTGCGCTCCGTCAGCCGCGATCGCACGCTGACTTCGCTCGAAAACCAGATCCTTCGCGAGTTCACCGGCGAGCTCGATCTGGATCGCACGCTCGAACAACTCATCATCCGCCTGGTCGACGGCGGCGATGGTTTTGCCGCGTACGTTCCGCTGGCGCTGGCTGACAATTCGATTCGCCACTCGCGCGGTCTTTCGGAACAATCGCGGACTGCCTTGGTTGTCGACGGCGAGCTGCTCAAACGCGTTGCCAGTGAGGGAGTGGCCGCCTTCCGCCGCAACGACCTCGCGGGAACGCGACTCTGCGAGAGCCTGTCGCCCGCCGACCGTCAGCGGTTCGACCGCCTGTTTATCGCGGGAATCGGCGACGCTGAGAGCCTGGCCGGCGTGATTGTGACGACGTCCCTCATTCCGCCCGGCATTCCGCTGGAGGAACAGGTGGAGCTCGTCCGTCGGCTGATGCGCAGCCTGTCGGGCATCGTCCGCCGCTCGACGGAGCTGGAAGTCCGCGATCAGCAGCTGCAATCGATCAATGAAATCATGGAACTGCGGGCGGTGACCGATCAGAAGCACGCGTCGCCGCTCGATATGGTCGAGGCGTTCGTCGATCGCCTCCGCGAAATGACCGGGGCCGAGCGGGCCGTGCTGTTTCTGATTACGCCGGACGGTCGCGGCTCGTACAAGCCGCTGTGCCGTTGCGGCGATCCGCTGCCGGCCGGCATCGTCCGCCGTCACGCCGAATTCGAGGCCATCCTGGCCGAGACGGCCATTTCGCGGAAAGCTCCCGAAACTCTGTACGAGTCGGAGTTGGCGCGAATGGGCGTTAACTCGCTGATCGGCGCGGCCATCATCGCTCCCGTCATCAGTCCCAACGGGATCGCGGGAGCGCTGTGCCTCACCCGACAGGCGAAGGAGCCGTTCGAGAACGTGCGGCCGCAACTGTTGGCCTGGTCCGCTCGCTATCTTTCGGAAACGCTGCTGAAGGTGCTGCATCAGGCCGTTTCCGAGTGGCATGCCCGTCACGATCCGCTCACCGACCTGTCGAACCGCCGCACGTTCGACAACGAGCTTTCGGCCGCACTGCGGCACGTCTCGTCGCAGGGCGGCCAGTGTGCCCTGCTGATGGTCGACATCGATCGCTTCAAGGGAGTCAACGACCGCTACGGACATCTGGTGGGCGACGAAGTGCTCCGCTGCGTGTCCCGGCTGCTGAAGGAAACCGTGTCGCGGCTGGCGACGCGAACCTCGGGACTGGCCGCCCGGTTCGGCGGCGAAGAGTTCGCCATCCTGTTGCCCGGCATTGCGGCGAACGATGCCGCCTGGGTTGCGGAAACGATCCGCTCGAGCGTCGAGGTGCTGCCCATTCATTCGCAGCAGGGCCAAATCAGCGTGACGGTGAGTATCGGTGTGGCCCTGGCTCCCGAGCATGGCCGGGCGTCCGAGGAACTGATCGCGGCGGCCGACGCGGCCCTCTACCAGGCAAAGGACACGGGCCGTAATCAGGTGATCATGGCCGGAGCCGCGGTGGCGAGCTAAGCGTCCGGCGAACAGGGCTTTTCGGAACGCGTGGGGGAGCCTGCGCCGGGGTCGGTCTTTGTCCCGGCGTTCGCCTCGGGAGAGCCCAATCACAGCACTTGTGTTGTGGCTGCGGGCTGACGAAAATCGAGCACTCTTTTTTGCTCGGTAGTTCCCAGAGAAATCGCCTGATGCAGTCCGTCATGCCGGCCGAAGACCTTCATAACCGGGGAATTACGCACAGCGGCCGCACCATCGCCGTCATGCCGGCTTACAACGCCGAGCGCACGCTGAAGCGGACCGTCGAAGACATACCGCCCGGAGCCGTCGATCAGATCGTCGTGGTCGATGACTGCAGCCGCGACAACACCGTAAAAGTGGCCCGCGAGCTGGGGCTGACGGTGATCGAGCACACGAAGAACCTCGGCTACGGCGGCAACCAGAAGACCTGCTATCGCCAGGCGCGCGACCTGGGCGCCGAGTTCGTCGTGATGATCCACCCGGACTATCAGTACGACAGCCGGGTGATTCCGATCGCCGTCGAGATTCTACGGCTGGGAATTTGCGACGTGGTGCTGGGTTCGCGGATTCGCACCCGCAAAGAAGCGCTCGACGGCGGGATGCCGACCTACAAATACATCTTCAACCGCTGGCTGACGATCATGGAAAACATGGCCCTGGGGCAGAACCTGGGCGATTTCCACAGCGGCTTTCGCGCGTACCGCCGGGAAGTGCTGGAGACGATTCCCTACGAGCGCAACAGCGACGACTTCGTCTTCGACAGCGAGTTTCTCGCGCAGGCCGTGCAGTTCGGCTTCAAGCTGGGGGACGTGCCCGTCCCCGTCCGCTACTTCGATGAAGCGTCGAGCATCAATTTTCGCCGCAGCGTCGTCTACGGCCTCGCGACGCTGAGCGTGCTCGTGAAGTTCTGGGCCAATCGACTGAAACTCTTCAAGAGCCCGCTCTTCAAGCCGAAGGCTCAGTGAGTTTTGCAGCCCGGCGCGGGCATTGAGCCAGACTGGATCGCGCCGACCCGATCGAGCGCCACCCTTCGCCCAAGTGTCACTTGTCGACGAGCGTTACTTCTCGCGGGGCAGGAAGCGGCCGCCGCTCATGAACATGCCATTGTCGCACGGCGCGCACCACTCGATCATCACGCGGTACTCGAACGTCCGCGAGTCGCCGGCCATCTTCACCGTGACTTCGCCTGGCGAAACCGCGCCACGATGCAGCATGCCGATACCCGTGCGGCTGATCTCGCGCGTCATGGCGTCGATCGTGTTGCCGCGGCGCGTGACGACCTCGGCCGGGACGGCCAGCTCCAGCCGCTCGATATCCCGCCGGTTATCGGTCTCCGGCTTGTGAATCCGTTCGAGGATGTCCTGCAGGTCTTTCAGCGTCGGGCGGCTCCAAGGATCGCTCATCTCATTTCTCCAAGGGCATCGTGTAATCGCGGGCCGCGCTTGAGGCGCCCGTCGGGCGATGCATGGTCTGGGCCTGGCCGGGGATGACAGAAACAGGGCGGTTTCGGCCTCGCACAAATATAGTGCACGGGCGGCGGAGGGCCGGGCGGAGCGGGCGGATTTCTCGGCCGCCGGTCGCGGCCGCGCGACAGTAACGTCAGCGCCTCGAGCGCGGCCACTCTCAGCGGCGGCACGGGCGGCAAAACCGGCACAAGCCAACCTCGTGGCGGCCGTCGTCAGTTCGCCTCGGACACGCCGCTGTGTCGCCAGCGCCGCCAGACGACGGCACTCATCGCCAATCCAATCACCATGCCGACCAGCAGCCCGGCTCGGGAGCCGGCCGGCCCCGGCTTGCTCGCAGCGTTGCCGGGGAGCGCCCCGCCCGAGATCCCGACCGGATTGGCGACGCTCGGTCGAACTTCGTCCCCATCGGCCGGCATCGACGGCGCGGCGACCGAAAATTCGGCCGTCGAGACCGTGTGCTTACCGGCCGGCGCCGCCTGCGACTCATCCCAGAACGACGCGCTCTTGCCTTCGGGCGACGGATCGGCTCGCTGGATCGACTTTTTCGCTGCGGGCGGAATTGGTTTCGCCGAGACCGCGGGAGCCGCGGCAGGCGGCGACTTCAGCGGCGAGGCCACCACATCACTCTGCGGCGACACACTGCTCGGAGCGTTCTCGTCTCCGGTGTAGCGCCCGTGGATCGACGCCGAGTCGTAGACCATCGGATCGGATCCGACGTGGCCGACGACGGCTTCGACGGGTGAGGGCGACGTCGACGAAATTCTCGTGCTCGGCCCCGGCGTTGCTGCGAGACGTGTGACTCGGCACGGCGACCTGCGACGCTGCCGCCTCAGACCCGGCACGCGCAGACACGACTTGAGCTGGCGTGTCCGAGTGTGAAGCGGCCGCTCGCGACTCTCTCGGCCTCGCCTGCTTTACTATCTGCATCTCCACAGACGGTGCTGCCGATGCGTGGATCGACGCAGGTTGCTGCGATCGCGCCTCGGGTCCTTCCCAGGTCGTTTCCACCGAGACGTGGGACGCGGGTGCAGTCGTCACGGGGACTGGCGGCGCCGACACCGACGAAGGTTCGGCAGGCGACACCTGAGGCGCGGCGGCGCTCGGCGAAACCGCGGGAGTTGAACTTCTTCTGCTTTCCCACGTGTCTTGAATCGACTTGGAGGGCGCGGTCGTGCCCGTGGGGTGCGGAGCTGGCGGTGACGGGGGTACGACGCAGGGGCGAGTCGACTCTTCGTGATGTAACTCAACTTCGTACGGTGCGGCTGCTGCATCACTTGTCGGGAGCGACGGCGCAGCGTCCGTGGAGGCCGGCTCGACGACAGGACGGTCTTCCCGGTGCGGCGGTTCCTTCAACTCAGTGTCGAGGTCTTCGTCACCCAGACGAACTCCGATCCGCGGCCGCGACGGCACCGTGGAGTACGTCGACTTCGAGGGGGCAGTGGCATTCGGTACAAACGAGGCCGGTGGCTGGGGGGCAAGGGGCGACGCGATGGTCGCGGAATTGCTGGATGTCGGGCCACCGGTCGAGGCTCGCGGCAGGACGGGTTCCGCCGGCAACGACGGATCGAAGGCATCGGATGGCGGAGCGCTCACCACGGTGGGCGGAGCGGCGGGAACGGTCGGCTGCTCAGTCGACGCCGACAGCGGAGCGCCTGGGTTTGTCTCGGTTCTCGTCGGCACGCGCGCAGGCATCGTGCCGTCCGATTCGCCGAATCCATTGCCGTTGGGGATCGCAACTCGTCCCGTCGGAGCGGCGGCCGGGTTCGACGCCGCAGACAGAGTCGGACTGACCGTAGCCGGCCCGACCGAAGCCGGATTGACCGGCATCGAATCGACGGGCGTCGGATCGACCGGCGCCGGGCTAGCAGGCGTCGGATCGAGGGGCACCGGGCTGACCGGAGCTTGATTCATTGCAACGGGAGCGACCGAAGCGGGACCAACGTTGGGCGAAGCAGGCGGTGAAACGATCGGCGTCGGCGCGGCGGGCAAGGTGCCAGCCACTGCGCTCGCCGGCGCTGCCGTCGGTCGCATCGAGTTCAGCGCCCCGTAGAGCGGTGCATCGGTTTCCACAAACGGGTCGAGCTGTTTGGCGAGAACCTGTTTGGGCTTCACGATCTCGCTATCGTGACTATTGTTGTCGACGACGCCGGTCGGCTGCCGCTTCTGCACGTACGGGGCGATGATCCGACCGCCGGCCGCGGCCCCGGCGACTTGGACGCTGCCAGCGGCGACTCCGGCTGCGGCCGCTCCGGTGGTGCCGCGACCGGCGGCGACGTTGCTCGTCGCAGCAGTGCTTGGAACGGGCTGGGCTGGAGCGCTTGCCGAAGGATCGCTATCGGACACCAAAGGAGGCGGAGGCGTATCCGACGTGTCGGGAATGGCGACGTGGCCGGTGCCGTCCTTCGTGCCGCCGGCCGGAGCGACCTTGTCGCCGGCCGCGGGAAGCGTCGGATTGGGATTCGCGGCAAAGGATTGGTCGCGAGCCAACGCGGCTGCCGCATAAGCATCCGACGACCCGACGTCTCCCTGGTTCCAAAACTTGCCCGCACGTTCGCCGCTCGCGCATCCGGCGATGAACGACGCCGACAAGAGACCCGTCGCACCGGCCGCGCACAGCTGGCTGATCAGCAGGCGAGATTCGAATTTCATTTCCCGGTTCCTCGAAGTGACGACGGCCCGACGCGGTTACTGGGCCCGCGCTTGGGTTGTGATCGACGGTTCCGAAGATCGGGCGTGAACCGCTTTCGCCAGTTGAAAGGGCTTTAATGGCTGCAATGAGCGAAGCGGTCTGGAGAGGCAGGATGCCCGTGACTTGCCAAGGATGTCAGAGTTTAGGGCCTTTTCCGGATTTGCGGCTGCCGGATTTTGACGGCGCCGATTTGACCCGCGCAGGCTTCGCAGCAGCGGGCTTCATCAGCCGCCGCAAAACGGCCAGGTTCATCGCATCGAGCGAACGCCCGTCGACGATGCCTTTGCGCGTTTCCAGATACATCGGCAGGGCGGCAAAACGCGGATCGTTGAGGATGTTGCGGAATGCTTCGCGCCCTAAATGCCCTTTGCCGATGTGCTCATGCCGATCGACGCGACTGCCCAACTCTCGCTTGCTGTCGTTCAAGTGGAAGGCGCGAATCCAGTCGATTCCCACGACCGTGTCAAAATGCGCCATCGTTTTTTGATACTCGTCCGCCCCGCTGAGCGGATACCCGGCGGCAAAGACGTGGCAGCTGTCGACGCACACGCCCAAGCGGTGACGCTCGTGGACGCCGTCGAGGATCGTCCGTAGGTGCTCGAACTGGTGACCCAGCGACGATCCCTGACCGGCCGTCGTCTCGAGCCAGATTTGCACGGTCGCGCGCGGCGTGCGTCGCAAGGCCTCGTTGATCGCCAGCACGATCCGCGTCAGCCCCTCCTCCTCGGTCGAATCGACGCGGCTGCCCGGATGAATGACAAGGCCAGCCAGACCGAGCGCATCGGCCCGTTCGATCTCGATCACGAAGGCCTCGAGCGATTGCTGCCAGAGCGATTCCGTGGGGCTCGCCAGGTTGATGAGATAACTGTCGTGCCCGCACGGCATCCGAATGCCGGTCCGCTCGATCGCGTCGCGAAACAGGGCGACGTCCTCGGCCGACAGAAATTTGCCTTTCCACTGGTTGTTGTTCTTGGTGAAGATCTGCACGCAATCCATCTGGAGTGCGGCAGCAGCTTCGACGGCCTTGTAGTAACCGCCGGCGATCGACAGATGAGATCCAAGCAGAGGCATAGGCGGGAATTTTAGCCAGAGCGACGAGTCGCGGGCAAAACATGGGCCGGCAGCGTTCTTGCTGCGGGCGATGGCGTGCCCGATAAAGACTCGGTTGAAGAATCTGCGGGCAAGGCACCCCTCAGCCCACCTCGTCGGCCAGCCAGAGTCGCCCGGTCGGCGCAAGAAAGGTTGCGGAAGGGTAGTTAACTCAAACGGATCTTGATCCGTAGAGCAGCCCGGTTCAATGTGCTCGCCCCTTCGCCTATGCAAGCCGAACAGCGCTGTTCTAATTCAACCGGACTCTTCAGTTCGCTGCTTATCCTGTGGATGATCGCAAATCCATTTGTCAACCGCGACAACCAATTCGATCGCTTGGATGAGCACGTTGCCGACAAACTCGACACAACCGCTCCATCAAGGTTCAGCGGATCGTTCTCTTTAATGTCTTTGAAGTGACTGCATCCGGTAAGCTGCCGCTTGAATTTTCCGTCCGCCTTTCCGGCGCGATGCACCAACGCATTTCGAACACCCGCTAAATGATCAAGCGACGAATGGATCAGGGCATCGCGCACCTGTTCGAAACTCTTGCGAAAACGCTTGCCCGTACGCTTTGCGAATTACCGGAAGCGTTTGAAAGGTGTATCGCCTCTGCTTTCTTAGCAGTGTGCCGAGCTTATCAAAAAGTCCTGGGCCATTTTGAAGGACTCCCAGGGGGAGGCCTTTCTCGGCGGCCTTTCCGCCCCGTCCTTCTGGAGATTCTTGCTCATCGCCACGGTCATCAGACGAATTGGAGTTTTGCCACTTCTGAGGTGCGCCCTGTAACGCGGACAAAATCTGCCAATGGCAATTGACCGCCGCCTCCCACATGTCACCGGCAAGAGTCTCGAATGCGGTCCAAGCACCGATGATCATCGACGCGAGTAATGTTTCGATGCCGATAGACACTCCCTTTGAAACGTTTGCGTAAACGTCGTCGTGTTTGAATTGCGGATCGTGTCTCATGTAGGTCCAGATTGGACGCACTTCCGGTGCCTCACGTGGTGCTCCTACAGACATATGACCGACGCGCGGAGGCCCACCTTCCTTGAAAAATTGCCAGTGCAGGCTTAGCGCTCTTGGCAGTTGCGAGAGGGACACGACCCGATCCATGTTGCGGTCAAATGCTTCTTTGACCGGGATCAAAAGGTCGTTCTTGACCTTGATGTTCGTGTACGGTCGGCCCAGCAGCGCGATGATGCCAAACTTGAAATCGGCTGCATGATGATCGGCCGGATTCGGGAAACTGCATCCGCCACAGATCAGGAAAGATCCAATGGCCGCGAACGGATCTCCGACAGGATGCCCAGTCAAATCCAGCTCGTTGCCGCAGCGTCCGCATTTGAGCTTTTCGCCCATCGCGTGGTTCCTCCGGCTCGCCATCATGCCGCCCGGGGTCCACTGGATCAAATATGTTATTGCCCTTTAAGAAGGAGCTGTCGGCGCGCTGGGGCTTTCGATCCGGCGGGGCACCCAATGTCCACGGGCTGACCAACCGTGGCAAGCGGAGTGACGCTCCTCATCGGGGCTTCCCGAGAAAATGAAAAACTGATCTTGGCCGAGTGGCGATTTTATGGCTGAATGGAGAGAGCGGCTTTTTGCGCGAGCGGTTGCGTGCGCGCTGTTGGCGGCAAGCGTGACCACGACGTGAGCGAGTCCAATCTCCTGGATCAAAACCTGCCCGGTGGGTCGGGACACCTTCAAGCGAGTCCAAGGTCTAAAGTCCAAGGTCGAAGATCCGCCGAAGGCGTGGTCCAAGATCAGAGAAGAGAGGCGATGGGGGTCGGGGCCCGGTCCGGACACTCTCGCGAACAGGGGCCCCGGTCCGGACTGGTCTGCCAAACGGGACGGGACACGTTGTTTCACCGAGAAAATCCCGGGCGAAATCGCCCCTCTCCTGTCCGAGACGGCCGGGCGAGGGGGAAAGAATGGGACGGGACTGATTTAGAAACGGGGATGGGACCCGAAGACCCCCTCACCCCCGGCCCCTCTCCCGCGGCGGGGCGAGGGGGGAAAGAGTCTGAAGGGGTCGTGGTCAGGGTCATGGTCAACTACTTTCAATAGGGAGTTTGACCACGAGATAGTTGACCACGAGGGGCGGCCGATCCGGTCCGGACACATTCGCATGACGGGACGGGACGCGAAATCCGCCCTCACCCCGGCCCTTGTATGTTGAAAAAAGATCAATCTGCGCATTTGATGGTGACAGCTGTGGGAAGGCTTGCGAAGCGTAGCGAAGCAAGGTTTCCCACAGCGGCCGGCGGTAGATCGTCCGCCCTCAGGTCCAAGAAGACCGTGGGAGAGCTGGATCGCCGCCGGTCTCATGAGATCAGCCCGAACAGCCGTCAGAGCCGTCGTGGCGCCAGTCGCCGCTCGAGCTCGCATTCGCAAGGACGGGACATCGTCATGGACGTCGCCTTCAAATCCTTCGTCGGTATCGACATCGCCAAACGGACCCTCGACGTGCACGTGCTGCCTGAGCGAACGTCGCTCAAGCCGCCAAACGATTCCAAGGGCCGAGGGCAACTCCGAGAGAAGCTTCCTCCTCCCGGAGAGTGTTTGATCGTCGTGGAAGCGACCGGCGGTTACGAGCGGGCCCTCGTCGCCGAACTGATCGACGCGGGCCATCAGGTTGCGGTCGTCAACCCCCGACAAGTCCGCGACTTCGCCAAAGCCTGCGGAATCCTCGCCAAGACCGATCGGATCGACGCGGCCGTGCTGGCACGCTTCGGGCAGGCCGTCGTGCCGCGGACCCAGACAAAAATCCCGGAAAAACAGCTCGAACTGCAAGACCTCGTCGTCCGCCGCCGGCAGCTCGTCGAGCTGCGAACCGCCGAAATGAACCGCAAAGAAAACGTCGCCAGCAAGTTTGTTAAAAAGAGCCTTCAGGAGAGCGTCGACGCGCTCACCAAGCAGATCCGACGCTTCGAGAAGCGAATCGCCGCGCTGGTCCAATCGGACGACGAGTGGAAACAGAAGGCCGAGATTGTTCAAAGCGCGCCGGGGATTGGACCGGGCACGAGTGCAACCCTGATCGCCGAGGTCCCCGAGTTGGGGAAGCTGAGTCGACGAAAAATCTCCGCACTGGTCGGCCTGGCCCCCTTCAATCGCGACAGCGGCGAGTTCCGAGGACGCGCGCGATCCGCGGCGGCCGAAGTTCGGTGCGCTGTAGCCTGTACATGGCGACGCTCAGCGCACGACGCTCCAACCCAGTCATCAGAGCCTTCTCGGATCGCTTGAGCCCTCGGCAAAAAACCCAAGGTCATCATCACCGCCTGCATGCGCAAGCTGCTGGTGATCCTCAACACGATGGTCAAAAACAACACGCACTGGAACCCTGCAATCTCAACCACTTAACTCTTGAAAAGAAACACAGCCGCTCTCCCAGCGGACTGGGCGAGGGGGAAGACGCGGCGCGCCGGGACAAGTTGTCCCGCCGGGTCCGCCTTAAAGTGGTCCCGCCGGGACGGGTCCCTCACAATTGATATCAGGGGGGTGGACCCACCGACGAGAGTCCCACCGGTCAGCGTCCGACCGGTGAGCGGAGATCCGGCCCGGACAAGTTGTCTTAAGGAGCCGCGCACGCCAGTAAGCGGTGCCTTTGCCCAGATCGGGACACGTTCCCGTTCGAGTCCAAGGTCCAACGTCCAATGTCCAAGGTCGAAGATCAGATGCTCGCAATCTTGACTTTGGAATTTGGACCGCCGGGACTTTGGACCAACGCCGGGACGGGACACGTTGTTTCACCGAGAAAATCCCGGCGAAATCGCCCCTCCCCTCGTCCACTCTCCGGCGCCGGGGTGATAGGGAACGGACTCCGGGACGGGACTGATTCAGGGACGAGGACGGGACACGAACATCGGGACGGGATTAATTGGGCCCTCACCCCGCCCCTCTCCCAGCCGAAGCGGCCGGGCGAGGGGGAAAGGACGGGACGGGATTGATTTGAACAACCGGACGGGGACGCGAGACAATGAGCGGAGCGGTGTTACTACCAACCCACCAAGAAATCCCGATCCGCTCAGTGGGCCTTTACTTGGTGTCTTGGTGTCTTGGTGTCTTGGTGGTGAAAGAATTCTTCTGGTACCGGGACGGGATTGAATTGCGCGAGCCCCGAGTATCGACGAGGGCTCCGAGCCAGTGTCAGCGGGGCGCTGATCGGTGATATCTGATCAGCAGTGCCGATCGAAAGGACCGATGTCTTGATCTGTCTCACCTGGTTGTCGTCCCCCTTCCGCGCTTGGCGCCGACGCCAAAACGAGCGGGCCATTCATGCGTTCCGACTGCAGCGCGAACAATTGGAGATGCAGTTCCTGCGCCAGGCGCAATGCTCGGAAAGCCGCGCGGCCTGCGGTGGGTCGATTGCGATTGGCTCGACACGGTCACCTTCGGCCGGGATCTCAAGTCCGGAATGCTGACCGCATTTGCCGGCATCAACATCCGGTTTGAGGCGATCGAAGGGGGCGACATGGAGGGGCTCGAAGCCGTCGGCATGGTTCGCGACGCGGCGGCCCTCTTTCATTATCAGCGGGGGCGTTGGGGGACCGGCGGCCGGGCTTTGTTCAACATGAACCCGGCCGACGCGCTCGCTCATTTCAAGGGGCAGATCGAACCGATCGAGCCCAACGGCAGACAGAGCTGACTGCGACCGCAGACTTCGACACCGCGGATTCATCTCCCGCGGGCGACCGCAGTTCAACTACGGCACGAGCACGATCTTGCCGCTGAGCGAGCCCTGCTTGTTGGTCGAGTTGTCTTCCTGCAGTCGATGCGCATCGGCCGCCTGTGCTAACGGGAATTTGCGGCCGACCTGCGGTTTCCAGCCGCCGCGGCGGCACAGCGCGCCGATCGTCTTGGCGGCGGCTCGCTGCTCTTCGGGAGACGCATTGAACATCGCAAAGCCGTTCAGTCGCAGGTCCTTGGTGTAAAATGGACCGACGGGAAACTCGGGACGGGCTGCCCGGCCGGCAATCAGTACGATGCGGCCGCGCGGCGCCATCAGCGAGACGGTGCGATCGAGCGTCGGCTCACGCTGCGTTTCGAACCAGACATCGATCCCGCCCGGCCCGGCAAAGGCGCGAATCTCGTCATCGAGGGTGGGCGAGTGATAGTCGAGTGCCAGATCGACACCCCAGCTCTCACAGAGTTTTTTCTTCTCCGCCGAACCAACCGTGGCGATCACGCGCGCCCCGGCGAATTTTCCCAGCTGAACGACGGCGGCCCCCACTCCGCCCGTGCCGCCGTTGACGAACAGCGTTTCGCCCGGCTTGAGGCTCGCGTTTTGGAAGAGCCCCAAATGAGCTGTAATACCGACCAGGGCGCCGGCGGCCGCCTCCGTATCCGGCTGATCGGCCGGCGTTGGATAGAGCCAGCGTTCGTCGACTGCCGCCAATTCGGCAAATGTTCCTTGTCGTCCGAACAGTCCCTGGTTCGTCCCCCACACCCGATCGCCCGGCTTGATGCCACGGACGTCAGCCCCGCAAGCGGCGACAGTTCCGGCCAGATCGCACCCCAGGATGTACGGAAAGTTGGCAATCATGGCGACCGCGCCGCTGCGAATGTACGTATCGATCGGATTGACGGCGACCGCACCCACCTTCACCAGCACCTGCGTCGGGGCGGGCCGAGGATCGGGCAGATCTCCATACTCGATGACTTCGGGAGGCCCCGTCCGAGTGATGTACGCCGCCTTCATGGCTCAGTTCATCCGGTTGAAGGTGTTGTTGATCGCGAGCGCCACGCCAGCGTCAACGCGAGAAACGCCAACGCAACCCACGCCGCGGCGCTCACGAACAGACCCCAGTATACGTCGCGCGGAGAGTACGACCAGACTACCTCGTGCGCGCCGCCCGTGAGCGTGACGCCTCGAAATTGTCCGTCCACAAGCTGGGCTTCGGCGGTCGCGCCGTCGACCGTCACCGTCCAGCCGGGATAGTGCAAGTCGGTCAGAATCAGTCGCCCGCCCGCCGGTGAGTGCGCCTCGAGGACCACACGCGTGGGCTGGTAATCGGTGACGCTTGCCTCTTGCCCCGCTGCGGCGGATTCCCAAGCGACGCGTCCCCGACTTCCCTCGAGTTTGTATAGGAGCAGAGTCTGCAGACGAGCCCACGCCGGGTTCAACAGGGGATCAACTCCCTCCCAAACGAGCCGGACGGGCCAAGCCGCATCGAGCGGCTCGAACGCCAGCACGTGCGTCACGCCCGCTCGTCGCAGCCAATCGATTTGTTGGCGCAGGCTTTTGGCTTTCTGTTCCGGACTGGAATCGGTCGCCGGTGCGGGCGGCATCTCCAGGGCGGGATCGAAATAGGCGGCCGGCGCGAATGTGAGGTAAGGAGGCGTGACCGCGGCCCCGAGCACCGAGGGCAAATTGGCAACGGGCGCAAGAACCCGCGCGGGTTGCTTCTGTCTCGATAGAAGCTCACGCACGGGGCTCGCATCCAAAGCGCGGATCGGCGGCGATTCGACGAGCTCGCTATCCGCCACGACGCGGCTGACGAGCCAGAACTCGAGCGTCGGCGCGACGAACGCGCACGCCGTGAAGGTCCAGCGGCCGCAGGTCATCGCCAGCTGCCGCGTCGAGCCCCGCGCCGAAAAGCGGCCCACCCAGGCGACCAGAGCCGCCAGCACGCCGAGTAACAACAACACCGAGATCGGGCCATCGCTGAGCGTGAGATCGCCGAGCGTGAACGGGCTGGGACGACCGTTGAGCTGGCTCACACTCTGCGCCTCGCCCGTCAGCATCAGCCCGGTGAACATCGCACCGACGAACGCGACCAGCACTCCCGCTTGGAGCGCCGGCGCGTCGGTTTGTCGCAGCCAGTCGAGACCTTTGCCTGCCAGCACGGCGGCGGCCAGTGTGGTGATCAGCCCATAGCGGCCGGGGGCAGAGAAGTATTTGAAGCCCGGTAAGTGTTGGCCGATCGGCACCAGCCAACCGGTCGTATAGACGAGAGCGGCGAGCCCCAGTCCGGCCCAGACGAGGCTCAATCGATCGCGCCTCTTAACTGCGATCGCGGTCCAAGCCAGTGCCAAGAGCAGCGGCACCAAGCCGACGAAGAGATGCGCTCGACCGGGTTCGTGCGTCCCCCCAGCTCGGCTCGCGCGGCATCCAGGGCAGCCTGCCGATCGGTTCCCAGCCCGTACCAATACCAAGGTTCCACCAGCTGCGACCAATACCAAACCGGAATCGCCCCGGAGCGCAGATTATGATCGGGCCCCTGCTCGACGCGCTGACTCAGATGCATCAATTGCCACGTCGGCACGAGTTGGACGGCCGCCAACAGCCCGGCCGTCCCGACGGCGACCAGCGACAATCCACCCAGTGATTTCGCCCGCGTGCGAGTCTCCGCCGGCAAATCGCGGTTGGCAAAGAACAGTCGCAGCGGCACGTACGCGACAAGCGTCAGCACCGTGAGGAACGCCAGATTGAAGTGCCCAGCCAAGAGCTGCAAACACAACACGATCGAGAGCAGGAGGGCGAACCGGGGGCGTCGCGTCACCAGGAATCGTTCGCAGCTCCAAAGGGCTGCCGGGAGCCAGGCGCCTGTCAGGATGGCCCATTCGAGGCCGCTGCGCGGAGGAAACCAACCGAACGTGAAGACCAGCGCCGCGAGTCCGCTTCCCCAACCGCTGAGACCGATCGCGCGGGCGTACATCCAGGTGAAGAGAAACGCCAGCACGTAATGCAGGAGGAAGTTGAAGTTGTAGGCCGTGTTCACCGACAGCAGCGAATACAGAAGAACGTTGGGAGGATAAAAGACGCCGGTTTGGCTCTCGCCGATGATCGGATACCCAAAGCCGACCCAACTGTTCCAGAGGGGCAGCTCGTGGCGGTGGAGCAACTCGGCGTAGACAACTTTCTGCGGCAGGAAGTAGCGATACGTATCGCCGCCCACCAGCCCGCCGCCGCACGCGAGCGGCCACCAGAACAAGAGCGTGAAGCCGATCGCGGCAGCCGCGACCTTAAATCCGCGGGCGGTCATGGATGACGTGCCGGATCGAGAAATGCCAACCGTTGCGGGTGCCAGTACCGCACGTGGGCGACGGCCGCCAGGAACACGAACGTGACCAGGCTGACGGCCAGGCCCCAATAGAAGGGACCGCGGATGATACGACCAGACGACCGTGTGCGAACCTGCGGGAACGTCGACGCCCCGCAGCATGCCGTCGATCGTGAGCGGCTGGGCCGGTGCACCATCGACCGTCACTTGCCAACCCGGATACATCAAATCGGTCAGGATCAGCCGGTCGTCAGCCGGTGAATCGGCCTGCGCGGTGACGCGGTCGGAGCGGAAGTTCGTGATCTTTGCCGTGCGATGCGCATCGGGATGCTCCCAGGCTACTCGCCCGCGACTGGCTGCGAGCTCGGAGAGATAAAACGGTTCGCCGAATCGCGCCATTGCCGGATTCAACAGCGGATCGAAACCGCTCCAGACAACGCGGGCCGGATAGCCGAGCCGAGCCGGCGGCTCAAAGCTGAGGATGTGTGTGACGCCGGCCCGCCGCATCCAATCGACCTGCTGCGCGGGAGTCGCACCGGGTCCGCTGGGCATGGTGAGTTTTGGGTCATCGTAAGCAGCTGGGCCGAACGTCAGGTAGACCGGCGTGGCCGCCGCGTCGAGCACCGTCCCCAAGTTTGGAAACGGAGCATAGACTCGGGCCGTGCCGCCTCGCTCTGCCAGGATCTTGCGGACCGGGCTCTGTGCAAGATGATTGATCGGCGGATCGGCCACCATCACGCTGTACGTGACCACGCGGCTCACGAGCCACAAGTCGAGGGCCGTCACCACGAGCGCGCAGGCCGTAAAGATCGCGGTGCCAATCGAGGACGGTTGCGACCGGTCGGGCGTGCGCGCGGAGTATTGGGCCAGGATGGCCAGCACGAGCGTGATCAGCCCGATGACCGTCAGTCCCGAAACAAATCCCGATGAGACTGTGAGCGGTCCAAGCACGAACGGGCTAACCGAATCACCGCTTCCCGTCAAATCCTCGGCCTGCGAGGTGAGCGCGAGGGCCGTCCACATCGCGGCAAGAAATCCGCCCAAGAGCGCCAGAGCCAGCCACAACGCTCCCGTGTTTCGCAATCGGTCGAGCGATTTGCCGGCTAGCACCGCCACACCGAACGTCGTGATCAAGCCGTAACGTCCCGGATCCTGAAAGAAGTCGAAGCCCGGAATGTGACGCGTGATCGGCAGAAGCCATCCAGGCGTGTAAACCAGGGCCGCCAGAGCCAGCGCGAGCCAGATGAGACTGACGCGATCGCGTGTGCGAAATGCGGGGACGATTTCGGCTAGCGCCAGGATCAACGGGATGAGCCCGAAGTAGAGCTGCGCCTCGACCTGGTTGGTCGGAGCGCCGAGGTCGGCCTCCGACGCACGAAGTGCGGCGTCGCGGTCGGTCTTTGCCGAATACCAATACCAGGGCCGCACCGCCTGCGACCAATACCAAAACGGAATGGAGCCCTGCTCGAGGCGATGGTGCGCGCCGGGCGTTTCTCGCTGACTGACCTGTTTCAATTCCCAGGTTGGTCCGAGCTGGACGGCTGCCAGGCCAAAGCCGCAAACCAGCGCTGCGAGAGGAAGCATGATCCGCATCGCGCGGCACGGCCCGCGACCGCCAGCGTCGTTGGTTGTGCAAAGACAACGCGCAACACGATGTACGGGACGAGCGCCAGCAAAGTCAGAAAGGCCAGGTTGAAATGCCCCGCGAGCAATTGCATCGCGATCACGGCCGTCAGCCCGAGCAGAGCGCGGCCGCGAAGCGTCTGCAAGAAATCTTCGACGCACCAGAAGGCGGCCGGCATCCAAGCGCCGCCCACGATGGCCCACTCCCAACAGCAGCGCGGCGGAAACCAGGCATAAACAAAGACGAGGGCCGTCAGCCCGGACGACCAGACGCTCAAACCGATCGCGCGGGCATACATCCAAGCAAAAAAAACCGCGAGCAGATAATGCAGCACGTGGTTGGCGTTGTAGGCCGCATTGACACCGAGCAGCCGATAGAGAATCGCATTCGGCGGATAGAAGGCGCCGGTTTGGCTTTCGCCCACGATCGGGTAACCGTGACCGGCCCGGTCATTCCACAGCGGCAGCTCGGCGTGTCGCAAGTGTTCGGCGTAGACCACCTTCTGCGGAAGGTAATAGCTGTAAACGTCTCCACCGACGAACCCACCGCCACGAAACAGGGGCCACCAAAAGAGGGCGGCCAGCACGAGCGCCCCGCAGCTCGCGCCGATCGCAGAAAAAATTAACGACGGTTTCATAAGAATTCGCGATCCGACCCCGGACGGTCGGTGTTAATTAATTGGCCTCTACGATCAACAGTCGCTTGTCGCGCTGACGTTAAAGTGGCCGGGGCAGATCGAAGCCGTTGCGGGACATCGGTTCGAGTCGTCGTCGCACGCGGCGATCCGTACTTTGGATCACGTCGACGTTGTCAGGTACTGGAACGCCAGTCTCTTCCGTGCAGCATAGCTCGGCCCATTCGGGGCGCGAATGACCGCTGCGCGGAAGCCTTCGCGTACCTGCGGCTCTGGCGAGGTGCCTGATTTGGGTCGTGAGCCGTTTTCGGAGCCGAGGCGGCGGCCGACCGAATGACGCACAGTTGGCCGGGCGGGATTAGCCCGGCACGGGATTGTGCCCGGCACAAAAGCGGCCGGAGAAGCAATGATCCGCTGAATCACGGGCCGACGGCGCGGGCAACGCGAGTGGAGGCAGCTTCTCTGCAACGCGTGATACTCGACAGGATGACCGAGATCGCCCACTGCGAACGTCTCACCCGATCTGTTCCTGCGCGGTGTTTGAGCCGAGCCGACTCAGAAATCGGGCTGGCTCAGACCGATTCCACCCGCCCGTCGGGGAACTCACGCAAGCCCGGACCGAGCGCCTCCGGGGCCGAAGATCGCACCCGCAGACAAACGCGGCTCGTGCCGACCATCCCGCCAACCGTCACTACCGACAGTTGAGCCGGACCGCCATCGCCGGGCCCCTGCGGCCAGACGGTCCATTCCAGTTCATCGATCTGGGCGAACTGCTCGAGCAACCGCTTGAGATCGCAGCGAAAGTCGGGCAGCCGTGTCATGCCGTCGGACTTTCCGCCAACCATCTCGACCGCACCCAAATAAACAGTGACATTCCAGCCCCCCTCCTCTGGCAAGCACTCGTAACCGACGCGGGCAACGCCGGTCAGCGGCTCGAAACTGGCGGCGGCCTCTTCGACCAGCCCGTCCAGCCACTCGGGGCGATTCTTACGATTGGCCCGACGGGAACGATCAGTCTCGATCTGCGCCAAGAGATGTTTGACACCCAGGTGCGAATGGCTCATTGCGGCTTTCTCCAGATGCTGCTGGCATGCGTATCTTTCTGGCCCAAGCAGATATCGGGAATCATTCCGCGCTTGCTCAGCCGAAAACCAACCGGCGACTCCATCCCGCGACTTGCGGGTCAACACCACGCGGCCTCTGCCGGACCTGCCAATTGCATCGGGCGCGAACTGTCGGACGGAAACGCCGCTTCGTCCTGACCGGCAAACTGCCGGCTCGTAGCCATTCTTCCGGGGAGACCTGCGCGGAATCAAGGTCCCGACGGTCCTCCGCAGCCCCAATCGGCAGAACGTGCCATATCCACCTCGACAACGTCGATTCTTGAGGAATCTTACGTCCGGGGGCGATTGCAGCAGCCGGCAGTCGCCCGACCATCCGATCGACGCAGCCCAACTTCCCTTTAGCCCGTCACTTCAGTGCGAACCGTCACTTCACGACGAAGTTGAGCAGCCGCCCGGGGACGTAGATCACCTTGACGACCATTTTGCCGGCCAGGTAGCCGGCGACGCCGGTGTCGGCGCGAGCCGCGGCTTCGATGGCCGACTGGTCGGCGCCGACCGGCACGCGGATTTTGCCCCGCAACTTGCCGTTCACCTGCACCGGCACATCGATCTCGCTTTCGGCAATCAACGATTCGTCGAAGGCCGGCCACGGTTCGTAAGCCAGCGTCGACGAGTGTCCCAGAATTTGCCACAGTTCCTCGGCCAGATGGGGCGCGAGCGGGCTCAGGAGCAGCACGAACGGCTCGAGCAGCGCTCGGGGACGCGGATCGGCCTGCGAGATCTCGTTGGTGAACTCCATCAGCCGGCTGATCGATGTGTTGAACGACATTTTTTCGAGGTCGTCGGTGACGGCCTTGATCGTGCGATGCAAAATGCGGAGCTGTTCGGGCGTCGCCGGCACGTCGCGCACGCCGGACGACAGACGCACGTCGTCGGCCCGCTCGTCGGCAATCATCCGCCAGACCCGACCCAGGAATCGGCTGATCCCTTCGACGCCGCTCATGCTCCAGGGCTTAGTCGCTTCCAGCGGACCCATGAACATCTCGTAGAGGCGCAGCGCGTCGGCGCCGTAGTCGGCCACCACGGTGTCCGGATTGATGACATTGCCTCGCGACTTCGACATCTTGTAAGTCCGCTGCACGACCATCCGCTGCGGCAACCGCTGGCCGACCGCTTCTCCGGGCGCATCGGCGCGACGAACGTACTCCTCCCCTTCGCGGTCCCACTCGCGCGGGACCATCGAGATCGACTGCACCGGCTCTTTCGTCTTCGACCAGACCTCGCTGCCGTCCGGCCCGGCGGTGACCTCGTCGACCGGCACGTCACTGCCGCTGGCCGTTCGGAAGCGCGTGAGCTCCGCCTCGCCCAGGATCATGCCCTGGTTCACCAGCTTCTGGAACGGTTCGGCCGTGCTGACGTAGCCCCGATCGAAGAGCACCTTGTGCCAGAACCGCGAGTAGAGCAGGTGCAGCACGGCGTGTTCGGCGCCGCCGACGTACAGGTCGACGGGCATCCAATACTTTTCTTTTTGCACGTCGACCAGGCTGTGCGAGTTCTTCGGGTCGATGAACCGCAGGTAGTACCAGCACGAGCCGGCCCATTGCGGCATGGTGTTGGTTTCGCGGGCCAGCCGCGTGCCGTCCTTGTCCGTTTTGTAGAGCCACTCGGCCGGCGCTTTGGCCAGCGGAGGCTCCGGCCTGCCCGACGGCTTGAAGTCGGACATTTCGGGCAACGTAATCGGCAGTTCGCTATCTGACGCGGCGCGCAACAGTCCCGTCGGATTTCCCTGCGCGTCGAGCTCGTGCCAGATCGGAAACGGTTCGCCCCAATAGTGCTGCCGGCTGAATAGCCAGTCACGCAGCCGATAGTTGACAGCCTCGCGGCCGATTCCCGCCGCCGCCAGGTCCGCCGTGATCTTCGGCTTGAACGTGGCGGTGGGCGTGCCGTTATACGTCCCCGAATTCATGGCCGTGCCCAGGCCGACGAACGGAGTTCTCGCTTGACCGTTGATCGTCGCCGTCAGTGCCGACTCCTCGCGTGTCGGCTCGTAAGCGGGCGGCGGCTGCACCACGGGGACGATGGGCAGTTGGAAACGGACCGCGAACTCCCAGTCTCGCAGGTCGTGAGCCGGCACGGCCATGATCGCGCCAGTGCCGTAACTGGCCAGCACGTAGTCGGCAATCCAGATCGGAATTTTCTGGGCGTTGACCGGATTGATCGCAAAGGCGCCGGTGAAGACGCCCGTCTTTTCCTTCGCCAGGTCGGTCCGGTCGAGATCGCTTTTGCCCGCGGCCTGCTTGCGATACTGATCGACGGCCGGCTTTTGCGCAGCCGTGGCGAGCCGTTCGACAAACGGATGCTCGGGCGCCAGCACCATGTACGTGGCACCGAACAGCGTGTCCGGCCGAGTCGTGTAAATCCGCAAGACGTCGTCGCCGGGCTCCGCGGGAAAACCGCTCGACGCCCGCTGCTTTTTCCACGCGGCAGAGGCCTGTTCGAGCTCACCGCTGCCCGGCTCGCCGATAAAGAAGTCGACTTCGGCCCCCTGGCTGCGGCCAATCCAGTTTCGCTGCAGGGTCTTGATCGACTCGCTCCAATCGAGATCGTCGAGCCCGTCGAGCAGCCGGTCAGCGTATTCGGTGATCCTGAGCATCCACTGCCGCATGCTGATTCGCGTGACCGGATGTCCGCCCCGCTCGCTCTTGCCGTCGATGACCTCCTCGTTGGCCAGCACCGTCCCCAGCGCCGCGCACCAGTTGACCGGCGCGAGCTGCTGATAGGCCAACCGCTGCTTGTCCTGGTAGCGGCGAACCGCTTCAGCCCCCTGACGCTCGATTTCAGCTGGGATCGGCAACTCTGAGATGGGGCGGCCACGCCCCCTCCGTGTGCGGCCGTCTGAGCCGACCGACTTGGAGTCGCGATCGAACCAGGTGTCGAACAGGACCAGAAAGATCCACTGCGTCCAGCGGAAGTAGTCGGGATCGGTCGTCGAAAACTCGCGCTTCCAGTCGTAGCTGAAGCCGAGCATCTTCAGCTGGCGGCGGAACGTTTCGATGTTTTTGTAGGTCGTCTCTCGCGGGTGTGTCCCCGTTTTGACGGCGTGCTGCTCGGCGGGCAAACCGAACGCGTCCCAGCCCATCGGGTGCAGGACGTGCTTGCCCCGCATGCGGTTGTAGCGGCAGACGATGTCCGTGGCGGTGTAGCCCTCCGGATGCCCGACGTGCAGTCCGTCCCCCGACGGGTAGGGAAACATGTCCAGTACGTAGAGCTTCTTCCGACCTGGGGCCGCGTCCGGCGTGGCGAACGTCTGGTTTTCGTCCCAGTAGCGTTGCCACTTGGACTCAATTCGCTTCGGGTCGTAGCGGGGCATTTCTTGTCTTTCCGGGACGAAAACTGTCGGCCGTTCAAGATCGTAAGTGTATTGGGCGAATGGGTTAAATGCGACCGATGGGATTTTCTCTTTTCACTCCCAAAATCTCCCAGCGCTCGCCATCCGGGCGGCGTAGGAACTATTGATTGTCCAGAAATGGATGACGGAAACGACTCCTCTGAAGAAGACGCGCCGGACCCCCTAGTCGGCGCGTCTTTTTTGTTCCGCCACCATGCTTTTCTGACCAACAGCAGGCTTTCTCAAGAGCCGATCCGTTGGCGTATCGTCGAGTTTGCTAAACTCGAACCCGCGCTCACTTTGCCCTGCTTCTCCGTCCTCGCACTCTTGCGACCTCGCACCCTTGCTGCATCGGCCCTGCGCGTTTGAATTCAAGCTCGTCCACGCCCATGTCCGATCCCGCCGACGTCGCAGTCTGCCTGGCGGCCGTCGATGGGGCCGCGAATCCGGCGCCCTCTCTTCGGAAGCCTTGCGGAATCTCAAGCATTGGCTGACGGGACCGCCGTTCGAGAGCTACCGCGGCCCGCTGATGGACCTGATCCGCCAGCAGAAGTTCGCCGAGTTGAATGATTTGTTTTGGGAGATCATCCCGTTCGGCACGGGCGGACGTCGCGGACGCATGGCTCCGTTGGGCACGGCCACGATCAACGCGCGGACCATTGCGGAATCGGCGTTTGGCCTCGCCGCCTATCTCCACAAATTGAAGGGCACGGACGGAGGCCGCGCCGCTGTCGCGTACGACACGCGTCATCGCTCTCGCGAGTTCGCACAGATCACCGCCACGACCCTCGCCGCGGCAGGCTTAAAGGTCTTTCTCTTCGACGAGCCGAGGGCGACACCGGAGCTGTCCTTTGCGGTCCGGCACTTGGGCTGCGACGTCGGCGTGGTGATTTCCGCATCGCACAATCCGCCGAGCGACAATGGGTTCAAAGCCTACTGGTCGACGGGTGGGCAAGTGCTGCCGCCGCACGACCGCGGGATCGTCGACTGCGTGGCCCAGGCGGGCGAGATTCCGTCGGTCGATTTTGACGCAGCCGTGGCCCAGGGATCGATCGTACTCGTCGGTGACGAGATCGATCGCGCCTACGTTGCCGCGGTCGCCGGCCTCAGCCTGTCGACCGCGCGCGGAGCCCACGCCGTCTTCACGCCTCTGCATGGTGTCGGCGAAAGCTCGGTCTCGCGGGTGCTCTCCGCCGCTGGATTCAATCGCGTGGACGTTTTCGAACCGCAGCGTACGCTCGACGGCGACTTTCCGAACGTGCCCCACCAGCTGCCTAACCCCGAGCTGCCCGGTGCGCTGGGTCCGGCCTGTGCGCAGGCGGAGGCCAGTGCGGCCGACCTCGTGCTGGCAACCGATCCCGACGCCGATCGCCTGGGCGTCGCCGTGCGAGACGGCGACGGCCGTTGCGTTCCTCTCACCGGCAACCAAGTGGGCGTGCTGCTTTTGGATTATGTGCTTCGGCGACGACGGGCTGCCGGTCGAACTGAGTGCGGACAATTTTGTCTGTACCACGCTGGTGACGACGCCGATGTTCCGCGCGTGGCCGAGGCGGCGGGCGTTCGCGTCGTCGACAATTTGCTCGTCGGTTTCAAATACATCGCCCGCACCGTCGAAGAGCTGGGGGCGGACAAATTCGTCTTCGGCGCGGAGGAGTCGCTCGGTTATCTCGCCGGCGACTATTGCCGCGACAAGGACGCCGCCGTTGCCGCCCTCTACGTGATGGAGTTGGCCTCCGAGCTGAAGTCGCAGCACCGGACGCTGCTGGACGATCTCGACCGTTTATATTCGCAGCACGGCTATTTTGCGGAGGCGCAACGTTCGTTCGAGCACGCCGGGCGCAGGGGCGATTGCGGCTCGACTCGCTGATGAAGGAGTTCCGCGAACATCCGCCCGCGGAATTGGCCGGAGTGCGTCTGACCGCGCTGCGGGACTACCGCGAACAAGTAGCCCGCTCGATTCCCGGCGGACGAGTGTGCGACATGCTGCAGTCGGATCGGGGCGATTTGCTGTTTCTCGATTCGGCAAACAGCTCGCGGCAGTTTTCGATTGCCGTCCGACCGTCGGGCACCGAGCCTAAGGTGAAGTTTTATTTCTTCGCCCGTGCTCTTCCTGCGCCGGCGTCTCGCTGGCCGCTCTGAAGGCGGAAACGGACGTCGCCTTCAGTGAACTCCAGGAAGCCCTGCTCCGTTGGGTGCGCGAGCGCACCCAGTCCACTGCGACCGACGCTCAAGGAGCCGGGAAGTCGTGAGCGGCCGCAACATTGGGATTTGGCTGATCGGAGCCTGGGGTCGCGTCGGCACGGCGCTCGCCGTCGTCTTGGCCGGCCTGCAGAGCCGAGCAACCGCGCCCGACCGATTTGTCACCGACGGACTTGTCACCGAGCAGCCGGAATTCGCTCCGCTCGCCCTGGCGGACTGGACGAGCTTCGTGGTCGGCGGACACGAGATTCGCAAAACGAGCGCCGCGGTCGAGGCGCGGAACCTGTTCGAGGGCGCCCGCTCCATCACCGACGACCTGCTGACCACGGTGAGTCCGTCACTCGCAGCATGGGATCGCAACGTCCGCACGGGCACGTTACTCAACGCCGGACCGCAGGCCGAAAGCCTGGCAAGCGCTGCGACGCTGAAAACTCGCGGCGAGCGGCCGGCCACTGCACTGCGGCGGATTGCCGTCGACTTGGACGAATTCCGGACCACGGCCCATCTCGACGCCGTCATCGTGATCAACGTCGCTTCGAGCGAGCCGATCGCGAGCCCCGGCTCCCGCGGCCTCTCCGCTCAGGAACTGTTGCAACTGCTCGAGCATGCCGATCGTTCGCCGGTGCCGGCGAGCGTGCTCTATGCGGCGGCGGCGCTGCAATCGGGCTGTTCGTATCTGAACTTCACGCCGTCGTTCGGGTCCGACATCCCGGCGCTCAAGGAGCTGGCCCTCCAGACCGGGTCGCTGCACATGGGTCGCGACGGGCGCACCGACCTCGCTGCCATCGGATTGCTGAACAGTCCGGCACCCGCCGAAGACGGCCCGCGTCGCGATCTGCTGCGGGCCGCTCGGGCGTTGCTCGACTTGTCGCGCTTGTGCGAGCGCGAGCAGCGACGGGGACAAGCGGGGCTGCTGGCGCCGCTGGCCTGTTTCTTCGAGCGGCCGATGGGTGATGTCCCTGTCGACACTCCGAGTCAGGTGAGGCTCTTGCGGGAATGGGTCGATCGCGTTTCCGCCGAATCCTGCTAGAGTCGGCCGCATGGCGAACGAACGACCTGCCGGCCGAGCCGACCGCGTGCGGGCCTATTTGCAACTGATGCGGTTCCCCGCCGTTTTCACGGCGCTCGCAGATATTTTTCTTGGGTTTCTGCTGACGCACGAAACGCTGGCTCCGCCCGACCAGTTCGTGCTGCTGGCGCTCGCGTCAAGCGGCCTCTACCTGGCGGGTATGGTGCTCAACGATCTCTTCGATCGGCACATCGACGCCCGCGAACGACCGGGACGGCCGATCCCCTCCGGCCGCATCTCCACCCCCGCGGCAGCCACGCTCGGCTGCGGCCTGATGATTGTGGGTCCGCTCTGTGCCGCACTTGTGAGTCTGCCGTCCGTGGCGATCGCGCTCGTGCTCGTCGGATTGATCCTGGCTTACGACCGCTTCCTCAAGCACCTGTCGCTCGGCCCCATCGCGATGGGCCCGATCGCCATGGGGGCATGCCGATTCTTCAATGTCATGTTGGGCGCGAGCGCCGCGGGCACGCACATTTGGGACCTGCCTCAACTCTTCGTTGCCCTGGCAATGGGCACTTACGTCGCAGGCGTCACGTGGTTTGCTCGGCAGGAGGCGGCTCAGAGCTCGCGGACCCAGCTCGCTGCGGCCGCCGCGACTTGCCACGCGGCGATTGCGGGATTGGCCCTCATTGCGATCGAAATGCCAGAAGCGGCGTCCGCCAGTCGCTGGACGGCCTTGGCCACACTGGCGCTCGTGACCGCGTGGATCGATACTCGGCTCGTTTCCGCAGTTCGCGAACCGACGCCTCGAAATGTGCAAGCGGCGGTCAAGCAGCTGCTCCTGGCGATCGTGCTCCTCGACGCGACGATGGTCGGCTGCAAGAACGGGCGACCCGCTATTGGCGCTGGCAGTCGCGGCGCTCTTTGTTCCGGCGGCGACGCTTGGCCGCTGGATCTTCATCACCTGAACGGCGGGCGTGGCACTTGGTGCGCGGGGGCGACTGTTGTCGGCCGGACGTCAGAACGGGGCTTGAAAGCCCATCACCTGGAACCGTCCAATCTCCATCGTGGACGTGAGCTTCACCGCCAGGATCGCGGAGTAGGACACCATCACTTTGCGGGATCCGTAGGTGTCGGGCTTGTCGCGCTCGACTAAGAGTATGCCGCCGGAGATCAGAAAGCCATTAAACGGGACGTGCTCGTTGAACGTGGTGACCAGCATGCCTTCGCGGGGGATCGACTCGGGCCAATTCTCGAAAAGCGTGCGCCAGCATTCGGCAGTGTCCATACGGTCCGATCCTCCGTGAGGCGCCTCGTGCGGCAAGCGCGTAATGGCCGACTTGAATCGGCGAAATGACCCCAGGGGGATTTGAACCCCCGTTATCGGATCGAAAATCCGATGTCCTAGACCGGGCTAGACGATGGGGCCGTGTGGCCGCCCCACAATTTACGGGCTGAGTCCTGTTTGTCAACCGGCTCGAAGGGAAAGGGCACTGGCAAAGTTAGGTGGAAGGAAGGGGGGGACCGAAACGGGCACGTCTCGCGGATTGAATCGCCAACAGTCGCTGACCATTCCTTTGTGGCGACCGGACGCGGAAACGAAAACGGGCCAAGCACCTCGATGCTTAGCCCGCTAATTGATCCGGACGAACCACTTCCGTCAAACGAGGACGCCGGGTGGTTAGCCTTCCGTGCTCGCCACTTTGGGAGGATCCTGCTTCCCCGAGTTCTGTTCCGCGTGGATCGCCGCGTGAACTTCGGCGCGGTGAACCGGGACTTCCTTCGGTGCTTCGATCCCCAGGCGGACTTTGTCACCACGGATCTCGACGATCGTAATGACGATGTGCTCGTCGATTACGATGCTCTCGTTTTTCTTGCGCGACAGGACCAGCATGACACGCAGCTCTCCCCAGGTGTTGCCGGTGTCGTGCCGCGAGGACCCTTCCTCGCATAAACGATTGCGCACCGCCAATCCTGCCGGCGGGAGCACCCTCCACGAGCCCAAGGCTCCAAAACGTTCAGGCGCTCTCTCGCGGTACCGGGATTGTATGCCCCGCCGCGCGGCGAAATCAAGCAATCGGAAATGAGAAGTGCATTGCGGGCTAATGACTTTCGTCGCCATGAGCAGGCGGATGCTGCTCGAGCGAGGGGCGAATCCTCCCCCTTAAACCCATAGGGCAAAGCGACTTATTGTGCGACAAAAACCGGGCTGGTCGGCGAGCGACCGCTCGAGGCAACCGCAGCAACTGCCTGCCGAGCGAAAACCAAGCGATTGTCGCCACCTAGACAGGCTCTAACCAACGCCCCTCTTGGGGACCCGGACCCGGGGGCGCACAGACAATCTCTGCCCCGCTTGCGCGCGGAAAGAGTGCTCGCCGATGGACGTTGCACAGCACCCCATTGGCGCCGTTTGCCGACCGAATCCAGCCCTACGGGCGGACCGGCGGCGAAAGGCACTTTCCCCCTTTCGCCAGCCGCCACGGGACGGAATCTGGAATGATCAGTTCGACACTCGGTTTTGTCTCACCCAACGGTTTGTCTAACCCCAGTGAGAACCGGGTGCAGACAGTACCCGCCGAGCTCCAGCGTCGAGAGATGCGCGCTTTCACAAGAGCCGATTCGAATCGGCCAGCCGCTACTTCACCATGTCCTTGAGGGACTTGAGGGGGCGAATGCGGACGACATTCCGCGCGGGCTTGGCCTTGAACATCATTTCCTGACCGGTAAACGGATTGATGCCCTTGCGCGGCTTAGTGGCAGGCTTGTGCTGCACGGTGATCTTCATCAGTCCGGGGACTGCGAAGACGCCGGGGCCCTTCTTACCCACGTTCTTGCTGATCAGGCCCGAGAGGCCGTCGAGCACGCTGGCCACCTGCTTTCGCGAGAGCCCGCTCTCCTGCGCCAGCGTGTTCAGAACCTCGCTCTTCGACATCGGCTTTGCACCGCTCTTCGTTGCCATCGTGCACTCCTGCCATTCTTGAAAGTCGCCGGAACGCCGAACCCTTGCGAGCGCTCCACAAAAGTTTTCGCGTAGTAAACTCTCGCGGAAAACGGTTGTCAACCAAGGCGCGCACGCTTTTCCCCTATTTTTTCAGGTTTTTTTGCATCGGCCCCCCGTCGCGCTGCTGCGCCCGCCGTACGATTTCGCTCTCCGGGCGCGTGTTGACCACGAATTTGGCGACCCTGTGGTCGACGATCCACGATGCTGGAAGTCGCCTCGCGCGGGTGGTCGAGTCGACTTGATTCGGGCCGAGTCGGGTCGCCGCAAGCAAGCGATCTCCGGGGGCTGCGGGCTCTCTAACTATTTGCGTCGTCAGGGAGTTTTGGTTATCCATAAGGGTGCGCGATTACTTCGAAGCGTCGTTCTGGGGGGCGTTTCAACGGGTCAACGGCATGATTGACGAAGTTGCCCGGCTGACTCCGTTGGCGTCCATCGCCAATTTCATCCTCGTCGTTGAGGATGATGAGGACGAGGCGACATTTCTCAAGGAGCTGCTGGAAAAGCACAAATACCGCGTCACCGTAGCTCGTGACGGCGGGCAGGCCCAAGCTACGTTCGTCATGCGCAAGCCCGACTTTGTCATCTTGGACCTGATTCTGCCGGGCGAGAGCGGCTTCGAGGTTTGCCAGCGGCTCAAGCAAGCCAACTCGACGGTTCCGGTTCTCGTACTGACGGCCGTCGACATGCCCGAGGCGCGAGTGCTGGCGGAGCGCGTCGGCGGCGACGGCTATTTGACCAAGCCCTTCGATCCCGAGGAGCTTCTTCGCCAGATTCAGGGCATTGCGCTGCGGAATTGGGAGAAGACGCACAACGACCAGGGAAAGGACGAGAAGAGGATCCGGTTCTCCTGCCGGTGCGGCAAGCGATTCAAGGTCAGCCCGATCCATCGGGGCAAGACCTTGAGCTGCCCGGAGTGCGGTGAACCCGTGACGGTGCCGCATCGCGTGTGAGAAGTTTCGAGACGGTTTTGTTCGGCCCAGACGGCCGTCGCGAGAGGAAGGATCGCCGAGTCGGGCCACGTCAGGGAGCGACGATCGCAGGCAGAGGAGAGGGACCGGACGATGATCGAGTTGATCGTGCAATCGGGAAAACATCAGGGCAAGCGGCTGCGCCTGCCCGACGAAGGCGAGGTGCTGATCGGCCGCGACGAGACCTGCCAGATTCGGCTCGCCTCCAGCGAAGTGAGCCGCCATCACTGCGTCCTCAAGCCGACACCCGAGGGGATCCTCGCCCGCGATCTGGATAGCCGTAACGGGACGTTTCTCAACGAATCCCTGATGGAAGACGAAACTCTGCTGAAGCCGGGCGACATCCTTCGCATCGGTCCGATCATGCTGCAGGTTCCCGGGCCGCCCGCGACCAACCTCCGCGCCTCCGACAACGAGATTGCCGAGTGGCTTTCGCAGGAGGGAATCAGCGGCAGCAGCGACAGCGGTGAATCGGCCCCCGGTGACACCACGATCATTCCGCGGCCCGCGGCGCTCGATACGCCCGTGCCGCCGCCGGCGCCGCACCGCGAGTCGTCGCCGCGCCAGTTCCGCTCCGTGGCCGATGAAGCGGCCGACATCATCCGCCGCCATTGGGAAAAGGTGAAGGCCCAGCGCGAGCAGGGATGACCGCTGCCGAGTGAGACGCCGTGCGCATCATTGCCGGAGAATTTCGTCGTCGTAAACTGCTGGCCAGCCCGGGCCTGACGACGCGTCCGATCACCGACCGCGTCAAAGAGACACTGTTTGAGCGAATCGGCGAAGACCTGGTCGACCGGAAAGTGGCCGACATCTTTGCCGGCACGGGCTCGCTGGGACTCGAGGCGCTCAGTCGCGGCGCGAAGAGCGTCGTGTTCATCGAGTCCGACCGGCGGGCGCACGAGTTATTGCGCGCAAAACGTCGCCACGCTGGGCGTCGAAGATCGCACTCTCTGCTGGCGGACCGACGCGCTGCGGTCGTCATATCATCCGAAAGGCGTCGATCCGTTCCTGCCCTTCGACGCCGTCTTCTTCGATCCGCCTTATCGCCTGGCCGTTGAGCTGACGCCCGAGAAGCCGATGTATCTGGCGCTGGTGCGGCTGGCGCGAGACACGGTCACCGAGCCGGGAGCTTTGCTCTATTTTCGGGCGCCGGAAGAGACGGAACTGCGATTGCCCGACGTGTGGACGCCCGAGAGAAGCTACGCCATCTCCACGATGGAGATTTACGTCTTTCGCAAGCGAGACGCGAGCGCCCCGCAAGACCAGCCCTCCTCGCACGACGAAGGCCCGCCCGCCCCGAGCGACATCGCACCATAACTGGTCGTCGCGACCGCGACCTCGAACACGGCGAAGTCTGGCCTACGCCGCCGCGGCGACGGCTTCGATCTGGCCCTCTTTCAGACGGACGATGCGATGGGCCTGCTGGGCGATGGCATCGTCGTGGGTGACCATCAAGATCGTCAGCTGCTCCAGCTCGTTGAGCCGGGCCAACAGCTCGGTGATCTCCTGGCCCGTGCGCGAGTCGAGGTTGCCGGTCGGCTCGTCGGCCAGCAGGATTTCCGGCCGGGCCACCAGCGCCCGGGCGATGGCCGCCCGCTGCATCTCGCCGCCCGAGAGTTCCGACGGCTTGTGCTTCAAGCGATGCTCCAGGCCGACCAGGTGGATGATCTCGGAGGCCCGATCGCGAAACTCGCGGCGGCGCTTCCAGAATTCCCACGCCGAGTAGCGGATCATCAGCGGAGCGAGCACGTTTTCCAGCAGGCTCAACTCCGGCAGCAGGTGATAGAACTGGAAGATGAAGCCGAAGACCCGATTCCGCAGCTGGTCGCGCGTCCGCACGGGCAGGTCGTCCATCCGCTGGCCTTCCAGCAGCACCTCGCCGATGTCCGGACAGTCGAGCAGCCCGAGCAGATGCAAGAGCGTGCTCTTGCCCGAGCCCGACTGCCCGATGATCGACAGGAACTCGCCCCGCCGCACGTTGATGTTCACGCCCCGCAGAACCGAGACTTTATGCTGGCCCTTGCGGTACGCCTTTTCGACGGCGACGGCCGAGATGTGCGGACCGGTGGCACAAGGCACGCTCGTGGGTGAGTTGGCGCACCGGCACCAGTGCCGGTGCGGACACGACGCGGGAAATCATCTTCGTCATGGCGTTCCCTCCTTCAAGCATCATTCGTAGCGCAGGGCTTCCACGGGCGCAAACGGGCCGCGCGACGCGCCGGCAACACGCTGGCCATCACGGCAATCGCAATCGCTCCGCACGTCACCCAAAAGACCATTCCCGGCTGCACACTCGTAGGAATCTCGGGGAAGTAATAGACCTTGTCGTCAAAGACCTTGCGGCCCGTCACGGCAGTCAGTATCGCTTCGAGCTCGTTGATATAGCGGACGAAGAACAGTCCCAGCGCCACGCCCACGCCGCTGCCGACGACTCCCAGCGCCAGGCCATACGACAGGAAGATGCTCAGGACGCCGCTAGAGCTGGCGCCGAGCGCCTTCAAGATGCCGATGTCCCGCGTCTTTTCGACGACAATCATGTAAAAGATCGCCAGAATGCCGAAGCCGGCGACCGCGATGATCAAGAACAAGAGCACGTTCAAGATGCCCGTCTCGATCTCGACGGCGGCCAACAGCGGCCCCTGCTTCTGCTCCCAGGTTTTGATGGTGTAGAGGCCTGGCGAGAAGACGGCCTGCAATCGCTCGATGACCTCCGGCGCGTCGGCAAAGTCCTTGAGCTTGATCTGGATCGATGTCACGCTCCGACCATGCGGATCGTTGGGGTGATCGGGTTCAATCATGCCGCGAACCTTCTGCAGTTCGTCGAGATTGCAGAAGACCAGGTTCGAGTCGTATTCGCTCATCCCGCACTTGAAGATGTCGACGACGGTGGCCGCAAAGTCTTCGCGCTTGGGCGGACGGCCCGCGCTCACCGTGCTGATCGTCACGTCCTCTCCGGGACGAACCATTTCGATCATCCGCCGCTCGCCGGTCTTCGGATCTTCGTAGGGGAAGCGGACCAATCCCGCCCCGATATAGATGCGCGCGACTTGCGGCTCGTCGTCGTTGGCGGGCTTTTGCGGCGGTGTCGGCACCGGAGTCGCGTCTTTGCTGAACGGATCATCGCTGGCCTGTGCGTTGGGCAGCGGCTTGGCGCTCCGGCGGGGGGCGAAGGCGCGGTGTTTGGTGACTGCGTGTTGGGCGCGGGAAAATGCGGACCCGCCTGCGCGACGCCGTTGCCAGCCGGCGTTTTTTGTCCGGCGGGTTGGCTGTGGCTGACGTTGGCCAGGTGGGAGCCGTGCTCGTCGCCCTCACTGGGCGACTCGCGCGGCGCGTCGAGCCGCTCTTCGATCCATTTGCGCCGCTGATTCACTTCGTGTCGCCAGCCCTTAGCCTCGGCGGTGAGGTCCCAACCGGGCCGTTCATCATCCGTGCGGAGCGGCTGCCGAATGGCTTTCTTGCCGTCTTTGACCGTGTGATAACTCTCGAGATACTGAACCAGCGGGCCGACGGTGGCTTTTTCGTCCGGCTGAATGCCGATCAGCGTGATCGGCCGCGTCGTCCACTGGCCGCCAAAATTGAACGTGACCAGGCCCCAAACCTCGACGGTGGCCGTCATGCCGGCGATTTTGTCGCCGCAGACTTTGCGAGCGCAGCTCGAACTGCTCCTGGGCGTCGCGTTGTCCGTCGAGCGAATTGGTCTCGATGACGATGTCGGACAAGAGCCCCTGGATGCGGCCCCGCATCTCGGAGGTGAACCCCTTCATGACGCTGTTGACGACGATCATCGTCGCCACGCCCAACATCACGCTGACGATCGACGCCATCGCGATGTAGCGGGTCCGCAGATACCGCAGGGAGAGAAAGGCCTTGTACATTCGCCAGTCCTTTGGCTTGTCGAGGTCAAATCCGTTTTACTCGGTCGCGGGGCCGAACCGGGTCCGCCGGCCCCCAGGCGCCTCCTCGATGAGGCGCCGCGTCTCCTTCGGACGTCAGGTCTCCGGCTTCAACAGCGGGAAAAAGATCACGTCGCGGATGCTGTAACTGTCAGTCAACAACATCACCAGCCGGTCGATGCCCGAGGCCCATGCCGCCGGCCGCGGGCATGCCGACCTTGAGCGCTCGAATGAAATCGTGATCCATGCGGGCCATCGACTCTTCCGGCGGCAAGCCGGCCAATTGCGTGCTGAAGAGCTGTTCCTGCAGCCGCGGATCGTTGAGTTCGGTGTAGGCGTTGGCCAGCTCCATGCCCCGCACGTAGAGCTCGAACCGCTCGGCAATGTTCGGATCGTCCGCCTTCCGCTTGGTGAGCGGGCAGAGCGAGGCCGGGTAATCGATGACGAACACCGGCCCTTCGAGGTGTGGCTCGACCAGCGTCTCGAAGACCTCTTGAATCACCACGTCCGGATGCACGCCGTTCGTCTCGAAGCCGTGCTTGCGGGCGATCGCGGCGACCGCCTCCGCGTCGCGCATCGAGCAGCCGGCGTACTGTTCGAACAGCTCGGCGTATTTTCTTCGCGGCCAGGGAGAGGCAAAATCGACCGTGACGCCGCGCCACGGAATCGTCGACGTTTCGCTGACGGCCCGCACGGCGTTGACGACGATGGCCTCCGTCAGGTCCATCATCGTCTCGTAGTTGCCGTAGGCCTGGTACAGCTCCAGCATCGTGAATTCGGGATTGTGCGTGCTGTCGACGCCTTCGTTGCGGAACACGCGGCCGATCTCGAAGACCCGCTCGATGCCGCCCACCATCAGCCGCTTGAGATACAGCTCGAGCGCAATCCGCAGATAAAGCGGAATATCGAGCGCGTTGTGGTGCGTGACGAAGGGCCGGGCCGCCGCGCCGCCGGCAATCGCCTGCAGCACGGGCGTCTCGACCTCGAGGTATTTGTGCGCTCGCAGCGTGTCGCGGACCGATTCGAGGATCTTGGTCCGCTTGAGCATCCGCGGCAGGACGCCCTCGCTATAGATCAGATCGAGATAGCGCTGCCGCAGCAGCATCTCGGTGTCGCGCGGCGCCGTGGAACTTCTCCGGCGGCTGCGCCAGCGACTTGCCCAAAATCGTCAGCTCTTGGACGAAGACGGTGACTTCACCCGTGTTGGTCAGGCGCAGCGTGCCGTCAACGCCGACGATGTCCGCCAGGTCGAGGTTCTCGATCAGCTTCCATTGCGTCTCCGAGACGTCGGCCTTGGAGACCATCAACTGAATGCGGCCAGTGGCGTCCTGCAGGTGATAGAACTTGAGCTTGCCCTTGTTGTTGCGGAGCATGAGCCGCCCCGCGACGCGGACGGCTTCACCGGTGACACCCGACTCGGTCGGCGCCTTCGCACGGGCTTCGGCAATCGCGATATGCCCGTCGAAACGATGGCCCCACGGATCGAGACCGAGGGCCTCGATCGCCTCAAGCTTCTTGAGACGTTCCTGCTCAAAGCGATCCGGCTTGTGCGGATCGGGGCTGGCGGAGGTCGCGTCGCTCATGCGGGGTGCGGCCGACTCGCCGTCAGGCGAGAGTAAGAGACTGTCTGCGCGGTCCATACGGTCCTGGGTCGAAATGGGGGCCGAATCATGTGCCAAAGCAGAGTTGGGGTCAATGGGAAACTGGGAGAGATATCGTCAAAGAGGGGAACGCGGTGCCGCGGGCGGTCCGCCCCGCGATTTCAGGTGACGGCCGCCCCCGCCCCCCGCAGCCGGGCTTCGAGCTCGGACACCAGGGAAAACAGCAGGTCGAGCGACGCTTCGGCTTCTTCGGCCGTGATCGTCAGCGGCGGAGCGACCCGCAAAACGCAGCCGGCCAGCGGCCCGAGAAAATGGATGCCGTCACCCCCCGGCTTGCCGACGTAACACGCCTCGACGACCTGGTTGGCCACCTGGTTCGCGGTCAGTCCGGCCAGCCGGCCCGCACTCGATGCCGAACACCATCCCCTCGCCGCGGACCTTTTTGATCACCGAGGTTTCCTGCAGCCGAATCAGGCCGCGGAAGAAAATCTGCGAGATGGCCTGGGCGTGCTCGAGCACGTCCGTCGTCTCGAACTCGTCCAAGGTGGCCAGCACGGCCGCGCAGGAGATCGGGTTGGCGCTCCACGTATCCGACGCGTCGCCATAGTTCAAGCAGGCCATCACGTCGCCGCGTCCGACGGCCGCACTGACGGGAATGCCGTTCCCCAGACCTTTGCCCAGGCAGACGAAGTCGGGCTCGAGGCCGTATCGCTCGAAGGCGTACAGCGGGCCCGTGCGGCCGAAGTTCGCCTGCACCTCGTCGAGAATGAATAAGATGTGATGCTTGCCGGCAGAACGTTCTGCAGCATGTTGAGGTAGGCGGCCGGCGGGTGATAGCTGCCGCCGCCCCCCAGGTAAGGCTCGGTGATCAGGCAACCGATCCGCGGGCCCAGCTCGTTCCAGAGGATGTCCAACTCGGTGCTGTAGGCGTTCGGGGCGAAGGTGTGCTCGTACTTCGAGACGTCGTCGACCTCGGCCATCGGGAAGCTGATGAAGCGGACGCGCGGGTCGCGGTCGTGATCGGTCTCGCACCCGGTCACGGCGCCGGCGAGTCCCTTCTTGCCGTGGAAGCCGTATCGCGTGGCCAGGATCACGTCGCGTTTTTCGTCGCGATGCAGGCAGGCCCAGAGCGCCTTCTGGATCGCCTCGGAGCCCGAGGCCGACCACATCACGCTGTTGAGCCGCCGCCCGCCCGGCCGCGACTGCAGGCTCTTGATCAGCCGCTCGACGGCCGCCGACTCGATCGGCGTGATGGCGTTATAGGCGTTCATCGGCGCGGCCGACGCGTATTCGCCCGCTTGGGTCAGGTTGGCAGCGTCCCAGCCGAGATAGTCGAAGAACCGCTTGAGCCACCGCGTCGGATTGTGACCGAGGTTGGTCACCAGCACGCCCGAGCTGAAGTCGTACAGCCGGCGACCTTCGGGCGTCCAATGGAAGCAGCCGGCGCTCTTGGCAAACACGGCCTGGCTGGGCGTGAAGGTCCGCTGGGCGAGCGGCTCGTTCGCGGCGATCGTCCGCCGCGCGGCGTTGGAGAGTTCTTCGTCGTCGAATTCGATGGCGGTGTTCATAGATGGAGAGTTCTTGAAGAGACGAACCGGCGGGCTGACAGCCGCCGGCACGCCAACGACGGTCTAAACGGAGTCGCGATATAGGACGGTAGGCTCGGCAGAGCCCGGTCGGTACAGCACCAGGCCGCCCCGAGAATCGTTGACACGCACCACGCAATCCGGTTCGCCGGCCGCCTGCCGCTCGAGGATCGCCTCGAGTGCCTGAACGGCGGCGACGGGCTGCCGGTCGGCACTCAAATCGTTGTAATTGAGCCGGCCAATTTCTTCCAACCGAGCCGGGCGATCGGCCGCGTTGCCGCCGAACTCGACGTACGCCAGCTCCCGGACGAACCGCTCGATCACTTCGATCCCGTAGCCCCGCTGGCTGCGCTGGCCCCACGGTTCGAGGAACGAGCCGTTGTAGTGATTGTTCATCGTCGTCTTGAGCGACAGCGGCGTTTTCCCTTCGACCGTGCACTCGATGCCGCGCTTCCGCGAATGGCCGTTCCAGACGCCATTGTCGAAGCGGAACTGCACTTCCTGCTCGACATAGCCGGGGAAATTGTCCGGCGTGACCCACGACGTGTGAATGTCGAAGGCCGCCTCGCGCCCCGACTCGTATTCGTAGATCGAGCCGCAGCTGGCAGCTGTCCCAGGTCGTGCCGTCCTTCGGCCCCACCAGCCCGCGCTGGCCGCTCGCCGTCACCGTCTTCAGCCGGCCCGGGAACGTGAAATCGATCAGCTTGATGTAATGGACGGCGACATACGTCCCCGGGTTGCGGCCGCGAATCCACTCGGCAAACTGCGACCCGGAAATTTGCTTGGGCTCCAAGAGCGAGCAGTAGCCGTTGTTGACGTGCGACAGAATGCCGTCGTGGACGAGCGTGCGGAGCTTCTTGTGATCGGGATCGAGCAGCTTGTGATAAACGACCTTGGCCAGCACCTGCTTGCGGCGGGCGATCGCCTGCAATTCGTCGAGCTGCCCGAGCGACAGCACGGACGGCTTTTCGATCAGCACGGAGCATCCCGGCCTCGAGCGCCTGCTCGGGCGGCCTCGAAATGGCGATCGTCGGGAGTGGCGACGCAGACGAAATCGACGCCCGCGGCTAGCAGCGACTCGACCGCCTGCGCGCCGGAAAAATTCTTCACACCGGCCGTGGCCGCGCCGCCTGCACGCAAGATACGCCTCCGCCCGTTTGCCGGTGCGCGACGCGACGGCCGCCAGCGGAACTTCGATCGTCCCGAACGACCGGTCGTAGAGGCCGGTCGCCCGCACCTGCTCGAAGAACGGACGGTACGTTTCGTCGAAAATCATCCCCATGCCGACCATGCCGCCGCGCAGGACGTCGACCGAGCGTCGGCGAGCGGGCGGAGAAGCGGCAGAGGCGGGATCGACGGCCGGGTTCATGGGTGGGGGTCAACCGTGCTGTGGAATGACTCACATTGTATTGAGCGGCGGGTGACGACGCGACGAGCGGGGCTGGCACCTGACCGGATGAGCTGGCAGAGTGGTGCCGGGTGAGTTGCTTGGGCCCTGCCGCTACAATCATGGCATCCGCCATCAAGGACTCCATCCCAGCATGCCACTCCCGATTTCCTCGCCGTCCGGCACCGGCGTATTCCTCAGCGCCTTTGCCGACGAGGCGGCCAACCGCAAAACGGCCCTCGAACAACTCACCGCGTTGGCGGCCGTCGGCCTGTCGCACTACAGCCCGCGGTTCGTCGACGTCGACGGCTCGGGGACCGTGCGGCACGTGGTCGATCTCGACGCCGCCCAGCGCGAAAAGCTCAAAGCCCTCCATCGCGAGTACGGCATCCGCGTCACGAGCATCGGTCGCGGGTGGGCAAGGTGAAGCTCCGCGACGAGCCGGATCAAGTCGCACAACAAGTTCGTCCCCTTTGCCGACTACCTCAAAGGCGAGGTCGCCGCCACGATCCGCACGGCCCTCGAGCTGGAGACGAAGCTGGTCCGCGGCTTCTCCTTTTATCCGCCGCTGGGCGCCGACCCGCACGCCGTACATCGGGCAGGCGGTCGAGCAGATCGGCGCCATCGTCGACGCCTGCGCGAAGGAGGGGCTCGTCTACGGCCTGGAGATCGAGCCCAACCTCGTCGGCTCGACCGGCGAGCTGATGGCCACGCTGGCCGAACAAGGTCAATCACCCGAACTCTCGTTCTGATCTATGACGGCGGCAACATCGCCTGCCAGAACAAGGACCGGCGGCAATGCTTCCGCGAGTACGAGGCGATGCGGCCCCACCTCGGCTGGATGCACGTCAAGGATTATCGCATCGATCCGGGGCTCGAATGGACGGGCGTCGTCGACGAGGAACGGCTGCGAAACTTCGTGCCGGCCGACTGCGGCGACTCGGGTTATCCGGACGTGCTGCGGGATTTGAAGTTGTATCTGCCCGCGCTCGAGCGGCGGATGCAGGCCCTCGGCGCGCCGGGCTTCTTCCTCGAAACCGAGCCGCACCTCAAAGGGGGCGGGCAGTTCGGCGGCTTCAGCGGCCCCGATGGCATGGGCGTGGCCGTCCGCGCCCTGTGCGGAATTCTGGATGAGGTTGGACTCGGTTACGACCTCCGCAAGTTCGACGACATTCGCCGCGTCCGCGGCTTTTAGCTGACAAATCTCGGGTGCGAGCCCGATTCGCACTCGTTCGCCCGCATGGGAGTCTTTCGCGATGCCGTTCAAATTTAAAGAGCTCGAAAACGTCCTGGTCTGCCCGGGCTCGTTGACGCCCCTGCTCCAGGACGGCGATTGGCTCGTCTGCCTGAATCCCGACTGCCGGCTCAAGTACGCCATCCGCGACGATATCCCCATCCTGCTCGTCGACGAAGCGGTGAAACTGTCGCCGGAAGACTGGGGCGCGATCATGCAACGCCACGCCCGCGATACCAAAACCGGCCAGGCCGCCGGAGCCACGCCATGAACGTCTCTCGCTCCCGGGTGGCATGCTTTCATTTCTGGGTGCCACTGGCGGCTTGTCCGCCAGTGTCTTCGTCTTTGCTTGCTGTCACGCTCGCACATCCGAAAAGAGGCAAAAAAGACACTGGCGGACAAGCCGCCAGTGCCACCCGAAACCCGATGCTCGGGCTGGGCCCCATCTCCGTATCAATTTCTTCTCCTTATTACTCTCGACCCAGCCGCTGTTCGCCGGCGACGGGCCGGGACTGCTCCGCCCGACGCGGCCGCACCCGAGTCGAAATCCAAACAACTCGACAAGCCGCGCCACAAGCCTCGCTACGAAATTCACGAGAAGCACGATCACAACGGCATCGGCAAGTTCTACCTCGGCCGCGAGATCGCCCACGTGATGGGCTACCAGGGCATCGACTGGCTCGAACGCCCCGAGCGCGAAACCGAAGAACACCTCACCCAGCTCGTCGAGCTGCTCAAGCTCACCCCCGGCATGGTCGTGGCCGACATCGGCGCCGGCAGCGGCGTGATCACGTTCAAGATGGCCAACAAGGTCAAACCGACCGGCACCGTGCTCGCCGTCGACATCCAGGAAGAAATGCTCAGCGTGCTGGCCAAGCGCTGCAAGCAGCTGAAGATCACGAACGTGAAGCCGGTCCGCGGCACCGAGAAGTCGCCCAACCTCAAGCCGGCCACTGTCGACCTGGCCCTGATGGTCGACGTCTACCACGAGTTCCGCTACCCGTACGAAATGCTCTGGTCGATCTCCAAGTCCCTCAAACCGGGCGGCCGCGTGGCCTTCGTCGAGTACCGCAAGGAAGACCCGAACGTCCCCATCAAGCTCGTCCACAAAATGACCGAAGCCCAAGTCAAACGGGAAGCCGCCGAACCCGACCTCGACCTGGCCTACGTCGAAACGATCGAAGCCCTCCCCTGGCAACACGTGATCATCTTCGAACGCCGCCCCGCAAAACCGGCCGCAGCGCATTGAGCGGTGCACGATCACCCAGAATTCTTGAACAGGAGGTAACAGAGTTAACGGAGACATTTCGGATTCTTCCGACCTCTGTTGCCTCTGTTCCCTCCTGTAAGAAAGTCTCCAGCCTTCGCCCAAAGCGGTGGGACTGGTCGGGTCCGACGCGATTCAATCCCGTCCCGATGTTCGGGTCCCGTCCTCCTGAATCAGTCCCGTCCCGAATTCCGTTTCCCACTCTCCACCGCGAGAGCGTGGCCGAGGGTGAGGGGGCGATTTCGCCGGGATTTTCTCGGTGAAACAACGTGTCCCGTCCCGAATGGCACTAACTTAAGGCGTTACTTGTTTGTGGATCAGGGCTTGTTGAAGTTGGCGACGTGGTTTGTTCATGAGATCGTATTGTTTTGGTCGTCGCTTAGAGGCGCGTGGCTCGCAACGACCTGGGCGGTGGGGAACAACGATCAGATTTCTGGGGGCCGCGTTGAGCGGGGCATGGCAGAGTCGTCGTTGGGCGTCGATGAAGCTGGTCCGAGTCACCGGCACGCGCTGGCGTTTTGCCGAACGCAGCATCACGCAGCGCACCAGATTGTAAACGATGGCGAACATGGCCAGCTCTTTGTGAATCCCGTCGACTGTCTTGGTGCGCAGCACGTCCATGTGGAGCGTTTGTTTCAGATGCCTGAGATTCGTCTCGATCTGCCAGCGATTCAGATAGAGGTTGGCCAGTTCGACGGCCGGGTAACGTCGTTGATCCAAGAGCGTCGTCACGAGGGTCACCTGGCGGACTCGAAACCCCCGTTGAGTGATGCGATAGCGCAGCTCCCGTAGGAGCAGGGATTCGGGCAGCCGCGCGAAGTCTTCCGGGGTGATCCACGATGGCCGTTGGGTCGGTTTGAACGCCTCGACGATTTGATCGTGTCGGCCCAGCGACTGGACCCAGCGGGACGTCGGTTGTCCCTTCACGCGTGGGACATTCTTCGCACGCTTCTGCGGCGAGTAAGGCCGCCTTTTTTGGAAGTTGACGATCGTCGCTTGATGGATGCGAAACACAGCAAAAACGCCGGCTAAATTGAGCAGTGCCAGATGTGCGTAGGAGCAGAATCCCCGATCGCCGACGACCACGTCGTTCGGCTGAAAGGCCTCGTGCACGCGCTGAACCCGCGACAGGTCATGCGACCGCAAAGGAGCTGGCAGCACCCGCAAGAGAAAGCCGGTGCTGGCATCAAACAGTGTCAGGAGACGGGCCACCGGAAATCCACAGCCGGGCCGCTGAGCCCCCGATTGCCCGAAGGCCTCCTGCAGCGAGGGTGTGTCGGGCATCGAACAGGCAGAACCATCCACGTGCCAAAGACGATGACCTCGCCAGCAGTTAGGCACTTGCGCACCAACAGCACGCGCCACCCCCTCCATCAGCCGTTGGAAGAGTTCCAGCGGCAATCGTGCGCGGGCCTTGCAGTAGGCCTCGCCGGTGACATCCAGATCCAGGAGATGGGGCACGTGATCACAGGCGATGTTGCCCGCCAAGACCTGCCGCAGGAACGCATAGACGGTGGTGATCGGATTGAGTGTGCAGTCGCGCCACACGTGATTGAGTTCGCGACAGATCTGCTCGATCCGCTCGGGCGAAAGCGCCTCGGTCACATCCCCCTTGACCTGCTCCAAAACAGACTCGATAAATGGCGCCATCCTTGGCCTCCTGTGGAAATGGGTCGTTTAGCAACCTCATTCTCGCAGGAGGCCGGGATTCCTCAGAGACGCATTCCGTCACGCTCCTCACCCGACATAAACTTCCAACTGCCAACTCCTTCCGGCTTGAGTTAGTGCCATTCTGTCCCGTCCCATCCCAACTCTTCTCCCCTCGCCCCTGGGCGGGAGAGGGGGTCGGGGGTGAGGGGGCCTCATCGGGCGAAGGAAGAACTGGTGTGCCTGCGGCCGCGACGCGGCCTGGTCGACACCCTACGAATTCGTGTCCCGTCCCGATTGTTGGGCCGGATTGCCGCTAACCGGTCAGCCGCTGACCGGTGGGACTCTCCTCGGTGGGTCCACCCCCCTTATCTCAATTGTGAGGGACCCGTCCCGGCGGGACCACTTTTGGCGGACCCGGCGGGTCAACTTGTCCCGCGCGCGGGGATCTCTTTCTCCCCTGTGTGAAAAAAGGATCCCCACCACCAGCAAGGATGTCTTTTGTCCCCGGGCAAAATTTAATCCCCACCGGCCACGCGCTCTCCGATCCCGTCCTCGGACCCAGCGAACCCCCAGTATTTCGTCCCAACCAGTCCCGTCCCAGTCTTTCCCCCCTCGCCCGGCCGTTTCGGACGGGAGAGCGGCTGTGTTTCTTTTCAAGAGTTAAGTGGTTGAGATTGCAGGGTTCCAGTGCGTGTTGTTTTTGACCATCGTGTTGAGGATCACCAGCAGCTTGCGCATGCAGGCGGTGATGATGACCTTGGGTTTTTTGCCGAGGGCTTTCAAGCGATCCGAGAAGGCTCTGATGACTGGGTTGGAGCGTCGTGCGCTGAGCGTCGCCATGTACAGGCTACATCGCACCGAACTTCGGCCGCCGCGGATCGCGCGCCGTCCTCGGAACTCGCCGCTATCGCGATTGAAGGGGGCCAGGCCGACCAGTGCGGAGATTTTTCGTCGACTCAGCTTCCCCAACTCGGGGACCTCGGCGATCAGGGTTGCACTCGTGCCCGGTCCAATCCCCGGCGCGCTTTGAACAATCTCGGCCTTCTGTTTCCACTCGTCGTCCGATTGGACCAGCGCGGCGATTCGCTTCTCGAAGCGTCGGATCTGCTTGGTGAGCGCGTTGACGCTCTCCTGAAGGCTCTTTTTAACAAACTTGCTGGCGACGTTTTCTTTGCGGTTCATTTCGGCGGTTCGCAGCTCGACGAGCTGCCGGCGGCGGACGACGAGGTTTTGCAGTTCGAGCTGTTTTTCCGGGATTTTGGTCTGGGTCCGCGGCACGACGGCCTGCCCGAAGCGTGCCAGCACGGCCGCGTCGATCCGATCGGTCTTGGCGAGGATTCCGCAGGCTTTGGCGAAGTCGCGGACTTGTCGGGGGTTGACGACCGCAACCTGATGGCCCGCGTCGATCAGTTCGGCGACGAGGGCCCGCTCGTAACCGCCGGTCGCTTCCACGACGATCAAACACTCTCCGGGAGGAGGAAGCTTCTCTCGGAGTTGCCCTCGGCCCTTGGAATCGTTTGGCGGCTTGAGCGACGTTCGCTCAGGCAGCACGTGCACGTCGAGGGTCCGTTTGGCGATGTCGATACCGACGAAGGATTTGAAGGCGACGTCCATGACGATGTCCCGTCCTTGCGAATGCGAGCTCAAGCGGCGACTGGCGCCACGACGGCTCTGACGGCTGTTCGGGCTGATCTCATGAGACCGGCGGCGATCCAGCTCTCCCACGGTCTTCTTGGACCTGAGGGCGGACGATCTACCGCCGGCCGCCGTGGGGAACCTTGCTCCGCTACGCTTCGCAAGCTTCCCCACGGTCGTCTCCATCAAATGCGCCGATTCACCTTTTTTCAACATACAAGGGCCGGGGTGAGGGGCATTTTCGCCCGGGATTTCTCGGTGAAACGACGTGTCCCGTCCCGCATCCGAATGCGAAGGATTCTTTTAACCACCACGGCACCAAGAGCACCAAGTAAATTCCTACTCAGCGGCTTAGCATTTCTTGGTGTCCTTGGTGCCTTGCTGGCAATAATCAGGTCTCGCCCGCTTGGCGAAAGTGTCCGGACCGGACCCCGACCCCATCGCCTCTCTTCTCTGACCTTGGACTTTGGACTTTGGACCTTGGACTCGCTGGAACGTGTCCCGTCCCGCCGAGCAGAGTGGGTTCTCGGCTGCCGTGGCGCACCCCGAACGACTCCGCCACATGCCGGCTTCCGTCAACCTACCGCGCCAAGCGGCGGGCAAAGAACCCCGCGTTTCTACGCGTCTGGAAACAACTCGGAAAATTCCGTCGATCCAAAGCTCGACTTGGGACCGATGGAAATGCCTGGTCGATGCGCGGCCGACGAACTGCGCGAGCGGAGGTTGTCTCACCCCGTTGGGGCTCAAGAGGGACCGAATTGGGACGGCCCGAGATCCCAGGCCTGCGCTGCGCTCCAACCTGGGCTATAGAATCTCGCCCCGTTGGGGCTGAAGAGACCTCCCACGCCGCCGACGATAGCGCGTTCAACGCCAGGTTGAAACACGCCTTCTGTTGAGCCCCCGAGGGGCGGCACTCCCCTAGCCACGGTGCGTAAGCCCGTGGATCTCGGTCGCACGTGGATGACCCGAGCCCCCGAAGGGGGCGACACTCTTTCATGTACGGAGTGTCACCCGGATTTCGGTGGCTTTGAACACGAGAAAAGAGGCTCCCTATCCCGCCCGCTCGCGCGGGTCGCAAGAGGAGTGCCACCCCTCCCAGGGGTTCGCCCAACCGGAGCCCAGGCGTCAGAACCCCGCTTCGATATACGTTGTCTAAGTTGGTGGTCCTATTATTGACGCTCTTCCATGATCCAATGCGCCCTCTCAATGTGAAGCGCACTCGAAACTCTTGGATACTCCCGTGGCCAGAAGACGCAAGGCAGGTCAACGTGCGCGTCCGCGGCGTCAGAGACGATCAGACGCCTCGGGCGGAGTGATCCCGCCGGGCTTTTCGACGCCGATCCAGCACAACTTTCTCATGGAGAATCCATTTGCGTCCCTCACGGATGACGAACGACGCTCCGTACTAGCAGCGGCGGGGAGACGTGCCGAGTCCGACCTCGATGAATCGAAGGCAAACTTGGAGCGTCTGCTCAAGCGACTTGAACCGCTGGAACTCTTGAGCGCGGCCGCTCTTTACGGACTGCACGCCGTGAGCGGTCCGATCACCGACTATACTGGCGACTCCAAGCCGTCGCAGGCGGCGATTGAGCTTCTGCAATCTCTCGTGCTCGCGATACCCGCCGAAGAGCAGGGGCGCGAGGCAACTCTTCAAGACAGTCTCGGCAAGTGTGTCGAATTGGCCGAGTCGTGCCTCGACGCGCTGAACGAGTGCGCCTATGCAGATTTAGCGAAGGCGGAGGGATCACGTAGCCACGCTGTTGTGGGTGCGATTGCCTGCGCCTTCACACTCGGATTCTGCGAAATTGGGCGTTTCCGCAACATATGCGTGAGATCGTTCGCGATTTATTTGCGCCGATGGAACCTCACGTGATTGCCGAACTGGGATTCAGCACCGGCGATTTCCTTTCCTTCTGCGACAACATCATGGATTGCAGCTGCGACCGCATCGCAGCCTTAAGGGAGGCTATCGGGATCGGATTTCAACGATCAACGTTGCGAGGAACAGTCGAGGCTTGGTGCGAATTGGTTGGCGAGGGCAAGGAAGAGGCCGCCGCGTTCTTGGACAAGCTCCGCGGGCTGAAGCTGCCAGTTCGGTTGCTCGCTTCGTCGCCTTGCATTCTTCCACCAGTTTTTCCCCAATTGCTACATCTTCGACCGAAAAGAATTGCAGTCGATGTTTCCGGGAGCGATCGAACAGTCGACGCTTGACGCATTGTTGAAGACCCTCAGCCATCGCTTCGGAGACCTAAAGTCATTTCCCTTCGAACACTTGGCGACGCAAAGCCCGATCCGCCTAAAACCACTGATTGCGTTAGGTGATCACACGTACTTCGTCCCGATTGTCGGCCTGTTCAACAGCTTCTTCCTGGAAATCGCAGAGGCACTACTAAAGCCGCACGACAGATTATGGAATCGATATCTGGATCGAAGAGCCAACTACCTAGAGGAAACGCTCTCCAGAAGATTTGGAGGAGCATTTCCACAAGGAGTTGTCGAACGGAACATCTCCTGGGATGACCCGCAGTCGGGTCAACGATTCGAGACGGACTTAGTAGTGGTGTTAGGATCAATCGCGCTTGTGATTGAGGCAAAGTCAAATCGCGTATCTGATTCAGCGAGGCGCGGCGGTGAGTCGCGCCTAAAACGCGACTTCGAGCGACTTGTCGACGAACCGGCTACGCAATCAAGCCGATTCGCCAGCAGGCTGGAGGACGCGACGGAAGACTTCGACGTCGAGTTGCGATCCGGCAAAACGGTTCGGCTACCCGCTTCAAATATACGGTGCGCCGTCTGCGTGTCTGTGACGCTCGATTGGCTCCCTGCGTACACGCTTTGCTGGAGTGCACTCGTGAAGGCTGGATTGGTCGATCCCAAACGGCGTCCAGTTGTCTCTCTGTCGCTCGCTGATCTTATCGTTGTGTTGGATGCATTAGAGTCTCCTGAATTCGACTGCACTACTTTTGGCGGCGGAGCGAATGGGAGCAGCGAGTCGACTACAGCGGTGACGAAGAGGATCTCCTTGTTTATTACCTCAGCAGCTCGCTCTCTCCGCCCGTCTGCGAAGGTGCTCGAAAACCGCAGATGAACTTCACAGCCCAATCAAACGAGCTCCGACGCTATTACATGGCCAACTGGGCCGATCCTCAGCTTAAGGTGCCTCCACCCCGGCGGCTGCTCACTCCGTGGTGGCGCAGACTGGTAGATCGCGTCCAATTGCTTGATCGCATCGAAAAGTGGGAGATCGCCGCCTGCTTGTTAGACGCGGGCTATCTTGACCAGCAGGAAATGGAAAACCAGATTCTTGGAGGCAGTCGCGTTCGTTCGCCGATATGGAAAGCAAAGCGGACGAGATGCGGTCATGATGATGACGCCGAGAACCGAGTCCGAATGCGCCTTAGTTGGCTTTGCATATCGCGATCTAAGTCGCGAAGTGCGAAATGCCACTGCCAATCGCTTGATGGGGGAGGCGCACGAAAAATGCGCCGCCCGGCGAGTCGTGCTCATAGGTCGAGACACCGACCAAATGTCCGAACCGTATGATTTTCTTTCGTTTTCAGACCTGAACCGAAGACCTAATGCGGAGTCTCCGCACGCCGACGGCCGGGGACACGCGACGCCGACGTGAGCGAGGCGGCGGGTCAGACCTCTCGACCGACCGCGCGGCCGCTCCGCTTGCCACCTCGCCCCCGCGTGCCCAGAATGGAGTTATTCCCGCCGGGCAAAAATTGGAATTTGCCTGAAGAGCACCCGCCAGCTTGTCGCCAGGGTTTGATCGAACTCGCCAGCGCTTTTTGCGAGAGCATCATCGTGAACGCTTCCCCTTGCGCTCGTTGGTTTCGCGCGTTCAACCTCGTCGTCGCATTGCTTGCCCTGCATGCGTTGGGCGCGCCATCCCGGCTGCACGCGGCTGGGCCGCCACAAAAAATGCCGCTGGTGGTTGAGGTTGAGCAGCAGCCGTTGGTTTCGGCGACGCGGCGGGTGGTCGATGCGCTCAAGTTTGTGGGGGCGCCGTTAAAAGAAGAGGATAAAAAAGCGCTCGAGGCGGCTTGGGCTGACCCGGACGAGAAGAAATCGATTCGGAAGATACAAGAGATTCTTGATCCGTATTGTCTTGTCGCGGTGACGATCAATCCGGAGAGTCGTGTTTCGGCGGTCGAGGGGCCGGCGGCGAAGGAACTCATTCAGCAGGGGTGGCGGACGTTTCTCGTCAAGGTGGTCAACCAGGCGGGGATTACGCCCGTGTTGCGGCCCGAGTCGCCGAATTTGGGGCCCGTTTATTTGCAGGGGCACGGGGCGCGGGAGCGGCCGCTGGACGGATCCGAAGTTGGCCATCGCGCCGGCCGAGGTGAAAGACCGGTGGCTGGCGCTCGAGATGTACGACAAGCAGCCGCTCAAGCGCGAGCTGTCGGGGTTGGGCGTGGAGTATCGCATCGCCTCGCTCTACAGCCGCGATCGCGGGAAGCGGGAGGCGGTGCTCGGGTTCAACGTGGGGGCGGGGACGCAGGATTTGGGGTTTCGCAACAGTGTGCCGATCCTGTTCGACTGTCGGCCGGCGGTGAAGGTCGTGCTGGGCGTCAAGGATTTTGACGGCAAGCCGACGATGGCCAGCTTTACCGTTCGCGACACGCTGGGGCACGTCTATCCGAACCCGGCGCGGCGGTTGGCTCCCGACTTCTTCTTTCACGACCAGGTCTATCGGGCCGACGGCGAATCGATCGAGCTGCCGCCGGGCGAGTACACCTTCGAGTACACGCGCGGGCCGGAGTATCTCGTCGAGACGCAGACAACCACGGTTCGGCCGGGCGCGACGCAGAACGAGAACTTCTATCTCAAGCGGTGGATTCATCCGGCCGAGCGGCACTGGTTCTCGGGCGATCATCACGTGCATGCGGCCGGCTGTGCGCACTACGACAGCCCGACCGAAGGCGTGACGCCGGCCGACATGATGCGGCACGTCGTGGGCGAAGACCTCAACGTCGGCTGCGTGCTGAGCTGGGGTCCCTGCTGGTACACGCAGAAGCAGTATTTCGAGGGGAAGGTCTCGGCCCTGTCGCGGCCCGAATTACTTGATGCGCTACGACGTCGAGGTCAGCGGGTTCCCCTCGTCGCACGCCGGGCATTTGTGCCTCTTGCGATTGAAGGAAGACGATTACCCCGGCACGACGCTGATCGAGCAGTGGCCGACGTGGACGCAGCCGATCCTCGAATGGGGACAGAAGCAGGGGGCGGTCGTCGGCTACAGCCACAGCGGCTGGGGGCTCGAGCTGCCCGATATTCTGCCCGACGGGACGCGCGGCAAGCCCTGGACTTCTCACCGCCGCGGGGAAGCGTGGGAGGGGCGTGCGGCCGACAAGCTGCCCGACTACGCGATGCCCGGCTTCGACGGGATCGGGGCGAACGAATTCATCGTCACCGGGCCGAACGGGGTCTGCGACTTCATCTCGGCCGTCGACACGCCGTCGATCTGGGAACTCAACATCTGGTATCACGCGCTGAATTGCGGCGTTCGCACGCGGATCAGCGGCGAGACTGATTTCCCGTGCATCTACGGCGACAAGGTGGGGCTGGGAAGAATCTACGTCAAGCTGAAGCCCGATCAGCCGCTCGACTACGACACGTGGATTTTGGGCGTGCGTGACGGACGCAGCTACTGCGGCGACGGGCGGAGCCACATCTTCGATTTCAAGGTGAACGATGTGGCGGTCGGCGAGCCGGGATCGAACGGCAAGCTCAGCCAGCTCGATCTCGCAAAACCGGGCAAGGTGAAGGTGACCTTCGACGTGGCCGCGCGGCTCGAGGAAAAGCCGACGGAGCAGACCGAGAAAATCCGCAACGCGCGGCTCGATCAGAAGCCCTACTGGCACATCGAACGGGCGCGGATCGGCGACACGCGGAAGGTGCCGGTTGAGATCATCGTGAACGACCACCCGGTCGCCCGGCAGGAGATTGTTGCCGACGGCGAGACGCGGCCGATGAGTTTCGAGATCGACGTGCCGAAGTCGAGCTGGATCGCGGTGCGGATTTTTCCGTCGGTGCACACGAATCCGGTCTTCGTCGAGGTGGCGGGCAAGCCGATCCGCGCAGCCGCAAGAGCGCGGACTGGTGCCGGCGGGCCGTCGACGTCTGCTATCGGAAGAAGTCGACCCGGTTCCGAGAGAGCGAACGCGCCGCAGCCAATGCGGCCTACGAAAAGGCTCGGAAGTATTACGACACAGGTCGAGGCGGAGAGCTCCGCGGACTGACACTGCGGGCAGCAACCCTGGCAGATTCATACGCGCGATCCCGAGCCGCGGGTGTAAACCCGCGGAGGATCGAAAAAGCCGTCTTCACAACTCACTTGCATTTGCTTCAAATGGGTTGGGGCTCGTCCGGGTGAGCCTCGGCCAGCTTACGCTGGCCGCTCGGTTCCTCGACAATCGATGAAAGCGACGGGAGGCGGATCGATCATGCTGTGCATTTCCGTCGCTCCGGTGTCCCGCAAGCTGGCCAAGGCCGACTTGCTCAACGCGGCCGGTCAGTGCGACCTGATCGAGCTGTGCGTCGATTACTTTGTCAAAGAGCCCGACATCGGCGACATTCTGCAGGGCATCCCCAAGCCGGTCGCCATTGCCTGCCGCCGCCCGCAGGACGGAGGCAAGTTCGAGGGGACCGACGAAGAGCGGATGACGCTGTTGCGGCAGGCCATCGTCGCCGGGCCCGAATATATCGAGCTCGATCTCGAGACGGCCGCGAAGGTGCCGCGGTTCGGCAAAACCAAGCGGCTGATCTCAGTGACGTCGCTCTCGGGTCCGCCTGCCGATCTGGACGCGGTATTCGAGGAAGCGGCCGCCGTTAAGGCCGACGCGATCAAGTTCGCCTGGCCCACGCCGACGTTCGAGGCGGCGTGGCCGTTGCTCAAGCTCTTGTCGCAGAAGCGATCGCTGCCCGTGGTGGGACTGGGGCTCGGCCGGGCCGCGCTGACACTCGCGCTGCTCGGAAAAATGCTCGAAGCCCCCTGGTCGTACGCCGCGCTCGAGAAGGGACTCGAATCGTTCCCCGGTCAGCCGACGGTGAGCGAGCTCAAGGACAACTACGCCTGGGACGACATCGGTCCCAAGACGCGGTTTGTCGGGCTCGTTGGACCGATCGAGCGGCAGACGGGGATCACGGCCCGCGTGCTGAACGCGGCCTTCCGCAAGCTGGACGATCGCCATCGGTGTTTGCCCCTGACCGTGCACTCGTTCGACAAGCTGCTCACGCGGTTGGAGGGCTTGAAGATTCACGCACTGCTCGTCGCGCCGAGTCTGGCGGTCGGAGGCGGCGCAGGCGGCCGGACGACGCGAAGGTTCCGCCGAGCCCAGCGGCTACGCAGACCTCTTGGCGCGGCAGCCGGACGGCTGGACGGCGTACAATACGATCTGGAGGCGGGCGCTGGCGGCCCTCGAGGGGCGACTGGACAAAAAGTCGCCCGACGAGCAGCCGCTCGCGCGACGCAACGTGCTGGTTGTCGGTTCGGGGGGGATGGCGCCGGCCCTCGTGTACGGAATTCAAAAACACAGCGGCATCGTCAGCGTGACGGGGCCGGACGAAAAGGTCTCCCAGCAACTCGCGCAGAAATTTAACGTCCGTCATGTGCCGTTTCATGCGCTGTACGATACGCTGGCAGATGTCGTCGTGATCGCGGATGCGGCGATCAAGATGGGGCACCAGAAAGCCGAGATCAACGCGGGCTATTTCCGCCCGACGATGCTGGTGATGGACCTGGGCGCGATGCCGTACGAAACCGAGCTGCTGCAGGAGGTGCGGGCCCGCGGCTGCAAGGTGGTCGAGCCGTGGGAGGTCTTCCGCGATTGGGCCGCGTCGCAGTTCGAATCGATTTGCGGCAAGAAGTTTCCGGCCGAGACGTACGACGAAGTAATGCAGCTCGAACTCTAGATCATCGCGCGGTGCGGCACAGTGGCTATGCCTGTCGAACGAATTCAGTGGACCTGTCCGGTTTGCAAGCGGCGTTTCGCCATTCCGGCGACGGCCCCAACGCCCTCGCGCTGCCCGCAATGTCGGGAGGCGGAAGAGAAAGCCGCGGCGCGGATCGTCCACGCGCCGATGTTGGCCGAGGCAATTGCCGAACCGGTCGAGCGGGCCAACGAGCCGGAGCCACGAGTCACGCCGGTGTCGGCGGTCCCCTTATCCGCGCTCGCGGCCATTCAGCTGGAGGTGGCGGAGGAAGCGTCGCGTGGGCCGACGGTGTCGGTCGCGCCGGCGATGCGGTACACCACGCGGTCGTTCAAAGTCCTCGAGGCCATCGCCACCATTTACACGGTGCTTGCCGGCCTCGCGGTGGTGGCGGCGTTTGGCGGACTGCTCTTCGGTCTGCGGGCTGCCTTCGTGATGGAGGCGACCCAGGCCCGCACGTACGCGATCTTCTACCGCGCTGGGAGAATTCGCTGCCGGCCTGATCGCGGCCCTCGGCTTCTTCGCCTTCCGCGAGGTGATCAACCTGCTGCTGACGATCGAAGAGAACACCCGCGGCCCGGGCGGACGCTAGCGCGCGAGCGCAAAAGAGAAGCACTGGCGGACGAGCCACCAGTGCCACTCGATTTAATCAGTGGGCGAAGCGATCGGGCCGAGAACCCGTCTTAGGCCGAAAAGCTGTGGCCGCAGCCGCAGGTCTTCACGGCGTTCGGATTCTCGAACGTGAAGCCCCGCTTCTCGAGCCCGTCATAGAAGTCGACCGTCGTCCCGTCGAGAAACAGGGCGCTCTTCTTGTCGACGGCGACCGGAATCCCATGCTGCTTGGAGACATGGTCCTTCGCGGTGTCGGTCTGTTCGTCGAAGCCGAGGCTGTACTGGAAGCCGCTGCAGCCACCGCCCGCCACGCCGATACGCAGCACGGTGGTCTCCGGCATCTTTTGTTCGCTCAAAACGCGCTGGATTTCTTTGGCAGCCTTTTCAGTAATGGTGACTGACATCGGTTCCGGACTCCCTCTCTGCTTTCAATTGAAGGCGACAATCGACCCGCGACCCAAAGGCAAGCCAGCTCGTTCAGCCGGTCACCCGGCGGGTTCTTTCCAATTATAGCAGTCCAATCGGAACCCAACGAGGGGGATCTGAAGGCGACGGGGAGAAACCGCCGCGACGGGGCCGCTCGCCAGGCGGACTCGCGATCTTTACGATAAAAGCTTCGCGCGCGGCCGACCGCCCCATTCCCAATCGATTCAAGAACTTCCCCACATGTCCCGGCGACAGTTTGATCGTTCCCCCCCGGAACAGCCGTCCGGACGGCCCCCCGCGCGGTTTTCTGGGAAATCTCCGGGCGCATCCCCACTGACGTGCTGCAGCCGGAGCAGCGGCCGCTGGTTCCCGATGACTTCGACCAACTCCCGAGCGTGCTGGCCAAGACGGCGGCCTCGCATCCGTACCTGTATCGCAAGCGGATCGACCGGTTCGACGCGGCGGCTCGGCCCGGCGACCTGGTGGCCGTCCGCCTCGATCGTCGCACGGTCATCGGCTACGGGCACTTCAATCCGCGGGCCGAAATCACCGTCCGCCTGCTCAGCTCGGGGCCAGAACCGCCGGGCGAGGCTTTCTGGAGCGAGCGGCTGACGTCGGCCGTCGCTCTGCGGCGAGATTTGCTCGGGCTCGACGCGATCACCGACTCTTATCGGCTGATTCACTCGGAGGGGGACGGCCTTTCCGGCATCGTCGTCGACAAGCTGGGAGACGTCCTCTCGGCCGAGGCCTTCAGCCTGGGGATGTACCAGCGGAGTGCCGACCTGCTCGAGCGGCTGGCCCGACTGACCGGCACGCGGGCCTGGATCGTGCGGCCGGGGCCGGCGACCGTCGCACAAGAAGCCTTCGAAGGCCGCCTGCTGCAGTCGGAGCAGGCGCCCTCGACGGTCACCATTCAGGAGCATGGCACCCGTTTTCGCGTGCTGTTCGAGGGGGGACACAAAACGGGCTTCTTCTGCGACCAGCGCGAGAACCGCCGCCGGCTCGCCGGCTACTGCGCCGGGAAATCGGTGCTCGATCTGTGCTGCTACACGGGCGGCTTTGCGCTGCAGGCGAAGAAGCTCGGCAACGCGGCCGAGGTGACCGGGGTCGACCTCGACGAAGATCCGATCCGCCTGGCCCGCGAAAATGCCGGCCTTAACCAGGTGCGCGTCAACTTCGTCACGGCCGACGTCTTCGCCTACATGCGGGACATGATCCGCAACGGCCGGCAGTACGACGTCGTCGTGCTCGATCCCCCTAAGCTGATCCGCACCCGCGACGAGTTCGACGAAGGCCGCCGCAAACATTTCGACCTCAACCGCCTGGCGATCCAACTCGTCCGTCCGGGCGGCCTGCTGTTGACCTGCACTTGCAGCGGCCTGTTGGACGAAGCGGAGTTCCTCAAACTGCTCCGCGGCGCAGCCCGCCAGGCCGGCCCAGTCGGCGACGCACCCGACGGCGGCCTCCAGCGCGAAGGCCGCACGTTCCAAATCCTGGAGAAGACGGGGGCCGCGGCCGACCATCCGGTCGCCTCGAACTGCCCCGAAGGCGAGTACCTCCGCGCGGTCTGGATGCGCGTGCTGTGACCCCTTGGCGAGCGGCGGGTGTCAGCCCGCCGGTTCTCCTCCGACATTCGTCGCGCGAAAAACGGAAACGATCGCTTGAAAATCCCTCGGCGGTGGCGACTCAAATCGCAAATGACGGCCATCCATTGGATGGTCAAAGCCAAGCATCGCCGCATGTAAAGCCAGCCGCTGCACTCGCGACCGGGCCTCCGGGGTCAGAGCCGGGGCGTACTTCGTGTCGCCGTACACCGGATGGCCGGCTTCGGAGAGGTGAATGCGGATTTGATGCGTGCGGCCCGTTTCGAGGCGGCATTCGAGCAGCGTCCAACCGTCGAGTCGCTCGAGGGGGCGAACGTGAGTCACGGCGTGTTTGCCTGCGCCCGGAACCGCCGTGCTGCCGCGGCGGCCGTCGCCGCGGTCTTCCACGAGGTAGGAATCGAAGGTCTGCGCGGCGATGTCCCCTTGCACAACGGCCAGGTACATCCGTTCGACGGAGTGTGCCTCGAACTGCGCGATCAGCGCGTCGCGGGCCGCCGGCCGGCGAGCAAAGACGAGCAAGCCGCTCGTTTCTCGATCGATGCGGTGGACGGAAAAGATCGGGCCGACCGCTTTTGGCGGGACATGCTCGCGGCGGGCGATCAGTTCGGCCAGCAAGTCGTCGAGCGCCGGCTGGAGGCTTTTCTTATCGCTCGACCAGTCCCGCTCGGCCGCGTGCCGCAGCGTGATCATGCCGGACGGCTTGTCGACGACGATCACGTCGGCATCGAGGTAGACGACGCCGACGTCACCGGCCGATGGCGGCGGACGGTGGCGCGGCCGGACAGCTTCGACGACTTCTCCCTCCTTCAAGCGGCGGGCCTCGTCGAGACAGAGCGCGTGATTGACGAGTACGCGACGGGCGGCGAGCAGTTTTCGCAGGGCCGACCACGACTGGCCGGGCAGCCAATCGCGCAGAGCGGAGAGGACGGTGCGACCGGCTTGCGGCGCTTGGACGACGAAGCTTTGCCGTTCGGAGTCCACGTCCAGCGCGCCCGTTCAACCGCCGCCGAACATGTCGACGGCCGCTTGTCCCAGGATCAACCCGATCACGATCACCGAGCCCGTGATGGCCACGAACACGGCCGCGACGGCGATCCGCAAAGCCGCGCGGGCCGCATCGTCGACGGGCCGGCCGAAGCCCAAGAGCAGGGCCTTCAGCACCTGGTTGAACATCTCGGCCGAAAGGACCAGCGTCAAGGCCAGGATCACGATCGTCCACTGGATGAGTGAGATGCCCAGGACGACGCACGCGGCAACCGTGGCGCTCGACAGGAAGAAATAGACGAAGAAGGCGCTGTCGCCGCGAATCCCCTGCATCACGCCCCGCTCGGCGTCGACCAGCCGCTGCCTCCAGGCGGGGCGGGAGGATCGCGTCAGACGGACGGGTTCGGCGATGGCGAGCGCGGAACGGTCGAGACTCATGGGGCCTCCACGTGAATAATGGCGGCGATCAATGCTGCCGGCCGGCGAGCAGGTTGCTCAACTGGGTCATGGAATTGCCGAAGTTGCCGATCCGCGGCTCGATCGAGACCGCGAAGCTGGTGTTGCCCGTGCTGACGTCGTAGCTGCCGGCAACGTTGATGATGAAATCCAGGCCGATCGCGCGAGATGGTGAACGACTGGCCGACGTTGCGGTGTTCGCCCAAGTCGTAGGCCGTGCCGATCGTCGAGATCCACTTCGTGCTCATCTGATAGCTGTAGCTCAGCGTGAGGATATCGCTGTCGAGCACGCCGGAGTCGCCTTTGACCTGAGCCAGTCCGAGGTAAACGCTGCCCCGCTCGCTCCGCTGACTGAGCATGGCCACGTTCCAGAGCTGTTCTCCCCCGGTGAAGGTGTCGTATTGGGCGTTGGCCAGAATGGTGGTCCGCTGGCTGATGTTCCAGGCGTAGTGCGCGGTCAGCAGGCCCCAGGCGGCGCCGAAGTCGTCGCGACCGGGATCGGGGAAGAACGTGGCCGACAGGTCGAGCGTCATCCAGTCGCGGATCCGCTGCCGATCGGGCGGGCCGACCTTGGTCTGCAACCGCTGATGGACGGCCAGCGTCAGGAACTGTTGATCGTCGAGGAGTTCGTTGTCGGGCGTGGTGACCGACAGCCCAGCCCCCGTGCGGAGAGCGTACAACCGCGGGTCGAAGGGCAAAGGGAGCACGCCGCCGAACGTATTTTGCACGAGCCGCTCGCTGGAACCGCTCCTGAGCATTGTCGTCGAGCTCGTTCCACTGGGAAATGTTGGAGAGGCTGCGGTTGACGCTGGTGTATTCGTAATCGGTCTCGAAGACGATCTTGTGGGCCAGCCCGTTCAGGTTGAAGATGTCGCTTTGCACCTCGGGGAAGGCCCGCCACATCTCCATGCTGCTCTTCAATCCCAGGTTGGCCGACAGCCGCGAGACGGGCTCGCCGTTGAAGCTGTCGCCCCAATAGGCGGCTTCGCCCATCACGTGGGGAACGATGTTGATCGGACCGAGGCTGAACGGCGCGTCGAGCTGCTGCCTCGTCATCAAGTCGGCCCCGTGCGTGGGGGCGAAGTACGAGATGGGCGTGAAGACCTCCTGCGAGCTCGGCGGATCGCCCAGGTGTACCTCGGCATAAGCGCCGGACGTATGCTGGCTGTAGGTCATCAGGCCGTTGAAGAGGGGCTGCGAGAGGACGTAGAGGTCGCCCCGCGGCAGCCACTGCGTCTCGTACTCGAACGGCTGGTCGTTGGGGCGGACGATGGCCGTCCAGGCCCAGTTCGACTGCTGTTGCTTCAAGTACAAGAGGGTCTCGATGTCCTTGCCGCGATCGAACTCCGACTGAAAGTACGAATCCTGGAAGTTGCGGTCGGACTGCCAACCGGCCTCGGCGATGAAGGTGAAGCCGTTGGGCAACTGCTGTTCGTGCCGCATCTCGAAGATGCCGCGGTTCTGCGTGGAGGGAGTAATGCTCGGGCGGTCGGCCCCCAGGTCGTCGGTCCCCACGTCGTGCACGTACAGCGAATTCATTTCGCCGAAGTATTTGCCGGGGATGCCGAACAGGTTCTCGCCCTTGTATTTTCCCAGCAGGCCGACGGCCGGTCCGCGACGGCTGAAGTAATCGCCCAGGAGGCTCCACTGTGCGCCCTTGGGATCCATGAAGCCGAACAGCTTGAACGGATCCCACATCGTGCGGATGGTGGTGCCGAAGATCGAATCCTGGCTGAAGAGGATGCTCTGCAGCGGGATTTCCGACTTGTCGGCCGGAGCGCTGATGTAGGGCAGATAGAACAGCGGCACGTCCTCGACGAAGAAGACGTTGTTCAGCGAGGTGATCCAGTTTTGCGTCTGCGGATCGGGCTCGCCCGTGGCCGGATTCACCTGCTGCGGCTCGTTGGCATCCGGACCGAAGATCGGCGACTGCTGTCGCTCGCGCTCTTCGAGGAACACGTCGGTCGACTGCACGCGAACGCCCGGCTTGCCGTACGGGCTGGTCGTGCTCCAGACGTGCGTGCCGTGGAACGTGTTGGGTCCCAGCTGCCGCAGCCGCTCGGCCCAGACGCGGATCGTCCCCTGGATCGAGGGCAGATAAGTCTTCAGCTCGGCGTTAAGCAAGAGGGCCTTGTTGTCGCGCGCGTCGAAGGTGGCGTATTCGGCCTTGCATTCCCGCATCAGCTGGCCGTTGTTCGGATCACCCTGCCGGATGATGATGTTGCCTTCCATGTAGATCTCGAACTGCTCGTCCTGCGATTGGACGACTCCTTGGCTCGCGCCGGTGGCGATCTCGCTCCGCGACCAGATCACCATCCGATCGGCCGACAGCTCCACCATGCCAATCGGCTTGCCGCCGATCCGCTGGTCGAGCCCTTCGATGCGGACGTTGACCCCGCCGGTGATAATGGTGACCTGTTCGGGCGGCGTGCGGTTCGGCGCCTGCTGGCTGGTCATGGCGAAATCGGTGCCGCTGCGCGGGAGGATATGAATTCGCCGGATGTGGGCTGGCGTCCGCAAGAACTGCTCGCTGCGGAGCTCGGGGCCGCCGTCGGGCGATTCGACGATCTGCGACGTGCGGATGATCCGCGCGGTGGAGTGCCGGCGGCGCTTGTCGGCCCGCACGTAGAGTGCGTCGTCGCGCCCGGGCCGGGCGGACTCCGAGTTGACGACGTGCACGTGCACGCCCGCGCGCGTGCTGAGCGTGACGATCATCGGCGAGTCGTTGAGCGTCGAGCCCGGTTCCTCGACCCGCACGTCGTCTTCGAGGTAGATGGTGAGGCGATCGCGTTTCCCTTTTCCTGCCGTCTGCGTGGACCGCCAGAGAACCATCTTCTGCGCTTCGAGAGTGGTCGAGCCCTGTTTGACGCGGCAATGGCCGCGGAGGATCGACACGTGCCCCTCGGAGTCGTCCCACTCCTGCGAGTAGGTGCCTTCGACCGAAATCACAACGCGTTCGGCCGGATCGTCGCCGCCATCAGCGGGCGCCGCGCGCGGCGCACCGCGGCAACGAGGGCGCAAAGCGCGAGTATTCGCGCCATGCGCAGCCAAAAGCTGAAGTGGGGCTGACAGCCCGTCACTGGCTCTCCCGGATCCTTGGAAGAACGGACGGAACGGAGTCGACGTGCAAACGTAAAACCGAACTGACGACCAGGGACGATTCATCAACCCATGACTAGGTTGACATTTGTGCGCACTTCGTCCCCGGAAAAGGGCTGGGATTATGGCCCGTTTTGAAGGGGGTGTCAATAAGCACTCCGCGCGCCGACTTTCGGCTGCGAAGCATGCCGTAAACAATTGCAAATAAAATATTTACGGTCGATCAACCGACCCGCCGCCGGGAACGAATTTATTGACCTTGCGTCGATTGAACCAAGTGCTCAAACCGACCGCCGCGACCAGGCCGATCAGCGGCACGAGCGGCGCGCGCATCCGCATGTTGGACCAGTAGACCAGGTGGGCCAGCGTGAAGTTGAGAATCAGGCAGAGCGGCAGCACCCAGCGGGGGTCGCCAATCCGCACGAGTCTGAACTGTCTGAACAATCCGACCAGGCCCGCGACGAACAAAACAAGTTCCGCCACGTAGCCGACACAAAGCGCCCAAACGACCGGATGAGGCAAGGTCGAGCGCGAAGGCAAGAGGGGCATCACGTTCCAGAAGAGCACGAACCGCAGCACGCACGCGCGGACGAACACCCCCGGCTCCGCCGCGATCGCTTTCCAGGCTTGTTGGTACATCCACCGATTCTGCGTCAGCTCGTCCGCGCTCGGGCCGATCTCTTTGTCTCGCTCGGCAATTAACCGGGTGAACCAGGCTTGCTGGAAGGCGTCCGGATCGCGGTCGCTCCACAATTCGGGCAGCGGCCGTTCCGACACGTGCCGAAAGAACTCCGGATTGTTTCCCAAGAGCAGCGTGTACCCTCCGTGCGTCGTCGTGACGACGGGCGAGCCGAGAATCTTCCAATTTCGCAGCGCCCACGGGGCGACCACGACCGCGCACGTGACGCAGGCCGACCACACGCACTCACCAGCAGCGACGCCGGCAGTCGCCGCGTCCGCAGCGCTTCCCAGGCAAACCACACCGCGACCAAGAGGGCCGTCGGCCAGATCGTCGGCCGACAGAGCGCGCAGGCGCCGAACAACAGCCCGATGACCGCCGCCCGTCCGACGGATGACAACAAGCTCGCGCCGCTTGCCACAGAGAGCGAGGTCTCTCGCGGCAACGAAGCGACAACCAGCGCGATCACCAGGAATGTGAACAGCGTCTCGGTCATCGGAAAGGTCGTGTAGACAATCAGCAGCGGATCGCAGGCGACCAGCAAAGCCGCGGCGAATGACCAGCGTCCCAGACCCAACCGCCGGCCCGCGACCAAGGTCAGCGCCACGGTCGCCGTCCCCAGCGCGATCTGCAGCACTCCCAGCGCGACCGAGCCGCCGCCCAACTTGATCAGTGCGGCCAGCAACAGCGGCAACAGCGGCGGACGAAACGAATTGGGGAACCGCGTGAACGGCGCCCAAAATCCGTGCTCGAGATAAGACCGAGCGACCGTCCAATAGTCGTCGCGGTCGTCCGCCAGATGACCGCTCCACACCACAACGGCCGCGATCCGCATCAAAGCGGCCGCGACGATCAAAGCGACGGCTGGCCAGCGGCTCGGGCGGCCTGCGCTGCCGGGCGAAGGCCCCGGCGGAGCTGTGGGCACGCCGCTCACTTCTCGGACACCGAGAGTGCGGGATCCGGCCGGGGCGGCTGGGGATCTTTGTCGACCAGCGGCAACAGCAACGGCAACAACAACAAGTTTCCGATCAGTCCGCCGAGCATCGCCAGGCTCACCAGCACTCCGAAATAGACGAGCGGAATGAACCGCGACAGGGCCAGCACCGAAAAACCGACCACGAGCGCCAACGTGCCGAAGACCAGCGCCCGTCCGAATCCCTGGTGCGTTTCCCGCAAGGCCTCGGCCAGCGGTCGCCCTTCCCCGCGGATCTTCCGATATCCGTAAAGATAAAAGATGCTGGCATCGATTGTGAGCCCCATCGAGACGGCGGCAATCATCGCCGTGCCGACGTTCACGGGCACGCCCAGCCAGCCCATCGCCCCGACGACGAGCAGGATGGGGAACACATTGGGCACGAGCGAGACCAGCGCGATCCGCAGGTTGTGATAGGCAAGCACCATGATCACCACCACCATCGCCACCGTCAGGAAGAAACTGATGATCTGATCGCGGAGCAGGCTCTCGATCAGGAACGTCAGCAGCACGTAGAGACCGGTCGTCTTGGCGTCTTTGAACTCCTCCCGTCCCCAGGCGCCGACGGTCTCGATCAGCTTGAGCTGCACTTCGGACGGCTCGCGCTGCTTGGCCCGCAGCACGAGCCGCATGCGGCCGGCCTCCGCGTTGTAAAGGCTGGGCTCGAACTCCGGCTGGAACGCAGTGATCAACTCGAGCTTGCGGCGAATGCCTTCGGTGTCGTCGGACGAACCGGGGACCAGGTCGAGCAGGTCGGTGATGGCGACGACCTTGGTGAGCGCCGGCTCGGGCTCGTTCGGCCGTGCCTCTTCCAGCTCGCGCAAACGCGAGGCAAACGCGCGGACCTTGTTGAGGAATTCGGGAGTGAGCTCGGCCGGCGCCGGAAAATTCACTTCCCAGGTCCCCGCGCCCCCGAGGCGAGTTTCGACGAAGTCGAGCGCGTGGACGATCGGGCTGCTCGAGCGGAAGTTCCGCGTGAAATCCGTATCTAACCGCAGGCGGAACAGGCCGAAGAACGAGGCGATCGACAGCACCACCACCGTGCCGATCACCCAGACGGCCCGCTGTTCGACCCACGTCGTCAGCCCGCCCAGCAGGCCCACCAGTCGCCGCTCGGTGGTCCCCGTCGGAATGTCCGACGATTCCGGCTTGTAGAGGACGCCGGCCGGCAGCAGCATGCCGCCGGTCAACAGTACGAGCATCGTGCCGAGCGTCATCATCGTGCCGAAGCTGCGGACCGGGGTGATATCGCTCGAGAGCAGCGAGACGAAGCCGGCCGCGGCCGTCACGGTGGTCCAGAAGATTGCCGGCGACAGCTCGACGATCGTTTTATGAAACGCCTCCAGCGGCTCGTAGGTGGCGCGCTGCTCGCGGTAGTAGACCATCAACCGCATCACGGTGGCGATGCCGACGATCGTCACCAGCGAATTGAGCATCGAGCTGACCATCGACAGCCGCATGCCGCACAACACGAGGATGGCCTTCGTCCAGGCGACGGTGGCCGCCACTAGCACGATCGAGAGCACGACCCAGCGCAAGCTGCGAAAGAGCAGAAAGATCACCAGCCCCAGCAGCACCAGCGAAGCGTAGAACAGCCGCTGCCCGTCCTGGTCGACGTACTGGAACATGTCGTGGACCAGCACCGGCTCGCCGACGATGTAAGCGGGCGGGTCGTGCGCTTCGGCAATCGTGCGGACGCCGCGAATGGTTTGCGTCGCGGGAGACCGACGTTTTGTCTTCCGGAAACAGTCGCAGCACGATGCCCGTCGTCTTGCGATCCGCGCCGATCAGAATGCCGCGCGACAGCTCGACCAGGCTGTCGCGACGCATTTGAAAGAGGGGCCGCACGAGCCAGGGGATGTTGGCCGGCGTGAGGACGTCGGCCAGGTTCTGCGTGCTTTTGGTCTGCACGCCTGGGACTTGGCTCAGCTCATCCGCAAAACTCCGCACGCGGGCCAGGCCGTCGGCCGAGAGCAGATCCGGGTCCTCGTAGACCACGATCACGAACTCGTCGCCGCCAAAGAGCGACTTGCTTTGGCGATAGTCGACCAGGTGCGGATCGTCGAGCGCGTAGAGCGACTCGATCGATTGTTCGAGCGTGAGCTTCGTCGCTTCGATGAAGGCAAACGCCGAAATCACCGCGCCCGCGACGAACAAACCGATCCGATAGCGGACCAGAAAGTCGGCCAGCAGGGCCAGTCCGCGGAATCGGGACGGTTGAGACACGACGAGAAAGGGCCTCGGTAGCTCGGTGTTGGCCGGGCCGGCGCCCGGACGACGGGGAATTCGCGCTCGTTACGAGCCTGGAGGATACCCGCCCCGCGTTTGCCGCGACAACGGTTGTGCCCGCGCACTTGGTTGTGCCGCTCAGTGGTTGTGGCCTGGGCTGCGCTTCAGTCCGGATTTAGCGGCTGCGCCGGTTTTTCCCACCGGCCCAAAGCCCGGTTTCGGCCGATTCTGTGCAACTTCCGTTTGCCGCCGCGGGAATGGGACCTACGGTTGTTGAGGTTTTGCATCACCCACCTTGATCCGCTTGCCGAGACGCCCGCCCGCTCTGCCCCGATTTGTGAATCCGATCCGCCCCGATTTGTGAGTTCAAGAGTTCGTTTTATGTTCGGCCGCACGGCATCGCTGCGACGCGTGACCGGTCGCGCAGTTTTGCGCCGGCTCGCTTATTTCGTCCCCCTGCTCTGGTTGGCCGCCGTGGTCAGCGGACTGGGTGCGCTCGAAGCCTATAAGTCGCGGCCGGGGGACGCGGGCCAAACGCCGGCCGTCTTCCCACACGAGTTCCCGCAGTGGGAGTCGGATTCCGACGGGCAATCGACTGCCCGGCTGTTACGTTCCGAACTGTCGCGTCCCCGGCTGATCATGTTCGTCCACCCGCGGTGCCCCTGCTCGAAGGCGAGCCTGGGGGAATTCGCGGAGATCCTGGCGCACCGCTCGGGCAAGACAGAGGCGGCTGTTGTCTTCGTCAAACCGGCGGACGCCGGCCCGAACTGGGACAAGACGTCGCTGCGTGAACAGGCGGCGGCCATTCCCCACGTTCGCTTGATCGACGACGACGGCACGCTCGCGCGTTGCTTCGGCGCCGAGACGTCCGGTTTTGTCGTGCTGTACGACGCCGATGGCAAGCTGCTCTTTAACGGCGGGATCACTCGTTCGCGCGGCCACGAGGGCGATAGCTCCGGAAGCCGCGCGATCGGTGCCCTCCTCGACGGAAATACGGAAGTCGCCGCGGGAGTCCATACTCCCGTCTTTGGTTGTCCCCTCTTCACCCCCGGTGCTTGTGCCCAGGCTGCCTGCCCGGCCGACCGGACTGGAACGTCCCCATGAATTCCCTGCAGACGCGAACCGCCGAACTGGCCCGAGAGGCCGAGACCAAAATCTATCGGCAAACCGACCGGATGTTCGCCGGCTTGCTCCTGTTTCAATGGGTGGCCGGCCTGGCGATCGCGCGGTGGATTTCGCCGCTGACTTGGGCTGGGGCCGAGAGCCGCGCGCACGCGCATGTCTGGGCGGCCTCGCTGATCGGGGGCGCAATCCTTTCGTTGCCCTTGTGGCTGGCCTTCAATCGGGCCGGCGCCACGCTCACGCGGCACGTGATCGCCGTCGCCCAAATGCTGTCGTCCGCATTGCTGATTCACCTGTGCGGCGGCCGCCTCGAGACGCACTTCCACGTCTTCGGCTCGCTGGCCTTCCTGAGCTTCTATCGCGATTGGCGGGTGATGGTGACGGGAACCGTCGTGGTAGCGGCCGACCATTTCCTGCGCGGGCTTTACTGGCCCGAATCGGTTTACGGTCTCGTGACAGGCGCCGAATGGCGGTGGTTGGAGCACGCCGGCTGGGTCGCGTTTCTCGACGTCTTCCTCATCTATTCGTGCGTTCGCAGCCGCAGCGAGATGTGGGTCATCGCCGAACGCCAGGCCCGGCTCGAAGAGACGAACGCCACGATCGAACAGACGGTCTCCGAGCGGACCGCCGCCCTGCAGGAACGCACCAACGAAGTGCAGGCCGCCTGCGAACAGCGCAACGCCGTCGTGCAAACCGCGCTCGACGCTGTCGTCGGCATGAGCGCGGACGGCCGCATCACCGACTGGAATTCGCAGGCCGAACGCATGTTCGGCTACACGTCGGCGGAGGCGGTCGGGCGGCTGATGTCGCAGACCATCATCCCCGAAGCCTTCCGCGAGCCCCACGAAGCGGGCCTCCGCCGCTACCAGGCGACCGGCATCTCGAAAATCATCAACAACCGGATCGAGATCAAGGCCCTCCGTCGCGACGGCGAGGAGATCCCCGTCGAACTGGCCGTCACCGCCATTCGTAACGGCAACGAAACCACCTTCTGCGCCTTCGTCCGCGACATCACCGATCGGCTGCACGCGGCCGAGAACCTCAAGCGGGCCAAGGAGGCGGCCGAGCAGGCCAGCTCCGCCAAGAGCGAGTTCCTGGCCAACATGAGCCACGAAATCCGCACGCCGATGAACGGCATCCTCGGCATGACCGAGCTCTTGCTGGACACAGAACTGAACGCCGAACAGCAGGAATCGCTCGACCTGGTGAAGTCGTCGGCCGAATCGCTGTTGCGGGTGATCAACGACATTCTCGACTACTCGAAGATCGAGGCGGGCAAGCTCGACCTCGACCCGGTCGACTTCCAGCTCCGCGAGGCGCTCGAGGACACGCTCAAGACGCTGGCGCTGCGGGCCCACCGCAAGGGACTCGAGCTGACCTGCGAAATCGGCGACGACGTGCCCACGCGCGTCGTCGGCGACCCGGGCCGCTTGAGACAGGTGCTCGTCAACCTGGTGGGCAACGCGATCAAGTTCACCACCAAGGGTGAGGTCGTCGTCCGCGCCCAACTGCAAAACCAATCGGCCGACGGCTACCTGCTGCACTTTGAGGTGGCTGACACGGGCATCGGCATCGCACCCGAGAAGCAGCAGCTGATCTTCGATCCATTCGCCCAAGCCGACGGCTCGACCACGCGACGCTTTGGCGGCACCGGCTTGGGACTGACGATTTCTTCGCAGCTCGTGAGCCTGATGGGGGGCGAGATCGGCCTGGCGAGCCAGCCCGGCCAGGGCAGCACCTTCCATTTCGACGCCCATTTCGGGCGGGCCAAGTCCGCCGGCTCCACGAGCACCTCGCTCAACCTGGCGAAGTTGCAGGGCCTGCGAGTGCTGGTCGTGGACGACAACGCCACTAACCGCCGCGTGATCACCGGAATCTTGCGACTGTGGACGGCGCGGCCGGTCGGCGTCGACAGCGGACCGGCTGCCGTGGCGGAGCTGCGACGGGCGGCCGCTGCCGGCGAACCTTATCCGCTGCTGCTCACCGACGCGATGATGCCCGAGATGGACGGCTTCATGCTCGTCGAAGAGCTGCACAAGGAGCCGGGCCTCGCACCGCGGACGATCATGATGCTCTCGTCGGCCGATCGTCAGACCGACGCGGCCCGCTGCCGTCGACTGGGAATGGCCGCCTACCTGGTCAAGCCGGTCAAGGCCGACGAGCTCCAGATTGCCATCCTGGCCGCCATTAGCGACGCCACGCGAGACAAGCGGACGGCCGCGGGAGCGACAGCCCGCCCCGAGAGGACTCGACCAGAAACGACTCGCCCGGAAACGGGCACTGCCTCTGCCGCTGCACAGCCGTCCAAAGAACTGCGGATTTTGCTCGCCGAAGACAACCTGGTCAATCAGCGGGTGGCTTTGCACATTTTGCGAAAGGCCAACCACAGCGTGCACGCCGTCGTCAACGGACGCGAGGCCGTGGAAGCCCTGGAGCGCGAGCCGTTCGATCTCGTGCTGATGGACGTGCAGATGCCCGAGATGGACGGCTTCGAGGCGACCGATGCGATCCGCACCCGTGAGAAGATCAGCGGCAAGCATATGCCCATCGTGGCGATGACGGCCCACGCCATGGCCGGCGACCGCGACCGCTGCCTGGCCGCGGGCATGGACGAATACATCTCCAAGCCGGTCCACGGGCCCGACCTGCTGCGGCTGCTGCAGACGTTTGCGCCGCCGTCCGCCCCGGTTGCGGCGCCGATTGCAGCTCCGTCACCCGCGGTCGCGCCCAAAAGCGATAAGCCGGTGTTCGATCGCGAGACGGCACTCGACCGCGTGAACGGCGAAGCCGAGCTGCTCGATGAAGTGATTGAATTGTTCCTGACCGACGCTCCCAACCGCCTGGCCGAAGTTCGCACCGCCCTCGAACAAGGGGATCCGAAGCGGCTGCAGATGGCCGCCCACTCGCTGAAGGGGGCCGCCGGCTACGTCGGCGCCGATCGGACGTCGGCCCAGGCGCTCAAGCTCGAGAACTTGGGCCGCCGCGGCGAACTGTCGCAGGCCCTCGACGAGTATCAGCTGCTCGAGCGCGAAATTGAAAGTCTCCGCGAAGCGATTGCCGCCTCGATCACGCAGCCTCAATCCGTGGAAAGCCCACGCTCATGAAAGTTCTGATTGCCGAAGACGACGAAGTCTCGCGAATCGTGCTCTCCCGCATGTTGCAGAAGTGGGGGCACGAGGTGGTTGCCACACTCGACGGACGCTCGGCGTACGAGATTCTGGAGGGCGAGGATGCGCCGGGCATCGCGATCCTCGATTGGATGATGCCCGAGATGGACGGCCTCGAAGTTTGCCGGCGGCTGCGACAACTCAATCGTGCCGAACCGCCCTACGTGATCTTGCTGACGGCCCGGGATCAGACCGACGACATCGTCGCGGGGCTCGACAGCGGAGCCAACGATTACGTCGTCAAGCCGTACGACTGGCGCGAACTCAAGTCGCGTTTGCGCGTCGGCGAACGGATGGTCACCCTGCAGCGCGACCTGGCCGGGCGCATCCGGGAGCTGCAGTACGCGATGGCCAAGATCCACGAGTTGCAGGAACTGATTCCGATCTGCAGCTACTGCAAAAAGGTTCGGGATGACCGCAACTACTGGGAGCAGGTCGAAAGTTACATTTCGACCCGCACCGGCGTGCAGTTCAGCCACGGCGTTTGTCCGCAGTGCTACACAAAGGTGATCGCCCAGCTCGAAAAGGCCGGCGCAACCGCCGACGTCTGAGGCCTGCTCGAATCAGGGGACCGGCCGCACGGCCCAGTTGTACCACGCGTGCGCAGGGTCCCTCGCGATCCGCGCGTCCAGTTCGTCGCGATCCTGATTTCGTTCCGCGGGCAACAGGCCCCGTACCACCAAGTCCGCCAGCAATTTGGCCGACTGGCTGTTGCACCGCGAACGCAAAACGCGCCACGAGGCGGCCGCCTGGGCAACTGGGTCCGCGGGCAGTTGCCGCGTGAAGGCCGAATCGAACAGCGGACTGAGTGCGAGTCCGACGCCGTTGGCCAACACGAACCGGAGTTCGTCCGGCCCATTGGTCGTTGACGACTGCGGCCGATCTTCCAGGTTCGCCGCCATCCACGGGCCCAACTCGTTGGTTGCCAATTGCAGATAGGCGGCGGGTCGCCCGGCTAACAGCTCGAGCTGCGAAAGGGCCACCAGGTCGCCGAAGCGGTCGGTTGGATCGAGCGGTTTCTTAGCGGCGGACGCAGGCTGGCCGTGGCCGCCGGTCGCATCGAGCCGGGCGCGGAAGAAGTTGATCGCACCCTCCGTATCATCGACTGAGAGCAGAGCCTGCGCCTCGGCGAGTGCCCGCATCAGTGAGGCCACGCGCTCGGCCGGCTCTCCCGCCGTCGACTGCGAGAGGTGAGGCGCGTTCGCGCCGGTCGTCGCGCCGGCCGTTGCGGTGGTCGCGCCGTTTCCCGCCGGCGGTGGACGGCCGTCGGCGCGGTCGGCCAGTGGATGCGGCAGGCCTGCTCGAACACGGTCAATCGCGCGGTGGCGTCGGCCTCTTTTCCTAGTTTCGCCAGGCAATGCCACGCCAGGAATTCAAACATGCGGCGGCGGGCGACGTCGCTGGCGACCCCCTGCTCGAGCTCGAGCGGCGTGAGGGGCTGCAGCTTGGGCAGCGTTTTCTCCGCCTTGCGATACCAGTCAAGCGCCCCGGCAAAATCGTGCTTCTCTTGCAGGTAATGGCCGATCTGTGTCTGCTCGTCCCCTTTGATGGCCAGCCAGTGGACGCTGCCCGTGGTCACGTCGATCACCGCGGCCGGATCACCCGTGCGCATCGTCAGCCCGTGGCCCAGCACTGCGTCGACCCACGACTGGTGCGACGGCGTGAAGGTCCCCCACACCGAGATTGATTCGCGAGCGGGCGACCACTGGGGAAACGTGAACCGCAGCCCGGCGATCACGACGCGCGGCTGGCCGCCCTTCGGCAATACCACCAGCGCATCGCGGGCCAGCGGATCGGGCCACAACAGTGGCGACCCATTGATCAGTTTTTCGTCCTTGTCGGCTTTCTCTACCTTCTTGGCGGGTTGCGCGGCTGGCCCGGATTTGGGGCGAACGGCGGCGAAGAGATCGCGCGGCGGATGCTCGGCGATCACGTAGGCCAGCGTGTCGCCCGACGGGTTCCAGCCAGCGAAGTTGCGGACGAAATCATGCGGCACCGGATGTTCGATCTTGCCCGCCGCATCGATGACCGTGAGCTCGGGATGCTGAGTCATGGCGACGAAACCGAGCCGCGCGTCGGGCGACCAGTGCGGGTCGAGGATCTGGCCGTCGACGGCGAAGATCTGTTCGACCTTGCGGTCCGATGTCTGAGCGCGGAAGAGCAACGTGCGCGAACTCGCCGGACCCTCGACCGGTCGCGCGAAGGCAAACCGCGAACCGTCCTTCGAGAAGACGGGCCGCCGCTCGATCAGCGTGCCGAGCCCGTCGCGCCGCTGCGGGTTGGCGCTTACGGACGACTGCGCCACGTGCCGCCAGGATGCGCCGGCGGCGGCCTGAATCCAGATACCGTCCAGTTGGTACGTAGTGGCCGAATCTTCTGCGTCGAAATCCATTTCACAATGCGGCCCCACCGTGACTGCCAGCCCGCCCATGTCGCGTCCGGCCGTGCAGGCGATGCGCGAACCGTCCGGCGTGAAGTCCGCCAGCACAAAGCCCGGCGCGGCAATTCCGGCCGGTGGAAAGACGCGCGATTTCTTTGTCGACTTGATGTCGAACGACCAGACCGCGTGCCCCTGCGGCGCCTCCTGATCGACGAAGAGAATCTTTTCGCCCTTGGGAGACTGACGCACGGCCCAGTTGCCCGCGACGTAGCCGGCGTGTCCGGCGTGGGCCTCGAACAGCGCGACGGGCTTTTTAAACGTGCCGTCGGCTGCCCGCTCGATTTGCCAGCAGGTGTAAACCACGGGCAGCGGCAGAAAGTAACGTCCCGCGGGTGCGTCATTCCAATCGACGGGAGACGCTGCCGACTTGCGGCCATTGGGAGTGCCCGCGGGATTGGCGGCGGGAAGGCCTACTTTCTTCTCGAGCGCTGCCTGAGGCCCGGTCGGCGGTGCGTCGCGGGCCGTCGTGAAGATCGCGCGGCTTTCGTCGGCCGACCAGAGCGGGCTGCTGACGGCGACGATCGAGCGGTCCGGATCGAAGACGCGGTGCAGCTCGCCGGTCCGAGGGTCCGCGATAAAGATCCCGCCCTCGCCGTGCTGGAATGCCACCTGGTTGCCGCTGGGCGAGATGTTGATCGTGCGGTCTTCGCGCACGGCGTCGCAACCCGCCCAGAACAGCAAGCCAATCGCGGCAAGCGCAGACCGGCGCCGCCGCGCGCACTCGCTTCGCGCGCGCATGGTCGAAATTCCCGGCAAGAGGCAGGTGAATGCAGGAAAGAAAGTGACGGGCAGCCGATTCGCGTGTCCGGCCGATTCGGGCATTCCTGAGACGCGCAGAACGGGCGATTTATTCCCGTCGATCTCGGCCGCGAAGATCCGCCCCTCAGATCTCTTCGCGCTTGAGCCACCGCCGGACGAGCGGCATTTCATGCGTCGCTAGGTGGTCGAGCAGCCGGGCCGGCTCGCTCTCGACGACGACCAGCTCGCGATGCGCGGCGGTAATGAAGCCTTCGCGAATCGCGTGGTCGATCAGCGCCACGAGCGGATCGAAGTAGCCATCGACGTTGAGCAAACCGATGTTCTTGCGATGAAAGCCGAGCTGCGCCCACGTGACGATCTCGAACAGTTCCTCGAACGTGCCGAAGCCCCCGGGCAGCGCGATGAATGCGCCGGCGAGTTCGGCCATCAGGGCCTTCCGCTCGTGCATGTCGGCGACGCAGCGCATGTCGCGGACGCCCGTATGCAACAATTCCTTGGTGGCGAGGGCCTCAGGGATCACGCCGATGACTTCGCCTCCCAGCTCGAGCACGCGATCGGCGAGCACGCCCATCAGCCCGACGCTGCCGCCGCCGTAGACCACGCCGCTGCCGCGACGCACGATTTCAGTTGCGAGCGCGACGGTCGCCGTCCGGTAAACCGGGGCCTCGCCGGTTTTCGAGCCGCAGAAAACGCAGATTCGTGGGGGCACTCGGTTGGCTTTCTCTATCGCGGGGCGCGCAGGTGGTTGTGTCGCAGCGGCGACTGGAATCGGCAGGCGCCGGCCGCGCTCCGATCCGACCCGCTCGTGCTATCATGTCACACCGACGGTCGAGCGGTCGAGGAGGTTCGCGCAGGCGGTGGCGCAACATTGGCACAGCGGTTATTGAATAAGGTGGCGGTGGTAACCGGGGCCAGCGGCCGGCTGGGCCGGGCCGTCGTGCAGAAGTTCGTCAGCGAGGGGGCGAAGCTCGTCCTCTTCGCGCGGAATCGGGGCCAGCTGGACGAACTAGCGGAGCTGGCGCCGGCGCGCATCGTCGTCGTGGCCGGCGACGTGACGCGCCCGGCCGATCTCGAATTGCTCCGCGAGACGACGCTCCGTCGCATGGGGGCCGTCGACATCCTCGTTCCCGTTGCCGAGCTCTTCCAACCCGCCGGCCTGGCCGAGAGCACGCCGGAAATCGTCGCCGAAATCTTCGCCGTCAATTTTCAGGGCGCGCTGCAGACGATCCGCGCGCTCGAGCGGCACTTGAACTCGCCGGCGTCGATCGTGCTGGCGACGACGGCGCTGACCGAGGAACCGCGGGCGGGCTGGGGCGCGTACGCGGCGAGTAAGGCCGCGCTCGCCGCGCTCGCGCGGAGCCTGTCGGCCGAGTCAGCGCCCCGGCGGATTCGCGTGAACTGCGTCGCGCCGACGTGGCGCGAGCCGCCGGCCGAAGCGAAAGCGAGCGCCCCGCAAAAGCCGGCGCCCGCTGCCGATGCCGCTCAGACCGTCCTGTTCCTGGCGAGCGAAGAATCCGCGGGACTCACCGGCCAACAGCTGGTCGTTGGCCAGTAATCAGTGAAGAGCCCTGTCGCATCGCCATTTGAAGCGATCACTTCTTCTCTGCCCGCGCGCCGAGGATCTCTTCGAGCTGGGCGATGGCGGCAGGCGTCGCCGGATAAACCAGCACGGCCGAGTTGGCGAGGCGGGCTTCGGCGACGCGATAGCCGGTGGCGGCCGGCAGGAGCGGCATCAGGTACGTTTCGCCCGCGCAGCGCCCGTGTCTTCCAGGTTCTCGACGTGGATCGACCCCTTGAGGCCGTTCTTTTTCCATTCGCGGACGACCGACACTTCGCCCGCGTGCGGGTCGCCCTCGACCTTCCCCGTGATCATCAGGTCCGAGCGCAGAATCTGTTCGCGATTGAGCGCGACGGGGTTGGCCGTTAGCCAGGCCATCACCATGAGCAGCGCGCACCAGACGACGGTGACGGCGATCGCGAACAACAGCAGCCCGCGAGACGGGCGCGAGGGGGTGTCGGCGGAAGCGAGCGGCGAAGCGGCCGGTTGGCCGGTCACCGGCTGAAGACCTTCTTCGCGTCGAGCTGGTAATTGCGGTCGAAGGCTTCCTCGAAGTCGTAGACGTCGAAGAAATCGCTCAGCTGATCGCGATCGGTCTTGCTCATCTTGCCGCGGCTGATCAGCTCGAAGACGATTCGTCCGAAATCGCCCGTGCTGCGAATGCCCCAGTGTCGAAAGACCGTGCGAGTCAGCAGCCCGAACTGCAACAAGGCGAACTCGCGAATGCCGCCGAGCAACTCCACGCCCGAGATGTGGGCGTCTTCCGACTCTTCACTCTCGGCCACGCCGCGATTCAAAGTTTGCTGCGTGAACCGCAGGGCGTCGTAGACGAAGTGGTAGGCGTTCGGATGGTACCGAGCCTCCCGCTCGATAGTCCGGCTGGTCGTCGTCATCAAAATGCCTCGCTCTTTCCGAGCGACTGCAGTGCGATACGGCAATCGCTCGCGCGGGACGAAATCGTGTCGTTCCGCACCCAAAATTTGAGCCGTCCAACGCACGAACAGCCGAGCGCTCGCCTGTGGTCATGCGACTGGCAGAGTGATCCGTTCTCAACCAGAACGCTTTTGAGATTATCATCTTGGCCCGCAAGTGCACAATGCGGAAATTAAGCCGACGGCTGATTTTTCTTCGCTCACCCGCGCCCCGTCACGCTCAATTTAAGGCGGCGACGCCGGTCAATTGCGCTCGGCACGCCGCTCTGGCGCCGCGGGGCGGTCATCGTCGGCGTCGTCGTCCGCGGGACGAACGCCTCCCTTGATGACCGTCAAAATCTCCCGCTCTTCGGTCAGCACGTCGCGGGGTCCGTCGTATCGGACAAGAAGCTTCCGCGCCAGAATCTCCTGGGCGATCACCTTCCCCTGCCCGATCCGCGTCATCACCATCGTGCCGACCTTGGGCAGGTCGCGGCGATATTCCTCGTACGTGTCGTACTCATAGCGAAGGCAGCATTTGAGACGGCCGCAGCGGCCTGAAATCTTTGCCGGGTCCAGGGTTGCTTTCTGGATCTTGGCCATCTTCATCGAGACGGGGGGCATCTCGCGAAGGTGCGTATTGCAGCAGACGGGCTTGCCGCAATCGCCATAGTCGGCCAGCAGCTTGGCCTCGTCCCGCACGCCGATCTGGCGCATCTCGATGCGGGTTTTGTACCGCTTAGCCAGGGCCTTGACCAGGTCGCGGAAGTCGACCCGCTCCTCGGCCAGGTAGTAAAAGATGAGCCGCTCGCCGCCGAGCAAGTGCTCGACGTCGACCAGCTGCATTCCCAGGTGTCGCTCGCCGATCATCTCGCGACAGCCCAGGAACTCGTCCCGCTCCTGCCGGTAGACGTCGTCCCGCTGGCGGACGTCGTCGTCGTTGGCCAGCCGCAGAATTTTCCCGATGCTCTCGTGGCTTTCCAAGTAGGTAGCCGTCCGCTCGCTGGCCGGGCAGAGGACTTCGCCCCATTCGACGCCGCGGCTGCTGCGGACGATGACCGACGTGCTGCGGAGGAGCCTTTGCGGAGCGCGGGCAGCGAACTCAGCCACCAGCCGCATCAGTCCGTAACGGACGACATAGCGGTCGGCCGGCCGTTCGGCGGGAAATCGGCCCCGGTCTTCACTTTCGAGTTCGGCTTCTGACACGTTGCCGCCTGCCTTGCGTCGCGAGTTTCGGGTCTCACGCGGGTCCGAGCGCATTATAAGCGTGCAAACGGTCGCTCCGCCAAGGCTTGCGTCTGACCGCGGACAGGAAATGTGCGGGGACATCGCTTAGAATCGACCGGATCGAAGTAGTCAGGCGGCTCTGTTCGCGACCGAACAGGGCTGCACACAGTCGGCCGGCGCGCTCTCGGCCCATGCGAAAATCGGATTCGAGGAAGCGTGTCACCGATGGAGAATCTGTGTCGAGTCGCTCGGGTGCCCGCTCTGGGCATCAGTCTCTGCCTGTTGGCCGCCGCCGTGTCGCTGCGGGCCGACGAGTGGACCCAGTTTCGTGGTCCGAATGGGCAGGGCCGCTGCGCCAGCACCGATCTGCCGGTGACCTGGAGCGAGCACGAAGGGATCGTCTGGAAGACGCCGATCGCCGGCCGCGGCTGGTCCTCTCCAGTCACGCTCGACGGGAGCATTTGGCTGACGACGGCCACGGAAAGCGGCCACTCGTTGCGGGCGCTGTGCCTGGCCGCCGACACGGGCAAGGTCCGCTGGGACGTCGAAGTCTTCCACGCCGACAATCCGCAACACATCAACGCCAAGAATTCGCACGCATCTCCCAGCCCGATCGTCGAGCCGGGTCGCCTTTATGTGCATTTCGGCGCGGCGGGGACTGCCTGTCTCGATTCGGCGACCGGGAAGATTCTTTGGCGAAACCAGGATTTGGTGATCGACCACGGCGAAGGTGCTGGAAGCTCGCCGGTCCTGTTTGAAGATCTGCTGATCGTCAATTGCGACGGGACCGACCGGCAGTTCGTCGTCGCCCTCTCGAAACAAACCGGCCAGATCGCGTGGAAGTCAAAACGCTCGATCTCGGTCGATGAGAAGCGCCCCGATATGCGGAAAGCGTTTTCGACGCCGGCGCTGGTAGACGTCGCGGGCCGGCCTCAGCTGATCAGCCCGGCGGCCGAAGAAGTCAACGCGTTCGACCCGCGGACCGGAGCCGAACTCTGGTGCGTCCGATACTCCGGTTGGTCGGAAGTGCCGGTGCCACTCCTCGACCATGACCGCGTCTATGTCGTGACCGACTTTTCCGCCCCCCAACTTTGGGCGATTCGACTCGGAGGCCGCGGGGACGTGACCCATTCCAACGTGCTGTGGAAAATGCCCCGGCAGGTTGGAGCCAGCGCATCGCCGGTGCTGGCCGAGGGGCGTGTCTACGACGTCACCGATCAGGGGGTGCTCTCCTGCATTTCTCCGGAAACCGGGCGGCCGATTTGGCAGCATCGCGTGGGCGGGACCTTCTCGGCATCGTTGCTCTCTTTGGGGCGCTACGTCTACTGCGTCAACGAGCAGGGGAAGACGACGGTGATCCGTCCCGGCAAGAGTTTTGAGCAGGTCGCCGCCAACGAGCTCGACGGTCGCATTCTCGCCACGCCGACCGTCTGCGGCCGGGCCCTCCTGCTGCGGACCGACTCGCACCTCTACCGCATCGAGGCGACGCCCGCGACCGCCACCACCTCCCGCGCCGCCGAGTCCAAAGCCGGCTTGGGGACGAACTAAGCTAGCCAGCCGCCGCAGTTTGAATTAGAAGCCCGATTGCCGCTTGACCCGGCGAGCCGCCAGCGTCAGCTGGCGGGTGCTTAATTCTCCCTTGTCTGTACTCGACCTTCGGCGCGCCCATGCGCATCCAGAGCCTCGACGCCTATCACGTACTGATCCCGCTGCGGAGCCAGGTGAAACACGCCTCGCACGCGCGGACCGACACCCACTCGATCGTCGTCTGCTGCCGCCTGGACGACGGCACCGAAGGCTGGGGCGAGGGACTGCCTCGCGCGTACGTCACCGGCGAGACGATCGAAACTGCCTGGGAACAATTCCGCTCAGCCGACTGGCCCCGCATGCTGGGCGAGCCGATCCATGACTTGAGCCAGGCGGTCGCCCTCTGCGACCGGATTCGCCTCGACGCGGTCAGTCCGCCCGGCCAGCGCGACTGCTTTGGCAATTCGCTGCGGTGTGCTGTCGAACTGGCCGTGCTGGACGCGGTCGCCCGGGCCTGCGGCCGCCCGCTCTCCGACGTCACCACGCTGGTCGCCGAGACGGAAGGCCTGCGTCAGAATGAAAAGCGGGTCCGTTACAGTGCCGTGCTGACCGCGCTTTCGCCCGTCAAAGCCGTACTCCGCAGCGTGGCCTTCCGCCTGTTCGGTTTCAATCAGTGCAAGATGAAGGTGGGCGTGGCCGGCACCGACGACCGGGCAGCCGTGCTCCGCGTGCGGCGGGCGTTCGGCGGCGGCTGCGACCTGCGGGTCGACGCCAACGAAGCCTGGACCTGCCGCGAGCTGGAATCGCACGTCGCCCCGCTGGTGCCGCTGGGCATCACGTCGCTCGAGCAGCCGGTGCCGCATGGCGAAGTCGAGGGTCTGGCCGCAGTCCGCTCGCGCTTGGGCGTGCCGGTGATGCTCGACGAATCCCTCTGCAGTCAGTCCGACGCCCAGCGGGCGATCGAGCACGGCACCTGCGACCTGTTCAACATCCGCCTCTCGAAGTGCGGCGGTTTTGTTCCGTCCTTACGCATTGCCGCGGCGGCGGCCCGCGCCGGCCTCGGCTATCAACTGGGCTGCCAGGTCGGCGAGACGGGAATTCTGTCCGCGGCCGGCCGCCACTTCGCAACCTCGGTCGCCGGCATACGCTACCGCGAAGGCAGTTTTGACCGCCTGCTCGTCGCCGAACGTCTGACGACCGAAGATCTAACCTTCGGCTTCGGCGGCTGGGCCCCCGCCCTCCGCGACCCCGGCCTGGGCGTCACGATCGACCGCGCGGCCCTCGAACGCGTGACGGTCGCCCGCGAAAATCGGCGGGTGGCGGCGTAAGGCTCGGTTCGTGTGCCTGCGTCCGCCTGCGGCGGACTTGTCACACCCTACAAGAACTAACCGGGTCCGCTGAGGGCGGCTCGTATCTTTGCCACCAGCTCCCGCTGCTCCGCCCGACTGTTCACCGGTACTCGCTGCCAGTCCGAGTCAGTCCGCACGTCGGCAAACATTCCAGCGGGATCTTCGTGGAAGTGCAGAAACGCGGAGGATCCGCGGTAGAAAACGCCTCGCTTGCGCTCCTTCAAGCCGGCGAGTTCGCGGATTCGCACCAGCAGTTCCTCCAGGCCGTCGAGTGCCTCGTCACCTGCGTGCTTCATCCGCGCTCCCCATATCCTCCGCAATCCGACGGTAATGGCACATCCCGATGCCGTCCGACCCCGCCAAGCGTACAAAAGCTTCTCACTTCCGCGCCGGTTGGTTCGCCGATTTGTTCGTCCCTCGAACTGCCGTCATCTTCGGCTCAAACTGGGTACGGTTGGACTGAACCGGTGCATGGCGTACCTTGTCCTTCCCCTAGGCCAGCACTAGAATTCGGAGCGCGTTGGAGCTAGTTCAACGCGTCCGACCGTAGTGATTGTATCGGTCGGCGCTGATGGATCGGCTTGTGGATTTTGTCGGTTGCTGCGGCTCTACCAAAAGCAACTTGCTGAGAACCGACATCGCTGCGACGGGGGCTTGCCGAGCGCTTTACACTTTTACAATCAGCCCGCGGCCGCTGCGATAACGACGTATTGTTGATCGGCCGCCCGTCAATGCGGTCGCCCGTTTCGGGCGAAAACGCCCGACGGCGACTAATACGAGCCGTGTCATACCGTCCCAGGGTGGCACGGCTTTGCGACGTGTGGAGTGTGCAGCGGGGAAAAAACCCTGCGGTCCAAATAGCTTGGACGGGACGGGAGAAAACCGGATGTACGAACGATTTACCGATCGAGCCCGAAAAGTGATGCAGCTCGCCAACCAAGAGGCGCAGCGCTTCAACCACGAATACATCGGCACCGAGCACATCCTGCTCGGACTGGTGAAGGAAGGCTCCGGCGTCGCGGCGAATGTGCTCAAGAACCTCGACGTCGACCTGCGGAAAATCCGTCTGGAAGTCGAAAAGATCGTCCAGTCGGGTCCCGACATGGTGACGATGGGCAAGCTGCCCCAGACACCGCGAGCCAAAAAAGTCATCGAATACGCGATGGAAGAGGCCCGCAACCTCAACCATAACTACGTTGGCACCGAACACTTATTGCTTGGCCTGCTCCGCGAACAAGAAGGAGTGGCCGCCCAGGTTCTCATGAACTTGGGAATGAAGCTCGAAGACGTTCGCGAGGAAGTCCTCAACCTGCTCGGCCACGGGCTGGAAGCCTCCGAAACCGGCGAGCGCGGCACGGCCGCCCAGCAGAAGGCCGGCAAGAGCAAGACCCCGGCCCTCGACAGTTTCGGTCGCGACCTGACCGATCTGGCCCGCCAGGGCAAGCTGGACCCGGTGATCGGCCGCGAGCGCGAGATCGAGCGCGTCGATTCAGATCCTCTGCCGCCGCCAGAAGAACAACCCCGTCCTGTTGGGCGAGGCGGGCGTCGGCAAGACGGCCATCGTCGAGGGCTTTGCCCAGATGGTGGTCGACGCAAACGTTCCCGAGCTGCTCCGCGACAAGCGCGTGGTCGTGCTCGACCTGGCGATGATGGTCGCCGGCACCAAGTATCGCGGCCAGTTCGAGGAGCGGATCAAGGCGGTGATGAACGAAGTTCGCCGCGCGAAGAACACGATCCTGTTTATCGACGAGTTGCACACGCTGGTCGGCGCGGGCGGGGCCGAAGGGGCCATCGACGCGTCGAACGTGCTCAAGCCGGCCCTGAGCCGGGGCGAGCTGCAGTGCATCGGCGCCACGACTCTCGACGAGTACCGCAAGTACATCGAGAAGGACGGGGCGCTCGAACGCCGCTTCCAGACCGTGATGGTCGAGCCGCCCAGCCAGGAGCAGACCGTTCTGATCCTGAAGGGGCTCCGCGACCGGTACGAGTCGCACCATCGCGTGCAGTACACCGACGACGCATTGGCCAAGGCCGTCGAGCTGTCGTCCCGTTACATCACGGGCCGCTGCCTGCCGGACAAGGCGATCGACGTCATCGACGAGGCGGGTGCCCGGATCCGGCTGAAGTCGATGGTCCGTCCGCCGGACTTGAAAGAACTGGAAGAAGAGATCGAGCGGCTCAACGTCGCCAAGGAAGAAGCGGTCGCCAACCAGGACTTCGAGAAGGCGGCTGGCCTCCGCGATCAGGCCGACAAGCTCAAGAAGAAGAAGGAATCGCTCACCCGCGAGTGGCGCGACAAGGCCCGCGAGACCGACGGCGTCGTCGATGCCGACGTGATCGCCGACGTGGTCGCCCGCATGACGGGTGTGCCGCTGACGCGGCTGTCGAGCGAGGACGCGGTTCGGTTGCTCGCGATGGAAGACGAGCTGCACAAGCGGATCGTCAGCCAGGACGAAGCGATCAAGCAGATCGCCAAGGCGGTCCGCCGCAGCCGCAGCGGACTGAAAGATCCAAAGCGGCCCACGGGCGTGTTCTTGCTCTCCGGTCCCACGGGCGTCGGTAAGACGCTGCTGGCCAAGACGCTCGCCGAATTCATGTTCGGCGACGAAGAGGCCCTCGTGCAGATCGACATGAGCGAGTACATGGAGAAGCACAACGTCAGCCGGCTGATCGGCGCACCGCCGGGCTATGTCGGCTACGAAGAGGGTGGTCAGCTCACCGAGAAGATTCGCCGTCGGCCCTACTCGGTCGTCCTCTTGGACGAAATCGAGAAGGCCCACCCCGACGTCTTCAACATGCTGCTGCAGATCATGGAAGAAGGCCACCTCACGGACAGCTTCGGCCGCAAGGTCGACTTCCGCAACGTGGTGCTGATCATGACGACCAACGCAGGAGCCGACGTCATCAATCAGGGCGACGTCTTCGGCTTCGGCAAGCGGGACGAGGACAGCAACTACGACAAGATGCGGGAACGGCTGAAGCACGTGATCGAACGCGAGTTCAAGCCGGAGTTCATCGGCCGTATCGACGAGATCGTCGTCTTCCGCAAGCTGACGCGCGACAACCTGAAGAAGATCGTCGACATCGAGCTGGGGAAGGTCTACAACCGGCTGGCCGAGCGCGGCCTGAAGCTGGAGCTGACCGACGAAGCTCGCGAGTTCATCATCGACAGGGGTGGGGACACCGATTACGGCGCCCGGCCGCTGCGTCGTAGCGTGTCGACCTACATCGAAGACCCGCTCTCCGAAGAACTCTTGCGAGGCGCCTTCGAAGGCAAGACCCGCATTCTGGTCACGGTCAAGGAAGTGGGCGACCAGAAGCAGCTCGACTTCGTCGGCACCGGCACGGGCGAAGGCGAACTCGTGGGAGCCGGCTCAGGCGACAAGGAGTCGGCGCCGCCGAGCGCTTCGTAAACTTGTCCGATTGGATTACCTGAAAAGCCCAGGCCCAACAGCCTGGGTTTTTCTTTTTCGAACCCTCGCCCGCACGAAACGAGCGGTCACCGATCGCAGCAGGGAATCTTCGTGCAAAGACCCCCGGGACTGGGTTAACGTAGTCACAACCGGCCGCGCCGTGGGCTGCCGTTAAAGCCTTTGGCCAACCGTCCTTCGGTCCGCGCGTCAGAACCCGCTGTGATCCAAACGCCCCTCGCCGACGTTTCCAGGGGCGAACACACAAACGAAGTCAAAAGCAAAAGTCGCTGACCGAGAATCTCTCGCGAAGACCTCTTTGGAGTCCAATGATGGCGACCGAGAAAAACTATCCCAGCTCCTCCGGTTGGACGATGCTGTTCGTCTGCATCGCTGGCGCTCTGCTGGCACTGGCCCTGTTCATCACGGGCGCCGTGCAGCAATCGCCGGTCATCATCGTGATCGCCCTCTTGTTGGCAGTCGGCGTCGTCATTTCGTCGGTTGGACTCTTCGCCCAGCAGCCGAACATGGCGCGGGTGATGCTGCTCTTCGGCGAATATCGGGGCACCGTGCGGGACACGGGCTTCTTCTGGGCCAATCCGTTCGTCATTCGCAAGCCGATTTCGCTGCGGCTGCGGAACCTCGAGGGAGGCCTGCTCAAGGTGAACGACAAGCAGGGCAACCCGATCGAGATCGCGGCCGTCGTTGTCTGGCGGGTGCAGGACACGGCCCGCGCCAGCTTCAACGTCGCCGACTATACGACCTACGTCCGCGTGCAAAGCGAATCGGCCGTGCGGCACCTCGCCAACTCGTACGCCTACGACCACGGCGAAGAGCACGAGATCACGCTTCGTAGCGGCGTCGATGAGGTCTCGACCTTCCTCAAGGCCGAACTGCAGACGCGGCTGGCCGAGGCGGGAGTCGCGGTCGAAGAGGCGCGGCTCACGCACCTGGCCTACGCTCCGGAAATCGCCGGAGCCATGCTCGAGCGCGCAACAGGCCGACGCCATCATCGCCGCCCGCCAGAAGATCGTGCACGGCGCCGTGAGCATCGTCGAAATGGCCCTCTCAGACCTGGCACAGCGCAACGTCCTCACGCTCAACGACGAACGCCGCGCGGCGATGGTCAGCAATCTGCTGGTCGTCCTCTGCAGCGAGCAGAACGCCCAGCCGGTGGTGAGCACGGGGACGTCCAGTCCGTAGTCGCCGGCCGCTGGACGGCAACCGCTCGCTCTGCTTGCGTCGCGCCGGGGCAATGCGTAGAAGTGGCACGATGCCCCTGGTGCTCCGCTTAGAACAGCCGAGCTCGATTCCGCTCGAGGTCGATGCGGTGCGCCTGGAGACCGTTCGCGAACAATCGGTCGAAGACGTGCGGCGGACCGTCATTCAGCACGGCAATGCCCGCGTTTCCCTCGGCGATTTCTTCCGCGTCTCCGGCAGCGCGGCCGATAGCGAACTCGTCTGGGAGGGAGACTGCGCAGGTCAAACTGATCGGCGCGCGAATGACGGACGGGCAAATCCGCGTCGAGGGAAACGCGGGCATGCATCTGGGCGCCGAGATGCGCGGCGGCAGCATCACCGTCAGCGGCAACGCGGCTGACTGGGTCGGGGCCGAAATGCACGGCGGTCGCATTCACATTCGCGGCTCGGCCGGCAACCTGGTCGGAGCCGTCTATCGCGGCGGTCGCCGGGGAATGACGGGGGGCGAAATCCTGATCGACGGCAATGCGGGCGACGAGATCGGCCACACGATGCGTCGCGGGCTGATCGCCGTCGGCGGCCGCGCGGGACTCGCTCCCGGCTTCAACCTGATCGCCGGTTCAATCCTGCTTTTCGGCGAGGTGGGCATTCGACCCGGGGCCGGCATGAAGCGCGGGACGATCGGCCTCTTGGGCACGCACAGCCCGCCGGCCCTGCTGTCGACCTTCCGGCCAGCGGAGATTTCGCGCCCGTGTTTCTGCGCTATTCTCTGCTGCGCTTGCGGGAAATGGGCTTTTTTGTGCCCGACGAGTGCTTCGCGGCCCGCTATCGGAGATACTGCGGAGACTTTCTGGAGCTGGGCAAGGGCGAAATCCTGATCCGTGCCTCGAATTGAGAGCGGTGCCATCGCGTGTCCCCGTCGATGAACATTGCACTGCGACTCACGGCCACGGCCGAGCAGTCGCCCGATGCCGTGGCTGTCGTCGCCGCCGCGGGACGCGATTCGCTCGGCCGCGCCGCCTATTCGCACGTCACCTTCCGACAGCTCGATCGGGAGAGCGATTTGTTAGCCCGCGGCCTCCGCGAGCGTGGCGTTGGTCCGGGGACGCGGCTCGTGCTGATGGTCCGCTTCGGCATCGAGTTCGTCGCGCTGGTCTTTGCGGCGTTCAAGGCCGGGGCCGTGATCGTGCTGATCGATCCAGGCATGGGCTTGCCCTCGCTGCTCGATTGCCTGGAGGACGTCGAGCCCGAGGGTTTCCTCGCCCTGCCGCTCGTGCACGTGGTGCGGATTGCCAACCGGCGACGATTTCGCCGGGCGCGGCTGAATCTCACGGTTGGCCGTCGCTGGTTTTGGGGAGGCCCGACTTATCGAGAGTTGCGCGGGCTCGTTGGGAACCGTTTGAAACCGTCGCCGCCAAAGCCACCGATCCGGCCGCGGTGATCTTCACCAGCGGCAGCACCGGACCAGCCAAGGGAGTGATCTACGAGCACGGGATGTTCAACGCGCAGGTCGACCTGATTCGCGACCGCTTCGGCATCCAGCCCGGCGGCGTCGACCTGTCGGGCTTTCCGCTCTTTGGCCTGTTTAACGCCGCGATGGGCACCACGACCGTCGTGCCGCAAATGAATCCCTCCAAACCGGCCAAGGCGAACCCAGCCCGCATCATCGAGGCGATCGAAGACCACACCGTCACGCAGTCGTTCGGCTCCCCCGCACTTTGGCAACGGGTGGTGACCTACTGCGAAGAGCATCAGCTCCGCCTCTGCTCGCTGCGGCGGGCGTTCTCGGCCGGCGCCGCCGTGCCCGTCAGCCTGCTCGAGCGGCTCACCGATCTGCTCGATGCCGAACCGAAATCTGATGAGGCGCCGCGCCAACTGCCGGCCGTGGTCCGTTTGCCAGAAACGACGCGCAACTGCTCCTGCGCGGAGGTATATACGCCGTACGGCGCGACCGAGGCCCTGCCCGTTGCGTCGATCTCGAGCCGCGAAGTGCTCGATGACACGGCCGAGCGGACGCGCACCGGAGCCGGCACCTGCGTCGGCCGCGCGTTTCCCGGAGTGACGATCAAGATCATCCAAATCACGCACGGGCCGATTGCTACCCTGTCGATGGCCCGCGAGCTGCCGGCCGGCCAGATCGGCGAAATTATCGTCCAGGGCCCCAGCGTCACCCGCAGCTACCTCCGCAAACCGCTAGCCGAGGCCGAAGCCAAAATCGCCGACCCGCACGAAGACCACGATGCGACGGCGCCAGTTCCGTTTTGGCATCGCATGGGCGACGTCGGCTATCTGGACCATCAGGGACGCCTCTGGTACTGCGGCCGCAAGTCGCACATCGTGACGACGGCAAAGGGGCTCCTCTTCACCGAGCCGTGCGAGGCCATCTTCAACGAGCATCCGCGCGTCGCCCGCAGTGCGCTCGTCGGCGTGATCCGCAAACCGGGCCAGGTCGGCGATCAAACGCCCGTGATCATCGTCGAGCCCCGGCCGAAACAGTTCCCATTGCGGAATGCCGATCGGCAAAAGTTCGCGGCCGAGCTGCGCGACCTGGCAGCCGCCAATCCACTCACGCTCGACATCCACACCGTTCTCTTTCACCGGTCGCTGCCGGTCGACTTCCGCCACAACTCCAAGATCAATCGCGAGCGGCTCTGCCTCTGGGCGGCCAACGCGCTGCACGGCCAGCCATGAATGCCCTGGTCACCGGCGGCGCAGGCTTCCTCGGCCTCTATCTCACTGAGCAGCTTGCGGCCCGCGGCGATCGCGTTCGAGTGCTGGCGCGACGCTCCCATCGGCGGCTGGCCGAATTGGGCGTCGAATTCCAAGAGGGGGACATCCGCAATCCCCACGACGTCGACCGCGCCTGCCGCAACATGGACACCGTGTTCCACGTCGCGGCCGTCCCGGGAATTTGGGGTTCCTGGAAGCACTACTACGAGACCAACACGCTCGGCACGCGGCACGTTCTCGACGCGTGTGGCCAGGACCGCGTCGCCCGCCTAATCTACACCAGCTCGCCCAGCGTGATTTACGACGGGGCCGATCACATCAACGTCGACGAGAGCCATCCCTACCCGTCGCATTACCTGTGTTACTACCCGCACACCAAAGCGCTGGCCGAGCGCGAGGTGCTCGCCGCCAACGGAAGCGACGGGCTGGCGACGGTGGCGCTGCGACCGCACTTGATCTGGGGCCCGCGGGACAATCACCTCGTGCCGCGCCTGATCGCCCGCGCGCGCTCAGGACGGTTGCGACGCGTCGGCGGCGGCAACAACGTGATCGCAATGTCCTACGTCGAAAACGTGGCCGCCGCCCACCTGCAGGCCGCCGACGCCCTCCACCCCGGCGCGCCCCCCGCCGGCAATGCCTACTTCATCAACGAGGCGCAGCCGGTGAACCTCTGGCGCTGGATCGACGAGCTCCTGGCCCTCGCCGGACTGCCGCCAGTCCACAAATCGATTTCGAGCCGAGCCGCCTACGCCGTCGGGGCAACCTTGGAAGCGATCTACAAAGCTCTGCGCATTTCTGCCGAGCCGCCGATGACGCGGTTCCTGGCCCAACAGCTCAGCGGCTCGCACTCTTACCAGATCGGCCGTGCCCAGCGGGACTTCGGCTACAAGCCCCTCGTGACCGTCGAGGAAGGCATGCGCCGCCTGGAGCCTGAGCTAAAACGGCTGGGCGAAGGCCGAGCCCCCTAAAGCACTTCCGAACGCCGACCGTCTGCTGTAAAATTCGGCCAGACTGGTCGTGTAGCGCAGTTGGTTAGCGCACATCGCTCACATCGATGGGGTCGCAGGTTCGAATCCTGCCACGACCACTTGATTGGCCTGCACTCAGGCACCTCGGCCACTTGTTTCCGAACAATGTGGCCTTTTCATTTGGTAACGACTGCTCGCGTCGCTGCACGTTGCCCTGGGTCCGCGGACCGCGCCGCATTCGTGATCACCCGCTATCGCTCCACCGAAGTCAATTTGCGGACAGACCACCGGATCATCCGGCTTGCGGGGCTCGAGGCATCCGGAAGGAGACTCGTCCGAATGCGACGGTATCCCGTGATACATTCGACACCACTGATCGCGGACAGAGTTCGATCAGACCTGCGAATGCGTGAGTTGACAAGCGTTCCGCGCGCGTTAGGATGACCCGCGACGTGGGTGTCGTCTCGGGCTTGTGGCCCGGACGAAGAATAGGGAAGACGGTGCGAATCCGTCGCGGTCCCGCCGCTGTAACCGGGGACGAAAGCCGCAAATACCACTGTCCTGCGAAGGTCGCGACCACATCGCGAGCGAGCCGGGCGGGAAGGTGCGGTGAGTAGGCCGATCCGGAAGCCAGAAGACCTGCCCATTCGTCGTTTTGCATTCGGGTCTTTCGGGGAACGAAGACACGCGTTCTTGCGCTGCCGCGCACCTCGTTGATGGCGCGACATCGCGGCGATTCTCATCCACCGTCCGTCGGTTGGCGTTCGCGCGTGCGCCGCGCAACATGCGAATCGCCGAACGCCCGCGGCCTGGATTGGGAGAGCATGCGCCTCTTCGCGACGCGAGGCCCCGTTTGCCGCGCGGGCTGCCGGATCAACCATCCGGACGGGCCCCAGACAACGAGGACTTGTCATGTTGAAAAGAAAACGATTGGATCAGGCGCCGCCCGGGTTCACGCTGATCGAGCTGTTGGTGGTGATCGCCATCATCGCCGTGCTCATCGCGCTTTTGCTGCCGGCCGTGCAAGCGGCGCGCGAGGCAGCGCGACGCACTCAATGTCGCAACAACCTCAAGCAGATCGCGCTGGCAGCCCACAATTATCACGACGTCAACAACCAATTCCCGCCGGCGACAACAGTGATCTACAACGCCGACACATTCTGCGGCCCACCCCCCTTCGTGTGCACGTGCGGCGTGGCGACCGGTTACTTGCAGGATTGCTTCTGCGGGACGTTGTTCACAGTTGGCGTGCCCGGGAGCGTTGGCCGCAACGACTATAATTTGCACACATGGCCGGAACGGCTGTTGCCGTTCGTGGAAGCCAACACGGTTTACAGCCGAATTTGCATGAACGCGCCGATCTTCTCCCCGGTCTGCCTGTCGGGCGTTCCGTGCCCGACTAAGTACACCTTTGCAAATTCTGGCTGTCCGTGCCTCGATCCCTGTGCCTACACCCGCCCAGCGGCCGCCGTCATACCGTCCTACGTCTGCCCCTCGTCGCCGCGAACGCAAAATCCATTTGTCGAGGGAAACGCGATCTACGAATTCTGTCTCACATTCTGTCGCACCTGCTTTGCCTTCAAACGCCTTCACGGTGCTTTGGATTACGAAGGCCTGTGCGATCTGGATTCGTCTGCCCACGCGTTTTACACACACGCACTCGGCATTCCCGGCGCCGGAGGCAGCGGGTTCATTGGGCCCACCGGCCTGTTTCACAGCTTTCTCTCGAATTCCTGCGGCTTATCGATTGATCAGATCACCGACGGGACGTCCACGACGCTTTTCTGCACTGAGATGGCGGGCCGGCCGGATTGCTGGACAAGAGCCGGCAAGACGACTTTGCCCACGCCCCTCGCCGCTCACGCTTTTAACTCAGGCGGCGCTTGGGCCTCGACGAACGCGGTCGCCTATGTGCTCGGGTCCGACTTCACCGGCCTCAGTAAGCCGAGTTGCTTTTCGAGCACAAACTGCCCAATGCCGGTCTGTTTCATCAACTGCACGAACGAGATCGGCTACAACGCCATTTTCAGCTTCCACCCGGGCTCGGGTGGGGTGGCCATGTGCGACGGATCCGCTCGCATGGTGAGCGAGAATATTTCGATCGTCACATTCGTCGCGCTGATGACGCCGCGCGGACACGAAGCCGTGCCTGACCAGTTCTAACATGACCGTCGCCTGCGAACTCCGGTCGACCGCTCTGGACGTGTCCAGGGCGGCCGACTTTCTTCTAGACGGAATCTCTCCGCGTCTTTGAGAGAGTGGAGTCGATGGAATGGCACCCGCCCTTCTGAGTCGCCGCGCGCACCGGCGCAAAATCGCGTGGGGGATCGCAGCGACGTTTATCTTCCTCGTGCCCGTCGGGTGTGGCGGACGCGAGTCCACGGCTCAACGTCTCGAGAAAGCCTATGAAAGCGCCGGAATGAATCCGGTGACGGCTTATCCGTTGGGCGGAAAGATCACCGTTGACGATGAGCTTCCCGCTGCGAAATCCGAGACCGCGCGCCTCGTGGCGATCGCCTACGCCGCCGCGAAGCCCGAAGCCAAGGCCAACAGCAGTGCAACTGCCATCGTCAAGCCGGATGGGTCGTTCGAATTCCCACTGCTGCCGCCTGGCAAATATATAATGCTCTTTGCCCAGCTGGGCTACAATCCGAGGATGGGCTTCCTGGGACCGGACTCGCTCAAGAATCTCTACAACGACCCCGAGGTCAGCTCGAAAAAACCGGAGTTCCTCATCGATCATCAAGCGCCCGGTAAAACGGACTACACGTTCAATCTATCGGTCGCCGGCGAAACTCCGCCTGCGGCACCCGGGCCGAAGGCGTTCATCGGCTCCGGCTCGCGCCGCACGCCCGTCCGGAAATAACCGAGTAAGTTACCATGCAGCGTTTTCCTCCGGCGGACGTTGACGCGGCGTCTTCTCCGTGTCGGGGCGATTGCACGCTTGATGCCACGAGGCTCTACTGCGTCGCGTGTCGGCGAACGATTGATGAAATTGCCACATGGTCGCAACTGACCGATGAGCAAAAGCAAGCCGTCCGGAGCCTCTGCGAATCGCGGCGAGTTGAGCAAGATGGTCGTCGCGAGGGCCGTGCGATCGGAGACGGACAATGAAAAGCTGGATCTCGGAGTGAAAGGGGAGACAGAGTCCGGAGACGAGTGGGCTGGACCCTTCATTTGTCGTAGAACCAGAGCCATGCCGAGAAGCCGGCCGGAGGCCACCGTAACATTTCACGAAAGGGTTCCTCCATGTCTGCTCAGAGAATTGCAACGGTCGTTCCAGTCGCTGAGGAAGATGCGAACGGGAGAGTGGCCGACGTGTATGCTGACATCAAGAGGACGAAGAACATTCCCTTTGTGCCCAACCTGTGGCGAGTGCTCGCAACCAACCCTGACCACCTCGACTTGGTTTGGTCGAGTCTCAAGGCGCTGATGCATCCTGAAGCAGTAGGACGTCAACCCAAGCTCGATGCGACGACACGCGAGATCATTGCCCTTGCAGTATCGGCGACCAACGGCTGTTCCTATTGCGTCAATTCGCACACGGCCGCGTTAAGAAAGCTTGGCCTCGATACCGAAGCCCTGGGAGAAGTCCTGGCGATCGTCGGCTTGTTCAACACGACAAATTCGATCGCGGACGGTTATCAGATCGAGCCGGATATCCTGCCTCCCCTTGAGTGATCGGATCGCAGTCAGTCCGAGATCTCGGCTGGCCCGCGCGTTCATCGATCGGTAGGGCCCGGTGATGAGGCGGCCGACGTCCGGTCGTGTCTGGTCCGAGAGCACGCCCCAAGCCGCATCGATTACGCGCACTCTGTAGCAACGCGGGGAAATGCCCGAACCCCGCCACGAGCCGAGTCCAGTCCCCGGGTGTCAAAGTGGGAAAATCGCCTCCAACTGCACCGGATTTAGCACAGCTTCGTGTAGCGGCGCTTGTATTTCCGAGGGAATTCGGCGATTCTTCGAAATCCTGCCACGACCACCTTTTTGGATTGCCCCGAAACACGCACAGCCACTTGTGGCCACACAAGGTGGCTGTTTTTATTGCCGCCGACTCGCGTACGCGGACCTATAAGGAGCTGAGTTATGGATAACTTGGATCAATTGTCCCGACGTAAGTTCATGGGGAGTGCCGCGGCGACCGTGGGGGTGATGGGGATGTCCGGTCTGACTGGCCTCTCGCCGCGAGGCGCCGCCGACGCGGCCGAGCAGCCGAAACCCGACGCGGTACTCCATCAGTTACTCGCCGGCAACCAGAGGTTCGTCGAAGGCAGACTCCGGCACCCGGGACGCACTCCGCAGGACTTTCTGCCACTGGAGCACGGACAGGCTCCGCATGCCGTCATCGTCGGGTGCGCGGACTCGCGCGTGGCTCCCGAAGTAATTTTCGACCAGGCCATCGGCGACTTGTTTGTCATCCGCATCGCCGGCAACGTCGTCAGCGGCGCGGGCCCACGGTGAAGGGGAGCATCGAATACGCCGTCGCTGAGCTGAAGACCCGACTGGTCCTGGTACTGGGCCACAGCGAATGCGGCGCGTGCAAGGCGGCGATCGAGCACATCGAGGCCAACGACGCACTCCCCGGATCGATCGACGCCCTCATCAACCCGATTCGACCGGTTGTCAAAATGGTGGCGGGGCAGCCCGGCAACAAGCTCGCCAACGTGATCAAGGCAAATGTCGTCGAGGGCGTCCGGCGACTCCAAAGCCTGGAGCCGATTTTGGCGAAGCTCGTCACGTTCGGGCGAATTGAAAGTTGCCGGCGGCGTCTACCACCTGGGCACCGGCAAGGTCGAGCTGGTCGGCTGATCGTTGGATCCGGCCGCTACGACGAGTTTATTGACTCCGTACGTTTGCACGGCACGTCGTATGGTCGCGATCGTAGCCGACTCACTTCGGCTCGTCGTCCCATCGGTATTCGAGTCCGTAGGCGACTGCCTGGGCGGCATCGTGTCCCAGAGTCTTCGCGACCAGATGCATTGCCCCGTCGATCCCGGCGGAAAGGCCCGCAGTGGTGATGAACTTGCCATTGTCGACATCGCGCTGGTTGTGCACGACTTTAGTTCGGGGTGCGACTTTGGCGAGTCTCTCGATCCCTCCGCGAACTGTTGTTGCCGACAATCCATCCAAGAGACCGGCCTTTGCCAGCAGAAAAGCACCGTTACAAACCGACATCACCTGCTTCGCATCTTTCGAGCGAGCCCGGATCCACTGGATCACTCTCGCATCGTTCAGCGCCGAAGCGATGTTTCCCCCAGGAATGAGCACGATATCGGCCTTGGGGCTGTTCTCTAGCGTGTAGTCCGGAATAACTTTCTGGCCGAAGACGGTCTTAATGGGGCCCAGGGCTGAGGCGACCGTATGCACGTCAAAGCCAGCGGCACCAAACACTTCCCAGGGGCCGGAGTAGTCGATGATTTCGACGCCGTTGAAAAGCAAAATGGCGACCGTTAGCGGTTTTTCGCCCGACGCGTGCGACTCAATCGTTTTTTCCACGAGGGTCATTCCGCAGCGCGGGCAGACCCCCGGCTTGTCGTGCGTTTCTTTGTCGCAGTCGAGTCCACAAGGAGGACACACGTAAATCTTCTTGCCGCGTTTCGCCGCGTCCTTGTCCACGGTGATTGGACCGGCGCTTGCTTCGCGCAGGGCAGCCCCCCACGATATCGCCACGAGTGACAGCAAAATGAAGAAGGGCAAAAACCTCGTTCTCATCTGACTTTCTCCAAGAAGTCTCAAGGATGGCGACGGCGTCGAAGTCGGACATCGAATCGATTGCGGAAGGAGCTGGGATTGATACCGAACCGCCGCTCAAACGCGCGGCGGAAGGCGTCGGGGCTCGCGAACCCGACCGATCGGGCAACCGTCTCGATCGATTGATCGGCCAGAGACAGCCGCTGACGCGCTTCACCCAATCGCAGGTCTTCCACAAACCGTGCCGGTGACGTGCCGAACACGTCTTTGAACCGTCGACAGAAATGCCGCGGACAAAGCCTTGCCCGGTGAGCGAGCGTTTCGACTGAAAGGTCTTGCTCCAGATGCCCGTGAATCCAGGCCGCCAGATCGCCGAAGCCATCCTTGGAACGGGTCTGGAATTTCAGCGGCTCGGAATATTGTTCCTGCCCCCCAGATCGTTTGACGTAGACCACCAGTTCCCGGGCCACCGCCAACGCCACGGTCGGCCCGTAATCCTCCTCGATCAGGGCCAGCGATAGGTCGATCCCGGACGTGATTCCCGCTCCGGTGTAAAACGGGCCGTCTTTGCAGAAAATGGCATTGGCATCGACATTGAGCTTGGGATATCGCTTGCCGAGATCCCGGGCAAACCGCCAATGAGTCGTCACCGTGCGGCCATCCAAGAGTCCGGTCGGTGCCAGGCCATAAATGCCGGTGCAAACAGTCGCAATGCGACGGAGCTTCGCGGCCCGAGCTTTGACCCACTCAGCAACCGTCGCTTGAGTCTGTGGAACGCGTAGTCCACAACCTCCCGGAATCAAGAGGGTGTCGAGCGCGGGAACATTCTTGAGCGTCGTGTGCGGCTGAAAGACGATGCCCGACTCGGACACGAATGGCCTTTGACTCAGACCGATCACCGATATTTCGTAGCAAGGACTGAGCGCCGCCCCTGCACCTTCGAAGACAGCCGAGCTGAAGGCATCGATCGGCCCCACCAAATCCAGCGCCATCACTCCATCGAATCCGAGCAATCCGATTCGCCGCGATTTCATGCCTGACTCCAACGTGCCTCTCAAAACTAACGATGCAGGGCTTATAGCCGCCATGACTAAGATCCGACAGTTTAGGACACGACTCCTTTCATCCGAATGCGGCATCTTTGCTGACTGATTTCTGAATAATTCAGGGATAAGGAACCCGAATACGATCAGCCAAGTGCGCGACTTCGATCCGCACGCGGCCCAGGCCGCACCGCCGCAATTTTGCTTTTTTGCGGCGGCGACAGTGCTTTGCCATCGACGACAGGGGATTCGCGTTTCGCAGTCGCACGCGTGCCGCGTGATCCCGCTATCAACCGCGACTCGTCCGAACTATCATCCCACCTGTCTGGCGCTCGCGCTGCGGCTTTCAGCGTTTCGTAGCGATCGGCCGCCGGCTCTGCGGGCCACGCACTGCTCCGTCTCAAGGATGCTAACTTCGGAGGTGACACGATGGTTCCGCAGTTGCTCGCGCTATTCCGCTCCCATCCCCGTGCTCGTTCGCGCCCGCGCGCTCAACTCGTTGACGTGGCCGGCCATCGAGAATCTCGAAGAGCGAACGCTGCTCTCGTCGGCCACACTGGCCATTCTCAACGGCAACTTCACCGGCACGTACAGCGGCACCGTGACCGTCAATAACAACGGCTCGATCACCAAAACGCCCGTCACTGCGACGGCGTTCACGATGACCACGAATAACGGCGTCATCAATTTCACCTCGCCCGTCGGCAACGGCACGGGCACCGTCGACGTCAACCGAAACATCGTCGGCACGGTGAACGCCCAATACCAGAGCCAGACGGTGCCGATCTCGGTGGCGGGAAAAATCACCAACGTCAACGCGATTCAGACGGCGGCTTCCGGCAGCTGGACCTTCTCCGTGAACTTGGGCGGCGGCGTGACCGCAAGCGGCAGCGGAAGTTGGTCGGCAAGCGCCCCGCAGACGTTGAGCAACTTCGACGGACCGTACAGCGGCACGTACCAGGGAGCGGTGACCGTTACGCAAAACGGATCGACGACAACCACGCCGATCACTCCCGGGACCTTCTCGGCGGCGATCACCAACGGCGTCGTTTCGAGCAGTTTCTCCAGTTCGTCCGGCGTGACGTCGCCGGGCGGAACGATCGACGTCAACGGACGCATCAATAGCACAGTCACCTTCGTCGAGGATGGCGTGACGATTACCGTCACCGCCAACGGCCCGGCGTCGCGCGGTGTCGACGGTGTCAACGGCAGCGGCGTCTGGACTTTCCGGGCCAATCTGCCGGGCGGCATCTTCGTCACGGGCCGAGGCACCTGGACCTTGGAAAGCGTGCTGGACCTCGACGGCGTCTACGCGGGAACGGTCACCGGTAATGCGACCGTCGATGACAACGGCACCATCACCGACAGTCCGATCGCCGGCAGCTCGATCAACATTCAGATCTTCGGCGGGTCCGTCATCGTGTTCCTCAACGACGTTTCGGGATTCGGCAACGGGACCGCCGGTGGCGACGGCAACATCAACGGCTTGGCCACCTTCCTCGAAAACCAGACGCCGGTGACGTTCGCCTTCTCCGGCACAGGCGTACCAACGGCCAACGGAAACGTCCTCAGCGGCACCTGGACCATCTTCGCCCCCAACGCCGGCCCCGGCGTAACTATCTCAGGCTCGGGGACTTGGACGGCGGCGGAAACGGACGTCGTGTAGCGCGGCGGGCGGCCTTGCTTGCGCGTACCGAGCTGCGAAGCCGCTGTTACGACGGGTCGCGGTGGACGGTCTGCGGCGAGAAGGCGGGCAGGCAGACGGCGACATATTCGGCTCCGCCCGGCTCCGGGGTGCTGTAGCGGATCCATTCACCCGGGTGCGTGACGAGGGCCTGGCCGGCCCGCACCTCCAGTACACCCGCTTCGTGCTCGACGCGGACGCAACCGCGCAACACGACGGTGACCTCTCGGAACTCCGGCCGCTGGCCCGGCTCCTTCCAGCCGGCGGGCGACACCATCCGCGCCACGCTGACGCCCGTCTCTTGCGTCGCCACCCGGCCCACGAATTCCGTGATCTGTTTCGGCGGATCGCCGGCCGCCTGGATGGACACGGGTTTGTCGATCAACGTCGGCATAAGACGATCACCTGGAGAATGACAAAGGCGATTTGGCCGCAGGACGACGATCGCCATTCCGCCTTAGAACAACGGCGGCTTGCCGAGCTTGCGGCGGACGATCGCCCATTGGCCCGCGTGCATCAGCCAGTGGGAGGGCACCAAGAGCAACACCGCAGCCACGGTCGGACAGTAACTGCGGAATTTCTCCGGAGCGGGCTTGTCGTAGTCGCTCTCGCTCACCGTGTCGACCATCTTCAGGCTCGCCGCCCGCATTTGATCGTAGAGCTTGAGGTACTCGTCCTTCGTGCAGAAGTCCTTCGGATTGTCGCTCTCGGCCGTTTCTTTCTTGTGTTTGGCGGCAAAGCCGGCGGGCAGGGGTGGGGCCAGGCCGGGACAGAGCCCTTCGACAAATTCATGCTCCGACGTGATCAAGTGTCCGAGTTGCCAGGCGATGTGGTTGGCCTTGGGCACGGGACGCACGAGCAAGTCGGCATCGGTCAGGCCGTCGAGATACCCGCGGCAAAGCTGATCGGGCAAAGCGTACGTCGACTTCACGGCGTCGCGAGCGTTCATGGCGAAGTTCCTTGTTGACCGGCACGAGTGGTCGGAATGTTTTTGAGCTGAAACCGGACGGGAGCCTGCGTGATCAGCGTCGGTGCGATGTACACCAGCCGATAGTCGGCGAGAGTTCCCGTCACGCCGGCAAAATTGTACTCGACCGTGCGCGCCCCGTCAGCTTCCGTCTGCGTCGCCACGAGTCGCTCGGGCATGATGCGGCGGCCGCTTTTGGTTTCGAGCCAGATGTCGTTGTGATACATCCACGTCCGATACGATTCAAAGGCAGGCCCCTGCTGGTCGTACACCACGCTCAGATCGACGCGCGCTGCGGTCTCATTTCCGCCGGCCGGCGGCTCGACGTGCCTCAAGCGGACGGAGACGCCGCCGATCCGTTTGGCTGGTGGATTCACGGCAACCAAATCGTCGAAGACGAAACGTTCTGGGGCAGCCGCCATTTCGACCGCGAACGAACCGCTTAGCGTGAGGCTGAGCCGCTTCGGCGTGGCCGGCCACTCGAAATCCGAGTTGAGCTCGAGTGGCTCCTGTCCCTCCTCCATCGAGAGTTCCAGCTTCGCGGCCGGGCTGATCGGCCGCAGGCTGAGCGACGGCCGCGCAGCACCGGAAGCATCGCCCGGCTCGACCTGCCTCGACCGAGAGATCGCGCCCCGCAATGCTGGCAAACAGCGGCCGCAGGCGAGGCTCGGCCTGCAGGCTCCAACCGATTCGCAGCGCGAAGAGCGTCTGGCTGATGGCGGACGGCCGAATCTTCGCGGACAAAACGGCAACGCGAAACGCGCCGTCATCGGCGACGGCCAACGGCAGAGCCACCGAGTTCCGCGGCACGCGGACCAACTGCAAACGGCCTTTGCGAACGGCCCCAAAGCTGAAGCGGGCCGTCGTCCCGAGCTGATCGCAGGCGCTCCAAAAGGTGCGCGACTGGAAATCAACGGCAACCGGACGCGACAGCAACTCGGCATCCAGTCCGCTCGTGTCGAAGCCGTTGCCGGTTTGAGTCGCGATTGTGGCAAGCACGTCCCGCAGCGCGAAGGTGCCTTTAAGCGTCACTCGCGAGGGACGCAGGGAGTCGACGGCCGATTCGTGTTGTAGACGCGCGCGAATTTCGGCCAGCGCTGTCGCGCGGCGGCGCTGGGCACCTGTCGATCGTCGGGCAAGAGCGGCAGAATAGCCGGCCCCAGAGCCACGAGCGCATCCCGAGCCTTGCCACGTTCGGCCCGCGAGTCCGCGTCGAGCTGACCGATCAGGCGGGCGACTTCGCGCGCCGTCTGCGGATTAGCCACGGCCGGGCGATCGTCGGCGTTTGCCCGACCGAAGAGGGCCACGAGCAGCCCAAGCGCCAGCAGGTGGCAGGACCGCCACCGCAATCCGGAATAATCGCCCCGAACGGACCCCATCGGCAGACTCCGCGGCGACGAAAGCTGACCGCGAGAGCGAGGCCCGTCGCCACCTTTCAGTTTACGTTGCCGAAACGCAACAGACACGCCCCGCGTCCGACGGCCCCTTTGCAGAGACCTATATTTGCAGTGGCCGATGTGCTTTGTGTTCGAGGGGCAGCCATGCGCCGCGTTTGACATGTTTGCGGTCGGGCTCGGTTCTCTCCCGCGTTCCGCTGATCTTCCGCGTTTCTTCCGCGGCGGGAGCGGAACGCTTCGCGGCCTGCTCTGCGCGGTGGCGATCGGTCTCGGCGTGCGGCCGGTCGTCGCGGCCACGCCCAGCCTGTTGGAATTGACGCAAAACGGCAAGCACTATGAAGGCCGACTCGAGGCGAAAGGGCACGATGCCTGCTGGCTGATGGGCGCGACGGCCAGCTGCGAGCGTTCGAGATCCGACAGCTCGAAGCCGTCCGCACCGTCGAGGACCATTTCCACGAGTTCTCGATCCGCCGAGTTGCGAGATCACCTTCGCCGCGAAATGCCCAAGTCGTTCCGCATCGAGGGAACCGGACACTTCCTGATTTGCGCGGAACACAACAACCGGCATATCGGTGAAATCTGCGAGGACACCTATCGCATCTTCCGCCGCTACTTCTCGGTCCGCGGCTTCAAGATCAGCGAGCCGGAGTTTCCGCTGGTGGTGATCGTCTTTCCCGATCGAGAGGCGTTCGTGCGGTACTGCCGCCACGACAAGCTCGAACCGCCCGCCGGCATGCTGGGGTACTACATGCGGCTGACCAACCGCATCGCCTTGTTCGATCAGGACGATCCGGGGATGGCCGCCGCCCGGCCGCAGCGCGTCGAATCGTTGGGCACCGCCTTCGATCGGGGCGACGAATCGCAGACACTCTTACCCGGCGGCAGCCAGGCGGAGCCCGATCACGGTCCGACCCGCGTGCGATTCGACGGCACGATCGAGGGCGACTTGCACAGCACGATCGTGCACGAGACGACGCACCAGGTCGCGTTCAACACGGGGCTGCACTCACGGATCGCGCAAACGCCCAAATGGGTGGTCGAAGGGATGGCGACCATGTTCGAGGCACCAGGCATCCACGACTCGAAGAGCGCCTCCGCAATGACGCGGATCAACCGCAATCGCTATCTGTGGTTCGAGAACTACCTCAAGTCGCGCCGCCGGCCGCACTCGCTGCCGGACTTCATCGCGAGCGACGACCCGTACGCCTCTGCCACGCTTGACGCCTACGCCGAGGGCTGGGCCCTGACGTTCTTCCTGGCCGAAACGCGGCACGGCTCTTACGGCCGTTACCTGAAGTCGCTCGCCGGCCGCAATCCGCTCTTGGTCTATTCGGAAAAAGAGCGCCTCGCCGATTTCCGCCGGGCCTTCGGCAACTTGAGGACGCTCGAATCCGATTACGTGCGGTTTTACGAGAACCTGAAGTAGCCCGTCGGCTTAGACCAGCCCGGGAATCGGATCGCCGGTCGCCGCCTTCAACACGTCGCGGGGAATGCCGCGCGCCACGCGGAGTTCGCCGACGTCGAGCACCGAATGCAGGACCGTCGACACCAGGTGCGGAATGGTGACCGGCTCGCTGAGCGGTTGGCCCGCGTCTCGCGTCGACTGGCCGATCACGTGGCCGCGATTCAAGCCGCCGCCGGCCAAGAGGAGCGGCGCCAGATTACCCCAATGATCGCGGCCGCCATTGAAGTTGATCCGCGGGGTCCGCCCCATCTCCCCGCAGCAGACGAGCAGGATTTTATCGCCCAGCCCGCGTTCGGCCACGTCGTCCAGGAAGGTCGAGATCGCGTGATCGAACGGCAAGCCGAGGTAGCGCATGCCTTCTTCCATGCCCGCGTTATTGATGTCGGCGTGCATGTCCCAGACGAAATTCGTGGTCACCGTCACGAAGCCGCAGCCGCGCTCGCACAGCCGTCGAGCTAGCAACATCAGCTTGCCGAGGGACTTGGCGTTGTCTTCATAGAGCAGGTGGTTGTGCCACTTGGGATCGATGTGATGCGGCCGCATGAGCGGGGCCGTGTCGTAACGGGCAAGTGTCGCGGGCGACTCTTTCGCCAGGTTGAAGGCGTCGGCTACGCCGCCGATGACCGTGTCGAACGCCTGCTGGCGGAGACTGTCGACGCCCGCCATCAGTCCGGCCGAATCGATCGAGCGGCGAATGCGATCGAGCCCGGCCAGCAGGTGCCGTCGATCGTCGAGCCGCGACAGGGGCAGTCCGAGCCGTAGATCGGCCTTGAGAATCTCCGCCGCCGCTCGGAGCGAAGGGGGAGAAGGCGCTCCCCAGGCTGCCCGTTGATTCAAAGTCGCCGAACGTCTTGAACGGCGGCCGCGTGGAAGAATCGACGGCCTGCGGATAGACGGCGACGTTCGTCGGCATCCCGGTTACGGGGCGATTCGTGCCGGCCACGCGCGAATAGAGCGAGCCCAGATTTGCCCCGCCGGTGGCCTTGCAAACAATCGGCTTGATGTCGTGATTGGCATCGCCGGTCGTGAACGACCGCACGATCGCGATTTCGTGCGCCCTCGCGGCCAGTTGGGGAAATGCCGACCCGAAGGTGATCCCTGGCAGCGACGTGGCGATCTCGCCGTTGGCGCTACGAATGCCGGCCGGAGCCGTCATTTTGGGATCGAACGTCTCGATCTGGCTCGGCCCCCCCTGCATGAAGACGAACACGACCGACTTGTCGGTGATTGGCAGTCTCTGACTGGCCGCTTCGACCCGCGCGTTCAAGAGCTGCGGCAAAGTCAGGCCGCCCAATGCCAGGCTGCCGACGTTCAAAAAGTTGCGCCGCGAGAGGCGGTCAGAGCCGATCTGCAACATTCAGCAGATCCTGCGGGTGGGCCAAGGGGCAGGAGGCAGGTCGTGGCGAGGAAGGAAGCAGCCTGAGCATAGCGCAACGGCACGGCGACTGCCAGCGAGCTTCGCTCGGCGACAGTCACCCGGCCAGACTGCGAGATGCGATCGCCGCCAAAAGTTAAAAACCTTGACCTCGCCGCCCTGCGGTTCAGACGATGTGAGTCGCCAAGTCTTGCGCGCCGCCCAGCACGCGATGTTGCTGGCCAATGCTCCGGAGATTTCCCTTCCCTATCTGCCAGCCGTTGCCCGCAGATTGTCCTCCGCGGCGGCACCGGATTGAGAAAGCTCAGCGCGAGCTGACAATAGGCTCGTTCAAGAAATTCAGCGCATCGCGGGAAGGCGTCCGCGCCATCAATCGGCGCAGAGGACACCAAGCTCCCGGATCGCCCGGTTGACTTTGGCACAGTGCGCGGTCAGACTGTGGTCGCTCGCTGATGAACGGCGAGCGTTTCTGGCAGTGACAGCCTCTCTCTTCAGTCGCTTCTCATTTTCTCGCTGCACGCCCGATGTCTTGGCGCGTGGATGAGTTAAGTCTTGCTGACTTCGTAGCCCTTGTCGACTTTCCGAGGCAGCGGCTTGTTGTGATCGAATCGCGGAACGACTCCGCGATCATCGGGTGGATTCGTTGACGACGGAGTATCGCAGCGAGTTCACGCCACTTGAAAGTTTGGTGCAGCCGAGCCACCGCCGCCTGCTGCGCGGTGCGGGTCAGTTTGAACTGGCCGGATTCGAGCGGCCGCCCTCCATCAGTCTGCGGAAAATCTGCGCGAACGGTCGCTAGAGGAATCGTCTTTTCCGCACCGAATCCGATCGGTGCTGATACTTTTCCCGCTGCTGACTGCCAGTTCTACCAGTGATCTCTCCGAGTTGGGGTGTGTTAGCGTGCCCCAGCACTCGCGGGATGACGCGAGGCGTCGCGCGGCGCGGGCAACACATCAAGGTCTGCCGGGCCACGCATCAAAGGGTTCTTTGTGGGGTCGATGGAAGTCGGAGCGATTGTTTTCGCGTGCACCTTTGGTGGTGCGCTGGTCGGGATGACGCTGCGCGCCCTGCTGCCCGAGCGTCATCTCACCGCCGAGACCAAAGAGGTCGTCAAGCTGGGCACAGGCCTGATCGCCACGCTGTCCGCGCTGGTTCTGGGCCTCTTGATCGCTTCCGCCAAGAGCTCATTCGATGCGCAGCGGACCGGCTTTCAGCAGTTGTCGGCCAATCTGATCCTGCTCGACCGAATGCTGGCCCGCTACGGACCCGAAACGAAAGAAGCCCGGGCCGCGCTCCACAGTCTGGTCGAATCGTCGCTCGAGCGGCTTTGGCCCGCGGATGCTTCCCAGTCTGTAGGATTGGGCGCGCACGCCATTACGGCGAGTGGCGCAACGGTCTATGAGCGCGTCCGCGACTTGTCACCGAAAACTGACGCCCAGCGCTCGCTGCAGTCCCAATGCCTGCAGATTTGTACCGATCTCGCCCGAACGCGCTTGCTGCTGACACAGGAAGACGAGAGCGCGATACCGCGGCCGTTCCTCATCGTCGTCGTGTTCTGGCTCACGGTGCTGTTTACGAGCTTCGGCCTGTTCTCACCGTGGAATCCCACTGTCATCATCACGCTCTTGGTCTGTGCGCTGTCGGTTGCCGGCGCCATGTTCCTGATCGTGGATTTGGACCAAGCCTTTGACGGTCTGATCCAGATTTCGAGCACGCCGCTTCGCAACGCGCTGGCACAGCTTGGCCAGTAACGAGAGTGCAATCGAACCAAAGAGAAAAACATCGCGGAATGGAGTCGAGATCGAGGCGGACCGCTTCCCGCCCGCAGGTTTTCAACTTTTCCTACCGGAGAGGCAGCATGATCAGGAACAACAGAGTGCAGATGATCGCCGTGTTGGCGATCGGAGGGCTGGTCGGCTACGCAGCCGCATCCAGCCGGTTCGGCGTACTCCGCACGGTCGACGCCGGACCGTCGCACATGCGTGCGGTTGAAAAAGCGGTCGTGACACCTCCTTCGACGGTCGCATCCCGCGCCGAGCGAGCGCCCCTGTGCACGGCCGTTACGGCCGGCTCTTTGAAGGCTGCCGCCGGCATGTGTTGCCCACAGGGCTCCGCCAAAGGGCAGCTCCTGGCGATGGCCAACTCGACTGCGGCGCAGGATCAGCCGATCCCGGGTCGAAAGCCCAATATCCTTTTCATCATGGGCGACGACATCGGCATGTGGAATATCGGTGCCTACCATCGCGGCATGATGGCCGGCCGGACGCCGAACCTCGACAAGATGGCCAAGGAAGGCATGTTGTTCACCGACTACTACGCCGAGGCCAGCTGCACGGCGGGTCGCGCGAACTTCATTATGGGCGAGTTGCCCATCCGGACCGGCATGACGACGGTCGGCCAGGCGGGTGCCAAAATCGGCATTCCCGCGCAAGCCTGCACCATTGCCACGGCGCTCAAAGCCCAGGGCTATGCCACGGGCCAGTTCGGCAAGAACCATCTCGGCGATCGGAATGAGTTCCTGCCGACCGTCCACGGCTTCGACGAATTCTTCGGCTACCTCTATCACCTCGATGCGATGGAAGACCCGGCGCATCCCAACTACCCGCAGGACCTCTTGAACGTCGTCGGCCCGCGCAACATGGTCCACTCTTGGGCGACCGACGTCGATGACCCGACCGAGATGCCGCGCTGGGGCAAAATCGGCAAGCAGAAGATCGAGGATGCCGGCAAGCTTTATCCCAAGCGGATGGAGACCGTCGATGACGAGATCCGCGATCTGGCTCTCAACTTCATCGACAAGGCCAAGAAGGACGGCAAGCCGTTCTTCTGCTGGCTCAACCCGACGCGCATGCACATCGTCACGCATCTCTCCCCAAAATGGGAGGCGACGCGCAACTCGGAGAATGGCTGGTCGGAGCAGGAAGCCGGCATGGCTCAGCTCGATGCCGATGTGGGCTTGGTGCTGCAGAAGGTCAAGGAGATGGGCGAGGACGACAACACCATCGTCGTCTTCACCACCGACAACGGCACCGAGCTCTTTACCTGGCCCGATGGCGGAACGACGCCCTTCGCGCAATCCAAAGGGACGGTCATGGAAGGCGGCTTCCGCGTGCCGTGCATCCTGCGCTGGCCCGGCCACGTGCCGGCAGACTCGGTGCAGAACGGCATCTTTTCCGGCCTGGACTGGTTCCCCACGTTCCTCGCCGCTGCCGGCAACCCGGACATCACCGACCAGTTGCTCAAGGGTGTGCAGCTCGGCGACCGGACTTACAAGAACCATTTGGACGGCTACAACCAGATGGCCGCCATCACGGGCAAGGGTCCGTCCGTGCGTCACGAAATCTTCTACCTCGGCGAAAGCACCGTCGGTGCGGTGCGCATCGACGACTACAAGTTTCGCTTCATCGACCAGCCCGCCGGCTGGGTGGGTGAGAAGACGCATCCCGACGTGCCTTATATCACCAACCTGCGCCTGGATCCGTTCGAGCGCATGGGCTGGCCCAACAGCGGGACGAAAGACGGTGCGCAGCAGTACTTCGATTGGTTCAAGTTCCAATTCTGGCGCTTTGTGTTCGTCCAACAGCTGATGGCCAAGGAAATCCAGACCTTCCTCGAGTACCCACCGATGCAACGCGGTGCGAGCTTCAATCTGGATGCGCTGAAAGCGGAGATGGGGAAACGGATGCAGGAAGCGGAAGCGGCAGCCAAAGGACCCGGCAAATAGCTGGAACGAATCTCGGGGCGGGCGGTCCCCTTTCGCGCCGCTCGCCCCTTCTTTTTCAGCGCGATGGCTGAAAAAGGGCCGACCAAGGCTCCTCGTGCCGGACAGATCCGGAAAGGTCGACCAACCTTAGTCTTCGGGGCCAGTGACAAGGTTTGTTCCGCTGAGTGTTTGTGCTTGAGCAGTTGTTCCTCGATGAAAATCCTGCAAATCGCCAGTGCGCTGATCGAACTGGGAGCCGGGCTGGCGCTCCTGAGCTACCCTTCGGTAGCGGTGGCGCTCCTCGTCGGCGCACGACTGGAGGAACCCGCCGCGCTGACTGTGGCTCGTGTCTGCGGGGCGGCGCTGCTGGCTTTGGGTATTGCCTGCTGGCTGGCGCGAGCCGACGCGCAGAGTCGCGCGGCGACCGGATTGGTTGCCGCAATGTTGGTTTACGACGTCCTCGTTGCTGCCCTCCTCGCTTTCGCCGCCCTTCGCAACGGACTCTCCGGCGTCGCGCTCTGGCCGGCCGTGGTTCTTCACTCGCTGATGAGTGTCTGGTGTGTCGCCTGCCTGCGGCACAGTTCTACGAACCTTTCTCTTTTGAATTCCAAATCGTGAAACGTAGCACCGCGACAAAACCGAACGGAAAACCGGCATGAAAACAAAAACTGCGCTCGTCGCCTCGCTCGCCGCAACGCTGGCGCTCGACAGCTGCCCGGGCTGCGGACATCACACCCGCCGAAACCAAAGCCATTGCCGAGGAGGGCTTCATCTACGGCCTGCCGATCGTGATGAACTACGCGGTGATGTACGAGTATTGCGTGGACAAAAACTCGGGCCAGTACAAGGCGCCGTTCAATCAGATCAACAACGAAGCCCGTGTCTTCACCTACAAAGACACGGCCATCATCACGCCGAACAGCGATACGCCCTATTCCCTGTTGTGGTTGGATCTGCGCCGAGCCGTTCGTGCTCTCCGTGCCTGCTGTCGAAAAACCGCGATACTACTCGGTGATGCTCTGCGATGGGAACACCTTCAACTACGGCTACATCGGCAGCCGAGCGACCGGCAGTGAAGCCGGCGATTACCTGGTGGTCGGACCCGATTGGAAGGGCGAAACCCCGGCGGGCATCAAGAAAGTGTTTCGGTCCACCACGCAGTTCTCGTTAGTCGCTTACCGCACGCAGCTCATCAGACAATACGGACGACATGCCCAACGTGGTCAAGATTCAGGCCGGCTACAAAGGCCAGCCGCTTTCGACCTATCTCAAACAGCAGGCCCCGCCGGCGGCACCCGAGATCAATTTCCCGAAGATCGACAAGGAACTGGTCAAGACCGGCTTCTTTGAGTACCTCGACTTCGCCTTGCAGTTCGCCCCGGCCGGCCCCGAGGAAAAGGAAATCCGCGCCAAGCTCGCCCGCCTCGGCATCGGTGCGGGAAAACACTTCGCCTTCAAGGACCTCTCTCCCGAACAACAAGAACAATTTGCATTGGGCATGAAGGACGGCGAAGCAAAGATCGAGCAGTACATCGCCAACGGAGTGAAGAACGTCAACGGCTGGAAAATTGGTTCGTTCTTCGGTGACCGCGATTTCTTCAACGGCAATTGGTTGAAGCGAGCCGCCGCCGCCAAGGGAGGCATCTACGGCAACGATGCTGTCGAAGCCATGTACCCCCTGACCAAGACGCTGGCTGATGGCGCCGTGCTTGACGGCAGCAAGTCCAACTACACGCTCACCTTTGCGGCGGACCAGTTCCCGCCCGTCAACGCCTTCTGGTCGGTCACGATGTATGACGGCCAGACGCAATTGCTGATCGAAAATCCGATCAACCGTTATCTGATCAACTCGCCCATGCTGCCCGGCATGAAGAAAAACGGCGACGGCTCGCTGACCCTTTACATCCAGAAGGATTCGCCGGGTGCCGACAAGGACTCCAACTGGCTGCCCGCGCCGAACGGCCCGATTTATCTCGTCATGCGCCTCTACTGGCCGAAGGAAACGCCGCCGTCGATCCTTCCGCCGGGCGAAGGGTCGTGGCAGCCGCCTGGGATCGCTCAGGCGAAGTGAGTCGGCCTTGCAACACGTGAAGATCAACAAGTCTGTGAGCGGGAGCGAGGAAGCGGGGCAAGTTGCCCCTCGGATGGAAATGGATTTCCAAGTGCCTGATGAAATTCGCAATGTCCGTCAATTGAACCGCGTTTTTGGAATCCAAATCATGAAACGTCCATTCTCGATGATCGCGCGGGGCGCATTTGTTCTCGCGTTAGCCAACCTTGTTAATGCTGGCGAGCCCGCCAAGGAACCGCCGCCAACCAAAGTTGAATCTCCGGCCGCGGCACCTTTTAAAGAAGCTGCTTCCGCCAAAGCTCCCTCTCCGGCCGAAGTGGCGGTCCGCAAGGCCGCTTCTGATTTCGATCAAGCCTTCAATGCCGGCAGCGCCGACAAGATCGCCGGCCTGTGGACTGCCGACGCCGAATACATCGACGAAGATGGTCAGCGTTACGTCGGCCGCGACGTGATCAAGAAAGAATATGCCGAGTTTTTCGCCGCGAATCCGCAGTCCAAGATCAGCAGCGTGACCGACTCGGTCCGCGTGATCAATGACTCGACCGCCATCGAGGACGGCCGGGCGATGATTCAACCTCCTCCGGCGGGAGCGCCGGGTTCCAGCCGTTACACGGCGATCTACGTGCTGCAAGACGGCAAATGGCTGTTGTCCTCCGTCCACGACATGAAGGTTGCCACCCCGTCCAACTATCACAAGCTGGACGACTTCGAGTGGCTGATCGGCACCTGGCACGCGGGAGAGGGCGATGCGCGGATCGAAACCACGTGCCGCTGGCTGAAGAACAAGAGCTTTGTCGAACGCACCTACCAGGTGATCAACGACGGACTTCCCGCGTCGTCGGGCACGCAGATCATCGGCTGGGATCCCGAAACGCAGCAGCTGACCTCGTGGAATTTCTCGTCCGACTCGGGTTACGCCAAAGACACTTGGAAGCCGATCGCGAACGGCTGGTGGTCGCAGTCTTCGGGCGTCCTGGGCGACGGGACGAAGACGACGGCCGTCAAGGTCTTTCAAAAGTTGGACGACGACACGCTCTCCTTGAAATCGACCGACCGCACGGCCGGGGGCGTTCGCCTTCCGGATTTGAAAGAAGTCATTTTCAAACGCAGCGTGAAGAAGGTCGGTGCCTAACGGTCCGCGAGATCGCCGCGCGGCTCTGCCCGCGCAATTACACGTTGCGAACAAATCTTGAATCAAGTTCTCACACGCTTTGAAAGAAGGAATAGACCGATGTCCATAAAACTGCTGGTCGCCTCGGCGGCCTTATTGACCTTTGCCGTCGTCAGCCCCACGGATGTCAGTGCTCGAGGTTTTGGTGGCTACCACGGCGGTGGCGGCGGCTACAGCGGCAGCCACTCGGGCAGCTACAGCGGCAATCACTACAGCGGCAGCCACTCGGGCAGCTACGGGGCCGGCGGCTACAGCGGCAGCCACGAAGGCAGCTATAGCGGCAATCATTACAACGGCAGCCACGAAGGCAGTTCGAGCGGCGGCAGTTACAGCGGCAGCCGCCAGGGCAGCTACAACGGCAACAACTACAGCGGCAGCCATGAGGGAAGTTACAACGGCCAGGCGAACGGCTATCACCCCAACGGAGCATACGGAGCCGCGGGCGAATATCACCCGAACGGAGCTTATGGAGCGGCCGGCGCTTACCACCCCAACGGCGCTTACGGCGCGGTGGGAGTCGTTCCCGGAGCAGGGGCAGCGTACGGTGCGGCCGCTTACGGTACTGCGGTTAATAATGCAGCCGTCGCGGGTTACAACAACGCTCTCCCTTCGGATGAAGGTGCGACGCAGATCCTGCCCGAGCAACCCTATGTGGGCGCCGCCGGTGTTCCGGTTGGCGGCGTCGGTTATCCGGTCGGCGGCGTCGGCCTCGGCGGGGCGGCCTTCCGCGGGGGCGAGGCCGGCGGATTCGAAGGCGATCGCGGCGCTGCGGCATTCCGCGGCGGCGAAGGTGGCTTTCGTGGCGGTTACGGCGGCGGCGGATTCCGAGGCGGCGTGCGCTAGCCAACGCTTCCGTTGAAACTGGCCGGGAATCAGCGCACCGGCATAAGAATTAGTGCGATCGAAGAGCCCTCGCTCACGCCTCGGGTTGGTGAGTTGCATCCACTCACCCGGCGCGTGGGCGAGGGTCTTGCCGTTAGCCCGTCGCCCGGCGATTGCCGGCAAGATACTGCTCGTTTCGATTCGTGACTGATGGCGATTATCCTCTAAGGACTGTGTGCGCTGCGGCGCGCCGCCTGTGGGGATCGGTCGATGGCCAGTCAGTCGTATCGCTTAGGTTTGAGTCTGTGGGTTTCGTTGGCGCTCGTCGGCAGCCTGCCGGTGGCGCCGCCGGATGCGAAGACGAGCGCGACCGCCGGCGACTGGGATCGGGCTCCCTCCGAGGGTTATTCGCTCAGTGTCCAGTCGGTCGCGCGGGTGGTCGCCACGCTGACCCGCGACGTGTCCTACCCCAACTGCCAGGGGAAAGAGTGGACCGTTTTCGCGCCCGAGCGCCCGAGCTGCCGGGGCAAATCAAAGTCGAGACGACGCTCGACCCCGCTGGTGAGCTCGTTCATGAAAAGGGCGATTTGGCGCGGCCCCTGGTGATGGCCCGCGTGCGAGCCGGCGAGCGACCGATCAGCTCGATGAAGATCCAGCTCACGTATGAGGCGACGTTGAGATCCCGCAAGCTCCGCAAAGGGGCGCCTCGCACGGTCCCCGATCTCGCGCCGGCCGAACGACAGATGTATTTGGCGAATGGCGGCTACTTCGACTTCGATCAGCCCGATTTCCACCAGTGGGTCCAACAGCACGGTCTGGAGCGCGGCACCCACGAAGGCGAAATCCATTTCGCCCGCCGCGTGTTTTTGGCTCTCAAGGCCGGCATGCAATACGACGCTCCGCTGAAAAAAGAGTTCCATGCGACGGCCGTCTGCAAGAGCGGCCGGGCCGATTGTGGCGGACTGTCGGTCCTGTTCGCCTCGATTCTGCGAGCCAGCGAGATTCCCGCGCGAACGCTCTGGGGCCGCTGGGCCAAGTCGTCCGAGCTGGGCAAGATTTGGTTCAACCATCCTTATTACCAGACGCACGTGAAGGCCGAGTTCTTCGCGCGGGGCGTCGGCTGGGTGCCCGTCGACGTGTCGACTGCCATCCTCCACGACAAATCGCCGCAGGGCCTGAAATACTTCGGCAACGATCCGGGCGACTTCATCGCCTTCCACGTCGACGGCAACCTGCAAGTCGACACTTTGTTATTTGGCGTCAAACCTCTGGGCAACATGCAGACGACCCGTTGGTGGATTCGCGGGTCGGGCACGCTCAAGGACGAAAAAGCGACCGAAGCCTGGAACGTAACGCGAACCAAGCTCACGCCTTAGGCGAGATTCGCGGCGGTCCGCGGCGGGCCGCTATTCGGCACGCCCCCCATCGGCCATAATTGAACCCATGTTTGTCGATCGGTTCACGATTTACTGCCAGGCCGGCGATGGCGGCTCCGGGTGTCTCAGCTTTCGCCGCGAGGCTCGCGTTCCGCGCGGCGGTCCCGATGGGGGCAATGGCGGTGACGGCGGCGACGTCGTGGTGATCGCTGACGAAAACGTCAGCAGCCTGGGAAACATCGTCGGCCACAAGCACTGGCGGGGCGAGCGCGGCGAGCACGGCATGGGCTCGCTGATGACCGGCAAACGCGGCCAAGACGCCGTGATTCGCGTCCCCCCCGGCACCCTGGTCCGCGATGCCGAGCGCGGCTTTCTCCTCAAAGATCTCAGCAGCGACGGCGACTCGGTCGTCGTCGCTCGCGGCGGCGACGGGGGCTATGGCAATAAGCACTTTGCCACCTCCACCAATCGCGCCCCGCGCCAATTCGAACGGGGCAAACCGGGCCAGATCCGAAATGTCGCCCTTGAACTCAAACTGATCGCCGACGTCGGCCTGATCGGCAAACCAAATGCCGGCAAGTCGACCTTGCTCAGCCGCATGTCGCGGGCCCATCCCGAAATCGCCGACTATCCGTTCACGACCAAGTATCCGAACCTGGGCCTCGTGCGGACGGGCTACGACCAGGAATTCGTGATGGCCGACATCCCCGGACTGATCGAGGGGGCGCACGCCGGCAGCGGCCTGGGTCACGAGTTTTTGAAGCACGTCGAGCGGACGAAGGTTTTGGTGCATCTGGTCGAGCCGGTGCCGTCCGACGAATCGAACCCCCTGGAGAATTACCGGGCCATCCGCGAAGAGTTGCGCCTGTACGATCCGACACTGATCGAGCGGCCGCAATTGGTCTGCATTACCAAATGTGAGCTAGCCGAAGCGACCCCCGTCTACGAACAATTCACCGAAGAGATTGGCCCGGAGGTGTTGAAAATCTCGGCCGTCTCGGGGCAGGGGTTGCCGCAATTGGTCACCCGCATCCTCGAGATGCTGGCGGCGGAAAAGGAACGAGAATCGGTGGCCGGCTAGGGGCAGTTTCCAAACCCTCTCCCATTCCGATGGGAGAGGGCAGGGTGAGGGCTCTTCTTCGCGCTCGGCACCGCACCGAAAGGCAGCCCTCACCCCGACCCTCTCCCGGCGGACCGGGAGAGGGAGTTGTAAAACCGCCTCCGCCATCCAGCCCGATCACGCAGGCACGCGGCAGGAACAAAAATGTCCCACTTCGAGTATTCCAAGTTTGACGGCTCCGAGCAGTTCTCGCCGCAGTCGGCCGATGCTGTCTTCGACGAATTGTCCAAGCACATGCTTGACTGGGGCGACGAAATGCTCGACTACCTCGACCAGTGGGAGGAAGAGCACCCCGACGTCGTCGACATGCTGATCAAGCGCGGCTACGTCGAAAAGGACGCCGACGGAAAGTACTTCGTCACGCCCAAGGGCATTCGCCGCGTCGAATCGAAGGCGCTCGAAGAACTCTTTCAGATCGCCCGCAAGGACAAGCTCGGCAAGCACGAGACCGAATTCCGCGGGGCCGGGCAGACGATGCACGACGAGTCGAAGCCGTACGAGTTCGGCGACCCGGTGAGCAACCTCAACATGCACGAGACGCTGAAGAACGCCCTCCTCCGCCAAGGCGGCGGCTCGCCCGTGCATATCAGCGAGGACGACCTGGTCGTCTACGACACCGAGTACCAGACGTCGTGCGCGACGGTCGTCCTCTTGGACATGTCGGGCAGCATGACCCGCTTCGGCAAATACGGCCAGGCCAAGAAAGTGGCGATGGCCCTGCAGTCGCTCGTCCGCAGCCGCTACCAGGGCGACTTTTTGCAGGTCGTCGGCTTCTACACGTACGCCAGCCCCCTCACCGAGCGGCAGCTCCTCGCGTCGGCCCCCAAGCCGGTGAGCATGTACGATCCGCGAATCCGCCTGCGGATCAATCTCGACAAGCCGCCGCGGTTCGTGCCCGAGCACTTCACCAACATCCACGCCGGCCTGCAGTTCGCCCGCCGCATCCTCCGCCGACACCCGGCGCAAAACAAGCAGATCATCATCGTCACCGACGGCGAACCGACGGCCCACATCGAAGGCCGCGAGATCGTGATGATCTACCCGCCGGCCGAACAAACCGCCCGCCTCACCCTGGCGGAAGCCAAGCGCTGCGCCGACGAAGGGCTGACGATCTCGAGCTTCGCCCTGATCGAGGATTACTTCTACCTCGGCCTGGTGAACTTCGTGGAACGGTTAGCCCAAGTCACCCACGGCGTCGCCGCCTTCTGCAACTCCGACGACCTGGGCAACATGGTGCTCGAGAGCTTCGTCGGCGGCAGGAAACAACGTCGGGCGATGTAGGGTTTACGACGATCGCGAAGCAGGCAAAGTACCCGGCGAGCCGCCAGCGTCAGCTGGCGGGTGCTTCGTTTTTCAATACGAACCACCACCCGGGAACCTCAACGCGGCACTCGAAGATTGCGATGGACATCCTCAACCGCGACGGCAAGGTCATTTTGCGGCTGGGTGAACGCGAGTCTCGAGGGAGTCTCGATTTGAGCGGCAGGAAATTGAACGGCGCGGTCTTTGATGGCCTGACGTTGGAGGGTGCTTTTTTCGCACAAGCCAGGCTCCACAATGCCAGCTTTGTCAAATGCGATCTCTATTGGGCCAACTTCTTTGAAGCGACGGCCGTCAAAGCCGACTTTCGGGGCGCACAATTGCGCGGTGTCTGTTTCGAGGCGGCTAATCTCCAGCAGGCTTGCTTTGACGAAGCCGACTTAGGCCGCGATGCGCTCAACGGTAGCACTAACTTGACTGGGGCCGACTTGGCGGGCGCAACCTTTGCTCGGGCAAAGCTTGAGGGGGCCGTTTACGATTTGCGCACGAGGTTTCCAGCCGACTTTGATCCAAAACAACACGGGATGCAGTTGGTCAAAGCATAGCGACCGCGCCGGGTGCCACTGGCGGGAGCTTTGACCCGCCAGTGCTCTTTCGCACGTTGCGATTGCCGGGCCGGATCGCCACTCAACGGATCGACACTGACCGGTGGGACTCTCATCGGTGGGTCCGCCTCCCTTATGTCAAATGTGATGGTCCCGTCACGCCGGGGATGAAACTTTTGTCATCGGCGGGGAGCTTTTCCCCGGCAAGGGACCAATGGACGCACAACGACGCACTGCCGCGAAGCGCATCCTTCGATCGTACGGCACCTCCCTCGCCCGGCGAAGCCCAATGTTCTATGCACCTAGAAACACCACTGAGGACGGTGGACCAAAGTTGACCCGGCGGACCAAATTTTTCAATAAGGGAAGGAAATTGGTCCACCGCGCGTGCAGAGAGATGCGTGATCCGGGCGCTCCGCTGAGGAAGCCCCCATGTTTCCGTGGGCCGGAAGTTATGTAAAACGCAACAAGGCGAAGATTCGGGGCTTCCTCTAAAGCGGGCACCCCGCCTCCCGTCGGACCAGCTCGCGCACGAGCCCGATCGAGTCGTCACTTCATTCGAATGTGGATCATGGAAACGACGGCTTGGCAAGCACGGTTTGAGGCTTACCACAAAGTTCGATTACCCGATTGGTGGGCGCGTGGCCTGCGCTGGTCGAGCATGTACTCGGCGCGCGGGCATTCGCCGATTTACAACTAGCCCAGGCAGCCGACAACGTCGTCGCGTCGGAGCCAACCTATGGCGTCATTTTGCACATGTGCGATCGGACGTATGAACATGTGGCCGCCGCGATCACCTGTATCGCTACGGCGAATGCAGCGACCGCTGAGGTCGCGGCGCGGGTTGCCATAGAAGCCTCGACAAACATTCGATTCATCATGGAATCCGACCGAAATTCGCGCTTTATCGCATGGCTACGCGATTACGTGGATCAGGACGCGAAGCAGATTAGAGAGTGGGAACAACTTGTAGAAACCCTTCCGGGGCCGGAGAGGGCCGATCACAGCACGCGAATCAACACGCGAAAGGTGTTGCACCAATTTCGATTGCGATTCCTTGAAGGCGCCGAGCGGGAGTTTGCTGGCATCGCCCCACTTGACCTCACGGTGAAGTTTCCCAAGCAAATCCGCGATCGCTTCGCCGCGATTGGTGAAGGGACCGCCTATCGCACGGCGTATGCACGATTGAGCTCACAGACGCATATGGATGCCGAAGACACGATAAACTACTTGGTGTTCCGCATGAGTGGGGATGATTCGGCGATCGAGCGAATGGGTAAGGAGACGCTTGCGTATAGCGAATTTATGACCGTTTTTATAGTGCTCGGTTCTAATTCTGGCTCTGGACGCGACTGTGCGAACATTCGCGGCGGCTGAGTCACCGCAACTGGGAAATGCCAAACGGGCTTATGAGCGCAACTGGGAGAAATAGGCAGTGAGTGGAATTGGTAATCTCCCAGTTTGCAACACCGACCCGTCTGTCGTCCGAATCTCCTTGAAGGATGGCCCAGTTCTAATTCCTTCTCTGAAGGGCATGGGCGTTAACGGCAACAGCTCGCTCTGGGACGGAATGACGGCATGGGGTCGTTCCCGGAGAATGTATAGTTAGCCTGATTTCGTCGTCGCGCTCGAAAAGCCCGTAGGCGATGCGGCTGAGGTCCCAGTTGCCGAAGACGAATTGATTCGGGCGTTGCAGATCATTGCGACCGCATGGTCATTTTCTGGTGGGGCGTTCCTGGGTGGAAGCTCGCACGGAGGTCATTCATCAGCGGTTCGAGAGCAATGCTAAGGCGGTTGAGACCGAACTTTTGACGCGTCGTGGACTCAAGCGAGTGACGGTGGGCGGGGCATTCGGCGTCGAAACAATGGCGACCTACCGCGAGCCACCGCTTAGGATCGCGGCTGAAATCGCGAAAAACGCGATCTCAAATGCCGGCTTGAGGAAACTGCTTCAGTACTACCATCGCCCCTGGGGCGACTACTACGAATACGCGCATCGCGAGCATTCCTCGTGGTTCATGTCTCTTTACAAGGTTCGTGACGCCTTCTCCTTAATCTACGGGAAGTCTGCGAGGACGTCCCTGAGGGCTTCGCAATCTGACTGGGACTTTTTTGGGCGTCTTCTCAACAATAACGACCTTCGACACGCTGAACTCACCGGCACTCGCCGACGATCTCGCGTGCGGACGTTGACCGGCTCTACGAAATCGCAAGGCAATGGATCGTCGTCTATTTGCTTGGGCAACGACTCCCGTCTCAAAATGACGCGGGGGGTGCCCGAGGTCGCCACGGTGACTGGCGTACCACGTGATCGGCCAAATGGTCGCTCACTAATGACGAGGACTTGGTCTGCGGTGTGTATAATCTGCCTATGATTCGAGGTTTCCGACCTGCCAATCTCCGGCCTAAAACGGTGGTCGAAGCAAAGGATTTCAATGCTCAACTTGCCTCGATATTAAAAAGGCACTGTCGATGCAGTGCGAGCTGGCTTCTTGTTCCTCGCAGAGTTTCAGGATTGCACCGAGTTGACGTCGAGTGACTGGCTACCGCGGATCGGATCCTTCATCAAGCACTACATCTCGCTCGAAGATTTCACGGAGCCCTGAGACAAAAATCCGAAAAGAAACTCAACGCCTACGAGCCCACTTCCTGAGTGAGGGGCGATGACCTATGCCGGGTGATGAGCGAGAATCCGAACCTCGATCTGCATTTGATCGATCTCGGCAAGAATCCGCCGGCCGCCGCGCCGTAATTGTCGGGATTGAGCTCGGTTCGGCACCACAATCTGCTCATGAATGAGCGATTAAATAAGAGAGTGTGACCAATAGCTCACGCCGGAGTTCGTCAACATTGAGCTGCCCTTAAATCACCATCCCCCCATCAATCACGATGCCGCCCCGGTCGTGAATGAACTCGCGTCGGACGCGAAGTAAATCGCCGCGCCGACGATTTCTTCCGTCTCGCCGATGCGGCCGAGGGATTTGTTTTTGACGAATTCTTTCAGGCGGCCTTCGTCTTTCCACAGGGCTTCGGCCAGGTGGGTGCGGATCACGCCGGGGCAGATGCAGTTGACGCGGATTTTCTGGCGGCCCAGTTCGCGGGCCATGCACTTGGTCAGCATGATCAGGCCGGCCTTCGAGACGGAATAAATTCCCTGGTAGACGGCGGCCTGCAGCCCGGCGACCGAGGCGATGTTGAGGATCGAGCCGCCGCCGGTTTGCACCATCTTTTGGCGCGACCATCCGCGAGAGGATGTAGGGCCCCTTCAAGTTGACGTCCATCGTTTTGTCCCACGCGGGTCTTCCGAGCCCAGGATTGGGCCGAAGTACGGGTTGGTCCCCGCGTTGTTGACCAGCACGTTGACGGGGCCGAACTTCTTTTCCGCCTCGGCGAGCAGCGTTTCCAGGTCTTCGCTCTTGCCGACGTGCGCGACGACGCCCAGCACTTTATCCTTGACCGGGCCCAGCTCGGCGAGGGCCGCGTCGACCGTTTCTTGCTTGCGGCCGCACAGCGTGACGTTCGCACCGGCTTCGGCGAAGCCGCGGACGATTGCCAGGCCAATTCCGCGCGTGCGCCGGTGACGATGGCGTTCTTGCCGGTGAGGTCAAAACGGTTGCTCATGACGTGTGATTCCTGGAGAATGAGGACCTTCGCGAGTGGGCCGCCTAGCAAAAAAATCGACGGGCATTCGCCCTAAGGACATGCGCGATCCTGGGACACCGATCGCGTGGGCCCCTCACCCCCGGCCCCTCTCCCGCGGGGGGAGAGGGGAGGAGAATTGCAATCACCTTCTTATGCAGATAACGGCTTGCGGTGCCGAGGGGCCAAAGCTGCAACTCTTCCCCCCTCGCCCCTTGCGGGAGAGGGGTTGGGGGTGAGGGGTATCCGATCGGAAATCGCAGGGCGATTTAGGCTCGAAATCGATCGCATCTCGATCGATCCAGTTATACAGACTCTCAACGCGCTTGACAAAAAACCTGATTGACAAAAAGGGATCCGCACCATGAGTGACTTGGTAACGCTTTCCAAGGACGGTGACGTCGCGGTCGTGACGATCAATAATCCGCCGGTCAACGCGCTGAGCCCGGGCGTCCCCGAAGGGGTGATCGAACACGTGCAGGCGGCCGGCGCCGACCCGTCGGTCAAGGCGATCGTGCTGATCGGCGGCGGTCGCACCTTCGTCGCGGGGGCGGACATCAAGGAGTTCGGCAAGATCACGTCGGGACAGAAGAAACGCGACCAGGGTTTGCATCCGATGCTGACGGTCGTGGAGAACTGCCCGAAACCGGTCGTCTGCGCGATTCATGGCACGGCCTTTGGCGGCGGCTTGGAGTTGGCACAGGCCTGCCACTACCGCGTCGCCGTGCCGAATTCGCAGGTGGGCCAGCCGGAGGTGAAGCTCGGACTGATTCCCGGCGGTGCGGGCACGCAGCGCTTGCCGCGGCTGGCCGGCATTGTGCACGCGGCCGAGCTGTGCGCGATCGGCAATCCGATTTCGGCCAAGCAGGCCCACGAGTGGGGCATCATCGACGAGCTGGTCGACGGCGACTTGCTGGCCGGCGCGGTGAAATTCGCCCGGTCGAAAGGGGGCAAAGCCGCCCGCGGAAGGTGAGCGAGATCCAAGACCGCTTTGGCGAGCCGGCGGCCGTCGCGGCGGGCATCGCCGAACTCAAGAAGCAGGTCGCCAAAACGTGGCGGGGCATGCAGTCGCCCTATCGCTCGATCGAAGCGGTCGAAGCGGCCGGCAAGCTGCCGTTTGCCGAAGGGGTGAAGAAAGAGGCCGAGCTCTTTCAGGAATGCCTCTACTCGAGCGAATCGAAATCGCTGATTCACGTCTTCTTCGGCGAGCGGACGGTCGCCAAGATTCCCGACCTGCCCAACGACATCAAGCCGATCGAAGTGAAGACTGCGGCCGTCATCGGCGCGGGCACGATGGGGGGCGGCATCACGATGACCTACGTGAATGCCGGCATTCCGGTGACGCTCAAAGAGGTCGATCAGCCGGCCCTCGACCGCGGCCTGGAGACGATCAAACGCAATTACGGCGTTTCGGTGCAGCGGGGCAAGATGACGCAGGCCCAGGTCGATCAGAAGCTGGCGATGATCAAGCCGACGCTCAACTACGCCGACATCGGCGAGGCGGACATCGTCGTCGAAGCCGTGTTCGAGAACATGGAGCTGAAGAAGAAAGTTTTCGGCGAGATCGACAAGGTGGCCAAGCCGGGGGCCGTGCTGGCTTCCAACACATCGACGCTCGACGTCGACGCGATCGCCGCGTCGACCAAGCGGCCGCAGATGGTCGTGGGCAATCACTTCTTCAGCCCGGCCAACGTGATGAAGTTGTTGGAAATCGTCCGCGGCAACCAGTCGTCGAAGGAAGTGCTGGCGACCTCGATGGCGCTGGCCAAGAAGCTCGGCAAGGTCGGCGTGCTCGTCGGCAATTGCTGGGGCTTCGTCGGCAACCGCATGTTCGGACCTTACATGCGCGAGGCGGCCTTCCTCGTCGAAGAAGGGGCCAAGGTGCAGGAGGTCGACGCGGCCCTCTACGAATTCGGCATGGCCATGGGACCGCTGGCTGTCGGCGACCTGGCCGGTCTCGACGTCGGCTACAAAGTCCGCAAAGAGGCCGCGCACAAAATCCCCGCCGGCCTGCGGCCGCACCTGGCCGACAATCGCCTCGTCGAAGCGGGCCGGCACGGCCAGAAGACGGGCGGCGGCTGGTACAAGTACGAAAAAGGCAACCGCACGCCGATGCCCGACCCCGAGGCCGAAAAGATCATCGCCGCGGCCGTGAAAGAGGCGAACATCCCGCAGCGAAAGATCGGCAAGGAAGAGATCATCGAGCGGACGATTTACGGACTGATCAACGAAGGAGCCTTCATCCTCGACGAAGGCCACGCCCTGCGTTCGGTCGATATCGACATCGTCTACATCTACGGCTACGGCTTTCCGGCCTTCCGCGGCGGCCCGATGTTCTACGCCGACACGATCGGCCTCAAGAAAGTCTACGACCGCGTCTGCCAGTTCGAGAAGGAGCAGGGCTTCTGGTGGAAGCCTTCGCCGTTGCTTAAGCGGCTGGCCGAGGCGGGGCAGACGTTCGCGGATTTCGATCGCCAAAAGTGGGGCGGTGGGGCGTGAGGGTCGAAGCCAGAATGTCGAAGAACGAATGACGAAGGAATGACCGAATGACTTAAGCCCGAAGAAGGACGCTTGCGTTTCGGGCTTCGTGCTTCTTTCGTCATTCGGATTAGGTCATTCGGGTTTCAAGCTGGCGAGTCATCCTCGGTCGCGCCAAAGGAACCAGGCGACGGCGAGGACCGCCACGATGATTAGCACCATAAAGTTCAACGCGCCGATTTTGGCGAGGCGGTCGAGAAACGTGTCCTTCCCACCGTCGGGGATGATTCGCTTTGACATTCCCCACTTGTTCGCCATCCAGTCCTTGTCCGTGGTGACCGTCACGCGATCAGCACCTGGTCCGTCAGCAACGGTTAAGCCGTCGCTCTTCATCGCGGCAATCACGTCGGCAGTGAGTTCTGATGACTCAAACCGTTTGATCCACATCGGCTTGCTCCGGTGCGGCGGATAGCCAGCCAGCGGTCGGTTGCTCGTGGCGAGAGACGGGGCGAAATGAACTCGCTCCATTCTACTCTGTTTTAGCCGCGACGCTCGTTTTGAGTTCGAATGGCAATGCCCCCGCGTAGCGCCAGACGAGACGCGTTGTGGGGATCTCGATGCCAAACTGCGGGTGCCAAGGCTTGTTCTCGAGGGAGAGTTCGAGGTGTCTCGGCCCCAGCAGTTGCACACGAAGGCGATGGTATGTGTGCTGAAGGATCCAGCCGCCTTCCGTGGGGGCCGCGATCCAGTCTGGAGCGAGCAGCCAGCCGCCTTCGAGCTGATGGGAGCCCGTGCCTTCGACGCGGTCGGTGATCGTGAGCGTTTCGTCGTCGGCAAGCTGCACGCGACGAAGATGGATGACGCGGCCCAGGTGTCGGTAACCGTCGTGGGCGGCTTTGGCGTCGAAGTGGGTTTGGTCGGCGGTGACTTGGACGTCGATCGGTCGTGCCCGGCGGCCGACGCGGAAGATGTGCCAGACTTCGCTCGAATCGGTGCCGTCGACGCAGACGGTATTGTGCGCGGCTGTCGAGCGATCGTACGCTCGCCGCTCATCGTGGTCGTACGAATGCGTCCCCGGATCGACGAACAGCCGCTGTCCACCATACGAACATTCGAGCGTGAGATTGTCCGCGTGGCCGTGGCCCGGTTGATAATCGGGGCCGAGCGGGCCGACATCGAAGAACAGAGTCCACTTCGCGCCGTGCCAGACGGCGAGGCCCGTGTCGGCGAAGTGGCGCCCGCCGCGCGGTTCCGTCGCTGTTTGCGCGGGCGAGGCCTGAGTGCTCGATGGTTCCTCGTCGAGCGCCGCGTCATTCAAGAGCGCCACGCCGCCGTCGGGATGGCGTGTCCAGGAGGCGAATTCTTGCATGCGGGCGACGACCGAACTCAATTGCGTTCGCGCGGCCGGGTCCTTGATCAAGTGCGCGAGCGTATCGAAATCGTGCATCACATGCCGGTGATACATCGGACTGCGTTCGAAGTGGCCGCCGTCGGGAAGGACTTGCTCGCGGGCCTGGTCGCAGGCGAGTTGAGCCGCTTGCGCGAGCCACGGCGGAGCGTCGGGACCGTCGAAGAAGCGACCCGCCCAGGCCAGTCCCACGGCGTCGCGAACGAGGTGATTGCCCCGCAAATCCCATTCGATATTGTTCGCAAGATGATGGGCCTGCCGCCACAAGCTCGTGAGCAATCGCTCGGCAAATTCCGGATTGGCCGACCACCAGCCCGGGCCGAGCCGCAGGGCCGAGAGGCCCCACTGTTCCAGACGCGTGCCGATGGCGTAGGAGTTCCACGCCAGGTGAAGCGCCCGGCCGCGAGAGATCGCATCGCTTGATCCAATCGTCGAGATATTCGCGATAGAGGTCGCCCGCTTGGGCCGCGCAGGAACCATCCGCTGCCGCGATCGCGGCGAGTTCCCACGCCCAGTGGTGATAGTGCAGCGTGACCGTCCAAAGTCGGCCGCGGTCACGCGGGCCAAGCAACCAATCCGGCGGTCGACCGAGCGGCCCCTCTTCGTTGAGATGCCGGAAGACGCCCCGCGACAGGCGCTCGACGATGGCCGCTTGATCGCCAATCATGGGAGCATCAGCGGCCGAAGGAAAGTCGTGCTCACGCAATTGCTCGCCCAGCTGGGTGAGCGGGTCACCCTGACACGCCTCTGGCGGAAGCGGCGGCGATTCGGTGTGCGAGGACAACAAATAGCGGCGACGCAGCGCGTACCTGCCGCGCCAGAAGATTTGCGAAAGGCGCAGATGCGCGACGGTGCGAGCCAGCCGTGGCCAGTCTTTCAAGGACATCCGCTTTCCAGACCGACGCGCCGAAGACACTGCTGAGCAAGCTCAGCAGTGGCACACAATTTAAGACGCTCAGGATCTGACAACGAGTCGCACTCGAATCAAGACTCCGTCTTGACGTACACGACTCCCGTATCGACGCGGGTGAAGCCGCACGACTCGAGCAGCTTGATCACGGGCAGGTTGGACTCGACCGCATGTGCCTCGGCGAGGGTGACCAGTTCGTCCTTCAAGCGGCGGCACGTTTCCACCAGGAGCGCCTGCGCGTAGCCTTTGCGCATTTCCGTCGTGACGGTCCGCAGCTCGGCCAGACCGACGGCGCGCTGCTGCCAGGCCGTGAGATACAGATCAAGGCCTACTACCGTCAGCTCGGCTACCTCGGCCGGATTTTCTTTGGAGTGCAGGCTGAATTGCACCGTGTCGAGCCGGCCGTAGCGCGTCTCCCACCACCAGGTGATTTTGGACGGCTCGGGCGACACCGTCAGCTCCATTTTGCGGCGGACGTTGACGAAGCGGAAACTCATCGGGCTCTTCTGCGTCGTCAGGTCGCACTGCAAGACGGCGGAGCGTTCGCCGGGTTGATAACCGAGCGCAGTGAAGAAAGGGGCCGCATCGGGATCGGACTCCATAAAGCCCGACGGCCGGCTCCCGCCATAGAGCCCGAAGAAGAAGGGATCGCGCGGCGCGCTGGGGCCCGCCTGGAACGTTCTTGGTCCCCTTCTCGCGCAAATACGTCTCGGCCCGCCGGAGGAGCTCGCGGCCGATTCCCTGCCGTCGATAGTTGGGATGCACGATCAGGGCGCAGATTACGCCGGCGTCATACGAGAGAGTCGTCTCCTCCGCGTTCGCACCGAAGCCGGCGTGCACAAAGCCGACCAGTTCGGCGCCGTCGAAGGCGAGGATGACGCCCTTGCGATCGAAATAGGGCTGGGCGAAGTTGAGCGTCTCGAACGCATCGACGCCGATGCCGGTCGCGGCGCCTCGACCCAGCGGCATACCGTTCCAGAGGGCGGCCATTCGTGCCGGGTCGCGATTGGCAAACGTCCGATACTCGATCACTCAACACCTGGTCAAAGCGGAACGTGGCCCGCCGGCTGCTCCGCAGCGATCTCGTTCTCGGCCGCAAGGAATTCGTACTAAATGGATCGGTGAACGACTAGCGGCGGCTGACGCGCCGCACGGCATCGCACACCGCCGCCGCTGTGAGTCCGTAATGTTCGAGCAGACCCTCCGCGTCCCCGCTTTCGGCGTAGCGATCGCCGAGATTGACGTACGCCAGAGGAACTGGAAGTGTTTGCCCAACGACCATCGCCACGGCCGACCCCAGCCCGCCGGCGGCCAGGTGTTCTTCGGCAACGACAATCGCGCCCGTTTCGCGGGCCGCCTTGATGATCGCTTCTTCGTCGATCGGCTTTGCCGTGTGCATGTCGACGACGCGGGCCGAAACTCCTTCGGCCGCCAGATCATGGGCCGCGTCGAGGGCGACGCCCACCATCAGCCCGTTGGCGATGATGGTCACGTCCGAGCCGTCGCGCACGGTGATGGCTTTGCCGATCTCGAAGTCGCAGCCATTCGGATAGACGACGGGGACCTTCGGACGGCCGAGCCGCAGGTACGTCGGCCCTTCATGTGTGAGCATGGCCGCGGTCGCTTTTTTGGTGGACGGGGCGTCGCAAGGCACGATGACTGTCATGCCGGGGAACGACCGCGCGAGGGCGACGTCCTCGATCCCCATCTGCGAGGGACCGTCTTCGCCGATCGAGATGCCGGCGTGCGAGCCGACTAGCTTCACGTTGAGCGAAGGAAAAGCCACCGACATGCGAATCTGGTCGTAGGCGTTGTTCAGCAGAAAACAGGCGAAGCTGGCTACGACGGGAATCTTGCCACAAGCCGCCAGTCCACCGGCCACGCTGACCAGGTTGCTTTCGGCAATGCCGACGTTGAACGCGCGGTCGGGATAGGCTTGGGCGAAGACCTCGGTGCGGGTCGAATTCCCGACGTCGCCGTCGACGGTGACGACTTGCGCGTGGGTGCCACCGAACTCCTTGAGCGCGTCGCCAAACGCGTCGCGCGTCGCTTGTCCGAGCTTGAGGCCGCTTTTTTCCCCGATCTTCATCTTCCGGTCCGTCGTTTCCGCGTCTCGCGAGTGCCCGTGTGTCGCCAATGCCCGTGTGTCGCTGAACCGCTGACTGTCGCTGACGGTCAACTGGCGTCGATCAGTTGCAGCGCCTGTTCCGCCAGCTCCTTGGAGAGCGGCTTGCCGTGGTAGTTGAGGTCTCCCTCTTTCTCCAAGAGGGGCAGAATCCCAAAGCCCTTGCGGGTGTGGGAGACGATGGCCGTGGGTTGATCTTTGACTTGCCGCGCCTTCGTCAGCGCATCGACGACGGCCTGCATGTCGTTCCCCTCGACCGACTGCGTGTGCCAGCCGAAGGCAGCGATCTTGTCAGCCACCGACGTCATGTCCAGAACGTGGGCGGTCGCGCCGGTCTGCTGAAAACCGTTGCGATCGACGATGGCCGTCAGGTTGCCGAGCTTGTATTTGTGACCGGCGGCGAAGGCCTCCCAGACCTGCCCTTCCTCGATTTCGCCGTCGCCCAACATCACGTAAACGTGTGAGTCGAGTTTGTCGAGGCGGCAGGCGAGCGCTTCGCCGATGCCGAACGAAAGTCCCTGACCGAGCGACCCGGTGGACGCTTCGATCCCTGGCAGTCGCCGCATGTTCGGGTGCCCTTCGAGCCGGCCGCCCAGCTTTCGCAGGGTCAACAGTTCCTCGGTTGGAAAATAGCCGGCCTCGGCCATTGCCGCGTAAAGGACGGGCACCGCGTGCCCTTTGCTGAGGATGAACCGGTCTCGCTGGGGATCATGGGGAGCGGCCGGGTCGTACCGCATGAAACCGCCGAAATAAAGTGCCGCCACCACTTCGACCGCCGACAGGCTGCTGGTGGGATGGCCGCTGCCGGCCGCGGTCGTCATGCGGATGATGTCTTTCCGCAGTGTCTTGGCGATTGCCAACAGCTCCGGAACCGATTTCTGCGGTGCTCGAACGGGCACGGTTCACCTGCAAAATTGGCGGGGGGGGCTGAGACGTCGCCGAGATTGGGACACCGGAGCTGCAAACGCCGGGCCGCGCCGGCCCTAACCCGATGGTTTCCCGGCCTTTCCGAGCCACGTCCCCCGCTCGCTCGTCGGCCAAAAGCGGCTTTATGCTACCGAGCGGGTCGGGCGGTGGCAAGCAGTCCCAAAGCCGGCTAAAATCGCGCAAATGGCTGCTTCTGATGCACATTCGGACGCCGATTTGCTCGCCTATCTCGACGAGATGTTGCCGGCCGAACGGATGACGGCCATCGAGAGCGATCTCCGCCGCAACGAGGCCCTGAGGCTGCGCGTGGCCTCGCTGTCGCGGCGACGCGACGACGGAATCCACTCGGTGGGAGAAATCTGGCGGCGCCGGCGGCTGAGTTGTCCGAGCCGGAAACAGTTGGGGGGCTTCCTGCTGGGGACACTCGAGCCCTCGCTGGCCGAGTACGTCGAATTTCACTTGCGCTCGGTCGGCTGTCGAATTTGTGCAGCTAACCTCGACGATTTGGAGCGTGCGACCCGCACGGGCGGGACCGCAACTGAGCGTCGCCGGCGGTTCTTCGAGTCCTCCGCCGGCCATCTTCGCGGGCTGAGCTCGGGCCGCGCCTCCTGAGGCGCAGGAGTCCCTGCCGGTGGCTCTGCCGCCCTTCACTTCGCCAGTCCCGGAATGTATGGTTGATTGAGCCGTCTTTTTTACGCGCCGCTCGCGCGTCCCTTCGTCCCTCGTTTACGAGTCATTCTCTCCGATGCACCCTTCCCGATTTTCGCCGTTGGGACGGTCCGTCCGGCCCTGCGGCTGCCCGGTTCGTTCGCGTGCCGGCGCCATCAAGTTGCGATTGATCGTCGTCCTGCTGATCCTGGGCGGGTTCGTGGCCGCCGGCGTTTACGCCACCATGAAGGTGGACACCGAGCCGGTGCCGTCGCTCCTCAAAAAGATGCAGGAGTCGTTCACGGACGGCGAGAAGCAGATCTCGACCGATCCCAAGCAAGCGCTCGCCAAATACATCGAGACGGAACATTACGCCGAGCGCGTGCTGGCGCGAGAGCCGCGCTCCACGCAGGCGCTGCTCTTCTACGGACAGAGCCTCGTGCGGCAGAGCCGGGAGAAGGAGGCGCTCCCGTATTTTCAGCGGGCGCAAGACAGTGAAAGCGACGCGGCCGCCTGGTGCCACTTGCAAGCCGGCCAGATCCTGTGCAACCAGTACCAAAAGTATCGGGAAGGCGAAGAGGAATATCGCCGCGCGCTGCAGCTGCAACCGGAAGAACCGAGTGCGACGTGGCTGCTGGCCGGTTTGATGCGATTGAGCACGCGAACCTGGGAGTTGATCCCCCTCGAGCTGTCGGAGATCGAGCAGAAGCAACGCCTGCACGTGCAACTGATGGACGATCTGGCGCGCAACGAGCGCGTGGCGCCCGACTTCGAGACAGTGGTGCGGGGAATGAAGGTAAGTCCGGACGATCCCATCATCATGCTCGGCCGGGCGAACATGCTGCGGTCGCAGACGAAGTACGACGAAGCCGAAGCCGTGCTGCGCAAGGTTATCGAAACGGCGCCGACCATCGATGAAGCGCAGATCCGCCTCGGCCAGGTGCTCTTCGAGTCGGGTAACGACGCGAAATATCTCAAGTGGAACGCGGAAGCCAAACCGTCGCTCGCGGATCACCCGCTTTTCTGGTCGCTGCGAGGCGCGCGGGCCGAGCGCGCTCACGAGCCGGAAATCGCCGCCCGTTGTTATTGGGAGGAGCTCAAGCGCGACCCGAACCGCCAGACCGCCAATTACCAGCTCGGCCTCTTACTCACTTCGCTCAACCGCAAGAACGACGCCGCCCCGTTCCTCGAACGGGCGCAGAAGCTGGCTGACTACATGGAACTGGCGCGGCTCAATCACTTCCGCGCCTATGAGCTGGGCAAGGGGGATCTCGAGCTGGCCAACCGCGCCATCAAGGCGGCCGGCGAGCTGGGCAACTTTTGGGAGGCCTACGGCTGGACCCAAATGACGTACCAGATCGACCCCTCCAACAAGGCCCTCGAACAGGACCTCAAGCAGGCCGAGGGCGAACTGAAGAACCTCGAGAAGAAGCGGACGCTGCCCAACTTCAACCCGGCCAACAAAGTCGACCTCTCAAAACTGCCGTTGCCGAAGTGGACCGTAGCCTCCGCAGTGCCGACCCCTCAAGTGCCGGCCAGCCGCGTATCGTTCGCGGATCAGGCCAAGGCCGCGGGCGTCGCCTTCACGTACTTTGACGGCAGCGACCCCGAAGTCCACGGGCTCAACAAGTTTCACGGCGTCAATGGGGGCGGCGTGGGTGTGGTCGATTTCGATCGTGACGGCTGGCCCGATCTCTATTTCGCGCAGGGCAGCAAGGATCCGCAGGACCGCGATCAAACCGATCATCTCGACCGGCTCTATCGCAATCTGGGCGACGGGCACTTCGCCGACGTGACAGCCCAAACGCACCTCGTCGAGACCGGCTTCAGCCAGGGCGTCTCCGTCGGCGACATCGACAACGACGGCTTCCCCGACATCTACGTGGGCAACGTCGGCTCCAATCGGCTCTTTTCCAACAACGGGGACGGCACGTTCAGCGACGCCTCGGAAGATTCGGGAGCCACCGAGTCGCAATGGACGAGCAGCTGCGTCATCGCCGACTTCAACGGCGACTCGCTGCCGGACATCTACACGCTCGGTTATCTGGAGGGGGACGCGCTCACGCGAATCTGTAGCGATCGGGACAACCACCACTACCCATGCGTGACCTTCGGATTCCCCACGGCCCACCATCGGCTCTGGCTCAACCAGGGCGACGGCCGCTTCGAGGACGCGACGGCAACCGCCCAGATCGACCGCTACTCAGACCGGGGCACCTCGGTGATCGCCGCTAATGTCGACGGCTCGCACAAGCTCGATCTCTTAGTCGGCAACAGCGGGACGCAAAACTACTTCTTCAAAAACGACGTCGCGAAGCCGGGTGATCCGCCCAAGTTCACCGAGAACGGGCTCGCCATGGGCCTGGCGTTTGGCTATCGACGGAACGGGGCGCAAAACTCTCGGTCTCGCCGCCGGGGACTTCAACGGCGACGGCCTGCTCGACTTCCACGGAACGAGCCTGGTCGAAGAACCCAACACGCTCTACCTGCAACAAAAAGGCGGGCTGTTCCGCGATCAGAGCACGGCATCGGCCGGACTTTATGCCCCCACCCTGATGTCGACCAGTTATGGAACCCAGGCAATCGACGCCGATCTCGACGGCAAGCTCGACCTGATCACCGCCTGCGGCAACGGAGACAATCCCAAGAGCGAATATCTGCCCTACGAAATGCTCCCGGCGTATTTCACGAACGACGGCCGGGGACATTTCGCCCTGGTGCCCGGGGCTACGCTCGGGCCCTATTTTCAAGAGAAACACCTGGGACGAGCGGTCGCACGGCTCGACTGGAATCGCGACGGCTTGGAAGACGTCGTGATTTGTCACGCGCACGCTCCCGGCCGCCCTCCTGACGAACACGACCCAGAAGCCGGGCCACCATCTGACGCTGCGGCTGGTGGGGACGGGCTCGGCCCGGGACGCGATCGGCACCACGGTCGAAGTGACCGCCGGCGGCAAGAAGATCGTGCGGCAGCTCACCGCGGGGGACGGGTTCCAGGCGAGCAACGAGCGGGCGCTGGTCTTTGGACTCGGACCAAACACCGCGGTCGAATCGGTCGTGATCCACTGGATGTCGGGGCGCGACCAGCATCTGGCCGGGATCTCGGCCGACAAGGAGTTGCTGGTCGTGGAGGGACGCGATCAGCCGACTCCGCTGACGCGGGACTGACGGCTTTGCCAGGACCCGGTCAGTGCGAGATTTGGCGCCGCCAGCTTGGACGGCGCCAACTTGGAGTCAGTGCCAGACTCAGTTGGGGGCCCTCGGGACCGGGGGATTCGGCGGGGGTCGAGATTCTTTTGGCGCTTTGGCGATGACTGTCGTACATGTTCGGGGAAGGTTGCGTTCGCATGCCGGCCGTTGCCCGATGCCTGCTACTCGTCGGATTCGTCGCCTTGCTGGCCGACGGTGCCTTTGCGCAGACCCCCGGCAGTGCCCTTACTCAGACACCCAGCGCCCGGGTGCAGATACCCGGCGAGCCCACCGCACCGCAGCAGGAGGAGCGCATTCTGCCGGGCCACTCCCGGCACGGAGAGATTTTCGACGCGGGTCTGCGCCAAAGTGCTTATCTGATGGGGGGTACGGGAAATGTGCACTTTCCCATCACCCATAAGGTCGAAAAGGCCCAAAAATTCTTCGAGCAGGGCGTGGGCCAGCTGCATGGCTTCTGGTACGCCGAGGCCGAGCGCTCCTTCCGCGCGGCGGAGGCACCTGGATCACTCGATCGCCGGCATGGCGTGGTGGGGCGCCTCGATCGCCAACCATTACCGACCGTCCCGCGCCCGCGAGTTCGCCGAATTGGCCGCCAAGAACAAGGCCGGCCTGAGCGATCGCGAACAGATGTATATCGATGCGTTGACCTCCCAGGGCGGCTATCGGGCCATCATGGCCAAGTACCCGGACGACCAGGAGGCAAAGGCCCGCGAAGTCTGGCGGATGTGGTTCCGCATCGAAACGGGCCAGGCCAGCAACACCGAAGTGCACGATGCCGTCGAACTGGCCAACGCCATCCTGAAGGTGAATCCCTATCACCCGATCAACCACGCGGTGATCCACATCTGCAATCTCGCGTCGATGGAGAGCCGCGCACTCGACTCGGCCGATCACTGCGGCGATTCGGCCCCGTCGATCGGCCACATGTGGCACATGCCCACGCACATTTACTTCACTCTGCACATGTACCCGCAGGCCGCCTGGCAGCTCGAGGCGTGTATCCGCACCGAGCATGCCCGCATGATGCATGACCATGTGGTTCCCGACCAGTCGGTCTTCTACGCCCACAACAACGAATGGCTCGTGCGTACGCTGCTATACATGGGCCGGGCGCAGGACGCGCGGCGGACGGCGATGCACATGATCGATCTGCCGCGGCATCCGCAGTTCAACCTCATCGAGCCCCCGGACGACGACGATAGCGCCGACGACGAAGACTCGCCGAAGGAGCAGAAGAAGACCGTCGAAACGCACGGCACGAGCGCCTACTACGGCCGAGAGCGTCTGTTGCAAACTCTGCGTCAATTCGAGTACTGGGAGGATCTGATCGACGCGTGCAAGTCGGGTTACATCGAGGAAACGTCGTTGCTCGGCGAGCAGGGAAAGGTGCACCTCAACCTGGGCGTGGCCTACTACTCGACCGGCAAGATCGCCGACGGTGACAAAGAGCTTGCCGAAATCCGCCGACTCAGCGAATCCGAGGAGGCGGCCGCGCAAACAGCGGTCGACGAAATCGGCGACACGTCGAAACGCAACAAGGCGATGGCGGCGGTCCAGTCGAAGTATATTCGGCCCATGGCGGAACTGGCGGCGCTCCCGCAAGGAACTGGAATCGTATCGACGCATCGTCAGCGGCTTTTTCCTGAGCCGCCGGGCGCTCGTGATGTGCTTGGGGGGGCTGTTCGTCCTCGAGCTGGCCGCATTCTTGACGATCAAGCGCCGGTCGATCGTCGTGGCCGTGCTCACCGTGCCCTTAGCGATCGGCGGCGGAGTCTGGCTGTTTCAGCGGCACTTGGCGCTGCTCGAGCTGCCCTACGATTCGGTGAACGTCGATTTCGCCTTCATGTCCCGCCAGATGCTGGAGGCCGGCGACCCCGACGCGGCCGAGTGGTGCGCCCGCGAGTTCGCCAACAACCGCGAGTATCAGGTGAAGCCGCAGGCCAATCTTGTGGAAATCCTCTATCGCATCGGCCAGAAGGACGAAGCCCGCAAAGAGTTCGACAAGCTCCGCGAGCTGGCCGGCACGGCCGATCTCGATTCGCCCCCTCTGGCGCGCTTGCAGCCGATCGCGAAGGACTTCGACCTGCCGGCCGATTGGCGGTTGCCGCAGAGCCTCAACAAATCGCTCAAGCAACGCCGCCCGCTCAAGTCGCTGGGGCCGCTCGTTTGGCGGCCTTGGCTGGCTCCCGATTGGAAACTTCAAGACGCCCAGGGACACGAGCACACCTTCGCCGAGTTCCGCGGCAAACCGGTCTTGATGGTGTTCTTCCTGGGCGGCCAATGCCCGCACTGCGTGAAGCAGCTCGAGGCTTTTGCCAAGAAGGCCGACGAACTGAAGAAAGAGGGGCTGACCCTCGTCGCCGTCAGCGTGGACAACCAAGCCCACGTCAAGCAGTTCTTGGACAAGTACAAGAACGGCCCCTATCCGTTCCTGGTCCTGGCCGACGACAAATACTCGGCGTTCCAGTCATTCCGCGCCTACGACAACTTCGAGAACATCCCCATGCACGGGATGTTCTTGATCGACAAGGACGGCTATGCCCGCTGGTTCGACGTGAGCTTTGAGCCGTTCATGGACGTCAGTTTCGTCCTGCACGAATCGCAGCGGCTGCTGAACCGGCCGGTGGCGCCCGTCGAACAGGGCGCGCGGATCATCGCCGATACGAAGGACGGCGTGCCGGTTTCTTCGCGCTGAGCGTTCAGCGAGCGGCGGTCGGCTCGGGCGATTCTGAGAGAATCAGGATCGATTCCTCGCGGGCCAGCGGCTTGTCGATCTGGTCGGCTTGAATGCTCAGCCTCAGCCGACTATCGCCCCGTTTACGCGCCGCCAGCACGATTTCACAGGCGGCTGCCGTGCGTCCCTCGAGCGTCGGCATGGGGCCGAACTTGAGCCGCCCCGGTTCCTGCAGCAGCTTGCCCGGACCGCGGGCCGACACGACCTCCATCTGCTCGGGCAGTTCGACGGTCAACATGAGGTTGGTGACGGGGACCGTCCCTTTGTTCCGCGCGTTGACGTGCAGGGTGACTTTCTCTCCCAGGTCGACCGGGCCGTCGACGCCGGTCACGTCGAGCCCCACGGCAGCAAATCCTTCGACCGCGGTCTGCGAAGTTGCCTCCACCGGCTCCCCATTGGGAACGGTGAGGCGAACGGTGCTCGTTTGGCTCCCCAGGTTTCGTGCGACGAGCCGCGATTTCACGACTCGCGTTTCGCCCGGCGACAGCGGGTCGATCCGCCAGGCGATCGTGCGGCTGCCGTCGTTGTATTGCCCGCCGTGCGACGCGCCGGCAAAGTCCATCCCGGCCGGCACCGATTCCACCAGTACCACGCCGTCGACCGCAAAACTCGACTCGTTGACGAGCGTGTTGGTAAACACGGCCTGGCGTCCCAGGTAGCGCCGCTGCGGACCAGTTCGTGTCAGTGCGATTTTGGAGCCGCTGATCTCGATGGTGGCCTTCGCCTCGGCAGTCAGTCCACCTTCGGCGAGCACCACGGCCCGGTTGACGGCCGTGCCGACCTTGCCCGCCTTCAGGTCGAGCGTCAATTGCTTCGAGCGACCGGGCAACAGGCGTCCCACTTCGTATTCGAGGTCGTTGCCCGCGGTATGCGCGAGGCCCTGCGGAATCAGGTCGCGAATGACGACGCCGCGCGCCTCGCCGGTGCCGACATTCCTCACCTCGAAGCGGAAAGGCACCGACTCGCCCAGCCGGGCTGCCGAGGGCGCGGTGATTTTGAATTCCAATCGCGGCGCGGTAACGACGGTTTCGGCGGCCGCCTCGGCCACGAAATTCACCGTGGCCACGCTGCCGATCTCCCCCGCTTCCTGCGGAATCACGCGGATGGAGATCTTGCGCTGTTCGCCCGCAGCCAAAGTGCCGAGCCGCCAGATCAACTTTTTGCCCGTGAGTTCCGCGCGGGGGATCGTCCCGGAGAGCTTCGTTCCCTTGGGGATGCGATCTTCGACGACGACGTCGCGGGCCGCGCTTTGGCCCACATTTCGGACCACGATCGCATAAATGAGCGGCTGGCCGAGCAGAGCGTTCTGCGGCGCGATCTTCTCGATATTCAACTGGGGTCGCTGCGGTCCCAGTGCAGCCGATTCGCCCACCGTGCCGTCCCCTTGAAAGTCCGCCGCCCCCTCCGAACGCAAGTCGGCCGCCGGCCGCTGTGTCGGGGCCGGAGTCGACGAGTTACTGGTATCGGCCGACTTCGTTTCGGGCAAGGTCGGCGGAGCGCCCGTTGCAGGAGCATTTGGGGAAGGAGCGTTGCCCGGTGTCAGGTCGAGCACCATCGGGCTCGCCGGCGTGCCGTTCGTCGCGCCGCCTGTCGGGGCACGCGGGAGACGGAATCGCCGGAGAGGGAATCGCCGGGGCCGGCGAGTTCGTCGAAGGCGGCACTGATTCCGGCGGCTTGGGAACAGCCAGCGGCGACTCTTTGGGCCCCTCCTCGGGGAACGGCTTGGGACCTCCCGACGACGAGGGAGGAGCGGCGTCCGCCGCCGATTTCACGGGCGATTTGTCGGTAGGCTCGGATTGTGCCGGAGGCGTTGCGGCGCCGTCGGCCGGTCCAGGGAAAGGCGGATTGCTCGTCGCCGATTTTGGAGTCGGCGGCGACGGGTTTTCCGGAGCAGCATTGGTCGTCGGCGGCAGATCGAGTGACGGACCGGCTGGCAGCTGCGGGCCTCCGCTCGCTTTGCCATCGGCCGCTTTTTCGTCCGCGTCCTTTGGAGCGGCGTCCTTTTGGTCGCCATCCTTCTTTCCCGCGGGCAGATCGATCTGCGGTCCGGCGGGGGGCTCCGATTGTTTTGGCGGCGCACTCGCGTCTTTGGCTTTCGCCTCCGGCTTCGAATCGCCGAGCCCAGGTCCGTCGGCTCCCGGCAGCTTGGGCGCGGGGAGTTCGGGGGCCGGCATCGCCTGCGGGGATGAATTATCGGTCGGCTCGGAGTTCTTCCCGAGCGCTTCGGTTGATGCACTCGCCTGTTTGACCTCGGACCCCGCGGGCGCGGCGCTCTTCGTCTCTGTCGCTGGAGCGCTGTGCTTCACGTCGCCGCCGTCGGCGAAGGGATCGTTGGCGGCCGTGGACTCTTTCGCATCGGGCGACGCGGTTGGTTTTGCCGGCGACTTGCCCGAGTCCTTGTCGACAACTTCCGGAGCCGTCACCGGTGACACAACCTTCGGAGCGTTGTTCTTCGGGTCTCCGCTGCCGACCTCACCATGATGCACAGACGAAGGATCGCTCGCCGACGCAGCGTCGCCGAACGGATCCGACTTGGAAGCAGCGTCACTGGCAACGGCAGTACTGGCGACGGCGGCATCGCCTGCCGGTGCCGCGGCAGGTTGATTGGCGGCTTGGGCGTCGGCCGTCTTCTGCAGCATGGCCTGGGTCATGCCTCGCTGCGCTTGCAGGATGACCAGGAACCCGACCGCCAGCACGGCGGTCGCGAGCGCAATCTTCCAAGCCAGGCCTTTCATGGGAATCCTTTCCCGACCGATCTCGATACCGCTCCCCCACCCCGTGCGGTTGGCCCAGAAACGGGAGATTCGGCCGGGAACACATAGCAGAGTCCGTCAAATTGGGAAAGACGAATTCGACAGGGGGTTCCGCGGAAACGTGGGGGCGCGGCCCACGCTTAGTGGCGCGCGACGCCGGTCCGGTTCCAATTCGGACCGAAACTAGACAGGTGAGCCGCCAAGTCAACGCGCGGGTAGCTCGGCTTGCGCTTCTTCGGCTGCCGCCACGTTGAGGCGGACTCGTTGTCGCGAAGCAAGCAGTCTGCGCAGGTGCTCGACGCTGACGGGCTTGGCGATGTGAGTATCGAAGCCCGAAGACAGGGCCTTCTCCTGGTCGGCCGCTTGTCCGTAGCCGGTGAGCGCCGCCAAGTAGACGTCCCGATGGGCGTCGTCGGAGCGAATTCGCTGCGCGAGCTGGTAACCGTTGAGCGCGGGCAGGCCGATGTCGATTAGGGCCACGTCCGGATGCATGCGTTCGATCAGTTCCGCGCCGGTCAGGCCGTCGGCGGCAATCTCCACCTGATGCCCCACGCACTCCAGCAACGTTTTGAGCATCTCGCCCACGTCGGCGTTGTCCTCGACGATCACCACGCGTAGCGCCGTCTCCGTCGCGGCGTCGGCTAACGTGGGCGCCGACTCGGGACGCGAGCGAGACAGGGGCAGGCGGACGCAGAACTCGCTCCCCTTTCCCAGGCCTTCGCTCGACGCCCGCACCGCGCCGCCGTGCAGCTTGATCAAGCAATCGGCAATCGCCAGGCCGAGACCCAGGCCCTCGCCGGGCCGATCCAGCGACGAGTCGAGCTGGACGAAGGGCTGGAACACGGCCTCCAACACCTCGGGCGTCATCCCGATTCCCTGGTCGCGGACTTTGACGACCGCCTGATCCTCCTCAATCCCCACCATCACCCGGATTGGGCTTCCGGCACCGGAAAACTTGGACGCATTGGAAAGTAGGTTCACAAACACCTGGTGCAAGCGCACCGCGTCGCCGTCGACTGGAATCATGTCGACACTGGCAACCAGCGACACGGTCTGGCCGACGGCCTCGGCTTCGCCGCGCACCGCGTCGACGGCTTCGATGATCACGTCGACCAGGTCGAGGCATTTCTTGCGCAGCTCGATCTTCGCGCGGGTCGCGCGGGAGACGTCGAGCAGATCGGCCAGCAGGCGGGTCATTTGCGCACTGCCGTTCGATGACGCCGCGGGCTCTGGCAAAGGCGTCGCCGTCGAGGTCGGGGCGGGCCAGCACGCTCGCCGCGCTGGAGATGGCCGCCAGCGGATTGCGCAGTTCGTGCGACAGCATGGCCAGGAATTCGTCGCGACGGCGCAGGGCCCGATTGCGCTGCGTGACGTCGCGCAGGGTGGCCAGCAAGGCGGGCGAGCCCTGCCAATGGGTGGCGACGACGCGGATTTCGGCGAAGTGGCAGCCCTGATCGGTCGAGGGCAGCTTCATCTCGAATGTTTCGCCGGCCCCCACCGGCATTCCGAACGGTTCGCCCAGAAGTTCGCCCGTCGAGCGGCCCAGCATCGATTCGGCGGCCGCGTTGGCAAAACAGATCGTGCCGACGGGGTTCACGACGACCACACCGTCGGCGCTTTTATCGACGATGTCGTCGAAGGCCGCCTCGCACACCTCGAGGGCGCGACGGAGACTTTCGCCGATGTTGATGCCGTTCATGTTCCAATGTCGGGGGAGCGGCTCGTCGGTGGTGGTCTGAAATGTTTCGTAGGGCTGAGCGGCCGTGTCAAACTCCGACCGCTGGAAGTCGAAAGCCAGATTGCGTGACGGGGCGGCCTCGCGACCGGAAGGGGGCAGCGAGCGCGGCGATTGTTTTGGCTGCACGGTGGGTGTCTTTCCCAGCTGAAGCGGCCGCCGATCCGTGCTGAACGAGCCCAGCACGGGCGTGGGGGCGCCGGACCGGCAAGTTGTGCGATCTCAGAAGCGGCGCGGATCCTGCATCCGCGCCGTCTGCTTACTGCAACGCAGCCATCGATGACGACGGCCGAATTCGGCAAACCGCTGACGCCTGGGCGTCAGCGATCGAGGGCGCTCAGCTCGCTATCGAGTTGGCGCACCAGCTCCCGCGGATCAAGAGGCTTGCAGAACCAACGGTCGATGCCGCCCGGTCCCGTCTTCACGCCAAACCGCTTGGGCGGCGTCGCGCTGACGGCGTAGACCTTCATCCCCTCGAGATTGGGATCCCGGCGGATGCGACCGAGCGTGGTGGCCCCGTCGAGCTTCGGCAGCTTCATGTCGAGCAGCACGACGTCGGGCCGCGCGTGCGAATGGAGATAGTCGAGAGCGTCCGCACCGTCACCGGCGACGTCGACCTCGTACCCCGTCATCCGCAGGATTCCGGCCAGCAGCAAGCTCTCGTTGGCGTCGTCCTCGACCACCAACGCCTTCCAAGGCCGGTGCTCGCCCACTCCTGACGCGACAAGCGGCGGCGCGGCGACCGGCTGCGGTCCTTCGACCATCGACGCCATCGCCCGGAGCTCGGTCACGATGCGATCGAGCGTGCTTGACGTATCGTCGAGGCGTTCGGCTTCGATTTGCATCCGCACGGTCTCGGCCGCCAGGATGGCCGCGTTGAGCCGGTTGCGAAAGGCATGAACGAATTCTCGCGACATCGAACCGCGAACCGTGGCCTGCTTGAGAACAGCCTGGTTGACGGCGACTTCTTCGCGAAGAATGCGAATGTTATCGGGAGCGCTGATGCCCAAGCGGGCGCGGTTACCAGTGACCGACATCAATTCGACGGTCACGCCCACGTCGGGCAATAAGATTTTCTCGTTTTCTCTGCGGGTGAGAACTAACACGATCGAGGCCTCCTTTCCGGCACTTTACATCCTTGTCAGATCGCGACGGCCACTGGGTCGTGCGACGCGATCCGGGCCACTTTGCCGGGTTCGCCACGAAAGCGCTCCGGTGCAGAAAGCGGCCGGTTATCGGCATCCATGCCGGCACGTTGCCTTGAGGCTCCTCGCGCGTGAGGGGCGGTTACTCCGCCTGCCGGGGCGGCCCGAATTCGTGCCACCGGTCGGCGCTTCGGATGGGTCTTGACTCTGACATCCATGTCGGTGCCAAGAACTACCTCGGGGCTTCGGTCTTGTAGTTGACCGGTCCAAAAAACGCAAGAGGGACTTGCAAAACGCACGTTTGGAAGCCGCGTGGCGAAGCACGTCCACAGCGGATAAAAATCATGCGTCTCGAGTGAAGATAGTGCGTCCCCGGACTCTGCGAGTTGTGCGCGGCCGAGACAGAGACGTCTGAACAGGTCTTGGAGAACGCGTGACGGCGCGCGAATTCTACGTCACAGGGGGCAGCTGCGGGGGAATGCGAGAGGGGGGACTCGAACCCCCACGCCTTGCGGCACCAAATCCTAAGTCTGGCGCGTCTGCCAATTCCGCCACTCTCGCGTGAGCACGGCTGATGTCGGATTTGTCTCGTCGTCGCTTCGTCGAGGCGGCACTGCCATCCGGAGCAGCCGCCGTCGCATCTTGGTTAAGGAGTTCCAGATGCAGCCCGCGCATTCTAATCCAGCCTTGCCCGAAGTTTGCAAGCCCGCCCCTTCCGCAGTAAAATGGGAATGGCAGCCGGACGCTGAATTCTTGTGGTTCCTGCCCCACCGCCGGAATTCTCCCGGCTGTTTTTCTTTAGCCGCGGCCGCAATCTTCTCTGCTGAACGCCCTCTCGACGAACCATCGCTCCCCCTCCCTGCGACGCGAAATGACCAGTCGCGTGTAGGGTGCCGCAGAAGAATCGATTCCGTCGGCACAATCGGCCTCAGCCCCACTTCGGTGTCGCCCGCGTCGGGGAACTGGCCGCGACACCCGTCCTGCGACGTTGGAGATGCCGCACCACGCGTCGACATGGCCGATTCTACCGAACCCGGCGACTTGCCCCCTTGTGCCGCCCGTAGCGGATTGTTCTTGACGCGCCCCGCGATCTGCGGTCTAATTTGACATGGGTCAGGCTAGCAAACACATATGGGGATCAGTAGTTACGACTTATCCTGCGGTTGGCGACGGCTAGAAAAATCGCCCTTGTAAATTCACGCGGAAAACTCACGCGGGTCAAGCGCTGCGAGTGGCATGAGCGTCGACTGACTGCGCAGGTTGGCTGCTTCGGCTGTTTGACGAAAACAGTCCCCCGTTTGCTCGATCACCCGTCTCCCCTCCCTGGGGAGATTGCCGATAAAGAAATAGGGTCGGCAGAGAAATCGGCAGCGGCACGCACGGGCGGGCCGCAGAATTCGGGCGAAGTGGTTTACGGCAAAGTTGATCGAGCTTTGAGACCTCTCGACGGCGGGACACCGGCGGGACGTTGAAAAGCCGATATCGCGGTGCTGCGACCGGAGCCGTGCCTCGGCCGCTGGGTCGTCTCATGAAGGCTGGGGACATTCCAACCAGGATTGTCATCACCGGTGTCGGGGTCGTTTCCCCGATCGGCATCGGCAAAGATGCGTTCTGGAAAAGCTTGATGCAGGGCCGATCCGGAATCGGCTATCTGCGCGCTTTTCGCAGCGACCATCTGCCCACGCGCCTAGCCGCCCAAATCCACGATTTCGCGCCCGAAGACTACATTGCCAATAAAAAGTTGATCAAGGTCATGTCCCGCGACATCCAGCTGGGCGTCGCCGCCTCGACCTTGGCGATGGACGACGCCGCCCTGGTGCGGGGCTCGGTCGATCCGGACCGATTGGGCGTCTCCTTCGGGGCTGGCCGCATCTCCACAACGCCGCAGGAACTCACCGACGCGGTGACCGCCTCGAGCGACGAAAAGGGCGCCTTCGCCTACGAGCGATTCAACGAACAAGCGATGGGCGAAATCTGTCCGCTCTGGTTTCTGCGGCAGTTGCCCAACATGCCCGCCTGCCACGTTTCGATCGAATTCGATGCGCGGGGGCCCAACAACACGATCACGTGCCGCGAGTCGTCGGCGCTCTTGGCGCTGGCCGAAGCGGTCAACGTGATCGACCGCGGCGCGGCCGACTGCATGATCGTCGGCGCCTCCAGCTCCAACGTGCATCCGGTCGACATTGCCAAGCTCAGCCTGTTTGACGGACTGTCACGGCGGGTCGACGATCCGCTCCGTGCGTGCCGCCCCTTCGACTTCGACCGTGACGGCACGATCGTGGGCGAAGGGGGCGCGGCGTTCGTCGTCGAGCGGTACAGCCATGCCGCACGTCGCGGAGCCCGAATCTACGCCGAGGTGCTGGGCGTCGCGGCCGGCTGCGACGGCACAGGCTCCTCGAACGGCAACGGGGGCACGGGCCTGGTCCGCGCCATTCGCTCCAGCCTGCGGCAGGCGTCCCTGCGGCCCTCGGATTTGGGGCACATTAATGCCCACGGAAAAAGCACGCAGCGGGACGATCTGGTCGAGGCCTGCGCCTTCCGCCGGGCCTTCGACGACGAGGCCGAATCCATTCCGGTGACGGCACTCAAGAGCTATTTCGGCCACTTCGACGCGGGTTCGGGCGCGGTCGAGCTGGCGGGCAGCCTGCTGGCGCTCGAGCACGGCTCGCTGCCGATGACGCTCAATTACGAGACTCCCGATCCGCGGTTCCGGCTGCGGGTCGTCCACCGCGAGCCGCTCGATCTGCGAAAGAAGACGGCCCTGACCGTCAATCGCACGGCGATGGGTCAAAGCGCTGCCGCGATTATCCGCGCTGTTTAGCTCTTTCGCGCGAGACAATTCGCGCGGTCCATCTCGCTCACGCTTCAGTCTCCTCCGATTCCAGTGAGTCGCTGCTGTAACTGCGGCAAGGCTGCCTGCCTGCGGGCTCTTACGGATCGCGGTGCCCTTTCTGCGGGAACGCTGGTTTCGGAAGATCGCGGTTCTTATACGGGCGGCCGTCCCCTTCATCCGTCGCCCCTCCGCAGACCGAAAACTCTGGTCTGCCGGACTCTCTTTGAGAATCGCTCTCCGATTCCCATCCCGATTCACTCGCACTGGGGCCCGTTATGCGCACGTTGTTGTTGACGGCAGGTCGCGGAACTTATGCGCTGGCCTTGGCGCGGCGATTTCAGGCGGAAGGGTATCGGGTGCTTGTCGCCGACGCGTGGCCACACACATTGTGCCGGTATTCGTCGGCTGTTTCGCGTTATTTTCACGTGCCGTCGCCCGCCCGCCAGACTTCGGAGTGGCTCGACGCGGTGTGGGAGATTTCCGACCGGCACTCGGTCGACCTGATCGTGCCCATTTACGAGGAAGTGTTTTATCTGGCCCAGGCGAAGGCCGCCCGCCCGGACGGCCCCGCGCTCTTTGCACCCAACTTCGATACGCTGATTGGGCTGCATGACAAGTGGCTCTTCATCGAAAAGGTGCGCGAGCTGGGCTTGTCCGCTCCCGCGACGACGCGAATCGCCAGCCGTGACGAGCTCTTGCGCGTGTTCGGCCAGCGCGAAGGCAGCCGCACGGTCTATAAGCCCATCTATTCGCGGTTTGCCGCGCAGACGGTCGTGCGTCCGCAGGGGATCGAGGCGCTCGACGGCGTCGAGCCGACCGCCAAACGGCCCTGGATCGCGCAGGAGTATCTACCGGGACGGCCTTACGCGACGTTCACGATCGCCCATCAGGGTCGAATCACCGCGCATGCCACCTACGCCACCGATTTCTGCCACGACTTCGGCCCGACCGTGGTTTACCGTCGCGTCGAGCAGCCGGCGGTGTGGCAGTGGGTCCGCACGTTCATCGAAGCCGTCAAGTACACGGGGCAGGTGGGCTTCGACTTCATTGAAGATGCGTCCGGACGGATCGCGGCGATTGAGTGCAATCCGCGGCTGACCGGCGGCATGTACCTGCTCAAAGACGACCCCCGCTTCGCGTCCGCCTACTTCGATTCGCAGATCGCCCCCATTGAGGCCGTCCGCGGACGCTCGTACACGTTCCGCTTCTGGCTCTTCTGCACGCTGTTTCGACATACGAAGAGCTTCCCCGGCGCCGGCGAGTGGTGCCGCCATTTCTTCGGGGCGCGCTCGACGAACGAGTTTCTCTGGTCCGATCCGCTGCCGCGCCTGATGGGTCCCGTGCTCACTGCGGGCGTGGTCGCAGCCGCCTATCGCAACGGCATTGGCACCCGCGAAATGGTGACGCGCGACTTCGAGTGGAGCGAAGATCTCACGGCAATGAATGCCGAGATCCTCGCGCAGTGGGCGGCCGAACAGGCTGCATAGCGACGACCCTTTTTGGCGAACTTTTCCGACAGGTCCCGATCTACCTGAAGACCGGGGCCTGTCTTTCTTTGCGCAGACTCTAGAAGTCGCGCGTCCCCTCGAGTCTCCGCGCGATCCTTCACGGTCGACCTTTCCGATCTCGAGCCGGCTTCGAGATCAGAGGTATAATCACAAGTGAGGAGCGGAATTTTTCTCGCAGGCTCTTCACTGAGGAAAGGGCAGGACAATGAAGACCTTGTTGTCGTTGGGATGTGTTTCGTTGGTGGGCCTGGCGGTGGCGACCCAGCCATCGACGGCTCAAGCCGGGGTGGGAGTTGGCGTGGGAGTGACCGTGCCTGTCGGCCCGGTTTACGGACCCGCCCCGGTGTACCCGGCCCCGGCTCCGTACTACTACGGGGCGCCGGGCTACTATGGCGGGCCAGGGTACTATGCGCCGTCGGCCGCTTACGTCGCGCCTGCGCCGGTCGTCGTCAATCCGGGGGTAGTTGTTTACGGGCGCTACGGGCGTCCGTACTACTACCGCCGCCACTGGCGGTAACCCGTTGGCGTTGACGGTCGACCCAAGCCGTCACCCGCCGTGCGAGTCACGCGCGGTGTGACGTTCGACGGGTAACAAACAAGCGGCCTGCCGTTGACGCGGCAGGCCGCTTGAGTTTTTTGGTCGAGCTGGCTCAGGCTTGCAGCAGCCAGTTCTTGCCGTTGACGAGTTCGGCGAACATAAAGTCTCCGAAGCTGCTGTTGACGGTCACACCGGAGTTGGTGACCGTGCCGGCCTCCGTGATCTCTTCGTCGACGTAGATGTTGTCGAGGCCTTGCGGCGTCGTCAGTTGGACCTGGCCGGTCACGCCGGTGTAGATGCCGAGCTCCTCGCCGTTGACGAGCACTTCCACCGTTCCCGACGAGAGCTGCACGAACTGCAGCGAGTCGTGCTGCGTCGCATCGTTGACGACCAGGTTGCCGCTGCTGACCGACGCAGTCGCCGAGCTGGCAGCCGGAGCCAGCGGATTGATGGTGCCGACGCCCGTGCCGATCTGGATCGGAGCGTTGGAGGTCGCACCCGAGAGCTGCAGGATCACCGAGACGTTGTTGCCCGCTCCCGGCAGGATGGGGACGGCGACCGTTTCGACCGTGGTTCCCGCCGAGAAGCGGAGCGTGCCGCTCACCGGCGTGTAGTCGGTGTAGGCGGTGGCCGTTCCGTTCTGCGTCGCGTAGTTCACGGTCACGGTCGAGGTGGCCGGGTGGCTCAAGTAGACGTGGAAGATCAGCGAAGCGGGAACGTCGGTGTTCTGGAAGATCGTCACGCCGTTGACGCCGGCCGTGCCGAACGAGTTGGCCGAGGCGATGTCGACGGCTCCGTTGCCGTAGAAGTCGCCCGCGACGACCGACTCGACCAGGTTGCCGCTGCCGGCCGAAACCTGCTGCGGGGCCGCGAAGGTGCCGTTGCCGTTGTTCGTCAGGATGCTGATTGAGTTGTTGCCGACGCCGTTGTTGCCCACGATGAGATCCGGCAGGCCGTCGCCGTTGACGTCGCCCGCGGCGATGCTGAAGACCGACGGGCCGGCCGCGTACGTTCCCGCGGGCAGCGGCTGACCGGCGAGCGGCAGCGGCACCGAGGTGAACTGGCCCTTGCCGTTACCCATCAGCACCGTCACCGTGTTGATGTTGCCCGGCTCATCCGGAGCGTTACCGACGTTGGTGACCGCGATGTCGAGGTCGCCGTTGCCGGTGAAGTCCGCAATCGCGAGCGAGTGCGGCTGCACGCCGGCGGTGTAAGTGGTCGCCGTGAACGTGCCGCTGCCGTTATTCAGCAGCACCGTCACGCCGGGGCTGGCCGAGCCGTTGTTGGCCACAACCAGATCGGTGATGCCGTTGTTGGCCAGGTTGGCCGCCTTGATATCGGTCGGGCTGGAGCCGACGGCGATGTTGACGGCGGCCTTGAAGGTCATGTTGCCGTTGCCATACAGGATCGAAACGTTGTTCGAGTTGGCGTTGGCGACCGCGAGGTCCATCAACCCGTTGCCGTTGAAGTCACCCGCTGTCACGGCCGACGGTGCGCTGCCGGCCGCGTAGGAACCCGTCGAGGTGAACCCACCGTAGCCGTTATTCTCGAGAATGGTGACGCCGGTCGACGTGGAGACGGCCAGGTCCAATGCACCGTCGTTGTTGAAGTCGGCCGCCACGATGCCGGTCGGATTTGGGCCGACGCTGTACGTCTTGACCGTGGGGCTGGCGCTCGCGGGATTGAGAATCACCGTGATCGAGCTGGCTTGCGAGTTCGCCACGACCAGGTCCGGCACGCCGTTGCCGCTCAGGTCGGCCTCGATCATGTAGTCGGGCTGGTCGCCGGCCTGGAAGGTCAGCGTCGGCGAACCGAACGAGAAGCCCGGCGTTCAAACCAGTGCTGGAAAGCTGCGTCGGGCTGTCGATGACCAGAGCGGGCGAGCCCGATGGAGTCACGATCGACGTCTCGACCTGTGAAGCACCGGTCAGCGTGGCGTTGGAGACGTTGACCACCCGGAAGGTGATCGTTTCGTCGGTGTTGGTGCTGTCGGCGTTGGCCGTGATCGTGTACGCGACGGAGGTCTTACCGGCCGGAATCGTCGCGACGAAGGTGTCCGACGCCGCCGACAACGTGACGGTGCCACTCGGCCCAGTCAACGTGTAATCGGTGAAGGGCGCCAAACCGCCAACGAGAATCGTCAGGGCCACGGGGACAGCGGTCCCCTGCGCCAATTTAATCGTCAGCGTGCCGCTCGACTTGTCGTCGGTGATCTGCGGGATGTTGACCGAAACGCTGGCGTTCGGATTGGTGATCTGAGCGTCGCCGAAGTTGATGTTGGAGGCCGGCGGACTAATGCCAATGTATCCGGTGCCGGGCGCGGGCTGAGTCTGGCTGAACGATGACGGCGGAACTTGGAAGACGTTGTCGGAGCCGCTGGCGAGGCCGAAGAACGTGTAGTCGCCCTGGGCCGCGCCCGCCGCACTCGTGAAGATGTACGGATCGTTCGCCACGTTGAACGTGCCATTGTTGTTCTTGTCGAGGAACACCAGCACGTTGCCGATGCCCGGATCGCCCGCCTGCAGGGTGCCGGAGAAGTTGAGGTCGTTATAGACCTCACCGGAAATGTTGCCCGCCGCCACGGGATCAATGTCTTCGACCGTCGCCGAAACGGAGGTCGTGTTTCCCGGCGTGGCGTTAAACAGCGAGGCCTGGTTAATGCTGATGGTGAGCGTCGGGAAGCCCTCGGTGTCGACTTGCAGGCCGCTGAGGACGATCGAGCCGCTAATAGAGCCGGCCGGGATAAAGATGGTCTGGGCGGTCGCCGAGTACTGCGCGTTCTCGGTTGCCGTTCCGCTGAAGTTGAGCGTGACCTCGACGTCGTCGGTAGCCGGCGCGCTCAGGATTGCCATCACCGTCGCCGTTGGGCCAAGGTTCTCCCCGATCGAAGTTGTGCTGATGTTCAGATCGACCGTCGGCAGCGTGGCCTGCGGCAGAGCGACTGTGACCTCGGCCATCTCGACGCTCCAAACATTGGGCGCCGAAGCGAATTCCTGGAAGGTCCAGAACGTGGCGGCTCTCGGTGGTAAAGTCCAGATACCGCCACTGGTGTAGGTCCCATTTCCCGTGCTGCCATTGAGCTGGAACGTGGTCGCGCTCAGGACGGTGATGGTGAAGGTTCCATTGGCGGCGGTGTTGCCGCCAACGCCGCTAATTGTGACAACCTCGCCCGTCACGAGCCCGAAGGTGGAGCCGGTGGTAATCACGATGGGGGACGCATTGGTGGCGCCGGTTACTGCGCCAGACTCACCGGCGGTGGATCCGAATGATTCGACGTTGGGATCGAACACGGTGGCGCTATAGCTGCCCCAGGCGTTGGCACCGTTGACGGGCACGTTGTAGCTGCCCGCCCCGACTGCCAGCAGGACTGGCGCGGTAAACGTTGTCGTTTGGTTGGCGCCCGTGCCGACCGTGTCGCCGATCGCGGCGTAGGCACTGGCGAACTGATTCTTATCGGAGCCGGTGAAGCCGATCACGACCTGATCCCCGCCGCCCCCGGCCTGGAGCTCGACGCAGCGACCGACGCGTTGTAGTAGCTGATAGTCGGGCTGCTGATCAGGCCGGTCTGCTCGATGGCGAGCGTGCCGCTGGTGTCGCGCAGCTCATACCAGCGAATATCGGAAAGGCCCGAGGTCGGGTCGGCGACCGTTTCCACAGCCCAGATATCGGTGCCGACTTGCGTGATGCTTCCGGAGAAGCCGGCGAGACCTGTCGAGATTGTGGTGGCCGTGCCTTCCTGTTGAGCGTTGGGCGGGTTGGTAATCGTCGAGACGGGAATATCGGTCGGGGACGAAATCGCCGCGTTGGGGTTCTGCGCGCCTGCGATGATGAAACTCAACAGGTCGTTGGGAGTGGTCGCGTCGCCAGAGAGCAGGCTTTCCGGCTGCGACACGAACGGATTCAGATTGCTCTCGGGCTGCAACTCGGCACCGGACGGAATGTTGAAATACTGCGTGAAGTTGGTCGTCGCCGCCCCGTCATTGTTGAAGTCGACGATGGGAATCGAGAAGCCCGTTTCCCCGGTGGCACCCGTCAGCGTATTGAGGGTGTCGGCAGTGATGTAGATTCCGCTTGTGTCGAAGCCCAGGGCGACGGCAGTCGCCGTATTCTGCTTGGCCACCGGGTCGACCGGCAGCGTGAAGGCGTTCCAAGCTCCGAGCGCGTTTTGCGTCTTCGAGACGGCAAACAGGACGTTGTTGTTGGCCGCTCCCGCCGGGTTGAGGGCGACGGCGAAGAACCGATCGCAGCACCGGATCGAACACGATCCGCGGATCGAGCGCGTCGCCGGTGAGGCTCGTGGCCGCAATTCCGGCGCTCGTCCAGAAGGCATCCAGCGTGGTTTGCGTGACAGTGAAGCCCGTGGTGTAGTCGTAGACCGTGTATTGGTCGTTCGTCATGACGACAATGCTCGGCGTCGATCGCCGGGGTCGTGCCCTGGGGGGGAGTCGGCATGCCGACGGCGGCGGCGATATCCGGAGGCGAGTTGCCGTTGGGCTGTTGCAGCGACACCGCAAGCGTGTTGGAGTTCACCACGCTCGTTTCGAGAATCGAGACTGTGGAGACGCTACTGTTGGGGTTAACGGTGACGCCCACTCCCGAGGGAGCGGCCGAGGCGAGGCACGTCGAGCGAGGCGCCGCTCAGCGTGACGCTGAAATTGGTTGACGCCGGCAGCGACGGAAGACCCGGTCCGAGCGGAATGGTGTCGATATAAATGGTCTGCACGGTCGTGCCGGGCGCGAACACCAGAGTACCCTGCGAGCCGCCGGCGGGGAACAAGTATTCTGCCCCTTCGAACGCGGTGCCGTTCGCGATCGTGTAATTCACGCTCACCTGGAAGGGCAGCGTACGAGACATGAACACCTGGACGGCGGCGACGCCTCCCTGGGCCGTGACGGCATTCTCTGTCGAGAAGGTGACCGGCACGTTTGGATTGACGTAGTTGGCCATGACCGTCGGCGTGCCCGCGACCACGGCGTTGGTGACGCTGGCGATGCCGACCACAACCGTCGTTTCGCTGCGGTTCAAGTCATCGTTGAGCCCGGTGAGCACCACGCTGCCGCTGTTCTGGCCAAACGGAATGATGATCACATCGGTGGCCGCCCCGAGAATGGGCTGATTGAAGCCTCCCGTCACGCTGTAGTCGAGGTTCGGGGTCGCCGTTCCGGTAAACGACAGGTTGACGACGACCTGGCCGTTGGTCGTGGTGTTGGGCGGGAGCGAAGCGGTGACGATTGTCTCGCCGCCCGCCGTGAACGTCTTTTGCGAGATACCCAGCGTGACCGCCGGCTGCGTGTTCGTGTTGACGATCGTGACGGTGTCGGAGTTGGCGGTCGCCGACGCATGGGCGTTCTCGACTGAGCCCAGCGTAATCACCAGCGTGTAATTTCCGGCGACCTCGAAGTTGTTAAGGCCCGTCACCGTGATCGTGGTGCTGGTCGTCCCCCGGTCGATGAAAACGGTGTCGTCAAGTGGCTATCCGGTAGGTCCGAATCCGTTGCCCAACTCGTTCCCATTGGCGTCAGTGACGTCGTAATTGGGCCCGCCGAGACTGTTCGGCGGGAGGGAGTCATTGGCAGCGTTGATGCCGGTTCCGGAGAACAAGAGCTGAACGGCCGTCGTAGTCTGCGAAAGGACCGATTGCGAGATGGTAATCGTGGCTGTGCCACCGTTGTCGCTGATGGTCGTCCCCGTGACGGTCGGCAGCGAAACAACCGGGTTTGACCCCGTCGGGTTGCTGGTGACGAAGTTGTCGACCGCCAAGGCCGCGACCGTGGTGCCGCCGACAACGTCCTTGATATTCGCAATCGGAAAGGGAGCGGTATCGATTTGGACGCTTTCGATCGTGATGAAGACCGAGGCGGTCGCCAGGTCCGGAATCGGGTTCGTGATTCCGGTGAGAATGGTCTCCGAGGGAGGGATGGGGTTGGAACCAAAGCCCCCGAGCGAACCGGCCGGGATCACGAGCGTGGTCGAGCCAACTGAGTAATTCGTCCCCAGGATCGCGCTTCCTGAGAAGCCGAGAGTGACGAGGAGCGGCTGCGAAAACGGCTCGGTGAGGCTGGCTGCTAATTCCAGAGAACCGCCGGTTTCGTCGAACGCGTTGTTGTTGGGGCCGAATCCCCCAGCCACCGAGAGGAAAATCTCCGGCACATCGTCGTCGGCTCGGATGATCGTCACCGACTGCGAGCCGCCCGCGATGGTCGCATTCTGAATCGAGAAGATGCTGACGATGACCGTTTCGTCCGCCGTGGTCGCATGATCTTCGATGCCCGTGATCGTGATGCTTCCCGAAGTCTGGCCGGGGGCGATGAAGATCTGGCTCGCGGAGACGGAGTATTGCGTGCCGAACGTCGCCGTGCCGCTGAATTGCAGATTGATGATGACCGGGGCGGTGGCCGGCTTCGACAACGTCGCCACGACCTGCGTCGTGCCGCCGTTCTCGGCGAACGGGTTGTTCGTCACCGAGAGGGTGGCGCTGGGCACAGCGTTCTTGGGCGCGGTTTGCACGGCTTGGACCGCCGCGTCGCCATTGACCAGGCCGAACCCATAGTTTCCGTTCCAGCCGGCGGAATCTCCGACCGTCGGCTGGGCCGTGTTTTCCAGCAGAGAGTAGATCGTGGTGGGCGAGAGCGTTCCCGCGCCGCCCCCCTCTTGCAACATCAGCGCGGCGACGCCCGCCACGCTGGGAGCGGCGGCCGAGGTGCCGAAGAATGGCGTGAATTCGGTCGTTCCCGTGACATTCAGGAAGTCGCCGTCGACGCCGGTGAACATCGGCTCTTGGCGCACTTGGGGACTCGACAGCGGGGTGCCGTTCTGACTGAAGAGGAACTCGGTGCCGAAACCGCTCGAGGAGAAGTTCTCGCCCTCCGCCGGCGTGACGCCAAAGGGAGGCGTCAAGGAAAAGTCCGCGGCGCCGACGCCGGCGGCGCCCAGAGCCGTCGCGTGACCAAACGTCGTTCCGGTCTGAGTGTTAAATGTATCGATCTGGAAGGGCAGACCGTCTGTCAAGCCGATGTACTTCATGACGGTCGGCGTGGGGCCCGAGTCGTGCTCAATGGCGATGTAGAACGTCGAGGTGCCGAAACTGCCGTCGTTGAAGAAGCTGACCAACTGGATGGCGTCGCCGCCGACGCTGTTATTGACGCCCTCACCGACGAGGTTCAGCGCGCTCAGACTCGGCGAGTCGAGCAGGAAGATGTCCATCTGACTGGCGGAGCCGGCGCCGCCGGCCGAGGCGAACGGCTGGTTCCACTGGAAGTCGAGGGTGACCTCGCTGCCAACCGGAATAGTCACTTGCTGGAACTGGGCGTTGGCGCCGGTGCCGAAGGTGTTCAGCGTGCCGCCCGAGAACAGGCCGGTCTGGCCGGAGTTGACGAAGGCACCTTGCCAGGCCTGGCCCTGACCGTCATTGCCGGCCGCGGAGAAGTACGCGACACCCTTCGACGCAACTGAGTCGACGGCTTGCGAAATGATGCCTTCCTGGAAGAAGGGCTCGTCGAAGTAACCGAGGTCGTCGACTTCCACGTTCGCGCCCGCCTGGCTTTGCAAGGCCTCGATATTCTGAGCGAATGACGCGTCACCCAAGTCGCCGGTGGCGAAGGCCAGGTTGGCGCCCGGCGCTTCGGCATGGACGATTTGCAGCATGGCGCGGCCTTCGTCCGTGCCGGCGCCCGCGGGAAGGTCCTGCAGGACGTCGACATTCGAAGGCAACTGGCCGTTCGTGACGTCGGTCGCGGCGCCGCCCAAGCTGTTGTAGCTATCGGAGATCACGCCCACCGTCACGCCCGTGCCGGTGACGCCGAATTGCGATTGCGCCGCGGCCGCCCCGATGGCCACAGAGCCTTGCGTCGAGTCAGCCGGGGCAGTGGCGAGGTAATAGCTGGCCGGCTGGGCGAAGTTCAGTCCGCCGGCCGTGGCCAGGTTGGGCAACTGGTTGATGGGCATCCAGCCGGAAATGTCCGGGCCGGCGACGCCCGTCACCTGCATGCCGTAGCTCTGCAACGTCGTGACGAGTGAGCTGACGTTGAACGAAGACGTCACATTCACCAGCACATTGCTGCCGCTGAGGATGATCAACGAATTATTCGAGGTGAAGGTCCCCTGGCTGCCGTTCTGCTGCCATTGCTGATACTGGAAGTACAGCGTGTCGAGGTCCAAGCCGATCGGCGCCATGTAGCCGTCGCGCTTGCCGTCAAAGCCCATGAACGCGGCGTTGGCCGAAGTCGTCGGGTTCGTGATCGGCGGCGGCGAGTAGGTCGCACCGGTCGAGGCCACCGTCGAGATGCTCAACTGCGGACGATCGGCGACCGTCGCAAACTTGCTCGAGGCGATGCTGAGCTGAGTCGTGCCGGAAGCGGCGCGGATGATCATTCCGTAGTTGGTCGCCGGGTTGGCGATCCACGACTGGACGAGGGCGACACCCGTCGAATTGAGCGTGACGGTCACCAAACCGGTCGACGAGGCAGTGAAGCTCCCGATGGCGGTCGAACCGGACGACGTGCCGGTGGCCCCCAGGGTGGGCCACTTCGTTCCCGTGGCGGAACTGGTGTAGGTGACCTGGCTGGCGGTCCAGGGGCCGGTGAGGGCGTAAATGTTGTAGGTCACGCCGCTGGCGGCGGTCGTCACATCCAGCGTCAGCGTGGCCGACGTCACCGTGCTCGTGGTGGCAAGCGAGGACAGGTTCCACTCGAGCAGGGCCTCTTCAGAGGCGCTATAGCGGACGTTGAGAGTGGTGCTCGTGCTGTAATTCGTGTTCGTGCTGGCCGAGCTGATGTACGAGTCGCTCGCGCCGGTGTAACCGTTGGTCCCCTGCTGGAAGTTGCTGGCGACCGTGGTCGAGGGATTCACGGTGATCGTGGTGTAGCTGCTGTTGGTGTAGGTTCCGTTCGACGCCACCAGGCGAATTTGGTAGATGCCGGGCGTGCTGAACTGAGCCTGCGTGGTCGGCGAGTTCGGATTGACGAAGTACGTTCCGCCCGGAGCGTTCGCGACCTGCCAGACGGTCGAGAGCGTGCCGCTCGACGTCGACGCGGAGCCGTTGAGGGTCACGAGCGAATTTTGCAGCACGGTCATGTTCGGTCCGGCCGAGACGACCGGAGCCGGGTTTACGGTCGACGGATTGACGGTGACGATGACCGTCGAATTCGAAGCGAGCGTGCCGTCGGTGGCCACGAGGTTCAGCACGTAGGTGCCGGCCTGGCTGAAGGTCGCCGTGGTCGCAGCAACGTTCGGATTTGCGAACGCAGCGTTGGCGATTCCTGGACCGCTGATTTGGCTCCATGTGATGGTGAGCGGAGTCTGCGGGTTTTCGTCGCTGACGCTGCCGTTCAGGTTGAGCGTGGCGCCGACGGTGGTCGTCTGGTTGGCTCCCGCGCTCACCATGGGCGGGGCGTCGGCCGTCGGCGGCGTGACCAGGATGTTCACCTGGCTCTGCGACGACAAGATACCGTCGGTCGCCGACAGCTGCAGCACGTAGGTTCCCGGCGTGCTGAAGAGGACGTTGGAGTTGAGCGCGTTGGGCTTCTCGAAGGTAACGGAGCCAGGACCGCTGACCATGCTCCAGGTGGTCGTCAGCGGCTGCGTGGCCGACGGATCGTTGTAGGTGACCGTGCCGGCCAGGATCGCCGTTGCGTTGACCGTGGTTGCCGCGTTCTGTCCCGCACTCACGATGAGCGTGGGCGACGTGGAACCGCCCGACCCGCCCGTGGTGCCGCCGGAACCCGATCCTGAACCTGAGCCTGATCCTGACCCGCTGCCGGAACCGGTACCCGTTCCTACGCCGGTGGCTGCCGGCGTGACCGAAAGCAGCGTACGATCTTCGAGGTGTTCCGCGGCCGCGAGTCGGCAGACAGCCGGCCGTGAGCGACGGGCGCTGACGGACATGCGAGCGCGGCGGGCGCTGGACTTCCGAGCTTTAAGGGCGAAAGAATCCAACCACGAGGTCAAGCGCATTGTCGATCACTCCGGCGCAGTCTTAGCGTTTTGCGGCCACAAGACCCTTCGCATGGGGGTGCGAAAAGTCGGTGCAGATGCACTCAGTTTCAAACGGGATTTCCAGCTCGCGTGAAGTCAGATCCAGCGGGGAGGTGCGCATCCTTTGAGGGCCCGCAGAGGGCGCGACGACAGATCCAGCATGGCCGATCGTTCAGGCGATTGGAAGCCTCAAATTAGGGGATTTATGCGGATTTTAGAAAGCAACTAACCACCAAACGGGGTGGATTTTCAGGACTTACGTCGTCTAAATAGAATTTGCGGGCGCTGCTCAATTTGCAGGCGAGATTCCATAAATGAACACCGTTCGGTCCAGCTGGGTGTCGCTAATCTTCGCGTTTCTTTGTGCTGCTTTCTTAGCATTGGACACTTTCTGCTCGATTGGAACCGCCCATGCCGGTCAGCCGGCGATCGTTGAGCAGCCAACTGTCTACTTTCAGCCCGGCCGCTTCGGCGGATGGCCCGCCAATCATGGCATCTGGGCCTGGGGGAATGAGATCGTCGTCGGCTTCAGCGTGGGCTATTACCAGGATCGGGGCGTGGGCTTCCATGCGATCGACCACAACAAACCTGAGCGGCACATCCTGGCCCGCAGCCTCGACGGGGGGCACACCTGGTCGCTCGAGGATCCCGAGCGCCAGGGGGTGCTCATCGGCACCAAGGGAATGCGGCACGGCACGCTCCCCGACGACGTGCACGAGCGCGAGCCGATCGACTGCCCCGGGGGCATCGATTTTACGAATCCCAACTTCGCCCTGACCGCGCGGATGGCGAACATCGACGGCGGCCAATCCCGTTTCTATTACTCGGTCGATCGGGCCCACACCTGGCAGGGACCGTTCCGTCTGCCCCTCTGCGGCCAAACAGGCATCGCCGCCCGTACCGATTACATCGTAAACGGGCCGCACGACTGCCTGATGTTCGTCACCGCCTCCAAGCAAAACGGCAAAGAGGGACGACCGATCTGCATTCGCACGACGGATGGCGCCCGTACATGGCAGTTCGTCTCGAAGATTGGGCCGGAGCCAACCGGTTACGCCATCATGCCCTCGACCGTGCGCCTCTCGCCGACCGAGCTTTTGACCACCATTCGTCGCCGCGAAGAGGGCCCGCAGGAACACGACGCCTGGATCGACGCCTGGCGCTCACCCGATGACGGCGTGCACTGGCAGTTCCTCAATCGAGCGGCTCCTGATCTGGGCGAAGGGAATCCGCCCGCGCTCGTTCGTCTGCGAGACGGTCGGGTATGTCTGGCTTACGGCGTACGCAAGCCGCCGTTTCGGATGGAGGCCCGCTTGAGCAGCGACGGCGGACGTTCATGGAGTCGGCAGTTCGTGCTTCGCGGCGACGGCGCCAGCCGGGATCTCGGCTATCCCCGCAGCGTGCAGCGGCCGGACGGCAAAGTCGTCACGATCTATTACTTCCACGACCCTGCGCACGTCGAACGGACGATCGACGCGACGATCTGGGATCCCGGAAGTTAAGCCAACGTCCGCTTACGGCAAGCACAGACAGTCGGATCCGTTCGCCGTCCGGGTCGGCCCGCTCGGCACCCAGGCGCCAGTTTGTTGGATGCCGCCTTTGGCCGCGCCGGCCGGGGCCACGTGACAGGTTCCCTTCGCCGTGGCGATCGAGTGCCCCGCGTGCAGCAGCTCGGCCCGCAGCTCAACCTGGCCCGTTCCAGTGGCAGTTGCCGTTAGATAATCCTCGCGAGCCTCGTGATCGCCGAGCGCGATGATCTTGTACTGCAGCTGCTGGCCGCGCGTGTAGCGCAGTTGCTGCGGAAGATCCAAGTTCACTTTGAGATCGGTGGTCTGGCCTCCCAGATTCGTGGCCCGGAAACCGATGCGGCAGGTTTCGCCCACGTGCACCTCCACCGGGGTGATCAGCTCGAGTTTCAGTTGGGGCGCGTCGCTCGCCGCCGGCGCGCGCGTGGCCGCCGCGATGGGAACCGGCTGCGCGGCGAGCGGCGTTTCAACCGGACGCGCGGGAGGCGCGAGCGTGATCAGAATCGTCCGCTCCTCGCCTGGTGCGACGTCGTGCAGCGTCCAATGCAGGTCCTGAGACCGCGTTTCGGCAGGCGGATCGGTGACTTGCACCGTGTAATCGACCGGCACGGCCTCGTCGACCTCGAAGGACTTCACCGACTTTTTGCCGTTGTTGCGAACGACGATCTTGTAATGGACCGACGCGCCGGTTTCGTCCTTTTCGATCTGATGATGGGCCACGGCCACGCTCGGAAGTGCATCCTCGCTTTCGACGGGATGCGCTGGCTCGGCGGCCGGCTTTGCAGTCGGAGCGACGCTTTCGGCCGGCGCGGGTTCCGCCTGTTTTGGCGGCGCAACGGCGTGCGGCGCGGAGTCAGCGGGAAGTGCGGAATCCGTGTGGAACGGATCCTCTTTCGGAGCCGCGGCCGGCGCGGTCGGCGGCGCCGGCTTGGTGGCGGGGGCCGCGCTGGGGCTTCCCGGAGCCGGCACTTTGCTGTTGAGCAAATCGTTGAGTGAAGAGTCGTTACCCGCAGGCGCTTGACTCTCCGGTGGTTTCGGCGGCAGGTTTTTCGCGCCATTGTCCCCGAGTCCGCCGCCAGGCACGGCGTCGACCGCATTCGCGGTCCGCGTCGGCGGCCCCAGGTCATCCATCTTCGGTCCGTCCGACTTGGAAGGTTCGTCGTTCAGCTTGGCCTCAGGCTTGTGCGGCGACGGCACGCTCAAAACGGGGAGCCCGTCGTCCGGATGATCGTGCTTGCTGACCTCGATCTTGTCGCCAGCCGATTTGGGCGACAGGCCAGCCGGGCCATCCTTCGGCGGCGCGTCCTTGGGCGGACCGTCGAGTTTGGGACCGACGTCGAGCAGCGGATCGTCGTGGTGTGGGCGATCGGCGTGCTCCGGGCCCGGTTTCAGGCCATGGCTCGCGTCGGGCGACGGAGCGTCGAGTTTCGGCGGAAGCCCGTCGGCATCCTTTCCCGGAGTCGGACTCGGTTCGCCGCCAAACGGTGAATCAGCCGGTCCGTGGTCGGCCGGGTGATGCGAATGATGGTGCACGTCGTCTTTTTCTTTCGGCGGAGGCACGTCGAGCGGAGCGGCCGACGCCGGCGCGGGGCCGGGGGCCGGCATGGCAAATTCGTCCCTGGGCGGGTCTTTCGGCCCGGCGTGTTCGTGTTCCTTCAGGTCATGATGGTGTTCTTCCGGTGCCTTGGCCGGCATGGGCGCGGCGAAGTCGTCCGGCAAGGGCGCGCCGACGTCGACCGTTTTCTTGGGGTGATCGTGATCATGGCCGGCCGGGTCGCCGGGCTCCCTTGAATCGACGAGGAGCGGATCGTCGGCATGGTGCGGGTGAGCGCGCTTGTCGAGGTCGTGCGACACGGGCGGTTCGCTCTGCCCGATCGGCGCCGCGGCATCGTTGCCGTGCGACGGACCGGAAGCGACGGGTGTCGACAGCAGATTATCGAGCGCGGCATCCGCGGCCGCCTTGGAGTCGTGCGGGGGGCCGTCGTGCGCGGGTAAGTCGTGCCGTGCCATGTTTTGCCGCGGGGCATCGTGCACCACGGTCTCGTGGATCACTGTTTCGTGAACGATCGTGTCGTGCGCGGGAGACTTCCCGGACACTTCAACGGGCGGAACGATGGGATGATCGGTGCGATGCCCGGCATCCGGGTGATCGCCGAAATCTGCGCCGCCGTCGATCGCCTTGTGCGTGTCGGCGTCATGATGTGGGTCACCCAGCGCGACCGGATCGCCGGCGTGAGTGTCGATTGCGCGTGCGTCCGCCACAACAGGAGGAGTCGCGGGCCGGTGTGTGCGTCGGCGATGCTGGTGAGGTGGCGCGTCCGCAGGCGCTTGCGCCGATGCCGCATCGACCGACGGGTCGGACGTCGCAGCGAAGGCGGTCGCCAGACGAGGCCGACCGTGCGGACGGAACGTATGATGTAACATCAAGAGGAGCGCGGCGGCCGCCGCCAAAACCGCAAAATCAAAGGCCAGCCTGCGATTGCGGTGTGCGTGCGGGTTTTCGCCCGTTGGACCGTTCGAGCCGGGCGGCCTTCTTGCGACGCGTTGCCAAACGGCACCGACCGGCCGCGAGATGCGGCCACCGGAATTTGCTGTAGCGACCGCTGTCGAGACCCGCCGCCAGCCATGACGGCTCAAACGGGCGGCATGTCCGGCCACTCGCTGCGCGCCGTCCCGGCTCAAGTGACGTCGCATGTGGTGCCACAGACCGGGGCCGCGCTCGTCCCCGGCCGCGGCGTCCCCCTCGGCAGCTTCGTCTGCGGAGTGCGCCGAATCCGGAACGGAAGCATCTCGGGACACGTTGTTGGCCGCGGGGGGACGTGTTTTCACAGCTTTAATCCGAACTGGATTGATCCGAACCGAATGATCCGAAACTGGAAATCTCAGAAACCGTTCGACGGGGACGGTCCCGCGTCGACGGAATCCCGTCGTGACGGGGGGTGTCGAGCCAGAAGGGGCCGGTGGCATAGCAGAATTCCGAAATACTGAGAAGACGGGCTTAACCCGGCGCTGATCGATTGCAGTGCGCGACCGACCGGCTCACCACCACGACGGCGCGTCTCCGATAGCTTCTTCGGGGCCGCGTTGGGCGGGAGCTTTTAAGCACCGAGGCTCCCGCGCGGCTTCCTAAACCCAAAAAGAGTTGGAGCTTACGGCCGGTGCCAGGGCTGGCGGTGGCGGCCGGTCACGCGGCACCGCCCCGCCCTTAGCGCGAGAGTTCGGCCAGTAGGATTCTGCGTCGCGGCCAATTCGCTTCTCAGTCCGTCGACGAGCCGCTGCGGGGCAGCACCGGGCATAACGTCCCAGGTGTACGTCTCGACCTCGAGATGCGGCGCGTAGGACAGGCCACGGACGGCGGCGAGGGCCGCCCGCAGCTCGGCCCGCGTCGTCCAGAGAGGGCCGAGGCGTTCCGCGTCGACCGGCACGTGGAAGTGCGTCCGCCAAAGCGGCGCCTGCAGAAACTCGGCCGGCGGCTCGAGGGCGAAGCCCGCTTCGAGATCGAACTGCGTCAACACGCGGCCCTCGGGCGTGCGAGCCTTGGTCTGGTGAAGGTAGCGGGGCTCGGCATAGCGGGCGAGCGCCTCCCGAGCCGCACGGTCGGTCGCCGGATCGCGGAGTTCAATCGCGCAGGTAATGTGGATCTTGTTGAGCCGAATCCCCGCTTCATCGAGCGCGGTGATCGAGCGGCCGACGTCCTCGAACGCGACCGCCTGATGACACACGTCGAAGCACAACCCGATGTGCATGCGCACGGCGTCCAGGCAACCACGCTCGCGGGCGGCGGGCCAGAGCCGCCCCGTGAAAAACTCGATCGCGCTGGGCGTCGTGTCGAGCCAGCAGCACGGCTCCGGCTCGAGTCCGATGCGAATCGTGCAGCCACGGTCGGCTTGAATTCGCTGCAATTCGTCAGCCGCGGCAATCAAATGGTCGATGCAGCGCGGCAGAAACTCCGACGACGCATCCAGGCCCGGGTAGCCCAATGGCACGGTCGAAATACTGCCCTCGGTGTCCGCAGGGAGCAATTGGGCAAGCGTGCGGGCCGCCCCCAACGTGTACTCGAGCCTGGTGCGCTCAGCCCAGCTCGGCACGTAGACGTTCTCTTTCACGCGCGGACTGTGAAAGTCGCCGAACGGAAACGCGTTCAGAGTGTGGCACGTCAGTCCGCGACTTCGCAAGCCGTCCACGAACCGCCGACCCGCATCGGGGGCGGCGGACAGCTCGCGGATAACGGGTGCCGCAAGCCACAACCCCGCGGCCAGCGGCGTGCCCAACTGGTGAGCGACGGGCACGGTGTACTGGTCGAGCCCCTTTTCGATTTCCTCAAGCGTGCGGCCTGGGTGCACGTTGGTGCAGTAAGAGAGGGGCAGATCGCTAAACGACATGCGATGCTTCGGAATTCCGGGTACGGTTAGCGTGCGAGGCGGGCCGAACAGATCCCAGCTTGCGCGCTCGGGATGCCCGGCACTCGGCCCGCGAAGGCAGCGGCAGAACGGGGAATTCTAGCAGTCTCGATTGGCGTTGGACAGTTTTGGCGAAATCCGCAGGTGTCCGTATCAGATGCCCCTCGTCAGTCGCAGAATCCTCTTTTCCTACGCCGAATTCCCAAGGAAATCCGCGGCGACAGCGAAGACCCTCAAGCAGTGTTTGTTTGTACTGAGAACGGTTTGCCGAGGTGGTTTGATGCACGAACCAGGAGCGCGCTCCACGTCGAAACGATTGACCGGCGGGCGGCCTTTCTGCACCGCGTGCGCTCTGATCCTGGTTACCTCTGTCGCCCGGGCCGCCCAACCGGAGAAGCTGCAGCTTTCCACCGCGCAGTGGCGGGAGGACCTGCAGTTCATTGCCCTTGAGCTACCGAAACGCCACTCGAATGCTTTTCATTTCACGTCTCGGGAACGGTTCGCAGCTTCCGTGGCCGAGCTCGATCGCAAGTTGCCGCAGTTCGACGCGGCGCACGTCTATGTCGGCATGATGCGGATCGTGAATTCGATCGGCGACGGGCACACTTATCTCCGGTTTCCTGCCGACTGCGATGATTTTCCTTTGGGCGTCTCGCGGTTCGGCCGCGAGTACCGGGTCGTGTGTGCCGCGCCGGAGTTTGCGAAGGCGGTTGGCGGCCGCGTGATCGCCATCAACGGCACGCCCATCGATCGAGTCCACGACTTGATTTTTGCCGTGACGCCGCAGGACGAGACTCCCCAATATCGGGAGGCGCTGGTCTCCGCTTGGATGCCGACTGGAATGCTGTTGCACGGCTTGGACATCACGCCCGCGTCCGGCGCTGCCCAATTGAAACTGGTCGACGAACGGGGGACGGAATCCTCCCTGGAGTTGCGCTCGGGCCCGATCGCCGCCCCGCGGTGGGCTTACGCCAAACCGCCGTTATTTCGCGAGCATCGAGGCGAGACGTTTTGGTACACGTGGATGCCCGAAGCTCGCACCGTCTATTGCAATTGGCGCTCGTACGAAGACCTGCGTCAAAAGTCGCGCGGGCTGTTTGACCTCGTTGAGAAACAGCGGCCGCAACAAGCTCGTCATCGATCTACGCCAAAACGGCGGCGGTGACTACTTTGTCGGCCTGGCCTGCATGGTGACCCGCATCCGAAATCTTACGGAGATCAACCGGAAAGGTCATCTGTTCGTGCTGATCGGTCCCTTCACTTTTTCGGCAGCGATGTCCAACGCGGCCCATTTCCGCCAGAAGACGGCGGCCACGCTGGTCGGCCTGCCGATCGGCGAGAAGCCAAACAGCTATCAGGAAGTGAAGACGACCACTCTGCCGAATTCCCATCTCACGCTGTGCTATTCGGTTCGCTTCTATAAGTTCGTCGAGACGGGCGAGAACATGATCCGACCGGACCGGGAAATCGAGACAACTTGGGCAGACTTCAAAGCGGGCCGCGATCCCGTTCTGCAGTGGGTGCTTGAAGAAACGCCCTAGCTTGGCGCAAAAGGGAACCGGCCGGCCCGTGGGAATGCCACAGGCCGGCCGGTTGATACAGCCACCGGCCGACCTCGCGGCAGAGCCGAAAGATCCCCCCTATGCCGGTCGCCGATAATATCGCAGACGCTCAAGAAGCCAGATTGTGAGCGGATCCGCGCCAAGTGTATGTGCGATGTTTCACAACCGGGAAAGTTTTTTCGAGGCGAAACTCGTCACGGCATGATTCGGCCCGTCTGCCGCGTGAGGGCGCGCAGCCGCTCGAACGCCGGCGAGTCCAGGTGTTCGGGCGTCGCCCGCCAGTTCCAGTTGTCGAGCGGTCGGCCGGGCCAGTTCATCCGCGCGTCGGCACCGAGGTTGAGCAAATCCTGCAGGGGAGTGATCGCCAGGGACGCCTTGGACTCCCAAATCAGGCGGATCAGCTCCCAGGCAGCGTCCGCGGGTTCGATCGGGTGGCCGATGCAGGTCCAGATCCGCCGTCGCGCCTCCTCGCCGAGCGATTCGTACCAGGCGCGCGTGGTCTGGTTGTCGTGCGTGGCCGTATAGGCGACGACGTTGGGCGGATAATGCTCGGGCAGAAACGGATTTTGCGGATCGCCGTCGAGTGCGAACTGCAGGACGCGCATCCCCGGCAGCGAGAACTGATCGCGGAGCGCGATCACGTCCGGCGTGATCAGGCCGAGATCCTCGGCAATCAACGGCAGCGAGCCGAGCCGGGCTTGAGCGGCCGCCAGAAAATCGGCCTCCGGCCCGGGGCGCCACTCGCCGTGGACGGCCGTCGTGGCGCCGGCCGGAATGTGCCACGCGGCCGCGAACGCGCGAAAGTGGTCGAGCCGGACGAGATCGACGAGCGACAGGACAGTGCCGATCCGCGCCAGCCACCACTGGTAGCCGGTGCGACGCAAGGCATCCCAGTCATACAGGGGTTCGCCCCAGAGCTGTCCGTCCGCGCTGAAGTAATCGGGCGGCACTCCCGCGACAAATTGAGGCCGCCGATCCGCATCGAGCAGAAACAATTCGGGATGCGCCCAAACATCCGACGAGTCGGGCGAGACAAAGAACGGCACGTCGCCGATCAGTCCGACTCCGCGCGAACGGGCGTGCTCACGGAGACGCAGCAGCTGGCGGTGGGCCAAGAACTGTCCAAGCCGAAACCGATCGAAGAGGTCGGAGAGTTGGCCCCGCGCCTCCGCCAACGCGGCCGGGTCGTGATGCAGGAGCGCGGGGGGCCACGCGTGGAATTCCCGATCGCCCTGCGCGATCCGCAGGGCGCGGAAAAGAGCGTAATCGTCGAGCCAGGAGGCCTGGGCTTGGCAAAACTGATCAAACGCTTGCCGCAAGTCGGGCCGGGCTGCGCCGCGAAAATGCGTCTGGGCCAGTTCGAGCAGTCCGTGCTTCAGCGTGATGACGGCCGGATAATCGACGCGGCTCGACGACGGCTGCGCTGCGGGCAGCTCGGACTTTTGCAGCAATCCGTCTTCCACAAGCCAGTCGGGGCTAAGAAACAGCTCATTGAGAGCGAATGTCGAGAAGGGCTCGTACGGAGAGTTTCCGCGGCCGGGCGGGCTTAAAGGCAGAAACTGCCACCAGCGCTGTCCCGCGTCGGCCAGCCGATCGATCCAGGCCGTGGCGGGCGGCCCGAAATCGCCAATTCCCCACTCCGAGGGAAGCGAGCTGACGTGCAGCAACAGCCCCGACGAACGCATGATCACGGGCAGTTTCCGGCACAAAAGCGAGAACGCGTGGCTGGACGTTCGGCCGACGCGACCGGAGAATGGTAGTGTTTCGGTACTCCCTGAGGAAAGAGGCTTGCCGTGATCAATAACTTTCGTCGAGTGGCGTGGGCCACAATCGCGATTGCGTCGTGCGTGGTTCCGACGGTGGTTCTGGCCGACGGTCCGACCGCTCCACCCGCCGCTTCGAAATCCAAGGCAAGCGGGCCGACCCAGGCGACCGCGAAAACCGGCGCGGACAAATCCGCGAGCAAATCCAAGGACAAAGCGTCCGCGGCCGACCCGTTGGCGTTCATGCGCGTGCGACGGGATTCCAAGAATCGTCCGCTCGCGCTGGAGACGGCGACCGGACACTACGTTTCGACCGAGGGCAAGCCGGTCACGGTCGACCTGATCGGCGCGATCCACATCGGCGACACGGACTACTATCACCGGCTCAACGAACGGTTCCGCGGCTACGATAAGGTGCTCTTCGAGCTGGTGATGCCGGAAGGCCAATCGCTCAAGGGTCTGGGCGACCACCGCAGCAATCATCCGATCGGCATGCTGCAGCAGTCGCTGCCCAGCGTGCTGGACCTGGACTATCAGCTCAAGGCCATCGACTACACGGCCAAGAACTTCGAGCACGCCGACCTGAGCCCGGACGAAATGGCCGCCGCCATCCGCAAGCGGGGCGATAACGGCGCGTCGATCGGCATCAAGGTGTTCTTCGACCTGCTCAGCCAGGCCAACCGCGTTTCGGAAGCCGCGTCCAAGAAAGGCGGCGGCGAATTCAGCGAGCTGCAGCTGCTTTCGGCCATGTTCGACCCGAACCGGCCGCTGGCCCTCAAGAAGATGTTCGCAGAACAGATGGACCTGCTCGGCGGCATGGGGACGGGTCTCGGCGCGACGCTCGACACCATCCTGGTGCAGGACCGCAACACGGCCGCGATGAACGTGCTCAAGAAAGAAATCGACAAGGGGACGCGGCGGATCGCCATCTTCTATGGCGCAGCCCACATGCCCGACTTCGACCGCCGGCTGACGCAAGAACTCAAGCTGAAGCGCGATTCGATGGCATGGGACACCGCTTGGGATCTGCGGGACAAATAACCCGGGCCACGCCAAACCGGGCGGTCGACTCCAGCAACTCGCCGCACGCTCTCAGGTGCCGTGCGATCATGGCTGCGGTCCGGGAATTGAAGTCGCACTTCTGGCCACTCTCCTCACCAGCAGCCGCAGTTTTTGAGCCTCGACGACATCGCGATCCAGCTGGCGATCGGGGGCCACGTAGCCGAAGTCGATGGTCTTCTCGAAGTGGGTCATCTTGATCGTCATCAAATCCCAACTTCCATCGACTACCGGGTCGCCGACTTGCGCCGGAAGATCGCAGAGACGCAGCGTGTCGAGCGTCTCTTTGAACTCTTGCATGATCTTGCCGGCGAAGATCGTGCGTGAGACGTCTTTGGCGACGAGGGTGCCATTTCCGTCGGCCGCCACGGTCATTTCCCAGGAGTAGTCGTCCGTCAGATTGCCGGGCTGGTGCGAGCAGGTGATCTCGACCAAGGTGCCGAGGTCGGCCGGGCAGTGCCGCATCCACCACACGATTGTTCCGGCCAGAAGGATCGCGACGACGACCGCCGCCGTCCATTTGACCCAAAAACGTTTCGCGAACGTCGACATGCCGAAACTCAAACCGCCGACAAGGAGAAACTCGCGAGAGGGATTGCTCAGGCGCGAGGAACGATGCGATCCTGCCCGACCCATTTGCGGAGGGCTTCCGGGACGATCACCGAACCGTCCGCCTCCTGATGGTTCTCGAGGACGGCGATAATCGCGCGGGTGGCTGCGACGGCCGTGCCGTTGAGCGTGTGGACGAACTGCGTCCCCTTCTTGTCGCCCCCTTTGCACCGGATGCCCAGCCGCCGCGCCTGGTAGTCGGTGCAATTGGAGGCGGACGTCACTTCGCCGAATTCGTTTCGTCCGGGCATCCAGGCTTCCAGATCGAACTTGCGGTAAGCGGGACCGCCCAGGTCTCCCGTGCACGTGTCGATCACGCGATAGGGAATGCCCAGCGTCTGAAACAGGTTCTCTTCGATCGCGACAACTTGCTCCAAAAACGCGTCTGAGACAGCCACGTCCGGTCGCGTGAAGCCGAACATTTCGACCTTGGTGAACTGGTGCACGCGGTAGATGCCGCGGGTGGCCTTGCCGTGCGCGCCGGCTTCCGTGCGGAAGCAGTGGGATAGCCCCGCATATTTAAGGGGGAGCGAGGTGACGTCGAGGATCTCGTCTTTTCGCGAGCCGCCCAGCGTAATCTCCGCGGTGGCGACGAGGCTCAAATCGGTTTTTTCGATCGAATAGATCTGCGCCTCGGGCCCGCGGGGCAAAAAGCCGATCCCCTGCAGCACTTCGTCCCGGGCCAGGTCGGGCGTGGTGAAGAGCGTGAAGCCGGCGGCCCGCAGCTTCTCGAGCGCCAGCTGCACGAGTCCGAGCTCCAGCAGCACGGCCTCGTTCTTGAGGAAGTAGAAGCCGTGGCCGGCTACCCGGGCGCCGGCTTCCAGGTCGACGAGGTCCAGCCGCTCCATCAGCTCGACGTGGTCGCGGGGCTGGAAATCGAACGCTTGGTTTTTCGCCCCAGGTGCGGACGGTGCGACTGCCCTGGTCGCCCGCTCCCACGGGTGCGTCGGGATGCGTGAGGTTGGGGACCTGCATCTCGAGCTCGCGGAGCTGCACTTCGAGCGTTTTCAGCGTGGCTTCGTTCTCCGCGACGAGCTGCTTGAGCTGCTTGCCTCGATCGATGAGCGTCTGCCGTTTCTCCTTGTCGGACATTTTGGGGATTTGGGCCGCGATTTCTTTCTGCTCGTGGCGATGCTTGTCCCCCTCGACAATCAGGTGGCTCCGCTGACGAGCCAGGTCGACCAGCCGCGGAAGATCGACGGGGACGGCCCGGTTGCGGCAGTTTTCCTCGACGAGCGCCTGGTTTTCGCAAATGAACTGCAGATCGAGCATCCCGGTCCTTCCGTGAAATCAGCGGCGGGCGGATCGGAGAGCGGAAGCTCCGGTCGCAGCGCCGCTGGGTCCGTCACCAGACGGTCCAGCGGGAGCTTCGCCCTCCCGTCGTGTCGTCAGGTTCTGTTTGATGCACCGCGGCGTCGGTTCAATGTTGCTGAGCCAGCTCGTTCCACAGGTGGGCGCTGGCTTTGGTGCCGCGGTGAAAGTCGGCAAGAGTGAAGCGCTCGTTCGGACTGTGCAGATTGTCCGAATTGAGGCCCCAACCCAGGAGGAGTGTATCGACTCCCAGGACGTCCCGGAAGGTCGTCACCACGGGGATCGAGCCCCCTTCGCGGATCATCACCGGCTGGGCGCCGAAGGCCGACGGCGATCGCCTCGCGGGCCGCTTTCATGTAACGGCTCTCGGAGTCCATGACCACTCCGATGCAGCCATGCTGAGGCTTGAACTCCAGCCGCACGCCGGGCGGACAATTGGCGACGAGGAACTTCTGCATCGACGCCAACAACTTCTCCGGCTGCTGATTGGGGACCAGCCGGCAAGTGATCTTGGCCGTGGCACGGGAAGGCACGATCGTCTTGGGACCGGGTCCGCTGTAGCCGCCGAAGATGCCGTTGACGTCGCACGTGGGACGGGCCCAGCGCCGCTCGATCGTGGTGAAGCCCTCTTCGCCGCAAACCGCCGGTACACCGAGGTCGGCAAGATACGCCGCTTCGTCGAACTTGAGCTTGGCGAATTCCTGGCGTTCCTTGGCCGTGAGGGGCAGGACGTCGTCGTAGAACCCGGGAATCTGCACGCGCTGCTTGTCGTCGTGCAATTTGGCGACGAGCCGGGCCAGCATGTTGCACGGGTTGGCGACCGAGCCGCCGAAAATGCCGCTGTGCAAGTCGCGATTGGGGCCGTGGAGCACGATCTCGCAGGCGAGAATGCCGCGGAGGCCGTAAGTGATTGCGGGGATGCCGGGCGCGTACTGGCTGGTGTCGCTGATCACCGCCACGCCGCACTTCACCAGGTCCTTCTGCTCCTTCAGGAAGATATCGAGATTGTCGCTGCCGACCTCTTCTTCCCCCTCGATCACGAACTTCACGTTGACGGGCGGGCGGCCGACGGTCTTGCTCCAGGCCTCGATCGCCTTGATGTGCGTGAAGACTTGCCCTTTGTCGTCGGTGGCGCCGCGGGCGTAGATGTAGCCGTCGCGAACGGTCGGCTCGAATGGCGGCGAGATCCATTCGTCGAGCGGTTCCGGCGGCTGCACGTCGTAGTGCCCATACACCAGGGCCGTCAGCCCGTTTTCGGCACCTTCTGTCTCTCCGTAGACGATCGGATGCCCGGCCGTCTTGAAGATTTGGGCCTTGGCGCCCGCCTGCTCGAGCTGGGAGCGGACGAATTCGGCCGCCCGCTCCATGTCCGGCTTGTGGGCGGGATTCGCGCTCACGCTGGGAATGCGGAGGAATTCCTTCAGCTCATCGACGAAGCGCGCCCCGTTCTGGTCCAGGAAGCGATCGACCGGTTCGATGTTTGCCAAGCGAGCCTCCTCGAAGGTCACAGGTCGTCGGGCACTCAACAGTGATCACGCAAGCGTTGCCGTCACTCGGCCAGCGGAATCGAATCGTCTTCGTCGTGTGCCGCGGAAGGAGCCGGCCCTTTGCCTTTGGGCGACTTGCGCGGCGAGGACAGCGGGAGCGAATCGGCCGCCGGCGCGCTGCGACGCAGCGAATCGGGCGACATTTCGACCATCGAATCGGGCGTGTCGCTGGTGGACTCTTCTCCCTCGAACGATTCGTCATCCCGGACCGGGATGGGCACTTCCTGGCTGTCGTCCGCCGGGACGGCGACTTCGGCACGCAGCGGGATGGCTCCGCCGGCTCGCGCGTCCTGCGGATGGTCTCGGTTGGCCCGTTTTTCCGGTTCGATCGCCTTGATCTTTCTGACGTTGTATTCGATGTCGCCGAACATCACCGTGTCGCCGGCGGTGAAGCGGGCCTCTTTCTTCACGCGCTTGCCGTTCACCCGCACGCCGTTGGTGCTCCCCAGATCGCGCAGCACCAGTGAATCGTTGACTTGGACGATCGCACAATGCTTGCGCGAGATCGTGCGGCTGCGAGTGATCACGATGTCGCAATCGGGGTGGCGGCCGATGAAGATGATCGCCTTATCAATGGGAATTTTGAGGCCTTTCCCATTGATCGGTTCAAGAACAACTTGCATCGGACGCCATTCTCCGCTGGACAGTTTCGCAGCGCAGGGCCAGTCGCCGCTCAATCATACGCGGATGCCGCAGGACGACAAGAATGCCGGGGACTGGGCGACGTGTCGGGCCTCGATCGTACCGGATGGGCGGCCGAAGACCGGCCGGATTCGTCGATCGAAGGGGGCCGAGCCGGCCGGATTTGACGGCTTTATTCAGGCCAGAACTTGCCGCATGCGGGAGAGCGCTTCGTCGACGTTTTCACGCGAGTTGAAGGCACTCAGGCGGAAATAGCCTTCGCCGCTGGGTCCGAAGCCACTCCCAGGCGTTCCCACGACGTGGGCGGTGGCGAGCAGCCGATCAAAAAACTCCCAACTCTTCAGGCCGTTGGGCGTTTTGAGCCAGACATACGGAGCATCGACGCCGCCGAATACTGTCATGCCGAGCGCCGTCAGCCCCTCTCGCAGCCGCGCGGCATTGCCGCGATAGAAGTCGATTACTTTGCGGAGTTGCTCTTTTCCCGAGGGTGAATAGCAGGCTTCGGCCCCCCGTTGGACCACGTACGAAGCGCCGTTGAACTTGGTCGAGTGCCGACGACTCCAGAGCCGATGCAGTTCGACCTTCGACCCATCGGCCGCGTCGGCGACCAGCGACGTCGGCACCACGGTGAAGGCACAGCGCGCCCCGGTAAAGCCGGCCGTCTTGCTGAAGCTGCGAAATTCGATCGCAACGTCCCGCGCCCGGGGATCTCGAAGATCGAATGGGGAATTCCCGGGCTGGCGATATAGGCTTCGTAGGCCGCGTCGAACAGGATGATCGAGCCGTTTTGTTTTGCGTAGTCGACCCAGCGGGTCAGCGTGTCGCGCGTGGCCACGGTGCCGGTGGGATTGTTCGGGTAGCAAAGATAGATCAGATCGACGTGCCGCGTCGGCAGCACGGGGACGAAATTGTTCTCAGCCGTCACCGGCAAGTAGACCAGGTCCGAAAATCGACCCGAGTCGTCGAGCCGTCCTCCGCGGCCGGCCATCACGTTCGTGTCGACGTAAACCGGATAGACGGGATCGGTGACGGCCACGACGTTTTCCGGCCCGAAGACGTCGAGGATGTTGCCGGTGTCGCACTTCGATCCGTCGGAGACGAAGATCTCGTCCGGCGAAACCTGCACGCCCGCGCGCGGTAATCGTTCTCGGCAATGGCCGTTCGCAAAAAGTCGTAACCCTGCTCGGGTCCGTAGCCGCGAAAGGCCTCGCGTCGGCCCATTTCGTCAACGGCCTTGTGCATCGCCTCGATCACGGCCGGCGGCAACGGCTCGGTGACGTCGCCGATCCCCATGCGAATGATTTTCGCCGCGGCCTGCGGATTCTCCGCCGCAAAGCTCGCGACGCGTCGACCGATCTCAGGAAACAGGTAGCCGGCCGGGAGTTTGAGGTAGTGATCGTTGATGCGTGCCATGGTGCCTTAGTCTTAGGGCCTTTTTGGAGCGATTGCAACTGGCCCGATTTGGGTAGTTGCGCCCGCTTTGCAGGCCGCGCGCGGGATGGCGGCCTGGGCGGAGTGGCCCACTAAAACACGCCTCGCTCCAAGGAATCAGCGGACGCCCGAACCGGACGGGAGATGCAGCGTGCTGGGCTGCGGCGCCGCATACGTCGACTTGCGGCGCAACTGGATGATCAGCCAACCCAGAGCGGCAACCAGGACGAGCGGACCAACAGCACGCGGCGAAAGGCACAACCACCAGACGAGACCGACCAGCGCCAAAGTCAGCGGGGGGTGGTTCAAGATCCACCTACCGACCTTAGCGCTCGCGGGACGCAGCGCCGTCGCTGCGACGAGTGCGAAAATCGCCGCGGCGAGTGGCAGGCGGAGCCAGGTGGTATCGAGCACCCAGGCCGAAAATGGAGCATCGGCTGGCCCGATTCCCAGGCGCCCGATCACGCGGTTGTCGGTCACTCCCTCTGACGGACTCGGGTGAATCGCTTCCACGCCGTCCGTCGCACTGCCATCGGACGACCGGACGGCCTGGCCCAGGTGCGCAAAGGTGGTCGGATCGAGAGGTGCCAGGTGCGCGGGGACCAAGATGCGATAATCGGGTGGCGCCGTCACGGAAAGCAGTACGCTGCTCGTCAGGCCGTCGGTCGGCGCGGGCAACTGCTCGTGAATTCTGCCAATCGCCGGCAAGGTCGACGCCTCGCGGCTTTCCCAGTATACGGCAACGTGGTGGGGTGCCGGTTCCGAGGGGACCGCGAGTGGAGATCCAGTCGGCCCCCATTACGGGTTGAACCGGGTGTCCGTCGAGGAGTACCCCACGCAGCACAGCGTTTGGCGGCCAAGACAGCCGCAGCGACGGTTCGGGAAAACGCTCCAACAACACGTGCGTCGAGCCGACCGCCGGGCCGTCGCGGCGCAGCTCGAGGTTCGCAACAACCTCGACTCGGGGCTTCTGACCGGTTGAGTTCGGCGTGGGCATGCCGGACGTGGGCGAGTTCGAGGCGGGCGAGTTGGGCAGAGGTGCTGTGAGCGTCGTGACTCCGCTTGTGACCCGAGGCGCGGTCGAGGTCGATTTCGCCAACTGCTCAGGCAACGCGGCGGCGAGCTTCGGGCTCTTTGCACTGGAGTTCTTCGCAACGCCTGCGCCGGACTTGACCGATTCGGCTCGCCGGGTCACCCGAATCTCGGGCATGGCTGCTTGCGCCGACAAGGAGTATTCGGCGCGATCAGCCGCTCCGGCGTCGCCGCGCTGGCCCGCAGTGCCCCATTCGCCGTTCAAGCGGACGACACCTGGGGCGTCCGACATTGTGACGTCGATCTTCGGATCGTGTGCGATCGCCAGGCGCACATCGGCGACGACGGCATGCACCAGGGTCACGCTCGGAAGATTGAGCGGTCGCCCCAGCTCGAGCGGCATATGAGCGGTGAGCACCAGGTCCTGCGTCGCGGCCGCTCGGTCGCGAAGAAAAAGCGTCACCTCGTCGCCGCTCTGACTGAAGCGGACGAGTCGCTCCACGTCGTCTTCGCGGACGGAGATCGAATCGATCTTGAGACGGCGATCGACGCGGAGCACGTGGACGAAGGCCGGGGCATTTTCGGTGCGAATTTCCGCCGTCGTTTGCCACTGAATTCGGTCGGGGGCAATGCGCGCCTCGTGCGCCATTAGCCGCACCTTGTGTGTCGGGACCACCGCGGCCAGTTGCAGCGATATCATTGGCAGGCTCTGACAATCAAAGATTAGATCGGGTTCTTTCCGCGCCCGAACGCTTCCTGGCGAAAGGCCGAATCGGCCTTCTGCGTGTGCGCCAAATTGGGATCAGTCGTGGCCGCGGTGACCCGATAACCGGCCGCCGCCGAGATGCCGACCTGGTTCGTGGTCATAGCGATCGCCGGCTGATCCGCAGCGGCGCCATCGAAGCGTGGCAAGCACACCGGGAAGGCAGGCGCGCCACTCGCGCTGTTGCGTGGATCCATCGGCAACAGCAGCGTTGCCGAAAGAGTGACCGGTCCGTCGGGCGCCGTCGAACAGTCAAAATCGAGCGGAACGAGCGACTCGGCGTTGCCCTTCGCGCTCTCGGTGGAACGACCGGATTGCGGCGGGTTGGAGCCGGTGGTTGGACTGCTCTTGTGCGGCGCCGTGCGGAGGGCCGCTCGATAGGCATCCCCCGTGGTTCGTACCGTCGCGCCGGCCGGAACGAGCCAGGTGAATTTGTCGCTCCCGCCGTTCTCACGGTCGTAGGTGACGCGGCAGTCCATCTCGATCAGGCCGGGACTTAATCGCCAGAACTGCACCGCCTGCGCCAAGAGCGGCACGTTAACTCCGTCCGTCACCGGCCCGGATTGAATCCGCAAGCGATCGGTCTGGCCGACATCAATTGACGGATCGCCCGGGCGGACGCGGCGAGAAAGACCTTCCGCCGTCTCAACGTTCACCGTTTGCGACGGACCGCCGCGTCCCACGCGCACGCTTGTCCGCATCGTTTCTGGAACTCGGAATGCGAACTGGCCGGGCTTAGCGTCGCCATTCGGGAAACAGGCGAGCTGGATTTCGTAACTCCGCGGCCCCTCGCCCGCGCACACAGGCTCGGCCGCGTCGGCCGACGAAACGGGTCGCTCCGCGGCGATCGCGCGGCGCGAACCCGATGGGGAAGGCGGCGAAGGTGCCGACACGGCTTGGCTCGATGCCAGCGATGGCCTCGATGGAACGCCGGGTTCGAGCATGACGACGAAGCCCGCTGCGTCTTGACGAATGGGCACCGGCCGGCCGTTGACGCGGCACGCGTTGGCTCCGGCCAACGTCACATCCCTTAGGCGCAGCCACAGCGAACGCGCGGGCCCCGGCATCACGGCGACGCGATAGGTCGCTTCGATCGCTGCCGGCTGTCGCTCGTCGAGCGAGAGCGTGTAGTCGGACGAGAGAAAGATCACGCCTGCGTTCCGTTCTGTTTCCGCAGCCCGGCGGCGCAATGCGTCGATGGCGGCGGGCTCGACGTAGACGAGTTCGTCGTCGGCCGGCAGCCGGGCCGCCGACCCATTCAGGCCGCGCCCGGCGTGAACCGGGACCACGATGAGCAATTCATTGTCGGCCGGCGCGGGCGGCCGGCGTGCGTCGCTCGACGACTGCGCCGTCTGGGCATTGCGCGGCGCGGGCGGTGCCTCTTGCGCAAAGGCGACCATCGTACCCAGAGCCGCCAGCGCCAGCAGGACGCTGACCGTCCTCAATTCGTAACTCACCGTGCTCCCCGGTCGCGGCGATCGCTTTTCACTCGACGGTGGCGACGCGGCAATTCTCGTCCACGGTCGCGACAGCAAGAGCGCGATCAGCGTTCCTGACACGCAGGCTCCCGCCAACAGCGCGTACGGAAAGGGCGCCGCGACGGCGAGAGCAGCAGCCGCGGCAAGGGTGAACAACCCGATCCGGCGGGCGATTCGCGGAGCCAGTTGCGCGAGGGCCAAGCCGACGCTCAAACAGCCCAGACAGACGATCCATGTCAAGGTCCGGAATTTGGACATGTGCCAGATCGTCAAACTAATCTCTGCAGGAATATCCTCAGTCGAGGCGTCCCAACTCGACCATCCGGCCGGCGCCGGCTCTCGATCGGTCGGCGTCCAACCCTCTGGCTCCGGATCGGCCCCCGCCAGATCGACCATCCAGGCGTCCGGTTTGAACGAGGAGAGTCGCATTTGAGCGGCCGAGCGACCAAGCGGCCCGAACAGCCGCTCGGCCCACGAGAACGACGGCAGCCCCTGTTCGAATCGTAGTCCCGCCGGTGGCGTGCCGGGCTGCAGGCCGGGCGCCAAGTAGACACGCCAGCGAAAGCTCAACACGTCCGCATCGGCCCGGGGCACGTCGATGGGCCGTTTTTCGCGAAAGAGCCGGGACGTCGCGGACGTCCGGTATTCGACGTGGACGCGGTTCCGAGCGTCGGCAGGCAGCGCCGGGACGGTGACGTCATCGCCGCGACGCCGCACGCGCACGAGTCGACCGTTCACGGCAACCGAGCCCAGCCGGCATTCGGAAGCGAGACGAAAGTGAAAGGGTTGGGGCGCAAGCTCCGGAGCAATGGAGAATTGGGCGCGATGCAGGTCGTCCATTCCCCCCGCACTCAGAAACGACGTCACCTCCAGCGAGACAAACCGCGTCCCTCCTTTGGCGACGGCGCTCGGCTTCGGCCGCACGATGAGCACGTCCGCTGCTCGGTCGTAATGAAACACACGCAGGCCGGGACGCTTGCGGCTTTTCGCTGTCTCCGAGCCGGTCCCGGACGCGACCGACTGGGAGTGCTCCGGCACTTCAGGGGAGGAGGCTTCGCGCAGCGCTCGCCGTTCGTCCCGCGCGTGTCCAGGCAATTCGATGAGGTGCGCCTGCGACTCGCGAGTTTCGACGTCGAATTGCTCCGGTTCCTGCAAGTGCAGCTCGACCGTTCCCTCGAAGGTGATCGCGCCGGGGACGAAGGCCACGCCGATCCGTGCGCCGCCGAGCGCACCACTGCGGCGCGTGCCTTCGAGTCGAAACTCCTTGCGGAGTGGTTCGGGCAGTCGAATCTCCCAGAGTTCGCCCACTTCGGGCAGGTTCCATTCCGCGTGTCGGGCCGTGGACAGCCGCGCCCCTTCGAGCGGGCGTTTTGGATCGCTCAACAGACTCCAAGAGAATTGCGGGCCCTCGGCAGACAAATACACGAGCACCCGATCGACGGGGGACGCCGGAACGATCGTCGCATCGACTCGCTCAGAGATTTGCTGCGCGGCACCGACGTTGACGGAGTCTCGTACGCGGGCCGCCAGCAGCGCTTCGCCGCGCCGCAGCGTAATCCGCGGCCTTCGCGCTCTGCCCCGTCCAACGATTGGCGAGCATATGCGTTTCGCTGCCGACCGACCGATTGGGTCGCAGCGGAGAGTCGGCCAGCACCGAAAGAATGGCGGTTGGATCGAACGCCGCAAAAGCGTCGGCCGGACTCAACGCCAGCTCGATCGAAGTACCGTGAACAACGAGCGTCTCCACTTCTTGCGACGCAAACCCGGGGAAATCGATGACCGGCACATCGATCGATTCACCCGATCGCGGCAACGATCGCGATGCCTTCACGCGGAACCGCTTGGGCTCGCGATCGGTCACTGCCCGGAAGAAGTCGATCTTCACTCGCTTGTGGTCGCCCACCGTGCGCGTCGTCTCGTCGATCATCCGCGACGCATCGACGACGGCTTCCACCTGGGTGACGTCCCACGCCTGCGGCAGCTCGAATGTCACCGAGAAAACCGATCCACCGCTGGCCGTGCACACAATGTCGGCCGCCAGGACGCACTGATCGGGCCGCAGGTCGAGCCGGGCGAACGTCCGCGCACTCAGCGCGGGCGCTGGCTCGGCGACCTCAATCGCCAGCGCGGGATCGTAGGCGTTCTGACGCAAGAGAAACGTTTCTTCGCCGTCGATCGAATAAGTGGGAGCCTCGGACTGCGCGAGCCCGGACTCGCCACCGAAGCGCACGAGTTTGAGCGGTGCCCGGATGGTGAGTTGCGACTGTCCGTCGCGCAGCACGGCGCCGGGCACTTCGACTTGCGGCAAGTTCCACAGCTGTCGTGTGCGCGTCGGGGCCGAAGCCTCCACTGAGATCGTTCGCCCCTTGCCGAGGACGGGCTCGGGCAACTCCAGCGTAAGCTCCCGGGCTTCATCGGGCGAATTGGCGGGAACAGCCAGCGGAAAGTCGTCCCCGTAAGTAATTGTTTCCACGCGCAGCCCGGCGGGGACAGCCAATTTCAGCGTCCGCAGCGGCGCGCCGAACACGTCCAACTGCAGCTTCGACTGCAGCCGCAAGCGGTCGGCTGCCAGGACGAGCGTGGTGTCTTCGTCGTAGAACACGCGACGGCTGGCCGCGGCGGCTTTCGATACGATCCGCAAACGGCAGCTCGAGCGGCTGCCCAATTCGAGCCGCCAAACGGCCGGTGCGCCGGCGACAGAGCCATCGACCGACTTTACATCTTTGCGCGGACAAATGAGGACGCCCTGGTCGCATTCGACCGAGAGCCCGGCCGGAACGTTCAACACCAATTGTGAGATGACCGCCGGGGGCAGACTAATCGTGAATTCGGCCCCTCCCAAGGTCGGCCGGCCGGCGAGCAACCACTCACCGGCGAGCCGCGAATGGCCCAACTCGGCCACGACAACACGGCGCCCGTTACGGTCCACGCCGCAGAGGACCGCATCTCCGGCGGGTGACGCAGTTTTTTTGGCCGCAGCGTCGACCCAGTGGAGTTGCGAAAAATCGATCGGATGCGCCGCGTCGGTGCCGGAACGCTCGAGCGGCACAAGCGTCGGACGAGCTCCCCGCCCGACCGTGATTTCGGCGTGGCCTTGGGTGAGCGCCTCCGTCACGAAACGTCGCGCGATAGAGGGCTTGCTCGATTTGAACGCCGGTCGGTTCGCGACCCGAATCTTTGTCCGCCGCCAGCAATTGACGCAGCTCGCCGGCCGGAATTGGCTCCAAGGCCTGAGGCCACGTCGACGGATGGTCGGCGTCGACAAACAACAGCCGCGGCTTGGGCGGCGTATCGGAGGCCGGCGTCGAATCGCCGTGCGTGGAATCACGGGCCATCAGCGAAAGGGCCAGCGCGCTTGCCAAGACGATCGCTCGTCCGTGCGTCAAATTCGCCACGAGCTGTCGCGCCGAGTGAAGCACACGCCGCTTGCCGTCATGGCCGTCGCCGGTCATGGGCGGCTCCCGCTCGCCGAGGCGGAGAGCGCCTGCGAGCCGTGAGAGCCGTCTCTGGGCGGAGAGCCGATTGATGGTGGGCGCCTCGGGGTCGGCGGCGGGAACGAGATGCCGCTCGATCGACGACGGCGAAGTCGCGGTGGTGACGAACTCCGCCGCGCCCGGCGGTTCGAGCAGCAATCGGCCGCGGCGCTTTTGCATCCGCGCGTCGATGACCGCCGCGACGCACGCCAGAAGAAAACCGATCAACGCGGGCTGCAGGAGCAAGCGGACCGCTTCGGCGTACCACAGGCAGCAGACGGCAACCGCAAACGTGAAGAGAAACAGGGTCAGCAGGCTTCGCGCAGCCCGCAGCCGCAACAACACGAACGCGGCCAAGAGCGCAAGTCCCGCTCCGACAAAAACGACGAACGAGCCGGCCATCGAGCCGACGACGATTGTCTGCGCGGGACCAAAGCGGCTGAACGCGTAAGTATTGCCGTCGTCCGCCGTGGCCCGTGCGGCACCGACCAGCCAGCGGCTGAGGTCGGCAGCTTTCGGAGTCGGGCGTCGGTCCCACACCGCGCCGTCGCGCTGCCAGCGGAATTCAGGGGTGAACCCGCGGGGCGCCGAATAGAGATATTGCTCGAACGGCAATGTGACTTCCCAAACCGTCGACTCGACCGACGTGTTGTCCGGAAAGGCCGGGGCGCCCAGCGTATGGCTGCCGATCAGATCGCACGACTGCGCGTTCGGATCTCCGAATTGCACGGTGAGCACGGGTTCCGGCTCGGGCGATAACGCGCCGATGTCGAGCAGATACTCCCCGCTGTTCGGCCGCGCTTCGCGAATCCGCTCGGGCTTGAGTGGCAGCCGGTCGAGCCAGAACTTCGGTTCGGTCGAGCCGGCCGGCAACGTGAGGGCAATCCGCGAGACGGGACCTTGGATGCGGTACTGGGCGGTGGTGAGGGCCGTGCCGGTCGGATCGAGCGTCGAGCGAACGAGGGCCCGGCCGATCTTCACGCCGGGGGACGCCAGAGCCGTCACTCGCACGAGCCGCAACGGCAGCACCGACTGTTCGCCTTTGGCCGTCCAGGCGTAGGTGCTGCCTTTGTCGATCGCGAGCGAAGGAATCCACGAATCGTCCACCACCTCGAACTCGCTGTCGTCCGGAGCGTGCAATTCGACTCGCAATGTTTTGAACGCGCTGTCCCGCGAGCGCACCAGTGGGATCGGTACTTCGACCGCCTGACTGGGCGACTCGGGCAAGTGGACCGAGTAATGGGCGTACAACTCGAAAGTACCGATCCGCGGCTGCGGGGAGAGCGGAATCCGCGCGATGTCCGAACCGCTGGGTTCGCCCGTCGTCCAACTCGGATCGATCTTGGCTTCGAGATCGGGCCGGTCGACGGTGAACTGGACGCTGGCACGCCGCAGCTCCTTGGGCAGCACCAGCGTCGCCTCGGAGAGGCGCTCGTAGCTGACGCGGTATTGAATCCTCTGCTCCACCTGCAGGCGGCCGGCTCGCACTTCGATCTTGGCACGCGACTCGGTATCGATCTTCTGCTGCTGCGTCGTCACTGTCGCGTCGAAGTCCGCCTTCGGCGAATCGATCCGCAGTGCCACCTGCCGCAGACCGCGGAACGAATCGGGGGCACCCAGCGCGTCGCGCCGTTCGGCGCGATCGATCGCACCGCCGTTTCCGCTCGCGGCTCGAGATTCGATTTGACGTTCTCGGCGTCGGCGGCCACCAGCACGCCGCCGGTCATCGTCGAGCCGGCCAGCTGCGGCAGCGAGAGCGGGACCGTCGTGCCGGACGTCGGCGCCGGACGCGAGGCCCGAAACGTGACAACGAAATCGTCACCGCGGCGACCGTTCAGCCGCAGCCCCAGCGTCGAGTCGTCGTGCGCTGCCGCCGCAGCCGGATGTTCGCCGACTGGTTTTTCCGGTTCGGCCAGATCGGCGAAGTCAGGCAACTGGTCGATCGTCCAACCCTGCTTCTTCCAATCGGGCCACGTGAACTTCAGCTCGCGGAGCGCGCCTTGTCGCACATGAATCCGCAGCTGCGATGTCAGCTCGATGCGTCCCTGCGACAGCAAGGCGAAGTACGCCGGTTCCACGGAGAACTGCGGGCGGATCTCCTCGATCGCCAGGTCCAGACGGAAGGGCTGCGAAAAGGCGTACGCGCTTTCGGCCAAGCCGGCCCCCAACGCCGACACATTGATCCGCCGAATGTTGTTGCCGCCGCGGTAGTCGAAATGAAAACCTTCGGTCGGCGTGATGGAAATGTCGCCGCCGTCCGAACGCGCGCCTTCGACCTCGAAGCCCAAGAGCGCGAGCAGGCCGCTAGGCGGCGGCGGACCTTCGAGATCCCAGCGCAGCTCGAGGCGGCCCGTGCCCGCCGGCTTGAGGTCAACTTTGATGAACCCGTTGGCATCGATGTCGGCGGGGCCGTATTTGCGCGCTTCCGAGACGTAGAGCTGCTGCCCCGTGATACGGGGAAAGCTGCGGGGCACGCGCACGCGGACCGACGCGAGGTTGCCCTGCTTGGCGTCGATCGTCTGCAGCACGCCCAATTGAATGCGATCACGGTCCATGGCCACGCTGCACTTGCTGAAGACGTCGAACACCGTCCGCGCGTGCGCCTCGTCGAGCGGGCTCTCCCACGCGAGATCGAAGGTCCCCTTGATGCCGACGGCTTCGATCTGCGTGCCCTTGGGAACGCTGATCGCGCGAACGGGCGCGTCGTCGAGCGGTTTGACCTGGCAGTGTTCCTTCGGCACAGTCAGCGTGATCTGGCTGCCGGCTGACGGCGGGATCGTCAACTGCAGATGACGTTGATTGAGCTGACGGCGGATCGGCACAACGAGCGGAATCGTCACGATGTGCAGCCCCTTGCCGCGCAAGTAAATCGTGTGCGCCTTCTGCCGGTTGAGCGCATCGGCCGCGCGAAACTCACCCGGCCCGCTGTGTTCGGGAGCCGAGCTGCCCGCCCCCTCCTGCAAGCCGATCGGCACACCGACGGTGATATCCGGCCGGTCGACTTGGATCTCATAGCGAACGTCGAGCTTCGCCCAGTCGCCTTCTTCCGTGCCTTTGATCGAAATCGAGCTAATGCTGTAGTTAGGATCCGAGCGACCGGCACCGTTTTGCGAGCGAAGGAATTCGAGAAACTTGTCGAAGGTTTCGCCCCAGATGGCCCACTCGACCTGGCCGTCTTTCGTCCCCAGACGGATCAGGTCGCCGGGACGCGGAGCCAGCGGAGTGGTGCTTTCCGTGGCGGGAGGCGCGGCGTCATCGGTTTGTCGCGGCGCCAACCAGGGGAATGCCGGCACCCGCCGCGTTCGCTTCAAAGCCGGCGACTCGCTGGTTGGCCGTGCAGGATTCCCTGGCTGGGCGGCCGACTGATCCGCGGCGGTAGCTGTTTCGCGTTCGGCGGAAACTCGCTCGGCGGACGACCTGTTAGGTGTGACGGGGCGATCCTGCGCCGCAGCCGACAGCGACGCCAGGCAAGCGAGGCCGACCGCACACAGAATCCTGAGGTGTCGATGTGTCACGTAAGAGACACTCGTTCTCGCTGGCCTTCGATTTTTTGCCTGCCGCCCCAGGAACGGGGCACTGACGCATAACTCCGCCGAACGGCGGCTGACCGGTCCCCGCAAAGACGGGCGTGCGAAGTTCAGGGGGACGCGGGTGACGAGCAGGGTGTGGCTCGGCGACTTCTCAAGGTGGGTCGAGGGACCGCACCAATTAAAGAGGAAAGTGACCGCAGAGCCCCCAGTTCCATGATAGTCGCCCGACCGACCTCGAAAAAGCACCGGAGCCCTGGTTCAGCCGCTCTGGCAACCGTTCCGCCGTACGACCGTCATAATCCTTACGACGCGAGTGGGCCGGTTAGCAGGTCCGTTAGCTGGCTGTGGACCGGAGATCCATTGCTGGCAAGCAGATCGGGCACATTAATGTCGAACGGGCGTCCACCGGTGCTGGTGATGGCTCCCCCCGCCTCGACCACGATCAAGGAACCGGCCGCCACGTCCCACGGCTTCAGACTGGTCGACCAAAAGGCGTCGATCCGTCCGCAGCCCACGTAAACCAGGTTAAGCGCCGCCGAGCCCGTGCGCTGAACTGTTTGGGCGTGCGGCAGCACGCGCAACAGCCGCTCGACCGACGGATGGCCGGCATCGACGGCTGACGGAAGACTCGCGACGACGAAGGCTTTGCCCAAATCGTCAACGGCGGAGGGGCGAATCGACTCTTCGTTCAACCACGCGCCCCGACCCTTTTGAGCGACGAACATTTCGTCACGAGTGGGGTCGTAAATCACGCCGACGATCACCTGGCCGGCGTACTCCAGCCCAATCGAAACGGCGAAATACGGAAAGCCATGCACATAGTTGGCCGTGCCATCGAGCGGGTCGATGATCCAGCGGAATGGCGGACCGGTCGAACTACGGTCGAGTTCCTCCTCGCCCAGAAAGCCGTGATCGGGGAACTGCGCGGAGATAATGCGAACGATCGTCTCCTGCGAAGCGAAGTCGGCTTCGGTCACGAGGTTGGCCGGGCCCTTTTCGCGGACCGTGAACCGCTTGGACCATTGCTGCAGCACTTCGCCGCCGGCGCGCGCCGCTTGGATGGCCACATCGCGATAGCGATCTTCGCTCACGATCGACGGTCGCCCTCAGTCTGGATACTCGCTGACCGGAAGGGTTGGAAGTCGCACGCGCGGCCAAGAGTATGCCGCCCGAATCCGTTTGGCAACCCGGTCGCCCGTTGGCAAGTTGGGGCGACCACGCAGTCGCTCCCGCGCGCGGCAATCCATGCGGAATTCGTCCGTCGATCCGAAGTCGATGGCTCCTTGACACTTCAGATGGCCCGCATCAAAATCGAGCGTGTCACGTTCGGGGCATTTCCCTTGCCGTGGCCCAAAGCATTTCGGCGGCGGGCGTCACGAACGTGTTTCACGTCGAGTGCGGATCGCTTCCGGTCGCAGATTGACCAACCGATTTCCCAGGCGCCCGTGCGCCGGAATTGCCGTTGACTGCGGCCGCGTTCACGGAGGCCACTGATTCGCGCTCCGCGCGCGACACGGATCGGTCGGCAACGACGTTCATCGGCGCATCGAGGTTCTTCCAATGCCCGTCGATTGGCTCGCAAAACTCGTCAAGCAAGGAGTCATCAGCGCCGACCAGCTCTCCGAGGCCGAAGACATGGCCTCGAACATGGGCATCGGCGTCGGCGACGCGCTCGTGCGACTCGGCTACGTGTCGGGCGCCATCGTCGGCAAAGCCCAGGCGGACGCCTACGGCTACGAGTTCATCGATCTCGACGGACGCGAGATTTCGCCGGCGGTCATCGAGCTCGTGCCCGAGTCTGTCGCCCGCGAAAACATGGTGATTCCGCTCTCGCTCGAGGACGACTCCCTGCTCGTGGCGGTCAGTGACCCGATGGCCGTCGAAGTGCTGGACAAGCTGCGGTTCATCTTGAATCGGGACATCAAGGTCGCCATTTCGCCCGTCGACTCGATTCAAACGGCCATCAACCGCCATTACGGCCAGAGCGAAACCGAGTCGGTCGACTCGATGCTCCAAGAATTCACCGAAACGGCCATCGACTTCACGGAGACCGAAGCCGCGGAAGCGATGGTCGCCGAGGATGACGATAGCGCTCCCGTCATCAGGTTGGTGAACTTGGTGTTTAGCGAAGCCGTGAATATGCGTGCCAGCGACATTCACGTCGAACCGTTCGAGGACCGGGTTCGCATCCGCTACCGGATCGATGGCGAGCTAATCGAGCGCGACAGCCCTCCCCGGCGGCTGTTGGGGGCCATTGTCTCCCGTATCAAGATCATGGCCCGCATGGACATCGCCGAGAAACGGCGTCCCCAGGACGGCCGGATCAAGACCCGGATTTCCGGCCGTGAGTTCGACATGCGGGTCAGCATCTTACCGACCCACCACGGCCAGGCGATCGTCCTGCGGATCCTTGACCGGGAGAACATCCGGATCGGTATCCGGAACCTCGGCTTTAGTGAAGAAAAGTACAGGACCTTTCAGAACATCATTCGCCGACCCAACGGCATCTTTCTGGTCACCGGCCCGACCGGTAGCGGTAAGACCACGACCCTCTACAGCGCGCTGGGCGAGCTGAACCGACCTGATCGTAAGATCATCACTGCTGAGGATCCGGTCGAATACTATCTGCCCGGCATCAACCAAGTGGAGGTCCGGTCATCGATTGGCCTGACCTTTGACAAGATCATCCGTGCCATGCTGCGGCAGGCGCCGAATGTGATTCTCGTCGGCGAGATTCGAGATGCCGAGACTGCCGACATGGCCATTCAGGCGTCTTTAACTGGACACTTGGTTTTTAGTACGCTTCATACGAACGATGCGCCCAGTTCTATTACACGCTTGATCGACATGGGCGTGCAGCCATTTCTGGTCGCATCCAGCGTGATGGCGGTAATGGCCCAACGATTAGTCCGCGTAGTTTGCCCAAAGTGCAAAGAGCCATATCGACCCGATCAGGCCGAGCTGGATCATTTTGACGTGACTCCCGATCAGGCGGCCGCCGCCACGTTTGTGCGGGGCAAAGGCTGTAATCACTGTCAGCATACGGGGTTCCGGGGGCGGATCGCCGTTTTCGAGCTGATGACCATGAATCCAACGATCCGCGAAATGACCTTCCGCAGCGAGCCAACGCAAAATATCCGACGCCAAGCTCGGCTCTTCGGCATGAAAACGATTGTCGAAGATGCGAAGGACAAAGCGCTGCAGGGACTTACGTCACTGGCAGAAGTCTATCGACTGGAGAAGTTTAACGAAGACTGAGAAAGCGATGAGGAGCCGAAAAGTCAGGGCCGGCCAATTCAGCGTTTCTACCTAGTGACATCCCTTCCGAGAGTGGCGTTTCGAAACACGCGTGCCAATAATGGCCCGGCGTCCGCAACGGCGAGAACTGAATGCCCACAATCCAAATCGACAAACTGCTCGAAACGGTGGTCAAGGAGGGGGCCAGCGACCTGCACATCACGACCGGCCAACCGCCGTGCGTGCGGCGGCACGGTCGCCTGGTTCGGCTCGAGACCAAGACCCTCGGACCCGAGGACACCACGGCGCTGATGAAGAGCATCACGCCCGAACGCAACCAGCAGGAATTGCAAGAAGTTGGGGGGACCGACTTCGGCTTTGCCTACGGCGATAAAGCCCGCTTCCGCGTGTCTGTCTTCAAACAGCGCGGTCACATCGCGATGGTGCTGCGGCAGATCCCGCGCGACTTCCTCACCTTCGAGCAACTCGGGCTGCCTGCAGCCGTCCGAGACGTGATCACCCGGCCTCGCGGCCTGTTCCTGGTCACCGGTCCGACTGGAAGCGGCAAGACGACCAGCCTCGCCAGCATGATCAATTGGCTCAACAACAACCACGATCATCACATCATCACGATCGAAGACCCGATCGAATACTACCACCAACACAAGAAATCGATGATCAACCAACGGGAGATCGGCGTCGACGTGCCGAGTTTCCCCGAGGCGCTGCGTCGCGTGCTGCGAATGGACCCCGACGTGATCCTGGTCGGAGAAATGCGCGACCTGGAGACGATTTCGGCCGCCATTTCCGCTGCCGAGACGGGACACGTAGTATTCGGCACGCTGCACACGACCGGTGCCCAAGGCACGGTCGACCGGATCATCGACGTTTTCCCGACCAGTCAGCAGGAGCAGATCCGGACGCAGCTGTCGACGTCGATCATCGGCATCCTCAGTCAGGCCCTGTTGCCGCGCAAGCCCAAGGGGCTCGTGGCCGCCTACGAGATGCTGGTGGTGACGCCGGCCATCGCCAACCTGATCCGGGAGAACAAGACATACCGCATCAACTCGTCGATCCAGACGGGGCGGAAATTCGGCATGCAGCTGCTCGACGACGCACTGTTCAACCTGTGGAAGAACGGCTTGGTCGAAGAGCAGGACATCGTGATGAAGTCCAATCATCCGGGCGAACTCAAGGCGAAGTTGGAACGTGCCAAGCGCGGACTCTTTGACGATGAATCCGGAGAAGATGAAGAGGTCGAAGAGGACGAAGATTAAAGGCCCGATTCCGCTAACGAGTGGCAAATACAAGCGTGGCGAAAAGATGAACGAGACCGCGTGACGCGCGGCGAAAGCCGGTTGGACCGGCCTTCGGCGTGGCTGCCGTCGAGTTCACCGAGATCCCGGTCAATTCCCACCGGTCGTCGAACCGAAGATCGAGCCGCGGGTTTTGTTCCCGCGACGAACTAAAGTCCGCGAGACGACGTCCCCGTCGTCGGAGTCCGAGGCGCATGGCACAGAGACGTCTGGGGCAAATCCTGGTCGACCTCGGGTATCTCACCGAGGACCAGCTCTGGGACGTGCTCGAAGAGCAGAAGCAAAGTCCCGGGGAAATCATCGGGCAGGTGGCGATCCGCATGGGACTCGTCACCGAGGCGCAGGTGACCGAAGCCCTCGCTGAGCAATGGGGCATGCCGGTCGTCAGCCTGGCGGAGACGAACATCCCGCCCAACGTGCTGGAAATCGTGCCACAGACGATGGCAGACATCTACAAGATCATGCCCGTCTCGCTCAAGAACAACGTGCTCACCGTCGCGATGGCCGACCCGCAGAACGTGGCCGCACTGGACGACCTGCGCAACTTTCTCGGTTACGACGTGCGGGGGGCCGTCTCGAACCTTGCCGACGTCGAGCAAGCGATTGAGCGCCACTACGCCGACAAGCAGGACAGCATCGAAGAAGTGATCGATCAACTGAAGGAGGCGGGGCTCGACAAGGGCGATGAGGAGGAGGCCGCCTTCGACCTGGCGTCGGACGAGGAAATCGCGTCGGCCGCACCCGTCCGCAAGCTGCTCAACATGGTGCTCCTCCTGGCGATCAAGGACCAGGCGAGCGACATCCACTTCGAGCCCTTCGAGGATGAGTTCAAGATCCGCGTTCGTGCCGACGGCGTACTGTACGAGATGGTGCCGCCCCCGCGGCATCTGGCCAACGCAATCACCACGCGTATCAAGGTCATGGCGGAGCTCGACATTGCCGAGCGGCGGCTGCCGCAGGACGGCCGAATCGAGCTCAACGTCGGCGGCAACCCGGTCGACCTCCGCGTCAGCGTGCTCCCCACGATGTTTGGCGAGTCGGTGGTCATGCGAGTGCTCGACCGCACGGTCGTGCAGCTCGACTTGCAGAAGATCGGCATGGACGCGACCATCCTGCGGCGCTTCCGCCAGATCATTCGCAACCCCAACGGCATCGTGCTGGTGACGGGACCGACCGGCAGCGGCAAAACCACCACGCTCTATTCCGCGCTCAACGAGCTCAACGAAGTTTCGACCAAGATCATCACCACCGAAGACCCGATCGAATACGAAATCGACGGTCTGATTCAAGTTCCCGTCAATCCCGATATCGAAGTCACGTTCGCCAACGTGCTCCGCGCGATTCTGCGGCACGACCCGGACGTGATTCTCGTCGGGGAGATCCGCGACTACGAGACGGCGGAAATCGCCATTCAAAGCGCGCTCACCGGGCACCTGGTCTTCAGCACCCTGCACACCAACGACGCGCCGTCTGCCATCACGCGTCTGCGCGACATGGGCGTGCAACCCTTCCTGATCACGGCGACTCTCGAAGCCATTCTTGCACAGCGACTTGTCCGCAAGATTTGCACGGAGTGCCGCACCGAGTTCGAGCCTAGCGACGAACTCCTGATGGAGTTGCAGTTGCCCATCGACCAGGCCCGGCAATACGGCTTTTATTACGGTAAGGGCTGCGCCCGGTGCAACAACTCGGGCTACAAGGGCCGCACCGGCCTTTACGAATTGTTGGAGATCAACGACGACGTTCGCGACATGATCACCTCGGACGCGTCAGTCGACGATATTCGAAATTTCGCCCGCACCCAGGGAATGACCACCCTGCGGGAGTCGGGCCTCAAGCTGATTTTTGACGGAGTGACGACGATCGACGAAGTGGTGCGCGAGACCGTCATGGAAGACGTCGAGTGACGAGCGCAAATCGCTCGGACTTCGTACTTCGCACAAACGCATCGCGAATCGAAATGGGAACAGGCAGAGGGCTCGATTCAGCAGGCGGAGACAGGCATGCCAACCTATCAGTACGAGGCGATGGACAACACCGGCCTCGAGATCAAGGAAACGATCGACGCCGGGTCCGAGGCGGAAGCCCAACAGAAGATCAAGGAAAAGGGCTTCTTCGTCACCAAGATCCAGGAGAAGGGTCGCTCCACCAAGACCAAGGGAGGCAAGACCAGCGTCGAACAAAAGAAGAAGGCCGCCAAGAAGAAGACGACGTTCTCGATCGGCGGCGTGCGCCCCAAGCAGCTGTGCACTTTCACCCGCCAGCTTTCGACGCTGCAGGACGCCGGCCTGCCGATTCTTCGCAGCCTGCGGATTCTCGAGGGACAATCCAAGCCTGGACCGCTGAAGAACTCGCTCATCGGCGTGATTGAAGACATCGAATCGGGCAGCACGCTGTCAGAGGCGATGGCCAAGCAGCCCAAGGCCTTCGACAACCTCTACGTCAACATGGTCAAGGCGGGTGAAGCGGGCGGTGCGCTCGAAATCATTCTGCAACGCTTGGCCGAATTCAAGGAGCGCTCCCAAAGCCTGAAGCGCAAAGTCCAGGGCGCCATGATCTACCCGATCGCCGTCATCACGGTGGCGACGGGCATCGTCGGCTTCATCATGTACTGGATCATTCCGAAGTTCAAAAAGATCTTCGCGGACTTCGGCATCGAGCTCCCCTCGATCACCATCTGGCTGATTTACATTTCGGACCTGGTGGTCGATTACTGGTACCTGATCCCCGTGATTCCGATCGCCTTCTGGTTGTTGTTGAAGATCATCCGCAAGAACAAGATGGGCGAGTACATCTGCGACAAGATCCTGCTCAAGATTCCCGTCCTGGGGAAGATCGTCGAGAAATCGACGGTCGCCCGCACGGCGCGGACTTTGGGCACACTCATTTCTTCCGGCGTGCCCATCCTGGAGGCGTTGATCATCGCTCGCGACACGGCCGGCAACGCCGTGTTCCGGCGGGCGTTCGACAATATCTACGCGGCCATCCGTGAAGGGGAATCGATGGCGGTCCCCCTGAAGGAATCCCGCGTATGCGACGACCTCGTGGTCAACATGGTCGACGTCGGCGAGGAAACCGGCGCGCTCGATACCATGCTCTACAAGGTGGCCGACGTCTACGACGAGGAAGTCTCGGTCCTCGTCGAAGGATTGATCAACTTGCTCGAACCGATGATGGTCGTGATCCTCGGCCTCATCGTCGGCTTTATCGTCATCGCCCTGTTCATGCCGCTGATCAAGCTGCTGAACAGCCTGGCCTGACGGGCCAGGTCAGTCCGTCCCAAGCGTGTATCCAAAGTCCGAAAAAGCGAACGTTCACGGCTCGTCCCAGCGTTCTGGGTTCCCGTTGTTTCCAAAACTCGCGGTGGCCTAAGCATCGGCAGCAAAAACCGCGCGTTAACCTGGCCAACGGGCCCCTGAAACTTGGACCCAGAAGGAGTCTGCCGCCCATGCAATGCTCTGCCCCGGGGCGCTCCCGTCGCCCGGCCCGCCCCCGCCGTGCTCCGGCAGCCTTCACGCTGCTCGAGCTGTTGATCGCCATTGCCATCATCGGCATCCTCGCCAGCCTGATCCTGACCGTGGCCGGCTCGGCCAACATCAAGGCCCGCAACGCCCAGGTCGGCGTCGACATCAGCGACCTCGGCAAGGGAATTGCCGCCTTCAAGCAAAGATTCAGCGTCGAGCCGCCGAGCCGCATCACGCTCTATGAGCAGGCCTCCGGCTGGAACAGCGACCCGCGTTCGATGGGGATCATCCGCCAGATCTGGCCGCAATTCGACTTCACCTACGCGGCCGAAGGGGGCCAGATCGACATCAACGGCGACGGCAACTTCACCGGCGACGGCTTACGACGACACCCTCAGCCGGGGCGATCCCGCTGACCGGAGTCGGAGTGCCTCGTCTTCTTCCTGGGCGGCGTTCCGTCGCCTTACCAGAATCCGACCAACACAACTAACCCGCTGCTCGGTTCGGCGGAGCGCCGGCGGGGTTTTCGCACGAATCCTGCTGATCCCTTCGGTGTCACTGTGATGGAACGGCACGCGACGATCCGCACCGTGGTCGGCACCAACCGCGAACGCTTCACGGAGTTCGACGCGAGCCGCCTGTTCCGCTAAGCCGCCATCGGGCGGCTCGCTGCCGCATACGATGAACACCTACAAGGACACGCTTCCCGGGCAGAGTCAGCCCTATCTCTATCTCAGCAGCTACGACGGGCAGGGTTACGACGTCACCAACGAGCTGCCGGCCAGCCCTCCCTTGGAGCCGACGTTTACCGACGTCTACCGGCAAGGCCCGAACGGATCCACCACGTCGAGTCCCTTCGCCGCCCTGGAACCCCAACTCCTTTCAGATTATTTCGCCCGGCTTCGACCAGCGCTTACGGGCACCGGTGGCGAATACGAGTCAGGGCGATCCCAAGGGCCTGTTGGTCGGAACGCGCTCGGGAGAGCGCGATAACATCACCAATTTTTCCTCGGGACCGCTGGCGCCCTAAGATTCGCCAGCACCGCGGGCCGGTTTGTGTGAGTTCCCAGTCCCGGGTCGACGGAAATGTCCCGGGTTGACAAGCCATCGCGCCGAGGGTCCCTGGTCGGACCGGCGATTTGACCCGAACCCTGGACTCATTTTGAATCGAGCACCGATGAGCCGCCCCAGCCCCTCCTCTCGGCCCGGCAGACGGCGCGCCGCAGCGCGGTCGCGCACGGCGCGGGTTCTCGCTGATCGAAATCCTGGTCGTGATCGGACTGATCGCGTTCCTGACGGCCGCCATCGTGGCCGTGATCCCCCGCGTGGCCAACGCGTCGAAAGTCGCCGCCACGCGAGGCGACGATCAAGAAAGTCGACGAGATGCTCAACGACCGCATCAACGGCTTTCGCCGCTGGATCCAGAAACAAGATCAGATCGCGGGCAGCGACGACAATCCGCCCTCGTACGTCAGCCCCGCGCTTCTGGCGGTCTGTTCGGCGACAACATTCCGGTGCAAGCCAAGGTCATCGCGGTCAAGTACGCTTTTCAGCTGAACTTTCCGCAAATGTTTTCCGAACTGCCGCAGACGATTCAAAATGCCAATCCGCGCGGCACGTCGCACGTCGCAGTGACCGACAGTCCGAATGCCTCTACCTGTTCTCACGAAGGGCCCGCTGTTCGACACCGAGCCGCCCAGCGCCGCGACCTCAAAGCGATCGAAACGGCCGACACCGACAACGATGGCCTTCCGGAAATCGTCGACGCGTGGGGGCATCCGCTCCGCTTCTACCGCTGGCCGACGCGGCTCGTCCGGCCTGGCGGACCGCCCACCGGGACGGCGACAAATCTTCCGAAGAGACCCCGCTGTCGCCGGCGACCATTCTGATGGGAGGGGCTGCCCCGCGGAACCAGTTGGCGACCTGGCAGCCCAATACGACGTATGCCGTCGGGACAACGATTCTTCCCCAAACGCCGCCGCAAGCGAGCCCGTTCTCGTTTGTTTATCGTTGCGTCGCGATTAACGGGTCGGCCAAATCGAGTGGGACTGAGCCCACGTGGAGCAATGCCCCAAACGTGGGCAACACGATTGGGGATCCGAGCACGGGGACTCCTCCCAACGTCATCTGGCAGGCGATGGTCGATCCACTCTCGGTCGATCCGGACGATCCGCTGGGGTTGATTACCACGGGCCTGGTGAGCGAGCCGTATGAAACTCCCAACACGTGGAACACGCCGCTGATCGTCTCCACGGCGACCGACCTCGATAACGGCGACCCGAAGCAGACCGGGTTCATGTTCGGACTTTATGAGCCCTACGATACGGCCAATCACGGCAACCTCGCGGAGCCCCAACCGCCTCAAATGGGGGCCACGGACCCGACTCATTACTGGCGTGACCGCGCTTTACACGCTCATTACGAATCATCAGCAATGAATCGCCACCCAAGAACATTTCTGTCTCGCTCCGTTCGCGGAAGGCCGGCGGCGCGCAGGCGGTATCGCGCTTCGTTCACGCTGCTGGAATTGCTGGTTTCGCTGGGGATCATCCTGATCCTGGCGACGCTCACGATGCGGCTCCTCAATGCCACGCTCAATTCGGACCGCATCCGTAACGCCGCGAGGGAATTCCAATCGTTCCTTGCCGGTGCTCGCGACCGCGCGGTCACGCCGGCCAGCCGCGCGGCGTACGGCTGATCCAGGATCCGAACGACCGCTCGGCCGTGCACAGCTTCGTCTACGTCGTGCGCGCCGTCGACATTCACCGACGGCACACAGATCACAATCACCACCGCGGGACGCCACTAGCACGATCTCGACGCCACCGGCATCGTGGACAACGCTCGTTCAACGCGGGTTGCTGACGGACGGCGCCAATATCACTCTGGGCGGCACGACGTACTCCATGGCCCGCAATGGAGGAACGTGGACCCTCACCGCACCCTACAGCGGGGCATCCCCAACGACCTATACGATGCAGCTTCTGCCTTCGCCCACTCCCGGCGAGGAACCCCGGCGCTGCCGCAGAATATCGTGATCGATCTGGATAACAGCGTGCTGCCTCCCACCTGGGGATCGCCGGGGGCCATCACCGGCTCGCTCGACGTCCTCTTCTCTCCCAACGGAACGGTGACCGGGACGGTCGCGGCGGCTGGCCGCATCCATTTCGTGTTCTCCGAATATGTGGATGCCTCGATCCCGCAGGCGAGCCCACCCGGAAACATCAGCGGCGTGCCCCTCCTGGATAGCACTAGCACCTGGCAGGCCAACACAACCTACTATCAGCCAAGCGCCGCGCAGCCGACGAGCTGGGTCGTCCCCAATCCGCAGAACGACCTGGTCTTTCAATGCACCCAGGGCGGCCAGTCGTCGGGAACGCAGCCGCCGCAATTCTTCACGGCCACACCGGGCACGCCCCCATTCAGCGACGGGACGGTGATGTGGCAGTGCTATAGCCCCAAGCCGCGGATCATCGTGTCGCTGGCGACCTCGACCGGCCGCATCACGACGAGCCCTGTCAACCCCCTCGACAAGTTCCGCTACGCCGAGACCGGTGAGGTAACCCAATGAAGTGCGTGCCGCCGCGATCGGCCTCTGTGCCGGCGATCCGTTCTTACGCCGGCTTGACGCTGGTCGAAGTTCTGATGTCGATGCTCGTGGCGGGCATCGGCATCGCATCGGTGATCGTTTTGTTGCCTCTCTCGTTTGTCCGCGCCGTGCAGGCGACGAACCTGACAAACGGGACGATCCTGCGATTCAACGCCGAGTGCTTGTCGGACTTCAACCAGAACCTCATGCTGCGGTGGCGGCCGAACCAGGCTTACAACGTTGGCGACACGATCGTCGTGACGAATGCACTGACCAATACATTGTCGGGCCTGAATGTCACAACAGCGGGGACTTCGGGAGCAGTGGCGCCGGTCTTGGAATACTGCGCCGGCCGCAACAACGACTGATGGCACCGGCAGTCTCGTATGGACGGCGGCTGGCGCGAATCAGTACACGAGCTCGATCAACACCGCCGGGCTCCCCTATCCGCCTTGCTTCGTGATCGATCCGTTGGGCTGGAACACCTTAGGGGCGCCGCTGCAGACCAATATTGGGAACAATGGCGCGGGCGGGGTCGACACGAACTCGCTGCCTCGTTTTAACGGGGAACTCTCCACGGCTGGCACAGCCGTGCTTGGAGCCACGCTGCCGGACAGTTGGATTGAGCAGGCTCGCGGGCCGGTGACGACATTCACGGCCAATTCGGTGACTATTCCTGGTTTGAGCGTGGACGTTCCAACGACGGGACCAGGAGCGCCTGCTTCGCCGACATCCCCCGCCACAGCGTTTCCAACACCGGTCGCCTGGCGCGTGGTAATGCTCGGCTACAACAACTCAGCTCTCAATCCCACATCGAATGTGAAGGCGAGCGAGACGCGGATCGTTACGGGAGTCAACGTCGCCACCGGCGTCGTCAGTTGGGGCGGCGCGGCTAACGCCGATGGGTTGGGGCCCACCTTTAATCCCGTGGCAGCTCGCGTGGAAATGCAGGACAGGCGATATACCTGGATGCTGACGGTGCGCCCGAACCCGCCGGCCCAGCCAGGCTCGAAGCTTCCCGCCTGGAACGTCACAGTCACCGTCTTTTTCAATCGGTCGCTGGTCGCCAGCGACGAGCAAGTCTACCAGGCTACGGGTGCCGATGGCGCGCAGAGCCCCTTCACCGTCAACTATCCGTCCGGCAAAAAACCCTTCTACAAGAAGGGGGGGTTCTTGTTCGACTGCTACTTTGGCCGCTGGTACCGCATCAGCAACATCGCCAACGACACGGGCAGTTCCGTCCAAATCTATGTCGACAGTGCGCGGCCGCAGTCCGACGTGACGACGAGCTTGAATTTCGGCGTCCTCTTCATGCGGGGCGTGGTCGATGAATATCCTCTGTCGCTCAAGTGATTGGCCCGAAGCTATGACTCTCCGCGCGCACAAGCAGCTCCACACGGCGTCCCGGCGTCAGCCGGCGTCGGGTTTCACCCTGATCGAGGTCCTCGTCGTGCTGGCGTTGACCCTGATGATGATGACGATGTTCGCGACGATCTTTCAGATGACGGGGACCTTTGTCACCAGGCAGAAAGGGATCGGAGAGAACGATCAAAGTGCGCGAATCCTCACGACGGTTCTGAAAACCGACCTGGAAGCGCGAACGATGCGGCTCGTGGCCCCGTTCCACCCAAATATGAGCACGGCATCGCTGACCGCGCTGACCCCAGGAAGTCGACAGGGGTATTTGTACGTCTCGGAGAACGATCCAACCGACGACACCGACGACGTCCTTCAGTTCACGATCAACATGGGCAGCGGCAATACCGGCCTCAGTCTGTTCAATAATCCCGCTGCCGGGAACTATCTCTACGGTCGAGGGCTTTTCCTGGTCCCCCAGTGGCAAAGTGGCACCAACTATGCGGCCGGCGCGGTTGTGCGGCCGTTGAATCCATCGCTGAATGCCGGTTTCGCTTACAAGAACGAGGGGGCGGGTACGCTGACAAGCGGTGCCACGGAGCCGACTTGGCCCACCACTATCGGCAACACTGTTGGCGACGGCGGTGGGACATGGACCACAATCGCATGTCCACTCGACCAGCCCGACGGCGACGACGAACAGATTGTGTTCGCGAATGGCAGCCCCACGCTCAATCCCCCCGGCGGAAGTCCGAATAACACCGGCGCCTCGCAGTTCGCGGAGATCACTTATTTCCTGCGGCATGGAAACCTCTATCGTAGGGTCCTGTTGATTCGCCAGCCCTACGATCCGACCACCGGCTTTACTAATGCGCAGCCGAATGACGGCACTGCTGCCCCCTCGCCCTTGATCCCGAACGCCTATCCGCCGTACCCGGCGGGCGCGGGAAGCGGGAACTTTTGGACTGACTTTGATTATTCCGCGCGGATCAGCACCGGGAACCACCCCGGCGTGAATTTCTTGACGAATGGCAACGGCGGTCAACTCTCTGGACAATTCGGCGTCGGGTGCGCCGTTACCGATCGGCCGGCCCGACAATCGTTTCGGATTCGATCAGACATACCCCCTCCCGGCTACGCCGCCTGTAACGACCCCTACGATTTTCTATGGAGCGCCTCGCGAATACGCGTTCCAGTTCAACAGCACCGCGAACACGGTGGCTGGAAGCGTTCCGGCACAGTTGTTTTTCTTCGGCCGCTATACGCACGAAGAAACGTCGAATCCAAACTTTCAGTTCCCCGGCAACCTGCCGCTTGTTCCGCTTGGCACGGGGACGCCTATTTCGCCAATGGGGTCAGGTTCGCTTTTAGCGATCGATTCAGCCAGCTACACGATGTGGATGCTCGACGCAAATCCGCCGACTAGCCCTTTATCTTTGTCAGGAGGCCCTCGCCGCGGTGAAGACATCCTCTTGACCAACGTCGTCAGCTTCGACGTCAAACTGTGGGACGCTCGTTATTCGGAGACAGCGGTCAACCTGGACATAAACCGAAATGGAGTCATCGACTCCGGGCCGGGCGGGTTTGCGGACATCGGGCACGCGGCATCAGGCGATTTCGCTCAGGCGAACAACGTCTTCCCGGTCTATGGGCCGGTGATCGATAGCGGCTATACGGTCCCTGCAGCCCCGGCGCCCCCCGCCTCGGCGCTTTGGGCCCCTGCGTTTACCCGCACCTTCAACGGAGTCACCTACAACTACAACAACGTGTTCGATACGTGGTATCCATCTTTCATTTTTGACAACGTGGCGCGCAACGTACGATGCGACGGACACCGCGTCGCCGAATGCGCCGGCCCCCTACCGGCCGCGCACCGGTAATACCTGGCAGCCAGCTACCGCGTACACCCTGGGAACGCTCGTTGACCCCATCGACACGGCGAACGGCTATGTCTACCAGTGCGTGGCGGCGGGGACATCACAGCCACTCGCTTCGCTGCCTGCAAATCAGCAGGATCCATTTTCGCTCGGCGACACCGTGAATCAGCTCAGTAATGTCGCCGGCGCCAAACGCGAATTCGATTACCGACGGGACTGCGCAGTGGAATGCCACCCCGCCACTCAATGTCCAGGCGATCCAAATCACCGTGAAATACCTGGACCCGACCCAGAACCTATTGCGTCAGGTGACCATCGTTCAGTCGTTGACGCAATGACGTTTTACGAACGCGACGAGGCTGAGCGGGCCGCGCCCTCGTTCGCAGGAGTTCGATGCGATGAAGACTTATCGACTGCTCGCGCGGCTCGGCCAACCGCTGACATCCCGTGTTCGCCGTGCCGTGCAGCCCGTCGGGGCACCGTGATCATCGTCGTGCTGGCCCTGCTGGGCATGCTCGCGCTCTCGGTTTCTTCATCTTCGCCTATACCGCGTCGGAGAACCAGGCCGCGACCTATTTCGACAATTCGCCCAGCCGCCAAGGTCCCCACGCCGGCACTCGACCCAGATACGTTCTTTAACAACGTCCTGCGCCAGATCATCATCGGTCCGGCCGCTATCGAAAAGCAAAGCGCGCTGTGGGGCGGCCGCGCTCGCTCGTGCCGACGATGTTCGGCCGCGACCTTCCCCCTACAACGGGGGAGGCGTCAACCTGTTTTGGAACACGGCGCTTAACCAGGCCTCGGTCGACCAGAACTATGATCAGGTCCCCGACGACGGCTCGATCCCGACTGAGCCCGACAATCGGGCGTTGACTTTCCTGAATCTCTCTCCGTCGGCCGCCGTCGCCTGGCAAGCCAATACTGCGTTTGTCACCGGTGCCTTCGTTCGGCCGAACGCTAACGCTCAAACCAATTTCTTGTACATCGCGACGACTCCCGGCACCTCGGGCACGACGGAGCCGACCTGGGGCACGACGGTCGGTTCGACCGTGACGGACGGCACCGTGACCTGGACCACCGCCACCTCGCTCGATCTCAACAACTATCCGCCCAACATAAATCCGCTTACGCCGAATCTATATCCCGACCCCGACGTCAACTCGACCTATCCCGACATCAATAGCCCGTTTCCTGTCGTACGACGGGCTCGTTCCCGCCACATTCAGCGGCTCACCTCAGCAGCCGGTGCGGCTGATCACGCCGTCGTTCCATCGGCCGCAATTCCTGCGCAACGCCACGGCCGCTCGCGGAGCAGGGAACGTACCACTCGCGAATTGGTACGTCGATCCGCTCACCGCACCCTACGTGATGTACCCGCACGTCGAGCACACGGCGATCGACTACAACGGAAACATCACGACGCCCAGCGTTTCGTGACCAACTGCCCATCCGGACACGTCGACTTCGGCAGCGACCTGGGCCGCGAGCCACCGCCTACACCGTGGGCCAGATCGTTCAGCCCAGTCCGGCCAACGGGTACAACTATCTGTGCACCCAGGCCGGTACCAGCGGCGGCACAGTACCGGTCTGGCCGACGGCGCAAGGTTCGACCGTAACTGACGGCACCGTGATTTGGAGCGACATCTCGCTGCAGGCCTTCTCGATTCCTGGCGACCAGTGGGACCACGACGTACCGCCCCAGCCGAAGGCGTTTGGTCCGCCACGGCGCGACGCCGCTCAATCCCGCGGCGCCGCCCACCATCAACTATGCCGTCGACACCGACAACGACGGCGTTCCCGATGCGAATTACATCGACTTCGGTTTCCCGCTGATGACCACGCCCGACGGGCACGCAGCATTCGTCGCGATGGCCGGCGATGCAAGATCATCGACGCCGACGCCCTGTACAACTTGAACGCGCATGGCAACCGGTCGGGCAGCGTCGTCGTGCCGGCACCGGTTGCCCACGAATCCCTTTGGCGGCAGCTGGGGTCTTTGCCGAACACCACGCAGTTTATTTCCCGCTCGAACCTGGGGCTCAGCGCGTCGGAGGTGAATATCGAGTGGGCCTTTAATGCTCGCCCGGCAGTCGCCGCCGACGCTCCCACGACCGGCACCGTCGCCGCGGCTCTACAGCAATATGTCTCCTTCTTCCGCAGCCCGGCCCAAAGCACCACGCTGCCGACCGACGATCATAGCGCGGGCAATTACGAGCTGGCGAACATGGAGTGGTGGAACATCCTGAACGGCCGCCCGCAGTTGACGCCGAGCGCCACGCCGACAACCACGCCGGCGACGGTCAGCGGCTCCAGCTTCCCGGTCGCTGGGGCGAAAACCTGACCCGGCTCGATCCGAACGTCCAACAGGTGCTAGCCGGGACGACGGTTCAAGGCGGGCTGGGCACTCCCGGCGGCGATCCGTGGCCGCTGCCCGGGACGTCGGGAGGGTTTCTATATACACCGCCACCACCACTAGCAGCCGACGACAACAACAACTATGCCGAATCGGGGCAGTTTCAGGATGAGCAGGGAATCCTTCACCCCGCGTTCGTCACGCCGCTCGACGTCTTCGCGGCGGGATCGTGGGTGACCGGCACGGAGGGAAAGGTTCGGCAACTGATCGCCCAGGGCGCACAGAAGTACGCCCAGTACACCAATTACTTCACCAACAACAGCGTGCTCTGGACGAACTTCTTCTCCGGCGGCCTGATGTCCGGAGGCGGCCCGCAATTCCTGTCGACGAGCCGGACGAAACCTTCCCGAGCCGTCCGCCGCGGCGACGCAAACCTCGGACAACATCTTCGGCGCCTGCGGAAAGCTCGCTGCAATACAGCGGCACCGATTTCTCAGATTTGGCAGTCCGGCCCGCTACAGCGAATCTGGCCCCTTGAGCCTGTCGCCAACGCCCGCGCCGTCGCAGATTCGGCCAGCGATTCACCCCCGCCAGCTGGGACTCTGAAGTCGTTCGGCAAGGAATTCCTGGGAGCCTACTCGAACACGACGCCGATTAACGACGCGCGTCGCCTTGTGGGAATTCACGGACACCAGTGGAAGCGGTATTGGGCCGTTCCGTTTCCCGCCCAACGTCGGGTGGAACTCCGGGGCCGAACCCAGTGATCCAGGCGCCGCAATCACGGTAACGACATACTCGTCGTATCCGCTGCGGCCGGACGTAGCTCACCTGCTGTGGACGCTCGCCGATCCGAAGCAACAACTGGGAAGCAACGCCCTGTTGTTGCCGCAACACCCGCTGAGCGTCAACGGTCTCACCGAACAGACTCAAACCGGGATCCGATCGTCCGGCAATCCGGTTTTCACGTTCCGCATTCGTCCGCTGACGCCGCATCCGACGGCGACCAATCCGCCGGCCACGTTGCCCAACACGGCGATCGTTCCGTCCCGCGCACACGACCGACGGTATCGGCTACATGCATCAGCATCGACCCGAACAACTGCACGGCGGGCAGACTGTGCAGCAGCAGGAGTGGTTGGCCCGCTACGACCGTCAGCGGCTGGCGCGGGACATCTACACGCTGCTCTACCTGATGGGCGGCGGGTACGACAACCAGAACTACGCAACGGCTTCGAACCAGCCCGTCGCCGGCGTCCGCCCGCTCTATACCGACGACCAGTTGCAGGAGATGGCTCAGTTTGCCGTCAACCTGGTCGATCAGCTCGATCCGGATAGCAACATCACCGTCTTCGAGTACGACAAAGACCTCTCGAACGGGTGGAACCTCGACGACAACGCGTACGACGGGGTCGCCGATACGCAGCCGCCGTTTAACATCGCCGCCGCCGACCGCGGCGTGGTCTACGGCGTCGAGCGGCAGCAGCTGGCCTTCAACGAGGCAATGATCGCCTTCTTGCAGCAAGCCGTCGATACGACGGTCACGCCCAACGTTTCCTGGGATCACCCGGACACGCAGTGGAACGACAGGAACCAGTGGGCCGCACTTTACCTGGAACTGGATAACATCGGCCCCTCGAACGTGAACTTCGTCAACGAACAATGGGAAATTGCGATCAAGCAGTCTCCCATCGTGACGGTGCCTTCGACGTTCTACGGCGCCGGCACCGCGAACAGCAGCGGCGAACGCCGCCTGATCTTCCAGTCGTCGCAGCCGCAACTGGTTGCTGGAGCCGCCTCCGGCGGATTCAAGCCGCGGATGACCATCGGCGGATTGGTCGGATCGGTCGGCGGCGTGACCTACGACCAGATCAACGGGTCGACGGCCAACCCGGCCATCCCGAATCCCAGCTACCTGGTGATCGATCCGAACGATACGTCCGGTGCTCCGACGAATACGGGGTTCGACTATCAATTCCCCATTGCTCCGCGATCGGCTTACGTCTCGCCCGCCGCCCCGCCCTTCGGCATCACGACCGCGCTCGATCTCGACCTGACACAGACGGGCACGGACGGGCAGTATTGGATCGTGCCGCCCAACGCGGCTGACCCCACGGGCAATGCCGACGGCTCTCCGAACCTGATCACCACGCCGATCGGCTTGAGCCCCGGCACCCAACTGCTCAACTTCACGGATCCGATCGTTGAGGCCACGGGCACGATCTCATCGGCGATCGGCGCCCACATCTTTCCGGAGAGCGCCCTCATCCTCCGGGTCGAGCTGCGACGGCGCGTCGACCCCAACCGCACAGCCGATTCTGCCGACAGACCCCAATGTGCTTACCGAGAATGCCGACAATCCGTGGATCGTCGTCGATCATATGGACGTGCCGGTCAGCGTGCTTGCCCTCAAGAAAACCGGCAACGCCAGCGACTATTCTGCGCAGATTCAAAACCAGCTCGGCAGCACGGCTGTGCTCGCCGACCCACCGTCGCCGGGTCAGCCCTACCACCACTATATTTCGACGGGCGGAGCGATGCCCCTGGTGAGCACGGAGCGATCGCAGCCCCTGTATCACGACTTCACGCTCAATCCGTTCAACCCGAATGCATCGCCCAACGCGGCGACGCCGCAGGGCCCCTACATCATGAGTACGGCCGTCGTCTACCCGCGGAACGGCGGCGTGACGACGCTCAAGCCGACTGTGTGGCAGGGCAACAGCCTGGGCCAGGACAACGACGCGGCCGGCTTCGATCCCGGTACCGTTTCGGGAACGCCGACCGCCGCGCCGCCGCATCCGCTCTACCAGCCGCACTACGATCGGGATTTCGCCTCGGTCATTGAGCTGTTCAACGTGCCGACATGGGGTCCTTACGGACCGGCGTCCCCCACCACGATGAACGTTCCCGGCGTTTCGTCCGGCAGCTCGGTCTCGCTGGCTTCGGGTCTCACGCACCTGATGGCCACGCGCACCAACGAAGCCGGTACGGCGATTACCGCTCCTGCCGCGCCCCCTTATACGCAGGAGGTGTTAGCCGGCAGCGACTTCGTGCCGAATGACACAGGGGCCGCGCGGCAGCACTACAACGGATACGGCGTCGCCGGCTATCGCTTGCAACATCCGGAGGGTGGCGGCTTGACGCCACCGAATCCCGCTGCCGACGTAACCGAGAACCGCTGGCACCGGCTGCTGGGACTGGTTGAAGTGCCGACCCGTTCGCACCGCCAGCTCGAGGAGCCGCCGTATCAGATTACGGCGGGAACCATCAACGGTTCGCTCGGTTTCTACCGCACGCCCGGCAAGATCAATCTCAACACAGTGCGACATCCCGACGTGCTGGCAGGGCTCTTGGATGAAAATGACATTTACGGGCTGCTGTTCTCGACGCAGTTCCCGAGCCCGGCACAATTTAACCTTCCCTCGGGCCTGCAGGTTCCGTTCTCGCTGCCGGATCAGAACGGGGACACGGTGGTCAATCCTCCAACTCCTCCAGTCGGCACCAACACTCGCGATTGGTGGCTGCAATTCCTCACGGCGCGAGATGGCGTCGATCCACTCCCGCCTGCGATGGGCGGAACCAATATGCCGATACCCGGATTACCGCGGTATCCCTCCGGCACGGTCGCCGCCAACCGGGGCGAACGTCCTCAGCACCGCGAACGCAGTCGCGCCCGGCTCTCACCCGTTCCGCGGACTGGGATTCTCGGCCTACGCCAATGCGCCGGCATCGACCACGGGCGGCGAGGATCAATCCGGCTATAACAGCACGCTCGATTCGACCATCCTGCGGGCTCTGACGGGCGATCAGGTCACGCCCCCTGCGACGGCGGCGCCGGCCAACTCACCGGACGCCCGTCGGCGGATCTTCGAGGTGGGGACTGGCTAACCGATCATGCGGCCGATGTAGTCGACTATGCGACTAAAGACCGCGTGTTGTCGAAGATCCTTCAGAATACGACGACTCGCAGCAACGTCTTCTTTGTCTGGATCCAAATCGATTTCTTCCAGGCCAGGGACGTCAACCCTCCCAACGGCGTTGTTCGGATCGGGGCGAAGCTGCCCAGTTCGCCGGCGTTACCGCGAGCTTTTTCGTCATCGATCGGTCGCAGGCTCTGAGCTTGATGGGACCGCAATATTGCCTGCGTCGTCCAACGACGAGCCAAATTCGTGTTTTCGTACGAATCAGATCCTTCAACTACCAATCGCTGGTTCTGTTTCGACAGCGGATTCAATAGCCGACCGGGCGACCAGCGCATAAACGTACACTATTGCCCATTTGAGTGCTCGAGCAGGCTTGCATCGGATTTCGGTCTCGAAATCACGGCGCAAGTCGGCATAATGGAGAAGTCACCATGCCTGATTCTTGACAATGGCGTCGGGCGATTCAGCCCCGGCGACAAAGGCAGGTTCATCATAGATTGAAATAAACATCCGATGTCCGGCGGGGCCTCGCCGGCTTTGGAATCGATTGTCAGCCGCCACTTCGGGTGGCCCAGATCGAGTTTGCCGCAATCAACGCGGTCGGTTTCGAGTTCTTCGCGAACACGCGAGTTATTCGAGACAACCGCAGCAGGCGGCAGGATACACAAGGCCGCTCGTCGCAGCGGCTAGTTTGGGACCGGCCGCATGTCACGGCGGCCAGTTAGGAAACGGGCCACGCATTCCCATTCGACGTGGTACGAAAACCAACAACACAAAATTTCCCTCGGGGATTGGAGACCGTAATGAAGTCTAGTCGTCTGCAGTCGCATCGTTCGATCGCACGCGCGGGGGCCCGCTCGGCCTTCACGCTGATCGAACTCTTGGTGGTGATTTCGATCATCGCCGTGCTGATCTCGCTCGTCTCGCCGGCCGTGCAAAGCGCCCGCGAGGCGGCCCGCCGTACGCAGTGCCTCAACAACATCCGCAACCTCGGCCTGGCGACCATCAACTTCGCCACCGGCAGCAGCGACAAGTACCCGCTGTTGGAAAACAGCTCCCATCGCCGGAAACCCGGCCGTTCGGCTGAGCACGGCTGGCACGAGCACCACCACGGGCAACCCCGGCATGTCGTGGGTCGCCCAGATCATCGGTTACATGGATCAGCCGGCCATTTCGCGGCAGATCATCAACAACGGCGGCATCATCAAGCCGAATCCGACCAGCGGCGGCACGCCGGCCTTCCTGACCTTCACCGGGATCAACACGACCACGAACGTCGTCAACCCGCTCAACATCATCGGGCCGCTCACCTGCCCGGACGATGCGAACAATCAGAACGTGCCGGGCGGTTTGAGCTACGCCGCCAACGCGGGCTACATCAATGCCACAACCTGGGCACTCGCCGGTGACATGGGGCCCGGCGCTCATGACGCGACGTTGATCGACTGGGACGGACAGGGCGGTCCAAACCGGCACCAACGTGCAAACGCCGCTCGGGAGGCAGATCGGTTACTCGACCGGAGTCTTCTGGCGAAATGAGCCCAGCGGTTTCACGCTCACAACGGACTTCGTCCAGCGCGGCGACGGCACCAGCAATACGATCCTGCTTGCCGAGAACGTCAACGCCGGTTACTGGGCCGACATCAACACGCTCACGACCGGCGGCACCACGCTGCCGACACGCCGTGACCTGCAAACCGGTTACATCGGCTTCGGCATCAGCGTTGCCGTCACGCCGGTGAGCGGGGCCAGCCCCACGCTCTACACGGTGAACACGTCCAAGCCGACGGGCTCGTTCAACATCGTGACGACGCCGCCTCCGCCGAACACTGAATTGCAGACGCCGAACTTGGCAACGAACCGTGACCTTCGCCCTGACGGACGGCACGGGCTTCAATGACGCCGATCCGAACTCGAACCTGCTGACGGCCACGAACGGCCAGGCGCCGCGTCCCGCCGCGAACCATCCGGGCGTCTTCTGCGTTTGCTTCACGGACGGCCATGCGTCGCCCCTGTCCCAGAACATGGACTCGGGCGTCTACATGCGGGCCCTTTCGCCCGCCGGTACTCTCTTCGGTCAACCGACCGACGGCGACGTGAAGTAGTTCGCGGCATCACATTCAGATCGTCTGATCGACCCGGCCCTCCCCAGGGCCGGGTTTTTTTGTCGGCACTGTTTGGCGACTTTGTTTCGCGCTTTTATTTTGTGTTCGGGCTTGGAGCATCGTGCCGGCGGCGGGATTCGCCAGACGAGAGGGATGAGACTACTGAAGAGGTCGCTGCCCTCGGCTGGCAGGCCGGCCCTCTCATTTGGAATGCCGCCGTCTCATTTGGAATGCCTCAGTGCGCGGGAAACGGTTGAGTCACGCCGATTTAGGGTCACCGCGCGCGATGTGCTTTCGGCTCGCCGTCGCGCATTCGACCGTCTGGCAGGCGCGCGTCGAAGCGGGTTCCTCATCGAATCGTTCAGGGCAATGCCTCAGGTGAGAACTGGCGATCCGGGGCCAGTCAGGCTCGCCCGGCTGCAATCCTACAAGCCGCCGCCCGGGTTCTGCGGAGCGTTCGGTTTCTTGGGTGCGCCCGGTTTGGCCACGGGTTTGGACGCCGCCGGCTTGGGGGTCGACGACGCGCTTCGTGTGACGGACGGGCTGTGCGTCGAGGTCCACTCCAACCGGCTTGCCCGTGTCGGACCAGGCGGCCGCCACCGATTCCGCCTTCAGACGGAAGTCGGCAGGACTGACCTCGTTGGCCGTCGAGATATCGCCCGGCAACAAGACGGCTCCGGGGTGCCCGACCGATCGGATGATATGCGCGGGGCCGGCCAGCTCTCGCCAGCCGCCGAGTGGATCGGCCCCGGCGAAGTCGGGCGAACCGCGCGACGAGCCACCGCCGGGCACTTCGATCAGGTCGCTATACGCGTTGCCGTACTCCCACCAATCGACCCGTTCCCGCAGCAGATCACCGGAGGCCGAGCCGAAGAGGGTCGCCCGCGTCGAGCCGCCGTTGGTCGGGCGAACCGGCGGGGCGAAGACGGAGTTTTCGACGAACACCAGGGCCCGGTTGAGCGTGCCGGCCGTGGTGCGCGTATTAAAGTGAAAATACTCCGTCCCGGCCGACAGCGTGCACGAGCGCAGGTCGAGACCCGAGGGGCCGGGGCTGGCGGGCAAACGCAGGTCGAAAATGCGATTTTCCGCGACGAGCAGCGAGTTCTCGAACACCAGGTGACGCGACGACAAGTCGCCGCTGACCAGGTTGCGAATGCTCGATAGAAAGCTGTTGCGGACCAGGCCGATGAACTGGTCGCCTTCCGTCGGCGCGATTGACTCGTCCACGCTCGAGGAAAAGCGAATCAGCTCTTCGTAACCCGGGTTCTCGTGCCGCGGCCCGGAAAGAACGCTGCCGCGAATCGTAAAGTTCCCCCCCTTCACGTCCAACAGGCGATGCGTGGAGGGCCGGGTCGACGATTCGATGCGGATCGTCGCATTGACGATTTCGATCGAGCCGCCCGTAACGGTGATGAACGCCTCGCGATCGCTGGACGCATCGACCCGGCGGTCATCGAACGCCAGCACCAGGTCCTTGTCGAGGAATTCGATCGTGAACGAGCGGTTCGAGACACGGATCGGGCTGCACAGTTTTCTCTTGGTGCCGTGAACGAGGAAGCGCGTGCCGCTCGGCCAGTCGGTGCGGTTGATCGATTTGGCCAGGTCGTCCTTGGTCACGTGATTCGGAACGTCGAGATTGATCTCGCGCACCGAAGCCCCAGCGGTCGCCCCCCCTCGGTGGGCTCGGCAGCGACGAATATGCGATGTGAAAAGGCGCCTGCGCGGGCAACCATGTCGGCGCTGGTGACTCCCAGCAGGGCCGTCTCGCAACCGGGGGGAGACGTGTCGTCGCCCGTGTCGTGCAAGAGGGACGCCTCGCCCTTGAACTGGGCCGGAGCAACGTTCGCAAAGTCGCCGATCGCGGGAAACGGCGTCCCCTGATAATCGATGCTGGCCCGGACATCGCCCCAAAAATGGCCCCAGTCCTGGGAGTTGCGCCCTTCCAGATGGATGCCCGAGGCACTGCCGACCAGGTTTTCCTGCCAGCCCCGGGCAACGAACGCCTGACTCTTCCACGAGAGGTTTTTGAACCGCGGGGAATTGGCCGTCACATCGGCCGGTGCGGGCCAGTTGGCGAGCGAAACCATCGGATGCTGCGGCGGCGTGACGACGCCAAACACCGAATTGAGCACTTGGAAACGCGTTGTCGGCGGATCGGCCGCGTCGGAGTTGACGCGGAGCGAAACGGCCGAGTCGTCGCTGCACGTGGTGCACGAGAAGAAGCGCACGGTTCGCGCCGGGTGCCCGTTGTTCGCAGACGCGTCGGGGGCGTGGGTCGCTTTGGCACTGTCGGTCAGGGTGAAAACCGGCGCCTGCCCGGAGACAAACAGTGAGTTGATCGCCAGAAAGTCGACGGCAGGCAGCTCGGTTTCGATGCTCGCTAATTCGCTGCCGCGGACCACCGTCCGATCCAGCAGCACGCGGGGCGTTCGCTCGGTTGTCTGCGCCGCGGCCCCGCGGGCAGCGCTGGACACCGTGAACGCGGTCGTCGGGGAAGTGCGTGTGCCCACCAGTGTCAGCGAACACTTCTGCACGATCAGATCCCCGGCGGTGACCTCGACCAACCGCAGCGCCCCCTGACTGCGAAACTCGTCTGCAAAGGCGATCAAGTCGACGCCGTAGAACGTGAGCGAAGTCTCGCTCGCCGAAAGGCCGCTGACGTTTTTGGCCACGGATCCCGCGGTCGATGGGGGCATCATCACGATGAGCGGGCGAGTTTCATGGGTGTTCATTCCTGTGGAGTTCGCACCGTTTTGCGTTGCGGCACCGGCGAAGATCACTTGGCCGCGGTGCTGAATCCGCTGTGACGGAAGCAGGAAGGGCCCCGGACCGCGCAGCTGGATCACTCCCCCCTCGTCCGGGAGACGGGCGATCGCATCGGACAAATTTGCCACCTGGGCCGGCGGTTCTTTGCCGACGCGGCCGACGGTGATCGTTTTGAGCCCGACGGTGGCCGCTGCGTTCGTTCCCCGCGGATCCCACAGCTCGTTGACCCAGCTGGGAAACTCCGCTCGTTCGGCGGGCCGCCCCGGAATGGAGCCGGCACCGAGCTTGTCCCCGTTCGGCTTTTTTGCCTCCGCCACGATGATCGACCGGTCCCCTTTGCCGGCGCCGCCCGATTTTTTGTTCGCGTCCGAGGCCGCTTTGCCCTTCTCCGATTTGCCGGTCTTCTTGGACGGTTGGTCGTCGTCGGCTCCGGGCGTCGCCTGCGGCGTTGGGGCCGAGGGATCAAACGGGTTGTGGGCAATCTCGGTCCCGTTCGAGCCGCCAGGGAGCCAATAGGGAGATGTGAGCCAACCCAAAAATCCGATCGCCGCCACGGCAGCCAAGACCGTGCCGACTTTTTTGGCCAGCGGCTGCCATTCGTTAAGCGAGGACAGCTCACCCAGCGGCAGTCTGGGACCTCTAGCCGTTCCGACTGGCTCGTCCGAAACAACGCCGCCGCCACCGCGCCGCGTGGGAGCTCGGCGATTGGTTGCGCCGACCTTGGAAATGCCCGAGTCGTCGCGGAGAAATTGCCGATCCGCTGCACTGATGTTGCTGGGCGTGGGCAATTGACGAGCGGGCGTCGGTGTTTGTCGACCGGGAACGGGCATCTGTCGGGGCGGAGTGTGGGATTGCCGACCCGGCGGCTGCCCGGGTCGCGCCGGAGGAGGCGGTTGCCGCGGAGGCAGCGAAACGCCTCGAGCCGACGGCGGCAGTTGTCGGGCTGGCATCCGGCGTTCGGGGACCGACCGCTCCGTCTCCTCGCGATCGTGCCCCTCCGGCTCGGCTTCGCGCGGCATGCGGCGTGGTTGCCGGGGAGGCAACGGCAGCGGAGCGGCCCGCGTGGGCGCGGCGAAAGCCGAGTCCGGCGCACTCGGAAAATTCTCCTCGGCGGCGGCCCCCAGCACCTCTTCCAGCTGCTTGTAGCCCGAACCCAGGTTGTCTAGATCGTTGATTAGCTCGGACGGATTCTGGTAGCGGTCGTCCACTTTGCGGGCCATCATCTTGTGCATGACGGCGACGATCTCTTCCGGAACCGTGTGATTGAACGCTCGTGGATCGGGCCGCGCCTTCGAGATGTGCGCGTACAGCTTGTTGGTGACGCTTCCCTCCGGATAGGGGGGCTCGCCCGTAAGCATCTGGTACCAGGTGCAGCCCAGCGAATAGATGTCGCTGCGAATGTCGGCGGCCTGGCTGTTGCGGGCCTGCTCGGGCGACATGTAATCGACCGTGCCGACGGTGGTCCCCTCGCGAGTGATGTTCGAGGCCAGTGATTCGTCGACGGCGCGGGCCAGACCCAAGTCGGTCAGCTTGACCACGCCGTCCTTGGTCAAGAGCAGGTTGGACGGCTTGATATCGCGATGGACGATGCCTCGCGAATGCAAATGGTCCAGAGCGCGGGCGATCTGCCTGACGTAATTGACCGATCGCGTCAACGGCACAGCGCCGCGCTTGGCCACCAGTTCGTGGATGTCGGTGCCGTCGACGAACTCGAGGGCGATGAAGAGGTGCCCGTCGATCTGGCCGGCGTCATAGACGGTGACAATGTTCTCGTGCTTGAGCTGGGCTGACGCCGTCGCCTCCGACTCGAAGCGGCGGACGAGCGTTTCGTTCGAGGCCCGCTCCTTGTGGAGTACCTTGAGCGCGACCGTCCGCTTGAGATTGGAGTCGACGGCCAGATAGACCGTCCCCATGCCGCCGGCGCCGAGCTCTCGCACGACCTGGTATTTGCCGAGAGTCGTTCGGCCCGCCAGCGAAGGCTCGCGCGGCGCATCCGAAGCGCGCTGGCCCTCCGGGACGTTCGATCCAGAAGACATCGACGCCTCAACATTCCGAGCGCGTAGCACTCCCGTGTCGGCCTGCCGCGGCAAGGCCCAAGGCCACGCAGCCGGCCTCGCGACACCGGAATCCTACAAGCACCAAGGCTTTAGCCCGCCCGAATTCCAGTCTACCAAAGCTCGGCAAACGGCGTCAAAACGCTGTCCGGGCAATAACGAAGGCTTAAGGAAAAGGGGCTCCCCAGTCGAGCCGGACCACGCGCCCCCCCTCAAAACCGCAGACAAAACCGGCTCCCAGCGGGTCGCAGCGCAGCGTCAGGACCTCTTCGGGGGTTTCGACTGCCCAGAGGATTTCCCCGTCGGAATCGAGCCAGATCAGCCCTCGTTCCACGGTCGATGCGACCACCCGGTTCAGCGCGTAGCTGGTGGACACCCGGTTTGGCGTCCCCTCGACGACGTAGGTCCCCTGCGAGTTTCCGTTGCCGTCGAACCGCTGAATGCCCAGGTTGAGGCCGGCCAGAAAGATCGCCCCGCCGTCCCCCGTGATGCTCAAATCGCCGATATTCGACCAGCAGGGCTCGCCCCACAGGGGGGTGCCGTCGAGATGGTGGCGGCAAAGCAGGCCGTTGTCCGCCGTGGCAATGAGATCGGCATGTCCCGTGACGAACCGCACGTGGGACAGCCGCCGTGTCGTCTTGAAGCGGCCGATGGTCTTTCGCGTGTTGTTGAGGATCCGCGTTTCGCCGCCTTCCAGGCAGGCCGCAAAGTGGTGACCGTAAGGGTCCACCGCGATGGCGCGGATCGGTTCACGCAGATCGGAGGTCCAGACCAGGCGGAGCTGACGATTCAAGACCGCCAGCGTCGTTTCACCGACGACGACTGCGCCGTGAGTGCCCGAGTCGGACCAAGCCAGGTCGACCAGCTCGTGCAGACCGCGGGACAGGGTGACGATGCGTCCACGCCGGTCCAGGATGTACACGCTGCCGGAAGCGTCCGCGACAATCGTGTCGCCGCTCTCCCGAGCCAGCTCCAGCCCGACCAAGGGAGCATCCGCCGTGAAGGACCAGGTCCATTCGGGACTGAGTCCCCGGCCTTGGTCGAGCCAGCGTTGCTCCGACTCGGTCATCGTCCCGTCAACTGCACCTGATGGGAAAGGATGTCCAGGGCCTTTCGCATGTCGTGGTCGTCCGGACCCGGCACGTCCCGCAGGCTGGGGCGGATGCGGTTGGCTTTTCCGTCCCAGCGGAGCGCGAGCCGTCGGCCCACCGCCACTGCTGTTTGTATCGACGGCGTCCTGACCGTCGGCCGGCGGCTTGAGCGCGACATATTCCTCATCCGACGAGACGGCCACGTCCGGGCGAACGCCGACCTCGGAGAAGTTGTGGCCGCGAGGCGAGAAGAACTTGGCCGTGGTCAGCCGCAGTCCGGCACCGTTGGGCATATAGAAGATGCTCTGCACGCACCATTTGCCGTACGTCGTCCGTCCGACGATCGTGCCCCGCTTGTGGTCGTGAACGGCTCCGGCCACGATCTCGCTGGCGCTGGCGCTGTTTTCATCGACGAGCAGCACCATCGGAATATTGTACTTGGGGTGCGACGAGGCCGAGAACGAGGAGTTCTGATCGAGCGAGCGGCCGCGGGTCGACACCAGCACGCCCGAGTCGATGAATCGATCGAGCACGCTTGTGGCGGCCGACAGCAGTCCGCCCGGATTTCCCCGCAGGTCCCAGATCACGGCCCGCATGCCTTCGCGGGACAGCTGGCTCAGGGCCGCGTCGAGCTCGCGGGGCGAGGTCGCCTGAAAGGCGGTCATGCGGATGTAGGCGATGCCATGTTCGCGATCGACGATGCGAGCGACGGGAATGCTTTTGACTTCGACGGCCCGGCGGATGAACTCTCCCTGCCGCGGCGCGCTGCCGGGGCGCCTTCGATGGCCAGCGCCACGCGGGTTCCCGGAGGGCCGCGCAACACCTTGGCGGCCTCGTCGGTCGTCATGTTTTTGCAGCTCGACCCGTTGATCGCGACGATGTATTCGCCCGCGTGCAAGCCCCCTTGTTCGGCCGGGCTGTCGGGCAGAACGTTGACCAGGAACATGCCCTTGCCGGGATCGCCCTTCATCTCAATTCCCAGCCCCACAAACTCGCCGTTGATGTTGCCGTGCAAGTCGGTGAGGCGGTCGGGCGTGAGAAAGTTGCTGTAGTCGTCGAGGCAATTGCAGCCGCCGAAGACGTATTCGAAGACCACGGTGGTGGCCGGCAGGTTGAGCTCCCTTTCAACCAGGTTGGCAACTTCGGAGACGGTGTCGCGAGCGACCGAGAAATCCTCGACGGGCCGATTCCAGAATCGCTCCCGCAGCACCTGTCGCACGTGAGCCACGCGAGCGTGGTCGACCTGTCGCAGGTTGTGCGCGAGGAACTTCTCGTTGGCCAGTGCGTGATACAGACTCTCGGTTCCGTGAGCGACGAACGAGGTGGCGCTCGACTTCTTCCACATAATACATGCGGACGTTTTCCACGACCTTGTCGAAGAGTGCGAACGCCGACTCGCGCGGCAGCTGCAGCAGCCGACTCTCGAAGCTGCCGTCTTCGTAGCGGCGCTCGATCGCAAACTGGATCTTCGAGCGACGCAGGCCGTACTTGATCTCGGCGTTGTCGGGAAAGTGTTTGAGAGCGTGCTCGTAGGAGTCGATGGCGTCGAGCCAGCGTCGCGAGCGCTCATGTTTCAGCCCTATCTCGACCGCGGCGGCCGGATCGGCGGGCGTCTGATCGACGCCGGTCACGCGCCCGGCTTCCACCGGTCGCGAGGGAAGGACGAATGTAAGACTGACAACCAGCAGGGCAACCAGCGAGACGCGGGTGCGACATCTTGAGGCAAAAATCATTTTCCCCCCTCGGCAGCGACGTGATTCCGTCGAATATAAGCCGTAGATGAAGGGTGTCAAACGATTTGCCAAAACCGTCGACGTCGCTCTCGGCACAGCCGCTACGCCGTGCAAACGTCGGACCAGTCCTGCCGGGACCGCACGAGCCGGGGTCTGGGCAAACCATGCCGGCACGGCAAAAAATTCGCTCCCGCGAGCCGAAAAACGCCCGTACAGCCGGTGCGACGGGCACAGTCGCCGCTTCGCACGTGCCGAAACGAAAAGTCAGCCGAGTCCGCGCTTCTTTCGCCTTTTCGAGAGCCAAGTAGCTCGGCGCGCGACGCTGACTAAAGTCGCTCCCACAGGGCCCGCATCTTGTTCGCGAAGAGGGGCAGCGCGACTTCCGGGACCTCGAGCTGCGGGTGCCACATCTTCTCCCACTCGAGACTGAGCCAGCCATCGTAGCCGGACGTCTTCAGCAGCCGCGCGCATTCCTCCGCCGGAAATTCGCCGCCGCCGAACAGGACATAATCCGCCTCGCGATGGCCGCTCATCAGGGCGTGTGCCGCCGTCGCGGCCGAGGACTGTTCGTGGGCGGTCGACGATTCGGCGCCGGAACGGCGGGGCGGCTCACCGAGTCTTTCCAATGCGTGTGCCAGACCCACGGCCGCAGGCGATCCCACGTTTGTGACAGCGGCTCGTCGAAGAACTTCCAGGGATGATGCGTATCCCAGAGAATGCCCACAAACGGCGAGTGAATCCGCGGCATCAGCGCGGCGACCACGGTCGAGTCGGAGAAGTCGCCGTGCGTTTCCAGCACGATGCGGACCTGCACCGTGCCGGCGAATTCGCCCAGCCGGTCCAGCCCCGCGGCAATCGGCTCGAGGGCCGCTGCACGGGCGGCCGGCGGACCCGGCGGCAATACGTCGCCGAAGACGCGCACGAATCTCGCTCCGAGCGCGGCGGCGAGTTCCACGTAGGCGCGGCCGATGTCGAAACTGTGCCTCGCGCGCCGCGGCTTCCGGATAATCGAATCGAACCGACGAAGCCAGGCCGCAGATGGCGATGTTTCCATCGGCCAACTTCCGCCTCAACTCGGAATGTTGCGACGGGTGCAGCGCGGCGACCTTCAGCAGATCGGTCTGGCCGAAGATCTGTCGAATCTCGACGCCGTCGTAGCCGTAGCTACAACAGCGCTCGAGCACGCGATCGAGAGGCCAATCGGGACAGGCCAGCGTCGAGAAGGCGAGTTTGGGCATGGGCCACCCGGCGCAGGGCAAAAGATAAGCCCGTCAAAAAATAAGCCCGCGGACAAGCGGTCCGCGGGCTCGTAAATCACTCGCGAGGCTCAGACGGAATAGCCGGCACGATACTCGCGACGAACAAACTTGTTTGCGGCCGGATTGTTGGTCACGACCTGGTTCTTGGCGTCCCACTCGACTCGCGTGCCGGCTTTCAGCGCCAGGTCGCCCAAGATCATCGTTTCCGTCAGCCGCGACGAGTAATTGAAGTTCGACATCGCCGGAGCCCCGCCGTGGCACGCCGTGGCCCATTCCTTGAAGTGGTTCGAGGTCCGCGGCAAGAACTTCTCCGGCGGGGTGTATTTCGCGAACTTCTTGCGGGGTAAGAGCACATATTCCTCCCCGTAATCGTCCGGCGTATAGAGCGAGCCCTGATCACCGACCAGCACCATGCCACTGTCGCGCCGGTGTTCGCCCTGCAAGAGCTCGTTCGGCGGATACTGCTGACCGTCGTACCAGGTCAGCTTGCACGGCGGCAGCTTGATGCCCTGCTTGAACATGACGCTCGTCCGCTCGGGGAACTCGTACTCGATGACCGAATACTTCGGATACGTTTCGTTCTGGACGATGCCCGAGGTCTTCTTGACTTCGACGGCGGCGGGATCGAACAGCTCCAGTGCCATCACTCCCATGTTGGCCGTGTGACACGCCATGTCACCCAGGGCGCCGGTGCCGAAGTCGAGCCAACCGCGCCATTTGAACGGATGGTAGACGTCGTTGACGTAGGGGCGTTCCGGCGCCGGGCCGAGGAACAAGTCCCAGTGGACATATTTGGGGACGGGATCGGTGCGATCGGGACGACCGGCGCCCTGCGGCCAGATGGGCCGATTGGTCCAGACGTGGACCTCCTTCACGTCGCCGATCGCGCCGGAGCGGATGATTTCGACGGCGGTGCGCAAGCCATTTTTGGACGTTCCCTGGTTGCCCATCTGCGTGGCCACCTTCATTTCGTTGGCCACTTCTCGCATGCGGCGGGCTTCGTAGACCGACCAGGTCAGCGGTTTCTGAGTGAAGCAGTGCTTCCCCTTCTTCATCGCCAGGACGCTGGCCGACGCATGGCTGTGGTCCGGGATGCTGACGGTCACCGCGTCGATCTTGTCGCCCATCTGGTCGAGCATTTCGCGGTAATCGTTGAAAGTCTTGAGCGAGTCGTTGATCTTGTTGCGGCGCTTGAGCTGCCCCTTTTTCTTTTCGAGGTGACGATCGTCGATATCGCACAGTGCGACGATGATGCCGTTGCGGGCCGCATCATCCGTGTCGCTGGAGCCCTTCCCGTCGACGCCGATGCAGGCGAAATTCAACTGTTCATTGGGGCTTTTGCTGACGGCCAGGGCCTCGCTTTGGCCCACCCACCACGCGGTGCTCAGCAACGAGGAGGTCTTGAGGAAATCACGACGTGTTGACTTGTCGAACATGAATGGCTCCCGAACCTGCAAACCTTCGCCAAAAAGCGGCTTCGCTCTTACAAATACGCTGCTGCCGCCCAAAAACGGGGGAGGAAACGCGCTCGGGGCATAATAACATGACCCCCGGCGATCTTCACCCGAGCGGCCAACCCCTGGCCGCTTGCCCTCCTCGCGGCGGTTCCTGATCATTCCAGCATGTTCGAGCACAGCGGCCAACTTGTCCTTCGTGCCGACTTTCCGGAAGCGGAGGCGCGCGAGCTGCTCTCGGCTGTCGGCTTCGCCGATTGGGCGCTGGCCCTCCGACGGCTCCGCGAGATCGCTCACGACGATGCCTCGCGGCGTGCCCTGGCCGATGTTCTGCCGATGCTGTTGATCGCCCTGTCGGACGCGGCCACGCCCGACGCATCGCTGCTCAACTTCGAGCGCTACGTGCAGTGCGTGGCCAACCGCACCATCCTGTTGCGGTATCTGGCCTCCAAGCCGCGGGCCGTCGAAATTCTCGTCAAGCTCTTCGTCGGCAGCCAGTTCCTCACCGAGATCCTGCTGCGCAATCCCGATTACCTGGAAAAGCTGACCAACCACAAGCAGCTGGCCGACATCAAGAGCCGCGCGCATTTTGTCGCCGAAGCGCGGGAGGCGGCCGGGGAAGGGCCGATCGAGGCGCGGCTCGACGCGCTGCGGCGGTATCAGCGCTGGGAGCTATTGCGGATCGGCGCCTGCGACGCGTTCGGCCTCTTCGACCTGAAGTCGGTCACCGTGCAGCTCTCGCTGCTTGCCGACAGCCTGGTGCAAACGTGCCTGACCATGTTCGCGACCCAACTCGAACTGGGGCGCGACAAGTTCTCCGTCGTCGCGATGGGCAAGCTGGGGGGCGAGGAACTCAACTACAGCTCGGACATCGACCTGATCTTTCTGGCCGAGGCCGACGCGAGCCGTTATTGGACGTTGGGGCAGCGACTGATCAAGGCGCTCACCGAGTCGACGGCTGAGGGATTCTTGTACCGCGTCGACATGCGGCTGCGTCCGTGGGGCCGCTCGGGTGCGCTCGTGAACACCATCGACGGGCACGTGCAGTATCTCAAGGCGCACGGCATGCTCTGGGAGAAGCAGGCGCTGCTCAAGGCTCGTGTCATCGCCGGCGATCCGCAGTTGGGCGAAACGTTCCTCAAGCGGGTCGACCCGCTGCTCTTCGGCGCGCCGGTCGATCAAATCCGCGAAAGTATCCGCAAGCTCAAGGCGCGGATCGAAGCCAATCTCGAACGCCGCGGCCGCGACTGGGGCGAAGTCAAATCGGGAGCCGGCTCGATCCGCGACATCGAATTCGTCACGCAGTTCCTGCAGCTGGCCCACGGGCGGGAGGAGCCCCACGTCCGCAGCATCAACACGCTCGACGGACTGGTGCGCTTGGCCGACTTCTCCTTCATCCAGGCCGACGAGTACCGCCAACTGGCCAGCGCCTACACGTTTTTCCGCACGATCGAACACTCCCTGCAGCTGATGCATCACAAGCAAACGCACTCGCTCCCCGAGGACCGCCGTGAGCTCGCGTTCCTCGCCCGGCGGCTCGACTTTGCCGACGCCGACCAGTTCCTGGACTACTACAACCGGCACCGCGCGTCGGTGCGAGCCATCTATCGCAACTACCTCGACGGCAAGACGCGCGCCGGCGGCGCGGCTCAATCGGTTGAGATGGCCGTGCCCCCTCCGCTGCACATGGAGGCCTCTTACGTTGAAACCTTCGAGTCGGCCGACCGGGCCCGGCATCTCGAGCTTTTGGCCAGGCTCTCCGATGCGGCGCCCGTCGACGTCGCCGCCGCGCCCGTGGCCGACGGCCGTTGGCAGGTGACGGTGGTCGGCTTCAATCACCCGGGCGAACTGGCCATCATCTGCGGGCTGCTGTTTGCTTGGGGCTGCAACATTGTCGACGGCAACGCGTTCTCCGAGGAAAATGTCTCCGGAGCGCCGCCCGTGCCTCGTCCGCTGCCCCGCGCTCGCACGCACGGCGCGACCGCCCACGCTGACACCACCGCCGCCAAGTTCGTCGATGTCTTCACCGTCGAGCCGCCGACCAAGCTGCCGCCCGGCGGGCTCGTCGCTCTCTGGCAGAACTACGCGAGCGAATTGGCCGACCTGATTCGCGAGGCCCGCAGCGGCCGCGTCGGCGAAGTCCACGGACGCCTGGCCAAGCGGGTCGCCTCGGCCGTTCCGGCGACGTCGGAGACGGCCACCACGCTCTATCCGGTCGAAATCGAAATCGACAACGAAGCCTCGCCCCGCTCGAGTGTGCTGCGGATCCGCTCCGAAGACACGATGGGCTTTCTCTATGAGCTGGCCAACGCGCTCGCGCTGGCGGGCATCGACATCCAGCGGATGATTGTCGACTCGCGCGGAAACCGCGCGTTCGACACGCTGTACGTCACCGACTCGGCGGGAGAAAAAATCACCGACCCGGGCCGTCAAAGCGAGCTGCGGGCGGCCATCGTGCTGATCAAGCACTTCACGCATTTGCTGCCGCGCTCGCCCAATCCCGAAGCGGCGCTGCTGCACTTTCGCGACTTCCTCGCCCAGCTCTTCCAACAGCCCGACTGGCTGCACGAGTTGGCGTCGCTGGAACGCTCGGACGTGCTGGCCGCTCTCGCCCGGCTGCTGGGGGTGAGCGATTTCCTCTGGGAGGATTTTCTCCGGCTGCAGCACGTCAATTTGTTCCCCGTCGTGCGGGATATTTCCGGGCTCGAACAGCGCAAGACCCGCGCGGCGCTGGCTGCGGAGCTCGACGCCCAGTTGACGGCCGCGGCCACGACCGAAGAACGCCGCGAGCGGCTCAACGCGTTCAAAGATCGCGAAATGTTCCGGGCCGACATGCGGCACATCCTCGGCCTGGTCGGCGAGTTCGGCCAGTTTTCGGCCGAGTTGGGGGACGTGGCGGCGGTCGTCGTCGGGGCCGCGCTCAACATCTGCCTCCGCGACCTGCAGCGGCGTTACGGCCAACCGCGAACCAGCGACGGCCAACCGGCCCGGTTGTGCGCCTGCGCTCGGCAAGTGCGGCGGACGTGAGTTAGGCTACGCGTCCGACATCGAGCTGATGTTCGTCTACGACGGCAATGGCACGACGGCCGGACCTGAGACAATCGGCACCGCCGAGTTCTATCAGCGGTTCGTGGAGGCTTTGACCCACACCATCCGTTCGCGAGAGGAAGGGGTCTTTCAAGTCGACCTCCGCTTGCGACCCTACGGCCGAGCGGGCAGCCTCGCCGTCTCGCTCGACGCCTTCGCCGGCTATTTTGGTCCTGAGGGAGCGGCTTGGCCCTACGAGCGGCAGGCGCTGGTGAAGCTCCGTCCGATCGCCGGCGACCTCGCGTTCGGCGCCGAGATCGTCGCCCTGCGCGATCGCCTCATTTATTCCGGAGAGCCCTTCGACGTGGCCGCCATGCGGGCCATGCGCGAGAAGCAACTGCGGCAACTGGTGAAGGCGGGCACCACCAACGCCAAGCTCAGCCCCGGGCAGCTCGTCGACACCGAGTATCTCGTGCAGGGCCTGCAGATCACGCACGGGCATCTCGACCCGTCGCTGCGGGCAGTCAACACGCTCGACGCGCTCGCTGCCCTCAAAGACCGCGGCCTGGTCTCGGCCGAAGACGCCGCGAGCCTGCGCGAAGCCTACGTCTTCCAGCGCGATCTGATCGACGCCCTGCGGATCGTCCGCGGCCACGCCCGCGACCTCACCGTCCCCGCCCCAGAATCCGAAGAGTTCGTCTTCCTCGCCCGACGACTCGGTTACGGCTCGCACGTCAACCGTTTACAGGACGACATCGAACGCTACGCCGAACGGGTCCGCCAATTGAGCCGACTGCTCGATCGCTAAATCCCCGCGGGCACGTGCGAGCAGCGCCGGCGTCAGACTTTTTGCGCGAAAGAAATCGGACGCCCAGCGCAAATCCAGCCGCGCCGATCGCCAGCAATACGCCGCAGGGCAGCATCATCTCGGCGAGCGAATTGCCGCGCCAGATCGCCCCCTCGAGCGCCACGATGTTCCACTTCGTCGGGCTGATGTTGCTGACCGTCTGCATCCAGGCGGGCATGAAGGCCAGGGGAATCATCGCTCCGCCGATCATCGCCAGGGGCATAAAGACGGCCGCCGCCGAGCCCGAGACGGCTTTTTCGGTCTTGCCGAGCCCCGCGAGCGCCATCATCAGCCCCGTGTAGCAGAAGGCTGCGCTGACGATGGCCAGCGCCAGCCCCACCACGCTCTCGACGCGAATGCCGAAGAGGAGATGGCCCAGGACCATCAGCGCGACGGCAACCAGCACGCTCACCAGAAAGCAGGCGAGCCCTTTGCCGGCGACGATCTCGGCCCAGCTCAAGGGCGACATCCGCAGCCGGATCAACGTCCCTTTCGTCCGCTCACTCACGATCGAAATCGCGAATGAAATGATGCAGCCGTACATGCCCCAGGTGACGGCGGACGGGAAGGTGACTTCGAACGCCGACTTGGGCTTGTTGCCTTCCTCGAGCACGACCGGCACTTTTTTCAGCTTATTCTCCGCGGCAAACGGCGAGTACTCGGCGACCGATGCCGGCGCGCTGCCCATAAATTTTTCCCAATCACCCAGAAAGCTCTTGAGCAGCTTCTTCTGGTCGGCATCCAGGCCCCTGGACCGATCCAGCTCAGCCAGGGCCTTGTCGGCGTTCGCTTTGACCCGCTTCGGATCCGTGAGCTGCTGCCCGAGACCCGAGAAGATCGTCTGCATCAGCGCGCCTTCGAGCATGCCGGCCTCGGCCGTCCGCGAGGGATCGATGCCCAGCTCAAGCGGCTTCCCCGGCTGCCAGAAGGAGTCGGCCGTCGCGCCATAGCCCGACGGCACGATCAAAAATGCCGTCAGATCGCCGCGGCGCACGGCATTGCGGGCCGAGTCGGCCGTGAAGGGGGTGCCGACCTTCGACTCGTCGTAGACCGCCAGCGAATCCGACTTTTGCAGTTTTTCGAACAAGGCGCGGGAGCCCTCGCTGTGGTCGTCGTCGACAAAGGCGACCCGCAGCTTGCCTCGTTCGCCTCCGCCACCTCCCGACAGGAAACCAAAGAACAGCGCGAACACGAGCGGGAAGAGGAAGATCCAAAACAGCGCTTCCTTCTCGCGACGGAGCACGGCCAGATCTTTGAATGCTAGCGTGATGACGCGATTCATTCGTCGCGGAGCCTGCGTCCGGTGAGGTTGAGAAAAACCGTCTCCAGGTCGGGGCGGTCGAGCCGCAACGTCTTCAGGCCGATGCCCGCCTGGGCCAGCCGCGCCACGTCTTCCAGCGGCTCCTTCGATTGCAGTCGCAATTTGTTTGCGTCGAGCTGGAAGTCGGCCTTGCCGATGGCGGCGGCCAGGCTCGCCCGGTGTTGGTCGGCATCGAGGTGTCCGTTCTTCAACTCCGCCTCGACGACGGCCAGCCCGCCGTAGCGGTCGATCAGTCCGTCGACGCGATCGAGCGCGAGGATCTGCCCCTGCTCGATGATGGCCACGCGGTCGCAAAGTCGTTCGGCCTCTTCCATGTAGTGCGTCGTGTAGAGGATGGTCATCCCCTGCGCGGCCAGCTCCTGAATGTTGTCGAACAACCGATTGCGCGACTGCGGGTCGACGCCGACCGTCGGCTCATCGAGGAACAGCACCTTCGGCTCGTGCACCAGCGCAGCGGCCAGATTCAACCTGCGCTTCATCCCCCCGGAGAACTGGCCGACCGGATCCTTGCGTCGATCGACGAGTCCCGCCAACGTGAGCGCGTATTCGATCCGCTCTTTCAACTTGCTCCCGCCCAGTCCGTAGAGCTTGCCGAGGAAGCAAATGTTTTCCTCCGCTGACAGCTCCTCGTACAAAGCCAGCGACTGCGGCGCGATGCCGATCTGGCGGCGGACCTCGCGGCGAGTCGGGTCGGTCGAGCCGTCGATCACGATCTGCCCCGCGTCGGGCTCCATCAATCCGGCAAGTAGATTGATGGTCGTCGACTTGCCGGCCCCGTTGGCTCCCAACAGGCCAAAGGTCTCGCCCCTCTGGATCTCGAGGTCGATCCCGCGCACGGCGTGCAGTTGGCCGAACGATTTGTGCAGTCCGGTGGCTTGAATCATCGAGTGATCGTCAGAGGCCTGTTCGGGTCGGTCGGGCAGTTGTTCGCCGCTCGCCGGCAAATCTTAGCGATCGGCCGTCTTGGCACTCAGCCCTGCAATCGGCACGCATCGGCCAATGGGTAAGGGGTAACGGGCCGAACGGCCAAGTGGATCAACGCAATTCGGATCGAAGGGAAATCGATCGAAGGGAGTTCGGACCGCGCTCACCCGCCGGCTGCCGATTCGCCGGCCTCAGCGGGCAGGTCGATGTGCCGTTGGCCTCGCTTTTCCGGGCGGCGGCGTTTGCCGTTGGCCGTCGACGGGCAGCTCGTGAGTGGGTCGGCCGCCCCGCGGAGGGAGTCGCCGCTCTGCACTTGCTCCAGGCGCTTGTTGCCCCGGAGCGCGTATTCTTCGCTGATCTCGAAGCCGAGGAATCGGCGGCCCAGCTTCTTGGCGACCACCAGCGTCGTGGCGCTTCCGGAGAACGGATCGACCACCAACTCGCCTTCGTTCGAGCAGGTGCGGATGATGCGGGCCAACAGTTGCTCGGGCATCTGGCACCCGTGGAAACCGGCCCGCTCTTTGAAGGTGCCGGCCACGCGGGGGAAGTACCAGGTGTCCTCATCTGCCGTGAAGCAGTCGCTCATGTCCTGCGGACGGAGGATCCAGGTATCGTCCGGCAACCGCCCGCGGGGATTGGCCCGCCGATCGGCATAAACCAATTGTCGCGCCGAGGGGACGCGATTTTGCGGATCGTCCTCGCGAAACGTGAACGTCGCCGGGTCTTTCACAAAGTAGAACAGGTGCGGCGTGCGAACGGCTGAACTTGTGCGTGCAATTGACGCCGAAGGTGTAGTACCAGATCACCCAACTGCGGCAGTGAAAGCCGATCTCCTGCGAGAGCAGCTTGAGCTCGGCGGCCCGCTCGTCGCCGATCGCCAGCCAGAACGTGCCCGACGGCTTGAGCCCGCGATAAACGCCCTCGATCCAGCGGCGGCACCAGGCGAGATACTCATCGCGGCTCTGGCGATCGTCGTACGTGTCGTACTCGTAGCCGATGTTGAACGGCGGATCGGCGAAGACGAGATCGATGCTGCCGGCCGGCACGGCTGCCAGCCCGTCGATGCAGTCCTGCTGCCGCACTCCCTGCTCGCACCTTCCGGCCGTCCGCGACCGCGCCACGCTTCGGCTCCGTCTGGTAAGAACTCTCTAAGTACAAACCCGCGTTTTCGTCCGTTGATCGAGAATTGTAACGCACCGCGAGCGTCGCGCCAGCCTACGCAGCCGTCATTGTTTTGCGAGCGCGGACCAAAAGGAGTGCTAAAAACTTCCGAGCCGCACGCAGGCCTGTTACGATTGACGTTGCCGCAAGCCGGGAGAATTCGACTCCATTCCTGCCGACGAATGATCCTGCTCGCCCCTGTGCGTCTTCGAGGGCCCGCTGCGATGCACACCCTGCGTTCCAGAAAACTGCGAGCGAAAACTCTGCTCGTCTGTTCGCTCCTGGCGCTCTGCGCCTGCCTGGGCCGCGTCGATCGCGGTCTGGCGGATCCCGAGAAGCCGGCCAAGGGCGCCTCCACTGCGCACCGCCGGGTCGCCAATCCATTCCCGCATCGGGTCAAGGTGCCGGACGATCTGTTCGACGGGGGCCACGGCTGGCTGAATGTCTCCGGGCCGATCGAGCTCAAGGATCTCCGCGGCAAAATCGTGATCATCGACTTTTGGACCTATTGCTGCATCAACTGCATGCACATCCTGCCCGACCTTAAATATCTCGAGCACAAGTATCCGCGCGAGCTGGTGGTGATCGGCGTGCACTCGGCCAAGTTCGCCAACGAAAAAGAGTCCGAAAACATTCGCCGGGCCATCGTCCGTTACGAGATCGAGCACCCGGTCCTCAACGATTCGGACCTGACCGTCTGGTCACGGGGCGGTGTCAACGTCTGGCCCACGCTGGCCCTCATCGATCCCGAAGGGAAACTCGTGAAGGCCGTTACGGGCGAGGGGCATCGGGCCGCGCTTGACGCGGATATTGCCAAGCTCGTCGCCTATCACGAGGGGAACGGCACGCTCGATCGGGCGCCGTTGGCGCTGGGGCTCGAGCGGCACAAGCTGCCGGCCACCCCGCTGAAATTCCCCGGCAAGGTGCTGGCCGATGAATCGGGCGGCCGCCTGTTCATCGCTGATAGCAACCACAACCGCATCGTGATCTCGTCGCTGGACGGCAAGCTGCTCAACGTTGCCGGCAGCGGCGCCGTCGGCGAAAAGAACGGCCCGTTCGCGTCGGCCACGTTTCAGCATCCGCAGGGAATGGCGCTCGCCGGCGACAAGCTCTACGTAGCCGACACGGAAAACCATTTGATCCGCGTCCTCGACCTGAAGCACAAGAAAGTGACGACGCTCGCCGGCACGGGCAAGCAGTCGCCGGGCAAGGGCACGGAGGGAGCGCTGCGGGAAACGGCGCTCAATAGCCCGTGGGATCTGCTGATCGTCGGCCGCACACTGTATGTGGCAATGGCCGGCGCTCATCAGATCTGGCGCATACCCTGGGGACTGACACGATTCGCGTATTCGCCGGAACCGGTCGCGAAGACGTGCTTGACGGACCGCCCGAAGAGGCCGCTTTCGCACAGCCCTCCGGACTGGCGAGCGACGGGCGGTTTCTGTTCGTGGCCGACAGCGAAGGCTCGGCCATTCGCCGCATTCCACTCGACCCTCCCGGACCCGTCGGCACCTTGGCGGGCACGTCGAATCTCGACAACGGGCAGTCGCTATTCGCGTTCGGCGACGTGGACGGCAAGGGCTCAGCCGCGCGGCTCCAGCATCCCCTGGGCCTCGCGTACGCGTCAGGGCGGCTGTACGTCGCCGACAGCTACAACCACAAAATCAAAGTCGTCGACCCGTCGACCGGCGTGGCGGAGACGCTGTTAGGAACTGGGAAGCGGGGAGACGGTCTCGATCCGCCGCAATTCTCCGAGCCGGGCGGACTCTCGTTTGCGGGGGGCAAACTCTACATCGCCGACACGAACAACCAGGTGATCAAAGTCGCCGACGCGTCGGGCCGAAACGTGCGAGTCTTCGAGATCGAAGGCCTCACGGCGCCAAAGAGCCACGAGCAGACGCCGGACGAATTCGCGTCGAAGGATACCGTCAAGGCCTCGCTTCCGACGGTGCATCTGGCGACGGGCGACGCGTTGCGGCTGGAGTTCTCGTTCCATCTCCCCGCCGACTGCAAGCTCAACAAGGAAGCTCCAATCACTTGCCGACTGCGTGCGGCCGAGCCGACCGCGCTCGTCGCGACGAGCCAGCTCAGCAAGCGCCACGCCGCCACGCTCGATGCCGACAAGGCCCGCGTCTCGATTCCCACCGCGCTCAAGCCGGGCCACGCCGTCCTCGAGGTGGCGCTCAGTTTCACGTATTGTCGCGGCGGCGTGAGCGGGCTTTGCAAGTTGGGAAGCGAACATTGGACGGTGCCGATCGACGTCGCGGAAAGCGGCGGCGAGTCCTTTATCCCGCTGACGGCGGAAGTCAAAGCCAACTGAGCCGAAGAGCGCGACGGCCTCCGTAGAACCCTGTCGATCGCTGCGATCGGTCCCGCCGTCACAACTCGCACGGGCTTTGTCCGCTGTTTTTTGCAGAATCGGGTGAGCAGACCGGCACGACTCACTGCGGCCACCCGAATTTCCGCGGCAGCTTTCGGCCGGCGAACTAGCCTCTTCTTCGTACCAGGGGAGGCGCGCGCATGCTGGTTGGACTATTTACGAACGTGCTGAACAAGTCCCGCGGCGGACAGAGCGAGGCGGGACAAAACGAGAATGGGCCGGGCGTCGCGGTGTTGGATCCGCCGGCCGAGCCGTCTGCTCGCACCTCGCAGGCGCCTGCCACTCCGGCGGCTGCCGCACCGATCACCCCGACGACCACGAGTGGCGAAGCCAAGCCAGAGCGCCAGCCTTGCCCGCAGTGCGGGTCGACGGAGCCGTGGGGCATCTCCTCCTGGTGTCCGAATTGCTTTTATCACCCGCGGCTTGGCTTGCCGATCACGCCGGTGGCGCCGGCCGGATCGGGCGAAGCAGGATTGGAGCACGGCCCACGTGCCGAATCGTACATGACGGTGTTGAAATCGTTGCCGTTATGGACGCACGTGCTGTGGGTGGGCGTGATGGCCGTCTTCGTGATGAGCGTGTACGTTTCGCTCACCTTGCCGAAGTTCGGTCCGTCACGCGCCGTTTGGACGATTCTGCAAACGGTCATCGGGCTGGTCGCGGCGGGCACCGCGCATGTGCTCGTCTTCTTCTACGCGATTCCCAACACCGACAAGTACGGACCGTTCGACATCTTCCTAAAGCCGCTCGATTTCTGGCGATACGCGATCCGCAAGATGCCGGCCAAGGCCTGGCGACTGTGGCTGTTTGTCTGGGGTCTGACGGCGAGCATATCGGCCTTGGTGCTGATCGGCGGCGTTCGTTACTCGGCCGTCTTCGATACCAAGTCGAAAAAGAAAAGCACCTGGTACCAAACGTCGCAGTTCGTCCCCGGGGAACGCCGCGCGATCTGGGCCGACAAGGGCTGATCGTCGTGCGGCCGATTGCCCGCCGCGCTATTTCGGCGGGGCGGGACGCAGCGACTTGATGAAGGCGATCAGGTCGGCCATCTCGGCCGCGGGGATGTCCTTCTCGAGCCCCTCGGGCATGAGCGATTTACCTGTCGAGGCGAGTTCTTCGATTTCGCTACGAAGGACGCGGTCTTCCCGGGCATCGGCCCGACGCAACGTCACGCCGGCGGCTGACTCGGCAACGATGATCCCCGTGTGCACGGTCCCCTGGTGGGTGACCAGCGTGTAAGAAATGTAGTTGGGCTGGGCCTCGCGGTTCGGATCGACGATCGCCACCAGCAGGTCGGCCGGTGATTTATTCTGCACCGACGCCAGGTCGGGGCCGACTGCGTGACCGAAAGTCCCGATGCGGTGACACGTCGCGCACCGTTTCTCGTAGATCGCTCGCCCGCGGTCGGCCCGTCCTGCTCGCTCCACCGTCGGGCGGTAAGCCTCCACGATCGCCACGACGTTGCCCAGTCGATCGGCTGCAAACAGCTGGCGAGCCCGATTCCGCAGTTGCGAGTTTGGATGATTCATCAACAGCTGCTTGACGTCGCGATCGATCTCGCCGGCGCCGATTTGCCGGGCTTCGATCGCCGCGAATAGTTCGCTGAGCCAGGCCGCTTTTCGCACCAATCCGTCGATCACCTCGCGATGCAGCGTGGGTCCCAAGCTGCGCCACGGGCGAATCAACAGCCGTGCAACCGCCGGCTCCGATTGATTGGTGAGCGCGACGACGGCCGCGATTTGCAGTTCGGTCGGCACTTGCGGCGCCAGCAATTGGGGCAGCACGAGCGCGGCCTGTGGAAAAGGCGCGAACGCCAACAGGCGGATGGCCGACAGACGAGCGGCGGCCGGCTCAGCTTCGTCGCGCACCGTTTTCGCGGCGCGAGAACAAGTTGTCCGCGGCCCGTTTGAGATCCGCGTCGCTCGTTCGCGAATCCAGCAAGCTCGCAATCGACAGCCCGCGGCGCGAGAGGCCCTCGCCCACGCCGCGCAAAATCGCCAGCTGCGCCGCCGGATGCGATTGGGCCTCGAACGCTCGCCGCAACACGGCCACGATTCGCGCAGAATCGGGCTGCGCCCCGACGATCGACGCCAAGTCGCCGAAGAGCACGGAAGTGTCCTGCCGATCGGCGAACGAACCGTCGGCGAGCAGTTCGCGCGTGACGACATCCGCGTTGGCGCCGACCGACGTCAGCAGAGCCGAGCGCACCGGCTCGTCGGTCGCCGCCTCGCGGGCGAGACGGGTTAGCGGCGCGGCCGCCACGTTCGGTTCCGCGTCTCCCAAAGAGAGCGCGAGCTGAAAGCGGACGAGCCGATCGGGATCGTCGATCAACCGAGCGACAGCGGCCAAGAGCGCGGGCGACCGTTTGAGACGCAACTCGCCCAGCCGCACGGCGTGCGCCCGGATTCGCCGTTCGGGATCGGCCAGCCGACCGAGCACGATTCGATCGGAAAGAGCCGACAGACCGTCGAGCGTGTAGAGCGCATGCAAGCGGCCCAGTGCAGCCGGCGACTCGTTCGCGAGCCGTTCCAACGGCGCGATGGCCCCCCGATCGTGCCGCTCCACGAGCAGCCGCTGGGCCGTCTCCCGGTTCCAGGCATTGTCTGATTCAAGTTGCTGCACAAGCTCGAGCGTGCTCAGCCCGCCCAGCTTGGAGAAATGCAACCTGTGATTTCCCGGCGGCATCAGCCGATAAATTCGGCCGCGGTCGAAACCGCTGTTGAGGTCGAGGTGCGCCTTGATGTCGTCGGGAATGGAGAAGGGGTGCTCGATCGTCTCGCGGTACATGTCGAGGAGGTAAAGCGTGCCGTCGGGCGCGTTGACGAAGTTGACGGGACGAAACCAGTTGTCGGTCGACGTCAAGAACTCCGTCTCGGGTTCCGCCCGCTGCGCGATGATCAGCGGCCCGTCCCGGCGGAGCGTTTTACGATGGACCAGGTTGCCGCCGACGTCACCGATAAACGCGTTGCCCCGAAAGTCGGCCGGGTAGGCGTCGCCGCGATAGATCGTGATCCCGGCCGCGGACGTGAAATACCCGATGGCAAATTGCTCGGTGAAGGGCAGCGTGCGGAGCACAGCAGGATCGGAAACGCGGCGACGCGTGCGGACGACTCGCCACGGCTCAGGCGGGCTCTTGCGAAACACGGGAGCGGCCGGCCCCTCCTTGGCAATCGTGCGAATGGCGTTCGAAGCGGCGTAGTACGGGTTGCGACGGAGATACCGCTCCTCCAGCACCACCTGCTCGATGTGGTTGCTGTTGTTGCAGACGAAGCGGTTCCCCCAGTCGTCAAATGACAGACCGAATTGCTCCCCGCCAGTGATGGCCGTAAGCGCGAAGCTCGCCGGATCGAGCGAGAGATCCTGACCATGAATCTCAAAGACTTTCTTGCCGTCGCGCGTCAGCGTGCCGCCATTGCGGCCGGCGGCGAAGACGATGCGATTGTCGAGACTCCATTTGAGGTTGTTGACGACCGCCTGGACGTTATCGCGGCGAAAGCCGCTCAGCACAATCTGGTGCACGTCGGCCCGACCGTCGCCGTCGGTGTCCTTGAAATAGTGCAGGTGAGGCGGCGCGAGCACAAACAGTCCGCCGCGATAGCAGCAAACCGACGTCGGCCACGTCAGCTTGTCGGCGAAGATCACGCTGCGATCGGCCTTGCCATCGCCGTCGGTATCTTCCAACAGCCGGATGACGCCCGCGTCTTTCTTCCCGCCGCCCGTTGGATTGAGCTTGGTCGGCTCCCAGGAAAAGGGGTAATCGCGCATCTCGGCCACGTACAGGCGGCCGTTCTCATCGAAGCAGGCGTCGACCGGGCTGGCGACCTGCGGCTCCGCGGCGAACAGCTCGAGGCGAAATCCATGCTCGAGCTGAAACGTCCGGCCGGTCTGGTCCGCCGGCACGGGCGGAATCCGCGGCAGCTCGTCGGCTAAACTCGGCGGGCTCGCGATCGTTTGCGGTTCGGGCGGGCGCGCTGGCGCCTGGGCAGCGCCTCCGGCTGAGCCAGCGACAAGCAACCGACTAGAGCCGCGGCGCAAGCCAGCCAAGCGAAGGGCCGGACGGGGCGAAAGCGACAAGATCGCGACGCCGAACCGGCGAAACTCAGTCGGAAAAACATGGAAAATGCCGGTGAGATTGGGAGTCGCGGGCGGGTAGTTTGGGGCGAGACTGAGTGTAATGGGCCGCGCCGACTGCGGCCAGCGCGGCGAAAAATCCTCGATTGCATGCCCGTGCGCCGCAGTCGATAATCGCGGAGGGACTTTCCAAAAACGAGCGACGAAAATGTCCGTCGATCGAGGGATCGAGCTAACGCAGACGGTCGTAAGGCGTGCCGCGCCGCCCTCCCGGCAACAGTGTCGAGCTCGGCATTCGTGCCGAGTTGGGCACTCCTGTCGAGCTGGGCCCTGTTGGTTAGCGCCGTCTCCGGTTGCACGCCAGCGCCGCTCCCGTCTTCTGCCCCGTCGACGACCGCCAGTTCTTCGTCGCCGGCCACCGAGAATACGGCCGTCGGCGGACCGGGGTCGCTTGGCGACGGGGAGCGACAAGTCTCCGAGCACACCGACGCCCAAGGCCGCAAATGGCTGGGCGACGTGCCGTACGACGTCTTCTTCGACGATCCGCTCGGCCGTGGCGGCCGAGGGTCGATCGGAAAATCTGATCGAAAGCCGCACCGACCGAGGGCCAGAAATCCAAGACCGAAGTGGCCACCGTCGAACGGCCGCGCGCTTCGTCAACCACGGCCCCGCCTACCAACGCGACCGATTCTGGGACGGCGGCGGCCGCCAAGCCCGCGGGCGGCGCGGCAGCCAAACCGGCCGGCGCCTCCGCCGACTGGGGTGAGCTGATCGATGCCGACGTGCTGGATGCGGAGGTGAAGCACATTCGCACCGAGCTGACGGCCGGGCTGCAGTCGGTGGGGAAGTACAACGCTCACTACCAGGAGATCGCGGTCTCCGCCGCGACGTTAGCCGCCCTCGCGGAAATCGTCGTCGAGCTGCCGCGGTCCACCAGCTGGAAGGAACATGCGGCCAACGTCCGCGACCTGGCGGCGAGCATCCATGACTCGGCCAAGGCTCTCGGCGGACAGGCCTACCAGGCGACCAAGGGACCGAGCGACCAGTTGATGGACGTGCTCGACGGCAACGTTCCCGCCGGACTCCCCGCCGCCGAGCCGATGCGTGATTTGGCACAGGTCGCCAACCGCAGCTCACTCATGAAGCGGATGGACCGTTCGTTCCAACACTTGAAAAAGGGGGGCTCGGCCCAGCAACTGCTCAAGAAGGACGCCGGGCAGGCGGTCGAGGATGCGGCGATCCTGGCCGTGCTCAGTCGTGTCATCTCCGTCGGCCATTACGACTCGGCGGATGACCCGAAGTATCACGGGCAGGCGACTGAGCTCACGCGTGCCGCGTCCGACCTGGCGACCGCGGCCAAGTCGGGCGAAGCGCCGGCCTTTGCCGACGCTTTGACACGGATTCAGAAGCGATGTGACGCGTGCCACGCCGATTTTCGCTTTTAGGTGATTGCGATTTAGAAGGTATGATTTCGGGGGTACGATTTTCGACTGAGGTCACGGAGGGCGGTCGATTGCCGCGACGGACTGCAACGGTCCAGTCTTCGGAGCGCTGCCTGGGTCAATGACGACCCAAGGAAATTTGCCATGTTGGCGATCTTGAGCGGGGGTTTGTTGTCGGGCGGCGTGTTGCATAAAGGCCTGGCACTGCTGTTGATTGCCTGGGCGGGTCCGCCGGCCCAGAAGGATCTGATCGAGCTGAAGAGCGGACAGAAATTCGAGGCCCCCGTCTTGAAGGAAGAGCCCGACGCGCTCTTCCTCGACCTGGGCTTCGACGTGCTCCGCGTGCCCACGGCCTCGATCAGCAAACGAACCCATCGCGGCGACGTCAAGCCGCCCGCCAGCGGAGCCGAGAACGATTGCTATCTCACAGCGCGGCTTCCCGTGCGGACGGTCAAGGAGCTGGCGGCCACTTACGGCGAAGGCGTGGTCCTGGTGACGACTCCCGCCGGCCTCGGCTCGGGATTCATCATCAATACCCGAGGCTACTGCATTACCAACTATCACGTCATCGAACGCGAAACGCGGGTCGCCGTCACCATGTTTCATCGCGGATCGAACGGCGAGTTCGTCCGGCGGCGGATTGACGACGTGAAGATCATCGCCCTCAACCCGTTCCTCGATCTGGCGCTGTTGGAAATCCCCAAGCAGGCAGACCTGCGGTTTCAGCCGGTCTATCTGGCGGACGGCGACGACCAGAAAGAAGGGGACGAAGTCTTCGCCATCGGCAACCCGCTCGGCCTGGAGCGATCCGTCTCGCGAGGCATCGTCAGCACCCGTAACCGCAGCTTTCAGGGGCTCGTCTACATTCAAACCACCACGCAGATCAATCCGGGCAACAGCGGCGGACCGCTCTTCAATTCGCGGGGCGAAGTCGTCGGCGTCACTAATATGAAGTCCAACTTCGGCGAAGGGCTGGGCTTCGCCATCCCGGTCTCCTACCTCAAGCATTTTCTCGCCAACCGGGACTCGTTCGCCTTCGACAAGAACAACCCGAACACCGGCTACCGCTACCTCGACGCCCCCCGCCGCCACAACTCCGCCTCCCCGCCAAAAACCTAGCAGGGGCAATGCCCCTGCACCCGGTGCGGCTGGGCTGGACGTGCGCGCTGGCGCCTGTTTGCCGCGGGCACGGGCCGTGCGCACTGGTTTGAGAACTGGCGAGGAAACGCGGAAAAAACGGGGGAAATGCCGGTTGAACACGGCTCGGCGGTGACTTGTTCCCGTCTCGGGCCGGTGTTACAACTCAGGCGGTCTCGGGATCCCTTAAACGGGATCCACGATGACGTTGCGCTTCGATTCGCACGAAATTGCGAAACCCGGGCGCGTTACCGGGCGTATGAAATAGGCCGCCGTGGCGACCGCGCGGTTGCTGGCGATGACGGTGTGCTGACTTCGAGGCTCATTTTCCCTCTCCAACATCCAGATTGGACCCGACCATGAGATCAATGACAGCCCGCCGGATCGTAATCGCCGGCCTGGCCCTCGCGATGGGCTTGACCGCCCGCGGGGCCTTCGCGGCGGAGAAAGGGCCGAACGATCGGCTGCTCCCGCCCAACACGTACCTGTATGTCACGATTCCCAACGTCAGCGAGTTGAAGACCCGCTTCAACAAGAACGCACACCGGCCGGCTCCTCCAGGAGCCCAAGCTGGCCGACTTCATGGGGGAAGTCCACAAGAAGCTGAACGACATCAGCGACGAGGTGCAAAAGCACATCGGCGTCCGCCTGGCCGACGCGTTTGCCATTCCGGACGGCGAAGTCTCGCTGGCCGTGCTGCTGCCGACCGACGCCAAAAAACTGGCGGTTGCCGCCATCATCGATTTCGGCAAGAACGGCGACACGGTCGCCACGATTTTGAAGCACACGGACGAGGGCCTGGACAAGGCCGGCTTCAAGAAGAGCTCCCGCGATTTCGAGGGGACCCAGCTCGTCGTCTACTCCCATCCGAAGGCGGACGGGGACGATAAGAAGGACGACAAGAGCGAAAAGGCGGAAGAGCCGGAATTCGGCACGCAGGTCGCCTATGCGATCAAGGGCAGCACGCTGATCGCCTCATCGAGCGCGGTCGCCATGCAGGACATTCTCCGCCGCTGGGGTGGCAAGCACGCGGAAACGCTGGCCGAAGTTGCGGCCTACAAGGCCATCGCCGACCTGGGCAAGCTGGAAACGTCGCCGTCGGTCCTCACCTGGTACGTCAACCCGGTGAACCTCGTGCAGGCGTTTGTGAAGTCTTCGGAAAACATCGACCAGAGCATCGGCATGGCGATGGCCGTGCTGCCCCTGTTGGGCCTGAACAACCTCAAGGCGATCGGGGGCACCGTCCACATGGACACCGAGAAGTACGACTCGGTGAGCCGCATCCTCGTGTATGTCGAGCAGCCGGTGTCGGGCCTGTTGGGCGTCCTTCACTTCCCGGCGACGAAGCAAACTCCGCCTCAGTGGGTGAAGGAAGATTCGACTTCCTACATCGCCATCAACTGGGACATCCAGAAGGCCTTCACGTCAGTTGAAGGCGTCGTCGACCAGTTCATGGGTCCGGGCTTCACTGCCCAGAAGCTCGACGAATGGGCCACCGACGACAACGGCCCGAAGATCCACATCAAGAAAGACGTCCTGGACAACCTCGACGGCTCGATCGACGTCTGCACCGACTCGCCGGATGCCAACAATCCGGAGAGCATGCGGTTGCTCGTCGCCTTGGGCGTCAAGGACGCCAAGAAGGCCAAGGCCGCGCTCGACAAAGTCTCCAAGATGCAGGGCATCCCGGTGAAGACCCGCGACTTCCGCGGCGAGATCATCTACACGATCGAAGGCATCCCCGGCTTCGGCAACTCCAACAAAGAGATGGGGCTGACGGTCGTCCAGAACCACCTGATGTTCTCCAACGACGTTTCGCGCCTCGAGCAGCTCATCCTGGGCGACAAGGACCGCAAGCCGCTGGCCGAAGCCGAGAAGTACAAGAAGATCGCCGAGAACTTCCCGGCCGAGACCTCGATCAAGTGGTATCAGGAGCAGGTCGGCCAGATGAAGGGCATCTACGAGATGTTCCGCAGCGGCAAGGCTTCCGAGTCGCTGGGGGCCATCCCGGTCATCGGCAAGCTGATCGAGGGGATCGACTTCAAGAAGCTTCCGGAATTCGACGCCATCAAGAAGTACCTGCCCCCCTCGGGCAGCTACGGGATTCCGCACGCCAACGGGGCGATCTTCGTCAGCTTTACGCCGAAGACCCCGTAATCCCAATCGGAGAGGCGGGGCTTTCGCCTTAACCCGATGACAATCTGACTGTTACGAGGCCCGGCCGCTCCTGCGAGCGAGTCGGGCCTCGTTCATTTCCGCCGCGCGTTCCGTTCGATTCGCGCGGCTTCCGGTCATTCAACGCCCAGATACATAAATGCCGCGGCACCCGTCGCCTCCGGCTGGTGTTGAAAGACAAAGGGGCCCAGGAGAGTGGCCTGAATGCAACGGGGCCGCGGGAAGTCGCCTGAAGGCGACACCGCCAGGTCGCCGAGAGCCCCGTAGACAAACGGGCGTCGCGGCGTAAGCTTGTCCTTGGGGAACCAAAATCCGCCGGTCGATGGCGGCAGCGCTTTTAGACGGGATCTGACCATGAAAAAGCTGTCCCTGATCTTCGCGCTCTGCGTTTCAGCCGGACTGGTGAGCGGTGTGCGAGCCGAAGATCCCGCGGAAACCGAAACGAAACCCGATGCGCTGTTCGAGAAGCTCGACACGAACAAAGACGGCGTGCTCACCGCGTCGGAGATTCCGCCAGGAGCATCAGAAATTCTTCGAGCGGCTGCTGCGGATCGGCGATACGAACAAGGACGGCAAGCTCAGCCGCGAAGAATTCGACGCGGCAATGGGCAAGGACGAGACGCCGGGCATCGATATCAGCAAGACTCCGGGCATCGATGCCGGCTCCGGTCCGCCGCGGGCCAAGGTCGATCCCCAGCAGAATCTTTCGCACTCTCGACAAAAATAAAGACGGCAAACTGACGCGCGACGAAGCGAAAGGGCGCCCCCGCATCCAGGCGCTCTTCGATCGGCTCGGCAAGGACGAGCTGACCCTGGACGATCTCAAATCCGCGCTGCAGGGTGGCGGAGGCAAGCAGGCCGGCAAGAAAGCCCAAAAGAAAGGGCTCGCGCGGACCATGGCCGAGAAGAAGAACGAGACCGCCGAAGCGTCGTCACAGCTGCCCGCGTTCGCCAAGCTGCTCGACACCAATCACGATGGCCGCTTGAGTCGCGAAGAGCTCTCGAAGGCGGCCGAGTTGTTTGACCGGTTGGATCGCAATCACGACGGCTTCCTCGACGCCAAAGAGCTGAACGAGATGCCGGCCGTCGCCTCGTCCGAGGAACCGACGATCACCCCGGCCGCTCCGCTGGCCCGCCGCAAGAATGGCAAGCAGGAACGCAATCTGATGCAGATTCTCAAGCGGGCCGATACCGACGGCGACGGCAAGCTGTCGATGGAGGAAGCCCCGCCGTTTCTCAAGAAGAATTTCGCGAAAATCGACACCAACGGCGACGGCTTCCTCGACAAGACCGAACTCGAGGCTTGGTTCCGCCGCCAGCACAAGTTGGCCAGCAAGGCAGGCGACACCGAGAGTCCGAGCAAGCCCGAGTCGACCACGCAGAATTCGGGGCTGTAAGCCAGACCGCGGCGCGTTCGCCGGAGTGCGGGGCGACGGCCCGCTCGATGGCCGAGCCGAGCGGCCCCGCCTATATTTGGTCGCATGCTCCGCGACCACCGCGAATTTCTCCGCCAGTTCCGCACCCAGTTCCAGACGACCGGCGCCATTGCCCCGAGCAGCCGGCGTCTGGCCCGTGCGATGACCCGCCACATCGCTTCCGATCGCGGGCCGGCCCGCATTCTGGAGGTCGGCCCGGGGACCGGCGCCGTCACGCGGCGGATCGTGACTCTGCTCAAGGCGGACGATGTCTCGACATGGTCGAGCTCAACGAGGCTTTCGCCCAGCGACTGGAGCAGCGATTTCAAAACGAGCCGACCTTCAAGCAAGCCGCCGATCGGGCGCGGATTCACGTCTGCGGCATCGAGTCGTTCCAGTCGGAGCTGCCCTACGATTTCATCGTGTCGGGGCTGCCGTTCAACAATTTTTCGCCCGCGTTTGTCGGCCGCGTGCTCGACGCCTTCTTCAACTTTCTCGCCCCGGGCGGCGTGCTGTCGTTCTTCGAGTACATGTATGTGCGGCCGGTGCGCGGCCTGATCTCCCGCGGCTCCGAGCGGACCCGCATCAAGGACCTCGACCGCATCTTGAACGGACGGCTCGAGCAGCACGGATTTCGCCGCGACTGGGTCTTTCTCAACCTGCCGCCCGCCTGGGTGCAGCACCTCCGCAAAGAGTCCTGACTCGCGATCGGCGCACCCGTTTGTAGTCGCTCCTCTCCCGCCAGCCGGCTCCTTTCGTACCCGGTTCAACTGGCATTGCAGCCATTTTCCCCGTCGGCGATGATCCCCGCCCTGCCGCTTGGCGGGCAGTCTGCAGAGACGGAAAGGAAGCCAATTCGATGAATTCTCCCCACAATTCGTCGTTGGAAACGGGTGCGGGCGACGCGGCCGAGCCGAGCTGGAGCGTCGACGAAATCGAGCGGCTTTACCGGCAGGCCCTTGATGCCGTCGACGCCGTTGCGAACGATTTGAACGCGGTGAGCACTGCGCTTTCCAGTTCGGGCGAAGCCGAGGCGGCCGACGAATCCTCGATTTCCGTCGCCGCGTTGCCAGCGAGCGGAACAGGAGAAACAGCGACACAAATCAATCTCGGCCCCGGCGCCGAGGGTGAAACGCCTCCGGTCGGACCCGAGCAAGTGATCGAGGCGCTGCTCTTCGTCGGGGGCAAGCCGCTGACGATCAAGGCGATCGGTGCCGTGCTGCGCGGGGAGTTCGATTCGACGTTTATCGAATCGGCCGTCGAACGGTTGCGTGACCGGTACACTGCCCAGAACCGCCCTTACGAAATTCGGCTGGTCGACGGCGGCTACTGTCTCGCCCTCCGCTCCGAGTTCGAGCCAGAGCGAAATCGGCGTCTACGGATTCGGGCCGCGGCAGGTGCGACTCTCGCAGGAGACGCTCGAAGTGTTATCGTTGGTGGCGTACCGTCAGCCGATCTCGCGGAAAGCGATCGAGGAGATCGGCAAGCGGGGCGCCGGCTCTCACTTGCGGCAGCTGCTTGCAGCGAGAGCTAGTCGTGCTCGAACGGGGCGACGGCGGCCGCGAAAAGGAAGCCGCCTATCGCACCTCGCCTCGCTTCCTGCAGTTGTTCGGCCTACGGCGTCTGGAGGAGCTGCCGCAGCTCGAGGACATCGACTTCAAATAGCCAAACAGGACCACGGGGGACCTCGTGCCGGTTGATCCCATCTGTCACATGCAGGTCGACGAATCGTCGCCGCTGACAGTCGAGCACGGGGACAGAAGTTCTGGTTTTGCAGCGAGCATTGCCGCTGCGACTTTCGCGATCGGCTGAATCGCGGCGAATCGATCGAGAGCATCGTGGGCGGCACTGCTCCGCCGATGTCGCACGAACACGATCAGTCGGGCCACAATCACGCCCAGCACGATCACCCCGGCCATCGCGCGGCACGCCCCCTGCCGCCTCAGCCCGTTCGTCGAGATCCGCGGACACGCGCGTCTATTACTGCCCGATGGACGAAGGGGTCGAGCAGATCGGTCCCGGGCTTTGTCCGATTTGCGGCATGGCCCTCGTCCCGCGGCTCGCTCCCGGGCAGGACGAACTGCCGCGGATGACGGCGAACTGGCCGACATGAGTCGGCGGTTTTGGATCGGCCTGGCGCTGGCCGTGCCGCTCGTCGCTCTGGGACATGCTGGGGATGGTGGGCGGAGGAACCGAGCGTTGGCTGAGCCCGGCGACCGCGAACTGGCTCGAATTCCTGCTTGGCGACGCCGATCGTCTTTTGGGCCGGCTGGCCCTTCCTGGAGCGGGGCGTCCGCTCGGTCGTCAATCGCCAGCTCAACATGTTCACGCTGATCGCGATGGGCGTGGCGGCGGCCTATGGCTACAGCTGTTATCAGTTAATCGGCGAGACGATCGCGCCGCACGGCACGATGGCGTTTCGTCGGTCGAGCATGCGGACGGGCACGCTGAGACTCGGCATCGGGGCGGGCATCTCTACTTCGAGTCGGCCGCCACGATCACTGTGTTGGTCCTGCTGGGTCAGGTGCTCGAGCTGCGGGCCCGCGGGCAGACGACGGCGGCCATCCGCGAGTTATTCGCGCTGGCCCCGCCCGGTCGCGCGGCGGATCGACGGCGATCGCGAAGTCGAAGTGCCGCTCAGCCAGGTAGCCGTGGGCGATCGCCTGCGGGTGCGGCCGGGCGACAAGGTCCCCGTCGACGGCGTGGTGGCCGAGGGTCTCTCCACAATCGACGAATCGATGATTACCGGCGAATCGATGCCCGTCTCCAAGCAGACGGGCAATGCCGTGATCGGCGGCACGATCAACCAGTCGGGCGCGTTTGTGATGCGGGCCGAGCGCGTCGGCGATCAGACGGTCCTCAGTCAGATCGCACGACTGGTTGCGTCGGCCCAGATGAGCCGGGCGCCGATCCAAAAGCTGGCCGATCGTGTGTCGGCCATCTTCGTACCGGCCGTCGTGGCGATTGCCGCGCTCGCGTTCGTCATCTGGCTGGCTCGTCGGTCCCGGACCGGGCGTGAGCGTGGCGCTCGAGCGGGCCGTCTCCGTGCTGATCATTGCCTGCCCGTGTGCGCTGGGCCTGGCGACGCCGATGTCGATCACCGTCGGCGTGGGCCGCGGAGCGCGGAGCGGCGTGCTGTTCCGCAACGCGGCCGTCGTGGAGTTGATGGAACAAGTTCGGCTGCTGGTGATCGATAAAACGGGCACACTGACCGAAGGGCGACCCAAGGTCACGCAGGTTGTCCCGATCGCCGGCAAGCGAACGCGACGAGGTGCTGCGTCTGGCCGCGGCCGTCGCCCGACCGAGCGGACACCCGCTGTCCCGGCGCCATCGTCACCGCGGCCGAGGAACGCAAACTGGCCGCGCCGCCAGCCGACGCTTTCGAATCGACGGCCGGGGGCGGAGTCAGCGGACTCGTCGAGAAGCAGCCAGTCCGCCTGGGCGAACGGCGGTTCGTCGAAGCCGAGGGCCAGAGCATCCCCCAGATGCTTCTCGATCAAGCGGAAGCCTCACGCAAGCAGGGGCAGACAGTCACGTTCGTGCGCGCGGGTGACCAGACGATCGGCTTCTTGGCCATCGCTGATCCGATCCGCGCGTCGAGCCGCGCCGCGATCGACGCGCTTCACGGCTTGGGCCTCAAGATCGTGATGCTGACGGGCGACAACGCGACCACGGCGGGAGTCGTCGCGGAGGCGTTGGGCATCGACGAGTTCCAGGCCGGCCTCCGCCCCCAGGAAAAGCACGACGAAGTGGCCCGCCTCCGCGAACGGCAAGCAGGGCGGCGCGACGCGGCAAATCGTGGCGATGGCTGGCGACGGCGTGAACGACGCCCCGGCTCTGGCGGAGGCCGACGTCGGCATCGCCATGGGCACCGGCTCCGACATCGCCATCGAAACGGCCGACGTCACGCTGCTCCACGGCGATCTGCAAGGCATCGTCCGCGCGTTGTTGCTGAGCCGCGCGGTCATGCACAACGTGCGTCAGAACCTGTTTCTGGCGTTCGTCTACAACGTGATCGGCATCCCGATCGCGGCCGGCGCCGCTGTATCCCGTCTTCGGGCTGGTGCTGCCGCCGGCCTTTGCTGCCCTGGCGATGAGCTTGAGCTCGGTCTCAGTCGTCACCAACGCCCTGCGGCTGCGGCACGCACGCCTGGATTGACACGGGTCCGGCGGCAATTGACACGCGAACGGCCCCGCAGGACGATGAATCTTCGCACGCCCTGAAATTCCGACACGACGGCTTCCAATGAACACGCGACCCGATCGACGAAACGCCCGCCGAAGACGACGCCGAGACCCGCCGTTGGGTCCGCTCGCACGTCATCGGATTTTTCGCGACGATCGGCGTCATCATCGGCCTCGTGATCGTCGATTCGAAGGTCGAGGAGATCATCGGCGCCAAGGCGATGCCCTTCTTCCGCACTGTGCTGCTCGTCTCGGTTCTCTTGGCCGGACTGGGAGCCCGCGCGCTGTTGGCCTTTCGCAGCGCCACGTTCGACCTGCAAGGCCGCATTTTCTTGACGGTGTTGGGGCTGCTGCTGTTGGCCGGCGCCGCGTTCGGAATGGCCAACTGCCACCAGGAGATTAAGGAGCACCGAAGCCGACGCCGGAAAGTCGCCGGATGAACGAGCACGCGACATCTTTCCGATTCAGACGTCGCTCCCCGGCGCGAGCGATCAGGTGAACTTCGAGAAGTCGGGCTTGCGCCGCTCGAAGAACGCGCGAAACGCCTCGGCCGCCTCCGGCGACGTCAGCCGCTCGCCAAAATGGGTCAGCTCTTCGGCCATGATCTCGGCCACCTGCCGCGCGTGAGCCCGCTTCAACAGGGCCTTGGTCAAGAGCAGCGAAGCGGCCGGGCGCTCGGCCATCTGTTTTGCTTTTGCGAGCGGTTGTCGCGATCACCTCGCCGGCCGGTGTGATGCCGCTGATCATTCCCATTTCGAGCGCCTGCTGGGCGGAGAACGGGTCGCCCATCAGCAACAATTCAGCGGCCCGCGGGAAGCCGACGATCTGCGGCAAGAGATAACTCGACGCGGCCTCCGGGCAGAGCCCCAGCGTGACGAAGGGGAGCTGAAACCGCGTGTTGGGGTCGGCATAAACCAGGTCGCAGTGAAGCAGCATCGTCGTGCCGATGCCGACGGCCGGACCGGCGACCGCGGCAATGATCGGCTTGCGCGTCACCGGCAGTTGCTTGATGAAGCGAATGGTCGGGTTGCTCTCGTCGCGCGGCGGCGTGTTCATGAAGTCCTGCAGGTCGTTGCCGGCCGTGAAGCACGTGTCCGAACCGCAGAGCAACAGCACGCGGACCGCCGGGTCCGACTCGGCCCGCTTGAATGCCTCGACCAGCCCCGTGTACATGACGGCGGTGAGCGCGTTTTTTTTCTCCGGACGCTCGATGCGAATCTGCGCCACGCCGTCGGCCGATCTCGATAGCCAATTTGTTCGTTGCCAATTTGTTCGTTCATCTGCTTGCGTCCCCGATCGGTTTGGGTACAGTCAGGCCACTGATTGTCTGGCCACTGAGTTCTCAAGAAATGGCAACCGACGAGCGTCGCCAGCCGAGGATCTGATGAGTGATTTTACCTGCTACGTCGTGGAAAAGGACCAGGACCAGGTCAAAAGCGGGCTCAGCCGACGCAGCCTCTCGGATCTGCCCGAGGGCGACGTGCTGATCCGCGTCGCACTATTCATCGCTCAACTACAAAGACGGCCTGGCCGCGACGGGCAAGCCGGGCGTCGCCCGCAAGTTTCCGCACATCCCCGGCATCGATGCGGCCGGCGAAGTGGCCGAGTCGACCTCGCCCGACTTTCAGAAAGGCCAGAAAGTTTTGGTCACCGGTTACGACTTGGGGGCGGGTCGCTGGGGCGGCTGGTCGGAGTATGCCCGCGTGCCCGCCGAATGGGTCATTCCGCTGCCGCCGGGTTTGTCGCTCGTCGAGTCGATGCAGCTGGGGACGGCCGGGTTCACCGCGGCCCTCTCCGTCGACGCGCTCCGGCATCACGAGATCACGCCGCAATCGGGAGAGATCGTTGTCACCGGCGCGACCGGCGGCGTCGGCTGTCTGGCCGTGTCGATGCTCGGCAAGCTGGGGTACACGGTCGTGGCCGTCACCGGCAAGGCGGATCGTCACGATTGGTTGAAGGAGCTGGGAGCCGCGCGCGTGATCGGCCGCGGCGATGTCGACGTCAAAGGGGGCAACCCGCTGCTCAAGGCCGCTTGGGCCGGCGCCGTCGACACCGTGGGCGGCAACGTGCTGGCGACGCTGTTGCGCTCGACGCACATCGGCGGCTGCGTGACGGCCTGCGGCCTCGTCGCCGGCCCCGAGCTGGCGACAACGGTGTTTCCGTTCATCCTGCGGGGCGTCACGCTCTCGGGGATCGACACCGGTTGGTGCCGCCGCGAACGTCGACTCGAGCTGTGGCGACTGATGGCCGGCGAGTGGAAGCCGCCGCGGTTAGCGGAGGTGTCGAAGCAAGTCGAACTCAAAGACGTGGACGAGCCCGTGCAGCGCATTCTCGCCGGACAAATCGCCGGCCGCACCGTCGTCCACGTGAGCGGCTGACGCGTCAGCTGGTCGTCTAGTGCTGCCCGCCCTGGCCGCGAGCCTGCGCCGCCAAAATGGCCTTGCCCAGGATCTCCGCCACGCGGCGGTTGCCGTCGAGAGTCAAGTGGCAATAGTCGATGTAAAACTCGACGTCGGGTCCCAGCGAGGCGATCTCTGCGTTCAGGTCGAGGTATTCGACCCCGTATTCCTTCGCCGCCTTGCGGAGCGCGGCGGACAGGAAGTCGTCGAAGAAGTACTCGAGCAACAGGGCGCACTGATCGACGGCCGCGCTCGTGCTCCGACTCGGTGGGGACCATCACCTCGGCCAGCTTCCGCTCGATGTCGGAAAGATGTTTGTTCGTCTTTGTTACGATTGAGCAGCGGCTGGATCACGAACATCGAGGGCGTGCGATCGGCTTTGAGCACCGCAAAATACTGGCGAACAATCTGCAGCAATCGCTCGGCATTTTTGGTGTAGCGCGGCTTCGACTTGTCGTAAAAAACTCGGCCCGAGTTTTCGCCCGGTGAGGCCGATGTCATGCCGCCGGCGACAGTCGGTGTGGCGGCGGCCGAGGCAGCGGAGGGCGGGGCAACCGTCGTCGGCGCAGGCTCGGCCGAGTGCTGGCGGTTGACCCACTTGGAATAGGCCGTCGAGAGCACGTAGTAGGTCGACGAGTAGCGCAACAGCGATCGCTGGCCCTGGTACAGCTCGACGTAGAACGGAATCTGCTGTTCGAGATCCTCGAACGGTGTCCCCGTCACCACGCTGTAAACGTCATTCATCCCGTCGAGATTGATGATCAAGTCGGGATGGAACTGCGACAGCGTTTGGAGGTACTGAATCAGCGATTGGTGGATCCGCCGCTCGAATCCGGCCGCGTTGATCACCTCGTAGTGCCGGGCCGGATCGTGGCTCTGCAGATAGCGTCTGCAGCTGCCCCGCGATGCTCGACGGGATAGGCGTAGAGGCCGTCCGGGTAGGGATGGACGGAGTGGTAGCGGATGTTCTGGCCGGCCCCGAAGGCGGTCGATCCCCCCAGAGAAAGATGCGAAATGTTCCCGTCGGTTTTTCGCGCGTAATCGGGCGCGTCGTGCAGAAACCCGTGCTCGTCGAGCACCGGATCGGGCTCCGCGGGATCCGCCTTGATGGCGCTCGTGCGGAACGAATGGCCGGGGACGTTCTGAAAGACCGTGTAGCCGGAGAGGATGCGGTTATAGGGATACTGAAACCGCAGGTCCCGATGCCCCTTGAAGACAATGATCAGATAGCAGGCCAGCTCGATCAGGCCCAGGAGGACCAGGACCGTCACGCAGAGGGTCGTTTTCGGGTAGCGGGCGAAACGATTGCGGCGCAGCCGGGGCGGTCGGCGGGTATCGCGGAATTCGCCGAAGGATCGGAAAAATTTGGCATGTGGGACGGCAGTGGTCCAGGCTGCCGCCTTAAAACCGATGCAGGCGGCACAACCGATGGAATCGCGCGCAGCGCTCCGCGTGCAGGTCCGTTCCCGCTACGCGTTGGAGCGTGCCGCTACGTAATCGATTCTAGGGACTATCTTTTTACGACGCGAACCGACGGGTCCCAGGCGGCGCTCCAAACCGATGCAAGCCAAGCGATTTGAGGAGCTGAAGGCCACCGGCCTTTTGCCCTCTCCCACAGGAATTGGACTCGAGATTCTGCGGCTGACGCGGGACGAAAACGTTTCGGCAGCCGAGATCGGACGCGTCATTCAGGCCGACCCCGCCCTGACCGGCCGCACGCTGCGGCTGGCCAACACGGGCAATGCGGCGTCGGGACGGGCCATCGCCAACGTGGCCGAAGCGGTCGCTCGGCTCGGGACCCGGACCGTGAGCGCGATCGCCCTGGGTTTCACGGTGCTCGCCGGCAACCGCAGCGGCAAATGTCGCGGCTTCGATTACCAGCGGTTCTGGTCGCATTCGCTGGCTCGGGCCGTCGCCACCCAAGTTCTAGCGGCGCACACGCGGCACTCGAACGCGGCCGACGGATTCACGGCCGGACTCTTGGCCCAGATCGGCCGCCTGGCCCTGGCGAGCATCCACACCGAACAGTACGCGACCGTCCTCGACCAGTGGCAGCACGGCTCGGCCGACTCGCTCACCCGGCTGGAACAGTTGACGTTCGTGACGGACCACAACGAACTGACCGCGGTGATGCTGGCCGACTGGGGCGTCCCCAAAGCGATCTGCGACGCGGCCCAATACCACGAGAATCCTGCGGCGAGCGGTTTGGAAGAGCGGCTCGGCGGGACGCGAGCTGGCGCGGATCATTCACGCCGCTTCGCGGATTGCCGACGTTTGCGTGGCCGCCACCGACCATCAGGCGGCTGCGAGCGCCGCGGAACTGGTCGCCAGCTGCGACGCGGTGGGCATCGATGCGCAGGCGCTCGTGGCCCTGTTTGAACAAGGTCTTCGCCCAGTGGGCCGAGTGGGGACGGGATGCTCGAGATCTCGACCCAGAAGCCGCCCAACCTGGCCGACCTCATCGAAGCGGGCCGTTCGCTGCCCGCGCCGAACGCCGGCCAACCGGAAGCCACGTCCGAGTCGACGAGCTCAGACGCCGCGGCTGAGTCCGACTCGGTCGAGCCGTTCGAATCGGAAGATTCATTGGAAGCGACCGCAGAGCCGGAGACCCCGACCGTCGGCGACGTCCGCGAGAATGGCGACGGACTTCGCGTGCTGGTGGCCGATCACGATCCGTCGTCGCTCGAATTCCTGGAGCGCTTCCTGGTCCTCTCGGGGCACCAGGTGCGATGCGCCGGCGACGCGCGCGAGGCCTTGCAGATCTTCTTCGAGTCTGCGCCGCCGCTGGTCATCATCGATGCCGCTCTGCCCGACTACGGCGGCCTGGAACTGTGCCGGCGACTGCGGCAGACGGCGGCCGGCCGCCAGGCCTACATCATCATGCTCACGCCGCCCGACGACGAAGAGACGCTGCTGCGGCTGTTCGAGGCGGGCGTGGACGACTTTGTGACCAAGCCCTTCGCGGCCCGGCCGCTGTTTGCCCGGATTCGCGCGAGCCTGCGCGTGGTCTCGCTGCAGAACAAGGTGAACCTCGATCGCGACGAGATTCATCGCGTGCATGCCGAGCTGGCCGTCGCCCACCGCCGGCTCGAGCAGGATGCCCTCACGGACGTGCTCACCGGCCTGCCCAACCGCCGCTACCTGATCGACCGCCTGGCTCACGACTGGGCGGCCGCCCGGCGCGGCGGCACTCCGCTGGCGTGCATGGTGGTCGATATCGACCATTTCAAGGCGGTCAACGACACGTTCGGACACGACGTCGGCGACGAAGTGCTGCGTTCGGTGGCCAACGTGCTGCAGCGCCACGTCCGCGGCACCGACGTGGTCTGCCGATTCGGCGGCGAAGAATTCGTGGTGATCAGCGCGACCGATTTCGACTCAGCCCTGCAGTTTGCCGAGCGGCTGCGCCGCGCGATCGAAGAGGAACTGCCCCGTCCCCTGTCTCCGTTCGGCCGGCCGGTCACCGTGAGCATCGGCGTCGACGTCCGAAGCCCGCAGACGCGCAGTCCCGAGGCGCTGCTCAAGGCGGCCGACGAAGGGCTCTTTTTGGCCAAGCGGAGCGGACGCAACTGCGTCGCCAGCACGAATGCCAAGGCCCGAATCGCTTTGCCCGCGGAAGAGACCGCGGGCGTGCCCGGAGCGGCGCTCGACGCCACCCGCTAAAACCCGGCCGCAAACAGGGCCGATGGAAATGCGGCCGCGGATCGCGGATAATGAATCCGGTCGAAGGAATCGACCGTTGCCATTTCGCCCGTCGTTGCTGCCCGCGATTACTTCGCCGGCCGCGACCGGGTGGCTGAGCCAGACTCATCCGCCCGTTAGACGATATTGCCCTTTAGACGATGTAGTAGGGCCAAACCCGCCCGATGCGTCCCTCCAAGGTCTTTCAGTTCGAGCGCCAGGACGACACGCTGATCGTCATTCCCAACGGCGACTCTCTGCAGGTGCTCGAGTCCGATCTGCGCCGCGAGGTCGACGCGCTGCACAAGATGATGGACGCACCGGGGCTCATCAATGTCGTCGTCGACGTCGGCAACGCGCCGCACTATGGCTCGCTGGTGATCGGCGCGATCATGGCCTTGTGCAAAAAGGCCAACAACCGGGGCGGCCTGGCCGCGTTTTGCAACGCGTCCGACGGCATGCTCGACATGCTGCAGATCATGAAGATCGATTCGGTCATGCCCTACTACCCGACGCGTCGCGAGGCGATCGACGCCGTCCGCCGCCCGCGCACGCCCCACTAGACGGTCGCTCCGACGGCTGGCCCGAGCTGCGCCGATTCCGTTGACTACTTCTCCGGCTCGCGATCCTTTACGGTTTTGGGGGCGCCGGCTCAGCTCCTGGTGCGGGGGCCGGCTGTCCCAGGTCGATCGCCTGGACCGTCCGTTGTCGGAGCGCTGCTGGAACCGGGTCGGCTGCGGGCCGGGATCGGGATGAGCGCGGGCTGCGCGGCCGACGACTGAGGCGACGGAGGCATATGCGACGCTTCCGCCCGCGGTTGCGGCGGCTGCTCGGCGGCGATCATCCGGCGAGCCACTTCGTTGGACGGATCGAGAGCCGCCACTCGCTCGAAATGCCGGCGAGCCGCGTCGCTGATGGCCCAACATCAAGTTGTGATAGGCCAACAAGACCCTGAGATTGACCGCGTTCGGGCTGGCGATCACCCGATCTTCCAGGCTGCGATAAAGGGACGTGTACTCGTCGGCCGCATGATACAGCGACCGCAACGTGGCCCAGTCCCACACGTCGTCCTGCGCCAGCACGACCATCGCGTCGGCAGAGGCGGCCTTGAAATCGCCCAGCGCGAGCTGAGTCAGCGATCGCAGCTGCAACAAATCGCGGTCGCTCGGGATCGCGACTGAGCGCGCGAGTCACCCGGCGAAGCACCAACGCGTAGTTTCGCGCGTGAAACAGTCGTGAATCGTGCGCGAACTCGCGCGAGCCGCGGCTCGGCCGGCCGTTGCCGGCGTCCGGCGGAGTCGTTCGCCGGGCAGTCGGCGATCATTGTCAATCGGCGGCCCGGAGTACGCTTGCTTGCGGCACCGCGGGAGTCGGCGCGGTGCCCGCCTGTCCGAACAGCGGCGCGTCGGTGTTGGATCCGGGAGGGGGCGGCTCCTCTGGTTGTTGTCGCGCATTGCGACGACGGCGGGGAACGGTGAATTCGATGGGACCGTCCGGCGTGTTGATCTGGACGCCCACGCTATCGGCCCCCGGCCGAATGAAACCCACGCCGCCAGGCAGGGCGATGCCATTGGGCGTCATCAAACCGCCGAGACCCGGAATCGCCGGGGAGGGCGACGTCGATTGCGGATAGGGAGCCGGCGTCGGCTGCGGCAAAGCACCGGGAACCGGAGTCGGCTGGGGCGTTCCCTGCGTGGGGCTCGGAGCCGGCAAGGCGGGGCCCGACGCGTTCGGGGCCGGCTTGGTTGTCTTCGATCCGCTCGGAGGATTTTTCGGAGGCGTTCCGGGCTGACCCAGGCTCGTCTCCGGAAGTGCTGGGCCCGGCGTCTGATTGGCCGTGGCCGAGGCAGCGGACAAAAACAAACCGATGAGCGCGAGCAAACCGGCGATCGCGCGGCCGCTCGAATGCGGTCCATCGGAACATGGTTGGACTCCTTTTGAAAAAAGCGGTCAAGGAGCGACCCTCAACGGCGTTATCCCTTGACGTGTTGCAGCGCCTCGTCCCGACTCGGGAAAATCGGCCAGAGCTTGGTGAGCCTCATGCTCTCCAACACTTCCAGCATGCGGGGAGACGGGGCGCAAAAGGCCGATTTTCCGCCAAAGTTGGTGACGGCCCGAGCCAGGCGAATCATAACGCCGATCAACTCGGTGCCAAAATAGCTCAGGCTGCTCCAAATCCATCACCAGGTGCTCGAAGGCCCGCGTTTCGAACATCCTCTGCAATTTGTTTGCCTCAATGTGCAATTGCTGATAACGGAAGCCGCAATGGTCCGCGATCGGAATCACCACGAGCGCCTTGGCCGTCGGCTCGATCTGGAAGATCGACCCGTGCCATTCGGCGTCCTCCCGCCCTGTCTCCTCGGGCCGGGCGACGGCCGTTTCGGGAACCGGCTCGTCGTGCAAGTAGGGAGATTCGATGTCGCTGAGTGAAGTTTCCGCCCCGGACGCGTTGTCGGTCAAGCGATCGGGGGCCGCCAGGTCGGGCGGTTCGTCGTAAAATACGGCGATCTGGAATTCGCCGAAGCTGATCTCGTTGCCGCTTTCCAGCGGCTGGGCGCGAATCGGCTCGCCGTCGACCCGCGTGCCCCCGCGTCCGCGCAGATCGATGGCCCACAGTCCGTGCCGCGTCAGCAGCAGGCCGCAGTGGACGCCCGACACCTTGGGCGTGTCGAAACGTAGCTTGCAGACCGGGCTGCGGCCGATGAGCGTCAGCAGCCGGTTCACCGACCACGTCGGCTGGCCGGCGGTCTCGTAGCGGAATTCGAGGTCGACCATCGGCATGGGACCGGCCTGTCCCCGGTAGCGCTCGAGCGGATTGAGATCCACCAACGACTCTTCCTGCGACGCGATCGCTGGCGTCGTCTCCCATCACGCTCAGAATGTAAGGACCGATCTGGATCGGTTCGTCGGGACGCAGCCAGCCAAATTTCCGCGGTCCGTCGGGCCAAGCAATGCCGTTGCGGCTGGCCAGATCGACGCAGAACACGCGCCCCTCGATGACTTGCAAGTAGGCGTGGCGGAAGCTGACCCGCGGATTTTGCAGGAGGATATCGCAACCTTCCCCGCGGCCGATCACTACGAAGGGATAGTTGAATTCGTGCTGCACGGGCGCAACGCTGTCTTCGCCCATCACGGAGATGCGAAATCGATCGGAGGCCCCCGTCGCTGCGCGTAGGCGTTGAGCCAGATCGTCAGACATGCCTTACCTCTGCAGAAACTTAAAAAGTCCATTATGAAACAAAGTGTGCGGGCATGCACTTCCGACGCCGATTAGCGGCTGCGGTTGACTTTTTGACAGATAAACGTGATCTTATCGGTAGAAGAACAGTCATGTATTTCCGTGGCGTGCAAAGGGTTATCAGCCATGCAGAGGATTTCGTCGATCGCCGTCGTTATTGCGTCGCTCTGTTTCTGTCTCTCGGCCCAGGCGGCCGATGAGCTGAAGTGCCCCGTTTCGGGCAAACCGGCGAGCAAGGATCACGCCGCCAAGTACAAGGACGGTCAGGTCTTCTTCTGCTGCGACAACTGCCCCAAGGCATTCGAAGCGAACACGAAGAAGTTCGCCACCAAAGCCAACATGCAGCTGGTCGAGAGCGGACAGTACAAGCAGACTAAGTGCCCGCTTTCGGGTGAGGCGGTGGATGCGTCGACCGCGGTGAAAGTCGGCGATCTCAGCGTCTCCTTCTGCTGCGACAAGTGCAAAGCCAAGTTCGAGGCCGCCAAAGATAAGAAGCAACTGAACATGGCCTTCGGCGACAAAGTCTTCGCCAAGGCCTTCGAAAAGAGCAAAGACGCCGCGAAGTAACTACCGCTCAGGCAGCACGCGACGGGTTGCTGGTCACCGACCAGCAGTCGACAAATTCAGACGGCGTTCCGGCCAGTTCGGAACGCCGTCTTTGTTTTTCCCGCAACGCAATTGCCCGCGCACTGCCGCCTGCGCGTTCCGCCTAGCGAGGGGCAGGCGCGTTAGCTAAGTTGCGACGTGTAAGTTGCGCCTGCGCAGACTGGGGCTACAAGGCTGGGCGAACGGGCATGAGCCAACCGAAAACGGAAGAAGCCGCAGCTCCGGGCGGGCCTCCGGGCCGGCCCTCGGCCCGGCAGGGCTGGCGCGAAATCGGCCGATCGCTGGCCCATCGCAACTTCCGCTTGTTCTTCGGCGGGCAGACCATCTCGCTCTTGGGCACCTGGATGCAGTCGACGGCCATGACCTGGCTCGTCTACCGACTCTCCAAGGAGCAGCACCGCGACTCGGCCTTTCTGCTGGGCATCACGAATTTCGCCGGGCAGATCCCCGTCTTGCTCTTGGGCCTGTTCGCCGGCGTGTACAGCGATCGCTGGGACCGCCGGCGAATCATCATCGCCACGCAAACGCTGTCGATGATCCAGGCATTTCTCCTGGGCTTCTTGACCGTCACCCAGTTGATCACCATCGACCAGCTGATCGTGCTCTGCTTTTGCCTGGGCTGCATCAATGCGTTCGACATGCCGACGCGGCAGGCCTTCATGACCGAGATCGTCGACTCGTCGGGCGACTTGCCCAACGCCATCGCCCTCAATTCGTCAATGGTCAACGGGGCGCGACTGTTGGGCCCCTCGATCGCCGGCATGATCATCAGCCTTGTCGGCGAAGCGATCTGCTTTTTGGTTAACGGCGTGAGCTTTCTGTTCGTGATCGCCGCACTCCTGGCGATGAAGCTGGCGCCGCGGCCGCCCAAAACGTCGCATGGGTCCGTGGTGAGAGGCTTGCACGAGGGCTTCGTCTACGCCTTCGGGTTTGCCCCCGTCCGCGCCATCCTGCTCTTGGTGGCCCTCACCGGCCTGGTCGGCATGCCCTACGTCGTGCTCTTGCCGATTTTTGCCGGCGACATTCTGCACGGCGACGCGCGGACGTTCGGATTTTTGGCCGGGGCTTCGGGAGTCGGGGCGCTGACCGGCAGCCTCTATCTTGCTTCGCGAAGCACGGTCGTCGGACTGGGACGCTGGATCGCGGGGACGGCCGCCACCTTCGCCCTCTCGCTGATTGCCTTCTCCTATTCGACCAATCTCCTGCTGTCGATGGCCATCCTCTGCGTGGCCGGCTTCTCGATCATCGTGCAATTGGCCGCGAGCAACACGATCCTGCAAACGATCGTGCAAGAACAGAAGCGGGGCCGCGTGATGAGTCTATACACCGTGGCCTTTCTGGGCATGGCCCCCTTGGGCAGCCTCGTCGCCGGCAACCTGGCCTCGCGCATCGGCACCGAAAACACGGTGCGGCTGGGCGGCGGCGTCTGCCTGGTGGGAGCCGCCCTGTTCGCCCGGCAGCTGCCGAAGATTCGCCAGATCGTGCGGCCCATCTATACGCAAATGGGCATCCTGCCGGCCGCCGCCGCAGGAATTCAGGCCGCGACGGGAGAGACCGCGCCTCCCGAACGCTGACGCCGAGACCCGCCTCCCCCGAACTTCTCGCATGTACCCAAACTGCCGGTCTGGGATATAGTTCGGGTTAGACGATGGGGCCATTCCGGAGGGTGTGCGATGCCATTCAAGCAGGAGCCGATGGAGGAGCCGCACATCAACCTCACGCCCCTCGTCGACATCGTCTTCAACCTGCTCCTGTTCCTGATGTTGGCCACGCGATTTGCCGCCGACGAGGACGCCGAGCAGAAGTTCGACGTGCAGCTGGCCACCGCCGCCAGCGCCCGCCCGCTGACCGCCCTGCCCGACGAGATGGTCGTCAACGTTGCCGCCAACGGCAAGTTGCAACTCAACGGCAAGCCGCGGACGTTGCCGGAATTGGAAGCCGAGCTGGTGAAGGCCAAGAAGAACTACGCCGACCAGACCGTGCTGATTCGCGGCGAGGGACAGGGCCCGTATCAAAACGTGGTCGACGTGCTGGCGGTGTGCGACCGAGCGAAGATCAACGTCGTGTCGCTGCCCGTGCGCCTCAAGTCCGAGGCCCACCGATGAGGCACGCCGTCGGCGACTTGCTGCGCCACTTTCTGCAGGGGACCAAGCTCGATCCGCAATCGCTGCTGTGGGGCGTGTTGATCGGGGCGTGCATCCTGTCGGCGCTGCACCTGATCACGATGTTCGTCACCCGCTGGGGCGACCGCCGCGTCACCGGCAAAGCGCTGCTCTTCTCACTGATGCTTCACTTCGGCTGCCTGGTCGGCGTGGTGACCGTCGTGCCGACCCCTGTCCTACCCCCCGGCGATCCCGACGGCGGCGAGCAATCGCACCGCGTGGTTATCCGCAGCGTGACTGCGCAAGCCGAACGCGATTTCGGAGCCGACGTCGGCGGCGCCGGTCAGACGCCCGTGTGGGACCGCATCGCCAATCCCGGGCAGATGAAGCCGCTCGGCCCGCAGCCAACGCTGCCGGCGCCGGCCGCCGCGCCGAGCGTAGGCCGCGTGGCCCAGTCGCCGAAACCCGCCGAACTGCCGGCCCCCGATCTGGCGACGCTGCCCGACGTGCAGCCGCCGCCGACGGCCACGCCCTTGCAAGAATCCGCGGCGACTCCGAAAAAATCGACGCAGACGCCCGACATCGAAGTCCCCAAGTCGGCCCCGCTCTCAACCCCGGCGGCCGACACCGTTCCGCGGCCCGCCGAGCGTTCGACCGCACCGACGGCGGCAGCCAGTGTCGAGCGTCAGACACCCGTGACGACCGGGCTGCCCTCGGTCCCCGACGAGTCCATGTATCCCGAACCGTCGTCGCTGCCCGATTTGCCCGTTCCCGCTCCCAAGGCGAATGTCGCCAGCATTCCAGGGACCGATCCGCTCCGTCGCGACGCGGCCCCCGCCCCGGTACCGACGCCGCAAATGGAAACGGACCCGAGCGTCGCCCAGCCGGCAAAGCCGGCGACCATCGCCAGCCCTTCGGCCGCTGGGGCGATCACGCCGCAACAGCCCGGTGCACTTTCGGGGATGGTGGTCGATCGTGTGCCGAGCGGCGCATTGAGCGGATCCACAACGCCGCAGCCCGAGCCGACGCGCGTCGAGGATTATCAGTCGCCCGACGACCGCCCGTCGCCCGCCATCCAAGGCTCCGGAGTCGGGTCGGAGCCGTTGATCGTCAAACGCAGCGCGGGCGTGGCGCCGACCTATCGCCTGCGAAAACTGTCCAATCGCAAAGAAAACGCCCGCCAGTTCGGCGGCACCGAACAGTCCGAGCACGCCGTCGAGGCCAGCCTCCGCTGGCTGTCCAAGATGCAAAGCCGCGACGGCCGCTGGGAAGCGAAAGCGTTCGGCGCCGGCAAGGTGAAGTTCGACGAAAACGGAGTCGACCGCGATTACGCCGGCCGCGACGCCGACAGCGGCGTGACGGCGCTTGCCGTGCTCGCGTTTCTTGGCGCGGGCTACACGCACGAAGAGGGCCAATACTCCGAGACCGTCGACCGGGCGCTGCGGTGGTTGATCTCGCAACAAAAGTCGGACGGCAATCTCGGCTTCGACGCGGGTCACTTCGCGATGAACTATTGCCACGGCATCGCCACCTACGCCATTGCCGAGGCGTACGGCATGCAGAACGATCCGACCTCCAACACCATGCTCCGCGAGCCGCTGTTGCGCGGCGTGCACTACATCCTGCAAAATCAAAATCCAGACGGCGGGTGGCGCTACCTCAAAGGTCAGAAGAGCGACATCAGCATGTCGGGTTGGCACTTGATGGCGCTCAAGAGTGCCGAAATCGCCGGCGTGAATGTGCCGCGGAACGCCAAGGCCGACGTCGTCGCGTTCCTCAAGGGCCGCAGCCTGGGGACCTACGGCGGACTGGCCGGCTACCGCGAAGACTCACCGCCGTCCCCCTCGATGACGGCCGAGGCCATGTTCTGCAAACAAATGCTCGGCATGCGGCGGGACAACGCGGCCTCACGCGAGGCCGCCGAATATCTGCTCGCCCGGCTCCCCACGCGGACGACCTTCAACGAGTACTACTGGTACTACGGGACGCTGGCCATGTACCAATACGGGGGCGAGGGCTGGCGCGATTGGAACGGAGCGATCCGCGACCTGTTGACCTCCGAACAGCGGACTGACGGCGATTTCGCGGGCAGCTGGGATCCGCTCGGCCCCTGGGCCCAATACGGCGGCCGCATCTATTCCACCGCGTTGAGCACGCTTTGTCTGGAAGTGTATTATCGCTTCCTGCCCCTCTATCAAATGGGGACCGCTCCGGAAGGGGCGCGGCGAGAATGATTAAAGCACGAATGACGACGGAATGACCCAATGATCTAAGCCCGAACGAAGGCGGCTCCGGTCATTTGTGCTTCGGAAATTCATTCGTCATTCGGATTTCGTCATTCGTGCTTTTATCGCTGGGTCCGGCATTGCCGGCCGAGGAAATGTAATGGACCTGGTCCGGCAAGGCATCGATCTGCTGCTGCATCTCGACAAGCATCTCGACACGGTCGCGACGACGTTCGGCCCGTGGCTCTACCTGTTGATGTTCGTCGTGATCTTTTGCGAGACGGGTCTCGTCGTCACGCCGATTCTGCCCGGCGATTCGCTGCTGTTCGCCTTCGGCATGCTGGCGGCCCGCGAAGGCTCGCACTTGAGCATCGCGCTGTCCGTGCCCCTCTTGATCGTGGCGGCGATCGCCGGCGACGCGGTGAACTATTGGGTCGGCTACGTCCTCGGCCCGAAGGTGTTTCATTACGAAAACTCATGGCTGCTCAACAAGAAGCACCTCGTGCATACGCACGAGTTCTACGAACGTCACGGCGGCAAGACGATCGTGATCGCCCGGTTCATCCCCATCGTCCGCACGTTCGCCCCGTTCGTGGCCGGCATCGCCCGCATGGGTTACGTCCGCTTCTGGCAGTTCAATTGTGTCGGCGGCGCCACCTGGATCTGCCTGTTCTTGCTGGGCGGCTACTACTTCGGCAACATCCCGCTCATCAAGAACCACTTCGAATTGGTGATGGTGGCCATCGTGCTGATCTCGGTTATGCCGATGGGCATCGAATGGCTCAACGCCCGCCGGAGGGCCCGCCGCGGCCCACCCGGTCCGATGAGTCCCCGCCCCGTGGAATCGGCTCCAGCACTCAGCGCGACGCCCACGGACAGCGGCCAGACCTGATCGGCGACTCTGCAATGGTGGGCCCGCTGTTCACTCGGTCACTCTTGAGAGCGATCCCTACGTTTTCCTTCTCCCCTCTCCCCTTGCGGGAGAGAGGGCAGGGGGTGAGGGGGCCTCTTTCGCCGCCCGCCAAATTGCCTCCGCAATCCCCTCGAATTCTTCGAAGACTTCATTATTCCAGTACCGCAGAATGCGAAAGCCCTGCGATCGCAACCACTTATCCCGCGCTCGGTCGTATTGGCGATTCGCCTCTTCGTTGTGCTGGCCACCGTCCACTTCGATGATCAAGCGTTTTTCCAGACAGACGAAATCGGCAATGTACTTTCCGAGCGCGACTTGGCGGCGGAATTTCAAGCCTTGAAAGGCGCGGCTGCGCAGTTGCCGCCAGAGAAATACTTCTGCTTCGGTTGGCGAGCGCCGCAGCTCTCGTGCGCGGTCCACGTCGCGAGTCAAAAGCGGCCCCTCACCCCTGGCCCCTCTCCCGCGAGGGGGCGCCTTCGGCGATCTCAGTCCAGTTGTCCACAAATCAGCCCAAATTTGTGCCACCCGATCCCGTCATCTTTTGTGCGAGGCACTCGCGAGGGGAGAGGGGAACAGGATTCATTTAGGTCATTTCGATCGGAAAGCAGGTCGATCGCCAGAGCCTCACGAAGAGAATACACGATCTCGCCAATCGAGTGTCCACCATTCCTTCTCCCCTCTCCCCTCGCGGGAGAGGGGCCCAGGGGTGAGGGGGGCTTTCTGACACCAGCCTCACCTCCAAGTCCGGACGGGACAGCCACCCGTCCGACTGATTATGCTTTAGCCGGGCGAAGAAGACGGCAGCGGGGAGACGCGATGGCCTCGACACAGGCGCTCTACGACGAATTGCTCGATTCCTGGCGGAAGGCCGTGCTGTTGGGCTCGGTCCAGAATCAGCTGGGCTGGGACGAGCAGACCTACTTGCCGCCGGGCGGGGCCGCGCACCGGGCCGACCAGATGAGCCTGCTGGCGGGCATAGTCCATCAACAATTGACGACTCCGCGGCTGGGCGAATTGATCTCCGCGCTCGAAACTGCGGACAAACCACCGGGCTCCAACGGCCTGTTCGACGCCAATCTCCGCGAAGCGCGTCGCCGTTACGATCGGCTGACGAAGCTGCCGACGCGGCTCGTCGAGGAGCTGACGCGGGTCACCTCGCTCGCGCAGCAGAACTGGGTCGAGGCGCGGAAGAAATCGAACTTCGAGATGTTCCGGCCCTGGCTGGAAAAAATCGTCGCCCTCAAGCAGGAGGAAGCGGCTGCGCTGGGCGGAGGCGACCGGAGTCGGCAACGGTGCGCCCTACGATGCGCTGCTCGACGATTACGAGCCCGGCGCGAAATCGACCGACGTGGCGAAGATCTTTGCCTCGCTGCGTGCCGCGCTCGTTCCCCTGGTGCGAGCGATCGCCGGCGCGACGAAGCGGCCCGACGTCTCGATCCTCACTCGCTATTACCCGAAAGCCGCTCAGGCCGAGTTCGCCAAAGCAGCAGCGGCCGCGATCGGCTTCAGTTTTCAGGACGGCCGGCTCGACGAGTCGCCCCACCCGTTTTGCAGCGGCATGGGCCCGGGCGACTGCCGGCTCACCACGCGCTACGACGAACATCACTTTCCCGGCGCCTTCTTCGGCGTGCTGCACGAAGCGGGGCACGGGCTGTACGAGCAGGGACTCGATCCCAAAGCGTTCGGCACGCCCGTCGGTGAGGCGGCCTCCCTAGGAATTCACGAATCGCAATCGCGGATGTGGGAGAACTTCGTCGGCCGCAGCCAGGCCTTTTGGAAGCACTTTTACTCGCAGGCGCAGACTCGCTTTTCCGAGGCGCTGGGCTCCGTGCCGCGGGAAGCGTTTTACGCGGCCGTCAACGACGTGCACCCGAGCTTCATCCGCGTCGAGGCGGACGAGGTGACGTACAACTTGCACATCATGATCCGCTTCGAGCTGGAGCAGCAGCTGATCGGAGGGCAGCTCAAGCCGGCCGACGTGCCGGCCGCCTGGAACGAACAATACACGCAGTCGCTGGGGATCACGCCGGCCAAAGACGCGGAAGGCTGCTTGCAGGACATTCACTGGAGCGGCGGCATGCTCGGCTATTTCCCCACCTATGCGCTCGGCAACATGTACGCGGCCCAGTTGTTCCAAACGGCGCGCAAGGCGGTCGGCGATCTCGATGCGCAGTTCGCCAAGGGAGACTTCGTGCCGCTACGGACCTGGCTCAAGGATAACGTGCATCAGCTCGGGCGGCAGTTCCCGCCGGGCAAGCTGGTCGAGCGGATCACCGGGCAACCCTTGTCGCACGAGCCGCTGGTGGCACACCTCAAGGCCAAGTTCGAGCCGTTATACGGACTGTAAGATACGGACTGAGCGAATTGCCGGGATCGTGACCGCCGCACTTCGTCGCCCCGCCGCGGCTTGAGCGGTCTCTTCCCGGTTGGAAAAGGATGCGTCGAATGTCGCAGGCCGCCGACCGTGTTCCCGTCCCGCCCCCGTCGTCGCCGGGGCGCAAGCTGGTCGGGTTCTTGCTGGTGGTGATCGCCATCGCGCTGGTCAGCATGACCTTCTCGATGTTTTTGCATCAAGAGGTCGCGCCGCGCGGCGGACTGGCGGCGGGCGAACCGCTGCCGGCCATTCGAGCCGAAGGCTGGCTCAACGGTACGCGGCCGACACCCGAGAGCCTGAAGGGCAAGGTGCTGGTCGTCGACGCGTGGGCCCATTGGTGCGGCCCGTGCCGGGCCGAAGCTCCGCACCTGGTCGAAGCATACGACGCTTACCACAAGCGGGGCGTGATCTTCATCGGCCTCACCAGCGATTCGGAAAACAAGCTCACCCAGATGAAGCAATTCCTCTCCGAGACCCACATCACCTGGCCATGCGGGTACGGGGCCGTCGACACCATGAGCGCGCTGGGGGTCAACATGATCCCGCAGGTCTGGGTCGTCGGCAGCGATGGCAAAATCGTTTGGAACATGGATGAAGAAGGTTCGCTCGAGACGGCCATCGAAAAGGCCCTGTCCGGCACCAGGCTCGCCGACAACTCCCACGCAGCAGGAGGCTAACCATGACGACGACCACGGGCACCAGCGGAAGCACTGCGAGCAAGACCGGCAGCAGCGGCGAAAGCATCGTCAGCGTGCTGCAGGAATCGCGCGTCTTCCCCCCTCGGCGGAATTCGCCGCCCAGGCCAACATCAAGAGCGAAGAAGACTACAACCGCCTCTGGACCCGCGCGAAGGACGATCCGGCCGGCTTCTGGGGCGAAATGGCCGCCAACCTCCACTGGTTCCGCAAATGGGACAAAGTGCTCGACGGCACCATGCCCAACACGCGGTGGTTCGTCGGCGGCAAGCTCAACGCCTCGTACAACTGCCTCGATCGGCACCTGGAAACGTGGCGAAAAAACAAAGCCGCCATCATCTGGGAAGGCGAGCCGGGCGACAGTCGCGTGCTCCGCTACCAGGATCTGCACCGCGAAGTCTGCCGCTTCGCGAACGTGCTCAAAAAGCTGGGCATCAAGAACGGGCGACCGCGTCACTCTTTACATGCCGATGATCCCCGAGCTGGTGATCGCCATGCTGGCCTGCGCGCGGATCGGGGCGACGCACTCGATCATCTTCGGCGGCTTCAGCGCCGACGCCATCTCCGACCGCAACAACGACGCCCAGTCGAAGTTGATCATCACGGCCGACGGCGGCTGGCGGCGGGGCAAGGAGATTCCGCTCAAGCAAACGGTCGACGAAAGCCTGGAAAAATCCCCCACGATCGAGAAAACGGTCGTCGTTCGCCGCACTGGTTCCAACGTCAACATGGTGCCCGACCGCGACTATTGGTGGCACGAACTGATGGCCGGCACCTCGGCCGAGTGCGATGCCGCCGAGCTCGACGCCGAGCATCCGCTCTATTTGCTCTACACGTCCGGCAGCACGGGCAAACCCAAAGGCATTCTGCACTCGACGGCCGGCTACCTGCTCGGCACGCTGATGACCAGCCGCTGGGTCTTCGATCTCAAGGACGAGGACACCTACTGGTGCACCGCCGACGTCGGCTGGGTGACCGGGCACAGCTACATCGTCTACGGCCCGCTCGCCGCCGGCGCGACCGTCGTGATGTACGAAGGGGCCCCCAATTGGCCCGACGAAGGCCGGTTCTGGCAGATCATCGAGAAGTACCAGGTCAACATTCTCTACACGGCCCCCACGGCTATCCGCGCCTTCGTGAAGTGGGGCGATCAGTGGCCGGCCAAGTACGACCTCTCCAGCTTGAGGCTGTTGGGCTCCGTCGGCGAGCCGATCAATCCCGAGGCCTGGATGTGGTACCAGCGGGTGATCGGCCAAGGCCGCTGCCCCATCGTCGATACTTGGTGGCAGACGGAAACGGGCAGCATCATGATCAGCCCGCTCCCCGGCGTCACCCCGACCAAGCCGGGCAGCTGCACGAAGCCGTTGCCGGGAATCGTGCCCGACATCGTCAGCAAGTCGGGCGCCAGCCTGCCGGCCAATCAAGGCGGCCTGCTCGTCGTCCGCCAGCCCTGGCCCTCCATGCTGCGGACGCTTTACGGCGACCACGATCGCTTCGTCCGCACCTACTTCAGCGAGGTCAAAGGCTGCTACTTCACCGGCGACGGTGCGCGACGCGACGAAGACGGCTACTACTGGGTGATGGGCCGCGTCGACGACGTGCTGAACGTCGCCGGCCATCGCCTGAGCACGATGGAGATCGAGAGCGCACTCGTCTCGCACCCCCGCGTGGCGGAGGCGGCCGTCGTCGGCTATCCGCACGAACTCAAGGGCGAGGGCATCTGCTGCTTCGTGACTCTCAAGCAGGGGGACGGCGAGAACGCCCTCAAAGAAGAGCTGAAGGGACACGTCCGCAAGCACATCGGAGCCCTCGCCACGCCCGACAACATCCGCTTCACCAGCTCGCTGCCCAAAACGCGCAGCGGCAAAATCATGCGCCGCCTGCTGCGAGACATCGCCGCCGGCAAAGAGCAAGTGGGCGACACGTCCACGCTGGAAGACTACGGCGTGCTCGCCAAGCTGCGAAGCGAGGAGGAGTGACCTGCGGCCCTTCTTGCGGGCTTTGTGGCGGGCAGCTTGCCGAGTTGCCGGTTACCTCTGGGCGGCGCCCAACACGCTGCTCGGCCTGCTCGTCGTGCTGATCGCCTGCCTGACGGGCGGCTCGGCCCGCATCGTCGACGGCGTGGTCGAAGTCCACGGCGGATTTGCGACTGCGTTTCTCCGCCGCGGACTGCCCCTCATCGGCTCGGGGGCCGCCATGACGCTGGGTCACGTCGTCCTGGGCCAGACCGCAGAGTTCCTGGAAAGCACTCGCGAGCACGAGCGGGTCCACGTCGAGCAATACGAACGCTGGGGTCCGCTCTTCCTGCCGGCCTACGGCTTGGCCAGCATCTACCTCTGGCTCAAAGGCCGCGACCCGTACCGCGAAAACCCGTTCGAGAAAGAGGCCTACGGCCGTGCGCCGTAATCATCGCGATACCCCGATTGAGGTACTCGCCGATCGCGCTGAACTAAACCTCGTCCATCTGTCCCCACGGGATCGGCATTGTCGGACGCATGCGCTGCTCGCGGTGCCGTTGGTCTCGCGGACGTTGCAAAAAATACTCGACGAAGCGGACGAGCTGTTTGACCGCCTCATTGTAGGCCCGCTCGCCTTTTTCCTTCGTGGCCTTTTCCGCGTCGCCCAAGACACCCGTTTGCGAATAGCTGCTGGTCCACGAGACGACGGTCGCCGGGCCCGAGCCGAACAGATCGACGTAGTTGAACGGGCTCTCTTCGTGGTTGATCGAGATGGTGCCGCTCTTGATCTTGTCTTTGCGAACGTTTTCCTCGTCGAGGTAGAGATACATCGACGTCTCCAGCTCGCAGGCGTGCGCGCAGCCGCCGGGGAATTTGCTCTCGCGCCAGCTCGGCAGGAACTCCTTGTCGACGGTTAAGAGGTTCCACCAGGCGCAGACCACGCAGTCGGCGTCGGTCTCGAGATTCGTCCGCCGGGCCGCCAGGTCGAGGTTGGGCATGTTCGAGCCGTGACCGTTCAAGAGGATGATCCGCTTGAAGCCGTGGTAGGCGAGCGACTTCGTCACGTCGAGCACCTGCTTGATGTAGGTCTCGTAGTGCGTGTTGATCGTGCCGGGAAAATCCATCACGTGGCCCGTGTAGCCGTAGGCCAGGATCGGCAGCACCAGAATTTTGGACGGAATCGCGCGGCCCGCGCCGTTGGCGATGCCGAGCGGGCAGATCAGATCGACGTCGAGCGGCAGGTGCGGCCCGTGCTGTTCGACGGCCCCACACGGCACGATGCAGACTTTGCCCAGCTCGACGGCGTCGTTGATCTCCAGCCAGGTCAGTTTTTCGTAGCGATACTCGGTTGCAGCACGGGTGGACATCACGGATCCTTATCTTGAGGGAAGCACCTTGCCGGCAGTCTGGGCCAGTTTCATGAAGCCAAATCTCTCCAACGACGAGCGGATCGCGTTGCGGCGAATCACAATTGTAATGCTCGCCGCGTATCCGGTGCTCGTGGTGCTTTGTGCAGGACTGAACCTGGCTCTCGTTCGGATCTTTTCAGGGCACCCTCTCCTGGGCTGGGCGGAGCTCTTCTACGGACCGGCTCTCCTCGTAGCCGTCGTGTGGGCGATACTGGCCGTCGAAATCTGGATCCGGCTGCGACTTCGCAGGCCGTGACGTGGCCCGCTGTGGCGCCACCGGCTAACCTGGACGCCAGCCAGTCGACTTCCTGCCGCGACGCACATTCCAAAAAGCCCGTTCCAGAAGGCCCGCCATGATGCTGCTGCCCCGCTCGACGCGCTGGGTCGTCTCGCTTCGTCGACCCTCCTGCTCATTCCGCTCACCGCCTTCGCCCAGCACAAACGGGCGATCCTCGATCCCAAAGAGGCCGGCCCGGACTTCGCCGTTCAGGGCGAGTACGTGGGCGACGATCGGCACCAAGGCCAAGATCGGCGCGCAGGTTATCGCGCTTGGGCGGCGGCCGCTTCGACGCCGTGATTTACACCAACGGACTGCCGGGAGCCGGCTGGGATGGCAAGACGAAAGTCCACCTGCACGGCGACACCACCGACGGCACGGCCCATCTCAAGGGCAAGAATTTCGACGGGACCATCAAGGACGGCCTGTTTGCCGGCACGGCCGAGGACGGCGTGAAGTTCGAATTGAAAAAAATCGAGCGCACCTCGCCGACGGCAGGCGCCGTGCCGCCGCCGGGAGCCACCGTGCTGTTTGACGGCAAGAACACGTCCGCCTGGAGCGTCGGCACGCTGGCAGAGGGCGATCTCTTGGGCGTCCCGGCGACCACGAAGCAAACGTTCGAGGACTTTTTGCTGCACATCGAATTCCGCACTCCGTTCATGCCCACCGCACGCGGTCAGGGGCGCGGCAACAGCGGCGTCTACCTGGCCGATCAGTACGAAGTGCAAGTCCTCGATTCATTCGGCCTCGAGGGTGCCGACAACGAGTGCGGCGGCATCTACCACGCGGCCAAGCCGCTGGTCAACATGTGCTTTCCGCCCCTCTCGTGGCAGACCTACGACATCGACTTCCGGGCGGCCCGCTTCACGCCCGACGGCAAGACCAAGAAAGAAAACGCCGTCGTCACCGTGCGGCACAACGGCATGCCCATCCAATACAACCTTGAGCTGAAGGGCGCGACCCCCGGCGGCCACCGCGCCGACGAACACCCCGGCCCGATCTTCCTGCAAGACCACGGCAACCCGGTCCGGTTCCGCAATATCTGGATCGTGCCGCGGTAACCGTTCGACGCCGCGGCGAGGCAGTCCCACACTTCCGCCGAGCCGGGCCACATGGTTGCTCGCCGCTCTCTAGGCCCCCACCTCGGAGAACACGAAGAGCAATTCCCGGGCGATTTGCCGGCAGCGCTCGTCGTATTTGTTCGTCTCTTGCGGCGTGCCGTCGAAGGCTTTGGGATCGTCGAAGGGAAGGGCAATCCGCGCGGAAGCCCCTGCGACGATCGGGCACTGCTTGTCGGCTTGGGAACACGTTATGACGGCGCAGAAGTCGCTCCCGGGATTCGATGCGTCCCGATAGACCTTGGAGAAGCATTCCAATTCGGGGCCCGCGTTGTGAAATCGGACCCGATAGTGGGGATTCGGCGCCGGCACCGGATCGTCGATCGCGAAGCCCGTGCGCCGCAGAGCCGCCACCGCTCGTGAATTGAAGGCGGTGACTTCGGTTCCCCCTGAGAAGTTCTCGACGTGCGGAACGCCAAAGTACGCCGCCGCGGTCGCCGCCCAGAGCTGGCACATCTGGCTGCGGCGGGAATTGTGCGTGCAAATGAAGACCAGCCGCGCCGGCCGATCGGCTTTCATTTTGTCGCGAATGTAAGAGGCCAGTTTTCGCAGCTGGTCGCGACGCTCTTGAGGAATGCTGTCAAACTCACCCACGCGAGTCGCGACGTAGTGCCGCAATTTCTCGTTCAGCCGTTCGGGGTGCACGGGTGCGGCTCCTCCGTTCACAACCACCGCGAGGATTCCAAGAGCAACGACTCCGGGGCGAGACATAAGTGATTCCTTGTTCCGTTCGTATTCGACTCACTCTTGTAGTCGACTCACTCCAACTCGCTCGTCAATTTCGTGCCGTCATCGGACAGGCGCCTCTGTTGTGCTTTGGAGCAGCCCATTGTTGCGTCACCTGCCGTGTGCGATCCCACTGGCGCTCGAGCCAATCATCGAGTTCCTGCGCCGTCATTCCGCAAAGGCGAAGCTGCAGCGCGATGACGCGATTTTGCCCCGGAGCCGGTCTCTCAATCGCGGTAAGCGATATCGGGCCCTCGTCAATCAGCGCGCCGATCGCCCGCCGCAGGAAGCCTTCAAAAAGCATCGAACGGTACACGCTGCGAAAGCAGAACGCATGCTCCCCCATGCGCTTTGAGCGTGTTGGAGCAGACTCCCACTGATCGAGTGCATCGGCAATGAGCGACGCGCGATCCAAACGACCTTCCAACAGCTCGTTGTTTGCGAGCAACACCGCGCTTGCGTAGTCTTCGCGGCGGAGGTGTCGGGTCAGCGGCCGCAACACGGCTTGTGCGTTCATGCGTGCACCGAAGTTTAGGGTCAGTCCCTTAGACAAACGGCAAGGTCCCCCTCAGTGCTTTGTCACCCGGTGCAGTCGAAGTCGAGGTTTAGCGCGGCTTGACGGCGAAAACTTTGACGCTGGCCGCGAAGTCGTTGACGTCGTACTTGCGCAGCAGCTCTGTCAGGCGGTTGTGGAAATCGGGCGTGGACTGTGAGAGGACCGGTAAATCGCTGGAGACTGCCGACCCGCAGCACCCCCCTTGATCGTGAGCGCTCGGCGTGCAACAGGCGGACTGCCCCTCGATCTTGGAATAGACGTTGAGATCGGCGCCCGTGTCAACAATCTCGACAGCAGTTAATCCGGAACTAATCAATCCCTGCTTGTATTCCTCAATCGGAATCGCGCCCGCCACGCAGCCGACGTAGGCCAAGATGTCCTGACCGACCTCCGGTGGGATCGCTTTTTTAAGCGCAATATCGCTGATGGCCAGGCGTCCGCCCGGCTTGAGCACTCGCGCCATTTCCCGAAAGACCGCATGCTTGTCCGCGGCCAGGTTGATCACGCAATTGCTGATGACGCAGTCGACCGAATCGGACGGGAGAGGCAGATCGTCAATCATGGCCAGATGAAATTCGACGTTGGCCGGCGGTTTTCCGTCTCCGGCCTTGATTGCGTTGCGTCGCGCGAGTTCGATCATCTCCTCGGTCATGTCGATGCCGATGGCGCGACCCGTCGGTCCGACCTTCTGCGCTGCCAGAAACACGTCGAGTCCGCCCCCCGATCCCAGATCGACCACAACCTCGCCGGGCTTCAGACTGGCCGAGGCGATGGGATTGCCGCACGACAGCCCCATGTTGGCATCGGCCGGAATCGAGCGCAGCTCGTCGGCGGTGTACCCGAACGCGGCTGCCACCTGGCGCACATCGTCCCGATCGCTGGAGAGCCCGCTTTGGGCCACCGCGCCGTATCTCGATTGGACGATTTTCTGAATGTGATCGGACATGCGGAGAACCCTCGCTTCAAATCGGGCCAACTATATCTGCCTAAACGCATACAGTCGGGACAAAAAAGCTCAGCCGCAACAGCCCCTCATCCGCAACACCAGCTCGCGATGCTCTTCTTGAGCCGTTGGGCATCCTGCGTCAGCTCGGGCACTTCGGCGAAGCAGCTGCCCAAGCACTGCAGCAGCTTTTCATGAAAGTCGCCCTGCGCCGGCGCCAGGCGGTAATAGTTCCACAAACCCTCTTTCCGCGCGAGCACCAACCCGGATTTTCGCAAATACGCCAGGTGCCGCGAGACCTTGGGCTGCGAGCAATCGAGCACGTCGACGATGTGGCAAACGCACAACTCGCCCGGCAACAGCAGATGGAGGATCCGCAGACGGGTCCGATCGGAAAATGCCCGAAACATGCGGTCGACGGGGCGGGCGCGGGCCAGCGGCGTTTTCATATCTGCGTAAGCATATATAGTTTCAACCCGCGATTCAAGCGACGTGCAGGAATCGGACGGTCGACTCACGTCCCCGTTATTTCGCCTTTTATTTCTCCCTAAAGCCGAAGAGATCCTCGACAAAGTCCGCCGTGCTAGAGCTGCTCTGAATAAGATCCCAGCTGCCTGAGACACTACACTAGATTTCCATGAGCAGAGTCGAGCGCATCCTCCTAGAGGGTGGACGAATTCTATTTCGGCGGTATCACGATAATGGTGCGATCGAGTCCGAGGCGATTCTCCGGCACGAGAGGGGCGCGATCGAAGGGATGAGCCGGAGGTGGCACCCAAATGGTGTGCTGGCCGAAGAGTTCTCCGTGCATGACGGCGTATATGATGGCGTCCACCGAATCTGGGACGCAAATGGCAAACTGCTCGATGAATTTGAAATGAAGAAGGGGACGGGTGTCTCGCACATCTGGTCATTGGGTAGAGACTCGGAATGGGAGTTCCTCGGCGAGATATCGATGATTGGCGGCCAAATGACGGGTCGCCAACGATGTTATTTAGATGCGGAGCGCAAGGAGGGATTCGAGTTGTACTGGATCAACGATAACAAGGTCTCGAAAAAGCGTTACCTGGAGGCCTGCGCGAGCGGACCACGGCAACCGGTCCTGTTCCGCAATAATCTGGATCGTGCCGCGATAATCGTTTCGTCCGGACGCCGGCGGCGAAGAAGTTTTCGAGTCGCCGTAGAAACGCTATCGGCGGCGAGTGCCGGTAGGATGAACTGGTCCGTCCTGCGCAGACGCGGAGGCAGTCCGCGAAGGTCGGGCGATTTTTCGGAGGAATAGCCTAGCGGCTAAGTGACCAGAAACTGTCCGGTGGGTGGGGTCGGGACACTTTGTTTCACTACGAAGTTGACCCACGGAATTGGTGACCCACCCCCCGGAGACCGGGACGGGACACGTGCGCGAAGCGGACAACCAGTCAGGTCCGGACACTTCGCATGGGTGCGTCGCAGGGCGGCTGTGGTTTGAAACTGTCCGGTGGGGGCAAGGATCCCCGGCGGGAACGAAAAGGATCCCCGCCGGTGGTGGGGATCCTTTTTCACTAAGGGAGGCGAAAGATCCCCGGCAAGCCGGGACGGGACACGAACGCGGGACCAGTGGGTCGGGACACGGGACAGGACAGAAGTATCGGGACGGGATTGATCGGGACGCACCCGGGACAACAAGCATCGGAGACATTCATCACGAAGACACGAAGGCACCAACAAAGGCAGAACGATTTGCTGCGTCTGAACTTAGTGCCTTCGTGGCTTTGTGGTGAGAAATCCGCTGGGACTTAGCCGAATGCTCGGGACGGGACGTCCAGGTTGGGACGGGATTGAATTCCACTCACTCCCACCCGCACGAAAGGAGACCAAAAAGATCCCCGCCGCGCGACGGCCATCCTAACCCTCGGGTGTCCAGATCTTGTACAACGTGAGAACCGGACGGGTCGGTCCGGTCAGGTCCGGACTCGTTAGTCTGGTCCGGACTGGTCAGGTCCGGACTCGTTAGTCTGGTCCGGACTCGTTGGTCCGGACACTTTCGTGACTGGTCCGGACTGTCCCACCGAAGCACTTCGCGGAGGGTTGCGCCGTCATGGATGTCACAGAACTCCGCCAGCACATCGATCAGCAGCCCCGCTATCGGCTCGCCCACCGGCCGACGCCGCTCGAGCACCTGCCCCGCTTTTCGAAGGCGGTCGGCGGCCCCGCCATCTTCATGAAGCGGGACGACTGCACGGGCCTGGCGATCGGCGGCAACAAGGCGCGGCACAACGAGTTCGTGATGGCCGAGGCCCTGAGGCGCGGGGCCGACCTGTTCGTTTGGGGCGGACTGGTGCAGAGCAACAATTGCCGACAGACGGCGGCCGCCTGTGCCAAAGCGGGGCTCGACTGTCACCTCGTGCTCACGCGGGACTCGAAAGCCGGTCCGGTCGCGCTCGAGGGGAATTTCCTGCTCGACAACCTGTTCGGCGCGAGCTACGAGATCGTCGACGGCGGCATGGGCAAGGACCTCAACCGCCAGATCATCGAGGCGGCCGACCGCTTCCACGCTCAGGGGCGCAAGGTCTTTCGCTGGGACCGCACCATCGTCACGCCCTTGGCGGCCATCAGCTACGTCGAGTGTGCGGCCGAAATTGTCGAGCAGTCGGCGGCCGAAGGTTTCGTGCCCGATGCGATCTACGTCTCCTCCTCCGGCTCGACGGGGGCCGGCCTGACGCTCGGCTGCCGGTCGCTCGGCCAAGAGTTCCCGGTGCGGAACGTGGCCTACGTGCGCTGGGAGTGGGACATTCCGACCGACATGGCGCAGATCGCCAACCAAGCGGGCGAGCGATTGGGATTAAAAACACGGCTCACGCCCGCGGACATCGACATCACGCTCGATTACATTGCCCCCGGCTATGGCAAACTGACGGAGGCGACCTTCAACGCCATCAGCCTGCTGGCTCGCACCGAGGGCCTGTTGCTCGACCCGGTCTATACGGGCAAGGCCATGTGCGCGCTTTTGGACGACGTGCGCCGCGGCCGGCTGACGTCGCAGCACAAGGTTGTGTTCGTCCACACCGGAGGCACGCCCGCGCTCTTCGCCTACGGCCGCGAGCTGGGCGAACAACTGGCCGGCCGCCACAGCGCGGCATCATCTTCACCCTTATCTGGCAATCCGACTGCCAAATAGGCCGCCGATCGGCAGGGTCTGCCGGTCTTTGTCCTGCGGCTGAGAGTAGCCCTTCCCGCGAGCCGAATTCCGGCCGAATCGGCTTGTTGGCCGCGGGGGGCGCGGGTAACGTCCGAGTCCACACCTCTCCTCCTCCCCCTATCAAATCACGTCCGGCTGCCGACTGCCGCCCCGACTCCGGCGCGAGCCCGTTCCCACCGACCTGCTGGAAGGATCGATCGCCATGCGTGTCTCGCTCACTTTCGCTTGCGGAGTTCTCGCAGCCAGTTTGTTGTTCCCGGCGACCGCGACGGCCCAGGACTTCCACGTTGAAACGACGCTCTATGCAGTCGGCCGCGGCGAGCCGCGCGAGCTGATGCAGAGCATCACGCTGTTTCACGCGGGCAAAACGTACGACTTCATTCCCCATCTGGGCGAGCTGATCATCTTCGATGCGGCCCACGGGCAGTTCACGCTGATGAACACGCGGCAGCGGCGGATGACCGAGGTCCACATGGACGAAGTCAATCGCATGCTCGACCTCGCTCGGCGGGCGCTCAACGACCACTTGCAGGTGCTGCAGGCCGAAGCCAAACCGAACGAAAGCGCGATCGAGCAGATCCTCTTTCAGTTCAACCCGCAGTTCGAAAAGTCGATCACGCAGACCAACGCCGGGCCGCAAATTGATTTGAAGAGCAAGTTCTTCGGTTACACGGTGCTGGCCGCGCCCGCCCCCACGCCGACCCACGCGTTCGCCTACTTGAACTATGCCGACTGGATCGTGCGGCTGAACTACATTCTGCAACCCGGAGCCATTCTGCCCGAGCAGCGGCTGGCCCTCGATGCGGCCTTGCGCGAAGCGAAGCTGGTTCCGGTCGACGTCAGCTTCACGATCGCCGGCGGCGAGTCGCCAAGCGTGCGGGCCCAACACCACATCTATTGGGAACTCAACGAGCGCGATCGCGAGCTCGTCCGTCAGTGGGACGGGATGATCTCCCGTCACGAGCTGAAGAAAGTCAGCTTTCAGGATTACCAGCGATCGCTGCTGATGAGCCAAACGTCGAAGCACCGCTAAGGCGATCGGTGACTCAGCAGAGCGTGGACTGCGGGCCGTGAACGGCCGGGCGCGATGTCGCCTGCCCTTACGCCTCGCGTCGCGTGGCGGCTTCCATCAGCGCTTGCTCGGTGAACTGGCCGCGGGCGAACGTGCCGGTGAGACGTCCCTCGCAGAGGACCAGGATCCGGTCGCAGAGCGTGATCAGCTCGGGCAGCTCGCTCGACGTGACGACGATTCCCAGCCCGTCGCGGCACAGCCGATCGATCACGCGATACAGTTCGGCCTTGGCGCCGACGTCGACGCCGCGGGTCGGGTCGTCGAGCAACAACACTTTGGGCCGCGTGCGGAGCCAGCGGGCGATGATCGCCTTCTGCTGGTTGCCGCCGCTGAGGCCGGTGATGGCGACCTCGGTCCCCGGAGTTTTGATGCTCAACAGATCGATCGACTCGCGGGCAGCGTGCCGCTCTTTGCGGGCGGAGATCAGCGTGGCCGTCGCCGCTTCCTCAAGCATGCAGACAGTGATGTTTTCGCGAACGTTCATCTGGGGAAAGAGTCCCAGCCGCTTGCGGTCCTCGGTGACCAGAGCCACGCCGGCCCGCTTGGCGTCGGCCGGTGAGCCGAAGTGGACCTGCTTGCCGTCGAGCACGATCCGGCCGACGGGCGGCTCGGGCGACGTGCCGAACAGGCATTCCAAGAGCTCGGTGCGACCGGCCCCCATCAATCCGGCGACGCCCAGGACTTCGCCCCGCCGCAACGTAAAGCTGACGTTCCGCAGCCGCCACGATCGCGCGTGGCCGGTCCAGGGCAGTGAGAGTGAGTCGACCTCCAGCACCACCGGGCCGGCCGTGCGTCCCTCGGCATGACGAAAGCTGCTGATCTCCCGACCGACCATCAAATGCGTCAGTTCGCGCGGGCTGGTTTCGCTGCGAGCCTGCGTGCGGACGTGCTTGCCGTCGCGGAGCACGGTGATCCGATCCGAGCGGCGGAAGACTTCGTCGAGCTTGTGCGAGATGTAGACGATCGTCACGCCGCGGGCCAAGCAGCCGCTCGATGATGCGGAACAGCCGCTCGACTTCCGACTCCGTGAGCGCACTCGTCGGCTCGTCCATGATCAAGATCGACGCGTCCTGCGACAGGGCCTTGGCGATCTCGACCAGTTGCTGGTCGCCGACGCGGAGCCGGCGCACCGGCAGGTCGGGGCGGATATTGCACTCCAGCTCGGCAAACAGCGTCGCGGCCGCCCGCTGCATGGCCCGGTCGTCCAACAGGCCCAAGGCCGTGCGGCGTTCGCGTCCCAAAAAGACGTTGGCCGCGGCCGACAAGTCTTCGACCAGATTCAATTCCTGGTGAATGATGGAGATGCCGGCGGCCTCGGCCTTGCGCGTGTTGGCAAAATGGACCTCCTGCGCCGTTGATCCGCAGCGTCCCCTCATAGTCGGGAATGACGCCGGACAGGATCTTCATCAGCGTGCTCTTGCCCGCCCCGTTCTCGCCGACCACCGCGTGGAACTCGCCGGCCCGCACGTCGAACGAAACGCCGTCGAGCGCGACCACGCCGGGGAAGCGTTTCGTCACGTTTTCGATCGAGATCAGCGGGGCGTCGGCCGGCATGGTTTCCAGTTTCACCGTGTCATGATTCTCGTTTCACTGGGTGATGTCGACGTCCGGCAAGGCGCGGCCCAGTCCGCGAGTGCCCGCGCGGGTCACCCGAGTCTGCCTCAAGTCGATGCGTTTTAGCGAGGTCAGCGTGCTGAGCGCGTCCAAGCCGTCGTCGCTGACGCTCGTGCCCACCAGAGACAGGTCCGCGACATGCAGCGACGAGAGCGAGTCGGCCAGCCGCTTGAGGGCCGCGTCGTCGAGGTCCGTGCCGCTGAAATCAACGCGCACGCCGCCGTTGTCTGCGGTGTTGATCTTTCCGCCGGCGTTATTCACGGCCGCCGTCGCCGCGTGCAGCTGGTAGGCGGGCAGGCCCCGGTCGAGGGAAAAATAGCTGGCGATGACGGCAACTCCCAGGATCACGGCGCCGACCCGGCGTTGGCTTCCCAACAGTCCGCTGCGGACAAAGAGCAACAGCGCGAACAGCGAGCCGGCCGTCCACATTCCCAGGACCGTTCCGTTGAGCGTGGTCCAGCCTTCACCCAATGTCGGCCCGACGAGCGCGGCCATCACGCCGGCAAACAGCGAGAGATTGACGGCCGCCACCAAGCCCAGCGCGCCGTCGAAAAAGCCTTTGCGACCCCGAAAGCGAGCCGTCTCGCTGAGGGCGACGGCCAACACGACAACGACGCCGACAATCAGCCCTTCGTAAACCTTCGATTGCACCTTGATCACTTTGGCCACGCCGTCGATGACGGCCCGCAGAAAGATCGTCCCCAGGACGGTCCCTTCGATCGAGCCGACGCCCCCCTGCAGGCTGCAGCCGCCGACGACGGACGCGGCAATCGCATTGAGCTCATAGCCCATGCCGAGCGACTGCGGGTCGGCCACACTCACTTCACAGATGTAAAGGATGCCCGTGATCGACGAGAGCACGGCACTGAAGCAGTACGCGAACCACTTGAGCCGATCGGTCCGCACGCCGCTGAGCCGGGCCGCTTCTTCGTTGCCGCCGAGCGCATACAGGTGACGCCCCAGCACCGTCCGACTGAGCATCACCCACGATCCGATCGCCAGCACCACAAAAATGACCGCCGGAATCCAGATCGAGGTCGCCAGGTACCGAAACCGCGGATCGAACACCTGAATTTGGCTGCTACTCGCGCCCAGACTCACCCGGGTCACGCTCCCGCAGATGGCCCAGGCAAAACTTCTGAGGCCCACCAATGTCGCCAGCGTCGCGATGAAGGGCGGCAGCCGCACGACGGTGATCAGCCAGGCGTGCAGGCTGCCGATCAAGAATCCGATGATCAGCGTGCCGACGATGGCCGCCGCAATGACGGGCAATCCAATCAGCGCTTCGCCCCCCCGCATGCGATCGGGGGCCAGCAGCAACAACAGCGATGCGCAGATGGTGCCGCTGAAGCAAATCACCGCCCCCGACGAGAGATCGATCCCCCCGGCGATGATGACGACCGCCGACCCCAGCGCGAAAATGCCGAGGAGCGACGTCTGCCGCAAGAGCAGGGTGCCGTTGGTCCAGGGACTGTGCCAATAGTTGTGCTGCGAGTCGAACAGCGTGGTCAGACCGACCACCAGCAACAGTGCCAGGAACAGAGCCGTCTCGTGTCGGCGCAGGAAAGCGCAGCGGGTCGCGATCGCCCGCGGAGGGATCGACCATGAGTCCTACGATCCCTTGAGGCGGTACTTGTCCAGCCAGGCCTTGAAGATGTCGAGCGTAAGAAACTCGGTCTTGGGGCCAAACATCTCCCGCTTGAGCGGCGATTGGCTGTTGGGAACTACGACCTTCAGCCCGGTGTCATAGATGTCGCCGTTCGGCTCGCCATGATGAGGCAGCAGCTCCTTGACCGTCTTCTGATCGTTCTCGTAGAGGGCCGCCATCAGGTGGACGCCCTGATAACCCATCTGATAGGGGTTCTGCACGACCATCGCGTCGATGTTCCCCTTGCCGATTTCCTCGATGGCAATCGGCTCGGCGTCGAAGGCGACGATCGTGAAGTCGTTGCGATTGCCCATTTCCTTGACGACGTCGGTGATCGCCGGCGCGTTGTACGACCAGATGCCGACCAGGGTCGTCAGCTTCCCCTTATGGTTTTGAATCGCGTTGCGGACGTTGTCGCGGGCCCGGGCCAGGTCGACGTCGTCGACCATGTGGTCGAGCGCCTGGAACTTCGGCCCGGCACCTTCTTCGAATCCCTTGATCCGCTCCATGGCATTCTGAGCGCCGGGGTGGCCGACAAACGTGACATAGCCGCCGCCCGCCGGCCGTAGCCCCTTGGCGCAGACGCCCAGCTCACGACCGCCCGTCAAGTTCTCGGTGCCGATGAAGGCGAAGCGGCAATCGCGAAATTTGGCCCGATCGACGTCGGAGTCGACCGTGACGATCTTCACGCCCTTCTTTTGGAGCTTCCGCAGCTCGTCGGCGACGGCCGCATTGTCGGCATCCATCGCCGAGATACCGATGCCCACGATGTCCGACTCGGCGCCGAACTGTTGCAGCTTCTCGACCTGGCCGGCCGGGGTACCGTTGTTGATTTCCAGCACGGCCCGCAGGCCACGCTGCCGAAGCTTCAGCTCACTCTCCGCATCCTGCAGGCCGGCCCGAGCCGCGTCCCAGAATGGGGAGTTGTCGTTTTCCAGGATGATGATCCGCTTGAAGTCCTTCGCACCGGCTGGAGGGGCGTCCGCAGTCGCCTGGGTCGCGACGGTCTTTCCGTCGCCGGCCTTGGGCTCGCTGGAAGCCGAGGGTTTGGAGGCGTCTTCGCAGCCAGCCAGAGAGCACGCTACGGCAGCGGCGACCAACAACAACGGGCAAAACGGGCCATACATCGACCGGCGCATGATCGAGTTTCCTTGGCTCAAGTTGTCCGACGGGCGACGCCGATTTGCGCGGCAGACCGCAACGGGCATGGGGAGAGTGGTGAGCAGTTCCAGAATAAGGGTGCAAAAAATCCAAGTCAACGAGCGGCGATCGCCCGGTCAGGAGTTCGGCTGCTTCCGGGACGGCGAGCGACCGGTGCGAATCCCCGCGGCAAGGCAGGGGTGCGGCCGGCTCTGAATGGCAGCGACGGCGGCCTCTAACGGCGGACGCCGCCCGCGGTCGATTCCGCGGCCAGCGGTGCCTCCACGCGTTCGATCTGCACGCGCGTGTCGTTGAAGCAGGCGCCCGCTGCCAGATCGGACAGCGTGTCGGGCGCGAGGGCGTTAGCGGTTTGGCCGTTCTGCGTGTGGCGGGCCCACAGCCCCTTGGGCAGCGACGCCAGTCCCGGGCGCAGGTCGCCGTTGAGCTTCGCCGATGCACCGCACTTCGCCGGATCCGTTGAACGCCCGCACGGCATTACCGTCGGCGATGCCGCGCTCCCGTGCATCGCCCGGATGAATCTCGACCGGCACCAACTCGCGAACGAGCTGATAGAGCGTCGAGGAGATGGCCTGGGTGGTCGAGGGGGAGATCAACGTCAGTGGGAATTGCTCCGTGTGTCGCGACCGCGTGATACGCGTAGAGGCCCTTCGATGTTTCGACGATCGAGCGAACTCGGGACACAGATCGACGCGGCGGTCGGGCGTTGCCGGGAAAGACGTCAACAAATTGCACCGGCCGCATGCCGCAAGGTGGTTCGGTTCGCCCGTCGCGCAAACGACTCGGCCAGCTCCGCAGCGGAGGACGAGGTCGCGACGATGGCTTGCACGACTTCCGCCTCGGTTTCGGGATCGCCCGGCCGCGTCAGCCCGAGGCGACGGCAAAGCTCGCCGAACAACCAATGATTCGAGCGCGCCTCGCCGGCCGGCTCGACGACCGGCTTCGTGAATTGCGGCGATCATCGCGCCGTAACTGCGGCGCGCCTCGGCGTGTTCCAGGAACGTGGTCGCCGGCAGCAGCGACATCCGCGTACGGGACCGTGTCGGTCATCACCTGTTCGTGAACGATCGTGAACAAGTCTTCGCGCAGCAGGCCTTCGCGGACTTTGTTCTGCTCGGGGACCGTCGCCACCGGGTTGCAGTTGTAGACGAACAGGGCGCCGGATGGGCGGCTGAAACTCGGGCCGCAGGCTTTCGCCCAAGAGATTCATGTTGATGATCCGCGTCGCTGAGCCGCGGGCGCGGCGGCTCCGGCCATGGCATCGACGTCCCAGGCGGCTCCCTGGCTCATCGTGTAAGCCGCCACCCTGCACGCCGAACTTTCCCGCGACGGCCGGCAACGCCAGCACGGCCGCGATCGCCGAGCCGCCGTTCACGTTCCGCTCGATTCCCCAACCGCAGCGAATCACGGCGGGATGCGAATCGAGCGTACAGCTCGGCGAAGGCACGGGATTTCGTCGCTGCGGATGCCGGCGATCTCGGCGGCTCGCTCCGATCGTCCAGGGCTGGCTACGCTCGCGAAGTGCTTCCCAGTTTCGCGAGTGGGCCTCGAGAAATTTGAGGTCCGCCCGCCCCGAGTCGAACAGCCAACGGATGATCGCCAACGCGACGGGCAGATCGGCTCCCGGCCGCAGAGGCCAGATGCAGATCGGCCTCGCCGCGCGAACTGCGTGCGGCGCGGATCGACGACGACGATCTTCGCTCCGTTGGCCTGCGCCTCGCTTGATGAAGGGCGCCAGATGAATTCCCGTCGCAGCCGGATTGACGCCCCACAGCACGATCAGACGTGCGGCCGGATAATCCTCGAAAGCGACGCCCGGCATCCGTCCCGTAGAGTCCGGCGCACCGCCGTCGAAGCGGGCATGGCGCACAGCGTGCGGGCCAGTCGCGACGCGCCCAGTCGATGGAAGAAGCGGGCATCCAGGCCGTTTTGCGTCAGCCAGCCATTGGAGCCGCCGTAGCAGTAGGGCAGAATCGCCTCGCCGCCGAATTGGTCGCGGATTTCGCTCAGCCGGCTCACGATCCGCTCGAGCGCTTCGTCCCAGCTCACGCGCCGGAATTCGCCGCTCCCTTTGGGTCCGGAGCGGACGGCCGGATAGAGCACGCGGTCGGGCCCGTACATCAGTTCGTGAAAGTGCCGGACCTTGCCGCAAATGAAGCCGGCCGTGATCGGGTTGGCGTGATTTCCGTCGAGGGCAGCCACGCGCCCATCGCGAACCGTTACGTCGAGACTGCAGCTGTCGGGACAGTCGAGCGGGCAGGCGCTCTTGAGCACTTCGAGTTGCGATCCGGACATCGGGGATCACCTCGGCTGCGGGGCCAGGGGAGGGCGCCACGGCGCAGGCCATTTGTCCTTCGACGGCGCGGCACCCGTCTAATTCTCCGTCCCGGCCCGGCGAATCACAATCCCGATTCGGCAACCGGCGACGAGCGGACGGCTCGGCGGAGAGACAAGGCGATTGAACCGCGGGTTCGCGTCAGCCAAAAGTGGCCGGATTGAGGGGAGTCCACGCCGGGTGCCCGGGGCATCCGCGGAGCGGAAGCCCCGGAACGAAGAGCACGGACTTTAGGCCTTGGACATTGGACTATTTGACCGTGAAGTTGACCGTATAAGAGGCCACCTTCTGGCTCAGCTGGTCCTCAACTGTCAGCTTGAGCTGATGCGGGCCGAGCGCGATTCCCTGCGGGATCGAGAACTCGTAGCTGTTGTAATAGTCGCGGCGCGGGCTGGCGCAGAGATCCTCGTTAGCCGGGAAGGGCATGGTCTGCACCAGTGTGCCGCGGGCGTCGAAGATTTCGATCGTGGACTTGAGCATGGCACGATACGGGCCGTCGGACGTCGGCTCGCTCTTGAAGTTCTCGACTTCGGCATAGAGCAGCACCGGCTGGCCGGCCGTGAACTCGTCGCGTTTAAACCGCTCGTAGCTGCCGAAATTGACGATCTTGTTGCAGAACGCCACGTTCCGCAGCTCGAGCTTCGACTTCTCCTGCAGCTTGTGCACTGCGGCCCGCAGCTGAGCGATGGTCTGCGTGGCCCGGTCACGCGGATCGGCAATGGTGTTGCGGTCGAAGTAGCTCGACATGCCCCAAAAGACTTCCTGCCAGAATTCCTGGTCGGCCGGATCGAGGCCGGCGATCGGCTCGAGCGAACGTGTCGGCTGGCCGGAGAGCAGATAGAGCATCCGCAGGTTGACCTGCTTCTGAATGTAGGCGAGTTTTTCCGCGTCCGAGCTGCCCACGGACGTTTGACCGGCCTCGGTGGCGGCGACGGTCACGATCTTTTGCAACTCGTCGTGCCAGTTGGCCGGCAGCGACACGTTACGCGAGCCGTTCCCGCCGGGCAGCGGGTTGATCGCTCCCAGCAATCGGCTCGGCAGGCTGGCCAGGGTGGATTGTTGTTTGTCGGGAGGAACCGTCGTCGTCGCAGCGGGGGCAGCAGGTGTCGTCGAGCCTGTCGCCGAAACCTGCGACGCACGCGCACCGTCGGCGCCGAGTCGGACGCGGCGACCACCTGCCCGTCCGGAACGTCGACCGGCGGGCTGAGCTTCACCGGCTGCTCGACATCGAATCCGTTGGTTTGTGGTGGCGCGGCGGCAGTGGTCGTTGCCGCGGCCAGGCCTACGCCGGCGTCGAGCGGTGCCGCTCCGCCAACTTGAGTGACGACGCCCTGCCCACTGCGGCTCGCCGGCGGCATTCCCGCAACATTGGCAGCAGGAGGTGCACTCGGTGGAGTGGGGACGGGGTCAGCAAATGGGTTCGGCACGGCCGGCGCTGCAGCAGGGGCCGGGCTCGACGTCGCCGCGACCTTGGACTTGTCCGTCGCAGCGGCCGGAGCATGCGGAGCTTGCCCGAACGAATCGGTATCCATCGAGGGCAGTCCGGCGAACGCATCAGCCTTGGGCGTCGACGAAGAGCCGGCAGTGGCGGGCGAAGCCGCGAGTGCCGCGTTCGGCGGAGCAGGCGTTGTCGCCGCGATGCTCTTCTGAGGGGCGGATGGCAGCATGCCCGGAGCAAGCAACGAGCGATCGGCAGACGTTTGATTGTTGGAGGTTTGAGTGCCGGCCGACGGAGCGCGTGGAGCGCTGTCGGTGTCCCACAGATCGGCCTTAGACGCTGGCGGCGCGGGAGGCGGCGTCGTTGCGCCGGCAGACTGACCGCCCGCAACCGATCCGGTCGGAGCTTGCGGCAGCGTGGCCGGCGGAGTCATCGCTCCCGTCAACCGGCCTTGCGGCAACTTGCTGGGAGGATCGTCCCACGGGCTGACTCCCGCCGAGGCCGGCGCTGCCGGCGGAGTGGGAGCGGCATTGGCCGTCCGTTCACGCAGCACCGAATCTTTGGGGAGCGACGCGTCGTCGAACACCGCCGCCGCCGGGAGCCTTGTCGTTGGAGGCAGTCTTAACCGGAGCACCGCCACCCCAGTCGCCGCTGCCGGCTCCGCTCTTGTGGCTGTCGGCCACGTCGCGGGCCATGCGATGGTTTTCGACGAGTTCGCGAATGAAGGCCGGATCGAACTTGGCCCATTGGTCGAACATCGCCTGCCGCTTGTCGGCCGGCTCGTAGGCAAGCTCGTCCATCATCAGTTTGCGCAGGGCCGGATCGATGGCCGCGGTCTTGTATCCGTTGCTGCCTCCGGCGGAAGCCGACTTGTCACCGTCGGACGAGGTCGTCGCGGCAGGCGAACCGCCAGTCGACGCCACGGCCGCGGCCGCAGGCGACCCGGACGCGTCGGTCGGCTTGAGCGGGTTGGGCTGATCCTTTGAGGCAGCGGTCGCCGGCGCGCTCGAAGACCCTGACATCCAGCCCACCGGGCTGAAGCTATTCGGCGCTGAACAACCGCAACAACAAAATACGCCGGCCGCGAATGCCCATCGGATGACGGTGCACCGTCCCATGTCGGCTTCCTTGCCTGACGAATCGACTGCGAGAAGGTCTCTGGAAAAGGAGAGGAGGGGGTGGGTCTCGAAGGGTTTGGCCGCGGCGTGTGGGACGTCGGGGACCGCGGCTGCGGGCGGGAAACTTAATGAAAAACACGAGTTGGGACAAGGCCGTCTATGACGAGCGTCCTGGAAAAATCCGATTGCTCCGAACGCTCCGGACTACCCAAACAAGCCGAAATACCCGGACCAACGTTGCCGAAATACAACGGCGTAAGACCCGCTTTTCCCACATCTCGTGAATTGCCGCACCCGTGGCATGACCTAGGCTTGCAGAGGCGACGCTTCCGACTCTGCACGAGGAGTGGCTGCATGGTGCTCTCCAACGGGATTGCCGGCGCACTAGCGAATCTGCGATCGAGAACGTCAGCCCGATCCGCAAATCCCGAACCAAACGCAGGGTCGCATGGCTCGCGCAGCGGGAACCGGGGTGCTCGTCGGCGGCCTGGGGCTGCCGGCGTCTGGCAGCAGGTGGCCTTTGCGGGGGCATTTGAGTCCCTCGAGGACCGCCTGCTGCTGAGTGCCTCGTTCGCTACCCCCAGCTACGTGCTGGAAGGGCGGGCCAACATCGCCTCCGGCTCCAGCCACGGCGCGTCGCCCAACGTGACGCCCGCCAACTCGGGTCCGATTGACCCGGCCCAGATGCAGCAGGCCTACGGGGTCAACCAGATTTCGTTCGGCGGCGTGACCGGCAACGGCGCGGGCCAGACGATTGCCATCGTCGACGCTTACAACGATCCGGACATCGTCACCGATGCCGGCACGTTCAATACCCAGTTCGGCTTGCAGCAGTTCAACGTCAGTGGCGGCCCGACATTCAAAGTTGTCAACGAGAACGGCGGCACCTCGCTGCCCGCAAACTCCAGCACCGACGGTTGGGACATCGAAGAATCGCTCGACGTCGAGTGGGCCCATTCGATCGCGCCCCAAGCGAACATCATCCTCTTCGAGGCCAACTCGAATTCGTACAACGACTTGCTGACCGCGGTGAGCACGGCCGCCGACACGACGGGCGTGTCGGTCGTCTCGATGAGCTGGGGCGGCGGCGAGTTCTCCGGCGAGCAGAGCATCGACTCGGTTTTCACCACTCCCGCGGGACACCAGGGGGTGACGTTCACCGCCAGCACCGGCGACGACGGGACGCCGGCCGACTATCCGGCCCTGTCTCCCAATGTCGTCGCGGTGGGCGGCACCTCGCTCTCGATCGATTCGAGCGGAGATTACCTGGGCGAAAGCGCCTGGTCCGACACGGGCGGCGGCATCAGCCAGCTCGAATCGCAGCCCAGCTACCAGGTCGGCAAAGTCAACGGCCTCAGCACGACGCATCGGACCGTTCCGGACGTCGCGATGGACGCCGACCCCAACACGGGCGTGTACGTGCTCGACTCGTTCTCCGGCGGCTGGTTCCAGGTCGGCGGCACCAGCCTTGCCAGCCCGATGTTCGCGGGACTGGTGGCGATCGCCGATCAGGGCCGCGCGCTCCAGGGCGAGGGAACCCTCGACGGCCCCTCGCAAACGCTCCCCGCGCTCTACAACCTGTCCGCCTCCGACTTCCACGACGTGACGACTGGTGGCAACGGCACGTACAACGCGGGACCCGGCTACGACCTGGTCACCGGCCTCGGCACGCCGATCGCCAATCTGCTGGTTCCCGCACTGGCCGGGTACGGGACGTCGCAGCCGCCGCCCCCAACGCCTCCCAGCATCAGCGGGCCGGTGTCGACCACGGTCACGGAGAACGGATCGATCACGTTCTCGTCGGCCGGCAACGACGCGATCAGCCTGACCGATGCCCAGGCGGGGACCGGCAGCGATTCGCTCACGCTCTCGGCAAGTGATGGCACGCTGACTTTGGCCTCGCTCAGCGGGCTGACGATCACGTCCGGGGCGAATGACTCGTCCTCGATCACGGTCAGCGGCACGCTTAGCAACTTGAACGGCGCAGTCAGCGGGCTCGTCTACGCGCCAAACTCCGGGTATAGCGGAGCCGATTCGTTGGCAATTTCGCTCAGCGATCCCGGCGACAGCCTCTCGGCCTCGCACTCCGTCGCGATCACGGTGAATCACCCGCCGACGGTGAGCGCCCCGGCATCGGCCGCGGTGAACAGAAACACGACGCTCACGTTCTCGGCGGCCAAGGGGGATCCGATCACCGTGGCTGACGTGGCGGCCGGCACGAGTGCCGAGCAGTTGACCATCACGGCGACGCACGGCAAGGTCAAGTTTTCCACGATGAGCGGGCTCAAAGTCCTTTCGGGGGCCAACAACTCGGCAGCAGTCACCGTCTCGGGCACGCTGGCAAAGCTCAATACGGCGCTCAATGGGCTGGTTTTCACGCCCACGTCCGGCTACGTCGGGGCAACAGCCTTCACCCTGCTGCTGAAGGACGTCGGCAATCAGCTCACCGGGTCGGCGACCGTCAACGTCACCGTAAACGGGCCGCCTGCGTTCTCGGTCCCCGGCTCGTCGACGCTCAGTGAGAACAGCTCGCTGGTCTTCTCGTCCGCCATCGGAAACGCGATCAGTCTGATCGATTCCGGTGCCTCGGGGGGGAGCAACATGCAGCTGGTGCTGTCGGCCGGCTCATGGAACTCTCAGCCTGGCGACAACGGCCAACGTGTCGTTTGTGTCCGGCGGCAACAACAAAGCCTCGATGACCATCGTCGGGTCGCTCAGCAGCCTGATGACCGCGCTCGACGGACTCACCTACACGCCCACGGCCAAGTACGTGGGGGCGGCGTCGATCAAGCTGACCGCCAAAGACCTGGTCGACAACTTGAGCAGTTCGTCGTCGTCGATCGCGCTCAAAGTGACGAAAGTAGCCCCGACGGCCACGGGCGGGCACTCCTCCGCGCCGGCGTCGCGCCAATCGTCACCCACGCCCCCTCCCGCAGTCACATCAGGAATCGTCGAGGGCTCGTCGGTCTATGCCGGCGGCTATTTTGCGATCGACGAGTCGAATTACTGGGCAGGTCTGGCGGCGGCCATCGAGATGATGAATCGCCCGTGACTGCAACGCCGCGGCTCTTCTACTGGTAGCGTGAATAGACGCGGGGGACGTCGCGGCGCCGCGCTGCCAACTCCGGGATGCATTCCGCCGGGAAGGGCGGACGCGTGTACGGCGCGCCGAACAGTGTGTCGCAGAACTCCATCTGCAACATCAGCCGGTCGCCTGTGCGGGGCGTAATCCCCTTGTGGTAGCCCCGCGTATCGACGGCAAACAGAGTCCCCGCCGGACCCGTCAGCTCGATGCGGTCGGCCGCCGGATAGTAGGGCTCGAGCTCCTGGTCCGGATAACGGACGTACCCGCGCGACAAAAGCGAGGGCAACTGGCGTCCCGGCCGATGCGTCTTCGCGATGAAGCAATGCGGTCCGCGGTCCGACGTCACCTCGGTCAGATAGAAAAAGAACTTCAGCCACTTCAACCGATCCATGTCGAAGTGATACATCTGCGCGAGTTCCTCGCGAGCGTTGTCCGCCAACCGCGCCGGCGTGCTCCAAAGCATGAACACCGAACTCAGCACGGGCAAACAACCCAGATAGGCTTGCGCCACGGTCAGCAGCGACGGATCGGCCATCAGCGCCTGGATGTCGGGCTGCTGGATCAGACTCGTTTCATCGAACCGATAGCCCTCGGCAATCGGCCGGGCCGGATCGTAAACGGCGCGGGCGGGGCCTTCCGGCCGCGGCGGGGCGAGCAGGGCTTCCGTCCGCAGCGAAAACTCGGTCAGACGCTGACAGACGTCGGCCGATAGCTGCGCGCCGGGGCGAATGTAGCCGTTCTCGCGAATTTCCGCCGCGGTGCGTTCGACGTCGGCCGCACTAAAGTCGCCCAGTACGCCGTGGGCGGGCGGCAAGGGGGCGGGCGGAAATTGGCGGCGGGCCAGCGCGTGCAGCCAGTCGTTCGAGCGGCCATTCGTGCGGCAGTGCAGATGAATCAGACTGTGATAAGCGTCGGACGGCGTCGTTCCGGTGCGCGAATAACGCACCATGCCCCGCGCCAGCCGCCCCGCGCAGCGAGCGTCCTCGACCAGTTGGCGGAGCCGGCCTTTCAGGGAACGCGGAGGCGAATTCACACTCGGCACGGATTGCATTACGTCGGTCTTCGCTGAACTCGGATCGGGATCTCGGAAATTATAAAGGATCCGGGTCCGGCAATGATCTGTCAGCGGCAACGAGCACGGCGTCGCGATCACGCATCGCGGCGCCTGAAACAGAGAGACCCCGGAGGGGTAGTCCCCGCCGAGGTCTTCTGCAGAATCACACACCACCAGCAGAGGCTCGCTACGCCGCGATCTCTTAAAAAACGATAGACCGTCGCGTCTGTTCGAGCCGGGCCGAAACCTGAAAGTTGCCGCAATCCGGGCGTTGACCCCTGGCAACATGCCCTTAAATCCCAGCCATTCGCCGCAACCGCCGCCGGGCGCGACGAGTTCGCAACCTACTGCGGGACAGTTTCTTACCGCCATTTACCGGAGGGGAAACTCGAAGACGACGGGCACGAGCTTGTCGCGAACCGTCCGCCAGTTTTCGACGAATTTGATGACGGTGCCGCCCGTGAAGGGCTGACCTGGCGATGCCGGCGACGCGAGCTGGCCGACGACAATCAGCGCAGTCGGATCGCCCGAGTGGGCCATCTGGTCGAGATCGTCGCGGGTAAAGCGGAGCGGCTCGCCATCGGACGTCGCTTGCACGCGCACGGGAATCCGCTGATCGCCCTTGCGGCCCACGAGCGGGAACGGCTTGGGCGCTGTCGACGTTTCGACCTTGTACCCGTGATCTCGCAGGAACGCAGAGGCGACCGCGATCGCCCGCTCCTGTCGCAGCGCCGGATCGGGCGCGGACGCAGCTGGCGCGGATTTCAAAGGCGAGGGCAGTAACGCCTTCTCCGGAACAGCGGCGGCCAACTCGCTCGGCTTCCCGTTCGGATCGAGCACGCGAGCCTGGGCCAGGTCGGCCTGCCACTGCTGCGTGTGTCCCAAGCGGCGGTGCGCTTCGCCCCGATTGAGCCAGGCGGCAGCCCGCATTGGATCAAGGGCGATCGCCTGATCGAAATCGGCGATGGCCTTCGGGTATTGACCCGCGTCAAGATAGACGTTGCCGCGCTCGAAGAGGCTTTGGGAATCGTGGGGATCGAGTCCGATGGCCACGGTGTAGTCTTCAATCGAGGGCGTGATCTGTCCCAGGTCGTGATAGGCGAGACCGCGGTTGCGGTAGGCGAGGGCACTCTTCGAGTCGAGCGAGATGGCCTTGGTGAAATCGGCAACCGCCGCGTCGAATCGCCGCTGGTGAGCGTAGGCGGCCGCCCGGTTGTTGTAGGCCCGCGCCATGGCCGCATCGTGCTCGATCGCCTGGGTGTAGTCGGCAATGGCCTCATCCCACTGCCCCTGCCGCCCGAGGGCCACGCCCCGGTAGTAATAGAGCGAGGCATCGTCCGGTCGCCGCGCCAAGGCCCGCGTGTACGCGTCCACCGCTTCGTCGAGCTTGCCGCGATTCTCCATCAGGTGTCCGCGCGCGACCAGCACTTCGGGCGATTCGGAAGACTCCGCACAACCGTACGCCGCACAAGCAACCGCGATCGGCAGCAACCACCGCGAAGTGAACCTGCCACGGCGAGCCGAGCCAACCGAGCCGACGCCCACACGATCCGCAACAATTCGTTTCGCGTCACTTCGTTTCATGGGGAAGATCCATTTCCGCTGGAGATCGACGGCACGTCGGACGTCGTCTTGGGCGGCAAGTCTTCGTCTGCGAGTTTGGGGCGGTCGGGCGTCGCCGAGCGATGACCGTTTTTCGAGTGCGATCGACGGTTCACGAACGGCCGCAACGATTCCTCGGTCAAGCCGAGCACTTCGAGCACCAAGTGCCGCAGCTCGCGCAGGCTCAGGCTGCCGATGAGCACGCGATGCCGGGATGTCTCGGGAAAACGCGGGAAGGTCTGCCCGCGACCGGGCCCAACAGGAACACGCTCGCCGGCAGCGCCGTGCCGCCGCCGATCAAGCCGTCGTGGAAGGCAGCCAGTTCATCCTCGGGAAACCAGGAGGAGGTGACGATCAGCGCATCGAACTCGATGACCGCCAGCATCGACCGCGCCTGATGTAACTCGGACGCGACATGGCAGCGAAAGCCATGCTTGAGAAAATACTCCTGCACTTCGGCCTGCCGCTTCAAACGGCCTTCAACCACCAGGATCGACGGCCGCATCTGAGGCAAATCGCGGCGACCGTTCGCGGCAGGTCCAGGCGCGGCCACTCGATCGAGAGGCGTCGACGAAGGCTCGCGCATGGGAATCGCAGTCGCGGTGGCCAGCGGTGTCGTGGTGGCGACCGGCAGGCTCGCAGGGGTTGCGCCCGCGGCAGGCTGTGCGTCGATATGATCCGGCGGCGGTGACTCGCCCGTGAGCCCGAGCGCGAACCAGGCGGCCCGGAGGCGGGGACGCGCGGACGGTTCCATGTCGACGCCCAGCCACCGTAGCAGTCGGCCGACTTGGCTCGTCGCGCGGCCGATGAGCGCGGCCATCGGTTCTCCCGGCAGAAACGAGATGTACGCGAAGATCATCGCTAGCCCGAAGGTCCACATCCCCATGAAGGCGCCGATTCCCAGGTGGATCGCGGTGCCGGCGAGCAGCACGAACGGGCGGAGCGCGGGACGCCACACGAGCGCCCAGAACGTCATTTCCCAGGCGATCGTGGCGTGCGTGAGCAGATTGACCAGCCACGGGTACCAGGCCAGCCAGGTCAAATCGCGCGACTGGTATTCTAGATTCGAGACGGCTTGCCAGATGGCCAAGCCGTTCCACCAGCTCTCGCCCTGCAGCTTCGACAGGCACGCGAAGACATAGATCACACACAAGTGCACTTCCATCAACCGCAGCGCCAGGTTGGCGCGTGCCGATGGCTGCGACGGAGGGATCGCCGGCTCCAATCCTTGGGAGAGCCGCGTGCGGGCCGCGCGGAGGTGCTGCCGCAGCCGGTCGATCGACAGCACGCGGCCACTGGGACCAATCGCCAAATAAAGGGCGGCCATGCCGTTGATCTGATCGAGACCGTAATTGGCCATCGGAGCACGGTTGGCATACGCGATCGTGATCAGGTACGCGAGCACCGAGGTCGTCGGCGTAAACGCCCCGAGCATGAAGGCCGCCAGAATCACCAGGCAAACGAGGTGCACGGTGACGTGCAGACTGACGGGAACCCACCACCAGAACGACCAGGCGAACTGATCGGCCTGCAGGGTCCGCACCAACGTCTCCCCCTGCCAGCCGTGCGGACCCAAGAAACCCTCGAGATTGAGCCCCCACACGATCTGCGTATAGAGCAGCATGCCGCCGAACAGGATCCGCATCACGGCCAGCGGCGTGGGGTCGGCCGGCTCAAACCAGAAGCGGCGCCACGGCCCCCAGACTCCTTCCCACGCGCGCCGCGCACGCTGGCGAACGCCGGGCGGAATCCGCCGACTGAGCGAGCGCGAGGCCAGCGGGGGAGAATTCATTTGCGCGATCGGGTGCAGGAACAATTTCGATCGGTATGGCGGGACCGGTCGCGGATGTGGGTCGTGTGTCGGCGGAGCGTGCATTGGCCAGCGGAGGCGTGTCGTCCCGTTCGGCTTCCAGGCCGGCAGGCGACTCGAGTTGGGCCGTTTGTGTCTGGTCGTCGTATGAGAACCGTCCGAGCGGCTCCTCGGAATACTTCTCCGGATCGTCGAGCGTGCCACCGGCCCGCACAAACTCCATCGACGGTAACTCGTGACTGACGCGTGACAAAGTCACGCGCCGCGCGCCGTGCTCACGGCACAACTCGCTCGCCATCGCTTGCACCAGCTCGTCGCGGACCTGCGGTGACCAATCATCGGACGCCAGAGATTCGGTGAGCATGAAGTGACGATGATAGAGCAGCCGGGGATGGATCTGACGGTTCGGAATGCGGCCCGTTTGTAGCGACCCGTCGGGCATTTCGAGCACGTAGCCCAATAGCGTGCTGTTCCCCGGCTCCGGAGCGAAGTAGTGGTAGCCGTGATTCAAGAACAGGGCCTGGTCGTAGGTCCCGACGGCCCGCCACGAGTTCTGGATGAGCCGCGACGCCGGCGGCACGGACCACGGAGCCAACACGATTGCCGCCAAATGGTAAATCAGCCACAGGTTGACCAGCAAAAATCCGGCCGGACGCGACCAACGGCGAACGATCGGGATGACGCGGGATCGCAGAGCCCGCCAAGCGGCAGGCGGAAGCAGGCGCTTTGTGGACATGTGACGGAGCTCACCAAGTCCTGCGCCGTGGGCCCGGACGAGGCAGTCGACCACAAGTGGTCCACGCACTCGCGCCGAAGCGCAGCCATCACTGAAGCAAAAAAACAAACAAGGAAGGGAAGCCCGCAGGAGCCTCCCTTCCCTGTTTTCAAGTTCACACGGTCTCAAGCCTGGCGCGGTCTAAGCCTCACACGATCACTCGGGCGAGGGCGCGAGAGACTGCGTTACTTGCTGACGACGACCGGCGTCTTGCTGATCGCATCGCCGAACGCCAGTGCCAGTTGCTGCCCGGACTGAATCCGCGGCTCGGCGGTGGCGCGGTACAGCTGGCCGCCGCGCGTCACTTCCACGCGCACCGGGTAGCGGTACTCATGTCCCGGCTTTAGACCGGGAATGACGTATTCGCGAACCGGGCCGGCGATCGTCATCGGCTGGTTGCAGAGGTAGACGATCGAGTCTTCCGGCACGGTCAGCGTGAGGTGTCCATTCGCGTCCGAGCTCGCGGTCATCGGCGCCGGCTCGGCAAAGGTTGGACCCGTGCTGGTATACACTGTGCCGGTCGACTGAGTGCTCGTCGTCATCACGGTGCCGCCCGTGCTGCCGTAAGAGCCATATGAGCCACCCGAGCTGCCACTGGAGCCATGCGAGCCCCAAGAGCCGCCACTAGAACCGTGCGAGCCATGCGAGCCGCCCGACGATCCGTAAGAGCCGTACGAACCACCCGAGGAGCCGCAGCTCCCGTAGGAACCGTGGGAGTGGTGGTGATGCGCGACGGCTTGGTGCGTCGCAAGCGCCATTCCAGCGCTTAAGGCTAGGCCGCAGAACCATCTCGACTTGAACATCCGAATTCCCCTCCTTAGCAAACAGCAATGTGGGTTCGAGGAAACGCTAGAGCCTGTGTCCGCGCGACCTGCACTCAACGATTGTTGATGTCCGGCGACCACGGCGTGCCCCAGCCGTGATTCGCCAAGATTCCGAAAGCACCCCCGTTGTCGGCCCTTTTCCGCTCTCGCCAATCCAGCAAGTCCGCTTCATCGGTGAACTCAACTTGATTGATAGAGTCCACCTGAATCGCCCACTATACAGTTCGGAGTTCCAACTTCAACGCATAAGACGGCGCAAATCTCACCAATTCCGCAAGCTGCGAAATCTACCTACATCCATGGGGTGGCCAAGCCGCGAAACCAGGTCAGTCATTAACCGGTAGTCAGTGTGCTTAGCAGGCCAAAGCAGTGTCGGCTGAGGCCGCTTGCCGGGGCAAAACCGCCGGGTTATCGTAGATTTTTGGCCACTCTTCCTGGGTGTTCCCCCAAGCGCCGCGTCCTTTCGCAACCCGTCCGCCGCCGGGTCATCCTTGATCTTTCATGAGAGCCGATTTGAAGCACTGGCTGGCTGGCTGGATTCCGCCGCACCTTCGTCGGGCACTTTCAGGAACTGCTGCGAACGGGGCCGTGCGCTACTCTGGACGCTTTGACACCTGGGAAGACGCCCGCCGTCACTCGGACGGCTACGACGTGCCGGCCATCGTCGAACGGGTCAAACAGGCGCAGCTGGCCGTCGCTCGCGGGGAAGCGGCCTACGAACGCGATTCGGTGCGGTTCGACAAAATCGCGCACTCGTATCCGCTCGTCGTGGGGCTGTTACGAGCCGCCCTCTGCAACGGTGGTGCGTTGAATGTGGTGGATATCGGCGGTGCCCTGGGCAGCACCTATTTTCAGTGCCGCGGATTGCTGGAGGGAGTCGGACCATTGCGGTGGAACGTGGTGGAGCAATCCGCCTTCGTCGACTGCGGCATCGCGCACTTTCAGAACGACAATTTGCGATTTTTCCGCGACTTGTCGTCCTGCCTGGCGGCCGAGAGCGTGAACGTGGCGGTGCTCTCGGGAGTGCTCCCCTACGTGGAGGATCCGCACGCCATGTTGCAGGAGGTCGCCCGGGCCCGGCTCAGCCATGTGATCCTCGATCGCACGCCTCTCTGGGAAGCCGGCGATCAACTCACCGTGCAAAGCGTGCCCCCGTCGATCTACGGTTTTGCCGTCAGCTACCCGGCGTGGATTCTCAATCGCGACCGCGTGCTGGCACACTTTCTGCCCGCGTATCGACTGCTGGACGAGTTTGACGCTTTGGCCGGAACGATTCACGTCGACGGAGCCAAGGCCGGCGATACGGGCCTGCTGTTCGAGCGTCCTGATTCGACCTGAGAAATCCGCTTGTCGACCTGAGAGACCGCCTTGGAACTCGTCGACCGCATCCTGTCGCGACCTGAATTCACGGCCGAGCCGCCGGTATTGGTCGAGGTCGGTGCCTCGGGCGGCACGAACGCCAAGTGGCGGGCCCTGGCCCCGTATGCGATTTGCATCGCCTTCGATCCCGACAGTCGCGCCATGGAAGCAGTGCACGCCGAGACATCCGGCTACCGCCGATTGCATGTTGTACCCGCCGCGGCCGCAGCCGACGACGTGAGCGAGGCCGAGTTCCATCTGACCCGCTCACCCTACTGCTCGAGCCGCCTGCGTCCCGACGCGGCCGCCCTGGGGCATTGGAGCTTCGCCCGACTCTTCGACGTCGAACGAACCGTGCGGGTCCCCTGTGTCGGCCTGCTGAAGGTCCTGCAAGAAGCCGGCGTCGATCGCGTCGACTGGTTCAAGAGTGATTCGCAGGGGACCGATCTCCGGCTGTTTCAGAGCCTGGGCGAGGCTTTGTGCCTACGCGTGCTGGCCGTCGAGTTTGAGCCGGGGATCATCGACGCCTACGAGGGGGAAGACAAGCTGTCGACGGTCTTGGCGGCTATGGATCGGCCCGAGTTTTGGCTGTGCGACCTCGACGTCCGTGGTACGCTGAGAGTGTCGCCCGAAGAGGCAGCACGCCTCGAAGAGGGCCGGACCGGGCTGCTGTCCACCGTGTTGCGGGCCGCTCCCGGCTGGGGCGAAATGACCTATTTGAATACGTTCCACGGCAGCGGGCAGTTTTCGACGCGAGACTGGCTACTCGGCTGGGTGATCGCTTCGACCCGCGAGCAACACGGCTTCGCCCTCGACCTGGCCCGGCGGGCGGGGACAGCCACGGCAGAGCCTGTGTTTGCCGAACTGGCCCGCGAATCGGAACGCATCATTCGTAAGAAATTGCGACGGAGCGAGGCCGGACACCGATTGCGAATCGGCCTGCGGGGACTGCGGTCGATGGCCCGCCGCGTGTTGAAGGGTCCGCCGCCTGCGCAGAGTTAGTCTGAGAGTGAGCCTGGTTGGAAGATCGCGAGCCGCTTGTGAATGAAAGTCGCCCCGCACAGCCCGACCCGACGCAGCGCGGCGCCGCACAACCGGACGCCGGCCGCTTTTCGGGGGCGAAGGTCCTGATTACGGGCGGGCTCGGCTTTATCGGCTCCAACTTGGCGCGACGGCTCGTCGAAGCTGGCGCAACGGTCACGCTGGTCGACAGCCTGGTGCCCGAATACGGCGGCAACCGATTTAACATTCAGGGGCTCGAAAACCGGGTACGCGTCAATATCTCGGACGTCCGCGATCCCTACAGTCTCCGCACGCACGTCACCGGGCAGGACTTCCTCTTCAATCTGGCCGGACAGACGAGCCATCTCGATTCGATGGAGGATCCCTTCACCGATTTGGAGATCAACTGCCGCGCACAGCTGTCGATTTTGGAAACGTGTCGCAAATTCAATCCGGGGGTGCGGATCGTCTTTGCCAGCACGCGGCAGATTTATGGGCGGCCCGAACGGCTCCCCGTCGACGAGCGGCATCCGCTCCGCCCCGTCGACGTCAATGGCATCAATAAGCTGGCCGGGGAGTTCTATCACCGCCTGTACCACGACGTGTACGAATTGCCGGCCTGCGCCCTGCGGCTGACCAATACGTACGGTCCGCGAATGCGGATCAAGGACGCGCGGCAAACCTTCGTCGGCGTTTGGATTCGCCTGCTCCTCGAGGGCAAGCCGTTCGAGGTCTGGGGCGGGCAACAACTGCGCGACTTCACCTACGTCGACGACTGCGTCGAGGCGCTGTTGCTGGCAGCCGTGCGACCTCAGGCCGCCGGACAGATCTTCAACCTGGGCGGAGGCGAGGTGACCTCGCTGGTCGATCTCGCGCGGCTGCTGGTCGAGGTCAACGGCGGCGGACAGTTCGTCCAACGCGAGTTCCCCGCCGACCGCAAACGCATCGATATTGGCGACTTCTACGCCGACGACGCCCTCATCCGTCAGACGCTGGGCTGGCAGCCGCACGTTTCTCTGCGAGACGGGCTCAAGCAGACGCTCGACTTCTTCCGCACCAACCTGGACCATTACCGCTAGTGCCGATGAGCGACGGACCTGCCATTCCCCAAGCCAATCCCGGCGCGTCGTACGTCGCGCAGCGGGCAGCCCTCGACGCGGCGATCTCCGCCGTGCTGGCCGGCGGGCGCTACATCCTGGGCGAAACGGTCGCGCGGTTTGAAGCCGAGTTCGCGAGCTATCTCGGCGTGCGGCACTGCGTGGGCGTCGGCAGCGGAACCGACGCGGTCGAACTGGCGCTTGCGGGCTCTGGAGATCGGTCCGCGGCCAGGCCGTCATCGCTCCCTCGCACACCGCCGTCGCGACGGTGGCCGCCATCGAAGCGGTCGGCGCCCGCCCGGTCCTGATCGACGTCGACCCGATCACCTGCACGATCACCGCGGCGGCCGTCGAAGACGTGGTGCGAAGCCACAGCTCGATCGCCGGCTGCCGACTGGCCGCCGTGATTCCCGTGCATCTCTACGGGCATCCGGCCGACATGCCGGCGATCCTCGAAGTCGCCCGGCGACACGGCTTGCGCGTGATCGAAGACTGCGCCCAGTCGCACGGGGCCCGCATCGGCGGCACGCCGGACGGGAACGTTCGGCGACCTGGCGGCCTTCAGCTTCTATCCGACCAAGAACCTCGGCGCGTTCGGCGACGGCGGGCTGGTCGCGACGAACGATACCGGGCTGCGCGAGCGGCTCGTCGGTCTGCGCGAGTACGGCTGGCGCGACCGTTACGTCAGCGCGTTCCCTGGCACGAATTCGCGGCTCGATGCGCTGCAGGCGGCCATTCTCAGCGTCAAACTGTCGCGGCTTGACGCGGACAATGAGCGTCGCCGGGCGATCGCCGCCCGCTATTCGGCCGGACTGGCCGGGTTCGGACTCGGCTTGCCGACGGCGGCAAGCGGCGTCGAACACGTGTTTCATCAGTATGTGATCCGCACGTCCGGCACGGGACGAGTTGGCCGCCATACCTGGCGAGCCGCTCGATCCACACCGGCATCCATTATCCGGTACCCGTGCATCTCCAACCGGCCTATCGCGACCGGGGGCTCGTGTTTGGCGACCTGCACAGCAGACACGAAGCGGGCTCTGCCAGGAAATCCTCAGCCTGCCGATGTTTCCGCAGCTGGCTGATGCCGACGTCGACCGCGTGATCGCGGCAATCAGCCAGTGGTCGCGGACGCGGCAACCGACGAACCGAGGACGCGACGACGTGAGCCAGCGCGCCGCGCCGACGCTCCTCGCGAGCATTTCGTCACGCTGTTCGACGATTCGTTTCTGCCGATCGGACTCGCGCTCTACGAGTCGCTCGTCGCGCAGGCCGGCTCGTTTCGCTTGTGGGTCGTGGCGATCGACGACGCGGTGGAAAAACATCTCGCGCAGCTGGCTCTGCCCGATCTCACTGTCATTCCCTTGCGCACGCTGGAAACGCCCGAGCTGCTGGCGGTGAAGCCCGGACGTACGCGGGCGGAATACTGCTGGACGCTGACTCCGTTCACGGCTCAGGCCGTCTTCGATCGCGATCCGACGGCCCGGCGGGCGACGTACGTCGACGCCGACGTGTTTTTTCTGGCCGACCCGCGAATTCTGCTCGACGAGCTCGACCGGTCGGGAAAGCACGTGCTCATCACCGAGCATGCGTACGCACCCGAATACGACCGCTCGCACGACAGCGGCCGCTTCTGCGTGCAGTTTTTGACCTTCGACCGCTCGGACCAGGCACACGCAGTGATGCGGTGGTGGCAGGACCGCTGCCTCGAATGGTGCTTCGCCCGTTACGAAGACGGCAAGTTCGGCGACCAGGTCTATCTCGACCAATGGCCGTCGCTGTTCGGCGACTGCGTGCACATCGCGCAACAAGTGGAAAAAACGCTCGCCCCCTGGAACGTGCGGTACTTCGCCGAGCGGAGCGCGTCGCGCCTCGACCCCGTCTTCTACCACTTCCACGGACTGCGGTTGCTGCCCAACCGGCGGGCGCGGCTGTTCAAGTTCTACGACGTGGGGCCTGCCGGACTGGCCATCTATGGCGAATATCTGTCGGCGGTGGCCCGAGCGTACGCCCAACTGCAAACGGCCGGCATCGAGCCTCCCACGCATTCGCTGCCCTCCGAGCGTTGGGGCTGGCTGAAGACGCTCGGACGTCGCTGGAAAGGCACCGAACGCTACGCGCGAGTGCCCACCGCTGTCCTTCCAGGGCTCGATTCGGGCGCAGTTGCAGCCGCCGTTCTCTGCAACTGTCGAGTCCGCCGCGCGTCAGTCGCGTCGACAAAAAGACTGAGTCCAATCGCGGTCATGAAACGGCACCTGCTCGGACCTTGGCCTTGTTGCGGCCCCGCCGTGATTCGATAATCTGAGGAAGACGCCGCGGTTTTGGGAGATTGTAGGGCCTCTGCGCGGGCTCGCTCGGACCATTGATCTTGGCCCCTTGAGCTCGAACCGCAAACGCGGAAAGATGTTGCTGCGGAAAGAAAAGTGACATGATGCTGCTTGCCGATTTCGAGCCGTCGTCGTGGTTTGGCGTGGGCGGCCTGGTCATTGTGGTGGCGGCGATCATCTTTATGGTGTTCGCAGCCCGCTATTTCACGCTGTGGGTGCAGTGCATTTTCACCCGGGCCGACATCAACATCTGGCAGCTGATGATGATGTCGATCCGCAAGGTGAATCCGTCGATCATCGTGCGCAGCAAAATCATGGCCGTGCAGGCGGGCGTGACGCGGATCTACCCGATCACCACCCGCGCACTGGAAGCCCACTACCTGGCCGGCGGCAACGTGCCGAACGTGATCCGAGCCCTGATTGCCGCCCATCGGGCACACATCGATCTCGATTGGCAAACGGCCCAAGCGATCGACCTGGCGGGGCGAGACATTCTGGAGGCGGTCCGCACGAGCGTTTATCCGAAGGTGATCGACTGCCCCGATCCCAAGCGGTCGGCCGGCACGCTCGACGCGGTAGCCGGCGACGGCATTCAGCTCAAGGCGCGGGCCCGCGTCACGGTGCGGACGAACATTCGCCAGTTGATCGGCGGGGCGACCGAAGAGACGGTGATCGCCCGCGTGGGTCAGGGCATCGTGCAGGCGATCGGCTCGACCAAGTCGTACAAAACCGTGCTCGAGAACCCCGAGCGGATTTCTCAAACCGTGCTCGGCCAGGGGCTCGAGGCCCACACGTCCTACGAGATCGTGTCGATCGACATCGCGGACATCGACATCGGAGAAAACATCGGGGCTCGGCTGTCGGCGGACCAGGCAGAGGCCGACATGCGCGTCGCTCAGGCGAAGGCCGAGCAGCGGCGGGCGGCCGCCCGAGCACGCGAGCAAGAGGAAGTCGCCCACATCCAGGAGAATCGTGCCAAGGTCGTCTTCGCCGAAGCCCAGGTGCCGCTGGCCGTGGCGGAATCGTTCCGCACGGGCAAGCTGGGGCTGCTCGACTACTACGAATTGAAGAACGTGCAGGCCGATACGCGGATGCGGATGGCGATTGCCGGCGGCGGATCGTCGGCGCCCGAGATCGTGCCTGAGCAAAACGGGGCCTAGCGGCAGGCAGCGAGTCTACGTCGCGAGGGGAAGCGTCCGATGACCGTCTTCGATGCGAATAGTCTGTTGGCCGCGGGCCCGAACGGACCCGCGGGGCCAAACGGAAACTTTCTGTTGGGCGTCAAGATCCTCATTTTCGTGGCGGCGACGCTGTTGCTGTCGATCCTCCGCCGCATCGCCGAGGCCCGCGAAAAGGCAATCCGGGCCAACAACCCACCCAAGACGCCGACGTCGCCGCAGGCTCCAGCAACTCCCAAGAAAGACAACCCGTTCCGCAACGAAATCGAGGCGTTCCTCGAGGAGGTCGGCAAGCGACGGGCGGCCGGCGAGCGGCTAGGGCGCCCCGTCGTCGATCGCAGCACGGGCGAGCCGGGGATCCCAAAAACGCCTCCAACCCCCAAGCTCGAGCCGACGCGCAAACCGGTCGTGCTGCGACCGGTCGGAACCAGCGACCGCAACAGGCCCGAGCCGCCGAAAACCGTCGTCATCGCTCCCGGCTTCGGCGCGGCCCGGGGAAGAAATTGCCGCTCGCAGAGCCCCCGGCTCGGAGAATCTGGGCAAACAAATCCGCACGCACGTCGCCCAGTATCTTGACGCGTCGCGGATGACCACGCAGACGCAGAGTGATCTGGGCAACTCGGTGGATCGCGCGGTGCGCCAGCACCTGGGCGAGCGGAACGCCGGGGGCGTCGCGGAGCTGGCACAAACTCCGACCTCCGCCGGAGCCAATCTGATCGTGCCGCTCCTGCGCAATCGGCGCAACGTGCGGACGGCCATCGTGATCAACGAAATCCTGGGACCGCCCAAGGGGCTCAGACGCCGGCGCTAGAGCCGGCCTCCTCGGCTGCGGACGCCAGCGTTCGACGCGCCAAGTCAGGCCACTCTCATGGATGAGCCATTGAAGGTGCTGCTCGTCGCCGGGGCCTTCCAGGTGCGCGGCTACTGCGCCTCCACCTTGCGACTCGCCGAAGGACTCGCCGCCGAAGGGGTCGACGCGCGGCTTCTCACGCCCAACGCCAAGTGCATTTGCCCGAACCGCCGGCGGCGGCTCTCGCTTTCGGTTTATCCGCGATTGGGCGTGCCGGTGTGGGGCGGCGTCGTGCGGGAAGCGCTGGCACGCGAGTTGGCCCACGATCCACCCGACCTGATTCACATCCAGTCGTGGTCCGCGTATCCGGTCGGAGCCGCGCTTGCACGGCGCCTGAAGCGGCCGTTCGTGCTCACCGCCTACGACCACGAGTCGATCGAGCGGGAGAGCGCGTTCGATGTGCGGTGGGGACGGCGGATCATCGCGGTCAGTCAAAGTGTCCGCGCGGAGCTGTTGAGCCGCGCGGGCTTCGATCCCGGGATGATTACGGTGATTCACGCCGGTGTCGACGTGACGATGCCCGCCGGCACTCCGCCGATCCTTTCGCCGGACCGCCTGCCGGTCATCGGGACGGCCGGACCGCTCGAGCCAGTGAAAGGGCACGTCTATTTCCTCGGCGCCGCCCAGCGCGTGGTGGCCGATCGGCCCGACACCGAGTTCCTCATCGCCGGCTCCGGGCCCGAAGAACAAAACCTCCGGCGGCTGGCACGAGAGCTGGGCCTGGCCAAGCATGTGACGTTCATTTCCAGCGGCTACGACTTTGCCTCGGCCCTCTCCGCAATGGACATCTTCTGCCTTCCCTCGCTACGGCAGGGACTGGGCAGCATCATGCTCGAGGCGATGGCGTTTGGGCGGCCGGTGATTGCGAGCGGCGTCGGCGGAGTCTACAGCGTCATCCGCAGCCCGCAGATCGGCCTTATCGTGCCGCCATCGGATAGCGCCAAGCTGGCCGCCGCGATGCAGCAGTTGCTCGACGATCCGGTGCCGGCGCGAGCCTTGGGCGAAATGGGGCGGCAGCTCGTCTGCGAGGAATTCACCGCCGCGCGGATGGTGACCGAAGTTGCCGGGCTGTATCGTGAGGTTTTGGCCCGCGAATTGGCCCGGCAGCCCGTCCTACCGACTTGAGCCGGCGCGTCCCACATCCGCGCAAACCCATTTCGAGGCGATCGGAATGCACGCCGAGATCATCTCCGTCGGCACGGAAATCACCACCGGCGCTTCGCTCGACACCAACAGCCAATGGCTCAGCCTCGAGTTGGCCGCCATCGGCATCTCCGTCTCTTTTCACACGACCGTGGCCGACGACCTGGCCGCGCTCGTCGGCGTGATTCGCACGGCGGCGGACCGTTGCGAGGTCATCATCCTGACGGGCGGCCTCGGACCCACGCTCGACGACCTCACGCGTCAGGCACTCGCGGACGTGCTGGGGGTCGAGCTGGTGCTCGATCCGGCTTCGCTGGAGTTTATTCGCGGACTGTTTCAACGATTCAAGCGGGAGATGCCTGAGCGCAACGTCGTCCAGGCCCATTTTCCCCGCGGCACCGAGCCCATTCCCAATCTGCGGGGAACGGCTCCCGGCATTTGGGCCAACATCCCGCGGGCGGCCGGGGGCACCTGTTTGTTCGCCGCGTTGCCGGGCGTGCCCAGTGAAATGAAACGAATGTTTGCCAAGGAGGTCGTCCCCCGTCTGCCCGCGGGCAACCGCGTCATTCGGCGGGCGCGACTCAATTGTTTCGGCGTCGGCGAATCGCAGGCGGAAGAAATGCTCGGCGACCTCACGGCCCGCGGCCGCGACCCCGAAATCGGCATCACCGTGCACGAAGCCACGATTACGTTGCGGATCGTGGCGCACGGCGACACTGCCGAAACCTGCGACTCGAAGATCGCCGCGGCAAAGAGCGCCATTCGCGAGCGGATGGGCGACCTCGTCTTCGGCGAGGAAGACGAAGAACTGCAGCACGTCGTCGCGAGGCTGTTGGCAAATCTGGGCAGCACGATGGCGACGGTGGAAATCGGTACGGGCGGATTGCTCGCGCGGCGGATCACCGAGGTGCCCGATTACGAGCGCGTCTATCGGGGCGGAATCGTCGCCGTCTCGCTGGAAGCGCTGGTCCACACGGTCGGCTCGTCAGTCGGTGCAAACAAGCAAACGACGATTGTGGCGGCGCTCGAAAGCTGCCGAGAGCGATTCGGAGCCGACTTTGCCCTCTTCGTCGGCGCCTTCCCGCACTTCGATCCGGACAATGCGGCCGAGGCTTCCCCCACGTCCGAAGTCGCGCTGGTTGGTCCGAACGTGTCGCGGGTGGTCGATTACACGTTTCTGGGCGATGCGGCCCTCAACCGCAGCCGCGCGGGCAAGATTGCGTTGAATCTACTGCGGCTTCATTTCCAGCGATCGTGAACGGGACTTCACAGGCGGCCGGCGAAAATCGCCCGCAAGGGGGCGTACGCTTGCGGTTGTCGCCCCGTCCATTTATCGTCCGTGCAAGGCATCAGTCCGATTCATGCACGGCAGACACCCGCGTTGGGTCGAGCTAGTGTTGCGTGATTCAAAAGGGAGGCGCCCAGCGTGGCCAAGAAGATGTACGTCGGCAATCTTTCGTACAGCGCGAACGAGGACGAGTTGCGCAGGATTTTCGAAGAGCATGGTACGGTCGTTTCGGCCCAGGTCATCATGGATCGGGAAACAGGGCGGTCGAAAGGCTTCGCGTTCGTCGAGATGTCGAGTGACCAAGAAGCGCAGGCCGCGATCTCCGCGCTGGACGGCAAAGAGATCGGGGGCCGCGTACTGAAGGTCAACGAGGCCCGGCCGCGCGAAGACCGCGGTGGCGGGGGTGGCGGCGGCGGCGGTCGTGACCGGGGCGGCTACGGCGGCGGACGCGGACGCTACTAAGCGTTCTCTCCCCCGGACCTGCGAAAAAAAACCCGGGCTGCGCTCACAGTGCGCGCCGAGCCGGGTTCGATCGCGGTGCGCCCTTAGGCCGGGAGGCGTGCGCGCGTCGGACGACCAGCCAGTGGTCCGCCAGTCCATGGGTCAGTAGCGGCCTCCCTGGAGCGAATAGGCCGGCTCGGTGTGAACCGGCCGGCCTGTGGCGAACTTTCGGGTCTGTCGCGAAAAAGATCGGCGGCAATCAACCGTTACGCATTGCGGGAAATCGGTGACCGCAATCGCAGGTCGACTTGCGGATGTGAAGCTCCGCTCGGCATTTGGGGCAGCGCTTGTGCCACGGCCGCAGCGCCAAAGGGTTGCTGGTCTTGGCTTTCGATTCGGTTTGCCGCTTCACCGCCTTGAGCTTGTTCATCCGGCGGCCGTCCGCCTGCTGCTGGGCACACTGGGGGTGAATTCCGCGGCGGGAATAGCTCGTGGTGCCGCAAACCGGGCAGATCGGTCGGGCGACCGCTGGAGGGCTTTGCATTAAAGGCAGGGGGCGGCTGTTGCTCGTCATTTCAGAGGCTCCGATTGTTGGGGAAAACCCGCCCACCCTGGCCCGGTTTTCGGAACCTCCATCTTACCGCGCGACGCACTCAATGTCTTTGCAGTTCGCACACTTAAATCGCATAAATCCCCGGAAGATCGGGCCATCCCGTGTAGGTAAAATTCGCGCAGGACGCACCTTGGGGGAGTCCGTCGCCATAACTCAATCGCCGTGCGAGACTTCCGCCTGAACTCTGGCAATGGCCAGTTGGGATGGGATCGACGCTTAGGGCCATCTTATGTGGCCAGTCCAAATTGCCACTCCACGTTCCCGCCGCACCGTCGCCCTGGGCGCCCGAGAACGTTCTCTGGCAAGGGGCAATCAGGCGAAGTCGCCGTTGAGCGGGATGGGTGCGGCGGTCGCCAGGCTTCGCTGCGTGGCGTGGACCAGCCGCAGGCAGCGGCAGACGTCAGAGATGTCGGCGACAGGGATCAGGCCGCCCACCAAGCGGCGGCAGAAGTGGTCGATCATGACTTCCACCTCGGACCGGTCGGCGATCAGCGACTCGGTCTCGATCTCCCCGCCCGTCAGTCTCCAGCGGATTTGGGCCGGCCCGTCGATCATCGCCTCTCCCTTTTCGCAGAGAATCGTAAAAGAGACAGGGGATGGATTCGAGGCGGAGGGATCCGAGGTGGCCGGGTCGGGCGGGGCTTCGTGGTGGCGAACCCGCAGCTCGGCCGTCGAACGCACAGCCCCATGCTCGCGGCTGTCCCCGAATTCAATCGCCACCCGATGGTGGGGCTTGTCGGGAGGTAGGGCGGGGTCTAGCGGGTAAGCTTCGAGCCGGATCGTCGTTTGCCGGACAACGTAGCGGCACCAGTCCAAAAGACCCACCATAAAGTCGGTCCCCGCTTTTTGCCCGGGGATCGCTTCCGTCGAATTCGGGGCCGGATGAATCGCGTCGATGGCAATGTGCCTGGGCCGTCCTATCCGCGTGGCGATCAGCTCGTGCAGCCGGCACGTGGCCGGCGTGAAGCGGCGGCTGAATTCGGGCATGACGAGCAGTCCCTCAGATTCGACGAGGCTTCGCAGCCGGGCCAACTCGTCCGGGTCTTCGCCCAGACTGCCGGCCACATAGACGGGCTTTCGCATCTGGCCCAGGAAGTGGATGAGAGCGTTGCCGTACCACGACGAATCCAGGAGCAGGATGCCGCGCACGTCGGCATGGGTCAGCAGGGCGAGCACTCCCTGATAGGGAGCGGCCCGCAACGTGGCGGCCACTTCGTCGCAGCGGCTGGCGACTGGATCAAATACGGCACGGATCCGCACCCGATGCTGCAGCTTATCCAGCACCGGCCGGTATCGGCTTTCCCAAACGGGACCAAGACCGACAATGCCGAGATTGATCATTCGCCAAAATGTCTGTTATGCCGCAAACCAGGGTGGTTCCGAATCCTCGTGGCAGCGTTATCATAGACCGGCGTCTGCTGGGAAAACAACGCGTTTCCGCGGGTGGCGGGCACGACGAGCGGCGGCATCCGCAAAGTCGCGCGGAAGAAACTCGGACGCGACGAAACTCGCCAGGGGGAAAGGTCGTGCCTCACGCGGCACTCGCGATCGCCATTGATGGTGGCGCGGGCCGCGAATAGAATTTCGCCCGACTCGCCTCCCGGCCGCACACGACGCCTTTTCAATTCTGTCGGTGATAGGGAATGGACCGATGGACACTTCAGCGACCACCGCGCCCAACGAACGAACGACGGTGGCTCCCGGTCAAACCACGTTCGTGGAAGACGTGGAGATTGTCGGGCACATCATCGACAGTCTGATCCTGCCCAAGGTCCTCGACGAGATCATGGCACTGGGCGGACAGTTCGAGATCCGCGAGATCCGCGTCGGCCAGCGGCGCAACGATCCGAGCTACGCCCAGCTGCGCGTGATCGGCGGTACGCCCGAGCACTTGGAGCGGCTGCTGTCCGCCGTCGGCCGACACGGAGCCGTCCCGCTCAACCAGCAGGACTGTCGCCTGCTGCCCGCCGATATGGACGGCGCTTTTCCCGAAGGCTTCTATTCGACGACCAATCAGGACACGCAAATTCGCCTCAAGGGAAATTGGGTCCGCGTGCAAAAGCAGGAAATGGACTGCGGCGTGCGGGTCGATCCGGTCCAGTTGCGGGCCGAATGCGTGCCGATGATCGACGTGCGGCACGGCGACATGATTGTCGTTGGACGCGCCGGCACGCGCGTGCATCCGACCGAGCGGGACACGTCGGGGCACGACGCCTTCGGCTTCATGAACAGCAACGTGTCGAGCGAAAAGCCCAAGGGAATTACCGTCCGGGACGTGGCGGCCGCCATGCGCGCCGCCCGCGGCGGCACGGGAAAGATTCTGGTGGTCGCCGGCCCCGCCGTCGTGCATACGGGCAGCCGCGACTACATGAGCCATCTCATCCGGCACGGTTTCGTCAACGTGCTGTTTGCGGGAAATGCGCTCGCCACCCACGACATCGAGCAATCGCTCTTTGGCACGAGCCTGGGCATTTCGATGACTCACGGCCGCTCGATCGAAGAGGGGCACGAACATCATTTGCGCTCGATCAATCGCATGCGACGGCTGGGGGGCATTCGCCGGGCCGTCGAGCAGGAAGTGCTCACCAGCGGCATCATGTACGAGTGCGTGCGCAACAACGTCCCCTTCGTGCTGGCCGGCAGCATCCGCGACGATGGCCCGCTCCCGGAAGTGATCACCGACGTGCTCGAGGCCCAGCGGCGGATGCGCCAGGAATGTGAAGGAGTGACGCTGGCGCTGATGATCGCCACGACGCTGCACTCGATCGCCGTCGGCAATCTCTTGCCGGCCCGGGTGAAAGTCGTCTGCGTCGACATCAACCCGGCGACGGTCACCAAGCTGACCGACCGCGGGACGTTTCAGACGATCGGGCTAGTCACCGACGTGGAGCCGTTCTTGCGCGTGCTGGTGCATGAACTTGGAGCAGAATGAGGAAGCACGAATGCCGAAGGAATGACCAAATGACCTGAGCACGAACTGGTTTTCCTTTTCATTGGGCTGAGTCATTTGCGCGCTTCGCGGCCTATTTCGCCACGGCCCCGGGAACGTTGAAGGCATATTGCGGCAGGCTGCCGAACGGCTTTTTGCACTTCGGGCAGGGCGCCTTGGCGATCTTTTTGCCATCCTTGCCGCCGAGCTTTTCTTTCTCGCGCGATTCTTCGCTGATGACAAGGCCGCAGCCGGCGCACTTGTAGCCGATGACTTTGAGCTTGAATCCCGGATCGTCCTTGTAGAACTCGACGTGCTCCAGGATCTTCATCGGCTGGTTGCTGATGTGGCAGAACCGCTCGCTGAAGACGTCTTCGAGCGGAATGCCGCAATCGGCACCGATCGCGGGCACTCCGTAGAATTCGCCAAGGATCTTGGCGAACCGTCGGAATTCCGACAGCGTGAACGACAGGAACTGCGGATTGGGGCTCTCGTCGACCTTGGGCAGTCGCAGGGCGATGCGGCCCTCGCCGAACACAGGGACGCCGGCAAACATCGACTGCTCAGCCGACGGGATCGGCTGCACGATCCGCAGCTGCATGACCTGGGCTGCCGGGAAGAAGTATTTCGCGCCGCTGGGCAAATCCTGGCGGGCCTTCCCCTCGCTCAGGTGCTGCACGACGGCGTCGCGGGTGGCGAGCTTTTTCTTCTCGCCGCCGCCGCCCAGGAGTCCACCCTTCTTTGCCAGCAGCACGACGAGCATCCCATCGGGAGCGAAGGCAATGTCGGCGTCCTGGAAGTCCTTGAGCAGGCTGCCCGCCTTGAGTTTGAGCTTGGTGAGGTCGACGGCGTGGAAGTGGCTGTCGAGCATCCAGCGGGTGTATTCTCCCGCCGAGATTTCCGTGAGCTGATCTTCGCCCTTGGCATCGTCGGCATTGACGGCCGCTGTGATGGCGGCCGATTTTTTGGCCTCGTCATCCTGCAGGGCCTTTTCTTCGTCCCAAGTTCCTGCGGGGACGACGTAAACCTCGCGGCAGCGGGGGCAGCGACCGGTGCGGCCACGGTGCCGTTCCTGCACTACGATGCAATGCCCGTTGGGGCAGAAGACTTGGAAGCCCGATTTTTTGGGCTCGTCGGTCACTTTTTGCAGGCGTTTGCGACTGCCGGTTTCCGCCTCTTCGGCCAGGGCCACGCGGAGCAAACCTTCGCCAGGAACCGCGTCGTCGGCGTTCATGTCGTCCGCGAACCCGCCGAGGGCCGACTTCTTTTCGGCCTTTTTGACTTCTGCCTTGGGCGCTTCGACTTTCTTTTCAGCAAAGATCGGGGCCGACTGCACGATTTCGTTGGGAGTGGCTGGCGGTTCGGCGGTGCCCAGGTCGAAATCTTCCTCGTTCGGATCTTCGGACATTCCGCCGTCGTTGATCTCGAAGTCCTCGTCGGCGTCGGCCGGTGGTCCCTCGGGGGGATGCGCGTTGTCGACGAGCCGCCCCGAATCGCTGACCGTGCCGCCGAAATTGCTCCCTTCGTGCCCCTGGTCGATCTGGCTATAGATCACCTTGGGCGGCGAAACCTGCATCTTCTTGTAGCTCTCGGCGATGTGCGGCTGCATGAAAGTGCCGCAGTTCCAGCAGCGGACGAGCCCCTTCTTCACCAGCTCGTTACAGCCGGGACAAGGGATTTCCTCTTCCGGAGCTTCGACGGGTTCATGGGTGGGCGGCTCGATGGCGGCCCGCTTTTCATCGAACACAAAGCCGCAATTCGGACACTGAGCCGTGTCCGGAAGGACGAGAGATTTGCAGGACGGACAAGCAATAATGGACACCGACATGTTCGGCCTCGACCCCGATTCAAAACGGGCTGACTCCCTGCCTCTGGGTTGATGATTTCCTTGTGTCGAACGAATGCGCTCTGCTGGATCTATTGTGGAACCAGGCTCAAAACTTCAACGTCGAATACCAGCATCGAGTTCGGCGGAATCAACCGCCCCGCGCCCCGCGTTCCATAACCGAGCTCGGGCGGAATGATCAGTTTTCGCCGGCCTCCAACCTTCATTCCCGGAATCCCCGCCTGCCAGCCCGGAATGACCCGCGACAAGGGCAGCATCAGCGGCTTGCCGCGATCGCGGCTGCTGTCGAACTTCGTCCCGTCGGTTAGCCAACCGGTGTAGTGAGCCTGGATGGTGGCACCGACCGGCACCACCGGGCCCGTCCCCTCGACCAGGTCGACGTAATGCAGTCCGGACGGCAGGGCGGTTGTCAAATCCTTCAGCTCGATGTTGCGAAAGTCAATCGGCTCGAAGGTCGTGCCGCCCGAGGCGTGGCTCTGTAGGCCGATGTATCCGACCTGCGGCCGCTCGGACAGGGCCTTGTGGCCGCCGGCGCCGGTTGTGAATTGGTCGACCATCACGTCGGTCACGGCCTGACCGTTGAGCTTGACGATGACGTGCGGGCCCAGGCAGGTGATTTCGTAGTGGTTCCATTCGCCGGCGGGCTTGGCGACACCCTGCTTGGCCGGCGCCTGGTAATAGATGCCCCCCGTGTGCTGGGCGGGGACGAGTTTCATGTTTCTGTAGACCTCGGCGTTGTCGTCGAGGATTTGGATTTCCATACCCTCGTGGGCCGGGTCGCCGTTCGGGGGAAACCGCAGGCCGACGCCGCTGTTGCCGTCCTTGGGAATTCGCCAGTCGAGCTTGAGGACGAAATCGCTGAAGTACTTGTCCGTCCGCAGCCAGCCGCCGCCCGCGCCCACGCAACTGATCAGTTCGCCGTTGGCCTTCCAGGCCCCAATGTTGCCGTGGTGGATGTCCCAGCCCGAGAGATCCTTGCCGTTATACAACTTAACGAATTTGCCCGAGTCGGCTCCGGCGGCAGCTCCGTTGGGGGGGTCTGCGGCAACCCGGTCGACGCTCGCCAACGTCACCAGCAAACCGGCCAACGCCGGCAACCATGCTCCTCGAATCCGCATCGACGTCGATCCCCGCTCCTGAACCCTGTTTCCTTGCGGCCGGTGCCCCGGTTGTCCGATGCTTTTGCCTAACGTCGGACCAAGCGGCGCGTACGACCCCCAACCCCAAAGCACGCGGCCCGCACGATCTACTCTAACATCTAGGGCGACTCCAAACAGCCCTCGGACTCGCCAAATTGGCTGAAACGGCGGCGGCTGAGGACGTCGCAACCGGCACCACGGCCGGTTTTTCGACAAAGTCTGCCCGGATCGCGACATTGGCCGTCCAAGGGCGACGTCCACAGGCTTTCCCTGCCGGCCTTTGCGCAGAAAAGGGAGCTCGTTTGACGCGGTTTGGCGGCCGCAACTATCGTGGTTTGCCAAGGGCTGCGGTGGGCGATTGAGCCCGTCGGCGGCCCCAACCTGAGCTGAAAGACACCCCTCATGAATCGCTGGACACTCGCGCTGGCTGCCCTCTCTTGGATGTGCGCCGCGGTCGCACAGGCCGGCCAATACAACTCGATCCTGAGCATCGGCGACCCGGCCCCCGCCTGGCGCGATCTGCCGGGCGTCGACGGCAAGAAGCACTCGATGGCCGATCTGCAGGATCGCCAGGTGCTGGTCGTCGTCTTCACCTGCAACAGCTGTCCCATCGCCAGCGATTACGAAGACCGCATGATCGCCTTCGCCAAAAAGTATTGCGGACCGGGGCAAAAGGCGGGGCTGGTGGCAATCAACTGCAACACGGTGGAAGAGGACCAACTGCCGCACATGAAGGAACGGGCGGCCGCCAAGGCCTTTCCCTATCCCTACCTGTTCGATCAAAGCCAGAAAATCGGCAAGGCCTACGGAGCGGCCTTCACGCCCGAATTCTTCGTGCTCGACAAGGACCGCAAGGTGGCCTACATGGGCGCCTTCGACGACAACGTCGAGCCGACAAAGATGAAGCACGCCTACGTCGAGCCGGCCGTCGAAGCGGTCCTCACCGGCGCGAAAGCGAGCCCGGCCGAAACCCAGGCCAGCGGCTGCATGATTCGCTATGAGCGCACCCGGCGACGTAAACCGACCAAGTAAGCGTGCTACGCGCCTCAGGCCCCCAGCATCGTGTCGACTTCGGCGAGCAGGTCTTCGATCGGGAAGGGCTTCGACAGGAAGACCGAGACGCCACGGAGGGCCGCGCATTCGCGGTGCTTTAATTCGTCGGTGGCCGTCATCATGATCACGGGAGTGGCCCGGATCGCGCCGCGGACCATGCGATCAAGCACGTTGATCCCGCTGCGGCGGGGCATCACCAGGTCGAGCAGCATCAGGTCGGGGCGGGTGCGTTCGATCTGAGCCAGCGCCTCGGCCCCGTCCCCGGCCACCGACACGTCGTAGCCTCGCGTCAGCAGGGCGGCCCGCACGCTCGCGACCAGCTCGGGGTCGTCGTCGACTACCAACACTCGCTTCTTGACGGTCGACATCGCTCGCACTCAAGCCTTCCAGACTTCGGAATCCGGAGGGGAGGCGGAAGCCGACGGTCAGAGGTTTCACAGTGTTTCTTCTTAGATTCTATACGCCTGCCAGGGGCGGACGCTTGAAGGAAATCGGGCTGCAATGGCTCATTCCGCCGGTTGCCGGGCCCACCCTTCGCGCGCGAAGGGTGGTCGGTTGCCCGACGATCACGCTTCCGCGGCTCCCGGAAGGCCGATAAATGATGTAGACTGGTCGGGTTCGCGCGCGGCCGCTGCGACGCGTGTTCTTATTCCGAAACGGGTTCCGAGCCAAAGCGCCAGGTCTTTTCACCAGCTGTCACGAGCCGAAAGACCGGCGGGCCGTTCCTCTTCGGGCGTCCATTGGAAAACAGACGAGGCAATTTCGTGTCCGCTACTTCGGTGGTCGGTCTGCAGTGGGGTGACGAAGCCAAAGGGAAAATTGTCGACCTGCTGACCGACGAGCACGATATCGTCGTTCGCTATCAGGGAGGCAACAACGCCGGACATACGGTCGTCTTCAACGGCGACACGTACAAGCTGTCGCTCTTGCCGGCGGGCATCCTGCATCCCAAAGTCGTGTCGGTGATCGCCACTGGAATCGTCCTCGATCCCAAGGCCTTTCTGAGCGAGCTCGACGCGATCACGGCCCGCCGCGGCCCGTTGGTTCCCGGCAGCCTGCTAATCAGCGACCGGGCCCACGTGATCTTCCCTTATCACGTTCTCGAAGAAGCCGTGTTGGAGAAGAGCCGCAGCAAAGATCCCATCGGCACCACGATGCGGGGCATCGGCACCTGCTATCGCGACAAGGCGGGCCGATCACAGGCCATACGCGTGGGTGATTTGTGCCGCCCCGAGTTCCTCCGCGGACGGCTGACCGACATCGTCGCGCAAAAGAACACGATCCTGACCGCGCTCGATCCCGAGTTCAAACCGCTCGACGCCGCCGCCATTTACCAGGAATACTCCGCCTACGCGGATCGGCTGCGGCCCTACGTCACCGACACCACCACTTACCTGCACCGCGCGATTCGCGAAGGCAAGCGGATCCTGTTCGAGGGCGCCCAGGGAAGCCTGCTGGACCTCGACCACGGAACGTTCCCGTTCGTCACCAGCTCCAACAGCTCGGGCTGCGGCGTCCACAACGGCAGCGGCGTTTCAGAGCGGGCCATCAGCAAGATGATCGGCGTCGTCAAAGCCTACAGCTCGCGCGTGGGGGGCGGCCCGTTCGTCACCGAACTCCACGATGCCACCGGCGATTACATCCGCGAGGTCGGGAACGAGTACGGAACGGTGACTCGACGTCCACGTCGCTGCGGCTGGTTCGACGGTGTCGCCGCGGGGTACGGCGCACGCTTGAGCGGCGTCGACTGCATCGCGATTGCGCTCTTGGACGTTCTCAGCGGCCTCGAAGAACTCAAGATCTGCGACGCCTATGAAATCGACGGCAAACGGACCAGCGACTTTCCGAGCCATGCCGAAGATCTCGCGCGGGCGATCCCCGTCTACCGCTCGCTGCCCGGCTGGATGTGCGACATCTCGCAGGTGCGGCACTACGAAGACTTTCCGCCGGCCGCCAAACGCTACATCGAAGCGGTGGCCGACCTCGTCGGCGCCCCGGTCGAAATCGTCTCCGTCGGCCCGGACCGCGAGCAGACGGTTTTCGTCAGCCGCAACGGCACGGCCCGGGCGCTGCGAAAAGTGCCGACGGCTTAGGCCGGTTCCACTCCGCGGCTGACGAAGACCTGCGCGATGCGGTCGGCAGCGACGCAGAGCAGCGCTCGTCCGTCTGCCGCGCGTCAGCCCTTTTCCCGGCCCCAGGCCTTGGCCAACTCGGTCAAAATGTCGACGGCCTGCTGCATCTCTTCCAGACACGTCCACTCGAGCGGGCAGTGCGGATTGTGCTGGCCCGAGGAGAGGTTGGGCGTCGGCAGGCCTCGTTCGGTGAGCACCGATCCATCCGTGCCGCCGCGAATCTGCGAAAGGTCGCGGATCGAGTCCGGCGGCCCGCACCGCTTCGATCGCCTTGGCCAGCGCGCGGGGTTCCTTGTCCAACCCCTCGCGCATGTTGCGATATTGCTTGTGAATTTCGATCTCGATCCGCGCCCGCGGGTGTTTCTGTCGCAGCTCGACGGCAATCCGCTCCAACAACTTGGCGTGCTCGGCGAGCGTCGGCGTCTCGAAGTCGCGGAGAATGATCCGCGCCGAAGCCGACTCGACGCCCCCGGTAATCTGGTAGGGATGCAAGAATCCATCGCGGCCGTCGGTGGTCTCCGGACTCAACCGGTCGGTCGGGAGGCGACTGATGAACTCGCTCAAGATTCGCACCGCGTTGACCATCGCCCCTTTGCCGACCGACGGATGCGTATTGATGCCGGTCACTTTGACCACGGCCAAGTCGGCTGAAAAGGTTTCGCTGTCGATGCGGCCGGAGCCCTCGCTGTCGAGCGTGTAGCCGCAGACGACGCCCAGATTTTCGAGATCGACGTGGTCGACGCCGTGTCCAACTTCTTCGTCACAGGTGAAGCAAACGCGGATTGGCCCGTGGACGATTTCCGGATGATTCAGCAGATGGACGGCCGCCGTCATGATCACGGCGATTCCCGACTTGTCGTCCGCGCCCAGGAGTGTCGTGCCGTCCGTGGTGATGATGGTGCGGCCGACCAGCTTGGTGAGGGCGGGATTCTCCGAAGTGCGCAGCACACGCCGCGTGTCGCCCGGCAGCACGAGATCGCGCCCGTCGTAGTTGGCATGCACGACAGGTCGCACGTTTTCGGCCGTGAACTCGGGCGACGTATCGACGTGCGCGAACCAGGCGATGCCCGGCGACCTGGCAACCGGCCGAGGCGGGCACCGTCCCCGTCACGATGCCGAATTCGGTCAGCGTCACATCGGCGAGGCCGATTTCGCGACACTCGCGCCCGAGCAGCTTGGACAGCTCGAGCTGTTTGGCCGAGCTGGGGTAACCACTCGCGCCTTCGACCGCCTGCGTATCGATCCGTGCGTAGCGGAGAAATCGATCGAGCAACGTATCCATCAGTTGATCATTTCACAGAAGTTAAACATTTGGCAGAAAGAAAATTCACGCGGGCACCGATCTGAGGGCGTCGCTATCATATCGCAGGCTCAGGCGAAGACGAATCGGGCCCTTCGCCGCACGTCACGACCGCGCTCGGAATGAGGATTTCCATGCAGCATGTCGCGGTTACTAACGGGACGTTGAATGTCTACGCACAAGGCAAGGGATTGCCGCTGCTGTTCGTGCACGGCTTCCCTCTCAATCACTCGATGTGGCAGCCGCAGATCGACGCCTTCACCAAGAAGAATCGCGTGATCGTGCCCGACCTCCGCGGGTTCGGCGAGAGCACCGTAACGGCCGGCACCGTCACCATGGAAGACATGGCCGACGACCTGCACGGCATCCTGCACGCGGCGATGGTAGATCGCCCGGTCGTCTACTGCGGCCTGTCGATGGGGGGCTACATCGCCTGGCAATTCTTTCGCAAATACCGGGCCCAACTGGCCGCCCTAATCCTTTGCGACACGCGGGCGACTGCCGACACGCCCGACGCCGCCGCCGGGCGGCACAAGCTGGCCGAGACCGTAATGACGCAAGGCGCCTCCGCCGCCGAAACCTTGCTCCCCAAACTGATGTCAGCCAAAACGACTGAGCGCTGGCCCGATCTGGTCGCCAACGTTCGCTCCCAGATCGTGCGCAACAAGCCGGCCGGCATCGCCGCCGCGCTACGCGGCATGGCCGAGCGGCCCGACTGCAGCGAGATTCTCGGCCAAATCGACGTGCCGACGCTCGTCATCTGCGGGCAGGACGACCAGGTAACGCCCCCCGCGGAAATGCAGCAGATGACGGTCGCCATCCCGCACGCTCAGTTCGTGCAGATTCCCAATGCGGGACATCTCGCGCCGTTGGAGAATCCCGACGCGGTCAACGGGGCCATCAATCGCTTCTTGATTTCGCTGTCCCCTTAATTTCGCGGGCCCCTTGATTTCTCTCGATCGGCGGCCCGCATAAGATTCAAGCCGGAGGACCACAATGGGTAAACAACACCCCCCCGGCTTTCTCAAGATCGTCAACGAGGCCAAGCAACACGTCAAAGAATGCACGGTCGCCGACGTGAAGAGCCGACTGGACCGCAGAGAGGCGTTTCAACTCGTCGACGTGCGCGAAGACAGCGAGTGGGCCGCCGGCCACCTGCCGGGCGCCATTCACTTGGGCAAAGGAGTCATCGAGCGCGACGTCGAGAAGACCATCCCGGACACATCCGCGCCACTGGTGCTCTATTGCGGCGGTGGATTTCGCTCGGCATTGGCGGCGAAAAACCTGCAGGACATGGGCTACACCAACGTGATCTCGATGGACGGCGGCTTCAGCGGCTGGAAAAACGCCGGCCTGCCCATCGTGCACGGCTAACGCGGGGCGCCTTCGTACGGTGCGACAAGTCCGCATAGGGTGTGACAAGTCCGCCAAAGCGGACGCCGGCACACCATCTTCAGCGGCCAGGACACGTGTCACATTCAATAGAGACGGTGTGCCTGCGGCCTGGCCCGGGCCTTATCACACCCTACCAATGCTCACCGCGCCGCGATGAGGTCGAGCGCGTCGACGCCAAACGAGAAACCCTTCGACGTCGAGTCCTTGCCGATCGCCGTGATTCGCAGAGTGTGCGAGCCGGCCGCCAGGTCGTGGGTTCCTAACTCGAGCCCACCGGCGGGCGCGACCTGGCCGCAATAGAGATCGAACGCGCCCGGCACGTTTCTGCCATCGAGGGCTACAGCGATTGTGCCGAAGTCGGGCCCGGCAGTGCCCAGCATCCGCACGCGGTAGTGGCCCGGCTTGCGAACCTCGAAGCCCAATCGCACGGAGCCCTCCTTTTTGGCGTTGCAGAAGAGTTGCTCGCCGTGGCTCCACAGCTTCGGGCTAAAGCCGTTCATCCGCTGCGGCGACGCCTGGCAACCGGAGGCCGCCAGCACCCGCATCGACTCGCCCTCGTAACGCACCGTGGGCACTTCGGAGCGGGGCGGCTCCAATCGCAGCCAAAGCGCATCGTTGGCGTAGGCCTTCGCGTACGCGTAGGAGATCAGGCCGTAACCCTGCTGTCCCCAGTTTGGACCGTCGCTATTGCGAAACGTGAATGCTCCGCCGCCCGGCTTACCCGGACTGTCCTCGTAGCCGACGAACATGATGCTGTGTCCGTCGAAGACCTGGTTGGGCGTCGGCACATTGAGCAGGCCGAAGCCTTTCAAGTCCTTGGGCCAGCGCAGCCCGCAGGCGACCGGGTGCCCGTGGGCCAGGGCCTGCTTGATCTCGACCAACTGTCGATCGGTGAGCCGTCGATCGACCGACCAGCGTTTGATCCAGTCGACTTGCCACCGCTCGGCCAGCTCGCGAGCCTCGGCCACGGCTTGCGGCGACGGACGCCGCTGCGCTCTCGTCTTGGGTCCGTACGGCATCCGCTCCTCGGAACAAACCCCGTAGGTGTTGAGCCCCGCGACGGCCTTCCAGAACATGGCCTGATCGCCCGTTTGCCCGGAAGCCTTGTCGCTGGCCCAAATCAAGAACTCCTCCGAAAGCCGCTCGCCCTTCTTCGAGAGATGCCGGGCCGTTTCGTACTCGACGACGCCGGTGACGGCGAACAGCGAGCAATCGTCACGGTTTCCCTGCTGCCGCGCTGTCAGCCCGAAGTCCTGAAATTGCGGCTTGAGATCGACCTTCGCCGGCAGATCGGCAAACCCGGCCAATGCGATCCCTAACCAGGCGAGCGCAACTGTCATGCTCCCTCCCGATCGCTGTGATTCCTAAGGCCGCTGGTTCGGCGCCTGTAGACCATGCTCGCTCAGTGAGGCGACGATGGCTGCGGCTTCATTGAACGTCATAGTTTCGGTGCGCACTGCTGAATGGCGGTCCAAAGCCGATAAACACAACGAACATCGTCGTTATCCTCAGCGGGCTGCACAAATCCGATGGTGATCGTCTTGTCGAGATGCGTGGTCTTGATTCTCAAGCGATCCGTCGAGCTGTCAAGGACGGCGCCGCCGATCTGCGAAGGTAGCTGAGAGAGACGGCAGTCGTTGACCGCCTTCTGTAGTTGGGGAATCTGTTGTGGTACGGAGATTGGCACGGATCGCCTGCTAAAGAGGCTGGGCCATTTTGTGAATTCTCCATTCCCGTTAGCGTCGAGCGTCAGGCTCCACTCGTAGTCATTCGTTGCATTGCCGGGTTTGTGCGTACACTCCACACTGAGAATTGGTCCTGGGTCCGTTAGAATCCTTTCTTGGTGCAAGCCTCGTCGCAGCAAGAACCAGGCAATCCAAGCAACAGCAACCGTCGCCGCTATTGCCACGAGCGCTCGGTTCCTCCGACGCATCATCGACTGTCCCATTGATGAAATTTGGAAGGCACCCCGAGGCCCTTCGGATTATACGATTTGAACCGCATGAATAATTGGAAGTCGATCACCCTGGCCGACCTGGAGATGCTGCCCGTCGGCCATCGCCAGCGAATCCCCGAGGATTACCTGGACGCCAACAACCACATGAACGTGATGTGGTTCACGCATCTATTTTCGTGCGCCCTGATGGAGGTCTGGAACCAGGTCGGCCTCACCGCCGAGTATTTCGAGAAGAGCCACGCGACGACCTTTGCGCTCGAGTCGCATGTCCGATATTTCCACGAGGTCCGCGTGGGGCAGCAGGTGACCGTGCGCACGCGGGCCATCGCGCGATCGGACAAACGATTCCAAATGCTGCATTTCATGTCGAACGACGACGCGGGCACGTTGGCCGCCACGATGGAGGCGATCGGCACGCACGTCGACTTCCAAATTCGCAAATCGTCACCCTTTCCGCCCCATATCACGGCGGCCTTCGACCGGCTCTTGGCCGAGCACTCAAAACTGCCCTGGCCGGCCCCGCTCTGCGGCGCGATGCATGTGTGAAAGGAAAAACTCAGAAAGAAACAAATACTGCGTGCGCAGCTCTTCGCGGCTCGCGAAGCGCAAGCCGCACCGGGTGCGGGGCCGAGCCCTGCACTTGACGGTTTGCGCAAACTGCGGGGTATAATTGACTGTTGCGACTGCCACGAGGTCGACGCCGCGTTCGACCTGATCACGTCCCTACGGAGAGCCCAAGGCAAATGACCGACTCGGACCGTAACGCGGCGATCGATGAGTCGATCGAAAAGCTGAATAAGGCCTACAACGCGATTCGCGACCAGATGGGGAAGGTGATCGTCGGCCAGACCGAGGTCATCGATCAACTGCTGATCGCGCTCTTCAGCCGTGGGCACTGCCTGCTCGAAGGGGTTCCCGGGCTGGCCAAGACGCTGATGATCAGCACCCTGGCCCGTTGCCTGTCGATGACCTTCAGCCGCATCCAGTTCACTCCCGACCTGATGCCGGCCGACATTACCGGCACTGACGTGTTGCAGGAAAACCGCTCCACCGGGGTGAGGGAGTTCCGCTTCATCCAGGGTCCCCTGTTTCACAACTTCGTGCTGGCCGACGAGATCAACCGCACGCCCCCCAAGACGCAGGCGGCGCTGCTCGAGGCCATGCAGGAGCGGCAGGTGACGGTCGGCCAGACGCGGCACATCCTGGCGAACCCGTTCTTCGTGCTGGCCACACAGAACCCCATCGAGCAGGAAGGAACCTATGCCCTTCCCGAGGCCCAGCAAGACCGGTTCATGTTCAAGGTCTTCGTCCGCTATCCGAGCTTTGCAGAAGAGCGGCAGATCGCCAAACAGACGACGGGCATCGACGTCGACGAAGTCCGCACCGTGTTGAACACCGACGAAGTGCTCAGCCTGCAGCGAATCGTGCGACAGGTGCCGGTGACGGATCACGTCGTCAATTACGCGCTCGCTCTCGTGCGGCAAACGCGAGTGGGAGAGCCGGGAACGCCCGACTTCGTGCAGGAGCTGCTGCGGTGGGGCGCCGGCCCGCGGGCCGTGCAGTTCTTGTTGCTGGGAGGCAAGGCGCGGGCCTTGTTGAACGGTCGGACCTACGTGTCGACCGACGACATCGCATCGCTGGCCGCCCCCGTATTGCGGCACCGCGTGGTGACGAACTTTTCGGCCGAGAGCGAGGGCGTGACGCCGGACCGCGTGATCGAACGCCTGGTCGGTGCGACCCCTGCCAAAGAAGGCGACCTGACGAGTGACCCGCGACTCCGCAAGATTTTTGCAGCCTGAGCAGATCTCGAGGATTTCGCGGCTCGAAGTGCGCGCCCGCGAGATCGTCGAAGGGTTTCTGTCGGGTCTGCACCGCAGTCCCTATTACGGGCAATCGGTCGAGTTCGTCCAGCACCGGGAGTACGTCCCGGGGGACGACTTTCGGCGGATCGACTGGAAGGTCTGGTCCAAAACCGACAAGTACTACATCAAGCAATACGAAGAGGACACCAACCTCCGCACGCTGCTGTTGGTCGACGTCAGCGAGTCGATGAACTACGGCAGCGGAGCGATGACCAAGTACGACTATGCCTGCACGGTGGCTGCCGCGCTGTCCTACTTGCTGTTGCGGCAATCGGACGCGGTGGCGCTGACGACGTTCGACAATGCGCTCCGCTCGCGGGTGCCGCCGCGAAGCCGCCAGAGCCACCTGCATTCGATCGTCGAGGCGCTGCGGACCCAGAAGCCGGCGAGCAAGACGGGCATCGAAAAATTGTTGGCCCAGGTGGCCGAGGAACAGTCGCTCAAGGGCATGGTCGTCCTGATCTCGGACTTGTTCGTCGATCCGCAGGCGCTCGACAAGGGCCTGAGCCTCTTAAGGCACCGCGGACACGACGTGATGGTCTTTCACATCCTGGACGACGAAGAGCTGGACTTCGACTTTTCGGGGACGACGAAATTCGAGGGGCTGGAAGCGGCCGGGGACGTAATGTGCGATCCGCGGGCCCTGCGGGAAGGTTACCTGACCGCGCTCAACCAGTTTTTGGAGACAATCCGCCGCAACTGTTCCCGCCGTCTGATTGACTACCAGACGATCCGCACGAGCGAGCACCTGGATGCCGCGTTGGCCCACTATTTAAATCACCGCATCGGCATGCGATCCGCGCTGCGCTAAGGCGAGCGCGCCCGGCGGCGTTTGGGGCAGCCGCGAGCGAGACGACAGGACCAAACGACATCGCCCGACAAGGATCTCGCGCCCCTCCGAGGAATCTCGCCCGTCAAAGGAATCTTGACCGGAGTCTCATGAGCGACTGGATCGCCACGCACTTTTTGCATCCCTCGTATGTGCTTCCCGCCGGAGCTGCGCTCCTGGCGGTGCCGGTGATCATTCACCTGATCAACCGACTCCGCTTTCGACGGGTGCGTTTTGCGGCGATGCAGTTCTTGCTGCAGAGCCAGCAGCGCAACCGACGGCGCCTGCTGATCGAGCAGCTGCTCTTGCTCCTGATACGGATGGCCATCGTCGCGGCCATCCTGCTCTTGATCTCGCGGCTCGTGCTCGACCCGAGCGCGCTCTGGGCGTTTCGCGGCGGAAAATCGCACCACGTCGTGCTACTGGATGATAGCGGCTCGATGCGAGACCGCTGGGGTGAAACATCCGCCTTCAAAGAGGGGCTCTCGATCGTGCGGCGGCTCGTCGCCGAAGGAGCCCGCCGTCCGGGCACGCAGCAATGCACGCTGTTGCTCTTGTCGCATCCCGATCGGCCCCTGTTCCTCAAGCACGATGTGAACAACGCGTTTGCCGTCGAGCTGGAGAACATCTTCGAGCGGCTGGAATGCAGCCACCAGACGCTCGACCTGGTGAGCGGGGTCGACGCGGCGGGCAAGCTGCTCGCGCAGGATCCGGGGACGGTGCGGCATCTGCACGTGATTTCCGACTTCCGCGCGTACGACTGGCGCGAGCGCCCGGCGCTTCGCACGGCTTTCAGCGCCGTGGCCAAGACCGGCACGTCGATCGACTTCGCGCGGACCGTGAACGAGCCGCACGACAACCTGGCGATTACGGATCTGGGGGGCGAAGTCCGCACGGCGGCTGCCGGCGTACCGGTGCGGCTCAAGGCGTCCGTCCGCAACCTCGGCACGAAGGTGGCGACAAACGTCCGCCTGGGCGTGATGGCCGATGGCAACCTGTTGCCGCTGGGAGTCGAGATCGAAAAACTCGAGCCCGGGACCGAGCAGTCGCGCGATATCGACGTCAGCTTCAAGAAGGCCGGGAAGCACACCGTCGAAGTCCAGCTGCCGGAAGACTCGCTCGCGTCCGACAATCATCGTTACGCGGCCCTCGATATCAGCGTCGCCAACCCGGTCCTGATCATCGATGGCGACAACGACAGCGACGACGGCTCGTACGTCTCGAATGCCCTGGCCGCCGACCCCACGATCACCGGCTTCTCTCCACGGGTCGAGAGTCCCGACTTCCTGACCCGCGAATCGCTCGACGCCTTCCGCTGCATCTATCTGCTCAACGTGAACCAGCTGCGCCGATGCCATCGATCGGCTGGCGGATTACGTGCGCAGAGGCGGGGGCATCGCCTGGTTTTTGGGCGGCGTCGTCAACACGGGTTTTTACAACGAAGAGCTCTACACCAAGGCGGGCGGACTGTTCCCGGTGCCTTTGGCGCGAACGCACAAATCAATGCCGCGACCCGACACCGACTCCAAAGCCCCCGACCTCTCGTTTGCCAATCGGCCGCCGTTTGAGCACTTCTTCGGGCAAGAGAATCCGTTCGTCCAGGGCGTGAAAATCAACACCTGGATCCCCGTTTCCGAAAAATGGGTCCGCGACGACAACCGACGCAAAGACGAAGTGTCGACCATCGCTCACCTTGTCACGAACGATCCGATTGCCTTCGAGCGGCAATACGGCAAGGGGCGGATCCTCGCTTTCCTGACGACGGCGGGGCCGAAATGGAACGATTGGGGCGTCAATCCGAGCGTGGTCATCTTTCACCTCGAGCTGGCAAAGTACATCGCCCGCGAAAACCAGACGCTGGACCACCGCATCGTCGGCGAGCCGATCGACGTGTCCTTCGATCCGGCCGAGTTTTTGGAGACCGTCGAGATCACCGCGCCGGACGCGCACGGCCAGCGGGTCATCCGCGTGAAGGCGACCCGGCCGACCGGCGAGTCGACGCCGGGGCCGACCGGCGCAGCTCACGCCAGTTTTCCTCCCGAGCCCCCCGCGGACGGCAGGCCGGCCAATTCGACCAACACGGGCAAGACTGGGCCGCCCGCGGCCGCGCCTTCCGGAACGAAGTCGAGCCGCGGAGCGTCCAACAAGACGAACGTCCGAGTGGTGGCCACCTACGGGGACACGGACCTCCCGGGCATGTATATGGTGCGTCTGTTCAAAGACCAGTCGGCCGCGCCCGTGGAGCGGTGGATTTCGTACAACGTGCCGCTGCAGGAGAGCGATCTCAAGATTGCGACGACGCCGGAAATCCTGGCCCGCCTCTCCAACGACGTGCATGTACAGATTCACGACCCGGGCGCGTTCCAGTGGATCGAGGGGCATAGCGCGTCGCAAGAGGCGCGGACGCTGCTCCTCCTGGTGCTCGCCGTGATGCTGGTCGTCGAACAACTGTTCGCGTTGCGGCTCAGTTATCATCCGCCCGTCGCGAAGGGAGGGCCGGCACTATGACGGTCAGTCTCTTCGCCTCTCGCGTGTTGCTGACAGCCGCCTCGGACGCGGCGCTCCGCACCATCGAGTTCGATTGGCCGGGCTCGCCCCTGCACTGGGTGGCGGGGGTCGGCGTCGTGTTGGCGCTTCTGGCGCTGGCCATTTCCATTTATCGTCGCGATGCCCACGAATCAGGCCGCGGCTGGCAGTACTGCCTCACTGCGTTGCGGCTGGCCGTGCTCGTCTCGCTAGCGGCGATCGCCCTCAATCCGCAGGAGCGGACGCGACAGATCGCCTACCGCCCCTCGCGGGTGGCCGTGCTGATCGATACCTCGCTCTCGATGCGCTTTCCCGAAACGGCGGCACGGCCCACCGAGTCCAGCCGAACGCGTGCCGAAGCGGTGCGAGACCTGATGACCGTTTCGCCCCTGCTTTCCGAACTGCGTAAGGAGCACAACGTACGCGTCTACTCGTTCGATTCGACTCTGACTGGGCCGCACGCCGCTTATCCGTCGCAAGCTGAGCGGAGCGAGGCGGCCGTCGCGGGAACGACGGGGTCGGCCGACAGCAGCAGCGAGGCCGCGACCGCCGGACAGGAAAACAGCGCATCCGATTCCAGCCAACAGTCCAAGCCAAACGGCACGACTGCCGGCAAGACCGCCACAAAGTCAGTCGATTGGAACGAGATCGTGCGGCCCCGGGGCCTGGAGACTCGCTTGGGCGAAGCGGTCGACGAAGCGGTTCGGCAGCTGGGCGGCGCGCACGCTTTCGGGAATCGTGGTGATCTCCGACGGCAACTCGAACGCCGGCATCGAGCCGTCGACGGCCCAGGAAGTGGCCAAGCGCGCCAACGTGCGACTCTTTACTGTCGGCGTCGGAAGCACCGAGCAGCCAGTCAACCTGCAGGTCGTCAGCATCCAAGCGCCCTCGGACGTGCACCTGAACGACCCGTACGATTTTGCGGCGTTCGTCCAAGGCTTCGGACTCAAAGGACGCACGGTCACCGTTGAATTATTGGTGCGTCCCGAAGGGGATGAGAAGAGCCAACCCAAAGTCATCGAACAGCGCGAGATTCTGCTCCGAGAAGATGGCTTACCGGTCGAAGTGCGGTTTCGCCAAACGCCGACCGTCGCGGGCGGCTTCGAGTTCTTCGTTCGCGCGAAGCCGCCGGCCGGCGTCCGCGAAATCAGCGACGAGGACAACGAGCGTCGCAAGACCGTCAACGTGATCGACCGCAAGCTGCACGTGCTGTTGATCGCGGGCGGACCGATGCGCGATTATCGCTTCCTGCACACGATGCTGAATCGCCACTCGTCGATCGACGTCGACGTTTGGCTGCAGACGGTGTCCGCCGTAACAGCCAGCCAGGTGAGCCAGGACGCCAAGAGAATCCTCGTCGACTTTCCGCGCACGCCTGCGGAACTGTTCGACTACGACGTGGTCGTGGCCTTCGATCCCGACTGGTCGCGGATTTCGCCCGAAGGCCGCAAGCTGCTGTCGAACTGGGTCGGCGAACACAGCGGCGGCCTGGTGGTGGTGGCCGGCGACATCTTCACGCCGCAGCTGGCAGCCCCCAACAACGATCTGGATCAGGTGAAGGAGCTCTACCCGGTCTTCTTAAGCGCGGCCATTCAGGACCTCTCTCTCGACTCCAAGGCCGACCAGCCGTGGCCGGTCGCCCTCACCGAGGCGGGCAAGCAGACGGGCTTCCTGCAGCTGGTTGAGAATTCCTTCGATCCGGCCGCCGCCTGGAAGCAGTTCCCCGGCGTGTACCGTTGCTACCCGACAGCCGGCGCCAAGGCCGGGGCAACCGTTTATGCGAACTTCTCCGACCCCCGCGCACAAAACGAGCACGGACAGCCTATTTTGTTTGCGGCCCAGTTCTATGGATCGGGGCGGACCTTTTATATTGGCAGCCCCGAGCTCTGGCGTTTGCGGGCCGTCGACGAGGAGTACTTTGATCGCTTCTGGACGAAAGTGATCCGCGAGGTCGGGCAGGGCCGGCTGCGACGCGGGACGGCCCGAGGCTTGTTGCTTTTGGAACGCAATCAATACGCCCTGGGGCAGACGATTCGCGTGCGGGCCAATCTGCTCGACCCGCAATTGCGGCCCTTGGACGCCCCCTCGGTCGAGCTCAACGTCTTCGACCCGCACGGATTGCCGCTGGGCGCGCCCCGCGCCCTCACCCGCGATCGGGACCGCCCCGGGCAATACTCGGCCGACTTCCGCGCCTCGCTGCCCGGCACCTATCGGATCCTCGTTCGCCCGCAGCTCGACGACGAGAAGCAGAACCTGTCGGCCAAAATCGACGTCGTGCTGCCGAACCTCGAGTCGGACAATCCCCGTCAGAACGCGAAGCTGCTGGCGGACCTGGCTCGCGAAACAGGTGGCAAATATCTAACTTTGGAAAGCGCGGCGGCCGAATTGCCCGGCCTACTGCCCGATCGGGGCGAACGGTTCGCCGTCGATGAACAGCTCCGCGCCCTGTGGGATCGGCAATGGGTCCTGTATTTGCTGGTTGGGCTGCTCGGCGTGGAATGGTTGACCCGCAAGCTCTTGCGCCTGGCGTAAGTTTTCCTAGGTCACTCAGACCCCCGGACCATTTGACTCGTGGCCGCAGATTTTGACTCGTGACTGTCAATCTCCTGACTGCTGAAACTTCCTGACAGGTCGAATCTTCCCCGACCAATCCATGGCCGAAAGCCCCTTCACCAATCTCGACGCCGGTGAGACGCTCGCGCCCACTGCCCGCGCGGCCGCTGGCCCCCGCGCTCGCCGCTCTTTTGGCGCAGCTCAAATCGCGGATTCGGCGTTATTTGTTGCTCGAAGGGACGGCACTGGTTGTCGTCGTGTTGCTCGCGATGTTCTGGCTCACTCTCGGCATCGACTGGGCTTACTTTCGGCTAACCGGACTGGAGCTGCCGATCTGGTTTCGTGACGGCGTCGCCGTGTGTTCGCTGCTGTTGGCTGGCACGGTCGCCCTGTTTTGGATCGGGCTGCGGCTTGTGCGGCGATTTCGAGCGCGGGCACTCGCCCTCGTTCTTGGAGCGACGGTTCCCGGAAATGGGCTCCCGCCTGATTACGGCCGTCGAAGCGGCAGAAGCCCTTGGAACATCCCGCGCACACGCCGGTGAAGCGAGGGGTGCGAGTCTCAACTGACGGCCGCCATGCTCGAACGCACGATCGCCGAGGCCGTGCGGGTCTCCGCCTCGCTGCCAGTCGAATCGGTCTTCGACCGCACGCCGCTGCGCCGGGCGGTGACGGCGGCCAGCGTGCTGTTGCTCAGCGTGGCGCGCTAGGCTTGATCGCACCGCGGCGCTGGCCCGCTGGAGTCACGCTTTCGTCACGCGCGAGGCGACCTATTGGCCCCGCGAGACGCGACTCGTTGTGAAGGCCATCGTGCAGCCGGGCGATCGCCTCCGCGAGTTTCACGACGGGCAGCTCAAGCATCCGCGCGGCGTCGACCTCACGCTCCTCGTCGAGCCGGCCGAGGGAACGATCGTGCCGGCCAACGTCGAACTCAATTACGTGCTCGACGGCGGACGGGGTGCCGGACGCGTCGACATGGTGAAAAACACCGAAAATCAGTTTCGGCACACGCTGTCGGGCCTGTTGGACAGCCTGTCGCTGTCGGTCGCAGGGGGTGACTACGTCAGCCGCACGCCGCTACGGGTCGAAGTGGTTGAGCCACCGCGCTTCGACCGGGTGGCCCTTGATTGCGATTATCCCTCCTACACTGGGCTCGACCGCGACAGCGAGGGGAAGTCGGGACGGAAGACGGTGGAGGTCGAAGGCTCGCAAGTCGCCCTGCCGATGGAGACGTCGTTTGTGTTCCGCGCCCGGTCAAACAAGCCGCTCGTCGGCCTGCGGATCGAGACCGACGCCCTGCGGATCAGCCTGTCGCGCCAGGGGGGCCGGATCGCGCATAAGAATGCGGCGGGCGAGCTGGGAGCTGAGCAACCACTCCCGACTCCGCCCGACGGATCGTTCCTGTCGGTCGACGGGCTCGACGCTCATTTGCCATTCATCTTGACCGGTCGCGCGAACCCGAAAGCGGGCGACCACAAACAGGCGGCGGCCGCGGGCACGGTCGGTTTGCCGATCGCAATTCCTGCCGACACGCGCCTGCGGATGGAGCTTGAGGATACGGACGACATTCTCAGCGTCGAGCCGATCCGTATCGTGATCAACGGCATCGCCGACACGCCGCCCACCATCACCACGGAGCTGCGCGGTGTCGGCACCTCGATTACCCGAAAAGCGACGATCCCGGTCAGCGGGACGGTCACCGACGACTATGGCGTGGCCCAGGCTCAGTTCGAGTTTCGGCTCGGCAAGGACCAGGCGTGGCGGCCCTATCCGTTCCGTCGCCCGCCCGCCGGCGCTCCCAAGAGCTTCGCGCTCCAGCGCGACGACGCCGACAAGACGGAGCGGTTCCAGGTCTTGCCGCTCGACCTCAAAATCGGTCAGAAGCTGAGTCTCTGCGTTTCGGCCGAGGACGGCGACAACGTCAACGGTCCGCACCGCACGCGCGGCGAGGAGTACGTCTTTCAAATCGTCAGCGACGAGGACTTGCTCGCCATCCTCTACGTCAAAGAGGTGAATCTCCGCGAGCGGTTCGAGCGGATCATTTCGGAACTGGAAGCTGTCCAAAAAGACCTGATCGAACATCGCAGCCGGGCCGAGCAGTCGGCGGCTGCCGCAGGGGGGGCCGGGCAAAGCGGCAAGCCGCCGGGCGAGACCGAGAACGCGGGCGACCTGCAAACCGATATCACGGTTTGTGCCGTCCGCTCGCTCAATCAGATCCGCAAGAACTCGGTCGACACGGCTTCGGTCGAAGATTCCTTCCGCGGGCTGCTGGAGGAGCTGGTGAACAATGCCGTCCACACACAGCAGATGGTGGAGCGGATCGGCGACCGGATTGTCCAGCCCCTGCACCTGGCCAACGAAAAAGACTTCCCGGCTGCCGATGAGGCGATCGGATTGTTTAAACTAGAGTCAGAGGCTCAACGTAACTCGGTCCCGCAGATCGACGCGAGTATCCGGTCGGTGACCACGGTCGTCGCCCGGCTCAAGATGGCCCTTGCCGAAATGCAGGACTTGGTAAAATTCCACGAGGCGATCGCCCGGCTGCAAAAGCTGATCAAGGATCAGGACCAGATTATCGACGCGACGAAACAAGAGCAGAAGCGGACGCGCCTCAAGGAGCTGAAAGGGCTGGAACTCAAATGAACCGCCCAACAGGAAAGAATCGGTCCCATCGACGCCCGCCGTTGGGGGTTGCCCTTGCCGCGGTGTTGGCCGCGTGTGGAACGCTGGCGGCAGTCGTCTTCGTCACCCTCAGCCCATGCCGGCCCGGGCACAGGAGACTCGGCCCTCCGAGCCCAAAGCCGCCGAAGGGAACGGCCCCGCCGATGCGCCGGCCAGTGGGCTCGATGAGACCGAATCGAGCCTCGAACGTCGGTATCAGCAGTTCGAGCGGACGCTCCTGCAGATGGCCGAGTACCTGCGGAAGACCGAGCCCGAGCGGGCGGACCTGCTGATCCGGGCAATCGGCCGCAGCAAAGAAACCCGCATCTCCCAGCAGATGGACGCCATCACCCAGCTGCTCAAGAAGGAGCAGTTCGGCGACGCCATCGGCGACCAGCAGCATCTCGTCGCCGACCTGAAGGGGTTGCTCGAGCTTTTGCAAAGTGAAGATCGCCGCCACCAGCTCGAACAGGAGAAGCAGTACTACGAATTGCTGCACAAAGAAGTCAGCAAGCTGTCTGCGCGCGAGAAGGACCTGCGACGTGCCACCGAGCGCGGCGGTAATCTGAACCGCCTGGGCGAGCGGCAAGGCGATATCGGCAAAGACGCCCAGTCGCTGCTCGACAAGATTGAGAAAGAAGACGCCAGCCGCAACGGTCCCGACGGCAAGCCCAACAGCAGCCGCAATTCCAAGAACAGCCAGAAGGGGGATAAGGGAGCCAACGGGGACAAAAAGTCGGAGGAAGACCAGAAGTCGGACGCCAAGAAGTCCGACGCGGAAAAGTCCGATAGCGAGAAGGCCGACGGCGACAAGAAATCCGGCGCGGACAAAAAGAGCGACCCAAACAAAAAGAGCGACGCGGACAAAAAGAGCGGCGACAAGAAGGCCGACGGGAATAAGCAGTCCGGCTCAAAAGACGGCGACCAGAAAGTCGAAAAGAAGGATAGCAAGGACAGCGACAAGCAGTCTTCGCCAGACTCGCAGCAAAAGAGCGACTCAAAAAAAGGCGACTCGAAGAAGGGCGATTCCAAGAAAGGAAAATCCGACAAACAGCAGGGCAAGGGTCAGCAACCCAAGCCGGGCGAACAGGGCGAAGAGAACGAGCCACAAGAGGGATCGCCGTCCGAAGGCGAGCAGTCGCAAGAACAAACGCAGCCCAAGAAGACTCCCGGCCGCAACGAGATCGAAGACGCCCGCCGCGCCATGCGGCAAGCCGAAGAGGAGCTCAAGCGGCTCGAAGGCAAAAAGGGCATGGGACACCAGGACGAGGCGATCCGCAAGCTCGCCGAAGCCCGCGCCCAGCTCGAAAAGATCCTGCGGCAGCTGCGTCAGGAAGAGCAGCAAATCATCCTGGCATCGCTCGAAGCGCGATTCGCCAAGATGCTGGTGATGCAACTGCAAATCCATGTCGACACTGTCGCCCTCAGCAAGACGCCGACCAATGCCTGGACCGTCAAACACTTCGGCCGGGCGCGCGAGCTTTCGGTCGACGAAGCCACGATCGCCGACGAAGCCGCCAAGGCGCTCAAGCTGCTCAAAGAAGAGGGCTCCTCGGTGGCCTTCCCGCAAGGGGTCGAGCAGGTCCGCGACGACATGCTGACGATCTCCACGCGGCTCTCGGGCAACGAGGTCGGCGCATTCACGCAGTCCGTGGAACGGGACGTGATCGAATCGCTGGAAGAGATGGTCACCGCCCTGCAGAACGAAATCGAAAAGCGGCAAAAGCAGGACGAAAACCGCCGCCAGCAGCGGGGGCAACGCGGCCAGGGCGATGAAGAAAAACAGCTCGTCCAGGACCTGGCCGAGCTGAAAATGCTCCGTTCGCTGCAGTTCCGCGTGAACCGCCGCACCAAGGAGATCGGTCAGCTGATCAAGGGCGAACAGGCCAGCAACGAGAAGTTGCTGCAGGACCTGTCGAAACTCGCGCATCGGCAGGCCGAGATCCAGGACGCCACCTACATCATCGCAACGGGACGAAACCGATGATTACCGTCCGACACTCGATCTTCGTAGCGACCGCCCTCCTGTGCTCGTGGGCGGGCGCTCTGCCGGCGGCGGAGGGAACCGAGCTGTACGCACCCCGTTCGGCCGAGCAAGTACGGCAGGAGCTGCTGCGCTGGCTTTCGCATCATGGCGTCACCAACGAGAAGCCGGTCGCTAGCATCGTGCAACTGTGGGCGCCGGCCACGCCGCCGCTCGCTCCACGGCAGATCTTCGATCGCCTGATCCAGAGCTTCTCGCCTGGCCGATCCGACGATCCGCCAATTCGTCAACACGTACGGTCCGGGCGCGTCGTTCCGCTCGCTCCCCAAGCCGTTGCTCACGCAGGATGAATCGGACGAATTCCTGACCGCCCACCTGCGGCTGTTTTACGCCCGCGCGCTCACGCAGGGTCTGCTCTATGATGAGGCACTGGCCGTCTTTGCGAAGATCGATCCGGCAAAGGTAGTCGATCCGGCAACGTGTCTCTTCTATCGAGCCGTCTGCGAGCATCAATTGTTGCGCAAGAAAGACGGGCTGGCGACGCTCGACAAGCTGTTGCACAAGACCGAAGGCGTGGCCGAGCCCTATCTCCAGGTTGCGACGCTGATGCAGGACGAGCTCTCCGCGCTCGACGATCAATCGCTGTCGGGCGTCTCGCGAAAGATGCAGGACTCGGAGCGGCGGCTGGACCTTGGGCCGCAGCGGGCAGCGCGTGCAAAAAGTGCAGGATGAAATCATCGAATCGCTCGACGAAATCATCAAAAAGAAGCAGGCGCAGCTCAACCAGCAGCAGTCGCAGGCCCAGCAACAACAGAACAACAGCAATCAATCGAACCGGCCGGCCGAAGATTCGATGTTGAAGGGGGCGACCGCTCCCGGCAACGTCGACCCGAATACGAAGAAGAGAGCGGGCACGTGGGGCGGTCTGCCTCCCAAGGCGGCCACCGAGGCCGAAAGCCGGCTCAATCGCGAGTTCCCCTCGAATTACCGCCGGGCCGTGGAAGAATACTTCAAGAAGCTGGCTAAGACGCCCGGCCCGGACAAGGGAAAATAAGAACTCGAGGGAATGCTCCGAGATGATTTCGCTCGCGCCGTCTGTGCTTTTTATCGCCACCGCACTCAGCGGGGCCGCTGAACCGGCCTCGACCGGGTTGCAGTTCGAGCTGACCACGCTCTCCGGCCACCGGCAAACCGGCGTGCTGACCGAGCTTTCGTCCGATTCCGCCACGCTGACCGCCGCGGGCAAAACCGTCAAAGTGCCGCTGGCTGAAGTGCTCGACATTCGGGCGCTGTCCGTCAAGCCGACCGCGAGCGGCGGCGATCCGCGTCGGCCGGAAGCTCGCGCTCACCGACGGCTCGCACCTGTTCTATAGCGGGCTCCGCGTGAGCGAAGCCGGTGCCCAGGTCGAAACGGCCAACTTCGGCAAATTCGCCCTGCCCCTCAATGCAGTTGCCAACATTCGCCTCGCGCCGAATGAGCCGCCAGTCGCCGACGCCTGGCACGACCTGACGACCCGCGACCTGACGCGCGACATGCTCGTCATCCGCAAAGGCAACGTGCTCGATCACCTGGACGGCACCGTCGGCAAGGTGGACGACGTCGGCATTCACTTCGTGCTGGACGGCGAAGACGTGACGCTCAAGCGGGAAAAAATCTTCGGCATTGTCTACGCGCGGCGGAATGCCGACGCCGGGCAAGCCCGTCTGCGAAGTGACGTCCACGGGCGGCGACTTTCTCAAGGCCCAAACTGCCCAATGGTCCAACGGGCAACTCAAGGCCGGCCTGCTGGGCGGTGCACAGATCGTGGTCGCCGGGCGAGCAAATCGTCACGCTCGACTTCAGTCTGGGGAAAGTCCGCTACCTATCGCAGCTCGAACCGAGAGAGGTGAAATACACTCCCTTCTTCGACCAGGTCTGGACCTACTGCCGCGATCGGCCGCGGGATGGCGGCATGTTGCGGCTGGGCAACAAGGAATACGCGCGCGGGCTGTGGATTCATTCCCGCACGTTGCTGAAATATCGCGTCAACGGCGAATACCGCCGCTTCCAGGCGGTGATGGGGATCGACCAGGCCGTCGCCCCGTTGGGCAACGTGCACGTGGTGATCTCGGGCGACGACAAGGTCCTGCATCAATCCGACGTGCGCGGCTCCGATCCGCCGCTCAACCTGGACCTGGACATTGCGGGCGTGCGTGAGATCGAAATCCTGGTCGACTTTGGCGGAGATCTCGACATCGCCGATCATCTCGACCTCGCCGACGCCAAGGTCATCAAGTAGGCGGAACGGAATCATGCTGCGGGTCTGTGTGCACGTTGTGCGGGGAATCGTCCCCGGTCTGGTGGTCCTGGGAGCATTCGCCGCCCCTGGGATCACTGTGCCTGAGGCCGCCGTCCGCGCAGCCGACGTGCCCGCGACCGTCCGCGAGGCCGAAGCGATGCGCGTGGCGACCGTCGCGCGGATCGCGCCGGCCGTGCTTGCCGTCTATCAGCGGTCGACGCCCGGGGGCGGCTCGGGCGTTTTGATCACGCACGACGGCTACGCCCTCACCAACTTTCACGTTGTGGGCGAAGACCAGTTCTTCAAGTGCGGCCTCAATGACGGCAACCTCTACGACGCCGTGCTCGTGGGCGTCGACCCGACCGGCGACGTGGCCCTGATCAAGCTGCAGGGACGCGACGACTTTCCCACCGCCACCTGGGGCGACAGCGACGCCGTCCGCGTCGGCGACTGGGTCTACGTGCTCGGCAATCCGTTCCTGTTGGCCTCCGACTTTCAGCCGACGACCACCTACGGCATCGTCAGCGGCGTGCACCGCTATCAATACCCGGCCAACACGATCCTCGAATACACCGATTGCCTGCAGGTCGACGCGTCGGTCAACCCGGGCAATTCGGGGGGCCCGCTATTCAACAAGGCGGGAGAGTTGATCGGCATTAACGGCCGCATTTCTATCGCGCAGCGCGGACGCGTGAACGCGGGGGCCGGCTACTCGATTTCGATCAACCAGATTCGCAACTTCCTCGGGTCCCTGCATTCTGGACGCATCGTGGACCATGCGACGCTCGGCGCCATCGTCTCGACCGATTCGCAACGGGCGATCGTCGTCTCCCAGATTCAAGAAGAGTCCGATGCCTATCGCCGCGGCCTGCGGGTCGACGATGAGCTCGTCTCCTTCGCGGGACGACCTATTCGCAGCGTTAACCAGTTCAAAAATATCCTCGGCATCTTTCCCGAAGACTGGAAGGTGCCGCTGACTTACCGCCGCGACGGCGAAAAGCACGACATCCGCGTGCGGCTGCGTCCGCTGCACGGCAAGCGCGAGCTGGCCGAGATGATGGTGTCGCCCGAGAAACCGGCGCAACGACCGCAGGAAAAGCCGCCCGAGCAAAAGCCCGAGCGATCGCCGAAGCCTGGTGGTCCCAAGGAGCGGACACCGCGGGATCGCGGTCGCAACCCGCTCCGCGCGTTGCAGCTGCCGCAGCCCGCCGAAGTTCCGCCGGAACTCAAAAAGCTCTACGTGCCCCGAACCGGGTTTGCCAACTATTACTTCAATCGCCTCGAACTGACGCGCGTGCTTCACGGGCTCGACGCGTGGGGTGAGTCGACGAGCCGATCCAGCTGGATCCTCTCCGGCCGCACGGGCGCCGGTGCGCCGTTCGAGTGCGTGCTGGCCGGTGCCTTCGCATCGCTCGAAATCAAAGGCAAGCCGCCCTACCTGCAACAGTTCGAGCAGGAACCCCAGGACGAACCCGCCGGCACCGGCGGACTGCTCGTGGCGCTCAACCAGCTGCGGCTGCTGTTGACCCAGCGCGAAAAAGGCTTCTCGGCCCTGGTCTACTTCGGCACCGAGCCGTTGGACGGCGGCAAAGAGACGGTCGACGTGCTGGTTTCGGCGCTCGGCAGCGTGGAAACACGTTGGTACTTCGATGTGGCGACCGGGGCGCTTGCCGGGTTCGATACCACGCTGATGGAAGACACCGATCCATGCGAGATCCGCATCCGCGATATCGCCGCCATCGATGGCATCCACTTCCCGTCCCAGATCCTGGTGCGGCACGGCGACACCGACTACGCGCTCTTCCATGTGCTGCACGCCAAGGAGCGGAAGTAAGCGAATGCGCGTGCGCACCTCTTTCGTTCCAGTCGCCTGCCTCTCGCTGTTTGCGGCTTGGGCGTGCGTCCATGGCCCACGGGCCTTTGCCGCAGACGGGCCCACGTCGTCCGCGGCCGATGATGGGCTCGACCGCAGTTTGCCCAAGGTGGTCAAGATCTTCGGCGCCGGCGGCATGGGCGGGCTCGAGGACTATGGCTCGGGCTTTCTCGTCTCTTCCAGCGGGTACGTCGTCACCGTTTGGAGCCACCTGATCGACAGCGGCGAAGCCAACGTCGTCCTCAATGATGGTCGGCGTTTCTCGGCCAAGTTCGTCAAGGGAGACCCCAGCCGCGACCTGGCCGTGCTGAAAGTCGACGCGGCCGACGCCGATCTGCCTTTCTTCGATCTGCACGAAACAGCCGAGGCGGCACCCGGCACGCGCGTGCTGGCCTACAGCAACATGTTCAAGGTGGCCACAGGCGACGAGCCCGTGTCGGTGCTGCACGGGGTGATTTCCGTCCGCACCCGGCTGAGCGCGCGGCGCGGCGCGTATCGGGCGGCCTACGAGGGGCCTGTCTACGTCGTCGATTCCGTGACGAATAACCCCGGCGCGGCCGGCGGCGCGCTCACCACGCTCGACGGCCGGCTGATCGGCATGCTGGGCCGCGAACTGCTCAACTCCGAAAGCAACACGTGGGTGAACTACGCGGTCCCCATCAGTCAGCTGCGCGGACCGATCGAAGACATCATTGCCGGCCGCTTCACGCCGCCGCCGTCGAAGCCCTTGGACGGCCCGCCCCGATTTGTCGCACTCGACCTGGGCCTCGTGCTGGTGCCCGACGTGGTCTATCGAACGCCCGCCTACGTCGACACGGTCGTCGCCGGCTCGTCGGCGTCCAAGGCGGGGATCCGTCCGGAAGACCTGATCGTCTTCGTCAACGACGAGCTGGTGCAGTCGAACCGAGCCCTCAAAGCGATCCTCGGCCGCTTGGAGCCGGGCGACTTGATCCACGTGGTCGTCCGTCGCAAAGACCAGCTGCTACCGCTGGACATGCGCGTGCCCGACCGGCCGCTCAAGCAGGATCGCTAATGCACGCCCCGCTGAATGTTCGTTTGTCTAAGGGGCTGGCGACTGCCACCCTGGTGCTGGCGACGCTGGTCTTCGCGCCGCGCGGTCTGGCGGCTCGCGCAAGTGCCCGCTCGACCTGCAGGAAGAAGAAGCCTTTCGCCAGGCCGTCCGCCATCTGGCTCCCTCGCTCGTTCGCATTCAGACGGTGGGGGGCGTCGACCGGGTAGGCGGCATGCTGGCGGCGACCGCCGCGACGACGGGCGTCGTCGTCTCCGAGGACGGCTGGATCGTGTCGAGCGCGTTCAACTTCATCTCCAAGCCCACCTCGATCCTCGTCCAACTCGACAAGGCCCGTTACTCGGCGCGCCTGGTCGCTACCGACCGCATGCGAATGCTGACCCTGCTGAAAGTCGACGCATCAGGACTCAAGCCGCTGCGGTCGGACGGCCATCCGACGGTCCGCGTCGGGCAGTGGGCGATCGCCGTCGGCCGCACCTACGACAGTCCCGAGCCGAGCGTCTCCATCGGCATCGTCAGTGCGCTCAATCGCGTATGGGGCAAAGCCATCCAGACCGACGCCCACGTCTCGCCGGTGAATTATGGCGGCCCGCTGATCGACCTGGCCGGCGATCCACTGGGCATCATCGTGCCCCTGTCGCCCTCCGGAAAAGAAGAGACCGCGGGCGTCGAATGGTACGACTCGGGGATTGGTTTCGCCATTCCGTACGCGGACGTGCTCAATTCGGTCGAGCGGCTGAAGAAGGGCAAGGATCTGTATCCGGGCCTCTTGGGCATCACCATCAAGGAGGGAGGCGTCGACGACAAGCCGACGATCGACGTCGTGCGGTTCGACTCACCGGCGGAGAAGGCCGGCTTCAAGCCGGGGGACATCCTCACCGAAGTCGACGGCCAACATTTGCGACGTCACGATGAGCTGCGACAAGCGCTGGGCCATCGCTACGCGGGGGACAAAGCGCATGTCGTCGTGTCGCGAGGCAAGGAGAAGATCGCGGCTGACCTCGTGTTGGTCGACAAACTGGTCCCCTATGAGCCGCCGCTCTTGGGGATTCTGCCCCTGCGCCAAGCGTCGCGAACGGTGCCGGGCGAGCGCGGCGTGACCGTGCGGTACGTCTTTCCGCACACGGCCGCGGAGAAAGCGGGAATTATCGCCGGGGATCGCATTCGCAAATGGAACGACACTGAGATCACGTCGGTCGATCAACTCGCCACACTCGTCCGACGGGCGCGCCCGGGAATGGCGATCGCACTGAGCGTGGTGCACGGCTCGGATCACGCGGACAAAACCGTGCGCGCGACGCTCACGGCCGACATCGAAGCGATCCCGGCAGACTTGCCGGCCGCGCCTCCCAGTCCGGTCAAGAAGGCCGAACAACCGCCGACTCCGCCAGCCGGCAAGGACGTTGCTGCCAAACCGGACGCCAAGCCCGCCCAGCCAGCGACTGACAAGGCTCCCGCTGCCAAAAACATCGCCGCCGATGCGGATGCGAAGAAATCGGAAGGCCCAAAGACGGGCCATTTCCGGGACACGCTCACCGGCGAAACCAAGGCAAGCTATTGGGCCTACGTTCCCGAATCGTATTCCGCGGAGGACGGTTGGGGGCTGGTGGTCTGGATCGGTCCCGGCCGCGACTCGATGGAGGCCGCGGTGTTCAATAGGTGGCGCAAGGCGTGCGCGGAGCGGCGGCTGATCGTCGTCGCCCCGTTGCCGGGCGAAGGAGGCGACTTCACCGCCAACGACCTGGTCGGAGCCTGGCGCGTCGTCGAGCAATTCGTGAAGGACTATCGCATCGATGCGAATCGGCTGGTCGTGCATAGTTACGGTCGCGGCGGGGGGTTCGCGGCGTTTATGGCCTTCGAGAATCGGGAGCGAGTCCGCGGGCTGGCACTCGCCTCGAGCATGCTGCAGGTTCCGCCGCCGGAGGCCGACCCCAGCTATCCCTTTCACTTCTTTTTCTCGGTGAACCGCGGAGACCGCGCGGAGGACCAGCTGCAGCGTCGCATCGAGGTGCTGCACGAATTGAAGTACGCCGTCACCGTCCAGAAGTCGTCAGACCACGAGCACGACTATCTCGACGTCGACGAAGTCGACGAGGTGGCGCGCTGGATCGATTCGCTCGACCGCATCTGAGAAACGGGCCGCGCGTGCTTTGAACTCATCGACGTGACGATCGCGTCCTGTCCCTCCGCCCAGCGCTCGGAGCGGTGCGACCGCCAACCACTATCGTTCGGCCCGGCTACATTCGCCGGGCAATCTGCCACGAAACCTACAACCCAGATTGGCGCTGATGGCACTCCTTCACTATCTGCAGATCGCCCTGTTGGCATTGATCCAAGGGGCGGCCGAATTGCTGCCTGTCTCCAGCTCGGCCCATGTCATTCTGGCGCAGCGGCTGATGGGGATGGACCCGTCGCGGCCCGAGCAGGTCTTCCTGCTCGTGATGCTCCACACGGGAACGATGTTCGCTGTGCTGGTTTATTTCTGGCCCCGCTGGCGGCGGCTGTGGCAACCCAAAAGCGGGAGTACCGGCGCCTCCGAGTCGCCGCGCGAATTTCTCAGGATGATCGTCGTGGCGACGGCCGTCACCGGCGTGGTGGCGGTCGCCCTGATGGTGCTGATCGAGAAGGTAATCCTCGTCGGCTTGCTCAAGCATCCCAAGGGCGAGATGGAAGAGCTCTTCAAGAACCTCACCATCGTCGGGACGGGGCTGGCCGCCGTGGGCGTCTTGATCCTGGCCGCTGGCGGCCGAGAGTCGACCAATCGGGGCGAACCTCTCACCAACCGGTCGGCGATCTGGATCGGCTTGGTCCAGGGGTTCTGCGTGCCGTTCCGCGGATTCTCGCGCAGCGGGGCGACCATCTCGACCGGCCTGCTCTGCGGCGTGTCGCGCTGGCTCGCCGAAGATTTCAGCTTCGCTTTGGCCGTCGTCCTGACTCCGCCAGCGCAGGTCTACAGCCTCTACAAGCTCTTCAAAGCGCACGATCTCTCGCGGAGCCTGGTGACGGAAGTGCTGGTCCCCGGCCTGTTCGGAATGATCTTCAGTTTTGCGGCCGGGTACTTCGCACTGCGCTTCTTGTCGGCCGTCCTGGAGCGGGGCCGCTGGAGATACTTCGGCATCTACTGCCTGGTGATGGCCGTCGTGATTTGGGGCGTGAACTTCCTGCTGCCCGCCGTGTAGCCAATCGTTAACCGCGGCCGAGCACAGCCTCGGTTGCCTCCTTGGTGATCGAGACGATCCGCTCGATCTCGGCTGGCGTGGTGACGGCGGGGGGCGCCAGGCAATAGACGTCGCCGCGGAGGCGGCTGAAGAGTCCTCGCTCCTGCGCGGCCGCGTGCACCTTCGGGCCGATCTTGTCTTCCGGCGGAAACTCCTCCTTCGTTGCCTTGTTCTTCACGTACTCGATGCCGCACATGAGGCCCAGCCCGCGTACGTCGCCCACATGGGGGTGACCAGCCAGGGCCTGCTTCAGCCCCGTGAGCAAGAGCTTGCCCTTGTCGCGCGATTGGCCCACCAGATCCTCACGCTTGATCAGATCGAGCATGGCGAGCGCCACCGCACAGCCGACGGGATGGGCGCTATACGTAAAGGCGTGCATCCAGACCTTGTCGGCCACTTCGAACACCTCGGCAATGCGGTCGTTGATGCCGACGCCTCCCAGCGGGAAGTAGCCGCTGGTGATCGCCTTGGCAAAGCAAATCGCGTCCGGCTCGACGCCCCAGTGTTCCAGTCCGAACATCTTGCCCGTGCGGCCGAAGCCGGTGATGACTTCGTCGGCAACGAAGAGGACCGAATGCTTGTCGCAAATCTCGCGGATGCGGCGGAAGTAGTCGTCTTGCGGCACGATCACGCCGCCCGCCCCCTGCACGGGCTCCGCCAGGAACATCGCCACCGTCTCGGCTCCCTCGCGAAGGATGGCCCGTTCCAGCTCGTTGGCGGCCGCAATCCCCGGACTCACTCCGGCCGGCGCCTGATAGCGGTAAGGGTAGGGTGAGGGAATCTGGACGAACCCGGGAACGCGCGGCTCGAACATGGGCCAATAGCTGGCGATGCCCGTCGCGCTCATCGCGGCCAGGGTCACGCCGTGGTAGCCCCATTGCCGCGAAATCACCTTCGTCTTTTCCGGCTGGCCTTTGAGCCTCCAATAGTAGCGCGCGAGCTTAAAGGCGGTCTCGCTCGATTCGCCTCCCCCCGACGTAAAGAAGAAGTGATTGATCGACGGATAGGTCAGGGCGGCAATCCGCTCGGCCAGCTCGATTGCGCGGGGGTTGGAGCTGCCCGCATAACCCGAGCAGTAAGGCAGCGTTTCCATCTGCCGCGCGGCCGCCGTCACCAGATCGCGCTGTCCGTGCCCGGCCAGGACGTTCCAGAGCCCGGAAAGCCCGTCGATGAACTCTTTGCCGTCGGCGTCGGTGAGGGTGGCCCCGTGCCCCTTCACCCAGACGTGGCCTCCGGCCTGCTGCAGGGAGTTATGCAGCGAATGGATCAAGTGCGAGCGGTCGCGCTCGATCATTTTGGACTTGCTGACAGCTGGGGAGTGGTCAGTCATCGGTTGCTCCGCATTGAATCGCAGGCCCGGCACCCGCCTGAGATCGCGGGGCGGCGTCTGACGGCAATCTTACGCCGTTGGCAAGCCCCCGATCTCGTCATAACATCAAAGGAACAGCATTTTTCCGGGGATCAGGGGCGATATGGACCTGCGGGACAAAATTGAAACCGTCATGCGGTCGGTCGGCAAGCAGTATCATAAGGAACTGGTCGCCGAGTTTCGCGACGACACGGTCCTTCTGGAAAGCGGGCTCGACTCGCTCGACTGCGCCATCGTGATTGGACGGCTGCAACAGGAACTGCAGGTCGATCCCTTCAGCCGCCTCGACGACCCAGCCGCCTACCCTCGGACTTTCGGGGAATTCGTCCGTCTTTACCAGTCTGCGACCGGGTTGTCTTCCTGACAGTGCGCCGCTCATCAACCGAGCGAAACGGTGTTAGTTGTCGAAGAATCCGGAAACGTTCAATCGGTTTGGCTCCATTCTTGCCGCGCTCGGCATTCGGGTCGGTGACACGCTTCTCCTGCATTCCGATCTCCGCGACCTGGTTCGATTGGCCGACGCAAATGAGGTCGCTGGCCAAAGCGATCCCCGCAACTTTCTGCTCTGGGCGTTCGATTCGGCTCTGGCCACAGCGGTGGGAGACGCTGGGACGATTTGCGTCCTGGGGGCTTACTCCGACTATGCGCGTTTTGGCCAGCCGTTCGACCTGCAGCATTCGCCCCCCGATCCGCAGTATGGGGCCTACAACCGTTACGTTTTCGATCAAGGAACGGCGTGCCGCAGCCTTAATCCGCTCGTCGGGTTCCTCGCCAAGGGAGCCAAGGCGGGCTGGATTTGCGAGCACGTCTCCGCTTGCGGGTTTGGCCCGAACACGCCTTGGGATCGCCTGGTTGCGCTCGACGGTACGATGCTCTTTTGGGGCGTCGATTTGCGAACCATGACCTTCGTGCATCACGTCGAGCAAATGGTCGGCGTGCCCCACTTGTATCACAAGGCGTACAACACGCCCGTTGTCGTGGACGGGAATTCGATCGATTTGCCGGTGATCACCAGCGTGCGCTACCTCGATTTCAACATTGTCTACAACTTTCGGCGGTTGACCGAAGACCTGGCCGCGTCCGGCGTCTTGAAGTCGTTGCGTCAGCCGCCGTTTCAGGCCTACGCGGTCAAATGCCGGGCCGTGCAGTCGCACTTAGAACGCGTGCTGGCGAAAGATCCTTATTATCTGTTGGCGGCGCGGCCTCAATTCGTGCCCGGCCAAATTCCGACGGACGGGCCAACCGGACCACGCCGCGGTGAGGCATATTCGGCTTGAGACGCCGTGGGGAATTCCTTGTTCGATCTCGATGTCTTTCGTGAGATTTTGAAGCTGCGAATCGGCATCGCGCAGGCGGACAATCGCCGCGAGTTCGAGCTGTTGTCCACGATCTTTCCGCTCGAGCTCAAAACATTCGCCAGCGGCCAGGAGCACAATGGCTGGATCATTCCCGACGATTGGACGGTCGAAACAGCCCTGATTCGCCGCGACGGCCGCACCCTGTTTGACGGCACCGTGCACCCGTTGGCCGTCGTGCAGAACTCGCCTTCGATGCAAGGCACATTCTCCAAGACCGAGCTCGACAAGCACATTTTCACGCGGCCGACCGTGCCCGACGCCTACGCGTTCCACTTTCTCAACACGTATCGGCCGTGGAACCGCACTTGGGGCTTCTGCGTGCCGCATCGCGTCTGGCAGGAATGGGGGCCGGGCGACTACGAGGTCGAGCTGGCGACGACCAACCGGCCGGGAACGATGATCGTCGGCGAAGCCCACCTCGCGGGTGAGTCCCAGGAAACTATCGTCTTCAATGCACACACCTGTCATCCGTGCCAGTTCAACGACGACCTGTCCGGCGTAGCCGTGATTCTCGAACTGTTTCGCTGGCTGAAAGAGCGGCCGCGGCGATTCAGCTATCGGGCCGTGCTCGGGCCCGGAACACTTCGGCACGGTCTTCTACCTGGCGCAGATGCCCCAGGCTGAGCGCGAGCGGCTGAAGCAGGGCCTCTTCGTCGAGATGGTCGGGCTCGACGCGCCGCTCGTTTTGCAACGGAGCTTCACTGGCACTGCGCTGATCGATCGCGTGGCGACGCACGTGCTCCGCGAAAACGATCCCCAGCTGAAGACGGGCGACTTTCGCACGATCGTCGGGAACGACGAAACGGTCTGGGAGGCACCTGGTATCGAGATCCCGTTCGCGTCGCTTTCGCGCTGCTTTCACCCGGGTTACTTCGCCGAATATCACACGAGCCGCGACGATCTCGAGCTGAATCGCGTCGACAAGCTCGCGGCAACGCTCGAGATGCTCAAGCGTATGGTCGAGGTCTTCGAGGAAGACGGCACCATCGAGCGGCGCTTTGAGGGGCTGATGGCCCTCTCGAACCCCAAATATGGACTCTACATCGAGCGGCCCGATCCGACGGTCGCCAAAAACTTGTCAGCCGAAGACCTCGTCCTGGGTCGCATCCAGGACGCGCTGCCCCGCTATCTCGACGGAACGCTGAGCGTGTTCGAGATCGCGGAGCGGCTTCGCGTCCCGTTCGGCCCCTTGCGTCGTCATCTCGGCCGCTTTGCCGAAAAGGGGCTGATTCACCTTTCGCCGCGGGTGTCGCTTTCTTCCTCCCCTCAACGCCCGCGAGAAGCGACGTGAGCGCAGCCGAACATGGATCCTCCGGCCCGCGGCCGGCGGAGCAGGGGGAGTCGCCGCCAGATTCGGCTGGAGGCCTGCCTCTGCGCGTCGCCGTCCTGGGGAGCGCTAACGTCCGCGTGCTCCGCGCTGCGTTCGCGTCACAAGCGGCCGAGTTTCTGCCCGATCGCCGAGTGGAAACGTCCGAGGTGCCTTACGGCCAGTTGAGGCAACAACTGGTCGATCCGAACTCGTCGCTGCGTCGCTCGCGGCCCGACGTGGCCATCTTTTGCGATCGCCTGGAAGATCTGTTGGGCAGGCCCGGTTGGACGGGGTGCCCGCCGGATCGATCGAAGTGGCCGTCCGCGAATATGCCGACCTCGTTGCCGGCTTTCAGTCCGCCAACCAGGGCTGGGCGATCGTCCATCGATTTGTGCGACTCGACCCCTCGACCGACGCGGACGTCCAAGCCGGGCTCAAACTCCTCGACGAGATGAATGGCCTGCTCGCCGAGCGCCTCGCCGGCCTCTCGCAAGTGCTGTGGGTCGACGTGGCCGCGGAAGCGGCGGCCGTCCCGGTGGCCGCTTGTGACTCGATGCTCTGGCACTTGGGACGTTTGCCCTTCTCCGAGGGCTTTTCGCAGCGACTGGCCCGCCGTTGGATCGGCCTGACGCTGGCGTTACTCGGCAAGAGGCGCGAGTCGTCGTGCTCGACTTGGACAACACGTTGTGGGGCGGCGTTCTGGGCGAGGACGGCCTGGCCGGCATCCGCATTGGGGGCGACTATCCGGGAAACGCCTTCACCACCTTTCAGCGGGCACTCAAGATGTTACCGGCGCGGGGCATCGGGCTGGCCGTCTGCAGCCGCAACGATCGCGACTTGGCGCTGCAGGCGCTCGATACACATTCGTCGATGCTGATCCGTTCGGCCGATCTCGTCGCCCTGCGGATCGACTGGCGGAGCCAAGTCGGACAACCTTCGCGAGATTGCCCAAGAGCTCAACCTGGGGCTCGAGTCGCTGCTCTTCGTGGACGACAATCCGATTGAGCGCGAGCAGATTCGGGTCAAGCTGCCCGAGGTCAAGATTCTCGATCTGCCGGCCAGCCCGGCCTTCTTTGCGGAGACGCTGGCCGACTGTCCCTGGTTGCAATCGGTCGGCCTGACCGCCGAAGATGCGGGGCGCATTCGCAGCTACCAAGCCCTGCGAAAAACTCAGGAAGAACGGACGGGGGCCAACAGCCTCGACGAATTCTACGCCGGGCTGGGTATGCAGCTCTTCTTGCAGCCCTTGGATGATTCGAACATCGCCCGGGCCGTCCAGCTTTCGCAAAAGACAAATCAATTCAACACCACCACCCGCCGCTATGATCAGCGGAGCCTGCAACAGATTGTGGCGGAGGGAGGCGACGTGGTCGTCGTCGGTCTCGAAGATCGTCATTTGCAATTCGAGAATATCGGCCTCCTGATCCTGCGAGCCGAAACGTCCAACCGACCGCGGGACGACGGAGGGGACAGCGACCCAGGGCAGGGCACTGTGGACTGTTATTTGCTCTCCTGCCGCGTGCTGGGCCGCGGCTTGGAGACGGCCGTGCTCAAATGGGCCATCCGGCGGGCCGCCACCCGGGGCTGGACGACCTTGCGAGGCACCGTGATCGAAACCCCGCGAAATACGCCCGTTCGTGGCGTCTTCGCGGAAGCCGGCTTTCTGGCCGGGTCCGCACCGGGCGAGTGGGCCATTCGGACCGATTCCGCCGCCGAAATTTTTTCCTGGTTCCAACTTCACGATCGGATGCCGCCCGCATGACACCGCTAGACGATTTGGTCTTTCACCACGTTGGAATCGCCTGCGAGCGGATCGAAAACGAGATCCCGCAGTACGAGCTGATCGGCTTTCGGCGGGAAGGGGAGATTTTCGAGGATTCGCGGCAGGTCATCCGCGGCTTGTTCATGAAAGCTGGCTCGATGCAGATCGAGCTGATCGAGCCGCTGCGGCCGGAATCGCCCGTCTGTACGTTCCTGTCGCGGGGCATCCAGATGTACCACCAGGCTTTTCTCTCGCACAACCTGCGGGCCGCGGTGCGAACACTGATCGACAAAGGGGCCGTGCTTGTCTCGCATCCCAAGCCGGCCGTGGCCTTTGGAGGCCGGCAGGTGTGCTTCCTGCTGCTGCCCAACCGCATGCTGGTCGAGATCATCGCCACGATCTGAGTTCGCGCCCACTGGCCGCCCTCGCCCGCCCGCGGACCTCGATGCGGAGTTGCGAGCATGACACTGCGGAGTCAGTTGTCCGCAAGTCAGAGCACGCGTTAGCCTATGCGGCGGGGCTCTCCTGGACCACGAAGAGTGACTCATGATTAACGATCGATCCGCAATTTCTCGTCGAGATTTTGTACTCTCGGCGCCCGGGGCGGCCGCAATCGCCATGTTGGGGGCGTCTATCACTGCCGGCGATGACCAACAAAAGGCAGTCGGCCGGGCGATCGATCCGATGCAATTGGTGGCTCCGGAGCTGCGCGCCCCGCTGAAAGGGATGCCGGCGTTCAAGTTGCCGAAGGAGATTTCGCCGGCTCAACTCGCCGCATTTCGCAAGATGCCATTTTCGACACTCCGACGGTTTCCCACGCCGTCGGTCGCCGAGCGGATGGTGCCTGCCCATCAGGGATCGCCTGACGTGAAGGTGTTCGTCATTAATGCCAAGCCCGGGGAACGTCGGCCTGCCGTGCTGCATACTCATGGCGGCGGTTTTCTGCTCGGCACGGCAGCGAACGACGTCCCCAGGCTGCAATTGATGGCCCAGGCTCTGGACTGCGTCATTGTCACCGTGGAATACCGGCTGGCACCGGAGACTCCTTTCCCCGGCTCGCTGGAAGATAACTACGCGGCGCTCAAGTGGCTGCATTCGCAAGCGGAATCGCTCGGCGTCGATCCCGCGCGGATCGCGTTGGCGGGTGAAAGCGCTGGAGGCGGACACGCGGCCATCCTGGCCATCGCGGCCCGCCACCGGGGCGAAGTCCCCGTTCTTTTCCAATCGCTCGTTTATCCGATGTTGGATGACCGCACGGGCAGTTCGCGGCAGCCCCCGGCCCACATCGGTACGTTCATTTGGACGGCCGAACTCAACCGGCACGGCTGGAAGGCATTCCTCGGGACCGAGCCCGGCGGCCCTCGCGCTCCGGCCGGTGCCGTCCCAGCTCGATTGGATCACCTGGCCGGGCTCCCACCCGCGTGGATCGGGACCGGATCGATCGATCTGTTCGTGGATGAGGACATCGAATACGCCAGGCGGCTGGTGGACGCCGGTGTGCGCACCGATCTCGTGGTCGTTGCCGGCGCCTATCATGGATTCGACGGCATCGTGCCGAACGCGTCGGTGAGCAAAAACTTCACGCTCTCACGGTACAACGCGCTCGCGCGAGCCTTCGGCGTGAAAGAACTCGACAGCGCCTCCCGCCGTCTGAGTTGCGTCCCGCCGCTCGTCCTTATTTCCTAGTCGTCCGCTCCGCGTCACGGACTGGTGAAGCGCCAACGCGGTCGGGATAATCCGGAACGGTCGCCGTTCGTCCCTGAACCGGCGGTCGCACTTGGTGTCGTTGCTCTTGCGTCGCTGCGCTGCGTCGTTGTTGTGCAGCTCGCGGTTCAAAAGGAACGGCTGGATCGAGGATTTTGAAGCATGGCAAGCTGCGTTCTGGCGTACTCCGGCGGACTCGATACGTCTGTCATTCTGGGCTGGCTGATGGACGAGGGCTACCAGGTCCATTGCGTCTACGTCGACCTGGGCCAGCCCTGTGAAGATCGCGAGGCCATTCTGAAAAAGGCCCGCGACACCGGCGCCGCCTCGGCCCGCATCATCGACGCTCGCGAGGAACTCTGCCGCGATTTCGCCTTCCCCGTGTTGCAGTGGCAAGCCAAGTACGAGGCCGTCTACCTGCTGGGCACGTCGATCGCCCGGCCGCTAATTGCCAAGGCCTGCCTGCAGGCGGCCCGCGACGTCGGGGCCGACGCTTACGCCCACGGCGCCACCGGCAAAGGCAACGACCAGTGCCGCTTCCAACTCGCGGCCGAGGCCCTCGACCCGGCGGTGAAAATCATCGCCCCGTGGCGGATCGAAAAGTTCCGCCAGAACTTCCCCGGGCGGGCGGAAATGATCGCCTACTGCAACGCGAAGAAAATCCCCGTCAAAGCCACCGTTTCCAAACCCTATAGCTCCGACGAGAACTGCTTGCACATCAGCTACGAGGCGGGCAAACTCGAAGACCCCAACGTCAACGGCTGCGAGATTGTCGAGTTCGGCATGACCGTCTCGCCGAAAAAAGCCCCCGACGCGGTCGAAACGGTCAGCATCGGCTTCGAGACGGGCGTCCCCGTGTCGCTCAACGGCCGCAAGCGCTCGCCGTTCGAGATGGTGACCGAGCTCAACCAGATCGGCGGCCGCAACGGCGTGGGACGGATCGATGTCGTCGAGAACCGGTTCGTGGGCATGAAGAGTCGCGGCGTGTACGAGGCGCCGGGCATGACGCTGCTCTACGACGCCCACCGGGCCGTCGAGCAGCTGACCATGGACCGCGACCTCATGCACCTCCGCGATCGCCTGTCCCCCGAAGTGGCCGAGATGGTCTACTACGGCTTCTGGTACGGCGCGAAGATGGACGCCCTCATGGCCTTCATCCGCCAGGCACAGAAGACCGTCACGGGCGAGGCGACCCTCGACCTCTACAAGGGCAACATCACGCTCGCCGGCCGCAAGAGCCCCGTGAGCCTCTACGATGAGGCGGTCGCCAGCATGGAGGCCGGCGGCTCGTACAACCAGTCAGACGCCGAGGGATTTCTGCGGATCGTCGGCCTGCCCGGTCGCGTGCAGGGGCGGATCACACCCCGAAAGTTCTAAGGGCGGAAGTTCTAAAGGGCCCGTTGATGGCAGCGGAGGATTCCGTCGCCCGCCCGTCCGAGGGGCGGCTGTTGGCGATTGGCGATATTCACGGCTGCCACGTCGCCTTCGAGACGCTGCTGACTCACTTGGCGATCACGTCGAGCGACACCGTCGTGGTGCTGGGCGACGTGATCGATCGCGGTCCGGGTACCCGGCAGGTGATCGACCGCCTGATCGACTTGAAACAGCGCTGTCGGCTCGCCTTTCTGCTCGGCAATCACGAGGAAATGCTTCTCGATTCGCTGGCTATCGAGGAGCTGCAGGATCCCTGGCTCGGCTTTGGCGGCCTCGAGACGCTGATGTCGTACGGCGAGCATGCCGAAGACACCGGCGAAATTCCGCCGGAGCACCTCACGTTCTTGCGCTCGGGCCTCGACTACTTCGAGACCCCGTCGACGGTCTTCGTTCACGCCAACCTCGAGCCGGGCCGTCCGCTCATCGAGCAAACTCCCGAATGGCTCCGCTGGGCCAAGCTCACGCGGCAAGAATCGCCGCTGCCGAGCGGACAACGCGTCGTTTGCGGTCATACGGCGCAAAAGACCGGCGAAGTCTGGGTCGGCAATCGTTGGGTCTGCATCGATACGTTCGCCTACGGGGGCATGTATCTCACGGCGCTCGACGTCGGCAGCGACCTCGTGTACCAGGCCCGCCAGACCGGCGAATTTCGCGGACCGATGCCGTTGTCAGCGGCAGCCGCCCCGGGCTAGTTGCCGCGGAAGCCTTCGATCGAGTCGTGGCCGGCCGCCGTCGTCAGCGCCTTGAGCACCTGGGGGTCGATCTTGTCGCTCAGCAGCACGACGCTGCCGTCCCCCATCACGGCGTTGGCGCAGTGCGGATGGTAGGACGACAACAACGCGGGCGACCGACCGGGAGCCGAGCCGGGCATATCGAAGCCGATCTTTCCCTTTGAGACGTCGAAGTCGCGCGGCTCGCTCCAGACAATTCCCAGCCCGATCGCCTCGACGGCCAGCAGCGTGTTGGTGAGGCCGTCCGTCACGTCCTTGATCGGCAGTGATTTGCCGTTGGGAAAGATCGTTCCTGGGCCGGTCACCAGGGCAAGCGGCGAGAGCCACCGATTCTGCTCGTCGCGCTGGATTCCCACCGCCGGGCAGGAATAGCTTTCGATTTCGGTTTGGGCGAGCGGCAGATTGGCGGCGGAGTCCCAGGACTGGTTGAAGTCGTAGCCCATCGATCCGCGTCGCGAAATGATCGCCAACAAGTTCACTCGCCAGCTTTGCGGCGGACGGTTGGGAAGCTGTTCGACGGCGTCGGGATATTGACCGCGGGTCTTGCCGACGTCGCGAAAGGCGTCGCCGATCCCCTGCACGTGTTTTTTGCAGCGCGCCAGTAGCGCGGCCGATCGGCCCGTGGCGGTTTGCGAACCGAGAAAGGCGAGCAGGAAGGCCGCCAGCCCGACGACAATCACCGTCAGCCGCAACGGCCGGTCGTCGAATCGTCGAAATTTGACGGCCGCAGCACCGATCGCCGCGATGACGATGACAATCCAGGCGACGAGCAGGGCGGTTGGGTAGTGGCTGCCATCGGACGCCTCCAACGCCGCATCGGAGAGGGCGATCACGCAGACAAAGATCGAAACGGCGACCGCCACGAGCGAGCAGATCCGCAGAATGGCCGATTTCGACGGGGGGAAGGCCAGCCGCGTCAGCCACACAAAGAAAATGGCGATCGCCGGGATGACGAGGAGTGCCGTGCTGACCGGCACGGGGACCAAAGGCGGGAAGGGGAACTCCACGTCAATCTCTTCGACGAATCGCGACAAAGCGGATGGAAACGGTGCGACGCGTGGGCGTGGGTGAAAACCGGGCCGTCATTTGAGGTGCAGGACGACCATCTTTTCCTCGGTCATCTCCCGGATGGCGTATTTCGGACCCTCCTTGCCCAAGCCGCTGTCTTTCACGCCGCCGTAAGGCATCAGGTCGGCCCGCCATTGGCTCGACCAGTTGACGTGCAGGTTGCCGCTGTCGACCTCACGGGCGAACTTCATCGCCCGATCGAGATCGCGGGTGAAAATGGCCGCCGACAAGCCGTAACGCGTGTCGTTGGCCAGGCGAATCGCTTCGTCAATATCGCGAAACGGAGTAAGCGCGACGGCCGGTCCAAAGAGTTCATCGCGGCTGACCTTCATCTCCGGATCGACGTCATCCAGAATGGTCGGTTCGTGCAGCGCCCCCTTGCGGCCACCGCCCGTGACGAGTTTGGCGCCGCCGGCGACCGCTTCTTCGATCCACGATTGCACGCGGGCCGCATCGGCTTCGCGAACAAGCGGCCCCATCTTGACTCCCTCGGCCAGCGGATCGCCGACTTTGATCGCTTCGACCTTGGGCTTCAGGATGTCCAGAAACTCCGGGCCGATTTTCTTCGCGGTGAGAATCCGCTGGGCCGAGATGCAGACCTGTCCGGCGTTGGCAAAGCCGGCCGAAGTAATGGCCTCGGCGGCGCGCTCGAGGTCAGCGTCGTCCATGATGATCACCGGACTGTTGCTGCCCAACTCCATTGTGACGCGTTTGACGCCGGCCATCTTGCAGATGTGTTCGCCGACCTCGTAACTGCCAGTAAAGCTGATCTTGCGAATGCGAGGATCGGTGGAGAGCGCGTCGCCGATGGCAGCCCCTCCGCCAGTCAGGCAGGCGATCGCCTCGGGAGGAGTGCCGGCTTCGAGCAGAATCTCCACAAGCTTGAGGGCCGAGAGCGGCGTGTCGCTAGCCGGCTTGATGATCACGGCGTTGCCGGCCGCCAATGCCGGACCGACCTTGTGGCACACGAGGTTGAGCGGAAAATTGAAGGGTGTTATCGCCGCGACGATGCCGCAGGGTACGCGGAGCGTGAAGCCGATTCGCCCGGCCGCACCAGGAGCTGCGTCCAACGGCACCATTTCGCCGACAATCCGCCGCGCCTCTTCCGCCGAGACTTCGATCGTTTCGCGGGAGCGACTGGCTTCGAGACGCCCCTCGGCGAGGACTTTTCCCTCTTCGCGACTGATCGTGCGAGCCAGTTCGTCCTCACGGCGTTTCATGATTTCGGCCGCGCGACGCAAGAGCAGCGAGCGATCGTAGGCGGACATGGCCCGCATCTTCTGAGCGCCGTGGACCAGCGTCGCGACGGCGCGATCGACGTCGGCAGCCGTCGCCTTGGGCACGGTATCGACGACCGAACCATCGTACGGATTCGTCACGTCGATTTTTTCCGGCCGATCGACCCACTCACCCGCACAGAACATTTTCATCGGTGCACCTGACTCGAAACGGCTGAAACTGGGTCACGCGCGCTGGCGGCAACGGCCACAGTTCAAATTTAACAGCCCGCTTGGCTGCCGAGAATGGCCTCGCTGCACCGAGACCCTGGCTTGTGAATGAATCACTCTTAGTGTTCGCGGGGAAACCCGTTGAGCCAATCGCGTTCCAATTCAACAGCGATGGCGACCCGGCCCTGGAGTCTCCGCGAAGTCCGCTTTCCTGTGAATCGGTCGGCCGGCCCGTCCAGTTCCACCACGAGGCCGTCGCCGATCGCGGCCGTTGCGTCGATCGCCAGCGCCACGCCGAGCCGAAAGCGATTCTGCGGATAAAGCGGAGAGCCGCTCGCATCGAGCGACCAGCGATCAATCCGTAGCAGGCAAAGGTCGTCCTCAAAGCGGGGCGGCTGGAGATAGTCACGAGCAGCCTCCGGCAGTTTGCCGCGATCGGCGGCCGCCACGAACACCCGCGCCCGTTCCGGACCGGTCGCGTACACAGCCCACGCCGGCCACACGTCGCAAATGCCCAACGGCTCCGTCAGCGGGAACAGGAGAACGAATAGCGCCAACCCACGAATCGCCCATCGCGCGATTCCCTCGTGACCCTGTTGCGACGCCGTTGCCGTTGCCTGCTCGCCGACAGACAATTCGCCCGCCCAGCCGAAGAGAATCACGTTCTGTGCAATGAAATAGAGATTCCACAGCAAGACGCCCGGCTTGTTGCCTGCACCCAAAGGTCCCAAAGCCAACAGGAGCAGCGCATGCAAGGCGATCGACGCAAGCCAGGCGTACCTGCGAGCCCGTCGCCAACACAGGCCGAGGGCCACCAGCAATTCGCCCAACACCACGATGCCGGCCAGTACCGCGCGATTGCCGTCAGTCACCGAGCCGGTCAGTCGCAGCGATTCGAGCAGCCCGTCGACAATCTGGCCGCCGCCCGATTCGAAAAACGACCGGTCGAGCTTGGACAAGGCCGAGTAAAAATAGATGCTGGCCACCAGCAGTCGCGCCACGGCGATGGCCTCAGCCGCGGGCAACCCGGCCAGCACAATCTCGAGCACAAGGAGCTGATACACCCAGGGCTGCAGCCGATGCTGGTCGGCGAGCACGAGCACTCCCAGCGCCAGCACGGAGATCGCGACCCCTCGCCGCCCGGCGCGGCGGTCGAATCCCCAGATCAACGCAACCGGCTGCGCCGCAGCGAATGCGGCAAGGGCCGTCCATTCGACCCAGCCAGGCAGCCGGAGCAACGCTCCAACGAGCGGCACTCGTGGGAAGGTTGTTACCGACCAGAGCTGCCACGTGGCCGTCATCAGGATGAGCAGGCTGGCCGCGGCCACGCGACCGAGCAGAGAGGCCGCCGGTCCGGCTCGACCGGGATCGCCCTCCAGACCGCGCAGGATGCGGGACCACACAGCGAGCCCACGCCTCAGCTCAAGATTTCTTTCACCACGCGGCACGGCTCGACGCCCGTCAGCTTCGCGTCGAGTCCCTGGCTTTTAATCGTGAAATGCATGTGGTCGATGCCCATTTGGGCCAGCAGCGTGGCGTGAATGTCGTGGACCGAGGTGCGGTTTTCGGCGGCGTGGTAGCCGAACTCGTCGGTCGCCCCGTAGGCGAAGCCCGGCTTGAAGCCGCCGCCGGCAAACCACATCGTGAAGCCGGCCAGGTGATGGTCGCGTCCGCTGCCCTGAGCCATCGGCGTGCGGCCGAACTCGGAGCCGAAGACGACGATCGTGTCGTCGAGCATGCCCCGCTGCTTGAGATCGATGAGCAAGGCGGCCGCCCCCCGATCGACCTCGGCCGCCGTTCCCTTGATGTGCTCTTTCAAAACGCCGTGATGGTCCCAGTCGCGATGATAGAGCTGAATGAAGCGAACGCCCCGCTCGGCCAGGCGGCGGGCCAGTAGACAGTTGGCGGCGAACGTGCCGTCGCCCCCCTGCGTGCCGTACAGGTCGAGGATGTGCTTGGGCTCGTTGCGGACGTCCATCAGCTCGGGAATGCTGGTCTGCATCTGGAAGGCCATCTCGTACTGGCTGATGCGCGTGGCGATTTCCGGATCGGGCGCGGCGGCGTTTCGCAGCGTGTTGAGCGACTCGACCGCGTCGACGAAATCGCGCTGCCGCTCGGCCGTGATGCCGTCGGGACTGCGCACATAAAGCACCGGATCGCCCGCGCTGTGGAATTCGACGCCCTGGAAACGGCTGGGCAAAAAGCCCGAGTGCCACTGCCGGGCGGCGATGGGCTGCTTTTGTCCGTAGTTGCCCGTCGAAACCATGACGACGAAGCCGGGGAGCGACTGGGCGTCGTTCCCCAGTCCATACCAGAGCCACGAGCCCATGGCCGGCCGGCCGGCGACCATCGAGCCCGTGTTCATGAAGGTGTGAGCCGGGTCGTGGTTGATGGCGTCGGTGAACAGCGAGCGGACGATGCACATGTCGTCGGCGCACTTCGAGGCCAGCTGGGGCCAGATTACGCTGATCGACTGTCCCGAATCGCCCCACTTGCGAAAGCGGTGCTGCGGCGGAAAGACCCGCAGCTTCGCCCCTTGCAACTGGGCGATCTGTTGCCCCTTCGTGACTGACGCGGGCATCGGCTGTTCGGCGAGCTTTTCCAGGAGCGGCTTGTGATCGAACGTGTCGAGATGACTCATCCCGCCAGCCATGTAGAGCCAGATGATCCGCTTGGCTTTCGGCACGAAATGCGGATTGGCGAGACTACCCGCCCAGCGGGCCGACTTGACCGTTTGGCCTTGGGCTGCGGCCTTGGGTGCTCCCAGCAACGCGCCGAGCGCCATCGAGCCAAGGCTCAGACCGGCGTTGGCCACAAAGGCGCGGCGTCCAATTTGAGGCGGAAAAAACATCGGGCAGTGTCCCGGGCTCGGGCCGATTTGGCCCGGTCCCTTTAATTCCGGGTAATCGCCTCGTGCAGGTTGAGCAGGGTGCGGCAGACGCTGGTCCAGGCAGCCAGGGCGCTGCGGTCGACGCCCGACGCGACGGGATGTGCGCCGATCGCCAGCAGGCGGTCCGCGGCCTCTTTGTCCTTTGCATATTCGGCCGCGTGCGCGTCCAGCAGCCGGGCGAGCACGGCCCGCTCGGCGTCAGCCGGCCACCGCGAGACGGCGCGGCGGAAGGCCCAATTCAAACGTTCGTCGGTCGTCTTTCCACCTTTGATAAGCGAGAGTTCCGCAAAGGTGCGGGCCGCCTCGACGAATTCCGGATCGTTCATCAGCACGAGTGACTGCAACGGCGTGTTCGAGCGCGGCGATCGGCCGTGCACTCTTCGCGGCCGGGGGCGTCGAAGGCGAGCATGGCCGGATGCAGGTATTGCCGCTGCCAATGCGTGTAAAGCGAGCGACGATACAGTTCGTTCCCCGTGCCGTTCTGCCACTCGCGCGGCGGAAAGTTGAGATAAGCCCAGTAGCCCCGCGGCTGGTACGGCTTCACGCTGGGTCCGCCGACCTTCTCCGACAGCAAGCCGGCCAGTTTGAGCGCGCTGTCGCGAACCATTTCGGCATCGAGACGAAAACGTCCCTGCCGGGCGAGCCAACGGTTGTCGGGATCGATCTCGGCGAGGTCGGCACGCTGGGCGGACGATTGCCGGTAGGTCCCCGACATCACAATCAGCTTGATCGTGTGTTTGACGTCCCAGCCCGAATCCACGAACTGGCCGGCCAGCCAGTCGAGCAGGTGAGGATGGCTGGGCCAATCGCCCTGCGATCCCTGGTCGTCGAGCTTGCGCGACAGACCGGCGCCGAGAAACAACTTCCACATGCGATTGACGAAGACTCTCGCGGTGAGCGGGTTTTCCTGCGAAGTCAACCAGCGGGCCAAATCCAACCGCGTCAGGCGCTCTTCGCGCGGCTTGGGATGTGCGAGGACTCCCGGAAACGCCGGTTGAACGACGGCCCCCGTTTCATCCATCCAATTGCCGCGGCCCAGCACGCGAATCGTACGCGGTGTAACCGAAACCGTCATCAGCGTGCTGGGAATGTGCGACTCGAGCTGCTTCGACTCGGCCTCGAGTGCCGCCAGTTTGTTCCGCGCCTCCGCGACCGCGGCTTCTTGCTTGGCCTGCTGGGCCGCATCGCCGGCAGGTGGAGTTTCGACGATCTTCCGTTGGGCCGCGATCTCGCGCGCCAGGCGTTGTCGCTCGCGCTCTTGGGCTGGCGTCGGCAACTTGATGCGCGGACCCCAGCTTCCGTCGTGGTCGGCCCCCGAATAGAGTCCGCGCTCTTCGATGTCGGCGAAAAACGCCTCCAGCGAATAGAAGTCGCGCTGCGTGAAGGGGTCGTACTTGTGATTGTGACACTCGCAACAGCCGAAGGTCACGCCGAGCCACGCACCGCTGACGTTGCGGACCCGCTCGGCGATGTACTTGGAGAGATACTCCTTGGGCTGCACCCCCCCTTCGGCGCTCATCATGCCCAGGCGGTTGTAGCCCGAGGCCACCTTGTCTTCGACCGTCGGCGCGGGGAGCAGGTCGCCGGCCAGTTGCTCGATGGTGAAGCGGTCGAACGGCTTGTTCTCGTTGAACGACTTGATCACGTAATCGCGGAATGGATAGACGCTCATCGGCTGATCGCCGTGATAGCCCACGCTGTCGGCATAACGAACCAGGTCGAGCCACCACATCGACATCCGCTCGCCGAACTCGGGCGAAGCCAGCAGGCGATCGACAACCCGTTCGTACGCCTGATCGCTCGGGTCGGCCGCGAACGCATCCACCTCGGCAACCGACGGCGGCAAACCGGTGAGGTCGAATCGCAGCCGTCGCATCAGCGTGATCGGGTCGGCCTGCGGCGAGGGGGTGAGATGATGTTCGCCGAGCGCCTGCAGGATGAACTGGTCGATCGGGTTTTTGGGCTTGAGGCTCGGATCGACGGCCGGCGGCTGCGGGCGGCCGATCGGCAAAAAGGCCCAGTGCCCCTCCCATTTCGCACCCTGCGCAATCCAGCGCCGAAGCACCTGCCGATCGACGTCGGAGAGCCCCTTGGCGAAGGCAGGGGGCGGCATGCGTTCGTCGGCCGAGTTGGAGCTGATCCGCCGCCAGAGCTCGCTCTCGTCGGGCTTGCCGGGCCACAACGACGCCGGGTTTGCCGGTTGTGCCAAGCAGGCCGTCGCGGGTGTCGAGCCGCAGGTCGGCTTTACGCTTGTTCTTGTCGGGGCCGTGGCAGGCGTAACACCGGTCCGACAGGATGGGCCGAACGTCCCGGTTGAATTCGATCACGGCGGGCACGCTGGCCTGAGCCGGCGGCGCACCCGCCCAGACTGCGCCGGGACCCAGGGCGGCAATCGCGCACGAGCCGCGCAGCAGAATGGCCGGTCGGAGGAATCGTGAGTTCATGGCGGTGCGAACGAGCGCTCGTTCGAGGGATTCGGGGGGAGGCCTGGCGGGGGATGGCGCCTCACAAGAGGCACATTCATCCTACTCGACCGATGAGGCCCAGCCCAGTATGGGCGTCAATTCGGCAACACACGTATGGCAGGCACGGGGACCGCAGGGGTGGTACGCAACGGCCCGCGACAAACGGTCGGCCTGTCGCCAACCTGCAAAAAACGCCGATGGAAGATGAGCAGCGTGCGGCTGTTCAGTTCTTGCTGGAAAGGAGCAACCGTGGAAGTCTCGCGACTCGATTTAGCCTCGGAGCTGCGCCTCCGCCGCTGGGCCCGCTTGAACTACGTCTCTCCCGACCGGCGACCCGCCTCGTGGCATCCGGTTGTGCTGGCCGAGATGCGCTGCCGCGACGTCGAGCTGGCCGATATGGAACCCGCCCCGGCGGCCGCCCGTTACGTGCCGCTGGTCCCGACGCTGCCCGTCCCTCCTGAGCTGAACCTCGGACCGAGCCGAAATCCGCTGGAGTTCGCTTAGGCCGCACTCCGAGGCGGCTGCCCCCGGCGCTGTTCAGAACAGGGTCTTCGGGCTTTCGGCCGGCTGGATGCACGCCGCGTCGTCGTTGCGGGCACTGTTCACCCGTCGGCTGACCGGGCGAAATTTCATCTCGGCGCTGGGGTAGGACGTCAGCAGGGTCTGCAAAGCCCGCACGTCCTCGATGTGCGGATCGAGCCACGGACCATAGTGGTCCCGGGGCAGGATCACGGGCATGCGGTCGTGCAGTTCCCGCAGCCGGTCGTTCGCCTCCGTTGTCAGAATCGTGCACGATTCGATCGTCGCGTCGTCCGGTCCGCGGCAACGCTCCCACAGCCCGGCGAAGGCGAAGGGCCGTTCGTCCCGCAGCGTGATCAGGAAGGGCTGCTTGCCCCCCTCGTCGGTCGGCTGCCACTCGTAAAAGCCGTCCGCAGGGATCAGGCAGCGGCGCGACCGAAACGCATGACGAAAAGCGGGCCGGGTAGCGGCCGTCTCCGAGCGAGCGTTGATCATCGGCGGACCGCTCTTGGCCTCCGACGACGAGAGCAACAGTCCCCAACGCATTTCGACCATTTCGCGCCGGCCCTCGGTTTCGCGAATCGCCAGCACGTCCTGTGTGGGAGCGATGTTGTAGCGGGGCGTCAGCTCGAAGCTGCGGATGACCTCAAAGATCTCGACCAGGTCGGCCGCCGGCGTCCGCAGCGTGAATCGTCCGCACATTCACGGTTCCTCCGTCGGGGGAACGAGCACGAACGCCGAGAGCAGCTCGGGTGGAATCCGCCGCGGCTGATAGGGATTGAGCCCGAGAAAGGCCCAGCCCGTTTCGCCCGTCGCCAGCACGACGCCGTCTTTCGGCCGCGTGGCTTTGTATCTGCGGACGCACGTGACTTTGTTGAAGCTGGCGACCCACGTCTGAACCACCACCTCTTCGTCCACGAAGGCCGGCTGCAGGTAATCGATGTGGTGCGACCGCACGATGAAGGCCGATTGAACCTCGCGATAGCGTTCCGGCGGCCAGCCGTTGGCCGTCGAATGCCCGACAGCCGCGGCGATCATCCACTTGAGATAGTTCAAGTTGTTGACGTGCCCCAGCGTATCGATCTCTTCCGGGAGCACGACATGCTTGTGGGCGAAGATCGGCACCATCGTCAGCGAGTTTCCTTCGCGATCCAATCGAGGTAGGGCTGATGGCCGGTCTCGACAGGCCAGGCCACGATGCACGGGCAGGTGTAGCCGTGCAGCCGCTTCACGCGTTCGATCAATTGGGGGACGAGGCCTTGCTGGGTTTTGGCGATCAGCACCGCCTCGGACGACTGTTCCAGCTCCCCCTCCCACCAGTAAACCGACTTCATGGCGGGCAGAACGTTGATGCAGGCGGCCAGCCGCTCCTCGACCAGTGTGCGGCCGATAACCAAAGCCTCCGCCTCGTCCCGAGTCGTCATGTAGACGAAGTAAACCGCCATCCTTGCCTCCGGCCGTATTGTAGCAGCCGGCCAAAAAACCAAGAGCGTTTCCCGCCCCAAGCAACCGCACACGGCCGGTCGCTGTCCGTTCGGCCGCGGAAAGACCCCGCTGCGGCCGGCCGTCCAGACGCCAATTCACTGGCGAGCGCGATTGGGGAATTCTATAAACGAATCAGGGCGGCGTCTGGCCGCGAGTCTGCGATCACCGCGTCTTTGATCGGATTTCGCAGTCTCGTTCCAGCTTACCGCGCTTGATTCATCGGCCGTGTTGGTGGAGGAACGAAAGTGTCGCGAGTCTCGAAGTGGGTGTCTCTCGTTGCCGTCGTGAGCCTGATGATTGGCTGCGAGAGCAGCGACAAGATGCACGATCCGGCGATTCCGTCGGCCGACACGACGAGCGGCTCCCTCCCCGACAAGTGTCCGCCGGAATACTGGGTGAAGCTCGACACGACCAAGGGCCCCGTGATCATCGAAGTGCACCGCTCCTGGTCCCCCTACGGGGCCGACCGTTTTTACGATTTGGTCAAACGGGGGTTCTACGATCGGAACAAGTTCTTCCGCGTGGTCGGTTTCGTGGTGCAATTCGGCCTCAACGGCGATCCGGCACGAGAGCGCCAAGTGGCGTGAAAACACCATCCCCGACGACACGTTCAACCGCCGCGATCCGGATCGCAAGTCGAACACGCGGGGCTACGTGACGTTCGCCAAGACCGGGATGCCCAACTCCCGCACGACGCAAGTCTTCATCAACTGCGTCGACAACCAGAATCTGGACCCGCAGGGCTTCACGCCCTTCGGCGTTGTCTTGTCGGGAATGGATGCGATTGACTCGCTTTATTCCGTCTACGGCGAAGAGCCGAGTAACAGCCAGGACCGCATCCAAAAGGAAGGGGACGCGTATCTGAACGCGGCGTTCCCCCGCCTCGACTCGATCAAGACGGCCACGCTGCTCCCGGGCAAGCCGCCGGAGGCCAAAAAGCCGGACGAGGCGAAGCGGCCGGAGGACGCCAAAAAGGCCGACGAAGCGAAGAAGCCCGCCGATGCCAAGCCTAGTGCAAGTCCGCCCGCGCCTGCGAAGTAGACGGCTGAATGAAGAGGGCCTTTTTCTCGCCGGGCAGCGTGAAGTCGAAGCCGCAGTCGCGAAAAAAAGTCTCCGACGAGGTGACGACCATCACCTCGAGAATATTGCGGGCGGCGGCCAGGTCGACGCAGGCTTTTACCAGTCGCGAGCCGAGCCCGAGTCGCTGCTGGTCCTCGCTCACTGCCAAGCTGCGAATTTCGGCCAGCTTCTTGGAGTAGATCTCGAGCGCGGCAAAGCCCACCACCGCCTCGTTCCGCACGGCCACAAACCCGGTCGCGACCAGGTCCCGGACCTCTTCGACGGTGCGGGGCAGGAGCCTTCCCGCGTCGACGAAGGGGGCGATCAACGCTGCGATCTTCGCAGTGTCGTCCGGCTGGGCCGGTCGAATCGTCGCGTCGGGTTCCGCGGAAGTCATTGCCGTTTACGATCACAGTTCGTGGTTCGTTGTCTGTCGTCGGCCGCCCAGGAGTTGGACCAGGCTCCGAATCGGACGCGGATTCTAGCAGATCGCCGTCGGGCTGCTAGCATCGGTGTCAGGCACGCCAGCGATTCCGGGAAACAGTGACACGCAAATCGTGATGGACGTTCTCACCCGCGACCGGATTTTAACTTCGAAGCCCGCCACCCGGTCAGTCGACGTGCGCCGGATCCGCCGTTTTGTCTCCGCGCTGGCGGAATTCCCGAGCACGCAAACGCTGCGGAATCCGTACCGCTCGTGGCACCGCCGGCAGAATCTCGAAACCTATCTCGCCGCCCTGCTGGCGTGGCCTTACTCCGGTCACCTGCTCATTGGCGAGGCGCCCGGCGAGCGGGGCTGTGCCCGCACGGGAATCCCCTTTACCGACGAGCGGCTTTTAAGGGCCGGGTTGCATCCCTTTCTGCGATCGCTGCAATCCGCCGTGAAAGTCGGCGGCTTAACTGCCGAGAGTACGGCCGGCATCGTCTGGCAGCATTTGCACAATTGCGACCATGTCCCGGCATTCTGGAACGCCGTTCCGTTTCACCCCCGCGCCGCCACCCAGGTGAACCGCGCGCCGACGGCCGCGGAGCTCGTCGTGGGACAGGCCTACCTGCGACAGTTGCTGGACCTTCTTGCGCCGCACTCGGTGATCGCCGTCGGCCGCACGGCCGAATTGGCTCTCCATCGACTCGGGCTGAACGGCTTCGCCGCTGTACGCCATCCGTCACACGGCGGCAAGCGGGCCTTCATCGCCGGTTTGACGTCGGCAGGACTCGGGGCACCCGTCGAGACGCTCTAGCGTCACGGCGAGGGAGGGGCCGGCGGCGGGGCCGGATTGGAAACCTGCACCCGGATTTCATCACCCACCACGCGCACGGCGTAGCACGCATTGCCAATCTTCGAGCGGGGATTGTCGAGCCACGACCCGTCCTTGACTGAGAACCGCCAGGCATGCCAAGGACAGGTCACGGATACCCCCTCGACATAGCCCTCGGCCAGCGAGGCCCCCATGTGCGGGCAGACGTCGTTGATGGCCGTGTATTCGCCGTCGACGTTGAAGACGGCCACCACTGTGCCGTCGACCGGAAAGGCGCGTCCTTCACCGGGCGGAATATCGCCGACTTTGGCGACGGTCTGAAATTGATCCATTGCAGGGAAGCGAACTTCCGTTAGCGACAGGGACACGCGGGCAGCCCGGAGGCCGGGCTCGGAGGCCGTTGGACGTCGATCTCGACGATCGATATTGTAAGCGCACCCTGGCCGTCCGTTCGACTCGGCCGGCCCCAGTGCCTGGGATTACGCGATGAAAAAAAACTCGGTTAAAGCCGCGCTCCGGGAGGGAAAACCGCAGGTCGGCACCTGGCTATCGTTCGGACATATCCACGCGACGCGGCTGATGGCTCGCATCGGGTTTGCCTGGCTGACGGTCGATCTCGAGCATTCGCCCATCGATTGGAGCGAGGCCGCCGTCCTGTTTGGAGCAATCGCCGACGCCGGCTGTGTGCCTCTGGCCCGCGTGCCGCGAGGCGATCATGACCACATCAAGCGGGTGCTCGACGCCGGCGCCTGGGGCATTGTGGTTCCGATGGTCGACACCGTTGAGGAGGCGAAAGTAGCCATCGCCGCGGCCAAGTATCCGCCCGTCGGCAACCGGTCGATCGGCGGATCGCTGCACGCCATCAACTTCGCCGCCACTTCGGGCGATTACTACAAACGGGCCAACGACGAAATCCTCGTCGTGCTGCAGACCGAATCGCCCCGCGGCGTCGAGAACGCCGAAGCCATCTACAGCCTGAAAGGGGTCGACGCGATCTTCGTCGGCCCGAACGATCTCACCGCCCAGATGCGGGATGCGAACGGGAACGACCCTTCCCCGGAGGCGCTCGAAGCCATGCTGCAGCGCGTGCTCGCCGCCGGCAAAAAAGTCGGCACGCCGGTCGGGCTGCACGTGCAATCGGTCGAAGCCGTCAAGAAACGCGTGGCCGAGGGCTGGCAGTTCCTCGCGCTGGCGAGCGAGCTGCGAATGATGGTGTCCGAGGCCCAGCGGCTGGTGACGGCCCTCGATCTCAAAACCGGTACCGGCGATCTGGCCCGTTACTGACCATTATCAAGTCTGCGGCGTCGCCGGACCTGGCACCGCGAATCATCGAGCGCAGGAGCAACAAATCCCGCGGATCTTGCTGGTCTTCGAGTTCGGCACTCTCAATGGCGGCGAGCGCTCGATGCTGGCCGTCCTGCCTCAATTTGTGGGGAGCGACCTCGAATTCGTGGCCCTGGCTCCGGCGGTGGGACCACTGTCCGCCGAGCTGAGTGCGCTGGGCGTTCCGGTCCTATCGTTTGCTGCCCACGACGACGGCGAACGCCGCAGCCCGCCGACACTGCTCGACGAAATCCGCGCCGCGACGGCCCGCGTGAAGCCCGACCTGGTGCACGGCAACAGCCTGTCGATGGGCCGGCTCACCGGGCAGTTGGCCCCCAATCTGGGCGTGCCAACGACTGCCCACCTGCGGGACATCATCAGCCTGTCGCGACGGGCCGTCGAGCAACTCAATGGGAATCGCGGGCTCGTCGCCGTCTCGAAGGCCGTCCGCGACTTCCACCAGTCGCAGGGCCTCGACGCGACCCGCACGCAGGTCGTTTACTCCGGAGTGGATGCGAGCCGCTTCGTGCACAATGCGGCCGATCCCTCGCTCAGAGATGAACTGCAATTGCCGTCGGACGCGTATCTGGTGGCGACCATCGGTCAAATCTGCCTGCGCAAGGCCCAGGACATGTTTGCCAAGGCAGCCGCTCTCGCCGGACCGCGACTGCCCAAGGCCCATTTCCTGCTGATCGGTGAACGCTATTCGGAAAAAACCGAAAGCGCCCTCTACGACGAGGGCCTCAATTTCGAGTTCGCGATGGCCGGGCTCAAGCACCGCTTTCACCGGCTCGGGTACCGCTCTGACATCGAGCGCCTGCTGCCCCAGCTGGACCTCGTCGTCCATTGCGCGCGGCAGGAGCCGTTCGGTCGCGTGTTGCTCGAAGCGGCCGCTGCCGGCGCTCCCATCATCACCACGCGAGTCGGCGGCACGGAAGAAATGCTCGTTGACGGCGAATCGGCCGTCCTCGTCCCGCCGGACGAGCCGCAGCAGCTGGCCGACGAGATCGTGCGACTGTCCAACGACATCACGGGCTGCCAGCAACTCGGTGCCGCCGCGCGAGCGCAGGTCGTGAGTCGATTTTCGCTGGAGCAGTCTGCGCGCGGACTGGCCGAGGTCTGGAGGCACGCGTTGTAGGGCGCTGTTTCCGGTGTGTCGGGAGCAGGCTCGACGAGCGCCCAATTGAGGTGTTTGCTGAGGAACTTGAACGTGCCTTGGCCGTGGATCGTGTGAGGTCCGTTGAAGAATTCAATTTCAGTGCGGTCGCCCAGGCCCAGTTGGTCATAGAAGCGACGGACCTTGGAGTATTCCCAGGCGACCCACTCGTCGGTGGAAACGCCGTCGCTATGGCCCCGTTCGACCATGAAGGGGCGCGGGGCCATCAGATAGGCCAACTCGGCGTAGTTGGCGACATGTCCCATGTTCCACTCGCACATTTCGTATTCGGGCGTGAAGACGTAGCTGTACTTGTCACGGTTGGTCGCATTTTTGCGGACCCACTCGTTGAAGTCGCCCGAGCAGATCGACAGGCAATACTCCGGCAGCATGGTCGGCACGCGAACGGCCGTTTTGCCGCCGTACGACAGGCCGTAAAACGCGATCCGCGCGGGGTCGACGTTCGGCAGCGTGGCCAGCCAGGCAACCGTTCGCTGGTGTTGCGGGATGATATAGCTGAAGAGCGAGCGGCCGAGTGGGTTACTCTTCCGCTGGATCACGCGGAAGCGGTCGCCGCCGCGATACGGGTTCTGCGGCGCATAAGTGATGAAGCCCCGCCGGGCCAGCTCCGCGGTGAAGGCCTTGTAATAGGGATAGCCGGCGGACGTCTTGCTGATCGTATCTATGGGCACGCCTTCGAGACCGTGCTGGCAAACGACCACGGGCCGCTTTTCCCACGGCTGCATTCCCTTGGGCAGCAGGAGAATGCCACCAGCAACGACGTCGGGATAAACGTCGATCATCACCTCGTAGCCGGTGAACGCCGGCTCGTCGAGGATTTGCGCGTCCGCACATTGGGCGGCATCGCCGGCTCGGGCAGCTTGCCAATGAGGGTCTTCCAAACGAAGTCGCGAGAGTGCTCCACTTCGTTGTTCCAGACTCCGAGGCTCTTGACGTCCGCCGCTTCCCACAGCCGGTCGCGAACATGGGCGCTGTCTTCCAAGATTCGTTGCGTGAAATCGACCAACTCGTCGAATTGCCGGTGCTGTCGCTCGCTGGCGTTGGGCAAGGGTCTGAGGTCGTGGAGCGCGGTGCTGCTCTGCGGGGAAGTCTCCACCTTAAGACCAAAGAAAAAGCTTGCCAGTGCCGGATAATCGCCAGGCAACCCCCCGCAGATGCTGACCGTCAGGAACGACCGACGAGATATTGACGGCACCAATTCTGAGAGACGCGCGAACTCATGCTTCGCGCCGTCGATCGGGACAGTATGAATCTCTCCCGGGGCGGCGCCGCTGCGGCCCTGATGTGGCGGGGGCGGTCCTTGAATCTGCGGGATCGAAGCGGCCTCGATCGTCAGCGACCGCGGCAACACCAGCGAGGCGACCTCCGCGTCGCCGAACTCGGTCAAGAGTGACCAGACGTTGCGATAAATCGGCTCCCGCCAGATTGCCTCGCGCGGACCGAAGTAACCGCTCACCCAGGTCGATTTGATTCGCGGGTCGAGCGCCGCCGAGTACAGCGCGAGCAGCCCCCCCTCGCCGACCCCGACGACGCCGATCGGCAGGTTGCGCCTGCGCCCGTCGGACTTGTTCATCTGCTCGAACAGATCGACGGCCGCCAGGACCTTTTGGACTTCGTAGCCAATGATGTGTCGGCCCAACTCGAAGGCCATGCGATAAATGAACTCACGGTGAGGCTGATTCGTGAAATGAATGGCCGGATTGCCCGACCAGGTATCGTCGCGATTGATCAGCGTCGGCACGACGACTTCCACTCCGCCTTCGGCCAGACGGCGGGGGAGCTGAGAAACCATCGCAACGCCTCCGGACAAACCGGCAAATGCCTCAGGCGTCCAATCGGCGTCGGGCAGGGCGATCACACGCGCGACAGGAGGAGCATCCGGCTCTAGCAGCAGGCCTTCCGCCGTGACTCCGGGCAACACACGCCAACGAACCGCGTGCACGGAATACGAGCCGCCGGTTGCCAGCTTGGAGGGAGCGGCCGTCGTGGTGATCAACTCGAACGCATCGGGCTTCACCCGCTCATCCACGACGCCCAGGATTTCGCGCAGCCGCTCGCGATTCGGCGCGATGCTCTTTTCGTAAGCCTGCGGGCTGGAAAAATCGCGATGCCAGAACTGGGCCCGCTGCCCGACCGACTCGGCGAGAGCCCGTTCCGCGAATCGGTTGATTCCGTCGACCATCACCACGTCGAGCGGACGGTCGAGCAACAGCGGAGCCGTCCCCGGCAGCGGCTGGGGCGCATCGGCGGTGCGCAACGCGGTCGGCACAGTCCCAATAACGGCGTCGGCAAAAATGCAGGCAAAACAAAGAGCGAGCTTGGGCATCCGCATAGAATCGATTTCTCAGGGAGCGGCGAAGGTGTGCGTCGTGCGGCGAGTATCGGGCGGAAGCTGGCTGGGATCAGCGAAGGCATTCAGCGGCACATACTGTCCGGGCGGCCCAGACTCACTACGGGTTCGCTGGTCCTCCAAAAACCATCTTCGCACGCCCGACAGACTCCTCACAAGATGGTGGCCTCTACCGGACAGCCGCCAGCACGGCTTCCTGGCGGTTGCGTGCTTGGGGAGGCCGCCTCACAATGAGGCTTCCCGGGCGTCGAACGGCCCTTTGTCGCTGCGGCGCCGGTCCGGATCAAAAAGAGAACGTATGCGTCGCAATCGTCTTCGAGAGCTGTTGAACGCCGGGCAGCCGACGCTCGGCACCCATTTGCACATTTCCTGGCCGTCCATCGTGGAGCTGGTCGGCCATTCGCGGATGTTCGACTACGTCGAATTCGTGGGCGAATACGCGCCGTACGACCTGTATGCTCTCGAGAACATCGGCCGGGCCGTCGACCTCTTCGATCACATGTCGGGGATGATGAAGATCGAGCAGGAGCCGCGGACGTACCTCACGATCCGCTCGATCGGCTCGGGGATTCAAAATGTGCTGTTTGCCGACCCGCGGACGGTGGCCGACGTCGAAGCCTGCGTGAAAGCGGTGCGATCGGAATCGCCGCACAGCCGTGGCCTGCACGGCGTGGGCATGCGGCGGGACGTGGGCTTCGTGCTCGAAGCGGGTGCGCCGGCCTTCGTTCAGGCACTCGACGAGACGGTGATCGCCATCATGGTGGAGAAGGCGTCGCTGGTCGAGGATCTCGACGCGGCACTGTCGGTGAAGGGCATCGACATGGTGCAGTTCGGCCCTGCCGACTATTCGATGAGCATCGGCCTGCCCGGACAGTTCAAACATCCGAAGGTGAAAGAGGCCGAGCGCTACGTGATCGAGACGGCCCTCAAGAAGGGGCTGCATCCGCGGGCCGAGATCGGGCACCCGGAGCAGGCCAAAGAATATCTCGACATGGGCGTGAAGCACTTTTGCATCGGCTCGGACGTGTCGATTCTGTACGAGTGGTTTCAGCGTAACGGCAAGGAAATGGGCAGCCTGGTCGGCCGCAGCCCCAGCACCGAATCAACCCGCGACTTCCGCGGCTCGGGCACCGGCGGCTATCGGGGCGGAGCGTGAGCGACGTGCAGGCCGGGACTAGGATTCTCGATCTCGTCCACAAAGGAGTCTCCCAAAGATGGAACTGAAGGGATGCGTGGCCGTCGTGACGGGGGGCGCGTCGGGCATCGGCCGGGCGCTCTGCCAGCGGTTCGCTGCCGATGGGGCGCGCGGCATCGTCGTCGCCGATCTGAGTGAAGCGGGCGCACAAGCCGTCGCGACCGAGGTGAAGGGGCTCGCCGTCGCTTGCGACGTGGCGGTCGAATCGCAGATCGTCGAGCTGGTGCGGCGCACCGAAGCCGCCTTCGGCCCGATCGACCTGTTCGTCTCGAACGCCGGTCTGGCAACCAAGGGCGGGGCCGAGGCGCCGGACGCCGATTGGCAACTCAACTGGGACGTCCACGTGATGTCCCACGTTTACGCGGCCCGCGCCGTGTTGCCCGGAATGATCGAGCGTGGCCGCGGCTACCTGCTCAACACGGCTTCAGCAGCCGGCCTGCTCACCGAGATGGGGTCGGCCCCCTATTCGGTCACCAAGCACGCGGCGGTAGCGTTTGCGGAATGGTTGTCGATCCAGCATTACGAGGCCGGCATTCGCGTCTCGTGCCTGTGCCCGATGGGCGTGACGACGAACATGCTCACCGTCGACAATCCGCACGTCAATTATCTCAAACTGACGGCGGTCAGCCCCGAGCACGTGGCCGAGGAATGCGTGAAGGCCATCCGCGAAGAGCGGTTCATGGTCCTGCCGCATCCGGAGGTCAAAGAGTTCTACGTCTACCGCGCCAACGACACGGACCGCTGGATGAACGGCATGCGGCGGCTCAACAAGAAAATCCGCGGACAGTTCTGACGAGCGGAGTTCGGGTGCCAGGGTTGAGCTTGCTCAACCGTGCTCTTCACGGTTCGCCAACCGTCATCAGGATCCGATAAGAGCACGGCTGAGCCGAAGCGTCTCAGCCGTGGCACCCGAATTCCCTGATGGTGTTACTGGCCGTAGGTCGCTCCGCTGCTCTTCTGCTTCTTGTTGAGGCGGTTGTGCGTGTAGAGCCCGTCGAGGATGAACTCGGCGACACTGGCCTCGAATTGCGGCCGCAGCGGCGTTCCGGCGAGCTGCGAGTCGAGCTCACCGGCGGCCCGTTCGACCTGCTTGCGGAATTCGCGGACGCCCTCGATTCGCTTGAGGAGCTGCGCAGCCGGCACCCGGTCACCCACTTCGATCGTATTGCCCGACTCGAAATACTCGACGATGTTGCGAAACTGCTTCGGGTCGAAGTGCTGATCGAAAACTGTTTTGACCGCTTCCTCGATGATGCGACCCAACAGTTTGTCCTCCTCGCCCGTCTCCTCCGTCATCTGCAGCTCGATCTTGCCGCGTGAGCTGCCCGCCAGGCCGACCAGATCGCTCACGCGGGCCACGGCCTCCGGCTCTCCCAAGGCGAGGGCCCGGCGTTCGGCATTCGAGACCAGGTTCTCTGAGTTGGCGATCGACATCCGCACGCTGACACCCGAGGCCTGGTTCACGTGCGGGCTCTTCCGCGCCAACCGCGACGTCTCTTCGACGATCTCCTTCAAGAACAACGGCACGACCACCCGCGGACCGTCGTCGCGGGCCGACCAGGCATTCGCGTCAGTGATCTGGATGCCCAGCTCGCGGGTGAGCGGATAGTGCGTCCGCACGACCGAGCCGATGCGGTCTTTGAGCGGCGTGACGATGCGGCCGCGGTTGGTGTAGTCCTCCGGATTGGCGCTGAAGACCATGCAGACGTCGAGGGCCAGCCGCACGGTGAAGCCGCGGATTTGCACGTCCCGCTCTTCCAGCACGTTGAACAGGCCGACCTGAATCTTCGGGCTCAGGTCGGGCAGCTCGTTCATGCAGAAGATGCCGCGGTTGGTGCGGGGGATCAGGCCGAAGTGCATCACGTCTTCGCTCGAGAGGTGGCGTCCCTCGGCGTGCTTGATCAGGTCGAGCTCGCCGATCAGGTCGGCAATGGTGACGTCGGGAGTCGCCAGTTTTTCCTGATAGCGGCGATCGCGGCCGATCCATTCGACGGGACAGGCGTCCCCTTTGTCGGCGACCAGATCGCGGGCGTACTTGGAGAGCGGGGCCAGCGGATCGTCGTTGATCTCCGAGCCGGCGACGATCGGCACCGTAGTCGTCCAAGAGATCGACCAGCATCCGCAGCATGCGGGTCTTTCCCTGGCCGCGAAGACCGAGAAACAAGAGGTCGTGCCCCGACAAAACGGCATTCACCACCTGCGGAATGACCGTCTCGTCGTAGCCGAGAATCCCGGGGAACAGCGTCTCCCCCTTCCGGAGCTTGGCCAGCAGATTGCGGCGCATCTCGCGCTTGACCTCGGTCGGTTTGTAGCCGCTGGCCCGCAGTTGGCCGAGGGTTTTGGGTCGGTCGCTCATTCGTGATTGGTTTCCCGCGCGAAGACGCGCAAAAGGCGGTGCCGAGGCGTTCAGTGGCCGAAGGATCGGCGAGTGAAGAATTGTAGGCCCGCGGTCAAGCGGCAACCGCCCCCGTTTGTTGCGACGACTAGGTGGCAGCAAGCCCGTCGGGCGGCCGAGCGGCTAGCCCCAGAAGCGTTCCCCGTGCCAGTTCGCGCCCGGCTGGGTTTCGACTTCAATGTCGCCCAACACCTTCGTGGCGCACGCCAGACGCAAATCGTTCTCGTGTCCGATCCGCGCGAAATAGGTGATCGGTCCGGCAATCAGCCGTAGCTTTTCAAACAGGCCCTGGGGGCTAACGTTTTCTTGGCCCTTTTTAATCATCACGCGGCAACTGGCACACTGCCGCAGCCCGTGACAGTTGAAAATCCGGTGCACGCCCGGATACAGCTCGATACCCGCGTTGAGGGCCTCTTTCCGCAAGTTGGCGCCTTCGGGGACCTCGATCGTTTTCTTCTCGTTGACGAATTTGACGCTGGGCATGGTGAGGTTTTTAAACGCTATTCAGATTTGGGATGCGGCGGATCCGACTGTCCAAAAACGGCCGGAATCGCCTGCCAACCTGGGCGAAAACAGCGGTTGCCGACCGACAACTTGTGCAATCTGGGGCGCGTTGAAATCATAAGGTTGCCCGGCCCCAAATTCAAACCGCGCCCAACGCAGACTCGCAGCGGTCGACGCCGACTGCGCCGTCACTTCGCAGAACTGGAGAATCGCCGATGAGCCCTCATCTTGTCACCACTCCCTGGCAATCGACCGGCGGCGACTGGCTGATCGTCGGCGTGACCGAACCGCCCAATTTCGCGGGCAACCTCAAGTCCCTCGACGACGCCCTCGGAGGCCGCTTGACCCGCCTTCGCGAGCTGGGCGATCTGACCGGCAAGCTCGCCGAGCTGGTCGCCGTCCGCGATGCGAGCCCGCTGGCCGCCAAACGCGTGCTGTTGGTCGGGTTGGGAAAGACGGAGGAGTTGACCCTGCCGCGGTACGAGCGTGCGCTATTAACCGCGGTCCGGCACATCTCCGAAAAGAAGTGCGGCGAGTTGGCGATCGCCCTTGAAGCACCCAGCGGCTCGAAACTCTCGACGAGCGACCTCGCGCAAACGGCGACGTTTGCCGCGACAGTTGGCGGCGTCGGTCAGGGGTTGTTCAAGACCGAGGCGTCTCGTTTTCCGTTCGGAGACGTGTCGCTCGTGGTGGGCTCCGGTGCGAACAGCACTGATCTCACAGCGGCCGCAAATCGCGGACATGTCCTGGGTGAGGCAGTCAACGTGGTCCGCGAGCTCGTCAACCAACCGGCCGGCGACTTGTATCCGGAAAGCTTCGCCCAGCGTGCGAAAGAGTTGGCGGCGGACTTTGGCCTGGGCTGCGGCGTCTTCGACGAGAACTGGCTCAAGCAGGAACGGATGGGCTGCATGCTGGCCGTCGGCCAAGCGAGCGACCGTCCGCCGCGACTTGTCGTCCTCGAGTACGACGGCGCGCCGAACGATAGCCGACGGATCGCCTTCGTCGGCAAGGGCGTCACCTTCGACAGCGGGGGCCTGTCGCTGAAGACCAATGACAACATGCTCACCATGAAGTGCGACATGGCGGGAGCCGCCACCGTGCTCGGCGCCCTGATCGCCGTCGCCCGGCTCAAGCTGCCCGTCAACGTCACCGGCTACATGGGCCTCGTCGAAAACATGGTAAACGGCAACTCGTACAAGCTGGGCGACGTGCTTCGCTCGCGAGCCGGCATCACGGTCGAGGTCAACAACACGGACGCCGAAGGCCGCCTCGTCCTCTCCGATGTGCTGCGGTATGCGGTCGACGAAGGAGCCGACCGGCTGATCGACCTGGCGACGCTCACGGGCTCGTGCGTGGTGGCGCTGGGCGAAGACGTGGCGGGAGCTTTCACGAACGACCAGGCCTGGTGCGACGACGTGCTGAGCGCGGCCAAGCGGATCGGGCGAAGAGGTCTGGCAACTGCCGATGTTTGACCACTACGCCGAGCAACTCAAGAGCGACGTGGCCGACGTCAAGAACACGGGCACGCGCTGGGGCGGGGCGATCACGGCCGCCAAGTTCCTGGAGAAATTCGTCGACAAGCGGCCCTGGGTGCACCTCGACATCGCCGGCCCGGCCTTCGCTGCCTCATCGAAGGCGCACCGCGAAGGCGGCGGCACCGGCGCACTGACGCGGACGCTGGTCGAGGTCGCGTCGGCGTTCAAGTAAGCGCCCGGCTATCCACATTTTACATTCGAGAGCACGACCCGGCAGCCGACGTTGGTTGAACGTTGGACTTTGGACGATTGAGCGATGTACACCTTCCCAAGCCGACGACTTGTCGTCGGTTCTTCATTTCGCCCAACAGCAAGAGACCGACGACAAGTCGTCGGCTTGGGGAAAAGCGAAGGCCGCAACTGATTTTTCCTAGTCGATCGGTGCAGCCCAACCTCGCTCTCAAAGACTTGCGCCGCTGGTGCACCATGTTGTCAGGCCGGCGACTCGCCGAGGCGTGTCAGCGATTCGCGTCCTGCAGTTTGCGCACGTAGATATTGCCGAATTCGACCGCCGCTCCCCCGCCGTCGAGGCCGATCGACCACGGGCCGGAAGTGGGAAGCGCGGAGTTCGCGGTCGATGAAGTCCCCATCGCCGTGAGCTGAACCGACCGGCGACCGACGACGATCCGATTGCGCGTCCACTCCTTGGGTCGGGCGGCCAGCCCCAGCGAAGTTTTCGCGTTCGCGGCGCTCAACAGGACGTGCGGGCCGGCGGAGGGCGACGAATTTGCGCCGGGACCCACGTCGAGGATCAACTCGAAGTTCGAATAAAAACTCGACGTGAACAGAGGCCTGGCCCCCCCTTTGCACGCGATTCGCCAATCGTTGCTCGACCAGCCCTCCCGCGCGCGGCCGCCGCGCCACCCGCGCAAATTGAGGCCGTTGTAGATCGATTTCCAGCCTTCCTCGACCGGCGCCGAGTTCTCGGCCGTGGCACCGGTCGGGGGCAGTTCCTGGATGCGAATGTTGCGAAACTCGACCGCGGCGCCTTCGCTCTCGAGCGCCAGATAGCCTTTGCGCCAGACGACGTCGTCGCCGCCCGAGACTTCCTTGCCGTTGACCGATAGCCGCAGCGTCCCGTTGTTGCCGACAATGCGGTAGTGATTCCACTCCGGGGACGACTTGCTGCGTTCTTCGGTCGGGAAGCAGCGCATGCCGTTGCCTTTATGGATCGGTTTCATCGTGTCGCCCCAGATGGGAAACACGTCGCCGTGGGTGGTGTACCACTCGTTCTTGCCGGGGATGTTGAAGGCGTTGTCGAGCACCTGAACTTCAATTGCGCGGAGGAAGGGTGCGCCCGGCGCGGCGATCGGCGAACCCCAAATAAAGACGCCCGAGTTCCCCGCCGGCTTCAGGAACCGCCAATCGAGCTCGAGGATGAAGTTCTCATACTGCCGCGGCGTGCGGAGGGCACCGGTCGGATGGCCCGTGCAATGGATCACTTCGCCCTGCGCGGTCCACGTTTCCGGCGGCAGTTGACGTTGACCCAGTTCTTGAGATCCTTGCCGTTGTAGAGCGAAACCCAAGCCTCGTCCGCACGCGCGGCGGACATCATGAGGACACTAAAAACGGCAAGAAGTGCGGGAAGTTTCACGGCGGACCTCCGGAGGCAAGCCGAACGGTCGTGGGATCGTTGCCAGCCGGGCTCGATTATATCGGTGTGCGGGCAATCCAGCCGCGACGAAATTCTGCGAAACTGATCTTGGATGAAACGCAATTCTATGGCTGAATGGAGAGAGCGACTTTCTTCGCCAGTCGATCGCGTTGCGCTCGCAGCCGGGTTGAGGTACCGCCTCGCACACTGTCGCCCGTCAGAGCGGAGCGGATACTGCCTGGCCGGTGGGGATCAGATCCCCGGCGGGGACGAAAAAAGGATCCCCGCCGGCCCTGATGGTGGATCCTTTTTCACATAGCGGGAGAAAAGCATCCCCGGCTAGGCCGGGATTTGCCTGGAGGCCGGGACGGGACGCAACGGGACGGGACACGTTGTATTGGGCCGGGAAAACAAGGGACGGAATTGGTTCGGAGCACGCATCGGGACGAGATCGAATTGGAGCGCGCAGTGACAACAGAAGGCACCAAGCAAGGCCGATCAGCGTGAAGACGCTGAACTTAGTCGTCTTGGGGCCTTGGGGTGAAAGGGAAGCCTTTCCGATTCAGCGGGACGGGACACGTTGTTTCATCGAGCCGATCCCGGCGAATTTGGTCCTTCGCCCAGCCCTCTCAGGCTCGATCGAGCGCGGCGGGACCGCGACTCCGTGAAGACCGAAATTGGATCGCCGGTGCCCGCGGTCCGGTCTGCTGGTGGTGGGGATCCGTTTTCACATAAGGGAAAAACAGATCCCCACCAGCACCGGCGCCCTCTCCTTGCCCCGCGAAGCCGTGCCAGCAAACTGGCGGAATGTCGACACGCGCCCCCGGCCAAACCGCGTCTCGCGTCGCTGGATCAGTTCCGCGGCTACACCGTGGCCGGCATGTTCCTGGTCAACTTCTTGGCCGCCTACGACGCTTGGGTGCCGCCCGTGCTGCTGCACCATCACACGTACTGCAGCTATGCCGACACGATCATGCCGTCGTTCTTGTTCGCGGTCGGCTTCGCGATGCGCCTTTCGTTCGGTCGCCGGGTGCAAGCGGATGGGCTGGCCGCCGGCTACGCGCGGATGGTGCGGCGGATCGTGGGGCTGTTTCTCGTCGCGTTTGCCATCTACGTCGAGGGGCAAGTGGCCGACAACTGGCACGACCTGGCCGCGCTCGGCCCCTGGAACGACGTTTCGCCCTATTTGAAACGGCACTGGCTCGACACGTTGGGCCAGATCGCCCTCACGTCGTTGTGGATCTTGCCGGTCATCCGGGCGGGCGTGAAAGTGCGGATTTTGTTCGCGGTCGTGTCGGCGGGCCTGAGTGTCTGGCTGTCGCACTGGTTCAGCTATCACTGGGCAAACACCGATCCCGTCGGACTCGACGGCGGCCCGCTCGGCTTCCTCAGTTGGGCGGTTCCCACAATCCTCGGAACGATCACGTGTGATGCCATCGTCGACGCGCCGGCTCGCCCGCCGCTGCTGCGGCTCACGCTCGTCGCGTTTCTCGTGATGGGCGATCGGATACGTCCTCTCGTGCGGCACGCGGCTGTACGACCTTTCGCCGGCCGACTTGCTGCGACTCAAAGCGGACGCAAAGGCTCAAGACGCCGAGCGAGCCAGTCTCAACGAAAAGATCGATGCCGCGCGCAAAGCGCTCTCGGCGCACCAGGCGGACGAGAAAAAACTCGAAGACCAGATTGCCGAGATTCGGCGGGACCAACTGAGAGCCAAGGTTGCCGAATTGACGTCCAAGCGCGCGAACGGCGATCCCGCCTCGAGCGAGCGCGACCGCACCACGAACGATCGACGAGGCGGAACGGCAGTTGTCCGCCGAGCCCCCCGATCCGCGCGTCGTGAAACTCTCCGCGGCACTCGAGGCGTTGAAGAAAGACGGCCAAACGGCGCGGCTCGAACGCGACATCGCGGGATGGCGCGCGGAGCTGCACAAATTCCGCGAGGCCAAATTGGCCCCCAGTCCGGTCGTCCCGCCCCGAGAGTCCTGGCAAGGCCGAACGTGGCAGACGCTTGCTGGCCGAGCCTCCGTTCGTCCAGCCGCCCGCCGACGATCCACGCATCGATCCGCCACCCTACATGATGCACCGCTATTGGAATTACTGGATGATGACGCAGCGCGGCGGTGCGATGTCGTACGTCACCTTCGCGGGCGGATTCGCTCTGCTGGTGTATGTCGGCTTTTACGTGTTGGCCGACATGCTCGGCATCCGCATCGGCGTCTTTCGCACGTTCGGCACCAACGCCCTGGCGGCCTACCTGCTGCACGGAATCATCGGCGGGGCCGTCAAGAGTTTTATCCCCCAGAGACGCGCCCGCCTGGTACGTGATCACGGCGTTGTGCTTGGATTTCTTCTTGATCTGGCTCTTTGTTCGCACGCTGGAAAAGAACAAGATCTTTCTGCGCGTTTAGTGCCAGCTACTGCTTCATCGCAGCGGCCAGAATTCGCGAGGTGCTCGGCCGCATGATTCGCGGATCGACCATCTCGCCCCGCATCAGAGTCGCGCGAACCTCTTTGCCGGAGATCGACACGGGCTTTTCGTCCGGGTGTCGTTCCGTCAGGTCGACGCGGCCGATCGAATCGTAGTAGGCCGCAAAGCCGACCTTGATCGGCTTGATTTTGAGGTCGCCCTTGAGCTTGGAGAAAATCTCCTGCGCGTCGAAGTCGCCCCAGATGGCCGTGCCGTCCGCGTAGGGAGCGTCGGCATGCTTGCGGCCGATCACGATGTTGGTGATGCCCATGTTCTGTCGGTAAATGGCGTGCATCACGGCCTCTTTCGGGCCGCCGTAAAACATCTTGATGTCGACGCCGGCCAGCAGCACGCGGTCGGGCACGCTTTCGTTCCGCGGCTTCCAGAGCGACTTGGTCGCTGTCGCCGTCGCCCAGAGCACGATCGGTGATCAGGGCCCGATACGTCTGCATGCGGATGGCCGCGTTGACGTCGTCCCCCTTGGTCTCGCCGACGAGCGGATTGAGGATGGCGCCGGCGTTCTGGCCTTCGCGAATCAGCGCTTCGAGTCCGTAGACGAGCGCGTACTCGTGAGCCCGGTGCAGCGGGTTACGCGTCTGGAAGGCGACCACAGCCGTCCAGCCTTTCTTGGCCAAGAGGGCCCGCACTTCGCGCGGCGACAGCACAACGTCGCCAAAGCTCGGGTTCTTCGCCTGCGGCAAGGCCTTCAGCTCGCCGCCGATCAGATGGGTTTTGTCGGCGTCGCCGTTGAGCACCATGTTGGCGCCCGGGTGATCGGTCCGCTCGGTGCCGTACACGCCCTTGATGTAGCGGGGTTTGTCCCATTCGAACACGTCGGTCACGTCGAGCGTCGCCACGACTTCGCCATCGGGCGCGGTGAGCGCGACCTTTTTCCCCGGCGCCAGCGTGGCCGCGACCTCTTTCGTCACGGGGAACGACAGCGGAATGGTCCAGGCGTAGAGTTTGCCGCCGTGCTCGATCACCGATTCGTCCAGCACGCGATCGTAGACCTTGCGCGACATCGGACCAGTGAGCGGGCTGAGCGTACCGTCCGCGATGCGAAATATGGTGGACAAGTCGGCCTGCGAGACGGGCACCTTCGGCAGCTTGGCCGCCTCAGCCTTGAACGCTTCGATCTCGTTGGTGGGAACGGTGCGGCAAACGGGCTCGGTTAAGCCACCGTGCGGAGGAATCAGATCGGCCATCGTTCTTGTTCTCTACTGCAGCGAAATGAAGCGCCCAGCAAAAGCGACCACGCGACCGGTCGCTCGGGCGACTGAAACTCTCCGCGGGCTCACCCCCGGGGACGTGCCGAACTCCGCTCGCTGCGGGCCGGCGGCCTCTTGCTCGGGAGACATTAGGGGACCACAAAAAAAACGTCAAGCGGCGTTGCGCGAACACCGAGGCCGCCTTTGGCGGGAAGCGACCGCCGGGGGATTGGGAGGCGTTTTGCCCGATGGCGGCCGCGTGTATGCTGAACGAGATTCTGACACACAGCGAAATTCCGCCACACAGCGACTCGACCTAAAGGTTGGACATGACTGCATCCGCGCCGGCATCGGCCGACCCGGAGATTCCCCCTCGTTCCTCCGCCAATGCGCGCGGCGGCGTGCTGAGCGAAACGGCGGCGGCCCGCCTGGCGGCTGGCTTTTGGACGCTCTGGGCGACCGCGCTCTTCGGCGGCACGCTGGTGAGTTTTTCCGATCCGGAAGCGGTCGCGTGGCCGCCCAAAACCATTCTGCTCGTTTCGCACCTCGCCTCGTCCCTGTTTTTGGTCGGAGCGGCGTGGATGTGGTTTCTGGGCTTCAGCCGCTCGGCAGCGGCGACGACAGTAGCGCTGTTCGCGGCGGGGATCGCTCTGGGGACCGTGGGCGATTTCTTCAACGGCGGCGCACTCCAGGATCTTGTTCCGCTCCCGGATCCGGTGCTGGGGGGAATTGCCGCGTTCGCGCTGGGCCACATCTGCTACATCACGGGCTGCCTGCGGGTGGCCGGGCGGCTCCGCTTTCGCTCCCGGGTGCAGTTCTGGGGACCGGTCATTTTTTGGCAACTCTTCGCACTGGTCGGCTGGTACCTGGTCGTGTTCCGCGGCGCACGGAACGGACCTGGACTTGCTGGTCTGGGCGGCCCTACCCTATTCGCTGCTGTTGGCCGGACTCACCGGGCTGGCAAGCAGCCTGGCGCTGGCGGATCGCCGCTTCATCGCGCTAGCGGTGGGCGGAATTCTCTTTCTCGCCAGCGACCTGATCCTGGCCTTCGGCATGTTTCGTGGCGATTTCCCCCACGCGACGCACGCCGTTTGGCTGACCTACGGGCCGGCCCAGATGTTCATCGTTTTTTCACTTGGGCTGATCGGCCGTGTGACGCGTCAGCCCGTCTTGGCGCCGTCCTACGCGTGACGGTCTAACATTTGTCGGCAGCCCAACTTCGGCAGAGCCCTCTTTCGCGAAGATCCGCGCGGTGGTTTTTTGCGTTCTCTCTGCGCCACGAGCGTCCGCTCGTGGGCGAGGAGCCGCAAATGTCACCGCTTGCCGTTCCGTCGGTGAGTCCGCGCAACAATCTGCTGCTGCCGGCTCAGGCCAACCGAGTCGCGCTGGTTCGCGAACGACCTCCGCTCGGACTGCCGCCGGGCAGTGTTCGCGCACTGTTGTGCTTGATCGTGGTCGCGTTCGTCGTGACGCAGACGGCCCACGGCGCCGGCGTGGCCGTGGTCTGGCAGGAATCGCTGATGATCATGCTGGCCCACTACTTCACGTCGCGGCGGATGGTGCCGCTGTCGAAAGAGCTGCGCTCGCGCTTGGAAGAGTTGGGAGAGATCGAGCGCGAATCGCATCCGCTCTACCTGCCCAAGCACAGCGTCCGCGTGCTGATCATCGCCGCCTTCGCCGGGCTGGGGGTCTACCTGTACCGCGAGAGTCGGCTGTTCGAGGCGCACTCGCTGCCGCTCCTGGTCTCCGTCGGCGCGTACCTGCTGGGTACCCTGGCGAAAGCCGCACTGGGCTGGCTCGCCCGCAACCGACAGACCGTGGCCCCCGGCTGGTGGGTCGACCTGAAGGCCGGCCTGACGTTGGTCATCGTCCTGCTGACCGTCGGATTGCAGCTGGCCGGCTTGACCTCGGTCGGCGGGTTCGACACGGCCCGCCTCGAAGATTTCAGCCTGGGGCTGGTGCTGTTCTACTTTGGCTCGCGATGAGCGAGGGCTCGCGCCGAGAGGGCTGGATCGGTGACTCGGGCGACTCAGGTGAGCCGCTGAGGGGACTGAACCAGTCCCCTGTCTTGGCGGTCCTGGCTCACGCACCCTAGAATCGAGTTCTCGACTTCGTGACGCTCTCCAAGGACTTGCCCTCCATGTCTCGCTCGGCCGCCGCTCCGACTCGTGCTTCCACCCAGGTTCCCGATGCGGAGGGCCGCTTCGGGGAATTCGGCCGGCGCTTCGTTCCCGAAACGCTGATGCACGCGCTGGAGGAGCTGACGGTCGAGTACGAGAAGGCCCGCCGCGATCCGGCCTTCGAGGCACAGCTCAACGGGCTGCTCAAAACGTTCGTCGGCCGCCCCAGCACGCTGCATTTTGCCGAGCGGCTGACGGAGCAGTGCGGCGGCGCCCGCATCTATCTCAAGCGCGAGGACCTCAACCACACCGGCGCACACAAGATCAACAACACCATCGGGCAAGGGCTGTTGACCCTGCGGATGGGCAAGAAGCGAGTGATTGCTGAGACGGGGGCCGGGCAGCACGGTGTCGCCACGGCGACGGCCTGCGCCCGCTTCGGGCTCGACTGTGTCGTCTACATGGGCGAGGAAGACATCCGCCGCCAGCGGCTCAACGTCTTCAACATGCGGATGCTGGGGGCCGAGGTTCGCCCGGTGACCACCGGCTCCCGTACGCTGCGCGACGCCATCAACGAGGCGATGCGCGACTGGATGGCATCGGTCGCCAACACGCACTACATCCTGGGATCGGTCGTGGGGCCGCATCCCTTCCCGATGATCGTCCGCGACTTTCAATCCGTAATCGGCCGCGAGACGCGGCAGCAATGTCTCGACGAACTGGGCCGACTGCCCGACGAGGTCATCGCCTGCGTCGGCGGCGGGTCGAACTCGGCCGGCATGTTTTATCCTTTCGTCGACGACGAAGAGGTCGCTCTTACCGGAGTCGAAGCGGGCGGACGCGGGCCGGCTCCGGGTGAACACGCCAGTACGCTTTCTTATGGCGCCAAAGGCGTGCTGCACGGCAGCTACAGCTACGTGCTGCAGGACGACGACGGACAGACGCTCGACGTCCACTCGATTTCAGCCGGCCTCGATTACCCGGGCGTCGGCCCCGAGCACAGCTATTGGAAAGACACCGGCCGCGTGAACTACGTCAACGCGACCGACAGCGAGGCGCTCGAGGCCTTTCAGACGTTGGCCCGCCTCGAGGGCATTCTGCCGGCCCTGGAAAGCTCGCACGCCATCGCCCGTGCCATCAAAACGGCCGGCAGCGCGCAGTCAAGATGACGTGGTGGTCGTCTGCCTGTCCGGCCGCGGCGACAAAGACGTCTATGAAGTCGCCCGCCTGCTGGGCAAAGAAATCTAGATCGCAGCGTTCAGGCATGAGCCGCATTGACGAAGTTTTTGCCTCGCTTCAATCGCGGGGGCAGACGGCCTTCATGCCGTTTCTGGCCGCGGGCGATCCCGACATTTCCACCACCGTCGAGCTGATCCGCCTGCTGGCGGGCTGCGGCGTCGATCTGATCGAAATCGGCTTTCCCTACAGCGACCCGATTGCCGACGGACCGGTCATCCAAGAGGCCTACACGCGGGCCCTCGGCAAGAAAGTCCGCCTGCAGGATATCTTTGCCGGGCTGGCCGCACTCAAAGGTGAAAAGCTTCCGCCGCTCTTGGCGATGGTGGCTTACGCGATTGTTTACCGGGCCGGCCCGCAGAAGTTCGCGGCCGCGGCGCGGCAGGCCGGATTCTCCGGATTGATCGTCCCCGATCTGCCGGGCGATCAGGCGGCCGAGTTGTTCGCGATCGCTCAGGCGCACGAGCTCGATCTGATCCAGCTCGTCGCCCCAACGACGACTCCCGACCGCGTCGAGCGGATTCTCAAATCGTCGAGCGGCTTTGTGTATTGCATCGCGGTGGCCGGGACGACGGGTGTCCGCGAGGCACTGCCGCATGAGCTGCAGACGGAACTGGAGACGCTGCGGAAGAAGACCAAGCTGCCGCTGGCCGTCGGCTTCGGCATCGGCCGCGCGGAGCAGATCGATTCGCTGCGCGGTCTGGCCGACGGCGTGATCGTGGGCTCAGCCATCGTCCGGCACGTCGGCCGCTTGAGTGCCGGCGGCGCGTCCCGCGCGACGGTGCTGGACGAACTGACTCGATTCACGAAAGAGCTGGCGGCCGCCGCGCACAAAGAGCAAGTCGGGCACTAGACCGCACGACTCGCAGGCGGAAACGCCGCGCGATTAGTAATTCTCGACCGTCTCGCGCTCGAGCGCCTTGTACATCGTCCGGACGAGCGAAAAACCGATCGAGCGATAGAGATCGACGGCCGGCGTGTTCTCGCCCGTAACTTCGAGATACACCCGCTCCAGCCCGGCGCTGCGAAAGCCGTGCAGCGCCTTCAGCACGAGGGCCCGACCCAAGCCCAGTCCCCGATGTTGCGGCACGACGCCGACGTTCTGCACGGCCCCCAGGCTGCGGGAGTGTCCCAGGCCCTGAATGGTGCCGCAGTCGGCCACTTCGCCGAAACCCACGTTGTCGCACGTGATGAGCCAGGTCGCATCGGCGAGGAACGTATCCTGCCGCACGATCTCCTGCATCAGTCGCTTGCAGCCGGAAAAATCGCCCAGGCAGGGAAAGACGCGCGAATCGATTTCGTCGCGAAAGCTGTAATACTTGACGCTCGCGTGCCGGTTGACCAGCAGCGAATCCCAGGCGAGCCAGCGGTAACCGTCCGGCAGGACGGGCTGCGGCAGGCGCGGAAACCAGGTCGATGTCCATCCGGAAGCGCCGAATGTAGCTCATAGACGTCCTGGCGCGGCGATTGCCAAGTCGGGCCGTGGGAAGCGACTCGCGCATGCCTGTCCGTCGGACGAGGCGATGCTCACAAGATTTTAACATGCGAATTTGCCGGGTCAAATTGTCGATTTCGACACGCGGGCCGAAACCGAAGTTCGCGCGGCCTGACCCCTTCCTAGTGATCGCTGCCGACCAGGAACTGCCGGGCGGGCTTGCGAATGGTCGGATCGGGATGGTTGACGAGTCGGGTGATCCGCTCCGCCCCCAGGTCGGCCGGTTTGACCGTGCCTGCGTCGATCGCCTCGAGCAGCACCAGCGTGCGGTCATGGTCCCGCATCAGGGCTCGCAGGGCGAAGCCGCGGTTCTCTGGCTCGTAGTGGGAAAACCCGGAGACCAGCGCCTGGGCCACGCACGGCGAGCGCATGTCGGACAGTCCGCCGATCGCTCCCTGCTGCAGTTCGTCGTCGACGCCGACGAGGTTGTAGCGGAAGAGTTGGGCCCCGCAATGGTCCCAAGTATCGAGACCGATGATCCGCAGAGCGTCGTACCGCGTTCCTTTGAACACCTGCGGATTGTCGGCCATGACGGCCGCCTCGGTCGAGCAGCCGCGCCCAGCGCTGGCTCAAGTCGGAGTTGCCGGCGACCATTGTCCGAATCTGCTCGTCGGGCCAGCCGCCGCTCAGGCCGATGCCATTGATGATCGCCGCCCCCCAGCACGACCGCCTGCCAATCGCGGAGAGGTTCGTTCAGCGCGGGCACGCAAAAGTCGACAATCGGCTTCATCTCTTCGACCTGATTGCGCTTGCCGGCCGCCACCGTCACCCGCCAGATCCAGGGGATGCGGCGGTATTCCTCCTTCGAGTCGACCGCGGGCATGTCCGCCACCAGGGCCTTCAGCAGTGCGAGCGAGAGCTGCGGGTGGTCGAGGATGATCTGCTTACGCTCGGCCTCGGGGCGGCTGTCGTCGAGAATCTGCCGGGCCAAGGCGGTGGCATCGGCCGGCGGGCTAGCGGCCTGCCCAAGCGCGACGCTGGACACCGATTGCAGGGCCGTCGCACAAACACAGAACGCAACCATGATCGAGGCGCACGATCGAAGCATTTGTCCACTCCGCAGCAGAGAACAGCGTAAGAGTTGAGCCATCTCGGGCAGGTCCTTCCGAACGAGTCGTGCTCCGAGAATGCGCAAAACGCGGCCCGGTCGCAAGCACCTTGGGTGCGGCCGAGGCTGCCTTCGTCCGCCGATTTCGCCACGTTTTTCGCCCGTTTGCGGCCTGCTGCAGCCCATCTCGACACGTTTTGGAAGATCGCCTATAGTCCCCGCCCCCTCTCATCCCTGCCTTTCGATCCCCTACTCAACTTTCACCACAAGCTACGTTGCACGCCGATCGCGTAAGCGGTCGCCGGGTTCTGACTGAAATGCGTCGACCACGCGCGTCGATCTGCGCGCGGCCGCCGTGCGCAGCGACTTGTGCGGACTGTCGGGCGGTGCTTGCATGCGTTTGCCGAAAAAAATGCAGCGACGACAGCGGCGCGCCGCGGCCCTCGTGTGCGTCGGCATTGCGTGGCTGATCGCGTGCGGCTGTCAGAGCACGCAATTGGATCGTCTCGACGGCAGCACCAGCACTTACAGCAGCGGTGAGCCCATCGTCGATAATGGGCCGCCTCCCGCGCATCCCGCCGCTCACGACTCGTCCGCTGCGCCGGGCGCCGACGCGCTGGCCCAGGCTCGACCGATCAACGAGTCGGCCATTGCCGAGAACCTGAACAGCGGCCATCGGGAGGCCGCTTTGAATCACGACGCGGAGGCCGAAGCCTACTATCGCAAAGCCCTCGATCTCGACCCGGACAACCCCCTGGCGAACCATCGCCTGGCGATCCTGGCCGATCGTCGCAGCGACTTCGCGGTCTCCGAGCGGTGCTATCTCAAAGCGCTCAGCCGCGAGCCGAACAATGCCGACCTGCTGAGCGATCTGGGCTACTCGTACTTCTTGCAAGGACGCACGCGAGAGAGCGAGCGATGCCTGCAAGCGGCCGTGCGGGCCAATCCTTTGCACCAGATGGCGTTGGACAATCTGAGCCTGCTTTACGCCAAGCTGGGCGATGGCGAACGAACGTTCGAGGTGCTCAAACGTTCGCTCGGCGAGAGTGCGGCGCGCACCCGTTTTGCTCAGCTCTTCCCGCCGAACCGCGGGGCTTCGCCCGAGGATGAAACGTTCACCGCCTCATTCACTCCGTTCCAGTCACACGAGACGGCGGACCAAGCCAGTGCCGCGGCCGCGCCGGCACACAAGATCGCCGACACGAACGATCAGCAACCGGCGCCGTCGACCGTCAGCATCGTTCCGACCGACGCAGTGCCAGCCGCCAGTCTGCCGCCGCGCACCGCAGAACCGGTTACGCCTTCCGCGCAAACGCCCTTGGAGAAGCAGTTAGCCGACCTGATGGAGCGGGAACGTCAACGCGCCTTGGAAGAGCGGACCCAGCGGCGGGCGATTGTCTTGCCCACGACTCCCGCGGTCCCGGCGGCTCCTGTCGCGCAACCGGCCGTCGCCCCGCAATCGAACATCGCCGCCAATCGCAGGGGGTCACGCACTGGAGCGATCCGCCGGCACCCGCGGCCATGCGACCCGAACCGCCGCCCACGTCCGTATCGAGTGTCCCCAATTCCGGATTCGCAGCGGCCGTCGCCCCGCGTCCGATTCCGACCGATCGCGTGCCCGACGACCGCATCAACGATGCATTCTCCGCCATCGATCGCGAGGGGACGGACGGGTCGACCGGTTCGCCGTCATCCGCAGAGACCGTCACCGCGCCGCCTCGCCCCACTTCCACGCCCCTGGCAACGCCGACGGCCACCAACTCGCCCTGGGATCAGCCAACCGCCCCGTCGCGGACCGGCCTGGGTCCGGGAGAGGACGCTGTCCCGGTCGCCCCCTCGCCGCGGCGCCCCCTGCCCGTCGAGAATGCGACGTCGCCACCGTTTCCGACGGTTGCAACGCCGTCGGCGGACGGTGGATCGTCAACCGCTACCGCGTCCCAAAATCCAGGCGCGACGGCGTCGGCTCGCACAGCGAGCGCCCCGAATGGCGCAGATGAATGGGATGCGGCGCGTAGCGGCACGTCCGCCATGCCGACAACCCTGACCCCGACTCCGGATCCGAACGTGCCCTCGGCGAACGCCAACAGCCCTTCGCCCGTACGGCCTGCCGGGCCCAGCTGGACCGCCGCCAGCCTGACCGAAGAAAACCAAAGCTCGACAGGCGGAATCACGATTTCGAGCGGTTCGACGCTGCCGCGTCCGGCGGCTGCAGATCCCAAGGGCTGGGATCGCGACCCCGATCCGACTCCTCAATGGCCAGGAACGGGCGGCCCCAATACCGCCGATCGCTCGCCGTCCGGCTCGGCCGCGACGACCAGCTCGTTCGATTGGCAAAACAACCCGTCGCCGCGGATTGTGCCGATCTCCGTGGTCCCGACTGCTCGTACGGCCGAACCGTCGCAGGCTCTGCGCACCGCCGACGCGCTTGACGAGTTCGAGTCCGACCTCCAGAACAATCGGCGAAACGTCACGCCGGGAAAGAGCACGTCCAACGCGGCCATCGCGGCGAAGCCATCGATTCAACCTCTGCCGCGCAATCAGCAGGCGTCGGCAAACGCGGCGGCCGGCGATTCGTCGGCGGCCGCCAGCGATCCGTGGTCGCTGCGAATCCAGCCCCGTCGTGATCCGCCGCCCCTTTTTGCACCGGATGACACTACGAGCGCCGACAAGAAGCCTGCGGCCGCGAAGCCGACGCAGTCGGCACCACCGGCAGCGGCGACGAGTTGGTCGGACCTGCCGACGTGGCAAAGCCCGGCCTCAGGAAATCCGCCCGGCGACAACGGTCCGGCGATTCATCCCGGGTCGTGACGAACGCTCAGGCGTTGACGACGCGAATCTGGTTATGCACGCGGGCGACGCCGTGCACCGAGAGAACCGATTCCTGCGCCATCTGCTTGTGGAAGTACGATCCCAGCTCGCCTGAGAGCACCACTTCGTTCTCACGCAGCTCGACGGCGAGCGTGCGGCCGGCGAAGTAGGGGTTCTTGGCCAAGGCGCGGTGTACCTCGGCATGCAGTCGCGGGCGCGAATCGTGCGCGCGGCTCAGGTCGTGCATTTGGGCGATTTCGAGCGCGGAAGTTTGCGGCATGGTGGCTTGATCGTGGGGTTGTCGATCGAACGGCGTCGATCGAAGCCGGGCATGAATCTGAGAGGCGGGCCTGGACAGCTTTGGACCTGTGGCCGAAAGATCCGGCCAGGTCCCGACGCCATTTTTATAGGTTCCAGATGCCGGAGTGCAGCCGGCGGGTGACGGGAAATTCGCTCGCTCCGGCAGAGATCTCACGACAGCAGCGGTTTCTTCGGCACAACCGACAGGACCGTAAGTCGCGGTGGTGCGTCGGTGGCCCCGACTGCCAGCTTAGCCCCGCAGGTCGCGGACCAGGTCGTCGACGAGACCTTTGAGGCGGGTCACTTCGCTCTCGAGCGAGTCGACCCGGCTGCGCAGCTCGGCGTTCTCCTCACGGAGCTGGGAGACGGCCGCAAAGTCCGGCTGCCGCTCGGTCGCACGCGCTGCGTTGGGAGGCGACGCGGACGCCAGGGAACTCGGCCCGGCGTGCGCATCGGCGCAGTCGTCTCCGTCCGACGGCCGTCATCCTCGTCGAGCCCGGCGTTCCAGGCGAGCTTCTTGTTCTCGGAGGGGGCGTAGAAGTTGTGATCGACCTCCACGCCGCGACGCTGCAGATCGCCGTCGGCCTGAACGAATTTTTGCTCCATCAGTCCCCGCAGCGCCTCGCGGAGGTCGTCGAGACTTTCGATGGACACCATCCGGCTGGCACGGGCTCGCAAGTCTCCGACGCTTTGCCGCCCGCGGAGAAGCAGCTCCGTCAATACGGCCAATTGCGGCTCGGACAGCGTAAACCGCTTCCGCATGTAGTGGCGGAAGCGCTCCGTGCGACCCGTCTCGGTGTGGACCACGGCCACGAGCCCCAGTTCCCGCAACTGGTCCAGCACCTCGAGCACGTCGTCTTCCGAGTACTCCGTCAGCGGATGGCGGTTGCTCTTCTGATTGCAGCCCGATGTCAGGGCCTTGACGGTGAGCGGGTAGGCCTCGGGCGTCGTGAAGGCTTTTTCCAAGAGCGTTCCCAGGACACGGCGCTGCCCCTTGCTGAGTTCGGTGATCGGCGGTGCGTCCTGCTGCGGTTCGTCAAGCATCGATCGTCTCGGGGCATCCGTGTCGGGAGGCTGGAGGCGCTCGGGCCCGACTATTCGGGCCGGTCGGTCAAGAGCTCCAGCTTCGTGATGTACTGAAAGTCGGGATCCTGACGGAGCGAATCGAAATCGGACTCGTCGTCGATCAGCTTTCGTAGATCGGCGTTCATCCGCAGCGCTCGACCCAGCCACGACAGGGCCTGCACTTTGTCGCCGGCCAGGGAATAGTAGCAGGCGATATTGTAGAGCACGACCGGAACTTTCGGATGCGCCCGGTACGCCTCTTCCATCGTGGTGATGGCTCGCGGCAGCTGTTCGGTCCGCTTGAAACACCAGGCCATTCCCATCAGCACGTCTAGATCGTCCGGACGTTCTTCCCGGGCATGCGTCAGGGCGACGAGCGCCTCCGCGAATCGGCCCGCACAGCGCAGCGCCATGCCGCGAAGCAGATGAAACTCGAACGGCGTGGTCTCCGGGTGGGCAATGCCGGCCAGCGCCCGCAGGGCGTGGTCGGGCATTTCCAGGTCGAGATAGCCGCTGGCCGCTTGCAGCCGGCGGGCGTGGTCGAGTTGGGCTTTCGACACCATCGGAAGCACCGCGGACCAAACGAGCCGATCGAGATTTGCGACCATTATACGCGCCTTCGCCTCCGCCTTATACAGGGACTGGCTTTTACAGGGACTGCGTGATCGCGGCCTTTACCGGCCAGACCGCAACCACCTCGGCCCAGCCCCGACTCTCCGCGACCACGTAAGACCCCTGACAACGAAGACACACCAAAAGGACGATTGGATCGCCAGTTTTTGTCTCGACGGCACTTGGGCCGGTTTCGACCACAGGTCGCGCCCGACAGAGGGTTATGGCTCAATTCGCACGCGACACGCCTTCTTCTTGCCGGCCCGCACGATCATCCCGCTAGTCACCGTGAGCATTTGTTTGCCGGTTTCTATCCGCGTCTTGTCGGCGCCGTTGTACAGATAGGCACCGCCCCCGTCGATCAGTCGAATGGCCTCGCTCGTGCTCGCGCAGAGCTTCAGGGCCTTGAGCAGCCCCAGCGCGGAGATTTGGCCGGCGGAATCGAGCTCGCCGGCGGGCAAGGACGCTTCGGGAACGTCGCTGGGGACGCCTCCCTGGCCGACTTCGCGTTCCCACTGGTCGGCTGCTGCCTCCGCTTCGGCAGCGGCGTAATACTGCCCGATCACCGTGCGGCCCAAGGTGAGCTTGGCCTGTTTGGGGTCGGCGGCGATTTGAGTCCGGGCCTCGTCGAGCGGAAAATCGGTCAGCAGCTCGAAGTACATGGGCATCATCGCGTCGGGCACCTGCATGAACTTCTTCATCATGTCGTACGGCTGTTCGCCGATGCCGATGTAGTTACCCAGGCTCTTGCCCATGCGGCGCACGCCGTCGAGGCCGACCAGGATCGGCATCATCAGGGCGATCTGTGACGGCATCTGCTGCAGCCGCTGGAGGTCGCGGGCCAGCATGAAGCTGTAAAGCTGCTCCGTGCCTCCCAGCTCGACATCGGCCCGCACCATCACCGAGTCCCAGGCCTGCATCACCGGGTACAAGCATTCGTGCAGAAAGATCGGCGACTCGGTCTGCATTCGCTTGGCGAAGTCGTCGCGCGTGAGCAGCTGTGCCACGGTCACCTTGCCGCAAAGCTCGAGCAGCTCCGCGAACGACATTTTCGCGAACCAATCGCCGTTGCGGACGACCTCGGTCTTGGACAAGTCGAGCACGCGGCCGAGCTGGGTCAGGTAGGTTTCGGCGTTGCGATCGACCTGTTCGCCGGTCAGGCGGGCGCGAGTCGAATCGCGGCCGCTCGGGTCACCGACGCGGGCTGTGTAGTCGCCGATGATGATCACGGCCTGGTGGCCCAGTTCTTGAAACTGCCGCATCTTCCGCATCGGCACCGTGTGTCCCAGATGGACGTCGATGCCCGTCGGATCGATGCCGTACTTCACGCGCAAAGGCACGCCCGTATCGCGGCTCTGCTTCAGCCGCGCGACCAGCTCCTCATCGGGCAGGATTTTTTCCGCCCCGCGGCGAATGATCGCCAACTGTTCGTCGACCGGTAAAAACGCGACCACGCGCAACCTTCGTTCGCTGGGGCGGCCGGATGTGCCGCGGTTGGAGCCCGAACGCATGGGCTGTCCGCACGGAACTTATCAGGCGCCGCGCCTGGCTGCCAGCGTCCGCGCCTCGCCCGGGTGCAACCACCACTCCGGTGCCGTTCGCTCGGCTGCTCAGGCGGCTTGCCGCTGCCAAAGCGCGAGGACCAAAAACGTGGCGTTGAACATCGCGTGCGTCGTCACGCAGGCCACATAGCTGCGGCGCAGGTGGTAGAGCACGCCCAGCACAATGGCCAGAGGCAGGAGGGGCAGCGCATCGTAGCGGCCGTGCACCGAGGCAAAAATCACGGCCGGAATGCCGATCGCCCAGGGGAGCGGCAGACGCGTTTCCAGCGATCCCTGAAAGGCGACGCGAAACAACAGTTCCTCGGTGAGCGGCGCCGACACCACGGCCGTAAACACAACGCCAACGATCGTCCACTCGTTGCCCGCCTGTCGCAGCAGGATCAAGAGCGCGTTCTGCGTGTCCGGGCTCCGCCAACGGCTGACCAGACCCATCACCAGGATCACGAAGGGCAAGCACGCCAAAAAGCCGAGGCCCCCGTAACGAACCTCGGCCAGCCAGCCGCGCCGGTCGATGCCGTAGTCAGTCAGACGATTCTTCTGTCGGGCGGGAATCACCGCGAGCAGCACCATCAGCATGGCGAAGTTGAAGAAAATCGAAACCACGATCAGGAAGTTCGTCGGCGGGTGTTTGGGCTCCGGCTCTGGGCCGCCAATTAACGGACGCAAAAGAACTGGAATCAGATTGAGCAGAATGAAGGATGCCGCCGCGAGCAGCACGACCCAATCGAACTGGAGCGTTCGCCGGGGGGGCTGCGGCGCGTGTAGAGTTCCACTGGAAAACGCGCGGACAATCTCGGCCAGCACCAGGAACAGCGCCACGAGCAGAACGGTGGGAATTGGATCGGGTGCGTCGGGCATGTCGGTTGGATCAGGCGTCGAATCTCGGTCGTCCGCGGACAGTCTGGAAAGTTGCGCCAAGATCGATAACTACTGGATCTATCACTTTATCTGATGCCGGGGGTTGTCGCTTGCCGGGCCCGTGGTTTCTCGACGCGCGGCGGGCCTGTATGATCGAACGGCCATGCCGGACGTGCTACGCGAAATCGTCGAACACAAGAGAAGCGAACTGGAACGAGCCAAATCGGCCGTCCCTCCGCACGAGCTCCAGCGGCGTCTGGCCGACGCCCCCGCGGTGCGAGGCTTCGCCGCCGCCTTGGCTGCCCACGGCCCCGTGGCATTGATTGCCGAGGTCAAGCGGGCCTCGCCGTCGGCCGGCCTAATTCGCGGCGACATCGATCCGGTCGCCGTCGGCCAGACCTATGAACGGTGCGGCGCGGCGTGCCTCAGCGTGCTGACGGATGAAAAGTTCTTTCAAGGCTCGCTCGACGACCTGGTGCGGGTGCGACAAGCCGTGTCGGTCCCGGTCCTGCGGAAGGATTTCCTGATCGATCGCTATCAGGTGCTCGAGGCCCGCGCCGCCGGCGCCGACTGCGTGCTATTGATCGCCGAATGCCTGGACAACTGCCGGCTGCGAGAGCTGTACTTCTACGCGTCGGAATTGGGCATGGACGCGCTCGTCGAAATTTACGACGCGGAGAATCTCGATCGCGTGCTGGAGTTGGAGCCAGCGATCGTCGGCATCAACAACCGCGACCTGCGCACGTTCGCCACCGACTTAGATCACACGCTGGAACTGGCTCCCCGCGCCGCCGCCCAGACGATCCTCGTCAGCGAGAGCGGCATTCGCACCAGCGACGATGTGGCTCGCCTCCGCGCGGCCGGCGTGCGGGCTATCCTGGTCGGCGAGACACTCATGCGATCGGGCAACGTCGCCGCGACGATCGCCGATTTGCTCGGCCCGGTTCCCACCGTCGACGTTCATACGGAATCTCGAACCTCACGCCCCTGATTGATAAGGAGACAATCGCCATGTCCGTCAGCCAGATGTCCGCCGAGCGCGTGCTCTGCATCCCAACGTTGCTGTTTCACGAACTCGGACACTTTCAGGGGTTTCTGGCCGACGCCCAGCCCTACTTTAAAACCCTCTTCGACCCCAACTACACGACCTATCGGCCGCGGGACGAGGTCGAGACCGACCCCAGCTACAAGCAGCTGATTCCGTATTGCATCTTCCGCAGCCAGGGCGAGGTGTTTCATTACAAGCGGGGCAAGGCACAGGGAGAGGCGAGACTGCACAGCCTGCGTTCGGTCGGCATTGGCGGGCATATCGCCTCCACCGACGCCGACACGGCCCGCGAGTCGTATTTGGCCGCGATGCGCCGCGAAATCGACGAGGAAGTCTTCCTCGAGTCGGCGTTCACGGAGAGCTGCGTAGGCCTGATTAACGACGATCAGACCGACGTCGGCCGCGTGCATTTAGGCATCGTGCATCTCTTTGAGCTCGAAGCGCCCAAAGTCCGCCCACGCGAAGAGTCGATTATAGAGACAGGCTTTGCCTTACCCGCAAAGTTGACCAGCGAGCTCGAGAGTTTCGAGACCTGGTCGCAAATCTGCCTCAAACATCTCTTTTAGCCAGTCTTCCTGAAGCTCCGAAACGAACATTTCGGCAGCGCCGCCGGCCTCGGAGGACCGAGCCTGCTTGGCGGCAGCCCTCCCGGCTGTCAGGGACGAATTGACCAGACAAAGGAGTGTCGTGTCATGCGGACGCCTAGTCGCACGTGGTGGATCATCGGAGGGTTTGTGCTGGCGTCAAGCTGCACGCTGGCGGCCGCCCATCAGCTGCGGGCCGCCGATCCAGGAGGCGGCCACGCGGCGGCACCGGCCGAACAGTCGGTTCCCGGCCACCTGAGCCAGGAGGAACTGGGCACGCTGATTCGGGCGATGGGCATTCAGGTGAAGCTGGATGAACGCCGCTTCGACTTCAGCTTCCCGGCCACCTACAACAAGGAGCCATGGACCCTGTCGATGTCGGCCGTGCTCAGCGAGAACGGCAACACCGTCTGGGTGATGGCCTGGCTCGATCAGTGCCCGAAGACGGCGGCCGAGGTGCCCCGCACGGCCTTGTTGCGGCTCTTGGCAAAGAACGACACGCTGGGCAACGGCAAGTTCTTCGCCTACATCCCCGCCAACACTCGCTTCGTGCTCGAACGCGTCGTCTCGAATGAAAACATGACGACGGCCCGCTTCCGTGAAGTGCTGCAGGATCTGGGCGCGGCCGTGGTTGAAAACTATCCGTACTGGTCGGTGGCCAACTGGACTAAGCCGGCCCAGAGCCGCGGCAACGAAAGCATGCCGCAGAGCCGGGCCAATACCTCGGAACAGCCGCCGAGTGAAACTCAGCCGACCAACGGACGCGGCGCCGGCGAGCCGACCTCGTATCGCGGCTCCAACTGATCTCGTCGCACAAGCAACGACTCGAAACGAAAAACGCCCGGATGATCCGGGCGTTTTTTTATGCGCTGGTGAAGCAGTTTCGCGCGTTAGCGGCCGCGACCTTGCGACCGACTCCACGAGAGCGCATCGCACGATACCAACCCCGGCGCGAGGGGCCGGCGAACGTTAGTTCTTCTCTTCGTCCTTGCGCTTCATCTCGTCCAGGATGATTGGATGCAGCGTTTCGTCGCGTTTATGCATCGGAGCGTAATTCTTCCGAGCCCACGTGCGGAGACGAATCTCCTCAATCGGATCGACTTCCGAGCCCCCTTCGATCGAAGGCTCGAGCAACATCGAGCTACTCATCCGTAACCCTTCCCAGTCCGAAACTTCGAGTTGGTAAAGAGCGATCCCGCCCGACAGCGGACCGCGCCAAACACGGCTTAATATCGAACAAGTCTAGCAAAGACTGAATCGAATCCGCCACTACAAATATACGTTCTGCGGCCACTTTAAACCGGAAAAGATGGCCCTTCGCCGCGACCCTCCCGGCGTGCCAAAGGGCAGCAAAAAACGGCCGATTTTGCCCGTTCGCCTGGGCGTCGCAAAATGTCGGCCCGCCGCTGGCACTTGCGACCCAAACGAGACCTCGCCGCCAGCGTCCGTCACTCGCACGTTACGCACGGAGCAAAGAGGGTGGAGGCGCGGAATGCGCTGACCAGCGAATCTAGTCAAACCGTTCGGGCCGCTTCCAGACCACCGCCAGGGGGACGTCGAAACAACTCGCCGCAACCGGCCCACGGCCGCAAACGCCGAGACGCCCGCACAACAGCGCGGGCGCCTCGTGATTTGGACTGCAAAATCGATTCGCAGAACTAGCGACGAACGACCTGCGCTTCGTCGGCCGAGAAGACGGCCCAATCGCCGTTCGACGAGGTCAGCCGCTCGGGAGTCGGGGCGGGACGGTTGGCAATGCGACCAAAGAGCGGTCGCGACACGCCCGTCAAATGCCAGGTCGATCGATCCTGCAGCGTAAGCGCAGGAGCATTCTGCCGCGTTCGCTCGTTCGACTTGTCCTCGAGTTCTGCGGACGGCTTTTTCAGATCCGGATTGGTGTCGGGCTTCGCTTTCTTCTTGGAAGAAGTGTCCTCGGGCACCGCATCGTCCGGAGTGGAGATTGGCGCTTTCTTATCGGTTCCGCGCTGCAGAATCGGCTTCTTGGTTTCAAACGGCATGTCGTCGCCCTTCGAAGCCCCGCCCGGCGGAGGAGTCGTCGTGCTCGGCTTGGTCGCCGGCAGGTCAAATCTTTATCTTTCAGCGGCTGTGTCGGAGCCGGCTTGGGCTCCGTCGCCCGCACGATCGCGCGAGTAGCGTCCGGTGCCCGGGTCCGCATCGGCTCCGGCAGCGGAGGGCCCGCCGATCCCGGGCCGCTGGCCGACGTCGGCGAAGTCCGGCTTAGGCGAACGCTCGTTCAGTCCGCGGCGGCGCGTCCGGATCGTAGGCGTGCGCGGCTGGAATTCGCCCTCGGGAATTGGTCTGGGCTTCCTGCGGGAGCCGGCAGTCGTGGCTCCGCAACCGCTCGAGCCGATGACCCCGCAGCCGCTCGGAGCAGCCACAACTCGGTCCGCAGGCCAGCCCACAACCCGAACCACAGGGCCGCCGCAGCTGGCAACTCCGCAGCCACCGCCACAACTGCCAATCCGCAGCATCCCGAGCTGCAACACGAGGAATCCGCAGCACGATCCACAAGAGCTGCCACAACCACCGCCGCAGCTGCCGCAACCGCCGCAGCAGGAGCCGGGCCATACTCGTGGACAGAGGAGTAACTGCCGTATCCGACGTAATACTGGCTGGGCCAGTAATTGGTACTGTACGGGGAATAGCCGTAGCCGTACGCGTAGGGGGAGTAGCCCACACCGTAGTTGTAATAGCCGCCATCCCACCAGGACCATTGGGCCTTAGCGGTGGAGCGACCACCCAGGCTCAGGGCGAGTCCCACAACACCAAGAATCAAAAATCTGCCAATCGTGCGGTTCATAGCCGGTACCTCTCGTTGTTTCTCGGGAAATCCGTTGTAACCCGGTCGAAACGGCCATGTCAATCAGGGGCCGGTTTCCAAAGCCATGCCACGCCGCCGGCGATTCCCCGCTGCTGCGCCAACGCGTGTCGATGCGTGGATGGGTGCCCAATCCGGCGGTGTTGAGACCCCGGCCGCCCGCTCCCCGCCGCCCGCCATAAAGTCGGGCGCCGCCCGTAGTCGCGACCGCCTCCCGCCGCGTGGCGTGCGTTTGTGCGGCTGGGTTCAGTGCGCTATGATGGCCGACGTTCAGCGACGTGCGGCCCTTCACCCCGCCCCGCCTCCCTCCCGACCTGAAACGACCCTTCCCGGAGGAAACCTGCAATGAAGTTGCGATTCGCGATGATCGGTGCGGCTCTCCTTTCGCTCGCTCTGGCGCCGCCCGCGCGGTCGGCCGATGAGCCCGCGACCAAGGTCAAGGCCCTGTTTCTCACGCAGAGCAAAGGGTTCGTGCACGGTTCGGTGAACCGACGCAAAGAGACGCTCGCCCCGGCGGAAATCGCGATGACGCAGCTCGGCCAGCAGACCGGCCTCTACGACCTGCATTGCACGCAGGACGCGCGCCGCCGACATCACGAAGGACAACCTCAAGAACTACGACATCGTGATGTTCTACACGACGGGCGATCTGCCGATCAGCCCCGAGAACCTCGACTACTTCATCAACGACTGGCTCAAGCAAAAGGGCCACGGGTTCATGGGCTTCCACTCCGCGACCGACACCTATCACGAGAACGAAACGTACTGGCAGATGATCGGCGGAACGTTCGTCAGCCATCCGTGGACCTCGGGCAAGCTCGTGACCGTTGACGTCTACGACACCGAGCATCCCGCGTCGCGGCCGTTCGGTCGCGAGTTCACGATCAAGGACGAGATCTACCGGTACCGCCACTGGCAGCCCGACAAGGTTCACTTGTTGATGGGTCTCAATATGGAGAAGTGCATGCCGATTCTCGACAAAGGCGGGAAAAACGCATACTTCAAGCCACGCAACGACCCGACTTCCCCCTGGGCCATGCCGCTGGCCTGGGTGAAGGACTGGGGCCAGGGCAAGGTCTTCTACACCAACCTGGGACACAACGAGACGACCTGGACCAACAAGAACCTTCCTCAAGTCGGTCGAGGGAGCCGTCCGCTGGATTCGCGGCTTGGAGAGCGGCGACGCCACTCCCAACCCCCAGGTCTCGAAGGCCGAAGAAATCAAGGCCAAGGCCGCGGCTCACGTCGGGAAAACGGCTCCGGTGCGAGCCTCCGCCTCGCGGTAACGCCATCGGCCCTTGGGCCGCGTGAATAACGGACGCGGGTCGCGACTCGACGATCGAGGCGCCTCATGCCGACCTCGCGACAGCTGCCGGCCGTCAGGCCGACTTGGCGCTGGGGATCTCGATTAATTTAGGAGCGGCGATTCGCTTGCCCAGCACGGCCCCGTAACGCGCGCAAAGTCCGCGGAAATCGTGCCGCAGGAAATCGACGCACTCCGCCGGTGGCGAGAGTCGGAGATACTCGCTCACGAGCGTGCCCATCGCCCGGTCGTACTCGCACTGGCTGTGGGTGTGGACGTGGTACCGGCCGTTCATGCGGCGAATGTCGCCGTTGAACTTCGGGCCGATGTGATACAGCTCGTGGAAAATTGTGATCAGTTTTTCCCGGAACGAATGGTCGAGAAACCGCGGCAGATAGAAGGTCAGGATGTAGAGCATTTCGCGGTCGCCGTCGTAGAGACGCTCGAGCGTCCAGGCGCGACCGCCGCGGCGGGTCAGGAGCGAGCCGTCCTCAAACCGCATCGGCGTGAGCTTGGCCTGCAAGCCATGCGGGACGCGGCGGCGGGCTTGGGCGAAAGTGATCGCCACCTCGTCGATGCGGACGTGACGAAAGTCGTCCAGCCGCTGCGTCACATCGTGGCACAGCGTCCGCATCGCCCGCGTGAAATCGAATCCTTTCGGCACGCACATCCTGCGCGAGATTTCCTGTTGGGTTCACGGCGTTTTTCTAAGCAGTGCCGTGCGCCGTCTCCCGCGGCACTTCGGCCCGAAGGCCATTCAGCTCCGGGCTTCCCGTTATGACTTGGCTCGCTTGTCCGCGACCACCGGGGCCGCGCGGCGGCGTCCGCCCTTCACACGATCGCGCTCGCCGGTGAATTCGATAATGGCCTTGCGGCCCGCGTCACCCAGACGGACCTGAGCTAAGCGGACGACCCGGGTGTATCCGCCCGGCCGGTCGGCGAACCGCTCGGCGAGCTCGTCAAAAAGGACGCTCACAGCCTCACGATCGCGGAGGATGGAAAACGCCGCGGCGACGGAAGCGCCACCGAGGGAGCGACCGCCTGGTTCCACTTCTGCCACTGCTCCGATTCGCGCCACTTTTTCCATTCAGCCGTGTTTCGTTCGGCCGTGCTATGGAACTCGTGGGCCTTTTGCGAGTGTTCGGCCGCGCGGATCGCCCATCGTGACCAGTTTTTCCACGTAGGGCCGCAGCTCCTTGGCCTTCGCCAACGTCGTGACGATGCGGCCGGGAACCTTGGGGCCCGGTCTTGTCCTCTTCGTCCACCCGCACCGAGCGGATCAGCTGCGCGGCCATATTGCGAAAGAGGGCCTTGCGATGCGAGGCATTACGGCCCAGCTTGCGGCCGGCTTTTCGGTGTCGCATGGTCTATCCAATCACGCGGCAGGCGCCGCGCCTCATCTAAAGATCGTAAAGACGTCGTATCTTAGCCGCCGCCCGCCGGTTGTTTCCACGCGGCGGACGGGCGAATCGCCAAATTCCCTAGCCGACCGAGCTTTGGTGCGGCAGCTTCATTCCGAGCCGCAGGGCGATCGAGCCCAGCCGCTCGCGGACTTCCTGCAACGTGGTCTCGCCGAAGTTGCGAACCTGCAGCAGTTGGTCCTCGCTCCGCGTCACGAGATCGCGCACGGTATTGATGCCTTCGGACTCGAGACAGTTCGTCGCGCGAACCGACAGGTTGAGCTCGGCCAGCGACTGGTTGAGCTTCTCTTCCAGCTCGAGATCGACGGGAGCGTAACCGGTCGCTTCCAGCATGCCCCGCAAGCCCCCTTCCGGCGGCAGCTCGGGCCCCGGCTCGCGGTAGGAGATGAACGGGTTCAGGTGCTTCCGGAGAATTTTGGCCGACTCGACCACCGCCATGTCGGGCGAGACGGTGCCGTTGGTCCAGACTTCGAGGATCAACTTGTCGTAGTTGGTCCGCTGTCCGACGCGGGTGTCCTCAATCTTGTAGCGGACGCGCGTGACCGGCGAGTAGGCCGCATCGAGGGGGATCACGCCAACTTCCGGCTCGCGCTCGGCCTGCTCGGTCGCCGGGATGTAGCCGCGGCCCGTCTTGACCGTCAACTCGATGTTGAACGGCACGTCGTCGGTCATCGTGGCGATGATCAGGTCCTTGTTGATCACCTCGGTCTGATCGTCGGTCATCACGTCGGCGCCGGTGACCACGCCCCGCTCGTGCCGCTCGATCCGCAGCGTCCGCGTGCCGGGGGTCGACATCTTGACGATCAGCGACTTCAGGTTGAGGCAGATGTCGGTGACGTCTTCGACGACGCCGGGAATCGTCGTGAATTCGTGCTGCACGCCCTGAATGCGGGCGCGGGTCACGGCGCTGCCTTCCAGGCTCGACAGCAGGATGCGGCGGAGGCTGTTGCCGATGGTGGCGCCGAAGCCGCGCTCGAACGGCTCCGCGATGAAGCGGCCATAATTGGGATTCGCGCCGTCGCGCTCGTTCAACATTCGGCTGGGCAGCTCTAAACCACGCCAACGAATTCGCATGTCTGTCTCCGTGCTCGATGGGTCTGTTGTGTTCTCGGGTCTTCAAACAGCGGCCGCGCGGGCCAAGTCGCGGGGCGGGTCAGTCGCGGACGTTCGCATCCAACCGGCTGCTTGAATCCGACACAGGTGAATCAACTTGGCGAATCAGTGTGGTGAATCAACGTCGTGAATTGGTGCGGCGAATCAGGACGCTTGGACAGTCACTCGGTTCAAACGCGGCGCCGCTTGGGTGGGCGGCAGCCGTTGTGCGGCAGCGGCGTGATATCTTCGATCGCGCGGATGACGATGCCTGCCGACTGCAGGCCGGTGATCGCGCTTTCGCGGCCCGAGCCGGGGCCCTTCACGCGGACCTCGAGTTCCTTGACGCCGAACTTCGACGCCCGTTCGGCACAGGTCTCAGCCGCGCGCTGGGCGGCAAAAGGCGTGCTCTTGCGGCTTCCCTTGAAGCCCGAGGTTCCCGCCGTCGCCCAGCACAGAACGTCGCCGTTGACGTCGGTGATCGTGACGATCGTGTTGTTGAACGTGGCCTTCACGTAGGCGATCGCCCGCGTAACGTTGCGTCGAACTTTCTTCCGCTTCGACTTTGACAAGAGCGTTCTCCGAGAAAACGGACGACCCGCCGAATCGCGGCGGCGTCCTTGTTCGTCAAAATGGATTAGTGGCGCATGTCCTTGACGCCCTTCTTGCCGGCCACCGTCTTCTTCACGCCCTTGCGGGTGCGGGCATTGGTCCGCGTCCGCTGGCCCCGCACCGGCAGGCTGCGACGATGACGCGTGCCGCGATAACAGTGGATCTCGCGCAGGCGGGCGATGTCCTGCTGCACGCTGCGGCGCAGCTGGCCTTCAATCACGATCTCTTTGTCGAGGTAGGCGTTGATATGCGAGATTTCGTCTTCGGTCAGATCGATGGCTTTCCGCATCGGCTCGATGCCGAGCGAAAAACACATCTCAATCGCGCGAGCCCGACCCACTCCGTACAGATACGTGAGCGAGATGTAGATGGGCTTGTTGTTCGGTAAGTCGACGCCCTGAATACGAGGCATGCTCGATGAACTCCATGCGGCTCGCGCGGAGCCGACGATTGACGGATCGGCCGGGCTGAGCCGCTGCTTGTGCTAGTTAACCCTGGCGCTGCTTGTGCCGCTGATTGGCCGAGCAAATCACGTAGATGCGTCCCTTGCGGCGGACGATCTTGCAGTTCTCGCAAATGCGTTTGACGCTCGAACGGACTTTCATGACAGAGCTGCCCTTCCCAACACCAGCACGATCCCAACAACTCGCCCGATCCAGACGCGCCGATCCGGCTCATCCAAGGGGAACCGATTTCCGCAGCGCCGATCCCCAATGTCTAATCTGGCGGCGCCGAATCTGGGCTGTGACGCCCCGAACCTAGCCGGCACATGGCGACAACGCGAGCGGCCCAGATTGCCCCGGGACGGAATCGGGAGATTATAAGCCACGCACAAACTTGACGACAAGTAAAGCCGCCCCGATTTCCGACGCCGCGGAGTAAACGACTCCTTTGCGCCGCCCGCTCGGCAAAAATCTGCCCAAAACCCCCGCAGAATCAGGCCCCCACCGGAGCGACCGGCGGGCCCGTCAAAACGACCGGCCCGTCGGCCGTCAGTGCCACCGTGTGCTCGAAATGGACGCTGGGCTGGCCGTCTTCGGTCTGGACGGTCCAATGGTCCTTTTTGCTGGTCTGCGTCCGCTTCGAGCCAGCGTTGATCATCGGCTCAATAGCCAGGACCAATCCCGGCTCGAGGGTAAAATCGCCCTGTCGCAACGAGCGGCTCACGTAGTTGGGCACTTGCGGATCCTCGTGCATCTCACGACCGATGCCGTGCCCGACCAGGTCCTCGACGACGCTAAAGCCGGCCCGGTGGACGGCCTCGCTCATGAGGGCAGCCACCTCCGACCAGCGCTTGTGGCGACCCATCTCGGCCACCGCTAGCTCCAGAACGCTCTGACCGACGGACAGAAGACGGCTCTTGGTGTTGTCGACTGGGCCGACAGGGAAGGTCCAGGCCGAGTCGGCACACCAGCCGGCCAGGCGGCAGGCGGTGTCGATGCTGACGAGGTCGCCTGCTGCGAGCACCCGGTTTCCGGGGATGCCGTGCACGACCTCGTCGTTGACCGAGACGCAGCTGGCGGCCGGGAAAGGGACTTTGCCGGGGACGCCCTTGAATAGCGCCTCGGCCCCGGCCTGGCGAAAAACCTCTTCGATGGCCGCGTCGAGTTCGCGCGTCGCCAAGCCCGGCCGCAGGAGGCGGGCCGCGTGCTCGATGGCCCGGGCGACCACTTGCCCCGCGTCGCGCATTCGCGCAATCTCGCGGGGGCTCTTCAGGACGATCACCGGCGCCTCGCGGGCACTTAGCTATCCGAATCGAGCAAGCCGGGATAGTTCCGCATGACCAGGTGGCTGTCGATCTTCTGCACCAGGTCGAGCGCCACCGAAACGACGATCAGCAGTCCCGTGCCTCCGTAGAAGCTGGCCACCATGGGCGGAATATCCATCCAGTGGGCGATCAGCGTCGGAATGACGGCGACCATGGCGAGGAAGGCGGCACCCAAATACGTGATGCGGGTCATCACCTGCTCGAGGAACTGCGCCGTTCGCGCGCCGGTCGATACCCGGGAATGAAGCTGCCGTAGTCTTTGAGGTTTTCGGAAATATCCTTCGGGTTGAACGTGACGGCCACCCAGAAGTAGCAGAACAAGTAGATCAGCAAGATATAGCAGGTGTTGTAGATGTAGCCGCGGCCGTAATTGAACGCGTCGGCCAGCCCGGACGTGACCGGATAGAACCAGCTTTCTGGTTTCACCATCACGTTGATTTGCCGGAAGACGAACATCGGGAAGACCAGGATGCTGGAGGCGAACACGATCGGCATGACGCCCGCCTGATTGACCCGCAAGGGCAGCGACTGCCGCTGGCCGCCCATCACGCGGCGGCCGCGGACGTGCTTGGCGCTTTGGATCGGGTATTCGGCGCTGCCCCTCGGTAATCGCCACTACCCAGATGACGACCACCACGAACATCACGGCCAGCAGGATGAAGCGGTCGATGCCGCTTTCCGTGCCCAGGCGGATGCCGTGCTCGAAGGCCGGACGCAACAACTGCACGCCCGCGTCGGGCATTCGCGCGATGATGCCTGCCATAATCAGCAAGCTGATCCCATTGCCGATGCCGTAGGCGTCGATCTGTTCGCCGATCCACATGAGAAAGACGGCACCAGCGGTCATTGTCATCGTGGCGGCCAGTTGATGGAACCACGTGTCATATTCGGGCAAGATGATATGCCCCATGCCTCCCATCCCGGCCCGAATCCACACGTAGCTCTGGATGACGCAGACCAGCACCGTTGCATAGCGCGTATATTCGTTGATCTTGCGCTGGCCCGCTTCGCCCTCCTTCTGTAGTGCTTCGAGCGGAGGATAAACCGTGCCCAAGAGCTGGAAAATGATGGAGGCCGTGATGTACGGCGCAATTCCCAGACCGAAGATCGAGTTGAGCTGGGAGGCCGAGAACAGCGAGATGGTCTGCATGAACGTGTCGAGACCGCCCGGCTGATTCTCCGCGTCTTTGCGCTGCTCCAAGAGGGCGCGCTGGTCGATGAACGGCAGATAGACGTGATACCCGAGCCGGTAGACGGCTAGGAGAATCAACGTCAGCAGGATCTTCCGCCGCAGCTCGGGAATACGGAAGACGAGAATGATCTTTCGAAGCATGACAGCACAATCCCTTTCGCGCGGCTCGCGAGGGCCATCCTGCGCTAGCCGGGCACGCCAAGCCGCTTCACGGAGCCGCCTTGCTTCGTGATTTTTTCCTCGGCCGACTTGCTGAACCGGTGGGCCTCGACCGACAGCTTTTTGGTCAGGTCCCCGTTGCCGAGGATTTTAATCTCGTCGAAGGCACCCTTGGCAAGGCCTTTTTCCAAAAGCGTCTGCGGATTGACCGTGGCACCACTCTCAAAAGCCTCGTTGAGGGCACTCACGTTGACCACCACCACGCTCGGCGCAAACTGCCGATTATTGAAGCCGCGCTTGGCGATGCGGCGGGCCAAGGGGGTCTGGCCGCCCGTGTAGCCGAGCCGATTTGTGGTGCCCGAGCGGCTGTACCAACCCTTGTGTCCGCGGGTCGAGGTCTTGCCGTGGCCGGAGCCCGGTCCGCGACCGATCCGCTTACGGGACTTGTTCTTACGAATTCCCTGATGGACGTCGTTGATCATCATGATACGGACACTCCCCGCAGACGGGCCACTTCCTCGCGCGTTCGCAGTTGCTGGAGGCCGTCGAAGGTCGCTTTGATCAAATTGATGGGATTGGTCGAGCCGAAGGACTTGGTGAGGATGTCGGTGATGCCTACCGATTCCACGACCGATCGCACCGCTTCACCCGCCTTGATGCCCGTTCCCGGCAACGCCGGAATCAGGAGGACGCGGGCCGTGCCGAAATGGCCCCAAACTTGGTGCGGCAGCGTATTGTCGTGCAAAGGGACACTGATCATCCGGCGATTGGCGACCTTGGCCGCCTTTTCGACCGCCATCGGCACTTCGATCGCTTTGCCGTAGCCCCAGCCGACGCGGCCGTTCTTGTCGCCCACGACCACCAGGGCCGTGAAGCTGAAGCGGCGGCCACCCTTGACGACGCAGGCGCAGCGTCGAATCTGGATTACCTTTTCCGGACTGTCGTTACGAAAGTCACTCGACACGCGTCACGCTCCCGTCCTCGCTAAAACTCCAGGCCGCCCTGGCGGGCCGCCTCGGCGAGCGCTTGCACGCGCCCATGGTATTTGTATGGTCCGCGGTCGAGAACGACCTGCTTGATTCCCTGCTCGACGGCCCGTGCAGCCAGCGCCTGCCCGACCTTGGCCGCTGCCGCCTTGTTGCCGGCGTACTTGCCCGCGCCAAAGAGGGCCTTCTCCGCCGTGCTGGCCGACACCAGCGTCCGCCCCGTCGTGTCGTCGATGATCTGGGCGTACATGTGCCGATTGCTGCGGAAGACCGACAGCCTGGGCCGCAGCGTCCGCGACGCTTTGATCCGGTTGCGGACGCGAAACGTGCGTCGGACGCGCCGGTTTGCCAAATTTGTTTGAAGTGTCATGGCTCGTCAACTTCCCAAAATCGCCGTAAGCCTGTCGCCGCCGGTTTCTAAAATCGCTCGCGTCACGAACTAACCGGCGCCGCTGCCGGCGAAGGCCTTGCCCGCCTTCCGCTTGACGACTTCGTTCTGGTAACGGATTCCCTTGCCTTTGTACGGCTCGGGCGGCCGCACGGCGCGAACTTCCGCCGCGAACTGCCCGACCAGCTGCTTGTCAGCACTCTTGGCGACGACGTGTGTATTGTCCGGACACTCGACCACCACGCCCGCCGGGATCGGCATCTTGACCGTGTTGGCATAACCGACCTGCAGGTTGAGGGTCTTGCCCGCAACCGTGGCCGTGTAACCGACCCCCTGGACTTCCAGGCGCTTCTCGAAATAAGTCTGGACGCCCGCGACCATGTTGTTGAGCAGGCTGCGAGTCAGGCCGTGCAGGGCGCGGTTCTGCCGTTGATCGTCGGGGCGAGCGACGGTGAGGTGCCGCGAACCCGCGTCGAAGGCGATCTTCATCGCGGAATGCGGCGTGAGCTTCAGCTCGCCGTTCTTGCCTTTGATCGAAACGGTGCCGTCGGCGATTTTGACTTCGACGCCGCTGGGCACGACGATGGGTTTTCGGCCGATTCTGGACATGATCGCAACTCGAATCTGTCTGAGGTCGGGGCGGCTCTACCAGAGCGTGCACAGCACTTCGCCGCCGACTCCCTTTTGTTTGGCTTCGCGGTTACTCATCACGCCGTGGCTGGTGGAGACGATACTAATCCCCAGCCCCTGCAGCACCCTGGGCATCTGGTCGACGCGGGCAAACACGCGCCGGCCCGGCGAGCTGACGCGACGCAAATGCTGGATCACGCGCTCGCCGTTGGGACCGTACTTGAGCTGGATCCGCAGCGTGTTCTGCGGCTTGGCCTCCAGCACTTCGTAGTCCCAGATGTAGCCCTCGCGCTTGAGCACCGCGGCGATGTTCGCCTTGATCTTCGACGAGGGCATCTCGACGTGCGACCGCTCGACCCGCACGGCGTTGCGGACCCGCGTCAGCATGTCGGCAATCGGATCGGTCATCACGGCTACCAACTCGCTTTCTTGGCCCCGGGAATTACCCCCTCGTGGCACAACTTGCGGAAGCAAATCCGGCAAAGTTTGAACTTGCGGTAGACGGCGCGGGGCCGCCCGCACAACGCGCAGCGATGTTCCAGCCGTGAGCTGAACTTCGGCTTGCGCTTGGCTTTTTCAATCTTGGCTTTACTGGCCATAGAAAACCTTTGCTCTGCGTTTTACCTGAACGGCCTGCGCCGTTCGGGGTTTTACCTGAACGGCCTGCGCCGTTCGGGGTTTTACCTGAACGGCCTACGCCGTTCGGGCCCGTCCTGCGGTTTAGCGGTCGGCGTCAGGTCGCCGCACCTTCCACTCGCAGCGGCAGACCCAGCTCGCGCAGCAGCGCGCGGGCGTCGTCGTCGTTGCCGGCCGTCGTCACGACCGTGATGTTCATACCCTGAACGTTGTGAACCTTGTCGGCGTTGATTTCGGGAAACACCAGCTGTTCGTTCAGCCCCATGCTGTAGTTGCCGCGACCGTCGAACGACTTCGGGTTGAGCCCCCGGAAGTCGCGAACTCGCGGCAAAGCCAGCGTGATCAGCCGGTCGAGAAACTCATACATCATGCGACCGCGGAGCGTGACGCGGCAGCCGATCTCCATCCCTTCCCGCAGCCGAAAGGCCGAGACCGACTTGCGGGCGCGGGTCTTTTGCGGCCGCTGCCCGGTGATTTGGGCCAGGTGCTCCATCGCCTCGTCCAGGTGCTTGCGGTCCTCGCGGGCCTTGCCGACGCCCATGCTGACCACGATCTTCACCAGCCGGGGAATGGCGTGCACGTTGTCCCGCTTGAGCTTGGTCTTGAGCTCGGGGACGACTTTTTCGCGGTATTGAGTCAGCAGCCTGGACATTGTTCAGCTTCGATTGTTTGCGGTGATAACTGCGAACCTGGAATGGGAATGCCGGTCATGTGGCCGCCGCGCGTCGCGCAGCCTTCGAGCGGCCGACGACGCCCAGTGCCGCGCCGCACGACTTGCAGAAGCGCTCTTTCCCGCCGTCGGCCTGTCGGCGGAAGCCGACGCGAACACCCTTGTTGCACGAACCACAGAAGTACATGACCTTGGAGGCGTCGATCGGCGTCTCGAGGTTCAGCCGTCCGCCCTGCGGACTCTTCGGATGGCCGCGCTTCACGTGCTTGAAGACGCGATTGATCCCTTCGACGAGCAGCTGCTTGCCGCCCGTCCAGCACCTGAGTGACGCGGTGCGGAGTTCGGCTGGCCTGGTCGCCGCCGATCACCACCACCATGTCGCCACGCTTGATTTTCATGACTGTCACTCTCGGCGGATCCCCGCCACGCTGATCCCACTTCAGGCTGATCTTGGACGCTTAAATGACCTCGCTGGCCAGGCTCAGAATCTTGGTGAACTTGCGATCGCGCAACTCGCGGGCCACCGCGCCGAAGATACGCGTGCCGCGGGGGTTGCCTTCGTCGTCGATCAGCACGACCGCGTTGCGGTCGAACCGCACGTAGCTGCCGTCCTGTCGGCGGGTCGAGAACCGCACGCGGACGATCACGCCCTTGGCAACCGTTCCCTTTTTGACGGTAGCGCTCGGGATCGACTTCTGCACGGCAACGACCACAACGTCGCCCAGCCCGGCCGTCCGCCGCTTGGAACCGCCCAGCACCTTGATGCACCGGGCGGTTTTGGCACCGGTGTTATCGGCGATGTCGACAATGGTTTGCATCTGGATCATGGCTAGGGAACCTCATCGACCGAAGGCGCTTGCGATCCGGCCTTGACGATCCGCACCAGATTCCAGCGCTTGGTTTTCGACAGGGGACGCGTCTCGATAATCTCGACGGTGTCCCCCTCCTTGGCGGAGTTTTCCTCGTCGTGGACGTGGCAAATGGTCCGGCTTCGCACGATCTTGCCGTACTTCGGATGCCGGTACAGCCGCTCGATCTCGACGCGCCGCGTTTTATTTCGTTTGTCGCTGGTGACTAAACCCGTCAACCGCTTCTTCATCGCCTCGCCTCAAACCGGTCGTTCATTGGTCGCTCGTTCAATTTGTCGTGTGGGCTATGCCTTCTTCGTCTTCTTCGCCGCGTCCGCGGCCCGTTCGTGCTGGATCGTGTAAATCCGGGCAATCTCGCGACGGAGCTTGAGGAGATTGCTCGGCGCGTCCAACTTCTCGGTAGCGGCCTGGAACCGCAACCGGAACAGCTCCTTCTTTGCCTCGGTCAGCGAAAACTCCAGTTGATCGGGGCTCATTTCGCGGAGGTGGGTCGCCTTGGTCATCGCATCGTCCTTCGTCGCCTGCCTTCGTCACCCGGCCTCTGGCTACCGGCCTTCGTCAGATCGTTCGGGCGCGGCCCATCAACCGCACGCGGACGGGCAGCTTGTAGGCCACCCGCGCAAAACACTCCCGGGCCGTATCCTGGTGGACGCCGCCCAACTCGAACATCACCGTTCCCGGCTTGACGACCGCCACCCAGTGGTCGGGCTCGCCTTTGCCGTGACCCATTCGCGTTTCCAGAGGGCGTGCCGTCACCGACTTTTGCGGGAAGATACGGATGTAGAGCTTCCCTTCACCGCGAATGTATTGGTTCGCGGCCACGCGGCAGGCTTCGATGGTATTCGCCGAAATGTGTCCCGCGTCGAGCGACTGCAGTCCGAAGTCGCCGAAGGACACCTTGTTGCCACGGACGGCGTTACCTCTTATACGCCCTCTTTGGCTTTTGCGGTACTTGACCCGCTTTGGCATGAGTGCCATCGCCGGACTCCTCAGTTGCGTAATCACCCAAATCGATCCACACCTTGACGCCAATCGACCCGACGGAGGTCTTCGACACGGCAAAGCCGTAGTCGATGTGCCTCTGCAGCGTCGACAGGGGGATCGAACCTCGACTCGCTTTTTCTTGACGCGACATTTCCGCGCCGCCCAACCGACCCGACAGCTCGAGCTTCACTCCGAACGCGCCGGCATCCATCACCTGGTCGAGCGTTCGCTTGAGCGTCCGGCGGAAGCTGCCTCGCTTCATCAGCTGCTGGGCAACATCCTCGGCCACCAGGACCGCGCTGCGGTGCGGATTGTTGATTTCGACGATCTTCAGCTCCATCCGCCGGCCGGTCAGGTCCTCGAGCTCGGCCTTCAACCGGTCGACTTCCTGCCCCTTGCGGCCGATGATGATGCCCGGCCGGGCCGTATACAGATGCACGACGACCTGGTCACGGGTCCGCTCGATCTCGATCTTCGGAATGCCCGCGAACTGATACTTCGTCTTCACGAAGTTGCGGATCTTGTAGTCCTCGATCAACAGATCGCCGAAGTCTTTCTTGCCGGCGTACCAGCGGCTGCGCCACGGCTCGACGATGCCGATGCGGTAGCCCGTTGGATTGATCTTTTGTCCCATAAGTTCGTCTCGCGGACCGGTTCGGTCTTTGGTGTTTTCTGTCAGGCCAGCTCGGGCACGTCGATCACGACGCGGATATGAGCGAAACGGCGACGGATGACGTTGGCCATGCCCCGCGACCGGGGCAGCATCCGTTTGAACATCGGGCCGCCGTCGACGCAGGCTTCGACGATCTTCAAACTGTCCACGTTGCGAGCCCCGCGATCTTCGCAGTTGGCAATCGCGCTCTTGAGCACCTTTTCCAGCATCCGCGCGCCGCGATTGGGCTCGTACTTGAGCAAGAGCAGACCGTCCCCCGCAGGCTGATTCCGGATCAGGTCGGCAAAGGGACGCACCTTCGTCGCCGCAATGCGTGCGAAGCGGTGCTTGGCCATAATGCGGGCCATCGGCGATTCTCCTCTTTCTCCGGCTCTTCTTGTTTGCGCTGGCTCGTTACTTACGCGGCTGCTTCCAGACCGCGCGCTACTTCTTACCCTTGGCCCCGTGGCCCCGGAACGTGCGGGAGGGGGCGAACTCTCCCAGCTTGTGTCCGACCATTTCTTCGGTCACGTAGACGCTGATGTGCTTGCGACCGTCGTGGACCAAAAAGGTGTGGCCCACGAACTCGGGCGACACCGTCGAGCGGCGCGCCCAGGTCTTGATCGGCTCTTTCTTGGCCGACATCGTGAGCCGCTCCACCTTCTTGAGGAGCTTTTCGTCGACGAACGGACCTTTTTTGAGTGAACGTCCCATAACTTTTCCTGGCGGAGGTCTTCCTGGCGGTGGTCTGGCGTCAGATTTTCAATTGGCCGTAACGGCGCGACTTGCGACGGCGAATAATGGCTTTGGACGACGGCTTGCGACGTTTGCGGGTGCGGCCTCCCTTGGAGAGCACGCCGGTCGGGCTGCAAGGATGCCGTCCGCCCGAGCTGCGGCCTTCGCCGCCGCCCATCGGGTGAGCGACCGGGTTCATGGCGACGCCGCGGACATGGGGACGCCGTCCCATCCATCGCTTGCGTCCCGCCTTGCCGATCGAAACGTTGATATGGTCGGAATTGCCGATCACGCCCACGGTCGCGCGGCACGCGCTGGGGAGCCGCCGCACTTCACCGGACGGCAGTGTGATCTGGGCCCACTTCCCTTCGCGGGCGTTCATCACCGCGTGCACGCCGGCCGTACGGCACAGCTGGCCGCCGCTTCCCGGCTGCATTTCGATGCAGTGGACCTGCGTGCCCGGCGGAATCTTTTCCAGCGGCATCGCGTTGCCGACGTTGGGCTCAACTGCCAGTCCGCTCTCGACCTTGTCGCCGACCTTCAGCCCCTCGGGGGCGAGGATGTATCGCTTCTCGCCGTCGGCATAATGCAACAGCGCGATGCGGGCCGAGCGATTGGGATCGTATTCGATGAAGGCCACCTTCGCGGGGACGCCGTCCTTGTCCCGGTCGAAGTCGATCATCCGGTAAATCTTCTTGTGCCCGCCGCCGCGGTGCCGGGCCGTGATGCGACCCTGGAAGTTGCGGCCGCCCTTCTTCTTCATCCGGAACGAGAGGAGCTTCTCCGGCTCCTTTTTCGGATCGGTGATCTCCGAAAAATCGCTCACCGAGCCCGCGCGGCGTCCGGGAGAGGTCGGCTTGTATTTTCGTATGCCCATCGGAACAGTCCTGACGATTCAACGGGGAGCAATGTCGCCCTGAAGACGCCTGCGAAGAATCCTTAGAAGAACACGATCCGATCTTCGGGATTCAGCTCGACGATCGCCTTCTTCCAAGCGGACGTGTGCCCCGCCTTGAGGCGGTGACGCCGAACTTTCCCCTTGCGATTCTGCGTGCGAACTTTGAGGACGCGAACGCTCCACAATTCCTCGACGGCGTGCTTGATCTCGGTCTTGGTCGCCATCGGCGCGACGCTGAACGTATAGGCGTTGTGCCGCTCGGAAATGTGCGTTCCCTTTTCCGTCACCAGGGGGTGCAGCACCACTTGGTACGGTTCCAACTTGATCTTGGGAGCAGTTGCCTCGGCCATGATTGGTTATCCTTTTGCCGCGGCCGGCTTTTTGGAGCCCTTCCGCAGCCGCTCGAGGGCGCCCCGCGTCAAAATCAATTGCCGCTGGTGCAACAGGTCGTAGGCATTGAGATCGTCGCAGCTGGAGATCTGCAGCGTCGGAATGTTGCGTCCCGAGCGCCACACCTTGCCGTCGTGCGCTTCGATCGCGAGCAGGCAACTCGTCTTCGAGAGCCCCAGCGACTTCAGCATGCCGGCGATCGCCTTGGTCTTGGGCTCGGCGATCGAGAGCTCGTTGAGCAACGTCACCTGCTCGTCGATGAACTTGCTCAACAGGGCCATCCGGGTCGCCAGGCGCACGGCCTTCTTGGGCAGGCGATAGCTGTAATCGATCGGGTAGCGAGCGTGGGCGCGACCGCCGCCGCGACGTGTGCCCGTCCGCAGCGTTCCGGCGCGAGCCCGGCCTGTCCCCTTCTGCCGATAAAGCTTTTTGGTGCTGCCCTCGGTTTGGGCGCGGTTGCGGTTCTGGACGGTGCCAACGCGACGGTTGGCCTCGTACATGACCACCACGTCGTGCAGCAGCTGCTTGTTAATACCGGGCGCCAGTTCGTCAGCGTCGAAATTGACGCTGCCGACCGACTGACCGGTCTTGTCGCGAACTGCGACGGTGATTTTGGATTTCACTTCGGCCATGACTCTGGTCCACCAGTCAGCGACTACTTCGTCGGTTGTTCTTTCTTCCCGTGCTTCTTGGTCGGCCGGATCACGACCCAGCCGCCGGTCGGACCGGGAACCGATCCTTCCACCAACAGCATGTTCGTTTCCGCGTCCACCTTAAACACCGAAATGTTCCGCATGGTGACCTGTTCGCCGCCGTAACGGCCCGGCATCCGCTTGCCCTTAACGACGTGCGACGGGTCGGCACTGGCACCGATCGAGCCGCCGTGGCGGTGCATCCGCTTGACGCCGTGAGTGGCACCCTGCCCCTGGAAGTTGTGCCGCTTCATCACGCCGGTGTGTCCACGGCCCTTGGTCAAGCCGATCAGGTCGACGCGTTTGATCTCGCTCAAAATCGACAGTTTGACTTCGCCGCCGACCTCGAGGCCGTGCTCGTCCCCCTCGGTTCGGAACTCGCGGATGTAACGCTTGGGCTCGCAGTTGGCCTTGGCAACGGCCGGCTGACCGAGCGAGACCCGCCGCTTCTGGCGGCGCCCCTCGAGGTTGGCAACCTGTCCGCGCTCGGCGCGACTGGCCTGCTTACGCTTCTTGTCGACGAAGCCCAGCTGCACCGCCTCGTAACCGTCACGCTCCTTGGTCCGTACCGCCAGCACGGTGCACGGGCCGGCCTCGATGACGGTCACCGCGTGGAGGTTTCCCTCCGCGTCGTACACCTGCGTCATGCCGACTTTGCGGCCCAGTATTCCCATTCGCATGGCGGAAACATCCCAACGATGCGATTCGATTCGCAAGTTCCATCGACGTGGCGACGAGCAAAAGTCGACAAGCCGAAACTGTGATTCGTTAACTGTAACGGCAGTGTGGCGGCACGGGCGGCGAAGCACACGTGCGACTGCACTGGTGATTTTTCGCGGCAGAGCCGAGAGGCTGCCGATGTGAATCCTGCTCGGGGACACGGGACGAGCACCGCAATCGATCGCGCTTGCCAGAGTCCACTTTTGCCAAGCGACTCAGCCAGCGGGCACGCTTCAAGCGGCCCGACGATTTGCAGTTCGACGTCAGTTTTGACGAAAGACCGCGCCTCAGATTGTGGCGCGGCAATCATCATTCAGACGTTCGACGTTGTTCGTCCTCAACCTCCCCCCGCCGACGCCTTGATCTTGATGTCGACGCCCGCAGGCAGCGACAGCTTGTTCAACGCGTCGATAGTCTTTCCCGTCGGCTGGATGATGTCAATCAATCGTTTGTGGGTGCGAATCTCGAACTGCTCACGGGATTTCTTGTCGATGTGCGGACTGCGCAGCACCGTGTACCGTTCGATGCGAGTAGGCAGGGGAATCGGACCGTGCACGACGGCACCCGTCCTCTTCGCCGTGTCGACAATTTCCGATGCCGACTGATCGAGAACGGAATGGTCGTACGCCTCCATCCGAATCCGAATCCGTTCTTGGCTCCCGCCCGCCACTCAAAGTCTCCCCAACAAAGGATTTACGTCAACTTCGCCCTAGCTCCCGCAACGCGGGAAACCCGTGATAGTAGTGAGGCTTGTGTTCTTTGTCAAGAAACTGCAACGCAGATTGTCAGGGGAAATTTGGGGCTCGATTTTCGTTCCGCTCGCGCTCGGCTCCAACCTCGCTTCCCGAACCCGACTGTACCGAAAAAGAGCTTTGGACGAAACGATCCGACGGCTCTGCGGGGCCTCGCTTGCTGCCTCGCCGCGGCTCGTTTTGGTTTGTTGGGGGATCTGCTAGGATTTTGGGGCGACGAACGGGATTCGCTCGCGGGGGGAGTGCGTTGCTCGATCAATATGCCGAACGCTGGGCACTCGTCACCGGCGCGTCATCAGGGATCGGTGCCGAATTCGCCCGCTTGCTCGCAGCCCGCGGCATGCATCTGGTGCTGGCGGCGCGCCGGACCGATCGCCTCAACGAGCTGGCCGCCGAATTGCACGCCCGGCACCGCTCCAACTGCGAAGTCATCTCCAGCGACCTATCGGATCCGCGCGAACCAGCGGCCCTTTTCGACCAGGTGGCCCAACGGGGCATCACGATCGAGCTACTCATCAATAACGCCGGATTTGCCGTCGTCGGCGAAGTCGAAAAGACCGACAGCGAGCGGATCGAACAGATGCTGCGGCTCAACGTGATGACGGTCACCGACCTCACCTACCGATTCCTGCCCGGAATGCTGGCCCGCGGCCACGGCGCCATCTTGAACGTCTCGTCGGTCGCCGCGTTTCAGCCTGTGGCCTACATGGCCGCTTACGCTGCCAGCAAAAGCTACATCTTGAACTTTACGGAGGCCCTCTGGGCCGAGGTCCGCGGACGAGGTGTGAGCCTGATGGCCGTTTGCCCCGGCACGACGCGGACGGAACTCTTCGACGTCGCCGGAGTGCCCGGCTGGCTCAAGCGGCGCCCCTCTCATTCCGCCGAAAAAGTGGCCAAGGGCGCGCTGCGTGCGCTGGAAAAACGCAAACAGTGCTATATCCCGGGGTGGCGGAACTACTTCGTGACCATGCTGGTGCGCATGGCCCCGCGGAGCGTCGTCGTCAAGGAATCGATGAGATACTTCCGACCGGGCCGCGGCACTTCCCACTCCGACCCCGAAATTGTTCAGACCGCGCCGCGCGACGGTGTTCGCTGACTGGGGCGTTCGCCGAACGGGTTGCCGCCTAATCCTGCCGGTCCTTCACCAATCTGCTTTTCTCTGACCAATCTGCTTTGAGGCATCACGATCATGAAGTTCAAGGGGCGAAACGCGCTGGTCACCGGGGCCTCTCGGGGCATCGGCCGCGCTTGTGCCGTCGAGCTGGCCCGCGAAGGGGCCAACGTGGCGATCAACTTCCGCTCGCATCCCGAAGAGGCCGAAGAGGTCGCTCGCGAAATCCGCGCAGCCGGGGCCAAGGCCCTGTTGGTGCAGGCCGACGTCGCCGATCAAAAAGCCGTCGAGCAAATGGTGGCCCGCGCGGCGAGTGAGTTCGGCAGCCTGGATTTCTTCGTCTCCAACGCCGCCTACAGCGACCGCGAGCTGATGCTCAACGCCAACATGGAAGGCTTTCACCGCACGATCGACGTCTCGATGTGGGGCGCGTTTTACGGCGTCCGCGCGAGCGCACAACAGATGGTGAAGCAGGGACGCGGCGGCTCGATCGTCGTGGTCAGCTCGCCCCACGCGGTGATCGCCATCCCCACCGCCATGGCCTACAACATGGCCAAAGCGGCCATCGACCACATGGCCCGCACGGCGGCCATCGAGCTGGTGGGCCATCGCATCCGCGTCAACATCGTGCATCCCGGATGGATCGACACGCCGGGCGAGCGCAAGTTTTTCACCGACGAGCAAATGGAAATCGGTGGCAAGAATCTTCCTTGGAAGCGGCTCGGCCGCCCCGAAGAGATCGCCAAAGCCGTCAACTATGTCCTCAGCGACGACGCCGAATACATGACCGGCGCCACGCTCTCAATCGATGGCGGCGTCAGCCTGCCCTGGTGGTCGAATCGGGCAGAAGGTGCGATCTGACGTAGGATGGTGTTTGCCGCAAATCAGTGGGCCGACGTGCCCGCGGCGACCGGTTACGTTTCGCTCTTGGCGGCCGTCGATCGCGAAAGCAAGTCGGTGGTCTCCGCGGCATAGCGACCCCAAGCGGCGGCAACCAACAGCAGGTTCAGCACCACCGCGGTCGACACGTAACCCAGTCCGCCCGACCCAACCGCGTACGCATGCAGGCCGACTTCCGTCGGCATGTTCGTTCCTTGCAGCCAGCCGTTCACCATCGGCAGCACAAAGTTGACGCCGTACCACGAGAACAAGATCGCCGAGAAACAGAGCACGCCGCCCACGTTGGTGCCGAAAGTGCCGACCCAGCCGGCGTAGCGGCCGTGGAGCACGACGAGATAGGCCAACAGCGAGATCAGCGCCCACACTTCTTTCGGATCCCAATCCCAGAAGCGACCCCAGGAGACGTCGGCCCACAATCCGCCCAGGATCGTGCCGGCCGCCAGCAGCAGCACGGCCACTTGCTGGGCCTTGTAGGTGTAACTTGCCAGCGTGGCGACTTCTTTGGGTGGCCGCGCGTGGGACGCCGCCAGATGTTCGTCGCCCGTGCCGAAGTCCTCGAAGCCGGCCTTGATCGTGCGGGTCAGCATGGCCGGCTTGAGCGCCTCGCCCGCCTTCTTGAGCCGCGCGGCCAGCGACGGTTCGCCACCGCGGTAATGCGCGTCGAGATCGAAGATCGGGCCGCCGTTGTGCGCGGGGCCTGCACCGGTGGCCGCGAGAGCCACCGACGATGTCTGTCCCGGCGCACGGTACTTGCCGAAGAGGTAATAGAGCATGGCCAGGTTGCCCAGGCCCCAGGCCAGTCCCCCGGCCCCATAGCTCGAAACGATCGTCAGGACGTGGATCGCCAGCCAGTAATTGTTACGCAGCACGGCCGTGATCGAGCCGATCCGCGGATTGAAGATGTCGGGGCTGGTCATGCCGACGAAGTGGGCCAGCATCATTCCGAAGCAGGCGACGGGCAGCGCACCCATCAGGAAATAGCGGCGCTGATACGTCTGCTGCCACAGCTCGCCCCGGTTGCGAGCCGCCTCCGGAATGAGGGTGAACGGCGTCAAAAGCACGGCAATCGCCGCCCGTGAGCCGAACCAGGCGCACCCGCAGACGACGGCGATCCCCACGAGCCACGTCCCCACTGACGACAGGGAAACGGCCTTGCCGAAGATCGGCGGCGTGAGCTTGATGATGCGAAACGACGTGTCGCTGCGAGTGAGAAACCAGACCACGCCGGCGAAGGCGCTCAGCCGCACGAGCGAAGCGATACATTGCACGGGGGCCATCGCGCGGCTGAAGATCTTGCCGGCGTCTTCGGGCTTCGGCCGATCCAGCTCCAGACGCGGCGGCACCGACGAGTCGTTTTCGCGGCGACGGATCGGCATTCCGGACAGTCGCCAGGCCCAGCTCAGTCCGGGCCAAGTCAGCGGCAGCAGGGTGAACCAAAAACCGAGCACGGAGACGACGAACGACGCCCAGATCACCGTCTCGTACATATTGGTGACGGGCGGCCGGCCAGCGATGGCAACCCGCAGCGAAAAGCCCCAAGCCGCGTACAGAATGGCGGCTGCCGTGATCGCCAGACCGCAGGCATAAACGAGCCGCGACGATTTGGCCATTCCCGCAACGACCATCACGCACAGCGCGATCAGAAAGACGATCCACGCCTGGCGGAACGGCTGATACTTGTTGTAGAGAATCTCCGTGTCGAGCGAGCCGGCGGCCGGGTACGCGGAGAACTCCATCTGCGGCTCGAACAACGGCAGCGGCTCGTAGCGGCTCCAGATGATGTCGTTGAGCTTGTCATCCAGATCGAATTTGAAGGCTTTGGCTTCCGGCGGCACCATTTTGGTGCGGGCCACTTCGAGCGCCTTGGCCAACCGCCGCAACTGCTCGACGAAGGCGTGCATCGAGCTGTCGAAGGCCTTCTGGTCGTTGGCGTCGTAAGCCGTCCGCGTCTCTCCGAGTGTCTTCTTGAGATTGGCGATTTCGGTCTGCAGATCGCCTTTGACGTTTTGCGCCTGGGCCAGCTGCGGCAGCATGGTCACCAGGTGACGCGGGTTGTTCGGACTGGCCTCCGCCTCCCGTTCCGCCCGCCGCGGATCGAGCAGCGTGCGGGCCAGGTCGTCGCGATCGGTCGCCATGATGGCGGCAATCGTCACGTCGTCGCCGCCTCGCCACTTGTCGACCTCGAGCAGGCTGCCCAACGCGACCCAGGCGTTGATCCGCTCATCGGGATCGGTTTGGCGGGAGAGGGCACGCGGATCGAGACCGGGAACGACGTAGACGTCGTTGCCGTGCCGAATGTCGAGGAAGGCCTTCACGTGATGAAACAGCTCGGCCACCTTGGCGTTGATCGCGCGATCGTCGGCGGTGTCTCCCACGCTGTCCGGCGACTTGCCGTTCGCGCGGTCGAGCGCGATCAGCCGCTCTTCCAGGTTCTTCGACCAGTAGGCGGGGCGCCCGGTCTCTTGCGATTTTTTCCAGTCGAGGATTTGCCCGAGCGAAACGAACGTCCCAGTGACGGGGATCTTGATCGTGTCGGTATTGAGGATTTCGCGGAGCGGACGGTACTCGCAACGGAAGATGGGCCGGTCGATCCATTCGTCCGGACGGGTGATCCAGCCATAGAGCAGCTCGGGGGCCAAAAAGACGTGCGGCTCTTTGCTCTCGGCCGCCTCGGCATCGGGGTCCGTCCACTTCGAGCGGCCAGTCACGACGTTGACGGTTTCATCCGCCAGGCTGTCCAGCGGCTTCAGGCGGCCGTCGCTGAAGACGGGGATTCGCTGCCAGCCGGACCAATCGAAATTCGGATGGGCGATGCGCGTAGCGGTTGCGCTCGGTGTGGCGGCGGTGGTCGCGGTGGAGATTGATTTCTCGGCCCCAGGAGCATTGGCCCCAGGAGCATCGGCCGCGAGGCTGACGGGAAGAAAAACGAGGCCCGACTGCTGCGCGAGGCACAGCACCGCAAGAACCGACGGCCGTCCGGATCATGACACGGCTCCTTGAGCAGGCCGCTTGAAGAAGTAAGCCCGCATGTAAAACATCAGGAAGATCCCAAAGACGATCAGTCCTGAACCCAGGTACTTCACGGGCCGTCCCGGATCATAGTTCACGCGGAAGACCGAACCCAGCGGCGTGCCCCGTTCTTTGTCCGGGGCCAGGTAGTTTTCCTGGAAAAATCGCAAACTGCGGCCGTCGAGGTCGGGATAATCGAGCGGCCGGTTCATCGTCACCACGATGTTGGACATGTCGGAGCTGTTCTCGACGATCTTTTTCGCCTCGGCGTCGGACTTGCCCTTGAGCTTTTGCAGCTCGGCCTCGATCCGCGCGTTGAGCGCTTCATCGAGCGCGACGCGGGCCGCCTGCTTGCTGGCGGGATCGGAGGCTTCAGCCAGCCGCTGGCGGAGCTGCTCGATTTCCGGGTCGTGGCGGACGTCGACCTGCACTAGGTGGCTCGTGTAATTACTGGCCATCTTGGTGCCCGGATCGACTTCGAGATCGAAATTGACGAGCTTCATCGCGAACCCGACGTTCGTTTCCCGCACGTTGAGCGAGGCCAGGACCGGCTTGTCGGCCCCGATGTCGGTTTGGTGCACCTGGCGGCGTCCCGCGCCGGGCCACTGAGAGGGCAGGTTTTGCGTGAGCCAGAAGTCGTCCTGCTTGGTTTGCCCGGAGGAATCGGTCCAGGTGAGCCGCATCCGCGCGGCTTTCGTCAGGCCGCGCTCCGACTTCTCCTCGGACTTTTCGAAGGGGAGCGAGACGATGACCTGGTTGGGCCCGATGCGCTCGGTCCCTTCCTGGCCCGGACCGATGTAACGCAAGGGCGTCATCGTCATCACGGACCGTTCGCTTCCCGACGCGTCGCCGCCTCCTCCCATCGAGAACGTATCGACCGTTTTTCCGATCTCCAAATCGCCCGAGGCGGTGACCCGGCCGAGGGCCTTTTGCCAGGCCCGATAGGCCAGCTTGTCGCCCGGGCCGATCAGGATCTCGACGCGGCCTTTGGTCGATGGATGGTAAAACTCCGCCTGAAATCCGGCCGGCTGTTTGCCTCCCGGCATGTAGGGATACTGGGCGAACCGCAGCACGTGCGACCGGGGTTCCGGAGCGGTTGGGGCCTCTTTTTTGTCCGCCTTCGCTTTGTCCGCTTTCTCTTTCTCATCCACCTTTGCAGGCGAGGTAGCCGCCGCGCCTTTCTCGTACACGAACAGCTCGACGGTAGGCCCCAGGTCTTCGCCGTCGGAGCCCGCGGGGATCAGGCCTTTTCCGTGGATCAGCGATTGCAGGTCGACCGAATCGGAGTAGCCGGCCAGCTCGACGCTCAACCCGTCGGGCAGCTCGAAGCGTTTGCCCTGGGCCTTGAGCTTCTTGAGTTCCTTCACGGACGCGCAGATCGTTTCGCCCTTACACCAGAAGGCGACCATCCCATCACCTTCGACGGTGCGGTCGGGTTTGCATTCTTTGAAGGCGGTGAGCGCGTCGGGCTCGTCGCTGCGCCACATGAAAACGTCGCCCACCATGCCCAGCGGAGCCTCGGCAACGGGCTTGTCGTGCCGTGTCGACAGCTCGACGGGGATCTCCATCTTGAACTTGGGCTGGTAGAACCGAAGGCTCAGGTAGGGAGTGCCATGAACCGCGCTCCGCGAGTAGTAATCGACGACTTCGAGCTTGGTTTTGCCGTCGTTGTAGAGCGTCTGCGGCGGGTGCCGCCACGTCTGGCTCGAATTGTCGATTCCCACCCAGGACTTTAGGCGCCGCGTGATCGGATAGGGCGCCAGGTCGCTCCAGTTGAAAGGTCCCGGCTGGAACCTGACGTCGAGCTGCTCGGGATGTCCCGGAATGTTGCTGATCGAGATCAGCGACTGGTCCATATCGACGGCCGCCTGATTCGAGTCGCCCAGATAGACGGGCATCTGCGAGTTCACGCTCCCCCGATCGCTGATCGCCGAGCCGGCCAACAGGGTGAGCAAGCCGATGTGCGTGATCACAAAGCCGGTTTGGTGCCGCTTCCACGGAAAGCGAATGGCCGCCGCGCAAAAGATGCTGAGAGCCAGCAACGAGAGAAGGGCGGCAAAAAACCAGGTGTGGTAGATCAAAAAGCCGACGGCCGCCGTCCCATAGTTGGCCTCCACGAAGGTGGCCGTCCCCAGGACGATCGCCAAGAGCAAAATCAGCACCACGGCCAGCTTGAGCGAGGCGAAGAACTCGTAGAGTCCCAGGATCGCGCGGACAACCAGCGGTTGGCCGGGGTGAATCAGCTTCGGACGGGCCATCGCGGAAGTCTCATCACCAGCGCTGAAGCGCAAACGTCGAAAAGCACTTGAGCAGTAATTTGCAGCGTGGCGGGACCGCGCAACCTGAACGTCCGTTCCAACTCCGGCGCGGCGGCGCTACAGTGGTGGGACATTCATTATAGCGCTCGTCCGAGCGGAAAGTACACCTTGGTGGAGCGACCACTCGATCGGTGACGGCCGCACGGCGCGAACTCGACGGCCAGACGTTCGCGGAGGTTCGCGACACGAGAAACGCCTCGCGGATTGGCCGTTCGCAGCCAATTTCGGCCGCAGTTAACGTACGCCGCGGGGTTCGGCCTCCGCCCTGATCAGGCGCTTGATTCCACTCTAGGCCACTGTCAGAATCAGACATATTCCCGTCGCTTCCCTCTTGAAAGCACAATCAATCATGGCGTTCCTCGAAGGCAACACGATCGGCATCGACCTGGGGACCACGTATTCGGCACTGGCCCAAGTCAATGTCGAGGGCCAGCCGGTGACGATCCACAACGCGGACGACAAGCCAATTACGCCCTCGGTGGTGCTCCTGGGAGAGGACGGCCATGTGCTTGTCGGCCCTTCGTTTGAACGAATTTCGATCGAAGATCCGTCCCACATCGTCGAGGCCATCAAGCGGCAGATGGGGAACAAGGACTTTTACATCGTCTACCAGAACAAGCGGCTGACGCCCGAATTTATCTCCGCTTTGATCATGAAGAAGCTCAAGCAGGACTGCGAAAAGCGGATTGGAGCGATCGCCAACGCCGTGATCACCGTCCCGTATTACTTCAACGATATTCGCCGAAAGGCGACGCAGGATGCCGGCCAGATCGCCGGTCTGAACGTCGTCGACATCCTGAATGAGCCGACGGCCGCTACCCTTGCTTACGCCTGGACCAAGGGAGAACTCGGGCGCGGCGACCTCAAAGCCAAGGAAAAGACCATCCTGGTGTATGACCTGGGGGGCGGCACGTTCGACGTGACGGTCGTCCGCTATACGCCCACGAACTTCCGCGTGCTGGCCACCGACGGCGACGTCATGCTGGGCGGTTTGGACTGGACGCAGCGGATCGTCGACCACGTCTGCGAGCAGTTCAAACGCAAGTTCGCTGAGGATCCCCGCGAAAACCCCGAGACCCTGCGGTCCTTCATCCAGGAGTGCGAAGACGCCAAGCGGCAGCTGAGCCAGCGGTCTCAGGTGCCGATCAGCCTGTATTACAAAGGCAAGACCCTCACCGTCTCCATGACCCGCAGCGACTTCGAGCGGATGACGGCCGACCTCCTGCAGCGGACCAAGGACACGAGCGAACTCGTGCTGCAACAGGCGAAGGTCGACCCGCGCGAGCTGGACGACGTGATCATGGCGGGCGGCTCGACCTACATGCCCGTCGTCGAGCAAATGCTCAAAGAAGTGTGCAAGCGTTCGCCCTCGCGGGACCTGATCCCCGAGGAAGCCGTCGCCCAGGGGGCTGCCATTCACGCCGCCATCCTCGAAGCGAAGGAAACGGGCGGCCGCGGCCGACTGGGCAAGGCCGTGGTCGACCGGCTGCGTTCGGTCAACACGACGGACGTCAATTCGCACTCGCTGGGGGTCAAGATCACCGACCCGATGAATCCGAGCCGCAAGAGCAATCACATTATGATTCCGCGGAATACGGCCATCCCCTACGAGGCGACGCAACGGTTCGTCACCACGACGCCTAACCAGCAGCGCGTGCACGTCTACGTGCTCGAGGGCGAAGTCGCCGATCCGGAAGCCTGCACGCAGATTGCCGAGTTTCAGATCGTCGGCCTGCCTGCGGGGCTGCCGGCCGGCTCACCGGTCGACGTGACCTACAGCTACGACAACAGCGGCCGCATCCAGTGCACGGCGGTCGACCTGACCGGAAAGAAAGCCGCCAACATCGAGATCATCCGCAGCCAGGGATTGGACGCCAAAGGTGTGGATTCGTTCCAAGCGATCGCGCGAGACTATCACGTCGAATAGCCCCAAGGATGGATCCCTCGCCGCAGTTTCGCCCGTGGCCAACGCTGCGTGGGCTCACCTATGACGACGACTCTCGACGTCTATAAGGAATGGCTGGGGATCCCCGACGGACCGCGGCCCCCCAACCATTACGAGTTGCTGCGGCTCGTTAAGTTCGAAGACAGCACTGACAAGATCCGCGGCAACTACAAAAAGCTCAACGGGCACGTTCGGAAATACGCCTCGGGACAGTACTCGGTCCGCTCGCAAGAGCTGCTCAACGAGCTGGCCAAGGCCATGCTCTGCCTCACCGATCCGGCCGCCAAGCGCGAGTACGACGAAAGTCTCGGGCGAGTCTTCAAAGACGAAGGGGGCTCCTCCGGTCCGCGGACGCTGGGCCGTATCTTGGAAGATCGCGGCGTGCTGACGGACGTGCAGGTCAAGCAAGCCGAAGAATTCGCCGAGGCCCGCGGCCTGACCTTGCGTGACGCAGTCGTGCAGATGAAGCTCACCGACGCGAACACGGCCGCCCAGGCGCTGGCGGAAGAACTCGGCCGCTCTTATATCGATCTGGCCGACGTCACTCCGGACGACTCGGTGCTCGACAAAGTGCCCCGCGCCACGGTCAAGCGGCACTCGATTCTGCCGCTTTTCCTCGACGATGAAACGCTGCTGGTCGCCTGCGTCAACGAGCCCGACCAAGAGCTGGAAGACGAGATCCGCCTGCGGTTCGATGTGCCGATGCGACCCGTGATCGCCACGCCCCTGGCCATCAACCAGGGCATCGCCAAGTACTACGCCCCCGGCGCGGGACGAGTCGGCGGCGGAAGAAGTGAGCAAAAAGCGATCGGCATCCCAGGCGCGGACCAAGGGGCAGAAAAGGCGGGTCCGCTTCGATAAGCTGTCACCCGAAGAACAGCACGAGCGGACGCAGATGGGCTACATCATCATGTGCTGGGGCGCCGTCGGCTCGGTGATGATCGATCAGTTCATCCTCAAGGGGCGGCTCATTCCCTGGGGGTCGGGCAGCTCGATCTTCAACAGCTTCCCCTTCGACCAGTTTCTCTTGAGCTTTTTCGTCCCAATCTTCGTCATTGTTTGGGTCGTGCAGGTTTACTGGAAGTAAACCCCTCCCAGCTTCACGCGCTCCCCGCGTGCGAATTCCGGCCGCGCCCGGCCTTAGCTCCCGCCGACCTTGCCCAGACGGAAACGGGCTGGCGCCGCGCGCGTGCGACCCGCCGTCCAACCGCAACCACTCGCATTCCGCGAATTCTTACGACCGATACCGATAGAGCCAGTCCGTCGTCGAGAGGTTATCGGCGTGAGCCATCGATCCGATCGACGACGTGCCGAAACGCACGGACGGCAAGCGAAAGGATTCGCTGCGAATGACACGCGGGACGCTGCGGGCTGCGCTCTCCAAGCCGCTCTGGACGACGGTGTTGAGTGCCGTTGCGCTCTCGGCTGCGACGCTTTCGGCAGACGAAGAACCGATCCTCGGTCCGCCTCCCGCCCCTGCGTCGGCACTGCCAGCACCCGCCGGTCCTGTGCTCAGCGTTCCCGCGGCGCTGCCACCGCTCCCCGGCGTCCCACAGACTGACGCCCGACTGACAGCCCCCAACTCGGCCCACCGGCGCCGGGCGGCCCGTCGATGCGGATGATTTCCACTCCGCCGTTGCCGATGACCCCCGTGCCGACGACACCATTCCCCGCGGCACCAACGAACTCGTCCGCGCCCCCAGTGATTCCGCTGCTGCCGGTGCCTCAAGTCCCGGGATCGCCACCCAGTGGCAATCCGACCAGCACCAATCCGACGGCACCAGCAATGCCATTCCCCGGTGCTGGTCCGGGTTTCGGTCCTGGGCCGGGCGGATCAGCGTTCCCCGATTCTCCCGTGCTCAACCCGGACGGCACTCCGCTGCCCGATTCGCCCACGCCCGTCCCCGATGGCTCCGGGCCGCCGCCGAACCCCGGTCCGCCACGCTTGCGGATGTCGGACGAAAAAGAGAAGAGCCCAGAGCCCGGGAAAGACGCGAAGGTCGCCGACGAAGCCCTGAAGCCGATTCCGGCGTCGCTCGTGTATCGCACGCGCGACATCGTGCGTCCGGATCTGCTCCGCGGCAAGTACTACCGCCTTGCCGAATACACGCCGCTCGTCGATTACAACTTTCGCTTCGAGATCGAAACGCCCTGGGGGACGATTCCCGCCCACGGCATGGCCATGCTCGACGTCCGCCTCCGCGAGTTGTGCGCACTCGAATACGCGTCACGCATCGCCGACAAGAATCCGATGTTCTCGGAGGGATTCGCCGAGGCGATCTGCCACACACCGCAGGGAGCCTACATCTTCGCCACCGACCCGATCGGCTCGGTCAAGCGGACGGCCCAGGCGCTCAAGCGTTGGGCCCTCGCCAAAAAGATGCCCGGCGGCTGCAAAGCGAACTGCGAACCGCGGCGACGGCTGGCGTGCCTGGTGGGCTGCGATCCGGAAACGCGCAACGAGCCCCTCAGCTGCCTGCTCGACGAAATGTCGATCAACGCCGGCGGCGGCTGGCTGACCGTGGAAGTCGGTCTCAACTTCGGGCTGCCCGGCCTCGGCTTTCTGCCGGCCAACACCGAATTCAAGAAGATGATGGAGCACCGCTCGACGCTCGAAATCCAGGCTGACCTCGACCGGGACCTGATCGACCTGGGCGTTCCCGAAGCCAGCCGCACGCGGTTCTTCGCCTCGCAGAGCTACACGACGACGCAACGGATGGCCTTCGTCTACTACCTGAAGATGTTGATCGGCATCGAGAACCTGGCCTCGCTGGTCGACGGCGCGGCCGACACGCACAACGAGTGCGAAGCCCTGGCCTCGATTCGCGAGCTGCAGCTGATCGTCGACCTTCGCCACACGCAGCCGTTGGTGCGGGCCATCTTCATCGGCGTCCCCGTGCTGACGCTCGACGACGGATCGCAGATCATCATTACGGCCGCCGATTACCTGGTCGATACGCCGCGCACGGTGCAGATGATCGCCGCCTACCGCAGCTCGTTCACGGCGGTGCCGACAAAACTGGCCACGCTGGGCCGCGTGTCGGCTGGCGCCCAGCTGCAGTTCAAGGCCGCGGGGATCGAAGTGCTCCGCCACAAATTGGGACAGCCGGAAGCGGCGTCACATAAAGAGTCGACTCGCACCGCCTCAGCCGGCGGTTCCGCAGCGAAATCGGACGTCCCGTCGTCTACGTCCGCGGCAAGCCCGTCGGTGTCGCCGACCCGGTCTTAGTCAGGTCGCGGTCGAAACCGGGCCGCATCGGAGCCGGAGCATTCTGCGGTTGGACGGCCGGCTTGCGCGGCTGGACGCGCACATTCGGCGGCCCGGCCAGCATCTTCAAAACCTGCAACACGAACACCACGAGCGCGAGGATCGCCACCCGGGTGACTAGGCCCTTCCAAAGCGTTTTCCCGCCTCCGCGTCTCATCCCGCCATTCTAACGCCGGCCCGCTCTTGTGGTCGACGGGAATTCCTCTAACCCTGACTGACCTATCGATCCTTCGATTGGCGAAGTCGGTTGGAAACGCTCCAACCTCCTGGGAAGATGGCCGGAATGGTCGGGGAGCTGCGCGCCAACGCCGCGGCCCGTGTCGAGCCGCGCGAGTTTCGTTCTGGAGTTTCGATGTCACCGGTGTCCTCTTCGTCCTCCGACAATGCGGCGCTCACCCGCCGTCGTTGGCTCACGCTGAGCGCCGGCGCGACGGCGGCTGCCGCCTCCGGCGGGCACGCGCTCTGGGCGGCCCAACCGCAACGAAGGCCCGGCGGTCCAGCCGGCGCGGCCGCCGGCGACCACGGCTTTCGCTATTGCCTGAACGTGGCCACCATCCGCGGACAAAAACTGTCGTTGCCGCAGCAAATCGAGGTCGCGGCCGACGCCGGCTACCAGGCGATCGAACCCTGGGTGAGCGACGTGAAGGAGTCCGCGGACAAAGGCCGATCGCCCGAAGAGCTGGCGCGGCAGCTTCGCGATCGCGGATTGGAAGTCCCCAGCGCGATCGCCTTCTTCCCCTGGATCGTCGAGGATGCCAACCAGCGGGCCCGCGGTCTGGAGCAGGCCAAGCGGGAAATGGATCTGGCCCGACGCATCGGAGCCACGCGGATCGCCGCGCCGCCGGCCGGCACTCGCGACAATGAGCGGATCAGCCTGTCGGCCGCCGCCGAGCGCTATCGGACGCTCGTCGAATTGGGCGTGTCGCTCGGCATCGTGCCCGAGCTGGAACTGTGGGGGTTCTCCAAGGTCTTCTCTCACGTGAGCGAAGCCGCGATGATCGCCATCCAAAGCGGCCATCCGCAGGCCTGCCTGCTCCTGGACGTGTTCCACATCTACAAAGGGGGCTCCGATTTCCACGACCTGCGGTTTTTGAGCGGCCGCGTGCTGCCGGTCGTGCACATGAACGACTACCCGGCTCGGCCCCCGCGGTCGGAGATCTCCGACGGGGATCGGGTCTTCCCCGGCGACGGCGTGGCGCCGCTGGGTCTGATGCTCCGCACGCTGCACGAAAACGGTTTCAACGGCTTCCTCTCGCTCGAAGTCTTCAACCGCGATTACTGGCGGCAGGACGCCCATCTCGTCGCGAGGACTGGCCTGCAAAAGATGCGGACGGCCGTCCAACACGCGCTCGCGCCTTGACGGCGCGAGTCGTCTCCCGCCTGTTCGCATTTCTTGACGATCTCTAACGGCGTCATTAGCCTAGTGTTGCGACCAGCCTGGACCGTGGCGGTGGAACGCAAGGATTGCACAATTCGCCGGGCGACCTCCACGTTTGTGCTGTCGTTTCAGTTTGGCCGCTGCCCAAAACCGGTTTGCAAGCCGAGAGGACGTTTCACATCGGCTTTTTCGCCACTCGGCGGCCTGCGATTTGCAAACGCACGTTCGCATCGAGAAACACCGGTGAGTCGTGTGCGAGAGCGCCCGCGGGGCGCGGGGAAATTGGGCAACGTGTTGGGCCGCGCTCTTTCCTCACGCCGGCGTTCCTGCGGAAAAACGGCAAGCGATGATTTTTTTCGACAGCCTGGGCCGATTCGTCTCGCGCCATTGGCGTCCGCTGCTGGTGGGCTGGATTCTCGCGCTGGCGGGCTTGTGGATCATCGCGCCCCCTCTCAAAAGCGTTCTCCAGGACGGCGATTTCCAGTTTCTGCCGCGGGAACTGCCGAGCGTTCAAGCGGAGAAGCTCTTCAAGAGCGCCTTCGAGAGCGACTTGCTCAAGAGCAGCATCGTCGTCGTGGCGCATCGCGAGAATTCTGCCGAAGGCCTCACGGACGATGACAAGTCGTTCATCGACGACAAGCTTGTGCCCAAACTTGCGCAGCTTGCCGGAATGCCGGACTCTTCCAAAAACGCACGCGACAGCGATTCCATCGTCGCCGATATCCGCACGTTCTCCGACAAAGACATCGGCCCGCTTTTGATCAGCGACGATCAGAAGGCGACGCTGGTGATCATGGAGCTGAAGACCGAGTTCACCGAGCGCAAAAACGATCCGCTGATCAACAAGATCGAACAAACGATCGGTCGGCCCGGACAGCCGGGCCAGTTGCAGCAGGAAAAAGGTTTCCCGCGCGGACTGGAACTCTCGCTCAGCGGATTGGCCACGGTCGGCCGCGACATGCGGCACGCCGCCCAAAAGAGTGCCGAGGCGACCCAGATGGCGACGGTCGTGTTGGTCATCATCCTGCTGTTGGCCATCTATCGCGCGCCGATCCTGGCGGTGATCCCGCTGCTCACGGTGTTTGTGTCGGTCGAGATCGCGATGCACCTCCTCTGCATTCTGGCCGGCAAGGGATACGTCACGCTGTTTGCCGGAATCGAAGTGTATGTCACCGTCGTGCTCTACGGGGCGGGCATCGACTACTGCATGTTCCTGATGGCCCGCTACAAGGAAGAACTCGACAACGGCGCTACCTTCGAGGAGGCCATCGCGACTTCGGTGAGCAAGGTCGGGCACGCGCTGGCGGCCAGCGCAGGCACGGTGATGCTCGGCATCGGCATGATGATCTTCTGTCGTTTCGGGAAGTTTCAGGACGCCGGCATCGCCATGTCGTCGAGCTTGATCTTCGTGCTGGCCGCATCGCTCACGATGACGCCGGCCCTCTTGATGCTCGTCGGCCGCTGGGCATTTTGGCCGAGCGTGCAGACCGCGCGTCTGTCGGCCGCGCAAGGCTGGGTGTCGCCCACCAGCATGGTGTCGCGGCTCCTGCAAAAAGACTGGTTCGGCAACTTCTGGGGGAACATTGGCGAGGCGCTGCTCAAGCGGCCGGGGACGATCTTCGTCACCGCCGTGCTGTTGATGACCCCGTTCGCCGTCATCGCCGTCCTCTGCCAGGACAAGCTGAGCTACGGGCTGCTGTCCGAGCTGCCGAAGACCGACGCCTGCGTGGTGGGGGCGGCCGACGTGCAGGCTCACTTTCCGCCCGGAATCACCGGTCCGATCACGATTCTGGTCAATAATCGCGATGCCGACTTCCGCACCGATTCGGAGGAAAACGACAAGAAGCCCGGGTGGCAGCAGATCCAGACTTTTTCGGAAACGCTGCTTGCCAACAAAGACAAGCTGGGGATCGACGACGTCCGCTCGGTCGCCTTTCCGCTCGGGATGGGGGAGCGCGTGCAAACCAACCGCTTCCAGCATCGCGCGCTGATGAAGCGCGCTCAATCCCGCTACGTGAGCGATAAGGACGGTTACACGGGCCAGGTCGCCCGGGTCGACGTCGTGCTGGCCTACGATCCGTTCGCGCCGCAAAGCATGTCCGGCTTCGATCATCTCAAAGCGACTTTGGCCAGCCGCGGCAAGAGCGACGACCTGCTCCCTCCCCTGCTCGACACCGAAAACACCAAGCTCGATTACCTGGGAGGCACGCCCAGCCTCCGCGATCTCAAGACCGTCACCAACGGCGACCAGTGGCGGATGATTGTTCTGGTCCCCGCCGTCGTGTTTTTGATTCTCGTGGTCCTGCTCCGGAAGATCGCCACGTCGGCCTATCTGATTGTGACCGTCCTCTTCAGTTACCTGGTGACGCTGGGCGTCACGTTCACGGTCTTCTATCTCATCGATCCGCACGGGTTCAACGGCCTCGATTGGAAGGTGCCGATGTTCCTGTTCACGATCCTGGTGGCGGTCGGCGAAGACTACAACATTCTGCTCATGGCCCGCATCGAAGAAGAGCAGAAGGCCCACGGTGCCGTCGCGGGCATCATCACCGGCCTGCACAAAACGGGTGGAATCATCTCGAGCTGCGGCATCATCATGGCGGGCACGTTCAGCTCGCTGATGTTCGGCACCCTCTGGGGACTGGCCCAGCTCGGCTTCGCCCTGGCGTTCGGCGTGCTGTTGGATACGTTCGTCGTGCGACCGATCCTCGTCCCCGCCTACTTGATTCTGCTGAACAAAGGCTTCTTCGGCCCTCTGGGACCGCTGTTGGGGGCCCACACGACTACCGCCGCCGCAGAACCGCTGGCAGTCGCCGGCAAACACTGAGACGACGTCTAATTCGACTCGTCTAATTCGGCGCCGGGACTATTCGGCGCAGGCAAGATCAATTCCGGCAACGCAGCTGATCGCGAGCCCGGCTTCGGTGGGCTGTCGGCTCCGCGGAACGTGAAGACCACCGAGAACTTCGCGCGGTCGGTGTGGTTGCGGCTCGCCGCGTGAAACGTGCGGGCATGAAAGAACAGCACGTCGCCCGGCTCCAGCTCCGCCCAGACCGCTTTTTCGATCAACTGTTGATTCTCGGGCAGATCGAGACGCAAAAAGATCTCGCGATCGAAGCGGTCGCGATCGAGATGCAAGCGGTGCGACCCGGGAATCAGCCGCAGGCAGCCGTTCTGGGTCGTCTCCGGCGTCAGGGCCAGCCACACGCTGACAAGTTCCGGCCGCTCGTACGACCAGTAGCGGATGTCCTGGTGCCAGCCCGTGTCGCTCGAGTGTCGCGGCTCCTTGGTCATGATGCAGTTGTGATGGGCCAGCGGCATCACCACGCTCGGCCCCAACAGCTGCCGCAGCCGATTGACGAGCGGGGCCGAAGCCGCCCATTCGACGAAGCAAAAGTCGCGCGACAGCGCCTGCTTAAGGCGCCGGATCGTGTGGCCGCCGGCCGCTTCGAGCGAGGGAGGGGCACCGGGGTAATGCAGGTCGGCCTCGTACTCGACCGGGGGCACCTCGCGGTGCGAGACCGTCGCGGGTGACTTCGAGCATCCGGGCGAGCAGCGTGTCGCTCACCATCCGCCGCGCGATGAAGTAACCGTCGCGCTCGAACTGGGCGACTTCGGCGGGCGAAAAGGCCTCGCTGGCCGAGGGAGCCGATTCTTCGTGGTTGAGGTCGGTCGCGGCCATGTGCCCGTGTCGCCGAAGCTCTTGTCGCAAAGCTCTTGTCGCAGAAAGTCGTCGTTATCCCGAACGGGGAACTGCGTCTGCCTTATCGTCGTTGACCAAATGCCGATCCGCAAGCTCGCAAATTTTCTCCAATCGGCCCCGTCCGAGCGGAACGGGAGCGACCTTTCGGCCTGAGCCGACGCTTCACTCGCGCTGAGTGCTTCGACTCTTCTACCCGCAACGAGGACGCGGCCACGAACGCCTGGTCCTTCCGCGGGGAGACTGTGCCGTGGGACGAGTGCGCCGTGTCGGCCGCGCATTCTCGCGGCTTTCTAGACCCTAGACGCAAATCGCTTGAAGCATGTTCGCCCAAATCGCGCAGGATTGCGTGCCGCGGACGCTCGATCCGCGCGATGCCTCTCTCAAGATGAAGGGGGACCTGCCGTGCCGAACTATCCTTTGATTCGCTCGCTCCGCGCCGAAAACCTTGCCGGAAACTACGAGCCGATGCACTGCGACTATCCGGTGGCCTTGATGACCCGCCGGACGTTCGCGCTCTCCGCCGACCGCATCCTGCAGTCGCGGGCCAACTCGCCCTCGCCGATCGACGGGGGCCAATCGTTCCGCTGGTCGAGCCGACCGCCCTGCTGATGGAGTTGCCGAGCAATCGTCTACGGTTCCATCAACCCCGGCCGCGTGCCGATATCGAGGGGCTGCGGCGCGGGGGGAACCGAGGCTTGCACGGTTTGCAGGTAGGCGATCAGGTCGGCCATGTCGCGCTGCGAGAGTTTTTTCTCGAGCCCCTCGGGCATCAGTGATTTGCCGGTGCTCGACAGCTCCTCGAGATTCGCTCGCAAGAGCGTGTCGGTCGCCTCTTTCTCCCGCTTGAGCGTGATGCTCGTCGACGTCTGGTCCGCCAGGATGCCTGTGTACGTGCGGCCGTTGCGGTCGACGGCCACATACTGCACATACTGCGGCGGGATATAGAAATTCGGGTCGAGGATGTGCGTCAACAGGGCCTCCGGCTCGCGGGCATTCGACGAGGCCGCGAGGCTCGGGCCGATCGCATGACCGACGCGGCCGATCTGGTGGCAGAGCGAGCACTCTCGCACGAACACTTTTTCGCCCGCCCCCGCCTCCCCTTTCAGACGGAGGCACGATTTGTAGTCGGCGATGACGGCCGAACGCGGACTGGCCGCCTGCGAACCGAACAGCGTCTTGGCCAGCTCGCGAATCGCCGGGCTCTTATGCTCCAGCAGCCGCGTCCGCTGCAACGGCAACAGTAATGCCGTGCTCGATGGCTCCGCCTGCAGCCGACGCAAATAGGCGATCGTCCACGGCTCGCGCGAAAGCAGGGCCCGCACGACCTCGGTGCGCACCCCCGGCGTGTATTCCTTCCACCGCTCCAAGAGTTCCTGGGCGATCTCGGGATTGCCGTACTGCGACAGCGCGTCGACGGCCGACGACTGCACCCCCTCGGGATTAGCGGGCGAGAGCTGTTCGCGCAAAGTCGCATCCGCCACATCGCGGTCGAAACAGCCGAGCAGGTGGATCGCCTCGGCACGCTCCTGCTCGGAGCGGTGGACGTCGGCCGCAGTCTGTTTGGCCGCCTCCGCCAACCGCACCAGCATCCGCTCGCCCGCTCGCGATGACGCAGGATGAAACGGCAGGCGGCCATCGACCTGTTTGAGTCCCTTGGCGATGCCGAGCACGATCTCGGCCTGCAGCCCGCCAATTTTGCCACGATAATTCTTCGCTGGGCCATTGTTGCCGGCGTCGAGCGCCGCCACCGCATCGAGCAGACGGGTGATTTCCTCGGACTGATTGCGGACGCCCGAAATCGCGGCCAACTGAGCGGCCATTTCCTCGCCGCTGCCCGAGCTGACAAAGTTCGGATCCTCCAGCAGCCGGATCAGCAGTTGGTGCGACGTGTGCGCCACCGAGCTGAGGACCGCCGTGCGGATCCAGCGATCGTCACCGTCGCGGCGCGCAAACGCGAAAGTCCGTTCACAGCCTCGGCCGCCCCGGGGCCGTGCACTTCGCCGAGGGAGTAGGCGACCTGATAGCGAACGCGGGCGTCCTTGTCGTCGGCCAAGGCCAGCACGCGATGGAAGAGGACCGGCTCGCGGTCGAGGCGCGATTCCGCCAGACGCACGCCGTGCGCGCGAAGCGCAAAGTGCGAATCGCCGAGCGCCGCATTCAAATCGGCAGTGTCGATAGCGTCGAGCCCCTCGAGCGTCCAGAGCGCGTTGAGCCGGGACTGCGGCGTCGGGGCGGAGCGGAGCAGGGCTTTGAGCAGAGCGACGGCCGATTTGTCCTGCCGTTCAAAGAGCAGCCGCTGGGCCGTGTCGCGGTGCCAGCCGTTCGCATCGCCGAGCAGCGCCACCAGTTCGGCCGTGCTCTTCGCAGCCAGTTGCGGAGGTCCCGGATAACGAAAGCCGTCCGGAGCAATGCGATACACGCGCCCCGAATCGCGCCCGGCCTTGAGGTCGATGAACTTCAGCACGTCGAACGGAATATGAATCGACTCCAGAATCTCGCGGCTCATGTCGAGGCAATAGAGCGTGCCGTCCGGCGCGTTGATGAAATTCACCGGCCGGAACCAGTTGTCCGAAGAACGGACGAATTCAGTCCCCGCGTCGGCCCGGCGTTCGTTGAACGTCACGCCGTCGGGCGACAGCAGCATGCGATGGACCAGGTTGTTCTGCGCGTCGCCGACGATCGCGTTGCCGTAAAAACTCGGCGGATAGGCGTTGCCGCGATAAATGGTGACGCCGGCCCCCGCGTCGATCACGTGATGGCTGACGCCCGCGTTGAGCGGATTGCGCGTCGAGAGCGAGATCCGGCGGCTGGAGCGGATGTGTCGCCAGCGTTCGATCGGGCTGATGCGAAAGATGGGCACGCTGCCGCCGCCCACGTTGTAGACGCCCGACGTGGCGGGCAGATACGGATTGCGTTCGAGATAGCGAGTGTCGAGCACCGCTTGCAGGATGGGTTCGGATTCGTCGCAGAGGAAGCGATTGCCCCAATCGTCGAACGAATTGCCGAACTGCACCGTGCCGACGATCGGCTCGAACTCTTCGGTGACCGGATCGAAGCGAAAATCGTGTCGATTGACCGAGATCGGCTTCTCGTTGGGCCGGTCGCCGTGGCGGATCGTGCCGCCGTTGCCCGCGGTCGAGCCGTAGATCTTGTGGTCGAGGCCCCACTTGAGGTTGTTCACCATGTATTGCTGGCTCTGCGTGCCGAAGCCGGTGAACACCTTCCGCTTGATGTCGGCCACGCCGTCGCCGTCGGTGTCCTTGAAGTACCAGATGTCGGGCGGAGCGGCGACGAACACGCCCCCCTTCCAACAGGCGACGCCGCCGGCCCAGAGCAAGTGCTCGGCGAACACGGTGGCCGTGTCGTAGACGCCGTCGCCGTCGGTGTCCCGCAACAGCCGCACGCAGCCCAGCGGCTTGTCGCCCGGCTTGGGGTAATACGGGTAGTCGATCATCTCGGTGATGTAGAGATTGCCGTGCTCGTCGATGGCCCCCGAGATGGGGCTGCGGACGTTCGGCTCCGAGGCGATCAGCTCCATGTGGAAGCCGGGGATCGTCTCGAACGTTTTGAGCGCCTGCGCCGGCGTCTTCGGCGGAACGGGCCGGAGGTAGGCCTTCAGCTCGGCGTCGGTGTGCGTCCGCGCGCCGGGTCTTTCAACTCGGGCAACTCTTCGGCGGCGATTTTGTGCACGTCCTGATCGCTGCGCAGCCCGCCGTCTTCGCGAATCTTGAGCAAGATGTCCCGCGAGCGCTCGAAGTAATCGACGAGCGCCGTCTTCTCGTCGAATCGCCGCCGCTTCTGCGCCCGCAGCTCGGTATCGAGTTTTTTGACGAGCGCGTCGAGCGAAGCCCGATCGTAGGGCAGCCGGCCGTCGAGCGAGACGTAGACCGGGTTCGTGTGCGCCTCGGCGTTCGGACTGCCGGCGGGCGCTGTGCCGAACGCGCGGGCCGCGATCCACGCCGGTTCGCGCAACTCGAGCTTGTGCTCGAATTCGAGCCATTGCCCCTCGGCCCGATCGGCGGGGACTTTCCAAGTCGACACGACCTTGCCGTTCACGATCAAGTTCACGTCGCTGACGGGAGCCACCTCGCTGCGAACGCGGATCCGGGCCTTCACCGTGTGCGGACCGGAGCCCGGCGATATCGATCCGCTCGCCCGGCGGTTTGCCGTCGACTTCCAGCAGGAGCAGCGGCCCCGTGGTGACGAAGCTCCGTCCGGCCGCCGCGCCGTCGAACCAGGCCTTGCTGTTCTTCGCGCCGGGCATCCGCACGTACGTGCGGCAATCGGCGAGAAAGCGGCACGCCGGATAGTCGCTCGCACCCAGGCAGGGGAAGCGGTAGCCGATATTCAGCAGACGATACCAATCCTCCAAACCCAGCTCGCGATAGATGCCGAACTGCAACAGCTCGACCCCGTCGACGTTCCCCTGCACGGCGTCGGCATAAATCGTCGCGTAGGGCATCGTCTGGGCGTAGCCGCCGTGGCAGTAAAACGCGAAGCCGCCGTGTTCACGGGTCTCGCGGGCCAACAGGCCGTAGAGCGGGCCGTCGTTGGCGTTCACCCGCTTGTTGCCCAGCACCAGATCCTTGCGGAAGTACAGATTGAGATGGCCGTAAGTGCTGCGATACTCCTGGCCGGAAACGATGTGAAAATCGCCGCGCGACCGTTCGGACGCGGCTCCCAATCCGCGAAACTGCGGCGCGGCCAGCGTCTCCATAATTCCCGCGTAAGGCCCGGCCGGTTCGTTGTACGCCAGGATGCTGCCGTAGCGGATGTCCTCCGCCTCCATCAGGTCGAGAATCGCCTGATCGTCGGCGTCGGTTTGGCGGCGGAAGTGCAGGTGCGAATCGCCGGGAGCGTAGCCGTCGAGCGCCAGGCCCGTCTCGTTCGTCAGCTTGATTTCAAGCGACTTGTCCTGCCCAGTGGCGATCGTCGTGTTGGCGACTTCCGGCCGATACTCGAGTCCCTTCCAGACTTCGACCCGCGCGGTTCCCGGCGGGAGCTCGATCTCGAAGTCGCCCCACGAATAAAAGAACCGACCCAGGTAGCGGATCGGCGCCTTCCCCTCGCGGTTGCCCATCCCCGTCTTTGGCCAGCGACCGGTCAGCGCGTACGGCGTGAGATAGTTCTGCTTGGGGTAGTAGAAGTTGCCATCGGAGCCAACGACATTCACACGACAAAAAGCTGCCGCGCCCGTCCGCGCGTCGCGCACCGTGACCTTCAGCCGGCCGGAGTTCACTGGAGCTTTGACGACCGCCTGCCCCGGTTTGTGAAAGCCGGGGGGTGTAAACAGAACCGATTCGTCGTCGGCGCGGACGTTGCGAACGCACTTCCCGCCGGCAAATGTCGTCAGCCCCAACATCAGCGACAGAAGCAATCGGGCCGTTTTCGGTTGCAGCATCTTCAGAATTCCAGTCGATCGAGGCGGGCTCTCAAAGCTGTGGATTGAAGAGCTGAGACGGCCGACACGACACTCTCTTCTATATAGGGCGGTGCCGGGATTTTGTAGCCGCATAGGGCGGCGCAGAGATTTAGCAGCAGCGGGCCTTCCGATCGGCATCACTCGCGCCCGCCTCATCTTGGGATCGGCAGCGTCCGGTAGCGCACGTTCGTTGACGATAGAATGCGAGGATGAGCGACGAAACCGACAAACCGAACGAATCAGCAGGGCGGCCGCCGAGACTGTGCCCGAAGTGCCGGGGCACGATGTATTTCGGATTCATTCCGGAACTCAGGGGCGAGGACCAAGTCACGCTCCTGCGATGGCACTTCGGCAGTCCCGACCCGGCCCTTGATTCGGGAACGAATCGGCCCGAACCCGATCAAGGCATCGAGCTCTACGGTGGCGGCCTTGTCATCAACGGATTTCGTTGCGAAGCCTGCGGATACCTGGAGCTGTTTGCCCAATAGCGTCGCTAGCCCGACTGTAGGGCGGGCTGTACCGTCGGCTGTGAGCCCTGAAGTGTTGGCGAGATTCGATAGCCCGTGTCGTTGAGAGCGTCGGCGAGAGGCCCGGGAATCCAACGCCGCCGGGTGTGCGAGCAAAGCCCCAACAGGGCGAGACGACCAGGGCAGCGCACGATAACGACGACGCGGACTGCAAAACGAAGGCAGCTGATCTCGCACACCTTTCCCAAGCCGGCTTTCTTCGCCGGGCTTCGCTCGACAGCGGGACTGGCGGCTGGCGAGAAGCCGAACCCGCGAGCCACCCGATCTTGGTCGGCCGCCGGTCGTTGCGGGCGATCAGCGCGCCTGTAAGCGGGCGGAGGCCGAGGTCGGCTTCCAGGCGGAGGTCGTTTGCGTGCTGGCCGTGTTGATCGATGACGGGGCGTTCGTTGATTCCGTCACCGCCGAAGCCGGCGCGGCGGGCGGAGCGTCGGTCTGGCCCATCGTCGGTTGGAGCTGGTCCTTGGCTTCGCCGGTGAGGTAGGCCATGAATTTGCGGCTAGCGCGGTTGATGATCACCACCTTGCTGTTTCCCGTGCGGTGAACGGGTCGAATGATGCAGATCACCTCCGCGTCTTCGCTGCCGGCCGCGGCGAGGGCCGCCGCTGCCGCGTCATTGTGCGTGGTCGCTTCTTCGGCAACCGTTTCTGACGCTGGCGGTTTGCCGTGAGGCTGCTTGAGCTGGGCCAATTCCAGCTCAGCCTTGGTCGACGGATCTTCGGCGGGCGCCGTGGAGGGCGGGGCGGTGGCCGCCGCGACGTCGACGATGCGGCGCCGGTCGCGTCGCGATCCACGCGGAATCAGCTCTTCCAGACCGGCATTGCGGAGCAGCTGATGGATCGGCTTCAGTCCCGCGTACACGCCGCGGCCTTCCTGCGGATCGGCGTTGGTACAGACGCCGACGACATGACCATTCGTCGTGAACAGTCCGCCGCCCGAGCGTCCCTTCACCGGCACCCCGGTGCACTCGATCGTGTCGGGGCCTTCGTAGCGGTTGAGCATGGTGACTCGCAGCCGCTCGAGGATCGGCAGCTCGCCGCGGCTGCAGCCGATGCTCAATACGTTCTGGCCGCGGGCGACTTTGTCCTCGGCGCCGGCCACGGGCGAGGCCGCCACGGCGGCCGACGTTTGCAGCGACACCAGTCCGACGTCGGCATCGAGATCGAACTTCACGATCTTGCCGGCGAACGAGTGGAAGTTCTTGCCTTCGAAGAGATCGACCTCGATCCGGCTCTCGGGTTTGACGTCGCGGAGAATGTGGCCGCAGGTGAGCACGATGCTCTTGCCCGGCGTGCCGTCGATGACGACGCCCGAGCCGAAGTAGATGCCCCCTTCGTCGGTGACGCGGATCCGAGCGCTCGAAGCCAGCATCGGTTGCACGGTGGGGTCGGGAAGGGCTTCGGGCTCACCCGCGCCATGGGGAGCGGCGCCCGCGCGACCGAGCCGTCGGCGTCGCTGGTGCTCAGCGGTGCATCGGACGGAAGTCGGGTCGAGGGCCGGGCTCCCGCGCCGGTCGAGTCGCCACCGTCGGCCAGCAGGGTGCCGGAATTGGCCGGCGCGCCGGGCCGGAGTTCGGAGCGTCGATCTGCACCATGCCCGAATTCGAGTTGGACTTCTTGGAAGCGAACGGCGGCAGCGGCAGATGGAAATCGAACTTTTTGTTCTCGTCGTCGGCCAGGTGCACCGGCACCGAGCGACGGGCCGGATGGCTCTCGCGGGGTGCTCGCGGGATCTGGGCGAGCATGGCTCGCAGCGTCGACTCCTCCTGCATGCCCGTAACGCGCTGCCATTCTTGGCCGCCGACGATCAGCACGAAGGTGGGCACGACGATCGAACGCCGAACCGCTGCATCAGGTCGGGCCGCTCGTCGATATTGATCTTCACGACCGGATATCCCTGCGACTGCAACCCCTCGACGATCGGCATCATCATCTGGCAGGGGCCGCAGTGAGTGCTGTAGAAGTCGTACAACACGTCGTTGGGAGCGGCGGCCGCGGTGGCCAGGCTGAGGATAAGCAGGGACGCATTCATGACGGGGCTCCAGAACGCTGCGAGACGCAGCAAATGCGGAATCGCCCAGGAAGGAGGGCCGATTGAAGGGTCAGGACGGGGGCAGAGCCCGCGGGGAGACGTGACGTGTGCGCGAAGAAACCGGACGAAGAATGTCCGCCAGAGAAAGGCGCTCGGTTGATCCCGATCCCAGGATTCCGACGCAACACGATTCAGGCCTCCCTGCCTGCCTTGTAAATCTTTCAAGCGCGTGGCGCTTTTGTAACAACCGAAAGCCCGCGCTCCCTGCGGTCTCTCTCGGCAGCCGTCTGCCGCAAGCTGTTACTGTCAAAGACGCTCCGCGTCCTCGACTGCCCCTCGCCATGCTGGCCCAATCCGATCATCCGAGGAGCGGATCGCATTTATGCACGGCTCGTGCCACATCGGCAGGATTTGCCGTTTGGGGATGTGCCTGGTCCAAGGTCCAAAGTCTGAGGTCCAAAGTCGAGAGGCGACGTTCTCGCGGTTCATTTGAATTTCGACCCTGGACTTCGGGCCTTGGACTGTTCAGCAGCTTGACTGCATCGCGCTCGGTCGGCTGTAATGAACAAACACTCACACGGGGCAAGCGAGCCGCGCAGGCGAGAACATTCCATGGTCGAGCGTTCGATTCAAAGCCAGACGCTTCGCGAAATGCTCGTCGAAGCCGAGCGCCACAGTCGCGAACTCGGCGAGCACCTCGATCAGTCCTTCATTCCCAAGTGCCTGGAGCTGACGCGGCTGGTGCGTCCGATCAACGGCGAACCGCCCGACGTCCGGGCGCTGGAAGACGTGACCCTCCGCACCCAGACCGCCCGCATCCTCGAGACGGAAACGTTCACCGACAGGGTCTTCGAGGAGCTCTCCGAGTATTGCAAAGCCATCGAAGGCGCGGTGAATAAGATCGCCTCGGAAGGCTGATCGCGGCACCGGCCCGCACGACCGCCGCAACATCGACGGAAGTTATGTGCTGGGCAAAGCAGGCGGTTTCCGAGGCGGCCGACGCCGATCCGTCGGGCGCCTCGCTTCAATTGCCGACGTCCAGGATCGCGTCGATCTTTTCCTTGATCTCCGGGACGCTCTCGGCCGATACGGAGCGGGCATTGTCGTGGGCCTCAACCCGCGCCCTCCACGCATAGCGATTGCTGGACTTTTGGTCGCCGGAGAACGCGCCGCGACGAATGCGGCGCACGCTGACGCCACGATATTCAAAGCTCTCCGGCGACTCTTCCGCCGTTCCGCCGCTTGGTAGCGGAGTGCCAACCGCCGGCTTGAGCGCCTCTTCGGCCGTCAGCGGGGCGAGCGGTGAACGCTCTTGCTTCTTCCTGCCGGGTACGCGGTTCTTAGCCACTGGTCATTACCCCAGTTCCAGCGGCGGGAGATTCGAAACGCAAGCTGTCTCGAACCAACGGGTTGGATCTCGAAAATGCCGCCCCGTTTGTATAAACGCCGCAACCCCCAAGACATGGGGTCTCGGGGGCTGCGACATGGATGCGCTGATCGTATCAGGGCAGATCTGTTCGTCAAGACCGATCAAGGCTCAGGATGGCCAGCGCTTTACCCGCGAGAAAAATCTACGCGTTGGGTTCACGCGGTCGCTCGGGAACTGCGGACCAGAATCAGACGCCGGCCGGAGTCGCGGCTCGTCGCTCGGGGGATTTGGATCGCGGGCTGGGCGCTCGTTGCGGCAACGGGAACCGCGGCAAGTCGCGTTCCTTGCGGACGTCGTTGGGCTGCACGCCGTCGAGCAGAACGTTGGCGATCACCGGTTGGCCATTTTTCATCGTCACCCAGGCGACGTGATCAAATTCGCCGTAGTCGACGCCCCGCATCTTCGAGCCGCCTCCCGTCGTCGCCAGCATGAAGTACTCGCGGCCGTGGCGGACGAACTTGGCGTAGTTGTGCTCGTGGCCGACGAAGACTGTGTAGCGCCGGTCGCCCGCCGCCAGCGCATCCTCGATGGGCGTCCACCCCTGGGCTACGGGGTCGCCCATCGCCTCGCGCCAGACTGGCTTATGAAAGAAGACGAAGGTCCAGCGGACGTCGCCGTTCTGCTGCAGCGTTTGCCGCAGCCACTCTTGCTGCTCGGGGCTGAAGCGGTAGTCCTGGTCTTTCGGCCGCGGCTCCTCCGAATTCAGCACCACGAACAGCACGTTGCGGTAGCGGAACGAGTAGTAGCTGCGGCCGAACTTCCGCTTCCAGTTTTCGCTCATCGGCACGTTCGACATGTCGTGGTTGCCCGTGCAGAAGAAGAAGGGCATCTGCAGGCGGTCGACGTTCGTTTCGAATTCGGACCATTCGAGGGCCCATTGGCCGGGGTCCTCGCTGTAGCCTTCGATCAAGTCGCCCACCGACATCACGAACTCGGGCTGCAGCAGGTTGATCATCCGCACGGCCCGCGAAAAAATGCCCGGCCGATGCCCGCCCGTGCGGTCGGAGACGACGGCAAAGCGAAACGCGTCGGCCCCCTGGTCGAGCTCGAGCTTCGTCCACGGATTGCGGGCCGCCGTCTCGGCCACGACGATCGCTGGTTTGTCCGCGGGCGGATTGTTCGCTCCGCTGCGAGCCAGCGAAGACCGTGACGGCCGCCAGTGTCGCGATCGACGACGTTAGCAATCGCCACGTTGAGCAAGTTCGCTTCATCTCTGCGACGATTCTCTCTGGACGCTCGCCTATTCACGCAACTGACGCTCGCGCTCGCCTCGCGCGCCGCGATGAACACGGCCTCGACCGAACCCGGGAACGTCAGTCCCTCGAACGGCGACCAGCCGCACTTTGTTTTCAGGTGCTCGCGAGTGATCTGAGTTGGCCGCAGCCAAATTCAGCACGGTCAGCGAAGCCGTGTAGCCGGGCTCGATTCGCCCGAACTTGAGCCCGGACGCATAGGGATTGACGAACTGCCCCGGATTGTCACTGCACACCGCGGCAATTCGCTCGGGCGTGAATCCGCGCTTCGACGATCAGCCACGTCACGAACGGGCCATAAGTATCGAGGTGCGGTTGCCCGGACGGACACTTTTGCGGATTCTGTTTCTCGGCGAGCGTGTGGGGCGCGTGGTCGGTGGCCAGGTAATCCAACTCGCCATTGCGGAGCGCTTCGAGCAGCACGGTCCGGTCGGACGGTCCGCGCAAAGGCGGGTTCATCTGCATGCGGCCGCGGTTCTCGTCCGTGATCCGCGTCTCATCGAAGATACAGATGGTGCGGCGTGACTTCGCAGGTGACCGGCAGGCCGCGGCGGCGGGCTTCGCGAATCAGCGGCAGCCCTTCGCCCACCGAGTAATGGCACAGTTTGCCCCGCAGCTCGTACTTCTCGATCATCTGGAGCGCGAACTGCGTGGCCGAGAGTTCGCAAGCCGGCGGGCGTCGCCGCTCGTGCGTCGGCTCGCCGCGATGCTGTTCGAGGAGCACGGGGTCCTCGCAGTGAAAGCTGACATTCGCACCTCGGTACTGGGCCAGCGTCCGGTCGAGCTGTTCGAGCGACGTGAAATAAAGGTCGCCGACGCTCGGCCCCATGTAGACCTTATACGGAACGGCAAACGACAGCGGACGCGTGCTCGGGCCGATGCCCGCGTAGAGCGTGATCTGGATCGGCACGTGGCGGCGTTTTGACCAGCGCCTCCTTCGCCCGGTACGACGAATCGTCGATCGGGGCGGCCGGATTGTTCGGCATGTCGGCCACGTGGACGACGCCGCCATGGAGCGCGGCGGCCGACGCCGTGCAAAAATCTTCCTTGTACGCCTCCTTGCCGCTCGGATCGTCGCGGGCGTGTATGTGAATGTCGCCCATGCCGGCAAAGATCAGGCAATCGTCGCCGAACTCGACGTCGGGTCGGCCGAGCCGCGGGCCGACCTCCACGATCCGCTCTCCCTCGATGCGGATCTGGCTCGGTTCAACCCGCTCGGTGCTGACGACCCGGCCGGCGACGATCATGGAATTCCCGGTCAATTGCCTCTCTTCGCCCGCCAGCATACGCTACAGCCGGTGCATGGCAAACCGTGCGCATCGGACCGGTGCATCAATCCGCTGTGCATCGAAACGTTGACGCCCGCCGCCAATCCTCCCCGCGCTCCGATCGTTCTTCTCCGAGAGACACGTCCCATGAAGTTGCCGCATCTCGTCGCGCTCGGCCTTGCGATTTGTTTGGCACTCTCCGGCGATTGCCTCGCGCAGGTCCCCAGGGGCACGGAAGGGCCGCCGTCGAGACCGACGCTGCAGAAGGCGCTGATCGACGACGCCGGCCCGGACATCCGCGACGATCCCCGCTACGGCCGCATGCGCCTGCTGGGCGACCACAACCATCCCTGGACTCCCGCGTCGACCAAGGCGGGCTGGGAAAAGCAGGCCCGGGCGATCCGCGAACGCGTGCTGGTCGCCACCGGCCTCTGGCCCATGCTTCCCAAAGAGCCGCTGCATCCGGTGATTCACGGCAAGATCGATCGCGGCGACTACACCGTCGAAAAAGTCTTCTTCGCCAGCCTGCCTGGCCACTACGTCACGGGGAACTTGTATCGCCCGGCGAAGATCGTCGGCAAAGTGCCCGGCGTGCTCTGCCCGCACGGCCACTGGGCCAACGGCCGCCTTTACGACGCGGGCGAGAAAGAAGCCCAGAAGCAGCTCGAACAAAAGGCCGAGAGCCACATGTCCGGCGCCGGTACCCGCTGCAAGCCCGCATGGTCGGACTCGCGCGGTTGGGCTGCGTCGTCTTTCACTACGACATGGTCGGCTACGCCGACAACAAGCCCCTCGATCACTTCGGCGGCATCACCGATGCCGAGGCCGATCTCCGACTGCAGAGCGAGTGCGGGCTGCAGACCTTCAATTCGATCCGGGCGCTCGACTTTCTGCAGTCGCTCCCCGACGTCGATCCGCAACGCATCGGCGTCACCGGCGCCAGCGGCGGCGGCACGCAGACGTTCCTGCTCGGCGCCGTCGACCCGCGGCCCGCGGTCGCCTTTCCGGCCGTCATGGTCTCCACCAACATGCAGGGGGGCTGCGTCTGCGAGAACGCCGATTTGTTGCGGGTCGGCATCAACAACGTGGCGATCGCCGCGCTGTTTGCCCCCAAGCCGATGGCGATGAGCGGGGCCCACGACTGGACGATCGACATCGAACGCAAAGGCCTGCCCGAGCTGAAAAAGATCTACGGCCTTTACGGCGAGTCGGACCATGTCTTCGCCAAGTGCTTCCCGCAGTTCGCCCACAATTACAACCAGGTCGCGCGGGAGATGATGTACGGCTGGTTCAACGCCCACCTGGGCCTCGACCACAAGACGCCCATCGTCGAGGCGGACTTCCAGCCCATCGAGCCGAACAATTTACACGTCTACGACAAAGAGCACCCGCAGCCCTCCGATGCCAAGGACACCAAGGCCCTCCGCGATTACCTCACCGGCGTCGCCGACAGCCAGTTTGCCGAGCTGTTGCCAAAAGACGCGGCCGGTCTGCCGCACTATCGCGAAGTGGTGGGCACCGCGGCCCGCGTGATGCTCAACAACGCGGAGCCTCCCGCCTCGGCCGATTGGCGCGAGAACCCGCTGCACACGACGCGCCTCGACGACGGGACCGAGCTGATCAAAGGTCGGGCCGTGCGGAGCGACGACAAAACGCAGCTCCCGTGGATTCTGCTGCGTCCGAAATCGTTCCGCGGCACGGCCGTCTTCTGGTTCGACGGACAAGGCAAGTCGCACCTGCTCGGCCCCGACGGACAGCCGACCGAAGCCGTGCGCAAACTGCTCGCCGCGGGCGAAGCGGTCGTTTCGGCCGACTTGTTTCTGACTGGCGAATTCGCCGAGTCGCATCCCCCCGCCAAACCGCCGCAGGTGATCAAGAAGTACGCGGCCTTCACGTTCGCTTACAACCCGACCGTTGCCTCGAGCCGCGTGCACGACATCGTGACGGCGGTCGGCCTGGCGACGAACCACCAGGCCCGCAAGATTCACCTGGTTGGCACGGGCGAAGCCGGTCCCTGCGTCCTGCTGGCCGCCGGCCTCTTGCACGAGCGCGTCTCGGACGTGCTGGCCGACGCCCACGGGCTGAGTTACCGCAAGATTCCCGCGACGACCGATCCGATGTTTCTGCCCGGCGCGCTCAAGTACGGCGGCCTCGGCGGCCTGGCGGCGCTCATCGCTCCCACGCATCTCGACGTCTTCGGCACGGCCAATATTCCCGCCGAGGAGCTGGCCCCCCTTTCGGCCGTTTACCATGCCGCGGGCGCTCCGCTTTCGATCGAAGCTCCGCCGCTGACGGACGAGATCGTCGCCGAACGCCTGAGCCGCACGGAATAACCTGATCCCGCTCGAATGCCGTTGCGGATGGGTGGCCGGGCGCTCCGCTTTGCGGAAGCCCCGGAGCGTCGGCTAACCTGCTGAGGATGTCGCAGCGTTCAAACGATGGGACGAGGATCGTCTAGACTGACGGAATGTCGAACGAATAGCTAAAAGGCCAACGGGGGCTTCCGCAAAGCGGAGCGCCCCCGCCACCCGTAGCTCTGAACGAGCCGCCACGACCTTGCTTTGCAACGGCAAGGGCGAGGCGCTCCCGTATTGCCCCTCGCCCCGCGCGCAGCCGGTTTCAGCAAAATTTGTCGTAACCCAATATCGATCAATGGGTACGAGTCGGAAAACGGGCCCGAGGCAAATTCCGCATCGGTTAGAATCAAAGGATGCCCCGCCGAGTTGTGGCCACCTGATGCGACCTGGAAAGCTGACTCCCGAAATCTCCCAAAGCCAGCGGCTGCGACGCAAGGCGGCGACCTTTGCCCGGCATCGGCTGCGCGTGCTCGAAGTGCTCGCGGGCAAACCCGACGGAGAGACCGCCCGGCATTTCCGCGACACGCTGAAACTCACCACGTCGAAGGTCAGGGTCGTGCTTCGCTCCCTGCTCGATGACGGCCTGATCGTCCCCTGCCGGTTCGAGAAGCACGAGCGGAGGGAGACCGGGTATCGCATCTGGGCTTCCCACAGATAACAGGACTTTCATCCCCGGCGGGACGGGACCACTTTTTTTGACATAAGGGGGCACGTTGTCCCGCGCGAAATCGAACGCGCCGCTGCGAAATTTGACCCGAGGGCTCGAAAGTGCCGGATACTCCTGTTCACGAGCGAGCGTACCGTCGCGACCCGGAATTCGGCCGACGGTACGTGTTGGGCAATCTCGTCTACGTCGTCCCGGCCGTGATTGCCCTCGCCCTCTGTGTGAAATACTTCGACGCGGGGGGCTGGCGGTTGGGGGCGTCGGTCGGAGCCTTTCTGGGCTGCGTGGTTTTCGGAATGGTCTTTGACTGGTTTCGCTTCCGGAGCTACCGCTGCCCTTCCTGCGGCCGGACGATCCGCAAGCCAACGACCGAGCAATTCGGTTTTGGAACGCCCCTCTGTTACTACTGCCCGGATTGCGGTATTGAGTGGGATACCAGACTCCGGACGCCTTCTGAGATCGGCGGTTGAAAAGGCACGCGATGCGCAAGCCGCCTCGGTTCCTCCTCGAGCATCAAACTCTGACGCGCCGCTTCTTCTGCGCCGGCTTGAGTTCCCTCGCCGCGCTCGGACAACCGCGGTTGGTTCGCGCTGCGTCGCCCCGGTCGAAGAAGCAGCCCGAGCGGGAAGCGCGGTTTGCGAGCTACCTCACGCCGCCCGACGGCTTCGAGGACGTTTCTCGCGGCAAACCGATTCCCCACACGCTGCCCGACGATCGCAAACGGGCCGTCGGTCTCACCCGTGAGACGTGGCGGGTCGAAGTGTTGTCCGATCCCGAGCATCCGGTGCGGCTCGGCAAGCCGCTTACCAAGAGCGAAGGGACCGCGATTGATTTTGCCGCTCTGATGAAGCTAGCCGAAACGAAGGCCGTGCGATTTCCCAAGATCATGACGTGCCTCAATCTTGGCTGCCCGCTCGGCATGGGCATCTGGGAAGGGGTGCCGCTCCGCGAGCTGGTGTGGATGACCGAGCCGCACGAGGACCTGCGACGCGTCTTCTATTACGGCTACCACAACGACAATCCGAAGCAGATGTTCCGCAGCTCCCTGCCGATCGGCCGTGTGTTCGACGATTATTTCGATCTGCCGCCGGTGATCCTCTGCTACAAGCTCAACGGCCAATGGCTGACGCCTCGTCGCGGCGGTCCGGTGCGAATCGTGGTGCCCGAGCACTACGGGTTCAAGTCGATCAAGTGGCTCTCGCACGTGGTACTGACCAACCTGCCCCATGCCAACGACACCTACGCCGAGCAGGGGAACGACGTCGACAGCCCGATGAAAACGTTTGCCGCCACGCTCGCCTACCCCGACGTGGCGAAGAAGGGCGAATCGATTCCGCTGTCGGGCTATGCGCAAGTCGGCATCGCCGGGCTGAGCAAGGTGCAGATTCTCATCAGTCCGGAAGACGACGAGCCGCCGGAGGATGACCCGTATCTGCAAAAGGCGCACTGGCGCGACGTCGCGATCCTGCCGCCGCCCGACGCTAAGAAGTGGGGCGGCGGTTTGCCCGGAGATCAACTCCCGTTGCCGCTGCATGGGTTCGACTCGGCGACCGGCCGCCCCCGCACGTGGCCGATGAAGCTGACCTGCGCCCATTGGGCGGGAGTCCATCCGGGATTGCCGGCCGGCCGTTATGCGCTGCGGTGCCGGGCCGTCGATGAGCGTGGGCGCGCTCAGCCGTTGCCCCGCCCGTTTGCCAAGTCGGGCCGAGCGGTCATCGAATCGCTCAGCTTCGTGGTGCGTTGATGTCCACGCGTCCGCAAGCGCCGGGCATCGATGCGCATTCGCCGAGCGATTCCCGACAAACGATCACTGCCGACGACGAATGGGGATTGGGACGCGGCTTCGGCTGGAATTGTCTGCCGACCACGCCGCGAGAACCGACGTGGCTGCATTGCCGATTGGGGACGTTCGCGCTGTTTGTCGGGCTGGCGGCGTTCTTCGTCTACCTGAGCCATCGCCCGCTCTGGCACACCGACCTGTGGGGACACCTGGCTTACGGCCGGCTGATCGTGGCACAAAGAAACATTCCGGCGACGGAGCCCTTGCTGCCGCTGTGCCAAGGCGTGCCGTTTGTCGACTTCTCCTGGCTGAGCGAAGTGATCGGCTACGCGGCCGAGCGCTGTCGAGGCGTCGAAGCACTGCAGTTCCTGTATGCGACTGCCGTCATCATCGGCGTCGGCCTGTTAGCGCTGTGCACACTGCGGAAAACGGGTTCGGCCGCGGCGGCCGCGCTGGCCGCTGCGCTCTACGTTTGGGTCGACTGGCAGCAGTTGGCCATCATGCGACCGCAACTGGCGGGCTCCGCGTGTTTTCTCGGCGTCTTCCTGCTCGCGGCCGGTGGCGCGTGGCGCGGGACGGCAACGCGCTTCCGACTGGCCGCGTTGGCGACGGCCCTGATATTTGCCGCGTGGGCCAATTTGCACGGATCGTTCTTGATCGGGCTGGCGCTGTTGGCGGCGTTCGTTGTGCGGTCGCGCGGTCGATTTGCTGCGTCGCACGGGTCGCCTGCGTGCCGTGCATGAGGATCGCCGCGTGCGGCGCGGCCTGATCGTGCTGATGCTGGCCGCTGTCGCGTGCCTGCTGAATCCCTACGGTTGGCGAATTTTCCCGGCCGCGTGGGAGCTGTCCTCGAACGCCAATCTGCAGGACCTCGTCGAATGGCAGCCGCTGGGCTGGTGGATGTGGCAGGCTCGGGCGGCCTTGGTGGTCAGCCTGGGTCTGCTCGGTCTCTACGCGCTGACGCCACGACGAATTCCCGCGACCGAGATTCTGTTGCTCGTCGGGCTGGGCGGGGCGATGCTCGCCACCTCGCGGATGATCGTCTGGTGGGGGCCGCTGGCCGCGTTTTATTTGTCGCTGCACGCTTCAGCCGTCGCGCAGCGCTGGCGACGCGCGGAGTCGGGCTTTGCCGTCGGGAATTCAGTCGGCGGGCCGGATCTTCCCGCGGCTCCGCCGGGCTTGGGTCGCGTGGTCGACCCGCTGGGTTTCCGCGGGCGTGCTGGTCGTCGTCGCGGTGTGCGCGCTGCTGTTGACGCCGCTGGGCGACGGATTGTTCGCCCAGATCATGCGCACGGACCGCCGCCAGCACTTTTCCGCCGCCACGCCGCTCGATGCGACCGATTATCTGCGTGCTCATCCGCCTCATGGCCAGATCTTCAACCCGATGGAATGGGGCGATTACCTGCTGTGGGCCGGTCCGCCCGGGCTCCAGGTGTTCGCCGCCTCGCACGCCCACTTGCTGCCGCCGCCGGTCTGGCAGGACTATGTCCGCGTGATCACGCTCGACGACGGCTGGCAGGAGATTCTGCGGCAGTACCGCGTCAACACGGTGATCGTCGACGACGATCAGCATGCGGCGCTCGCCGACGCACTGCGAACGGATGCCGAGTGGTCGTTGGCCTACAAAGACGAGACGGCCCTGGTCTTCGTGCGGCGGGCGTCTGCCTTTCCGCCTGCCCCAAAAACAAACACTGGCGGACAAGCCGCCAGTGCCGTTTCGAGTTTGGACAGGATTTAACTAGCGAGTGCCCGATTGGTTGATGGGCGGCCAGAAGAAATCGTCCGGCCCCTTACACGTGTAGTAGGGGTACTGCACAATCGCCCCCGGAGTGGGGTTCGGCGGATAGACGAGCGGCCCATGGTCGCAGGCCACACTGGGCAAGCAGTAACCGTTACTGCCGAGGCGGCACGTCCCGGCATCGGGCGGGCAGTAGTGCGACCAGTAGCGATGATGGGGCTGATAGTTGGCCAGGCAGCCCCCCAGGCAGCAGTGCAAGCAGGTGCCGTCGGTCGACCCGCATTCGGGGCACGGATTCTGGGGAGTGCCGTAGACCACGCCGTTGGGAGCCGGGCCGGCGGCCATCGCGCCGTCGGGTCCGGGAGCTTGAGCGCGAACGATGCCGGGATCGGACGCGCAACCGGCGCAGGCCAGCCCGAGCATGCCGAGGGTCAGTCCCAAGACAATTTTTCCATTCATCGTTTGGTCTTCCTGAGGGCTGGTTTCGCCGAACCGTGAAGCCGGCGCCGCGCGGGCGCTGGGCCTGTCTTTCTTTATCGGCCAAAGAACCCGCAAAATGTGGAGAATCGTTCTGAAAGACGTTTTCGGCGGCATCGTCAAAGTTCCGCGATCTTGCAGAACCACCTCAATCGCGATAAATTACCGGGACGGTTTCAGGACCCGATCCAATCCGGGCCTCGCGACATAACAGTCTGGAAAATAACGGGTTATATCGAACAATTTGGGTCGGGTCCTGAGCGCTCTCTTGGGGTTCGATCGCCAGCGGCCGCAACTCGCGGTTCCAAATGGTCGCCAGCCGGGCTCAGGTCCCCCACAACGGAGTGACGGGGTGTTCGTTTCAGCATCGACCCATTGTTTCGCCGACCGCACCTTCGAGGAGTCGTGCTCGCTGTTCGTCGAACTCGAGTACGACAAGCTTGAGATTTGGCTCTCGGACGACGGTCCCCACCTGAAGCCGGCCGAAGTCGCCAAGGATCCCGACCAGTTCTTCGCCCGCTACCGCGAGACGACACGCCTCACCGCCGTCGGCTTTTGCCTGGCCCAAGATGTCCCCGCGGCCACGCTCGCCGGCATCACCAAAGCGGCGAAGCTGCTGCGGATCACGCAGATCACCATTCCCGCTTCACCGCTGGGAACGCCGTTCAATACAGAGGTCGATCGGCTCCGCGAGTTCGTGCGGCTGACGAGCGCGGACGGCATTCGGCTTTCGATCAAGACCGAAGCGGGGCACCTCACCGACGATCCCCACACGGCCGTCGAGCTGTGCCAGGCGGTCCGCGGTCTGGGACTGACGCTCGATCCGAGCTACTACATGGTCGGCAACAACGCGGGCCGCTCGTACGACCAGGTCTTCCCCTACGTCTACCACACGCATCTCCGCGACTCGACGTCGCAGAGCTTGCAGGTGCAGGTGGGGCTGGGAGAGCTCGATTACACGCGGCTCATCAACCAGCTCAAGCGGCAGGGATACACCCGGGCGCTCTCGGTCGACATCCTGCCCACGACCGAAAATGCCAGTGAGCGACCGCTCGAGCTGCGAAAGCTACGGATGCTGCTGGACACGCTGCTTTAGGGCGCGGTCCACAGCCGCGAGCCATTCGCCAGTGCTCAGCGAAAGTCCGACGGATTGCCGAAGAGTCCGCCCGGTCCGGTGCTTCCCGTTCCGCCGCGGAGGGGACCTTTGCGCTTTCGCTGATAGGCCTCGACCGGCTCTTCGACGGGTTTGGGTTCTTCCGGTTTGGCCTGCAGCGCCTTGAGCGACAGGCTGATTCGCTTTCGCTCCGGATCGACTTCGAGCACCTGAGCCGTGACGATCTGGTTCGGCTTCACGACGTCGGATGCGTGGCGGACTCGTTTGTGATCCAGTTCGCTGACGTGGATCAGCCCTTCGAGCCCCGGCTCCAGTTCGACGAACGCTCCGAAGTCGGCGATCCGCGTCACCTTGCCCGTCACCGCCGAGTTGGCGGCATACTTGTCGGCCGCGGTCGTCCAGGGATTCTGGACGAGCTGCTTCATTCCGAGGCCGATTTTCTTCTTCTCGGGATCGAGCGACAGGACTTTGACGTCGACCGTCTGGCCTTCCTTCACCAGCTCCGACGGATGCTTCAACCGGTGCCAGCTCATCTCGCCGATATGCAGGAAGCCGTCGACCGATCCCAAGTCGACGAAGACGCCGTAGTCCTTGACCGTTTTCACCTTGCCCGTGAAGGTCTGTCCGACTTGGGCCGTTTCCCAAAAGGCCCCTTCGGCCTCTTTGCGTTCGATCTGCAGGTAGGCCCGGCGGCTGACGACGAGGTTCCGCTTCTTCGCATTAACCTCGACGACTTCCGCCCGCAGTTTTTGACCGACGTATTGTTCGAGGTCGGTAACAAATCCCAGCTCGACTTGGCTCGACGGCAGGAAGGCCCGCAGGCCGCTCACCGTCACTTCCAAACCGCCCTTGTTCGTGCGGTTGACGAGGCACTCGACGATCTGCCCCTTCGAGAGCTGGTCCCAGTTCCCGGCGATCCGTCGCAGTCCTTTGGGCAAATTGAGATAAATCAGGCCCTCATCCGGCGCCAGGCGGTCGACCAGCACTTCGATGCGCTGCCCGACTTCGGGCTTCTTACCGGACACGAACTGCCGCAACGGCACGAGCCCGGCCGAGCGATAGCCCAGGTCGAGCAGCACGCCGTCGCCGTGAATCGATTGGATGCGGCCCGCGAGATGCTGGCCCTTTTCCAGCGTCTCTTCGGGCGGCTTCTCGCCGTGCTCTTCCTCGGTCTCGACGGCCGACGACGCGACCGGCGTACTTTCGCTCAAATCGCTGCTGGCCATCGCCGCGTCGATTTCGGCCGCGAGGGCCGCGTCGAGCTGCTGGTTTGCCGGTGGAACTTCGATGGTGCCGACCGCCCGCGTCGGTGCCGGCGACTCGGTTTTCTTGGACGGCTGCGCGGCGGCCTCTTCGTCCGCACTCGACTGCTGCTCACCGGTATGTTCGGCGCTGGCGTATTCGGTAACCGGCTGAGCCGTGGGCTCCGCTTGCGCGGGCTCCTCGACGGGCGAGTGCCTCGGCGCTCGGGGATCGCCCGCGTCCGATTCGCCCCCGACCGGCGACGAATCGCGCGGTTCATTGGAGTCGCCGGATGCACGCGGTTCTTCACCCGAGCGCTCGGCCATCCGGGCGCGAACGCGATCGCGCCGGTAAGCGCCGAGCGGCGAGTTCTCCACGTCGACGGCCACCTCGGTTGTCGACGCGTCGCTCACGCCCTCGGCCGGTTCGACCGCGGCAGCCAGTTGATTGTGTGTCGCGTTCAGGGGTTCGCCGACCGCTTCGGCCTGCGAGGGTTTGTTTTCGTCGCTCATCACAAGCTCATTCTTGCTGCCGCTGGCCATGACGGCCGGCTGCAACAATTTTCGGTCACACGCGGCAGAAAACCGGCGTCGCTCCGGACGCTTCCAACGGTTTAGGACGCGAAAGGATTCGCGGGAATCCGCGGCGGCGAAGCTCCTCAGAACGATTCGACTTCGCTCGCAACTCCATTGCGAAAACTGTCAACCAACGCGAAATGACCGCGCCCGAATAAGATAGTCGATGACTGCCCAATCCGCCACTGCGCAACGGAGTTCCGACGCACCGCTGGAGCCGTGCGGCTGGCAACCGGGCGAACTCGCCGCAATAATCGTTCGGTGAGTTTTGGGTTGGTGAGATTTGTCACGAACGCAGCGATCTGGATCCGCGGACCGTCACGATGACCGCACCCCGCGAGAACTCAGCCGATTACGTCCGCAATCCCGATTTGCTGTCGGCGACCAACAGCCGACTTCTGATCGTGGACGTGCAGGACAAGCTGCTGCCGCCGATTGCCAACGGCCCGCGACTGGTGCACAACTGCCGGCGGCTGATCGACGGGGCGAAGATCGTCTCCGTCCCCGTTTATGGCACTGAGCAGTATCCGCAAGGTTTGGGACCAACCACGGCCGAGTTGGCCACGCGGATGGGCCCCCGCGTCGAGAAGGTGATTTTCAGCTGTGCCGCGGTGCTCGGTTGGGGGCAGGCGGCCGACGTGACCGACGAGCGCGAGCAGGTGGTGGTCGCCGGCATGGAGACGCACGTCTGCGTGATGCAGACCGTGCTGGACCTGATCGCCGGGGGCTTTCGCGTTTACGTCCCGGTCGATGCGGTCGGCAGTCGCGGCGAACTCGATGCGAAAGTCGCCTTGGAGCGGATGGCCGCCTCGGGCGCGACCCTGACCACTGTTGAGTCGGTTCTGTTCGAGTGGTGCGAAAAGGCCGGAACGCCCGAGTTCAAGCAGATTCAAAAGTTGATCATCGAAGGCTGACCGGCGGACGTCGCCTCAAAAAGTAAGCCCACGGACGGTCGTCCGTGGGCCTGTGATCGATGTTTGAGATTTCCCGCGCCGGGCTTCGCCTTAGAACACGTCCAGGATGAACGCGTGCCCGGCGTGCCACGGATGCGGCTCGGGATAAAAGTTATGCCAGGCCGTGTTGTACACGGGAATCTGGCGGGCCGGCGGATAGCGGTAGTACATATGGTCGTACTGAATCGGCTTCTGGAAGTTCGACGGATAGTAGACGTAGGGGTAGTAGTAGAACCGCTGCCAGTCGCTCGGCTGTCCTTCGTTGGCGGCGGTCGCCTGCTTGGGCGACACACCCGCGACGATGACCAGCATCAGACCGACGATCAGCGAACCAAGCGCCACGCGAATCCGCATGGATTCGTCTCCTTTTCCAGTTTCGACCTGTCGAAAGTTCGACGTCCTGGCATTGCGCGACGCGAACCGCCGTGAAATGTTTGGTCATGCCGAAAACGGCCGAACCGGCCGGCTTTCCGGACACCGTGATCCTAGATCGGCGTTTTGCCCCCCCGTATAACAGGAAACTTCCGCATAAACGACATAATCGGGCGAGTCCAATCGCATGCGAATTGTCCGCAGCGCCCCGTCTGAGCCGGTTCCTCCCGGGGAAAATCACGACCCGCGTGCCAATCCGTCGTGCGCGAACTTCTTCGGCCGCGGTCGGCGGCTGATCGACGGGCTGCTGGCCGCGGCCTTTGCCGTCGCTGCTCCGTCCCGCTGCGCCGGCTGCCGCCGCGAGCTTCCCTTACGGGGGCTGTACGACTTGTTGCCCCGTCTCTGTCGCGAGTGTCGCGAGGCGGCAATTGGTCCCGTGGGCGAGCGCTGTCGGCGTTGCGCCGCACCGGTCGGGCCGTTTCTCGGCAACCGCCCCGACTGTTCGCTGTGCCGGCGCGACCGCTTTCATTTCGAGTCGGTGATTCGCCTGGGCGTCTACGAGGGGCGGCTCCGCGAGATGTGCCTGGCCGCCAAGCGGCCGGGGTGCGAGGAGCTTGCCGCGGCGCTCGCCGAAACGCTGTTTGTCGAAGAGGGACTGGACCTCTTGGCCGCCCAGGCAGAGGCGATCGTTCCGGTTCCCCACCACTGGAGCGAAGCATTTTTGGGCCCGCCCAAAACGCCGGAAACGCTGGCGAGCGTGCTTTCGCGCCGCTTGCGGGTGCGGATGGCGACTTCTATACTCGCGAAGTCTCGCCGGACGCTGAAGCAGTCGAGTCTTCCATCAACTCGGCGACGCGTGAATCTGCGAACCGCCTTTCGCGTTCCCGGGCGATTTGCCTCCCAAGTCGCTGGACGCCGCATCCTTTTGGTTGACGACGTGCTGACCACCGGTGCGACGGCGGATGAGGCCGCGCGAGCCTTGCTCGATGCGGGGGCCGCATCCGTCCGAGTGGCAGTGATTGCCCGCTGCGTCGGGCTCAAGCCGCTCGCCGGACGCGCTGGCACAAGTCGCTGATCACATGGAAACCCCTGCACCCGCGGATCCGCTCGGCTCAGGGGAACCTGTCGAAAAGCCGGCCCCCCCACCCAAAAAAGCAACGCCGACCCAGTTCTTCCTCAAAGGGCTGGCGATCGTCCTCCCCCCGATCCTGACTCTCGTGATCCTGGTTTGGATCGGCCAGATGATCTACGGGTACGTCGTCAGCCCGGTGACGACGAGCGTTCGCTTCGTCATTGCCGAAATCATCGATAAGTCGCGGCCGACCTCCGAGTTTGAATCGGCCCCCGGCTTGCCGCCGCTCGAATTCTGCGGCAGCGATTACCGCTTGCCCCCCGCGTTGGCCCAGCAGTACTTGAACGAGCTAGAGGTCAACGGGCGGCGGCGCAACACGGCCGACTTGCAGACCAGGCTCGCCGCCGAAGCGTATGTTCCGTTCGGCGAACGGGCCGTCCCGTATGCCGACTTTGTGCAAGTGGCGTCGCGGATGCGGCCCGTCGATTGGCCCGCCACCGCCACCGGCCTCTACATGGAGCTGGTGACCTTTCGGTATTTCAAGAGCCTGGGCTCGCTCAGCGCGCTGGCGACGGCGCTGACCATTATCGGTCTCTATTTTCTTGGACGATTCGTCACGGCCCGCATGGGACAGTGGCTCCTGAGCCGTTTCGAGCTGCTGGTGCTCGCGCGGTTGCCGATCATCAGCAGCATCTATTCGTCGGTGAAGCAGGTGACCGACTTTTTCTTTTCCGAGCGGGCCGTCGCGTACAATCGGGTGGTGGCGGTCGAGTTTCCCCGTCGCGGCATCTGGACCATCGGCTTCGCGATGGGTGAAAGCTTGATGGAGATGACGCTGGCCGCCGGCGAGCCGATGGTCAGCATCATGATCCCGGCCGCCCCCATGCCCATGACGGGCTGGGTGGTCACCGTTCCCAAGAGCGCAATCATCGATTTGAACATGACGCTCGACCAGGCGTTTCAATACTTCCTGTCGTGCGGCGTGCTCGTTCCCGAGCACCAGCGGGCAACCCCCGAGATGCTGCATCGCGAGCTGGCTCGACGGCTGGCCACGACGTTCGGAGCGCCCGGCAACGTGCCCGGTCAACGCGGCGGCGAAGGCTGGCGGGGCGTCCCTCCTGGCACCGCGGACGATTTCCGGCCGCCTGCACCGTCGGATGGGCGCCCGCCCGCTAGTGGTTGGGGCGGACCGCCACCGGGCTATCCCGCTGCGGGCGCGGTGCCGGCCCACCCCGGACTGTTTCCTGCCGGTCCACCACCCGGGACTTCGCCGCCAGATCCACCATCGCCCGGCCGTCCGCTGCGCGATGATGAGGGACGCTCGTCGTGAGTGGTGCCACGCTGCGAATCGCCACCCGCGCGAGCCGTTTGGCACTCTGGCAGGCCGAGTACGTCGCCGATCGACTGAAGAAGAACGAGCCGGGGCTTGACGTCCAGCTTGTGCACGTGACAACCACCGGCGATCGCGACGTCGCCGCTTCATTGAGCGGTTTGGGCGGAGTGGGAGTCTTCACGCGCGAGATCCAACAAGCCCTGCTCGACGGTCGCGCCGACGTCGCCGTGCACAGCTTGAAGGATTTGCCCACCGTCCCGGTGCCCGGCATCCAACTGGCAGCCGTGCCGACACGTGCCGAACCTTGGGACGCCCTGGTGTTACCCCCCGACTCGGCGTGCGCGGCCCTCCGCGATTTGCCGACTGCGGCTCGCGTCGGCACGGGGAGCCTGCGTCGCCGGGCTCAGTTTCTGCACGTGCGGCCCGATCTGCAATTCCTGGACGTCCGCGGCAACGTGGAGACGCGGCTGCGTAAGCTCGACGAGGGAGCCTACGACGCGCTCGTGCTCGCGGAAGCGGGCCTCGACCGTTTAGGACTGGCGGACCGCATCACTGTTCGCTTGATGCCGCCCGATCTCTTCCCGGCCGTCGGCCAGGGGGCATTGGGCCTGGAATGTCGTAGCGACGACCCTCACACTCGGCGGCGGCTCGAGCGGATCACCGACGTCCCGACGTTTGCGGCCACCACGGCCGAGCGACAGGTCCTGGCCACGCTCTGCGCCGGGTGTCATGCGCCGGTCGGAGTCGCCGTGAGCTTCGCTGCCGATTCGATCACGCTGGAAGCTGTCGTTCTCAGTCGCGACGGCAAGCAGAAGCTTTCGGCGCGGCAGGGTGGACCGATGGCGGATCCGCGCAGTCGGCACCGCAGTCGCGGAGGAATTGCTGCGACAAGGTGCGGCGCCGCTGATCGAAGACGCCGACACAAACTGAGCGGCCAGTAACTCAGGGCGTTGTCGGAGCCGCGTTCTCGATCGGCTGGACGACCGTCGTCGCATGATCGGTCCCTGGATTCAGCGCCGTCGCCCGATCGTGGTCGCGGTCATCGGACACGGAATAGTAGACATCGGAGGCGATGCCGTTTCCCTCATTCAAGCGGCCCAGTTGAGTGGGCTGCATGCGATACCAGATGTTGGAGGGCGACCACTTTTCCCAGGTGTCCGAATCCGGCAGCATGTCGGCACAACCGCTGAGCGTGACGATCAGGGCGGCCGTACATCCAGCCAGGAGGAAACGAGAGCGTGCCAGTCGGTGCGGCAGATTCATCGCGAAACTCCTTTCCACCGCGTTGGTCGCGCGGCAGAAAGCACGTAAAGGAAGGGAACGCTCGAGTGGGAGAGAAGGGACGAGCCGGATTCTAATTCGCGCCGCGAAACGGGCAAGACGGCTTTAGCGTCCGCCGACCCGATCGGCAGAATCTGCCGATTGATTGCGCGAGAAGATCGACGAAACTTCCGGGGATCCGTCGGAAACGAGCAAAACGGCTCGCGACGCTCACCAGATCGTGAGCGATTGGCGGAAGAGCTGCGTCAATTCTTCGGGCCCGGCAGGCCGCGGCGAGAGCTTGGTGACGCGGTGTTGCGGCAGCGTCCCCTCGACGAGGGCCGGAATGTCCGCCTCGGTGTAACCCACCGCTTTGAGCCCATTGGGCATCTCGGTCGCCTGCATGAACTGAATCACGCGATCGGCGAGCACCACGCCCGCATCCTCGAGCGGCACGTCGTCGACGTCCGCCCCCAGGGCCTTCGCGGCTCGCAAATGACGCTCGGGACAGGCCGAGGCCGTGAATCGCACCACGGCCGGCGTGTGCAGAATGACCGACATCCCGTGCGGCACCAGCGAATGGTCAACCCGATAGCCGACCGGGCGGAACGAGCGCACCATGCCCGCTACCGGGTAGGACATCCCATGCGGCAAGTGCACACCCGCGTTGCCGAAACCAAGTCCCGCGATCGCCGACGCCAACAGCATGTGGCTGCGGGCCTCGGTATCTGACGGGTCGTCGACCGCGCGCTGCAAGAATTCGTCGACGAGCTCCAGAGCCCTCAGGGACCACAAGTCACTCACCGGATTGCAGCCCTGATAAGCAGGCCGCTCGAGCGGGCGGGCCGGCCGCGGCCGCGAAGTGTAAGGAATGGCCGTGTAGGACTCGAGCGCATGGCTCAGCACGTCGAGACCCGCCGACGCGGCAACCGCGGCCGGCTGTTGCCGCGTGTTATCCGAGTCGACGATGCCCAAGGTCGGCTTCAAGTAGCGATGGGCGATTCCCGTCTTCGCATGCTTTTCGACATAATCAAAAATCGCCACGCCCGTTGTTTCGCTGCCGGTGCCGGCCGTCGTGGGGATGGCGATGAGCGGTTTGAGCGGGCTCGGGATCGGCAGCCCGCGGCCGATCGGCGCATTGACGAAGTCGAAAAACGCCGCCGCGTGGGTCGAATACAGGTTGGCGGCCTTGGCCGTGTCGATCGTGCTGCCGCCGCCCACGGCCACGAACGAGTCGAACTTACCCGCGCGGGCAGCGGCCGTGGCCGCTTGAAAGCTGGCATCGGTCGGCTCGACGACGACCTGATCGTAGACCTCAAAATCGACTCGTGCGGCCTTGAGCGACGCCAGCACGGTCTCACCCGTGGACGAATCGCGGACCGCCGGATCGATCACCACCATCGTCCGCCGCGCGCCGAGATCGTTTAAATCGTCCCCAACCTCGCCCGTAATTCCGGAGCCAAAGCGAATATTGGCGGCCGCAAATTGGAACGCCGTGTCGTGCGTGGTCATGGCGAGATTCCGCGCGCTTGAAAACCGGCCGTCACCCGGCGTCACTTGCCCAGCCACGCTCCGGCCGTGCGGTTCAGCTCGTCATCGTCGTTCGACTTGAGGGCCGCGAACCGTTGGGCGTTGCGGCGACCGGCGATCCGCAGATAACACAGCCCCGTTTGCAGTTCGCGCTGCCGGGTGGCGTCGTCGATCTTGTCGTTCGAGAGCAGCCCCGTGAGCCGAGCGTAGACGCAGCTCATGTGGAACAGCTCCGTCGCCAGGTCGCCGATCCGGGCCTGGACAAACTCGTGGTCGATGATGCTTTCGCGATACTTGATGAGCGCGCTCGTGCACGCACGGGCGAAGCGGGCGATCTGCTTGGAGAGCGTGCCGGCTGGCGACTGCAGAATGCTGTGTCGCACGGGAATCGCCGGCGCCGTTTTCCACAGGGTCACGGCCCGCCAGGGCTTTTTGAGGATATCCTGCAGGTCTTTGCCGACGTTGCGCAGACCGACCATGCAGTTGAAGCACCGCAGCACGTCGTTGGCTCCCTCGCCGATGAGGTTGAGCCGCGCATTGCGCATCATCCGCTCCCAGGGCCGATCGGTGAAGAACCCGGCCCCGCCGTGGATTTGCAGCGTGTCGTTGACGATCCGCCAGAGCGAATCGCTGGCGAAGAGCTTGATCATCGACGTTTCGAGCATGTAGTCCTCGGCCCCCGTGTCGATGAGCGCGGCCGTGTGATAAGTGGCGCTCTCCATCGCGTAGCACTCGGCGGCCGCCAGGGCGATCTTTTCGCGCACCAGCTCGAACTGCGCCAGGGTCTGGCCGAATTGCTTGCGTTCGTTGGCGTAGCGGACCGCCTCCTGCACGCAGAATTTGGCCGAACCGGTGCAGCTGGCTCCGAATGTCGTGCGGCCGAAGTCGAGCACGGTGAGTGCCAGCCGCAACCCCTTGCCGAGCTGCCCGAGGATGTTTTCCTTGGGCACGAACATGTTGTTGAATGCGAGACGTCCGGTGGCGGTGCCGCGGATGCCGACCTTGTCCATCCGCTCTTCGAGCACTTCAAATCCGGCCATATCCGGCGTCACGATAAAGGCCGTCACTTTCCCGTCCGAGTCTTTCGGATCGGGCGTGCGAGCCATCACCGTCAGCATGCCGGCGATCGCGCCGTTGGTGATGTAGCGCTTGCCGCCGTTGAGTGTGTAACCACGGCCGTCGGGCGTGGGAGTCGCCGTCGTGCGGACGTTAGCCGCGTCGGAACCGGCCTCGGCCTCGGTGAGCGCAAAGGCGGCCAGCGTTTCGCCCGAGCACGCGGGCGGCAGCCAACGCTCCTTCTGCTCTTTCGTTCCAAACAGCTCGATCGCCCGCACCCCGATTGAGTGATGGGCGTTGACGAACACCGTCGTCCCGCCGCAATGTGCGCCGATCACTTCCATGATGCGGCAATACTGCTGCTGGGAGAATCCGCGGCCACCATATTGCGGCGACACGCACATCCCCAGCACGCCGATCTGCCCGAGCCCGCGCACGACTTCGTCGGGAATGCGCGACTCCCGGTCGATGCGCGGGGCGTCGATGTGATCGCGGCAGTAGGCGCGGACCTCGTTCACTGCCTCCCGCGTCGCGCTCTCGAGCTCGGGCGGGAGCGACGGATACGGAAAGATCGATTCCGACCGGAAGCGGCCGAAGAACAGGTCCTTCGCAAAGCCCGCCTTCTGCGGCCCCGAAAAAAGCAGCTCTTCGGCTTGTTCGATCTGCTTGCGACGCAGTTCGGTTTCAGCAACGGACATTCAACATCTCCTCACAGCATCCGCGACGGAATCGGCGGATGACCCACAACCCAGCCCAGCGGTCCAGCGGCCGGCGGTTGTGAACCACCCAGAAATGCCGCCGACCAGCCCTCTAACGGTCCCTGGGAATTCTAGCACGATGACGGCCGCGACAGCAGATTCCAGCCTCGGATCTCGAATCGCCTGGCCGGTCCCGGCCGTTCCCTCGACCCGCCCGCTGGAGTAGGGTATGGAACGACATCATTTCTGCGAGGAACGCACCGATGGCCGACTTCATTTATTGCCTGAATTCGAGCACGATCCGGCCGACGCCGATCCTGGACAAAATCCGCATCGCCGGCGAAACCGGCTACAAGGCGATCGAGCTTTGGCACGACGATATCGACGCTCATCTGCAGAAAGGGGGCACGCTGGCCGAGCTGCGTTGGGCGCTGGCCGATCACGGATTGACCGTGCCCACAACCATTTACCTCAAGGGCTGGTTCGAGACGACTGGGCCCGAGCACGTCCGCGAGCTGGAGGAATGCAAGCGGCGGATGAACCAGGCCGCCGAGCTCGGCGCGATTCACGTCATTGCAGGGCCGCCCGGCGGCCGAGCCGATCACGACCAGGGAGCCCGCAACTATCACGAACTGCTGGAGATCGGCCGCAAGATCGGCGTGAAGCCGGCGATGGAATATCTCGGCTTTGTCGAGGACATCAACACGATCGAGGACGCGGCCGAAATCATCGCCAAATCCGAGCATCCCGACGCCACCATCGTCCACGACCCGTTCCACATCTTCCGCGGCGGCGGATCGTTCGAGTCGCTCACGAAGTTGCCGGCCGAGCGGATCGCCATCTGCCACTTCAACGACACGCCGACGAGTCCGCCGCGCGGCGAACAGCATGACAAGGACCGGGTGATGCCCGGCCGCGGCCACCTGGACCTGCGGCGCATGCTGCAACTGCTCAAGCAGGTCGGCTACAACCGCTGGCTTTCGCTGGAGCTGTTTCGCGAAGACCTGTGGGCCCAGGACCCGCGGACCGTCGCCCGGCAGGGTCTCGAGGCGATGCGGGCGGTCGCCGAAAGCGTCTGAGCGGGCCAAGGGAGGCCGGTCAGACCGAAAATCTCGACGCTTGACCGACATTCTCAACCGGCTAGAATCACGGGACGCATCACCAAAACCGGGTGATGCGGCTGTTTTTGGGGCCGTGGCGCAATTGGTTAGCGCACCGGACTGTCGATCCGGGGGTTGCGGGTTCGAATCCCGTCGGCCTCGCTCAGAGATAGCCGCAAATCATAGGGTTTGCGGCTATTTTCGTTTTCGAGTCGGAGTACGGTCTGATTTGATTTGGGGACAATTTGGGGACATCACGCGGGTGGCATTGCGGTGTATTGCAATCGGTTGCGACGATCGAAGGGCTGTGAATTGGACCCTCGTTGAGGGGACGCCGACGACCTCGGCCGGCTCGGCACGTTGACGAGTTTGTTCCAATGCGCCAAGTCGTTCTCGTGAGTTGTCCACGCCGCCCAACAGGTAAGAGGCGGCAGAGTGTCGATCATCACGAGTCCGTGCCTCCATGTCGGGATCCTTCCTATTGCGACCTCTTCCCCTCCGACTCTGCCAAAGATCGCAAAGCATTCCCGGTCACTCGATGAATCGTCCAATCGCCCATCGGAATTGCACCCAGCGATTCGTAAAACGCGATTGCAGGCTTGTTCCAATCCAGCACCGACCATTCTAGTCGACCACAATCACGCTCGACCGCGATTCGTGCGAGGCGCCGCAGGATCGCTCCGCCGATCCCCAACCCGCGCGCGTTGGGTTTGACGAACAAGTCTTCCAGATAGAGCCCAGGCTTGCCCAGGAATGTCGAAAAGTTGTGAAAGTAGACCGCAAAGGCGACCGGCTCTCCCCTCAGTTCGCCGATCAGCGCTTCCGCGTACTGCCGCTCTCCAAACAGATTACGCCCTAGACACTCTTCGGTCGCCTCCACCTCATGCGAAAGCCGCTCGTATTCGGCTAAGTCTCGAATCAGCGACAGAATGACCGGCACATCCGCCGGCCCCGCCGGTCGAATTGCAAAGTTACGCAGCGGGCTCTCGGCCATACCGGGATCTCTCACTTTGCTTCTCGTTCCCAAGGTCTTCCCAGGCCTCGCTCCAGATAAGCCGCAAGTTCCTCATCACGTGGAGCTTGTGGCTTTCTTGTTTCCAGGGCCGCTTCTCCGTGCTTCCGATTCGGCTGCGTTCGCTCTGCAATTCATGTTGCCTTGTCAACCGTCGTCTCCGGATGCAGATCGCCTTGATGTATCGCTCGGCGGAGCGTCGCACCGTCTCCTTTGCGTCCTTTGCGATGACTTTCCCCCACCACGCACCGTAGATCCGTTCGAAATGAAACGGTTCGACCGCCGCGACGATCCGGCGGATGGCCGGCGCGGAGAGCGGGATCAGGTTGGGATACGAATACATGAAGCTGATCCAACGGCGATCCTGCACCACTTGAAGAATGTCGCCGCTCAAGAGGGCGCCTCTTCCGTCCGCCCCGCTCGGCCAATAGAGGACCGTGCCGCCGTCGAAATGGCCGCCGCAATGAATCAACGTCAGGCCGGCTCCGATGGTCTTCGTCTCGCCTTCCCAAAACGTGACGGCCGCATCCGGCCGCATGACCCATTGCCGGTCGGCAGCATGCAGGAAGATCGGGCAATCAAAGGCGCGACTCCACTCGACCATGCTGGCGTAATAATGCGGATGGCTGATAGCAATGGCCGCCAGCCCGCCGATGCCGCGGATCATTTCGAGCAGAGCCGGATCAAGGAGCGGGATACAGTCCCAGAGCACGTTGCCGTGCGGACTCGTGACCAACAAGGCTCGCTGGCCAATGGCGAAAGACGGCTCCATGCCAATGCCGTAGAGACCCAGTTCTTCGAGCCGCAGGACGCTGCGGTGAGACTCGCGGAGTTGCTCGAGCGTGGTCCACTGTTGGCCGCTCCAACCGACATATTGCCGCTCGTCCTGGCAGATTTCGCACTTGTCCGGCGGCCGATCGCTGGCGGCAAACTGAGTCCCGCACGTGACGCAGATGAAGTGAGACATCGGCACCTCGCCCTCTCGAACCGCGGCTGGACTCGCTAGATCTCCTCGAACTGGGCCGTGAAGTGACGCAGCGCGGGTGGCTCGGACAGGATCCTCAGTCCGCGGAGTTTGTCGCGTTCGCGAAAGAGTTCGATCGTCGCCTCGACCACGTAGTCCATGTGCGATTGCGTGTAGACGCGGCGGGGAAAGGCGAGCCGCACCAGTTCGAGCGCCGGCCGTTCGTGGCCGCCTCCGCCGAACATCACCGAGCCGATCTCCACTCCGCGAATACCGGCGTGGCGGTAGAGGCCGACGACCAGTGCCTGCCCGGGGAATTGCTCGGCCGGGATGTGCGGACAGAAGGCCGTCGCGTCGATGTAGATGGCGTGTCCCCCCGGCGGTTCGATGATTTGAATGCCGCCGGCCAGCAGTCTCTCGCCAACATACTCGGCACTGCGGATGCGATAGCGGAGATAGTCTTCGTCGAGCACTTCGCGAAAGCCTTGAGCCATCGCTTCCAGGTCGCGACCGGAAAGGCCGCCGTACGTGACATACCCCTCGGTGAGGATCAGCAGGTTGCTGGCCCGCTGGAAGAGGGCCTCGTCGCGCAGGAGCAGCACGCCGCCGATGTTGACCAGGCCGTCTTTCTTGGCGCTGATGGTGGCTCCGTCGGCCAGGTCGAACATGTCGCGCACGATCGCCGGGCACGGGCCGATCGCTGCTGACCGCTCTCCCGCTGTTTGATGAACCAGGCATTCTCGGCAAACCGGCAGGCGTCCAAGAAAAAGCGGCAGACGAAAGCGGTCGCAGACTTTGCGGATCGCCCGCAGGTTTTCCAGGCTGACCGGCTGGCCGCCGAAGTTGTTGCTGGTGACGGTGCACATCACGACGGGCACATTCGTCGGGCCGACCCGCTCGATGAGCGCTTCGAGCGCGGCGACATCCATGTTCCCCTTGAACGGCTGACGCAGGCGCGGCTGCCGCGCCTCGGCAATCGGCAGGTCGATCGCCTCGGCCCCCGAATGCTCGATATTGGCCCGGGTCGTGTCGAAATGGGCGTTGTTGGGGACGACCCGTCCCGCTCCTCCCAACAGCTCGAAGAGAATTCGCTCGCTGGCTCGCCCCTGATGCGTCGGCAGGATGTGCTCGAAGCCGGTGATCTCGCGGAGCGATTTCTCGAAGCGGAAGAAACTGGGCGAGCCGGCGTAGCTCTCGTCCCCCGCCATCACGCCTGCCCACTGCAGGCTGCTCATCGCCCCCGTGCCGCTGTCGGTGAGCAAGTCGATCAGCACGTCTTCGGCCGGAATCAAGAACATGTTGAAGCCGGCCTGGCGCACGATCGCCTCTCGCTCTTCGCGAGTTCGGAAGCGCAAGGGCTCGACGACTTTGATCCGAAACGGTTCGATGATGGTTTTCATAGGACCTTCGCCTGAATCGTGGCAACTCCGGTTCGCCGCCGGCCCACATTATTGCGTCCGGTCGGCCCCAGAGCATACGAGCCGCGTGCAAGTCACCAATCTGCGAGGTTTTCTCTTTAACCTTTTCGCCTCGGGCTCGTCTTCTTAGTTAGACTGCGATCAGCCTTGGTGCCGCCGAGTTCCGCGATTCGCCGCGATCGACTCCACTCATCCCTCAGCCGCTGTCAGGTGATCGGTGCGCGAAGGGCTGGCCGAGCATCTCCCGCACGTGTACCGCCTCGCGCCTGCGGCTCACGGGAGATCGCCATCGCGCGGAGGATTCTGACTCAGGAGACATTTCTGCGTGCCTGGAAGAGCCGCTCGCAACTTAAGGACACGCGGGCCGAGCGGGTCTGGCTGTTTCACATCGCCGCCAATATTTGGAAGGACGAGCTGCGGCAAAGCCGGGTCCGGAGCGCCTTGTGGTCGCCTCTACCGAAAGACGCTCCCGATCGGGAGCCGACGCCCGAGCAGTGCAGCGAATTGCGTGAGAGCCTTGAGCGGACCCTCAGCCTGCTCAACGGCCTGCCCGTGCAACAACGCACCGTCCTGTACCTGGTCGCGGTCGAAGGGCTTTCGGCGAGTGAGGTGGCCGATGTTTTGGGAATCAACACGAACGCGGTGAAGGTCAATCTCAGCCTGGCCCGCAAACGACTGCGCGAGCAAACGGAAAAGACGGCGATCAACTCCGCCCTCCGATCGGGAACGACAAGCAGCAATGAATGAGCTGACCGACGATTTTGTTCTTTGTGACTCACTCGACGATTACCTGGCGGGCGAGTTGCCCGCGGAGCTGCGGTTGGCCTTCGACCAGCATCTCGCGACCTGCGAGGCCTGTCGCCTCGCCGTCAACGAATGGCAAACGCTCTGCCTAGCTTTGGAGACCGCGACGGGCGAACTGGAAAACCCGAGTCCCTCGCTTTTGGAACGCCTTCAGGCCGGTGCCGCCGTTTCGACGCCGCCCGCTCATCCCGACTTGCAGAAGTGGCCCGACTCGCAGAAGTGGAGAGTCTCAGCCCTGGTCTTGGCTTCGCTCGTGCGCGAGCCCTTGCAGGTGCTCGATCCGCTTGCGAAAGGTCTCCTCGAACGTGTTGTCCGCTGCGAAATCGAGGGCGCGGCGCGACATTGCGGCCAGCGATTCGCGATCGGCATGCAAACGGGCAATGGCATCGGCCAGCGCCGAGACGTCATCGATGGGCACACCACTGCCCACGGGCGTTCGCCGCAAGATGCCGTCGAGAGCCTCGTTGGCATAACCGATGATGGGCACGCCACAGGACATCGTTTCGATATACGTGCACGAGGGGTCGCCTTGCCGGTGGCAACAGACAAAGGCGTCGACCTTTTCTTTCACGAAGGGGACGAGCTCGCGGGCGAAGTCGAGCACGCCGGTCATCCGCACGCAGTCTTCCAGCCCCAGCGAACGGATCTGCTGCCGCAGACTGTCCGCAAGAACGCCGTCGCCGCAGATGGTCAGCTCGAACGGCACTCGCCGCCGCTTGAGTTCTTGGGCGACGAGCGGCAGATGGTCCGCGCCTTTCATTCGGATCAGGCGACCGGAGAAGGCCAACCGTAGCGGACGACCGGCGCAGAGCTTCGAGCCGTCGTTCGAGCGCATCGGGCGAGATCAGCAAGCTCCGCTCGACGCGACCGTCAAAGAACAAGAGCGAGCTGGGACAGATCGGCTGATAAGCGTCATGGGTGGGAGTGCCGTTGCATTGCACGCCGGCCGAGATGCGGAGAGCCGCCTTGATCCGACGCTCCTGACCATATTCCCAGAGCCGTCGCCGCGCGCGGACCAGAGGATTGGAGACTTCGGTATCGAGAATCTGCAGCCGGGTCTTCAACGTGTACTCGGCGACGTAGACGCAGGGGACGTGAACTTTCCCGCACCACACGGCCGCGTTGTTGAGCTTGTAATAAACGGAGGCCAGCGCGATCCCGGCGCCCTCAAGTTCTCGGGTCATCCGCAGGTTGTCTTCGAACGGAATGACCTTGATCGAGATGCCGCGTTCGCGGGGGTCGATCCGAATCGAATCGAGATTGTCGGTCGCCGCCTCGAGCGGCGGCAGAATCACCTCGACGGGACCCGGCCAGTGCCGCGCCATCTCGGCGACGCCGTCGAGAAATTTGCGCGTGATGGTGATCTGCCCGTCGGCGTGCGGCACGGCTCCGATTGAGGGAAGTATCACCAGCGATTTGGCGTCGCGCCGCGGCTCCGACGTCGAACAGGCATCAAGGGTCATCCGGCCTCCCGCGGTAATCGTAGCCGGCGCCACCGGCAGGGTAAATCGGCGCGCCCGCTCGGCGAACGACTGCGGCGACGTCGTTGGCAACCGCGGGACGCGGCGATACGATCGGTTGCTCTCGGACGGGCGGGCAAACCAAAGGGACAACGCCGGCCGACGACGCCTTCTGAAGAACTTCAATTCCATGTCTCAAGTGCAGCGTCCGTCTCTCAAGCCCCTCTCCGCCGACACGCTCAAAAACGATCTTGTCGCCGGGTTGGTCGTCTTCCTTGCGGCCTTGCCGCTGTGTTTGGGAGTGGCATCCGCCTCGAATGCCCCCTACTTCGCGGGGTTACTCGCGGGCATTGTTGGCGGCATGGTGGTCGGCGTGCTCAGCGGGTCGCACACGAGCGTGAGCGGCCCCTCGCCCGGGCTGACGGCCATCGTCGTGGTACAACTCGTCGCCGTCGGCTCGTTTGACGCTTTCTTGCTGGCGATCGTGGTCGCGGGGCTGATTCAGATCGCGCTCGGCGTCGCTCGGGCCGGTTTCGTCGCCGCCTTCTTTCCCTCGAGCGTGATTAAGGGCCTGTTGGCGGCCATCGGTTTGCTCCTGATTCTCAAGCAGACACCGCACCTGTTGGGATGGGATGCAGACCCCGAAGGGGACATGGCCTTTTACCAGTCGGCCGACGGCCAGAACACGTTTTCCGATCTGTGGATCTCGCTGTTCCGATTTCATCGGGGCGCGGGATTGATCGGTATCGTGTCGCTGACAATTCTCGTTCTCTGGGAGCGGTTGAGCATCCTCAAGAAACTGCCGATTCCAGCACCGTTGGTCGTGGTGCTATTCGGCGCCGGCGGAAACCTGCTGCTTACGCGGATGGGCGAACCGTGGGCCGTTAACCTCAAACACCTCGTGCAAGTCCCGGTGGCCCGCAGTGCGACCGAGTTTTTCGGATTCCTCCGATCACCCGATTTCTCGCAATTGAATAATCCGGCGGTCTACATGGCCGGCCTGACCATCGCCGCCGTCGCCTCGCTCGAAACGCTGCTGAATCTCGAGGCCGTCGACAAGATCGATCCGCACCAACGCAGCTCCCCCTCCAGCCGCGAACTCTGGGTACAGGGGATCGGCAATGTCGCCTGCGGGCTCATCGGCGGACTGCCCATCAGCTCGGCGATCGTCCGCAGCTCGGTGAACGTCAACTCGGGCAGCAAGACGAAAGTGGCGACGATTGTCCATGGCCTGCTGCTCTTGGGTTGCGTCGTTCTAATCCCGACCTGGCTCAACGCGATTCCCCTTTCGTGCCTGGCTGCCATCCTGCTGATGACGGGAACCAAGCTGGCCCGGCCGTCGCTCTTCAAACAAATGTGGAGCGAGGGGCGTTACCAGTTCCTGCCCTTCGCGCTGACGGTGCTGGCGATCGTCTTCACAGATCTGCTCACCGGCGTCCTCATCGGTCTGGCCGTGAGCCTCACATTCATTCTGATGAGCAACCTCCGCCAACCGATCCGCCGTTTCGAGGAAAAGCACCTCGGCGGGGAAGTGCTGCACATTGCACTTGCCAACCAGGTCAGCTTTTTGAACCGGGCCGCGCTCTCCAAGCTCTTTGACGAGGTGCCCGCGGGCGGCCATGTGCTGTTGGACGCGGTCGACACCGATTACATCGATCCCGACATCCTCGACCTGATCCGCGACTTCCGTGAAAAGACGGCCCCGGCCCGCGGCGTGGAAGTCAGCGTCCTCGGCTTCCGCGAGCAGTATCAGATTGAGGACCAGGTGCAGTACGTCGACTACTCGACGCGCGAGCTACAGAGCAAGGTCAACCCGCAACAGGTGCTCGAGATCCTCAAGCAAGGCAACGAGCGTTTCCGCAGCGGCAAACGGCTCACTCGCGACCTGGTCGGCCAGGTGCGGGCGACGGCTGCCGGGCAGCATCCGCTCGCCGTGGTCTTAAGCTGCATCGACTCGCGCAGTCCCGCGGAATTGATCTTCGACATGGGCCTGGGGGACATCTTCAGCGTGCGCATCGCCGGCAACGTCGCCAGCCAGCATGTGCTGGGCAGCATGGAGTACGCCTGCGCCGTCGCTGGAGCCAAACTCATTCTCGTCCTGGGCCATACTCGCTGCGGAGCGGTGACTACGGCCGTCAAAACGGCCGGACTGACGGAACCGCTCGACCAGGTCACCGGCTGCCAGCACATCGAGCCGATTCTCCGCGACATTCAACATGCCATCGCAGCGGGCGAAACTCGCAACTACGACCGGCTCCCGCAGCCAGAACAGAACGCGCTCGTCGACAGCGTGGCCCGCGCCAACGTCCTGCGAACGGTGGAGATGATCACTCAGCAGAGCCAAACGATCAGCGCCCTGGTGAAAGAGGGACGCATTCTCATCGTCGGCGCGATATACGACGTGGCGTCTGGCGCCATCGACGTCGTGTCCGAAAGGCACTGATGCGGCCCGGCGACCGCTAACCAGTCCCGCGTCCCGTCCCGTTCCTTCCCTCGCCAGTCCGCTTTGGATTCGGAGGGAGCAGCTCCTTGCGTTCCGTCCCGGCGCTGGGTCACCGTCCTGGTGGATCCACTACCAAGCAAGAGGATATGCCCCGTCCCACCGCCAGCACGATTCCCTCGTGCTCCCTGCGACTTTGGACGCGGGACCGTGGACGCAAAGCAATGTGTCCCGCACTTTCAGCCGCTCTCGGGACCCGGGTGGAAGGTCTATTTCGCCGCGCTTTTCTCGATGAAACAACGTGTCCCGTCCCGCCGCCGTGCCCCGTCCCGAATCGTCTGCCGGAGGCGCCGGGGATTCTTCCCCTCTACCGAAAAAAGGATCCCCACCCCGCCGGGGACGAAACTTTCGTCGTCGCCGAGCATCTTTCCGCTCCGGACAAATACCGACTGGCTCTGCCTCGGAGCCGAACAGAGGAATGAGCGGTGAGCAGGTGACAAGGTGGGGCAAGTACCTATTGAAACAATGTGACCCGACCCACCGGCCACACATTGACCGCCGGCCGCTCGGTGTGGACCAAGCACGACCCGCTCCCGGTAACGAAGAGTTCCCCGGCGCATACCAGCGTCGCAGCACGCCCCCTACCTCCAGCGTATCGGCAACAGCGGCTACCACGAACCCCAAGTTTCTTCGCGCGTGGAAACTACTCGGAAAGATTTTTGGGTGGGCAAGCACGCAAACCGAGCCCCTCTTCAGGCCTCTGAGGAGGCGGCACTTCCGCAGCGAGAGAGCGTCGACAACGTCGCCGCCGCCATCGTCCTTCACACAGTCATATCGCTCGCGTAGCAGAGCCAGACGCTGAGCGCGCTGGTTGCCCAAGATCGGATATTGCTCGTCGGCGCAATTACGATGTCGCGTCCGGGGCGATTGACGTACTGTCCGGCGCCGCAGTCGGATGACGTACGCTTGCCCACCGGACGCAACTAGTGGTCACCAAAGGTGGCTTGACCCCCGCGCCACTGCTAAGCGAATCGCGCGTCGAGACTATGGCATCGCCGGCTGCTGCGCTCCCGGGAGTTGGCCAACTGCAGTCTGAAGTCCGCTCACTGCCTTACTAAGCGCGTCAACGCCTGCTGCACGGCCTTCAACTGAGTTTGGACAGCGATCACCTTGGGGTCTGGTGGCTGCTGTTGCTGGTTCTGAGCGGGCTTGGGTCGGAGTCGGGGCTTTGGAGCTAACCGATGTCGCTGACGGCTTGCTGGATGATCGGCGTCAGTGCTGGATCGACCCCGGCAATGTTGGCCAAATCTCCTACCATGCCTTGCTCCTCGCCAGCCGCATTTGCCTAGCGCATGGATCACATGTATCGCGAAGATGGATTTGTCGTCAGGACTTACACCCGTCGTGTAGATCAAGGCCACTAGTTGCTGCAGCCGTGACGCGGCCTCCTGCGAATTGGCGCCAGACCTCTCCGAGGGTATCGATCGCGATCAGTCGGGCGATCAACGCTGGAGTTGTCGAGGAAGGCGTTTTTGCCAGCGTGTAGGAGGTTGCCACGGCTAGCGAATACGAGATCCTTCTCTTTCTCTTTCGGTGTTTTGTTTGTTGCCGTCGAATCCGACGGTGTATTAGGAGTGGCGTTATCGGCAGCAAAGGCTTTGCCGGCCATCGAAAACAGTACGCACAGCACGAGAAGTTGTCGCATGGGTGCGAGTCTCTTGTGGAATTGGTGAACAGAAGTTCCCAAATACTTTAAGCCCAGCGGCCCCTCCTTTTCTACGTATTTTTTGAGTTTATCCAGCTTTTCTACTTTTAAAACTCGGGTTTTTGGGCACGAATCTCAGTGCATTTCCTACGGCGACTTTGTCCAATATTTCGCCCCCTGCCCGAAAAACCTGCAGAACCATCCTAATTTTCCAAGATCCGTCAGTCGATCTAATAAACGACTAATCGGGCGTGCAGCTTCCGGTTTCATTCCCATCTCACCGGATCCGCCTCCCCAAATTGCACCACGTCATTCTTCCTTCAAATCCACTTCGCACTTTGGCCGGAAATGGGATTGCCATGCAATCTGTGCAACGTTGGAGCGTACGCTCGTCGCTCGTCGTAGTTGCTTTGATCGTTACTGCGCTGGTGACGAGCTCCTGTGAGCCAATCGGCCTAATCGATTCGCCGATTGGTTTCTCGGAAGGCGAACCCGCCGACAATTTGCAATTCTGCGGGCCGCCCACCCTGCACGATCTCGCCCGCGAGTGCGACGCGCTCGACCGGCACGTCGAACTCGACGGGAGCATCGTCGCCGACCAGCCTTCCGTTTGGGGCCAGGCTCGCCTCACGATGTACCGGGAGGAATTCGAGACTCAGATGCTCACGCAGCTGACGACTTTCCAGCCCACACTGCAGGGAGCGGTCTCGCGCAGCGACCAGGCCTATGCGGCCGATGCCCTCGCGCTCTCGTACACCGCGCAGGCCGCGTCAAGCGGATCGCCGACCGGGAGCACGTCGAAAGGCTCGAGCAGCTCGTCGAGCTCTTCCAGCTCAGGCGGCGGTGGGTCGGGCACCTCGACGCCGTCGACGTCCAATCCCTACGGAAACTTCACCGGCACGTTTGACGCCTTCAACAACGTCACCCGCACTCCGGCCTTCATGCAGCCGATGCCCGGCTTTGCAGTGTTCGGTCAGAAGGGGCTTAGCCTGGAACCGACTGTCCAAATCGAACAAATGGCTCGATACATCAACCATTTGCAGGAACTGCGCCGGATCAACGACGGTGACGACACGGCCGACTCACCGGGGTATTCGCTCAACCTTGTCCGGATTCCCGTGTCCGTTTTGCCCGGTCGTCAGACGCAACAGCGCTATGGGGCGGAGATCACGTTTTCGATTACGCCGCACTTGCACGAAGAACTGCTGCCGATGACGTTTCGCAATCTGGTCGTTAACGATCTGCTCGATCAGATTGCCGTTCCGATGACTCAGCTCCTGAATGACTGGGACCTGAGGAGCGTGCTTTACGAAGCGACGAAGAAGCCCCAGCCGTCCTCCACAAGTGCGGCACAACCCCGCCGAATCTCCACTGCCCTTCCAGAGACACAACTCGGACAACTAACGGCGGCCATACGGATCTCAGTCCCAGTGAGCGATAAGGTAGGGCTTCTCTTGAATCGCCAACTCGGCTCTGCCACTCGGCTGAAGGTTGCACAACGACCGTTTCCACCGTCCCAGATGGTCGATATCTATGGAAAGGCGTACGTGAATGAAATTTTATCAGGAACCTATCAGCTCACCTTTGCGGTGCCGAATAAGGGTGTCGTGCACTACCCCGACGTGCAATCCTATATCCGCGAAGAACTGAACGGGTCGTATGCCTTTTTGAGAGACGCCGCCCACAACTTTGCGACCGGCCAGACACGAATCGATCTGTGGCGTTTTTGCAGCCCGCCGCTGGTCAGCGCTATTCGAGGCCTGCGCACGGCTGAGATTGACGCGATGCGGAATGCCTTCGAGGCCGACGTCCGCGACTGGGGCGACACTAAAGTCGCAAGTGACACCGGCGTTGGCGTGGGCGATCCTTGTCGATTCGGCTTTGCTCAATCAACAACTGACGCAGGACATGACCGAAGCCGCCGCGGCGCGCGGTGGATTTCAACTGCAAGGGGAATGGCTCGACTATTTCTCACCCGAGCCGTCGCCACAAGCGCGCACAGAACTTCAACCAATACGTGCAGTGTCGCTGGCCGATCCATGTCTTTGCCTTGGACCCCGAGGACGACCAGCAGAACATCGCCGACAGCTACAGTATGCGGCGCGAAATGCAGTTGGCGATGTCCATGGCGTTCGTGAGCGGAAACCTAAGCGCCAACAACATGTTTCAATTTGCCCGCCGCCTCGAGATGGACATGGAGACGATCGCGATCAACAACACGACGGTTGGTTTTTCCCACGGGTCGGAGACCTTTGGATGGCGCTTCTATCCCCGCTTTCAGACGCCGGACACCGACAGCAACGTCAAAGTCTTCTTCCAGGATCTGCTTTGCGGTGGACCAAACCGCAAGCAACTTCTTGCGCGAACGGATGCTCGAGCCGGGGATCCGCGAGTGCGTGGCTATCGTGATCATGCCTTCGTTTGTTCCGTATGCCGACATGAGTGCCAGCAGCAACTGGTTCGCTTTGGACAATCCGCATCGCAAACTCTTGAATTCCACCACCGCCGTCCGATTGAGCGAGCAGGCCAAGTGGATCCAGGACGGGGCCCAGATGGTCAGCGATCCACACTGCTATCTGAATGGAGAGGTGGATCGCCTGCAGCAGCAGCGCTCACCAATTGGCTGCGAAATTGCCGCTGCAATCGATGTCAGTTCAAGTGCCCTATGAAAACACTCTGGGCGGATTCGCCATGTTCAACACCGGCGTCACGGACCTGGCTCCGGAGTTGCTGGGTTGGTACGGCGCCCCCGCGATCAATCTCGACGGCTCTACGACGATCTTCCTGATCGGAAACCACTTCAGCGTCCATCAAACTCGCGTCATCGCCGGTGGCCAGGAGATCGCGGCGAACTCCGAACTCCTCAGCAGGCAGGTGATGAAGGTCACGATTCCAGCGAATGCGATTTCGATCGTCGAGGATACGGGAGAAGTCTACGGCGGTTGGCAGGACCCAACGAGTGAAACAAGCGACGCCAGATCGCCAGACGCTTCTTCCTCGCCTCCACCGCCGGCCGCGGTGACTTCGATCTACACGCGTCCCACACAGTCCATCAGCAATCGAGGGATCCTCCGGTTTGGAAACGACGCAATCCAGTTAAAAGATCCCGGATTGCCTGGCACGCTCCAGCAGTTGACGCTTAAAGTAAACAACGGGACGCTCGCATTGGGTTCTACCGATGGACTTTGCTTCACCACGGGGGCTAATGGCACGGGCTCAATGACGGTGACCGGCACCATTGACCGGCTTAACACGGCAGTCAATGGCCTGACCTATAAGCCGAAAGCCGCCTACAACGGTACCGACACGCTTTCAATGCTGTTACAAGGTTCCGGTGTCGCTCCGTGCACAGTTAGCGTTGCGATCGCCGTCTACAGTTGGCCAGCTTTCACGTTTGTCGACGTGCACCTTTCCCACACCTTACGGGGCGACGTCCCATCTGCTAATTCCAGCCTGGCACCTTGGGAAGACTGGCTCGGGCAACCTCGCTCCGGCGTCGGGCGGCACTGCTGGCGGGGGATCAGATTCCTCGGGAGCCACCCAAACTCCGCCAGTCGTCTCGCAGCCTCAGTGGACGAGTACTCAACTGTCGCTGGGATACGTCGCCAAGGGGCTCGGGATTGCTGCGGCCGATCCTCCCCTCTACGCACCAGCTCGCTGACGCTCAACATGGGAACCCAATATCAGGTTCCCTCCGACAGCACTGTGACACTGACGTTGACGCTCGGCGGGGCAGCCAGTCGGTCAGTCTCCCCGCAGAAAATCACAATTGTTCCCGGGACGGGTTCGACAGCGCCGACAAATTACAACACCACCACGCACGTGCTGACAATCACCGGCCAGGATCTCACGAATCTGGCAAACAATGTGTTCAACGTCATTCAGTACGAGTTCGGCGCCGTCAAACCGATCGGCCCCTCGAACACGTCCTTCACCATGAACGCCACCGTTTCTGGGACAGGGCAACCGAAGCTCACGATTGTCAATCAGCTGACGGTGACGCTCGTTTCCGCGGCCGCGAAGGCGGCAACCGCAACGCCTGGAACGACTGCGCCGGGCACGACCACGACGCCCGCGGCTACAAGCCCTTAGAACAGTAGGCCGTGTGGATGTAAGACAGTCCGAAAGAGCGAGGATACCCTCTAGCCGACTGGGCTCAGGCGTTGGTAATCTGGGATACGGACATCATGATCTCCCGTTCCCAGGGACCCTGCTATGGCAAAGTGCGCAGATCTGCATCGCCGTCTTTCTGCCGCTCACTCTTTCTTCCGTCGCCGAGGCGCAAACGGGCACCTGGAAAGGTGCAACCGTGTTTCTAACAGAGAAGCCAGCTGACTCGGAGACCGCGAATTCGACGCCACGCGCCTTTACGGTTACCAGCGAGTCTGCGAATGCCAAATCCATCGAGCTCTCGGATGGGCAACGCAACTCGCCTGAATTCGCCAAAGACGACCTCGGCAAACGCTTTGTCCTTCTGGATGGCGCCGCCACCTATTTCAGAGCCCAACTCGTTGCAGATCCGATGAACGCATTTGCCCTTCAGAGCTTGGCTCTGGTCGAAACCCAGTTTGGGCAAACTGTCTGGGGGAATTTGGATACCCAAAAAGCTGCCGAGATGGGCAACGCCCTTCCGGGCGAGCCGGGACAATCTCGAGTCGACTGGACCCTGTGGGTGCACTACCGCGTGATCCCGCCGGAAATCTATGCCGTTCCCGCTCCCGAGTACGTGAATCTTGCGCAGCAGTTCCAGAGCGGTTGCCCGTGCTCGCCCTGGGCATCCAATTCGATTACACCCACTGGACCGGTAACGCCCCACCAATCTGGTCCTCCAGCTGAGCCAGCACCGGCACCACCGGCCTCATCCGAAACACCGACACCCCAAACGCCGGCAGTGCCCGACGCATCCGGTGCTCCGACACGCTTCAAGCTAGCACCGGCACCCCGCGCTATGCCGTAACGAGCCGGCGTTGCGTGGTGCGTGCCGAGCCTAACTGGCCCATGCCGCTCTGGTCGCAATTCTGAGCGAGTCGGCAAATCCCGCAGTCTGATCCGCGGACCCTCAGCCAAGCTTAGCGAACCGCTACGCGGTAACAAGCCGCCGGGCCGCCGCGCGAGGTGCGCCGAGCGTGCCGCTCCGTTCCGGGCGCAGACCACCGATCGTGACGGCGATTGCATCGAGGCGAGTGCGCTGCAGGCGAGCCTGGCGGCAAGCCTCGGCGAGCGGTGGGAACATTTCGCCGGTGATTCTCTGTTCGGCCAGCGACTGAGCCAGCTCTTCGATCTCGCCGGAGAGGTGTCGTCGCAGCCGGCGGCAGAAGGACATCACGAACAGCCACGACCACAGCAAGAAGAACAGTCCGGCCGAGACGTAGAAGCTCGTCGCGAAGAGCGGCATGTTGCCGAACATCGAGTCATAAAAGAAGTTCTTGCCGACGCGAATCAGGACGAACAGCGGATAAATTGCGAACAGCGTCTCGTAGCAGAGCCGGGGCAGCCAGCCCGAATCGCGGGCGACGAGGCCGTCGATGATTTGATCGATCCGCCGGCTGGCGTCGGCCAGGAATTCTTCCTCGAGCTGCAGCGCCTGCTTACGCAGCGTTTGCAGTGAGTCCGATTGGACGAGACCCGAATCGAAGCCGCCGGAGCCGGCGTAGCCGGCGATCAGCACCTGGGCCTCGCGCAGGATGCTGTCGTCGGCACTCGTGGCCGAGAGTCGCTCGAGCCGCCCCTCCGCCTGCTGTTCCTGCTGACGGGCCCGCAGCCAGCGGAACCCCTGCACCGCGCCGATCAGCGCGATCTGGGCCGACGAGCGGGCCCGTAACAGAGTCAGCGAGGCCACCAGACCGCCCATCGCGTTATAGAGCCGCAACAGCGAAGAGAACGGGCTGAACCCCCACAGCTGCGTGACGGAGGCGAGCAACCGCCGCTCCCAGAGGGCGCTACTGCGCTTCAGCTCGCTCGTCAGGTTGTCGGCCAACGACCGCACCAGCCGCGCGTGCTGGTTTTCGAGGGCCCCTTCGAGCTGGGCGAGCGACGGATCGTATTCGCGGAGCGTGCTCCGGCAATGTTCGACGGCCGAATGCAGCAAATCGATCAGGTTCGAACGGCGGACCTGGACTCGATGGGCGGCCGACAGTTGGGTGGTCAGCACCTGCTGCAATCGGCCGAGATCGCCGGAGGGCCGCCCGCCGGCGAGCTGTTCCTTCAAACCTTGCAGCGAGTCGATAAAGAAGACCTCCGGCACGTCATAGTGCGCGCCCAGGTGCCGTCGCCAATCATCGCGAATGTCCTGGTCGAGCTCGGCGTGCGTCTGCACGAAAATCAATCGGCAGCCATTGGAGGCCAGTCCCAGCTCGTCCGTGACGCGGCCCGAACGGTATTTCTGCTGCGTGGAGGTATAGATCAATACGTCGCAGTGCGGCAGCAGATCGTGCAGCCGTTGGAGATTGCTGCCTTTGGCGTCGCTCTCCGACGTGTCCGGATCCGGACAATCGATCAGAACAATGTCCTGCAAGAGGGGCGCGTCGACGCGGCTGACATCGAATTCCTCCGTCGAAAACCCCAACGTGCTCAGATCGGTGTTGGGATGAACGAGGAGCAGCGGGCGCGTCGTCGTCGGTCGCTGCCGGCCGGTGCGGGCACACTCCCGGCCGATGATCGCGTTGACCAGTGTGCTCTTGCCGGTGCCGGTGCCTCCGAACGTGGCAACGACCAGTGGGGCCTCGAGCCGGATGCGGAGCGAATCGACCCGCGAGAGCACCCGCTTCAAAAGAGCGCGGCACGAGCGGAGGGGCTCCCAGGATGTTTCTTCGGCCGTCCACCGCGTGAGCCGCTCGACAATCTCGTCGACTTGCGACAGGGCTTCCAGTTGGGCGAGTTCGGGAGTGGTCATGCTGACGAGATTCTAGCGTGTCGCCGCCACGCCGACCGCGGGCGAAGGCTTCGTGATATCGGCGAGCTGATTGTCCAAGCGGCCGACGGCCTCGGCCAGCCTGCGATAGGTCGCAGACTGAGGAACGGTTGCGGCAGTTTGCAGATCGCCGGGGACTGCTCCAAAGACTTGTTCATTGAGACGTTTCAGCAGCCAATCGACGCGGCGCTTCGTGAAGGCCGCTTGCAGCCGGCGAAACCGCGTTTCGAGCAGGCTCGCGCCGCCGGCCAGCATCGCATCGCCTCCCGCCACTGCGACCGTGCCCGTTGCCAGGTCGGCCGCGATCGGTGTGAGGCCGTGCACCACCAATTCATGCGCGGGCCCCAAGCCGATGGTGAAGAACGCCACGCTGGTCAGCGGACGAATGGCGGCGGAGAAGTTGGTCAGCTGTCGATAAATGTTGTAGAGATCCGGGTTACCTTCCTTGAAGGCCTGCATTTCCGAGTTGACAGTCTGCGCCAGCTCGGCGGCGATGTCGACGCGCTGATGGTCAACGCGGAGTTGTTCCAACAGTTGCTGACGCGACTTGCCCGCCAGCATCTGCCCGAGGAACGGCTTGAGCAGCGGATTGGCCGATTCGGACAGCCAGCTGAGGCGGTCGTAGAGATCCTCGATGACTTTCAGGATCGCTCCCCATTCGTTCTGCCGATACTGGTCGATTCGACTGATCGAGGGGCCGCGCAGTTTGTCGCTGGCCAGCCGGAAGGGATACATCATGCCGCGGCCGACCGTGTCATAAAACTCGTGGACGCTACGGGCGACGCCGTGCTGGCGTTGTCGCCACCACGCGCGAATTTCCGCGACCAAGAGCGAACTCGACACCGACGGCCAATCGCTGACCTTGATCACGCTCTCCGATGAAAGCCATTTGGCCGCCGATTCGAACTCGGCGCTGCGGGCTTGCACCTCCCGCAGAAACGCAGGCAGTCCTGTTTCCTGCGACATCAAATGCTCGAGCGCGCCCGACAGCGTGGTCAGCTTGATCTCGGCGAATTTCAGCTGCGACAAGTCGTGGGCCAGGTCGGCGGGCGTTGCCGTTGCGGCGGGCTGGCTCGCAGAGCCGTTGCCCTGCCACGCGTTCGGCGGCTTCTCGAAGAAGGGCAGGCCGCCTTGCTCGGCCGCCCGGCGATCGTTGGGGGCGATATAAACGAGCCGCGGCGAAACGCCCGTCTCGCGGCAAAACGTCCCCAGCCAAAGGGGCCAATAGGCCTCGTCGTCGGGAAGCTGGCACTGGTTGAACACGACCAGGACCAGCTTGCCTTCCTCCGCCGCTTTGCGGAAGTACTGCTTCACCGCCGCGTCGTTGTACTTTTGCTGCGTGAGAACGGCGATCAACACGTCGGCCACGCGGCGGATGCCGTCCGCCCGTTTCCAGTTCACCTGCACGTCGCTGTCGATGTCGGGCGTGTCGAGAATCAACAAATTTGGCGGCGTCCCGGAAACCGACCGCCAATAAATGCGGTCGTCCGGAGTGTCGGCGAGCGCGTCGCTGACGCTCGCCCACGGCCGCAGGCTGAACTCCGGGAAAATCGCGGACAGCTCGTGCGAATGCTCGAAGCCCGCGGGGACGACGCACACCGGATTTCGCGTGCCCGACGCCAGCGGGCTGCTGGCGCTAAGCGGGCTGGCGGCGATGTGATTGAAAATGACGCTCTTGCCGATGTTCGTGCCGCCCACCACGGCCACGATCAGGTAAGCATCCGCTCCGAGCTGCGGCACGAGTTTTTCGCGCAGCAGTCGATACCACTCCCGCGCCTCGAGCGACGGCAAACCCAGTAGTCCGACCGCGGAAGCCAAGTCCGCGGCAGCCGTCTGAATGTCCCGCACGCTGGCGCCGCACTCGCGCAGTGCCTCACTCGACAGACCCTGGTCGGGCGTCGGCCGCGCCACTCGGACACCCGCAGGGTCGGCCGTGGCCGCGTGAACGGGAGAAACGGTGATTGGCTCTGTGATCGCAGGAACCTCGTGCGAGTCGCCATCGAACCCGGGAGACGCGCGGACAAGCGGCCGGCACCGCAGGCGGGCGACAAAGCATTTCGCCGCACGTCGACCGATCTTCTGCCGCCGAAGCGGCTTATTGACAGTATATCTGGCCCGGCCTAGAGTGAGCGAGACAACGCCTCGGCCGCTGGACTTCCCTCATGCGATCGCAACCTTGCGGCCCAAAATGACTTCGGGCGATTAGCTCAGTTGGTTAGAGCGCTACGTTTACACCGTAGATGTCGGGGGTTCGAGTCCCTCATCGCCCACTGACCGCTTTCGGCCACCGCTTGCCAGATCCTCCCCTTCGCGCCGCGCTGGGCCCGCCTCGCCCTAAATCCCTGGCCCAGTTAATTTTTTGCCGATTGCCAAACGTGCATGAAGAATTGGCGGCACTGCGCAACTCGAGCGCACACATCGCCATCTATCATTTCCATAAACAATTACAAGGCAATCACTTATCGCAAATCAAAAAGCCCGGCATGAAGATTCCTAAAGCGATCCCGACCCGGAAAACTTGGCGCAGACCTTGGGCAAGCGCTTGGCTCCGGAAAAGGGAGTCTCGATGCGCTTGGCTGCTTGGGTTTGCGTCCCGCCCCGTTTCCTTTCGCCGACTCCCCTTTCGCTGATTTTCGCCTCCACGATTCTCGCTGCGTTGTCTGGCTCGGTAACACGGGCCGACGATTCACCGGTCGCCGCCGCCCGACCTCGACCGGAGGCCACAAGTCCCGATCCGGCGATCATGCTCTGCCCGTCCTCGTGCCCGTGCCCGAACAGTTGGGTCGCCCGCACGGCCAATTTTCGGATTTACTGGTGCACGTCCGAGGCGAACATTCGAGAGCTGGCCGCCTCCTGCGAACGGCTGGCCCTCGGCGCTCGAGAGCGTTGGCTCGGTGACGCGCACCCCGCCGCATGGACGCCCTTCTGCGAGGTGGTGGTCCATCCCGACACGAACGCCTACGTGGCCTGCGTGGGTCCCGGGAGTCAAACGACTTCAGGCTGTTCGTCGATCGGCCTCGATCAAGGACGGGTCGTCCTGCGACGGATCGACTTCCGAGCAGACGCCCTCGATTGGAATACGGAAAGCCTGCCGCACGAACTGATGCACGTCGTCCTGGCGGATCGTTTCTCGCAACAACGAATTTCACCCTGGGCTGACGAAGGCATTGCGATGCTCGCGGAATCGCCGGAGAAACTGAAACGGCGATTGACCGAATTGCGTCGAGCGGCCAGCCACGGCGCGATTTATTCGCTGAGCGATCTCGTCAATGTTCGCTCGCGCCCCCAGCTCGCATATCGCGACGCGTTCAACGGACAGAGCGTGGCCCTCGTAGGCCTGCTCCTCGATTGGGGTACCCCGGCGCAATGTCTCGATTTCGTCGCCGCGAGCCAGCAGAAGGATTGGCAGGCCGCGCTCCGCGATGTCTACGGCGAGCGATCGCTTGAACTGGAACGGAGCCTGAACGACTCCATTTGGACCGAACACGCCGCACGCTGGGCTCGCTCCATGACAAGTCCGACTCCAGCCTCCGCTCAGGTGGCAGCGGACAGTGCGCCGCGCACGAGACAATAAGCGCTGGACGAATTTTGCGCAGACTCCCGCAGAGCAGTCCGAAAATAGCCTAGCGATTGAAAACGAACGGCCGGCGGGACAGAAATCTTCCCACCGGGCCGTTTTTTTATCCACAGTGCGTTGCCCAGGCAGCCGCACCATTGATTTCGGGCTTCGCCACCCGATCGATCTCAGCCGATCAATATGGGTGACCGGCCGTGCCACCGGTGGTGTTGCCAGAATACGTCCCGCCACCGAACGTCGTCATTCCTCCCGTTCCGGACGGGTTGTTGGCGGTGCCATAGTTCGAAGCCGGGCTCGGCACGCCGCCGATCGTCACTCCGCTGCCACCGTACGGGTTGCCGTCTGTCCCGTAATCGGACGAGCCGGCTGGCGCGACGGCGATCGGCGCGGGCGCCGGTTGATAGGTCGGAGTCGGAGCCGTCTGCCCCGGTTCATCCGAGAAGCTGCGATACACTCCGTTATCCGTGCGAGCCACCTGCCCGCTCGGGGCCGGCGGAATATTCGTGGCCACCGGTGCCGACGGCGCATAGTACTGCGCCATAGTTGGAGTACGTGCCGTAATTCGAGTAGGTGTAGCCCGAGTAAGACGGATACGAATACCAGCCGTATCCCCAGCAACGACGATGACCGGCGTTGGCTGGCTGACTGGCTGCGAAACCGATCACCGCAGCAGCCAGTCCGATTGCAAAGACCTTCGACATGCCTGGCTCCTTAGCGCTAAGAGTGGCGTTGTGGAAACGAGTCTTTTAGTAAGGTCGATCAGACGAATTCGCTTCGACACGCCTTTATTCTTCGTCCGAAAGCACTCAAAAGCAACTTTCATTCCGCTGATTGGCTGGCCCAGCCCTCCCCCGGGCGCACGGTAAGACTTAGAATTCCTTCCGAATCGGAATTGGGTCCGCGGAGGGAGTCTGCTCGCTTTGACGCTCAATGCCACCTCCGTGCTCGGCAGTGACGGCCGAATCGCCCGGCGCCTCGACAGTTACGAACACCGGCCACAGCAGCTGGAAATGGCCGAAGCGGTCGAGCGGGCCATCGCGGAGTCGAGGCATTTGCTGGTCGAAGCGGGAACTGGCGTGGGCAAGAGTTTCGCCTACCTCGTCCCGGCCATTCTGGCAGTCACCGCGGAACACGATCCGACGGGCACCACGGAACGCCCCCGCAAGCCCCTCGTCATTTCGACCCACACGATCAGCCTGCAGGAACAGCTCGTCACGCGGGACATCCCCTTTCTGCGTTCAGTGCTGCCGGTTGAGTTCTCGTGCGTGCTGGCGAAAGGGCGCGGGAACTACATCAGTCTGCGGCGGATGAACGCCGCCGTCGAACGGGCCAAATCGATTTTCTTTCAGGAGCAGGAATTCGAGCAGCTGCAGACGATCCTCGACTGGTCGCGGCGGACGACCGACGGCACGCGCAGCGATTTGTCGCTGCGGCCGTTCCCCAACGTCTGGGACGAAGTCGCTAGCGATCGTGGCAATTGCCTGGGGAAAAAATGCCCCACGTACAACGACTGCTTCTATTACCAGGCGCGGCGGCGGATTTGGGACGCCGACGTCCTGGTGGTCAATCACGCCCTCTTCTTCTCTGACCTGGCGTTGCGGCGGGAAGGGGTGAGCTTGCTGCCCGATTATGAAGTCGTCGTGCTCGACGAAGCTCACACCGTCGAAGCGGTCGCCGGCGACCGGATGGGACTGACGCTCACCAGCGGACAGTTCGATTACCTGCTCAACAAGCTCTACAACGACTACACGCAGCGCGGCCTGCTGGTGCACCACAAACTCTCGACGCGCAGCGGCTGGTCGACCGCATCCGCCACGGTGTGCGGGACTTGCTCGAGGATCTCCGCGACTGGCACGAGGTTCACGGAAGCGAAAATGGCCGCCTCCGACAACCGCTCGACGTCGTGAACAAAGTCACCCCCGCGCTCACCGAGCTGGCAGCGACGATGAACTCTGCCGCGAAGGAGATCGTGAACGAAGAACAGTCGATCGAGCTGACGGCCGCCGCCCAGCGCTGTATCGAGCTGGGCCAATCGCTGGCGGCCTGGCTCAAGCAGTCGTTGCCCGGTTGCGTCTACTGGATCGAGGTCCGACAGGGAAAACGGCCGCGCACCGAGCTGCACTGTGCACCGATCGAAGTTGGCCCGGTGCTCAAGAGCGAACTCTTCGACCGGGTGAAGACGGTGATCCTCACCAGCGCCACGCTCGCCGTCGGCAAGCGCAGCTTCGACTTCATTAAGGACCGCCTGGGGGCTGGCGCCGCCGACGAGTGCCGGCTCGGCAGCCCGTTCGACTTCAAGCGTCAGGCGCGATTGATCCTCTCCGACGGCATGCCCGACCCGGCCGCCCATCCCCGTGAGTATGAGCAGGCGGTCTGCGAACGCATCCAACACCATGTGACGGAAACGCACGGCCGCGCGTTTGTGCTGTTTACCAGTTACAAAATGCTCAAGAGCTGTGCCGAGCGACTCGCTCAATGGTTCGCCCGGCATCAATACACGCTTTACTGCCAGTCCGACGGGCTGCCGAATTCGCTGATGTTGGAACGCTTCCGCAAGGACGCCGCCGGCGTGTTGTTCGGCACCGACAGCTTCTGGCAGGGAGTCGACGTGCCCGGCGACGCGCTGCAGAACGTGATCATCACCAAGCTCCCGTTCAGCGTGCCCGATCATCCGCTGCTCGAGGCGCGGCTGGAGGCGATTCGTGAGCGAGGGGGCAATCCCTTCATCGAATACCAGGTGCCCGAGGCCGTGATCAAACTCAAGCAGGGCTTCGGACGCCTGATTCGCCGCAAGGCGGACACCGGGCAGGTCGCGATTCTCGATCCGCGGATTCGCAGCAAACCGTACGGCCGACAGTTCCTCGAGAGCCTGCCAGATTGCACGCTGGTGATCGACGGCCCGAACGGCGATTGACCGTGCGTCTGCCCCTTTGCTCCTTCCGCCTGATGACGACGGTTGCTGAACCCGTTAAGAGCACGCTCGAGCAAGCTCAACCCTGGCACCCCCGGTAAATCTCCCGTCTGCATTCCGGCCGAGCGACCGAGAAACTGAGCGGCGTAGAAAACCGATCTTGGTTGGTTGGCAATTTGTGGCAGAATGGAGTTTGGCCCCGTCGTGACGGCCGAGATCGGCTTGCGCCGGGGATGAAATGGCCGCAACATTGATGGGCATCGACGGCGTGGTCGGTAGCCGGATGACGTCAGGTCCGGTCCGGACACTTTCGTTTGAACAACGAGTCCGGCGGTTGCGGACCTGGGGGCGAGCCTGACGGCTCGACCCCAGCCACCCGAGCTGGGCTCGACTGCGAGCACAACATCGGAGTCAGGTCCAGTCCGGTCTCCTCTTCACAATTCGGATTTAGACCGGAGTTAAGCGTCGCAGCAGCTGCGGTTTAGGGCGAAGTCTGAATCCGGTCCGGACTCTTTCATTTACAGACAGGGACCGGCGGTCCGGGACCGCGGGGCGAGCCTGACGGCTCGACCAAGCTACTCTCCCGCTTGGCCCGGATATCGTCGCAGCCAGTCGAGTCAGGTCCGGTCCGGTCTAATCTTCACAATTCCGATTCAGACCGGGGTTAAGAGGTGCAATGGCTGCAGTTTAGGACGAAGTCTGAATCCGGTCCGGACACTTTCATTTGAACAAGGAGACCGGCGGTTGTGACCTGGGGGCGAGCCTGACCCCTCGACGCAGCCACCCCCCTGATTGGCTCAGGCGTGATTGGCTTAGATAGCGTCACTGCCAATCGAGTCAGGTCCGGTCTGATCTTCACAATTCGGATTTAGACCGGTGCTAAGAGGCGCAGCGGATAGCTTTTAGGGCGAAGTCTGAATCCGGGGGGTGGCCGCCGCTAGAATGACGGCATGAGCCGAAGCAAGCGATACGTATTCATTGCGGTTGTCGTGCTCACAGTGCTCGCCTTCGCGTTCGCTTTGCTCGCATCATACGCCCAATATGGGTCTTATCGGGTTCGGGGGATCCTCGACTACGAAGGTCGCGCGGAATGACGGCATGAGCGACGAAGTACCGACGGCCTGGATCAAGGCCGTTCCCCAATGTCTCGGTATCATGGTCCTCGCGGCGCTCTTCATCGCGAGCATCGGTGGCAATCCACTTGCCGAAAGCCCTCTCCGCATTGCCGAGCAACGGCTGAAGACGGGAATGTCTTTTAGCGAGTCCTGCGATGCGATGAAGATTGGATGGCCTCAAACCGGAGGCTCAACACTGACTAACCGCGTCGAATTCTGGATTGACGACGCGCGAGGCGAAGCGCTCCGCCTTCACTTCGACCTTATCTGGGACCAGCATGCAGGCCAGTTCCGAGACCATCTCTCTGGCTGGAACGTCGACAAGGCGATGCGCCCTCGCTCCACAAATTCCCGTGCCAATCGCGAAAAACCGTAATTCAAACGCCCCCACTACCCGGTCCGGACACTTTCATTTGAACAAGGAGACCGGCGGTGTGGACCTGGGCGCGCGGCTAACACATGGACCCCAGTCACCCCGTCGCCTACTGCCTAAGTGGCCGGTGGAGTGCCATGGCCCATGGCTTTGCGTGGCCATGCATTGCAGGACAGGCCCATCCAAGCGATGCGCTGGGAGGTGCCAAATTGCGATGGACGATCCAGTCGCGTGAGCCTGGCCGCGCTCCCGGCGTGTCGAGGTGGGCACAACGGCGGGTAAGCACAAAGGCGGGTAAACTGTGCAGAATCAGGCAGCAGTTTTGAGGTAGCGAGGAGAGCCGATGCCACGACTGGGCGTCAATATCGACCACGTCGCCACGATCCGACAGGCCCGCCGGACGATCGAGCCCGACCCGGTGTGGGCCGCCGCTCTCGCCGAGCTGGCCGGGGCGGACAGCATCACACTGCACCTCCGCGAGGATCGTCGGCACATTCAAGACCGCGATCTGCGCGTGATGAAGCAAACGGTGCAGGTGAAGCTCAACCTGGAGATGGCGGCCGAGCCGAGCATCACCGAGATTGCGATCGACGTGCATCCGGACCAGGCGACTCTCGTTCCCGAACGGCGCGAGGAAGTGACGACCGAAGGCGGCCTCGACGTCGTCGGCAATCGGGAGCGCGTCGCTCGCTGCATTGACCGTCTGCTGGAGGCGGGCATCGAGGTGAGCCTGTTTATCGACGCCGATCGGGCCCAGATCGACGCGGCCGAGCAACTGGGCGCCCACGCGGTCGAACTGCACACGGGCCGATACGCGGACGCCACGAATCCGGCCGATCGAGAGGCCGAACTGACGCAGCTCATCGACGCTGGACACTGGGCCCGGGAACGGGGACTGCTTCTACACATGGGCCACGGCCTGACCTACCGCAACGTGGTTCCAGTCGCCCGCATCCCCGGCGTCAGCGAACTCAACATCGGTCACAGCATCGTGGCCCGCGCGGTGATGGTCGGCTTCGAACGGGCCGTCCGCGAAATGAAGGAACTCGTCTCAGTCTGACGTCGCGCTGCAACCGAAACGAAAACTCACCCGCGGCGAATCGCGTCCATGGGCATCATTCGCATCGCCCACACCGCCGGATAGAGACCGCCGAAGATGCCCAAGACCGTGCTAAACGCCAGGCCAAACAACAGCAGGCCGGGCGTGGCCACGAGGTAGATGCGGTCGGGCCAGATCGAATTGATGCCGCGCGTCGCCAACCAACCGACGATGCAGCCAAAGATTCCGCCGAAGAAATCCCAGCACCGCGCTCTCCGAGGTAATCAACCGCAACACGTCGTAGCGGGACCAGCCGTTGGCCTTGAGGATGCCGAACTCGATGATCCGTTCGGTGACGCTCATCAGCATCGTGTTGACGATGCTCAAGACGGCAATCGTCACGCCGATCCCGCTCATGATCGCCAGAAACAAATCGAGGTCCGCGCTGAAGTCCTGGAAGCGACTCGCCCAGTCGGTGGGACTGCGAACTTCCACCGGCAACAACGGTGGACTCCCTTTGATTGACGCGGTCGTGCGGGCTGCCGCTGCGTCACCCGACTTGCCGGCCGCGTGACCGTCGCCGGAACCCAGCGAGGCATTCCCCAGAGCGGCGGTCGGCAGCGTCACTCGCGAAAGCAGTCGCACGAACAGGTCGAACAGCATGTTGCCGCTTTCCAACGGTTCGCGGCTGGTCGAGGGCTGCCAGGCTTCGACTTCCCGCCCTTTGAAAACTTGCTGAATCCGCGGCGCCAGCTCGCTATCGGGAACGTCGCCCGTTTGTTCGATGTAGAACGCGCAGACCGAGTCGTTGCCGAACCGAGTGATCTTGCGGACTTCGTCGATATCGACGATGAGTGCGATATCCAACAACAGCGACCCGCAATTGTAAATTCCGACAATCTTGAGATCACTGCCGGCGACGTTCAGCGTGTCGCCGATCGTTTTGTGAAACTCGTCGGCAATCGACTTGCTGACGACCGTGTTGAGCGTTCCCTTGTCCGCCTCCGTGAGATAGCGGCCGGAGATCATGTCCTTGCGATAGACGCGGTTTTTCAGTTGCAGTCGCGTGGGAATTTCAATTCCGAACAAAAAGCGGGGCGGGCTGATGATCATCTTGCCGTCGATGACGTTGGCCCGCACCCAAACTTCCGGGCTGACCAGTTTCACGCCGGGGACCTTGGCAATCTCCGGGCCCCAAGACGCGGGCAGTCGCGAAAAAATCGGGATCGGGGCCCCGGGCTGCATGGCCACCAGCCCCTCGATCTGGCCGAAGGTCTTGCCGACCATCTCGTCCAGTCCCTTGGCGACTGAAAAGAGTCCGATCATCCCCATGATGGCCACGGTGAGCCCCACCAGCGACAACACGCTGCGCATGGGCCGCGTCATCAGGTTGCGAATCGCGAATTTCAGCACGGGAACGGGCTCGAGGGGAGAGACGGGCAACGTCCGCAAGGCGTTGCATTCGGCCGCTCATCGGCACGTGAACGGCGAATCCTTAGCATAGGGGCCGTGCTGAGCAAGCGAAAGGATGCTTGTGCGAGCGCCGGCTCTTGAATCGCCCGCGCAGGCGCTCCCTAGAATGATCTGCCGCGCTGCCAGGCGCGGTTTTATCCATGGCAGAAATCGATTACTACAAAACGCTCGGCATCTCCCGCACCGCCTCGGCCGAGGAAATCCGCAAAGCCTACAAAAAGCTCGCGCGCAAGTATCACCCCGACGTCCGTCCCGGTGATAAAGACGCGGCCGACCAGTTCAAACGCGTACAGCAGGCCTACTCCATCCTGGGCGACGCGGAGAAACGGCTTCAATACGACCGCTATGGCCATGCCTTCAACGGTGGCCGCGGCGGCGGACCTTACCGCACGGCCTGGGCCAGCGGCCCGGACGGCACCCATGCGGTCGACTTGAGCGACCTCTTCAGCCACATCTTCGGCGGCGACGCGCATCACGGCGGCAGCGGCCAGTTCGAACAAGGCCCGTTCCCCGGGGGATTTCGCCAAGAGTCCTTCCGCCATTCGGAGGGGCCAGCCGAACCGCGGAAGGGCGAGGACATCAACTTCGATGTCACCGTTCCCTTCAACGTCGCCGCCGAGGGGGGCAATCACGGCCTGCAGATTCGCCGGGGCGATCAAACCGAACGGATCACCGTCAAGATTCCGCCCGGCGTGCAGGACGGCGGCACGATTCGGCTGGCCGGCCAAGGGCAGCCAGGCCCTGGCGGCGGCGCGGCGGGCGACCTGCTGCTGACCGTCCACGTCTCGCCGCACCCCTACTTCCACCGCGAGGGGAGTAACCTGCTCGTCGACGTGCCGATCACGCCGTCCGAAGCCGCGCTCGGCACCAAGATCGAAGTGCCCACGCTCTCAGAAGGACACGTGAACGTGAAAGTGCCGCCGGGCACCTCCAGCGGCACGCGGCTGCGGCTCCGCGGCAAAGGCGTGCTCAATCCCAAAACGCACGAGCGCGGCGACCAATACGTGGTGGTCAAGATCGTCATCCCGCACGAAACGAGCGAAGCCGCCCAGAAACTCTACAGCGAATTGGCTGGAATCGAGCCGCAATCTCCGCGCAACGGACTCTGGTGACGCGGCCTCCCGGCTCAATCACGGAACGCCCGACTCGGGGGCAGGGGACGGACTGGCAGGGGACGGCACTTTTTTCCAAGAGGCCTCTAGCGGAAAGGCCGACTCAATCGTCGCTCGCGACGCCAGCACGTCGAGCGCTTGCTGGGCCCGTTCCTGGTCGAGATCCTGGCGGATCGTTTTTTCGACGTCCTCGAAGGGGACCCAGCCGGCCGGCAGGCGGGTGACCAGGCGAATTACGCGGAAGGCGTGGTCGGTCTCGATCACCGAGCTCGTTTCGCCCTCAGCCAATTGGTGGAGGATCGCGGCGGTTTTGTCGTCGACGATGCTTTCCGGCCGCGTCGGTCGCTGCCATCCTCCCTGTTCGGCGCGGGGGCCGTCGGAGAATTTTGTCGCGACGGCGGCAAACGACTCGCCCTTGCGCAAGCAGGCCAAGGCGTCGTCCAAGACCTTCAGGCCGTTCTTTCGGCCGTAGAACTCTTTCATGTCGTCGGACCATACGAAGCCGTCTCGATGAGCTTCCGGATCCGTGGAATCGCTGACTGGAATCGGCCTCCGCGAACTGCGTTGCTGTGGCCGTCCGCTTGTTTTCCGCGGCTTTCGACTGGCCGTCCTCGAACAGTGAACCGGGCAAGTTATCGTGCGACAACGCAGGCTGGCCGGACCTTTTCGTCCGCAATCCTTGCCCCAGCTTCGTGGCCAATTCGTTTCGATAGACGGCCATCCGAAGAATCGCTGGATCGCGTTTTGACTTGTCGTTTTGGAAGTCGTAAATCGCTGGTGGTCGAAATTGATTTCCAATAACTGCCAAGTGACCTTTTCGGGAATGGCGTACGATCGTGATGCGCCTGGTAGTAGGCGAGCATTTGCGGACGGTCCACGGGACTCATGTGTTGGGCGATCCCCCGCAAGTATTCGTCGGCACACAACGGTAACGGAATTCGGCCTTGAGGCTCGCCAGCGACGTACCCTGGTTGCCGAAGCTTTTCATCCACCCCTTGAGGCGACTTGACCTCAAAGTCCCGCTCGAGCCTCTCCACATATTTGTCGAATTCCCGGTCGATGGCCTGTTCCGACTTCCGCATTTGCTCGGCGTCCAGCAGGCTGCGGTAGCCCTGCGATTGCAATCGCGTCCGCACGAAACCGGAAAGGAACTTTTTGATCGCCGTCTCTTGCAGGACTCGAAATTCTTCTTCTTTAATGCCGCCGTTTGCCAGGCTTTTGCCGGCGGACAGCAGGTTAAGCCCATCGGCGTTGAGCGATTCGACGGCCGCTCGCTCCAACAGTTCCGAGGCGAAGATCGGCTGGCCATTGACTCGCGCGACGACTTCCGGACCCAAGAGCTTGGACGCTGCCGAAATCTTCGACGCATCAACCGCGAGATCAGGGAAGCGGTTCCCGGAGCTGGCCGGGCACAACCAGACCGACGAGGCGACGTTGGTGAGCAAGGAACGAACCGTCAGCCGATACTTGAGCTGCCGCGGAAATTGCGGCGGCGTACGAATCGACCCGTCGGTCTCGACCGTCGTGCGGAATTGTCCGAGCGCATCGGGCGAATCGGCCACCTCGACGACGACCTGAGCGCCGACCAGCGGTTTCCCATCGCTCCCTAAGAAACGGCCGCTGAGCGCGACGAGTTCGCGCCGTGGTTCTTGTAAGAGGATCGCTTTCTCATCGCCGGCGACGATCGTGACAGGCTGCGTGAGCAAGGCTCCCGCACAGCTTGCTGTCAGTCGGACATCCGCGCCAGCTTCCACCTGCTCGAAGCGGAAACGTCCGTCTTCATCGGTGCTGACCCATTGGCTGACGTCGGCCGGCTTCTTCCCCGCCTTCGTTTCGCGAGTCCGCCAGTCGGCTCGAATGCGAATATCGGCCAGTGGACGCCCCGCCGCGTCAACGGCTCGACCTACGATCGGGCAGCCGCGGACCAGCTCGATCGGCGGCGGCTCGCAATGCGTGACTCCGCCGGGAATCTCGACATAAGCCTCGGGGCCAAACAGCGTCCGCAGATAGCCATCGGGCAGCTCGCACTCGATGGCGTACGTCTCGCCCGCAGCCAGGCACACCCGCAGGCAGCCGTTCGCGTCGGTCCGGCCGCTGCAGCGGAATTCGTTCGACGCCAAAAGGCTGACCCGCACGCCCGTCAGCGGCCGCTTCGTGTAAGCGTCGCGGGCGACCCAGGTCGTCCAGACACCTTTGCGCGCGGGCAGGTCGATCTGCAAGGTCTTGCCCGCCGGCAGGTCGCTCACTTCGCAGGACGAATCGCGATCGTCGGCGAAGCCCAGAGCGTGCAGGCCCTGGATGTGAAGACGGAGGGAACCACGCGTCGCTCTCGGGAAGTGCGGGATCCTAAAACGTCCGTCTCGATCGGGCCGCACCACATATTCATCGAGCCAGACCACCCACGACGCCGGTTGATCCTGCGAAGCGTTTTTGCCCGCTGCTTGCGCGGGAGAGAGGGACGACTGCCGCAGGACGACCTGCAAGGTCGACAGGTCAGCCTTCGCGCCCTCGGGCGGCACGACACGACCTTCGAACGGCTGCGTCGACCGGAGCGTCACGACGATCGGCGTGTCGTCGTGTGGCCTGATATCAAATTCAGCGGTCTGCACGCCGAATTCTTTTGTCTCAAGGGCAACCGCGACGCGGCCACGGTGCCACCCGGAAACTTGGAGACGGCCGTCTCCCGCGCTGCTCGCCTTAAGTCGCTCGCAGATCGGCAGGGGCAGCTTGAGCTTGTGATCGGCCGCGGACCAGACGAGCATGGGGGTCCCTGTCGCGTCGCTGCAGGGAGATCCGTCGGGCCGCCGCAAGTGAATGGTCAGCGGGCTTTCGTCGAGCAGCGAGACGGTCAACGGCTCGGCGGGTGCAGTGCCGAAAAAGCTCGTGCGCGCAACTGCCAAGCCCGGCTTCCAGATCCAGACCTCGAACTCCGCAGGATCCTCGGAGCTTTGCTCGAGCGCAGACGGTAGCGGAGCCAAGGTGAACCGTCCGTCGGCCCCTGCCTGCGTCTGCGCGAAGATTGTGGAGCCCGCGAGGTCGAAGTCCGACTTCTCGTGCCGTGTGAGCCAAATGGTCGCGCCCGCCGTCGGCGCTCCATGGGCGTCGAGCGCGCGACCGCAGATGGTGTGCGTAGCCGGAGCCGTCGGCTGCGCGGGAATCGTCGCGACGAGGGCCGCCCGAGGCCGGTCGACGTGTGGCGGATCGCTCAGGCGCGAGTAAAGCCACGCCCAACCGACCATCGCCCCAACCAACGCCACGACCGACCGGGGAATGCGAGATCCGTTCATCGACCGCCCTCCTGCATTCAATGCCCGGGCGGTCATCTACGAAAAATACGGGATTTTGGCAACGAGAGTTACCAATCGGGGGGCGAAAACCATTACGAAAGCTGACCCGCGGACGGCCCAGAACGCCGGCATTGTCGACGGTCGGGGACCTGCCTAGGATTGTTTCGTTGATGTCATTCTGTCGCGGAACGGGTTCTCACATCCAGTCGCGGACTGCTCATGCGACGTCGCACTGTCTGGCTCATGCACGTCGCCGTGCCCTTTCTAGTGGCATTCAGTGGGATTCTTGGCCCATTCGGCGCCGCCCCGAGTGGCAGCTGAAGAACCCAAGCCCGCCGTCGCTCCGGACCAGGCACAGAAGCCCGCAGTGCCGGCCCCCGATCCCGCCGCCCGGCGACACCTCAAAAACAACGAATTCCTGCTGGCGCTGTCGCTCTGGGTCGGCGTGCTGGTGATCGGACTGTCACTGCTGGCGATGATCGTGAGCTGGGGACGCTCGGTCCGCAACCTGGCCCGAGGCAAGCCGCGGCCGCCGACCGCTCCCGATCCCCTTTGGTATTTAAGGCCGAAGCCTGCGGCCCCCGCTGCATCGGCTTCGACCGAAAGCGGCGCCGATAACGGAGAGCCCGGCTCGGACGCTTCAAGCCACACGCCCATCTAACTTCCGGACGACCCTGTGAAGTCCTTCGCGCTGCCTCGAAATCGGCGGATCAAGAACTCGCGCGAGTTTGCGAGCATCTACGACCGCCGCATCCGCGCGGCCGACGGACACTTGCTCGTCTGGGCCGCCCCGAATGTCCTGCACCGCACGCGCTTCGGTGTGAGCGTTTCGCGCAAGCTCGGCCCATCAGTCCGCCGCTCGGCCCTCAAGCGTCTATTGCGGGAGGCGTTTCGCCTCTCGCAGCACGAATTGCCCAACGACCTGGACTTGATTCTTATTCCGCAGCGCTCGACCGCCGCGACGGCTGAACTGGCCGACTACCAGCGATCGTTGGTGAAACTGGCGATGCGGCTGGCCCGGCAGCTCGGCCAGCAGAACGGGCCCGCGACATGAATTCGGCCGTCCGCTTTCTGACGCTCGTCCCCGAGATGCTGATTGTCGGCGCGATTCGGGTCTATCAACTGCTGATCCGTCCGCTGCTCGGCCCGCGCTGTCGCTTTCACCCGTCGTGCAGCGAGTACTTTATCGGAGCCGTGCGGAAGTACGGCGTGTTCTCGGGAAGTGCGCGAGGCGTCTGGCGAATCATGCGTTGCCACCCCTTCCATCCGGGTGGCTACGATCCGCCCTAAACTGTGCTTCTCAACTGCGCGTCAGGGCGTCGCCAGATCGCGCAACGCGCTGGGCTGCGCCGGCGGATTAGAAATGGGGCTGCTGCCGGTCGACGGCGAATTGCCCCGAGATTGCATCCACACGGGTTGTCCGTAACGGCCGCCGACGATCGGCTGGGAAGCCGTCGCCGAGGGATAATTTAGCGGCGCGGTCGATGCGACCGGGCGCAGTGCGCTCGTCGCTCGCGGGACAACCGCGGATGCCGTCGGGCTCGGCGGAGAAGCCGGCAGCTCGACGGGAGCCGGGACCGGAGTCCAACCCGGCTGATACGCGAAGCCGGCATTCGGGTTCACACTGGCATTTGAATTCACGCTGATTGGCGCGGGGCCGCCCGAATTCGCGGCAACCGGTGTCGGCTCGCTGGGATTTTTGTTCGAGATCGTCTGAATCGTCTGCCCGGGCACGGAAGGCGCCGACCAAGCAGCTGACGTCGGCGGAGCGGCAGACGGATCCGTTGGCGACTCGACGTTCCGCGCAACCAGCGATGCGCTGGGAGTCGCCGGGCTGCTCGGCTCAACCGGATTGGCCGGAGTGGTCACTCGGTGAGCGGCTTGCGGAATCACGACCATCGGCGGGCTCGTCTCACGGGTCGACGACTGAGCTGCCGCGGGGACGGCGGGGGGCTCGGGTGTCTTCGGCTGCGCCGTTTGCACTTGCTGCTGCGCGGCAGGTGGAACTTCGGCCGGTGTTTTGGACATGTCGATGATCGTCGGCCCGCTGTCCGGAGCGTTGATCTTGGCGACGGTCGCGCGATACTCCTCGGGCGAGATGGCCGTGAAGTCTTCGACGCCCTCGACCTTGACCGTTGCCGGCTGCTCGCTGGGCGGGGCATCGCCGCCGTTAGGCCATTGCTCGATCTTGTTGCTCGATGAACTGGCCGGAACCGCGAGCTGCGCGGGCGGGACCAGCGGCTCGATCGGCCGCGCGGTCGCTTCGACCTGCGCCGTTTGCGTGCTCGTGGCGATCGGCGGCAGGCTCTCACCTTCATCCGACGCGTAGAGCGGATGTAGCGGCGGCCTTTCCACTCGGGCGGCCACGCCAACGCTCGCCGTCGGAATGGGCATGCGCGGGCCGCTCGCGACGGTCACGCCAGCCTTCGCATCGCCGGCCGCCAGCGCGTCCGCGTCCTTCTTAGTTGGCTTCGCCGGATGCGTCAGCGAGTGGAACTTTTTCCGGAGACGAGCGAGCGGACTCAGCGGCGGATCGGCCGGCTTCGCGGCTGCCTTCTTCGTCGCCGGTGCGGGCGTCGCGTCAGTGGCTGCAGGAACGCTGGGGGCGATCGACTCAGTCGGTCCGGGAGCAGTCAGTCGCGCCGGCTCGCTCGGCTGCACGACGACAGGCGGGGACGGCAGCGGCGTCTGCAGCACGCCCATCGGCGCGCTCAACAAGGGCTCGGTGACGGCCGCGCCCGGCCCTATCCCCGCAGGACTGCTCGGCGGCGCTGTTTCACTCACGGGTGGCGCCGGCATGCCGGTTGGAGGAGGCGGCGGAACGAGGGGCGCATCGACGGCCTGAGGAGGCGCGGGAAGGGCCGGCGGTGCCACGATCGGTTCGGCGTTTGGAGCAGGGCTCGAATTGACGGGCGCACTCGGGGGAGCGGTCGGTGCGGGGCCGACCGGGCCGGGCGCCGCGGCGGACGGACTCACGACCACCGGGTTCGGCGGTGTCGGAGACGTCGTCACCGGGCGATAGGCCGGCGAACTCGCGCAGCCTGCGAGTCCGGCAGCTGATAGCACTCCCACCGGGAGCAGCCGCCGCAGCGGCTTGGAACGATCCATGTTCCGTCCATCTCGCGCCCGCGAACCGTTCGGCTAGTTCGTGATGCGCGGAGAAAGTGTTACGCAAAGCGCAATCCGTCGCATTGACCATGATCGGCTGCCTGAAAGGACGGGGCTCACCCGATGGAACCGAATCGCCCCGATCGTCGCGAGGGACGGTTCCGTTTCTAACACCCGTCCGGTCGCGCGAAAGTTTGGCGGCGCTCAATCGGCGCTCAACATAAGAAGCTGAGTCCCGCGGGCTGCGGTTCGCGGCAATGGCGGTTGTTCGGCCTCTGATCGCTAGCGAAGATGGGAAAGATTTGCGGCCGGCCGGCCTGCCAACGCTCCAGGCTACCGGGCCAGATCGCAGCTCCGGTCGTAGGGCCGGGTCACCGGTTCAAGTCGCCGGGCCAGTGGACGGCCGTTCGGCCGCCTTAGTCGTTCATCACTTCTTTTTCTTTGGCGGCGGCCATGTCGTTGACCTTGCCCTCGAACTTCTTGGTCAACTCCTGCACCTGCTCCTTCGTCTGATCGCACTCGTCCTCGGTCAGATTCTTATCCTTCTGACCCTGGTCGGCGTGTTTGTTCGCGTCGCGACGGACGTTGCGGATCGAAATGCGGGCCTCTTCCGCCAATTCCTTCACACGCGACGTCAATTGCCGCCGCCGCTCGGTCGACAGGGCGGGAACGTTGAGGCGAATCACGCGGCCGTCCGAATTGGGCGACAATCCCGTGTCGCTCGACTGGATCGCCTTGGCGATGTTGCTCAGCGACGACGCGTCGAACGGACGAATCAAAATCTGCTGCGGCTCCGGAATGCTGATGTTGGCGATCTGCTTCAGTGGAGTCGGCGAGCCGTAATAGTCGACACGAATCGAATCGACCAGGCCGGCCGTCGCACGCCCCGTGCGAAGACCTTGCATCTGCCCCTGCAGCATGGCAACGGCCTTCTCCATCCGCTCTTCGGCGTCCAGCAAGATTTCGTCCTGGTCCATGATCGCGTTCCCTTAAAGAAATCGTCCCGCCGCGGCCGCGCTTTTCGTCTGGCGGCTCCGGCTGCGCTTCAAATTACCGAATCGGCAGCGGGTTGCAAAGCAGTTGGACGACCCGTGCGGACAACGCGCCACGCCGTGCGCGGGCGGCAAACCCGAGCGACGAACCTCAGGCGGGCGAGGGGATCACGCGGGTGCCGATCCGCTCGCCGGCGATCACCCGTTCGATGTTGCCCTTCTGCTGGAAGTTGAACACCAGAATCGGAATGCCGTGCTCCATGCAGTGATGAATGGCCTGCGCATCCATCACCTGCAGGTTCTGCCGCAGCACGTCCTGAAACGTGATCTCAGAGTAGCGGACGGCGTGCGGATTCTTTTCCGGGTCGGCTGAATAGATTCCGTCGACCTTCGTCGCCTTGAGCAACACGTCCGCCTCGATCTCCCGCGCCGGAGGGCGGCTGCCGTGTCGGTCGTCACGAACGGGCTGCCGGTCCCGGCCGCCAGGATCACGACCCGCCCCTTCTCGAGATGTCGCACGCAGCGGCGACGAATGAACGGCTCGGCCACGCCTTCCATCCGAATGGCCGTCTGCAACCGCGTCGGCACGCCGATCTTCTCCAGCGCGTCCTGCAGGGCCAGTCCGTTGATCACCGTGGCCAGCATCCCCATATAGTGCGCGGTGGGCGGATTGATGGCCGCGCTCACGGCGGCGAACTCCCGCCCGCGGAGAATGTTCCCGCCGCCGCAGACGATCGCCAACTGCACGCCCATCCGATGCACGCCGGCGATCTCGGCCGAAATGGCGGCCACCTCGGTCATGCTGATGCCCGACTCGCCCCGCCGGCAAAAACTCTCGCCGCTCAGCTTGAGCAGCACCCGTTTATAGGCCGGCTTTCGTGGTTCCGCGTCGGACGCCATCTCGACATTCTCCGTAGGCAAAAAGGCTGTTCGCGCCAATCATCCCAGGACCCGTGCAATCTTCGCGCAGTGTATCGGCGTCACCCCTCAAAACCCAGGGGCATGCCCCTGACACGCTGCGGCTTTTGGATCCGGCGGCGCGTCAGGGGTGAAGCTATGAGGAGCGGTAAGAGGTAGGCCGAGCCGGTTGGTGGTTGTGCTTGAACGTGGTAAACGGAGTTTGTTGCAAACCGTTTCCACAAAAGGACACCGCCATGAAATTTGCCGGCTGCGACCTACACAAGCAGACTATCACGATTTGCGTCGTCGACCAATTGCGGCGGGTCTTGGAGCGTCGGACCGTGCGTTGTGGCGAAGAGCGGAGCATCCTCGCATTTTTCGAGAGGCTCGGGGAGTTCGAGGCTGTCGTGGAAGCGACCGCCAGCTACGAATGGTTCGTGCGATTGATCGAGCCCGTGGCCCATCGCGTGTTGTTGGCCCACCCCAAGAAGCTGCGTGTGATTGCCGAGAGCACGCGTAAAAGCGATCGGCTCGACGCGCAAATCCTCGCGGAGTTCCTGGCCTTGGACATGATTCCGACGTCTTACCGGGCGACTCCGCGGCAGCATGAGCATCGACGACTGGTGCGTCAGCGGGGCGGCGTTCAACGGCGATTGACCTCCGTCAAGAACCGTCTGCGCCGCATTCTCTGCGACTACAACGCGGATCGTCCCAGTCTGTTCACCGTGGACGGGTTGGCGTATCTCGCCCAAGTGCCTCTCTTGGGAGCGGATCGGTTCGCCGTGGATCAAATGGTCGAAGAGTTGCACTTCGGGAGGCGTCAGCTGCTGGCCGTCAACGCCCGGCTGAAGGAGTTCGCCGAGGCGGCGCCGCTTTGCGAGCAGGAAGCGCGGACGCTGTTGCGGACGATCCCCGGAGTGGGCTTCGTGACCACCGAAGTTGTGCTGGCCGAGTTGGCAGACATTGATCGCTTCGGTTCGCAAAAGCGGGTCGTCGCTTACGCAGGGCTCTCACCGGGTCAACGCGAGAGTGCGGGCAAGAGTCGGGAGCTGCACCTGGAGAAGAACGGTTCGACGCTGCTGCGCTCGACGCTGGTCGAAGCCGCCTGGCGGCTGGTTCAGCACTCGTTACGTTGGCGTCGGATTTATGAACGATTGAAGTTGCGCGTGCGTGCCAAGAAGGCGATCGTCGCCGTGGCCCGCCGGTTGTTGTGCCTGATGACAGCGATCTTGAAGACGGGCCAACCCTACTCGCTCAGCCAGCAACCGACTTAAATCCCTGACCTTGGCAGGAGAGCACAAAACAAAACATCGATCGAAAGCGCTGCGACGACCCACAGACGACCCCGCCCCCGGCCATGAAGGCGTTCCCTCAAAAGAGCGACCTTCGAAGGGTGAATGGGGCGTCTCTCGAAAGTCGGCTTCCTGGCGACATCGACGGACCTGTTCCAGACCGTTGGTGATCCCGAATAGATGGTTGAGCGTACCGCATCGCCCAGATCACCACTTCAAACGCAAAAACCAACCCTTGACGCTACCCTTCTCATAGATGGCCGGGGCGCTCCGCGGAGCGGAAGCCCCGGAACATCGGCCTACCTCAGCGGGCAAGGATCACGACAAGACAGGGGCTTCCGCGAAGCGGAGCGCCCCCGCCACCCGTCCGAGTCGGTGCTGTGCAGAATCTGGTCACTCCGGTGACTCGCTGCCGGTACAATCGCGGCATGAGTGACGATCTACTCCACTCCTACCGAAGATCCTCTCGCAACTGGGTCGCGATTTTGTTCATCGTCGCGTCCGCGCTGTTAAGTGCCCAGCGGATCGCTGCCTCAGCGACTGCCGACATGCTGCGCGTTGGCTGTCTGCCAATGCCCTGGCACACAATCAATGGGAAGCCCGTCTCTCCGTGGGTTGAGCGATATATTTTCTGGAACGGACGCTGATCCAGGCGCGCTAACGCGGTTTTCTAGGCAAAGCCAGTCGGTGGCGCCAACTTCGGAGTCCCCTATCAAATAAAAGCGTCCCCACCCCGCCGGGGATGAATTTCTTGTCACCGCGGGACAGTTGCCGCATCGCGCTGCTGGGGATCCTTTTCTCCCTTATGTGAAAACGGATCCCCACCACCAGCAGACCGGCTCGCGGGCGGCGGGCGATCCAATTGCGGTCCCCGCGGGCTCGCGGTCCCGCCGCGCTCGATCGAGCTTGGCGGGCTGAGCGAAGGAGCAAATTCGCCGGGATCGGCTCGGTGAAACAACGTGTCCCGTCCCGCTAAATTGGAAAGGTGAAGTCTGCGTCTGAATTTTGTGGGGCAGGCTGCGCTCGCCGTCGCGCCTGTCTCAATTCGATCCCGTCCCGTTTCGCTCCGCACAAATGCCGCTTGTTTCCCGGTGAAACAATGTGTCCCGTCCCGCTCCCCATGTCGGCGGCAGGCAGAGTGTATAGACCGGACACATAGGTAACAGTCGTTCGGACACATAGGTAACACTTTTTGTAGGCTGAGGTCTTCCTTTCCAGGAGGGAGACGGATGCCGTGGCAGGAGTGTGACGTTGTGTCGATGCGGGAAGAGTTTTGCCGTTTGGCGTCGTCGCCAAATTCGAAGGTCGCTGTGCTGTGCAGGCGGTTTGGGATTTCGCGGAAGACCGGCTACAAGTGGTTAGGCCGGGTTCGATTGGGCGAACCGTGCGTGGATCGTTCGCGTCGTCCTCGGCATTTTCGCGAGCCGACGAGCGCGGCCATTGAAGCGGAGGTGCTGGAGCTGCGGGATCGGCACCCGGTCTGGGGAGGTCGCAAGCTGCGGGCCCGTCTGTTGGCCCTGGGGCGTCAAGCGGTCCCGGCCGCCAGCACGATCACGGCGATTTTGCGTCGTCATGGCCGCATCGAGCAGGAGGAGTCACTCCGGCGTGCCCCCGTGCAGCGGTTTGAGCGGGAGGCGCCCAACGAGTTGTGGCAGATGGATTTCAAGGGCGATTTCCGCATGGTCGACGGTCGTCGCTGCCACCCGTTGACGATCACAGACGATCACTCTCGCTACTCCTTGGGGCTGCGGGCCTGTTTGAACCAGCGATCCGAGACCGTTCGGGAGAGTCTGCAGGGCGTCTTTCGACGTTACGGCCTTCCCTGGTCGATGTTGATGGACAACGGGACGCCCTGGGCGGTCACCCACCGTCGCGGAGGTTACACGAAGCTGTCGGTCTGGTTGTTGCGACACAACATTCGCGTGATCCATGGCCGCCCTTACCACCCCGAGACGCAAGGGAAGGAAGAGCGATTTCACCGCACGCTGCAGGCGGAAGTGTTGCGCGGCCGGGCCTTCGCGAACTCTGGGGAGGTGCAGCGGGAGTTCGATCGTTGGCGTCAGACGTATAACCACGAGCGTCCTCACGAGGCCTTGGGGCTGAGAGTGCCTGGTAGTCGTTACGTGGTCAGCCGACGTGAGTTTCCGGAGCATCTTCCGCCGATCGAATACGACGAGGGAGACGAAGTCCGCAAGGTGAATCCCGTGGGGCAACTGAGTTTTCGAGGACAAGTGATCAAGATCAGCGAGGCGTTCTCGGGCGAAGCCGTCGCTCTTCGGCCGACGACGACCGAGGGAGTCTGGCAGGTGTTTTATTGCTCGCAGAAGATTGCCCGCATTGATCTGCGAGACCGGAACGCGGAGGGGACGTGATTTTCCGACGCGAGGAAGGCAAAGGCTGCATTCGCTACGCTCACGCAGCCTTTGCCTTCCCCGCCAAACCTGTTACCCATGTGTCCGAACACTTGTCACCCATGTGTCCGGTCTCAACACAGAGCCTGCCCTACCGGAAATCAGTCCCGTCCCGGTGTTTGTGTCCCGTCCCAACTTCAATTCGTCCCGCCGGAGGTCACACACAAAGCAAACATTACCCAGCAAGTCGGATTTCTTTGTGCCTTGGTGCCTTTGTGGTGAAAATGTTCCCGGTCTGGTCCGTTTGGCTGTGACGGAATGTGTCCGGACCGGACCTTTTTTGACTGGTCCCGTCCCCCGCTCGCGTGTCCGGACCGAGCCGGTCGAGGGCAAATTCGCCGGGATTCTCTCGATGAAACAACGTGTCCCGTCCCGCGTCCCGCCCCTCCCATTCCGATCCGGTCCCGTCCCAGTCCCGTCCCCCAATCCTGTCCCTCTGAGAATGTGTCCGGACCGGACTTCAACTCGCCTGGATCGAAAACTGACCGGTAGCCCGTCCCGAATCGATGACGCTTCGGCAACGTCGCCGCACGGTCACGCAGCTGAGCACTCCGCGCACAAGCTCAGCCGTCGGCGCACAGAGTCGCTTCTTCCATTCAGCCACAAAAATGCGATTCGTCCAAGATCAGTTTTCTACGCGGCGGGCGAGGCCGTCGAAAGACGCCCACGCCAGTAAGGGGTGCCTTCCGAGCGAAGATTTGCCTGGGGTGCCACGGTTGAGCTTGCTCGAGGGGATCCGGGAATTCAGAGGCCGTCGAGGATCCAGCGAACTGAGCCGTTGTGTTTGTGTTTTCGGCGGTTGTAGCGAACGAGTAGCTGGTAGGCGAACAGGGCGCCGAGAACTTGGGTGCGGTTGTTGTCCAAGCCACGGTGCCAGGCTCGCTCGTGAAGTTGGAATGTGGATTTGAACCATTCGTGGAACGGCTCGGCGGTTCTGCCTCGCCGCGAATAGTGAAGCCGGGCTGTCTTCGTCTGGAAGTACTGATATCGCGCCTCCCGGCGAGTGCGGACTTCTCTTCGAGCACGATGTGCGTCGTGAAATGGTCCCGGCTGGCGACGATGTCCTCCTCGGTAGATTTGAGGGCATAAAAACCGCCGGCCTGTCGGGTTGCCACGCGAATCTCGCTCGATGGCGTCAGCGTGGTCATTGCCGTCGTAGCCGCTATCCGCCAAGACGTACTTGGTGGGTCGAGGCAAGTGTGGAATCTTTTCGGGGAATGACCGGTGCTCACTCCAGTGAGCCTGATTCACCGACGCCAAGAGGGGCACAACAAGTCCCTTTTTCCCCGCAGAAAGTAGGACTTCGTAGGAGTAGCCCTGGACCCAACCATGGTGCTTGCAATAGCCCCACGTGCTCTCACGGTCCACACCCCGCAAAAGCTTTCCTTGGATGCGCAGCCGTTTTGGCCACTTCGGACCCAACGACCGAATCAGGCTTTTGTCGACAGCCACACAACGTGCGTCGCCGACTTGATGCTTCAACAGACACCTGCCTTGAAGACGAACGGCAACCTGAAACAGGCGATGGGCCCTTCGATAACGCTCACAGTACGTGCTGCGTGACGGGAACCGGGTGGTCCCGATCCATTCCAAAAGCTTGGCTCGGTTTTGACTGAGAAATCGGTATTGGGCGGATTTGTTCCGACGGTATTTGAGAATCGCGACGGTTACGAGCACGAGCATGACCCAATCAGCAATCTCCGGTGGTCGTCCCGGACCGCGACGCGGGTGCTCTCTCTCAGCACGCTGGCACACAGGAATCATCAACTTCACCAACGCATGCAGGCTTGCTGAGGCGCGGGTAGAATGTCCCATCCTTGGGTCTCCCGTGGGGCCAATGTTCTTTGTGACAAAAAAACATTAACCCACGGAGACCCTTTCTCTTAGAGCGCCTAATTCCCGGATCCCCTCGAGCTTGCTCAACCGTGCTCTTAACAGTTCAGCAGCCGCCGTGAGCAGCCGTAAAGAGCACGGCTGAGCCGAAGCGTCTCAGCCGTGGCACCCGAAATTCGCGGACGGTCTCACGGCTCGGCGTGGACATGTCTTCCGCTACGAATCGCGAATGCCCACCGAAGCCGGTGGGCATGGCACCCGACTCTGAGCGGGGGACACAGCATTCGTGCGCACATCGCAGTCGATGGAGGCGGATGCCTTTAGCGCGAAGAACGATCAAAAGACACCGCTTACTGGCGTGCGCGGCTCTTTAATCCAGGCCCGTTGCGAAATCACGACCGCGGCGCTGCGGGGTTTCGGCCGCGCTGCGCCGCAGCGGCGTTGCAGTCGCGTTGGCGATCTTCGATAATTGCCGGCGCGCGGGTCGGCTGCCGCTCCTTGAGCCGTCGATCACCTGAGAGTCGGGCCGTTGTTCCTCACCGGCTCTGCTGCCGCCTGCTTCTGTTCCCAGTTCCTGTTCCGGAAGGAAACGCCGACCATGCCCACCTTCAAGGATAATCCCGACTCGATCGGTCGCACGCCGCTCGTGAAGATCAATCGAATCTCCAAAGGCCTCAAGGCCACCATTCTCGCCAAAATCGAGGGACGAGGTCCGGGCTACAGCGTCAAGGACCGCATCGGGGCCGCGATGATCTGGGACGCCGAAAAGACCGGCAAGTTGAAGCCGGGCATGCAGGTGGTCGAGCCGACCAGCGGCAACACGGGTATCGCACTGGCCTACGTCTGCGCGGCGAAAGGCTACCCGCTGACGTTGACGATGCCCGACACGATGTCGATGGAGCGGCGGATGATGCTCAAGGCGTTTGGCGCCACGCTCGTGCTCACGCCGGGCGCCGAAGGAATGAAAGGGGCCATCGCCAAGGCTGAAGAGCTGGCCAAGGATCCGTCCTTCTACATTCCGCAGCAATTCAACAACCCGGCCAATCCCGAAATCCACTTTCGCACGACGGGCCCCGAAATCTGGAACGACACCGACGGCAAGGTCGACATCCTGATCTCGGGCGTCGGCACCGGCGGCACGATCACCGGCGTCAGCCGTTACATCAAAGAAGAGAAAAAGCATCCGCTGAAATCGATCGCCGTCGAGCCAGTCAACAGCCCCGTGCTGTCGGGGGGACGCCCGGGCAAGCACCGCATCCAGGGGATCGGCGCCGGCTTCATTCCCAAGGTCCTCGACATGAAGCTCGTGGACGAGGTCGTCAAGGTGAGCGACGAAGAGGCCTTCGAGATGGCCCCGCGCCTGGCGAAGGAAGAGGGCATCATCTCGGGCATCAGCTGCGGAGCCGCGATGGCCGCGGCCCTCAAGGTCGCCGCTCGTCCGGAATCGGAAGGCAAAACGCTGGTCGTGATTCTGCCTGACTCGGGCGAACGCTACCTGTCGACGCCGTTGTTCGAATACGCCCGCGCTTGATCGCGTTAACAATTCAATCCGCGTCCTCAGAATTGATCGACACGCACCGGCGGCGCCCTGCCGCCGGTTTTTTTGTTAGCCTCGAGTCGTCTCCGTTTCCTCCGTTACCTCCTGTTAAGACAAAACTTGAATTAAGACAGGTTTTGAACAGGAGGCAACAGAGTTAACAGAGGAAGAAAAACTTCAACTGTTCACTTCTTGGTCTCCTGGGGTCTTCGCGGTTCATTCCTCCTCTTTCCCCTTTTAAGCATCCCCTGGTTCTTTCCCATGCACTTTGAAACCCGCTGCGTCCACGTCGGCGTCGACAAAGATCCCGCTTATAAAGGCGTGATCACGCCCATCTATCCCACGTCGACCTTTGCCTGGGACAACCTCACCACCAATCGCGGCTACGACTACACCCGCAGCGGCAACCCGACGCGGACGGCGCTCGAGGAGAACCTGGCTTCCCTCGAAGGGGGCATCGATTGCCGAGCCACCTCCACGGGGATGTCGGCCATCACGGCGGCCATCCACCTCTTTCAGCCGGGCGACCACATCATTGCCGGCCACGACATTTATGGCGGCACGTATCGGCTGTTCGCCGATGTCTACGCCGCGTGGGGTTTTCGCTTCTCGTTCGTCGACATGCGGGACCCGGCGAATATCCGTCAGGCCCTCACGCCGGCGACGAAAGGCATCTGGATCGAGACGCCGAGCAATCCGCTCTTGAACGTGGTCGATATCGCCGCCGTGACCGCGATCGCCCGCGAGGCCGGCGCAATCACGATCGCCGACAACACCTTCTTGTCGCCCTACCTGCAGCGGCCGCTGGAGCTGGGGGTGGACGTCGTCATGCACTCGACGACGAAATACTTGAACGGCCATTCCGACGTGGTCGGCGGCTGCGTCGTCACCCGCAAGCCCGAGCATGCCCAGCGGATCGCATACATCGTCAATGCGCTGGGCGTCGCCTGCTCGCCATTCGACGCGTGGCTCGTCCTCCGCGGCGTGAAAACGCTGGCTCCGCGGATGCAGGCCCACGAACGCGGCGCGACGGCTGTCGCCAAAATGCTCAGCGAACACCCGGCCGTCGAGCGCGTGTATTATCCGGGCCTTCCCAGCCATCCACAGCACGAGCTCGCCCGCCGCCAGCAAAAAGGCTTCGGCGGCATGGTCAGCTTCGACATCCGCGGCGATCGCAGCACGGCCGAACGTTTTCTCTATCGCACAAAACTCTTCGCGCTGGCCGAATCCTTGGGCGGCATCGAATCGCTGGTGGCCTACCCCGTCACGATGAGCCACGCCTCCATGTCACCGGAGGCCCGCCAGGCGGCCGGCATCACGGAGAAGACGATCCGGCTGTCGATCGGCATCGAGCATCCGGAGGATTTGATCGCCGACTTGCGACAGGCGCTCGACGGCTGAGATCACCCGTGTTGCGGCAGGTGAGCAAGGACGGCTACGCCATTCTGAATCATTCCGGCGATGGGCCGCCCGATCATCACGCCGAGCAGAGCAAGCAGCACCAACAGGACACCGAGCAGGAGCCAGCGCGGAGCCGAGATCGCGACGCGGAAAACGGAACTGCAGCCCGTCCGGCCAGCCGCCTGTCGTTTCGATGCCGTCGCTGCCCCGTTCATCCAATGTAGAGGACACGGGATCGTCTCCGGCTGCTCAATCGGCGCAGTGCACCGCTTCCGTCCAATACTGAAAGGTGTCCGCCGTGATCGGAAACTTGCGTTGGCTGTACAGGCCCTCGAGCCGCGTGAACAACGATTGGGCTTCGCTGTTGAGCCCAAGCCGGCAAAGGCTCCGCAGGATGCGGGTGATCCGCAACCAGTTGTGATTCGGGTATGCCCAGACTTCGGGGACGCGGTCGGCGAAGGTTGGTCCCTCAACAACGCTTCCGTCCTCGGCCCGCGAAAACCCAAGAAACCGCAGAATTCTCTCGAACGACTTGCGGAGCCGGGACTGCAGCAACACGTCGCTCCGGAAAGCGGCCATGTCGTCGGCGGTCAACAGGGGGGCATCGGGGTTGAAGCGGCTCGGCTCGGGCAGCGGGAACATCCACTGAATGAAGTCGTGGACCTCTTCCAGCTCGTCGTCGTTCCATTCCCACAATTCGTCGAGCGATCGCCCTTCGGTATCCGTGTCTTGTCCCCGATAGAAGTCCAAGAGTTTTGACATGCAACCGTCCTCCAAACGCGGGACCGCGATCAGGCCTGAGGAGCGTTGCCCGGCGTAGCAACAGACCATTTGCGGAAGGTCCATTAGACAGATTCTCGGCCGGAGGCGACCGCGGTCAATAACCCCCGCGCCCCCTGCGTTGCTTGAGAGGGACCGAGCGGCCGACTGCGCGTTCACGCCTGTGGCGAGACCACGCCTTTTTTGAGGATGATATTGGCGTAGAGGGCCGAGTCGCTGGTCGCCACGATCGCGTACGCCGCCTCGGCCTTTTCGTAGAACTCGAACCGCTCGACCTGCGTCAGCTCGATCTGCCGTCCTTGGCTCATTTGGAGCAGGCGGCGGAAGTCCTTCCAAATCGGCGGCTCGGGTTCCTTGGCGTTGACCGGCTTCATCACCGCCACCGGGTCGTCGACGAATTTGTCGATCGGCAGGAACTTGAGGACGGCTTCGAGAATCTCGACGACGCCCAACCCGTCCGCCCGCGCGATCTGCTGCGCCTTGGAGTCAGCCGGAAAGTTCCCGTCGGCGATCACGAGCTCGTCGCCGTGCCCCATTTTCATCAACACGTGCATCAGGTCGGGCGAGATGACGGCGGGAATGCCTTTGAGCATGGCCAACTCCGATCAGTGGCGGACGATCGTTGCAAAACCCCGGTGCGCATTCTTTCTTACCGGCCCAGGTGCCGGTTGGCAACGCTTGGTACTCCTGAGCGACAAGCGTCAGCTTGCCGAGAGTCCTCCGGGGACTGACGCCCCCGGCTCGGAGGATGCGTGCGGGAACGCGCGAGTTCGGCGGAGGTTCGATGGCCGCTTCGGGCTTGACGAAATACTCGCTGATGTTGAAGTCGCCTTTGACTTCGGCGTCGAGAATCTTCAACCGCGTTTCGATCCGCTGCAGCCGTTGCTCGAGGGCCGGGTGAATGATCGGGCCCGGGTCGACGGCGCGGACGCGGGGGACGGCCGGGTGGCCCAGTTGTCGCTGCAGGGCGGCGAACATGTAGAGCGGGTCTTTGCCGCGATTGGCTTTGGCGATCCGCCCTTCCTTTTGTCCGAAGAGGATCGGGTAGGAGGGCTTGTACTTGGCGTTGCGTTTGCGCTTCTCTTCGACGAATTGCTCCGAGCGGTAATAAATGAGCTGGCCGAAGTCGGTCGAGCCGAGCCGCAGGCGGACTTTCATAATCCAGTCGCGCCAGGCCTCGTCGTAGGAGGGATCGTCGGCGATGGCCTTCATGCCGCGGTCGTAGCCCAGGCGGTTGCGGGCGATGCACTCGAATTGATAGATGAAGAGGCCGGCCGGCACCGGGTTGCCCGACAGGTACTCGGCCAGGCGTTCGAGGGCCTGCAGGGCCGTCTTCTGGTCGAAGCGGGAGCGTTCCTCCTCGGCCCGCGACATGACGAAGGTCTGGAACGCCGTAAAGTAATGGCCCAACCGGGCCATTCCCGGGCTGATGCGGCCGGTGTGCAGGATCTCCCCGCGGAGGAAGTCGATGGCTTTGGGGAGGTTAGACGTGTTGAGCAGCTCCTCCGATAGTCCGGCCAGAATCTCCTGAGATGGAACGTTGTCCTGGAGCCGCTCGCGAAAGGCGCGAAAGCAGTACGCCTGCTCGATATATTCTTCGCGGTCGAGGATGCCGTCGATCATGAGTTTTTAGGGGGGAAATCGAGGCCGAAACCGGGGGAAAATCGATTATAAGTCGGCCGCCGCCACCGGGTCAGATTTTCTTTTCGGACGGTTGCCTCGGATGGGGCAGATTGGTAGTTAACACGTGTCAACTCGGCTATGATCCGGGCCTTAAAAATAATGGGTAACGAAACCGGGTCCCCGTAATTTGGACCCCTTGTAGATCGGACAGAGTGCAGAAAATGAAGCGACGAGTTCCAGCAATCGTGCTAGGCCTTGTGGCCTTCGGATGTTTGGCCGCGATGGCGATGCAGGTGGGCGGAGAAGCCCCCGGCGCCCCGCCCGCAACGGGAAGCGGCACCACCGACACCAAATCTTTCCAACTTTGGGATCCGATCAGGGGCACCGACTTTCAGTGGTACGAGAAAGTCCTGCTGGTCCTCAACGTCTTCGTGGCCTTGGGCGGACTCGGTTACGCCCTGATGCTGGTCAAGCAAGTCCGGGAGGCGGACGAAGGCACGAAGAAGATGCAGGAGATCGCGCGGGCCGTCCGCGAGGGGGCCAACGCCTATCTCTACCGCCAGTTTCGCGTGGTCGGCGTCCTGATTGTGGTGATCACGGTCTTGCTCTACCTGGCGGCGCACTTCACGGGGACCGTGGAAGCCATCGCCTGGGGACGCGCCATCGCGTTTTTGGTCGGCTCGACGTTCTCCGCCACGGTCGGCTTTGTCGGCATGCGGCTGGCCACGATCGGCAACCTGCGCGTGGCCGCCGCGGCTCAGCACAGCTTCGGCCAGGCGCTGCAGCTGGGTTATCGCACGGGCACCATCACCGGCATGTTGACCGACGGCCTGGGATTGTTGGGCGGCTCGATCATCTTCTTGATCTATGGCGAACACGCTTACGAGGCGCTGTTGGGCTTCGGCTTCGGCGGAACCTTGCTGGCCCTGTTCATGCGAGTGGGCGGGGGAATTTACACCAAGGCCGCCGACGTCGGCGCCGACCTGGTCGGCAAGCTCGAGAAGGGCATCCCGGAGGACGATCCGCGTAACGCCGCCACGATTGCCGATAACGTCGGCGATAACGTCGGCGACTGTGCGGGAATGGCCGCCGACATTTTCGAGAGCTACGAAGTCACGATCGTCGCCGCGATGATCCTGGGCATCGCCAGCTTCGGGCACAAGGGAGTCATCTTCCCGCTGCTCGTGCGGGCGATCGGCGTCATCGCCAGCATCATCAGCACCTACAGCGTCAAGGCCGGCGACAAGGGCTCGGTCGGCGAAGCGATGAGCAGCGTCAACCGCGGCTTCATCATCGGCTCGATCATCAGCGTTGTCGGGTTTATCGTCCTCGGCCTGTTTTACCTGCATTTCGACGCTGCTTACCTGAATCACTATCCGCAGGCGAAGGCCGGATTCATGGTGAACGGGGGCGAAGCCAGTCCCGGAAATCTCCCCGTCTGGGCCAATCTGGGCTGGGAAGGGCTCGACATGCGGCCCGCCTGGACCTGCCTGATCGGCATCATCCTGGCAGTCTGCCTCAACAAGTGCACCGAGTACTACACCGGCACCGAGTTCGAGCCCGTCAAAAGTCTGGCGAAAAACTGCGAGACCGGGCACGCCACCAACATCATCCAGGGCTTTGCCGTGGGTTACGAAAGCACGGTGGCGGCAGTGATCATCATCGTGGGGTCCATCATCGCCAGCGTGTTGGTCTATTCGGACACCAACGCCACCTTCGTCGCCTTCGGCGTGGCCATGTGCGGCATCGGCATGCTGACGCTGACCGGCAACACCATCTCGATGGACGTCTTCGGTCCCGTCGCCGACAACGCCAACGGCATCGGCGAAATGGGCTACGACAAGGCCGAAATGGGCGAAGTCCGCTACAAAGAGGCCCGGCAGATCCTTTCCGACCTGGATGCGGTGGGCAACACCACCAAGGCCATTACCAAGGGAATCGCCATCGGCTCGGCGGTGATCGCCGCTGTGTCGCTGTTCAACAGCTACATTGTGTCGGTCGGTTCGGGAGGCCAGGGCGAAAGCGCCTTCATCACGGCCGATGTCTACGATGTGGTGGCCTCGGCGCTCGACGATCTCCGCGCCGACGCTCTTCGTCGGCCTGCTGCTCGGAGGCGCGGTGCCCTTCCTGTTCAGCTCGATGACGATTCGCGCGGTGGGTCGCGCGGCCTTTTTGATCGTGAACGAGTGCCGGGCCCAATTCCGCGATAAGGAGATTTGGGAAGGCACCAAGCGCCCTGATTACGGACGCGTCGTCGACATTTGCACGGCTTCGGCTCAGAAGGAACTGATCGGCCCGGGACTGCTGGCCCTGTTGGTGCCGATCCTGGTCGGCTATGCACTGGGAACAGTCGGTCTGGCCGGCTTCTTGGGCGGCATGATCGTGACCGGTCAGTTGCTGGCGGTCTTCATGGCCAACGCCGGCGGCGCCTGGGACAACGCCAAGAAGATGGTCGAGGACGAGCCGGTCGACTTCGAACGGAACACCGGCAAGGGCAGCGAGAAGCACAAAGCCGCCATCACCGGCGATACCGTGGGCGACCCGCTCAAGGACACGGCCGGTCCGGCCATTAACCCGTTGATCAAGGTCATGAACATGGTCAGCCTGCTGATCATCGGACTGATCCTGCCTTACGACACCGGAATGGTGAACAAGCTGAAGTCGGTCGGCGTGCATGTTTCGAGCCACGCGCCCGACGCCATGTATTGGGTGGCGATCATCGTCTGCGTGGTCGGCCTGACGTGGGCCGTCTGGCAGTCGAAGCGATCGACGCCAGACGCCGGCTGACCGGCTGCTGATCAGTCGAGTTTCTCAAAACCCACCGGTTCGTCGCCGGTGGGTTTTTTCATCGATTCGAATCGGAAACTGGCTATGGCACAGAACTTCGATATTGCCGTCATTGCCGGGGACGGGATCGGTCCGGAAGTCACCCGGGAAGCCATCCGGGCCGTCGAGGCGGCCGTCCCGAACGGCGACGCGGCTTTCACCTGGACCGAACTATCCCTGGGGCACCGACTACTACTTCGCCCATAACCGCATGGCGCCGGCCGACTTCCTCGACCAGCTCGCCCGGCACGACGCCATCTTGCTGGGCGCAGTGGGCCACCCGCGGGTGCAGGACCATGTCACGCTCAACGGTCTGTTGCTGCCGATCCGCCGGCGGTTCGACCAGTGCGTCTGCGTGCGGCCTGCCTATCTCTATCCGGGAGTCGAGAGTCCGCTGGCGAACAAGGCGCCCGGCTCGATCGACATCGTCGTCTTTCGCGAGAACACGGAGGGCGAATATGCCAACGTCGGCGGCCGGCTTTACCAGGGGCGCGCCGAGGAAGTGGCAATTCAAACTGCCGTCTTCACGCGCCGCGGCTGCGAGCGAATCATCCGCGCGGCGTTCGAGAAGGCCCGCGCGCGGCCGCGCAAACGGGTCGCTTCGATCACTAAGAGCAACGCGCAGGGCTACGGCATGGTGTTGTGGGACGAAGTTTTCGCCGCCGTCGCCCGGGACTTTCCCGAAATCGCGACCGAATCGCTGCTCGTCGATCGCGCGGTGATGGACTTCGTGCGGCGGCCCGAGTCGTTCGACGTCGTCGTTGCCAGCAATCTGTTCGGCGACATTCTCACGGATCTGGCCGCGATTCTCGTCGGCAGCATGGGCCTGGCCGCGAGCGCCAATCTCGATCCGACCGGGCGCCATCCCAGCATGTTCGAGCCGGTACACGGATCGGCTCCCGACATCGCCGGCCGCGGCATCGCGAATCCGCTTGCCGCCATCCTCTCGGCCGGTATGATGCTGGAACACCTCGAACTCGCCGACGCTGCGGCCGCCATTCGCTCGGCGGTCGCCCATCTGCTCGCCGAGTCCGGACCGCGCACGGCCGATCTCGGTGGCACCGCGACCACGGTGGAAGTCGGCACGGCAATCGTCGAACGCATTCAAGCGGGCGTCTCGCGCAAGTGAAGTCGCTCGATAGAAGTCCGCATGTCGCGCATCTTCCTCGACCACAACTCGACGACCCGGCCATTGCCGGAAGTGGTCGAGGCGGTCGCCCGCCACGCGCGCGAGAGTTATGCCAATCCCGGCAGCCGCCACGCGGAGGGTCGCATCGCGCGGCGGGCGCTCGAGGACGCGCGGGAAAAAATCGCCGCCATTCTGCACGCCCGGCCGTCTGAAGTCATCTTTACGAGCGGCGGCACCGAAGCGATCAATCTGGCCATCCTGGGGCTCGCCCGCGCCGACCGGCCACGGTTCTGAACAACACCGTGCTGACCACGGCCGGCGAGCATCCGGCCGTGCGGCAAGCCTGCCGGCGTCTGCAGGAAGAGGGGGCCCAGCTGCAGTTTCTCGACGTCGATCGCGAAGGGCGCCTGCTTCGCCGAGCAGCTCGACGAAATTTCCTGGGACGAAATCGGCCTGGCGACGGTGATCCTGGCCCACAACGAGACGGGCGTGGTGCAGGACGTCGCGCCGCTGGCCGAACGGTGCCGGCGCGAGGAATTCCGCTGCACCTGGACGGCGTGCAGGCGGTCGGCAAAATGCCCGTCGATTTTCATGCGCTGGGGGCGACGGCCCTTTCGCTGGGCGCGCACAAATTCCACGGCCCGCGGGGCATCGGCGCGCTCTTGCTGCAAGAAGATGCCAGGCTGCGGCCCCGGCAACTGGGCGGCCACCAAGAAGCCGATCGCCGCGCGGGGACCGAGCCAGTGGCGCTGGCCGTCGGCATGGCCGTCGCCTTGGAGCGGTGGCAGGCGGAGCAAGCACCGCGCGACGCCGCACGTTCGCGGCCTTCGCGATCGCCTCGAGCAGGGCCTCTTGTCCGCCTGCGCCGGCCGTCGGTCAACGGATCGCAGGCACAGCGGCTGACCAATACGCTCAACATCGCCTTCCCGGAGTTGAGGGAGACGCCCTGTTCGTTGCCCTCGATCTGGCCGGCATCGCCTGTTCGCTCGGCAGCACGTGCGCGAGCGGATCGACGGAGCCGTCGCCCGCCCTGGTGGCGATGGGTTGCCCGCCGGAGGTCGTCGCCTCGTCGGTGCGTTTCAGTTTGTCGTTCGAGAATACGGTCGAGGAGATCGACGAGGCCGTTGAGCGGATCGCGCGAGTCGTCAGCCGGCTCCGCGCCGAGCAGCGGGGAATCGCGCCCGCCGACGCGGACCGCGAATCGCCAACCGGAGCCGATCGCCAACAACTAGTCCCGTTCCGCGGCCGCCGGAGCACGAGGCTCGCATGGCCCGATATCAACAAGATTCCTCGAACGCGTCGCCGTCTCCCAGCGAGCCGCTCGTGCTGCTCAAGGAGAATCAGCTCGCGCATTCGGCCGCGCAGCGGCTGCTCTCCCCGTCGACCGACGACGCGATCTGGCTCGTCTATTTGTACGGTCCGGCCGGCGTCGGCAAGTCGCACCTGGTGCGGCACTTCGTCCGCGAGGCCCGCCGCAAAAACCCGCGGCGACGCATTATCTGCGAGACGGCGGTCGAATTTCTCGCGGCTCTTACGCCAGGCTTTCGCCCGGCAGGATCGGGTCGAGTTTCAGGAGCGGTACGCCGCGGCCGATCTCTTCGTGCTGGAGGATTTGGCGTCGCTCGGAGATCGCATTCCCGCCCAGCGGATGCTGATTGCCATCCTCGACGATTTGAAGCAGTCCGGTCGGCGAGCGCTGGTCACCTCGGCCACGCGGCCCGGCGGACTCGAAAAAATGGCCCCGCGGCTCATCAACCGGTTGCGCGGCGGTCTGTGCGTGCCGATCGAGCTCCTGGGGCGGACAGGCCGGCTCGGTTTCGCGACGAAGATGGCCGCCTCGCGTCAGATTCCCCTTTCGGCGCCAGCAGCAGCCGTGTTGGCGGACGAGGGCCCGGGGACGCCGCGCGAATTGTTGGCCGCGCTGGTGAACTTGGAGCTGCGGTCGCGGAACGGCCGCCCCGAAGCTGACGAGGGCCTGTTGCGGGCCCATTTGCGATCGTCTTCGTCGGCACGCGATGTCACGCTAACCAAGATCGCCGCCGCGGTGGCCGAGTTCTTCAAAGTGCCCGTGGCCGAGCTGCGCTCGCTCGGTCGACCGAAACGCTCGATCCTGCCGCGGCAGGTCGCCATGCTGTTAGCCCGCGAGCTGAGCGGTCAATCGGCCGTGCAGATCGCGCGCTACTTCGGCCGCAAGAACCATACGACGGTCGTGCACGCCTGCAGCCGCACGCGAGCCCTGCTGGCCGGAGACCCGGCACTCGCGCGGGACATCGAACGCTTGCACCGCGCGCTGCGTCGCGCCTGACGCAATTTTTTGCTGACCAGTCCCGCCCGGTGAATTGGCTGCTGAAACTTGGATTGTCTTCGGCTGGTCAATTTTGCTGGATGGGAACGCGGCAGCCTGGTCGAGAATTAACCAAAAACAGCCGACAATTTCTCGCCGTGCCGCGAACCATTTTTCGACACCCAGCTCACGCTCATGCAGCCGAAAAGGACCATTCGCAAGTTATTGCCAAATAATCACTTGCGATTATTGATTCCGGACGTTTTCCACCGCATTGTTCGTTGCTGCTACGACTACGAAATTCTATAATTCCCTATTCGAATTCCCGAGAACGGATTGCCTGTTTCACGCGGCGAACATGCACCTCGAGTCGTCCCCTTTCGGGTTCCCGCTGCGCGAACATTTTAGGATGGTCTCACGGACATGAAACTGCATTGTCACCGTCCGGCGTTGGCGGCCGCCCTGCAAGTTGTCAGCGGCGTAGTGCCGTCGCGAACTCCCAAAGAAGTCCTCAAGAACATCAAGCTGGAGGTCGCCGGCGGCAAGGCCACTCTGCTGGGAACCGACTCCGAGGTAGGCATTCGCTACGAGATCCCGGGCGTCGAGATCGAGCGAGAGGGTGAGACGTTGTTGCCCGCCGCGCGAGTCACGGCCATTGTCCGCGAGTTGAGCGAAGACACCGTCGATCTGTCGCTCGCCGATGATGCCGTCTGGATCAAAAGCGAAAAAAGCGAGTTCCGTCTCTCCGCGCAAGACCCGAGCGAATTTCCGCCCGTCGCCGAGTTCGACGACGAGCACTACGTCGCCATCGGCACCAAGGCGCTCAAAGACGCGATCAAGCGGACGACGTTCGCCACCGACGCGGAAAGCTCGCGTTACGCCTTGGGGGGCGTGCAGCTCGAGCTGACCGGGGACAAGATCACCTTCGCCGCCACTGACACGCGCCGCTTGGCCGTCTTCGAGGCGACGTGTCGCAGCCAGGGAGCCCGCGCGGAGAACCAGGCTCCGGTCATTCCGACCAAGGCCCTCTCACTGATCGAGCGGAGCATTCCGGACGCGGAAAGCGAAGCCCTGCTGGCTGTGCATGCGAACGAGGCACTGGTGAAAGTCGGCAGCTCGACGATTTACAGCCGGCTGGTGGAAGGCCGCTTTCCGAAATACCGGGACGTGATTCCCGCCAGGGCCGAGAAATCGATCGACCTGTTGGTGGGCCCGTTCTACTCGGCGATCCGCCAGGCCCAGATCGTCACCGAAGAGGACAGCCGCGGCGTCGATTTCAAGTTTTCGACCGGCCTACTCACGCTGACGAGCAAGTCGGCCGACGTCGGGCAGTCGGTGATCCAATTGCCGATCAGTTACGAGGGGGGCGAGCTGGCGATCCTGTTCGATCCGCGGTTCATCGCCGACTTCCTCCGCGTGCTCGAGCCGGAGAAAACGATGCGCCTGGAGCTGATCGACGCGGAGAGCGCGGCCGTGTTCCGCACGGACGACGCCTACACCTACGTTGTGATGCCGCTGTCGAGGGATCGATAAGACGGATTGCGGCATGAGGGATCGATGACTCACGGACGGGGCCGACTACCCGACCGCCTTTCGCAGGCTGTCACGGACTTGATTGCACTGCGAGGCTGGGCTCGCGTTCGCGGGAACGCACAACTGGCCGAAGCCTGGAAAAACATCGCCGGGGACTCGGTGGCCAGCGGGACGAAAGTCGTCGGGATTCGCCGGGGCGTTTTGCAGGTAGCGGTGGGCAACTCCCCGCTCTTGAGCGAACTGGCTTCTTATCACAAAACGACGTTGCTGGCAGCCTTCACCCGGGACCATCCGGAATTGAAAATTCGCGACCTCAAATTCGTGATCCGAGGAAATCTCTCGTCACGCTGACCAAACAAATCACGCTGACCAAACAGAATTGAAACACGGCTGGGGTCGCGTGCCGCGCATCCCCCAGCCTCTGCACGCGGGGGACAATCGCACCGGTTTGACCCCGGCCATACTCGAGGAAACATTTTGAGCTCCGATCCGAAACAGAACGACCCGACCCCCGAGCCGCCGAAAGACCCGGGTGAGCTGGGGCAGAGCCACAACGACCCCGCCTACGATGCCAGCGATATCCGCGTGCTCGAGGGGATCGAAGGGATCCGCAAGCGGCCCGCCATGTACATCGGAGATACCACGGCCCGCGGCCTGCATCACCTGGTCTACGAGGTCGTCGACAACAGCATCGACGAGGCGGTCAACGCCTTCGCCTCGGTGATCGTGGTCAAGATCAATGCCGACGGCAGCGTCACCGTCACCGACGACGGCCGCGGCATCCCCGTCGGCGCAATGCCCGACATGAATAATCGCTCGGCCCTGGAGGTCGTGCTCACCGAGATTCACGCCGGCGGCAAGTTCGACCGCAGCAGCGGCTACAAGACGGGCACCGGCGGTCTGCACGGCATCGGCATCACGGCTGTCAATGCGCTCTCCGAATGGCTCGAGGCCGAGGTCCGCCGCGAAGGCCACGTCTGGACAATGGACTTCGCCCGCGGCGCCGTGATGAGCGACCTGAAGCAACTCGGCAAGAGCGAGCGCACGGGAACCAAGATCACCTTCAAGCCCGACCCGCAGATTTTTCCCGACCCGCGCTTCAGCTACGACGTGCTCCACAAGCGGCTGCAGGAATTGGCCTTCCTCACCCCGGGGGCACGGATCCTCATTTCGGACGAGCGCACCGGCCAGTCGGACGACTTCCAGTACGCCGACGGCATCGTCGAGTTCGTTAAGCACCTCAACCGCACCGAAACGCCTCTCACGGCCGACGTGATCCGTATCGAAGGCAGCATCGACCAGACCGAAGTCCGCGTCGCCCTGCAGTACAACGACGGCTATTCGGAAAACGTCCGCGCCTTTGCCAACAACATCGGCAATCTCGAAGGTGGCACGCACCTGAGCGGCTTCCGCAGCGCACTCACCCGCTCGATCAACAACTACGGCAAGCGCGCCAACCTCTTCAAGGATTTCGCGCCGCAGGGGGACGATTTCCGCGAAGGCCTGACGGCCGTGATCTGCGTCCGTCTTCCCGATCCGCAATTCGAGGGTCAGACCAAGACCAAGCTCGGCAACAGCGAGGTGGAAGGCATCGTCACCTCGGTGGTCAACGATGGTCTCAACAAGTTCTTCGAAGAAAATCCTTCCGCCGCCAAAGTGATCGCTGCCAAGGGCCTTCGCGCGGCCGAAGCCCGCGAGGCGGCCAAAAAAGCCCGCGAAATGGTCCGCCGCAAAGGCCAGCTCACGTCGAGCGGCCTGCCGGAGAAACTTCGCGACTGCCGCAGCCGCGAGCTGTCGCTGACCGAGCTGTACCTCGTGGAAGGCGATTCGGCCGGCGGCTCGGCCGACACGGGCCGCGACGCGAGCATCCAGGCGATCCTGCCCTTGCGGGGCAAGATCCTCAACGTCGAAAAGGCGCAGCTCGTCAAAGTGCTCGACAACGAGGAGATCCTCAACATCTTCAAGGCGGTCGGCGTGCCTCCCGGGGCGCAGCTGGAAGACGTCACCAAACGCCGCTACGGCAAACTCGTGCTGATGACGGATGCCGACATCGACGGCAGTCACATTCGCACGTTGCTACTCACGTTCATCTTCCGCCACCTCCGCGAGCTGGTCGAGCAGGGCTGCGTCTACATCGCCCAGCCGCCGCTCTACAAGGTCACGCAGAAAAAGACCGTCCGCTACGTGCAGACGCACGAGGAGATGAACGGCGAGCTGCTCGAGCAGGGCTCGGCCGACACGGAATTGGAGTTCTCGGACGGTGCGACCGGCAGCCAGCCGCGCACGTTCAAGGACCAGCCGCTGCAGGAACTGATCGCGCTCATCGGCCAGCTCGAAGAGCCGCTGGAGACGCTCGAGCGACGCGGCATCGAGCTGCATTGGCTCGCCGCCCATCATCAAACGCCGGACGGCCTGTTGCCCCGCTACCGCGCCTTCGTCGGCCGCCAGGAACACTGGTTTGCCGACAAGGAGCGGCTCGACAAGTTCCTGGCCGAGGAAGAGGCCAAGCGCGGCGAGCAGTTCGAGATCGCCGACGACGAAACGGTCGCCGGCGGCGCCCAAACTCCGGCGGGCAAGAACGGCCACGCCGAGCACCACGACATGCGGCTGCAAGTGGTCGACCTGCACGAAATGCGGGTCATCAACCGCGTGCTGGACGCTTTAAAAAAGCACGGCATCACGCTCAAGGATTTCGTCCCGGCCGGCCACAAGAACGGCGAACCGGTTTTCCCGCAGCGGATCCACAAGGACGACGCTACGGTGCCCCTCTCGAGCCTGCGCGAGCTGTTACCCAAGCTGCGAAAAATCGGCGAGCGCGGCCGCAAGGTCACTCGCTTCAAGGGGCTGGGCGAAATGGATCCCGAGGATCTGTGGGACACCACCATGGACCCGGCCAAGCGCGTGCTCTTGCAGGTCACCATGGAAGACGCGGCCGGAGCCGATGAAATCTTCCGCGTGCTGATGGGCGACCACGTCGAACCCCGCCGCGACTTCATCGAGAAACACGCGTTGGACGTGCGCGATCTGGACATCTGACGACACGCGTCATTCCCCTCTCGAGGCCGATTGTGCGTCGGCGCTTTGCGCCGCGGCGCGACTAGTCGGTGTAAAGCTTGTTCTCGTCGGGGAGTTTTTCGTCCTTGAGAAACTGGTCCTTTTCGGCGAGGAATTTCTCGAGCGGCGGCCGCTCCTTGAGGCCAATCGCCCGCTGATAGGCGTCCGCCAGAGCAAGCAGCGTGCTCTCGTCGTAAGCGCGACCCGCCGTCAACTGCGGTCGAGGGATCAGGAAGCCCTGCTCTTGCTCGAGCTTCTTGGGGAACGCAACTTGCGGATGCCCCGCGAGGTTTGTGTACAGCGCCAACTCGTCGCCGAGATAGACGTCGATGGTCTGCATCAGCTTCTCGAGTCGCTCCATCAAGATCGCCCGCAATCGGCTGATTTTCAGGTAATCGACGGCTGACAACAGGTGGCCGTAGGCCCAGTACCTCGGCCAACCGTGGACTCCCTTCGGTTCGCCGCGACGAGTCAGCTCGTCAAACGATGCGGCCCCCTCCATCGCGACCGTCGCTTCAATCAAATCGAAGGTCAGGCCGTAATCCTCCAAGAGTTTCGTGTGTTGAACGGGAACGAGTTTGGCGCCAAGGTCGCGCAGGACCCGCAGTTCATCGCGATGTTCGTCTTTGCCGTTTTCCGGAGCATAGCCGACGCGGATCGTGGAAATGTCGCGAGACGACGGCCACGCATAATTCCGATCGACGGAAACTGCGTCGCGGGGATCGGCGCCGTGGATTGCCGCAAAGACTAATCCGCAGTCGTCGGCGCTGCGGCAGATCGGCCCGACGGTATCGAGCGACCAGCAGAGTTGCATGCATCCGTGTCGGCTCACGCGCCCGAAGGTGGGACGCAGCCCGACGGCCCCGCAGCGCATCGACGGGTTGATAATGCTGCCCGCTGTATCCGTCCCGATCGAGAAGCCAACGAGTCCGGCGGCGGTCGCGGAGCCGGACCCCGACGACGATCCCGCTGCATCCATGTGTGGGTTCCAGGGACTGCGGGTCAGGCCGCGGTACCACTGCACGCCGCCCCCCGCGAAGGGGTTGCTCGCCAGCTTGGCGATGAGCACGGCCCCCGCATTTTCCAGCCGCTCGGCGACTGCCGCCTTCACGTTGATAACGCGGTGGCGATACTGCGGGGCGCACCAGGTGGTCGGATAGCCGGGATAGGCGATGATGTCCTTGACCCCCCACGGAATCCCGTGGAGCGGCCCGCGTTCCTTCCCCGCAGCCAGCTCCCGGTCCGCTTGCTTCGCCTGTCGCAGCGCCAGCTCGTCCATCAACGTGACGACGCATTTGAGCAAGGGGTCGTAGCGGCGCAGACGGGCAAGATAGAGCTTCGTCAGTTCAACCGAGGAAATCTTTCGACTGCGCAACAAGGCACCGATTTGTCGGATCGAAGCAAACGCCAGGTCCTCGTCGGAGCTTGGGGCGGCCGCCACGTGCGAAACCGCTTTCGGCGATTTGACAGCTTGATAGCCGCGCGGGTCGGGGAGTGAATCCGGGCCGGTCAGCGGCCGGAAGGTCAGCCCGGTCCGCTGCGAATTATCGAGGTCGATGGCGCGAATCCGCTTCGTCGATGCTCGATACTTGTTGAGGCTCTTGACGGCTGCCTCGCGCTGGGCCCCAGTGAGCTTGATCCCTGCGATCCACTCGGCGTCCGCGACCATTTCCGGCGAAACCGGTCCGTCCCCGGCCGTGGCGGCCAATGCCCGCTGAAAGACCCCCGTACCGATCCCTGCCGCCCCGAGGATTGCCAGTGCCCGTCGACGTGTGAGCATCGTTCGCGCCTCGCGAATGTGATGTCGAGGACGGATTCGGCGGGCGTCGCACGACCACTCTTGCCGAGGCGCTCGTCTTTGAACGTCACATCGACGGCGTGATTCCGCTGGGTGAAGTCCTGGACCGAAGCGGTCAACTGAGGGCGATCTCGGCAGTCCGCTCAGTCACGATCTTGCATCCACTGGGGCTCGTGTCCAAATGCCTGCGTGCTCTCGCTTCCGAAACGGTTTGCGGTGCGGAAGCCGCTCAACGAATTGGACACAGTTTCGTCATCTCCGGGTCTGAATCAACGATGTTGCCGTCGCTGTTTGCCTTAACGAAATAGCTGTTGGCAATCTTGGCAGTCACCGCATTCCCACCGACGAGGACATTCACACGGTAGCGATTCTCCCAGAGCCTTCGCACTTGCACGTTGCGCAGGCCGACTTGCTTACCGAGTCTGTGGATGACCTGCTCTTCGATGAGGGCTTGCAAGGTCTCATTCCTGTGCTGTTCCAAGTCTCTGTCTTGCTCGCGTTGCTGTTTCGTTGGCATCGATATCCTCCCTAGCCGTTGCAGTATTCAGTTTCGCCGCGAGGGGCATGTCCCGAGACTTTCTCGAGGATCGCTCGCTCACGCCCTCATTGGCGCGTCGGCAGATTTTCCAAATTGTTATCCGCCATGGCATCCGGGGCGGACCGAAGGGTCTCCTGCTCGCAATGCGGACATTTGTATTTTTGTACTGAGGCATTCTTCCCACTCGCATCGCCGCGAGTGTAGAAAGTATCTCCCTGATCCATCGCGTTGTAGACCTGCGTGACCGTCCAGAGTTTCGAGTAACCCGCGGATTTCTCCGTTCCCACGATGGTTACGTGGGCGTGGAGGTGAGGCATATCGAACGATTCGTGACGGGTGCAGATAATGCGGTGCTCAGCCATCTTTCAGACCTTTTAATCGCTGGCGTGGAAGGCAGACCGACCACTAACCGATTGGATCCGACCGCTTGCCATCGAGACAGCTGCATCTCTCGCGGCTTGATTGCGGCGGATCAAGAGACGACGTCGAGACCGGAATTTCCCGAGAGTCAACCTGGCGTGCCGGTGGGCTGCAGTTTGTGCCAGGGACAGTCCAGGAACCACAAAGCGTCGGTTTGAACGCCCGTCACTGTACGTCGCACGTTGAGCACTCCACAAGGAACGCGCGAAAACCCACGAAAACGTCGCAGGGCCCCGGACGACGACCGAATGGACAATCGCGCGGCCGCTGCTCGTGGAAGGCCCGCATGTCACTTACGGGCGGCGCAAGCCCTACGGTCGAGCGAAGGGCAGATTGATTTCGGCGCAGCCAATCTGCTTCCGAAGCGATCGCCAGACATTTTTCATCCACTCGCCCGGCATTTCATTGCGCCTAGAATTTGCAGGGCGCTCGGATGGCAACTCCCAAATCACGAACGGCAATGCTGAAGGACCTCGGCGACAAGATGAGCACCGCGCCCTAGTTCGCGGTTGAATTGCTGATCCCAGATCTACTAGCAGGCACGGGGACTAACCAATGACACAGCTCCCTCTACCGTTTGAAGTAAGGGCGGCGTTTCGAGTGCCGCGGCAGCAGGCAGACAAGATCGTGTCGAAGTTCAAAACGGGCATCAGCTTTCCCGGGTTTTTGCCGGCTGCACTAAAGTCCTCGGACGCCGGCATTCACCCGAATCCGCCAGATGGTCCCGAGGCGGCGATCTGGGTTGTATTCAAACCGAGCCATGCCTCGAATCGGGTAACCCAGCGATCTCTCGCAAGGAGCGACGGGACTGCTTTCGCGCCGGTTGGCGAATCAGCATATGCTGACCTTATTGGCCCGGAATGAGGCATGGACGATTTGGTTTAGCCCCGCTGCCGGACGTTTAACGAAATGGTGATCTGCTACCACGCAAAAACTGACGGACACCGCATTCTTGCGGAGGCGCGCTTCAACGACTGTCACGCGATCAAGCTCCGGAGCGCCGCGGCTACGTCGGTAACGCCGGGAATGTGGCTGACAATAGACTGGCCCAGGCTAAGGCAGAACTGAATCTTCCGCCTCGACGTGCGACTCAAGTCTTGGAGCGCGACGGACATCAGCGGGAGGAGCAATCAGAAATCGCTTGACGACCGATAAGTGCCGCTCCGACGGACAGCGGAAACTCAATTCGTTTTTCAGCACACTGTTCCGTGTACCGCATCAACTCGTCCGTTTTCACGGCCGAACCGAGAATCGACGGTAGTTGCAGACGCAGTGGCCCCGTCCCGATTGACTGAGATTTGTGCTAAGGCGCGCGTTGGCGGATTGATCCTGGTACCATTGGGACCGCCGCATCCGGTGACCCAATCCGACATCGAGAATGCTCTGGCGGGGTGGCGGACGCGTTGCCCGCCGAGAAACTTGGCTGGCCGACCTGGCGCGATTTCATCCTCAACGAGGGTCGCAATCGTTTGAGCGAACTCTTACAGTCCCGTTGAGGCCGATCATGGCAGACGTCGTGCTCGTCAACCCGGCGTTCGAGACGTCGTATTGGGGGCTGGAGCACGCATTGCCGCTGTTCGGCAAGCGAGCCAATGTGCCTCCGGCAAGTTTGCCCTTGCTGGCGGCACTGACTCCCCCGGAGCACGGCGTGACGCTCGTGGACGAGAGCGTCGAGACGCTCGATTTCGAGCGTCTCGCTCGAGCGGACATCGTGGGCATCACCGGAATGAGCGTGTGCAGCGCTCTCGGATGCGAGAGATCGCGCAGGAGGTTAAGCGGCGCGGCGGATTCCTTGTGGTCGGCGGACCCTGGGTGACCGTCCAGGAAGACTATTTCGCCGGCCTCGCGGACGTGATTTTTGTGGGAGAGGCAGAAGAGACGTGGCCCCGTTTTTTGCGCGACTGGCAGCAGGGTGTACCACAGCGGCGTTACGAGCAGACGAGCCAGTCCGACATGACCAAGGTACCGGTTCCGCGCTGGGATCGGCTGATGATGCGTCACTACATGTTCGGCAGCACGCAGTTTTCCCGAGGCTGCCCGTTTCAATGCGGTTCTCGACATCATCGTCACGTTCGGTCGACGGCCGCGTCTGAAAACGTCCGCCCAAGTGATTTCCGAGCTGGAAGCCCTGCTCGCGCAGAGGATGGAGATCGTCTTCGTCGTGGATGACAACTTGATCGGCAACAAAACGGCGATCAAGGCCGTGTTGCGGGATCTGGCCGAGTGGCAGCGCCGGAACGGCTATCCGCTGATGTTTTTCACCGAGGCATCACTGGATCTGGCGGAAGACGAAGAGTTGATGCGCCTGATGGTCCAAGCGAACTTCGTGAGCGTGTTTGTCGGAATCGAGAGTCCGAATGAAGCCTCCCTCCGCGAAACTAAGAAGTTTCAGAACGTCCGCAAAGGGGGCTCGATGATCGACAAGGTCCGAACGATTCAGAGAGCCGGCCTGGACGTCTGGTGCGGGATGATTCTCGGTTTCGATCACGATGACGCCTCGATCTTTGAAGCGCACAGGCAGTTTCTCCAGGAGGCGCGGATTGCCCACGCCATGATCGGCATGCTGCACGCGATTCCGAAAACACCCCTCTACGACCGACTGGCCGCCGCGAATCGTCTCGATCTCGATGACGAGACGCCTTATGGCACCAATGTGATTCCGCTCTTAATGAGCCGAGAGGAGCTGCGGACGGGTACCTCGAGTTGATGCGGGAAGTTTATGCACCCGCGGAGTATTTCGATCGTGTTGACGACTTATTCCTGAAGGACCGCTTCCGATTTGCGATGGCCCGATCGAGCGCTTCGGCGCAGGCATCCCTCGCAGGGGCTGAGATCGCAAGCCACCAATCTCGTGCGATTCTTGGGGATTTACTCGCACTGATGCGTCAGGTGTCCGACGATCGGCTGCGAGCGGAGTATCGCCGCCGAATCGCCAGATTATTGAGATCGCGTCGTGATCCGTCGGTTCTATTCTCCTACGCGGTGAAGTGTGCCGTGCACTATCACCATCACACGATGGCGACACGGATGGCGACGCGGAAACGGCGGTCATCAGCACGTTCTGAGAACGCCGCAGTCCGCAAAAACTCAATCCTTTTGCTGGGATCGCCAAAAACAACCCATTTGCGGGGGCGGCATCGCTATCGCGCCCTTCGTCCGATTTCGAACGCCCGCGCGATCGGTCTTCCATCAATCGAGTTTCAAAAACTCTTGGTTTCCGGGAAGTTCCACTTGAGGAAGGTTTTCTGAAGATCGCCACACGAGATTCCTTTTGCGTTCAACGCGCGGGGCTGTTAGATACGAGATGTGTGCGTATGCCCTGTCGTTCCAAGGGGGATTCCGCTGCGGGCTACTGGCAGGCGCTGGAGATCCACCGGTCAATTCCGCGGAAGCTCAAGGTGCACCGTACTACCAGCGGCTCGCCGGACAACTGCGAGAGTTGCTTCCCTCAATGTTCACGCCTGCCAGTTGCCCCGGGGACTTAAGGTTGCAATCGCGCCCGTGGAGGATGCACCCAAAAGCGCTCATCCCTCAGCTTCGCGTGATCAAAAGCGCAAGGGTTCCTGAAGCCGATGTCGGCCCCACGGCAAGGCACCGTTTTGTCGCGCGGGGCCGCGAGACGTCAAATTCTCAGACCACAATTGATCGACAGCCAAAGGCAGTGCTGATGAGCGACTGCTTTAGTCGCCACCTCCGAAGGCTCCGCTTCCACGCGCGCTGGTTGTTGCCGCAGTGATAGCACTCAACAATTCCCTAATCGCCCAAGGCGATCTCGACGACATCTCGAAGATCCGGGAAAGCAAGCGGAAATTTCCCAACAGCGTGACTGACCTGAAGGGTCTGCGCGAACAGAAACTGAATGAATTCAACCTCTATATCGGCGTCTCGGATGCCGGCATGAGGGAGCTGAGCGAATGCAACACTCTCTGGTCGCTGGGCTTATTTGGGGCCGAGGTGCCCAAAACCGGCCTGAAAGGGCTCGGGAAGCTCAAGAACCTCAAGGAGCTTGTTGTCCTCGGGCCTGTTGTCACAGACGCCGATTTGGCGGAGTTCAAAGCACTCAAGAACCTGACGACACTCTTCCTCAGCAGTCCCCGTAGCGCCATCACCGATGCCGGCCTGAAAGAGCTCAGGCCCCTCAAGAACCTGACAAGGCTCGAGCTCGGTTTCGCGCACATCACGGACGCTGGCTTACGGGAGCTCCGAGGGCTGACAAATGTAACGAACCTGGCCGTTGACCATACGGGGATCACAAACGCGGGTCTGAAGGAACTGGGCGAGCACAAGATTCTGACAGACCTCAACCTCGGCGATACCCGAATTACCGACGGCGCACTCAAGGAGCTACGCGGACTCAAGAACCTCACCGAGCTCGACCTCAGAAACACGGCGATCGCGGATGCCGGACTGAAGGAGCTCCGGGAACTTAAGAACCTGACGACACTCTGCCTTATCAAAACCCGGATCACGGACGTCGGCGTCAAAGAGATCGGACAGCTCAAGAAACTGGCGAAGCTCTGGCTCAATGACACCAGGATCACCGACGCCGGCCTGGCGGAACTCCGTAAATCGCTGCCGAACGCGAAAATTGTTGAATGACTCAGGGTAGGCGGTGCGCGATGGGGCTAACTTGGAATGGCCCAAGCTTTGGTGCAGCCGAATCCCATTGCCGATGACCGGGGTTCACAAGTCGGTCAAACGACCCTATTGCGGAACGCGGCGCTCGCCGTCGCGGCAGCTTGTCCGATTCCGAACGGCAATGAATGCACCAGGGCAGCGGCGGAGTCCCAGAAACTCGTCGAATCCAGGACGTTCCATCTGAGGAACGTTTTCTGTTTAGCTTGCCGGTCCGATTCGGAGTCTCGTCGACCTGCCCGACGCCTGCGCGGCGCTGCTGCGTACACGCTCAGGGAGAGCCCAGTGAGCACGGCAGCAAGGCGCAACGGCCGCTACATTAGGGTTGGTAGATGAACGATGAACTCGGCCCCCGCGCCGAGGCCATCGCTGTAGGCGGCGACGCTGCCCCCATGCAGCTCGACCAGGGACTTGACCAGGGCCAGCCCGAGTCCGATGCCTCCCGCAGCGTTTTCCTCCGAGCCTTGCCAGAATCGTTCGAACAATCGCGACTGAAACTCCGGAGCGATCCCTCTTCCGTTGTCTCGGACTCGCAGCACGATTTCCCCCGGTTCGGCCTCCGCGGTTAGCCGGAGATCGCCTCCGGGGTCGGTATACTTAGCTGCGTTAGCGAGCAGGTTCGTCAGCACCTGCTCGAGCCGCAAGGGGTCGGCGGAAAGAAACACCGGCGAGGTTGGCAGCGAAACCATTAGCCGGTGCCCCCGAGCGGCGAGCAGGTGCGCAGGTCACGTCCGTCGCGCCCGCCACGATGACGGCCAGTTCCACAACTTCCTTGTGAAGGTGCAGCCGATCCTGAGACGCGGCGCAGAGCTCGAAGAGGTCGTCCACAATCTGCACGGCCCGCCGCGCCTGATGCTGCGCAATCGAGCGTGCTCGTCGGATGTCCGGATCCGCATTCCCGGGGAGCGCTTCCAGCGCGAAAAGAACGGCAGCGAGTGGATCACGCAACTCGTGTGCGACGGTCGCCAGCGCCTCTTGTGTTAGCAGAGGTGCGGGCGGGTGCTGCATATGACTAATAGTCATCGGACCCCCCTCCTGATTAGGAGCGATGCGGCAACCGGCCTCCCAGGCCGTTCCCGTGACCAGGCTCCTCATTTCCGGACATCGAGACAACCGTCGACAACCCGTACGGCCGGCGCCAGCCGTCGACCGCGTCAGTGGCTGGCTCGAGGGCTGGCGGTCGCACTCGGACATGCCTTCGGATGACGTAGAAGAACATCGGCGTCAGGAAGATCCCGAAGAGCGTCACGCCAAAGGCCCCCCACAACATCGCGGTGCCCACCGAGCGGCGCATCTCCGCGCCGGCGCCCGAGGCGAAGTACGGCGGCACCATGTGAATGAAGCAAAACGTTGTCATCACGATCGGCCGCAGCCGCACCCGCGCTGCTTCCACCGCGGCTTCGAACGCGGACTTGCCCTCGAGCTGGCGATCGCGGGCGAACTCGACGATCAAAATCGCGTTCTTACACGCCAGGCCGATGAGCACCACGAACCCGATCTGAGTGAACAAGTTGTTGTCCAGGCTGCGGAAGAAGACACCGGCCAGGGCGCAGAGCACGCACATCGGCACGACCAGGATCACCGCCAGAGGCAGCGACCATCCCTCGTAGAGGCCAGCGAGAACGAAGAAGACCAGCACGGCCCCCAGCACGTAGGCGCTCAACGGGTTCTGCCGCAGGTCTCGAAACTCGACGACCTTGCTCGCCAGCTTCTGCAGATAGCTCAGTTCGGTCCACTCGTAAGCCATGTTTTTCGGCAGTTCCTGGTCGGCGAGACGCTCCATGGTCGCCAGGACGTCACCCGTGCTCATCTCGGGCAGGAAGGCACCGGCGATCGGTGCCGCCGGAAACATGTCTTTGTCGACGACGTAAACGACCTTCTGCCCCTGGTCGCTGTCGAGAGCACGTTCGCTCACCAGCATGGCTTGGTGCGGTGGGCTCACGGGAATCCGCACGCGGGCGAAGAAGCCGGGGGTGAGCGCTCCATCTGTGTTGGGAAACACGCCTCGGGTGCGCAGCGTGCCCATCTTCGGATTGACCTGGTTGTCTACGAAATTGACCGTGCCCGCACGGGGAAACCCCTCTTCCGCGGCCAAACCGAGGGACACGGAGAGCGTGGCTTCGTCGTGCGATTTCAGCTTGCCGGCGCGGACCAACTGTCGGGCGCGCTGGACGGTGAGTTCGTCGACGTCGAAGTAGGCATACATCGGATCCACCGAGACGATCATGGTCAGGAGCGTGCCGCCGCTGCCTCCCTGGTCCCCCGAAAGAATGAGATTGCCCACGGTCACGTCGTAGCGGCTGACGCGCCCACTGACCGGGGCGGTGATTTTCGTGTATTCCAGGTTGAGCGCGTTGGTCGCGACGGCCGCGTTGTCAGCCTCGATGTTGGCCAGATCGATGTCGCGCGTCGCGGCAGCCTTGTCCAGTTGCGAACGGGTGACCGCCGTCCTTTGGTAAAGCTGAAGGTTCCGCTGGTATTCCGCCTCATCGAATGCGAGTTGCGTTTTGTCCTGAGTGACCTTTGCCTTCGCCTGGTTCAGGAGCGCTTGGTAGGGACGTGGATCCAGCTCAAAGAGCACTCGCCCTTTTTCGACAAGGTCCCCTTCGCGGAAGTTGACCTTCTGCAGGTATCCCCAGACGTGCGCGCACACCTCGACGGAATCGACGGCGGCGATCCGAGCAGTGAAATCCGCGTAGTCGGTGACGTATCGCTCGACGGGATGACTGACAGTGACCGCGACCGGCGGCGCGGGTGGCAGGGCCGACGGCGCCCGAGCGCATCCGGTCGCGCCGACGGACAGTCCAAGGACCAACATCAGAGCACGAGCATGTGATCGCGTTGTCATAAGAACCGCTTCCTATCGACGAACTCGGATAAAGGCCCAGCCGCGGGCATCACGAAGTTCGGGCGCTGAGTTGCTCAGCTGCCGCTGCAAAGCGACGGAGCAAGCTCATCGGAATCGCCCGCGAGTAGGCGTGCCCGCAGGACCTCAAGTTCACGCGCTGTCGTTGCTCGCGGCCGCTCTGCGATCCATCGCGTGATCGTTCTTGTCAAACGCTTCCAGACAATCAGTTCCGTCTTGAGCCACGAATCCTTCAACCCGCGCCGAAGCAGCAGAGGATAGACAGCATGGGTGAGTTCGGCCGCGAGATTCTCGGCCCGGACGACTTGTCCACAAGTCCGACCTTGATCGTTGTTGCTCATATTCTTGATCCAAAGTTGGTGACTACGACGCACAATTCCGGACCACGAGTTGGTTAACCCACTATCGAGTTAGGACGCGAACGAGGGCCCCTTCCGGAGCCGGTCCTTTTCATGAGTTCTCGTGTGGCGTAACGATCCAATACAGCCCGCCACCGCCTGTCGGTGCGGGCTCGGGACGCATACCACGTGACGCCGGCGAGGGCGGCAAGAACCAGGGCCGCGACAATTGACACAGCTCTGCCGGTGGAGTCGTTTCCGCTGATGAACCAGAACCAGCCGACGAACCCGAAGATCGACAATCGAGCAGTCCGGCCAACGGCCGACCAGACGAGAGGCATTCGCGGATGGCGACCGATCAGGGTGGGATTCATGTTTGCACGTCTCTCGGAAAGTGGCAGGAGGCATTTGGCTCTTGACAACCGACCCATGCTCCTGATTTATTTGAGTTAACACTCAAGTATCTAGTGGTAATAATTGAGGATGGGCTCAAAGATGTCAAAACTAATTTGAGGGTGGGCTCAAAAATGCCGAAATTGAAACGTCGACGCGTGGCGCTCAACCCGAGTCGCAGACCCGGGGAACTCCGCGTCGCATCACTGCTCGCGGCAGCGACTGAAGTAATCGCCGAGCGGGGTTACGAGGCGGCAACGATGGCCGAGATCGCCGCGCACGGCAGCGCGCACATCGGATCGCTGTACCACTTCTTTCCCAACAAAGAGGTTTTGGCGGACGCACTGCTCCGTCGGTACGGGGAAATCCTCGATGCCGCGTTCGCCAAGATCGAACACCGGGTCAGCACGGTGTCGATTGGCGAGCTGGCAGATGCGCTGATCGGATTTTTCGTCGAACTGCAACCCGAGTCGCAGGCGATCGTGGCCTTGCTCGAAGCGCGCAGGGAATTGTCGGCGAAACGCGAGGAGCTGTGCGACACCGTGCTCTCGCGGATCGCGGGGCTTTTGAGGCTTCGCGCGCCGCAGCTGCCCGCGGGGACGGCTGCGGGCATTGCCGCCGTCCTCATGAACAACATGAAAACGATGAAGACGTGGACGATCGAACCGGACTCGTTCTTCAGACCCGGTGCGCTGTCGGAACTCCGCGAGATGAACCGCCTCTACCTCGAGAAAAAACTCTCCCGTTAACGGTCGTGAGAATACTGAATGCAGAGAGGAAGAGGCGATCACGGAATTGCTCTGTTGTCAGACTTGATGTGCGTCCTGACGTAATTCTTGGAGGAACGCGCCCGTGCCCCGCCTTGACGCCACCATCAAGACTCGCGACGGAATCTGCCCGGCTTCAGTCCTTACCCCTGGCGACGTCGTGGGTCCCTGGCCTGGCGTGATCTTCTTCATGGACGGTCTCGGGATCCGCCCAGTGATGTGGGAGATGGGCCAGCGTTTGGCTGATCGTGGCTATCTCGTGCTGCTGCCCGATCTCTATTACCGCCTGGGGAGTTATCCGCCGAAGGTTCCCTCTCAGGTGTTGGCCGACCCAAATTTACGCGAAGAGTTATTGAAATGCGCCAGTAGCCTGGATCGTGACCGGAAAATTTCCGACGCGGCCGCCTTCATCGAATTTCTGTCATCACGCCCCGAGGTGAAAGGCAATCGATTCGGTGCCACGGGGTATTGCATGGGTGGTAACGCTTCCTTGACTGCTGCCGGCGCGTTCCCGGATCGATTTGCGGCGATCGCGTCGTTCCACGGCGGCAATTTGGCCACGGACAAGCCTGATAGCCCTCATCTCTTCGTGGGAAGAATAACGGGCCGCGTCTATGTTGCCGGTGCAGTCGAGGACGCGTCATTCCCCGAAGAACAGAGGAACCGCCTCGAAAGGGCGTTGACCGAGGCGGGGGTGGACCATTTGGTCGAGACTTATCCCGCGCGTCATGGCTTCGCAGTTCCGGACCTTCCCTCGTTCGACCAGGCCGCCGCCGAGCGCCACTGGGCAGCTTTGTTTAGACTCTTTGACGAGACACTTGCGCTCGAACTCTGAGAAAGTCGCCCCATGTTGCCATCAAACGACCGTTTTCTCGGAGGCGGGCCGGCCACTGGGATGCGTCGGTGCTTTGCGCCGCGGCTTAGAGGTTCTCGACTGCTTCCTTGTCCAGCTCGCGGTCGACTTCTTCGTCGCGGCGGACGACCTGGCCCGGGTCGAGGCTCAAGCGCCTGAGCTCGGGCGTGGCTCCGGAGGCGATGGCCACCACGAGCAGCGTCAGAATGCCTCCCGCCCAGACCGAGCGGACCGTCCCTAGCCAGGCCGCCGTGACGCCGCTCTCGAATGCGCCCAGCTCGTTCGAGGAGCCGATAAAGATCATGCTCACCGAGGCGATGCGCCCGCGGAGCCGATCGGGCGAGAAGAGACGGATGATCGCCCGGCGAATCACGACGCTCACGCCGTCGAAAACGCCGCTAAAGGCGAGCGCCACGAGCGACAGCCAGAACGAGCGCGAGAAGGCAAAGACGATCATCGACACGCCGAAGCCGGCGACGGCCAGGATCAGATTGCGGCCGGCGTGACGCACGGGCGGATGGCGGCTGGCGACCAGTGTCGTGAGGAGCGCGCCGGCCGTCGGGGCCGCGTTGAGCATGCCCAGGCCGCTGGGACCGACGTGCAGAATGTCGCGGGCGAAAATCGGCAAGAGCGCGATGGCCCCGCCGAAAAGCACGGCGAACAAATCGAGCGACATCGAGCCTAAAAGCACCTGGTTGGAAAGGACGTAACGCACCCCCTCGGCCACGCTTTGCCACACCGATTCTCCCTCGGGGGCCGGCGGCCGCGGCCGGCGGGCGATCCGCGTGATGTTCACCCAGCCCAGCGCGTAGAGGATGCCGATCCCCAGATAGGTCTTGGCCGGCCCCAGTTGTTGATAGGCGAAACCGCCCGCGAGTGGTCCGATAACGGCGGCCGTCGTCCAGCAGCTGGCCATCAGCGTGGACGAATTGACCAGAACCTCCCATGGCACCACCTGGGCTTCGAGGGCCGACGCGGCCGGCTCGGCGAACCCGCGGGCGATGCCGGCGATAAAGACCACGCTGTAGAGCAGCGTCAGCTTGAGCCCGCCCACGTCGCTCGCGCCCAACAGCGAAAGCGCCCGCGCAGAAGATTAGCGCTCCCAGCGTGATTCGCAGAATCGAGCGGCGGTCGTGCCGGTCGGCGATGTGTCCGCCATAAAGCGCGAGCGAAAGCGAAGGAATCGCCTCGATGAGTCCCAACAGGCCCAGCGCCAGCGGATTGCCCGTCAGCTCGTAGACTTCGTAGCCCAGCACAACGGCGAGCGCGCGGCTCGCCAGGGTCGAACAAAAGGCGGCCGCGAACAGGCTGCGAAAGTCGGCCCAGCGGAACGGGGCCCACGCACCGGTTTCACTCACAGTCGACGATCCAGGGTCCGCGGTCAATCGTCAGAACAGTCGAACGTCAGAAGCAGAATGATAGTAGGTGGCGACGACTTCGGCCTGTCTGGGTTCGAGTGAGGGTGGGGGATATTTGGACTTTCGTTCAGCGGTCGAGCGCCTGCCCGCGCAGTGTTTCGGGCCCGTTCACCGGATTCACACGCCCCGGATTAACCTGACTCGGCGGCGCCCCCTCGAACTCAACGACAAATCCCGTCTGGGCCTGTGCTTCGCCCGGCGGGAAATCGGTGCTGACGATCTGGGCGCCGCTGGCGAAGGCCGCCGTGCGCCGCGCCGCTGGCCGCGGCCCCTTCGTCCTGAGGCCCGAGTCGGCCCGCGTGCGGATGAAATAGCCGGCCTTCACCAGCCGCGGAATGTTCGCGTCCCGCGGGTCATCCATCACCAGTGTGGCGGCATCATCGCGACTCTCGTCGGAGCGGCACGAACATCACCCGCCCTTTGAGCGAAGGATGATCGTGTGTGTAGAGCTCTCGCTCCTTCCGTTCGTCGTGCAGGATGTAGAACACTTTGCCCCGGGCCGATTCGAGCGTGGGCCAGCCCGAGTTTTGCACGGCATCGCGCAGCGTGGCCGCGCGGCCCCGCACGTCGTCGGGGGTGATGGTGCGATCGCGGGGAAAGACCGAGAGCAACAGCCGGTCGAGCTGGTCGAGGGCGGCGGCGTCCGGAATCTTCACCGTCGGGTCGAGCATCGGCCCCTCCTGCTTGAGTTCGAAGAGAATCGAAATCGGCAAGTGCCGCGAGTGCGCGTCCGCCCAGCGGCGGACCGTTTCCAGCCCCTCCTTGAGCGTGCGGCACGTCGAGCCTTCGTCGAGCATGGCCACGTGAAAGACCTGAAACTCCCCGTTGCGATACTGCAAATCGAGCTCGAAGCTGCGGACGCCACGCTCGAGTTGCACGTCGAGCGGCGCGTGACTGTAGCTCCAGTCGGGGAAATTCTTGTTCGGCTTGGCCGGGTCGCGAACGTGATAACTGTTGTGCGTGCCGAGGAATTGCAACTCGTTGATCCGCAACTGCTCGACGGCCGCCGGCTCACCAGCCGATAGCTCTGGCCTTCCTGCCACGGCGACAACCATCAACACGACAATCGTTGCCACCGCCGGGTTCAGCTGTCCGCGTGTATTCATGGTTCGGCACATTCGCGTCGGGAGTTGCTTCAGGAATTTCTTCAGGAGTCTAAAGTTCGGCTGTCAAACAGGCGTCGACTGTGGAAGCGTCAGTGCCAGTCTCGTCAATTGCCCGCCTGCGATTCCAAACGCTGAGCGACCACGGCCGGCCGCTCGCGCCAAATGCCGGCCCACCAGAGCGTCACTCCCGCCAGCAACGTCTCGAGCACGGGCACGTCGACGAGCGTCGCCAGCACGAACAGGTAGCGCTGGCCGGCAAACCGGTGCAGTGAGTTGTCAACGGCCGACCACCAGGTCAGCGCTTGCCACACGCCGACGCTCACCAGGCCGACGCCCGCCAGCGTGACGAGCGTCGCGCCGATTCGCCAAACGGCCCGCGGTCCCAGCCGCCGCGCGGCGAAGATCGTCGCCGGCGCAAAGAGCACGAGCCAAAATCCGTGACAAGCCAAGAGCGCCGGCAGGGGCGCCCCGCAGCCCCAAGGACCGCAAACGCTGTGCTCGCCGAAGAACCGGTCCGGCAGATATTGAAGCGCCAGCACCCCGAAAAGGCTGGCCGCCCAACCCGCCGCTGCCAAACAGATCATGATCGGCTTCATGGGGTCTGTTCCGAACCGGGTGCCTCGCCGCGTGAAAAATCCGCAATCGCCCGCCGCTAAACCCGACGCTGCGCGGCCGAATCGCCTCGTATGTCTGCGCGTTGATCGGTGACGCTGCCAAAAGGCAACGCGAGGGCCAATTTTACCGCAGATGCGGGCCGACATACGAGTCCCGGGGTCGAAAGCCTTTGGATCCCGATTTGCAACTCGTCCGCGGCAGGCCTTACGACGGGCAAGAAATCGCGACCTATACTTTTGCACGGTACGAGTTCAAACGGTGCCTGTTTGCACGGCACCAGATCGAGCGGGACGATCACGCCACTCCTATTCGCTTGAAACCTCCGTGGGGAGCCCAACGATGTCCACCTCGCAAATGACCACGTCAAATCAAATGACGCCGGAAGATCGGCGAGCCGACAAAACCAACACGATCGTGGGCATGGCGATGGGCTGCGTGCTCCTGGGAGTCGGCGGATACGTGCTGCTGCAGAACATGGCGAGCGTCAAGCTGCCGGACAACAACAAAGCCTGGGCGAGCACCTGGAAAAAGAAACTGGCCAAGAATTGGGAGATGCCCAAGGCCGAGGGGCAGATTGACTGGTCGGATCCGAAGAACGACCCGAACAAGCTGGCCGAACAGCCCTGGGCCAAGCCGAATCCAATCTTTCAACAAATCCGCGACCAGCAAGGCCGCAATAACTTCACCGGCCGCTAGACGCCAGCGTGCGATCGGGCCCTTGAACGTGACGTGCAACTGCTGGCGTGACGTGAAACACCGTCCGCGAAGCTCTCACGGCAGCTGATACCGGTAGAGGACGGGATTCCGGCCGTCGAAGAGTGCCAACGTCCGGCCGACGTCGAGAAAGTAAGGCACCTGCACCGAATCGCGCCGCGGGGGCACCGGAGAGTCGCAACGGTAGAGCGCCGTCCCCGAGCGATCGAAGAAGAATAAACCTTGCTCGGCAGCAACGGCAATTCTCTGTCCGTCGTACGCCATCTCGATCACGCCCATGAGGCCCCGCAGCGGAATCGTGCCGATCGGATCGCCATCGGCGGTGAAGACGTTGATGGTCTCGCCGCCTTTCTCGTATTGATTTGCCAGAATCGCGAACGAGCCATCCGTTGCGACACAGGCGGACTCGACTCCCGACAGCCGGTGCCCATCCGGGCGCAGCCCGAGCTCGCGGAGCATCTGGCCCGACAGCTCGTTCAGAGCGGCGAAAGCAAAGCTCAGCTCGATGAGGTGGTTGGTGCGAGGTTGAAGCCAGGAACTAAATCCGATCCAAACAACCGAATCCAGCCGTTTTCCGTTCGCGTCGAAATGGGCATACGGGCATCGTCGAGACAACCCCTCGATCCCTTCGCCGGGGCCCAGGTAAACGTCCCCTTGATCGCCAAACGAAATGGCGGGGTCCGGCACGAGCCCGCTGAAATCTTTCAACGTAGCACGGCAAATGTGGAGAAAGCGGCCCGATGAATCGAAGACAGACATCGCGCCGGTCTTTCGGTCGATCGCGATAAATCCGCCCCTGGGGGTCGATCGCCATCGAGCTCACCGCTGCGAGTTCGTCCGTCTGCTGAATCGGCGAAGGCGCCCCACTCCGGTGCATCCGGAGCACGAGCGGCTCAAGCGGTTTGAGCGCCCGTTTGGGGAGCATCATCAAGGTTTGCTTGGGCGCGGGAATCAACGCAAAGGGCGCTCGCGCTGTCTCTTTCACCGTCCACTGGCCCGAGGCACTCGGAGTCACAGAATAGGAGACACGTTGTGACGCGGCCGCGAAGAACAGGTCGAACGCGCGCGGCTTGTCGCTTCGCAGGATGTAGCGCCCCTCCACGAGCAACTGGGAGAGCTTCTCGCCAGTTTCCCGGTCCGACGCCATATAGTCGAAAGGCAGCTCCAGCGACCAAACAAGCCGCCCCTGGAGGTCGAGCAGACCGAATGTCGCCCCGTGAGTGCCCCTTGGAATGTGAGCCGTGTTTCGGACGAAGTGCACCAGTGTCAACGGAGTGCCCTGAATCGGCCTGATGGCGGAGACGCGCCGGGACGGTTGGGTGCCCTGCCAAAGCTTGCTCAGATCCTGCTTGCCGACTGCCCTCGCGGACGATAGCCGATAAATCCACCAGGTTTCGAGTTGCCTCCATTGTGCGGATGCAACCCGGATGATCAGCCGATCGTTGAGCTCATCGACTACTACCCCGATGCCGCTCGGCAGACTCCCGTCGGAATCCACGAAAGGGCTGGGCCCGCGTTTGACCAAGTCCTTCAGTCGGACTTTGCCGGCAGCGTCGAGAATCGCGACCACAAACTCCCTGCAGCGGCCGTTTCGGTCGCCGGTATAGCCATAGCCGATCGTCGTGCCATTGTCGGCGACTGCCGCCTCGATGAGGGCGAACGGCAGCGTAACCGACCAGCGATCCTTGCCGTTCTCCTGCAATCGATACTTCGCGGTGTCTGCGTCGCCAAGGTCACTCGGATCGACCGACAGCTCATAGCGGCCGGAAGGGGCGCGATAGGTTTTGGGTTGGAGTACGAACGCGACCTGCGCGGCGACTTCGTGAGTCCCGACGATCAGCAACAATGTCGCGATCATCAGGGAACGTCGAACCACCGCCCCGCTTGAGCAACGATCCATCGCCGCATCCTTTTGGATATGATCGGGCGAACTTCGACGGACTACGCGCTGTCGATTCGCTGTTGCGAATCGTAATCGTTGGCCCGAGTTCTGGCGACGCGATTCTTGATTGACGCGTCGCTTCGGACTGCGATCGAATCTTCGGGTTATTACGAGGCCCCCTGTTTGTGGTCACTCGCAACGTCTATACAAACTCTGCTCGTGCGTTCGCTTGTCGCGATTTTGTGCTGCGCGGCGTTGGTCACGCTCGTGTTACTTCTTCGTCGATCGGCCGGTCGCGTTTTGGGTGAGCGAGCACCACACGAATGAGATCCGGCTCTTCTATTGGCTGCAGTATCCGCCGCCGCTTTTGCAGGGGTGGGCGCCGGCCATCCTGGCCGCGCTGGCAATTCGGCGGTCGTGCGGACCGTTTCGGCGGTGGCAACTCGCGCTGCTGGCCGCTTGCGTCAGCCTGTTGATTGCCGTGCAGTGCGAAGCGTCGTTGAAATTCTGCTTCGGCCGTTATTGGCCCGAGACGTGGACGCACGATAACCCGTCGCTCCTGGGGAACGGCGCGTATGGATTCCATCCGTTTCACCGAGGCCCCGAGTACGGCAGTTTCCCGTCCGGCCACATGATCCGCACGCTGGCGATCGTCGGCGTTGCCTGGGTCGCCTACCCACGCGGACGCTGGGCCTGCCTGCTCGCCGCCGCTCGCGGTGGCGACCGGCTTGATCGGCATGAACTATCATTTCGTGGGCGACGTAATCGGCGGCACATTTGCCGGGGCGATCGTGGGCGTCTACACGGCCTACGCGTGTGGGCTCCCAGTCGCGTCGACTGCCGGCGAACGGGGCTCACTCGAGCGGACGTGACATGTTCGTCCATTACCACGCCAAGACGATTAACGCCGAGCGGGTCGGGGCGCGCCTGGTGCGCGTGGCTTGCACTCGTTGTGGTTGCGAGTACTTCTACAAGTTCACGCGGATCGGCAGCGGCAGCGCACAGGCTCCGTACGGCCTCGGCGTCGGCCGCGCGACCACCAAGGCGAATCAAAAGGCCCAAAAGGACCTCCAGCGGCGCATGTCGTCGGAGTCCGAACTGGTCCCGTGCCCCAAGTGTAACTGGATCAACGAGGAGCTCGTCGCCGGCTTTCGACGCGGAAGCTACCGTAAGTTGGGCGAGAGCGCCGCCGCGCTGGGAGTCTTTGGGGTCATTCTGACTGTCATCCTGGGCTTCGTCGTTGCGTCCGTCGGCCCGCGGGGAATCACCTGGATGCTGCTGATCCCCGTCGGCGTGCTGTCGCTCTCCGGGGGAATGTTCCTCTGGCGACACTGGGCGCGAGGCCGAATTCAGCCGAATCAGGATCACCCGCTGCCGCCCAAGCTGCCCGTCGGCTCGCCACCGGCTCTGCTCAAAGAATCCCGACAGCGGGCAGCTGGCGCCGGCCCAGCGAGAAGCGCCGCCGCTCGAGGCCAGCCAAGACTGGTGCGACTTTCAGATCGGCCGCCAAACCTGGCCCATGCTTTGCTGCGACTGCGCACAACCGGGGACGCTGGAGTGCGGTCACGCGCTGAAAGTGGGGACGACATTACGGCTGACCATTCCCCGCTGTCGCGAGTGCAAAGACGCCGCCGAGCGACGGTATCGACGTCTGTGCTGGAACGGAGTCATCGCCAGCGTCTTGGTGACGGCCGTCATCGTGCTACCGCTGAATCTCGACTGGATCGCCTTCAGCGTGATCAGCGTCGCTCTCGTGTGCGTGTCGATCGTGATCAGCATTGTGGTCGCGGAGCGAATGAACGCGCCTGCCAAGGTCGCGGGAGGCGATAAATCGCGCGGTGTCGTCCGCCTGCGATTCCGGAACGCAGACTACGCGCAAACCGTGACCGAGCGCCTGGGAGCCTGACGGCCCGGCGATTCTGTGTCACAATCGACGGCATGACCGGCGATCCTGCAGGGCCCCAAGCTTCACAGGCTCCCCCTCGGCGCACGTGGCGCTCGCGGCTGACCCGTCGTCGCTTTTTGGCGGCGACGGCTCTCGGTGCGTGCGGAGTGGGACTTTACACCTGGCGGATCGAGCCGCATTGGGTGGAAGTCGTCGAGCGCGATCTGCCGATTGCTGGCTTGCCGACGGACTTGCACGGTCGCCGGCTCGTGCAGATCAGCGACCTGCACGTCGGACGTTCGGTCGACAGTGATTACCTGATCGATTGCCTCAAGCGCGTCTCGGCACTCAGTCCGGATTTGACCGTCATCACCGGCGACTTCATGACGTGTTTCGACACCGAGCAGGTGGACCACGTCTGTCGCGTCCTCGAGCATCTGTCGCCGGGCCCGCTCGGTTGTTTCGCGATCTTCGGCAACCATGACTACGCCCGGGGCTGGTCGCGCAAAGACGTGGCCGACACGCTGGCTCGGCGACTCCCCGACTTGGGCATCCACCTGTTACGCAATGAGCACCGTTCGGTCGCCGGGCCTGCAGCTCGTCGGCATCGACGATCTCTGGTCGCCCAACTTCAGTCCCGAAGCGGTCGTCCCGAAAGTCGACTGGCAAAAGCCGGCCCTCACGCTGTGCCACAATCCCGACGCCGTCGATTCATCACTCTTGGCCAACTGCCGCGGCTGGATCCTGGCGGGCCACACGCACGGCGGCCAATGCAAGCCCCCGTTTCTCCCGCCGCCCCTCCTGCCAGTCCGCAACCGCCGCTACACCAGCGGCGAATTCGACGTCGGACAAGGTCGCCGACTGTACATCAACCGCGGCCTGGGCCACCTGCTCCCCGTGCGGTTCAATGTGCGACCGGAAATCACGGTGTTTCGGCTGTGCCCGGCGTGAGCGCCGCGTGTCTTGGAGTGGACATGACGGTGACATGATTGGGCGTCTGCTACGTTAAGGGAGAAATGGGAGAGTTGATGTGAGTGTCGGCTCGCATAATCAATGGAGCGTTCTTGATCGAACGACTCAAAAGCCGCTGGTCTCAATGCAATATCCGACACCGGCCCGGCGTCTCGAGGGAAGAGATCCAGTTGTTCGAGGCCCGCTATCAGGTCTGCATGCCATTGGATATGCGGGAGTTTTTCACCACGGTCGATGGGATGGGCGAAAATGAAATGGATGACGACTGCTTTTCGTTCCATCGCCTTTGTGACGTCAAGAGTGTTCCCGAAGAACTCGCCAACTTCGGGGGCATCCCGGATTACCGCAAAATCATGGACACACTCCCCCAGCCTGCCCTATGGTTCGTGTTCGCTGATCATTTGATTTACTCCGCGGCGTTCGCCATTCGCTTGTCGGCCGGGGGAGACGACGCTCCTGTTGTGTGGATCGGCAACGGGACAACGCACCACATTGTCGCTAACTCGTTCTCCAGTTTTTTGCACATTTACTTGACGGCTCCGGATGAACTCGGGACCGGTGCAATCGAATTGTCATGAGGATTGAGGAGAACGGTTCGGACGTTTAATGTCGTGTTTATCGGCCCAAATTAGAGCAGGAAAACGAAGTGCCCATTCCGGTCGCCTGCGAACAGTGCGGACGAACGTACCGCGTCGCCGACGACAAGGCCGGGCGGCAGTTTCATTGCAAGCAGTGCGGCAGCAAGGTCCGCATTCCGTCGGCGTCAATGCCGGCCGACCCGCAGCCAGATGATGCCGGGGACGACGAATACGGCAATCCCGTGCCGCCGCGGCCGATCCGCCCTCCGAAATCCACCGCCCGACCCGCCGGGAAGGCGGGCGCCCGAACCGCGGCGTCGAAGCGTTCCCCGGATGTTCCCGAAAAGCCGCCGCGCCGAAAAATCGCCGGCCTGACGATCCGGGGCTGGATCGTCCTCCTCGGCTCGATCACGTTCGCGACTGTGGTCGCGTTGTGCGCGGGCCTTTTCGTGATGTTCCACAACGAGCAGCCCCCTGTCCTGGACGGCCCAACCGTGCGGCCGCTGGTCGACCAGGCCATGGCCGAACTGCAGGCAAAGAACGCCGCCCTCCAGGCGGTCATTCATTTCGAGGACACGAAGTGGCTCCTCGACCAGGACAAAGGGACGATCTCGTTCGACTCGCAGAAAATCCACGCCGCTGCCCCGGTGCAGATCATCGGCACTTACAACACGGCCGACGGCACCTGGCTGTGGGCTTGGGACAACCCCTCGCTGGTGAAGGGGCTGACCCGCGATTCGCAAGTGGTCCGCGAATACGGCCAGAAACAGAGCATCGCCCCCCTCACGACGCGAAAGCTCAACTGCGACGAGGCCGATTGCTGGGAATTCACGGCGCTAGCGTGCAAACTGTGCAAAGCCGAGGGAGCCTACCGCGGCCCTTCCGGCAAAACGCGCGTCTTTATGACCTTCGGCAAGATCACGATGTCCAAGACAGCGTCCCCATAACGCCCGCGCAACAACCGCCGGATTGACCCCGGCTTTTGGTTCACGAAATGTCCTTCAATGAGTAAGCGGTTTCCAATAAAACCAAGAGGATCTCTGGCCAAGTCCGAAGTTGGACTGATATGACTGGACCGATCGGATCCAAGAGATGGTCCAACGCATCGAGTGAAAGATCGGGGTCCACTCAGAAACACGACAAACAACCCGTCGTCGGTCGCGTGCATCGAACGCACCCGTAGCTCAGGTGGATAGAGCGGCGGTTTCCTAAACCGCAGGTCGCAGGTTCGAATCCTGCCGGGTGTATTGCAAAAAGTCGGGTCGAAAGATGGTTGACCACGACTCCCTCGCAGTGGCAGGCCAACGAGCGACGGCTCATCGAGATTGCCGCAATGATCGGGGTCGGGCGCGAGATGCACGCCGCGGAGCCTGGGGCTCTTGAGGCCTCGCAGGGCGAGGTAGAATTCGAGCTGGGCTTCGAAAGCGCGGCCCAGCTCGCGCCGCTGGTCTGGTGCCCCGTAGGGGGGGCGTTAAGGGCAGCGGCCGCAAGAAAAGTTAACCAGAGGAGCCCGCATCAGATCGTCGATCCTCAGAATCGTGATTTTCGCGGAGTCGGTAAATGGACTTCGTTACGTTGTCCCATTGGGAAAATACAAAATCGCTCAGATTTCGTTTATTTTCCTCATCCGTGTTTCGTGTGCTCAAAGTGTAATAAAGCGTGGGGGGCTCATAACGCATCTGCCCGTCAGTGGAGATTGGCACCGCTATCCTGCCAGTCTGCTCCTTGGAGCGCCGTGTCAGCGGTGCATCGTTGACGCGAAATTGCAGCCGAAACTCCACACCAGCGGGAGTCCTAATTCTTTCTATATCATCGACTTGGGCGTAAATCTGGCTGTCGCCCCTAATGAGCACAATGTCGCCCAGCTCCGGATAGCCCGACACATCAGCTTCGCGAATGGCTGTGTAAAACTCGAAAAAAGACGAATCTACTCGGGATGTGCGCATCAATTCCTCCGCCCCCCGTCTCTAAATTCTAGTCCCGATTGCCCTTACGGGAAAGTCATTTTTGCGATAGCGGCGCGTCGAGACAGTCGCCTGTCGCAATAAACGCATTGAGCTGGTGCGGAGTGATGTTGCACATGTCGTGGGCACCTACGGTGCCCCAGTCGTGCACAAACTTCTGTGAGGGAATTTCAGAGCTGATGACCTCAATTTTCGAGCCTCCCGAGCGGAAGAGCGTGTAGCGGACTACTACGACGGCCCATGGCGCCAAATGCCAAGTTAAAGCGGTTTGCACAACATTCATCCACCATGACAGCTTGACCTTCACAACGAGCTCAATTGTGAACTCTTGCGGAGTGGCGCGCCGCCCAATGTCCGTGAGCGCGGCGCGGGCGAAAACCAGAGGTGCATGAAGCACAAACTCGGCCAACCGTGCACCAAACCCGAACAGGCGTGTAGCCTGGAATCATGTCAGGGGGATCGTAACTTACCTGCACTGGGCCGGCCTGATCCGGCCATGTTGCACTGAGGTTTCGAAGTGCGACGATGAACCGGAACTCTCGCTGATTGACCAGCGTTTGCAGATCTGCATAGCTCGCGATCACAGGATCTGGATTCCCTGACTTAAACAAGAAACCCATTCCAATCGGCCACGCAGAGTTCTTGTAGACCGCCGGTTGCTGTCCGGGATCTGGAATTTGAGGGATGAATCCTACGACCGCAAAATCCAACCCATTGACTGTAGTCGGCATCGTCGAAGCCCGTCTTTGTTGCTAACTGAACGCGGTCACACGAATGGATAGGCATCATACTGGCAAGAACACCCAGCCGCTATTTAAGTAATAACACCAGCTGTGCAATGGCCGAGCGTGCTACAAATAGAAGAAGCCACGCAACTCGACTTAGACCGATGAACGACGGAATAGTAGCGAGGATGCTCCGTGTAATGTCCGCCCTCTCCCCTCCAAGTCTTGCACGGCATCTCAAGTTCTTGAGTGTCGAGATTATTGCTGTTGCTTGACATTCGATTTGTTGGGATTTCTAGCCAGCCACGCATCCACGGCCGACAGAAGCGAGCTTGCTTGATTGACGACCGACCAAACCAAATCAGCGACGATCTCACCGTCTAGGATGACCGGATCGCGTTCTGAGATCGAAGCAAAGTGTTCACAGCCTGCGATGTCTTCAACGAACTTGTCGTCGGCCTTTCCCGCTTTGTGAACCAGAACATTGCGAAGAGCCGACAGGTGGTCGAGCGATTCATCAGCCAGACTGTTGCGGATAGCGGAATAGTCGCTTTCGAATGCTCTCGCGTATGCTTCGCGAATGTCCCAAACGGTCTGAAAATCTGCTGTTTTACGCTGCCTGAGTAGAGTTCCCATCTTTTGGGAAACGTTGTAGTTGTGAAACTCAAGCCACTTAACCGAGATCTGGGGGCCTGTTTCTCCGCCCTTTTTGTTGCCCGATTCGCGATTCGTGTCTTCAGTGCCGCGAGCAGCCTTTGGAATTTCCCAATTCACCAACTTTCCCTTCATCACGGATAGCGTGTGCGGATGAGCGTTCACCGCCGCGACCCACAGATCGCCAGCCAACACCTCGAAAGCGGTCCATGATCCCGTAATCGACGACGCAAGCACGACGTCTAGTCCGGCCACTATTTGTGGAACAACGTTGCGCAACTGGATTATGTATTCCATTCCCCGGTCCAAGATGACCTGCGGCGTCTCCGATCTGTCTTTCTTGAAGTCTGGAAACTCGCGCGCAAAGCGCTCCCTCCTAATCGTGTCCGCACGCTCAGTACGCTCAGGATCAAGAACCTTGGAATCCGGACTCCGAATGGGTACGCCAAATGCTTCGAAATCGGCTCGCGCGTCGCATGCCACAAACGCGCCGACCCATCCCGCCAACACAGGCGACAACTCAAGAAGGCGCACGACACGTCTCATGTTTTCCTTGAACGAACTGGCAATACGAGCGATCTCGCTATCACATAGGCCGTTTCCAATGGGGTCGACCACGGCAATAAGGCTAAGGGTCTGATCAAATTTGATGTCCGACATGCCAGCACTCCTTGGGTAAAAATGGATCTGCACAATACAGAGATCCAATCGCCCCAAAAGCGCAGGAATTGGGTCAGAAGCGAGTGATTTTCGCCCCCTGAAAAGCATCGAGGGCCACCATTGAGTTAGAGGGTGAGCTTCTTGCGTGCCCGCCAGTGGAGCGGTCGACGGGCTGAATCGCATCGGGCGGCAGTCACGTTGAGCGCTGGCCCGAACTGCCCTTCGCGGCCACGTGGCTCTCAGGCACTTCTCCCCCGGAGCGCGGGCCGGTGGCGAGTCGGCGGACAAGAGCCCCACAACCCGCACCGATCGTTGCGACCACGAGCGTGAACAGGGCCAGAAACAGGATCGAAGTGTAGGTGTTCGGGTGCAAGGTGTCAGGCAAGCCCAGAACGTGCTTCACGACGTGAGCCAAGGGAACGCACGCCCAAATGATGCCCGCAGCAATCCACCCCCTCCGCCCCCACACGCCCACCGCCAGCGCCGACGAGGACAGCAGCAGCGCAATGATGACAATGGGGCTGACCTCGCCCTCGAACGCGAAGTTGTCCACGTAGGTGATGACTGCGCCAGCCACGAGCCCAGCGACCAGAACCGTTTGCCACGTCGACAGGGCGGGTCGGGCGGGTTTCATGCAATGAATCTCTTCTAACTGGGCTAAGCATTGGGTCCTGAGGTCAGGGCCCGCGAACGTATTTCCAAATGAGGTGACCGCAGTTTACGGCGGACCAACTCACTTTGCAAGACAAAGTGGTGAGCGGTCCCCAGTTCGAAATCCCGCTGAGCGCATCTGAGAAAGTCGGGTTTGAGCTCCAAAGTCCAAGGTCGAAGACCGCTATCCACGGGCGGTCACTCTCGAGAAAACTGATCTTGGATGGATTGGGATTTTATGACTGAATGGAGTTGGGTCCTGGCAAACTCGGCATCGGTTATGAATCAAAGCATGTCCCAGCGGACTTGTGGCAATCTGATGCGACCACTGCAGGCTGACTCGCGAAATCTTCGCAAAGCCAGACGAGCGGAGGGAGACCGGGTATCGCACGGGGCTTCCACAGATAACGAGACTTTCATCCCCGGCGTGACGGGACTCCGTGTTTTGATATAAGGGGGCACGTTGTCCCGGCGCGAAAATCGAGCGCGCGCACGTTCTTTCGTCGCCAGCGGGATTACTGCGATCAGGCGGTCGCCGTGCAGCGACGTCCACGGACTTAGAGCGTGGCGATGTTGTCGGATCGACTGCGGGCTGTCGCAATCGACGCCTCGCGAGCCGGCCAGCGCGACAGCAGGCATGCCGCGGCAGCCGGCGTCCCACGTTAATCCGCGCGACCCGCACCGGGTGCAGGGGCATTGCCCCTGCTGCCCCTCTAGTCGGAGGGGTCCGAGGGCTTCAGCAGTTCGGTGATTTGCTTTTGGCTTTCGGGCGAGCGCTCTTTGGCGTGTTTCTTCACGAGTTCGGCGAGCTTGGGATGTTGATGCAGGTTCGAGCGCATCGACCACGCGGCCGCTCCCTTCAAGACGGCGTTGGCTTTGGTTTCGGGAAGCTCGAGCACGTCGAGCACTCGCGAGGCGGGGGCGTAGTCGCCCGTGATGAAGAAGTTGGCCCAGAGGAAGTCGAGATCGTCCGGCGTCTGGGCGGGCCGATTGCGCACGTGCTTGGAGACCGGATCGCTGAGCTGCTGCTTGAGGGTTTCGAGGCGGGGGCGGAGGTCTTCGTATTGGGGGTCGGCCAGCCAGGCGTTGATTTGCTTGAGCGTCGCGGCGTCGCCGCAGTTTTCGAGAGCGCGGAGGATGACGAAACGTCCGGGGCGCGATGCGTTAGCAAATTGAGCCTCGTATTTGCGAATGATTCTGGGTTTGCCGATCGCCATGTCGCCTAATTGAGCGCTGACCAGGTGCAGGACGTGCTCGTGCTCTCGGAACCAGGGATCCTCGATGTTTTCCTTGGCGAGCAGGTCCTTGAGCAGTTGCGGTCCCAGCTCGGGACTGGGTGACTTGTAGTAGTAGGTCAGTACTCGGCCGTGCTCTTTGAGGAAGGGGGGCAGGTCGGCGGTTTGGCAGACGAGCGAAGTGACCAGGATCAGGGCGACCGAACCGTGCATGAAATCCCTTTCCGGCGTGATGGAGTTGGCGAGTCCCCGGCTCAACGGTAAGCGGCGGCCTGGATGCCGTACAGCTGGGCGTACGTGCCGCCACGGGACATGAGTTCGTCGTGCGTGCCGACTTCGGCGACGCGGGCGCCGTCCAGCACGACAATCAGGTCGGCCATGCGGACCGTGGAAAAGCGGTGAGAGACGAGGATCGTGATGCGGCCGTTGCTGCCGAGCGGGCCGCCGTTGGCCGAGGCGCCGTCACTGCCGGGTTGAATACTGGCAATTCGGTCGCCACGGGCGGCGGCGGCGTAGCGCTCGAAGAGCTCGTGCTCGCTTTCGGCATCGAGGGCGGAGGTCGGCTCGTCGAGGACGAGGACGAGCGGGCTATCGCGCATGAAGCCGCGGGCAAGGGCGAGTTTTTGCCACTGGCCGAAGGAGACTTCGACGCCTTCAGGCCAGGTCGGTCCGAGCTGAGTCTGCAGCCCGGCTTTCAGGCCGGCGACGACGGCATCGGCTCCGGCGCGGGTGACGGCCGTTGTGACGGCCGGTCCGTCGTCGATTCGCCCGATATCGCCGACACCGACTGACTGTCGGGCGAGGAACTCGAAACGGAAGAAGTCTTGGAACGCTCCGGCGAGTCGCGTGCGCCACTGATCGGCGGGCATGCGGGACAAATCGACTTCGTCAACCAGGATGCGGCCCTCATTGGGTTCGTACAGCTTTCCCAACAGTTTGACGAGGGTCGTCTTCCCGGCCCCGTTCTCGCCAACGATGGCGATCACTCTGCCGGCCGGCAATTCGAGATTCACGTCGTCGAGCACCAGCCGCTCGGTGCCGGGGTAAGCGAACGAGACATGTTCGAAACGAATACCGCGCGTGAGTCGCGCGGGGACGGGCAGATCGGCCGATGCGACGATTGCAGCGGCGTAGTCCTCGAGCCAGGCCAAGCGGCGCGAGCCGTCCATCCAGATGCCGCGAAGGAAACCGATCTCGCCGACGGTCGCGCCGATATACGCGGAGAGACGCGAGCCGGCCGCCAGCACGAGCAGCACGTCGCCGGGCGACCCCTTGAGGGACGTCGACACAAAGACGACCGCGCCGACGTAGGCGCCGCCAAAGATGGCCCAGGCCACCGTGTGCCACGCGGCCGTTCCCCAGCGGGCGGCCGCGATCGGGTCGTTCCCGCGCTCCCAGGCCTGGCGACGATCGGTGGCCAACCGCGGTCCGATGCCCGTCAGCCGGACCTCTTTGCCGGGCGTCGCCGTCGTGGCCATGTTGAAGAGGTGCCGCGCAAGGCGGCTGAAGGGAGCGCCGCGTTCCTGGGCGGCCCGTTCGACGGCCGGCCGCCACGTCGACGTGAGAACAGTCGGCACGGCAAACAGAGCCAACAGGGCCAGCGCCGGGTGAATCGACATCAACAGGCCGACCGTGACGGCCAATCGCAGGATCCAGCCGCACGTCGAAAAGAGCGACATATACATGTGGTCGAGCACGAAGACCTGGTTGCGCAGCACGGAGAGCCGGTCGAGGTAGTCGGGCCGCTCCTGGTGTGCGATGGTCGCCACGGTGGCCTGCAGCCGGGCGACGTGCGATTCCAGCGCGATGGTGACCTTGTCGCGAAAGCCTCGCTGCACGCGGGTGCTCACCGTGCGGAGAAACCAGGTGGCCGCCGCCGACAGTCCGAGCAGCGCGGCGGCCGTGTAGACGAGTTCAGGTCGGTGCTCGAGCAGGCCTTCGCCCAGCAGCTTGAGCCAAAGTGCCAGAAGCGCGTCGGGCAGGGCGGACAGGAGGGCGAGCAGGAAGGAGGCCAGCAACAAGCGCGGCTCGTGCTGATAGCCCAGCTTGCACAGCCGCCACATCGAGGACAGCGCGGGGGGCAGCTTGTCGGGCACCGGGGACGCTAAGGGCGCGACCTTGCGACCGGCACTAGGCGAGGAGGTCATACGTTTTTCCTTCCTCGTCCTCGGTGGCGGTGAACCGCTGGGCCTGCAGGTCGAACATCGTGTGATAGCGCCCGCCCAATGCCATCAGCTCGTCGTGCGTTCCAAGCTCGACAACCTTTCCGTGCTCGAGCACGCAGATGCGATCGGCATGGCGGACGGTGGAGAAGCGATGCGAAATGAGGATCGTCGTGCAATGACGGCTGGCCGACAACAGGCGATCGAAGATTTCTGCTTCGCCCTCGGACGTCGAGCTGGGCCGTCGGCTCATCGAGCAGCACGACGCCCGCTCCCAACGTCACGGCACACAGTGCGCGAGCCAGTGCGACACGCTGCCATTGCCCGCCCGACAGCTCGGTTCCTCCTTCGTATCCGCGGGCAAGGATCGTATCGAGCGTCGCGAGATTGGCCGCGCCGGCCGCTTCGAGCGCGGAGATAATCGCCACATCGGGAGCGCCCGCTGGTGCGACGTTATCGCGCAATGGCAGCTCGAATCGCGTGAAATCCTGGAACACGGCCGTCAGTCGCGATCGCCACGAGGTCAGATCGAAGGTGCGGATATCGATGCCGTCGACTTCGATCGCCCCGTCGAGCGGGTCGTACAAGCGGCAGAGGAGCTTGGCCAGCGTCGTCTTGCCGGCGCCGTTCTGTCCGACGATGGCCAGCGACGTGCCGGCAGGAATGGTCAGGTCGAAGCCTTCCAGAACGTTGCGCGAGCCGGGATAGCCAAAAGTGAGGTTGCGGAAGCGGATTTCGCGGGCAGGCCGGCCATTGGCGAGCGTGGTGCCCGAAGGGAGGTGGCCGGCCGGTTCCATCGCCGGCTCCAACCGCAGGACGGCGTCCACCGGCGAGGCGGCCCCGTCCAGAGCCCAGTTGAGGCCACCGAAGGCGATCATCGAGACGCCGATCGCGCTTTGGGCGAACATCACCAGGCGACCCAGATCGAGGTGACCGTTCACGGCCGAGGCGGCGAGCGCCCAGAAGACGATCACGTTCGCGCCGACCACCAAGAGCATGCTCCACAACACGGACCGCTCGCGGAGACGCGTCGCCTGGTATTGCAGCTGATAGAGCCGCGTGCGGCGGTTGACGAAGCGATCGATCGTCCACGACGCCAGGCCGAAGAGCCGCAGCTCTTTGCTGGCAGGCGGATCGACGGCCAGCCGATAGGCGTAGTCGGCGTCGCGCTGGGCGCTGCGAACTTCGGTGGTGTTGCGGTCGCGCCAGAACGGCGCTTTCCCGCAAGAGGTAGTGCGTTGCCAGCCACGCTCCGGCGAGCACCAGGGCGCCCACCAGGCGTAGGCCGCCAACACCACGGCCGACGCCACGCCGCCGATCATTTCGACCAGACCACTGGCGATGAAGTCCATCGAGATGAAGAGCGGCGGTCCCGTCATCCCCAGATCGAAGTCGCGGGCGACGGTCAGGTCGCTGGTCAATTCGGGATCTTCCAGGTGGCCCATGCCGGGCGGCCGGACGCAGGCGTCGGTCAGCCGATCGTAGAGCCAGGCCGCCGTGCGATCGCCCAGGTTGGCGCCGACAGCCTGATGAATGGGCGTGAGAACCTGCAGCAAAATGAAGATCGCGCCGACGAAGGTCAGCGCGGCCGCCAGAGGAATTGCCGTGCTCGACGGCCGCCACGAGCATGCCCATCGCGATGGCAAAGACAGCCGGCAGCACGCCCCGCAGCACGACGATCAGCCACCAGACGGCGGCCAGCGGCCGGTTCGCCCGCGGGAGCACGGCGAAGAACTTCCACTCTTTCCGCGCGGAGACGCTTCAGCACGATTGCGGCGCGACCTTTCCCGGAGCTCAGCGTGGCCGACGACTGACGAACCTGAATCGACACGAACGCGGGTCGAAGCGCGTCGACCCTCGCACGGTAACAGGTCGGAGAGACGATTTGAACTCCCCGGGGCGGTCGGCCCAGCGAGCCACCGTCACCTCGGCGCTTCGTCCGCCTCGAGAGAAAAGGGCAGCGAGCGGCAGAAGACGGCAGGCCACAGAAGCATCACAAGCCACAGTAGCGGGAGATGCGTTCCAGTTCCTGGCGCAGGCGCGGGCGCTTTCGGGGCGGTCTTCCGGACGCTTGGCGAGCATCCGAAGAACGAGGCCTTCGAGCTGCGACGGCACGGCCAAGTGGACCTTCGTCGGTGGCTCGGGAGAACCAGTCACGATGCGGCGGATGACTTCGGCCGCGGTGCCTCCCTCGAAGGGCGGCCGGCCCGTGAGGATGGCGTAGAGCGCGGCGCCCAGGCTGTAGATGTCGGCCCGCGGGTCCAGCGGCTGCTCGCCGGAGAGCTGCTCGGGACTGAGGTAACGCAGGTCGCCGATGACTTCGCCCGAGCGGGTGATCTTCTCGTTGCCCGAGTCGTCGAGTGCCTTGGCCAGCATCAAGTCGCCCAGCTTGACGCAGCGGTCGCTCTTGCGGACGAGGATGTTGCTGGGGCTGATATTGCGATGCAAGATGTTGAGCTCGTGGGCGACTTCCAGCGCCTCGGCCACTCCCTGGGCGACGTGCAGGGCATTGCGCCAATCGAGCATGCCGGCCACGCCGATGCGGCGGATCATTTGCGAAACACTCTCGCCGTCGACGAATTCGCTGGCGATGAAGCACAGGCCCTGCGTCCGTCCGGCCCCGTAGACGCGGACCAGGTTTTCGTGCTCAAGCGCGATGGTGGTCCGCATGGCCCGCAGGAACCGCGCGGATCCCTGGCGGTCGTGGAAGAAGTCGTGTCGAAAGATCTTGAGGGCGATGGGCCGATCGTACTTCGGATCGCGGGCGTGAAAGATGATGCCGCTCCGCGGCCGCGCAATGATCGACTCGACCCGATAGCGGAGAAACTTCTTGCCGACCAGCGAAGCGACATCGAGCGGTTTTCTCGCCACCACTCGGCGGGGCTGGTTGAGGGTGGACTCGGGATCGTCGTCGCGCTCGGGCGATGGGGCCTTTTTGGCGCCGTTGCGGCGGCCTCGCGCACGACCGGAGAGCGTCCGCAGGATACGCTTGTGGATGGGAGAGATCGTTGTCACCAGCGGCGACTCGAGCTCCAGGCGGAGCTGCGTGTCGCCGATGGCCACGCAGTCGCCGGGAAACAGCTCGCGGCTCTCGGTCGGCTTGTTGTTGACGAGCGTGCCCCAGCGGCTGCCCGCGTCTTCGAGGTAGACGTGCCCGTCGACGAGCGTGATCCGCGCGTGAATCCGCGAGACGCTCGGGTCGGAGAGCCGCAGGTCGCAGTCGTCTCCGCGCCCAATGACGAGAATGGCGTGATTTGTCAGCTCGCGCCGCTGGCCCGCGTTGGGGCCGCTGATGATGTTGGCAAAGTAGTTCATAGCGCTTCACTTACCCGAGCGGGATCGGCTCCGACGACTTCGTTTCCGGCGAGTCCAGAAGACTAAGCCCGGTTTCTAGACGCCGGCGCGACCTTTTTCCGAATTCTTGGCAGATCGCGAAGAATCCGAGGGGCGATTTGGGGCCGTTTAGAGGCCGCCCGACCGTGCGGGCCGCGGGCTCAAATCCGTGAACTCAATGTCTTTAAACGTCACCTCGCGTGGTGGGTCTTTCCCATGCATCTGCCAACCGATCAGCCCCTCGTCCGGCATCGACGGGAAGTCGGCGTCAACTGTCGTCAGGCCATTGACCTTGATTCGCACATGTTTGCCGACGCAGCGGATCTCGAAATCGTTGAAGTCGGCCAGCTTGAAAATACGGTCGACGTCCGCGGCAGCCGGAGCCACTGAGGGTTCACCTGTGGGCTCGGTCACGAGACTTCCGGTCGGATATTTGCGATTTCGGTCCTGGGCACAAATCTCGCACTGCGGGCCAACCAGCCAAAATGTCTTCGGGTCCCGAAACGTTGAGCGGAACTGCACGCCGCTGTTGCCGACTCCGCCCAGCAGTCGAGCGCGGAACTTCAGCTCGAAGTCTTTGTATTCTCGCTTGCTGCACAAAAAAGTGTGGGCCTTTTGCCCGACGGGAACGGTGCCGACAAGCGCGTGATCGTTGACGTGCCAGAATCCGGGCAGTCCGTGCCAGCCGTCGAGATCCCGACCATTAAAGAAGGACCGGTCAACAGTCTGTGACGCGGCGGCCGTCGGCGAGTGTTCGGCCGTTGTCACCCATTGTCCCGGCTGCAACGGCTTGAATTCCTGGCTGGGTCCGCCCCAGCGCATGAGGGCCTGATTGTCGCCGAGTCGGACGCTCACCCCGCCTTTTGATTTGATCCGGGTTTTGTCGATCAGCTCGGTGTACTCCGGTGTCTCCGCGACTTGATCGAAGAAATAGATCGCGTGCCCCGGCTGCTTCGGAAATGTCTCTCGCCATTTGCCGGCAGCGACCTCGTCAAAGCGGCTCTCTGCGCCAACCCACGCTTGACGGTCGCGACCGGCTGCGGGAGGCGCAGCAGTCGGCGCCGAGTCAACGATCGGTGGAACCGCCGCAATCTCGCAGACCACGCGAAAGCCGACGTCGGGGGCGCGATGATTGGTAGCCAAATCTATGCGACTCGCAGCTTCACCGATCGAGGTGAACGCTCCCCCGCGAGCGACGTGGCGCTTGCCGCCGCGCGGCCCCGTGGGGTCGGCGTCGGGCGAGTTTTGGTAGTACCTGGAATCAAAGAAGTCGGAGCACCATTCCAGGACGTTGCCGATGGTGTCATAGAGCCCGAAATTGTTGGGCCGGAACTGGCCGACCGGGCTCGTATAGACAAAGCCGTCGGAGGCGCTCGTGGTTCGCCAAACGGAGAACTTGGCCTTGGCCGACTTGTCGGCGGAATTGCCGATCTGAACGACGTCGGCCAGGGTGTCGCCGTTGTACCAGGCGGTGGTCGTGCCGGCGCGGCAGGCGTACTCCCATTCCGCCTCGGTCGGGAGACGATAGGTTTTTCCCTCGGTCCGCGAGAGCCACGTGCAGAATTCCTGCACGTCGTCCCAAGAGACGTCGACCACCGGATGACTGCCGTCCTGCGTGAAGCCGGGCGACTGCCAGGTGAATCGACGTCGTGGCTCCCATTTGATGGGCTTGGCGGCGTCGTCCAACCGCCAACCTGTTTTCCACGAGTCGGAGTGTCCCGTGGAGTGGGTGGCCGACACGAACGCGGCGAATTGTGCCCGCGTCACCTCGTAGGTTCCCAGGTAGAAGGGACGCGTGATCCGCACCGCGTGGCGAGGCTGAGTGGATTCTGGGCCATTGATCGAACCCATCTCGAATTGCCCGGGCGGGATCAGACGCATCCGCATATTCGCCTTGTTGATCAGCTCGACCGGAGTCTTCAGCCGATCGGACCACTTCTGCTGTGCGGCGTGTGCTTGAGATTCGTCGAACGGGGCGACGAGCGCATCCTTGTCCATAGGATGATCCGCCGCCTTGGGAGAGATGGCAGGCGCAGTGGTCGAGTCGGCGAGTTCCTTGATCTCGATCTTGCGGAACTCGACCGACGGCTTGCCGACGTCCTGCTGAATCGCAATACGTCCGCTCTCGTATTGATCCCTCTTTAACCAGTTCGTGTCGGAGGCCAATTCGCCGTTGACGAGGACGTACACGCGCTTTCCCTCGGCAACCACTTCAAGCGTGAACCAGCGTGCGGGCTGCACCATCGGATCCATCCGACCGAAGCCATTGACGCTCCTTTCCCCGTCTGACTTTTGTGTCACCGCCCAGATACTCCCCGTTCTCACCTTGCGGGTTTCAGCCGGTTCCTCCAGATGGACCTCGTATCCAGTCATAGGAACTTTGTCAGGGGCGGCGATCGGAGGACTCTGAGCGCGAACCCAGAGTTCGCTGGACTCCTTCCCCTTGAGTCGTGCCTCGACGCGGAGACGAAAGTTCTTGTAGTTGTCACGGTCGGAATGGAGAAAACTGGCCTCGCCGGCCGGCCCCCCAGTGAGAATGCCGTTCTCGACGTGCCAATCGCCGGGGTGACTCGGATCCCTCGTCCAGCCGCTCAGGTTCTTGCCGTTGAAGAGCGAGACGTAGCCGTCCGGGGAAATTGTCGGGGCCTCTGCCAGACCGTCTGCCGTCAACTCCTTGATCTCGATTTTGCGGAACTCGGCGATCGTCTTCGGGTTGTTTTGCTGCAAGGCAATGTGTCCGCTGGCGGAAATCTCCTTCTCGTCGCGATACACGGCGGTTGTTTGGCCGTTCACCTTAACGACGAACCGATTCCCCTGGGCAATCACTTCCTCGGTAAACCACTGTCCGGGCGGGACGAGGGTATCGCTGACGCCCACGACCACATTGCCTCCCGCGTAGAGGCTGCCGGTGCGAGCCGGATCAACCGTGCTGTCGATCTGGGCCTCGTACCCAGAGGGAAATTTCGGGTGGTCGCTCGGCCTTGTGGGTCCAAATCCCGAACGGAAGTAGAGACCGCTGTTGCCGCCGTTGTTGATCCGGGCCTCCACGCGGAGATGGAAGTTCTTGAAGTCGCCGCGATCGGTATAAAGATGACTCCTCTCCGAGACGTAGGGTTGGCCCTCTTGGGTCCCGGAGCCGATCAGAATGCCGTTTTCCACGCGCCAATTGCCCGGCTGGCTGGGATGGAACTTCCAGCCGGTCAGATCGCGTCCGTTGAACAAGGGCAGGAAGACGTCCCCGGCGGAAGCGGTTTCCACGGGCGCGATTTCGCGGGTGGCCCGGACGACCCGGAAGCCGAGGTTGGCCGCTCGCATCGTGGGAACGTTGCTGTCGCGGGTTGCCGATCGGGCGGAGAGTCCACAATCGAATCCGCCGCCCCGCGCAACGCGCTTGGTGCCGGTTTCCGCGCCCGTCGGGTCGACGGCCGTCTCTGGTGAATAGTTGCCGCCGAACCAATCCTGGCACCATTCCCAAGCGTTGCCGTGCATGTCGAACAGGCCGAACGAGTTTGCCGGGAACGAGCCGACCGGCGCCGTGAAGACGAAGCCGTCGTTGGGACGCTGATCGTCCCCCTTTTGATGAAAGTGATCGCGAAATTCTTGTCCGAGTCCGTTGCCGGCCTTGAACAAGTCGGGCACATGGCTGCCGGTGGTGTAGGCCGTGATGGTTCCGGCGCGGCAGGCGTATTCCCATTCCGCCTCGGTCGGCAGCCGATACGTTGCGCCTTCCTTCTCGCTGAGCCAGCGACAGAAGGCGGCAGCGTCGTTCCAGGAGACGATCACCACGGGGTGGACGTCGGTCTGCTCGAAGCCCGGATTCTTCCAGCCGGCGTTCTGGTCCTCGTGCAGGTCGCCTTTGGCGTTGAAGGTGGCTGCACGGCCGCCATCGCGCTCCGCCTCGGTCTTGTATCCACTGGCGGCGACGAACTGCGAGAACTCTCCGCGCGTCACTTCGTGCGTGTCGAGATAGTAGGGTCGCGTGATCCGCACCCGGTGTTGCGGCTTCTCCTGGGCGCTGCCGAATCTGTCGGCGGGCGTCCCCATCAAGAATTCGCCCGGGGGAATCAGGACGAACTTCATGCCGAGCGTGTTGGTGGTTTCGGCCGGCTCTTGCAGATAGTCGGCCCACTTCTGCCGAGCGCTCTGGGCATCGTCAACTTGGAAGGGAGCGGCGAGCGACGCCGGCCGCGGACCCTTGGCCGCGCCAATCATCGCCAGCGTTGGCGGCGGACTCTCTGAGGAGGCACCGGCACCGCCCTTCTGCGCGACGTCGGTCTTGGCCTTGTCGGGCGCCTGCTCGTTCTGCAGATAGGCCAACAGCCCTTTGTCGCCGACTTTGACAATCAGGATCTTGGAATCGCCCTTCTTGAGAAAGAACTCGCGGGTGACGGTTTCGAGCCCCTCGTAACTGACTTTAATCTCTTGGTCGCCCGGCTCGACCACGATCTTCTTGGTGCCCTCCGCGGTGATGAACGCTTTTTGGCCTTTGATCGCGACGGTAATTCCGGGGGCATTGGAGTCGATGATGATGACCGTTCGGTTGACCCACCAGATGATGACGCCGGACATCACGCCGACGACGGCCAGGCCAAACGCGAGCACGCTCCAGGGGACCCAGCCTCCCTCATTCCAGGCTTGTGCGAGGTTCCGAGGGCTCAGGCGGACGATCCCGCTGGCTCCCACACCGCTATAGCGCTCTTGAACTTCGAGCGCTCGCCGATGGCCCGGCTTAACGACCAGCAATGCCTCCGCCTTCTTGAGAGCGGTCCGACGGTCCTCGAGCCGCACCGCCTCGTCGATGTCGACGAGCAAGAAGGCAATTTCGTCGGTCTTGGCGCGAGCCTTTTCCATAAGCGAGTTGAGGCTCTCGCTCCGCTTCGACTCGGGGATGCGCTCGGCGATCTGAATCACCTGGTCGTAGTCGTGCCGCGTCCAGCACTTCCGCGCCAGTTCTTCGAGCGAGGTCAGGTCGGCGGCTGTCAGCGTCTTTTGCACCGCTGTCTTGAGGATCTGAGATTTGACCGCCGCCGATTTGAGAATCTTGGACGAGCCCGCGCCGGCGGCCGACGCTGTTTCCCCGTCCGGATTTGGCGTCAGTCCGGAGGCCGCTTTGCCGGCGGACGCCGGGCGAGTGCCGGGATTTCGCAGAATGGCCGCCAGCTCGTCGGCCACCGCGGAGAGCGAAGTCAAACGGTCTTCGGGCTTCTTGGCCATCATCTTGAGGCAGACGGCCTCGATCCGCGGATCGAGATCCGGCCGCAGCCCGCTGGGCGACGGCGGCGCTTTGGTGACGATCTGTCCCAGCACGGCCATCATCGAGCCGCGGAACGGCAGCTGGCCGGTGAGCAGCTCGAACAGAATGACGCCCAGGCTGTATTGATCGGTGAGTGGACCGATCTTCGTCGAGTCTGCGTCAATTTGCTCGGGCGACATGTAGGCGGGCGTGCCGACCAGGGTGCCGCTGTGCGTCAGCCGCACGTCGTCGTCGGGACGCGTGTGGCGGGCAAGTCCAAAATCCATGATCAGCGGCTCGCCCCGCTTGTCGACCATGATGTTGGCCGGCTTCAGATCGCGGTGCACGACCTTCAGGTCGTGGGCTTCCTGCAGGGCCTGCGCCAGTTTGCGGACGACGATCAGCACCTGCCGTTCGGGCTGCGGCTTGTTCGCGCGGATAAAGGCCGAGAGCGGATGCCCCTCGATGTAGGCCATCGAGATGTAGTGCGTGCCTTCGATTTCGCCCACGTCATAAACGGGGCAGATATTGGGATGTCGCAACGTGGCGGCGGCCCGGGCTTCACGATACAGCCGCTCGAGCAGTTCGCCGGTGGGGTCCTTGTCGAAGTGCGGCGTCTTGAGGGCGACTTGCCGCTTGAGCTGCGTGTCCTCGGCCAGGTAGACGGTGCCCATCGCCCCCTGGCCCAGTACGCGGCACGATCCGGTAGCGGCCGAATTGATCTTTGAGACGGCGGCTTTGTTCCGCTGCGTCGCCGCGATTCAAGCCGGCCTGCGGAGCAATCGTTTCCTGCCCGTGTAGCGCGAAGGAACGCGTCGAATCGTCGGGTGGACTAGCTGGGCCGGCGGCCTTGGCAAACTTACGGAGCTGAATTTCCGCGTCGATCAGCGACCGCAACTCGCCGGCAATTTCCGGATGCTCGCCGACAAACTTCTCGGTATCGAGCGCTTCGCCCCGATCGACGCGCTCCATGTAGTCGTGCAGAGCGGCGTCGACCCGCGAATCGTGCCCTTCGGCGGGCACAGAGGAGTCGACAGGTCGAGAGGGATCATCCACGGGACGGGCCTTGCCGCCAAAAGAATCTTGCGTTGTCCGCTAACCGTCATCACGCAGGTGCCGCTTCGCATTTTTCATGGCTCGCTTGAAGAGGCGAGCCAATGCGTCTTTGGAAAGATCCATGGCCGCGGCAATTTCGGCAACAGACTGCCCTTCGAGGTAGCGCCGGCGCAGCGCCTCGCGCTCATCTTCGACAAGTTGTCCGATGGCGTTTGCCAGGCGGACCGACTCTTCGCGACGCACGACGTGTTGGCTGGGCGTAGTTTGGCGGATGGCGTGATCCTCGCCGTCGGGCAGTCGTTCCTCGCGCGTGATGGCCCGCTTCTCGGTGTGGAGCTGATCCCGCACGGCGTTACGAATGTTCCGTTCGTGAATCTGTCGCAGCCAGGCGGCAAACTGGGCCGCATCCTGGCCGACGAATTCGCCGATCTGCTTATGGACCGACAAGCAGGTTTGCTGCACAACGTCGGACGCATCGATCCGGCGAGCCATGCGATCGTCGAGCAGGCGGTCGGCGAGGTGGCGCAGGTAATCGCGATTGTGCTCGAGCAATTCCCCAAGCGCCTCCCGGTCGCCCGCGCAGGCGCGGGCCAGCAACTCGCGACTGACGGCGTCTGTGTCGGCGTCGGAATCCATCGCGCGTGGGCCAGTGCAGGGAGAGGCGAACTGAGACCGGTACGCATGTCCGCATCTCGATAGCCCTGATTCTGCGGGAATGAGTGCTCAGTTTCCAGCGTTTTCGGTATCAGCGCGCTCGGGGTCTGGCTCATAGCGATCGACTCGAATCAGGGGCCACTGTTGCGATTAGATCGATGCGGTCAGTTTTTTGTCGATTCACGAGGGAACAAGGGTTGCCCCGCTATCTGAGTTCATTGTGCGCTGCCGAGTTCAAACGGCTGCGCATCCAATCCTCGCGGGACATTCCGGCGGCCTGAGCGGCCGCGTCGTACGAATCGCGCTCCGAGGAATCGACGTTGAACTGGACCTGCGGCCGGCCGGCACCGACGGCGACCGGTACCGGGCCCACGTCCATGAGCGGCGCGCCGGCTGCCTCGACGGGAGGAGTCAGATCGGCGGCCACGACCGGTTGCCCGTTGGCCACGTCCACCCAGCTGCTGCCAGACCAGTAAAGGTGATGCCCATGCCAGTGCCGTTCATGATCCCAATGGTGGTGGTGGCCGTCGTGATGTTCCTCGTGGTGAGTCGTCTCGTTTTTGGCCGTTTTCTGGCTGTTCGGATTCGAGGTAATCGCGTTGGGATGCTTGAGATTCGAGGAATGCTCGGCCGCGTTGGAATGCGAATGCTCCTGGTTGTGCACACTGGGCTTCGGCAGCGGTTTCGGGGCTTTCGACTGAGGCTTGGAAGGGGATTTTGACGGCGGTTTGGCGCGGGGTGCGGCGCCGGCTTGCTGTTATGCTTGGGCGCCTCGTGCGTCTCCTTGGCGGCGTGTGTTCCGCCGCTATGCCCATGGCCGGCATAGCCTTCGGTCTGACCGATCACCACCAATCCCAGCACCATTCCCGCGCCTACTCTCAGCAGCCAAGCCCGTTTCATCGCCACGTCTCTCCCCTTATTGTATTGAGCCATCGACCAGAAGAGCTCGTGCCCCTCTCCGGAAGAACAAGCCCGGCCCGTCACCGCCTGGTGCGCGCGTTTTTCCTAAAATTCTGTCATCTTGGAGAAAACAGCCCGGGCGGGAACGGACCGGAAGGGGTTGCGGACGGCCACGTGAAGGGCGTTAGAAGTGTGGGACAGGTTCCGGAGCCGATTGGACGTGATGGCCTCGGGCCTCCAGCCAACGCGCAATGATGGGTCGCAGGTCACACTCGGGAGCCAGCAAGAAGGCCCCCAACCGCCGATCGAGCAGGTCGTCCAAACGCTCGACCCATTCGTGGTCGAGAGCGTGCTCGACTTCGGCCCAAACAAATGGCGCGCCGGGATCGATCCGCTCCGACAATTCGGGCTCGTTAGCCAAGCGTTCGATCGAGCGGGCTGCGGCGCCGTAGCGGCTCCACAAATCTCGCAGGACGGGCGAGGCGTCTCCCGGAAGGATCTCTCGCGCTTGGCAGAGGCGCGGTCGTCGAGCAGGCGCGGAGCGGACGGTCGGCAAAGCTCTCGCGCACGAGGCCATCGACCAGTCGCTTGGCCATCGCACGATAGGTCGTCAATTTCCCGCCTGTGATCGCCCAGATGCCGGGAGCCGGGTTGAGCACGCGATCGTCGCGCGAGACAGCGTCTTCGGAAGCTTCCTCTTCACCGCCCAGCAGGGGCCGCGCCGACAAACGTTCGCAAAATGTCGTCGTTCGTCAGCCGCGCCGTGGGGAAGTAGCGGTTGACCCCCGCTAACAGATAGTCGACGGCATCGGTCGTCACGGGCAGGCGGTCCAAGCTTCCCGCATAGAAGGTATCGGTCGTGCCGACGAGCACGTGCTGATCCCAGGGAGCCGCATAGATCATCCGTCCGTCGGCGGGGATCTCCAGCGCGACGGTATTGTTCACCGGCAGTCGCTCGCGCGCCACGACCAGGTGCACGCCGATCGCCAGTTTCAGTCCGAAACGCTCGCCGACGCCGAGGCGGGCTTGCACGTCGTCGGCCCACGGCCCGGCCGCGTTGATCACAGCCCGACTGCGCACGCGATGCGACGTGCCGGTGAGCACGTTGCGGACGCTCGATTCGAAGTGGCCCGCGGCTCCCGCTGCCGGCGCTCCGCACAACTCGACATAGTTGAGCAGATCGGCCCCGTCTTCTTCGGCCGACTTCAGCGTGTCGATCACCAGCCGAAAGTCGAGGCACGCGCAATCGAAATACGCGACGCCGCCGCGGCAGTCGCCCTGGTCCAGGTCCGGCTCCGCTTCGGCCAACTGACGCGGCGAAAGCATTCGGAAATGACCTGCGTTGCGGCCCAGGGCCAACAGCTCGTAGGCGACCAGCCCCAGCGCCAGCATCCAGCGGGGCGTGCGGCTCGTCGCGTAGCAAGGGACGACGAAGCGAATGGGCCGCACCAGGTGCGGGGCAATCTTCGTCTGCAGCAGCCAGCGCTCGCGGCACGCCTCGAGCACGAGCCGCCACTGCCGATATTTCAAGTAGCGCAGGCCGCCATGCACCAGTTTGCCCGACTTCGAGCTGGTCCCCGAGGCAAAATCACCCTTATCGACCAGCAGGCACCGCAGTCCGCGGCCCGCGGCGTCCCGCACGATGCCCGCTCCGGTGATTCCCCCGCCGACGATCGAGCACGTCGTAACTCGCCTCGGGCAGGCCGGCGAGGATGTCGGCGCGGCGGCGGCTCATAGCAGCTTGCCCGGATTCATCATGCCGTCCGGGTCGAGGGTCGCTTTCAATTGGGCGAGCATTTGCTGCTCGACAGGCCCGCGGCCCGTTTCGCGCGGTGGTCCTGCCCGACTCCGTGATGATGGCTAATCACGGCCCCCTGCGCCCGAATCGCGTCGCCCGCGGCGCGTTTGATCGTCCACCATTGGCCGATCGGGTCGGCTCGTTTCTGCCGGCCGAGCAACGAAAAGTAGAGCGAGGCGCCGTCGCGATACAGATGCGAGACGTGCGTGAAGACGACGATCGGTTCCCCCTCTTGCGCCGCCGCCCGATGGATTGCTTCGTGGACGGCCGCATACAACGCGAACAACCGATTCCAAGTGGTCGCCGTTTCGAGCGTGTCGACCAGCAGATGGTTATCCATCAGCTCATCGCGGAGGTAAGGCAGATCGAAGCGCGTCTCGAGCCACCGATGACCTAGGGTCCGCCCCAGATTGACGCACGACGCACCGCGCAGAGCGGCGTGCACCAGTCGCCGCTGCCGGCGGTTTTCGTCGAGCGTTCCCTCCAGGCCGACCAGCAGCGTGGACATGGCCGGCGGCCGGATGCCCAACCGTTCGAGCCGCCACTCGATGGCTTTTCGCGCGATCCGCCGGACGGCATTTCGCCATCCGGTCCCCCCGCCGCGACTGCCCAGCGCGAGCGAAGCGGCCGTCTCCTCTTCGTCGGAGACACGCACGAGGGCAGGCGCCGCGCCGCGTTGGACGAGCTGGCGGGCGATGGTGACGCCGTCGGCAAAGTCCTTGAACGCGTACATGAAATAGTCGCGCTCGAGCCGGTGCGCGACGAATCCGCACCGTCGCCGAAACGATCACGCCGTAGACTCCCTCCGAACCAATCAGCATCTGGCCGACGTCAGGACCGTCGGCGCGGCGGGGGACGTGCAGCGTTTCGACTGTGCCCTGTGGCGTCACCATCGCGGAGACTTTCGACAAGTTTTTCGATGCCGCCGTAGGCCAGCGAATTCTGGCCGCTCGAGCGAGTGGCGATCCAGCCGCCGAGCGTGGAGAACTCGAATGATTGCGGATAATGGCCCAGCGTGAAGCCCCGTTCGCCCAGCCGCGATTCCAGTTCGGGGCCGAAGATTCCTGCCTCGACGGTCGCCGTTTGCGAGACCTCGTCGATCGCCAGCACGCGATTGAGCAAGGCCAGATCGATCGTCACGACGACGCGTTGCGCGCCCGCTTCGGCCTCGACGCCGCCGACCACGCTGGTTCCGCCGCCGAAAGGCACGACAGCGGCTTGCAGCTCCCGGCAGCAGGCGAGCAGGGCCGCGACCTCGGCTTCGCTACGGGGATAGACGACGGCGTCGGGAGCTGCGCTCGAGCACGAGCTGGCGGACGCGCAGGAGATCCTTGTAACTCTTGCCGAGCGCGTGCAGCGCCCGCTCCCGATGATCGATGCGGCAGTTCTCCGCGCCGACGATCGCGCCGAGGTGCGCGACCAGCGCTGGTCCGCGCGGCTCTCGGGCAGTCGCAGTGCGTCGAGTTTGAATTCGCTGCGCGCGCGAACTCTTCGATTCCCAGCTTTGCGCGGAGATAGTCCCGCGTGGCGGCGGAGTGAGGCAGCTCCTTGCGGATCTGTTCCGATCCCCAGCCCCACCATTTCATTTTGAATCGTTGATCCGCGGTTGGCATGACGTCGAGTTTATGGCAATGAGCGATCGCGACGGTGACGCAATGCAGCGGCCAGCTTACGCTCATCGCTCGCCAGGGATCCACGCACGACCAAATGTTCGGATTCGATGCGTGTCGGAAACGTCCAAAAAGCGCGGCCGGGCCTCATTGCCTCTTGTCAGCCGGCCTCGGGTCACTTAACCTAATGGTGTAGCCGGTGCTCGGGTTTTCAGGCGAGTTCCGGCGACTCCTGTCAAAATTTTCCCATCGAGACGGCACGCGCTTCGGCAGCTCTCGCTCGGGCGGTGGCCGCGAAGAAATGAGTCGGATTGTCAGCCGGCGTTTCGGCCGCGACGAACGCGGCAAGACGTCACGCCAACAATCTGCACTCGACGGCGATGCGGTTGGAAACGACCGCGGAAGATGGCGAAACACGCCGCATCGCTTCGGTTGTCGACAGGGATGGAATCCTGTTTCCTAGGCCGAGATTCAGCCGTCCATGAGTGACTATCCGACCACCGGCGGATCGTCTTTATCAGGCCGGTCCGGCGAGCCGGGCTCTGCCCATTCGGGCGCGCCCCGAGCATCTGGCCCGTCCGGCTCGCACCCGCCCATCGCGCAGTCCCCGATTGAATTTGACGGCCCGCAGACGGTCGTGAATCCGGAGCGGCGCGGGACGACGGGTGATTCAAACGTCACACCCCGAACCGAGGATTCCTCGCTCTGGTCGCGCCTGTTCCCGAGGGATGCGCCGCCGGCTGAAGGTGCGCCGACGGCCGTTGGTTGCAGCCTCGGTCACTTTCGGATTGAAGGGACGATCGGCGCCGGCGGCATGGGGGCCGTCTTTCGCGCGGTCGACGAGCGCCTCGATCGCGTTGTCGCGCTCGAAGGTCTTGTCCCCGTCGCTCAGCCGCGACGGCGGTTCGATCCAGCGATTTCTCAACGAAGCGCGGGCCGCGGCACGGCTCGATCACGACAATATCGCTCGCGTCTATTACGTCGGCGAAGATCGCGGACTCAACTTCATCGCGCACGAGTTCGTCACCGGCCGCACAATCCGTGATATCATTCGCGATCACGGTGCTCTCGATCCGCGCGAGGCCGTCAACTACACGCTGCAGCTGGCCGCGGCTCTCAGGCATACGTCCGCGGCGGGCGTCGTGCATCGGGACATCAAGCCCTCGAACATCATCATCACGCCCCGCGGCCGGGCGAAGCTCGTCGACCTTGGACTGGCGAAGAAGGTTGCCTCCGAATCGTTCGGCGACCTGACGATCGCCGGCACGACGCTCGGCACGTTTGATTACATCTCGCCGGAGCAGGCGAAGGATCCGCGGAACGTCGACGTTCGCAGCGACATTTATTCGCTGGGCTGCACCGTCTACCACATGCTGACCGGCACGCCTCCCTATCCGGAGGGGACCGTGCTGCAAAAGCTGCTGGATCACCAGGCGAAGGACGTTCCCGATCCGGCTGCCAAGAACGCCCGCATTTCGCCGCAACTTTCCGCGATCGTCCGCCGTATGATGGCCCCCGATCCGCGCGACCGCATCGCCACGCCGGACGAGCTGATCCGCGAATTGCTGCCGATCGCTGCCGAGATGGGTTTGCGCGGCGTGAATCCCGAAGGGCTCGTCTGGACCTCGCACGTCCCGCAGCAGCGATCAGTCATCGAGCGAAACGTAGTCTGGATCGCGGGCATCGCCGTGCTCGCGCTCGTCGCGTTCCTGATCGACCGATTTCCCCCGCAGCCGCGCGGCACAAACGAGCACAAGCCAATCGCCTTCAGCGCGCCGCCGGACAATATCGATCTGCCGGACGAACCGACGAAGTCGACAGGGCCGGCCACGTCCAGTCAGCCGCCGGCAATCACGGGAAACAGTGGACCGCCGGCTTCCGCTCCCGTGAACGGGCCAGTGGGCGCGAAGGGACTCGTCGCGAAGGATGCTGCGCGGAGATCGCTCCGCTCGATTTCCCGCCGATGGAGCCGGAGGCGGCTTTTGACCCGCCTGGCGGCACGCTCGTGCCCGGGGCGACAAACGGATCCACCGCCCGCACCGAGACGCCAACCCCAAGTCCAAAGCCTGAAAAACCGTCGACGGCTCCGCCCATGCCGGACACGCCGACTCCGGTGGCGGCCAACGGCAACAACCTGAAAACCAACCCGATCGCGGCGGACGACTCGGCGGCACAAATCTCCATTTCGGATGGCGGCGAGGTACCCACCCCCTATATCACGCTCGAGGCGGCCGTTGCCGACGCCAAAGATGGCGGCACGATCGAGCTGAAGTTCAACGGCATCCGTGCCGTTTCGGAAAAGCCGTTCCGCATCTCGGGCAAGCGCGTGACGATTCGCGCGGGCGCGGCTATCACCCGGTGATTTCATTCTCGCCCCGCGAATTGCCGGCGACCGGGTTCGAGGGGCGGATGATCGCGCTCAACAATGCGCGGCTCGACCTCTTCGACGTCGACGTGCAAGCCACCGTCCCCGACGCCACGAACTCTGATCACTGGTCGCTGTTTTCCTTCGGCGGTCCCGATCGGCTGACCTGTCGCAACGTGAATATCACCGTCACCAACCCGGGCAACCGGCAGGCGGAGGTGGTCGACATCTCTTCCAACACGCCCATGCCGTCCCGCCAACCCAACCCGATGGGCGCACCGCCGGAGTTTGAGATCGAGCTCGAGCGTTGCCTGATCCGCGGCAGCTGCGCCCTCTTTGCACTGCGCACGACTGAGGGGGGCCGCATCGTTTGTCGGGAGTCGGCCGTGGCGTTGCAGGGAGCCTTCGTCTCGAATTTGGGCGACGAGAATTCTTCCACTGAAATGCGACGGATCGCGCTGCGGATGGAGCATCTCTCGTGCTTCCTTGGCGGCGGCCTGCTTCAACTGGACGCCGGCGACGTTCCCCGCACACTCGTCCCGCTCGATGTGACGGCCGGTAACAATGTCTTCGCGTCGAGTTCTCAAACTCCGCTGATTCTGCTGACGGGACGAACGAAAGAAGAAGACTTCCCGCGGCTCATCCGCTGGGAAGGAACGCACAACTTCTACGATCGGTTTTCGTCGTACTGGTCGGTGAGTGCGTCCGGCGGCGACTCGTCGGCCATGCCGCTCAATTTCGAGAGTTGGAAGCACTTGCTGGGGGACAACGAGAACGACTCGAACGCGGGCACCATCTCCTGGGCGCACACGTGGCAGGGCAAGTCGTTCGCTTCGATTCGCAAGAACGACTTCGAGCTGCCGAGCGACAGCCCGGCCCGGGCCGGCGGGACCGACAACAACGACGTGGGCGTTGATCTGACCTTGATCCGCCCATTCCCCGAGGCGCCCGGCACCACGGCCGCGAGCCGCGAACGCACGCCCTAGCCGACCGTTCGCTCGAGATTCGGGGACCAGCGCCAACAGCAGGACACGTCGCGTCGTTCGCGCTATTCCAGATCCAGCTTCTTCAGCACTTCCTCGAACCGGCCCCAAGGCACGCTCTTGAGCGGGACGGCCGCCGAACGCTGGTCCAAGCACAGATCGAGGATGTAGATCGTCTCTTCGTAGAGCGTGCGCTTCCCCTCGCGCCGCAGGACGGTCAGCCGCTCCTGCTCAGTTCGAAAGCGGCGGGCAAGTTCCATCAAGGTCAGGATCCGCATCCCCGTCGCTCCGCGCTCGACCTGCACATCCCGGCAATCGGCCCAGTTCTCAAAGAGCGCCAGGCTGGAAACCGGGATCAACAGAATGGTGATCGGTTGATGCACTGCCATGCCGGCCGGTTCGCAACAGGGAGCCATAGCGTAGAGATCGTGCTCAAAGGGTGCGTTGGCCACCCGATCGCAAACGAAATTCGTGAGCGTCTCCAACAGGAACGAGCCTTCCGCGCCATCCATCGAAATGAGCGTATCCTTGGCCGTGACACGAAATGCGCGGCGTGACAGCTCGGCAGCCAGGTGCCCGTTCGGAACCACCCGCGAAAGCTCGGACTGCCCGAGTGGCCGCACGCGGATCAAGCTGGGCACCCGCTTGACCCCCGGGCCGTGCGGATTGGGAACTTCGGCCGCGGTGACGATGTGCTGCTGGATCACGATCGTGTCGCGGGCATCGCCGCGGAGAATGCTCAGCCGCTCTTTGTGGCGTTTCCAGCGAGTGCCGAACCAGGTGAGGATGCCGCCGCAGATCATGCCGATCAGCGCCAGCACCCCGTGCCGACTGAGTTCGTCGAACAGACCGTTCATCGTGGGAAATGCCCTTTCGCGCGGAGCTTTTGTCGTGCTCCGCGGAAGCCCGTGATCGTGCCAAAGCGCTGGACCAACCGCAATCCCCGCCGCGAGTGTGCCGAGCCGGGCCGTCGTGGCAAAAGGGTCACGACGACATTACGATCGGAGCGCTCGCCGCGCTCTCGCGCCGCGTTCACGCCGGCCCTGCCGCTTCTGCCAACGATTAAATCAACGATCGACAACGTCGGAGGAACAAACTGTGCATCGCGCACCCACCTTTTGCTTTGCCCTGTCGGCAGCTTTATTGGTAACGCTGCTGGCCGGTTCGTGGATCATGGCGCCGCAACGTGTTCGGGCGGACGACTCTGCGGCGGGGGCCAAGGTTGTGCCGGTGGAAACCAACATGCACGAGTTCATGGAGTACGTCTTCCAGCCGACTTTCCGGCGGCTGAAGCCGGCGATGGACCCGTCGCACGCGTCGGAGCCCGCTTGGAAGGCGATCAAGTCCGATTCACTGATTCTCGCCGAGACGAGCAATCTGTTGCTCCTGCACACGCCCCCCAAAGATCCCGGGAAGTGGAGCGAAACGAGCGCGGCCGTTCGCGACGCTGCCAGCCAGCTCTACAAGTCGGCACGTCAAAGGGATTTCGCGGCCAGCCGCAAGACTTACGAGCAAATGCTCACGAGCTGCAACGCCTGCCACAAGCAATTCGCCGGCGGCCGGCACATACTGGCGCCTTAGGCGCGACTGCAGGTCGCAAGACCCGTTGCCCGCTTGTCCGTGCCGCAGCGCGTCACGTCGTCTTCGGTGCTTCCGGGGCCGCGCTGGCTTTCGCGTGCCGGCGGTCCGCCAGCCACGATAGCGCGAAGAAGAACACCGGTGTGAGGAAGATACCGAAGAGGGTCACGCCGATCATGCCGCTGAAGACCGCCGTGCCCAGCGATTGACGCATTTCGGCCCCGGCGCCCGTGGCCAAGACCAGTGGCATCACGCCGAAGATAAAGGCGAACGACGTCATGATGATCGGCCGGAAGCGGATTTTGCTCGCCGTCAAGGCGGCCTCGTGCAGCTCCTTTCCCTGGAGCCTTTGATCGCGGCCGTATTCGACGATCAGAATTGCGTTCTTGCTCGCCAAGCCGACCAGCACCAACAAGCCGATCTGGACGAAGATGTCGATCGGCAGCTTAGCGATCACCATCCCAGTTACCGCGGCGAGCATGCACAAGGGGACGACGAGAATCACCGCCAACGGGAGGTTCCAGCTTTCGTATTTCGCGGCGAGCACGAAGTAGACGAGCAGCGTGCCGAGGGCAAAGATCAAAAGCGCGACGTTCCCGGCCTGCACCTCGAGATAGGTCGTTTGCGTCCACTCGAAGGGGATGCCCATCTCTTTGGCGATCTGGGTGACGGCGTCGACGATCGTCCCCGAGCTGACTCCGGGGGCGGAGTTCCCATTCACCGAAGCCGATGCATACATGTTGTAGCGCATCACCAACAGGGGCGCGGTGGAATTGCGAATCGCGGCGATCGAGCCCATCGGCACCATCTGCGCCTGGCTCGTTCGCACCTGAAACTGTTTGAGCATGTCGGCCGTCGTGCGAAATTCCGGGGCCGCCTCGACCTGGACCTGCCAGACCAACCCGAACTGATCGAATTGGTTGACGTAGAGCCCCCCCATGTAGACGTTGAGCGTCGTGAAGACGTCCTGGATGGGGATTTGCAGCGCCTCGACCTTGGTGCGGTTGATGTCGACGAACAGGCTGGGAGTGGCGGAACGAAACACCGTGAACGCCCCGGCAAATCGCGGATCGCTGTTGAGCCGCTGCACGAGCGCGTCGGTCTCCTTCTGCAGCTCAGGCAGATCGAAATAGCCGTACTGCTCGGTCTGAAACTGAAAGCCGCCGGCATTGCCCAGTCCGCGAACGGGGGGCGCGCGGAAGGCGAGCACGATTCCTCCCTCGACCTCCTGCGCAACGCCTTTGAATCTCTTGGGCGACGGTTTCGTCGTACTCCGCGTGGCTTTTTCTCTGATCAAAGGGTTTCAAGACCACGAACATCGAGCCCAGGTTCGACCCGTTCGTTGACAAGAGGAATGACGTGCCCGAGATCGAGACGGTGTGGGCCACGCCGGGAATTTCTCTGGCAATCTTAGAGATCTTGTCCATGACGACTTCGGTCCGCTGCACCGAAGCCGAATCGGGGAGCTGCACATTGACCAGCAGGTACCCCTGGTCCTGCGTGGGAACGAAACCCTTGGGCGCGTAGGCCACGCTCCACCAGGTTGCGAAGAGCAGACCGGCGTAGACGATTCCCACGATGACCGCGCCCCGCATGAGTCGGCCGACGATCCAGCCGTAAACCGCGGTCACGTGGTCAAACACGCGATTGAACGCGCGAAAAATCGCGCCGAGCATAGCGTTGACCGGCCGAATGATGAACCAGCCGATTACGCCCCCGACAATCGCTCCGGGGAGGAACCAGGCCGCGATCAGGCCCAACCAGACAGGCCAGCTTTGCCCTTCGCTCCCGGGAACAGCCAACCCCAGTCCGGCGAAACTCGGGGCGAGCGAATACGTCACGTACCCGCCGATCACGCCGAAAATCCACCACGGCAGGGCCTCTTTTTTGGGCTCGCCATGCGCGTCGGTTTCTTCCGTGCGGAAGATGAAAACGGCCCGCGAGGGCGTCAACGTGAGCGCGTTGAGCGCCGAAATGATCACCGCCGTGGCGATGGTGACTGCGAACTGCCGATAAAACTGCCCCGTGAGCCCGGGAATGAAAATGCTCGGGATGAAGACCGAGGCCAAGACGAGCGTGATGGCGATGATCGGCCCGGTCAGCTCGTCCATCGCCTGGATGGTGGCGGTCCGCGCGTCCAAGCCTGTGCCGATCAGCCGCTCGATGTTCTCCAAAACGACGATCGCATCATCGACGACGATCCCGATCGCGAGCACCAGGCCAAACAGCGTGAGGTTATTCAGGCTGAAACCGAGCACGGCCAGAACGGCAAACGTGCCAACGAGCGACACCGGGACATCGATCATCGGCAGGATCATGGCCTTCCAGTCCTGCAGGAAGAACAGGACGACGAGGGCCACGAGGAAGATCGCCTCGATCAACGTGTGAATAACTTCGTCGATCGACTGCGTGATGAAGGGGGTCGTGTCGTAGACAATTCGGTAATCGAGCCCCGGCGGAAACCGCGCCTTGAGGTCCTCCATTCGCGCTTTGACGAGCTTCGCAACGTCGAGGGCGTTGGAACCAGGGAGTTGAAACACAGCAATGATGCAGGACGGCTCGCCATCCAGACGGCAGAACTGGTCGTAGCTCTGGGCCCCCATTTCAACTTTGGCGACGTCGCGCACGTGGACGATCGGGCTCGAGGGATTTCCGTTGACGGTGGCCTGGCCTGCTTTGAGGATGATGTCTCCGAACTGCCTCTCCGTGTCGAGCCGCCCCAAGGCATCCATGGGAAGCTGAAAGATCTGCCCTTTGGGAACGGGCTGCTGCCCGACGTTGCCCGCCGCCACTTGCACGTTCTGATTCGTCACGGCATTGACGACGTCGACGGCGGTGAGGCTGCGGCTGGCCAGTTTGTACGGGTCGACCCAGATCCGCATGCTGTAATTGCCGATCCCGACGATCTTGATCTGTCCCACCCCCTTGATGCGGGCCAGCTCGTTCTGAATTTGAATGGTGGCGAAGTTGCTGAGGAACAGAGCGTCGTAACGGCGATCGGGCGAGACGAGGTTGATGCCGAACAAAATATTGGGCGAGGTCTTGAGGACATTGATTCCCTGGAGCTGCACCTGGGCCGGCAACTGGGGCGTGGCCAGCGCGACGCGATTTTGCACGAGGACCTGCGCCATGTTGACGTCGGTGCCGATCTCGAATGTGACGGTCAGCACATAAGAGCCGTCGTTCGTCGACTGCGACGACATGTAGATCATGCCTTCGACGCCGTTGACCTGCTGCTCCAGTGGCGCCGCGATCGTGTCGGCAACGACCTGGGCATTTGCGCCGGGATAGGCGCAGGTGACTTGCACCGTGGGCGGCGTGATCGGGGGGTACATGTCGACCGGCAGCGTGAACGCCGCCACGCCGCCGACCAGGATGATGACCAGCGAGAGCACCCAGGCGAAGATGGGCCGATCGATGAAGAAACGGGCAAACATCGGTGTGGCTGTCCTATTCTTGCCCGGACTTCGAGGTCGCCTCTTGGGCCTTCACTTGCGGAGAAGAGGTCGGGGACTGTGCCGTTTCCGCCATGACGGGCATTGGGATCAATTTCGGCGTCACCTTGCCCCCCGGCTTCACATGTTGCATGCCGCTGATCACGACGCGCTCTTTGGATGCTAAGCCCTTTGCGATCACTTGCAGTCCGTCCTGGATGCCTCCGAGCGTCACATCGCGGCGAGCGACCTCGTCCTGATCGTTTATGACGTCGACGTATTTCAGGTTCTGATTGGTCTGGATCGCTTCTTGGCTGACGAGCAGACCTTGGAAGGTGGGGCTCGTCGGCACGCGCACGCGGACGAACATTCCCGCATTGAAGACTCGCGGGCCGATGGGCGGCTTATGGTTCCAATAGATGGCCCGCACCTGCAAAGTTGCCGTCGCCAGGTTGAGCTGATTGTTGACGAAATCGATGTAGGCGACGTGCGGATAGTTCGCTTCGTTCGCCAGCCCCAGGTAGACCTGCCGCAACTGGTCCGCATGCTGGGTCAACTCGTCGATGGCGATCGCCAGCGGACCGCTCTTTTGGACCGCCGCACTCACGACAGGGCCGGCCCCGGGCTCCTGAGGCCCTTTGGAACCGGGGGTGCCAGTCTCCTGCGGCAAGGACGATTTGAACTTGCCTTCGCGGATGAGCTGCTGAATCCGTTCGACGGTCGCCTCGTCGACGTCGAAATAGACGTACATCGGATCGAGCGAGACCATCGTGGTCAGCGGGGTCTGATCGGCCGTCACCAGGTTGCCGCGGGAGACCAGCGTATGACCCAGCTGCCCGGCGACCGGCGCAGTCACCTTCGTCCACCCGAGATTGAGGCGGGCCGTCTCCAAATTGGCTTGCGAGGCCGCCAGCGTTGCGGCGGCTTGCGCCTCCGTCGAGCGGTAGGTTTCGACGTCCTGCGCCGTCGCTACTTTCTTTTGGTAGAGCTCCTCGTATCGCACTCGATTCGCTTTGGCCAGGTCGAGGGCCGCTTGACTTTGCGCAGCCTGAGCTTTCGCCTGGTCAAACGCCGCCTGATAAGGCCGCGGGTCGATCTCGTAGAGGACGGTCCCCACTTTGACCTCGGCCCCTTCGAGAAAATAAATCTTGTCCAAGTACCCGGTGACGCGGGCTGTGACCTGCACCGACTCGATGGCCGCCGTGCGGCCAGTGTAGTCTTCGTAGTTGGTGACTTCCTTCTCGATGGGATAGGCGACCGTCACCGGCGGCGCACCGGCGCCTGCTCCGGCAGTGGACTGCTGCTCACATCCACTCAGCAAAAGCGCGGCGCACAGGAGAAGGCCAAGACCTGCAATTGCCGCGTAGGCGGCTCGAAATGTCGCGAAGCTGCGCATCACGCTTACCTCTCTGCCCGCTGGACGAAGCAGTCGATACGCGATCCGACCGATCGCGCACATGGGCGTTGGCCCCGGTCCGCAAATCATGCGCCCCTTGAGCAGCGGAGACAAGACCGCAGCCCACATGAATTCCGGGATTGCCCCGAACTCTCCCCGGGGCGATGCCAGATGAATCAACATCGGCAGCCAGCGCGACCAGATTCTGCGAAATAGCCCAGATGCCTGCAGTTAAAGATCGTCACAGACTGCGGTTCCCACTGACGGGTCGAGAACCATCAGTCGGCGAGGAGCAAGTGATGCGAGCAGAACTGCAAACCGGGCTGGCTCATGTCGGGGCGGCCCTCCGCGAACCAGAAGAATTTGCCCAGCGCTGGCAGTGCGGCGCCGCCCATTACAGCCCATGGGTCTGGGGGGCTCTGTTGGGGACGGCCATCTTTGGCACAACAACTTACGGCATGACCATGGGCCTGCTCGGAGGAGTTCCGGACGTTCTGCAAAAAGGCCTGATTTGCACCTTCGCGGCGGGGACCGCCTGGGCGGTGGCTCTGCCCGCCCTCTACATCCTCAACAGCCTGTCGGGCTCGCAACTTTCGTTCAGCAGCACCGTGCTGGCGGCTCTGGTGACCGTAAGTTGGGGCGGCCTGGCGATGGTCGCTTCGATCCCCATCAACTGGTTCCTTCTGACCGCGATTCCCCACTCAGGTTTTGCACTCTTGGTGAATCTAGTTGTGTTTGCTGGAGTCGGCGTGGCGATGACCGATGTCTTTCGCCGCGTGATGCGACGACTCGATCCCGCGCGGGAAATGTTTCCCGCCTGGTGGCTCGTGCTCGTGGCGGCAATCGGCAGCGAGCTCTTCTTCCATCTCGGCCTGTTCCAGTTCCCGACCGTCTAGGTCATTGACGGAATTCCAAACGGAGCGTCCGCATGAACGGCGCGCAACAGTTTTTGGAGAACCTGGCGATGTCACAACCTTGCGAACTTGCGTACGCGGCACCGGCGATCCCTGCGGCAACGGGCGAAATGCAATTCGGGATCGCCCCGATCATCGAAATGATCCTCAAAGATCGCCGACGTCTGGATCGATTCGCGCAACTCACGGAGCGCAAGGTGGAGCTGGCCTCGCGACTCTTGGCAATCGCCCTCGTTTCGTTCGCGCTCTACGGCCTGGCCATGTCGCTGACCTTCTTTGCTGCCCGAGAATGGCCGCGGCTGGCAGTGCCCGTCGAATGGCTGAGCGGGCGCGATCCGCGTTTCGTGACGTTCGACGCGGTGGGCCAGGAAAAAGGACAGTTGGTCGGACGGGCCGCTCGACTGGTGATCGCTTATAGCTTTGGCTTGATCGCCGCCTCGGGCATCTGCCTGCCGAGTCTCTATTTCTACGGCCTGTTGTCGGGCCTGCGAATGACGATGTCGGACGTGGTTGTCCATTCGCTCAAGGGAACGGCCGTCGCTGCCGTCGCCTTGATCGGCATCTTGCCGATTTACCTGGCCCTGGCGCTGGGGGCGATCGTGCTGCCGGTCTCGCAGCAGTTCATGGCGTCAATCCTGCTATTGGGGCTCTGCCTCCCCTTTATCGGTGGCCTGTGGGGCACGCGATCGCTCTTCGTCGGGTTCGTCGCTCTCTGCCACACGATGCCCCCCGAATTCCAACAACAGCGGGCCTGCTTCCTGAGGCGATTGATCCTCTCCTGGTGCGGCTGTTATCTGGCCATCGCGCCGCTGATGATCGTCACCGTCTGGCGGAGCCTGGGTTCATAACTCGCACCAATCTACCGACCGGCCAACAAACAGGAGAGGCTCGATGAAACTGCTCAAACGCGTCAACACTGTTATTACCGCGCAGCTGCACGAAGTCGTGGAATGCTTCGAGAATCCCGAACGGGTGCTCAAGCAGACTATTCGCGAGATGGAAGCAACGCTGGAAAAAGCGCTGGAATCGACCGCGCGGGCGATCGCCGGCGAAAAACAGCTCGAACGTCGGCTCGCCGACATCCGGTCCAAGGCGGACAGCTGGCAGGCCCAGGCACAAGCCGCGGTCAAGCGGGGCGAGGAAACGGCAGCGCAAAGCGCGCTGGCCCGCCGCTTCGAGTTGGAACGAATGGCCTCGGCCCTCGCTCCGCAACTGGCCCGCTGCCAGCAGTCGAACAGCCGTCTGCGACTGCAGCTCGAACAGCTGCGGACGCGGCTCGCGGCGGCCAAAGGGGAGATGGGCGTGTTGATCGCCCGCCAAAGCTCGGCCGAGGCCCAGCGAGAGTTCGCGAAGTCCTTGGGCACTGTCACATTCGATCGGGCGGCATTCGACGCCTTCGACGAATTGTCGCGGCGCGTTGACGAGGCGGAAGCCCACGCGGCCGCTCTGGCCGAGCTGCGCGTCGATCCGTCGTCCGACATTCCGCTCGAGGATGACGTCGAACGCGAGTTGCAGGCGCTTCGGGCCGAACGCGAGACTCCCCACGAGTGAGATTCTTGGCTCGGCGCAGAAACCGGCGATTCGATCGAGGCGACTTATGAGCTTCGCAACGTCGATTGTTTTCTATCTGCTCATCGGCTCGTGCGTCGCCGTCGCGCTCTACCTGCACGACGAACGGCGGACTGGCCGGGAGCAGGCCTTTCGAGTAGCGAGTTGCACGTTCTTCTGGCCGCTCTATTTGCCGTTGCTGCTCGAGCGGCCCTCCGACTCCCTCGCGACCAGTCGGGCAGAGTCGCGGCCCATCGCGGCGATCGATTCGCTCGCTCGGGCCATCGAACAGGTCGAATCGGAGCTCGATGCGGCCTTGGGGAGTCTTGACGGCTGGGCCGAAGAAGCCCTAGCGGACGAAGGCCGCCGACTTCAGGAGCTACGTTCGGCCTGGCGGTCTCAGGCCGAGCGGATTCGCCAGCTCGACGCCTTGCTGGCTGATTCCAGTGGAGCGAACGATTATCCGTTGACGCCCGAGACCGCGGCCACGTCGTCCCCGCCCACCGATCGACGGCTGCGGAGCGATCACGCGCGGGCTGCCAACATTCGCCGCTTGCACGAACTGCGGGAACGGCTCCTGGACGACCTGCTCGGCACGCTGGCCTGGGTCCGAGAGCTGGTCACGATGATTCACCTGGCCAAGTTCAGCGGAGCGCCTGCATCTCGAGCCGATGAGTTGGTTTCACAAATCGCCGCCGCCGTCGAGGGCCTGAGCGAAGCTTCGTCGTGGTCAGAGGCAGAAAGTGCTCGCGAGTCCGGGCCTCTCGAAGTGGAATCGCAAGCCCACTGAACTCCTTGCCCTCCGGCCGTCGTTGAAACCGTTACTCCCGCGGTTTGTTTGAGCCTCCGAGGTATTGCTGCCACCAATCCAGAATCTGATGGAGTCTGTGCAAGCGCAGATCGGGAGGCCCCGAGCGGCTCAGGCCGTGGCTGGTGTTCGACGGATAGCGGACAAAACGGGTCGGCACCTTGCGGAGCTTCAGCGCGACGAAGACCTGCTCGGCCTGCTCGACGTTGCACCGCAAATCACCCTCGCTGTGGATGATGAGCGTCGGTGTGTTGACGTTGCCGAAGTGTTTGAGCGGGCTTTGTTCCCAGAGTGCGTTGGTCTGATCCCAGCTGTTGCCCTCCCAATACTCGCCGGGCACCAGCGGCAAGTCGCTCGAACCGACCATGCTCACGAGGTTCGAGACGCAGCGGTCGGTGATGGCGGCTGCGAACTCGTTTGTGTGAGAGATCGCCCAGTTGGTCATGTAGCCGCCGTAGCTGCCTCCCATGACTCCCATGCGAGACGTGTCGACAAACGGCAGGCCCCGCATGAAACGGATGACGGCTTGCATGTCACGCCAGTCGGCCTGCCCCCAGTTTCCCTTGATGGCCGAGCAGTGGGCGTCGCCGTAGCCTTTGCTGCCCCGTGGATTGCTGTAGACGACCACGTAGCCGGCCGCGGCCAGCACCTGGAACTCGTGGAAAAACGTCTCGCCGTATTGGCCGTGCGGTCCGCCATGGATCTCGAGCACGGTCGGGTATTTTCGTCCGGGTTTGAATCCGAGCGGTTTGATAACCCAGACGTGCACCTTCGTTCCGTCGGCCGATTCGATCCAGTGCGGCTCGGGTTCAGTTAACTCGAGTTTGTCGACCAGCGGGCCGTTGAATCGGGTGAGAACCTTGGTCTCAAGCGCGCTTCCACTGCCGCTCAGCGAACCGACGGCAACTTCTGATGGCAAGAGGGCGTTGCTCACCGTGAGCGCGGCCCGCTTCCCGTCGGCGCTCAGGTTCCCCAGGCAAGTGATCGACCGCCCCTTGGTGTGGAAAGTCATCGGGCCGCCCGCCGCCGCGATCGATGCGACGTGCGATTCGCCGTGCCAGCCGATGTTGGTGTAGATGCGACGACTGTCGGGGCTCCATTCCAGCTGGGCGCCAAACGACGGCTCGGCACTGTCGCTCAAGGTCCCGGCGGAGAGGCAAAAATCTTCGTCCCCGGTGAGGTCGCGCGTGCGCATGCTTGTCACGTCGTGGACGAAGAGCCGCGTATTGTGCACGCCCCACGATTCTTTTCCTTCGCGGCCCGCGAACGCGATTGTGCGGCCGTCGGGAGACCAGCGGACGGCCTGCTTCGGTCCGGGCGGTACGTCGGCAATCCGCTCCGACTTGCTGGTCTGGGCATCGACCCGCACGAGTTCGTCTTTCCACCAGGCCAACAGGGGCTCGCGGCTGAGATTCACCGCCAGCACCAGCTCGGCCGAGTTCGGGGCCCAATCAAAGTCGAACGACCCAGCCCGTTCGCGACGCAACAGGCGATGCTCGCCCGTCGTCACGTCGACGATGTACAAGTGAAATCGCAGACCGCCGAAATACCCGTCGCCGTCGTAGCGATAAAAAAAGTCGTCGATCACGTAGGGAGGCTTGCTGGCTCCGCTTGTTTCGCGGGCCTTTTCGGCCTCTTTGGTGCGGTCGGCGTCCGTTTCGCGAAAGGCGACCGCCAGCAGTCGTCCGTCAGGCGACCATTTGAAGGTCTTGATCGTTCCCTCCGGAAAACGGGTAAGGGGCGTCGCTTCACCGCCTCCCGCCGCGATCAGATAGATCTGCGACTTGGGTTTGTCGCGCGCTGAGAGGAAGGCGACCTGCCGTCCATCGGGCGACCAGCGACCGTGCGAATCGCGTTTGCCCGATGTGAATTGCCGAGCTTCCGGTGATGGCTTTCCACGTGGGCCTTCGGCGGGGACGACCCATAAGTTCGTTTCGTATTCGTTCTTTTCGCCCACGTGCCTCTTGGCGAAGAGAATCGTCGAGCCGTCAGGCGAAATTTGCGGATCCGCCACGACCTGCAGTGCGAGCAAGTCTTCCGGAGTGATTGCCCGCCCACCCGGCGATCGCGGCGGCTTCGAGGCTGCGTTGGCAGCTGCTCTTCTCATCGGGTTCTCGATTCTGGAGTTAGCCAGGGCATGAACAGCGTGCACCGATCGTAGCCGTGCGCCAAGTAAAAAATCAGGGCGAACCGACTATTCGTGCCAACGTCATTTGGGGAGATGCGATCTCACCCCTGCCGGCGCTTAGGGGTCTGGATGTGGCCCGAACCGAATCGGGAGTCCATTTTGCTCGGGACGTCCATGGGCCGCTGCTCCGCCGTGCGGCGGCCGGTTTATGCCCTTCCAACGGCCTCACGGCCCCCCTACCATTGAGTGCGCAGAAAATCTCCTCATTTTGCCATTGAGGCGCCGAGAAAACTCACGCCATGCACATCGCGATCGTGACCGCCGGCGGGGCGGGGATGTTTTGCGGATCGTGCATGCACGACAACACGTGGGCCCGCTCGCTCAAGAAACAGGGCGCGCGCGTCACGCTCGTCCCCACCTACACGCCGCTCCGCCTCGATGAAGTCGACGAGAGCACGCGGCAAGTCTTTCTCGGCGGCATCAACGTCTATCTCGATGCACGCTCTGCCCTGTGGCGTAAAGTGCCGCGAGCGCTCACGCGCTGGCTCGATCGCCCGGCCATACTGGATCTGGTGACGCGTTTCGGCATCAGCAACAACGCCAAAATGCTCGGCGAACTCACGCTGGCGATGCTCGCCGGAGAGCAGGGACCGCAGTCCCGGGAAGTGAACGAGCTGGCGACTTTCCTGGTCGACACGCTCCGGCCGGACGCGATTTTCTTCAGCAATGCGCTCTTGGTCGGGCGCCGTCGGCGCAATTCGCCGGCAGTACTCCGGTCCCATTTTCTGCGTCTTGCAAGGGGACGACATTTTTCTGGAGGACCTGCACGAACCCTACCGCAGCCAGGCTCTGGCCGGCATCGGCGAGCGGGCCCGCAGCTTCGATGGCTTTATTGTGCATTCCGCCTACTACCGGGACTTCATGGCCAATTACCTTGGCCTGCCCGCCGAGAAATTCCACATCGTGCCGTTGGGCATCGATCTGGCCGGGCACGACGGCGTTCCCAGCGAACGCAACGGCGAGGCTTTCACCGTCGGCTACTTCGCGAGAATCTGTCCGGAGAAAGGTCTGCATCAACTGGTCGAAGCGTTCCGGCTTTTGCACAAGCGGCACCCGAACACGCGGCTGCGAGCGGCCGGCTATTTGGGGACGCGCGATCGCGAGTATTTCGAGAAGATTCGAGCGCAGGCCCGCGATTTAGGCCCGGCGTTCGAACACGCGGGAAGCCCGCCGACGCACGAGGAAAAAGTCCGCTTCCTCAAGTCGCTCGATGTGCTCTCGGTGCCGACCGTCTACCGCGAGCCCAAAGGAATCTACATCCTCGAGGCGCTGGCGAACGGTGTTCCTGTCGTCCAGCCGCGGCATGGAGCGTTTCCGGAAATGCTGGAAGCGACGGGCGGCGGCCTCCTCGTCGAACCTGGAAATCCGGAAGATCTCGCGCGGGCGCTCGAGGAATTGCTGAAGGATCCGGACGGCCGCGCCCAACTGGGACGGGGAGGCCGGGCCGCCGTGCATGCACATTACGATGACGCCACGATGGCCCGCCGAACCCTCGCGATCTTGAGCGGTTCATCGAGTTCCGCGCCCACCGGCCCCGCTACGATCTCGGTACCGGTGCAGGCGCTGCCGAATCGGTCGTGACAGCGGCCCGCCATTGCTTGATCGGCGTCCCGGCCGAAAGACGATGACTCGATGCGGCGAGCCGCCGAGAGGCCCTTGCGCGGCCGGCCGGTAGAAGGGCAAGCGCGTGATCTGGTAAAACCGGGGCCGTTGGGGCGGCGAATTCGAGTCTGGGAATTCCGACTAGGAAGACTCTGCCGAGTCAGATCCGCCGCCGAGAATGCCTGAATTAATCGCCGGATTAAACGACCGGATCAGACGACCGAAAGGAACAGGATCGCGATGACCTTGCCGATTACCGGAGTGAGCGCTCGGGAGATTTTGGACAGCCGCGGCAATCCGACCGTTGAGGTCGACGTGGAGTTGGAGGACGGCACCGTCGGTCGGGCCGCCGTTCCCAGCGGTGCCAGCACCGGCAAGCACGAAGCTCACGAGCTGCGCGACGCCGACGTCAAGAACCGCTTTTTAGGCAGAGGCGTCCGCAAGGCCGTCGCCAACGTTAACGAAACCCTCTCGGAAGTCCTGATCGACCTCGACGTGGCTGACCAGGCGGGCATCGACCAGGCCATGATCGATGCGGACGGCACCGAGAACAAATCGAACCTGGGAGCCAACGCAATCCTGGCCTGTTCGCTCGCCTGTGCGCACGCGGCGGCTCGGGCCAGTTTCTTACCCCTGTTTCGTTACATCGGCGGCGTGGGAGCCAACCGGCTGCCCGTCCCGATGATGAATATCTTGAACGGCGGCCGCCACGCGGATAACCCGATCGACATCCAGGAATTCATGATCGTGCCGTCGGGTTTCACGTCGTTCCACGAAGGGCTCCGCGCGGGGGTCGAAGTCTTCCATTCGCTCAAATCGGTGCTCACAGAAAAGAAGCTGAGCACGGCAGTGGGCGACGAAGGGGGCTTCGCGCCCGACCTGAAGACGACTCAAGAAGCCATCGAGCTGATTCTCAAGGCGATCGAAAAAGCCAAATACAACCCGGGCGAACACATCAAGCTGGCCCTCGACTGCGCGGCCACCGAGTTCTACGACGCCAAGGCCAAGAAATACACGCTCGAAACCAAGAAGCTCGATTCGGCCGCCATGGTCGAGTTCCTCTCGGGCCTCGTCTCCAAGTACCCCGTCTGCTCGATCGAGGACGGCTGTGCCGAAGACGACTGGGAGGGTTGGAAGCTGCTCTCGGACGCGCTCGGCTCCAAGTGCCAGCTTGTTGGCGACGACATCTTCGTAACCAATGTGAAGCGCCTCCAGGAAGGGATCGAAAAGGGAATCGCCAACAGCATCCTGATCAAAGTGAACCAAATCGGCACGCTGACCGAAACGATCGACTGCGTGCAGATGGCCACTCGGGCCGGCTACACGTCGGTGATCAGCCATCGCTCCGGCGAAACCGAGGACACCACGATCGCCGACCTTGCCGTCGCGCTCGGCACGGGGCAGATCAAAACCGGTTCGGCCAGCCGCACCGATCGCGTGTGCAAGTACAACCAGCTCCTGCGCATCGAAGAAATCATCGGCCCTTCGGCCCGCTACGGAGGCACGCTCTCTTAAGAGCCGCGCACGCAGTAAGCGGTGTCTTTCGTACTTTTCCTGTTCCATGACACACGAACCCGCCAGCACGAATGACGACGCCCCGGGCGAAGCGCCTTTCGCCCGCTCGCCGCGTTGGCGTTTTGGGGGAGCCTCTTCGCCGCGGCCGGGCTCTTTGCCGTGTTGGCGCTGGCACCCAAGTTGCGCATGTATCGCGAGCTGTCGCGCGATTACGATCGGCTGGAGCACCAACTTGTTGCGACTGAGCGGCGGACCGAGAGCCTGGCGAAAGTTGCCGATGCGCTCGAGCATGATCCGCAGTTCGCGGCCGAGCTCGCTCGTGTCGACTTCGACTCGCCGGGCAAAGAGGAGCGGATTGCCGTCGGGCCGCAATTGAGTCTGTCGGTCTGGGATTCGGAACCCGCCAGCACTGCCGCAGGCGCCCGGCCGTCGCCCGCCGCCCTGCTGGACGGCGCCCTCTTGACGACACTTTCGGACGATCGCTCGGTGCGACTGCCCCTGATGGCGGCCAGTTCGCTGTTGGTGCTGGCGGCTTTTGTCCTCTGCAACGAGCGGGTGGCGAAGCGTGACGACGCAAAGTCCGAACCGCCACGCGGCGGCCTGCGACACTGGCTGGCCAATCGTTATCGCACGCCCTCCTCCGACTGACGCAGGCTCCCGGACCCGTTCGATGTGGCCCGAACCGGATCAAACGCAGGAGCTGCTCAAGAACGCCGGCGGAGGCGACGGCGAGGCGGTCAATCGCCTGCTTGAGCGGCACCGTGAATCGTTGCGGCGGATGGTCCAGGTGCGGCTCGACCGGGCGGTCGCCGGCCGGGTCGACGCCAGCGACATCGTGCAGGACGTGCTGTGGGAAGCCAGCCGCCGGCTGCCCGATTACATTCGCGACGCCAAGATGCCGTTTCATCTGTGGCTGCGTGAGCTGGCCAAAGATCACCTGATCGATGCGCACCGCCGACATCGCAAGGCCCAACGGCGGAGCGTCGATCGCGAACGGTCGCTGGCCGCCGAGTTCCCCGATCGCTCGTCGCTTGACCTGGCTGCTCAGCTGCGCGACGCCGAGTTGACGCCGGCAGCCGCCACGATCCGCAAGGAACTCGAAGCGAGATTCTTCTCGGCCCTCGAGCAGCTCGACGAAGACGACGCCGAGATCATCCTGATGCGACACCACGAACAACTGACCAGCGCCGAAACGGCCCAAGCCCTCAACCTCACCCCCGCGGCCGCCGGCATGCGCTACCTCCGCGCACTGCGTCGACTCCGCGCCATCCTCGGCGAGCCGCCGTCGTCGGGCTGAGCCGAGCGGGCCCAGGTCCACAACCGCCGGTCTTCCTGTGCAAACGAAAGTGTCCGGACCGGGTAGTGGGGTCGCATCCTGAACGAAAGTTGGCGGTTGGCACTGGATTTCAGCGTCTATGTCTTTTTCGTCTTTGAGTCACGGCCCTGAGCGATTGGCGCGGTGAACGAAGTGCGTCGTTTTGGTCCGCCGTCGCAAGAGATCTGCGGAACAGTTCAAGAGCCAAGCCGCCAATCGCGCCTCCCAATGTGCAGATTACCGCCGTCCAGGGGAGTGCCATCTGCACGAAGATGCTGCCGACGAGCACGCCGACCACCATCGAAACCGCCAAGCGGACCGTGTGCGACCGGTTTTTCGGTTCGTCGCTCATGCCGTCCGACCAACTAGAGAAGTGGATACGGCCCCGACCGAAACGGAATCACCACGTTCCAGACGAACCAAGCCAGCGCAAGACGCGATGACGATTGCCAGTACGGTCAGTCGGACCTGATTTCTCCGTATCCAGCCCTGCTCACTGTCCGGTTCGTCGTTCATGCCGTCACCTCAGGAGCGCAGCCAGATTATCGCCAGCTTTGTTAAAAGGGCGGCCGTGAACGCCGTGCTCAGAGCGACCACCAGGCACGTGAGCATCCCGACCCCCTTGACTGAGCGCCTCAGGAGAATCGTGACCAGCCCAGCGGATGCAAGTGGGATTATGACCCTCGTCGCGATGACGAGCCAAAATATGCTCATGCCGTCACTTCCCACGCGTCACCAGCTAGGTAATCAGGCCGACGATCCAAATTGTGATGACACAAGCCGCGATGTAGCTGGGGCGAACACGTAGGTTGCGTCGCGCGTAAGCGCCAGATACGGGTTGTCGCGGCTAATCATCTTCAGCTGTACCAGAGTGGGAAGGTCCTCGTGCGGCCAGCCATTCCAGACCTCCCACTTGTGAATCAGCCGTCTGATTTGGTCGAGCCTGTCTCGCATGATGGCACGGTGCTGTCTGAAAACTGTGTTGCTAGCTGGGCCGTTTGGCACGGGAGTTAGCGGCGTTACCGGTGCTCCAGCATCCGGAATGGCCATGCGACCGGGGCGTAAATCAGGTCGACCACGGCGCTGTAGTCTCCTTGGCTGTGATCACGGAGCCACTGCGCGGCAAGACTGGCGGGGATCGCGCTGAATGGATACGCGAAGAATACCACGAGCAGAGTCCAAAGAATCCAACGGTGCTTCCCTGGTTTTCGCGTAATCCGTGCGATCACGATGCCGGCCGGGCCGAGGACGAGCACGAGCGCTGGAAACACCATAAAGGTGAGGAACATCCCCCCTCCGCCTTCGCGGTCACCGCCAGGGGATGCGAGCATAGCGCGATGCCAGGCGTTCGTAGTTCCGAGCACCGCGAGCACGCCGAACACGAATCCCGCGCCCGGCGCAGGCATCCGTCCGCGTCGTCGACCGCCTGTTGGGGGATGTCCGGTTCGTTGCTCATGCAAATTGTGAGGATGAGACAGACCCGACCTGACTCGCCGTTTCGTGCTTACGGTCGAGCCCAGCACGGGGGTGGGTGCGATTGGCACGGGAGTTCAGGGCTAATCAGGGATCCAAAAGAGAATGTACGAATCGTGGGCGTGCTCGGTGGCCTGGGACTGCGCGGCACACCACTGGACTGGGGTGTAGAGAGCGTTGAGCGCGTTCCCCATCCACCAGTATCCGTAATGGGTAACAAGCCAGATCGCTGGCCCCTCTGACAGCGGGTAGACCACGAGAAGCAGCAATACGAACGCCCAGCCGATCCACACGCGCGATCGTCTCTTCGGTTCGTCGCTCATGTCGTCATCTCAGCGAATGGCGCGGGAGTTCAATCGCGAATTTCATCTGACCACTTCGCACCCAGCCTCCTTCATTCTCCGGCAGACGCGATCGGCGAGCTCATCAATCTCGATGATCTTGGCCACTCGCGTCAGCTTATTGAAGGGCAGATATGTGCCCGGCCTGTCGGAGACTTCCCACAATGCCCAACCAGGGTCCGAGCCATCCCAAAGATAGGCGAACTCATCCAGGTCGTCGTCGCTCATGCCGTCATTCTAGCGGCGGCTGTTCGTCCTCTTCGATAGCTCTCGTCCTCTTCCGCAACCGCCGGTCCTCGTGTGTAAACGAAAGTGTCCGGACCGGATTCAGACTTCGTCCTAAACCGCATCTGCTGCGACTCTTAACCCCGGTCTAAATCCAAATTGTGAAGATTAGACCGGACCTGACCGCAACGTCTCGTGTTACGGTGCCCGAGCCAAGCGCGGGGTGGCTTGGGCTCGAGCCGTCAGGCTCCCCCACCGGTCCGCCACCGCCGGTCTTCCTGTGCAGACGAAAGTGTCCGGACCGGATTCAGACTTTGTCCTAAACCGCATCCGCGGTGCCTCTTAACCCCGGTCTAAATCCAAATTGTGAAGATGAGACCGGACCGGACCTGACTCGACGTTTTGTGCCGACAGTCGAGCCCAGCATGGGGTGGCCTTGGGGGTCGAGCCATCAGGCTCGCCCACCGGTCCGCGACCGCCGGTCCTCGTGTGCAAATGAGAGTGTCCGGACCGGACCTGTCGTCATCCGATCACCGAATGGCCGCCGGCTCACCGAATGACTGACCAAGCGTCCCCGAAATCACGTCGGTGCGCCACTCAACGGCCCGTTGCGGCCATTTCATCCCCGGCGCAAGCCGATCTCGGCCGTCACGATGGGGCCAAATTCCATTCTGCCACAAATGGCCGGCCAACCAAGATCGGTTTTCTACGCCGCTCAGTTTTGCTGTTGCTCGGCGGAATACAGACGGGCGATCTGCCTTGGGTGCCACGGTTGGGCTTGCTCAACCGTGCTCTGAGACGGTCCAGCAACACTTCATCAGCAACGGGAAAGAGCAAGGCTGAGCCGAACGCACAAAGCAGGATTGAACAGGAGGTAACGGAGGGAACAGAGGATTCGGCGTGTGAGAATTCTAATCTCTCCGTTATCTCTGTTACCTCCTGTTCAGGTTTGTCCTTCTTCTCGCTTTTGGCTTCGCACGTCAGCACTGCTGAGCCGAAACGTCTCAGCAGTGGCACACGATCCAAATTACCGGACAGCCTCACGCAAAGCTGTGGCCGTGGCATCCTAACTGCCATTCAGCGGTAGGCGGTTAGTAGCGCGGATAAAACGACGAATATCCCGCCGTCCCGCGCTGTGCGCAGTACACTTGCTTAGGCACTTCGCCGGCACAGTTCTTGTGCACTCACAATTCCCACATAGCGACCTCTTTCGGAAGGGACCTGCTCGTGGAGTGATCGTATGCGCCTTATCGACATTCAGCCGACGTCCGGCGAAAAGTTCTTTGTGAACCCTTCATTCATTACGGCGGTGTGGCCCGAGAAAGAGGGTGCAGTCACCGTCTCGATCTCGGAATCGTCCAACGGGCCGACCAACCAGAGACAGGTGAAAGGGCCGCTCGAGGATCTTGGTCGCGCGAATTAACGCGGCCCTCGATCGGAAATAGACCCGGTTCAGACCCGAATCTCGTAGCCTTTCCGCTGTTCACGCGATTGCCACTGCTGGGCCTCGGCGTCGCCCACGATCTGCTCGGCCTTCGGGTCCCACTTGATCGTGCGACCCAATCGCATGGCGATATTAGCCAGGTGGCAGGTCGTGATCGCGCGGTGATGCGAGTAGACGTCCGAGACCGGCTGCTCGCGAGTCTTGACGCACTCGAAGAAGTTCCGCATGTGATCGCCGGGCTTTTTCCCCTTGTAGAGTTCGGTGATCAGGGCCGGCGGCAGCGGCTTGGACTTGAGTTCGTCCACCGGCTCGCCGAAGAGCGATTCGCGACCGCGGCCGACGTGGAAGCGTCCGTTCGTCCCCTCGAAGACGATGCCGTTCCCCTCGGGGACGTGATTCTTGATCACGATCTCGACGCCGTCGGCAAACTCGCAGCGCACGGTGAATTCGGTGGCTGTGTTGTAGCGGTTGTTGACGGTCGGGTACCCGTTTTTGAACGGGACCGGATGCACGTAGTGCACTGGCTCGATGGTGTGCGGCCCCGTGTGGGCCATTTCGTCGCCGGTGATCGCCCATTGGGCGATGTCGACATGATGGGCCCCCCAGTCGGTCAGCTTGCCGCCCGAGTACTCGTACCACCAGCGAAATTCGTAGTGGCAGCGGGTCTCGAGATCCTTGCCGACGCGTCTTCTCCATGTAGTCGACTTTCGGCGCCTGACCGAGCCACATATCCCAATCGAGTCCTTGGGGAGCCGGCATGCGGTCGAGTGTCTGGCTCGTCGGCGCGCCGCCGATATCGCAGATCGCCCGCTTCACCTTGCCGATCCGCCCGTCGCGGACCATGGCCACCGCTTTCAAGAAGTTGAGGTGCATCTCGCTCCGCTGCTGCGTGCCGACCTGAAACACGCGCTTGGTCTGGTCGAGCACCTTGATGATCTGCTTCCCCTCGTCGATGGTCAGAGTCAGCGGCTTCTCGCAATAAAGGTCTTTGCCGGCCTGCATCGCTTCGATGGCGATCTTGGTATGCCAGTGGTCGGGCGTGACGATCGTGACGACGTCGATGTCCTTGCGATCGAGAATGCGGCGATAGTCGCCGTAGACGTCGGGCTTCGCGCTGCGCCCCTTTTTGGACATCACTTTTTCGACGATCGCGCGGCCTTTGTCGGCGTGACCGGCGTCGACGTCGCAGACCGCCACGCAGTCGGCGTACTTCATCGCTCGCGGCCCGTCGTCTCCCTCCCAGCGGCTGCCCGTGCCGATGCAGCCCAGCACATGGCGATTGCTCGGTCCCTGAAAGGCCTTAGCCGGGTTTTCGGCCGTCGAAAACCAGAACGGCGCAGTCGGCCGCGGCGGCGGCCGATGATTTCAAGAAGTGGCGGCGGGTCGAGGAGCAGTTAGCGGAAGAATTGGAATCGGAGATCTTGCGAGTGCTCACCGGGGCGGGCTCCTGAACGGGGTGGGAGAAGGCAAACGCGCAGCGTCAACGCGTCGCTTTCAGTGTACCCGAAGCCCCGTCCACCGGTAAAAGCTGCGCCTAGTTCCGCTGGCTGCCCAGAATGCGGAACAGGTAGTACGCGATTTCGAGCAGCGTCAGCAGCATCGCCGCGACATAGGTCAGAGCGGCCGCATTGAGCACGCGATTGACGGCAACCGCACCGTCGCCGTCAACGATCTGGTAATTGGCCAGAATCCGCTTGGCCCGCGCGCTCGCGTCGAACTCGACCGGCAGGTTGATCAGCTGAAAGACCAGCACTCCGCAGTACAAGAGTACGCCCAAGAGCATCAGGTTGATGCCCAGGTGCGGATTGCGGAAAAACATTGAGATGATCACGCCCCCGAAGAACAGCACCGAGAAGGCGGCGCCGCCGAACGTGGCCGCGGGCACGGCCGCATTCCGGATGATCAGCGGCATCCAGTTGTGCGCATGCTGCAGCGCGTGGCCCGACTCGTGCGCGGCGATGCCGACCGCGGTCGCCGTCCGTGAGCGGTATATGTCGCTAGAAAGCCGCAGCACGCGCGAGCGCGGGTCGTAGTGATCCGAGAGCGTGCCCGGCACCTCCTCGATGGCCACGTCCTGGCAGCCGGCTTCGTCCAGGATGTAACGGGCGGCCGCCGCGCCGGACAGGCGGGCGGGAATCTGCATGCCGACCGCATAGGCGCGTTTCACCCAGAACTGGGCAAACAGCATCAGCACGAGGGCCGGGGCGACAAACACGAAATACATCGGATCGAACAGATGGAAAAACATCGACATCTCCAAACAGGCAGCGGTCACTCTCACTACGTCGAGAGGACCGATTCGCTGGAACAATTATAGACAACGGCCCTCGCGACACGATGGATCGGGCCATTCGGGAGCGGGTTGGCAATTTGCCCTAAATTGCATTTCGCCCGAGAGTTCCGGCACGCAGAATCCCCGCGGGCTCGCTCAGCCAAAATACGCGACAGCGTTCTGGAAGAGCTTGAGTCCGGCTCCGGGACCGCTCGTCGCGCAACGGCGAGTCCATTGCGGGTGTTGCGTCGAGTGCAAAAACCGCTCGGGGTGCGGCATCAATCCCAGGATGCGGCCGCTCGGATCGCCGAGGGCCGCAATGTTCGCAGTCGAGCCGTTGGGATTGTCTGGATACGGCAACAGGGAATCGCCGTCGGAGCCGGAAACTGATTCGGTTTCGCTATCGCTCGGATTGGGGCGATAGCGGAGCGCGATCTGCGCCTGATCGCGCCATGCTTTTAACACGTCCGCAGAGCGAACGACGATTCGCCCCTCGGCATGAGCGATGGGCAGCTCGATCTCGTCGATGCCCCGCAGAAAGACGTTGCCGGGCGCCTCGACCTTCAGTCGGACCCAGGTCGGCCGTGTACTTGCCGTTGAGGTTCCAGGTGAGCGTGGCATCGGGCGGTTCTTCGGCCGAAGACGGCCACGCCGAGCCGCCCCCCGGCAAGATGCCCGCCTTCAGCAGTACCTGGAAGCCGTTGCAAATGCCCAGCATCAGTTTGTCGGCAGCGAGGAATCGCCCCAGCGCTTCTCCCAGTCGGCCGCGGAGTTGACGCGAGAAGATCACGCCGGCCCCGATGTCGTCGCCGTAGCTAAATCCGCCGGGGACACAAACGATCTGGAAGTCGTCCAAGAGCTCGGGCCGCTCGAGCAGGCGGAACAGGTGCACGCGCTCGGGCAAGCCGCCGGCCGTCTCAAAGGCGAACGCGGTTTCCACGTCGCAATTGGTGCCGGGTGCTCGCAGGACGCAGACGCGGGGTGGCATAAAGGGGCTCGCAGAGTGGATTTTGCTCGCGTTCACCGCTCGCTGAGTTGGGTTTGCTCGCTTCGCTTGGCCGCCTTCTGCGGATGCTAGTGGCGTGTGATTAATTCTGCCAGTGAATGCGACCCCGGCGAGCTGCGGGTGTCGCCGTCGCACGAAAACCGGGCGGCGGAGAGTCAAAAACACCCGGACCGAGATTTTGCATTTGCAGTCTCGGTCGATTCGCGTCCATAATCGGACGCGAAACAGCGGCTCGTGCCGGTGCGACTGCGCTTGCGTGTCTGCGGGAGCCATGGGGTCACCGCACCTTCACAGACTTACTGCGCAAGGGGGATGCGAGGATGCGGGGCCTAACGCGGGAACTGGCGGCGGAGTTCTTCGGCACTTTCATCCTGGTCGTCTTCGGCACGGCCGTCGACGCCCAAGTCATTCTCAGCAAGCAGCAAAACGGCCAGTACTTGTCGATCAACCTGGGCTGGGGCCTGGGGGTGATGATGGGCGTCTATGTGGCCGGCGGAATTTCCGGGGCGCACCTGAACCCGGCGATCAGTCTGGCCCTGGCCGTCCAGAAAAAACTGGCTTGGGGGAAGGTCATCCCCTATTGCGTTGTGCAGGTCGCCGGTGCCTTTGCCGCAGCCGCCGTGACCTATCTGGTCTACGTCGAGGCGATGGGGGCTTTCGACTTGGGAGTGCGGACGGTCCCAGGGTTCGGCAGCGACACGGCGACAGCTGGCATCTTCGCCACCTATCCCTCGCCGCACTTGAGTACGGTTCCTGGGGGGCTGATCGACCAGGTTGTCGGCACGGCCCTCTTGGTCGCCTGCATCTTCGGCATCACCGATGCGAAGAATATCGGCGTCCCTCGAATCTGGCCCCGATCTGTATCGGGGCATTGGTCGTGCTGATCGGCATGACGTTCGGCTTCAACTGCGGCTACGCGATCAATCCGGCCCGCGATTTCGGTCCGCGGTTATTTACCGCCATGGCGGGCTGGGGGAGGGCCGTGTTCCAGGCGGGCGACCCCAACTACTTTGGCTGGTGGTGGGTGCCAATCGTCGGTCCGCTGGCGGGCGGCGTGCTGGGCGCCTTCTTGTACGATTTCTTCATTCGCCCGCTGGCAAAACCCCAGCCGATGGACGCGACGTTGCCGCGGTGACCGCGGAGCGTCCTCAGCGCAGGCTAGGAGGGCCGAATCAACCGCGCGGCAAATCAAAATCGAGCGAGTCGCCGGCCGACGGTGCGCGTTTGTCTTCCGCAACACCCGGCGGTTCGTGGGGATGCTCGACTGGTCGGACTACGATGCGGGCCCCTTTAACAGCCACAACTTCGACCGGCGTGCCCGCTTCGAGCAGCATGCCCTCGCTCTCACAGTGTTGACGCGTGCCGTCCACTTCCATGAGTCCGCCCGGATTGAGCAAGGTGAGAGTTTTTCCGACGTGGCCGACCAGCCGCAACAATTGCCGCTGCTCTTCCTGGTAGGGGGTCACTTCGTCGAGGTCGGGGGCTTCCAACAGCACCTTACGGCCAAATGCAGTCCGCGGCAGCATGTAAAAGGCACCGCTGATTGCCGACGGAATCAGCAGCAACAGCGCCAGAGCGTAGAGTGCGAAGTAGGTCGGGCTGCTGGAGGCCCAGGCGCTCCAGGCCGAGGCGACCGAGCCGGCGATGCACAGCGTGGCGAGGGCCGCAATGAGCCCCGCTGACGGAATAAAGACCTCGCAGACAATCAGCGCGAGGCCGACGACGAGCAGCAGAATCGCGAGGTACCCGGAGTCCATTGTCCCGGTCAGTCCAAAGTGGGCCCGTTGGCCCCAGTCTCAACAGCTAGCCAGCAAACGACCCGCCAGAGCCGGCCGAGTGCCACTCCATTTTGTTCCGTCTATCCAGTGTATCGGTGGTCGGTGGTCAGGCAAGAGGCGGTCTCAGGCGCGCGAGCGTGCCTCACTTGCTGTCTTTGTGAACACTTCTCCGAGCCAACCGACGGCTTGCGGAAGATCGCGTTCGAACCCGACTGCACGGTCGGTTACTTTGCGGTCTCGGCCTTCTGCTTCTTGATCAGGTCCAGGATCGCTTGGTCGAGTTGTGAAAGTCCTTCGTCGGCTTTGATGACGTAGTTGCCCACCTTGTATTGCACGACAGTTCCCTTGGGATCGATCAACACCCAAAGCGGCAGCTTGGCTCCGACACGCTCCGGGTCGCCGAGCTTTTCGAGCGTCCCATCGTCGACGACCACCGGGTAAGTCAGATTCATGAAGCTTTGCAGTTTGCGGACGGACCGCGCGACGGCCGGCAGCTGCCCGCGGTCGGCGATCCTCGAGTCGATCGCCACGCCGTAAACACGCAGACCCAATTTGTTGCGGCGATGATACAAGTAATCGAGGAACCCGACCTGTCCGTATGGCTCGGGCGGAAACGGGTCGCCCTGGTAAGTCCAGAAGTGGAGCAGGACGATTTTGCCCGCCAAATCGGCTGCCGGAACGGCCTCGCCCTCGAGCGTTTTCAGCCGGATCGCCGGAGCCGCCTTGCCGGTCATCCGCCGGGCCAGGCTGTCCACGTCGTCCGAGCGGCGTGACTGCGAGTTGACGTCGCGAATGATCGTGGCCACCAGCCCCTCGAAGGGGGTGCTCTCGGCCTGCGACTCGAGCGTCTTCACTTGCTCAGCGATGAGCTTGAGTTGAGCCTCGCTCAACTCGGCCGACTGGTCGTCTTCAGCCCGTTTGAGTTGCCGTTGCAGTTTGAGCAGACCGTCGAACGGTCGCCGCACGCGGGCCAGCCTCTCCTCGTTCATCGGAGTGATTGAGTCGAGTTCGACCTTCAAGAGGTGAACCTCGCCCCGGCCGATAACGAAGCGTCGTTCCGCTTTGACCAGGAGCGGCTGATCGACGGCGATCCACAGCGATTCCTGTGGGCCGAAATTATTGGAGACGTCGACTCGCCAACAGTCGCGGGCGCCGACCTTGGTTCGGGCAGAAACCCGATACTTCCACGGCGCCGGATCGTTTTGGTTGGGCAGCTCAGCAGCCCGCGGTGCCTCCCAACGGCCGTCCTTGGCCAGCCGGTCGAAGAATTCAAAATAGGGGACGGGGAGAGCGAGGACGTAGGGGGTCCCGTTGTGCTCGTGCAGGAGACGCAATCGGTTTCTGGCGGGTCGAAGCTTCGCGTCGAGGGCGATCGTGCCAAAACGAGCCGGCCACGGCCAGCCGCCGCCTCCCTGCTCATCGAGAACGAAGGCCAGCTCGCGGCCCCCTTCGTTCCGCGGCGTTGAGAGGCAGTAGAGGTCAAACCGCTTGACCGGTTCGCCCGTTGGCTCGGCATCGCGTGAGGCTTTGGAAAAAGTGCCGCGATAGCGCAGTTCGATCGCCCCCTGTTCGGCGGGCAACGAACCGGACAATACGGCCAGGACGACAGTCGGGATCGCGATCGCAAGCAAGGGAGTCTCCCGGTGAAGTTGGAGCTTGTATCTTCACAGAGCCCTCCAGAGGCGACAAGTCGCACCGGCGTCCGCGGCTCAACCGTCCGAAGTCCGATCCTGCACACGACTTCCCGTGTCATGCGTATGAGCTCTCAGCTATACTTTGAAGGGCATGGAGCAGGGACGGTCGGCCCGTCCCATTTTTGTCGCCGGACCCACCAAGCCAGGGGTTGCCTTTCCGGCAGAGGTCGATCGGTCGATGCGTATCCGAGACATGTATCAAGCCGGCCGTTGCGGCGTGTCGATTGAGATCTTCCCGCCCAAGTCGGCGGACGGGGATGAAAGCCTGGGTCGCGCCCTGGAACGACTGGCCCCATACGATCCCGTGTTTGTCTCCTGCACCTACGGCGCGGGGGGGACCACCCGCACGCGGACCATCGACTTGTGCGTCAACATCCAAAAGCGATTCGGCCTCACAGCCACGGCGCACTTCACCTGTCTGGGAGGTTCGATCGCGGAAATCGAAGAGTGGCTGGACCAGGCCACCCAGAACAACATTCAGAACATCATGGCCCTTCGGGGCGATCCGCCGGCTGGCGAAACGACCTTTCGGCCGGCCCCCGGCGGTTTGCACTATGCAAACGAGCTGGTCGCCCTGATTCGGAAACGTCACCCGAACATCGGCATTGGAGTCGCGGGTTATCCCGAGAAGCATCAAGAATGCTCCGATTGCGAAACGGATCTGGCCAATCTTAAGCGCAAGGTTGAGGCCGGGGCCGACGCCGTTTTCACGCAGCTGTTCTATTCCAACGACAGTTTTTTCGATTTTCGCGACCGCTATCACCGCCTTGGCATCAAGGTGCCGCTGATTCCGGGCATCATGCCGATCACGGAGTTTTCGCGGATCAAGCGGATCACCGGCATGTGCGGCGCGAGCATTCCGCAAGAGCTGGGACAGCGCCTGGAAGCCGCGCAAAACGACACGGAGGCACAGTTCGAGATCGGCGTGGAACACGCGATCCGGCAGTGTCGCGAACTGCTTCGCGCCGGCGTGCCGGGCATCCACTTTTATGTGCTCAACCGCTCGAAGGCCTGTGAGACGATCCTCGAGGATCTGGGATTGTCTCCCACGCGAGAGCTGCATCGTTCCTAGCAAACTGGCGAGCGGTCCGCCGCGGCGGATCAGCCCGCCGGTTCTAGTCTGAGATCCTTCTGATGTCTGTCTCAACCCCCACCCCCGCAATCGCCCGCCTCGAGGAACTGCTGCTCACGCGGATCCTCGTGCTCGACGGCGCGATGGGGACGATGATTCAGGCGCATCAGCTGGAAGAAGCCGACTTTCGCGGCACGCAGTTCGCCAATCACCCGAAAGAGCTGCGGGGCTGCAACGATCTCTTGAGCCTGACGCGCCCGGACATCATCGAGGACATCCATCGGCAGTATTTCGAGGCCGGGGCCGACATCGTCGAGACCAACACGTTCAACTCGACCTCGATCTCGATGGCCGAGTATCAGCTCGAGAGCGCTGTAAAGGCGATCAATCGGGCCGCCGCCCAGATCGCGCGGTCGCGTCGCCGACGAATTTACCGAACGCAATCCAGACAAGCCTCGGTTCGTGGCCGGCAGCATTGGCCCAACGAGCCGGGCCGCGTCGTTGTCCCCCGATGTCAACGACCCGGGCTTCCGTGCGGTGACCTTTGATCAACTGGTCGCGTCCTACAGCGAGCAAGTCGAAGCGCTGATCGACGGCGGCGTCGACATCCTGTTTCCCGAGACGACGTTCGACACGCTCAACCTCAAGGCGTGCCTGTTCGGCATCTCGCAGGTCTTCGACGATCGCGGCATCACGCTACCGGTGATGATCTCCGCCACGATCACCGACGCCAGCGGCCGCACGCTGTCGGGCCAAACGGTCGAGGCGTTCTGGAATTCGGTCGCGCATTTCCCGGCGCTGAGCGTGGGGCTCAACTGCGCCCTCGGCGCGGATCGCATGCGGCCCTATGTAGAGGAATTGGCGCGGATCGCGCCGTGCTTTGTCAGCTGCCATCCGAATGCCGGCCTGCCGAACGAATTCGGCGCGTACGATGAGACGCCCGAGTACATGGGCCGACTGTTGTCGGAGTTCGCCGAAAACGGCTGGCTGAATATCGTCGGCGGTTGCTGCGGCACGACCCCCGCGCACATCCGCGTGATCGCCGACGCGGTGCAGGATCTGCCTCCGCGCCGGCGGCCCCGCGTCGCTCCTTATTCGCGGTTCAGCGGGTTGGAGCCCCTCACGCTCCTGCCCGAGAGCAATTTCGTGATTGTCGGCGAACGGACCAACGTCACCGGCTCGAAAAAATTCGCGCGGCTGGTCCGCTCGGGCGACTACGACGCGGCGCTCGAAGTGGCCCGCGATCAGGTCGCCAGCGGGGCCAACGTCCTCGACATCAATATGGACGAGGCCTTGCTCGACGGCGAGAAGGCCATGGCCACGTTCCTCAACCTGATTGCCGCCGAGCCCGACATCGCCCGCATTCCCGTGATGATCGATAGCTCGAAGTGGTCGGTCATCGAGTCGGGCCTCAAGTGCGTGCAGGGCAAGAGCATCGTCAATTCGATCAGCCTGAAAGAGGGAGAAGAATCGTTTCTGCGGCAGGCCCGGCTCGTCCGCCGCTATGGGGCGGCCACGGTCGTGATGGCCTTCGACGAAGAGGGGCAAGCCGTCAGCGTCGACCGCAAGGTGGCGATCGCCAAGCGCGCGTTCAAACTGCTCACTGACGAAGTCGGCTTCCCGCCCGAGGATGTGATCTTCGATCCCAACATTCTGACGGTCGGCACGGGCATCGAGGAGCACGCCAACTACGCCGTCGAATACATCGAGTCGCTGAAGCAGATCAAGCGGGAATGCCCCGGCGCGAAAACGTCGGGCGGCGTGAGCAACGTTTCGTTTTCATTCCGCGGCAACGAGCCGGTCCGCCGCGCGATGAATGCGGCCTTTCTGTACCACGCGATCAAAGCCGGCCTCGACATGGGAATCGTCAATGCCGGTCAGCTCGATGTCTACGAAGAGATCGACAAGGACCTGCTCTGCCACGTCGAAGACGTCCTCTTCAATCGTCGGCCCGACGCGACCGAGCGATTGGTGGCGTTCGCCGAAACGGTGGTCGCCAAGGACAAAGTCGTCGAGAAGGACGAAGCCTGGCGGAAGGCTCCGATCGAAGACCGGCTGAGCCACGCGCTCGTCAACGGGATCGTCGACTACATCGAGGCCGACACAGAGGAGGCCCGCGTCGCTCTCGGCCGTCCGCTCAAAGTCATTCAAGGGCCCCTCATGAAGGGGATGGGCGTCGTCGGCGAGTTGTTCGGCTCGGGACGCATGTTCCTGCCGCAAGTCGTGAAGAGCGCCCGCGTGATGAAGAAGGCGGTGGCTTACCTCACACCCTTCATGGAGGCCGAAAAAGAGCAGGCCGAAGGCCCGCAGCACCGCGGTACCATCATCATGGCGACCGTGAAGGGCGACGTGCACGACATCGGCAAAAACATCGTCGGGGTCGTGCTCCGCTGCAACAATTTCGAGGTGATCGATCTGGGCGTGATGGTCCCGACCGACAAGATTCTCGACGCGGCCGTCGAACACAAGGCCGATTTTGTCGGCCTGAGCGGGCTGATTACGCCATCGCTCGACGAAATGGTCCACGTCGCCAAAGAGATGCAGCGCCGCGGAATGACGATGCCGCTCTTGATCGGCGGAGCGACGACGAGCGCGAAGCATACGGCCGTGCGGATCGCGCCGAGCTACGCGCAGCCGGTGGTTCATTCGCTCGATGCGTCGGTCTCGGTGCCGGTGGTCGAGAACCTGCTCGATCCGGACAAGCGGGCCGACTTCATCCAGAAGAATACCGACGCCCAGGAGCGGGACCGCACACAGTTTGCCGATCGGCAGCAAAGAACTCTGGTGCCCTACGCCGACGCCTTGGCCCGCCGTTTCGCGACCGATTGGGCCAGCGTGAGGATCGACGAGCCGGCATTTCTCGGGCTGCGGTTCCTCGATCCGGAGCCCCTCGAAAAGCTCGTTCCCTACATCGACTGGTCGCCCTTCTTCCAGACTTGGGAGCTCCGCGGCAAGTATCCCACGATCTTCGACGATCCCCGGGTCGGAGGCGAGGCGCGAAAACTCTACGACGATGCGCAGCGACCTGCTCAAACGGATCGTCGCGGAGAAGCGGCTCACGGCGCGGGGCGTGTACGGCTTTTGGCCGGCCAATTCGGCGGACGACGACATTCTCGTTTACGCCGACGCCTCGCGCAGCACGACGATCGCCCGCTTTCCCATGCTGCGACAGCAATGGGAGCGCAAGGGGCAGTCTGATTTCCGCTCGCTGGCCGATTACATCGCGCCGCTCGACAGCGGCCGCTTGGACTACCTCGGCGCGTTCGCGGTGACCACCGGGATCGGCTGCGATGCGCTCGTCGCCGAGTTCGAGGCTCAGAACGACGATTACCTGGCGATCATGACCAAGGCGATCGCCGATCGGCTGGCCGAAGCCTTTGCCGAAGTGCTGCATCGCCAGGCACGAATCGATTGGGGCTACGGCCGCGAGGAAAAACTGTCGCAGGACGAGCTGCTCGAGGAAAAATACCGCGGCATCCGCCCGGCCTTCGGCTACCCGGCCTGCCCCGATCACACCGAGAAGCGAACGCTCTTCGACCTGCTCGACGCGGAAGAGCACACGGGCATTCGCCTCACCGAGAGCTTCGCGATGTGGCCGGCCGCCGCCGTGAGCGGGCTCTACTTCGGCCATCCCGAGGCCCGCTACTTCTCGGTCGACCGCATCACGCGCGACCAGGTCGAAAACTACGCCGCCCGCAAGGGCATGACGATCCCCGAGATCGAACGCTGGCTCGGCCCCAACCTGGGCTACGAACCGAACTAAAAAGGCCGGGGGCCGAATTGCCGACCGGCAAAGAGCTATTTGAGAGGGTCAAGGCGATCCGGCCTGATCAGGCGCAACTTCCCGTTGGTTCCACCCGAATAGTTTGATTTCATCAACCCAACTTGAGGGATCGCCCGTTGACCGACAAGCCGGACAAGAAGCGGTGGGGGCGTGCGGTCTGGACGCTGCTCTCCGTGGGATGCCTGACACCGCTCGTCGTGGCGGGATGCCTATTGACGTTTTGGATCCGACGCGCAGCGTCACTGGCGAAGAGATCAACGCCCGCAAAATGGCAAGCGTAAAGATTGGAATGACGCCAGCCGAGGTCAGTGCCTTGCTTGGACCTCCGATTACCACCAACACGATGGGAATGGAACCACCCCACGAATACGAATATTCATACCGCGGGTTTGGCGAGAGAGACAGAATCGACGTCACATTCGATAGCACATTCAAGGTTATCCGAGTTACGCGGTACAGCCTGCCCCCGCACTGGCTTAGCCACATAGTCGGATGACACGCCCTGATGTCATCAACACAAGATGGGGAAACTACCTCGCGACCCGGAACGACTCCGCTCAATAATCGAAGCGTTCGTCCCACTACCCAAAAATGCCAAAGGGCTAATCAAGTCGCGCGGCGACAGCACCGTTAAAAGGCCAAGCCAGCCAAGGGTTGGCCGCGATCAGGTCGAAAGCTACGCCGCCCGCAAGGGCATGCCGATTGCCGAGGTCGAACGCTGGCTCGGGCCCAACCTGGGCTACGAACCAAATTGATCTGGCTGCATAACCGGGCCCTGGTACGATTTGATGTGGCGAGCTGTCCGCCCAGCGGACCGATCGCCTCTCGCTCCAATGAGACGGAGAGCACGATGACCGAACCGGATTCTGACGGAACAGTCGTCCTCGAGCCTCCACAGCCCGAGACTCAAAAAACGCCAGACCGAGCGTGAGAAGACTCGCCCGAAGAAGCAGCCGCCTTATGCCGTCATCGTCGAGAACGATGACCTCCACACCTTCGAGTACGTGATCGAAGTCTTGCAGAAGGTCTTTGGCTACGACCTGCAGAAGGCTTTCCTTCTCACGTCGCAGGTGCATCACGCCGGCCAGGCACTTGTGTGGAGCGGCGCGCTCGAGCTGGCGGAGCTCAAGCGAGATCAGATCAAAGGCTTCGGCCCCGACACCTACGCGATGAAACCCGTGACGTTTCCGCTCGGGGTGCGGGTCGAACCGCTGCCAGGGTGACGCACGAATGACGAAAGAAGCACGAAGCACTAAGTAAAGACGGCTCGGTTCCTCCCTCGGTCATTTGAACATTTGGTCATTCTTTCGTTATTCGAGCTCACCCTCACGCCGCTTTCGCGTGTGCCCGTAGCGGAAAACCCGCCAGTTCGCCCAGCACGGTGATCGGCGCCTTCTCCGGATAAACCAGGCTCTCATGTCGGACAATCACCGTCTGCTCGAGCGCGTATTGCCCGCTGATGCAGGCGTGACTCGTGGTGTCGGTAAAGACGATCCACGACGATCCCGACGGAAACTCCCAGCGGTCCTTGCGGCAGAGCCGCTGAAACTCCGCGTTCTCTTTGAGGAAGTGGTGGAATCGCAGCATGAAGCGGTCGTACGGCGGGCGATTGACGACGGGCAGCCCCGCACGGGCCAGCGCATCGATGGCGACGCCGCGGAGGCGGTCGATCACGCCGGGCTGCACAGGGAGTCCGGCCTCCTTGGCATAGCGGCGGGCCAGGGCCTCGAAAGCGTCGCTGGTGACCCACACGCGAGGACGTTCCGGATTGATGTTGGCGAACACGCGGAGCAATCGGTCGCCGTTCGACGGCCGCGACGGAAAATTGTCGACGTGAATCAAATCGTTGCGCGAGCGCTGCGAAACGTCGCGCCCCTGTTCCTCGAGCGGCCGGTAGCTGGCGAAGTCGACCTTCCACGACGTGGCGTACGACGGAAAGAAGGCTGCCAGGAAGGAGACTGCCTGCTTTGAGAAGGCCTGCATCACCGCGTGTACTCGATTCCGCTGCGCTTCGTCGCGCTGATCGATGCCCGTGAGGCGATCTTGCACGGGACGGTAGCTCACATTTTTGTGCAGGCTGCCCGCGGTTTGCTTCTGTCCGAGCAGGAATTGTTGATCCTCGATCGGAAAGGCGAACGGAATCTGAGGAAAGTAGAGGATGTCGCCGCACTCGAGCGCGCGGCACTGCTCGTCGCTCGCGGCCGTTCCGGTCCGATAATTATTCAGCGTGATCCGGGCCATGGTTCGCTCCGCATGCGGACGGTTTTAGGGCGGGAATCTTTGCAGTTTTGCGGCAGCAAGGCTAGGCGACTTTGGCTCTCGCGGAGCCTGCCCTTGGGTTCGGCGCCACGCTTGACGAAGTCTCACGCGCCGCGTATCATTAAACCATGAAGTTAAATGATCAGTCGCCGGGCCGTGGCTCCGGGAACACAGCCCTAGATCTCGCCATGTCGGCGCTCGCGCACCCCGCACGGCGGGCGATTCTCGAGCGGGTGATGCGGCGGGAGACGCGCGTCACAGAACTGGCGGAACCGTTTGCCATGTCGCTGCCGGCGGTCTCCAAGCACATTCGCGTGCTGGAGCGGGCCCGACTCGTCCGCCGCCGGCGGGTTTGGCGCGAGCATCTTGTCTCGTTCAACCCGGCGCCGCTCGAGGAGATTGGGGCCTGGGTCGAGAAGACCCGCGCCTTCTGGTCTGCCCAGCTCGATGCGCTCGACGACTTGCTCAAGGCCGAGGACGCTGCCGCCGCGCGGAAGCCCGATCGGAAGCGCTCCCCGCAACCCACCCGCCCATCCAAGAGAGGAGCCTCGCGATGACCTTCGATCCCGACCGCACTGCGCGTGTGACCCGCCGCTTCGACGCCTCGATCGAGCGCGTCTTCGACGCCTGGCTCGATCCCCAAAAAGCGGGAACCTGGCTGTTCGCCACTCCGACGGGTCAGATCGTCCGCGTGGAGATCGACGCCCGGGTCGGCGGATCGTTCGTCATCACGCGGCGGGAAGGCAACGACGACATCGAGCACGTCGGAACTTATCTGGAACTCGATCGCCCGCGTCGCCTGGTCTTCACATTCGCAGTGCCCAAATTCTCCACAGAAGCGACCCGTGTGAGCCTCGACTTCAAAGCCCTGTCGAAGGGATGCGAGCTGACGCTGACCCACGAAGGCGTGCTGCCCGAGTGGCTCGACCGCACCACCGAGGGTTGGGGCGGCATCCTCAGTTCGCTCGCCGGCGTGTTGGATCACTAAACAGGGCGGGCCGGGATTTGCGCGGACGCCAAGTCGCCAAAGAGAAGATTGGTGCCGGAGAAGTTGGCGGGTCTGGGCCTACCCTACGAAGGCTACGAAGACGATCGCTGTTACAGCGACTTGAGCGGTCCGACCGTGGCGGTCGAGAGTTGGCCCAGCGGGTACTTTTTGAGGACCGCTTTGACGTCGTCGGTGGTGATGGCGCGGTAGGCGGTGAGGTCGTCCTGCACGGAGCGGTATTCGTTCCGGTAGACCCAATTGGAGCCCAGCGATGACAAGCGGCCCATGGGTCGCTCGCTGCGGAGCACGATTCGCGAGGCGGCCTTGTTGCGGGCCTGCTCCAGTTCCTCTTCGGTGACGCCCTTGGCGTTGACGTCGGCGTAGATGTCGTGGACGCGTTGCTAAATTGTCGCCGGCGGATTCGGGGGTCGAGCAGACGTAGGTGAGGTACGCGCCCGTGCCGTCGTACTCGTTGTAGGAGAGATCGGCCGACTCGGCGAGGCCCGTGTCGACCAGGTCCCAATAGAGCCGGCTGCCCGAGTCGTCGCCCACAACCACCGACATCAGCTCGGCGGCCATCCGCAGAGGGCTTGTGGCCGAGGGAGCGGGTGACATCTGCATCACGTGCTGCTGCGTGAACGCTTCCTTGGTCGTCAGCGTCTTTCCACCTTTGGCGCGGGCTTCGTCCGTTTTTCGCGGCGTGCTGCCGGCCTCCCATTTTCCGCACCACTGGTTGGCCAACCGCAGCACGTCGTTCCAATCGGTGTTGCCGGCGACGGCGACCGTGATGTTGCCCGCGCGGTAATGCTCGCGGTGGTAGTCGGCCATCTCGTCGCGCTTGAGATGGGAAATGCTGTCGGACGAGCCCAGGATGCTCTGTCCCAGCGGATGCCCGTCGAAATGCGTCTTCATCGCGTTTTCGTAAGCGATGAACGAGGGCTGGTCCTCGTACATGCCGATTTCTTCGAGGATCACTTTCCGCTCGACCTCGAAATCCGCGTCGCGGAGCGACGGGCGCATCAGGCCGGAGAGGACCTCGAACGCATCGGCCAGATACTCGGGCAGCACGGCCGCGTAGAACAGCGTGACTTCTTCACTGGTCGACGCGTTGTAGCGGGCGCCGAGCTCGTCGAAGATGCGGTTGACGTCGTCGGCCGAATGCTTTTCGTTCCCTTTGAAGGCCATGTGCTCGAGAAAGTGGCTGACGCCGTTGACGTCCATCGACTCGTCGCGGGCCCCGGTCCGCACGAAGAATCCGGCCGCCACCGAGTGGACGCTGGGATTCAACTCGGCGATGACGGTCAGGCCGTTGTCGAGGGTGGCCTCATGAAACTTCACGCGGATCCTCCAGTGCCTTGGGCCCGATCGTGAGAATCGTGAAATCATCGGCCGGATGCGCGTGGACACAGTCGAGCACGTCGCGGACCGAGAGGGCGTCGATCTTTTCGCGGACCTCGGCCAGCGTCGTCACGCGGTTCAAGTGATACCAGTCGCGGGCGATCGACGACGAGCGGGCGACCGTCGATTCCTGCTGCATGACGAGCGCGCTCTTTGCTCGCGCCTTGCACCGGGCCAGCTCGTCCTCGCCGATTCCCTTGCCGAGTTTCTTAAGTTCGCTCACCGTGACGTCGAGCGTTTCCTGCGCGCGTTCGGCCGTGGTGCCGGCGTAGCAGAGGACGCGGGCCTCCTCGCGCAGGCTGGCAAGGCTGGCGTGCACCGAGTAGCAGAGCCCCCGCCGCTCGCGGACCTCGGTGAAGAGCCGCGAGCTCATCCCGCCGGAAAGCACGCTGACGGCCGCCCACGCCGCGTAATACTCCGGATCGCGATAAGGGACCGAGTCGTAGGCGATGCCGATGTGTGTCTGCGTCGAGTCGTGCGAAATGTGATGCCGCTTCGCTCCGGCCGGCGCGGTCTCAAAGGTCGGAGCCGGGAGCGGCTTCCAGTTGCCGAACAGATCGCCGATCAGGTCCGAGACTTCGTCGATGTTGACGTTCCCCGCGATGCCGAAGATCGATTCGTCGGGGCGGAAGCAGCGGCGGTAGTGAGCGGCGATCGACTCCGGCGAGAGTGCGGGCAAATCGGCGAGCGACCCTTCCGATGGCAGGCCCCACGGCGCGTCGAACGCGTGCCGACGCAGCTCGACCATGATCTTCTGCCGCGGCTCGTCTTCGATCGCCATCAGCGACTGCTCGACCCCCGCGCGAGACGCCTCGAATTGGTCCTCGGGCAGCCACGGGCGCAAGATGAGGTCGGCGTACAGCTGCAGCGCCTGCGGCAGGTTCTCGGCCAGCGTCGCGCCGGTGAACGTGAGGTGGATGGTGCCCACGCTCTCGCTGTGCTGCACGCCCAGGTTGTCGAGGGCGGCCGAGAGCTGCTTGCTGTCGCGATCGCCGGCGCCGCGGGGGATCAGTTCGCAGAGCACCGAAGCCGAGCCATTTTGACCGGCGGGATCGTAGACGCTGCCGGCCGGCACGAGAAACGAGACGGAGGCCGACTGCACGTCCTCCATCGGTTCGATGATCAGCGTCAGACCATTGGGGAGCGTCCGAGTTTCGATGGTCTGCAACTTCATCGCAGGGATCGGCCCGACTCCGTAAGTTTAGATGCGTAAGTTCAGGTGGGACAATGGCTTGACGCGAAGAGAGTCCGCTCGCTGCCGCCTTGGAGCCAAGCCCGGCTCAAAGTATGGCACATCCCCTGTGACCTCACAAGGTGTGCGACCGCCGGGTGAGTGGTGCGCGGCGAGGGTCGAAACTGATTGAACCTTGCGCTGGAGACGATTGAGCCAGTAGTTCCAATATCGATTGTTGCAGCCAGAGTCTGCCTAGCGGCCGGCAGAGACCGGCGTGCTCTCCCCGCGGATCGGGCGCGGGGCCACCAGCGCGTAAAGCTGCGGCAAATCGAATCGCTCAAGTAGCCCGAAGCAAAACAGCTCGGGGGCCTGATCGATCTTCATATTGTTGTCGATCACGTCTTTCAGACTCTTGAGCGGCGAATGCAAATTCAGCTCGTCGATCGCCGCCCTATCGATTGGCGCCGCATCGAGGGCGGCGGCCACCGTCGCGATCAGACTGCTCCGCGGCCCCACTGAGACTACGCGGAGCGGCGCCCCGTACTTCTTGTGCAACCACCGCGCGACGGCCGCCAGTTGGCTGGCTTCGATCCCCAGCGGCCGCTCGCCGATGCTTGAGACGGCAATCGCGTACAAATCGGGGTGCAGCCGAATCTTCGACTCGCCGAAAGAAAACAGGTCGACCGCCAGCACCCGCTGTCCCTCTTTGAGCAGTCCGGTCACCTCGTCGGCGGCTTTCACACGCCCGCCGTCGGCTAGCACAATGGCGGTTCCCCGCGGCTTTTCCGGCGCGAGTTCGACGGCCGGCACGGTCCACAAGCCGCCGATCCGCAGCCAGTAACCGGTCTCGCTCCACGGGCCGATTCGTTCCGCGTCAACCGCCGCGGCCGCCAGGTCCCAGTCGTGCGCGTGAACTGTTTCGCGGAGTAGAGCCCGCTTGCGCTCCTGCCAGCGGGCGAGTTCGGCCGGCTGTGTGGGGACTGCCGCATCGCGTGGAAGTCCGGCCGCCAGCTTTCGCGCGAGCGAGTTGAAATTCAAGTTGTCAGCCGGCAGCCCGACCTTCAGCTGGTCGGGCGTTTTCAGTTCCTTTTCGGACGGAATCTCGGTGGCGTCGATGTCCGTCCGGTCCGCGAAGAAGAAATCTTTCAGCAGGCGGTAGAACTGTTGCCGGTTGTCGAGCCCGTAGTTGTGATTGCCGGGATCGTGATTGACGTGCGTGCGCAGTCGCTCGGGCTTGCCATAGAGCTGATAAATCGGCTCGGCCGCTCCGAGCAGCGGGGGCAGCGCGTGATCGGCCTTGAAGCAGCAGTTGTCCTTGAAGTTGAAGGTCAACAGTGCGGCCCGCGGCGCGAGTAGGGCCGTCATCTGCGTGTAGTCGACGACGGCGGCCAGATCGACCGCATTTTGCTCCGAGTCGCCCAGGTCGGGCCCGTAATGCACGCGCGTCGTGAGCGCCGAATAGCCGGCCACCGGATTCGTGAGCGTGACCCGCGTGTCGAACGCGCTGATCGTGATTGTCTGCCAGCCGCCGCCGGACAGCCCCTGCACGGCGACGCGCGACGGGTCGGCATGTTCGTGTGCGAGCAAGATGTCGAGACCGCGGGACATCGCCAGATAGAAAGTCGACACCCCGCTCGTGCCGCACAGATCGATCTGGTTCATCCGTCCGTGGTCGAAGTCGGGGATCTTCAGTTCGCCCATCCCCAGGTATTCCATGTTGAGGACGATCATGCCCCGCTTGGCCTGGTTGATGCAGCGGAGCTGTTTGTAGTCGACAAACTTGCCGAGGGGTTCGTGTCCGTTGACCGCCAACGACACCGGGACTTTTTGTTCCTTGAAGACCGTCGGCTCGTACAGGAGCGCGGGGATCCACAGGCCGGGGACCGCTTCGTAACGCAGCTTCTTGATTGTGTAGCCGGGGCCGCCGGCAATCGTCTCGCCCCAGACGGGCCGCGTCGGCAGACGCGCCAGCGGGCTGCCTCGCCGCGAAAGACGGCCCGCTCGAGCGCCTGGCTGCGGGCTCGCGCGGCATACCGCTCCCACTCGGCGACCGAGCGGACCTCGGGCATCGGCGGACAATGGCTCCAAACGAAGTCGGTCACTTCCTGCAGCGGAATGATCGTCTCGAACAGGTGCCGATCGAGCGCGTCGGCCACCCGCTTGACCTCACTGGTTTGGTGGCTGGGCTCGGCCCTATGGTGCGGCGGGACCGCCAGCCAAACGGTCAGGGCTCCGCACGCTGCGAGAAAAATCTCGATCGTTCGTCGCCGCATGGCTCGCCTCACTTCGAGAGCTTCGATCGGGCCTCAGCCGTGACCGCGGCCGTCCCGAGAAAAACCGGCATCTCGGGCGGAAATGTGTTAACCACCCTAAGCCCGGCCAGCCGAACACCACAACGGTAGCTGAGAGCGGTCAACCGGCCGTCACGCCTTGCCAGACGGCTCGGCCACCGCATATGTTTAAATGACCCGTTCGCTCCCTGTCGACCGAACGGTCGTTCCTTCACCCGCCCCCCGCCGTCCTGCGGTCGGGCCGCCTTTTGCCGCTAGCTGCGTTAGAGCTAAATCGCGGACCCGCGGCAAGCCCGCCCCGAAGACGCATTGCTTCCTGAAAGGCTGATTCGATGGGTCGTCGCATTTCCCTCGCTTTGCTTGGTGTGTCCGCCGTTGGCGCGCTGGTTTGGACGGTTCTGCCGTCGACATCGTCACTCGAATCGACAGTCGTGGCCGCTGACGACACGCCTCCCGCGGGCAAGGCTGAACTGAAGACCGATCGACAGAAGGGCAGCTACGCCCTGGGCTACAAGATTGCCTCCAACATGCATCGCCAGGTCGGCGCCGACGCGATCGATCTGGACGCCTTGTTCCTCGGACTGCAGGAGGGATTCAGCGGCAAGGGGAAGAGCCTGACCGATGCCGAGCGCGAGCGTGCGTTTCACGCGTTTCAAACCGAGCTGGGAGCCCGTTCGATGAAAGCCGCCAACAGCGTCGCCGAAAAGAACAAGAAGGCAGGCGAAGCCTTTCTGGCCGCAAACAAGAACCAAGCCCGGCGTCACAACGCTGCCGAGCGGCATTCAGTACGTCGTGTTGAAAGAGGGAACCGGCAAGCAGCCGAAGGCGACCGACGAAGTCAAAGTGCACTACCACGGGACGCTGATCGACGGCACCGTGTTCGACAGCTCGGTCAACCGAGGCGAGCCGGCCACCTTCCGGTTGGACCAGGTGATCCCCGGCTGGACCGAGTCGGTGCAAAAGATGAAGGAAGGCTCGAAGTGGCGGGTCTACATTCCGGCCGACCTGGCCTACGGCGCCCGCGGCCCGGAACCGATCGGCCCCAATGCCACGCTGATCTTCGAGATCGAGCTGCTGGAAGTGAAGTAGTCAAGACCTTCAGTCGCTCAGACGCGCTCGGCCAGAGAATGCCGAGCGCGTCTTTTGCGCACGATGTCCCGACTTCGCGGCGGATGATCCCGCAGAAGTCATGAGCGGCCTCTTTCTCAACGCTGTTCTTCCCGTAAGAGATCAACTCTTCAACTTGCCCGACGCGTCAGGCCGTCTGCGGTCGGCGCAACTCCCGTATCTCATTTCCGGAGCATGAGGCGGACACCGGGGCGAACTTCGCACTGCGTAATGATTTGGAATCGATCGTTCCGTTTCCGGCCAGTTGAGACGTTTTGGGAAATGAACCTGTAACGCCCTGACCGCGTTTTACGCTCAGAAGCTTAGAGGCTCGCAATAACCGGAGACAGATTCAGACGACATCTGTGAAAGGGGGAACCAACCATGTGCACCGCCACAATTACCGCCGATGCGTTTGCCGCTCGCGGATCCAAACTGCCGCGGCTCACACTCGGTTCGCTCGTTTTCGCCGGTGTCCTGTTGTTCGTGGGGGCCGTTTCGGTGTATGACGGCTACCTCGTGGTTCGCACCGGGGACGAAATCGTTCACTTTGAGAAGAACCCGGTGGGACTCTTCTTGATTCAGTGCGATCACGGTAATCCGGCCCTGTTTCTGACGATCAAAGCGGCAGGAACGGCCCTGGTGTTGGCCGCGCTCGCCGTGCTTTACCGCCGGTCGCCGCGGCTCGCTTACCCGGTGGCGTCGGCCCTGATGCTGTTTCAGGCTGGTCTCTTGATCTTCCTGGAACGAGCCTAGGAGTGCGGGAGCGAACCTGCCGGCGATGAACGGAGTCAGTTCGGTAACATGAGCGAACCATCGCAGTCCGAATCCGATCGGTCGCGGGCCGAGCCGCGCAAGTTGGCGCGGCGCGGTCCCTATTTTCTTTCGACCGACGCGGCGCTTATCGACGTCGCCGCGATTCATGCGTTTCTCTCCGAGCAGTCGTACTGGGCGCCCGGCATTCCGCGCGAAGTGGTTGAGAAGTCGATCAAGAACTCGCTCTGCTTCGGCTTATTTTGCGAATCGCGTCAGATCGGCTTTGCGCGAATGGTCACCGATCGGGCCACCTTCGCCTGGCTTGCCGACGTCTTCGTCATCGATGCGTATCGCGGCCAGGGACTCGGCAAGTGGATGGTGGAAAACCTGCTCAAGCATCCCGACCTGCAAGGACTGCGGCGAATTCTCCTGGGCACGCGCGACGCGCACGGCCTGTACTCACAATTCGGATTCACGCCTCTCGGCGATCCAAGCCGCTTCCAGGAGATGCACCGGCCGAACTTGTACCTCACAAACCCGAGGCCGGCTTCCTGACATCGACCGGCAGATCGATCTCGACCGTTTCGCCCGGTTGGACATTGAAGACGATGGTCCCCGGCTGAGGCGAAATCGTCGGGTCGTTGCCCTCAACGGCGATTGAATAGGTGCAGTCCGGAATGGCTGCTCGCATCAAGAACGAGCTGCCTTCCGTGAACTCAGCCGGGAAGAGCTGGTCGTTCTTGCTCCCCTTGGGCTGGCAGCGCAGCACGACTGAAACTTTCTTGGGCTTCGCGGAGAACTGAATCCGTTGCTTGCGTCTCGGCATTGATCAAGTGGGCACGGACGATACCCGCTCGAACGAATTCGAGGTCATCGGCGGTCACCGTCGTATTTGCCGGCAGCGCACGGATCTTCAAAAAAGAGACGGAGTGGTGGCCGTCCAATCGCGCGAAAACCTGATAATCGTTTTCGGCGCGGAGCGCGACGCGGTATTTGCCTTCGTTGTCGGTGATTGCCCAATTGCTCGAGTGCCACAGGCGAAAATCGCCGCCGCCCCGATTCGCGTTGTCGACTTCCGCATAAACCTGGACGCCCGCAAGAGGGCGCTTCGTCGTCGCGTCGATGGCACGCCCGGTGATCGTGCCGGTTTCGGGGAATTGCACATTCAATTCGCCGGGCAGCTCGCGCCCGAACGCCCATTTGTAGCCATAGTCCGGATGCCACACGTGAACGACGAAAGAATCCGGCACCACGTGAGCTGTGCCCGTGTTCCCCTTGCGCGAATCGATCGCCATGCGGCCGGCGTCGTTCGGTCGAGCCCACCGCTTCAAATCGGCGATCTTGTACTCGCCGTTCTTGTCCGTTCTTGCACTGCAAAACCCGTCATAGGGCCGTGACAAGAGCTGCCGTTCGGTATAAACCGCGACTCCCTCGATCGGCTCACCTTTGGAATTGGTCACTCGACCGTGGAGCGTCTCAGCGGGTTCCATGACGAATTTCATCGAGCCCGTCGACCCCTTGATCTGCTGAAATTTGGGCGAACCCTGCCGGTACAACGTACGGACGACGGAAGCGCGCCCGGCGCCTTGGCTGCCACGGCGCAGAGGCTGTTGGCGTTTCCCGAGTGACGTCCGCGAGTGGGAGCACCACACCATTAAAGCGACACGTCCCGGTGGCGTCGGTCTTGTGCGTCGCTTTCACTCGCTCCTGCATGGTCCAGGCGTCGATCTCGAAACAAGTCACCTCGGCTCCGGCAATCGGTTTGCCTTCAGGGGTTTCGCAAACGACCGTCACGGTGATTGAGTCGGCGTGTCGGTCGGCCGGGTGCGGCGCGGCGGATCGCACGATGCCTCCGGGCACTGGCGACGCTTCTGGCCGCGCTTGGCCGGCGCAGTTGTCCGCGATCAGCAGACAGAGGGAACTGCAGAGTAACCACGAGCGTTGTCGCCCGTTCAATTGCCGTCGAGGGTGTCGTGCGCATGCTTGACTAGATACAACGGGGATGACGACGCGTCAAAGAGTTTTTCCGATCCCTCACGATGTCGTGCGAACTCCCGGGAGAGTCAAGATGAGAGTCAGCGCTCGCAACGTGCTGAAGGGGACGCTCAAGAAGCTGGTCGATGGTGCCGTCAACTCGGAGGTGATCATCGAATTGCCCGGCGGCCAGGAGATCAGCTCGATCATCACCAAGCAGTCGGCCCACAACCTGGGGCTGACCGAGGGCAAAACGGTCTACGCCATCATCAAGGCCAGCGAAGTGATCGTCGGCGTCGATTAGACCGATCGGTCACGCAGCCCCGACAGGATTGCGGTGTGGCAGGGCAACTCAGTTGCCCCGCATGCGCGTCACGGCATACTCGCTCGGCGCCGGAACCGGGTCTTTACCCGCAACCGACAAGGCGAACTCATAATCGGTTTTGCCGGGTGACTGGACTTCGACGACGAAATCCTTTTCGTTTCGATTCTTTTGCGGATCGTTGTAGAGATTCTTGAGACCGTCCGGGCCGACGAATTCCTGAATGAACCCCAATCCGCGCTGTCCTGCCCGCGTAGGTTTGTGCAGTTGGACGAACGTCACGACGTATTTCCCGTACGGTACGCCGTCGCCCTTGACGTAAGTCGTAAATTCAAAGTTGCCCTGGTCGTCACAGCTTACAGATCGTATCGATCCATCCTTAGGCTTCTCGAGTTTCTGCGGGTCGCTCAAGATGACGAACAAGCGAGACAGTTCTCTGGAAGGAGGCAGGCCGTCGACGGTCACCCGCCCCGCGAACCTGGCCACAGCTTCCTGTTTGGACTTTGAATTATTCTTGAAGAATTCATCAACTGCCTGCTGTTCTGACGGCCTCCCGCCGCACCCTTCGAGGGCAGCCGCCGCGAAGAACGCGAGCACAACACAGGTCAGCGAGAATCGTGGCGCGCAGCGCGCGAAGGAACGCATGCTTCGGTCTCCAGGATTGGCACAAGCCGGGATGGATCGGTCCATCCCGGCTCGTGTCGCAACCAAAAAAGTGGGAAGCGTTCAGGCCTGCTGACTCGATCTTCGGCCTAGAAAGCGCTGTCGAGAACGGGCTTCCCGCCTCGATAACTCTGCAACCGCGCGAGCACCGTGAGGCTCACGTTCTCGCTGATCATCCGAGCCGAGCCGTCGCACAACGCGACACCCTCTGATCCCGGGTGGAAGCTGTACCAGCCGAGCGACCAGACGTTGGTGCAGTTCACCAGACAAACCGGCATGCCGGGCGTGTACGTTGCGATCGAGAGCCCCTGGTAATTCGTGCCGATGAAGGTCTCGAAGACGTTGTCCTCGCAAGCCCAGCAACCACCCCAGTTGTAAGGCATGTTGAGGTTGGTCTTCTGGACTCCGGCCGCCTGTTTGACGCCACGAACCCAGTAGTCGGGGCGGCCGGCCAGTTCCATGAACAACAGCGTGGTGGAGGTGCCGTCCGTAATTTTGTCGATGGGAACGCCCTGCTCGTAAATGTTGATCGACCCAATCCGGGAAGTCTCTTTTTGGCAACAGTTCTGAAACAAGTAGGACTTTCCGAAGGGACCCGCGTCGCAGTAACCGGCGTTGGGCACATAGTCGGAGGCACCGGCGAGCATGGGGGCGAAGAACTTGCAAGAGCCGGGGAAGGCAAAACAGGGATCAGAGGACGAGATGTGCTCGACAAACGGATTGCTGCTGCGCGGTGCCGAGGGGCAGACGTACCCCGGAATCACTTGTGCGCCCGGCCTAATGTTGGCACAGGCATCCTGGCACGGACAAGTGATGTTCTTGTACGTGTACGGCGGGAGTTTCCACGGGAGATAGATGCAGCTGATGCAAGCGGCCGCGCCTCCAGGGTGCTCGCAGCACGGAGGCAACATCGGGTTGTTCATGCAGATTTTGTTGTAAACGGTTTGCGCCTCCATGAACGGAAGCAACTTTTCCTCGGCGAAATGCAAGTTCACGCAGCCGATGCAGAGGTAGCCTAGGCACGGGCAGGGAACCGGGAGGTAGGGCCCATTCTGAAAGGTCATCGCGGATGTAAACATTTGGTTCACATCGTGATAGTTGTGCTCGGCCAGCGCCATCTGCTTCAGGTTGTTGCGGCACTGCGTTCGCCGGGCCGCCTCCCGGGCTGCCTGAACTGCGGGCAATAAAAGCGCAATTAAGACAGCAATGATGGCGATCACCACGAGAAGTTCGATCAGTGTAAATCCCGACCTCTTTTGCGACATGAGCGTCCCCCTTATTCGCTATGAGACATCGATCTGACTGGCAAAAAAACAGCGCAACTACGGAGATGACCTGGAGTTCTGCAATGCCTTAACTTGCGATCAGACAGCATCGCTTTTTCACCGTCAACAGTGAAAACACGCTCAGAGACCAAGAAATGCTGGAAATCTGAATAGATGTGGGAAATCTAACAATCTCATGTCCGCCCGGAAAATGAGCACCTTTGTGCCACAAAATGCGCAGTTGGCTGTTGAAAATTGCGCGAGTGGATTGTTAAGAAAGCGCTAAAAAACTGGCCGGAAAGAACCGTCTCGCGGTGCGTCTGCGCTTTTATTTGCACCTGTGACAGGTGTCCAGAACCTGGCCGCGTGTGCGGGGCGTTCTGGGTGCGACGCGAACGCGGGCCAATCAACTCCCGTCCACAACCTGGGTCTGGCCGAGGGCAAACGGCTACGCCATGACCAAGCCAGCGATGTGATTGTCGGAGTCGATTGACTCAATTAAATCCCGTCGGTCGGCATCAAATCCGTCGGTCGGCTCGGCTCTGCCGGATCTGGTCGACGACGACGGCCGCGACGATGACCACGCCCAGGACGATATCCTGCACCGGGTTCGAAAGGCCCAGCTGCGTGCAGCCGCTGTCGATCACGCCCATGATTGCGGCCCCGGCCAGCGTTCCCAGGATCGAGCCCCGACCTCCGTTCAAGCTGGCTCCGCCGATCACGACCGCGGCAATCACTCGAAGCTCCACGCCCAGCCCCGACGTCGGCTGGCCGACCGAAAGTCGTGAGAACTGGTAGAGCCCGGCAATGCCGAAGAACAGGCCGGCGAGCGAATAGACGGCGATCTTCATTCCGATCACGTTGATGCCGCACAGTCGCGCAGCCGTTTCGTTTGACCCCAGCGCGAAAACGTGTCGGCCGAACACCGTGTAGCGCAACACGCCGGCCGTCACGATCGCCAAGGCGATGGCGGCCCATACGCCAAGCGGAAAGCCCCAATAGAGCGCCTCAGCCCGCACACTCAGCCAGTGCTGCAGCCATCTCGGGACCTCGGTCGCCACGTCGGGGCGCAGCGTCGTCTCGTGTGCCAACCCGTTCCCAAACCCCAGGTAGGCGCGCATCGTCCCCAACGTGACGATGAAGGGCACGACACGCAGCCAGCCGATCACGGCTCCGTTGACGCAACCGCAGGCGATGCCCGTGCCCAGGGTCAACGCGATGGCGACCCAAGGGTTTCTTGCGGCGAGACTCGGCTGCATCAGGCCCCACGCAAGCACGGTGGCCGCCAGGGATTGGGCCGTCCCGGCCGACAGGTCGATGCCCCCCGCGATGATGACGACTGTCATGCCGAGCGCGGCGACGAAAACGGTCGCCACCGGCGCGCTCACCGTTCGCGCATTGCCCGCGGTGAGAAACTGGCTGTCATGGCCGTTCTTCCAGCGGTCTGCCGCGCCGAAGACGATGATCACCAGCATCAGGGCAAACAGCGGCCCCAGGCGGGCGATCAGGTGCAGCAACCACGACGTGGGCCCGAAGTGAATCGGGTTCGGCAGCCGAAGCGGCTCGGACATGCGAGGGCCGTCAATCCTGGTACTGGTCGGGCTTGAGAAGTTGTTGAATGCGGGCTTCGGACATGTTTTCCGGCGTGGCGACGGTCGAGCCCGTGTCGATCCGCTTGGGGACTTTTTCGCCCTGCAGATGTTTGTGCATCGACATCACGGCTTCGTAGCCCATCTTCACCGGGTCCTGCAGCACGATCCCCTGCACTTTCTTGGCGGCCAGCCCGCGGATCAGGGCGGCGTTTGGATCGAAGGCGATGAAGCAGACCTTGCCGTCCAGTTCGGTCTGCTCGAGCGCTTCCAGGCAACCGCTGGCGTTCGGCTCGCAGACCGCGAACAGGCCGTTGACCTCTTTCTTGTACTTGTTGAGGACCTGCGTGGCCTTGGTCAGCGACTCTTCGGGAGTCGTGCCGGAATACTGATCGGATGAGAGGATGACGATCTTGGGGAATTCCTTCTGCAGCGTGTCGAGAAAGCCCTGCTCGCGGCGCTCGGTGCTCTCGCTGCCGGGGAAGTAACGCAGCAAAATCACGTTGCCCTGCCCGTGCAGCACTTCGCCCATCCGGCGTGCCGCGATCACGCCCCCGTTGTAGTTATCGGTGGCGACGTAGGTGACAATCTTCGATTCGTCTTTGAGGCCGCTGTCGAAGATCACGACGGGGATGTTCTGCCCCACCGCCTGGTCGACGTACTCGAGAAGCGCCTGCGAATCGTTGGGGGCGAGACAAATCCCGTTGACGCGCTTGGTGATGAAGTTCTGCATCACTGAGATCTGACCCTCGCGGTCGCTCTCGAGTTGCGCGCCTTTCCAGATGATCTCGGTGTCGCCCAGTTCTTTTTCTGCCTTGGCGGCGCCGGCGTGGACGGCCCTCCAGAATTCGTGCGTCGTCCCCTTGGGGATGACGGCGATCGTGTACTTCTTCCCGCCCGGCTTGCTGCTGGCTGATTGGCCGCCGGAGTCGCAGCCCGCTCCTAAAAGCAGCACCGCGCAGGCCAGAACCGTTCCCGAGAAAAAGCGCATCCTCACCTCCACAGACGTCACGGCACGGCCGCCGCGCGCTTGAATCCGCCAGCCCTCCTTCGTCACAGGTTGGCTTCGTCGTAAGTTCGTCGCTCGTCGGGACTGGCGAAAATTCATCGTAACAGCCCCCAACAACCGGTCCAAGCAAGCGTGTCGGCCCGGTCCCCTCGACCACGGGCTCTGGCGTAGGGTCAAGCTGGCACTGATCTTGGGGCAAAAGGCGAGTTTCATTACAACACGCCCGTCGAACTCCGGACGGCCGCCCGATCAGAGCGGGCTGAAGCCAAGCAAGGCAGGGAAGCCATGTCGAGAAATTTCGCCCAACCGATTACGTCGCGCATCCCTCTCCTGATGCCCGCAGCGCGGACCTCCCTGCGATTGTTGGCGTGGGTCCGCTCGACGGCCGGCACCTCGTTTTGTGGCGGAGCGCTTGCCGCGCTGTATTCTGTCGTCTTTTGCCATCAAATGTTCGCCCGCTTAGGCAGCGGCCTGATGACTTCCGCGGCGACGGCAGCGGCCATGTCGATTGGCTTGCTGATGGGAGCCGTCGGATCACGGCTCGGGCGATCCCGCGCGGCGTCAGCGATCGTCGCTCTCGTCCCCGCGATTTGGATCTTGCTCAGCAGTTGGTTCGCCGACCGAATGGGATCGGTTTATGGATCCTTTGAGTTAAGTGCCCTCGCCTCTCCGGAGGCGCAGTTCGCAGCGGCGCTGGGGACGGCTCTTTTGCTGGTGGCGGTGCCAGCCGCCTGTGGGGCACGACTGGCGTTGGGAAACAGGACATTCGACGGCGCTTGGGGATGCTTTGGCGCCGGCGTCGGCTGCCTGATCACGGCCTACGGATTGGGCCCGTGGATCGGCCTGCAGTGGACCGGTGGATTCGCTGCCGTCGTAACAGCGGCTTGGGTGGCGCGGGCGGCGGTCCATCGACCCTCGAACCACGACCTGATGACCGACGAGCGTGTGGCCGTCGCGACTGTCGAAGACGCCGGGAGCGCTGACGTTTGCGGCGATTGTTTTCGCTTCGGTTGCCGCCGGTCTGACTGCCGGCTCGCTGGCGCGACTGGTCCAACAACTGATGCCGGGAACCGAAGCGATCGAGTGGACGGCCTGCGCCGGCTTCTTGCTCGGAGCCGCGGCCAGTTGGCGATTCGTTTACGCCGAACGCAGCGAATGGCGGCTGCCGCGAATGGCGCTGGTTGTCGTGGTCTCGGCGCTGACCTGCTGCGCTGCCGGTCGTGTTCTTCTGGTCTTTGACGGATCTGTTTCTCGCAGCCACGGCGACCCTCTCGAACGTTGCGCTTCTGTTCTTGGTCCGTGGATTGGCCGTCGCCGTTGTCCTCTCCGCCGCCGGTGCTCTTTGGGCGGCGCTTGTCAGTTGGGGGACAGTGAGCGAGGCGGCGGCCCGCGAGAGCGCAAGTGACCGGCACCCGAGGTTTCTGGCAATCAGCGGCCCGGCTCTTGTTGCAGGTCTGATCGGCGCGCGTTGGCTGATTTTGCTCGGAGTGTCGCTGCCTCTCTTGGTGGCGGTCGGCGCTTTGTTGCCGGCGACATTTGCCAGCGTTGCTGTGTTCCGCGCGGTCGCGGCTCGCGGCAAGTTGCTCGCGGGCGCCGGATGGATCGCTGCCGCAACATTGTTGGCGGTGGGTGCCTTGGGCCATACCTATGAGCCGTCGCGTTCAGCGCGGCTCCTGTTCTCGACCAACGTCTTCATGGCCTGGCGAAACGCGGAGGAGAGCCGCCTGCTCCCGTTTCTCGACGACAGCCGCCTGCTCGCGCAGCGGGAAGGGGAATGCGGCACTTACACTGTGTGGAAGCAACGAGGGATGCAGCTTTCGCTAAGGGAAAGCGGCGTCCCCTGCGGGACCTTTTGCCCGCGGCCCGAAATTGGCCCCCAATTTTCCGGCGAAATCGTCCCGTCCGTCCTGCCTTTGGTGCTGCACGAGGCGCCGCGTCACGTGTTGATCTTGGGGTTGGGCAGCGGCAGCGGTCTGGCGTCTTGCCTGGAATTTCCTATCGAAGACGTCACCTGCGTCGAGGCGGACCGAGCGCTGATCGACGTTCTCGAAAGCACGGTCTGGTCGGCCGCAGAGCCCAACCCGCGCCTCGACAACCGCGCACGAATCCTCTGCGTCGAACCGAGCCTGGCTGTGCAGTCCAAGGGCGGCTCGTACGACGTGATCTATGCCGACTTGGGGCAGTCGGGCGTTTCACAGGGCACGTCGCACTACACGCGCGAATTCTACGCCGCCGCCGCCCGGCAGCTGACCAAAGACGGAATCTTCGCCCAGCGCTTCCAAGAGGTCGACTTTGGCCCTTGGCCGCTCCAGAGCGTCCTGGCGACATTGCAATCGGTCTTTCCGCACGTCGCTGCGCTCGAGGTCGCTCCCGGAGAACTGGCCCTGGTGGCCACGCGGTCAGAAAAAGGGCTCGCTCGCCCCAACCTGCTCGAGCGGTTTCAAACGCCGCAGGCACGACGGACGTTGGCCCACCTCGGCTGGGACTGGTCGATCGCGCTGAACCTGGCGGCCTACGCGGGCGATGATTGCCAGGCTCTCACACGCGGGGCGGCTGTCAATACGGCCGCGAACGGACTGTTCGCGTTTCGGCTGCCGCAAGAAACGATGCGCTGGGCCCCGAAGAACGAGGAGCTGGCGGTCGTCCTCGCGCCCCACGCCGGCCGGATCGCCCAGTGGCCCAACGTCGACGGGAACGACCCGGAGCTGTTGCGGCGACTATCGGACGTGATGCGCGAGCACGACATGATGACCTCCTACACCGATCAACCGTGGGCCTATCGCAAGCTCTTGCGCGAAGAATTGACCAAACATCCGCACACGACCATCGAGAACGGTGAAGCGGGCTTTGAGCGTCGGCTGGATCCCGTCGATCGTCGACGGGTCGACTACTTCACGGCGCTCGGCAAGGTTGCCAGCGCGGCACACCCGTCGCTGGAATCACTGCGTCATCTCGAAGAATTTGCCGAACCGTTCGACCCGGTGCTGACCTATTTCCTCCATCATGAGCTGGCCGCGTTCTATGCCCGGTCAGAGGCGTCCGGTTCGTTCGCGCAGTTGCAGCACCGGCTCTACACCATCTATTACAGCGACCCGCGCGACCACTCCGTCCGGGACGTCGTCGATGCGATGGACCTTCTGATTCAAGAGCCGCGGCTCGCCTCAGCGGAACAGCGGTGGGACTACCTCAATGCCATGTTGGGTTTCTTGCAGGGTCGCTGGGCGAACCGCGGAATGGGCAAACCGGCGTTGCCGCAAGTCGTGCTCAACGATCTGGAACGTTGCATCGACGCGGTCGAATCGACGCTTTCGCTGATGGATCGGCTGAGAAGCGAGGTCGGCGTGCGGGAATCGGATTGGTCGGCCCGCCGCGCCGTGGTCGAACGGGAGCTGACGCGACCGTTACGCTCGTACCGGGCCGAGCTGATTCCCGTCTACCAGAAAGAGGCCGAGAAAACGGCCTCAGCTCAACCGACCGAACCGACGCCCAGCGCGAACTGAGTCGAGCGAGATCGGCATCGAGCGCAAACAAGCGGCTGGGGTCGGACTCTTCGCCGTTCCGCCCCAGCCACCCGTCGGGTTGAATGTTTGTGAGTCGACTGTGACCGACAGTCGTGCGGCTTAGCGGCCTCGGAAGCCTCCGCGAAAACCGCCGCCGGGGCCGCCAAATCCGCCGCCCCCGCCCGCTCCGGGTCCGCCGGCGCTGCTCAGGAAGTCACCGCTCGAGTTTTGATTGTTGGCGGAGCGAGTGGCGCTAGTGGTCGAACCGCTCGACGTCCCCGAGCTCGACGATCCGGTACTCGAGGATGACGAACTCCCGCTGCACATGCCGCTGCCCGTTGTCGAACTGCTCCCGGTTGTGGTTGTGGTGGGAGTCGTCGTGGTGACTGCCGCCGGCAAGAAACCGGTTCCGGAGCTTGCGGTCGAGTTCTGGGTGAGCAGCTGCGAGAGCAAGGCCTGAATTAGTGCGACCTCGGAGGACGACAGGGTCCCGCTGTTGTTGGCCAGCAGATTCTCCAGTGTCTGGATCTGGCTCGACGTCGTGTTGACGCCGTTATACAGGAGCTGCTGCTGCAACTGCGCGGTGGCCGTGCGCGTCGGCGGTGACGAGTTTTTCGCTACGACCGGAGCGGTCTTCGGCGCGTTCACCGAATTCAGGGCCTTATGAATCTCGGTCTTATCCAGCTTGCCGTTGTGGTTCGTGTCGAACTGGGCTAGCGCTTCCTTTTGCAGGGCATCGATGGCCGCGCTGCCTCCTTTGCCCGAGAGGGCGCGGTTGGCCGCCTGTCGCTCTTTGGAATCCAAGCGGCCGTTGTGATTGGCGTCGAACTGCTCGAGCACCATCGTGCGGAACTTGTTCTGCGCGGACTTCAGCCGGTCGGAGCTGCCGCTTGATCGCGGGCTATCTGTGCGGACGCTGTTGGACCGAATGCTGTCGGGCGCGACGTCGAGCTGCGACGCGCTGCTGTCCTTCTTTTGATTTCCCGGCGGACAGGCCAGGGCGGCTCCGGCCAGCGACGCGAGTGCGGCTGCCGGCAGCCAGAGATGCGAGAATTCGAGGGGTCATCGGTTCACCCTTCCGCGGCCCGCGGTTGGTCGGTGCTGTGTAAATCTCCTAAACGAGTGCGAGCGGATGTCACGGTCTGCCCACGCGATCGCCAAGCACCTACAGGACTAAACGCGAAACGGAGGGACATATCCACTGGAGGCGGGGGCGAAATCGCCGGGAATTCGCCTCGCGAACGAGTCACCGGACGTGACATTGCGTTAAAATTCGATTCCCGGGCCTGGTTGAAAGCCGCACAGTGCTGAAGCTCGACCGGGCAGCAAATCAAAAGCAATCGCGGAAGCCGCCTCAATCGCTCATCTGCCAGTAGACGAGGGCAATGAACAGAGCCGATTTGCAACAATTGACGGCAGACCGCACGCTTGACGCCAAAGCACTTTTGGACGCCCAACGCTGGTCCGGCGCCTATTACCTCGCGGGCTACTCGGTTGAATGCGCGCTTAAGGCCTGCGTTATGGCGTATGTGGAAAGGACAGGAATAATCTTCAGGGACAAGAAATTTGCCGAACGCTGCTGGACTCACAAGATTGACCAGCTGGTCGAGGCAGCCGATCTCAAGATCGACCGTGACCGGGATGCAGGACTGAATCCGACGCTATTCCAAAATTGGGCGATCGTGAAGGCTTGGGATGAAGAGGCACGCTACAACCAATGGAATGAAATCGAAGCCCGGAGGTTGTATGAAGCCGTTACAAACAACGCGGACGGCGTTCTTCCTTGGATAAAGATTCATTGGTGAATCGATACGATCGGGACCTCCGTTCCCGAAATAATCGGCCGGTCGCTTGATAAAGAGGCGAGCGGACTTTCGCGGCGACCAACGAAGGCGAGAGCATGGACTACGTCAGTCGAGAATGGATTGATGCCGGCGCTCAGTTCCTTAAGGAATTCGACCAGCGTTACCCGGTAAAAGTAGCGTTTTGGCTCAAAGAGGCGGACGACCCATTCTGGTATCTTTTCATCGCCTCAGATCATATCAAGGACACGAATCTCACGGACGCCTATAGAGAGGTGCTCAACGTCGCGAAGGTGATGCAGGATCCCAATCTCGATCCCTTCCGCGTCAAGTTGCAAGTCAAGCCGGAGTGGATCCGGGCGGCAATGAACATCCAGGCGCGGTTCCCCGTGAAGACCGGCACTCGCATCCAGGGTGGAACATTTGGGGGCTACGGCGTGGACGACGTTTACATCTACCCGGCGCTTGGTGCAGCCGTTCCTCCTTCCCACCCCTAGTCAATCCCTGCTCAAGGCACTGTCGTCGCTCGGATCGCCACAAAGAACAGCCGCGGCATCGGGAAGAGCGTCGTGCCTTTGCGCGGCGGATATAAAGCACGGAAGCGATCGGCCAGTTGCCCGGAAAACTGCTCCCGCTCTGCGTCGTTCAGCCGCGCCAGCAAGGGCCGCAGACCTGAGCCGCGAAACCATTCGAGCACAGGATTCTCGCCCGTGAGGACGTGCACGTAGGTCGTTTCCCAGGCGTTGACGGTGAATCCCAGGTCCTCGAGTTGCCGGGCATACCACTCGACCGACTGCACCGACGCTTTGTGCAGGCCGACTCCCTGAAGCTGTGCCGCCCAGCGCGGGTCAGCCGCCGACGCGTCGATCGCTCGTTGAATCGGACCATCGAAGCGGTTGGGCATCTGCACCGCCAGCGTACCCCCCGGCGCCAGCCAGCCAGCCAGACGCGCGAGCAACGCCGCATGGTCGTCGATCCAATGCAAAGCCGCGTTACTGAAAATGAAATCGACGGGCTGGGGCGGCGACCACTGGGACAAATCGACCTGCACGAAATCGAGCCGGCCAGGAATGGCCAGCGGCCGCGCCTTGGCGAGCATCTCGGGCGAATTGTCGATGCCGACGACGCGCGCTTCGGGCCAGCGTTCAGCCAATTCCCGCGTCAGCGTTCCCGGACCGCAGCCCAGATCGACAATGTGCCGCGTGTCGTCGGGACCGCGCTGGACCTGCGCGAGCAGATCCACAAACGGGCGGGCTCGCTCAGCGGCGAACTTGTTGTACTGATTGGCGTCCCACATGATTGCATGCCGTCGGGCAGGGAGATGGTCCGCTGTCGAGGCGACTTGTCGCGGGTTGATGTCGAGCGGGCCATCATTGATGCCCACTTGTCGATATTATCGACTTTGATCGCCGCGTGCCGCGAGACCGACGTGCCCTGGGCTGCAGGTCGATCGTGGCCGGCCCGCGCAAAGAGGGCCGCCTCCCTGTCCGCGACCAGCGGCCAAACTCAGGCTACGATTTCTTCGTCATCGAGGGATTGTGAGCCGTAAGGAATGGGCAACATGGAAACCGTAAGCGTTCCGTACTCAAAGATTGATGCCCGTTTCCAATTCACGGCAGACAACGAGACAGCGGAACTGCTAAGTGAGAAGTTTCACGGCCAATTCCATCTGTTCGAGCACGTCTATTCTGACGAAGTGCATTTCTGGTACGGAGTGGCCCACATCGAATGCACCTACGACCAGTTTCGCGAGCCGATGCGAGTGGCGGGCGGCCCGCTCAGTATTTGCGTTCGCGTGGAGCTAGCGGACGGCAGGACAGGTGCGGCAAGAGTCCAGTATTGCAAGGACGACGTTGACGGCACCATTTTCCTAAGCCTTGTCGGCATCACCAGCCTGCGCGTAGCGTGAACGCGGTTCATCGTCGCACAGTCGCACGGCAGCAGAGTTAACGCTGCCGTCAGCGTTAATCTTGACCACGTTGAGCACGGGAAAATGTCGGTGTTTGTGTCGCCTTACGTGCACTATCTCGGCCCCCTGAGAAGGCGGATGAACTCGCGGGGCTTTCCGCACGCGGACGAACTGCTGCGGGCCGCAGACAAGGCTTACAACACGGCCCGCGACCTTTCGATCACGCTCCATGATCTATCCTGCAAAAGCGGAGTCGGGCGAGCCCCAAGCTCGCCGCAGCAAAGCGGTCCCTTCGCCGCTTGGCGCGATTCGAGCTCCGCTAGAAATGACGGCATAAGCACACGATTCGCGCGACATGCGATCGGCTGCACGGTAGCCGTCCTTCTCTAGATGATTGCCGCAGCGATACTCCTATGGAGCCCCGCACGGCTCCCGGCGGGCGGACCGAATCCGGTTCGTCATTCCAGCCGCGCTGCCTGTTCTCGGGGTTCTGGCGACGGCGTCTTTTCTGATTTCGCCAGATCTGTTCTGAACTCCCGTGCCAAACCCTAAAAATCCGGTTTCAACTGGCAGGCACTACTGTAGGGCACGTTTGAATCACGGGCGTTTAGATTGCAGTCCCGAAACCACGAGTGCTCCAGAGAGGAGCGGTCGAGGCTGTGCGGGTCGATGAGCGTCAAAGCCCAGAGGACGAGCCCGAATGTTCGAAATCGCCTCTGGCGGTTTCACTTCTCGAGAAATTCGCGCACTCGCTTCTTGAGAAGTGCGGCATTTCTTGTTTGACACTCCCAAATCACCAGCACCCGCCAGTGGGATCCCTTGAGTCTCCGAATGTTTTTCTTGTCCCTCAGCACATTCTCGGAAAACTTATTGTTCCAGAATCCAACGTTGGTTTTCGGTGTCGTAGTCAAGCGGCATCGATGTCGATGCCAGAAGCACCCGTGAACAAAGATGACCTTCGACATTGCAGGGAACACAAGATCTGGCCCTCCCGGCAAGTCCTTTCTGTGCAGGCGAAACCGAAAACCCATCGAATGGATCAAGCGACGGACGATCCATTCCGGCTTGGTGTCTTTGTCGCGGATTTTGGCCATCAGCCGGCTGCGTTTATCCGGCGTTAGCGTATCCATCGTTTAGCACCGAATCGCCGATCGGCGAACACGTTTTTTACTTCCGGCCGAGATCGTCTTTAGATGATGGGCGACATCCGGAATAAAATCGGATTCGAATCGGAGGTTGCTTTTCCTCGCTCTACTTAAAAATCCAGCCGTGGCACGAGCGGAGAGAGGCGCAGGGGGAATCGCAAAAACGAAAGAATCGGTCGTTGTCGACGGGCAACCGGCCAAGTCGACGCCAGCACTTCCCTCACGTCCCCGTCGTCCCCAATGGCGGCGCTGGGCCATCGATCACCCCGCTTGACGGACGATCCAACTTCACACGTCATTATGCCAGGATGGGCTAGCTGTTTTCCAAGCCACGATGCGACTCTCACACAGACTGCATTTCCGACAAGCCTCCATCGCGCTCCTTCTCTTGCACCTACGGCACCACCCGCGGTCCAATTCACCGGGAACCCCTGGAGCCGTTCGGCATCTCTGATGTCAATGGTCGCCAGTCGGCGCTCGGCTGGTATCCAAATCGCGGGTGGCGAAGGAATCCCAATCGTCGATCCTCCCTTGAGTGTCGGAACAGCGTCAGCGGCCCATCCGAGTCCCCTCGCACCCTCTGTCCAGTAGAAGCCATAACCTGCCGCCACATTCGGGTGATCCGGCTCTACGGCATTGTCTGCGAACATTGCGTTCTTTGGCTGCTCCCCGCGCGGCTAGGAGAACTACTCGCAGCCGCCGTTGCGGCACTCCGAAGGCCATCGCATTCACGGTTCGGTACGCCCAACGATACCCTAATCGTTGAAGCTCATTTGTGATAAAGGCCAGTGCGCGACCGCCGTCGAGTTTGAGCATGAACGGAACGTTCTCGAGAAGAATCCATTCCGGCCGCCGATTAGCAGTCTCGACTAGCCGAAAAACCTCTCTTACGAGCGAAGAATGGCGGCCACTGATACCGTTTGTCTTTCCGCATTGGCTCAGATCCTGGCAGGGAAATCCCGCTGCAATTAGATCACATTCGGGAAGTTCCTGGATTGCTCGGACGTCCCCTAGAATCGGCACGCCCTTGAACTGTTTGCGCAACACGGCTTGAGCTGTAGCGTCGATTTCTGACAGCAATCGCGTCGAATGTCCTTGCCTGCGGAGACCGAGTTCTAGGCCCCCAATGCCAGCGAAAATCCCGGCGGTTCTTAGTGAAATTCGGGCCGTCGCGCGTTCGGTCATGGTTGAAGCCGCGATTGTCCAAGCGCAGATTGTGTCAGTGGCCGCGCGGCAAGTATGACAGAATGACTCCGAAACCTCGAGCCCATTTCCAAGGGGAGCCGAGCCGATGTCCCTTTTTCCAGATTACGAGCCAAAAAGTCCGGAAGAACGCCTTAAGGCCGAACACCAAATTCGGCAAATCCAGAAAGAAGTCCGCTTTGACACCCGGGATTTCCCGGTCGAAACCATTGTCGCGCGCTTCCAGAAGAACAAGTTCACGATCCCGCAATACCAGCGTGAATTCATCTGGAATGAACAAGACCAGAGCTACTTCGTCGAGTCGGTAATTATGGGCCTCCCCATTCCTATGATGTTCCTGGCCGAGGACGACGAAGGAACATTTGAAATCGTCGATGGGGTTCAACGCATCCAAACCCTGGATGATTTTGTGTCGAACAGCCTTGAGCTCAGCGGACTGAAGAAGCTTACTGCTCTTAATGGGTTTCGCTTCAGGAGCCTCTCCGAGAGCCAAAGGGAGAAATTCACAAGCCGTGCACTCAGAATCGTGATTCTCGATCAGGAAACCACAGAAGAGAGCCGACGGGACTTATTCGAGAGGATCAACAAGTCGGGACACCCCATCACGGCGAGCGAGCGTCGGCGCGGTGCCATCAAGGGGCCATTCGTCGATTTTCTCGAGAAGTGCGCGGACGATCCGGTTTTCAAGCAAACTTGTCCCTTCAGCAAGAGAATGAATCTCCGGAGAGAGCCGCTAGAGCTTGTGACCAGATTCTTCGCATACTCGGAAGGATACAAGTCATTCACGCATGACGTGGACAACTTTCTCGATGATTTTGTCAAGGACCATAAGGACGCTTTCGACGAACCTAAGCTCTCGCAAGAGTTCGAAAGAACGATGCGCTTTGTCCAAAAGTACTTTCCGTTTGGATTTGCGAAGTCGGCGAATGCAACGACCACTCCTCGCGTGCGATTCGAGGCAATCGCAGTCGGGACCAATCTCGCATTACGCAAAAAACCCGATCTAGTACCGACTGGCGTGCCACTCTGGACTGAATCCCAAGAATTCAAAGAGCACACCACGACACACGGAAGCAATTCCGCAACGCGCCTCGCTGGCCGCATTGAATTCGTTCGCGATCAGCTACTGGCTGGGGAGGCATGATGTTTGCGGATGTGATGGACGCCTTCGAAGAGCGGGTGCGCGAAATCGAGTTGTTCTGCGACCTCCTCGTTGCCGTTGAGTTCGACGCAGTGGCATACGTCGATGAGGGAGGGACGCAGATACAGCCGGTACCACAGGACTGGGGGCCGATGCTCAAAGGGTCTTTGTACCTGGTCCTGTACAACTTAGTGGAAGCGTTTATCAGGAAGGGTTTTGAAGAGGTCTTTCAGGCAATAAAAAGCGATCAGCTGTGCGGCATCGAGTTAACCGCAACGCTGAGAAATCAATGGATTGTACAGAAGAACCGAGTGGTCAAGCCGCTCGACGGATCTCCAAATGTGTACATGAAGATTGCCAACAGCATTGTGGACGAGATCGCGAAGAAGACGGTCGCGGCGCTGCGCAAGGATCTTCTTCCGTACGGAGGAACCCTCGACGCGGAAAAGATCCGAAAGCTATGCCATGCTCACGGTGTGCCGATGGCCGTAGACAGCGCGGCACTGGGAGGCGCAGCCCTAGTCACGGTAAAGTCCAAGCGAAACAATTTGGCACACGGGGACGAGTCGTTTGCGGAATGTGGCAGGCAAGTAACTGCGGCCGACCTCATCAAAGCGACGAGCGAGATCGTGCTATTTATGCGGGGCGTTCTTTCGAGTCTTGAGACCTTTACAAACGGAAAGCAGTACAGAGATTCCGGCGTCGCCCTGTAACTCCCGTGGCCCTGTGGCGGAATTGGCAGACGCGCGGGCGTGTCCGACCAGCGGCCAAACTCGCGCGGCTGGCCACTCCCGAATTTCGCGAAACTGATCTTGGCCGAATCGGGCTTTTGTGGCTCAATAGAGTGAGCGGCTTTTGCACGCGAGCGATCGCCTGCGCGCGGATTGCGATCCGCTTCTCTCGGCGCGGTTGCGCGGCGTCTGCGGTCTGCAGAGTCTCGGCCGCTGGTGAAAGGATCCCCGCCGGGACAAAAAAGGATCCCCGGCGGTGGTGGGGATCCTTTTTCACATAGGGGAGAAAAAGATTCCCGGCAGCGTCGGTGAGCCGACTGCGGACGGTCGAAGTCCGGTCCGGACGCTTTCCGGTGAGTCCAAGGTCCGAAGTCCAAGGTCCAAGGTCGGGGACCGGCGGACCCGCCTCTCGGAAACTTTGGACTTTGGACCTGGGACTTTGGACTGATACGCGGGACGGGACACGCGGAAAGAAAGTTGCCGGTGGGACAAGTGGTCCCGGCGGGTCCTGTAAAAACCGGTCCCGGCGGGACGGGACCACATTTAACATAAGGGGGGAATGCGAAACTGGACCCACCGCGCGGGCCGCATGGAGGTCGGACGCGGGCGCGTGGTCCCAGGTTCTCTGAGCGGCCGGCGCGGTCGGGACACGGGACGGGACACGTTGTTTCACCGAGAAAACTCGACGAATTTGGCCCTCACCCCAACCCTCTCCCACCCGAAGCGGGCGGGCGAGGGGGAAAGACAGGGACGGGACCGAGAAGTCGAGACGGAAAGAGACTGGCCGCTTCCGCGGGACTTGGAACTCACCGCGGGACGGGACACGTTGTTTCACCGAGAAAATGCCGGCGAATTTGACCTGTCAGCAGATCGTCGGGAGAACCGCGGGACTAGGACACGAAACGGGACACGACTGAATTGCACGGGACGGGCGGGGATCGGGACATGGAACGGGAGGACCCCCTCACCCCCGACCCCTCTCCCGCAAGGGGCGAGGGGGGAAAGTCTCTGGGATTGGGACGGGATACGAGACTCGATGGGACGTTGGACCGGATTGGAGTCGGCGGGAACTGCCGCGCCCACTAGCCCCAGCGACCGATTCTAGAATTGGAAACTGTCCTTCGGAGTTCTGAGCGTGATCATCGTTCTGATGGGAGTGACCGGGACCGGCAAGTCGACCGTCGGCAAGCTCCTGGCCGGCGCGTTGGGCTGGACGTTCGTCGAAGGGGACGATTTTCATCCGCCGGCTAATGTCGAGAAGATGCGGCGGGGCATTCCGCTCAACGACGACGACCGGGGGCCCTGGCTCGACGCCATTCGGCACCGCCTTGATGAGGCCGTCCGCCGGGGCGAGAACGTCGTCCTCGCCTGCTCGGCCCTCAAACACCGTTACCAACACTACCTCGAGGGTCACGATCCAGCGGCGATCCGATTCGTTTACCTGTCCGGTTCGCGAGAGACGCTCCGGGAGCGCTTGGCCGACCGCAAGGGGCATTTCATGAACCCGGCACTGCTGGAGAGCCAGTTCGAGGCGCTCGAGCCTCCGGAAGACGCGATCCGCGTCGACATCGAGCAACCGCCGCCAGCCATCGCCGCCGAGATCCGCACAAGGCTCGGACTCTAGGGATCAATTAGACCAGGCGTGCGCGGACGGCTTGATCCCGCGGGTGTACTTGTTGAAGCCGAACGGAGTCGGGCGGTAGGAACCGACGAGGTCGACGTTGGACTTCGCCGCGATTTCGCCTTCCATACCGACGGCCCAATAACAGGCGTTGACGAGGAGGCGGCGGAGGCCTTCGCTCTCGAGATCCTTGGAGGCGCCCATCGTCGTGGTGAAAACGCGGGCCTGTTTGCCGGAGGGCGACGCAAACGCGTTGATCCAGGCGATCGGCATCATGGGATCGTTCTGTTTGCCTTCAACCGGCGGATCGGTCGGATGCATGCCGGAGAGCACTTCGCCCAACACCAACGTCCGGCAGGTTGCAGGTTGAGGCAGCCGGGCGGCATAAACGTCGGTTGGGCCCCAGATGTCTCCGTTATGAATGCCGCGGAGAATCGGATGATCTTGCATTCCCGGTGCGATCAGCCCGAGCGTGCTTTGCTGACCGTGATGGCCGTGGTGGGCGATCCAGGTTTCTCCCAGCACCTGCCGGCCAAAACCGCCGTCCCATTCCTTGCTCTGCCAGTCGTAGCGAGCGAACGTCTTGTGGCTCTTGATGGCGAAGGCATGCGTCGCCGTCCGCAAGGCGACGATCGGCCGGCCCGATTCGACGTAATTGACTATGTGTCGCATCTGGTCGTCCGGCAGATCGCGGAAGCGGGTCAAAATGACCATTAAGTCAGCCGAGTCGAGAGCCTCGAGTCCCGGAATGTTGTTCGACTGGTTGGGGTTGATCGTGCCGTCCTTCGGGTCGATGGAGAACAGCACGGTGCAATGAAAACCGTGTCGGGCCGCCAGGATCTTGGCGAGCTGGGGCAGCCCCTCCTCGGAGCGGTATTCTTCGTCCCCGCTTACGAAGACAACCTTCTTGCCGCGACCCGGCCCGTCATGCCCCTCGTAGACGACCCAAGGCTCGTCGCCTCGCGCGGCGCGTGTGGACAAGAAGAGGGCGGCGCCCAGAATAAGGAACACGAATCGCGTTTTCAGTTTTTCGGCGATCAATCGAGGGACGGTCAACCGGCGGACGTACACGGCGGCTCCTTGTCGAGACCGAGCGAAGCTCGAGAGGTTGGATCGTGGCAGAACGGCATGGTCTGGGCCGGACTCACAAGTCGCCAACGGCGGCTCCGGGGACCTGCTTCTTCTTGTAACTGGCGATTCGCTCGTCGAGAAGCGATTGGACGTCGCTGGGGGCTGCCTCCTTGGCCCGATTGGCACAGCCGATGGCCCGATCGAAGTCGCCGCTGGCGGCATAAGTCAGCGACAAGACGTCGAGGCACCACCACTGGTTCCAGGACGTTGTTTTGCACGCCGCCGTCGCCGCCTCGACCGCGGCCGCGGGATCGCGCAGCTCGCTCTTGGGAAACGTCATCAGCAAGAGAGCGAGTTGCGCCTGTCCGGCCGGATCGGAGGCATCGTGCTTGGTCGCCGCGCCAAACTTGGTTTTTGCTCCCTCGAGATTTTGGTGCCACGACGAAATGATTCCTTCGCACACTTCGACGAAGGCCGATTTTTTCTTGAGGCGACGAATCATTCGCAGGGATTTGTCGACGTCCGCATGCTTGCCCGCTCGATCCTGCAACACGGCCTGCAGTCCGTAGAGCTCAACCCAGGTGGGGTCGCGTTTGATGGCCAGCTCGATGTCCTCGCTGGCCTTGTCGAACTTTCTTTGGCGGATCTCGGCGACGCACCGCGACAGATAGGCCGGTGCGAAGACCTCATTGTCGAGGATCCACCGCGTCGAGGTTTCGATCGAGATCGGCACGTCTTGCCGGGTCCAAAGTCCGAATGGCCGCGTGATCCGAACCCACTCGCCTCGCAACTCCGTCGCCCGGGAAAGGGTCTGTCGCTGGTTGGCCATATTGGTGTCGAGCTTGGTCAGCGTCGCGTTGAAATCGTTGACTGCGCGCGTCGCTTTGGCATTCAGCCTCCCCATCTCGCCCGTTCGCAATGTGTAAGTTTTGGACAGCGACTGCACCCATCGCGGCGTTTCCGGGGGCGCGAAGATTTCTGCGTCTGAGAGATTCTGATCGCCGAGGACGCCGCGAATCTTGTTCATCGTCTGGCCGACGGCGTCGGCCCGGTTCATCAGTCCTTGTAGATTGGTCCCGATTTTCGTCAACCGGTTGCTCAGCTCTTGGTAGTTGTGGCGCTCCCGCTTCCATTGCGCGTACAGCTTGTTGTGCTCGTGGATGATTTTTTGAAGCTTCCCCGTGTCGACCTGGTCGGTAGTGGCTTCGCGCTCGCCACTCGGCCAAGGGATGTCGAAACTGTCGCGAGAGGCGGCGGGTTGTGCCGAGTTTGAGCTGCGGGTGGGCGAATCCTGACTCGCGACAGCGGCGATTTCAGTGGCTTTTTGGACCGGCTCAAGCGACTGCTGCGTCGCGGCAAACAACGTTCCGCCCGCGGCGATGAGAATCAACGCCCGGCCAATGATCGCAATTGGACCACGGTTCCCGCTGACCACAACTGAGTACCACTCATCGCTCATCGTCTGGCCCTCGCGATTTCACATTCGTCGAGCCGTGATTGTGACCTTTCTCGAGCTTCAAAATCCAGACCCTCTGCGTAAATCGGGCTTTGCCTCCGGCTCAGTCCGGCGGGCGCCCGACAGCTGCGGAGCGAGCGACCGGCCCCCTCGTAGGAACAAGCACGGTTTTCGGCCGGCCGAGGGTCAAATTGCCGAAAGCTCCGGAGGAAGCTCAGATCTTTTCTGCAGATCGCGGCGACCGATCGGCGGGGCCGCGCTTCTGAGGGCTGCGCCGCCGGAGCACGTGCTAGGTTCTAACGCGGAGCACGATCTTGCCGATCGCCTGCCGGTTGACGAACAGGTTGAGCGCCGAGGCATACTGCTCGAGGGGAAATTCGTGCGAGACCAGCGGCTTGATTTTCCCGGCAACGAACAGATCGCAGAGCTCGCGAACATTCTGGCGATACGCGTCCGGCTCTCTCCGCTTGAAGTCGCCCCAAAACACCCCGACGATTTGACAGCCTTTGAGCAAGGCGAGATTGACGGGGAATTTGGGAATCGTACCGCTGGCGAAGCCGACGACCAGCAGACGGCCGTTCCAATTGATCGAACGAGTGCTCTGATCAAAGAGGTCACCGCCGACGGGATCGAAAATCACGTCGGCCCCTTTGCCGCCCGTCAACTCCTTCACTCTGTCCTTCAAGCTGCCGGTGCCATAGTTCAAGAGGACGTCGGCCCCGTGGCTCTTGGCGACTTGCAGTTTTTCGTCGCTGCCCGCCGCGGCGATGACTCGCGCACCGAAGGCCTTGCCGATCTCAACCGCGGCCAGTCCCACGCCGCCGCTGGCCCCGAGGACGAGCAACGTCTCGCCCGGTTGCAAGTGGCCCCGCTGCTTCAGGGCGTAGTACGACGTACCGTAGGCCAGCTCGAACCCGGAGGCCTCGGCAAAGTCCATCCCTTTGGGAATGGGATTCACCGAGTCGGCGGCCGCCACGGCCCGCTCGGCCATCCCACCGATTCCCGTCATCCCCATGACCCGGTCGCCCTTTGCAACTCCGGCCACTCCCGGTCCGATTTCCGCGACCACGCCCGCGACCTCCGCTCCCGGCGTAAAAGGGAAGGGAGGCTGAAACTGATACTTGCCGGCAATCTGCAGCACGTCGGGAAAATTGAGCCCGGCCGCATAAACGTCGATCAGCACCTGCCCTTCCGCCGGCCGCGGATCAGGCACATCCTCCAACGTGAGACTCTCGGGCGGACCAAACGCACGACAGACGACGGCCTTCATTGGGGGGCGCTCTTTCGTTGGGGAGGTGTTGTCCGCAAGAATCTGCGAGGAATAAGGTGCCTGACGAGCAGCCAATTATAACCACCCGACCCGCAAGCGACGCATCGGTCGCGACGGCGCGTCCGTCAGTCCCGGGTTCCACGTCGTGGAGGGCGGTTGGTCAGCTTTCCCACCGTTTTGCGACGCAGAATGGTTGCAGGAAATGGGTCGTCGCGCCACGATAGACGGGTTCGCTTTGCCCGCTCTGCGCCGGAACATTCGCCTCCCCTAAACTCGCTTCTCGGCCTGCCGGCTCTGGTCGACCTGAGGTATCGCATGTCACGCAGCTTTGTGATTTCGCTGGTTGTTGTCGCTGTCCTGATCGCCATCGGCGGGGCCGCCGGTTATTGGGTTCGGGAGATGGATCGCGATCCCTCGCTGGGAATAAAGTCCGATTCAACGACTGCTACAGACGCCTTGCCTCTCAAACCTCAGGCAGTCGGCGACACGATTTACGTCTCGGTTCGAGAGCTTGGAGATCAACCGACCCAAGCCGTGCCGTTCGCGCTGCGAGAACTGGTGCGACAGGGCATTTTACTGACCGCGCGCGATGAGCTGGGACTCGCCACACGCGACAGCTTATTGCGAGAAGACTTTCCAAAGACTCCGGACAAGAAATCGGTTCCCTTCCAGATGACGGTCGATCCGTCGGGCGAGGCGCGGCGTACGCGGATCGATTATGCGATCGCTCGCGGTCCGGAGGAGGAACGCATCTGGCGCGGCATCATCAACGTGGACCTCAATGAGCCGCAATCGATCGCGACCGCGGCCGCGAAGGCCGAAGCCTGGTCGCGGACCGATTTCAAAGAGGTGCTGACGCAAGTCGGCGCAAAAGGATCCGTGCCTGCGGCGCGAGCCTCCTCGGAAGTGCCTGCCGAGGCGACCGATTTACTTTGGAGTTGGAACGAGCTCTCGGTCTTGGGCGGTTTGCGGCAAATTCACGGCGAGATTCACGAGAAGGGCGAATCACCCCAACTGCTGGCGGCGCTGGTCGTCGGCTACGCCAATCTCGGATCGCTGACCGAGTTTTATTACAGCGCCGCGCACAAAGCCTACCATGCCCGCGCGCTCCTCTATGCGGAACGGTTGATGCACGAAAGCGACGGTTCCCCCTGGGCGCTTTGGCATCGCGCCTACGCGCGCACGCTGTTTGGCGCAGACTCCCTGGCGGCGACGGACATCGCGGCAGCCAAAAAGAAATCGGGCGATGCGGCGACGGCACTCCCATTTTGGACCGGGATCCTCGACGCCTTTTCTCAAGGGCAATTGGCGGGAATGCTGAAATTGGCGAAGACGCCGCCCGAGCGCGGCCTCGCCCGCTACCTCGACCTGCAAGCCGTGATGTTCAGCTCCTTGAACGATGTGCGCGTCAAAGCCGCCCAGGCGTTTCTTGAAGAATGTCCCGATTGCCCTCGCGGCTACGACTTGATTGCTTCGTTCAGCGAGGCCGGATCGGCGCGCGAGCAGGCCAATAAAGGGCTGGCGGCGACGGGCAAATTGCTGCATAAGCAGCTCCTTGCTGTTCCCGGCCTTCCCACGTCTCTCAGGGAGCGGCTCAAGAGCAGCGATACTTCCAAGGACAGCGCGGCCGACATCGAGTTCGGCAAACTGGCAATCGCCGACCTCAAACAGGCCGGAACGTCCGATCGCGCCGAACCATCGCTGTCCGCGGTGGCGCACTCGATCGAGGAGATCAACTTCGCCCAGCTGATGCGGAAGCTGACGATCGAGCACAGCGGGCTTGGTCTTTCCGTGGAGAACACCATCGACACGTTTGGTCCGCTTGTCGTCGATCACCCGGACAGCGGCTACCTCGCTTCGTTTACCCAGGATCAAGGGAAGATTAAGGCCGGTGCCGCCGCAGCATTGAGGAAATTCAGACTTTACGAGCTCACCGACAAGGAGGTCCCCGTCGTGAAGTGGATCTCTGTGATTGCCAAGCGGCCTCGCCTGGCCCCTTTTTCAAAAAGGGCGGGAGCTCACGTCGACCTGACTCTCGGCGATCAAATGCGGTATGTCGAATCGGGGCTCAACGGCTCGGTGAATCACGGCGTGATTCCCAAGGAGAATTTAGAACGGCTGTGGAGCACCAGCGACACGCTTCCCATCGTGATTGCGATCCCGGATTTCGCGAGATTGGGACCATGTGCAGAAGCAGGCGGACAAGTACGAGCGCACCTATGCCGATGATCCGTTGGTGATGAACGCGCTGGCCCGGCGCTACTACGAAATGAAGCGTTACGACGATGCCGAGCGCTGTGCCAAGCGCGAAACTGAATTGGCTCCCAGCTACGCGGCCTACCGTCTGCTCGCTTCAACTTACAAAGCCAAGCAAGACGACGCGCATTGGAAAGCCACGCTGGACCAGGCGGTCAAGCTACCGGGGCACGAAATCGAACGCACCCAACTTCAAAACGACGTTGCCCTGGTCTTGCTCGAGCAGGATCGAGTCAAGGAGGCGGTGGTTTATGCCGATGCGGCAGCCAAAAGCGGTTCCACCGGGCCGTTGATGACGGCGGCCCGCTGCCACGAACTGCTCGACGAGTGGGATCAGGCCGAACACCTCGTGAAAACTGTCTCGGAGAACGATGATCGCGCGCGCCTCAACTGGATGTGCTGGTGTCATCGCACGGGGCACGGTGACATCCATGCCGCCGATGCCTTCGCTCACGAACGGTTGACCGCGTGGGGGAAAAATCTATCGCCCTGGCAAAGCCGGGACTTCGGCTTTTACTTCCTCATCCTGGGCGACACTGCAGATGCTCTGCCCCATTTGCAGCAGAGCTACGACGCCTCGCACGAATTCGATTCGGGATTGCACGCGGCCATCGCGGCAGATTCGATCGGCAAGACCGCCGATCGAGACGCCCTTCTCAAGAAGATCGTGGACGCTCCCGCGAAACCCAGCGGCGGAGAGGGCGGGACGCAGCTCTACGGTCCGCTCGCAGCGCAGATGCGGCACGCGCTGCCGCCGGAAAAAGCCAAACAGCTCGATTTTGGCGAAGTCGACCGGATTCTGGCTTCGTCTAAGAGCACGCTCAATCAATCGGTGCTGCCCTACTTCGTGGCCATCTTCCTCAAGGATCGCGGCGACCTGGAGTCGGCCAAGAAGTACCTAATTCGCTGTGCCAAGGCGAACGACTGGCAGGGGGTCGAGCATGCCCTGGCTTGTCAGCTGCTGCGACAAATGAAGGTCAAAGTCCCGCCGATGGATGCCGCGCCAAAGACTCCCGCTCCGGTCAAAGCCGCCGCTGCCCCTCGGCCCAAGGCCGCTTGAGGGATGCGAGGAGCAAGCCGACGGCAGAAAGCCGCCGATCGGGACGCTACAGTTGACCGCGGTCAGAAAGATACCGCTGGGCAACACGCAGAAAAACGCATAGGAACCTTACCGGAAGCGAGCCACTCAGCTGGGCGGCGTGGGCGACCGGGAAGAGTCGCGCGCCCGCATCCGGACGACGGTGAATGCCGCGTCGAACTCACGTCGTCACGACGAGGTTGTCGCGGTGGATGACTTCCTCGTAGGGAAGGCTGCCCAGAGCTTGGATGATTTCCTCCGAGCGCTTGCCTGCAATCGCCCGGGCATCGTGCGCGTTGTAGTTGGAAAGGCCGCGGGCGAATTCTTCTCCGGCGCGGTCGACCAGCGAGACGACCTCGCCCTTGGCAAACTCGCCCTCCACGGCAGTGATGCCAATGGCCAAGAGCGATTTGCCTTGGGTTTCGACGGCGCGGCGGGCCCCCTCGTCGAGAATAAAACGCCCTTTCGGTCGGACCGTGAAACCGATCCAGCGCTTCCAGGCCGGTAAATCCTTGCCCTTCGCGAGAAAGAGCGTGCCGACTTCCTGCGCGGCGAGAATCTCGTCGAGCACTCCGGGACGCGTGCCGTTCGCGATGATCACACTCTCGCCGACGCCGGTCGCCGTTCGCACGGCCTCCAGCTTCGACGGCATCCCGCCGATCCCCCGCAAGCTGCGGCCGGGGGCCGCGAGCCCCAGCAGCGAATCGTTCCACTGATCGACGAGCGGAATCAACTTGCTGGTGGGCGATTTCGGGTCGCCGTCATACAGGCCGTCGACAATCGAGAGGATGATGAGCAGCGGATCGCTCAATAGCCCGGTGACCATCGCGGCGAGCTGGTCGTTATCGCCGAACTTGATTTCGGCCACGCTCACCGTGTCGTTCTCGTTAACGATGGGGATCGCTTTGTATTCGAACAGCGTGTGCAGCGTGTTGCGGACGTTGAGATAGCGCGTGCGGCTCTTGAAGTCGTTGGCGGTGAGTAGTACCTGGGCAGCGTGGTAGCCATGCTTGCGCAGGCAGTCGTCGTAGAGGCGAATGAGATGGGCCTGCCCGGCTGCCGCTGCCGCCTGCAAGTGCGGCAGATCGGTCGGCCGCGTCTTGAGCCCCAACAGGCCCATCCCCGCACCGATCGCCCCGCTGGAGACCACGACCACTTGCCGGCCCGTCTCGCGCACGCGATGGATTTGCTCGGCGAGCTGGGCGATGCGGTCGACGTCGATCGTGTCGTCGTCGCGCGAGAGGACGTTGGTGCCGATCTTGATCACGAACGTCCGAGCGTCGGCGATGATCTCTCGGCGGACCAGGTTATCCATGCGACGAGCGTTTAGCTGTGCCAGGTCGGCGCTCAAGTTTCACCGGGGTGAGCGAACTTCGACCGTGTTCATCCTTGGAGGTGATATGTAGCTGAATTGGCAGACTGCGAAAAGGGTGCTGCGTCGCTCAACCGTGCTCGAGCAGACGACTCTGCCGTTGGTAAGGAACAATCGCGGAGAAAAAGAACCGGCGGGCTGATCCGCCGCGGCGGACCGCTCGCCTCGAAAGACTCGGCGCCGCGGACTTAGTGGGCGGCGGCTTCGGCGGGAACGCCAGACCGCTCGATGTCCAGGTTCTGGCAACGCTGCACGAGTGAAGAGTCGGTGCGAATTCCGAGGCCCATGTCTTGGTATTGCTGGTCAACAGACTGGGCCAACCGCTCCAAACGAAAGGCGGGCCATTTCCGTTCCAGTTTTGCCAAGAGCTGCAAGCCGCGCTGCCCCGGACAGAACTGGTCGGGAAGCAGGGCTGAGAGCGCCGTGGCGGCGACGGGCGATCGCCCCAGCCGCGCATCGGTCAAGATCTGCAAGCCGCCATGATGGTAAAGGATGCAACACGGCAGCTCGGGAGGCAGTTTCCAGGCGTGGGCCAGGCAGGCGGCGGCCAACGCGTGGTCCCAGCCGAAGCGCTCCTGCTCGAACTCACTCAGCGTCTTGGTCGGCGTCTCTGGCGCCTGCAGGAAGTAGCGATATTCGTCGGCCAGGTCATTTGTCAAAAAGGGGAGCAGGTAATCCTGCAACAGGCCACCGATGAACGCGATATCGGGATCGGTTCGCAGGAGCAGGGCGATTTCACGGGCGAACATGGCCTTCTGAAGGTTATCGCTCCAGAACGCAGTCTGGTCGATAAGCTTCGAGCAGCGGGCTCGCATGGCAGCCTCGATGCCGGTCGCGATCACGAACAGTCGGCTGCGGGCGCAGCCCAGGAACGAGAGGGCTTGCAGTACCGTCTTGGCTTTGCTGCGCAAACCACACGCCGAGGAATTGACGTACTTCAGGAGTTCGACCGTGAGTGCTGAATCGGTCTCCAGAATCCCGGCCAGTTCCCTCAAGGGGACCTTTTCATCGCGGGAGCGCTGCGCGAACAGGGTGACCACGTACGGCAACGCCGGCAGTTCCACCGTCGGCGGCATCGACGATATTTGGAACCCGGCGAGCGCCTCCTCACAGATGGTCGCCCAGTTCATTGTCCCGTTCTCCAACTCCCGACGCGGCGCCCTTTCGAACGGCCGCTGGAATCGCCAACTTTGTCCCAATCGATCGTTTCGGTTTGCGCGATAGATTCGGACAGAACGCCGGTGTTTCCCCCTAGAGTATGGTCCAGGAAATCGCCCGGGACGCGGCCCCCCACCTGAAAGGCCGCGGGATGAAGACGAAAGCGACGGGAAAAGAGGACTTTGGCGGTTTGTCGGGATGCCTCCTCAGGCCGAATGCCCCTTTAGATAAATTACACGCAGAGGAGCGTTCACTCCCCTCTCGAAGGAGCGGCCGCATCGTAGTCGCGAGTACCTCTTGATCAAAGCGGCCAGCCAACCGCAAATCCCGGCGACCCGTCGCTCTGGGGAGCCAATTGGCAGGCCGCGAAAGGGGGAGGCGCCGCAGTCCACGTCCCACGATTGGCTGACACTGCGCCTCGCGTGCCGCCCGCACCGGCACGATTGAGGCGGCCCGCCATTCTGCTATGCTGCACGGCGCCAGCAGCCGGGCCATGCCAGTTCTTACGCCGCAGAGTCGATTCAAACACGTCGTCGTGCCGGGTGACCGTCTCCATCCCTCACAGCGAGTCGTCCCGATGAAAAAGCCCCTCCGACTCTTGGCGCTGAGCGTCCTCTGCATTGGCGTGTGGATCGGACCTGTTCATTCGACACCGGCTGCTCCGCCCGCTCCTCCCTTGTTGCCCAACAGCGCGCTCCCGCCAGCGAGGGCAACCACAACTCCTGTGCAAACGTCTGCCAAACCGATCACCGCCGAGGAGGCGAAGACGTGGGCAGTGGCCCTGCAGCGCGCGGTTCGCCGACAGGACGTCGATGCGTTCAACACGCTGGTCGACTGGGATGCGTTCGTGGAAAAAGCGACCGCCTTGCCGGGCAACTCGCCGCAGCTTAAGGAGTTTCGGACCGAGTTCAGCCGCGGCTTGAAGTCGGCCACCACTTCGCCAACGTCCGGGTTCGGGCGAGCGATCATGTCTGCGATCCAGGGCTCCGGCGATTATCGGGCGTTTCGCATTCATAGCGCAGGGGGACAGACGCGGGTGCTGTTTCGGCTCATCAGCTCCACCGGCGCCCTCAACTACCACGATTGGGTGCTGGGCCGCTCGAAAAGCGGAGCGGTCGTCGGCGTGGAGTGTTATATCTTCCTGGTCGGCGAGATGTATTCGCAAAACTTAAGGCGTTCGTTCCTGCCGCTGGCGCACAAATCGGGGGGTGCCAGCATCGATAATCTCTCGGGTCCGGAGAAAGACTTTGTCGAGCATTTCGGCCAGTTCGCGCTCATGGGACAGTACACGCGCGAGCGCAACTGGCGACAAGCCCTCAATATTTACAAGGAGCTTCCCGCCTCGGTGCAAGAATCGAAGCCGGCGATGACCATGCGGCTGTTGGCGACGCAGTCCATCAGCGACGCAGAATACCTGGCGACGATCGACGACTTTCGTAAGCACTATCCGAACGACCCGATGATCGATCTGATCTCGGTCGACGCGTACATTCTCCGCAAGTCGTTCGACAAGGCGCTCGAGGCCATCGAACGGGTCGACAAGGCTATCGGCGGCGATCCGTACCTGAACGTGCTGCGCGGCAACGTCCTCTTGCGTGAAAACAAACTCAAAGAGGCCCGCGAGATGGTGCAGAACGCGCTCGTCACGGATCCGAATCTGCTCCGCGCTTACTACGCGCTCATCGACATTTCGCTGGCGGCACACAACTATGCCGACACGGTCAAATGGCTGAAGAAGGCCGAGTCGCTGGGAGTCACGTTCGGTGACCTGACCGCGGTCAAAGCGTTCGAGGGCTTCGCGAAAAGTCGCGAATATAAGGAATGGCTGAAATCCCACGGCCGCAAGCCGTGATCGCGCTGGGGCGACGCGACTTCCCCTCGTCCCGATTCCTGGAGATTCGAGTTTCCTCATGCCCAAGCGTTCGATTGCCGACGTTGATGTCAACGGTCGCACAGTGCTCATGCGGGTCGATTTCAACGTGCCTCTTGATGACCAGCAGCAGATTACCGACGACCTGCGGATTCGAATGGCGCTGCCGACGATCGAGTCGGTTCTGTCGCGCGGCGGCAAGTTGATCCTGATGAGCCACCTCGGACGGCCCAAAGGCAAAGGACCCGAGCCGAAATACAGCCTGAAACCTGTCGCCACGCGGCTTGCCGAGTTGCTCAAGCGTCCGGTCGACTTTGCCCCAGACGCGATCGGCGACGATGCGAAGGCGAAGGCGGCGGCGCTCAAGTCGGGGGGCGTGTTGCTTCTGGAGAACGTGCGGTTCTATGCGGGTGAGCAAGCCGGCGACACCGAGTTCGCCCGCGCGCTGGCCGCGCTGGGCGATATCTATTGCAACGACGCCTTCGGCACCTGCCACCGCACCGATGCCTCGATGGTCGCCGTTCCCAAGGCGATGGGCAACAAACCCAAGGTGATGGGCTTCCTGGTTGCCAAGGAGTTGCAATATCTCCTGGAGACGATCGCCCATCCTGAGCGACCTTTCCTAGCAATCCTCGGCGGGGCCAAGGTCTCCGATAAGATCAATGTCATCCGCAATCTGTTGCCGGTCTGCGACCGTGTGCTCGTCGGCGGGGCGATGGCCTATACCTTCTCGCTGGCCCAAGGCGGGAAGGTCGGCAAGAGCCTGGTCGAACCCGACAAAATCGAGCTCGCCCGCGAGCTGCTGAAAATCGGCGCGGGCAAGTTGATGCTGCCCGTCGATACGCACTGCGGCGACGCCTTCAGTGCCGACTGCAACAAGCAGGTCGTCGCCTCGGGGCAAATCCCCGACGGTTACGAAGGGTTGGACATCGGACCGCAGACGGCCCGCCTGTTTGCCGACACGATTCGCACGGCGAAGACCGTCATCTGGAACGGCCCGATGGGCGTCTTCGAGATGCCTCCCTTCGATGCCGGCACCCGCGCGGTGGCCGAGGCTGTGGCCAACAGCCACGCGACGAGCATTATTGGCGGAGGCGATAGCGCGGCGGCCATCCAGCAACTTGGCCTGGCTGACAAAGTCACGCACGTCAGCACGGGGGGCGGCGCCAGCTTGGAGCTGATGGAAGGCAAACGCTTCGAGGCCGTTGAACTGCTCGACGACAAATGACCGCGTCGAACGAGCCTGAGCGCGTCGTGCTGTTCAGAACCTGCGGCTCGCGTGCCGACGTGAGGCATGAGCGCCACCCCCCGGAGTGCCCGCCTCGCTTGATCGTCTCTCAGGGAGTTCCGCGCTCAGTTCTCAGGGCGACGGTCGCCACAGCCGCCCGATGAGCTGCCTGATCCATCCAGCCATCCGGGCAAGAGGGCCGACGGCACCTGGTCGCGCCTTGCTGATAATGTCGATGTTGTTGCGCAACAGTCGAATGTCCGGATGATTCGCCCCCAGGAGGCTTTCCCTTTCGGGCAGGACTTCCTTCAGCATCGCCAGACCCTGGGCGCGCTTTCCTGTCTCGACCAGTGCGACCGCATAGTTGGCTCGGGCTCGCAGCGTGTCGGGATGCGCCGGGCCGAGGATGCGCTCGCTGTCGCGCACAAGCTGTTCATAGACGCGCAGTTCTTCCTGGCGATCGCCGACTTTTGCGAGCCAATGACCCAAGTTATTGCGAGTGGTCAACGTCTCCGGATGGTCGGGGCCAAGGATGCGATCTCGATCGGCCAAGAGCCCGCGGTGAAGCGCCACGGCTCGCGTTGCATCGCCGAGTTCGCCGACGAGATGCGCGATGTTGCCACGAGTTCGCAGCGTGCTGGGATGATCCGTCCCCAGGACTCGCTCCTGGTCGGGCCGGAGCTCTTGATAGAGTTGCAAGGCTTTGCGCGGGTCGCCGGTCTCGCTCGTCCAATGCGCGACGTTATTGCGCGCGGTCAAAGTCTCGGGGTGATCGGGACCGCAAACTCGCACCTTTTCGTCCAAATTCGCTTGTGAGAGTTCGAGTGCGTTCTTGCGACTTGCCGAGCGCACCCGTCATTTGCGCGAGATTGTTGACGGTCCTCAGGGTGTCGGGATGATCGGGACCAAGAACGCGAATCGTATCGGGTAAGAGGTTTTGATAAAGGCGGACGGCAGTCCGGGAATCCCCGCACTCGTGCGTCCAATGGGCGATATTGTGCCGCGTCAACAGCGTGTCGGGATGATCGGCTCCCAGCACGGCAACTCGGTCGGGCAAGAGTTCCTCGAACAGGCGCAGCGCCTCGCGTGCGTTTCCCAAATCGCCGGTGAATTGGGCGAGGTTTCGAACGGCTTCGGAGAGTTTCCGGATGCTGTGGCCCCAGCACGCGTTGCTGGTCGGGCACGAGGTTGTGGAAGATCTCCGCGGCCTCGTGCACGTCGCCGCACTGTCCACTCAAAGTGGCGAGGTTGGCGCGCGCCGTGAGCGTTGTGGGGTGGTCGCGCCCGAGATCCGCTCGTAGTCGCCGACGAGCCGGCTCTGCAGCTTGCGCGCTTCGCGAGGGTCGCCTGCGCGGTTGGTGCTGAGGGAAAGATTATTCCGCGTCACCAGCGTCGAAGGGTGATCGGGCCCGAGGATCCGCTCCTGGTCGCGGAATAGTTCGGCATGCAACCGCAGTGCTTCGCGACCGTTACCTGCCTGTCCGGTCCACGTGGCCAGATTCTGCCGGGCGGTCAAGGTCTCCGGATGATTGGGGCCCAGAACCCGGCTGCGGAGAGGGACGAGTTCCTGGAAGAGCCGAGCCGCCTTGCGCGGGTCGCCGCTGCGGCCGGAATATTGGGCGAAGTTGTTCAACACAGCCAGCGTTTGATGATGCTCGGGACCCATCACGCGTTGAGTGTCCGGCAAGAGATCCTCGAGGAGTCTCAGCGCCTCCCGCGGGTCGCCGTTGCGTCCGATCCAGGCGGCGAGGTTGTTGCGGGCCAGGAGCGTTTCCGGATGATCCGCCCCACGGAGCCGAATGCGGTCGGCCACGACTTGCGTGAACAGGCGCTGCGCTTCGTGGATGTCTCCGGCCTCGCCCGTCCAGTGCGCGAGGTTGTTGCGCGCCGTCAGCGCGGACGGATGAACGGCCCCATGGACCCGCTCCTCGTCCGGCACCAATTCCCGAAAGAGACGCAGGGCCCCGTGCGTGTCGCCGGTCCTTCCCGTCAGATGCGCGAGGTTGTTGCGGGCGGCAAGCGCGTTGGGATGGTCCGGCCCGAAGACACGGATCTGGTCCGGGAGCAGCTCGATCTGCAGGCGCAGGGCCTCTCTCAGCTCCCCGGTCTGGCTGGTCCACATCGCGATGTTGCCGCGATTGGTCAGAGTGTCGCGATGGTCCGGCCCGAGGATGCGGACGCGGTCGGGGAGCAGTTCCTCGAGCAGCCGTAGCGCCTCGCGCACGTCCCCTTTCCGGCCGAAGCAGGTGGCAATGTTGCCGCGGGTCGACAGCGTATCCGGATGATCGGCACCCAGGGCGCGCGTCCGGTCGGCCAGCACCTGTTGGAGGAGCGGCATGGCCTGGTCCACCTGGCGCAGCTCCAGTGTGCCCACCGCGATACGGCTGCGCGTCCAGAGAACTTCCGGGTGGTCGGGGCCCAAGGCCTGTTCGTGCCGAGGCAACAGCTCCGTCAGCAATTGTAGCGCTGCCCGCTGATCGCCCGTTCTAAATCTCCAGTACGCGGCGTTGCTCCGGGTGGTCAACGTGTCCGTATGGTCGGGTCCCAAGACTCGGCTCTGGGCCGGCAAAAGTTCCTCGAACAGCTGATGCGCAGCCCGGGCATCCCCGCATTCGCCGGTCCAGATGGCGATGTTGCGACGAGTCACAAGCGTCTGGGGATCCTCGGGTCCGAGTACGCGCGCCTGGTGGGGTAAAAGCTCCTGGAAGAGTCGCAGTGCCTCGGGCACGTCGCCGGATTTTCCGGTCCAGTGAGCGATCTTGCCGCGGACCGCGAGCGTCGACGGATCGTCATCGCCCAGAGCCGAATGGAATCGGGGTTGCCAACTCGTCCAGCGTTTCAGATTGTCCGCGGGGACGACGAGATCGTGACCGTCGAGGTAGGCGAGCACCTCACCGGCGCGGCCGACGGTCCAGAGTCGTTCGGCTTCGTCGTCGAGGTTGGCCACTCAATCGCCTTTCATGACAATGGGCTGTGTCGTATCGCCTTCGGCACGAGCCGCAGTGAGTCACTTTGCGGCAGCGGCCGAGGACGCCTTGGTGTTTGCCCCTTCCATCGTGGCCATCATTTTCTTGAAGTCCTCGCGGCTGCGGAGGGCGTCGAGGTCTTTGTCCTCTTTCATGTGTGCCGCGTTCTTGAAGCCGGCCGCGATGGCTTGCTTCAGCCAAGCCATGGCGCGGTTGGCCTCTTCGTCGGACGGAGCGTTGGCGCCAGGAGACTTGTCGGCGGCCCGAAGCAGGAACGCCGTTATCGAGCGGAAGCAGGCGGCCGTGTACAAGCTGTCGGGATCGGTGCGGTTGAGCTTTTCCCAGGTCTCGGCGGTCTGGCGGCAACCGGCGGCATCCTTCGCCTTTTCGTAAATCCGCAGGCGCGCGTTGTACGCGCTGAAAAGGACGCTCGAATCGACATTCTTCCCAGCGGCGAGACGGAGGCACTCGTCGATCATCGGCGACGCTTCCTGGCTGCGATTGGCCGCCACCATGCTTTCCGCCAGTTCCGACATGGTAATCAGCGTGTCGGGATGGTCGGCGCCCAGCTTGGCCCTCCGCAGTGCGAACGTTTCCTCACGGAGTTTCAGTGCGTCGGCGTCACGCCCCAGGGCGGCGTAGGAGTCCGCGAGGTTGTTCATACTGAACAGCGTGTCAGGATGGTCGGGGCCGAGCTTGGCTTTGCGCAGTGCCAGGTTCTCCTCGCGGATCTTCAGTGCGTCCGCATGGCGGCCCAGGCTCTCGTAACTATCGCCCAAGGCGCTCATGCTGATCAGTGTAGAAGGATGGTCGGGGCCGAGTTTGGCTTTGCGAAGCGCCAGCGTTTCCTCGCGGAGCTTGAGGGCCTCGTCGTTGCGTCCGGCCATCGAAAGACTGCTGGCCAGGTTACCCATGGCCCGCAGCGTGTCGGGGTGGTCGAGTCCGATCTTGGATTTGTAGAGGGCGAATGCCTCCTCGCGCAGTTTGAGCGCCTCCTCATATCGGTTCAGCGCGAAATAGGCATTGGCCAGGTTGTTCATCGCCATCAAGGTGTCGGCGTGGGTGGGCCCCTCCGTTGCCTTGAATCGCGCCAGAGTCTCTTCCCGCAGCTTGAGCGCGTCGGCGTTCCGGCCGGCGTCGCCGTAGCTCAGCGCGAGATTGTTCATGCTGGCAAGTGTTTCCGGGTTGTCAGGACCGAGCTTCGTGCGGCGCAAGGCGAGCGTTGCCTCGCGGAGCCGGAGGGCCTCGTCGACGCGACCGAGCACGCTATAGCTGCTGGCCAGATTGTGCATCGCATACAGCGTCAACGGGTCGTCGGGCCCCAACAAGCGCGTGTAGATGGCGCGGGCCGCCTCCTCTTGTTCGGCGGCCTTCTGTGCCTCGCCCAGGAAATAGAACGACTTCCCGAGCGTCAAACGCAGCTTGGCTTCAATCAGGGGCTGGCTGGGAAAACTCTTGGTGACGTAAGGCACCGCCGACTCGATCGCCTTTCCCATTGTGACATCGCGTCCGAGGCCGCCTTCTTGTCCTGTCGGCCGCGCGGCGGCAAAGACCTGGTTCTCGACAAAGCTGACAACCGCTTTGGACTCCGCCTCGCGAGCCCGCGCCTCGTTGGCGGCGGATTGGGCAGACGCTTCGGCACGGGTCGCGCGCGTGAGGGCGACTTTGGTCTCGGCCTCGCGAGCGCGAGCTTCGTTGGCGGCGGCATGAGCCGCGGCCTCCGCGCGCGTGCGCGCAAGAGCGCCTCCTTTGTTTCTGCTTCACTGGCCCGCGCCTCGTCGGCGGCCACGATCGCCGCCGCTTCGGCGCGCCGTGCCCGCAGCGCCTGCCACGTCGAGACGACAATACCCGCCAAGAGCGCGATGGCGACGACGGTCACGGTCACCACGGTGCCCCGATTTCGCTGGGCGAATTTCCGGACTTTGTAAGGCGTCGACGGAGGCCGGGCGACGATCGCTTCGCGGCGGAGATAGCGTTGGACGTCGTCGGCGAACCCCCCGGGCGTGTCGTAGCGGCGGTTACGGTCCTTCTCGAGCGCCTTCATCACCACCCAGTCGAGGTCGCCCGCGAGCAGTTGCACGAGCCGTTTGACGTCAACACCCCGATTGCCCGCCACGATCGTGGCCGTGTCTCCGAGCTTGGAAAACCGCGTGCTCGGGCGCGGTGCGTCCTGCTCGCGGATGAGGCGCTGCATTTCCGCGTAACCGGCGGCCCGCAACTTGGCGGCCTCGATCGGCGTCGTTCCGGTCAGTAACTCATAAAGCAGTACGCCGAGCGAATAGACGTCGCTACGGGTGTCGATGTCGAGGCCGCTCATCTCGGCTTGCTCGGGGCTCATGTAAGCGGGAGTGCCGAGCATCTGGCCGAACGCTGTAAACAACGTCTTCTCAGTCAGCTTCTGCACGGTTGCTTTGGCGACCCCGAAGTCGATGACCTTCACGACGGGCACACCGTCGTGCAGCGTTACCAGCACGTTCGACGGCTTGATGTCGCGATGAATAACTCCTTTGTGATGCGCGTGCTGAATCGCGTGGCAGACGTCAATGAAAAGCTTGAGTCGTTCCTCGGGCGACGAGTGGTTCTTGTCACAGAACTCGGTGATGGGCACGCCGCGGACCAGTTCCATCACGAAGTAGGGATGGCCCGAATCGGTCGCGCCGGCGTCGAGCACGCGGGCGATATTGGGGTGATCCATCAGGGCCAGAGCCTGCCGCTCCGACTCAAAGCGGGCGATCACCTGGGCCGTGTCCATGCCCGGCTTGATGATCTTGAGGGCGACAATGCGGCGGACCGGCTTTTCCTGCTCGGCCATGTAGACGATGCCGAAGCCGCCCTCGCCAAGCTGCTGCTGGAGCTTGTACGGCCCGATGACGCTGCCGACCCTTTCGCGCGGCGGCGGGCCGGCGCCGGCGACACCGCCAATCATGGTCGAGGCCGGCAGGTCGAGAGAGCGATCGTCCGAGCTTCGCGGATCGTTCATGGATTGAGGCCCAATTGCTCCTCCCAGGCTACGATGTGGCCCATCGGCTCCGCAATGGGAGAGTGGACAAACGTGCCCCGGATTCCCCAGGCGGAAGAAATCTGAGGCAAGCGCCGCCGGCGCGAGCGTGTCACCTTGCCATGTTGACCGCGTCGTTCAGCTGGCCGATGTAGAACATGGCAACGCGGAAGATCAGGAACACGATGAACGTGGCCACCAGGCACCAGATCGACCAGGCCGCCGCTGAGGCCAGCATGTCCATCGCACGGCGGGCCTGACCCTCCAGCTCGGGGCTGATCCGTTCCAGCGTTTCGGGCACGGTGCCGGTGGTCTCGGCCACGTCGATGATGTGCAGGTAGTCGACGGGGAACAGCTGCGTCTCTTCGAGCGCGGAGTGCAGGGTTTCTCCCTCGCGGACGGCAGCCCACACGTGGGGCGACGCTTTCAGAAAGGCGCCGTTCGAGGTCGCTTTGAAGCTGGCGGTCAGACTCGGTTCAATCGACATACCGGCTTGCTGCGTCAACGCGAACGACCAAGAAAATCGAGCGATCGCGAACGAGCGCAGGCACCAGCCGATCACCGGGATCTGCAGCATGAACGAGTCGAAGACCCGTTGTCCCAAGAGCGAACGCCGAATCACGATTCCCAGGACGATGGCGCCGAGCAGCGAGCCAAACGTGGTCGCCAGCCAGATGAGCGCGCCGCGGGATCCGTACAAGCCGAGGCCGAGAATGTCGACCGGTTTGGAGCCCGGGTGAGCCTCGGCGATGATCCCCAGAATGTAGAGCATCAACGCGATGACCAGGATGGCCGCCACCAGCTGAAAGGCCGGAAAGGTGATCTTCGAGACAAACTCCCGCCGCAGCCGGACGGTATTTTCGTAGTGCCCCGCCAGCGATTTGAGCACCTCGGGCAAGTTGCCCGTTTGCTCGGCGACGCCCACCAGCTCGATCATCGTTTCGGGGAAGGCCAGGCCGCGAGCTCGCATCGCCTCGGTCACGTCGAGTCCGCGACGCAAGTCAGCCGCAATCTCGATCATGGCGTGCGTCGAGCGGAGATCGCCGGACTTCTTGGAGGCGAGCTCGAAGGCTTTGCCGATGGGAATGCCGGCATCGATCATCGTGGCCAGGCTGCGGCACACGATGACCAGCGACTTGGTGCGGATTCGCGGACTAAACACGATATGCCTCCCGGCAGCCCCAATTGCCTCTGACGAGGCCGACAACGGCAATTCTACCAGTGCGGGGCAATCAGGGGCTCGAATCCCCCGTGCTACCCACCGCGTGACTCGGAATGACAGGGCCGCGCCATACGCGGTAAGATACGCGTCGAGGGGCGATTTTGTTTAGCTTTTCAAGTCGATCGGCGTCCCTTTCCGCGACGCACCCGGGCGCCTAAGGAGCGCGGCCCCAAGGAATTGCGTACTCCATGCCGTTTGCCGCCAGCCTCTCCCGCGCGACCAACACGTCCGATGCCATCCGCTCGGTGATGGAAGAGGTCCGCGGAGCGCTGCGCGGCGCCGAACCGGACATTTCGTTCCTGTTCGTCAATCACGCCCATCAAGACGCGTTTTCCCGGTTGGCCTCGCGGATCTGCGAAGCGACCGGCACCAAAGTACTCATCGGCTGCACGGGCGAGACGATTATCGGAGGGTCGAACGAGATCGAGTCGGGCCCTGCTCAGCCTCTGGGCGGCCCTATTGCCGGGGGCGCGCATCGAGCCGTTCGTCGTCAATTTCGAGCGGACGGTCGACGGCATCGTGACGAGCGGCCTGCCGGAATTTGGCAGTAAAGAGCCGGATTTGCGGGCCGTCTTTTTGCTGGCGGATCCTTTCAGCTCGGCGCCGCATACCGTGCTCGACCACTGCGATGCCGAAGCTGCCGGCGCTCCGGTATTGGGAGGCATGGCGAGCGGCGGACACCGCGCGGGCGAAAATCGACTGTTCTACAACTCGCATGATGTTCGTCACGGAGCGATCGGACTGATCGTTCGTGGCGGTCCTCTCGTTCGCTCAGTCGTTTCGCAGGGCTGCCGACCGGTCGGCACGCATTACGTCGTTACGCGGGCGGAGGGGAACGTGGTCCACGCCTTGGGCGGAGTGCCGCCGATGCAGCGGTTGCGCGAAATGTTCGACACGCTGTCCGACCGTGATGCCGAGCTCGTGCGGAGGGGGCCGCATCTCGGTCTGGCGATGGACGAATATCAGGATCGATTCGAACGGGGCGACTTTTTGATCTCTAACGTGATCGGAGCCGACTCGGGAACCGGATCGATCGCCCTGGGGTCGCAGGTTCGTGTGGGGCAGACGGTTCGTTTCCACGTTCGCGATGCCGACACGGCTGACGAGGATCTGCGCGGGTTGTTGGAGACCGACCGGGCCGCCCACGCCGCTCGCGCGCAAGCCGGGCTGCTTTTTAGCTGCAACGGACGGGGCACGCGACTCTTCTCGGCACCCAATCACGACGCGGGGGCCGTACAGCAAAGCGCCGGCCCGATTCCGCTGGCGGGCTTTTTCGCCGAGGGCGAAATCGGCCCCATCGGCGACCGGAATTATCTGCACGGCTTCACGGCGAGTATCGCGCTCTTTGAGTGACGGCGCCGGCCGTCACATCTTTTTCCACAACCCCCGAGAGATCGTGGCGCCGAGCTGACGTTTTTTCCGCTCGAAGCTCGTGCGGTAATCGAGATCGTGCGCCGGCCGAATCTCCTCGGGCGGCGGAAGCTTTTGGAACGCCGGATGATGATCCATCAGAGCGCGAATCACGCCGAAATATTCTTCCACGTCGGTCCAGGAATGGAACAAGCCGCCTCTCTGCAGCACCCTGGCCGCTAGATCGACAAATTCGTCCGTGAATAATCGCCGCCGCTTGTGCCGCCGCTTCCACCACGGGTCGGGGAAATAGACGTGCACCGCGGCAACCGATTGGGGCGTGATGAGCTTGGCCAAGGCGATTCGCGCGTCGCCGCCGAGCACCCGCGCATTGGGCTGCTCGCGCTTCCACAATCGCTTGGCGGCCCGTCGCCCTTCGTGATAATCGAGCTCCAGCCCCAGGTAGTTGACCGCGGGATTCGATGTCGAGGCGGTGAAGAGGAACAGTCCTCGGCCGCAGCCGACATCCAGCTCGACCGGATTCTCGTTCCCGAAGAAGGCCGGCCAGTCGAGCGGCGCCGAGAGATCGTTGAGCGTGAGGAAATACGGCTTGAGGTCCAGCAGGGGCGGGGGCGGGGAATTCATGTTCAATCGTTGGGAGCGTGCCCGACATGGTCGCTGACGTGAATGGGCACGCCGATCATCGTGCCGCTGAAGATCATTCGCTCCTTCACGAAACCTTGGAACGCGAATTCCGCGCGACGCGGCGGACGGTTCAGTGTGAGTTTGGCCACCAAAATCAATCGGCACGGAGGTAAGACCGGCGAGCGGAAACGCACGTCGTCCATGCCGCCGAAGCCCAAGAAATCTCCCCGCAGCACGTCGTATTTGCGGGCGTAGAAACCGGCCAGCTGGGCCGCGCATTCGCACAGCACGACTCCGGGCATGATCGGGTAGCCGGGCATGTGTCCCCGGCTCCAGAACTCGTGCTCGGTGATGTCCTTGAATCCGACGACGCCGTGGTTTTCGGTGTCGACGTAGACCACGCCGCTCAACTGCTCCATTTCATGTCGCTGCGGATTGGTGCGGCGGATATCGTCGATGCTGAACAGCGGTTTGTCGAAGTCAAATTTCGAGTAATCGTAAAGCGGTGGTGCGGGCATGGCAGTCGTTGGGCAAAGTCAAAGATAACGGAGGAACAACTCGCGACAGATGAACGCCCCCAAAATGCAGCAATTCTCTTGCCAGCCGCCGCGCCCGAGTCAATGAGTGACAATTTCCCGGAGCTGGGTGAGGCTGGTCAGCAGCCGATCGGGACGCAATTCCGGGTTGGCCAGCTCCTCTTTCTTGGCGGCCACGCTCGTTCGGTCGGCCGCCAACAGGGCCGTCCGCATCCCGACTTCCTTGGCGATGGCGAGGTCTTCGCGGATCCGCGTGCCAACGGCCAAGACCTGGCTGGCAGCAATTCCCATCCGTCGGTACCGTTCGACGGCGTGTTGATACAACGACCGCGACGGCTTGCGAACTCCTTCCCGGTAGGACAAGGTTACAAGCGCCGGATCGAACAACTCGTCCAGCGAGCGGAGTGTACCCTGCTGCCGAAAGGCCCGCAACATCTGCACCGGCGTGAAGCGTTGTGCGTCGGCCACAAGTCCAACGCGCATGCCGGCTTGGAACAGGCTCGTTAGCGATGCAAGGGCCCCCTCCTCGGCTTCCAGTCCCTGCAGACTCGAGTGAAAGAAGTAGGCGATCTTCTCGCTGAACTGTTCGAGCGGCCCATATTGGGCGACGTCGTACGAATATTCTTTATGCTCTAATAGCCGAACCATCTTGATCCAGATCTGCACGGAGTCGGCCTCGGGAATCTCGCCTGGACCGTGCGTGGTCGACAGACGCTGCTCGTCCAGCGCCCGCTCGTAGCGGACGAGCATGCCCTTCCAGGGCGCGCCGGGCTGCCGAGTCATGCTGTTCCACATGCCGAATTCTTTGATGGTCTTCTCCAGGGCGATTTCCATCCGCACGTCCTGGGGATGCCGGAGAAACAGCTCGCCGTCGGAAATTCGCAGCAAAGTCCCGTAAATATTGAAGGCCACGCCGCGAATACCCACCAATGGCTCGGTGTACGCCTTGGCTTTGACTGGGACTCGTTTGGGCGGTGCCGGCCAGAGGAGCTTCCGCTCGTCGAGCCACTCCGCGTATTCCTGCAGCGTTTTTTGAGTCATGGAGCCGAGGGCGGCCGGCGATAGCGGCGAACAGGAGAGTCGATTGGGCTGTCAGGTCGAATCGGGTGGTCGCGTCGAAAGTGAGTGAGGTCGCAGTTCGGCGGGCGTTCAGCCTGAAGTCGCCACGCCGTCGCTGGAGGCCTCTGCGGCGTATTCGTCCAAGTCCTCACGCAATGCCTCGGCCGCCAGGCGAAAGTCGGTCGTGTCGCAAACGATGTGTCCGTCGCGCATGACGACCGTTCGCTTGGCATCGCGGGCGATCCGTTGGTTGTGAGTCACCAGAATGATCGTGATGCCCGACTTTTCGTTGAGTTCCCGGAACAGGGCGATCACCTCGCGGCTGGTCCGCGAATCGAGGTTGCCGGTCGGCTCGTCGCCCAGCAGGATGGCCGGTTCGTTCACGAGGGCACGGGCGATGGCCACACGCTGTTGCTGTCCCCCCGAAAGCTGGTTCGGATGATGATGCATTCGATTCGCCAGGCCCACCAGCTCCAACTTTTCGATCGCCCGGCGACGACGATCCGACGCGGAGATGCCTTTGGCGTACAGCAATGGCAACTCGACATTCTCGATCGCCGACGTTCGCGCCAACAGGTTGAAGTTCTGGAACACGAACCCAATTCGGCGGTTGCGGATATGCGCCCGCTCCTGGCGCGACATAGTTGCAACCTCTTCGCCGCCCAGCTGGTAACTACCGCTAGTGGGTCGATCCAGGCACCCCAGCGTATTCATCAACGTGCTCTTGCCGGAGCCCGAAGGCCCGATGAGCGCGACGTATTCCCCGCTTTCGATCGAAAGCGAGGCCCGAATGAGGGCCTCGACTTTGACCTCGCCGAGATCATACACTCGCGAAACATCGCGGATTTCGATTAGGGCCACGTTCCGCCTTCCAAAAGAATGCTCATTCGCATGAAGACGCTCCTCCGATTACTCGTCCTGCTCGGCGTGCTGACTGCCGTCGGGGCTGTCGCATACCGTCCGGCCGCCAATTATTGGGCCAAACGCAACCGTCCGATCTGGCGCACGGCCAAGGTCGAACAGGGAAATATTATCGCGGTGGTCAACTCCACGGGGACAGTCAAACCCAAGATCGAAGTCACGGTCGGCTCTTTCGTGTCGGGACCAGTCCAGGAACTCTATTGCGAGTTTAATCAAGAGGTCAAGAAAGGGGATCTGCTCGCCAAGATCGATCCGCAGATTTGCAAGGCAGCCGTCGCCCACGATCGGGCCACCCTGGCCATCCAGGAATCGGACGTCTTTCGCGTGCAGGCACAGCTGCTGCAGGCGATCGAGGACGAGAAACGAGCCATTGCCTTGCGAAATCGAGGGACGTCGTACATCAGCCAGGCCGATTTCGACAAATTCAAGTTTTCCCGCATGACGTCAGAGGCCCAGCTCAAGGTGGCCCAAGCCACCGTCGATCAGGCTCGAGCCTCGCTCGACACGTCGCTGGCCAACCTCAACTACACCGAGATTCGCTCGCCAGTCGACGGTATTGTGATCAATCGCAAAATTGACCCGGGTCAGACCGTTGCGGCCCAGTTCCAGACGCCCGAGCTGTTCATCGTGGCCCCCGACATCCGCAAGGAAATTCACGTCCACGCCTCGGTCGATGAGGCGGACATCGGCCTGATCAAGGACGCCCAAAAGAAGAAATATCCCGTGACGTTCACGGTCGACGCTTATCCCGACAAGTTATTCAAGGGATCCATCCTGGAGATCCGCCTCAGCTCGACAACGGCCCAAAACGTCGTCACCTATCCGGTCGTGGTGACGACTTCGAATCCAGACCTCGAATTGCTTCCCGGCATGACGGCAAGTCTTTCGTTTCAGGTCGACGAGCGCGCCGACGTCATCAAAGTGCCGAACGCCGCGTTGCGTTTCTATCCGGTTGCGAATCAGGTGCGACCGGTGGACGCCCCGATCTTGGAGGGGAAAGAGGAAACAAAAGTCGACGAGGACGGTAATGAAGGCGTCTCGCTGCAATCCCTCTCGATCTCGGAACGGGCGCGGCTCCGCAAGGAACGGTCGCGCCATCACGTCTGGGTGACCGACGGAGATCTGTTGCGGGCCATCGAGGTGAAGACAGGACTGACCGACGGTCAATACACGGAAGTTGCATCGGGAGCCGTTAAAAGTGCTGACGTCCTTGTGATCGGCTTTCAGCCCCCACCGCCCAGCTCCTGGTAGGCATCCTTCGCGAAACACCATGATTTCTCCCGTTACAGTACGCATCGCCGTGCGCAGCGCTCGCCAAGAACAAAATGCGAGCCGGACTGACCGTGCTCGGCGTCGTGATCGGCATTGCCGCCGTCACCACGATGGTGTCGGTGGGCCAAAGCGCCAGCATGTTGGTCCAAAGTCAGTTTGCCGCACTGGGGACCAACGTCGTCATCGTCCAACCCGCGGTTCGCCGACGTAGCGGCGTGATGCAAGCCCAAGTCACTCTCACGGCACGCGACTCCGATTCGATCGCACAAGATTGCCCGTCGGTGCTCGCCTCCTCCCCGCTCATCGGGACGACCGCGCAGGTGATTTTCGGCAGCTCGAACTACAGCCCGAAGCAGATTCACGGGGTCAACGCCGATTATTTAACCGTCCGCAACTGGCCGATGGAAAACGGCGAATTCTTTTCCGACCGCGATGTGCATAGCGCGAATAAGGTCTGCGTCATCGGCCACACGCTGATTGCCAAGCTCTTCCAGACGACCGATCCGATTGGGGAGACGGTCCGCATCAAGAACATTCCCTTCCGCGTGATTGGCGTGCTGGCCTCGAAGGGCGCCAACATGGTTGGAGATGACCAGGACAGCATTGTGCTCATCCCGGTCACGACCGTCCGCAAGCGACTCGAGGGATCCGAGTTCGATAACGTCAGCGCAATCCTGGCTTCGGCTCGGTCGACGTCGCTGATGACGCAAGCGCAGCACGAAATCGAGGAGCTGCTCAATGAGCGACACCGCATTCAGCCCGGCCAGCAACGCGACTTCGAGGTGGTCAATACGACCGAAATCGCCAACGTTCTCGGCATCGTGACCGGCACGCTGACTCTGATGCTGGCCAGTATCGCCGGGATTTCACTCGTCGTCGGGGGAGTCGGCATCATGAACATCATGCTGGTTTCCGTGACCGAGAGGACCCGCGAGATCGGCATCCGCATGGCGGTCGGCGCGACTCCCGGCGATATTCTCCGTCAATTCCTGATCGAGGCCCTGATGCTTTCCTGTGTCGGCGGAATGATCGGCTTCTTGCTCGGATTGGGAGCCTCGATCGGCATCGTCTCGCTCATCAACGCCGTCTCGGCCGGCCAGAAGTGGACGCAGCAGTTCTCATTCACCGCGGCCCTTCTGGCGTTCCTCTTTGCCGCGGCCGTCGGCATCTTTTTCGGCTTCTATCCGGCCCGCCGGGCGAGCCAGCTCGATCCGATTGAGTCGCTACGGTACGAGTAGACACAATCAGTTTCTCTGCTGCGGATTCGTCTCCGGGCGCAAGAAACATGCAGTTGGCGGAGCGACTTCGCCGCGATCGTTAGTAATGGACCGCACGATCTGAGGGCGGGTGTTTGCGCGGCACGTCTTTCAAGTAACCAATTCCGTTTGGTGCGTTCGTCGGCCGTCGTACTTGACGTGTTCATACGCCGTGACGACGCGAGACGGAGTCGTACTCATCGATGCGGGCATGGACTCGACCGGTGCGGACATCCAAGCGCTCCTCGCCGCGATGGGACAGACGGAGAAGTCTGTTAAAGCCGTTTTGCTGACTCACTGGCACAACGACCACGCCGCGGGCGCGAGGGCCATCCAGAGGCGATCAGGTTGTTCCGTTTATTACCACGCCGACGAGCGGCCGTGGCTGTCGCGAGCGGCCGCCCGGGGCGGGCTCCGGGGTTGGATCGCAAAACGCGTCCCGGAATGGGGAGTGGGCGTGCTGCTGATCGGCTTGTTGGGTGAAGCGGTCCCTGAGGCGGTCCAGGCGGCGGATTACCTCAAAGACGGGCAAATTGTCGCTGGCGGCTTCGAGGTCGTTGAAACGCCCGGTCATACACCCGGCCACGCCAGCTTTTACTATCGGCCGGAGCGAGTTCTCTTTGCAGGGGATGCGCTGGCGGTCATTGGTGGCCGGGTGCGGTTCATGGTGCGCCCCGTGACATTGGACGTGCCGACGGCGCGACGGTCGATGGAACGCTGCCTAGCGCTCGACATTCAAGTGTTGTGCCCCGGACACAGGAAGCCGCTGACCCATGGCGTCGCAGTGGAATGCGACCGGATGCGACGCTACCTCTCCGATGGGGGGCGATGGCCGTTACTGGGCTGAGTTTGCTATGCGTGTCGTCGAGTAGCGGAGGAGGGATTTGAACCCCCGACACGCGGATTATGGATCCGCTGCTCTAACCGACTGAGCTACTCCGCCAAATGGCGCGACCGAAGTCGCTCCGAAAGTATCAGGACCCATGCGACGATTTGCAAGCTGAACCAAACCACCGGCGATTGGGTAATTTCCGGACTCCTGGGGGGCGTTTGCGGACCGCCAAGTCGGCTCAGGCTGACTTTCCCACCCAGGATACACGCATTGTTACCGCCGAACGCGAACGAGTTCGACAGGGCCTCTGCACCGGATGCTCGCGGCCGATGATCGTGCTGCCGCCCGCGTTCACCCCCGTCCCAGAGGGGAGTCACGCCGACGCCGAGCGGCGTCACCCGCTCCCATTCCAGTCAGACGATTTCCCGACGCCCGCGGTTCATCTCAAAGCCTTGAATCGGCGAACGGTGGTGCTTTCGGCAACTGGAAACCGACGTCGTACGCTAGACGAATTGCCCTGGATGCCGTGTCCTAAGAATTGTCCCCAGACGAGAGCCCAGCGAACGTTCCCGCCGCGAAGCCAACGATTAGGGCGGCGAAGAGACGGGAATTCGCCAAGTGTAACCGCCGTCTAGAGATTGGCCGACGGGGCGTTGTGAGTAGCCCATTCCTTGATCCGGGTAGCGCCAAGCGACGTTGAGTGTGATATTCTCGAAAAACCTGCGCCAACTCTTTAGGAAGAGCCCTGCCAGGATTTTATCGTCGAGTCTACCCGCAAGTCTCTGCCCCAACGCCGCGATCCGTCGTCCCAGGCCGGAGGCGCCCGTGAACCAGTTTGAACAGTGGATTGCTCGGCAGCGGAGACGCTTGTCGCTGGGGGTCTTTTTGACGGCCTTCACCGACGCGATGGCTCTGTTTCTGCTCATTCTGGGCAGCTCGGTCTTGCTGGTGAAGCTCGCCCGCCCGGGTCTGTGGCCCGGTGTGCTGTGCCTGGCCGCGTTGGTTCTGCCCCTTTTGGCGTGGGCATGGTGGACGAGCCGGCGGCGGGGCTTTTCTCGCTCGCAGGCGGTGGCCCTTCTCGATTCGAAGACGGGTGTCAACGGCCTGCTCATGACGCTGTGCGAGACGACCGGCCCCCAGTCAAACGGCGGGCATGGGGTTAATGGACACACGGCCGTCGAGTCTGGGTGGGCCGAATGTTTGGCTGCCCAGAATCCGGATTGGCGGACGGGCTTGCCCCGATTGCGGCCGGTGCGGGCGGCGCGCCGGCTGTGGCTTCCGGTCCTGTTCGTCGTCGGCTGCTGTTGCGTGCCGCTCCGCGAAGCCCGAACCGAGAGCCTGCGGACGAACTTCGTTGGCACGCAGGCGGCCGAGTCTCTGGCGCAGACGCTGCAAGTGCTCCGCGACAACGAAGTGCTCGAACAGAAAGAGTCGGAAAACCTCCAGCAGGCGATCGACAAACTGGCAGCCGAGACGAAGAGCACGCCGCTCACTCACGAATCGTGGGAAGTCGTCGATTCGCTCCGCGAGACCATGCGTGTGCGAGCGGAGGAATCAATGATGGCTGCCTCCAAGGCGCAGGACGCGCTCGATCGCCTGGGCGAGGACGCGAAGCAAAACGCCTCGTCGCTGTCGGCTGAGCGGCGCGACCAGCTTGAGCAAGAAGTGGCTGAATCGCTGCGCAAACTGTCGAAGAGCGGCCGCTTCAGCAAGGCGTCGCCCGAGCTGCAGAAGAAACTGCAACAACTGATGAAGGACAACCACCTCAGCCTGCCGAAGGACGCGAAGGAACGCGAGAAGATGCTGAGCGACCTCAAGAAATTCCTCAAAGACGAGTCCAAGAAAATCGCCAAGTCACGCCATAAAGAGGGCGACCCCGACGATTCGGAGGGTGACGATTCCGACTCCGACAAAGAGGATCGCGACGGCAAAGCGGGCCGCGGCGGGACGCGCGGCGGAGGGGCCGCCAAGCTGACGTGGGGCGACGAGGCCGAGGCCAACGGTGCCAAGTTCAAAGAGATCATATTGCCGCCCGGAACGCCGGATCAGCCCGACAAGGAAATCATTTCGCAAAGTGCGTCCGCGCCGGAGGTCGAGCCGGCTTCCTCGGCCCCGCGCACCGCCGGTCGAGCCGCGGGGCCCGAGAGCGGTCGCCAAACCTGGAATCGCACGCTGAGTCCGCGGCACCGTGCCGCAGTCCGCCGCTATTTCGACACGCGCACCCCAACCGGCAACGACCGCTGAGAACTCGCATGGCAGGCTCGGCCCGTTTTCCGCTTGCGCGCTGCGCGACCGACCGATTCGGGAGTCAATCCCTGCGGTAAGGTGGCCGCACTCGACTCGCGCGACTGGCCTGCCCCGTTGCCTCACCCGCGATCAACCTGAAACCAGCAATCTGTCCGGCGAAACCAGGATTCGGTGACGAACTTGAGCCAACTCCTTGACGAGACGCGACCCGCCGGAGCGACTTCCGCTGCGAGCACACTGCGGCTTTTGACCCCGGCGGAAGTGCAAGAAGCGCAAACTCAAGTCCAGCGCCTGCTCGACGGTTTGGGCACTTCCATCCTCGGCCAACGCGAGCTGCTGGAATTGGTCGTGATCTGCCTGTTGGCCCGCGGGCACATCCTGCTGGAGGGTTTGCCCGGGTTGGGCAAGACCGAACTCGTCAAGGCGCTGGCGTCGTTGCTGGGGCTGGAGTTTCGGCGGGTCCAGTTCACACCTGACCTGTTGCCCGGGGACATCGTCGGTTCGCCCATTCTGGAAGACCAGGGCGGGACGCGCAAGCTCGTGTTTCATCGTGGGCCCGTCTTCGCGAACCTGGTATTGGCTGACGAAATCAACCGGGCCACTCCGAAGACGCAGTCCGCCCTGCTGGAGGCGATGCAAGAGCACCGGGTAACCGTGATGGGCGAATCGCACGCGCTGCCACGGCCGTTTTTCGTCCTGGCGACGCAGAACCCGATCGAGCTGGAAGGAACCTACCCGCTGCCCGAAGCGCAGCTCGATCGCTTCACGTTCAAGATCAACGTCGAGTCGGTCTCGTCGGCGACGCTCGAGGAAATCATCTCGACGCGCAAGCACGGCCGGGCCCCGCAACTCTCGGTCGCCATCTCCGCCGCCGAGCTGGGCCGGCTCTTTGAATTGACCGACATGATCCATTTGCCCACGGCCGTCGCGAACTACATCGCGAGACTCGTACACGCCAGCCATCCGAAATCGGAGGCCGCTCCGGACGAGGTGCGCCGCTTCGTGCGGTTCGGAGCGTCGCCGCGAGCGGCGATCGCGCTGGCGGAGACGGCCCGCGGATCGGCCCTGCTGGCCGGGCGTCCCAACGTCAGCTTCGACGACGTCCGCCGCGTGACGGCCAGCGTTTTGCAGCACCGGCTGTTGCTCGATTACGCGGCCCGTCTCGAGGGTTGGACCACCGTGCGGTTGATCGATCGTCTCTTGGAAGCGGTGCCTCAAGTCGATCGCTCCCTTCCCGGGGATCTCAGGGCGTGAAGCCACAGCGACCACACTTTTGGTTTCGCCTGCACGCCGCCGGGAGCCTCCTGCGCGCGGTGGGCCTCGTGCTCGTGCTGGTGGCGGCCATTGGGCCGCTTCCGGCATTCGGATCGGGTAACGAGCACACGACGAACGCGGACGACCTGACGATTCGTAGCGACACGCGCTGGGCCGGAGGAGGGGAGGGGGGTTACCTGCCGATTCGCGTCCGCGTGACCAATCACGGCAAGCCCCGCGACCTGACCTTCGAGTTCGAATCGTACGGAGAGGGAAACTCTGTGCGGGTGCGGCGGGCCATCGGCGTCGATCAAAATGCCACGGTGCACTTCACGCTCTCGGTGCCGCTCGTGGAACCGCGAGACGGAACCTTGCACGTCTACGATGGGTCGAGTCCGCTTCACGGTCATCAACGGTCGATCTCTGTGCCGTCGGGGTTGTATCTGAGTCCCTCGCCGCCGGCCATGCTCGTCGTTTCTCCGGTGACCGTCGACTGCGCCCGCTTTGTCGATATGGCGAATCACAAGTCCGGCGCCAGCGCGACCCCCCGTTACGGCTATGGCTACGGACGAGGCACCATCGACGCATCCCAGCTGGCCAACGTTGTGCCATCGGACCTGTTGCCCGAATCGTGGATCGATTACAGCGGTCTCGACTATCTGGCGATCCCGCGGGACGAGTTGGAGCGACTCGAGCATCCCGTGCGGACGGCCATCCTGAAATGGGTGCAGAGCGGGGGCAGCCTGCTGGTGTATGACGTCGGCAAAGACGCGGATGTTCTCTCGCGGCTCGATCGACTGATCGAGGCGCCCGAATCGACGACGACGACGTGGCAGCACCCTGAGCCGACCAACCGACCCAGCGGCGAGATCACGGTGACAGAGGAAGGCTCGCCAAGCGTGGTCTACTCCACCGGCCCGGGAATGCCGACGGTGACATCTTCCGCCCCAAAGTCCACAAAGCCCGCTACGACGAAGACGAAAACACCCGAGCCTCCCTGGCCGGGGGGCAAGGATGCCTTTCGCACGCGCTCGCTGATGTTGGGTACTGTCTGCGCATTTCCGGGTAATCCCTTTCCGGGCACGATCAACGACTGGCTCTGGTTCGACAAATCGTGTGGAGAGCCGTCTTGGACGGTGCGTCATGGCTTTTCGCCGCACATCGGGACCAAAGACTTCTTTAAGTTCATGAACCCGGGAATCCATGGCGTTCCGACCATCGCCTTTCTGGTGTTGATCACGCTGTTCAGCATTCTCATCGGGCCGGTGAACTACCTTTACCTGTCCCGAAAAAAGATGCTCTGGCTGTTGCTGTTCACGGTGCCGGCGCTGGCGTGCGGCACCAGCGTGCTGCTGCTCGGCTACTCGGTCGCCGCCCATGGCTTTGCGACCAAATCGCGGATTCGCAGCCTGACGGTGCTCGACCAGCGAAACCACACAGCCGTGACAATGGCCCGCCTCGCGCTCTTCGCCGGAGTCAGTCCTTCGGGAGGGATGCGGTTTTCTCCCGAAACGGCCGTTTATCCGGTGATCCCGACGACCAACGACCCGGCGAGCGGCTACGTCGATTGGTCGGAAACTCAGAACCTGACGTCGGGCTGGCTGCCCGCCCGCACGCGGACGCAGTTCTTCACCGTCCGCAACGCCGAACAGCGATCGCGCGTCGAGCTGAAGAAGACTGCGGGCAAGGCCGAGTTCTCGAACGGGCTTCCTTGGGAACTGGAGATGGTCGTCGCGAGCGACGAGTCGGGGCACTTCTATGTGGGTCGGTCCGTCGCCGCCGGCGCGACCGTCGCGCTCGCCGAGCCCACGACCGACGACCTGGCGGACTTCGTGGCGCTGCTCAATCGCAATGCCCCCGCGTTGCCGACCGGTTTTGTCGAGCCGACGCCCAGCGCGTTTCGCGGCGGCCGCGCCTGGATGGCCTACATGATGCACGGCAGCGTGATGACGGACTTTTCGGGAAATCTGATGGAAAGCCGCATCGGCCGCTGGCGAATTGAGCTGCCGCGCAAGAAGGGACTTGCCCCGCGGTCCTACGTCGCCGTGCTGCGACAGAACCCGGGCGTGGAAACGGGCGTCCCTGCGACGTCCGACGAAATGAGCCTGCATCTCTTGAACGGATATTTTTGAAATGTCTCGATTTCAAAACTCACTCAATCCCTCAATCACGCGCGATCCATGAGCGACGGCCAAACCCGAATCGGCACTCCACCCGCCCCCGCGGTTGCCTCGAACGGCAACGCGACGCCGGCGATCGAGTGTCGGCATCTGCACCGCTATTTCGGCCGGCTGAAAGCCGTCAACGATGTCTCGTTTCGCGCGTATCGCGGGCAGGTGATTGGCTTCATCGGCCCTAACGGTGCCGGCAAAACGACGGCCATGCGAATTCTGGCGACGCTCGACGTGCCCACGGCGGGCGACGCCTTCATCAACGGCTACTCGGTGATCGACGATCCCGACAAAGTCCGCAAGATTGTCGGCTTCATGCCCGACAGCTTTGGCAAATACGCCAACATGAACGTGCTGGAGTACATCGACTACTTTGCGCGGGCCTATAACCTGTCGCCGCCGGCCCGTCGCGACGCCGTCGAGCGGGTGCTTGTCTTCACCGAGTTGAAACCCCTTGTCGAAAAGCCGGTCATTTCACTGTCGAAGGGCCTGTCGCAGCGTCTTGGGCTGGCCCGCACGTTGATCAACGACCCGGCCGTGTTGATCCTGGACGAGCCGGCCGCCGGTCTCGATCCTCGAGCCCGGATCGAGCTTCGAGAGCTGGTGCGGCTCTTGGCGCGGGAACTGAAAAAGACGGTGCTGATCAGTTCGCATATCCTCACCGAGTTGGGTGAAATCTGTGATTCGGCCGCCATTATCGAAGCGGGCCGCATCCTGGCTAGCGGGACGATCGACGAGATCCAACAAGCCCAACGCGCCTCGCAGGGACGCTCGACCGGCGCCGCCGTCTGTGTCCGCGTGCTCCGCGACGTCGAGCGACTCGAGCGCCTGCTCCTGGAACAGCCGCTGGCCAGCGGCGTGACCGTGGTGGCCCAGACGGCGACGTTCGAATTCACCGGCGACGAGGCGGGCCTGTGCGATCTGCTGCGTCTCATGGTGCGGGAGAATCTGGACGTCGTGGAGTTCCGGGGGCGCAGCGAAACGCTCGAGGACGCTTTCCTGGCGATCACCAAGGGGGTGACCCAATGAGCAGCCTGCCGCTCGCGATCCGTCGGCTGGAACGCTTTGGAGATCACTGCAACGCCATCGTCGTGAAAGAAGTGCGGCAATCGCTCAAGAGCCGGCAGTTCGTCGGTACGTTCGTGCTGTTGCTGCTGGTGGCCTGGGGCGGTTCGATCTTCGGCATCACGATGACGGGCGATTCGATCGAGTATGGCTCGTCGGCCGAGGGCTTCTTCATCCTGTTCTTCTTGATCCTCTGTGTGGCATCGCTCGTGATCGTCCCCTTTGCGGCGTTTCGCAGCATCGTCGAAGAGCGGGCCGAGAACACGCTCGAGCTGGTGCAGATCACCGCGATGTCACCCCGGCAGATCGTGTGGGGCAAGTCGCTCAGTGCGCTGGTTCAGGTACTGGTCTACTTCTCGGCGATTACGCCGTTCATCGCGTTTACGTCGCTGCTGCCCGGCTTCGACTTCGTCCGCACGATGTTCAACCTGGGGATCCTCTTGGTTGTGTCGTTCGCGTTCTCGTCTGTCGGGCTGGCGATCGGAGCGCAAACGAAGAACAGAATCTCCCAAGCCTTCGGCTCGTTGGGTGTGATCGTCCTGGCGTTCATCGGCCTGTTCATGTTCGCCTCGTTCACCTTCCAAGCCAATCTGTCGCTGGGCGAAGCCTCCACCTGGTGGGGCATTGGCATCGCCGTGTTCTTCGCCCTCTCCAGTTCGTATCTCTGTCAGCAGGTCGCGATTGCCCAGCTGACCTTCGAATCGGACAACCGCAGCTCGGGAATTCGCCTGACGGTGACCGCTCAGTGGCTGATCGGCTGGCTGGCCATCTTGGGCTACGTCGCCTTGTTCAAAAGTTCGTTCGCCGACATGAACATCTACGTGATGGTCACGCTGACGAGCATTTTCCTCACCATCGCCGGGCTGTTTGTCATTGCCGAGGCCGACGGGCTTTCGCGCCGCGTGGCGCGGGGGCTGCCGCGTTCGCGCTGGATGCGGGCGGTCTGGGTTCCCTTCCTGCCGGGTGGAACGCGGGGATTGATCTTCGGATTGGGATCGATTGGCCTCATGACCGTGCTCGCGATATTGGCGATGAATCTGGAAACCAAAACGGTCACCACGCATCTGCATTCGACCTCGCGGGAATGGTCGGCCGCCGAGGTCACGATCGCGTACGCTGTCATTTACATGGGGGCCGGCGCCTTTCTGACCCGGCTCTTCCGCACCGTGATGACGAATTTCTCGCCGGGACATCTCATTGCGCTCTTGCTCTTGATCAATCTGCTGCTGGTTCTACTGGAATTCCTCTGGCACTTTTTATCGAACTTTCGCGACAACACCTTCCAGCCGATCGACATTGTCTTTCCCATCGTGACGATCAACGACATCATGGAGGACCACACGAATAACTCCCTTCCGGTTATTGAGGGGGCGATCGGCGCGGTGTTAGCGATCGCCATCAATGGGCGGGCGATGGTCCGCGCGTTTCGCGAAGTCCTGCGCAATCCCGTTCGCGGTGAGATTGAGCTCGAGGTCGCTCGACGCAAAGAGGCGCAGGCTGCCGCACTGACCGGGATGGTGCTCGAACCGGGCGCCGCCACGTCGTGAAACGGATCGAGTCATGAAATCCGTGCGGCACGATCCCGAAGTTCAGCAGGCCCTGGCCGCCTATCGCCTCGCGTCGCCTCGGCTGCCCGTGGCAGGTTCGTCCGGCGAGTTGCTCGGCCGCGGCACGGGCAGCTCGCTTGAATTTCAGGAATATCGCGAGTATCTGCCGGGCGACGACATTCGGCACGTCGACTGGTCGGCCTATGCCCGCAGTGACTCCTTGATGGTCCGTCTCTATCGGGAAGAGATCAGCCCCCGTACTGAAATACTGCTCGATGCCAGCCGTTCGATGACCACCGGCGGCGATGCCAAACCCCGCGTGGCCCGGCAACTCGCCGCGATGTTTGCCCTGTTGTCCGCGCGGGTCGGCGGCCGCCCCAGCGTGGTGCTGCTCGACGACGCGCGTCCTTCGCGGCTCCTGTCGCTGGAGGCGCTCGACAATCTGGCCGCGCTCCCCTTCTCGGGCACGGCCACCCTCGAGGAATTGATCGCGGACAACGTCGTGCCGCTCAAACGGCAGGCGGTGCGGATCGTCGTTTCCGATTTCCTCTTCCCTCACGATCCCGATGCGCTTGTCCGCCGGCTCTCGCGCGAGGCGGGCGCTTGTGGCTGGTGCAGCTTTTGAACGAGTGGGAAGCCGATCCGTCCCCCAGCGAAGGACGCCGGCTGATCGACGTCGAGACGCAAGGCAGCGTCGACTTGCTCCTGGATCGCAAAACGGTCGCCGCCTACCGCGAACGGCTCGGCCGGGTGCAGGAGGGGCTGCGGCGCAGCTGCCGTGCGGCGCACGGCCGATTCGTGACGCTGATGGCCGATCGGGGTTTGCCGAGCTTGTGCCGCAACGATCTGACCCAGGCCGGACTGCTGGTCCCGGCCGCCTGAAGGCAGAAAGCGACCGTTCGCCGTCGCCGAGATGCACCGATGAGCTTTGCCAACCCCTGGGGATTGCTCGGCCTGCTGGCAGTCCCGGCGATTCTCATTCTGCATTTGTATTACCGGCGGTTTCCGCCTTTGTTGATCGGCGGGCTGCACCTGTGGGGCGTGCAGACGCAGGTCCGCGAGGCCGGCCGGCGCCGCGAGCGTCTGCCGATTACGGCGTCTTTGTTGCTGGAGTTGCTGGCGGCTGCCGTGTTGTCGCTCGTGCTGGCCCAGCCGCGCTGGGCCGAGTCGCGCCGGGTCGAACACGTGATCGTCGTGTTGGACAACTCGGCGTCGATGCAGGCCCGTCCGCCGGGACGAAGGTCGTTTCGCGAAGAGGCGGTCGAGGAAATTGTCCGCCGCTTCCAAAGGCTGCCGTCGGGTAGCGTCGCCACGTTGATCGTCACCGGACGCCGCCCCGAATTGCTCACCGAGCCTGCGGTGCCTCTGGCCAAGGCGCAGGCCGCGCTCGATGGTTGGAACCCGCAAGCCGTGGCGCACGACTTCGAGCCGGCCTGGGATCTGGCCGCACAACTCTCCGAGAGCAGTGGGCGGATCGTCTTCCTGACCAATCATCTGCCGGCCAAATCGGCGCCGACCCCGAAAACGATGGAGATTGTTTCGCTCGGGCAGGCATTGGAAAACACGGCCATCACCGCGGCGCGCTGGACGTTTGATCCCAAGGCCAACAAGGGCCGCGTCTTCCTGCGGATCGCCAACTCGGGCAAAAAAGCGACCGAGGTGCAGGTCCGCGGCCGCCACGGCGAGCAGGAACTCTTTGCGAAAACGCTGTCGCTGCAGGCGGGAGCCGACGCTTCGCTCGAGACCGACGTCCGCGGCGGCTTGGGCGAACTGACGGTCGACACGCATTCCCCGGGCGACGGATTGGAAGTCGACAACCATGTCACACTGATCGAGCCCAAGGTCCGCACGGTGACGATCGCGATTTCGCTGCCGGCCGATCACGCGGCCGTACGTCCCGTGCAGCGAGCTCTGGCAGGGATCTCGGAGACGCAGTTCGGCTCGCCCGGCGACGCGCAGCTCCTGATCGGCGAATCCGCCAAGCTGCCGCCGTCGCAGACGGGCCTGACCTGGCTGGGAATCGGTCCAATCGATGGGTCCGAGGCGGCCCGCAAACAGTCGAAGGATCTCGTCGGCCCCTACTTGCTCGAGAAGCGGCACCCGCTGTTGGACGGCGTCGTCTTGGGAGGCGTCGTCTTCGGCGGTGTGCAGCCTGTTGCTGTCGCAGGGAAACCACTCGAGGCCACGCCGCTGGTGAGTGCCGGCAAACAGCTGCTGTTGAGTCGGCTGACCGGCACGCAAACGGCCGCCTATCTGCTCAATCTCGATTTTGCCCGCTCGAACCTTGCCGAAAGTCCCGACTGGCCGATCCTGGTCAAAAACCTCGTCGAGATGTGCCGCGATGCCCTTCCTGGACTCAAACGTTGGAATTATCGCCTTAACGAAGAGATCACGTTCCGCCCCAACGCCGGCGACCGCGGCAGCGATCCGCTGACCTTGGTCTTTGGCAGCAAAACCGTGCCGCTGGCCCGCGGGTCGATCGTCGAAATCCCTCCGCTGCAGCAGGCGGGCATTTATGAAGTCCGCGAAGGCGATCGATCGCTGGGACGGTTCGCGGTCAATTTTCACGATCCGGTCGAGTCGAACCTGAGCACTCTCGGCCCGGGCGTGCGCGACGCCGTGAGCGAACCGCCCGCCTTGAGCTATCGTCTCGATGATCCGTTCTCCTGGCTGATTGCGGCGGGAATCGCCGTCATTCTGGTTGCCCTGTTGGCCGATTGGTTCGTCCTCGATCGGCAGGCCCGCGCCCGACGGGTGCTTCCATGATCTGGTTCCAATACCCCGAGGTGCTGCTGTTGGCGATTCCCGCGGGAATTGCCTTCACGCGTCTCAACCGGGCGACCGGCGTCACCGCGGGGCTGCGGATCGCGCTCCTGGTGGCGCTGATCACGGCGCTGGCCGGTCCGCGGATCGACGTGGGCGGCAAAGGGATCGACATCGTCGTCGTGGCCGATCGCTCCCGCTCGATGCCCGCCTCCGCTCAGGACAGCGTGCTGGCGCTGATTCACGATTTGGAACGCAATCGCAAAACGGGCGACCGCGTGGCCGTGGTGACGTTCGGCGGCAAGGCCCAGATCGAGCACCCGCTTTCCGACAACTCGTCGCTGGGCGCCTTCACCAAGGAGATTCAGCCCGACGGCAGCGATTTGTCCGACGCCATTGCGACGTCCCTCAACCTGGTCGACAAGAATCGTCCGGCCCGCCTCCTGGTGCTTTCCGACGGCGAAGCCAACGGGGCCGATCCGCTGTCCGCGGCCCGGCGAGCCCGCGAAGAAGGTGTGCCGATCGATTATCGGCCCTTCGAGCGACCACGGCTGGGCGACGTTGCGGTCGAGTCGATTCAGCTCCCCGATTCGGTCACTCCCCGCGAGCCGTTCCAATTCACGGTCGACATCTACGCCGACCGCGAGGCTCACGGGCAGGTTCGCGTCTTCCGCGGCTCCAATTTGATCGCGCGGCGGGAGGCGGATTTCGTCTCCGGTCGCAACCGGCTCACGTTTCGCGACCTGCTGGAACAAGGCGGCATGCAGCCCTACAAAGTCGAGGTCGACGTGCCGGGCGATCCACTCGCGGAAAACAACGTAGGGGCGGGCGTCGTCTTCGTGGATGCCGGCCCGCGGGTGCTGGTCGTCAATAACGATGGGAAAGAGGGAACGCTCGGGCGAGCGCTGCAATCGGCCCACATTCCCGTCGATTTCCAGGCAGCCGGCAAGTCGAACTTGTCGCCTGACGTGCTCGATCGCTACCGGGCCATCGTCGTCGAGAACGTGCCGGCGTCGGCGCTCGGCCGCGTGCGGATGGAGCACCTGGCCCAGTATGTCGAGGACTTGGGGGGCGGCTTTTTGCTGACCGGGGGCGAACGCAGCTTCGGCGTCGGCGGCTACTTCAAGAGCCCGCTCGACTCGCTCTTGCCGGTTTCGATGGAGCTGAGGCACGAGCACCGCAAGAACCGCGTGGCCATTACCATTGCCCTCGATCGTTCGGGAAGCATGGCCGTACCCATCGGAGGGGGCAAAACCAAGATGGACCTTGCCGACCTGGGGACGGCCGAGTGCGTCCGCCTGCTGTCGGAGGGCGACATGGTGTCGGTGCTCGCCGTCGATACCGTCGCTCACGTCATTCAACCGATGGGGCCCGTCGAAGATACCGAGGCCATCTGCTCGAAGGTGCTCAAGATCGAGAGCCAGGGCGGCGGCATCTACATCTACGACGCTCTCGTCGCGGCCGGCGAGCAGCTGACCAAGGCGGAAGATTATTCCACGCGGCACATCATCCTCTTCGCCGACGCCAACGACAGCGAAAAGCCCGACGACTACAAGACCGTGATCCGCAAACTCGCCGACGGCGGCATCACCGTCAGCGTGATTGGCCTGGGCACCGATCACGACAGCGACTCCGAGCTGCTCAAGGACATCGCCAAGCGGGGCGGCGGCGAAATCATGTTCGCCAACGATCCGCTCGAGCTGCCGCGGCTGTTCACGCAAGACACGATGAACATCGCCCGCAACACCTTCATCAAAAAAGAAGACACTCATCCACAGGGCATTCCCGGACAGCTCGTCGGCCAATCCCGCCTGATGGGCGAGCTGGGCAGCGGCTCGTTCCCCAACGTCGATGGTTACAACCTTTGCTATCTCAAGCCGGAGGCCACGCCGGCCGTCGTCTCGCAGGACGAGTACCAGGCTCCGTGGTCGGCATTTTGGTATCGCGGACTGGGCCGCGTGGCCGCGCTTACGCTGGAGGTCGACGGCAAGTACGCCGGGCAGTTCGGCCACTGGGACAAGGCCAACGATTTTCTGATCACCCACGTCCGCTGGCTGTTGGGCAGCCCCAGTCCCGACGACGTCTTCGTGCGGATCGACCGGGCGGGCGAGGATGCCGTCGCCACCGTCGAGCTCGATCCCGATCGCGCGGATAAGTCGCGGCAAGGCCCGCCGACCTTGATCGTCGTTCCCCCCGGGGCCGAGCGGGAGGAACCGCTCACGCCCGACTTCACGTGGACCGGCCCCGACACGCTGGAAGCTCGCTTCCGCATGGACCGCACCGGCACGTACCGCACGCTGGTCAAAACGGGCGAACGAAAATTCGTCCGTGGGCCGGCCGTCACGCTCCCCTATTCTCCCGAGTTCGTCCCACGCATCGGCCTGCCCAGCGGTACCGAAACGCTCAAGGGCATGGCCGAGCTCAGCGGCGGCAAGCTCCGCACCGACGTGCTGGAGGTGCTCTCCGATCCGCCGCGCTCCGCCCGTTCGCTCTCGCTGATCCCCTGGCTGATGGGCCTGGCGATCGGCCTGTTGCTGACGGAAATCGCCGGCCGCCGCCTCTCGCTCTGGCAACGCGTGTCGGCATTGATTCCCGAACGGGAGACCGCGGCTCCACGAATCGAGCCCGCACGACCGGCCGCCACGCGCAAGTGGTGGGATCTGCCGGTACGTCGCGCCGGACAACGCCCGGCCGCCAACCGCTCGGGCCGTTCGACGTCAGCCCCAGCCGCGGCACTTTCGACGCCACCGCCGACCTCTGCCGCGCCTCCGCCCGCCGGGCCCACGCCTGAGGCGGCCCAGGCGGCCATCGACGTCTTCCAGCAGGCGAAGGACCGCGCCCGCCGCCGCTCGCAGTGAACGGCCAGCGCCGGCAAGCCGACGAGATTCGGCCGCCGTCCGCAAACTCGCGCCCAGTCACCAACGCGCCCCGCCGAAACGAAATCGCCGTCACCGTTCCGAGGGGAGAACGATGACGGCGATTCCTTGACTCTGCTCGTTCGCACTTTCCACGTCTTGTATCGGACGCCCCGCTCCCGGAATTCGAGTGTTTCCCCCGCGCTCGCAAGGCAGCGGTTTTGCCAGTTTTGTGGACAGTCTGCGCACCGTCGCGATAGGATCGGCCATGGCCGAGCCGACCGATCGATCCCAATTCTTGCGACTGGCCGCCATCTTCGAAGGCGGCCTGGCCTTCGTGGCCCTCGGGTTGGGGCTCGTGTTTCGCATCGACCCCTTCGCCGACTTCCACATCGACGGCACGGGCGTCGCGCTCGGCCTGGCGGCCGCGCTCCCTCCGTTTCTGTTGGTGCTGGCGACCGATCGCTTCCGGTTCTCCGCTTTGGAACGAATCAAGCGGGTCGTCTTGGACATCCTCGGCCCGGCCCTCCGGACGTGCCGGTGGTACGAGCTGATCTTCGTCGCCGCGCTCGCCGGCTTCGGGGAAGAGCTCCTCTTTCGCGGTCTCTTGCAACGGCTCCTGGAGAGCTGGCTCAACTTCGGCGGCTGGGGCCGCATTGCCGGCCTGATCGCCAGCAACGTCATTTTCGGCCTGCTGCACTTCCTGACGCCGACCTACGCCATCCTGGCCGGCTTGATGGGCGGCTACTTCGGCCTGCTCCTGGATGCGACGCACCCCCCCAACCTCGTCACGGCCATGATCGCCCACGGCGTGTACGACTACCTCGCCTTCCTGCTCTTGCGCCGCGCCGCCCGGAGGGAACCTATCCCCGGTCCCGCCCTCGTCGCTGCCCGCCTCCGAACCCGACGCAATCGACACCACGCGGAAGACCTAGCGAGTAGGCCGCCAGCGGGACTGACGGGCACACTCTTTCCCCCCTCGCCCGGTCCGCCGGGAGAGGGCCGGGGTGAGGGCGCATTTTCGCCGAATCGATCCCGTCCCAATCTCCGGGTCCAGTCCCGTCATAATCGGACAGGATTTTTTCACCACAAAGACACCAAAGGCACCAAGTAACGCCTTAGGCAGCAGCCTGAATTGCTGAGTGCCTTTGTGTCTTCGTGGTGAAATCTCCCGTCTCCAGGCGGGTTGTCGGATCAATCCCGTCCCAATGTTCGAGTCCCCGTCCCGTGTCCCGACCGCGCCGGCCGTTCAGAGAACCTGGGACCACGCGCCCGCGTCCGACCTCCATCCGGCCCGCGCGGTGGGTCCAGTTTGGCATTCCCCCCTTATGTTAAATGTGAGGGACCCGTCCCGCCGGGACCGGTTTTTACAGGACCCGCCGGGACCACTTGTCCCACCGGCAACTTTCTTTCCGCGTGTCCCGTCCCGTCGAGTCCCGTGCTTTCGTGTCCCGTCCCGGTGGGGCCGGGTCATCAATTTGGTGGGTCACTTCATGAGTTGAAAATTGTGACCCAACCCCCCGTGAAACCATCTACGTCTCGCTGACCTTCACTGTCCAATTCTCCGCTACGTCAACTTGCCGCCCCGCGGCGCGGACCGCGAGCGACACGCGCAACGTCGTCCGCTCGCGCGAGACGGATTCATGCAGCCTACCGCGCCCGATCCACGCGCGCGGAGACCGCGTTTCTATGCGCATGGAAACAACTCGGCGACTTTTTTGAGAGCGTCTTCAGCGATGACTCGCGCAGCCAGTCTTGTTGGGCAGGCTCTGCCTGCCGCCCGCAATGCCGACCAAACGAACTCGCGGCCAACAACTGAACGCCCTGGCGTCCGTCCGAAGTCACGGTCCAATGCGTCGCAAGTGCTCTGACAAAAAGCACAGTGAGGGCACGGTCCGAGGCCCCATGTCTCGCGTCACCAGGGGCCGACGGCAGGCACAGCCTGCCCTGCAAAAGAAACTGAGGGGCCAGGGCTCAGCCCCGCGAGGCGTCTTTTCCGCGTGGGGTCCTTTCGCGGTCGTGGGTGGTCGTGGGGGTCGTGCGGCGCGCTCGAAAAGCCCCCGTTGAGTGAGCGGTCTTCAGCTTTCCACCTAAATTCTTCGTTATGCTGCTCAAGAGCGCGGCAGGGGCCGTTCAGTTTTTCAGCAAAATCCAAGCATTTCTTCGTGTTGTCCGACCTGGCATCGGGGATTCCCCGATGCCTTTTTCAGGTTTTCCCCTATTTGCTTAGTTCAATCTGAAGATTTAGGTTCGCGTATGCAATGTAAATCCTTTCTGCAAGTGTAAGCAAATTCAGTAGTTCCTCAGCCGTCTCTTAAGTGCTTTCGCCTCAACGTTTTGCCTCGGCGTTTTTGTCTCAGCGTTTTTGCCTTTTGGTGTTCTAGCTTTTCCGGCCGTTCCAGTTTCAAAGGAGCCTACGATGTCACGACTTGTGCCGAAGCGTGCTCGGCGCGCTGGCTTCACCCTGATCGAGCTGTTGGTGGTGATCGCAATCATTGCGACACTCATCGCCCTGCTGCTTCCGGCCGTGCAAGCGGCCCGCGAGGCCGCCCGCCGCAGCCAATGCCGCAACAACCTGAAGCAGTTCGGCATTGCCATGCACAACTACCACGACGTCTGCCGCATGTTCCCCATGGGCGCGTCCGTGTATGGCAACACTTGGGCGTCCCAAGGCGCCCCGTTTCCGGGCAACGTGTACGGTCACTCGATGGCCAATGCCTTCGTCCTGATGACGCCGTACGACGAGCAGACCGCCTTCGCTCGCGCCTATCAGTGGAACCGGCAGGTCGACAGCCAAACGGTCACGGCTGCCACGAACGGGATTGGGCTGACGCGAACCGCGCTGCAAGCGGCCGGCGCCAGTGGGCTGTACCGCTGCCCATCCGACACCTTCCCCGATCAGTTCCCCGGACTGGGGGTCGCGTCGCAAGGACTTTATGACGTCCCGATCAACTACTCCCTCTGCCACGGCGTTAACGACCAATATTGCTGGACGACCTCAAAGATTCCGGCCCGCGAACTCGGCGTGTTCAACATCAATGGGAACACCCGCATCCGTGACATCACGGACGGCACGAGCAGCACGTTCGCCATCGGCGAAGCTGCGATGTCTCCCCTGATCCTGACGCCGAAATTCTCGATTTGTCGTGGCCGCTACTGCCTCACGGCCGCCACGTGGCCGTCTCCCCTGCCGCCGGCGATCGCGGCGCTCGGCGTCCCGGCGACGGCGGCGGGCGGGCCCCAGCCCCCTTGGGTCCAAGTCCTCGTCAACGACCAGTTCGTGAACAGCACGAACAACTCCGTTGCTGCCCAATTTGTGCTGACGGCCGGCAGCGGCGGCTGCACGATGGAGCAACTCAACAAGAACCCGGTGACCGACACCTTTGCGGATTTGGGCGGTCCTCCGGGCGGCACCGGTCCAGCCTTTGTGACCAGTGCCTTTAACACGTGCACGAGCACGTGGGCTTCGGGAGCCGGCGGCCCGCCGATCAGCCTGTCGCTGACCGGTGTGGGGAATGCCAGCAATGGCCAGCCCAACCCGGCCCCGTTGGCGGCTACGAATCCCGAGATCGGCAGTCTCTCGAACTTCCGCAGCGACCATCCGAACGGGGGCCTCTTCCTGTTGTGCGATGGCTCGGTGCAGTTCGTCAACGACAGCATCGACATGTCGATCTACACCGGCCTCTCCACCATGCAGGGTGGCGAAACGGTGTCCGGCTCTGTCGGCGAACCGTAAGCGTTCCGCTTTGCGGTTTAAGTTCTCGTGAGATTGGCGGGCTGCCAACGATCGTGTTGGCAGCCTGCCCCTTTTTGCGTCTTCTTCGCGCATGTGATACGCGTCGCCCCTAGTCCAGCCGGTCCCGTTGAGGCTCCAGCTGGATCGTGGCGGCTGGCCGCGTCACCTGCGCTCTTGGGCACTAAAGTGAAGGATCAATTGACGTGAGGAATGCCAGTTACCTCGCACTTTTGTTTGGCGTGCTCTTTGCCGCCGGGTGCGGCAAGTCCGGAATTGCTCCCCCCAATGTCGAATCAGACACCTTCAAGGACAGCCAGTATTACCAGAGCCTGATGGGCATGGGTTCGAATACATCGTACGGGAATTTTCTGGCCGGCCTTACCCCGCCTGAACGGGCCAAATACATCAGGAAAAGCGCCGAAGAGGAGTCCCCGGCGCGCATTTATGGGCTGAAGACGGCCTATGAACGGTTTGCCAACGATCCGGATCCCGACGTCGCGGCGGCGGCGAAAGAAGCCCTGGCGAAGGTCCCGTCGAAGGACGAGCTTGACGCGCTCAACAAAGAGGAACTTGAAAAGCTCAAGGCCAAATAAACGATCGAATCAAACGCTTCGCCACCCTTCGGGGAGAGGTCGTCGATCGCATGAATGTGCGCGAGACGAGAAATCTCGTAGACCAGGGGTTCACCAGCGCTGGCGGATCTCTCGAAGTGTCGGCCCGCGAAAGTGGAGAGATTTTGGGGGAGGCGGCGTTTAGCGTCGCACGACATTCGCCCCGCCGCGTTTCGCCTTGCGAAACTCCCACGGCGGAACTGGATGGCTGTCGGCCCAGAGGCCGCGGCGGTGGCGGCGGGCGTCGGCTTCGAGGGGTGCGAATTCGCCTGTCTTGTCCCATTGGGGGTAGCGCCAGGCGAAGCCGGCGCGGACGAGGTCGGCATTGACGAAGTGGCCCGCGCAATACACGCGGCCGACTTCGCGGCCGTAGCGGTCGGTGTCCGTGACGTCGACGCGGACGGTTTGCCGGAAGACTGCGGCGGCGAGGGCGTTTCGCGCCTGCGTGCCGAAGGCTTGGGCCTTTTCGGGGGCGTCGATGCCGGCCAGGCGGATCTTGTGCTGGTTGCGGGCGCTGTCGAGCACGGTCAGCGTGTCGCCGTCGGCGATCTTCACGACCTGGCCGACGAGCGTGTGGTGGGGTGTCGCAGCGCAGGCGCGGGCCGCGAAGACGAGCAGCAGCAGGAGGGCGAGACGTTTCATGGCCGGAATTGTAGCGCTCACCCTGTGGGGCGGAGCGACTTCGCGTCCGAAGCAATTCGAGATTCTCGCGGGCCTGTTGCTACATTCCGCAAGAACGGACAACACGCGTCGAAACTGCCCGCACAGTCCACCAGGTTTGTCTGGCGCGCACAGTTTCTCTGGCAGGCGCATCCCTCATTCTGCGTCCGGGTCAATTCGTAGTCGGCACGGGCTATTCGCCAATCGACACGGGCGCGAAGCATTGCCGAAACCTGCGGCGGGGCAGGGGTTGAACGTGATCGGCGGCGCCGTCGGCGACTAATCCGGCGGCGGGCTTTGTTTTCAAGCGGCCTTCCGCCCGATGCCGATGCTGGAGACACCGGGATGCGCCGTCCATGCGGCTGTTCCGGGAGCCTGTACGCCGGCGACCGGGCCCAGCCCCAGCGGCAGGTGATCAGGATTGGCGGCGGGATCATTCGCCCCGCGCCGGGTCAGGAACGGCCAAGGCGTTCGCACGGATGCAGCGCAACAGCTCCACGCGGCAGGAGTCGGCGTCAGCCCCACGCGGTTCGGCGGTCGGCTATCCGCTCCGCGCCCTCACGCGAATTGCCGCCCGCTGGCCCCGCTTCGTGATGGCGACGGTCATCCTTGCCTCGTGCGCCTGCGCCGGCTACGCCTTCTTCTTCCTGCGGTTCAAGAGCGACCGCGCCGGAATGCTCGAACGGCAGGCCGAGCTGCGCCAGCATTGGGCCAGCTATTCGAAGTCGTTCGACCACGCCTCCGACGTGATCGTCGTGGTCGAAAGCAAGAACCTCGACGACATTAAACGGACGATCGACGACGTGGCCGATCGGCTGCGACGCGAGCCGGAACACTTCAACAACGTCCTCGCGCGGTTTGAGGCCGGGGCGCTGCAGCGCAAATGGCTGCAGTACGTGAGTCCCCGCCGGCTGCAGGTCGGCCTGTCGCGGGTGAACCAGTACGCTCCCATCCTGCGGGGCGACTACCGGCCGATCGAACTCGATTATCTGTACAACCAGCTGGGCGAGCAGATCGAAGGGCGGATGGAGCAGGCGGCCGACAAGCCGCTGACCCCCGCGCAGACGGCGCAGCTCTTCAAGCACGCGGGCCAGCTGACGACGAGCCTGAACGACTTCATCGCCAATCCGGACAATTTCCACACTCCCTGGCCGAACCTGGTGCCGACCGATCCGCAGACGAACGCGCTGCGCGATCAGACGGTCTACTTCCTCAGCGATCGCGGCACGATGGGCTATCTGCGCGTCGAGCCGCGGACGGATGCCGAAGAAGGGGGCCAGGCGGCAGCGCTCGCACGGCTGGAAGCGATTAATACCGAAGTGGCCGAGGCGCATGCCGGCTGCCAGATCGGCCTCACCGGTATTCCGATTCTCGAACGCGAGGAGCTGCAGCGGTCGCAGTTCGACGTGCTGCTGGCGATCGCCGTGGCGGCCGTCAGCTGCCTGGTGGTGATGTCGGTCGGCTTTCGCGGCGTGCGACACCCGCTGTTGACGCTCGCGATGCTGGCCGTGGCTCTCACGTGGGCCCTCGGCTTCACGACGGCGATGATCGGCCACTTGAGCGTGCTCTCGCTGGCCGTGGTGATGGTGCTGTTCGCATTGGGTCTCGAGTTTGCCATCGCCTACGTGTCACGCTACTTGCAGCTGCGGCGCGATGGCTGGCAGTTGCGGGCCGCCCTGATGGAAGCGACGGCCGCCACCGGCGCCGCCAGCCTGACGGCGGCCGTGACGACGGCGCTCGCCTTTTTGTGCACGCTCTTGGCCGACTTTTCGGGTGTGGCCGAGCTGGGGATTATCGCCGCCGCCGGCATCATGCTGTGTGCCTTGGGCACGTATTTTGTCCTGCCGGCCCTGATTGCGCTCGCCGACGAACGGGCCGATTCGTCGCGACTGCCGCATCCGTTCGAGGGCAAGTTGCTGCGGCGGGGAATCGGACGCTTGCCGCTGGCGACGCTGGGGGTCTCCGTGCTGGTAGTGCTGGTGATCGGGGCGGGGATTGTGAAAGTCGAACGCCGGCACGTGGCCTGGCGAATCCGCTTCGACGCCAATCCGCTCAGCCTGCATGCGCGGAACTCCGAGTCCGTGCGCTTGGAAAAGCGGCTGTACGAGGAATCGTCGAGCCCGCTCTTGTATGCCGTGTCGGTGGCGGACAGCGAACGGCAGATGCGCGAGCTGCACGCCAAGTTCGCCGCGCTGCCCAGCGTGGGACACGTCGAAAGCCTGGCCCTGCGGTTGCCGGCGGGCGGCGCCAGCGACTCGACGCGCCAGCTGCTGGCGGAATACCGCTCGCGGCTCTCGTACTTCCCCTCGCAGTTGCCGCCGTTACGCCGCTCCGACCCGGCGGTGATCGGCAAGGCGGTCGAGGGGTTTTATCAGCGAATCAAGAAGTACCCGGGCGACGAGTCGGCCGAGCGGGTGATTCACGCGACCGACACGTTTCTCGACCGGTTTGAAAAGCTCACGCTCGAAGATCAGTCGCGGTTGCTCAACCAGTTCCAGTATCGCCTGGCCGCCGACATCTTCCAGCGGTTCGCGACGCTGCGTTACGCGGCCAGCGACGAGCCGATTCAGGCCGACGATTTGCCGAACGAGCTGGTGAACCGCTTCGTCACGCCGGTGGACGCCGAGGGAAAGCGGAAGTGGCTCTTGGAGATTTATCCGCAGGAGAAGGCTTGGGACGGGGCGACGCTCCACAAGTTCGTGGCCGACGTGCGGAGCGTCGATCCCAACGTCACGGGCACGCCGATCCACAACTACGAATCGGTACGGCAGATTCGCCATACGTATGAGACGGCCGCGCTTTACGCCTTCGCGGTCGTCTGGGTCATCCTGTTGTTCGACTTCCTGAGCCGCGAGGCGCGGTGGCTGGCCCTGTTGCCCACGCTGGGTGTCGGCGTGTTGGCGGCGGTGATGCTTAACGCCCGGCACATCGCGGTCGACCCGATGATCTTCGCCGTGGCCTACGTGGTCGTGACGGGAGCGATTGCCCTCGTGCTCGACGGGCGCGGGCTGTTCCATGCGGCCCTGGCGTACCTGGCGCCGCTGGTCGGTGGCCTGATGATGTTCGGCATTTTCGGTTTCGCACACATCGATCTCAACCCGGCGAACCTGCTGGTGCTGCCGTTGGTGCTCGGCATCGGCGTCAACTACGGCGTGCAGGTGATGCACGACTATCGCGACCGCAGCGGCCCCTACGAGATGAGCGGCAGCGTGTTCAGCACGCTGGTGCTGACGTCCGCGACCTCGATCGTGGGCTTTGGCAGCATGATGATCGCTTCGCACCGCGGCCTGTTCAGCCTGGGGCTGGCGCTCGCGATCGGCATCTCGAGCTGCCTGTTCGTCGCGCTGGTGCTGTTGCCGTCGCTCTTGAGCGTGATCTCCGCGGCACCGAAAGCCGCGCGGGCGTCGAGCAACAAGAGTAGCGAGGCGAGCACGACGCGACGCGTGGAAGTCGAACGGCGCAAAGCGGCGTAATCGACGAAGGCCTGCGTGAGTTGCTCGGGTGGCACTGGCGGCTTGTCCGCCAGTGACTTCACTCCCCAAAAGGCACATTGGCGGACGAGCCGCCAGTGCCACCCAAACAGGACTGCGTCGCGTCTTACTTCGCGCTCGCCTGCTGCTTGCTCGGGTCTTTCATCTGCGCGATCCACTCCTTGAGGAGGGCGACCGCGTCGTCGGGGACCATGCGGCGGGGCAGTTCGGGCATCATCACGCCCGGTTCGGTCGACTCGAGTCGGTAAATCACGATTGAGTCGTCCGGTTTGCCGGGGACGATGTCGTAGCGATGCTCGCCCGAGCCGTGACCGGCGGCCACCGGCGACTTCCAGATGCCCAGCTTGGCGAAATCGGTCTGGCTGATCGACAGGTCGAGCCCCGTGGTGCGCGCCGGGCCGGCCGGGTTGTGGCAGTGGGCGCAGTTAACGTCGAGCCACGCGCGGGCCCGCGCGTCGACGCTGCCCGTCGAGGGGTCGTCGTATCGGGGGACTTTCGGAGCGTGAGACGGCTCGGGTGAACCCTTGAGGATGCCGGCCTTCGTCCAGTGGGCGAGCTGGTTCTCCTTGCCGTCGGCGTACGCGTAGTCCTTATTCAAGTTCCGGGCCTTGATGCCCAGCGGCAGAAACGTCTTGCCGTTGGAGACGTGACAGCTCTTGCACTGGTTGGCGTGCGGCACGATGTAATTGTTGCTGTGCGTCTTGCCGTCGGCGCCTTTCCAGCTGGCCTCGATGGTGCTGCCGCCCAGGTCGAGCGTGGCTTCCGTCTGCTCCTTGTTCCACAAGTAAGAGTAGCCGTACCAGCCGGCCGGCTTCCGTTCGAGGACGCGCGTTTCGAGCAATTGCTCACCCTTCGACGCGTCGGCCGCGTCGTGCGGATACGTGAAGCTCTTCACCACGCACGATCCGACGGGGAAGTCGAAGGCGTCGTTCTCGACGTACTGGGCGGCGGCTCCGCCCGGCAGGCGCACGAAGCGGTGCTTCGACGTGTAGTCGGAGAAGAGGGGCGTGTTGACGTCGTAGGGGGTCACGCCGGCCACCGGCTCCTGGGTCACGCCGTTCCCTTTGAAGAATCCGTATTCGGAGAGCTTTTTCGGGGCCGAGCGATAGACGGCCGCCGACTGGTCGCTGCTGGGGTCGGCGGGGCCGTGCGGCTTGAGCTGAATACCGGGCAGCCGCGGATAGCTGCCGGTGTAAGCGGCAATGTCGCGATCGATGCGGGCTTTGCCGGCGGCGATTTTCTCCGGACTGAGCTCGTCGAAATGAATGTTGGCGAAGCCGACGTTGCCGTTCCGCTCGAAGCGGATGCCGTATTCCGGCTTCACTTTCCCATCGACCGTGTGCTTGGGATTGAGCACGCCGTCGTAGAAGATCTCGGGGAAGGGGATACCGACGATTTCCGCCAAAATCTTGCCGTAGCGGCCGCCCGGGTGCTTGCCGCCGCCGGAAAAGTGGTTGTCGTGGATGTAGGCGTGTTCGGGATACGGATCGTACTCTTTGTCGTTGATCGGGTTGCCGGTGAGGATGTAGCTGATCACCTGCAGGCCGCAGGTTTGGTTGTCGGTGATCTGGTTCTCGAAAATCTCGACGTTGTCCATCGCCAAGAGCAGCATGCCCGTGCCTGGCGCCACGTTGGAGACGCTGGAGCCCGGCGCCCCGAAGTTCGCGTGATTGTTCTTGGGAACCTGGTTGTGGAACACGCGGACGCGGCCGCCGTTGTGCAGCGCGAGCCCCGGCAGGTCGAAGACCAGGATGCCGCCGCTGTTGTTGGTGGCGTAGTTGTCGAAGACGTCGGCGTCGAACGAGTTTTCGATCTCGATGCCGGCCACGTTCTCGAACACGCGGCAATTCTTGACGACGATTTGCTTCGACTGGCCGACGTACACGCCGGCGTCGGCCGCCCCGCGGACGATGCAGCCGTCGATCAGCACGTTCTCGCACGACACGGGGTAGATGCCGTAGGCGCCGTTGGACGTTTTGGGCTCGCCCGTCCAGGCTGTGCGGACGTTGCGGAAGGTGACGTTCTTCGAGCCGACGACCTTGATCGCGTTGCCCCGCGTGTCTTCGACCGACAGATTCTCGATGACGAAGTTGTCGCCGCGTGGCTTCGATCCCCTTCGAGCCCATCTGCTGGTTCTTGAAGGAGAGGATCGTCTTGTCGATGCCGGCCCCGCGGATGGTGATGTTGTTCGTGGTGACTTCGAGATCCATGTCGAAGTTGAAGGTGCCCGCCGCCAGCTCGATCACGTCGCCCGGGCTCGACTGGATCAGGCTCGACAGAAATTCGCTCTGCGCATTGGGGCCGGGCTTGATCGTGTACACCGTGGAGGCAGCCGGCGCGGTGCGATCGCCTCGAGGGCTGAGATCGGCCCGATCGGGCGTGACCGACAGCAGGCAGACGAGCGCGACGAGGACGAGAACCGTGACGCAGACGGACGCCATGGGCCGGGCAGCCATGCTATTCCCCCGAGACTGGAATCCACGAAGAGCGGGCAGGAAGTGATCGCTCTCCCTTGTAGTCCGTGTATCTTGGCGTGTCAAATAGCGAATGACCCAGCCTTTGATCCGCTGAGGAACGATCATGTCTCGCGGCGTTGCCAAGAGCCGGAACGACGTCCCCATTTTGTCCAATCCGCAAAGTTCGGCCCCCCCGAGACTTCTGTCGCTCGACGCGCTTCGCGGCTTCGACATGTTCTGGATCATCGGCGGCGAGGAGCTGATCCGGGCGCTCGCGAACCTCAGCGGCAACCCCACCTTCCGCGAGCTGGCCTACAAGCACACCGACCACCCCGAGTGGCACGGCTTCAGCCTCTACGACTGCATCTTCCCGCTGTTCATGTTCATCGCCGGCGTGGCGATTCCCTATTCGTTCGCCTCGCACTTGGCGCGGGACAGGGATCGGCCGCTTTGCATCTGCGAGTGATCCGCCGCGGCATCCTGCTGATTCTGCTGGGGCTGGTGATCAACGGCATCCTGGCCTTCAATTTCTCGATCCACTTCGACCAGGATGTCAGCGGCATCAAGCATCTGGTCACCGACTTCTCGCACGTGCGTTTTCCCAGTGTGCTGGGACGCATCGGCATCGGGTATACGTTCGCCGCCCTGATCGTCCTGCATACCCGGCCGCGGAACCAGTTGTTAACGGCCATCGGCTTATTGATCGGATATTGGGCCGCGCTCAGGTTCATCCCAGTTCCGGGATTCGATACGGGCGGCTTGCTTCCGGGTCAGAACCTGGGCGACTTCATCGATCGCCACCTGCTGCCCGGGCACCTCTACCGAACCATTCGCGATCCGGAAGGGCTGTTCTCCGCCATCCCGTCGATCGCCACCGTGCTCTTCGGCGTGATGGCCGGCCATTGGCTCAGGCGGACCGACTTCAACGGCCTGGTGAAAGCGGCCGGCCTGGCCGTTGCCGGGGTGCTCTTCGTGGCGGCCGCGCTCACGTGGGACAAGAGCTTTCCCATCAACAAGAACTTGTGGAGCAGCTCGTTCGTGCTGATGACCAGCGGCATCAGCCTGTTCCTGCTGTCGCTCTTTTACCTCGTGATCGACGTCTTGCAGTTCCAAGCCTGGTCGTTTTTCTTCGTGGTGATCGGCATGAATGCCATCACGGTCTACGTCGGCCAGAAGGTCATCAATTTCGACGAGCTGTCGAAGCTCGTCTTCTCACATCACATGCACGGCATCCTGCTCGAGGCAGGGCCGCTGATGTTGAAATGGATCGTGTTGTTCGTCCTTTACAAAATGCGCATCTTCCTGCGAGTTTGACCGTGAGCAAACCGGCTTTCATCCCGCATTCAGGTCCCGGGGTCTCCGCCCACCACTCGACCGCCACGAACTCGGCGTTCGAACTGATTAAGTCGGTGCTCGTCATCCCGGTGGTCGTGGCCATCGTGATGGGCATCGGCTACGGATTGGCCCGCGTGGCCGAGCGGAAGCAAGCGGCCAGCGACAAACCCGACGTGCGCCCGACGAAGGTGGCGGACGACGGCTCGATCACCTTGACGATGAACCTGGCCGTGGTCACGGGACAGATTACGCGCCACGGTTCGGCCATCACCAATTGGCGTCACCTGCAAGACTTCGTGCTCTTTCATTTTCCGGTCGACAAGCCGGGTAAGTATGCCGTCGAGCTCTGCTATGCGTGCAACCCCGACAACGCCGGCAGCACGGTGCAGATTCAATTGGCCGATTCGACGCTGATCCTCAATGTCGCCGACACGGGCGGTGCGACCGCCTACAAAACCGTGCAGGCCGGCGAGGTGAATCTGCCCGAGGCCCACTGGTACAACATGCGGTTCGTCGCGACCGAGATCGCGCACGAGACGGTGATGACGCTCCGCAGCGTTAAATTGATCCCGGTGAAGTAGCGACCGCCTCAAATAGCGGTAGTGGTGATGAGCAATGGGCCCAGCGGCAACCCGTCGAAGGCGGCATTTGCCGCATACGCTGTTGCGGGGGCCGTCCCTGGGATTTGGTTGCAGTCGCTCTAGCAACCTCCGCTTACGACGAATGGGCCCTCCTCGGCATACTCATGGGCGTACCTCTTGGAGTGTGGGCAACGACGACTGTCGCCTACAGGCACGGATGGCGCGGTGGATTGGTCGTGCTGCTCTGGGTGGTTTTTGCGATCGTCGTTTTTGCAAAGTGGTTTACGCGCGACTGATTGAGTCGCATCACATCGCGGCGATTCTTAATTGCCGCGCCACACCGAGGTCGTCCGTCAAATTAAGAAACGCAAAGCTGCGGCGGGGGCGGTGATTGCCCTTGACCCCTCCTGGCGATTCCGGCATCATCCCCGCCCTCTTCGTCGGCCCGCGCGGCCGGCTCCAACTCCGTTAGCACATTCTCCACGTTTCGACGTTTTTTTGCGGCGCGTCCCGAACCTGGGGCGAGCGCTTGCCGTCGATTGTTTAGGGCCATGGATCTCCCACAGTATTTGCAGGGGCTTTCGTTTCGGTTCATTCAACCGGAACAAGAGCGCACGCTGGCGCTCGGGCGGTAGCTGCCCTCGCGCGGTTGCGCTTGCCGCTCGATTCCTGGAACACGCGGCTGCCCTTTGACCGTGCGGACACCCGCCGCAAATTGCGACGCACGCGCCTGGGATCGGCGGGCCGACCGCTGGCCCTGCGCCCTCGTGAACCGCGGCGTCACCCATCTCGCCGAGCGCGAAGCCTTCGTGGCATTTGGCCTGGGCGACGGCGGCGCGCTCTTGGCGGCGATTGCCGGCAATGCCGACAAGCTATGCATCGGCGTGCACGAACACGACGCTCCGCAAGTTGCCGCGGCCGGGCCGGCTCGCGACGAATTTCTGCGGCGGTTCGACGAACTGGCTGACGGCGAGAGGCACTTCATCGAGCCGGGCTTTTCCCGCTGCCTCGCGCGGCTGGACGAGCGGACGATCGGCGTCTGCTTCGTGAGCGCGCTGTCGCACGAGCCGATTGCCGAGCGACTGGCCCAATGCGAGCCGCACCTGGCGGAAAACGCCTACCTGCTGGTCGATAACTGCAACTGCGAGCGGACGCGACAGCTCACGCTCGATTTCGTAGCGGCAAGCCGCAACCAATACCGCGTGCTGGCGGACGCCCGCACGGCCGAGCCCGGTTCAATCACGGGTTCGCTGACCTGGGGGCGAGGCCTACTCGTGCTCCAGCTCTTGGGCGCAACGCCGTGGTGCCCCGCGCGACGGGGCGGGGCGCGCCGCCGGTGCTGGCCCCGGCCGCCTGACGCGGTGGTCTGTCCAACGCGAAGTGTCGTGAGTCGGGTGGCACTGGCGGCTCGTCCGCCAGTGTCTTCGTCCACGACGCAAGCTTATTACCACCGTCCGCGGCGAGCGGCTTAAGACACTGGCGGACAAGCCGCCAGTGCCACCCCACTCCACCGTTTTGTGCGAGACGAAGCACTGACAGCGATCGCGCACGCCAAGCGGCGCTCGCGGTCTCAGGCCAGCAGCTCGTTCACCACTTTGCCGTGCACGTCGGTCAGGCGGAAGTCGCGGCCTTGGAAGCGGTAGGTCAGCCGTTCGTGGTTGATGCCCAGGCAGGCGAGGATCGTCGCGTTCAGGTCGTGGACGTGGACCGGGTCCTTGACGATGTTGTAGCTGAAATCGTCGGTCTCGCCGTAAACCACGCCCGGTTTGATGCCGCCGCCGGCCATCCACATGCTGAAGCAGCGGGGATGATGGTCGCGGCCGTAATCCTCGTGCGTGAGTTTGCCCTGGCAGTAGACGGTGCGGCCGAACTCGCCGCCCCAGACGACCAGCGTGTCCTCGAGCATGCCCCGCTGTTTGAGGTCCTGAATCAGGCCGGCGCAGGGCTGGTCGATGTCGCGGCACTGCAACCGCATGTCGGTTGGCAAATTGCCGTGATGGTCCCAGCCCCGCTGGAAGATCAGCGTGAAGCGCACGTTCCGCTCGGCCAGCCGCCGGGCCAAGAGGCAATTGGCGGCCACGGTACCGGGGATGTGCACGTCGGGGCCGTAAAGGTCGAGGATGTGCTTGGGCTCCTCGGCAAAGTTCGTCAGCTCGGGGACCGACGTCTGCATCCGGTAGGCCAGCTCGTACTGGGCAATGCGGGTGTTGATCTCCGGATCGCCGACGACCGCCAGTTCCTTGTGGTTGAGTTCGGAGAGGGCGTCGAGCATCCGCCGCCGGCTGGCCGAATCGACGCCGGGGGGATTCGAGAGATAGAGCACCGGATCGCCCGAGGAGCGGAGCGCGACTCCCTGGTAGCGTGAGGGCAGGAAGCCGGACCCCCACAAGCGGGAGAAAACCGCCTGTGCGTCGCGTTTGGAGCTCCAAGTCGAATGCAGCACGACGAACCCGGGCAGGTTCTCGTTCATCTTGCCCAGCCCGTAGGAAACCCAGGCGCCGATGCTGGGCAGCCCGGGACGCTGTGCACCGGAGAAGACGAACGTGCACGCCGGATCGTGATTAATCGCGTCCGTATTCACCGTGCGGATGATGGCCAGGTCGTCGACGACCTTGGCGGTGTGCGGCAAGAGCTCGCTCACCCAGGCGCCCGATTGGCCGTGACGGTTGAATTTGAAGACCGACGGGGCGATGGGCAGGCGGCTTTGGCCCGAAGTCATGGTCGTGATGCGCTGCCCCATCCGCACCGAGTCGGGCAGGTCTTCATCGAACATGTCGCGAAGTTTGGGTTTGTAGTCGAACGTTTCCAGCTGCGACGGGGCACCGTTCATTGACAGGTAGATGACCCGTTTGGCCCGTGCCGGAAAATGCGGATCAACCAGCACGCCGCGATCGCCATCGGCTGCAGCAGACGTCCCCGGTCCGACGCGACCGCCGGTTGAACCGAAGACTCGCGACGGATCGAGCAGCGACGCAAGCGCAGCCACGCCGATGCCGGCCCCCGTCCGCCCGAAAAAGTAGCGGCGGCTCATCCGCTCGATGTGCTCGCGAATCGGATCCATGGCACGTCAGCCTTTGGTAATCGTCTCGTCGAGATTCAGGATCACGTTGGCCACGATCGACCAGGCAGCCAGCTCGCGGGCATCGACGGTGGTGTCGGCGGGCGAATCGCCGACATGGATCAGGCGTTCGGCCGCATCGGCATTGTTGGCGTAGGCTGCCTTCTGCTCATCGAAGAGCCGGGTGAAGACGGCGATTTCGTCGGCGGTCGGCCGTCGCGAGGTCGCGAGGCGGAACGCAAACACGATCCGCTCGGTGGGCGTCGCGCCCCCTTCGTGAATCATCCGCGACGCCAGGTGGCGGGCCGCCTCGACGTACTGATCGTCGTTCATCAGCACGAGGGCCTGCAAGGGCGTGTTGGTGCGGCCGCGGCGGACGGTGCATTCCTCGCGCGAGGGGGCGTCGAACGTGGTCAGGGCCGGCGGGGGCGACGTCCGCTTCCAGAACGTGTACATCGTGCGGCGATAAAGGGCGTCCCCCTTGCCCTTCACGAAGTGGGCCGTGTTGCTGCTCGTGTAGCTAATGGCTTCCCACAGGCCGGGCGGCTGATACGGTTTGACGCTCTTGCCGCCGATCGTGTCGACCAGCAAGCCGCTGACGGCCAGAGCCATATCGCGGACGCCCTCAGCGTCGAGACGGAATCGCGGGCCGCGAGCGAGCAGGCGATTCTCGGGGTCGCGCTGCGCGAGTTCTTCGCTCACGTGCGACGATTGGCGATACGTGGCCGACGTGACGATCAGCCGCTGGATGTGCTTGACGTCCCAACCGCTTTGAACGAACTCGGTCGCCAGCCAATCGAGCAGCTCGGGATGGCTGGGCCATTCGCCCTGCGAGCCGAAGTCCTCGGCCGTCTTCACGAGGCCCGTGCCGAAATACTGCTGCCAGAAACGATTGACCGTGACCCGCGCGGTGAGGGGATTCCGCGGGTCGACGATCCAATTGGCCAGCGACAAACGATTGGGGGGCGCGTCCTTGGGCAAGCGGGGCCCGATGGCGGCCGGCACATCGGGCAGAACCTTGGCTCCTTTGCGATCGTACGCGCCGCGGATCAGGACGTAGATGTCGCGCGGCTTGGGCATGTCTCTGCATCACCAGCGTGCTGGGAGCCGTCGCCTCGGCCGCGATCAATTCCTTGCGGTCGGCGGCCAACTGCGCGTTGAGCGGATCGAAGACGGTCCGGCTGACGCTGTAGATGTAGCGGACGTAGTACTCACGCAGTGCTCGCTTCTGTCGTGCCTGTCGCTTGGCCGGCGCGATGGCCAGCAGGCGACGGATCGGGCGGGACAGGCCGCGACCCTCTTTGGCGGCTTCGCGTTCCCAGGCCCGCTGCGGAGCGTCGAGCGCGGCGACGGTCTTCGGATCGTCGAAGGTCGCGAGCTTTTGTTTCACCGTGGCTTCGAGCGCGGCGATGTCCGCTTTGAGCTTGGCAACCTTTTGCTCGTCCTTGGGCGGACCGAGGCTGAGCGTCGGCGGCGGCAGGAGGGCGTTGCCGTCCATGGCCCGCTCGCTCAGGCTGCCGAAGTAGCCGAACAGCTGATAAAACTCGCGCTGCGTGACCGGGTCGAACTTGTGATCGTGGCAGACGCAGCAGCCGAGCGTCAGTCCGAGGAACACGGTCCCCGTCGTGGCGACGCGATCGATGGCGTAGCGGCAATAGAATTCCTCGTCGATCGCTCCGCCTTCGCCCGTCGTCACGTTGCAGCGGCTGAAGCCGGTGGCCACGCGCTGATCGATCGTGGCGTCAGGTAGCAGGTCGCCGGCCAACTGCTCGACGGCGAAGCGATCGAACGGCTTGTTCGAGTTGAACGCGCGGATCAGCCAGTCGCGGTACGGCCAGATCGAGCGCTCGTTGTCCAGGTGCATGCCGTGCGAGTCGCCGTAGCGGGCCGCGTCGAGCCAGTACCGCGTCATCTGCTCGCCATATTGCGGCGAATCGATCAGGCGGTTGACGAGCTTGTCGTACGCCTCGGGCGATTTGTCGGCGACGAAGCGATCGACCTCGGCCAGCGTGGGGGGCAGGCCGGTCAGGTCGAGGCTCACGCGGCGAATGAGCGAGGGTTTGTCGGCTTCGGGCGAGGGGTTCAGCCCTTCTTCGTCGAGCCGGGCCAGGATGAAGCGGTCGATCGGGTTACGGGCCAGCTCCGGACGTTGCACGGGAGGCGCGGGCGAATGCTTCGGCTGGAGGAAGGCCCAGTGACCGTGGAACTCGGCCCCTTGGTCGATCCACCGTTTGATGAGGTCGATTTGTTCCGGCGTGACGGTCTTACCCGAGTCGGCCGGCGGCATGCGCACGTCGGGATCGTGCGCGATCAGCCGTTGAATGATCGCGCTCTTGCGCTCGACCCGGGGACGACGGCGACCTCACCCGATTCGAGTTTCGCGCAGGCTCCCTCCTTGGTATCCAAACGCAGGCCGGCTTTTCGCTGCTTCTCGTCGGGGCCGTGACACTTGTAGCAGGTGTTGGAGAGGATCGGCCGAATGTCGCGGCTGTAGTTCACATGCTTGGGAGGCGCGGTGCTCGCCAACGAGCCGCTCAGCACGAGCGCGAAGCCGAAGGCCGATGCCAGCGCCACGCGTGAGCACTTCGGGCGAGTAGCGAAAAGGGGACGGCCAACCGGCATGCACGGGGCCTCAATTTCGGGGTAGGTTTTGGACGGGCGTCGATGCGGCCTGGCGGGCTGCAAAAGGGGGGAGATTGCGACGCCCAGGAGTGCGTTTCCCGCACTTTCATTATTCCGGATCTTTAAGCGGTTGTCCATTGCCGGAGCGGAGTTGCCGTACGCGCCGTCCCGCTCGATTGTGCTGATTATCGCGAGTGACGGCAGCTCGCGCGACAGCGATTAGCCAGCGAATTCGGCAGGGGCGGTGGATCGTGCACGGACGCCGCACATCTTGAAGTTTGCGCACGTTTCCTTTTTGACCGGACTTTGCTGCGAGGTATATCCCTAGCGAAGTGTTGCGGTTTTGCATCATGCGGGTCGATGCGTCTCCTGCTCGCCGCGGTCAAAACCCAACCGGCAACTCGCTTAGGGATGGCCATGGTCGCGCTTGCTGAACAAAAGGTCGCGTCGAAAACGCCCGCGCACGGAATCTCGGGGTTGGCCCTGGAGCCCGTCCGCAGCGGGCACGGCGTCGAAACACTCTGGCTGGGGCCGGGACAGCACGTCATCGGCTCGGCGTCCGAGTGTTCGCACGTGCTGCGGGCCAACGGCATCCAGCCGCGGCACTGCGAGATTCGCATCGACGCCGGTCGGGCGATGCTCCGCGCTCTCGACTTCCGCACGTGGCTCAACAACGGACCGGTCCGCCAGGTCGAAATTCATGTGGGCGACCGCCTCACGGTTGGCCCGCTCGAATTCCGCGTGACGGCTCACACTCAGGTTGAAGAGGCGCCTCCGTCATCAGTCGCAACGGTGCCGACGCAATCGTCGCCGGTTTCGCACACGCCGCCCGTCGTGGCGGGTCACGTGACGGCAGCGAGCGAGCGGCAACGAGAAGCCGAAAGTCGCCTGGCCGAAACCGAGAGCCGCCTGCTGCGACAAGCCGACGAAATCCAGTCGCGTTTACGATCGCTGATGGCGTCGGAAGAAGGAGTGGCCGAGAAACTGGCCCGCATTCACGAGCAGGAATTGGCCCTGGCCCGACGCAGCGCCACGCTCGAGGTGCAGTCGGCCGTCGCCCGCGTCGCACCGACTTTGCCCGTCGCACCCATCTCTCCGCTTAATTCAATTCCCGTGGCAAGTGTCGTTCCCGACTTCGTCGTCCAGGCCACTCGGCGGCAGGCCGAGGAAGAGGTGCGGCTGGCCCAGCGCGAAGCGCAATTGCAGCGCGACACGGCCGAGGTGCAGTCGCGGGTGAGCGCCCTGGCGGCCGGCGAAGAACAGCTCGCCCAGCGGCTGTCGCAAATCCACGAGCAGGAGCTGGCCCTGGTCCGACGCAGCGCGCTCTTCGACGCCCAGGCCGCGTCTGCCCGCGTCGCTCCGCAGGCGCAGACGAACGTCGCGCCGGCCGTTCCCGACTTTGTGGCCCAGGCCACGCGGAAGCAGGTCGAGGAGGCCGCACGGCTAGCCCAGCGCGAAGCGCAGCTGACTCAACGAACCGACGAACTGCAGTCACGCGAAAAGGCGGTGACGGCTTCGGAGGCCGGCCTCGCGCAGAAACTGGCTCAAATTCACGAGCAGGAACTGGCCGTCGCCCGCCGCAGCGCAGTGCTCGAGGCTCAGGCCGAGGCGCTGACGACGGCACCGGTGACCGCTCAGGCGAGTGCCGTCGCCTCTGCTGCGCCGTCGGTCGCGGTTCCCGAGTTCGTCGCTCAGGCCGCCGAACGTCAGGCGGCCGAAGAGGCCCGTCTCGGCCAGTGGGAAGCTCGACTCGAACAGACCGAATCCAAATTGGGGCAGCGGGGCGGCGAGCTGGAAGCCCGCGCCAAGTCGATCAGCGCGACGGAAGAAGAGCAGCGTCGTCGGCAAGCCCAGGCTCACGAACAAGAGCTGGTGCTCACGCGCCGCGGCAGCCTGCTCGATGGTCGCGAATTGGATCTCAAACAGCGGCAGGCCGACTTCGACTCGCGGCAACGGCAATTCGAAGAGCGGATGAAACAGCAGTCGCGATCGTCGTCCACCCGCACGCGATCGTCCGACACCGTCGACGAGGCGTTCGTCCAGCGCGAAGCCTTGCTCACTGATCGCGAGTCATCACTCGTCGAGCGCGAGACGGCTCTGCGGCAGCAGGAGTCCGACTTCGCCGAGCGTGATGCCAGCGCCATCCAGCGCGAGGCGGCCCTCAAACGGCAGCAGGCCGCCCTCGAGCAACAAGAAATAGGACTGGCCGAGCGGTCCGCCAGCCCTGAACGAACGGGACGCCGCCCTGCTGCGGCGTGAGACCACGCTGCGGACGCGCGAATCGTCGGCGCAAGAACGCGATGCGGCCAGCGAACAGCGCGAGGAGCTGCTGTCCCAACGCGAGGCCACGCTGACGCAACGGGCGGCCGAGCTGACCCAACAGTCCGCTGCGCAGGATGCGCTCAAGGCCGACGTCGAAACGCGAACCCAATCGCTCCAGCAGCGCGAGCGGGAGTTTGCTGGCCGCGAGCAGGCTGTCCATTCACTCGAGCGCGACCTGGCCGAACGCGATGCCCAACTCGTCGAGCGAACGCAGAAGCACGCCGCCCGCGAACGGGCCCTGGCCGATCGCGAGAAAGCGATCGCGGCCGCGAAGGGGCGCACGCCGAGGCGGCGCGGGAAGTCGCCTCGCGCGAAGAGTCGCTCCGCGGACGCCAGAAGACGCTGGACACGCGGGAAGCCACTTTTGCCGGCCGCGAACACTCGCTCGAGGAGCGTGAGGCCGGGCTGGCAACCGCCGCCCAGCTGCGGCAAGACAGCGAACGCAAGCTGGCCGCTCGGGAGCAGGGCCTCCAGGCTCGCGAAACCGAGTTGGCCCGCCACGCAGAGACGCTGACCGAGCGCGAACAGACGCTGAGCCAGCGCGAAGCCGGGTTGGAACGGCGAGAAGTCGAGCTGGCCACGCAAGTGGCGCGACTCGCCCAACGGGAGACGACTGTTGCGGCGCGCGAAGCGGCGACCGAAACCCGCGAGAAGTCGCTCGAGGTCCAAGGACGAGAGATCGAGGAACGGGCTGCACAGATCGCCGTGCTGGAGCAGTCATTGACCGAGCGGCAGCAGTCGGTCGAGGCGCGCGAACAGTCGGCCCAGGCACGCGAGCAAGAAGAATCCACCGCGCAGGGCGAGTTGGCCGGTCTTCGCGAGCAACTGGCCGCCCAGTCGACAACCATCGCCGAGCTGACGGAAGCCTGCGGCAAGCTGGAGGCCGACCTCGCCGCTCAGAGCCAGTCGGCGCAGCAGGCCACTGCCGAGCAATCGAGCGTCGCCGAGCTGCGGGCCGAGTCCGACCGCAAGGTGAAGTCGCTCGAAGCCAACGTTCGCAGCCTTGAGCAACGACACAAGGATTTGCAGCGCGAGTGCGAGGTCCTGCGGCGACGGTTGCAGGCCGCCCTCAAGTCGCCCCCCGTCGATGCGAATGGGCCGGAGCTGGTTGCTGACGATGCTTCCACAAAGGCTTCGGCCGGCAGCACGGCCGACGCCAGCAGCAAGCCCGAGGCCCAGAGCGCGGGCACCGCACTTCCGGCCGAGCGGTCGTTGCAGCGTGTCATTTCCCAATTCGAATCGAGCTTGTTCACGCGCCGTCCCCGCGAGCGGGCGGCCAATCACGAATCGACCGAGGTCGCGGCCGGGGACGCCACGGCCACACAAGGCTCGGCCAGCCACGAATCGGCCGCGAGCCCTGCGCCAGTGGCTAGCCACACCACCCAATCGCAACCCGCGACTGCCAGCAGCGGGTCTCCGCCGACGCCGGCCGCGCCACACGGGCATGAAGGCGAATCGGTCGAGGCTTATATGCAGAAGCTGTTGGCCCGCTCGCGACGCTCGGCTACGCCGGACGCTCCTTGGACCTCGGCGGCGCCACAACCGAAGACGCTCGAATCGCGTGGCGCACTCCCGATGACTGACGCGCCGGAGCTTGCCGCTCCGGCCCACGCCGCTTCGCTGGCGCTGCCCGAACCTTCGCATCGGCAGGACAAGGCCAGCGTCCGTGCCGACTTGGACAGCCTCCGCAACGTGGCGAACACGGCAGCCCGCACCGCTATTGCCCGGTACTCGTCGCGTGCCGTCCGCGAAAAGTTGCTCTATCGCAGTCTGCTCGCCACGCTCTCGCTGTTGATCACGGTCGTGCTCCTCAGCTCGAGCCTTTGGGGCGACGGCAGCTACGCGGCGATGGGTTGGCTGGCGGCGGCCGCCAGTCTCGCGCTGGGCGTCGACCTGGCGCGGGCCTCGGGCAAGGTCGGTCTCAGCCGTATCAAGAATGCCACGTTCCGCAGCCGAACGATGGCCCGCCTCGTCGAGAAAACGACGGACGACAACGCGGGCGAAGAGCCAGAGGAAGTGAAGTCGCCGTCCTGATCGGGGGTGACGGCTCTCGCGCTCCACGCGCAGCGCCGGTCGACGAAGCAAAACTCTCATGCCCGCGGCCGGGGATTGCCCGCCCGCGGGCATTTTTGTTGGTGACGATGTATCTTGACGGGAGGCTGTATCTTTGCGGAAAGCGGCAGCCTGACAAAATCGCCCGCGCCGGAAACCAGCGGCGGGCTGAATCCTGCCCGCCTGACTGTCCCCATTCCCGAGACACACCATGATCTATGCCAACGTGGTTTTGACCGCCAACGACGAAAAGGACGTTCCACAGCTCCGCGAATGGCTCAAAGAGCAGGGCCGTCTCTCGCGGATGGAGCCGGGCTGCCTGCGGTTCGAGGTCTACCATTCGACCTCCGATCCCAAGGTTTTTCTGCTCGTCGAGCGGTGGGAAACGTCCGAAGCGCTCGACGTGCATCGCACGGCTAAGGCCTACACCGAGATCTACAAGCCGAACGTCCTGCCCCGCGTGACGCGCTCGCCGCATCCGTCGCAGCTCGTCGAATAGTCGGCCCGAAAACTGAAAAAGCGGCGCCGCCGACGAACGCCGCCGCTCCTTCCGTCTCTTTGTTGCAGTCTGTCTCTCTGTCGCAATCTGTGAAGTGATTCCATGCCCGCCACCAAATCGAACTCGCTCAACAAATACAGTGCGCACGTCACGCAGCCCAAATCGCAGGGCGCGTCGCAGGCCATGCTCTACGCCACCGGCCTCACCGAAGCCGACATGAACAAGGCGCAGGTCGGCATTGCCAGCGTCTGGTACGAGGGCAATCCCTGCAACATGCATCTCAACGTGCTGTCCGATCGCGTCAAAGAGGGCGTGCAGGCGGCGGGGCTCGTCGGCATGCGGTTCAACACCATCGGTGTGAGCGACGGACTGTCGATGGGGACCGACGGCATGTCGTATTCCCTGCAGTCGCGCGACCTGATTGCCGACTCGATCGAAACCGTGATGGGCGCCCAGTGGTACGACGGCTGCGTCACGCTCCCCGGCTGCGACAAGAACATGCCCGGCTGCATCATGGCTCTCGGACGGCTCAACCGTCCCGGCTTGATGATTTACGGCGGCACGATTAAGCCGGGCAGCCTCGACAATGAGCCGCTCGACATCATTTCCGCCTTTCAATGCTACGGCGAATTTCTGACGGGCAAGATCTCGGATGAGAAGCGCCAGGCGATCGTGCGGCGGAGCTGCCCGGCGCGGGAGCCTGTGGCGGCATGTACACGGCCAACACCATGGCCTCGGCCATCGAGGCAATGGGCATGACACTCCCCTACAGTTCGTCGACACCAGCCGAGGATCCGAAAAAGCTCGAAGAGTGCCAGCAAGCCGGCGTTGCCATTCGCCACCTGCTCGAACTCGACCTCAAGCCCCGTGACATCATCACGCGCCAGGCCCTCGAGAATTCGATCGTGCTGGTAATGGCCTTGGGCGGCTCGACCAACGCCGTGCTGCATTTGATTGCGATCGCCCGCTCGGTCGGCGTCGAGCTGACGATCGACGACTTCGAAAAAGTCAGCGAACGTGTCCCCTATCTCGCCGACCTCAAGCCGAGTGGCAAGTACGTGATGGCGGACCTGCATCGCGTCGGCGGAACGCCGGCTGTCCTGAAATATCTGCTCGAAAACAAATTCCTCGACGGCGATTGCATCACCGTGACCGGCAAGACGCTGGCGGAAAATCTCGCCGCGCTGCCAGGCTTCGAGTCGGGTCAGGACGTGATCCATTCGCTCGAAAAGCCAATTAAGTCGAGCGGCCACCTGCGTATTCTGCGCGGCAACCTGGCTCCCGACGGCGCCGTGGCCAAGATCACCGGCAAAGAGGGCCTCAAATTCAGCGGCCCAGCCCGTTGCTTCGACTCCGAAGAAGACATGCTGCACTCGCTGGAGAAAGGCGGCATCAAGAAGGGTGACGTCGTGATCATCCGCTTCGAAGGTCCGAAAGGCGGCCCCGGCATGCCCGAAATGCTGACTCCGACGTCCGCCATCGTCGGAGCCGGCCTCGGCCACGAGGTCGCGCTCATGACCGACGGCCGCTTCTCCGGCGGCTCGCACGGCTTCATCGTCGGTCACATCACCCCGGAAGCCCAGGAAGGCGGGCCGATCGCCCTCGTTCACGACGGCGACGCCATCACCATCGACGCAGACAAGAACCGCATCGACGTCGCCCTCTCCGATAGCGAACTGGCGAAACGCCGCGCCGCCTGGCAAGCGCCGCCGTACAAATTCACCCGCGGCACGCTCTACAAGTACATCAAGAACGTGAAGAGCGCGTCGGAAGGCTGCGTGACGGACGAGTAGCACGCCGTGCGCTAGTCGGATGCGAGTGCCATCTCACGCAGTGACGCGATCCCGCGAAGGACTTGCTCGCGATTCTTGGCGGCCTTCATCCACTGCGGCAGATGGCCGGGGCGCATGCCGCCGGCTCGTATTCATAGGTTCCAGGCCAGGCGGCGCGAACGCTGGGATGCGCCGAGATACGCCTCGAGGAAGGCGACGTGCCCAAGATTATACGCCCAAAGTGTTTTGCCGCAGCAAGGACGCTGCAACCACAAGGGCAACTGAAAAGACGGATCGATTGGCCTTCCCTCGTAGATTACACGAACGCCGGATTGTTTGGACTTTCCGCAAGTGGAACACGTCAAGCGGATGGACCACCCGGGGCGGCCCGTGACCACTGTGACCTCGGCGCAAGCGTCGCAGTGCGGACACCGAACCAGAAACTGGAAACCGGGGTCGAAGATCGATAGCCCGAAGTTCCCTTGTTTCGTTGGCAGCGGTGGTTCGGACATTTCGCGAACTCGGTCAGCCAAGATCGTGGCCCGGATTATGATCTGCCTGTCCCATCATACTGCGGCAGGGTGCCCCGAGGCGCTCCGCTTTGCGACCGAGAGAAAAAAGAGCGGGGTGGCAAATGCAGAGTCGCTTTGCGACGACCGACGATGCGAAGACTCTGGGCGCCCTGAATGCCCAGCTCATCCGCGACGAGGGACAAAGGCTGGCGAAACTTCTGGAAATGGTTCCAAATCTTTGGTTGTCGCGCCGCTCTTTATCTACATCACGATCGTGGCGCTTCAATTGGCATGGATCCAGTGGTTCGGACCGGTAGCCCGCGAGTGAACGTGGAATGACGGCATGAGCGACGAACCGAGAGCGCCAACTCTAAAATGGGCAGCGCGATTTGCCGCGCCTCCGGCCTTGATCGTGCTTGCCTCGAGAGGGCTGGATTGGCCGTCGACATGCGGCACCCACAATCTGGGGGTTGGCGTGGCCGTTCTGTTCGCCATCATCTGTGCCGAACTCTGTCTGCTTTGAACTCCCGTACTAATCGCTGAGGTGACGGCGTGAGCGACTATCGGAAGGCATCCAAGAGCCTTTGAAAGAGCGGTCGCAGCTCTTTTTCCAATTCTCGCCGCTCCACTAACAGGCGGTGTGCCTCCGCAAGCGACTTTTGGCGCTGCGCTTGATCGGTCGAGACGCTCGCCTTTTTCCCAAGCGTCTTAATGCGGTTGTTGATCTCCACGACCGTCGCCCTCTTGCTCTGCAGACCGTCCTGATAGTGGCTCCATCCCCAGGCCAGTAGGACGCTGAGCGCAATGACGACAAGAGTGGCGAGAGCGAAGAGCAGCGATCTCGTTCGGACAGACCGAAAGCGAAGCATGCCAAATTATCGCCGACCGATAATTCCCGTGCCAATCGCTCGGATTCGCTTTTCAAACGCCCACTCCGGTCGACGCAAACCGGCTGATCGACGCGCCCCGCTACAATGGCGCCATGATCGAAGCAACTCACAAGCCACGAGCATGGATTACGTGGACAGTCCTGTTCGTCGCAATTGCTCTTGTCGGCTGGGCGCTGTACGCGATTCAATTGCCGGGGATTCCCTGAACCCGCGTGCCAATCGCGAAAAACCGTGTTTCAACACGGACACCACTTGGTCGAGCGACTTCGGGAGATCCAGTCGCAGAGCCAGCAACTCGAGACCCAGGTCAACCAGCTTGAGGATCAGTACGAAGGTCTGCGCAAAGAGGGTCGCCTCCCTGTCCGCGACCAGCGGCCAAACTCGCGCGGCCGGCCAAGCCCGAATTTCGCGAAACTGATCTTGGCCGAATCGGGTTTTTGTGGCTCAATGGAGATAGCGGCTTTGGCACGCGAGCGGTCGCTTGCGCGCGGATTGTGCTCGGCTTCTCTCGGTGCGGTTGCGCGGCGTCCGTGGCCTGCAGAGTCTCGACCGCTGGTGAAAAGATCCCCGCCGGGGACAAATAAAGGATCCCCGGCGGTGATGGGGATCCATTTTCACATAGGGGAGAAAAGATCCCCGGCAGCCTGCGGCGGGAGGACAGACCTCGGGAAGGCAGCTCCGGCAACATTTCGGAGCCCCTTGCCGGCACGCGGACGCCGGGACGGGACACGTTGTTTCACCGAGAAAACCGCGGAGAAACCGGCCCCTCACTGGAGATGACTGCGCGGGGTCGGGCCCGGGAAGTCGAGCCGGAAAGAGATTGGCCGGTGGGTCGGGACACTTCGTTTCACTAGCGAATTGACCCAGCAAAGCAGTTGACCCAGCGACGGGAACATTGGGACGGGACAGAATGGCACTAACTTAAGGCGTTACTTGTTTGTGGATCAGGGCTTGTTGAAGTTGGCGACGTGGTTTGTTCATGAGATCGTATTGTTTTGGTCGTCGCTTAGAGGCGCGTGGCTCGCAACGACCTGGGCGGTGGGGAACAACGATCAGATTTCTGGGGGCCGCGTTGAGCGGGGCATGGCAGAGTCGTCGTTGGGCGTCGATGAAGCTGGTCCGAGTCACCGGCACGCGCTGGCGTTTTGCCGAACGCAGCATCACGCAGCGCACCAGATTGTAAACGATGGCGAACATGGCCAGCTCTTTGTGAATCCCGTCGACTGTCTTGGTGCGCAGCACGTCCATGCGGAGCGTTTGTTTCAGATGCCTGAGATTCGTCTCGATCTGCCAGCGATTCAGATAGAGGTTGGCCAGTTCGACGGCCGGGTAACGTCGTTGATCCAAGAGCGTCGTCACGAGGGTCACCTGGCGGACTCGAAACCCCCGTTGAGTGATGCGATAGCGCAGCTCCCGTAGGAGCAGGGATTCGGGCAGCCGCGCGAAGTCTTCCGGGGTGATCCACGATGGCCGTTGGGTCGGTTTGAACGCCTCGACGATTTGATCGTGTCGGCCCAGCGACTGGACCCAGCGGGACGTCGGTTGTCCCTTCACGCGTGGGACATTCTTCGCACGCTTCTGCGGCGAGTAAGGCCGCCTTTTTTGGAAGTTGACGATCGTCGCTTGATGGATGCGAAACACAGCAAAAACGCCGGCTAAATTGAGCAGTGCCAGATGTGCGTAGGAGCAGAATCCCCGATCGCCGACGACCACGTCGTTCGGCTGAAAGGCCTCGTGCACGCGCTGAACCCGCGACAGGTCATGCGACCGCAAAGGAGCTGGCAGCACCCGCAAGAGAAAGCCAGTGCTGGCATCAAACAGTGTCAGGAGACGGGCCACCGGAAATCCACAGCCGGGCCGCTGAGCCCCCGATTGCCCGAAGGCCTCCTGCAGCGAGGGTGTGTCGGGCATCGAACAGGCAGAACCATCCACGTGCCAAAGACGATGACCTCGCCAGCAGTTAGGCACTTGCGCACCAACAGCACGCGCCACCCCCTCCATCAGCCGTTGGAAGAGTTCCAGCGGCAATCGCGCGCGGGCCTTGCAGTAGGCCTCGCCGGTGACATCCAGATCCAGGAGATGGGGCACGTGATCACAGGCGATGTTGCCCGCCAAGACCTGCCGCAGGAACGCATAGACGGTGGTGATCGGATTGAGTGTGCAGTCGCGCCACACGTGATTGAGTTCGCGACAGATCTGCTCGATCCGCTCGGGCGAAAGCGCCTCGGTCACATCCCCCTTGACCTGCTCCAAAACAGACTCGATAAATGGCGCCATCCTTGGCCTCCTGTGGAAATGGGTCGTTTAGCAACCTCATTCTCGCAGGAGGCCGGGATTCCTCAGAGACGCATTCCGTCACGCTCCTCACCCGACATAAACTTCCAACTGCCAACTCCTTCCGGCTTGAGTTAGTGCCATTCGGGACGGGACACGTTGTTTTATCGGGAAACGCCCGGAGAAATCCGCCCTCACCCCGACCCTCTCCCATCCGAAGGGGACGGGCGAGGGGGAAAGAATGGGACGGGACGCCTTCGATCGAGTCCAAGGTCGAGAATTCAGAGGCTCGCAATCCTGACTTTGGACCGCGGGACCTTGGACCAACACCGGGACGGGACAACATTGTTTCACCGAGAAAATCCCGGCCAATTTGGCGATTGCACCGACCCGTCAGAGGTCGTCGGGGAGGGCCGCGGGACGGGAGTGAATTGCACGAAACGGGATGGGCGGGGATCGGGACGCTAAAGCGGGGTGGGGCCGCGGTCGGGACGGGATCGGTGGGGACGGGACACGAGACCGACGGGACGTTGGACCGGATTCGACTCGGCGGGCACTGCCGCGCGAAACCGCCGCTAGAATGACGGCATGAGCGACGATCTTCGCGAGCAGAAGCTTGACCAGCTATCAGAGCGGATCGCGCGCTGGCACGTTGTCGGGGTCGCGGCGTTCGCAATCTTCGCCATCGTCTTTTGGCTTACCATGTACCCGTGAACTTCCGCGCAACTCATGGTGGCAATGAGCGACGAACCGAAACCATCCTTGTATCGCTGGATCGTCCGAGCCGGATGGAGCGTGGGTCTGTCGGCGGCGCTCTATGCCGCGTCGTTCGGCCCCGCATGGGGGCTGTGCTGGCGTGGTTGGATTTCCCCTGGGACGTTTCTCGTCGCCTATCGTCCGATGATTACGATCCAGCGGGCTGGCGGACCGGCCGGCCGAGCCTTGCATTGGTACCGCGGCCGATTCGGCCCGCCAGATGCGTGGCACAGTGGCGGCTGGATCATTTCGTCGCCCTGATGGCCATCGGTTGATTTTTCGCCACGCTGATTGCGAGACGTATTGCCGAGGGGAGATAAGCGATGTCCAACAGCATCTCGACTTTGCTGACGCGCAATCTCAGCGACGTCTTCGGTGAAAACGACCCCGCGCGGCGTCGCGCAGCACTCGGCGAGCTCTATACCGAAGATTGCGTGTTCTACGATCCCAACAAAGGCGTCTACCGTGGCCGCGATGAGATCGATCGCATCGCAGGCGCGATCAAGGCGACTCACCCCGAGTTTCGCTACCAGCCAATTGCCGCGCCAGAGGAATTGGGCGATGGCGGGCGGATCAAATGGGTCTCGGGCCGCCCTGGCGAGGCACCCGAATACGCCGGGACCGATTTCATCATTGCCCGGGACGGCCGGATTGCTGCCCTTTATCTCTTTTTCGACAAGCTACCGTGAGCAGTTTTTGTCTGAAGGGCCATACCAGGCAGAAATATCCTGAAACGATCCCACCACGTTAGAGCCGAGTTCAAACCCGCTAACTGGCGGCTTTTTCTTTGCGCCGAATCCGCCGCTAGAATGACGGCATGGTCGAAACAGTGGCTATCGTGGTCGCAACTATCGTCGCCCCCACCTGGATCGCGGCAGTCTTGTTGATCCATCGTGATCGCTATTTTCCGACCGCACGAAGGCCGGAGCGATACGGCCCACCTTGCCCTCCGAAATGGGCACGGGAGCATCCGCTGGTCGCGAGCCGTATGCTTCTGGCGCTGGTGCCATTTCTTCTGCTGGCGTTCGTGTTTCTCGGAATCGTCGGAATTCCAGTTTGTGTACGATACTGCGCCGGCCTGGGCATCAATCGGTTCGCCCGGCGGCACCCGGCCACGTAAGCCGCTAAGAGTGACAGCATGAGCGAACGGCCAAAGCAACCGTGGACCATCCTGATCATCACGCTGATCACGTCGCTAATCGCCTGGCTGATTGTGCTCTCCGGCGCACTTGAGGGGACGTCGGCTCCGCGGAACTTCATTCTGGTTCTGTCGAAGGTCTACGCCATCGCCAGCACGACTGGACTCTTGCTTCTTTTGCTGCTCAGGCTTCGGTCGCCCAAGTCGTGACCGTCTCACTGAACTCTCGAGCCAACGCCAAGGTGACGGCATGAGCGACGAATCCTCCAAAAACGACCAGTCTGAACCGGACGAAATTGATCGCATCCGGGCACGATGCGGACCAGGACGTCACTTGAGCCGCGAAGAGGCTGAGCGGATTAAGACGGGGCAAGATCGTGCGGAGTTTGTGCGCGCTATCGCCGCTGCGCGAAAGCGACTGAGGCGAGAATAACGGCATGAGCGACAAGCCGGGCCGCTTGGTTTTTCTTACCCTCATCGTCGTCATCATCGTGTCCCTAGTTGGCGCGCTTTTGCTCGTCGCCTTCAGGGCGGCGATACGCTAGGTCCTGTTACCAATCGCGAAATGTGACGATGAGCGACGAACCGAAGAAACTCGATCCAATCGAAACCGGACAGCAACCCGTTGCGGTTGTCAGCCTGAGCACCAAGAAACGCAAGCCGGCATGGTCCTTGGGCGCTCTTGTCGGAGAAATCGGCGCGGGCGGCGTTTGCGTCGCCGCTGCTTACTGGGGCCTACGCACGGCTGTGCTGGTCTTTTGTTGTTGGGCAGTTGTTTCGGTCGCGATTTGGATCGCGTGTCGGCGATGGCGACTGCGGCAGGCGATCGAAACTCGCTGACCTCCGGCGCCCAACGTTCACAACCGTGATTCAACACGGGCACAACCCCGATCTTGAGTAACGCCCGAATTTGAGCAGCGGGGTACTGAATACAATCGCGATGCGACCCCATCCGTTCATGCACCGCCGCGTCTTCTGAGCAAACCGGCCGAGACGCCAATGATCGCGCCGATCGTGCCCCCGAGAGCAACTCCGACGAACAGCCCGATCCAGTCGAACCGATCGCCGAAGGCGAGGCCCGATCCGAGGATTGCCCCCAGGAGCGTCCATTCGAGGACGGGTCGTCGCCTCATCTTCAATGAGTCCCGCTGCAGCCGCTCACTCGGCCGCTTCGACCCGGAACGTGACGCCGTCACCCGGGCTGCTTTGCCGCACGGTGTCAATTGCGGCCTGCGATTCGCTCTCCGTCCGGAAGACCTGCGCGATCTCGCGGGGGCCAAACGCGGGGACACCGCCCCGGCGCGGGCTGGTGAGCCACCGTCGATCCCCGGTCGCGAAGTCTACCTTGACGACGAATCCCATCCCGAGATTGTAGGCTGGCAGGTCTCGGGCCTCTGTCGTTGAAATTCGTACACGATTCGCCGAAGTCTTAAGATTCAGGAAATGAGCACCAGGACCAGGATTGGCTTCGTGGTTGCGACGCTACTGTTCAGGAGCTTCACACGCGGCGCCTGGGTCGTGAGCTTTGCCGGGGAGTTGATTGAGGATGGCGAGAGCCCGTTCCGCGTCACTGTCGAACACGATGATGCGGGGCAAGGTCGTCCATCCCATCCGCAGGCGGCCCCCCATGGCTCCCTGGAGCATGTCGCCCTCGACACGAACGCGGATGCCCGCATCCTCGAGCGCCGCCCGAATCAAGGCAGCTTCAATGCCGTCTTTCACCCGACAGAGTTCGACAAGTTTTGCATTGTCCATGGGTGACTCCACGATTCGCGTCGCCACGTCCTTCACGTCCGCATTGTAGCACCGGGTCGGCGTCGGCGCGTAAAGACTCGCTCGGGACCCTGGCCGACATAATTTGACCGGCACGCTGCTTTCGTCGCCTAGCGTGCTCAAATTCGCAGGATAAATCTGGTCGCAACCGTCGCGATGCGGCGGTAAGATCGTTGGCTCTTCGAGCTTCGTCCGAGGGATGCCATCTCAGGGGAACAGGACTCATGCGCCGGATTTCGCGTGGTGTTTGCTTGACTGCTTGTCTTGCCGCAGCTGCGTTCGTTGTCTTTTCGCTGATGCCGATGGCCGCCTGCGCGCGGGCTGCCGACACCGCGCCGCCATCGGCGCGAGCAGACAACACCGCGCCGCCATCGGCGAAGGCTGCCGCCACTAAGCCGGCCGCGCCGACCGAAGAGGAGGGCCGGCAGTGGGCGGCTCTGTTCGAGAAAGCCGTGCGAAAGGGAGACTTAAGCGCCTGCAACGAATTGATCGACTGGGACGCGCTGCTCGACAAGGCGACCGCCTACCCCAACGCACCGCCCGAGCTGAACAAGCAACGGGGCGACTTCGTCAAGGGGGCCAAATCGACGTCGCGTTCGGCGACCGGTTTCACGGGGCAAGTTTGCCAGGGCGTGCTCCGCGGGGGCAACTACAAGTTCCTGCACAGTCGGCTGGTCGACGGCCAGCGGCGGGCCGAGTTTCGCATGATCACCAAGGAGGGGGGCCTCAACTATCACGACTTTGTGCTCGCCTCAGACGACGGCGGATTGGTACGGGCCGTCGACTGCTACGTCTTCCTCACCGGGCAGACGCTGTCGGAGGCCGTCCGCGAATCGTTCCTGCCCTTCGCCCGCAACTGGGTGAAAGGAGGGCTGGGCCAGCTCTCACCTGCCGAGCGGGACTTCCTCGCCAATTTCTCCGAGTTCACCGCGATGGTCGACTCGTTCCACGAGAAAGAGCATCGGCAGGTGCTCGAAACCTACAAGCGCCTGCCCGAATCGCTGAAGAAGATGAAAACGATCCTGGCCATTCGGCTCGGTTCGGCCCAATCGATCAGCAACGAGGAATACCTGCAGGCGATCGACGACTATCGGAAGTTCTATCCGAAGGATGCGTCGATCGACCTGATCGCCCTCGACGCCTTCGCGATGCGAAAGGCCTACAGTCAGGCCCAGTTGGGCGTCGATCACGTCGACAAGGCCGTGGGGGGCGACCCGTATCTGAATGTGCTGCGGGCCAACCTGCTGTTGTCCCAAGGCAAGTCCGATGAAGCCTGGAAAACAACCGAAGCCGCCATCGCCGCGGAGCCGACGCTGAGGGTCGCCTACTTCTCTCTGCTCGGCCAGGCCCTCAAAGAGCGGAAATTCGCCAAAACGGCCGAGCTGCTCTCGACGCTCGAGTCGAAATTCAAGATGAAATTCAAAGACCTGACCACCGTTCCTGCGTACGCCGAGTTCGTGAAGTCCGACGACTACAAGAAGTGGATCAAATCACAACACGCCGCGACGGACGAATAGCCTCAAATAGCCGGCTAACAGCCCCGCACGAAGTTCAGCCGTGATTCGGCTTTTGTTGTGGCTCTCGCTTGTTGCGGGCGATACGCTCAATGCCTAGTGCCGCCGCTGTCCCGATTCTCCCAGTTCGGGAGGCCGCCATGCCATTTGGTTGCCTGCAACGATTGGCCCGAGTTCGCGATGGCATTCTTCGTCCTTGCGGCCGCTACAGATTTCCGACGACCGGCGCAAGCCGATGATCCGGCGCAAGGCGGCCCACGAAGCGGCCGTGCCGGATCGGATTTTCGCCAACTGGAAGGCGCGGCACGATCGCGTGCACACGCTGCACTTCACGTGGGATTGCCGAACGACGTGCAAAAAAGGAACCGAGGATTTCTCGAGCACCGGCAGACCTCGCAGTCTCTTGGACCGCGACACGGTGTTCGAGCAATCAGGCGTCCAGCTCTGGGTCGAAGGCGACGATCGGATGTGCCTTGTCAACACTCCTACTTTCAAGGCGCCGCTGACTCAATCAACAGACCGGAGGCGGGTGGTCGAACGGTGGGTGGTCGTCGGCAACGTGACTTCGGTTCTTAACTCGGGATCCGGCTGGGAGAATGTGACGGGACCTGGCCGCGATTTTCCGCGCTGTGGCCAACTTTATCGAACTCCCACCGACGGATCATTTCCGATCGGGGGCTGGCAAACGGTGTTGCTCCCGTTTCGGCCAGCGTACTCGTCGCTCTCATGGCTCCGGGAACAGTGCCGTTTCGTCCAGGAAACCGTCGATCGCGATAAAGGACATTACGTCCAGCTTCAGCGCTTGGTCGAGCCGAGGCCTTTCGGCGGTGGTCAGCAGGCGGGCTATGTCGAGACCGTCTGGGTCAGTCCCGCTCGCGACGATCTTGTCGTCCGCTGGAAAACGGAAAGCCCGTCGCTACACACTTGCTTGGGGACGATCAACTACAAAAAGGACAAAACGATCGGTTGGATCCCCTGGGAGTGGAGTTGCGACTACGTCGGTGCGGAACTCTTCGAGTTTAGGGTGACCAGCTACGCGATCAACAACAGCATCGATCCCACGATCTTCTCCCAGGAGTTTCCCGCCGGTACTCCGGTCTCGGATCAAATGAACGGCAGCTCGGCGAAGGACGTTCGTTACTACATTGTCCAGAAAGACGGCTCCAAGCGCACGGTTTCCCTCGAAGAGTACGGACGCTTAATCGGAGCACCTTCCCGCCGGATAAAGCAGGCCGCCGCGAAGGCCCAAGCGAAATGACAATGCCGAGACCGGGAGTTGCCATGCCTGGCCGAATCCGACCGCGGTCCGCCATGGTCGCCACGTTGTTTTTCTTCGTGTCGGCGTCGCGTTTCACTCTGCTGGCGCGAGCCGCCGATCCGCCGCCGTCGCCGCACGAGACGGCCGTGCTCGATCGGATTTTCGCCAACTGGAAGGCGCGGAGCGATCGGGTCCGATCGGTTCATATCACCTGGGACTGCCGCACGACGTACCCGAAAGGATCGCGCGACCGTACAAGCGGCACCGTTCCTTTGCAGCGTTTCGAACATGATCAGGCCTTCGAGCAATTCGGCGTGCAGGGTTTTTTTGAGGGCGACCAGCGTTTTTGCAAGATCGAAACGCCGATTTTCAAAGTTCCCCAGGCGAAGCCGGCCGACGCTCGGCGGGTGGTCGGGCGATGGATCATCGACGGCGACACGAGCTCGCAATACTCGGCCGGTTCGCGTTACGAAACGGGCTCGCCGGCTGAGCAGTCCCGGAAGGCGTACGGTGTCTTATATCGCACGATGCGGGTCGAGCAGCAGATGGCCGACCCGACACTGCAGGCTCTGGCTGACGTTTCGCCCCCAATTCCCCGGCGTCTCCTGGCTGCGAGATCAGTGCCGCCTCGTCGACGAGAATGCGAGCATGGACAACGGTCGTTGCGTCAAAATTCAGAGGGTCATCGTGCAGAAGAGCGGTAACGGTGCGCGAGGAGGAAGCGCATCGAAAGCTTATGGGTCAGTCCGGTCCGCGACGACGTCGTCGCACACTGGACAGTCGAAGGGCCGATTTTGCACCGGGAAGGCGCGATCCGATACAAAAAGGACCCCAAATTCGGCTGGGTCCCCTCGGAGTGGACTTCCGAAGCGAAAGACTTTCACCAGGAGTGCCGGGTGATCAGCTACGCCATCAACGAGAAGATCGATCCCTTCGTCTTTTCTCAGCAGTTTCCACCCGGCACCGCCGTGCAGGATCAACGAGGTATGAACACGCCTGACGGCATTCGTAACTACGTCGTCGAACCGGACGGATCCCAACGCGCGATCACGGCCGAGTACAAGGAACTGGCGGGCCTGCGGGCCCCGTCAGGAACGCGACGCGCGAGAGCGGCACCGAAATGACGGAGAGCAACTCTTAAAGCGCAACCGGTCGGTTCCCGTTCGGCGGACTGGTCCCACGCCTACGCTAGGACCCGCTCGGCCTTCGCGTCCCAGAGCATCGTCTTCTTCTGCCGGTACGATTCGACGGCCAGCTTGATGGCCACCATCGTCGCCGCTCCCAGTTCGGCGTTGCAGCAGAGCTTGCCGTTGCCGCGGATTACGTCGAGGAAATTGCCGACCAGATCGCGGCGCGGCTCGAGTGGCAGGTGGACCTCGGCTTTGCCGTCGTTCTTGGCTTTGAACTCCGGCGTGAAGGGGCCGTTCACCTTCAACGCGGGCTCGCCGCCGAGTTCCATCGTGCCCCATTTGCCGTAGACTCGGTCGGGAATGCCGGCGTCGTTGGTCAGCGTGCTGACGAGGAAAATTGAGAACTCGCTCGGATAGTCGGCCGTCATCAAGAAGGTGTCGGGGATGTCGCGGCCGTCCTTCTCGATGTAGAGCCCGCCGCACGCGTTGACGCGCGACGGATATTCGCCGTCCGGGCCGGCGATCGCGAGCAGCAGCGGAGCGAGCTTGTGATACAAGAGGTCGGTGGCGACACCGCCGTTATAGGGCCAGTACTTGCGGAAGCGGAAGAAGTGCTCGGGGTTCCAAGCGATCTGGGGGGCGAGATCCCATTTGTAACCGAGCCACATGTCCCAATCGATGTGATCCTCGCCCGACTTGTCGGGGCCGGCGGTCGGATCGATCTTTTGATGAACGTTGAAAAGGCAGACGCGCTCGTTGCGGTTGTAGCAGCCCTGCGCCAGGTCACCTTGCCGATGCGGCCGTCGCGGATCGCCCGCTGGGCCTGCCAATAGCCGTCGTTGGCGGTGGCGTTGGGGCCGACCTGCAGCACCTTTTTGTGACGGCGGACCTTGTCGCGCAGCTCGATCGCCTGCTCGACCGTGTGCGTCATCGGCTTTTCGCAATAAACATGCTTGCCCGCTTCGAGCGCATCGCCGGCAATCTTGGCGTGCCAGTGGTCGGGCGTGGCGATCAGCACGGCGTCGATATCGGGACGCTCGAGGACTTTGCGATAGTCGCTGTAACCTTCCGCCTTCGAGATCGACTGGGCCCGCGTGATTCGCCGCCGATAAACGTCGCAGACGGCGACGACCTCGACGTTGTCGGCCTTGGCCCGCTTCACCAGCCCGGCAACGTGACCGGTCCCCTGCCCGCCAACGCCGATCACTCCCATGCGAATGCGATCATTGGCGCCGATTGCCGCCGCCGGCGCCAGACTGGCCATCGTCACGGCTCCGGCCGCCGCCACGGAAGTCCGAACAAATTGTCGACGCGAAAAGTCGGGTTCATGCGTCACGGGAGAACCTCGCAGAGAAGGTGCCGGGCAGGGTCGATGGATAGACAGCAATTTCCTGCGATGGTAGAACCCCGCCGGCCGGGTAAACAAGCGAGGCATCGTGCCGCGAACTTTGGCACGCCCCCCCAGCGTGGTGAGACAAGGAGGTCCTCATGCGACGATTCGCTGTCGCCCTCGGTTTGATCATGGCGGTTTGCCACTCGGCGAGTCGCACGGCCCCACCTGATGGAGGTCGAGCCGTTGCTGTGCGAGGCGAGCCAGTTCAAGCGGGCGAGTTGAGGCTGCGTTTTCGCCTGCCCGCTGGGATGATCTGGCCGGCCGGCGTCGTGCCAGAGGTTTATGGGGAAGACTTACGCGACAAAGCGCAGTTGTCGTGGCAACCGATGAACCGTCACGACGGCGAGCCCGACGTGTACTCGGCCGGTGTTCGCTCGATCGGGCCGGCGGAGTTTGCCGCGCGGCTTTCCACTCCCGGACAGCCGTTCTACGTGGCCGTCTTCGCACCGGGTTTCCTGCGGTTTTTCGAGCGCGGACCATTCAAGTGGTCGGAGGTCAAGGAGGGCCCACTTGAAATCGCGCTCGAGAAGCCGGGACTTCTCGAAATTCGCTTCGATGCGGGAAAGACCAGCGGGAAGAACCTGCCATTTGACCGCCAGATGTTGACGGTCATGCGAATGACAACACGGAACAAGTATTTATGGGCCGCCTATCGCATGGACCTGCCACTGGGGGCTCCACTGCGAATTGCCGATCTGGACGCGGGCCATTACTGGATCACGGCCTCTACGCACCCCAAGGCGGAAGTCAAAACCATTTCGGGGACGGTAGAGCAACCAGTCAATCCGGGCTGGTACCACGAAAACGTGGAACTCCATCTGGCCCCCGACCAGACGCGTCGGATCGATTTTCACTACGCGCCCCCCGATCCACAGGCTTTTCGCGGGCAGCGCACGGCCGTCGTGCGTCTGCGCAAGCGCGACGGCCAGCCCGCGAAGGGCGTCAAAGTTTCGATCGGCTATCGTGACGGCCACTACGGCACGATTCCCGTCTTTGCCGCCCCAGTCCCCGAATCGGGGGAAATTGTTCTCAAGGGAATCACGGACCGTGTCTCGCAATGCCTTTGGTTCCACCGAGGTTACACGGTCAAGATCGGAGAGCACCCGCGCGATCTTGGAACCTTCCAATTCCAGACCCGTTCGGCCCCCGAAACGTTCACGTTCCTGCTGCCTCCGGAAGTGGGGGACATGGCGCCCGACATCGACCTGGTGAGCGTGACCACCGGCAAGCATACAAAGCTCAGCAACCTGCGTGGGGAACTCGTCTGTCTCGACTTCTGGCTCAGTTGGTGTCCGTACTGTCAGGAGACAATTGAGAAGCTCGATCGTGCCAGCGCAGAATCGCGACCATTGGAACGACCGTGTCACCGTCGTGCCAATCAGCATCGACGAAGAGCCCGACAGCGTTGCGCGGCACTTGAAGGAGCGCGGCTGGAAGCACCTGGAACACTATTGGGCCGGACCCTGGAAGTCCTATCCTCTCGACACGGCGCCCGCTGTGGCCTTTGGTCTCGACTTCGCTCCGAAGACGTTCCTTATTGGCGCAGACGGCCGCATTCTCTGGCACGGCCATCCGCTCGCGAAGGTCAGCGGCAAGGACATCTTGGAGCGGATCGAGGAGATGCTGAAACGAAATTCACAGGGAGCGATGGCGCCGAGGTCTTCAACTTCCAGCGTAGCGCCAAAAGAGCGGGGCGCGAATTCCAGCCTCGCCGGCAAGGGTTCGTCGAACCCCGGTTGACCAGCTCTCAATCATTGCTGCTGAGCACCGCTTATTTCGTGCGCGATTCTTTGACGACGGGGTTCGTCAGTGTGCCGATGATTGGGGCTGCAATCGACACCTTGTCACCGTCTTCGAGTCCGAAATCGTCCGGAGGCACGACGCCCGTGCCGGTCAATAAAAACGCGCCATTGGGAAAGCTGTTCTCGCGGGCCAGCCAGCCGATGAGTTCCTCGAACGAACGCACCATCTGGCCGAGATCGGTCGCTCCCTCGAAGACCGTTTTCCCTTTGCGGACGATCGTCACGCCGATCTTGGTCTTCTCGCGATCGAGCGGCGTCTCCGGCAGGAAAACCCACGGGCCGAGGGCACACGACTGCAGATAAAGCTTGGCCTGCGGCAAATAGAGCGGGTTTTCACCTTCGATGTCCCGGGCCGACATGTCGTTGCCGAGCGTGAAGCCAACCAGCTTCGCTTTGTCGGAGACGACGAGCGTCCATTCGGGCTCGGGGACAGTCCAGCGGCTATCGAACCGCACGCGCACCGGCTCACCCGGTCCCGAGACGCGGTTCGCGGTCGCCTTGAAGAACAACTCCGGACGGTCGGCCGTGTAAACCTTGTCGTAGTGGACTGCGCCGGACGCCGATTCGTCCATGCGGGCGACCTGGCTGCGCTTGTAGGTCACGCCGGCCGCCCACACTTCCTGATCGTCGATGGGTGCCAGCAGGGCCGCTTTGTCGACGTCGATCGGCGGCGACTTCGGATCGATGAGAAATCGCGCCAGCCCCAGTGGATCGGGCGAGTGCAGGATGTCCGCCAGGCTTTTGATCTTTTCGACTTGGGCCAGATCGAGCAGACGCAGCCGGCGGTCATTGTCCTCGACGGCCGCCAATTGCGGTGTCCCATCGGTCAGTCGGATCTTAGCGAGCTTCATGATTTCCTATCCGGCAGGGGACAGTGGCGGGCGAGGGCTGCGAGGGTCCGCGTGATGTCGTCGGGTAATGGTGCCTCAAATTCCAGTTCCTTGCCACTGTGGGGATGGCGAAAGGCGAGCCGACGGGCGTGCAAAGCCTGGCGGGCGATTAGATCGGGCGACGCATCGGCGTCCGTCTCGGCCTCTTCCGTAGGCTCGCTCTGTTCGTCGGCATGCTTTGCGGAAGGATTCAGATCCGCCAACGACAGCCGAGCACCGCCGCCATACAGACGATCCGCGACGATCGGATGGCCCAGGTGTTGCAAGTGCACGCGCAGCTGATGCGTGCGACCCGTTTTGGGAAAGAGCCGCACCACCGTGAAACCGGTGTAGCGATTGGCGACCGCATAACGTGTCACCGCCGGCCGCGAGTTGCCTTGCGGCTCACAGACCATCATCTTTTCACGGTGCCGGGGATTGATGCAGACGTGCGTGGCGATTTCGTCTTCGTCGAGATCAAGCGTGCCGCGGGCGATTGCCAGATACTCTTTGGTCACTTCGCGGCGCTCGAACTGGCCGCTTAAGCGGTGATGGACCTGGTTGTCTTTGGCGATCACCAGCACGCCGCTCGTATCGCGATCGAGTCGATGGACGATTCCCGGCCGGAGCTGGCCGGCCACGTCGCTCAGCCGGTTGAAATGAAATTGCAGGGCGCCGGCCAACGTTCCGCGATAGTTCCCCTTACCCGGATGGACGATCAGTCCGGCCTGTTTGTTGAGGACGATCAGGTAGTCGTCCTCGTAAATGATGTTGAGCGGAATGTCTTCGGGAGGCAGCGTGCGGTCCGGCAGCTGGGGCAGGCGAACCGAGAGTCGATCGTTCATCCGCAGCTTGCGCGACGGCTTGGCAGGTATGCCGTTGACGAGGATCGTCTGCTGCTCGATGGCCCTTTGAAACAGGGCGCGGCTGAAATTAGGGAAGAGCCGGCTGAGATAGTGATCGACGCGCCAGCCTTGAGCGCGGGCCTCCACCGTGATCAGGATCGGCTGGTCGGAGGAAAGGCCGTCACTCATTCCGGACTGGTCATTCCGGCCTGGTCACTTCGGGCCCAGCGCTCTGGGCCCCGTCACTCCAGACGGCGTGCCGGCCTCACTTGGTTGGAGACGCGGGAGCCGGCATCGCCGGGCCCTCTTCGGTCGCCGGCGATTTGCTCGCGGGCGCGGGCACAGTGGACTTGGCCGGGCTGCCCGCGGCTGGTTTCGTTTCGGTGGCTTTGCCGGACGCGGGCTTGCTCGTGGCGGGAGGCGGCACGGTCTTGATCGGCGTGCCGGTGGCCGTCTTCGTTTCGTCAGGCGATGGCGGGATCAGAATCCTTGGGCATCTCGCGGTCGGCCGGCTTGGGATTTTGTTGCTCGAACCAGGCGTAGAAATCCTGGGCGGTGCCCGTCTTGAGGGCGGCGATTCGCGCCTCGGCATAGTCCTTATAGACGCTGATCGGGAACTCGGTGACGAGACGCTGATAGGTCTCGATCGCCCCGTCGTTGATTTTCGACGGACTGAGATCTTTCGGCGGCAACGCCTCTTTCGCCCGAGCCAGCCCGAACAGGGCGCGCTCGATGACGTCGCTCGGCGTGGCTTTGTCGGCGATCAGTTTCTCGAAATTCTCCTGGGCTTTCTGCAGGTCGGAACGTCCGGCCGATCGATCGGTGAAGCTCGAGCGAATGCCGCTGTTGAGCTCCATTTCGCCTTCGAGAAGCCGGGACCATGCCGCGGCGACGCTGCCTGAGTATTTGTCGGCGACGTTGCCGTAGTCGGCCGCCTTCGACGCGCTGGCAAACTCTCGCCAACCTTGCTGGCCTGCCGAACCAGACGAGCTGCGCCAGTACACCACGCCACCTGCGCCGATCAGAATCGCAACGACGGCCGCCGCGAGTAGCATCCAATTGTCGTGGACGTAGTGCTCGGCGGTGTGGCCCAACTCGGAAGCAATCCGCTCCAGCTCGTTGGTTTTCAGCTCGTGGCGATGTTCACTTTTCATTCGAAACGGCTCATTCGGAAGGGCGCATGGGAACTTCGGCGCGAGTATAGGAGGGTCCGAAAACAGCGTCAAGTCGCGACATCGTCATAGGATACGTCTTAATTGCTCTGCTCGGACGAACCTTTGATAACGACTGTTGCCGTCAGCGTGCCGAAGGTGTATTATAGGAGTGAAGTTGGACCTGAGACTCAGTCTCAATTCAACGGACCGCGCGTTTTAGGCCCTGACATGAAGCGCTCCCCGATGTCGCCTGCTGATACAGCCGTCTGCCAAGTCATGCCGCTGGACCACCTTGCACCCGGGGATTCGGGGACGATCGTGGAAGTCGATGGACAGCCGGAGCACGTGCATCGCCTGGGAGAAATGGGTCTGCGTCCGGGCCGTCCCGTGCGAATGGTCCGCTCCGGCGGTGACTGCATCGTGGCGGTCGGAAACCATCGGTTCGGGTTTCGCGGCTCCGACGCGGCCTTGATCCTCGTCCAGGTGGGCAAGCCGGCGGCCGCGCGGCACTAAGTCCCGATTTCGACGAGCTCCCGCCCTGCTGGCCCTTCATGATCATGCCGGTGTTTCTATGGAAACCCTCGATCAATTGAAGGCCGGATCGCGAGCCGTCATTCGCGAAATTCACGGCGACGACGGCGTGGCCGTGCGCTTGCTGGAAATGGGGCTGACCGAGGGGGAGGAGATCGAAGTCGTCGGCTTCGCCCCGTTTGGCGACCCGATCGAGTTTCGCGTGCGCGGTTACCGCATCTCGCTGCGGGCCAACGAGGCGCGCCGGCTGCAAGTCGAGCGGCTCGGCACTTAGATCGAGGACGCCCGCCGTGCCCGAAAACCACACAGCATGACCGCCACCACGCCGAGCCTGACCGGTCAGACATCGCATCCCCCGCGCACGCTCACCGTGGCCTTCATCGGCAACCCCAACACCGGCAAAAGCACGCTCTTCAATGCACTGGCCGGAATGCACGCTCGCGTGGGCAACTATCCGGGGGTCACCGTCGAGAAAAAAATCGGCCGCGTGCGCGTGGGCGACACGACGCTCAAGGTCGTCGATCTGCCCGGCACATACAGCCTGGCCCCGCGCTCGCTGGATGAGATGGTTTCGGTCGAAGTGCTTTTGGGACGTCAGGCGGATGTCGGCCGGCTCGACGCGGTGGCCTGCATCGTCGACGCCTCGAACCTCGAACGCAATCTGTTTCTTGTCAGCCAGGTGCTCGACGTCGGGCTGCCGACTGTGCTGATCCTCAACATGTCGGACGTGGCACGACAGCGGGGCACCTCAATCGACGTGCCGGCCCTCTCCCAGCGGTTGGGGATTCCCATCGTCACGACGGAGGCCCATCGGCGGGTCGGCATCGAAGCGGTGCGGCAAGCCTTGCTGGACGCGGCCGAATCGAAACGCCCGGCGCCCAAGCCCGTCTTTCCGGCAGCGTTTTACGCAGCCGTCGACGAAGTGGCCCGCGATCTTCGTCCAGTGAACGGCGAGGCGTTGCCCCGTTACCTGGTGGAGCGGCTGCTGCTCGATCCGAACGGCCAGATCGAGAAGTGGCTCACGCCGACGCAGCCGGCCGGCTTCACAGAGCGGGTCGCTCAAATCCGCGATCGGCTGGCAAAAGACGGCTTTCGCCTGCCGGCTGCCGAAGCGAGAACGCGCTACGCGGCCATCCGCGAGGTCGTGTCCGGCGTGCTGACGCATGCGGCCCAGCCGGCCACGACCACCAGCGACCGCATCGATCGCGTGCTGACGCATCGCGTGTCGGGACTTTTGGTCTTCGCGGGCATCATGTTCGTCGTCTTCCAGTCGATCTATTACTGGGCCGAGCCGTTCATGCGCTCGATCGAGTGGACCGAGGGGCTGATCAAAGGCGGCGTCGAATCGCTGATCGGCCCGGGAGCGCTTCGCAGCCTGGTGGTCGACGGCGTGGTGGCGGGCGTCGGCGGCGTGCTCGTCTTCCTGCCCCAGATTGTGTTCCTGTTCTTGTTCATCGCCGTGCTCGAGGACTGCGGCTACATGGCCCGGGCGGCCTTCCTGATGGATCGCCTGATGAGCCGGCTGGGACTGAGCGGCAAGTCGTTCATTCCGCTGATGTCATCGTTCGCGCTGCGCGATTCCCGGCGTGATGGCGACCCGCGTGATCGAAAATCGCCGCGACCGGATGGTGACGATTCTGATTGCCCCATTGATGAGTTGCTCCGCCCGCTTGCCGGTGTATCTGCTGTTGATCTGGGCCTTTGTGCCCGCGGTGACCTATCTGGGCGGCTGGGTCTCGCTGCAAGGGCTCGTGCTGTTCGCGATGTCCTCGTTGGGAGCGATCGTCGCCGTTCCCTGCGCGTGGCTGCTCAAGAAGACATTCTTCCGCGGCGAGACGCCCCCCTTCGTGATGGAGCTGCCGTCGTACAAGTTGCCATCCCCGCGAGTGGTGTTGCACCGGGCCTACGATCGGGGCAAGGCCTTCGTGACGCGGGCCGGCACGCTGATCTTCGCCACGTCGATCGTGGTTTGGGCGGCCGGTTATTTCCCCGCCAATCACAGCGAACGCGACACGATCATACGGCAGATCGAGGCGATGCCCGCGGTCGCCGCAGGGAGACGCCGCGCAACAGGCCGAACTCGACAAGCTGAGGGAACGCCGCGACAAGCTCGGCAGCCAATTGATCGAGAAGAGCTTTTTGGGGCACCTGGGGCACGCGATTGAACCAGCCGTGCGGCCGCTCGGTTGGGATTGGCGGATCGGCGTCGGCGCGATCGCCTCGTTCCCGGCCCGCGAAGTGATCATTGCGACGCTCGGCACGATCTATAGCCTGGGGAACGAGGTCGACAAGGACAACAACCAGGGGTTGATCACGTCGCTGCAAAACGCCACCGACTCCGAAGGCCGCAAGGTCTACAGCCTGCCCGTGGCCCTTTCGATCATGGTCTTTTTCGCGCTCTGCGCTCGAGTGCGCCGGCACCTTGATGACGATCAAACGGGAGACCAACCGCTGGATCTGGCCGGTCTTCACTTTTGTCTACATGACGAGTCTGGCGTACGTGGGCGCGCTGATCACCTACCAGGTCGCCCGACTGTTTTGACAACGATTTGCGGGACGTAACCTTGACTTGGGATTGGCAACAACTGGTCGCCCTGATTTTCGTCGCGGCCGCACTGTTCGTCCTGGGCCGCCGCAGCTGGCGATTATGGACGGGCTCCGCGCGCGCGGGGAGCGGCTGTGCCTCGTGCCCGGTTCACGAAGGCTCGACGGCTTCACCCGCCAAACCTTTGGTCACGCTCAATCTGGGCCCTGCGGCAGCGGGAGACGCGCTGAACGGTCGCGGGCCGACGCATTCCGACGGCTCTGCCGCTCGCTGAGCACTGCGTAGCACGGCAGGCGCCGGTCACTCGGCCGACTTCGCCTTGCCCTCAGCTTCGTCCGTCCGCGATTCATCGGGCACTGTGGCCGATCCTGGGGCCGACTGGCCGCGGCCATTCCGATGTTGCAGCCCGCCCGAAAGCCACATAAAGACCGAGCCGCAGCTCTTTGAATTGATCGTCGTTAGCCAGCGCGAGCTGCACGCCGATCATGCGTTTTCCCTGCCTGGAGCTGAACTGCGGCTTCTGCTGATCGCGTTTCCCGGCGGGAGCGATCGCCAACCGACGATTGATCTCTTCCTCGATGGCGGCCGGCTTTGGGTAAACGGCCCGAATTTCGTCCCACCACTCGCCGGCGAGCGAGCGGCTCATCACCTGCCCCAAGAGACGCCGGGGCGTTCGCGGCGCTTGCTTCATGATCCGGGCTTTGAGGCTGTCGTTGGGAATGGCCTCCAGCAGCGTTTGCACGAGCGTCTGACTGGCGGCCGCGCTGTGGGCCTGCTGCTGGGCCGCCTTGAGAATCCGGAGATGGCGTTCGCGGCCCGTCAGCTGTTCAGGGATCTTCTTGCGCACTTCGGGGGTGAGGAAATTGTCCTCGACGGCTTTCAACATCGTTTCGAATTCCGCCGGGTCCAGTGCGAGCGCCGGCCGTCCGCCCGCGTCGATTCCCGTCGTCGCCAGGCGTTTCTGCTGCTCCTCGCGAATCTCGTGGACGAGTTGGGCCCGTTCGACCGGGTCGGTCTTGCTGAGGATCCGCTCCTGGTCGAACGGCGACAGGGTCGACAGCCAGCGGTTGTAATCGGTCATCAGCTTGAGCAGGTGGCCGCCGTTGGCCGTGTCCTGCTTAACCTCGTCATCCAACTCTTGCAGAGCCTTGCGCCGTTCGGGTGACAACTTGCGGAACTCGTCGTAATTCCGCCGCAACTGTTCAACTTCGGCATGCGTCATCCCGGCGATGCGCGTCCGCCGCTCGGCGAGCAGCCGCGACTCGTCGGGCGTCGTCCCGCAGAGGAACGTCACTGCGAAAATTGCAGCCAGGGGACCGATGATCCCCGCCGTGCGGCTACCGCTTGGGCTGGGCATCAAAGGTTCCGATCTTTTCGTCGAGCTGTTTGAGGAAATCGAGCGATTCGACGTTGCGGTACAAGTCCAGCTTCTCGACGACCTCCAAGTTGCGCAACAGGTCCTCCGATTGATCGGGGACCCAATGGGCCGTGGCGGAGTAACCGAGGAAGGCGCTCGCTGCCAGCACCGCCAGCCAGATCAACAGAATGCCGCCGCGGCGCAACTGACGGCTTTGCAGCCGCTCGCTCACGCTCGAGGGCAAAAGGGGGCGGGGCGCCTCTTCCTGTTGGGCGACCGACAGCGTGCGGGCGGTGAAGTCTTCTTCGGTCGCCAGGCGGGGCAACTGATCGAGCAGGTCCCACGTGCGGGCGAGCATCTCGACGTCGTGACGGACCGCCGGGCTCTTGGAGAGCACCTGGTCGATCTCCTTGACCGCCGGCTCGGGCAATTCGCCGTCGAGATAGGCGACCAGGTTTGATCGCTGGTCTTGAGTTAGTCGGGGGATCTTCTGCATCGTTCGGCAGAAACGAGCGGCCTTCGCGGCTTCGATCCACGGGGCGCGTCGGCTGACGCACCAGAGCCGCTACGATTTCAAGTGGGGTTCCAACTGGGTCCGCAGGTTCTCGCGGGCCCGTGCCAAGAGCGACTTGACTGCCTCGGTGGAAAGCGACATCGCCTCACCGATGTCCTCGTAACTCATCCCCTCGAATTTGTGCAACAGCACCGCCAGGCGTTGGCGCTCGTTGAGGGTGTCGAGCGCCGTCTGCACGATCTCGCACGTCTCCCGTTTCACGAGCTGCCGCGTCGGAATCAGCGACGAACGGTCGCTGATGACTTTTTTCTTCGTGCCGACCGACGGCACCGATCCCGATTCCTGAACGAGCGGCACCTCTTTACGCCGGCCGATGGTTCGCCGGGCGTTGCTGGCCACGTTGTTGGCGATGCGGAACAACCAGGTCGAAAACTTCGCCGTCGGCTGGTAACCGTTGCGGGCGCGGTAAATTCGCAGAAAGACTTCTTGCACCAAATCTTCCGCGGCCGCCTGGTCCCGCAGCAGATGGTAGAAAATGCTGAGCAAACGATCCTGATACCCGGTGACGAGCTGCCCAAACGCGTTGTCGTCTCCGGCCTTGGCGCGCAGCATCAGCTGAACGTCCGGATCACGGAGAAAAACCGTGCGCTGCGTGCCGCTCGGAGCCGCCGAACTCAAGGCCTCTACCCCCGGCCCATCGTCCAATGAATTGAACCCCACCCCAATTCCAAAGTATCTCTTTTTTGCGCCGGCGAAAGGTGCAACCAGCCGACTTCAGCATTTCGCAAGCCTTCGGCCGGGAACAAAGCACGGTGAAAACGCTTACCGGGACGAGTGTTGCTGCGAATCGAGATACGACTGCAGCATGATCTGGGCGGCGATTTTGTCCCGCAGCAACTTGCGCTTTTTCGGCTTCAAGTTGGCCGCCGCCAAATGCTCGTCCGCCTGCGAGGTGCTCAGCCGCTCGTCCCAAAAGGTGATCGGCAAGCCGGCGACGTCTCCGGCCCACGCCCCAAAACGCCGGGCTTCTCCGGCTTTTTGGCCCTCTTCGCCCCCCATGTGCAGCGGCAAACCGATGACCAGTCCGACGATGCGATGATCGCGGATCACGGCGGCCAGATGCCGGGCGTCCTGCTCCCGGTTGCGGCGGGTATAAGTCTCGAGCGGGACTGCCACCCGCTGCTCCTCTTCCGTCACGGCCAGGCCGACCCGCACCGTGCCATAGTCGAGCCCGAGCAATCGGCCCCGGCGCGGCACCGTCAGTGGCGCAGCGTGCGGGTCCCGACTTGCGGCCGTGGAACTCCCGTCAGGCGCACCGGGCTCGGGCGCACCAAACTCGGCCGGACCGTTAGAGGAATCGCTCATACCCGCGTTCTCTGAGGGCCTGAACGAGGCGGCGAATGCTCTCTTCGTCATCCTTGCGCGCGACCAGCGTCGCGTCGGGTGTGTGGACAACGATGCAATCGGTCATGCCGATCGTCGCCACCAGGTGATCGCCGGTCGTCCGCACGATGCAGCCGTGGCTGTCGACGCTGCAAAACAACCCCTGCGCGCGGTTGTCGTCGGCGTCTCCCGTTTGTGCCGCTTGTCGCCCCAACGCCTGCCAGCTGCCGACGTCGTCCCAGTCGAACGGGGCTTCGATCATCAGCACGTTGTCGGCCCGCTCGAGCACCCCGTAATCGATGGAGATCGCTTTGACGCTGGGAAACTCAGCGGCCAACACGCGGTCCCAGTTCTCCGTGTTCAGATGCGGCCGCAAGCCGGCCAGCCGATCGTAGATCGACGGCTCGAAGCGCCGCAGGGCCTCGAGAATCGTCGCTGCCTTCCAGACGAAGATGCCGCTGTTCCAGAAAAAGCTTCCCGCGGCGAGGAATTCCTCCGCCTTGGCGCGGTCGGGCTTTTCGCGAAACGAGGCCACGCGGAACGCGCCTTCGCGGCCGCCGAGCGCCGCGCCCCGCTCCAGGTAGCCAAAACTGACCGACGGATAACTCGGGCGGATGCCGAAGAGCACGAGCGCCGGCTCTCGCTCGACGATGGCCACCGCTCGCTCGACGGCTTCGTGAAACCACTCGGCCCGTTCGATGCGATGGTCGGCCGGCATCACCAGCATCACGCCGTTGGGGTCGCGCTGGGCGATCAGCATGGCGGCCAGGCCGATGCAGGGTGCCGTGTTTCGTCCGCACGGCTCGCGGACGATGTTCGCGGCGGGAACCGCGGGCAGCTCGCGGGCCGTCTCGGCCGCGTGGGCCTGGTTCGTCACGATCAGCGTGCGGTCGCCGCCGATCCAGTCGGCAATCCGCCGCACGGTCGCCTGCAGCAACGTTTCGTCGCCAAAGAGCGGCAAGAACTGCTTGGGCCGGTTGGCGCGGCTCGCCGGCCAGAACCGCGTTCCACTGCCTCCGGCCATAATCACTGCGTGCAACATTTCAAAGGGCTCGAACGGTTCTCAGGTTTTGCGATATTAGGATTCTGGCAGTCAGGATTTCGGCGGACCGAAAAACGTCGGTTGGGCCACGCGGGTGCCGCCTGCGACCTTCGTTCGCACGTCCTCCGCGTCGAGGGCAAAGAGCGGGCTGATCTCGACAGGCGTCTGATCGTCGACGACCGCGCCCGCCTCGCGCAACCAACCCTGATGCAGTCGCACGAGCGCCGCGCGAGCCGTGTCGGGCGAATCGTCGCCGCCGGCGTTCTTGACCGGATTGAACTCACGCGCGCGATCGGTCTCCAGCACCAGCGACCGCTGGGCGGCCGGCAGGGCGTCGAAAATGAATCGCTCGAACTTGTAGGCGTTCTCCCGCTGGGGTGCGACGGCTGTCCCCTGCTCGTCGCAGTAGGGAACTTTCTTGTGAGCGATATGAAACGGAAGAGCCGCGTCGCTGTGGGCCACGCGATCGAGAAACGAGCGACTGAAGACGTGGATGGCCGTGCTGCCCGCCCACAAGAGCAGCTCGCCCCGCTCGTCGGTCTGCGCGGCGACGTCGGCGGGCAGGTCGCTGTACTCGATGATCTGCGTGCGGCCGTCGACGTCGACCGCCACGCCCATCCGCTCGCCGGCCGACCGCTTGGCGACGACCTTGATCGACATTTCCGCGCCCCGCTCGGCATGAAAGCCGAGGAAGACCGGATCGCAGACGATGGCCGTCGGATTGTCGACCTGGTGATAGTGCAGAAACTCGATGCCCCGCCGCCGCATCTCGTCGAGCAAGCCGGCTTTGGCGAGCGCCGCAAGCATTCCGCCGTGTCCGTCGGGACTCGTGCTCAGCGAGCCTTTCTCGGACAGCAGCAGCTGGCCGGTGGCCGCGTCGACGGCAGGCATATTGCCCTGCTCGAAGAAAAAGACGTCGCCGGCTGGCAGGCCGAAGAACTTGTGCTCGTTGAAAAACGCGACCGTCTCTTCATGCGTGGCGTCGCTGGTCATGACGAAGTAGGGGATCGGTTTCCCCGCCCGCCGCGAGCGCGCCAGCAGTTGCTCGGCGAGAATCTGGAAGAGAGTGGCGTGACTCACCGGGCCGATCGGGAACATGCCTTTGGGCTTGTCGAACCCGAGCCGCGTCCCCTGCCCTCCCGCCACCAGAATCGCGCCGACCTGACCGGCTTTGAGCAGCCCCTCGCCGATTTCGTGCGCCCGCTGCCATTCGGCACGCGCGGCCGGCGTCTGCGGCAGTCGCACGATCGACGCCGGCGGCACGGCCCGCCGCGCAATCTCGGCGAGATCTTCCGCCGGCGATTTTTGGCCCGCCTGCTGTCGCGAGGCCCAGAGCGCGGCGACCCGCGGCAGATCGAGCGATTCGATCTGCCGTGCCAGTCGCTGCCGCTCGCCGCTCGACAACTCACCCCACCAGCGCAGGACGTGCGTTTGCCCGTGGGGCTCCAGACGCGATTTCAGCTCTGCCGGCACTGCTTCAGTCATGGGGTGCACTGGTCGTCAACGAATCTCGAGCACGGTCTTCGATTCGACGTGCTCTTTCAGCTCCGCTTCGTTCCACCACGTCGGCTTCATCTGCCGCTTCGAGTAGAGCTTTTCACCCTGATCCATATAGTGCGGCGACTTGGGATCGGAGCTCTCCCCCCAGGGCGTGACCGTGAACGACCGCACGCCGTCCTTGTGAAAGAACATCAGGATCGTGGCCATCGAGCCGTTCATGGCGATGTAACGGCCCGGCTGCTTCGGATCTTCTTTCGATTTGACGTCGAATAACGTTTCGGTGAAGTTCGCCGCCTTGTCGCCTGATTCGTAATCGCAGCCGCCCACCGGGAAGTAGACGCCGCCACGGCCCACCTTGTGGACGTCGCCCCAGGCCACGTCCCATTTGCCGTAACGGGTCTTCATCTCGGCGATGGTTGTCGCGAGCAAGTCGAGCAGCTGCTTGTTCGTCGCCTCGTCGAGCGGCTTGCCCTGGCCCAGCGGAGTGAGGTTGAGCTTGTCGCCGCACTTGAGCCGCCAGAATTTGTAGAGTGCCGTCGCTTTGTACTCGGGAAGATAAAAACCGTCCCAGGCCTCGATCGCTTTGACGGCGGCGGCGAACTCCGGGTCTTTCATGTGCTCGGCGCCGACGGTCGAAACGGCCGTCTGCAGCGTCGCTTTCCACATCTCGGCGAGGATGTCTTTCACGTCGGTCGTGAACCGCTTCGCGTCCTCCTGCGTGACGCAGTGATCGGCATTGAGCAAGTGGGTGATCCGCTTGCCGCGCGGATTGTTGTCATCCCACGACACGTTGTAGATGTAACGCGGATACTTGTCGGGAGTCAGCGGCGAGCCGACCATCATGTTCTGCGGGCTGATGTTGCAGTTCTGCATGTAGCCGGCGGCCGGATTGAAGATGTGCACCAGGTCGTCGATCGGATGGATGCCTTTCCAGGCCGTGGCGGAAGTCGTGCCCGGCACGGGCATGCTCCAGTCGTAGCCCTCGGGACGAATCGGCGTGGCGCCGTTGCGCACGTAGGCGATCGAACCGCTGTCGTCGGCGAACATCACGTTCTGTTCGTTGTACTGATTCATGCCAAGGGCGTTGTAAACGTCGTGCACGTTCTTGGCCATCGCCATCTTGTAGAACTGTTCCGAGAGTCCCATCGCGTCGAAGTAAGGAGACGCCCCCACGAAGGCGATGCCCGTCTTACGATCAGGCGCCGAGATCACCGGCCCAAGATGCGTGTACATCGCCGGGCGAAACATCGGGCGTCGAGTCTTTGACGAGGACCTGGATGAACGTGATCTTGGCGTCGCGCCATTGGCCGTCGTACTCGTACTGCGGCTTGGGCGACATGCGAAACTTCATCTGGTAAACGTCGGACGTGTCGGGCCCGCCGGTGGTCAGCGCCCAACCGACGTGCTGATTGTGTCCAATCCCCAGCGTCGGTCCGCCAACGAGGAAAAAGCCGTTCATCTGCAGATCGCCCGCGTGCACGCGAGCCTCGTACATCACGGCCATCCCCTCCCAGTCGAGGTGCGGGTCGGCCAGGAGAATGGGAACTTTGTCGGCCGAGCGCGACGGAGACACGCACCACTGGTTGGACCGCATGGGCACGTTCTTGCCGGCGTGCTGTTTTTTCTGCCCGCGCTCGAGGTCGTCCTTGATCGTCCCCAGCGGCCAATTGAGGGTCATCGCACGGCCGACCGTCAGCACCTGCCACGGCTCGAGCTTGATGGCAAACGTCGGCACCTTTTCGGGATGCTCGCCGATATACCGCTCGACGCCCGCGACGAAGCCGCTGCAGACGTCCTTCACGTGCGGAGGTGCCTTCGTCCAATATTCCTTGGCCAGCTCCTCGTTGCGGCAGAGCTTCATGATGTAGTCCTGGTCGGCCAGCTTCTTCCCGCCGAAGGCTTCCGCCATGCGGCCCAGGCCCGTGCGCAGGTTCTTGTAGATATCGTCGAGCCGGTCCTGGGCCTGGACGTAACCCAGTCCGTAGGCTCCCTCGCCCGGCGTCTTGGCGAAGATGTGCGGCACGCCCCAGGTGTCGCGATAAATAGTGACGGAGCCCTTCAGCAGCGGACGATCGGCGGGCGGATCATCGCCTCGAGCGCCCGCGAGAGGCAGAATGGCACCGATCGCGAAAACCGCAGCATAAACGAGCGAACGCATCAGCAATTCTCCGGAACCAAGCGCGATTGGTTGCGGTTGGCGGTCAAACAGTGGATGCAAAAACGGCTTCCTGCAGCATAATGCGGAGGCTTCCAAAAAGCTCTCCGGACGGACCGCCCGACTATAATTGCGCCACCATCGGACCCATGAACGCAGATTCGCCTCTCCAAACACCGGTACAGTTCCTCAAAGGCGTAGGGCCCGATCGGGCACGGCTGCTGGCCAACCTGGACCTGGTCACAGTCGAAGACCTGCTCTGGAACCTGCCGCGCGACGTGCTCGACCTGACGAATGTCTGTCGGGCCAGCGAGCTCCGCGCGGGCGAGTTGCAAACCGTGCGGGGGACCGTCGTCGATCGCGACGGTCGCATGACGAGCAACGGCCGCAACCTGGTCGGCGTGCTGATCGACAGCGACGGCCTCTACGTCCGCGGGCTCTGGTTCAATCAGCCCTGGATGATGCACAAGTTCCAGGTCGGCGAGTCGGTCCTCTTTTCCGGCAAGCCCAAGCGGAACGCGGGCCGCTGGGAATTTTCGCATCCGCGAGCCCAGTTGATCGGCGACGCCGACGCAGAGACCCGCGGCGAGGTGTTGCCCCTCTACCGGTTGACCGAGGGACTGTCGCAGGACCTGTTGCGAAAGATCGTGCGGTCGGCCGTCGAGCAGTTCGTCGAATTCGTTCCCGATCCGCTGCCGGCCGAGCTGCGCGAGCGGCTGGGAGTGTGCGGACTGAAACAGGCGATCCGCGAGCTGCATCTGCCAAAGTCGGTGGCCGAGTTCGAATCGGGCCGTCGCCGCTTGATCTTCGACGACTTGTTCGAGTTTCAGCTCGGGCTGGCGATGCGGCGGCGGAGCTGGAAGACCCGCGGCGCCGCCCCCGTGCTGCCGACGACGGCCAAGATCGACGCGCGGATCCGCCGGCTGTTCCCGTTCACCTTCACCGAGGGACAGAGTCGAGCCGTCGCGGAGATCTCGCGCGACCTGGAGTCGGGCGAAGCCATGCATCGCCTGCTGCAGGCCGAGGTCGGCGCGGGCAAAACGGCCGTCGCTCTCTACGCGATTTTGGTGGCGGTCGCCGCCGGTCATCAGGCCGTCTTCATGGCGCCGACCGAGGTGCTCGCCAACCAGCATTGGCAGACGATCGACAAAGCGCTCGCTCACAGCCGAGTCAATCGACTCTTGCTCACCGGCGCCTTGAACCCCCGCGAGCGGCGCGACGCGCTGGCCGGCATTGCCGACGGATCGGTGTCGCTGGTCGTCGGCACGCAGGCCGTGATTCAAAAAGACGTGACGTTCGCCAAGCTGGGCCTGGTGGTGATCGACGAGCAGCACAAGTTCGGGGTGATGCAGCGAGCCGTCTTTTCCAAAGGCTCGAACGACCTGGCGCCGCACGTGCTGGTGATGACGGCCACGCCGATCCCCCGCAGCCTGTGCCTGACCCAGTTCGGCGACCTGGACCTGACTGACGATCGTCGACACGCCCCCCGGTCGACAGAAAGTCGTCACCAGCCGCGTGAGCGACGCGCCGACGCGGGACCGCGCCTGGCAGTTCATCAAGGAGCAGCTGCAGAAGGGCCGGCAGGCCTACGTGGTTTGCCCGCGAATCGAAGCCACGGCGGACGACCTCTCGAAGCGGCCGGCGGCCAGTGCCGAAGAGGTTTTCAAACTGCTGAGCGCTGGAACGTTTCGGGAGTTCCGCGTGGGGCTGATTCACGGCCGACTCGACTCGGACCTGAAGGCGGCGGGGATGGCCGCGTTCAGCAACGGCAAGATCGACGTGCTTGTGTCGACGACCGTCGTCGAAGTGGGCATCGACGTCCCCAACGCGACGATCATGGTGATCGACGAGGCCCACCGTTTCGGACTGTCGCAACTGCACCAACTGCGGGGCCGCGTCAGTCGCGGGAAGTTCCAGGGTTATTGTTTTCTGTTTTCGGATGCCGAGTCGCCCGAAGCGCAGCGGAGGTTGGAGGCGCTCGAAACGACGTCCGACGGCTTCGCCATCGCCGAGGCCGATTTTGCCATCCGCGGCCCGGGCGACGTGCTAGGCACGCGACAACACGGCGAGCTGCCGCTGCGAGTCGCCGATCTGACGCGGGACGAGTCGATCCTCAAAGAGACCCGCAGCGCGGCATTCGACCTGGTCCGCTCGGGCGAGTTCGACCAGCCCGAGCTGGCGCCGCTCAAGGTTCGCGTGCTCGAACGATTCGGCAAGGCCCTCGACCTGCCACAGACGGGTTGATGCGCAGTCGGCGCGACTCGCAGTGCGAACAGACTCCGAGCGGGGGCCATGAGCCCCCCGAGGTCTTCCCAAGGTTTAGCGGCTGTGCTCGGGGGGCTGACGCCCCCGGCTCGGGTGAGCTGCGCGTTTTCGGTGATGGACGACTTTCGGTCCTGCGCTACTTAGTGACGGGCAGCACTTGCGCGAGGAACTGGTCCATCAGCCAGACGCATCGCGCGTTGACCACCGCGACGGCGTCCATCGCGTGATGCCAGCCTTCTTGTCGGTCGTAGAGATAGGGCACTCCCAGCTCCGTCAGCTTGGCAGCTAAGCGGTCGGATTGCCCGATCGACACCAGCTCGTCGACGGTGCCATGCATGATCAGGGTGGGCGGCGCGCCTTTCGTGAGGTGGTTGATGGGCGACGCCTTGGCGTATTGCTCAGGGGCTTCGTCGATCGACTTGCCTCCCATGAACTTCAACACGGCGCTCTTCGGGTTGGACTTGCTCGCCTTCAACTCGATGGGTCCATAAAAGTCGATGACCGCCTGCACGCGGCTGGAGATGCCCGGGTTCCCGCCCGTGCCCTCGAGCTCCGGATCGTCGGTGTGGGAATAGGCGGCCAGCAGAACCAGGTGCCCGCCGGCTGACCCGCCGACAATGCCGATCTTGTTCGGATCGACGTGCAGCCGCTCGGCGTTTGCCCGCATCCAGCGGATCGCGCAATTCACGTCCTGAATGGCGGCCGGGAACGGGAGCCTCGCCGCTCAGACGGTATTCGATCGTCGCGGCGACGTATCCCTTTTCGGCAAAGTGCTGGCAGTAGTAGCCGTAGATCTTCCGACTCCCGCGGCTCCAGGATCCGCCGTGGACGAAGATCAAGCCGGGGGCCGGCTTTTGCATCTCCTTGGGCTTGTAGAGATCCAAGAGCAGCGGCTTGCCCGCTTCGCCGTATTTGACGTTGAGCTGGGCCTCGACTTTGTCCGGCAACGGCGGGATGCGGGTGATCTGTTTGATTTCGCCAGAACGCATCTTGGATTTGATCTCATTTGCCGACTCGCCGCCGATGGGAATTGCCGGAGGCGTACCGTCGAGCTTGCTGGCAAGCGGTCCCGACACACCAGCCACGGCGCAAACCGGGCCGCTCAGTAACACGCAGCAGGCGACGGACATCGACCCTAGTCGAAGGTTCATGTGAGACATCCTCGTGTTGTCACATTAGAGGAGTATTCGGTGAGTCGGCAGAGTGGGGGCTCGCGGCGGGCCTTCGCGCGACGAATCAAGGAAGGTGCATTCGATCTTGCTGCGAAATCGCCGCAAATACAAGGCTTCGCCGCGATCAGGCTGTTGGGTGGCCGAGCAGGCGTCTCGAAGATGAGGATCCGCGGGGCAGAGGGCAGACTTTCAATTCGCTAATTCTCGGCACATTAAGGCAAGCCTGTCACTGCCGGTAATGATCGTTGGCATACCAGTTGCATTCTCTCGGTCTCTGTTTCTGTGAGCTTGGTTCGAGAATCAGACTGCAAGGCCGGTCAGCGGCCGACCAGTGGACCCGTTTGGAGAGATGCTATGCGAATGATTCCCCCGACCCTGCCCCTCGCCGGCGCGCTCGCGATGTTTGCTGCTTTGGCCGGCTGCACTCAAGAGAGCAACCCGGGCGGCCCCGGAGTGTCGAGCAATCCGAAAACCACGACCTCGAGCACCTCAACCGTGAAGTCGGACGGCTACTCTCGGGAAACGATGAAGGAACAAACCGCGCCGAACGTCGTCGATAAGGCGAACACCTTTACGCTGCACGCCCCGAAGATGGAAACCACGCTCGACACCGGCAAGAAACGCGACGTCGACATCTCGATCAGTCGCGGGAGCGAGTTTAAGCAGAGCGTCAAACTGGAATTCAAAGCTCCGTCCGGTGTGATGGTCACGCCCACCATGGCCACCATCCCGGCGGGACAAGAACAAAGTGACCGTCAGCCTGGAAGCGACCAAAGAGGCTCCTGCCGGCAAGAATCAGGTGCAAGTGATGGCCGTTCCGGAGACAGGAAAGTCGGTCTCGCTGGAGATGCCGGTCGAAGTCAAACACGCCTCTTGAATTGGAAATTTGCAGCCTGTGCTTGGCTGATTGACGACCATGTGGGTCGCATCGCTTGCCGGCCGGGCGGAACGTCGGATGGGCAAAACCATCTGACGTGAGTTCGGAGGGCACCGTCTCCGACGCGGGCTGCAACAAAAAACACAAGGCGAAGCAGCGGACCCGCGACCGCGGAAGCGGTTGCAACGCGAAGCTTTCCTTGTGTTTTTTTCGTTTGAATGGCCGGGTGGAGGTCCCGTCAACGCGCCGTCGGTGAGCGTTCGCCCCGTAGGAGGAACACGTCGATTTCGCCGGAGTTACCCGAACCCTCGTGAGGCTAACGACAAAGGGCCATTTTCTGAATTGTCGTTCAGGTTTCGCGCAACCTTAAATACTATTTACACAATCACTTACGGCGCCAATCGGCGATTGACAGCGGTGCCGATTTCGTCGATGATTCCCACCCTTCTCCCAGCTCATCATTTTTTGCTCCCTCTCTCACTTCAAGCCTTTCGCTCATCGTCCTCCCAAAACGAAGCAATCTTCTCGTTCCCCGTCCGAACCACTTGATGCCGCGACCTGCGGGCACGCCGACAGGGCGCCTCTCCGCAGGGTTCCTTCCATCCTCCACTTAAGGTCGTCGGGATTGGAGACAGTCTCCCCGTCCACCGACCGGATCCGCGCAAACCCAGTCCACTTCTGGCGGCGCTCGATCTGCCGCGCTAACGATCGTGCTCACGTGGTTCGTCGCGCCGCCGGCGGCTCATGGTGAAATCCCTTCGTGGCTGCCACGTTACGACTTGGGCATGCGGATCGAAGTGCCCGAGCATCGCGTCCTCGTGACCGAGCGCGTGACTTGGCACAACCGCCACGCCCGCCCGGCCGGCGAATTGGTGTTCAACGCGCACGCGCACTACTCCGTCCCGTCGGCCGATCTCGGCTTGCTCGCTAAGACTTTGGAGATCTTGCGGCTCGCTCCGAGCGACGCCATCGACTTGCACGGCCCGCCGCTAACGATCGAGCACGTCTGTCTGGTGAGTGAGGACACACACAACGCCTCGGCCGCACCGATTGAACTGCCGTTTCGCTATCGCGCGGACAACGACACGGCCCTCGAAATCACCTTGCCGCGTGAGATCAACCAGGGCGAGCACGTCACCGTCGAGGTCACGTTCTCGTTGCGACTGCCTCAACGCCAGGGACGTTGGGGACAATGGGAAAGCGTCACCTTTCTGGCGCAGTGGCTGCCCGTGCTGGCCTTCTACGACGAGCAAGGCTGGCAGCCGACGCCCTTCATCCCCTGGCACCAACCCTTCTTCAACGAAGCCGGCGTCTACACGGCCCACATCGATCTGCCACTCGACCAAAAGCTGGCGTGCTCGGGCTCGATCGTCGGCGAGCGCGAGTTGGGAAACGGCCGCAAGTTGGTCGAAGTCAGCGCTCCGGGCGTGCGGGACTTCAGCCTGACCTGCAGCGCCTGCTACCAGGAATGCGTGGGCCAGGTTGGGCCGGTCCGCCTGCATTGCTTCGCGCTGCCCGGGCACGAGTTCTACGCGCAGCAGATGATCCGGATCTCGGCCGAGGCCTTCGAGGCGTACCAGCGGTGGTTTGGGCCTTACCCGTACGCGGACTTCACCATCTGCGAGTCGTACTTCGGCTGGAACGGCAACCAGTGCGGCGGCCTGGTGATGATCGACTCGCGGATCTTCGGGCTGCCGCATCGCGCCAGCAACTTCGTCGACGAGCTGGTCTCGCACGAGGTCTGCCACCAATGGTGGTTCAACGTCGTCGGCGTCAACGGCTATGCCGAGACCTGGATGGACGAAGGCCTGGCGGTCTACTTCGCGCACCGGCTGATGGACGTGAAGTACGGCCGCAACAACACGCTGATTTCGCTGCCGACCGCGCTGGAATGGCTCCCCAACATTCATCGCGACGACTACCGCTACGCGACGTTGATGGGCTCGCTCGCCCGCGGCGAATCGTCGGCGACGGTGCAGGAGATGCCCCGCTTCAAGAATCTCGTGCGGCTGATGGCGATGACCTACGACCGCGGCGGCAAGATCGTCGGCATGATCGAGGCCCGCTTGGGCGAAGAAGGCTTCTTCAACTTCATGAGCCTGGTCTACGCCAAGTATCAGTACCGCATCTTGCGCGTCCGCGATTTCCAGCACGAGCTGGAGGCTTATACGGGACGCTCGTGGGAACAATTCTTCGACGATTGGCTCTACGGCAAGGGGATGACCGATTGGGGAGTCGAGCGCGTGCGGATCGAAAAATGGTCCGACGCCCACCGCAATTGGGAGCGGCCGGGCTGGCAACCGCTGGACTACGATCCGGGCCTGCTCGCCGCACTCAAGGGACAGCCATGCCCCGGGCCGCATCCGGAGCGGTGCCGCGTGACGCGTCACGCTGCGGCAGAAAGGAGACTACTGCGAGCAGACCGTGCTCGGGTTCAGCCTGGACGGAAGCGGGAACTACCAGGTGCGAATCCCCGTCTTCCCACAAGTCCCGGAGATGCAATTGGAGAATCCGCCGACGCACATCGAGGTTCTGCCCGACAATTGCGTGCGCGTGGAGGTCGAGCTGCCCTGCGAGCCGACGCAGATCACCGTCGATCCCGATCAGGTCCTGCTCGACCGCGATCCGACCAACAACCACTGGAAGCCCCACGCCCGTTTGCGGCTGACGCCCCTTTACACCCAGCTCGACGAGGTCGACCTCACCAACGCCTACGATCGTTGGAATATCATCGCGGGGCCTTGGGTCTACGACTCGACCTACATCGATCCCTGGTACACGCGCTCGCCCATGGCCGGTTTCCGCGTGGGCGCCTATCGCACTCAGGAGTTCAGCGGCGGAGCCTACGTGGCCTATCGCAGCGACGATCGCAACGTCGTCGCCGGCGTCGACGCGTGGTGGTATCACTGGCCGATCCCGGAAATGCAGATCGGCCTCAACATCGAACGAGCCCTGACGACGTGGGAAGACGGTCCGACTTCGGGTTCGGACACGAACGGGCGCGACCGGGCAAGCCGCGCCGTCCTCTTCGAACGCTATGTGTTCTTACCGGGAAGCAGCTTTTACCTGCCGCCGTTCCAGTACGTCGAGGCCTTCGAGGCCATGCAGAGCAATTCGCTGCCGCAACCGAGCGTGCCGACTCCCGGAGCGGATCCGTTTCACGATCAGACGCTCGCCGGTTTGCATTACCACAGCAACCTGTTGACGCCCTACTGGAACCCGGAAGCCGGACTGTCCTTTGACGTGACCGGAGCCGACGGTCTGCCCGTCTTGGGCGAACACCATTCGTTCCAAGAGGTTTTCACGCAAGCTTCCACCGTCAAAACGCTGCGCGGCCTGTTCGACCTCAGCGAGGAGTCGACGTTTCTTCGCTGGCTGGGCGACTCGCGCGTGGCGGTCCGAATTTATGGCGCGGCGGCGCAGCCCGACGACGCCCGCGTCTTCACTCTCGGCGGCGGCGAACTCTTCCGCGGCTACGACTTGAGCCAGCGCCAGGGAAGCATGGCCTGGGTCGGCAGTGCCGAATGGCGGATTCCGCTCGTGCAGCGGGTGAATCTCGACCTGCTCGATCACGCGGTCGGCGTCCGCAACATTTACGGCGCCCCGTTCTATGACGTGGGCAACACGTATCTCAACGGCAAAGAGAGCGGCCCGATCGCGCATGCCGTCGGCGTCGGCCTACGCGTCGACGTCGCCTGGTTCAGCCTGATCGAGCGGACCATCGTCCGCTTCGACGTGGCGAAAACTGTCAACGACGATACGGCGGTGCAATTCTGGTTCGGATTGGATCATCCGTTCTAGATGGACGCCCGCGGTAATGTCCCCGCACGGTCCCGCGTACGGCGGGCATCACGCGGCGGCGCGTCCCCGTTTGCTGATTCGCGGGTGCCGAGCGACGTCAGCGCGGCGCACTGAGCAAAGTGCTCCGAGCCCATAAAGGGACAAGCCCTCGGACCGGCGGTCGCTCAAAAAACTGATCTTGGTGATTTGGGTGTGGTATGGCAGAGTGGATCTTGGAGGCCTCCGCTGCCGGTTTCCCGACCGGCGGTTGTTTCGCGACGATAGGAGTGCGCGCCCGCGAATTTGTGAACGGTCGGAATATGCGTCGGCTAGGACGGGAATCGGAAGGCACGCCACGTGTCTGATCTCAACAGAGCGCCTGTTCTACAAAGCGACCGCCGCCGACAGTCAATGAATGATGAGAGGCGGCGTGAGGGTCAGGCACCCTGAATTGGGTCGGTACACTTAAAACTGATATAGAGGCATACTCGTTTTGTTGTGCCAATTTTAAGCGCGATCACGCTTGCGGCGTGTCCGCACTCGCCGATTCGTCAGGCGGTTTGGCCGGCAGCAGCGGTTCGGCAGAGAGCGGGCCGCCGAACAGCTCGTTGCGGATGCGGTCGCGTTCGCGATCGATTTGCTCGGCCGTCGCGCCCAGTTGCCGCAGCAGGAGTTCGATCATCGAGAGGGCGACTTCTCCCTCGTCGGCAAAGGTCACATCCGCTCCTGCCTTTTTGAGGCCGGGCATCTCCCGCAGATAATTCGTGCGGGCGAAGACCCGGACGGCGGGGTTCAGTTCGCGGGCCAGGCGGATGATCTCCGGGCCTCCGTGCAGGTTGGTGGCACTGAGCACGAGCACGATGGCGCGTTCGATACCAGCCTCTTTCAACGACTCGGGCCGCGTGGCGTCTCCGTAGACGGCCGCGATCCCCGCGGCGCGGAGCTGCCGGACCGTCTCCAGGTTCAGTTCGATGATCGTCGGCTCGACCGAGTTCTCGCGAAGCAGCGGCACCACCGTCCGGCCGACGGGCCCGTAGCCGACGACGACGGCGTGATAGACCGTGGCGCTCGGGGACGAATCGTCCGAAGCGACCGCCGCACCGGTCGCGGGCTGGCTCGCGCCAACGCTCCGCCGATCGATCAGCCATCTCGAAAGGCCCGGCCGTCGCTTGGCCCGATCCTCGATTTTGTCGACCAGGCGATAGAGGATCGGATTGACGCTGATCGAAACGATGGCCGCGACGACGAACGTGTTGGTCGCGTGGTCGTCCAGAATGCCCAGCTCGCGCCCGACCTCGGCCAGGATGAACGAAAACTCGCCGATCTGCCCGAGCGCGACGCCGACCGCCAGCCCGCACCGCAACGGATAGCCCAGCGCCAGCACGATCACCAGCGCCACGAGTGGCTTGAGCACCAGACACCAATCCCAGAGTCGCCAATACGAACCCCGGCGCCACCAGGAAATAGCCGGGCTGAAAGAGCATTCCGATCGAGACGAAGAACAGCACGGCGAACGCATCGCGCAGCGGCAACGCTTCCGCCGCCGCCCGCAGGCTGAAGTCGGACTGCCCGACGACCATGCCGGCGAGAAACGCGCCGAGCGCCATCGAAGCCCCGAACAGTTTGGCGGACGCCACCGCGATCCCGAGCGCCAGCACGAGGACGGTCAGCGTGAACAACTCGCGCGAGCGAGTGGCCGCCATCTGCGCGAGCAGCCAGGGGACCAGCCGACGACCGCCATACAGCATCACCGCGACCAGCAGTCCGATTTTGAGCACCGAAGCGCCGAGCGACAGCGCGATGCGTCCCACTCCCTGCGACTCCGCCCGAAACAAGACGGGCAACATGACGAGCACCAGCACGGTCACCAGGTCCTCGACTACCAGCCAGCCGACGGCGATGTGCCCGACCGGCGTGTGTAAGTCGTGCGCGTCGGCCAATACGCGCAAGAGGACCACCGTGCTCGCCACGGACAGCGCCAACCCGAACACAATCCCCGCCCACGCTGTTCCGCCGAACGCCATCTCCACCGCGCCCGCGACGAGACTCGTCACGCCGATTTGGCCCAGCGCCCCCGGCACGGCAATCCGTCGCACGGCGAGCAGGTCCTTTAAGTGAAAGTGGAGGCCGACGCCGAACATCAGCAGGATCACGCCGACTTCGGACAGTTCGTTCGCCAATTTCGTGTCTGCGACGAAGCCGGGCGTGTTCGGGCCTACGGCGATGCCGGCGAGCAGATAGCCCACAATCGGCGACAGGCCGAGGCGATGCGTGGCGTAGCCCAGGATGAGCGCGGCGGTGAACGCGCCGCTCAGCGTGAGGATCAGATCGAAGTGTTCGTGCATCGCTCGACCGGTCCTCGCACAACCCCGCTGTTAGATCAGCGCATCGACCGCGACGACGACGAACAGCACCACGCCGATCACCAGCTTGGAAGCCGTTCCCAGCAGGCGACCGATCATCGCTCCTTTGCCGGCCGCCAGACTCTGCTCCGTCGAGCGGCCGATCGCCGTCTCACCGATGTAGGCGCCGGCAAACGCTCCGAGCGCTCCGCCGCCCACGGCACCGATGATCGGTCCGACGATGGGAATGGGGATCGCCGCGAACGCGCCCAGCACGCTGCCCACCACCGTGCCGAGCAAGGCCAGCACCATGGCCCGGCGGCTCGCTCCCGTTTGTCGCGCCCCGGCAGCGCCGGCAGCCAACTCGACGAGCTCGCCGACAACCGCCAGACCCACGCCGACGCCGACCGTCGCCCAATGAATGCCCCGTCCGGCCGACACCGGAAACGCGAAGGCGAAAATCGCGGCCAGCGCGACGATCAGCCAATTGCCGGGCAACGCGAACAAATTGGCCAGCCACGCGCCGGCCATCGCCAACAGCAAAATCGTCACGCACACGTAGTAAACGACAGTTGCGCCCACGGGCGTAGGGTAGCACAGCGCGGATCGCACGTCGCTCGACGGCGGCGCAAAACGCGGGCGTCGCTCCGAGGAGACGGCGTGACCGATCAGGCGGCCTTCGGCGTGTGGTCCGGGAGGCTCATCGCTCTCTGCGCACGGCGGGCCTGCGCCTGCTCGAAAACCGCCAGGTCGAGCGCCAGTCGCGTTTGCGGTTGGTTGACATCGACGCGGAGGATGCGATTCCCCGGCGTGAGCTCGGCAAACGTCGGCACGGGCGGCACCAGCCCGGCCACAGTCGCCCGCCGACGCGAGCGAATGCTGCGCAACCCCCGCAGGCCCATCGAGCCGATCGTGAACGCGATCGCCAAGGTGGCCGTTCCGGCGATCACAAAGAAAAAGATGTAGGGACGCGATCGAGCACGTTCGGCGCTGAGTTGCTCTTCGCGGTCCCACTCTTGTCGCGAGACGTTCCGCGGGAGTGAGCCGAAGATCATCCGCTCGAGCTGCTGAGGGGACGGGGCGTCCACGTTGGCCGGCGGCGCCGGAGCGATTCGGCACACGGCACCGCGCGCGGTAAAAGCCGGCAACGCGGCCCGCCTGATAAGGCGCGGCTGCGACCGACGTCCACGGCGCATCCGCGCCGCGAGCCGTTTCCGTCGCTGGCGCCGCCGGAGTCGACGGTGCTGCCAGGAACTGCGGCTGGGCGGGGAGTGGAATCGGATCGGGCAGCGTGGGCAGCGATGCCACACGGACGCGGTGCGAAGGAAAAATCAGGACCGCGCCCGACGCCAGCCGGTCATCCGCAAAGTTCGCGCTGAAGGAGGCGCGGACCTCCGCTCGCGACGGGCCGACGATCCCGAGGTCGTCCGCCAATGCGGGCGGTTGACCGAGGAACTCGACGATCCGCGCGGGCGCCGCGAGCTCGCGAGGCAACGTGAGCACGACCGGACGGCTGATCAGGTTCAACAGGCCAATTTGCACTTGCGATGGTCCACGGCCGGCGCGGGCACCGTTGGGCTCGGCCAACCGCGATGCCTGTACGCCCACAACGATCAAGTCGCCGGGGGACAAGACCGCGGACTCAGAGGCGGCCACAAAGAATTGTTCAGCCTGCCGCGCCCACGCAGGACCCGCGCGTTGCCATTCGCGTTGCCTGTGAGGCCGCCGGCACCAATGACTAGCTGACCCAACGTGCAGCCGGTCGAGAGCTGATAGACGCCCGGACGGGCCACCTCGCCGAGAATGCCGTAGTACGCGAAGGACGACCGCGGGCGTGAGTCGGGCGCGACGGCGGCAGTTGGAGTTGCGGTTGTGGCCGCGGTCGAGCCCGAGTCGGCCAGCACCGCGGGCGGTACGCACAGGCTGGCCAAGAGGGCCAGTGTCGTAACACGCGAACGCAGTTGCGCTGACGAGCGGCTCCAGGCCCGCGATATCGCCGCGCACAGCCGATAAGCCCGCATAATCTCAAAAATCGGCAATTTTGAGCGGGTGCGACACAAAATGTCGCCCGATTCGCGCGGAATGAGTCAAGTTTTGACCCGCTAGCGCAACCAGGCCGGGGGCGTTTCCGATCCGCCGGCGGCAGGGCGCCGGGTCGCGGCGGGCGCCGGGGTGTCGGCGCTTGCCCAGCGGAAGGAGCTGCGGCGGGAGGCCGACCTGTGGGAGTGAAGATCGTCAGGTCGGCCGGTTCGCCCGAATTGAGCAGGACTTTCGTCGCGACCGTTTTCAACACGTCGCGCATCGTGTCGTAATAACGGCGGGTGAGGGCCATCTGCCGGGCTTGCACGTAAGTGCGTCCGCCCGCTCCCGACTGTTCCTCGTGTCGCAACTGTTCGATCAGTCGCGAAAAACTCTCCGCTTCGGCCCGCGCCGATTCGACCGTCTGCTGACGGTAGCTGGCCGCTTCGTCGAGCGTGCTGCGGGCTTCGGCCTGCGCGGCGGAATGGCGGGCCTCGGCGTAGGCCAATCCCTCGTTGATGGAATTGATCTTATCGGCCCGAGCGCTCGTCACGTCGAGAAAGTACGATTTCACCAGGATCGGCGGATAGACGGCATTGATCGCCACGTCGTCGATTTCCACACCCAGTCGCTGCTCTTCGGCAAGGCGACGCACGCCGGCCGTCAACAACGCGTTCAGCTCGACCTGGCCGAGCGGGTGCACGAAATCGACTCCGCTCTGCGCGATCAGCCCGGCCGCCACCGCCTCCACGATTCGCTCGAGGTGGCGTTCCGGCGCCGCCGAGCGGGACAGAAAGTCTTCGACCGTCGGGTCGGCCACGCGATACTGAGCGTTGATCTGCAGATGCAGGATGTTTTTGTCGCCCGTCAGAAACTGCGAGCGGTTCTCCGCCTCGAGCGAACGCAGAAAACCGCCGGCCCCCGGCTCGGCGACTTCGCCCATGCCGATCGACAGCGTCCGCACTTCGTTGAGGTTGATCCGCTCGATGTCCGAACAGGGCCACGGCAGTGTGTAGTGCAGACCGCTCCCTTCCAGGGCGACGCGATTCTCCGGCGTCCGGATGAAACGGCCGAAATGACGGACGGCCGCCTTTTCGTTCCCGCGCACGACATAAAAGCCAGTCGCCAGATAGACGGCCACGAGCAGCGCGCCGCCGAGCGCAATGCGCTTCATCGGCCCCCTCCCGACATGCCCGAAATGGCCGGACGCCGGCGGCTGGGGCTGCCGGGCGGCGCTTTTGGGGGTGAGCGCCGTCTTGCCGGTCGGCGATTTGCCGTTTGGCGACAGTGGCGGCCGCGCGGTGGTGCGAGGCACCGGCTCGGGCCGGCTCTTCAGCTCGGGGATCCCGTCGGTCAGCAGCTTGAGCATGCTGCTCGACGCGGAAAGCACCAGGGTCGTGCGGTCATTGAGAATCTTGCGGTACGCATCGAGCGCCGCGAGCACGGCGTAGAATTCGGGATCCTGCCCGTGGGCCGCGTTCAGCACGCGGACAGCCTCGGCTTCGGCGACGCCGCGAATCCGCTCAGCGTCGGCCCGAGTCTTCGCCAAAAGCTCGTTGTATTGCCGGTCGGCCTGGCTGCGAAGCATCTGGTTTTCCGCCAGTCCCGCCGAGCGATACCGGTCGGCAATTTTCTTCCGCTCGCTCTTCATTCGATCGAAGACGGCCTGCTGGTTGCCCTGCGGCAAATTGAGCCGCGTGATCCGCAGATCGACGACTTCGATACCGAGCCGATCACGGAGCGACTCGGACTCGCTCCCCCGCTTGAGCGTTTCGTCGCGGACGGTTTCGGACAGGCGATCGAGCGGCCCGGTCTCGTTCTTCGCCGGGCCCTGCTCGGAATTCTTCACACCGAGCAGATGGCTCAGCTCGACCTGGCCGAGCGCCGTCGTCAGGATCGAGCGGACGCGGCTTTCCAGACGGGCCTCGGCCACGTCGCTGCTGCCCAGCCCGCGATAGAAGCGCACCACGGGCCGTTCGCCCGGTGCGTCGGCGGCACCTTCCGGCGGCTGGGCGATTCGCCAGCAGATGTAGACGTCGACCGTGACGTTCTTCTTATCGCTCGTAAACATCTCGCGGGCCGACGGCGTGAACAACTGCACGCGGCGATCGAAGCGGCGGGCCAGATCGATGGGCCAGGGAAGCTTGAAGTGGGCTCCACGGTCGGCCTCGCGATCGTAAACTCGCACAATGCTGCCAAACCGCTCGACGATCACCGCCTCCCGCTCGTCGACAAAGATCACGCAGGTCGCCGCAAGTCCGACGAGGAGAGCGCCAGCGCAAAGAGCCCGAGGCGTCGCGCGAAGCGGCCGTCGGGCGGTGGACTCAGTCCGTCGGGCGGGGTACGAGCGAACTGATCCGAACTACGATCGATCATGGTTTCGACTTCAGCGCTGAGGTTCAGCGATTGGACTCGTTGTTTGAACTTCCGCGGTTGGACGGATCGGATTCGGCCGGCCGGTCCGACGGGACGTTTGGCGACGGCTCAGTTGGGGTTGTGTTCGGGGCACCGGTTGGGCTTGCCACGTCCGTGGGATTCGTGGAGGTCGACGGGGCTTCGGAGCCGATCTCGCGGAGCAGGCCGCCGTTCCGCAAGTCGTCGGGGCTGCCGAGCAGGAGCCGTTTGTGGCCGCCCGCCTTGGGGTCGATGATCGTCACTGCCCGCCCGGAGAGCGAATCGATGACCGCCTGCCAATAGAGGTGTCGGCCAGTCAGCTCTGGCTGAGACCGATATGCGCCCAGCAGTTCTTTGAAGCGATCGGCCTGTCCGCCGGCGGCTTGCGTGGTTTGCGTCGCCTGCGCTCGCGCACCCAACAGGACGGTGGCCGCTTCGCCCGAAAGGACGAGCTCCGTCGTCGGCGACTCGGGATTGAGCTTTGACCAGAGAGCGTCCGTCAGCGTCCAGCCGGAGACGCCGCCGGCCGTCGTTTTATCGAACCGCTGTCTCGAATCAGCAGCCGCATCGCTTAACATCAGCACGGCCCGTTCGCCGGCCGCGCGCAACAGCCGACCGGCGTAATAGGCCTCCGCCTCGTTGATGCGTTCTTCCTTTTCTTCGAGCGCGTCGGCCACGTCGCGATAGGCCGAAACGGCGGGCCGCGGCGGGTGAACGTCGAGCAGCGTCAGCTCGGTGACTTCGATTCCCAGGCCCAGCGGCTTGATGCGACCGCGGAGCCGCGCCAGGCAATCGTCCTCGATCGCTTGCCGCCGCTCCGTGAGAATTCCGTCGAGCGTTTGCCGGCTGGCCATCCCGCGGAGGACGCTTTCGGCCACGGTCCGGAGAGTCTCGGCAGGGCGAACCGATCCGAACGCGTATTGCCGCATGTCGGCGATTCGCCACTGGACTTCGGCCGTCATTTCGACGAGCACTTCGTCCCCGGTCAGCACGAGCGACTCGTCGGGACGCCCCTCGAAACCCGCTTCGTTATGCTCGCTGGTCCATTCGATCGGTTCGCCGACCACGGCAGGGTCGGACGCCGGTCGCGCGTCGGATCCACGAAAGCCGATCTGCACGGTGCGCAGCTTGTCGGCCGGCTCGCGATAGATTCGCTCGAACGGAACAGGCAGCCGCCAATGGACTCCCGCGGGCAGATCGGCCTCGGCCCGGCCGAAGCGGGTGACGAAGGCCCGCTCGTTATCGCGGATGCAAACGATGCCGGACAACAGCCAGACAAAGACAATCGCCGGCACGAGGACGCCCAGCACGACGGCGCGGTTCTCGATCAGCCGAAAAATCCAGCGGCTGGGCGAAAGCGCTTGCGTGAGCCATTCCGCGCCCCGCGAAAACTGCTCCCATACTCCGGCCGCCGTCGATGATTGCAGCCGCTCGAAGCCCAAGAGCCGCGTCGCATTGACCATCACGGCGAGCGAGGCCGCTTCGTGGAACACGGCGGCGAGCACCGGGCTCAGCAGGCCGAACGAGGAAAGCAGCATGCCGACCGCGTTCATGCCGAAGGCAAAGATCAAAATGCTCTGGCGAATGTTGCGAACGAGCGCGTGGGACAGTCGCAACAGTCCGGGCAGCGGCCGCAGCGGATCGCCCATCAGCACCAGCGAGCCGGCCTCGGCCGCGATGTCGCTGCCGACGCCCCCCAGCGCGATACCGACGTCGGCCGCAGCGAGGGCCGGCGCGTCGTTGATTCCGTCGCCCACCATGGCCACCCGTCGGCCCCGTCGCTGTTGCTCGTCGATCCAGCGGGCCTTGTCGGCGGGAAACAGGCCGGACTGGACCTCGTCGAAAACGCCCAATGCGTCGGCCACGGTGCGGGCCGCTTGCGGGCGATCGCCGGTGAGCAGGGCGAACGATTTCACACCGGAGCGTTTCAGCTCGGCGATCACGGACCGACTTTCGTCGCGGAGCGCATCGCGGACGCCGATCGCTCCGAGCAGCCGGCCGTCGACCGCGACCAGCATCGTGGTGGCGCCGCTCTCTTCGATTTGGGTGAGCTGCGCCTCGAAGGCCGCATCGACAACGACCTGTTGCGCTTCGAGCAACCGGCGATTGCCGACGATCACCGCACACAGGCCGCTCGTCTCGTCGACCCACGGGCCCAAGAGCGTCGCGCGGACGCGGGCCACCACGCCGGCGCCAGGATGCAGCGTGAACTCTTCGATCCCCGGCACCACGAGATTGCGGGCTTCGGCTTCGCGGACAATCAAGCGCGCCAGGAGGTGCTCGCTGCGCCGCTCGGCGATGGCCGCCACGCGGAGCAACTCGGTCTCGGACAAGGGCGGCAAGGCCACGATCGCGCCGAGCGCGAGTTCGCCGCGGGTGAGCGTCCCCGTTTTGTCGAAAGCGATGGTGTCGACACTGGCCAGGCTCTCGAGCGCGGCCGAGCCCTTCACGACGACGCCTTTGCGCGCCAGCCACGCCATAGCGGCGATGACGGCCGTGGGTGTCGCCAGAATCAGCGGACACGGGCAGGCGACGACCAGCACGGCAAGCGCCGGCCGAAAGCCCGCGCGCCACTCGCCCGTGCTCCACCACCAGCCAATCAACGTCAGCACTGCCGCGCCCAGCACGAAGGGCAAGAAGACACGGGCCAGCCGATCGGCCGTCCGCTCCAGGGGCGTCTTCTGCTGCGTGGCCTGAGCGACCAGTTCGACGACTTGCGCCAGCGTGGTGTCGGGCCCAACTTTCTTGGCGACTACGCTCAGCGATCCGTATTGATTGAGCGTGCCGGTGAAGACTTCCGCTCCGGCTTGTTTGTCGGCGGGCAAGCTCTCCCCGGTGAGCGCACTTTGGTCGACGGTCGAGACGCCGGACGAGACGGTGCCGTCGACGGGCACGCGCTCCCCGGGACGGATGGTCACGGTTTCGCCCGCGCCGACTTCGCCGACGGGAACGTCCACCTCGCGCCCGCCGCGGACGACATGCGCCACCGCGGGGCAAAGATCGAAGACGCGACGAATGGCCGACTGGGCGCGATCGAGCGTATAGCCCTCGACGCTTTCGCCGCAGAGCGCGATGAAGACCACGAGCGCGGCCGTCATATATTCGCCAAGCATGATGGCCGCCAAAGCGGCGATCGTCAGGGCCAGCTCCGCTCCGACTCGCCCCTCGAAGAGCCCGTCGAGCGTCTGATAGAGGATCCGCCCGCCGCCAAGCACCGCCGCCAAGAGGGCCAGCCGAAAACCGAACGGCGCTCGGTAAACTGACCACGCGGGGTCGGCAAACAGGCCGATCACCAAATCGGCGGCGAGCAGGGCCCCGACGATCAGTGTCAGGAAATAGACCGGTGCGGACTGGTAGTGAAAGCTGGTGGCGGAAAGTCGGCCGCCGGGCAGTCCCGATCCCGTTCGCTGTGCCGCACCGTCGGGCAGAAAGTCGCGGGCCGAGTCGGGAACGTAGTGCATGACGAACGTGTCGTAGCAGGGCGCCGGGCGAGCCGCGGCAACTTCGGAACCGACGCGAAAATCCGCGGGTCCGCAAGGCTCCAGCCCAGTGACGCCGGAACTTTATCGTAGCCCCCGCAGGAGGCTCGTGCCAGATTCGTCCGGCTCGAGGGGGCGCGGGCCCTTCACCTGATGGTCAGGGCTGGCGGGCAGCGTTCAGCAAACGCGACGCGTCGTCCACGTTGGGCACGGGTTGCACCGCCACGTCCGGATCATCGAGGTTGACGTCGCGTCCGGTTTGGGCACGGATTACCGCTTGGATCTTGTCCTTGTTGAGCTGCGTGGGATCGACGTCGATCCGCGTCATGGGAACGCCCGTCGGTGGCGGAGGCGGATAGGCCGACGAGGTGCCGGGCGCTGCATAATTTCCGCCGGCCGGATAGGCGCCAGGCGGCGGGTAAGCGCCGGGCGGCGGATAGGACGGCGGAGGCGGATAACCTCCCGGCGGCGCCGGATAGTAGGCAGACGGCCCGGGCAGATAGATGGCACCGGTCGAAAAATCGACGACGAACGCCACCACGCCCGGAATCACGAACAACAACACGCCCAAGCCGTCGAGAATGACGATCGATGGATCGAGCGGGCCGGTTCGCGGCTGACCCCACCGCTCGGGGTGAATGATCGTCCCACACGAGACCGCGTGAATCGAAAACGCGGCGACAAGCACCAGCGCCAACGGCCGTTTGGACTGACGAACAAAGCGGATCGATTGTCGGACGAAGGGCGAATCGCCACGCATGGGTTGGGGCCTCCAGCGAACTCAGACGGGAGGAAGGGAAAACCCAGAGATGGGAATCGGCAGTCGGCCCGCAGAATAGAGGCGGGAAGGTAGGCGAAATCGAGAGGCGCGACAAGATCGAACCGGCGGGCCGCCGCGCGGCATCAGCAGCCGCTCGTTGCGCTCCGCAAGAATCGCATTCGTGCATTCGCCATCAGAGGTTGCGGCGAATTACCGGGCATTAATAAAGCACGGCGTGGCCCGAGATGGCGGAACCACGCCGTGCAACCCACAAGTCAAGATGACACCGGCAGCGCTCAGGCGACCCGGTCACTTGCTGTCGATGAACACGTCCAAGAGTTGGCCGACCAGGATCTTCCTCTCGGCGACAAGCTTGTTGTTCGGCTCGATCGCGTAGATCACCTGCACCACCCGCGTGTCGACTCGTTCCGTGTTAGCTCCGGTGAGCGAAACCTTGGGCATGGCGAATGGCTCGAGCCGCACGAAGTGCAGCGGCACCTCCTGCTGGAGGGCGTCGCCGCGAATCTTGGCAGTGGCCGGCGCGTTGAGCTTCAGTCGCGGCAGGTCTTCTTCGTCGACGTCGACGCGGACGTGCAGCGGCTGCATGTTGCCCATCTGGATCATCGATTGATTGCCCGAGATCGACACGAATTCGCCGGGGCGGATGTTAATCTGCAGGATCGTGCCGTCCACGGGGGCGCGAATCTCGAGCAGATCGACGGCCGTCTTCCCTTGCTCCACCTGCACCTTGGCCAGCTCCAACGACGCCAGCGCCGAACGGTAGTTCTCGACGCGCGTGACGTAGTCCTGCTCGGTGATCGCCTGCCGCGGCAGTAGCTTGGCGCCTCGGTCCAACTGGTCCTTCTGCAGGCGGACGTTGGAGTCGGCGACGCCGACTTGCGCTTCGCGAACGTGCAGGTCGGCGAGCGCGGCCCGTTTATCCAGCTCAAACAACAGGTCGCCCAACTTCACGTTCTGATTGATTCGCACGTGAACGTGAGTGACCACCCCCGAAATCTGCGAACCGACGGCGATGGCCGAAGTCGTGCTAGCTTCGTTGTTCGGCTCGACGATGCCCGATCCGGCGACCGTGTGGCCGAACGGAGTGGTCGGCGGTTCGATCGGCGGCGGCGCCTTGGTGTACGTCTTTTGCGCCATCGCCACGTGATAGATCGCAAAGCCCAGCATGCCCGCGGCCAGGAACGGCAGGAAGAACTTCCCCATTCTGATTTTCATGCTTCACCTGATTCAAAAGGCCAAGCGCGCGGTTCCAACGCGCTGTGCGGGACGGATTTCGGCCCGCCTGCGTTTTTCTGGTCTGTCACGCTTTCGATGCGGCCGTCGTTCATGGTGACGATCCGGTCGCCGAAGTCGAAAATTCGATTGTCATGGGTGACGACGATCACGGCCCGATCCGGCTGCACGGCCACGCGCTTCACCAGGTCGAGCACGGTGCGGCCGGAACGCGCGTCGAGCGCGGCCGTCGGCTCGTCGCACACCAGCAGGCGCGGCTCGTGGACGAGGGCCCGGGCAATCGCCACCCGTTGCTGCTGGCCGCCCGACAACGTCGAAGGCAGGGCGTCGGCCCGGTCACTCATCTCGAGCGCCGCCAAAATGTCCCGGGCCTTGGCGATGGCTTCCCGGCGGGGACGGCCGGCAATGATCAGCGGCACGGCCGCATTCTCAGCCGCCGTCAACGCGGGGAGCAAGTTGTACTGCTGAAACACAAAGCCGACGTTGGCGCCGCGAAAATCGACGAGCTGTCCGCCGCGCATCCGGCTCAGGTCTTCCCCCAACACTTCCAGCGAGCCGGCCGTCGGATCGAGCAGGCCGGCGATGATCGAGATCAGCGTCGTTTTGCCGCAGCCCGACGGACCGACCAACAGCGTCAGCTCGCCGCCGTAAACTTCCAGGTCGATGCCACGCAGCGCGAAGACCCGGGAATCGCCGTCGCCGAATTCCTTGGTCACCTGGCGACAGACGACGGCGGTCGTCGGGCCGTTCAGCAGTCCGACCGTGCCGGAATCGTCGGTTTCTCGTTTTGTCGCGTTGCGCCAGATCATCGTCCGCTCTCAAGTAAGGCGTATCAGCCTCGAAACACGACCGCCGGTTCGAGATACAGCACAGGCCGGATGCTGATCACGCTGGCCAAGACGGCAATCAGCGCGGTCGCGACGGCCGTCAGGCCCAGCACCTGCCACGGAAGGAAGAAGGAGACCTCGGTGTTTTGCGTGAGCACACCGAACAAGGCCGCTAGTCCGATTCCCAAGCCGTACCCCAACGTCGCCACGACCAGGGCCTGAAAAAGCACCATGCCGACGAGCTTCAGGTTGCTGACGCCCATGGCTTTCAACGCCCCAAACTGGTTCATGTTTTCCAGGACAAAGGTGTAGAAGGTCTGGCCCGCGATTGCGCAGCCAACGACGAACCCCAACACCACGGTGAGTCCAAAGTTGATGGGGATGCCCGTCCGCTTCATGTAATAGCCGACGGTTCTCCAGCCGAATTCCTCGCGGGGCAGCGCCTCGAGCCCCGTCTGCTGTGTGATCCGCTCACAAACTTCCGTCGTGGTCAATCCGGGTTGGCCCTTCACCAGCACGAAGGGGAGCACGCGCCGCTCCTGCGGCACGTACTGCAGCGCCAGGTTGTAGCGCGTGTAAAGAATCGGGAACGTTTGAAACGTCCGATTCGCCTTGCAGATTCCGACGATCACGGCCCGGTGATCGTTCATTTCAAACGTGCCGCCGATCTGGAGCGGCTTTCCCGGCCACAGGTAGCGGTACCCAATCTCGTCCATGATCACGGCGTCGGGCAGCTTGAGCCCGGCGAGCGAGCCCAGCAGCATGTTTTGCGGTGCGCCGACGAAGGTGGCGTCGTCCAGTCCGAGCACGATCGCCTGTTGATACTTGCCGTCGAAGAGCTTCATGCGGGCCTGCCCCTTGCAGAAGCGGACGGCCCAGGCCACTCCGGGCACTCCCTGCACCTGGTAGACGTGGTTCTCCTTCATCGGTTTCAGCTCGTCGAGGTATTCGACGGACGGATCCATCACCCAAATGTCGGCGTCCGTGACGTCGCGCAGCTGGCCCACCGTGCCGCCGCATCAAGCCGCAGAAAATCGCCGACTGCTGCGCAATGAGCAGCGCGGAAAAGGCAATGCCGGCGACGATGGCCAGATACTTGGCCCGATCGCCCAACAACATCTTTAAAGCCAGCCAGGGCATAGTCGTCTCGGCCTAACGAAAGACCGCCGCGGGTTCGAGCACCCACACGCGATGCAAACTGACGAACGTGGTTGCGATCATAATCAGCGCGACCGCAATCGCGGTCCCTGCCGGAATCTGCCAGAGCATATAGAACACGGGGGGAATCGTGGTGATCGTCAGTGACATCACCGTCTCAACGAGGGCGGCCATTCCCATGCCGATCCCGTAGCCAATCACGCCCACGAACGCGCCTTGCACGAGCACCATTCCAAAAATGCGGACGTTGCTCACGCCCATCGCCTTGAGCGCGCCGAATTGCTTCAGGTTGCCGATCGTGAAGAGATAAAAGGTCTGACCGGCGACCGCCGCACCGATAATGAACCCCAGAAGCACGGTCGTCGCGAAGTTCACCGGAATGCCCGTCCGCCGCATGTAATAAGAGACCGTCATCCAGCTAAAGGTCGGCTGCGAGAGGGCCATCAAGCCGGTCTGCTCCTGGATGCTCTCGCAGACATCCGCGACGGGCACGCCGGGTTTGGCCTTGGCCAACACGAACGACAGCACTCGGCGTTCCTGCGGTGCATACTGCAGCGCTTGGGTATAGCGGGTGTAGACGACGGGGAACGTCTGGAACGTCGGCGAGGTTTTGCAAACGCCGACCACCTGCGCCCGGCGATCGTTCATCTCGAATGTGCGTCCGGCCCGCAGCGGCTCGCCCGGCCACAAGTAGTGATAGCCGTACTCGTCGAGAATCACGGCGTCCGGCCGCCGCAGATCTTCGAGCGATCCCAACAGCATTTCTTGCGGAGCGCCGACGAAGTTTTCGTTGTCGAGACCCAGCACGATGAACTGCTTGAAGTTCCCCTCCAAAAACTGCGCCCGGGCCAGCCCTTTGTAGAACCGCACCGCCCAGCTCACGCCGGGCACGCCCCGCACGCGGAACAAATCGTTGTCCGCCAGCGGCGTGACGTCGTCGACGAATTCCACGCTGGGGTCCATCACCCAGATGTCGGCCCCGGTCGTGTCGCGAATCTGGCTCGTGGTATTTCGCATCAGTCCGCAGAAGATCGACGCTTGCTGCCCCATCAGCATGCAGGCAAAGGCGATCCCGAACACGATCGCGAAATACTTGCCGCGATTGCCGGTCATCATCTTGAGCGCGACCCAGGTCACGTCGTTACTCCCGCGTCCGCGACGCCGAACGCGATCGCGGCGGCCGGCTTTTCTTACCCGGTTCCAGGCCCAGCGCCGCCAGGCTGAAGTCGGCAATATGTTCGGCCAAGAGCGCCGTGTCGTAGTTGCGGGCTTCTTCCTCGCCCACGAGCTGGGTGACGATCGGCTGGGCAAAGCGATGGAAAAAGCACTGACCGACGATGCTGAACGCGATCAGGCTCCGCTTGCGTTGCGGCACCTTGGGCAATAGCTCGGTGAGAATACTGCCCAACAGCTCGGCGTTCGGCCGCACGATCTTCTGCACGAATTCGGTGCAGGCCTCGGTCGGATGGGACAATTCGCGCAAGAACAATCGGCGGGCCCACGGCGGGCTGTTGCCGAACATGCGGTCCGTGAGCACGCGGATGAAGTCGATCAGTTTTTGCCGCGGCTCGGTGCCGGCAGGCCAATCGGGATAAGGGAAGCTTTCGTCCCCCCGCGAGCAGGCCGATTTCACCGCCTCGATGTAGAGCCGCTCCTTGTCGCGGAAGTAATAGTTGACGGCCGCCACGTTGCCGGCGCCCGCCCGCTGGCAGATCTCGCGGACGCTGACGCCGTCGTAGCCTTTTTCCGCAAACAGCTCGCCGGCCGCTTGCAGCAGGCGATATTCGGTGTCGTCGTTGGTTTTCATGGTCATCTTGATTCGTCGTCCGTGTTCGTCGCGACGTTCTGAACGATCGCCTGAAACGCTCGCATCATCCGTTTGTATGAAACGATTGTATTAACATCGGCCGGAACCGGTCAAGGGATTCCCGATTTGACGGATTTTGGCCGGGGTTCCGCGGCCGCCCGCGACCCCTTTGGAGTCGCGACCCGGGCCCGGCCGAATACGCTAACAGGCTCGTAGTACGCGACTTAGGAGCGATCCGCCGCCTGCCTTCCGACAGGTTGCGTGGGGGCTTTTCCCTCCCGCGACGTCGATCTCAGAGCCGGGCGACGATTTCGTCATACCGCTCCAGATGGGTGGGCGGCGGCAGCCAGGGAAGGCGAAACTTGATCGGGAAGTGGCGGGCGTTGAAGAGCAGCAGCGACGGAAAGCTCCAGCCGATCGCACCCGCGTGGTCGACCGGCCAGTCGTCGAGGTGCTCGTGACCGGCGACGTCGCGCAGAGCCGAGGCCCGCGTGACCACGCCGTCGTTGACTTCGCTTTTGATCCCGCCGATCGCCGCGGCCAGCTGGAAGACAAACAATCCTTTGCCCGCCTGAAAGGCGTCGCCCGCCACTTCGATGTAGCGCACGCCGGGCACGTCGGGCGTCTCCCGATCGAAGCGTTCGGCGGCCTCGGTCGTCAAGTCGCGAAGCGCCGGCGCCGCGTCGCGAAACGCCTCCCGTAACAGGGGCGGGATTTTCTGGAACAGGGGCAGGCTCGGATTGGCGATCGCGTCGGCCACCGGCGAGCCGCGGTGCGGCGTGCCCACCGTGACCAGCGTCGCCACGCGATCGGCCACCCGCTGCGAGATGTCCTCCTCGCTGATGTTCGAGAGCGCGTGCCGCGCGTCGAGCCCTCCCATGCTGTAGGCGATCACGTGCAGTTTCTCGCCCGGCTCCAGCGGCACTTCGAGGATCCGCTCCGCCAGTTGCCGGCCGCGCTTCGCAATGCTGCCGATCGGATCCACGCTCGGCGCGAACACCCGGTGCCCCTGCCCCTCGAGATGCCCGGCCACGCCGTTGAAGTATTGCGCGGGCAACCGGATCTTGAGGTCGGCCCCAAATCCCAAAACGCCGTGGGCGAGGAGGATGGTATGTGGCATAAGAATCGTGTGACACTGTTCCGGAATTCGACGCGCTCAAAGATACCAAGCCGAACGACGTGAGACTGCGACCGCACAACCTCCGCTGATTGACCTCTAGTTAACGAACTTCGCAATCCGACCGCGCGGACCGGCGGTCCAGCCTGTGCCGTCCGGCGCGAAGCTGACCGTATTGTCGTTCTGTCGGTCGAGGGGTTTCCACGTAACACCATCGTCAGTGGAGACGTCGGAACCGGAGGTGCCAACGGCGATCCAGCGGTCTCTCGCCCAAGCGACGCCCGAGCGATAAGCGAACGGTCGGCCTAGCGGCGTCCACGTGCGACCGCCGTCAACTGTGCGGGCCGCGTTCGCTCCCGGCTGAGTCGGTTTGGCGTAGTCGCCGCCGACGATCAGGCCGTGATCGCGGTCGCGAAAGGCGATCGAGAAGATGCCGGCCGACGCGACTCCGGCGGGAATGGGCGTCTCGCTCACCGTCCAGTGTCGACCCCGATCGGCCGAGTGAAAGACGCGGGCCACTTTGGCTCCGCCCGTGCCGAACCACACGTCGCTCGGACCGTGCGTGACCAGGCAGGTACCGCTCGCCGCGAAGGCCCCTTCGTTCGGCAGCGCCCGCGGCAGATCGACGGCCGCAAGCGGGGTCCAATGCGAGCCGGCGTCCTCTGTGACGATGAGCGGAAAGCGACCGTTCACCGGATCGCTGATCGCCAGGCCATGCCGCTCGCCCCAGAATGCCAGGGCGTCGAAGAACGCCTGGCGATCGGAGTTCTGAAATTGCCGATTCCACGTGCGGCCGGCATCGGTCGTCTTATAGATTCGGGAGTCGGTTCCCGGTCCGGCGCTCAAGAGGTACGCGGTCGCCGCGTCGAAGGCCTCGACGTCGCGAAAATCGAGCTTGTCCGCACCGGGCACCACGGCGACCGACCACGTCTGACCGCCGTCGGTCGTGCGGCCGTACGTGCCCTCGGTGCCGCTCACCCAGGCCACCCGGGCGCTCACGGCCGACAGTCCGCGGAAGTTCGCACTCGTGTTGATCGCTTGCGTCTGCCATTGGGCTTGAGCCGTCGCCTGGCCCAGCGCCAGTCGCAACGTCGCCATGAGCACGGTCGCGAAAACAAAAACTTTCGTCCGGATCCTCCCGTGCAGCAGGCAAGCGGTTTGCGGTCGTTCATGCTGGAGCTGCAAGTTTCTTTCTCGTCTGTGGCAGATGCGGTTAGAGAGAGCCCTCATGCGGCTGGACTCCGTCGTTGACAGATCCCGTTTTCTTGGGCAAAGTGCGCAGCGGATACAAAGACTCTAAGCTCCCAGCCCGCTGATTTCTCGCCGGCAAGTCCCCCGCTGCCGACATTTTCCAGCCCGGTCCGCATCCTTTGCCAGCGTTTCGCGAACAGACATAAACGGAGTGAGCGGCTCTGCACTGTCGCATCTGTCACGCTCAGGCCTCGATTCGATTCTTCTCGCCTGTGATTCGATTCTCACCTGCGATTCGATTCTTGTCTGCCACCGGTCTGCTGCTGGCCGTTTGTTGCGCCCTTGCGGTGGCGCAAGACACCTCTGTTCCGTCCGTCCGACGATCGGCCCGCCAGAATTCCGTGCCGCCAGGGACTGTCGGCGGGGCACCCTTGGTCCTGCCGCTCTGGCCGGGCAAGCCCCCCAAGTTTCTGGACGGTGCCCCGCCCGAAACCGTCGAGCCGCGCGGCACAATCAAGATGGTGTCGGTGCCGACGATCAGCGTTTACCTACCGCCGCCGGCGAAGGCGACGGGAATGGCGCTGATTGTTTGCGCGGGAGGCGGCTACGGCGCGCTCGATTGGAAGACGCACGTCGTCTACGCGGCCGATGTCTTCGTGCCGAAAGGCGTCGCCGTCATCGGCCTCAAGTATCGTTTGCGGCCTCCGTATCGGGTGAGCAACGCGGGCATCCAGGAAATCACGCTGCTCGACGCGAAGCGGGCCACGCGCGTCGTGCGAGACCGGGCGAAAGAGTGGCGCATCGACCCGCACAAGATCGGCATCGCCGGCTACTCGGCGGGCACAACCTGGCGATGAACCTGGCCGCCAACTTCGACGGCGGAGATAAGGACGCCGTCGACCCAATTGAACGGCTGAGCAGCCGCCCGGACTTCGCTGTCGGGCTGGCGACGTGGCACTGGCGGCAGAAGCAGTCCCCTTTCAAGTTTCAGAAAGACTCGCCTCCCGTGTTCCTCGTTCACGCCACCAACGATGGGATCAGCGGCGGTGCGCCGATCGAGATGCCGCGGGCCATCAAGGCCGACCTGGAAAAGCTCGGCGTGCCGGTGCACATGGAGGAGTTCCGCGAAGGGGGCCACGGTGTCGGCAACCTGATCCCGCAGCGGGTGAAGAACGGATTTCCCCCGGCCAAGTGGCCCGACCTGCTGCTGCAATGGCTGGCGAACCTCCCGCAACCGATCCGCGCGGCAACCTAGCCCGTCGCGCGTGGAGTTCGTAGCCCTCCCTCTCGCCTGTTTTCGCCGTCGGTCGGCCCAGCGCAGCGGAGCCCTTCGTGAACGCCTCTTAATGCGCGGGAGACCCCTTCGCGCCCGCGATCTTTGTTATATTCGAGGGCGCATTGTCGACGTCAGTCCCACACCCGTGACGCACTTGCCAAAGAGCCCAAAATGACTCCGATCCGGCGGTTTCTCGTCTCCCGGTCTGCCGCGCTGGCTGCTCTCTTGCTTGCCGGCGCTCTGTCAAACCGACTCTCGCGGCCAAGGCCCGGCGCCTGATCCGGCCCAGGTCGCCGAGACCAAGGCTCGCTACACCAAGTACGAATACAAGGTCCCGATGCGCGACGGCGTCAAGCTCTTCACCGCCGTCTACGTCCCCAAAGACCAGTCGCAAAAATACCCGATGTTGATGACGCGGACGCCCTACAGCGTGCGGCCGTACGGCGAGGATCAGTATCGCGCGCGGCTCGGCCAGTCGTCGCACTACGACAAGTCGGGCTACATCTTCGTCTTTCAGGACGTGCGCGGTTGCCACATGTCCGAGGGGAAGTTCGTCAACATCCGCCCGTACATTCCCAACAAGAAAGACAAACAGATCGACGAGTCGAGCGACACCTACGACACGATCGACTGGCTCATCAAGCACGTTCCCAACAACAACGGCAACGTCGGCCTGATGGGCATCTCCTATCCCGGCTTCTATTCGTCGTGCGGTCTGGTCGATGCGCACCCCGCGCTCAAGGCCGTCTCGCCTCAGGCGCCGGTCACCGATTGGTTCGTCGGCGACGACTACCATCACAACGGCGCGTTCATCCTGGCCGACAGCATCAACTTCCTGGAGTTCTTCGATCGGCCGCAACGCGGAGCAGCCGCCAACCGGGGAGGCGGCCGAATGGGCGGCATGCGCCGCGAAGGCAGTCGGCCCGACGTCTACAACCACTACCTCACGCTCGGCCGACTCGACACGATCGCCGAACGGCAGGCCCGCGGCGGCACCGGCTTCTTGAAGGACCTGGTCGAGCACCCCAACTACGACGAGTGGTGGAAGGCCCGCACGATCCTACCGCACCTCAAGCACGTCAAGCCGGCCGTGCTCACCGTCGGCGGCTGGTACGACTGCGAGGAATCTTCGGGCGCGATCCAGGTCTATGAGAGCATCGAGCGCCAATCGCCCGAGACAGTCAATCGGCTCGTGATGGGCCCGTGGATTCACGGCGGCTGGGCCCGCGGCGACGGCTCCAAGCTGGGCGACGTCACCTTCAACGATAAAACGGCCGAATACTACGCCGAGCACATCGAGTTCCCCTTCTTCGAGTACTACCTCAAAGGCAAGGGCAAGCCGGACAAGACCGAAGCCTACGTCTTCGAAACGGGGACGAATGTCTGGCGGGGCTACGCCACGTGGCCGCCCAAGGGCGTGACGCCCAAGTCCTTCTACTTCCAGGAGGGGGGCAAGCTCACGGAGAAGGCGCCCGCCGCCGGCCCGCACAACACCGACAAAGAGTCCGACGAATATGTGAGCGACCCGGCCCATCCGGTTCCCTACATCGAACGGATCACCGACACCATCGCCCGCGACTACATGACGGCCGACCAGCGCTTCGCGTCGCGTCGCAGCGACGTGTTGACCTACAAGACGCCCGTGCTCGAAGAAGATCTGACCATCGCCGGCCCCGTCCAGGCGAACCTGATCGTCTCGACCTCGGGCACCGACTCCGACTATGTCGTGAAGCTGATCGACGTCTATCCCGACGATTACCCCAATCCGGATCCGAACCCGACGCGAGCCAGCATGGGCGGTTACGAGCAACTGCTGCGTGCCGAAGTGATGCGCGGCAAGTTCCGCGACAGCTACGAAAAACCGCAAGCCTTCGAGCCGAACAAACCGACGCCGGTGAAGTTCGCGCTCAACGACGTGCTGCACACGTTCCGCGCCGGCCACCGCCTGATGATCCAGGTGCAGTCGAGCTGGTTCCCCGTGATCGATCGCAACCCGCAGGTCTTCACCGATATCTATTCGGCGAAGGAGTCGCAGTACAAAAAGGCGACCGAGCGCTTGTACCACACGCCCGGGCAGCCCTCGCATATCAGTGTGCTCGTCGTGCCGGCCCACCTGGGGAGCTGACGCGCGAACCGCTTCGGCCCGCCACATCACCGAGCCCGGGCACCTGGGAGCGGTTGCGCCAGACGTTGCGCGCGGAACCAATCCCGGACGGGGTAAGTCTGAAGGGGCGCGTCTATAATCGGGTGATCGTCACTCGGTGAAGGAGCGGACCTATGCCCCTGCGTCGGCTCGGCGTGACCATCTTCGTGTTTGCTCTCGGACTGTTCGTAGCCGCGCCAGCCCACGGGCTGGGCGAAAAGTTGGGGCAAACGAAAGAGCAACTCAAACTCGCCTACGATGTCTCGTGCATTGAGCACGGCTCGGGCCGTGTCACGGTCAATCTGACGATCGCCGACGAGGGACGGTTGCAGCCGCTCACGGGCGTGGAGCTAGTGATCCCCGGCGAAGCCGGGACGGGCTTCGTCGATCTCTCGATCCCGCTGGCGGTGCGAAACGTGGACGGAAACCGTCGAGTGGATCTTCATTTGAAACGCGAATGGGCGGCGCGCGCCGAGATCCAGTTGAGGACGCGGACCCTTGACGGCAAGAGCGAGCCACTCACCTGGTACTATCATTCGATCCCAATTGCCAACTACCTGAAAAAACCAGCTCCCAAGAATCACTAGCTCGCGACTCGAAGCGCGTCTTTCCTATCCAGGCAGTCGAGGACCCGCATCCGCAGTATAATCGTGCGAAAGCGTTTGGCCGTCCGTGAGGAGACCGCCCATGCTCTCGTCGCGATCCGCGTTTTCGTGGCGTGCCATGTTTGCCCGCGCCACCTTCGTCTGCGCCGGCCTGCTCGCCCTGGCGCCGCTGTCGGACTGCGATCTCGCGCCAGCCGCCGATCCACCGGCGGCCAATCCGCCCAAGGTCGACGCGCCCGCGGCCGCGAAGGCGAAACCAAAGCCGCAGCCCAGAGCCAGACGGCCGCGGCCTCCCTTGCTGCCCAGCTCGCTCACCGGGCGAATTACCGACGAGACCGGCGCGCCCGTGACCGATGCGGAGCTGCAGATTTATCCGAAGCAGGGCGGCCGGGTCTACATGGCGAAGACCAAGCCTGACGGCTCGTATGCGTTCGACCGAGTGCCCGATGCCGGTGCATACCGTCTGAGCATCTTCAGCAACCGCTGCATCAGTCTCTCGGACTACGAGGACGAGCGTCTCGAGATTCCCCTCGATCCGCCGCACACGGTGACGCGGAACTTTGTCCTCAAGCCGGGGTGTCAGCTCAAGCTGAAGGTCGTCGACGAAGAGGGGCATCCGCTCCCCAAGGTGTCGATCTACAAACCAGGGCGGTACGACGGCAAATGGCACTCGACGGCCAAGGATGGAACCGCCACGGTGGGCGGGATGGCCCCCTCGCCGCAGGTCGTTCGATTCGCTTTCCACCACGAGGACTACGCGCTCGGATCCCTCGACATCAAACTCGACGACACCAAAAAGATCGTCGAGCGGGAAATCACGCTGACCAAAGGCAAGGCGGTCGAGGGAACGGTGATCTGCAGTGACGGCAAGCCCCCGGTGGGAAGCACCATCCAGGCTCTGCCCAGTTGGTGGGACTATATGTCTTCGCCGTCGGGCCTCCCGATTCGCGCGGATGGTTCATTCACGCTGCCGCACATCGGGCTCGGGGCCTACAAGATCAGCGTCTCGATTCCCCGCGGTCCTAGTAGTTGGGAAAACTCCCCGGTGATGAGCGACGTCGATCTCTTCGACCGCAAGGAACCGTTGGCCCTCAAAACGAACTTCCCCTCGCCCGGAAAGACGGGCACCATCTCCGGTCGCATCCATTTCAAAGGGAACCGGCCGAAGGAGCAGGGCTTTTGGATCAGTGCCAATGGGACCGGCAAACGTTCCGACAATTCGATGCAGTATGTCCAGCCGAACGACATCACCTTCAAGATCGGCCCGATCCCCGACGGCCGCTACGAGCTGACGATCAACTCCCGCGAATATGAGATGAAACGAATCCCGGCGGTTGCCACCGGAACGAACGATGTCGTCCTGGAGATCACGGCCCGCGAGCCGGTGCTGCTCAAAGGGCGGGTGTTGGCGGGAAAACCCGACAAACCGCTCACCAACCTCCGCGTCCGTGTCATAAGAACGCAAGGTTTGGGCGGCCGGAACGAGTGGGTCGATCCGAGCTGGCACAGCGTGTCCGACCCGCACGGCGCGTTTTCGGTCGAAATCTCCGGGCCGGGAGTTTACGTCGTCGAAGCGTCGGCCGACGGATATGCGATCACCAAGAGTGCGCCGGCCGACACCGCGGTCGATCCCAAGCAGGAAGTTCGCGTCACGCTCGCGAAAGGGCTGAGTCTGTCGGGCACCGTGGTGGACGAAGCCGGGCGCCCGATCAACGGCGCCACGGTCCTTGCCCGTTCCACCTACGGCCGCCCGCTGCCTGCTTCGGCAGCCAAAGTGCTTCCCGGCGCCAACCCTCAAACAACTGACGGCCGTTTTCGCTTCGAGAACCTCAGCCCCGGCACGGAGACGATTCGCGCGCTGCATCCCGACTATGTCTTCGCCGAAGTGAAAGATATCGAGCTCAAGGCGGACGCGACGCCCGCGCCTCTCAGGATCACCCTGAAGCACGGCGGCACTATCCGCGGCCGCGTTTACAACCAATCGGGTCGCCCGGCTCCCGGCGTGCGGCTGCAGTTTCTCGATCGACAATTCAACGACTATCGGGGAACCGGAGAATTCGCGACCGCCATCTCCGACGAAGCGGGCGAATACGAAATCTCCCACTTGCCCGACAGCCTGGTCTACATCATTCGACACGATGGCTGGACCGCGGAGGGTGTGATCCGGCAGGCGGTTCGCCCGGCTCCGGGCAAGTCGCTCCGCGTCGACTTCGGCGGGATCAAAAAAGTCACCGGCCGCCTGCTCCTGAACGGCAAACCGGTGGCGAACACCCGGGTGGTCCTCGCCGACGAACCCAACAACGGCATTTTCGAGGCCGCCACGATGACCGATGACGCCGGCAACTTCGTCTTTCGCGGCGTCCCGCCCGGCGAGCGAACGCTCTACTACACGACGGGCACCGGCAACCGTCAGAGAACCTCGCCCGTCAAACCGCTTGTCGTCCAAACATCAAACGACGCTTTTGGCACGCTCGATCTGACGACCGTGACGCTTCGCGTTCATGTGTCAGGCAGGGACGACAAAGGGCAGTCGGGCAGGGACGGCAACGCTCAGAGGGAGAATCTCATCCTCTGGCCGTACGATCCTGTGTGGTTCTATCACGGGTCGTCCCGCAATGCCGAGCCGCCCCAGGGCAAGAACGATCCCTTCGTCTTCCGGGACGTGCCGGTCGGCAAGTATCGCCTGACTTTTTATCGATCCCCGAACCTGGGCGTCCGGCATGAGATCGAGATCACGGGCCCAAAGGAGCAAACGATCACGCTCGAAGCACCAAAGGGTACGGCGGCGGTCAGCGGGACGCTCAAACCGTCAGGCCCGGAAAGCGGCAGGTACATTGAATTACGCAGCAAGGACAATCGCCTGTTTGCCTCAAAAAGTCTGACGCCAGAGGAGCGGTTTGAATTCGACGGTCTGCCGGCCGGCGACTACTACTTCACGCAACAAGGAGTGATCGCCGCGGACAAGCTGGGCGAGGTCACCCTGGCAGCGGGAGAGAAAAAGACGATCGCCCTTTCCGACGCGCCGTCGTCGCACGCCTCGGGCCGGGGATTTCTGCACGTCTGTCCGTTTACGACGGACGGCCTGCCTCTGCCGGGTTGCCGCATCCGGCTGACCGGCCTCAAGGGGGACGTCCCGGTTCAGTCGTCGCAATTCGGCCGAACCGCGTTCACCGCCGAGCCGGGGAAATATCAATTGTCGGTGTCTTTCCCGGGCTTCGTGCCCGTCAGCCAGTCGGTCGAGGTGAAGCCGACGCAAAATGGCCGCTACGGTCCCGAACACGAGGTCGACTTGACGCTCGAGCGCGCGACGGACCCACCCCAGACCGAGACACGTTGACCGAAATCGACCGTCCCGACGGGCGCCTACGAGCCGGAGGCTGCCGAAACTCGTTGGTCGTGTTCACGATCGGGAATTTTGGATTTTCACCACTAAAACACGAAGGCACCAAGAAGACGAAGACATTGAACAGGAGGAGGAACAGAGTAAGACAGACTCGAATCGATTGATTTCTCTGTTCCCTCTGTTTCCTCCTGTCCAAGATCTTTTCCTGCTCCAATCTTTGTGTCTTCGTGCCTTTGTCGAATCGTCGACCGACGCCCCGCGATGTGCCGTTCGTAGCTCGGAGAGACATTGGCGAATGACTCAACCACCGCAAGGCACTTCGTCATCGTCGAGTCCACGCGCGGTGAGTGTCGTGAAGGCCTACACATCAGCTTATCCGAATCCTCTCATCCTCCGAGCCGGGGACACTCTCGATTTTGACCCTGACGACAAGCTGAATTCTGAGAGGCACAAACACCAATGGCCCGAATGGTTATGGTGCACCACCCAGAGACGGAACAAAAGGATGGGTGCCGGAGAATTATGTGAGGGTTGAAGAAAACACCTGTGTACTTCTGAGAGACTACAACGCAACGGAACTGACTGTAAGCAAAGGGGAACAGCTGCTCGTGCAATTTGAGGAGAGTGGCTGGTTGTGGTGTCGCACCGCACGAGGCCTTGAAGGTTGGGTGCCCAAAGAAAACACCAAGTAAATGAACCGCTGCGTCTCAGCCGTGGCACGCGATCGAATTCCTGGATTCCGTTTGGCGGCAATCTGGCAGTGGTTCAGGTGAGAGAAGAAGAGATGGGCAAACGCGACGCCGATGGACGGTTGGTGCTGGTGCGGTTGGCTTTGGCAACCCTGATCGTTGCGCTTTACGGCCTTTCCATCTTCCTCGACGTGTTTCACTTTCGTGGCATGTGGGCGTTCAATAGCGGAACAGCCGCGTCGGGCGGAGAAGTCTTGCTCTATGGTTGTCTGGGAATTGTTGTTGGAGCAATTGGCTGGTATGCCAAGCTGCTGTTCCTCCCGGGATTGATCTTGTTTTCGCTCGGGAACCTGCAGCCCGCTCGCTGGATCGCCGTCGCCGCTCTGCTCATTGCCCTTTCGAGTTTGCTGCTGCGGGGGTTACCCAACGGCTCCGGTTTGGGCGATGCGACACCCATCGCCTCATTTGGCTTAGGCTTCTACACTTGGCTCAGCTCCCTGGCGCTGTTGGCGGCGGCCACGTTTGCCCCCCTGTGAGCCCCTAGGCAAGGCTCTCTGGAGACTCGTTCAGAAACGCGATCTCGAACGTTGTTTCTGCGCCCGTAGAAACACGGGCTTCTCGGCACGGCCGCCGGCTTGGTAGGCTGGCTTGATCCGTCTTGTTGCAAGCGAGAATGACTCGGGAAGACTTGCCCCTGGCCTCGTGGGGTTTGCGCCTCCGAGGTCCAGGTCCGGTCAGTTTCTGAGTGAGCAAAAGAGACCGGAGTTAAGTAGCAACTTCGGTTGAAGTTACGACGAAGTCTGAATCCGGTCCGGACACTTTCCACTGAAATGACTGCACGACCAAAATCCAGGAACGTCACCCAGCGGGCGCAGCCGTCTCGCCCAACCGCAGCCCGCGGGAAGAAGCCCGGGCCGCAATCCGGTCCAGGCCGCCCCGAGTGCAGGGGCACGCCCCTGCCCGACCTGAACTATCTCAACTTGGGAGAGATCAAGGCTTTTTGTCGGGCGCAGGGCATTCCTTATTCGATCTGGATCGAGACGCCGGACGGAGGGCGACAGAAGACGCGCGAGGATGATCGGAAAGGCGTGATTCTCGAGCGGATCCGCCGGTTTCTGCAGACGGGGAATGTGCCTGGGGCGACTTGTTTTCCCGCTCGCGTGGTCTGCCTTGAGTTGCCGGCGAAGAAGCTCAACGCAACCGATCGGCTCTATTACCCGCAGGACGATCCCCGGCGGACGGCCCTGGTCGAGTTGCTGTCGAGCCTCACTGGAGGCAAGTTCCGCCACGGGGCGCTGGCGCGGATCCTGGCGCGGGAATTCTGGAGCCAGGGAATCGCACCGACTTATCAGGAGTTTGCGACCGCCTGGCTCGAGGCGCGAGCCAACCACACGCGGCCCAACCCGGAGTGGGCTTTTTTGTCCGACCGCAGCGCGGGGAAAGAAACGGCCAATTGGCGTCAGCAGCGCACCGCAAAGCCAAACAGGTGCTGCGCGAGCTCGAGCAACTCACGCGCGATTGGCGCCCTCCGGACAGAGACCCGGAAAGATGAATCCGGTCCGGTCTGTTTTCGATTGAACAAATGAGACCGGAGTTAAGCAAACTGCGACACAAGATTTACGACGAAACCTGAATCCGGTCCGGACACTCTCAACTGAAAGGGGACCAAGCAGACCGCGACGGGCAGGGAGATTTCTTTCACAACAAAGACACGAAGCCACAAAGAAGAGAAGCAAGAGTTTGGGAGCAGCAAAGTGCTCTTTGTGGTTCTTCCTTTGTGCCTTGGTGTCTTTGTGGTGAAAAATCCGGTCCGGTCCCGTCTGATCCATTTCTACGAGAGCAAAAGAGACCGGGGTTAAGCACACCGTGAGATGAAAGTTACGACGAAACCTGAATCCGGTCCGGACACTTTGATTTTGACGAGATTGCACGGAGACCGGCGCGGCCCCCCCCTTTGTGGGTCATCCCTTCGTGTCTTTTGTCGTGAACTCTGGTCCGGTCCCCGATCCGGTCCGGACGCGCTCACTTCAGATACTGCGGGTTCAACTTGCCGCAGGACCAGAGGAGGCCGCGGGTGACCAGGTCGAGGTAGCGGGGGTCGGAGACGGTTTCGTTGTTGTGGCCCAGCGTCGTCGCGAAGACTTTGGTGCCGTGATAGTTGTTGGTCCAGACGACGACGTTGTCGGAGGTGATTTTTCGCTGCCGGCGGTCGCGGACCGTTTGCTTGCCGCGGGCCAGCGGCGTGGCCGTGTCGAGCAGTTTGCCGGCGTAGTTGTTGTAGAGTTCCTCGTGAATCGTGGTCCAGTTTGCCAGCCCGTGCGTGATGGGACTGTCGCCGGGGAGGAAGGTGATGGCGATCGGCTCTTGGGCAGCGTGCGCGGTCGTCTGCAGGCCGGTGAATTCGAACCAGGGAATGATCGCCTTGGGCCAGCCTTCGCTGCGGTAGCAGTGCATGCCGCAATGCAGGACGACGCCCGGCAGTCCGTGGCGATGCGGCGCCAGGATGCGGTCGATCATCGCCAGGTCTTTCACGTCGGACGTGCACTCGTCGTGGATCACGACGTCGAAGCCGGAGGCCCAGTCCGGATTTTCGTAGACCGGATTGAGATGCGTGGTCGTCGTGCTGGGATCGTAGGCCACGACGAACTCGACGCGGGCCCGCTCGCCGATGCCCTTGGTGAGAATGTCCTTTTGATGTGCGTAGTCGTGGCAGCAGCCGCCCAGCACGAGCAGCGCCCGCAACGGCTTCGCCGGTTCATCGGCGGCGCGGGCAACGGCGGACAGGCAGAGCGTAGCCAGCGCAACGCACAGCGAGGCAATGCGGAAAGACTTCATGGTGGGATCTCTGTGGATAATCTCGGGGGGCGAGATCTCTGGGTTGTCGGTCAAAAGAGGAAGCGCGATGCTCAACTTACAGCGCGAAGGAGGGGTTCAACCGGCCGACGCTTCGAGGCCTTACGTCGCGTAAAGTCAGAAATTCCGTTCACTTCGGGGTTTGCCGCAGATTCGACAATTTCCTTACAGGCCGTCAAACCGCGTAATCTAGGAGAGTTTAACAACTGACTTAAGTTGCTTTCACTGCCCGGCCTAGGGCACGTCGATAGAACCCGATGGCTGACATCTGCCAAACGGGACGTCGTTGGGCCGCGATGCGGAAAGATGGCGGCGGCGGAACGCAAGGACGCGTTGAAGCCGCCGGGGCCGGTTCGGCCGGCCGAGTTTTCGTCGCGGGGACCAGTCGACGCAGCTTCGAGACCGGACGGGCCAACAAAATCAGGAATTGAAGGGAAGGCCGATGAGCAAAGGATTGCTCGCCTCCGTTGCCATTGTCTTCGCTGGCGCTAGCTCGGCGCTGGCCCAAGTGCCGCTCAACCAAATGCCGGTGATGGGACCCGCAGCGCCGGCTCCCCCCACCGTCACGACCGGCCCCGTCTCCTTGGAACAACCGATCATGGGACCAATGTCCGGCCCCGTGTACAGCGCGCCGCCGGGCCAGGGCTATTCGCTCGACGGCAGCTGCAACAACTGCGCGCCGAGCGATTGCGATCGCGTGTGGGCGCGGGCCGAGTACTTGCTCTGGTGGACGAAGTCCAGCCCGGAGACGACCCCGCTGGCGACCAGCGTCGCCCCGGGCACTCCGACCGGCGGCACCCCGATGCCCGGTGCCATTGGCGGAGCCGGCACGTCGGTCGCCATCGGCGGCAACGACGTCGACCTGGGAACGCGACAAGGCGTCAAAGGCACGGTCGGCTTCTGGTTCGACGAAGGGCACACCGTCGGGATGGAAGGCACTTACTTCTACCTGGGGACGGCCAGCGAAACGCAGACTGCACTTACGCTGGGCGGAGCCGCCGCACCGACCTTGCAGACTCCGTTCTTCGACGTGACGGGGGCCTTCCACGGCGGCACGCCGGGACCGGCCGCCATGTTGCCCGCGCTCGCCACGCTGTTCGCGGTGCCGGGCGGATTGAATGGGAACATCATTACGCACGACTCGCTCAACATGGTGAGCCGCACGCAGGGGGCCGACAGCTACGGGCTGTTCAACCTGACGCAAGCCAATCACTTCCGCGTCGACGCGATGTTCGGCTTCCGCTGGTTCTCTCTCTATGAGGACCTGGACTACACGTCGGCCAACCAGACGACGGCCCAGTCGCAGTCCAACGTGGTGTTCAACACGTTCGACACCTTCAGCTCGAGCAACAACTTCTACGGCGGTTTGCTCGGCATCCGCTTCGAGACTTCTCCGGACGACGGCCACGGCGGCTGGCGCGGCGGGTTCTACTATCGGGCCGACTTCAAGCTCGCGCTGGGTGACACGGTGGAACGCACCGACATCAACGGCGGAACGCAAACTAACCTGGCCAACCCGATCGCCGCGGCGCCGGTCAACTATGCCGGCGGCGCGTTCACCCAGACGAGCAACTTGGGCGGCTTCAGCTCGGATCACTTTGCCGTGTTGCCGGAAGTCGACCTGACGGTCGGCTACGCGATCAACACGTGGGCCCGCATCCTGGTCGGCTACGACTTCCTCTACATCAGCGACGTGGCCCGCCCGGGCAATCAGATCGATGGCGGCCAGAACCTGTTCCGCACGGCCCTCGTGCAGCAGGCCAATCCGCCGATCACCGCCCCGGCCATCGATCCGTCCCGGCCGTCCTACACCGCCAACCAGTCGACCTTCTGGGCGCAGGGCCTCAACCTGGGAATGGAAGTGCGGTTCTAATCAGCGGCGACAGCAACCAACGGACGACGGCAGCAAACAGACGGCGTCACGACTTGGCTCGTTTGAAGATTCGCTGCGTGCGCCTCGGGCCGAGGCCGCCCTACTTGGCGTCCTTGCGGGTCAGTGTGGCGGTCATCGCCTGTCCCGGCTTGCCGTCGTTGTAAACCACGAAGGTGGCCCGGATGGTTTTATCGTTGGAGACCTTGAAGTAGCCCTCGTGCACGTGCATGTCGACCTTGGGGTCGAAGTTGGTGCCCCCCTTGAAGACGAACTTGATTTCGCCGGGCGTGTTCGTCTTCTGGAACTTCATCACCGGGGCGTTGTGCAGCGCGCAATAGTGGGTGAGCAACAGGTCGTTGCCGTCCATGTGATAAACGCTGATCATCTCGCTCGGATCGTTCGGGAAGATCGTTTCGACGATCGAGCTGCCCGCGCCCGAGACGCGGAACGTGCTCTGGGGCGACTTGGTGCCATAGTCGTGACTGCCGCCCGTCCGCTGCCAGGTGCCGGTCAGCGACTTGAGAAACTCGAACGCCGATTCCGCGTCGTAAACGACCGTTTCGGGATTGGTGACGGCTTTGTGCTCGGACTTTGTTTCGCCGGCGCGGGCGACGACGGCAAACGCCGTCACGCACGCGAACGCCGACAGCAGGGCCAGGGCCTTCTTCATCGCTTGCTCCTCGGGTTGTGGCAGGGCGTCGTTTGAGGCAGAACGGGGCCAGCCGAAAGGGGGCCGGGCGAACGGACGGATGGCGGCATTATAGCCGGCATTTGTTCAGTCCGGGACTGAGTCCCGGCCACTCCCGTCTGCGGCCAGAACGGCCCGGCGCACAGTCCAAGGAGTGTCCAGTTGGCCCGTTTCGCCGGCCGCGGCACGTTGGCGTTGATACATGGATGCAACTGGGGACTGCGCAGAAACTTGCGCTCGGGCTCGCCGACGGCCGCCACTGTGCGTCTGATCCTCGTTAACGGTTTGTGTGTCGCGCCTACAATTCCGCCGACATTCGCCGATGCGAGGAAAGGAACTTGCCGTGACGCACAATCGAATCTTCTCGCTGCTTGCCACGTCGGGTGAGACGGCGGGCAGCGACTCGGGTCAAAATCCGCCGCCGACGAAAGTCTCGTCGCCAGCCGAAGCCACGCGCGACGCCGATTTGCTCGACGCCTATTCGCAAGCGGTCATCAACGTGGCCCAGAACGCGGGGCCGGCGGTGATCGCCGTCGCGGCCCGCGGCGATCAGCGGGGCGGAATGGGCTCGGGCTTTCTCGTCACGCCGGACGGCTACGCCGTCACCAACAGCCACGTCGTCCACGGACGCGATTCATTCACAGCCACGACTGAAGAGGGGGACAAAATCGCGGCCGACCTCGTCGGGGACGATCCGTCGACCGATCTGGCGCTGTTGCGGCTGGCCGCCCGCGATTTGCCCTACGCGACTTTCGGCGATTCGCAGGCCCTGCAGGTCGGCCAGCTGGTGATCGCCATGGGCAACCCGTTCGGATTTCGCTCGACCGTCTCGACTGGCGTGGTGAGCGCCCTGGGACGGGCCATGCGGAGCGAATTCGGCCGACTGATCGAAAACGTCGTGCAGCACACGGCTCCGCTCAACCCCGGCAACTCGGGCGGTCCGCTGGTCGATTCCCGCGGTCGCGTCGTGGGCATCAACACCGCCGTGATCGCCATGGCCCAGGGGCTGGGCTTTGCCATCCCGTCGAGCACGGCCGCGTGGATCGTGGGGGAATTAGCCGCACACGGCCGCGTGCGACGCCTGTCGCTCGGAATTACGGTGACGGCGGCCCAATTGGCCCGGCGGCTCGTTCGCGAACACGACTTGCTGTCCGACACGGCCGTCGAAGTCATCGAAGTGCTGCCCAAGGGACCGTCCGACCTGGCCGGGCTGCGGGCGCACGACGTGATCGTGGCGGCCAACGACCGGATCATCGCCGACGTCGACGATTTGCACCGCGTACTATCGGGCCGGCTGGCGTCGAGCGGCCAAGCAAGTCCGGCGACGGAACCAAGTGCCGCAACCGCGGCGCTGGAACTCACCATCATTCGCAACGAACGGATGGAAAGAATCGCGGTGTCCCCGCGTTACACCGAATCCTGAGCGAAACATTGGCGACACTGGCGGTAAGCCGCTGTCCATTGGCAAACTGGTAGCTGATAACTGACGGTCGATCATCAGTCATCCAAGCTCTCGCGGAGAGTCCGATGCGAGTCGAAAACCTGGCGGCGCCCGATTTGAACTGGGAAGAGCGGCTCAGCGCCGTCATGGAAATGATGCGCGAGATGAGCAAGCAGACCGATCCGCAATTGATGGTGCAGCAATATGCGGCCCGGATGAAGCGGTTCCGGCGGATCGATCGGTCGATCTCGCTGAGCCGCCGCGACTTGCGGCCGCCCCAGGTGAAGATCACCCGCTCGACCGCCTGGGAAGAAACGGTCAATCCCTGGAAGGAGCCGGACAAGCTGCCGATCATCAACGGCGGTATCTTGGGCGAGCTGATTTACGGCGACGAGCCGCGGATCATCGAGGATTTTTCCGTCTCACCGGACGATCCGGCAGCCCGCTACCTCGAGGGGTTTTCGTCGCTGGTCGCCATTCCGCTGTTGGATCAGGGCGTGGCCCTCAACATGGTCGTCCATCTCCGCCGCGAGTCGGGCACATTCGATCCCGAGCTGCTGCCCGAGCACGTTTGGACGGCAAACCTGTTCGGCCGGGCCACCAACTCGCTGGTGCTGGCCGACAAGGTCAAAACCGCCTACGAAGAAATCGACCGCGAAATGAAAGCGGTTGCTGCCATTCAACGCTCGCTGCTGCCGGCCAAGCTGCCCGACATTCCGTCGCTGCACCTGGCGGCCAACTACGAGACCGCGCGGCGAGCTGGCGGCGACTATTACGATTTCATCCCGCTTGGGCAGGGCCTGTTGGGCATCCTGATTGCCGACGTCAGCGGACACGGGACGCCGGCCGCCGTGATGATGGCCGTGATGCACAGCATCGTGCACAACTATCCGAACGATCCGGCGCCGCCGAGCCAGTTGCTTTCGTTTCTCAACCGCAAGCTGCTGGACCACTACGTGGGCGTCAACGGCACGTTCGTGACGGCGTTTTACGGCATCTACGATCCAAAGACGCGACGGCTGACCTACTCGTCGGCCGGCCACAACCCGCCGCGGATGCGACGTTGCGGCGATCAGACGGTGCTGGCCCTCGACGGAGCCCAGCAAGTTCCGCTCGGCGTGCTTGAAGACCCGGGATTCGTCTCACACACCGAGCAACTCCAGCCCGGCGACCAGATCGTCTTCTACACCGACGGCATCACCGAAGCCGCCAGCCCCACCGGCGAACTCTTTGGCACCGATCGCTTGGACAAGGCGCTCGCTGCCTGCGGAGCGGAGCCAGCCGAGATCGTCGATCGCGTGCTCAAGCACGTCGAATCGCACACGGACGGAGCCGCGCCCCGTGATGACCGGACTCTCGTGGTCGCCCGGGTGGTTTAAGCCGGTGGTTTCGGTGACAGGCGAGTTAGGACGAGAAACTATCCCTTTCCGGTATGGGTTTTAGCGGAGCAGGATCGTCGTGCCGCGAGGGTCCGCGATCGTATGGCCTGTCGGTCGGCGGAAGGGCGTGCCGAATGTCTCCGCGTGGGCTAAAGAGGTCGTCCCGTTCGGGAATGGGGCGTCGCTCGATCAGTTGGATGGCCTCCTGCGCCGATTTGGCGGCTTGGGTGTTGGGGTGTCTTTCGATCACCTCGTGCAACAGTCGGGCAGCTTCATCGGCCTTGGCCCAGGCTTCGAGTTCCGGGATCTGTCGCTCCAGCAATTGAATTTCGCGCTTGAGCTCCGGCTCCTTCATCAAGAGCGCCTTTTTCTTCGACAGCTCGATGAACTGATTGCGTAGATTGATCGCCTCGACCTTCGCGGTGGCGAGCGGCGGGCTCGACGCGAGTTCCGCCGGTTTGGCGGCTGGTCCTCCCGTTGCCTTTGCGCCTTCCGGGACGGGCGTTTTGACATCAGCTGGCGCATCAAAGGGGGTGCTGAGTTGGGCATCAAGGGGCGCATTGGTCGGCGTCTGAGCACAGAGCCACGCGCCCGTCGAGGTGCTGATTGCCGCGACCAAAGCTAGCGGGATGGACCGCCTCATCGATTTGCCTCCTTGAAATGGATCGATTGCGTCGGCCGAGCAGCTGCAGAGGACAGGCGCGGATCGTACCCGCTGACGAAGGACGATGTCAAATTGCCGGAGCCACCGACCAGCTAGCTCAGGATCGGCTGGATGATCTTAGCTTCGTTCGTCGGACCGATCAGCCGCTGGTCGAGGCCCTGGAACGGGAACGTCAGGTGATGAGCGTCGAGACCCAACAGACGCAGCACGGTGGCCTGCAGATCATGGACGGTGACCTTGTCCTTCACGATGAAGTAGCCCAGGTCGTCGGTCTCCCCGAGCGCCGTGCCTCCTTTGACGCCGCCGCCGGCCAGCCACATCGAGAAGCAGTGCGGATGATGGTCGCGGCCCAAGAGCTTCGAGCCGCCGCGAGCTTCGTTCATCGACGTGCGGCCGAACTCGCCGCTCCAGATCACGATCGTCTCATCCAACAGGCCGCTCGATTTGAGATCCCGCAACAGCGCGGCGATCGGCCGATCGACTTCGCCGCACTTCTTGGGCAGCCCGGTGATCAGGTCGTTGTCGCGGGCCGTGCCGTGCATGTCCCAGCCCCAATCGAAGAGCTGCACGTAGCGCACACCCCGCTCGACGAGTCGCCGGGCGAGCAAACAATTGTTGGCGAAGGCGGTGACGCCCGGCTTCGTGCCGTAGGCTTCGTGGACGTGGGCCGGCTCGCGGGAGATGTCCATCACGTTGGGAACGGAGATCTGCATGCGGTAGGCCAGCTCATACTGGCTGATTCGCGTGAGCGTTTCCGGATCGCCGAACTCGGCCAGCTCGAGCCGGTTGAGCTTGCCGAGTGCGTCGAGACTGCGGCGGCGGACGTCACGCGTCATCCCGGGCGGATCGCTGACATACAGGATCGGTTCGCCTGCGGTACGGCACTGCACGCCCTGAAACACCGACGGCAAGAATCCGCTGCCCCACACGCTCTTGCCCGCGCTCGGATCGCTGTCGCCACTGACCAGCACCACGAAGCCCGGCAGGTCCTGGTTCTCGGATCCGAGTCCGTAGGTCACCCACGAGCCCATCGACGCACTGCCGAACCGCGGCGAACCGGTATGCAACAGCAACTCGGCCGGCGCGTGGTTGAACTGATCGGTCCACATCGAACGGATGAGGGCGATGTCGTCGACCTGGCCGGCGATGTGGGGCAACAGCTCGCTCATCACCGTGCCACACTGGCCGTACGGCCGAAAATGGTAGGGCGTCCCCAGCAGGTTCGGATGTCCCTTGATGAACGGGAACCGCTGCCCCTTCATCAGCTCGTCCGGGCAGGGCTGCATGTTGTACTGAACGAGCTTGGGTTTGTAGTCGAAGAGGTCCTGCTGCGGCGGCGAACCCGACATGTGCAGATAGATAACGGCCCGCGCCTTGGCCGCTCTCACGGGCGGGCGCAGCGCCAGGGCATTGTCGGTCGCGCCCGAGGCGGACGCACGCGCCGGTCGCTGCGTTGCCCAGCAGGCTCGACAGGGCGAGCGCTCCCAGGCCGATCTGCGACTGCCGCAGGAAGTGCCGGCGCGTCTGCAATTGCACGCGCGCCAGCCGAGCTTCCTGCAGGAGTTTGTCGTGCGATTTCATCGTTTGCCGCTTTCGTCAGCCCTTGGTCAGCACGCCGTCGAGATTCAACAGCACGTTGGCGACGACGGTCCACGCCGCGAGGTCGGCTACGTCCAATCCGGGCGGCAGCTGGCCCTGGGGACCGCCCGCCAGCATTCGCGCCGCGCGGGGATCGGCCTGATAGTGCCGCCGCTCGTCGAGCAGCAGCGACTCGAGCTCCGCGACCTGCTCGACCAGGGGCGGCCGAGCCAGGCAGAGCCGCAGTGCGAATTGGCAGCGGTCGCGGGGCGAATGGCCGCCTTCTGTCATGATCCGCCGCGAGAGGGCTTGCGCCGCCTCGACGTACACCGGATCGTTGAGCGTGACGAAGGCTTGCAGGGGCGTGTTGGTGCGCACGCGGCGGACCGAGCAAACCTCGCGGCTGGGGGCATCGAACGTGCTCATCGACGGATAGGGAATCGTCCGCCGCCAAAACGTGTAGAGCCCGCGGCGATGCGCGTCGGCTCCGGGGCTCGTCGGCCAGGTGCGATCGCCGTTAAATGCGGCCCGCCAAAGTCCGGGCGGCTGCGGCGGAAAGACCGAGGGGCCCTTCATTTTCTGGCTCAACAGCCCCGAGAGGGCCAACGCCTGATCGCGAACGATCTCCGCCTCCAGGCGAAACCGCGGCGCCCGACCGTAAAGGCGATTGCCGGGATCTTTTTGCAGGGCTTCCGGCGTCTCGCGGCTCGACTGCCGATAAGTGGCCGAGGTGACGAGCAGGCGAATGAGCGCCTTGGTGTTCCAGCCGTGGTCCCGATATTCGACGGCGAGATAATCGAGCAACTCCGGATGGCTGGGCGCCCGGCCCTGCGTCCCAAAATCCTCTTCGGTCTCGACGATTCCCTGGCCGAAAACTTGCGACCACAGTCGATTGACGGCGACGCGCGCGGTGAGCGGATTTTCGCGATCCACGATCCATCGGGCCATCGCCAGGCGATCGGCCGGTGCCTGCTTGGGCAGCGAGCCGAAAAACGCCGGCACGCCCGGCTCGACGGCCTCGGCCGGGACGAGGAAGTTGCCTTTGACCATCACGTTGGTTTGCCGATGCTTCTCCCGCGGCAATTCCTGCATCACGGGGACGCTGGGATCCTTGGCGCGAGAACGGGCCAGCTTGGCGATGCGTGCGGCGAGCTTGGGATCCTTCTGCGAGCCGACCCGCTTTTTGAGCAACGCAATTTGAGCATCGACGGTCGCGCGCTGTCGGGCCGTCTCGGGCGACGGGAAGGACAACGTCGGCGATTCGCTCGGCTGATCGTTGTCGGCCGTCTGGTTGAAGAGGGCGAAGAACCGGTAGTACTCGGCTTGTGTGATCGGGTCGAACTTATGGCTGTGGCACTTGGCACAGCCGATGGTGAGTCCCATCCAGACGTCCATCGTCGTGTCGACGCGATCTTTCACGGCCGCCACGCGGAACTCTTCGTCGTCGGTTCCCCCCTCCGTGTTCGTCATCGTGTTGCGATTGAAGGCGGTGGCCACGAGCTGCTCGTTCGTCGGCCGGGGCAACAGGTCGCCCGCCAGCTGCTCGATCGTAAATTGGTCGAACGGCGTGTTCGCGTTGAACGCGTCGATCACCCAATCGCGATAGAGCCAGATCGTCCGCAGCGGGTCCGAGGCGTAACCGGCCGAGTCGGCGTAGCGGGCCAGGTCGAGCCAGGGACGTGCGCACCGCTCACCGAACGCCGGGTCGGCCAGCATTCGATCGACGAGACGTTCGTAGGCGCTGGGATTAGAGTCGCGGACGAACTCCTCGACCTCGGCCGGAGTCGGCGGCAAGCCGCGCAAATCGAGACTGAGTCGCCGAATCAACGTGTAGGGATCGGCCGGTGGCGAGGGGGCCAGACCGGCCGACTGCAGCTTCACGCCAATAAAGAGATCGACGGGGTTGGCCGGCCATTCCGGCCGTCCGGCGATTGCAGCCAGTCGCGGCAGCTGCGGGCGCACGGGCTTCTCGAAGGACCAGTGCCGGGTGTAGCCGGCTCCCTCACGAATCCATTGTGTGAGAATTCGCCGCTGATCGTCGGTGAGCGTGCTGTTGGCGTTGGCGGGGGGCATCCGCTCGTCGGCGTCCGTGGACGTGATGCGGCGAACGAGTTCGCTCCGGTCCGTGTGGCCGGGGACGATGGCCGTTTTTCCGTCCGCCAGCGGTTTGATGGCGTCGCCCCGCAGATCGAGTCGCAGGCCGCCTTCGCGGTGCTGTTCGTCCGCCCCGTGGCAGGCGAAGCAGTTTTTCGACAGGATGGGCCGCACATCGCGGTTGAAGTCGACAGACCGGGCCGTCGTCTCAGCTCCCGGGTCGGCCTCTGCCAGTGCGGGCGTGCCCAGAGCCGTCATTGCCAGGAGCGACGGCAATACGAGCGGCAGGAGGGGCCGGCAGGCTTTCATGGCGGGTCTCGAAGCGGCGGGAATCGACGCTTCCATTCTACCGAGTCGACCCGGCAGATGCCCGTTCACCCGGCCCGCACGAGCGGTTCCGTCGCCCTCCGATCTGTGACGGGATGCCGAAAAGTTCCCAGGCTTCTCCCCGGTTGCTACTCTAATAAGCAATCCTTTATGGATTGAGGTCTTTTTCGCATGCGAGCGCTGCAGCGAGTTCTGACGTCGGCCCTGTTGTTCGCCTCCGCGATCGCGGCTGTGCGGGGAGCCGACGCGGATCCCCGAAATCACTGGGCGTTCCGCCCGCTGGTGCGGCCGGCAATCCCTCGCCTCGAGCGTGCGGCGGTGACCCGTTCGCCCGTCGATGCGTTCGTGCTCCAAGCACTCGAGCAGAAGAAGCTGTCGCTGAATCCGGAGGCCGACCGGGCGACCCTGCTGCGACGGCTCTCCTTTGACCTGACGGGCCTGCCGCCGAAGCCGGACGAGGTCGCGCGGTTCATCGCCGACCCCGCACCCGATGCCTACTCTCGCTTGGTCGAGCGGCTGCTCGCCTCGCCGCATTATGGCGAACGCTGGGGCAAGTACTGGCTCGACGTGGCCGGCTACGCCGATTCGAACGGCTACTTCAACGCCGACAGCGATCGGCCGCTGGCCTACAAGTACCGCGACTACGTGATTCGGTCATTCAACAGTGATCGGCCCTTCGATCAGTTCGTCCGCGAGCAGTTGGCGGGCGACGAGCTTTCCGGCTATCATGCCCGGCCAGCCCCTCACCCGCGACATTGTGGATCAGTTCACGGCGACCCACTTTTTGCGAAACGGCCAGGATGGATCGAGCGAGAGCGACGGCAACCCCGACGAGGTGCGGGTCGATCGGGCGACCGTGTTGCACGGGACGCTGCAGCTCACGATGAACTCGCTGCTGGGCGTCACGATTCAGTGCTGCCGCTGCCACGCGCACAAGTTCGAGCCGATCACCGCCGCCGAGTATTACCAGCTGGAGTCGATTTTCTACCCGGCGTTTCCCGCCTACGACGCCGAGCACTGGATCAAGCCCAAAGACCGCGTCCGCGAGATGCCGGCGGGCGACGAAGCCGTGGTCTGGCGATCGCACGAACATCAAATCGACGTCGAGAAAGCCCGGGCCGTCCAGGTCTATGCGAGCTGGGTCGAGTCGCACCGCCCGCCCGAGGCGATCCTTTTCCATGACGAATTCAAATCGCCGGGCCGACTCAGCGAGTCCTGGTGGAGCCCGACTCCCGAATCGAATCTTCCCGGAGCGATCGGTGCCGTCGCCGTGGATACCGCAAAGGCTCCCGCTGCCTCGATTGAGAAGGGAACGCTCCGCATTCATGAGTCCAACAGCGGCGATCGCTGGCTCGTCACTCGCAAGACATTCAACTGGAGGCCGCGCCGCGAAGGCGAGTGGATCCAAGCCTCCTTCAACCTGGTGGCCGATCGGATCGGCGGTTCGCCGCCTGCCGAACGGGTCGCCTTCTTCATCGCCGCGCAAACGGCCGACGCGAAGGGAATCCGCCGCTCGACGGGCAACGTGCTTTTGGACGGCAACCCCGCGGGCAAAGCGGCCCTGAACATCGCCTATCCGGGTCCGCATTCGCGCGCGATCGGCGAGATTGGCGAGTCGGGCTATCGGGCCGGACATCGCTACGGCGTCCGCGTGACGAACGTCGGCAACCAGAAGCTGCGGATTGAGCAAGTCGTCGACCTCATGACGGAAAAGAATGCCGTCACGATCGACGCCGCCGACTTGCCCGACGGGGCGTTCGGTTTTGAGTACTGCTGCGGCCGCAGCTTCATCGTCAGCGACGTGCTCATGGAGAGCTCGAACCCGGCCGATGGTTCGCCCGCGCCGCAATTCGTCGCCTATAACACCAACGCCGCCCGTCGTGCGCGACGGCTGCGAAAACTGCTCAACGAGCTCGACTCCCAACGGCTCGCCAAGCCGGGCGAGCTGGCCTGCGTGACCGACGTCGTGCAGAATCCGACCGCGTTGCACGTTTTGAAGCGGGGCAGTTACACCGACCCTGGCGAAGCCGTTGTTCCCGCAGCTCTGAGAGTATTGAGCGACGGGCCGGCCGAGCTGCGTATGAACGTGCCCTATCCAGGCTCGACCTCTTCGGGACGACGGCTGGCGTTTGCCCGCTGGCTCACCGAGCCGCAATCGCGGGCGGCCGCTCTGCTGGCCCGAGTGATGGTCAATCGCATTTGGCAACAACACTTCGGCACGGGGATCGTCGCCACTCCGGACAATTTCGGACTTTCCGGGTCGCGACCGACGCATCCCGCCCTGCTCGAATATCTGGCCGACGAATTTCGCGCCAGCGGCTGGAGCGTCAAGCACCTGCACCGTTTGATCGTGCTGTCGGCAACGTATCGCCAGGCCAGCGCCGCAAATGGGCCGGGCGCGGCCCTCGATCCCGATGACCGCCTGCTGTGGAGATTCCCACTCGCGCGGCTCGACGCCGAGGCCGTCCGCGATTCGATGCTGTGCGTCTCGGGAGAGATGGCGGAAAAAATGTACGGCCCCTACGTCATGTGCAACCGCGACGAGGAAGGGGCCGTTGTTGTCCGCGAGGACCAGGAGGGAGCCCACCGCCGCAGCCTGTATCTGCAGCAGCGGCGGACGCAGGTCAATTCCCTGCTCGAGCTGTTCGACGCGCCGACCATCGTCAACAACTGCCCGGTGCGCGGCACGTCGACGGTCCCGCTGCAGTCGCTGGCCCTGCTCAATTCGAGCTTTGTCCGGGCGCGGGCCGTGGCGTTCGCCGCAGCCGCGCGTCGGTCACCGGCCGCCCCGTCTGGCTCGCCGAAACCGGCTCCGCAACCGAGGCGCGAATCCGCCGCGCGATCACGGTCGCGTTCGGCCGCGCGCCGACGGCCGCGGAACAGGCCGCGTCATCGCAGTTCCTCGCGCAGCAAACGGCGAGCTATTCTGCGAACGAAGAATCGGCGTGGCGTGATTTCTGCCAGATGCTCTTGGCCAGCAACGCATTTTTGTACGTCGAGTGAAGGCCTGCCGATGAATGAGCGAGCCAGCGACAAAATGCCGAATCCGTTCGCGGTCAACCGTCGAGCCTTTCTGGCCGACTACTGCGGAGGCATCGGTGGGCTGGCGCTGGCGCATCTCCTGCAGCGGGAGGCGTTCGCTGCCGGCAGTCAGCGCAAAGACCCGCTGGCTTCCGTTCCGCCGCACAATCCGGGGCGGGCGAAATCGGTCATCTGCCTGTTTCAGCACGGCGGTCCGAGCCAGATGGATCTGTTCGACGTCAAGCCGCAGCTTTCGCGGCACAGCGGCGAACCGTATCCCGGCAAGGTGGAGGTCCACTTCGCCCACGCGTCCACGAACCTGTTGGGATCGCCCTTCAAGTTCAAGAAACGCGGCGAGTGCGGCATGGAGCTCTCGGAGATTGTTGCCGCACACCGGAGCCGTCGCCGACGAATTGACTCTCGTCCGTTCGATGACGACGACGTCGGTCGATCACGAATCGGCGCTGCGGCTGATCCACTCCGGCACTTTCTTCGCAGGCAAGCCGAGCCTCGGCTCGTGGGTAGTGTACGGCCTGGGATCGATGCGGGAAGAGCTGCCGGCGTACGTCGTCCTGGGCGATCCGGGCGGGCTGCCGGTCGACGGCACGAAGAATTGGAGCGCCGGTTACCTTCCGGCCGTCTATCAGGGGACGGCTTTCCGCCCCGCCGGTTCGCCCGTGTTGCACCTGCAGACGCCGCCGGAAATCGTCCCCGCAGCACGAGCAGCGGCAGCTCGAATTTCTCCGAACGCTCAACGCCGAACATCTCCGTCGCAATCCGGCCAACTCGGAGCTGGAAGCGCGGATCACCAACTATGAGCTGGCCGCGAAGATGCAATCGGCCGTGCCCGAGGCGCTCGACGTATCCCAGGAATCGAAGGCCACGCAGTCGCTCTACGGGCTCGATCAACCGGCGACGGAAGATTACGGCCGGCGCTGCCTGATCGCGCGGCGGCTGGTGGAGCGCGGCGTGCGGTTCGTGCAGGTCTTCTTGAGCGGCCAACCCTGGGACACGCACGCCAACAACGCGAAGACGCTCGTCGGGCTGTGCGCGAAGACCGACGGGCCCAGCGCGGCGCTCGTGCGAGACCTCCAGCAACGGGGCCTGCTCGATTCGACGATCGTGCTCTGGACGGGCGAGTTCGGACGCCAACCGGTCTCGCAGGGCAACGACGGTCGCGATCACAACCGCCGGGCATTTTCGCTCTGGCTGGCCGGTGGCGGCTTCAAACGTGGCTATGTGCACGGAGCGACGGACGACTTCGGTTACGAGTCGGTGCGCGATATCGTCCGCGTGCACGACTTGCACGCCACACTCCTCGCGGCCTTGGGTCTCGACCACGAACGGCTTACGTATCCTCACGACGGCCGCGACGACTCGCTGACCGATTCGCCCGTGACGAATGCCGAAGTGGTCGAGTCGCTGTTGGCCTGAGCGACCGGGATTGTTGGCATTGGTAGCATCGCCAGGTCGCTCGGCGTGATCGAGCCGTCGTGCAGCGCCGACGCGACGAGCGCGCCGTCGATTCCCGCGTGAACGAGTGTCTGCAAATCCCGAGCGTCGCGGACGCCGCCTCCGGTGAAGAGGGTCACCCCTGGAAATGCCTGGCGAATCTGCTTGCAGAGAGTCAGCGTGGAGACGCCCCCGCCGGTCCCCACGCCGGCAATGTCGAGCACGATCAGCTGCCGGCAGCCGGCTTCAATCGCCAAGCGGGCGATCTCGAAGGGCTCGGCCATCGGCCAGGCGGAGGATGAGGCGATCGGCCGGCCGTTGCGCAGATCCAGGCTGAACAAAATTCGCCCCGAGCCGTGTCTCTCAATAAGGTGCGCCAGCTCTTTCGGGCTCTGGAGGGTTTCAAGCCCCGCGACGACACAATCGACGCCGAGGTCGAAAATCGGCTCGGCGTCGGCACTGTGACGAATGCCCGCGTCGACCAGGAGCGAAAAGCCGTTCGCGGATAACTCCCGCAGAATTGACCGATTCGGCGGCCGGGACAGGATCGCATCGAGGTCGGCCACATAGAAATGGCAGAGGTCGAAAGCGCCCCGGATCGCTGTCGCGACGGTCAACGGATCGCTTCCTGCGACCAGACGACTTTCGAGGGGCCGATACTGATCACGGCGACCGGCGACGCCACGAACGACTTGCGACCCGAGCAGATCGAGGACGGGGATAATTTGCATCGTGCCGGGAAAGTTAAAGGAATGAACGTAAGCGGGCCAGGTTGCGGGCGAATACCGTAAAGCGTGTCGAGGTCCACTATGGTCGCTTCGCAGCCTCTTGCACCGAGTGACAACACGGATCAGCCGCGTTCGATCGGCCGACGCATCTCCTCCGGGGTGTTGCGGCTGTGCGTCCCCATTCCTAAGGGCAAAACCGTCCGCTCAAAAATGGGCTGGATCGGCAGACGGATCGTCTACTGGTACCTTATCATTTTGGTGATGCTGGCTCTCTTTCAACGTTATCTGATCTACCAGCCGACGCGAGCAGAGGTGATCGACCCACAGTACAGCGGGCTGGGTGCGGGCCGCGTCGAAGAGATCCACGTCCCCACTGCGGACGGCATGCAGCTCAACGGCTGGTGCGTAAAGGCGTTCGCCGCGTCCCGCGATGCCGATCACAGCGGTTCGGCGAATGGTGGATCAGCTAACGGTGGATCTGCGGACCGTCCGACGGTGATCTATTTTCCGGGCAACGCCGGCCACCGCGGCTACCGGGCCATCGAGCTGGATCAGTTGTCGCGGTTGGGCGCGGACGCCATTCTCGTCGACTATCGAGGCTATGGCGACAATCCGGGCAAACCGAGCGAAGAAAACTTCGCGGCCGACGCCCAGGCGGTGTGGAAGTTCGTGACCACGACGCGACACGTTAAGCCGTCGCAGGTGGTGCTGCTCGGCGAGTCGTTGGGTGGCGGCGTGGCCTCGCGGCTGGCGTCGGAACTTTCGCAGGCCGGCACTCCGCCGGGCGGACTGATCCTGCGATCGACGTTCGCCAGTCTGGCCGAGGTGGCCTCCTGCCACTATCCGTGGCTGCCCGTGAAGCTGTTCTTGATCGACCGGTTTCCCTCGGCCGAGCGCATCGCCAAGGTGACTTGCCCGGTGCTCGTCGTGCATGGGAACGTCGACACAATCGTGCCGTTCGAGTCCGGGAAGCGCCTATTCGACGCGGCTCCGGCGGTCTCGGCCAATTCGATCCCGAAGACGTTTGTCGTCCTGCCAGGGCACCGGGCACAACGACGTTCAATACGTGGCCCGCGAGCCGTATGGCGCGGCGATCAAGGCAGTTTCTCGATCGCATCCAGCCGGCAGCCGCGCCGTGCATGCCGAGTCGGCCGCTGGACATTGAGGCCGTCAGCAACACGACAATCTGCTGGCTCCGCGCCGAAACGGCTCACTCACCAACCTGAACCGGCTCGCTCTTGAGGCACCGCTGAATTTGGCGAACGGCCTGCCGCAATCGCTGGCTGTTCTCGACGATAGCCAGCCGCAGGTAGCCTTCGCCCTCGTCTCCAAAGCCGCGGCCCGGGCTGACGGCGACGCCCCCCTTGTCGAGCAGCATCAGCGAGAAGTCGATCGAGCCCATCTTGGCCCACGGCTCGGGGATTTTGGCCCAGACGAACATCCCGGCCTTGGGCACCTCGAGCTCCCAACCACTTCGTTGCAGTCCCTCGCAAAGCACGTCGCGTCGCTGCTGATATTCGGAAGCCACGCTCTCGACGGCCGCATCGCAGTGCCGCATGGCGACGATGGCGGCGATTTGAATCGGCTGGAAGATGCCGTAGTCGTAATACCCTTTGATGGTGGCCAGTGCCCGGACCATCTCCGCGTTGCCGCTGCAGAAACCGATCCGCCAACCGGCCATGCTGTAGCCTTTGCTCATCGTCGTGAACTCGACGCCGACGTCGATCGCACCCGGCACGGCTAGAAAGCTGGGAGCCTGATAGCCTTCAAAGCAAATGTCGGCGTAGGCGAAGTCGCTGATGACCAGAAAGCCGTACTTCTTGGCGAGCGCCACCAGTTCGACATAAAAGTCCTGCTCGATGACCGTGGTGCTCGGATTGTGCGGAAAATTGACGACGACCACCTTGGGCTTCGGATAGAGGTGCTCACAGGTGTAGGCGACGTTCTGCAAAAACCGCTCGGGGTTCCGCACGTCGAGCGCGATCACGTTGCCCGAGGCGAGCATGACGGCGTAGACGTGAATCGGAAACGACGGGGCAGGCACAATGGCCGTGTCCCCCGGACCGAGCAGGGCCAGGCACATGTGGCTGAACCCTTCCTTCGAGCCGATGCAGGCAATGACTTCGGTATCGGGAGCCAGGCGGACGCCGTACTTCTTCCAATAGCGAGCCGAAACCTCCTTGCGAAGATTCTCGATGCCGTTGGAAACCGAGTAGCGATGATTCCGCGAATCGGCGAGCGCCTCGGAGAGTTTGTCCACGATCAAGGGATCGGGTGCGTCGGTCGGGTTGCCCATCCCCAGGTCGATCACGTCGACCCCGGCCGCGCGCTTCTGGTACTTCAGCTTGTTGATCTTGCCGAACATGTAGGGCGGCAGCCGGTTGACTCGGTCGGCCACCTTGATTCGGAACGGCTTGTCCTCGAAGGGGACTTCGGTTTCGCTGCGCATCGGAGCGTTCGATTCCGCTAAAGAAGAAGTTGCGTGGCGTGGCAGGCGGCGCGAGGGAACAAATTCTGCCCGGACGCCCTCGATTCTAGCAGGGCCGAAACGGACCGCAAAAAGCGGACGACAAATCCCGGTGGTAAAAAAGGCGGCGTGCAGTCCCTGAGGAAAGCACGCCGCCTTGAATCGACTCGCAGACCGTCGGTCGTCGAGACGGAAAGTCCGAATGCGGACGTCCGGACACGGCCGTCTCGGATAGTCCCGGGCCCGTGCCGTTACTGTTGGCCGTCGGCTTCGGCGGAGCGGTTGATGGTGCCAATGGCTCCGCCTTGGGTGCGATATCCGCCGGCGCGGCTCACGCGCTCGCGGCCCTCGGAGGTGCCGCCTGCTTGCATCACGCCCCGCGTGGAGGTGTTGGACAGGAAGTTGTCGACTTGGGCATCCTTCTTGAGCTTCTCGAAGACCTTGGCCACGGCGACTTGTGTCTTTTCTTCGGTCAGCTGGTTGACGACCTCTTTGCGAATGCCCGGATCATCGAGAGTTCTTGACGATGGGCACCGTGCGCCCTTCGCAGAGCACGATGACGTAGCGCGGCGCTTCCGGCGTGCTGACGTCGATGATTCCCGAGATCTCGCCATCCTTCAGCTTGAACGCTTCCCGCTCGAGATTGTCGTTGCCGGCAAAGCGGCGGATCGGCTGAATCTGTCCGTCGAGCGACTTGCTCGTCGGATCGATCGACTTCTCGCGGGCGATCTTGCCGAAGTTCTGGGGATCGTTCTTGACCATGTTCCAGGCCTCTTGCGCCCGGTGCAGCTTGTCGCAGAGGATCATGCGGGCCTTGACCCGTTCGCCGTAGTCGCGGACGAAGATCTTCTGCAGTTCTTCTTCGTTCACCTGAACGTCCTGGCCAGCCAAGCGCTTGAGAGCCAGCATGGGCCAGATCACGTCCTGCTCGTATTGCAGCGGGCTCATGTGCCGCTCGGTCTGAATCACGCGGAGCCAGTTCTGCGGATCGATGTCGAATTTCTTGGCGATCTTGACGATCTCTTCGCGAACTTCGTCCTCGCGGATCTCAATGCCCTGCCGGGCGCAGGCTTGATGGATGATGGTGCGGTTGATGAAGCTTTCCAGAACTTCCCCACCGTAGCGCTGCATGCACTCGGCGGCCACCGTGTCGTAGGCGATCAGTTCGCCGTTGACGCGGGCCAGCGGCTGTTTGCTGATGCCCGAGTTCACCGCAGCGCGGCCCGTTTCCGGGCGCGTTTTCCCCGGCCGCTCCTTCGCGGGGCCGCAGGAACTGAAAAGCCACCGCAGCCACGACCACGACGACAGCCGTTCCTGCCGCGATCCAGGCCGCTCTCGCGCGATTGGAGCGCGAATTATTGGACGGATTTGTTTGGGTCGAAACGCTCATCGCACCTGTACTCCGGAATGCAGGGTTTTGTCCGCAGCCTCCATGCCGCCGACGGTTGAGAGGTCGGTTGCGAGGGGGCGGGACTATAAGACAGGTGCGAAAACCGGTCAAGTTGTTTTAAACGAGCGGTCTGGGCCAGCTCGTCGACCGGCGTGCGGCAGACGTTCGCACTGCCGCGTTCGTCGCCGGGGTGCAAGAACGCGTCCCGCGTGCGGCGAGTGGAAGTCGCATTAGGCGGCTCAGACGGCCCGCGAGAGCTCGGCGGCCGGAGCCGCGGACGAATGCGTCGCGCGGTCGAGTTCGGGCCCAAGGCGGCCGATCGCGGCGAGGCCGACCATCCGGTAGTCGGAGACCAGCGACCAGAGCGGGTAGCCGAACGTCGCCGGCTTGTTCTTTTCGATGACGAAATGCCCGATCCAAGCCGGACCGTAGCCGACGACGGGCGCCGCCAACAGCCACCAGGGAGAAACGAAGATGGCGGCGCCGATGGCTCCGAACGAGCAGACGGTCCCCGCGTAGTGGAGCGCGCGGCAAGCCGGACGGCTGTGCTCACGGAGATAATAGAGCCAGAATTCGGAGAAGGTCGTGATCCGCTGGGTCTGGGGCATCGTGTCACCTCCGCGGCAAACAGCCGGCATAGTCGAGGCTATACCAGCGACGCGGCGAAACCAAGGGGAAACCCGGTCCTTACCAGGGGGCTTCCATCAGGTCGACGATCTGCCGCGCCATGCCGTTCATCGCCGTCTGCGTGGCGGTCGTCAGCGACTGGCCCACTTCGGGGGCCATTTCGGCGGTCGCGAACAGGTGCGAGACTTCCGGCTCGAGCGACACCTGTCGCTGCGCCAAGATGCGCCCCGTGCGGAGATCTTCCCAGACGACGTCGACGGCAAATTGAACCTGCAGTTCGCGCGGGTCGTTGTCGGCCGTCGTGCCCATCACGGTCTTGCGGATGCTCTTGATCTTCATCGTCAGCTTGGTGTCGGCGGCATCGTCTTTGGCGATGCGGAACGGCGTCCGCTCCTTGATCTGCGTCAGCACCGACTCGGTCAACTGAAACTCGTAACCGCGGCGGAAGTCGTCGGACGTGGCGATCGGCACGTAGACCGACTTGACGTTCCCCTGGAATGCGTTGCCGATCGTGTAACCGCAGCCGCTGGCCAGGAGCGCGACCGCCCAGACGATGCTCGCCAGCGTGCGTCCCCGCAAGCCGGCGGGGAGCATCTTTCGGCGACAAATGAGCGGTACGAGCCTCATGACAGTCTTGGAATCAGACGGGCTTAGGTCGGACGGTTTCAGGTTGGATTGACGCCAAAGTTGTCGATCACCTGCGGCCCCTTCTTGGGCGGCGGCGCGACCGGATCCTCGAAGACGCCCGGCGTATCGCCGACGGCGGCCTTGCCGGTCTTGGGCGTTTCTTCGTACTTCTTCTGCGGCGCGGGCTCCTGTTTGTCGTCGGGCTTGATCTTGGCCAATTCCTCGCGCGCCTTCACCGCGAAATCGCTGTGCGGATATTTCTTGATCAACTCTTTGCAATAGATGGCGGTGCCCTTCGGCTTGCCTTTGGCCTTCCAGTATTGAGCGTCGGCCCAAATTTGAGCGGCTTCCGCCAGCTCCATTTTCTTGAGTTCGGCCTCAAACCGCGCCCGCTCCGGATTGTTGGGATACAGGCGGATGGTCGCTTCCCGCAGCTTTTTGGCTTCGCGGATCGGGGTCGGGTCATACTCCGGACCCTGGTATTCCATCAACTTCACGTAGGCGCCCAGCACGTAGGCGTTTTCGACGTGCGGACTCTTGGGAAACTCCTTCCGCAAGAGCTCGTACAAGTGGTCGGCTTCCGTGTAATCCCCTTTGCGGAGGTAATAGCTGGCCGACAGCATGATGGCGTCGTCGGCCAAGCGGACCCGTCGGATCGTTGAGCCAGATCGATTTCAACGCCTCGAGCGCCCGGCCCTTCGGTGTCGAACGTCGGTCGCGTGTGGTCGCTCAAATTGGGAAGAATCGGGATCTTGTAGGTCAAATCGCTCGGTTCCTGCCAGGCCGTCTGCGGCGGCGGGTTCCTTCCCGGATCGTCGAAATTCACCGGCCTCACGTCCTTGGCCGTGATGTTGTCCGGAAATTTCAACCAGACACGGGCCATTTCGAATTTGCGGCGGCTGATCTCATCCAAATGCCGCGTCGCCGAGAACTCCTTGATGCACAGGTCGTATTTGTCCTGGGCCTTCGGATAGAGCTGTTGTAGGAACAGTACATTCGCCCGTCATGAACAGTGCGTCTTCGCGGATCGGGTAGACGGCGAATTTTTCCGCGGTGTCCTTCCAAAACACCTGCTCGGCCTCGACGTATCGCTTCTCCTTGAACAGCTCTTCGCCGCGGTGATAGGCGGCCATGGCGTCCGGCGGATTGACGAGCTGCCGCTTCTTGTTCTTTTCCCCGTCCTTGATGCCCGTGGCGATGGCGAATCGCTCCATCGGGCCGTGGATTTCATCGGTGCTCGTCATCTGCTGGAGTTGCGCATCGTCCTTCTTCGAAAGGGACGAAGCGTCGATTCCCGGCGTCTGACAGCCCGCCAGCACCACGCAAACCGCGATCGCCCAAAGCGCGCGGCTACGTGTCGCGGCCCGGCATGCGTGCCGCCGACGAACAGGGGGACAAGTCGTCATCCGTGACTGCTTTTGAGGAAAGGAAGCGAAGAAGCTCAGGGGAAGGGAGAAGAGATTCCGCGTTCGCTTTCTTCAATTCGAAATCCAACGGCCCGAAATCCTGGGGGTCAGATCGAAATGTAGCGGAGCATTTTGGGGGGATGTCCGAGTGCGTGGGAGATGGCGGCCGTTACGACCTCCCGCGCTTCCTGGAACTGTCGGGGCGAAAGGGCCAGGCGGCCGACAACCGCGCCCGATTCTTCGGCCAACCGACGCAAAACGGCGGCCGTTCCCGCCGAAATGCGAACTCGAGCAGTGGACTCCTTTCCACAGTTGGGACACAACAAACCGCCCTGCGACACCGAAAATGACCATGTCCCTCCGCTCTCAGCGGCCCGCCCGCACCCGACACAGACATCGAAAGCGGGAAGTTGGCCGATTTCGCGGAGGGTGGCCAGCTCGAAGCGCAGGATTGTGATTTTGGGATCCGCCTCCTGAAGTCGTTCCAGGGTTTGGATGGATTCGCGAAAGAGTTGCGGGTGCGGGTCGACCTCGGCTGTCAGTCCCGAAAGTAGTTCGGCGACGTAATAGCCTCCGTAGAACCGAGCCAACTCCCGGCCCTGCGGCCGGAAACGAGAAATGAGCCGGGCTTCCGTCAATATGTCCAGCCCCGGCGACGATTTGCGGAGGAACACTATCTCACAAACCGAGAGCAGGTCAAGAGCAGCATCGAAGGGCCCTTTCAGCCGTTTACCCCCCTTCGCCAAGGCCGATATTCGCCCAAAATCCTCCGTAAAGAGCGTCACCACGCGGCTGGTCTCGCTGAAGTCAGCTAACCGGATGACGAGGGCTTCGGTCTTCTCCGACGGCATCAAAGGGTCCGCTCAAACGACGTGAACAGCCAGAGTCCTGTGCTCGAATGAATGATAGTGGCAGGGGCAAATCCGAGCGAACCGGGCTTGGCAGGTTCCGTCGCTTGGTGGATCGCTGAGGATGGCTCCAAGAGTCGTGGTGCCGATCGGCTAGGCGTTTGGCGCTCAATTGGCCCCGACGCCCCCGCGGCCTAAAATTGGGGAACCGATTTCGAGCATCGGTATCTAGCGGCCGCTTGGCAAGAAGGGGGAGCCATGAAGGGTCCGGGGATGCGGTTGGACTTGGATGTTCGCCGAGTTTGGGAATGTCCCGAGTGTCATCGACAGCTGCGATCGGAAGGCCAAGCCACGGCCCGCCTCTGCAATTGCACGCGCGAGGGGGTGTCGATGCGGTTGGTCGAGTTGCCACGACCCAAGCCGACCGTCCGTGTGCCCGAGCCGTCCGGCTCGGAGGGCGAAGAGTCGGAACTGGCCGATTTCCCGACTGACATCCCCGTTCATCCACCGGTCAAACCCGCTCCACCAGCGAGTGCTGACGATCGTGATTTTCCGTCGGTGAGTTGGAATCGAGAATCGCCCCCGGACGAGCCAGGCCCGACCGAGCCGGCCGGATGAGTTGCCCAGCGTCGCCGGTCGGCGAAGAAAGTCGACCGGAACGTTTTCTCCCGGTGCTGCGGTGCTCGAGGCTGACGGCGCGTTAGATTCCTGTCTCCTGCTCGCGCCTGCGGGCGGACAGCCTGTCGATCCTTAAACGGAGTTTGGCGGTTTCGCACGTATGCCTGCTTCCGACATCATCATTCGCGGAGCCCGCGAGCATAACCTGCGAAACGTCAACCTCCGCTTGCCGCGCAACCGGCTGATCTGCATGACCGGCGTGAGCGGCTCCGGGAAGAGCTCGCTCGCGTTCGACACGCTGTATGCCGAGGGACAGCGACGGTACGTCGAGTCGCTGTCCAGCTACGCCCGCCAGTTTCTCGGCCAGATGCCCAAGCCCGAGGTCGATTCGGTCAGCGGCCTGGCGCCGTCGATCTCGATCCAGCAAAAGGCCAGCGGACGCAATCCCCGCAGCACCGTCGGCACGATCACCGAGATCTACGATTACTTGCGGGTGCTGTTTGCCCGCGTCGGCACCGGGTTCTGCGCGAATTGCGGGCGGCAAATCACGGCCCAGACGGTCGAACAGATCATCGAGCACGTCTCCCGCATTCCCCAGGGGACGCGGATTCAGCTTCTGGCCCCCGTGATTCAGCAGCAGAAGGGGGAATACCAGGACCTCTTCGAGGACCTGCGACGCCAGGGCTTTCTGCGGGCACGCGTCGACGGCCGCACGGTCCAGCTCACCGACAATCTGCGGCTCGACCGCCAGATGCGACACACCATCGAGGTGATCGTCGATCGCCTGGTGGCCGGAGAGGTCTCCCGCACGCGACTCACCGATTCGGTCGAGACGGCCCTCAAGCTTTCCGCGGGAACGCTGGTGGTCACGCAAGAGTCGCCCACCAACGGCGGCCAGCGCGGGCAACGGCCGAGCGAGGCCGAAGAGCCGACCGCCGTCGAGCATCGTTACAGTTCGCAATACGCCTGCACGCATTGCGGCATCAGCTACGAACCGCCGACGCCCCAACTCTTCAGCTTCAACAGCCCACTCGGCATGTGCCCCAAGTGCAATGGCCTGGGCGTGCGGCACGACTTCCTGCTCGACCGGCTGATTCCCGAGGACTCGAAATCGCTCTGGCAGGGAGCGATCGAGGTGATCGGCCCGATCGGTAAGATCGGACGTTGGCGCAAGCACATTTATAAAGGAGTCGCCAACTCGATCGAGAAGGACCTGGGGCTCCCCGAAGACACGCTGCTCAAAACTCCGTGGCGCGACTTGCCGGCCGAGGCCCAGACGCAGTTCTTGCAAGGGACTGGCGAGCGGCACATCACCTATTCGTGGCGCTATTCGGGCGGCGTGTGGAAGCACGGCGGCACGTTCGCCGGCGTCATTGCCGACCTGCTGGAGAGCTACCGCAAGGCGAAGAACATCATGCGCCGGCGGCAGCTCGAAAAATACATGGAAATTGTCCCCTGCACCGATTGCCAGGGGACGCGGCTCAACCCGCAGGCTCGCAGTGTGCGCATCGCCTCCAGTAGCGAATCGTTCCGCGCCTCGAAGCGGCCAACCCTGCTCAGTCTGCCCGACGTCTGCAATCTGAGCATTCGCGATGCCTTCGCCTTCTTTCAATCGCTCGATCTGGACGAAACCCGGCAGATGATCGCGGCCGAGGCGCTCAAGGAGATCCGCGGCGCGGCTCGGGTTTCTGCTGCGCTGCGGCCTCGATTATCTCACGCTCGAGCGCAGCGCGCCGACCTTGTCCGGCGGCGAGACGCAGCGCATTCGTCTGGCGGCCCAGATCGGCTGCGGATTGGTGGGCGTGGTCTACATTCTCGACGAGCCCTCGATCGGCCTGCACCCGCGCGACAACTCGCTACTTTTGGACAGTCTCAAGAACCTGCGCGACCAGGGAAACACTGTCATCGTGGTCGAGCACGACGAAGAAACGATGCGGGCAGCCGACCACGTGGTCGACTTCGGACCCGGGCCCGGAGTTCGCGGCGGCGAGGTCGTCGCGCAAGGGACCGTCGAGGATCTCCGCAAGGAGCCCAAGAGCCTCACCGGAAAATACCTCTCGGGCGACCTGGTCATCCCGATTCCGGCCCAGCGACGGCCGCGCGGCAAGAAGTCGCTCAAAATCACCGGAGCGCGGCACAACAACCTGCGCAACGTCGACGTCACATTCCCGCTGGAGAATTTCATCTGCGTTACGGGCGTCAGCGGGTCGGGCAAGAGCTCGCTCGTCAACGACATTCTTTGGGAAGCCCTCAACCGCGATTTGAACAAGGGCAAAGGACGGCCCGGCGCGCATGGCAAAATCACCGGTCTCGATCAGCTCGACAAAGCCATCGACATCGACCAATCGCCCATCGGCCGGACGCCCCGGTCCAATCCGGCCACGTACGTCAAGCTCTTCGACCTGATTCGCGACCTGTTCGCGCAGTTGCCCGAATCGAAGATGCGCGGCTTCAAGCCGGGCCGCTTCAGCTTCAACGTCGCCGACGGCCGCTGCGAGGCGTGCGAAGGTCGGGGTGCGAATCGCCTGGAGATGGATTTCCTCGCCGATGTGTGGGTGACCTGTCCCGTCTGCCAGGGGGCCCGCTTCAAGCGAGAAACGCTCGAGGTGCGTTACAAAGGAAAGACGATCGCCGAAATCCTCGAGATGGACGTGCAAGAGGCACTCGAGCACTTCAAGAACATTCCGAACATCACCACGCTGTTGCAAACGCTGCACGACGTCGGCCTCGACTACATCAAGCTGGGGCAGCCGTCGCCGACGCTCTCCGGCGGCGAGGCGCAACGAATCAAGCTGGCCCGCGAACTGGGCAAGCGGTCCACGGGCCGCACGCTCTATCTGCTGGACGAGCCGACGACGGGGCTGCACTTCGCCGACATTCAGAAGCTGTTGGAGGTGCTGCACGGGTTTGTCGACGCGGGTAATACGGTGGTGGTCGTCGAACACAACCTCGACGTGATCAAAACGGCCGACTGGGTTATCGACCTGGGGCCCGACGGCGGCTCGGGCGGCGGCCAGATCGTGATCGCGGGAACGCCCGAAGACGTGGCCGCCTGCCCGAGTCCTACACCGGCCAGGCCCTCCGCGAGGTTCTGCCCGCCACGCGCTCGGCAACGACCGCGACGGCCAAGCCGTCTGCCAAGAAAGGCAAGACCGCGGGCATTGCCGCCGCATCGATCCCCGCAGGCCGCTGGCAGTTTGCCGACGCGGCGGACGCGAACGGTGGCGACGGTGCGTCGACAACGGAGATCGTGATTCGCGGGGCCGCCCAGCACAATTTGCAGCACCTCGACGTGCGAGTGCCGCGGGAAAAGATGAGCGTCTTCTGCGGTCCCAGCGGGAGCGGCAAGTCATCCCTGGCGATGGATACGCTCTACGCGGAAGGTCAGCGGCGTTACGTCGAATCACTCTCCGCCTACGCCCGCCAATTTCTCGGGCAGATGCCCAAGCCCAGGGTCGACCACATTCACGGCCTTTCGCCGGCGATTGCCATCGAACAAAAGGCCTCCGGCCACACGCCCCGCTCGACGGTCGGTACCGTCACCGAAATCTACGACTACCTGCGAATTCTCTACGCACGTCTCGGCAAGCTCTATTGCCCCGACTGCGGAATTCCCGTCGAGACGCAGACGTCGGACCAGATTGTCGACAAGCTGCTGACGCTTCCGGCCGGAACTCGGCTGATTTTGCTCGCTCCACAGGAAGTCACGGTCGGGCAGAGCTACGACACGCTTTGGCAGCGCGTGCAGCTGCAGGGATTCTTGCGGGTGCGGATCGACGGCAAGATCTATCGGCTGGAGGATGTGCCGCAGATCGATCGCCGCCGCAAGCACGCCGTCGAAATCGTGATCGACCGCATCGCCGTCGATCCCAAGGCCCGCTCGCGGATCGCCGGCTCGATTGAAACGGCCCTCGACCTGGGCCGCGGTGCGATCTATGTGGCCCGCGTCGACGATTCGCTTCCCGACGAGGAATGGATCGTCGATCGTTACAGCCTGCATTTCGCCTGTCATCAGTGCGGCCGCAGCTTTGAAGAACTGACGCCGAACAGTTTCTCCTTCAACAGTCCGCTCGGCTGGTGCCCGTCGTGCGAGGGATTGGGGACCGAGCAAGGCACGAATCTCACCGCGCTGATCGCGGACGGCAAACGGCCGCTCTCGGCCGGGGCGATTGCGGCGTGGCCCAACCCCGAGCAGAATCCGCTGTTTGCCAAGATGCTCGACGCCTGGGCCCGGCAGTTCAAGGTCCCGCTCGATGTCCCCTTTGAGCGGCTCGAGCCAACGCAGCAACGATTGGTGCTGCACGGAACGGGCGACCGCTGGATCACCGTCGGCAAAAAATCCGATTGGAAATTCCAATACAAGGGTCTGTTCCCGGCGATCGAGGAATCGTCCCGCGTTTCCTACGCCTACCGCCAGAAGCTGCACGAGCTGGTCGGCGAGGTTCCCTGTTCCTGGTGCGGCGGCAGCCGGCTGCGGGCCGACGCGGCCGCGGTGCGGTTCCTCGATCGCACCGTCCATCAGCTGTGCTCGCTGCCGCTCAACGAAACGCTGGCCTTCCTCAAGGGGATCCCGCTGTCGGCGGCACAGAAAAAAGTGGCCGGGGACCTGATCAATGAAGCAACGAGCCGACTGGGATTTCTGGTCGACGTCGGCCTCGACTATCTCACGTTGGCTCGACCCTTGCCGACGCTGTCGGGCGGGGAGACGCAACGCATTCGCCTGGCGGGCCAGATCGGCCGCGCGCTGACGGGCGTGCTCTACGTGCTCGATGAGCCGACGATCGGCCTGCACCCGCGCGACAACGACCGGCTGCTGGAGGCGCTCCGGCGGCTGCGCGACCTCGGCAACACAGTCGTGATGGTCGAGCACGATCGGGAGGTAATCCAGGCCGCCGACCGGCTCTACGATTTCGGCCCGGGTGCCGGTCGCTTTGGCGGAACGATCACCGCGCAGGGAACGCCGGCGGCCGTCACGCGGTCGGCCGCATCGCTCACCGGGCAGTATCTTTCCGGCCGCAAAGAAATTCCGATTCCGGCGAGCCGCCGCATCTCGGCCGACGCCGACCTTCCGCCGGGCGGTGGCTGGATCGAGCTGAAAGGGGCCCGCCTCAACAACCTGCGTGGCGTCGACCTGCGGATTCCGCTCGGCACCTTCGTCTGCGTGACGGGCGTGTCGGGATCGGGCAAGAGTTCGCTGATCGAGGACACGCTGGCGCGAGCCGTGTCGAAAAAGCTCAATCGCGCGGGCGAAACGCCCGGCCCGTACGACGATCTGACCGGGCTCGAGCTCATCAACAAGGTGATCATCGTCGATCAGCAGCCGCTGGGAAACACGCCCGCGTCCAACCCGGCGACTTATACGGGCGTGTTCGATTCTATTCGCGAGTTGTTCGCGCGGCTGCCCGAGGCCAAGGTCCGCGGCTATCGGCCGGCGCGGTTCAGTTTCAATCGGCCGGGCGGGCGCTGCGACGATTGCGAAGGCAACGGCCAGAAGTGCATCCAGATGCACTTTCTGCCCGACGTTTGGGTCGAGTGCGAAACGTGTCGCGGCAAGCGCTACAATCGCGAGACGCTGGCCGTCCAATACCGCGGCCGCTCGATTGCCGACGTCCTCGAATTGCCGATCGGTCAGGCGCTCGAGGTGTTCGAGAACATTCCGCGGATCCGCCGTTACCTGGCGACGCTCTGCGCGATCGGCCTCGACTATCTCACCCTCGGCCAACCGGCCCCCACGCTCTCCGGCGGCGAGGCGCAACGGGTGAAGCTAGCCGCCGAACTGGCCGCGGCCCGACACGGGTCAAACGCTGTACATCCTGGACGAACCCACCACCGGTCTGCACTTCGACGATATCGACAAGCTACTCAAGGTGCTGAACAGCCTCGTCGAGCAGGGCAATACCGTCGTGGTCATCGAGCACAATCTCGACGTGATCAAGACGGCCGACTGGATCATCGACGTCGGTCCCGAAGCAGGTGACGAGGGCGGGCAGATCGTGGCGACCGGCACTCCCGAAGACGTCGTCGCCCGGGCGAAGGAGCTGAAAAAGGACGAGCGGGAAAAATGGCGGCGGGCGGGCTTCGCTCGCACACGGGCGAGTTTTTGGCTCCCGTTCTCAAGTCGGGCACTCGCACCGAGCGAGAAGTATTTCAGCGCCGCCGAAGCCGCGGCCAAGCGCGAAGGCGACCTCGACCTGCGCGAGGTGGGCCGCGAATCGAAGATGCCCTGGCAGACCGACGGCCGCCGCTGGCATACCGTCGACCACGTGGCCCACAACGGGAAGCCGCCGCGATGGGAAGCGGCCGCGCTCGAAAAGGTCGTCGACTGGATCGAGGCCCGCCCGGGATTCGCCCCGGCCAACTGGAACGACCGTTCGGTCGTGGAAATCACCGGCACCGAGCGGACCGGCGTCTGGTTCCTGCACGCGCTCACGGGCGACGAGTGGCTGCTCACGCTGCGGTTCCGCGTACCCAAAAAGACGTTCGACCAGGAACGATTGCCACAGCAGTTGGCTCTCAAGTCGCTCGACGATCTCGACGAGTTGCCTGTCTACGGCCGATCCGATCGCGTGCGCGTGCGCAATGTGAAGGGCGCATGGCAGGAAGTCGCCGTGACTGTGCACTGGCTCAAAGAGATCGAAACGCCGGCCTTCGAGAAATTCCTGGCGAAAGCGGCCGACGCGTTCCAGGATGCGATTAACCGCAAGCAGCTCAATCCGGCCGAACTCACGCCCTGGAAGGTGCTCGGTCGCAAATGGCACGTGTCCCGCAAAGGTTTTCCCAGCGGCAAGCGGATCCGCTGGGAGGCCGAACTGCTCGAGCGGCTGTTCGATCTGCTGCAAGCGGCGGTGCCGCAGGCGGAAATCGACTGGAGCAACAAGCAGGTCGTCTACTTCCGCCGCAAGAACTCCGACGCCGTCTGGGCGGCCGTGCACACCAAGCGGCGGCACGGCGTTGACCTGTCACTCTATAACGAAACGGGCCGCGTGGCCCTCGGCCGGATCACCGAGCTGGGACGCGAACGCGAAATCTCGACCAGCGGAAACGGCCGCGATCAGATCAGCATCCGCTTCGACCGGGCCGAGCAAGTCGTCAGTCAATCGTTGGCAGCGTTTGTCCGAGAGCACGTTAATATGTAGATCGCGTCGCTAGTGTTCGCACGGAGGAGAGCAGGCTGCACTAATGCGGGGGTGCGCTCATGGCAAAGCAGTTTCGACTGGCCGAGGACATGGCCGATGCCGTCGCGTCGGACGTCCATCTACAGGAGCAGATCAAACAGAATCCCGTTGCCGCGTTGCAAAACCTGGCGGCGCCCGTATTGCAGACAGACGCCTGGATCTATCGGATCGTCGTCAGCACCTTGGGGCTTGGCATGCTGGCAACCGTCATTGCCGTGTGCCTCCTGGCGGCATACGACAAGAAGACGCCCGACGGCGTGATTGCGATTGGATCGGCGGCAGTGGGCGCGTTAGCGGGATTGCTGGCGCCCTCGCCCGCCCAGCGCTAGCCGGCTAGCTGCCGATGTAGCGCGCCGGGTGCCATGCCCACCGGTTTCGGTGAGGCTGTCCGGTAATTCAGAGCGAAGATTGCCTTGGTGCCACGGTTGAGCTTGCTCAACCGTGCTCTTCACGGTTCACAAACCGTCGTCAGCAACCGGAAAGAGCACGGCTGAGCCGAAGCGTCTCAGCCGTGGCACCCGACTTTCCGGACGGTCTCACGCCGAGCCGTGAGCATGGCACCCATCTCTGTCAGATCGCGATCGACGGACCAGAAAGGCAGGCTTTACCTGCGGCTCTCCTCCGTACGACCAAGAGCCGGTTGCCGCGACTGTTGCAACGGGGCTCGACCGCGCCGGCGTAGAAAACTGATCTTGTTTGGATCGCCATCCTGTGGCTGAATGGAGAGAGCAGGTTTTCTTGCGCCGTGGGGAAGATCCGCAGGTGGACGATCTGCGCGGCGGTTTCGCATGGCCCGCGCGAATTCCATGCGCCGGCGTTGCGCAGGAGCGGCCATTGTCGTTCCGGGTGCCGAGCGACATGAGCGAAATGTCATCCCAACCCCCTGTGGTCTGGTCAACTACTTTCACAAGGTAGTTGACCCACAGAAAGTTGACCACAGGCCGCGCGCGGGGAAGAGATCTCCGCTGGGAACGAAAAAAGGGTCGCTGGTGGTGGGGATCCTTTTTCACTAAGGGAGAGCAAAGATCCCCAGCAGACGACGACAACGCGTTGGTGCCACTGCAGGGAACGGTGGGACAAGTTGTCCCGGCGGGACAGTGAAAAGTGGTCCCGGCGGGACGGGACAGTGAAAAGCGGTCCCGGCGTGACGGGACTCCGTGCATTGATATAAGGGGGGGCGGAAAAGTTGTCCCACCGCGCGGGCTCTTGCCTCCGCAACCTCGCGAGAAGGCGTCCGACAACCGCACCGGGGGTTCAACCCGGAGGAACGCGGGCACTCCAAGAAATCTCTCGCTGGGGTCGGTAGACCACCGGCAGGACGGGACTCGAATATCGGGACGGGATTGAACGGGACAATGGGGAGGAGACCCAACGGAGCCGAATCCCGCCGGATTGGTCAAATACTCGAGTCAGCGAACACAGTGGATTAGCTGCCAATAAAGCGCGAATACACGCTCCGCGCGAGGGCCAGGTCTTCGGTCCCCTTGATGATCGCCCGCCCGTCACGAAAGACGGTGACCTCGAACGGGCTGTCGCGCGGGCTGAAGCGAAGCAGATAGTCATTCGCTTGGACCTCGCCCGAGCCTCGCAGGCGCGCGGCCAGTTCGTCGAGCGCCATCTGCCCGTATTCGGTCGGGGAGACTTGGACGGCGTTGCGGCCGCACAACACGCTGGTTCGCGAGCCCAGCTTTCCCGAGAGCCACGCGCGCTCGTCCTGCTTGCAGGCCGGGCAGTCGGCCCGCTCGCGGAGATCGGCGACATTCAACTGCCGGAGCGTGCCTTCCCAGACATCGATATAAGCGAGCGTGCGCGAGACTTTCCCGGGCTGGCCGGAGAGGATTTTCATCGCCACCACGGCTTCCAGCGCCGCCACCACCTGGACAGCCGGGCCCAGAATACCGGCCGTGTCGCAGGTCTCGGTGCTGCCTGCGTCCGGGAGGCGCTCGAATCAGGCAACGCAGACAGGCCGAGCTGCCGGGAAAGATCGGCATCACCTGCCCGTGACTGCCGATGACGCCGGCATAGATCCAGGGAATACCCGATTCCAGGGACGCGTCGTTGATTAGAAACCGCAGCTCGAAGTTGTCCGAGCCGTCGAGAATCAGGTCCGCTCCCTCGATCAGTGCCAAGATGTTCGTGTGATCGACGTCCGCCACGACCGGTTCGACGATGACCGTGCTGTTGATGCGTCGGAGCTTTTCGGCAGCGGCGATGGCCTTGGGCAGACGCGTCTCGACGTCGGACTCGTCGAAGAGCACTTGCCGCTGCAGATTGCTCAACTCGACGAAATCACGGTCGACGATCCGCAGTCGGCCGACGCCGGCCCGGACCAACGTGTCCGCCAGTACGCTCCCCAGCGCCCCGCAGCCGAACAAGACCGCGCGGCTCGCCATTAACTGGCGTTGGCCGGCTTCCCCTATTCCGCTGAAAAGAAGTTGTTTGCTGTAACGCTCGAGAGGCATGGTGCCAGAGACGCCGTTGGCCTTAAGAATCGTGCCGACTCTTAAGCCTATCGGAGCGCAGCTGCTGGAACCACTTGGGTCCGCTCAGCGGGGCGGGCGAATCAACGAAGGCAGCCGGCTGGGAGCATTCCTCGGCAAGACGCAAGCTTGCAGGAAAGTGAGCCGGCTCGTCGGTGGTGCGAGTGATTCGAGCACCGACCCGCGCGAGCTTCGCTTCGAGCCGCTCGTAACCGCGATCGAGATGATAGATGCGGCGAATGACTGTCGTTTCCGTGGCGGCCAGGCCGGCCAGCACCAGCGCCGCGCTGGCTCTCAGGTCGCAAGCCATCACGCAGGCGCCGCTCAACCGCGCGACACCGTCGATCACCGCGCGATTCGCCTCACGCCGAATGCGGGCTCCCATGCGAGCCAGTTCGGGTGCGTGCATGAAGCGATCGGGAAAAATCTTGTCCGTGACGACGCTCACGCCCGGCACAGTGGCCAAGAGGGCCGTCAATTGGGCCTGCAGATCCGTCGGCAGCCCGGGATAAGGCAGGGCCACGCAATCGACCGGATGGAGCGGGCCGTCACCACGGATGTCGAGGCTGTCCGCCCCGACCTCGATCGAGACGCCGATTTGCCGCAGCTTATCGAGCACGTTGGTCATCTGCTCGGGTCGCACGCCGGTCAGCCGCACGCGTCCGCGGGTAATCGCGGCGGCAATCATCAGAGTCGCGGCTTCGATGCGATCGGGAATGACCGTATGCTCGGTTGCGGCCAGCCGGCGCACGCCTTCGATGGTCAACACAGGTGTGCCCAATCCGCCGATTCGCGCCCCCATCGCATTCAGCAGATTGCCGAGATCGACGACCTCGGGCTCGCAGGCCGCCGACTCGATCGTCGTCACCCCTTCGGCGAGGGCGGCGGCGGCCATCATGTTACAGGTTCCCGTCACCGTGCTGCCGAACGGACCCGCGCAGGTCGACGTGCGCCGCGCAGACGCTCGGCCCGCGCGACGACGTACCCACGCTCAATCGTGATCTCGGCCCCCAAGGCCCGCAGCCCCTTGAGGTGCAGTTCGATGGGGCGATCGCCGATGTTGCAGCCCCCCGGGAGCGAAACGCAGGCTCGTCCCCGCCGCGCAAGCAGCGGCCCCAGCACGCAGAAGCCGGCCCGCATCCGCCGCACAAGCTCGTAATCGGCGACGTGCGGCCGCTCGTCGATAACTTCGAGCGTCAAGGCGTCTGGGGTGATGCGGCGGACGTCGACGCCCAGGGTCTGCAGCAAGAGCGACAGGGTTTCAACGTCGACCAGGTGCGGCACACCGCGGAGCACCGTTTTGCCTTCGGCGGCGAGCGCGGTCGCCATCAGCGGCAGCGCCGAATTCTTGGCCCCGCTGACGGCGACGGTGCCGTTGAGCGGCACGCCCCCCTCGATCACGAACATGTCCATCCGTGGACCTTCCGCTTTCTGCCGGCGACGAAACCGGCCGAGGGGTCAGGCGGCCCGCGCCAATTGATCGGCGTTCATCGAATCGAGCTCCGCGACGATCGGGCCGTTCATCGTCTCTTCGATTCCGGCCAAGGCGTGAGCCACCAAGCGTCCGTCCATCAGCCGATGGTCATAAGCGATCGTCACGCGGCTCTTGCCGTTCTCGTCGATCGGACCGTAGGTGGCGTTGGCCGTCAGGAAGGCCGGCGGATGTTGGATCTCGGCCCCGTGACCGGCAATCGTTGTCAGGAAGAACGTGCCGCTACGGCGCACGCGGTTCGGTCCGCCCATCGTGAGCGTCCACGCCCACAACACGCGCCGCACCGGCGTGGGGAAACCGCTGAGCTGATATTGCCAGGGGAAGGTCGTTTCGACGGGACCGGTCAGATAACGGTCGAGAGAGGCCTGCATGCCGTCGAGCGGCTTGGCCTCGGGTGAGCTGAAGCGGCTCCAGAAGAGCCATGGCTCTCCCTGAAAATCGCGGTGCGTGGCCACCATCGCCACGCTCGTGGGGTGCTGATAGATGTGCGGCCAGGGCCAGCGCTGATAGGTCTGCCGAAGCACCGGCACGCGGGCCGCCACCAGGCCGAACGCCTTGATGAAAATCATCGACCAGGAGATCCGCACCGGGCAGCGGTCGCGGGCCTCGGCCACGGGCCGAAAGTCGCAGAGCCGGTCGTGCGCGCAGGTTGGCACCTTCGCGCGATAGTGCAAGACATCGATCACCAGCCGCCGGCTGCGGGGAATGCGCATCCGCCGCGGCCGTTCGGTTGCAAGCTGGGCAAAGCTGGGAAGAAGTCGCTCCATCGCGACGCGAAGTATAAGTGAGACGCCCAGGTGGTCAAGACGTCGTCACGGTGCGACCAGAATCAGCGACCGAAGTAGGTTTGGTCTCGCGATTCGAAGCCCGTGTAGTCGAGCAGCTTGTACAGGTCGGCTCGGGTCTGCATGCGATCAACAAAGCCCTTTTGCGAACCTTCGCGGGCCAACTGGGCGAGCGCGTCTTCGACTGCCTTGGCAGCCACTCGCAGCATCGTCACGGGAAAGAGCACGGCTGCATAGCCGAGCTTGCCGAGCTCGGTCGCCGTCAGGAGGGGACTCTTGCCGAACTCGGTCATGTTGGCCAGCAGCGGAACTTTGATCGCGCCGGCGAAACGGCCGAATTCGTCCGGCGACTCGAGCGCCTCGGGAAAGATCATGTCCGCGCCGGCTTCGACATAGGCTTGAGCCCGGTCGATCGCGGCCTCGAGCCCTTCCGAGGCCCGGCCGTCGGTGCGGGCGATAATCACAAAACTCGGATCGCGACGGGCGGCGACGGCCGCCTTGAGCTTGCTCACCATCTCCGCGCACGACACGAGCGACTTGCCGCTCAGGTGTCCGCAGCGCTTGGGCAGGTGCTGATCTTCCAGATGCAGACCCGCCAGGCCCGCCGACTCGAAAAGCGTGACGGTGCGTTCGACGGCGAGCGCCTCGCCGAAACCAGTGTCCGCGTCCGAAATCACGGGAATGGAAACGGCGGAGACGAGGTAATGCCCCTGCTGGGCAAACTCGGTCTGGTTGATGAGACCGACGTCGGGCAGCGCGGCCAGGCTCGCCGACAAGGCCGCCCCCGACTGGTAGGCGGCCCGAAAGCCGGCGCGTTCGGCCAGGCGTGCCGTGAGCGCGTTGAAGACTCCCGGAATCATCAGCGGCGGCTGCTTGAGCGCGTCGCGGAACCGCTCGCCGGGAGATGCAATGGTCATACGGATTTCGCCGTGCGTTTTGCTCAGGTGCGCGCCAGCGGCCGGTATTTGATGCGATGCGGTTGATCGGCTTCGTCGCCCAGCCGTTCGTGCCGCTGGATCTCGTACATCTGGTAATTGCCCTCGAACCAGACCACGCGGCTGTCCCCCTCGAAGGCCAGGATGTGCGTGGCCGTGCGGTCGAGGAACCAGCGGTCGTGGCTGGAGACCATCACGCAGCCCCCGAAGTTCTGAATCGCCTCTTCGAGCGCCCGCAGCGTATCGACGTCGAGGTCGTTAGTCGGCTCGTCCAGCAGCAGCACGTTGCCGCCCGTCCGCAACAGCTTCGCCAGGTGGATGCGGTTGCGTTCTCCGCCCGACAGCTCACGGACGAACTTTTGCTGGTCCTGCCCTTTGAAGTTGAACCGGCCGACGTACGCCCGCGAATGGATCCGCGACTTGCCGATCTCGATGAAATCGCGGCCGCCGGAGACCTCTTCATATACTGTCTTGTTGGGATCGAGCGCATCGCGCGACTGATCGACGTAGGACAAAAAGACCCCGTCGCCGATCCGAAGTGTGCCGGCTGTCGGCCTTTTCCAGCCCCATGATCATCTTGAACAGCGTCGTCTTGCCGGCCCCGTTGGGTCCGATCACGCCGACGATGCCGCCCCGCGGCAGGTCGAAGTTGAGACCTTCAAAGAGCAGCGTTTCTCCGAAGGCCTTCGAGACGTTTTCCGCCCGCACAACCAGTTCGCCCAGCGGAGGGCCCGGGGCGATCTGAATGTCGGCCGCGTCGTCGCGGGCATCGTATTGTTGGGAAGCCAGCTCGTTGTAGCGTTCGAGGCGGGCCTTGTTCTTCGTCGAACGGGCCTTCGGGCTCGTCCGCACCCACTCCAGCTCGCGCTTGAGTTCTTTTTGCCGCTTCGACTCTCGCTTCTCATCGATGGCCAAGCGCGCCTGCTTCTGCTCCAGCCAGCCGGAGTAGTTGCCTTCATACGGATAGCCGCGGCCCCGGTCCATTTCGAGGATCCAACCGGCGACGTTATCGAGGAAGTACCGATCGTGCGTGATGGCGACGACCGTGCCGGTGAAATCGTGCAGGAAGCGTTCGAGCCACGACACCGATTCGGCGTCGAGGTGGTTCGTCGGCTCGTCCAACAGCAGTAGATCGGGGCTCTGCAGCAGGATTCGGCACAGACCGACGCGGCGTTTTTCGCCGCCCGAGAGATGGGCAATTTTCGCCTCGGCCGGCGGGAGTCGCATGGCGTCGGCGGCGACCTCGAGCGTGCGGTCAAGCTCCCACAAATTGGCAGCGTCGATCTTGTCCTGCACGCGAGATTGCTCGTCGAGGAGCTTTTCCATCTGCTCCGGCGATAGGTCCTCGGCCAGCTTCATGTTGATTTCGTTGTAGCGGTCGAGGATCGCCCGCGACTCGCTGACGGCATCCTGAATGCACTCGTCGACCGTAGTCCATTTCTCCAGCCGCGGCTCCTGTGGGAAATAGCCGATGCGCAAGTTTTTGGCGGGTCGGGCCGTCCCCATGAAATCTTTGTCTTCACCGGCCATGATCCGCAGCAAGGTGCTCTTGCCCGCTCCGTTGTCCCCGATGACGCCGATCTTCGCGCCGGGATAGAACGACAGCCAGATGTTGGAGAGGACCTCCTTCTGCTCGTAAATCCTTGTGAGGGCCTCGATTGTGAAAATGTACTGCTGCGACAAGGGGCATCGACTCCGGGAACGAAAAAAGGGTCTGTGCGTCGGTCGGCCAGCCGGCGAACCGCGTGTGTGCCGCACATTTTAGGTGCCGACGAGCGACGGGGAAAGGCGAGCAGCCGGAGCACGTCGACCGGCCTTAGCCAGCCTGTTCCAAGGCATCACGAAAGCAGCCAATCAGCCACGCGGGGTCTTCCAGCCCGACCGACACGCGGACGAGGTATCGTGAGATCCCACACCGCTCCACGAAATCGAGCTCGTTGAAGTGGGCCAGGATCGTATAGGGGCAGCAGAGCGAAAAATTGGTCCCCAAGTTGGGGCCCTTGTTGATGGCGAGGGCGTCGAAGAAGCGGGGGGCCGTCCGCTCGGCATCTTTCAGCAGGAGGGAAAACAAGCCGCCAAAGCCGCCCCCAGGACGGAGGAAGGCGCTGTAGCTCTCCTGGTCGCGATACTTGGGATAGTCGATCCGTTCGACCAGCGGGTGGCTGCGCAGGCAGTCGCACAGTTGTTCGGCCGTCTGATTGATCCAGCGGACCCGCTCGACGCAATCGCGCGAATTTCGCTCGAGCACGGCCGCGTCCTCCGCGTCGAGCAAGTCTTCGTACTCTGCGGCAATCGCGGCCCGCAATCGGTCGGCCCCGGGACGACGGGAATTGAGCACCAGCGAGCCCGCGATCACGTCGCCGGCGCCAGAAAAGAACTTCGTCAGGCTGCAGGTGACGACGGCGGCGGCCGGCAAAACGTCGACGTTCACCAACGCGCCGAGCGTGTCGTCGATGAGCACGGGAAAGTCGTGTTTGTCGGCGAGCGCGTTGATCCGCTCTGAGGTCGGGGCTGGCGAGGAGCGGGTTCCCCGGAAACTCGCAGAAGAGTCCCAGCAGCGGCTCTTTCGTGGCGATTGCTGCCAGCTCGGCCAACTGGGCCTGATCACCGCGAGGCAAGAAGTGAACGCCGACGCCGCAGCGTTGCTGGACCTTTAGCGAGTCGACGTACGGGAAGCCGAACTGCACGCTCTTGGCGTCCGGACGCAGCCGCTGAAAGACGCGAAAGGCTGTCTCGATGGCGGCCATGCCGGAGGGAAACAGCCACACGTCGGCCGGCTGTCACGTTCATCAGCCCGGCGATGCGTTCGCGGATCGCGGCTTTTTCTTCAGCGCCGTCGCTGGTGGGGGGCCGCCCGGCCAGGATGCGTTCCGCGACCCGCGACGACACAATTTGCCCCGTGTGCTGCCAATAGGCTTTCAAGTCATCCCGAGCCGCGACGTTCGCGCAGACGCAAAACGCCGACTCGTCATCGAGCGGATGAACGCGAGCGACAACTCCCTTTTGGGCACGGACAAATTGCGCAGCGCTCCGCCACCCGGCGCGACGGGAAGACAAAACAACATTCGGCGGGCCCGGCGAACCGTTCCTCGCACGCGCGCTGGAGGTCGCGCACGGCGGGATGCAGAAAGAACCGCGGATAACCGCTTTGCATGCGGCCGACGACTCGCTCCTCGCCTCGCTCATAGCCCAGATTGTCCGCCCAGGTCGGCAGGCAGACCGAGGCCGCGTGACGGCTATCCGGAATCGGTTTGCCCAAATCCTCGGGACGGCAACGAACCTCGTGAGCCGGCAAAGTCATAGAAAACCAAGAGGGGAGCAGTCGGCCAGCATTCAGCCTGTCAGAGACCCAGCATTCAGTCTGTCAAACACGTCGGAAATCGTCGAGGGGCGGGCGGGAATCCCGTCGGGTGCGGATTTCGACTGCCCCGGCCTCTACAATTGGTGATTCGAGACATCCGTCCCCCCACTTGCTGACGACTCCAGACCGACGGGGATCCATGCAGTCCTTCGGCTTTCATCCGATTATCGAGACCTGGTTTGATTCCCGATTCGCCGGGCCGACGGACGCCCAAACTGCGGGCTGGCCGGCCATCGCTTCGGGCGAGCACACGCTGATCGCAGCCCCAACCGGCAGCGGCAAAACGCTGGCCGCCTTCTTAGCGTGTATCGATCGCTTGCTCAAACGGTCTTTGGCGGGCGAACTGGAAGAGGGGGTCCGCGTCGTTTACGTCTCGCCGTTGCGGGCACTCTCCAATGACATGCACCGCAACCTCGAGGTTCCCCTGGCGGAAATCGAAGCTCAGGCGATGGTCTTGGGCTACCCCGCGCGGGAATTCGGGCCGGGCTCCGCACCGGCGACACCACGGCGTCTCAACGGGCGAGGCTAGTCCGCCGGCCGCCGCAGATTCTGGTGACGACTCCCGAATCGCTCTATTTAATGCTGACGGCCGCCCGCAGTCGCGAGACGCTCAAAAACGTCGACACCGTGATTGTCGACGAAATCCACGCGATGGTCGGCAACAAACGGGGCTCGCATCTTTCGCTCACGATTGAACGACTTGAGTCACTCGTCGGGCGGCCATTGCAACGGATTGGCCTTTCGGCGACGCAAAAGCCGATCGAGCGTACGGCCGGCTTCCTGGTGGGAGCGGGAAACGCGGACTCGGCCATGGCTCAATCGACTCCGCCGTGCTGCATTCTCGACGTCGGCCACACGCGCACTCTCGACCTGGCGATCGAGTTGCCGCGAACCGAGCTGAGCGCCGTCTGCATGCACGAGCAGTGGGCCGAAATTCACGAACGACTCGTCGAGCTGATCCACGAGCACCGCACGACGCTGATCTTCGTCAACACGCGGCGGCTGGCCGAACGGCTCACGCATCAGTTGGCCGAAAAACTCGGCGAGGGACAGATCGAAACGCATCACGGCTCGGTCGCCGCGGACAAGCGATTGCAGACCGAGCGCAAGCTGAAATCGGGCGAACTCAAGGCCGTGGTGGCAACCGCGTCGCTCGAACTGGGCATCGACATCGGCTACATCGACCTCGTTGTGCAGATCGGCTCGCCGCGTTCGATCGCCACATTTCTGCAGCGAATTGGCCGGTCCGGACACTCGCTCGGCCTCACGCCCAAGGGCCGTCTGTTTGCGCTCACTCGCGATGAGTTGGGCGAATCGCTGGGACTCCTGCGGGCGGTCCGCAGCGGCATGCTGGACAGCATCGCCATTCCGCAGGCGCCGCTCGACGTGCTCGCCCAGCAGATCGTTGCCGAGGCGGCCGCGCAGGACTGGAACGTCGACGATTTGTTTGCGCTCGTACGCCGAGCGGATCCTTATCGGAATCTGGCCCGCAACGATTTTGATCGCACGATCGAATATCTGTCAGAAGGCATCGCACGCGAGACCGGCCGGGGACGCGTGTATCTCCACCACGACCACGTCGGCAAGCGGATCAAGGCTCGCAAGGGGGCACGTCTGGCCGCGATCGCCAACGCCGGAGCGATTCCCGACATCGGCTCGTATCGAGTGATCGCGGAACCGGACGAAACGGTCGTCGGCACCCTGGACGAAGACTTCGCCGTCGAGAGCATGCGGGGCGACGTGTTCCTGCTGGGCAATACGTCGTGGCAGATTCTGCACGTCCGCGGCGGAGAGGTGCACGTGACCGACGCGCGCGGTGCCCCGCCCACCATTCCGTTTTGGCTTGGCGAGGCACCTGGCCGTACGCTGGAACTTTCCTGGGAGGTCTCGCGGTTTCGCGAAGATCTCGAGCCGCGGCTGAACGATCCGGCCGAGGCCGAACGTTCGGTGATCGCCGAGACCGGTTGCTCGGAAGAGGCGGCCCGTCAGATTGTCGCCTACGCGGCCGCCCAGAAGGCGGCACTCGGACTGCTGCCGACCTGTCGTCGCGTCGTCTTCGAGCGGTTTTTCGACGAGACGGGCGGCATGCAGCTCGTCGTGCACGCTCCCTTTGGGGGTGCGGTGAACCGCGCGTGGGGCTTCGCCATGCGGAAATGCTTCTGCCGCGCGTTCGATTTTGAGTTACAGGCGACCGCGGACGACGACGGCTACATGCTGTCGATTGGCCCGCAGCATAGCTTTCCGATCGAAAGCCTGTTTCCCGTTGTGAAGCCCGACAATCTGCGCGAACTGCTCCAACAGGCCGTGCTGCGAATTCCGATGTTCCAGGTCCGCTGGCGCTGGAACGTCACGCGGGCGTTACAGGTGTTGCGGCGACGTGGTTCGCGCAAAGTTCCCCCTGCGTTACAGCGATTTCGGGCTGACGACTTGCTTTCGGCCGTTTTCCCGCGGCTCACCGGATGCCAGGAACATACGGCGGGCGAGATCGAGTTGCCTGACCATCCGCTGGCCCGACAGACGATGGAAGACTGCCTGCACGAGCCGCTCGATATCGACGGTCTCACCGAAATCCTGCGGCAGGTTGAGCGAGGCGAAATCACCTACGTTGCCCGCGACACGCGCGAGCCGTCGCCGTTCGCCGCCGAGTTGCTCAATGCGAACCCCTACGCGTTCCTGGATGGAGGTGAAATTCAGGAGCGCCGGGCGAGGGCTGTCTCGACTCCACGCGTGATGTCGATCGAAGCCGTCCGCGATCTGGGGAGGCTCGATGCCGGTGCGATCGAACAAGTCGTCCGCGAATCGCAGCCGCTCGTGCGCGACGCGGACGAGCTGCACGACCTGCTTCTCAGCCGTATTTTGTTACCCGTCGATGAGGCGAGTGAGTGGCAATCCTTCTTCGAGGAACTGGCGGCCGACAAACGAGCGGCCCAGCTGACACTGTCCGACGGGCGGGCGGCTTGGGTTCCGGCGGAACGTTTGCCGGCTGTGCGGACCATTTTTCCGGACGCACCGCTCGAGCCCCCCATCGAGGCACCCACGACCGTGCGACACGATTGGACGTCGGTCGACGCTCGCATCGCGATGGTCCGTGGTTTGATGGAAACCTGCGGACCGACGACGGCAACCAAGGTCGCTCAACGACTGTCGATCACGCCGAGCCAGGCGGACGCGACACTGCAGGCGCTCGAAGGCGAAGGAGTCGTGCTGCGTGGGCGGTTCACACCGAGTGAAACGCCAGAAGACTTTAGTGGAACCAGCGACGCGGTCGCCGGAGCGGAAATCGAATGGTGCCACCGCCGACTCTTGGCACGCATCCATCGGCTGACGATCGACGGCCTGCGCAAGCAGATCGAGCCCATCGGCGTTGCGACCTATTGGCGGTTCCTCGCCGGTCACCACGGCCTGTTGCCCAACACCCGGAAATCGGTGCGCAACGGCCTCTTCGACGTGATCACGATGCTGCAGGGGATCGACGCGCCCGACGGTCGCTTGGGAGCGCGACCTATTGCCGAGCCGCGTTGCCGCGTATCAGCCGCAGTGGCTCGACGAGCTGTGCCTGACGGGAGACGTCGGCTGGGGGCGACTTTATCCGACGCCGCTCAATGTTGATCGCAGCCGGCCGATGGCATCCATCACGCGCATCGCGCCGATTTCGATCTACTTGAGAACGGATCTCGATTGGCTCGCGGCGACGCGTCCGCCCGAGACGTCCGCCGACCAGCTCAGCAGTCCGGCCCAGCAGGTTCTCGAATTGCTCACGGCCCAAGGGGCCATGTTCGCTGCCGACCTGGCCCGGCTGACTCAGATGCTGCCGGCCCAGATCGAAGACGTGTTGGGAGAACTGGTTACGCGCGGCTTGCTCACAGCCGACGGATTCAGCGGGCTGCGACAACTGGTCAGCCAGCGGAACCATTCGACACGCTCGGCCCCGAGACATCGTCGACGCCCCGGGCTTTTCCGCAATCGGATGGGGGGCGGTGCGGGACGCTGGTCGCTCTGGCGGCCGACCCCGCCAGTCTCCGAATCGACTGCCGAGGAACGGGCCGCTCATGAGCACGTTGTCGAACAATGGGCCTGGCAGTTGCTGCGACGGTGGGGCGTCGTGTTCCGTGATCTACTCGTCCGCGAGTCGGGTGCCCCGCGCTGGTACGAACTGCTGCAGATCTATCGCCGACTCGAGGCGCGCGGCGAAATTCGCGGCGGCCGCTTCATTGCCGGCGTGGCGGGCGAGCAATTCGCCACAGCCGACACGGTGGGCCAGCTGCGAGCCCTCCGCGACAAAGAGGCTCCGCGGCAGTTGACGGTGGTGTCCGGGGCCGATCCGCTGAATCTCGTCGGAATCGTGACGGACCACCCGCGCGTGCCGAGTTTTGCCTCGAACCGCGTCGCGTATCTCGACGGCGTGCCAATGGCGGCACTCAAGGCGGACGAAATCACGTGGTTTTCGCGACCGGCCGATAGTGAACTGGTCGAATCAATCTGCACGGCCTTCGGCCAGCCCGTTGATCGCTCGGCCGGTTCGACCTTGATTGACGCATCGGTCTGATCCCTTGCCGCGGCGACCGTCAATTACGCAAGCGCCTTTTCGATCAGCTTGGCCTTGCGCTCGGTGCCGATCAGCGTTTGATCGAGGCCGTTGTAGAAGTAGGTCAGCCGCGAGTAATCGAGCCCCATCAGGTGCAGGATGGTGGCGTGCAGGTCGCTGACGTGCGTGCGATCCTCAACGCCGCCGAAGCCGAGCTCGTCGGTCGCGCCGATCGCCTGGCCCCCCTTCACGGGACCGCCGGCCAGCCACATCGAAAAACCGTGCCAGTTGTGATCGCGGCCCGGCTTGCCGACTCCTTCGCTGGTGGGCGTGCGTCCGAACTCGCCGCCCCAGACGATGAGCGTGTCGTCCCACAGGCCGCGCTGTTTGAGATCGGCGATCAGGCCGGCGATTGGCTGGTCGGTCTCACCCGCGTGCAGCTTGTGGTTCGTGATGCAGTCGGTGTGGCCGTCCCACGTGTCTTCGATGTGGCCGCCGCCGGAATACAGTTGCACGAACCGCACGCCCCGCTCGATCAACCGGCGGGCGATCAGGCATTTGCGACCGAAGCTGCGCGTGATCTTGTGATCGAGGCCGTAGAGTGCGCGGGTTTCGGGCGACTCGCGATCGAAGTCGACCACTTCGCCCGCCGAGGTCTGCATCTTATAGGCCAGCTCATAGCTCTGAATGCGGGCGGCCAGCTCAGACTCGCCGCCGCGTGCAGATCGGTGCCGCTGGTTGAGCCGATTGATGAGATCGATCGACTCTCGCTGCGAGCGATCGCTGATGCCCGGCGGCGTCGCCAGATCGAGCAGAGGCGAGCCGCCGCTGCGAAAAAGCGTCCCTTGATAAGTTGCGGGCATGTAGCCGGACGACCAGTTCGACGCACTGCCGATTGGCCCGCCCCGCGGATCGGTCATCACCACGAAGCTGGGCAGGCTGTCGTTGAGCGTGCCCAACCCATAACTCAACCAGGCGCCGAGACTCGGCTTGCCGATGAGGACGCTTCCGGTATTCATCTGCAGACAGCCCGACGCGTGGGCCGCCGTGTCGGTGTACATCGCCCGCAACACGCACAAGTCGTCCGCATGCTTGGCGGTGTACGAAAACAGACTGCTGATCGGCAGGCCGCTTTGGCCGTGGCGGCGGAACTCGAACGGCGACTTCATCAGGTAGCCGATCGGCCGCCCGTTTGAGCCGACCTTGAGGGGCCCGCTATAAGACGTGCCGTCGAACCTGGCGAGGGCCGGCTTGGGATCGAACGTGTCGACCTGGCTCGGTGCACCGTTCATGAACAGGAAGATGCAATGCTTGGCCTTCCCTGCCAGGTGCGGTGGTTTGGCGGTCGCGAAGGCGTCACCGCCAGGTTGCGACGTTTCCGCGACGGCGCGCGTGCCGAAAAAGCCGTCTCGCGAGAGCAGGTCAATCAGGGCAACGCCGGCGAAGCCGCCGCCGACTTCCCAGAGGAACTCGCGGCGAGTGCGTCGGCACGGCGTGATGTTCGGCGTGAATCGGTCGCTGCGACGGTCCATTGATCTCGATCAGTCCGGATAGACAAACTCGTTCAAATTGAAGATTGCTCGACAGACGAGTTCGAGCGCGCGCCGCTCGGCAATGTCGGCATCGCCTTGTTTCGACATGCGTTTCGCCTCTCGATCGAGAAAGGCGCGCAGGTCTCGCGATTCATCAATCGAGGGAACGCGACAGAGCGCCAGCTCGAAGGCCCGCGTGATCTGACGCGCGCGGCCAGGGCCGGCTTCGCGACGCAGACGGTCGGCAAGGTGACGCGCCTGTCGATTGGCTTCGTCGCCGTTGAGTAACGTTAGGGCCTGCGTCGGCACGCTGGTGATGTTGCGGCGTTCGGCGCTGCGGGTCGTGTCGCATAAGTCGAGGACTTCGAGCATCGGCACAACCAGCGATCGCTTCACGAACGCGTAGACGGTCCGCCGCGCCGCCTCACCTTCACTGAAGGCCGGCCAGATCGTGTGCGGGTCGCTATTGGCCTCCAGCGCCTCCTTGGGAATCGCCAGATGCACGCTGGGTCCGTGCATCGTGCGACGTAGCGTCCCGCTCGCGACCAACATCGAGTCGCGAATGGCCTCGACCTCCAGCCGATGATACGGAAACCGCCAGAATCGCTCGTTTTCGGGGTCCTTGGCGGCGTAGTCGGGCCGCGACTGTTTGCTCATGCGGTACGTGCTGCTCGTAAGAATCAGCCGGTGCAGTTTCTTGAGCGACCAGCGCGCGTCGTGCACGAACCAGTTGGCCAGCCAATCGAGCAACTCGGGATGCGAAGGCGGTGAGCCTTGAACGCCGAAGTCGCTCGCCGTCCGCACGAGGCCCTGGCCGAAATGTTGCTGCCAGACGCGATTGACGATCACGCGGGCCACGAGCGGATTGCGCTCGTCAACCAGCCACTTCGCGAGCGAAATGCGGCGACGGCTCGTCCGCCCATCGGAGGTCTCGAAGGTCGGTTGTCGCGGAGCCAGCACGGCCGGTACCCCAGCCTCCACGACCGGACCCGGAGAACTGGCCCGACCGCGCACCAGGAGGTGAGTGACTGGCGGCTTATCTGAGGGCTCGTAGAGAAAATAGCCGTGCGGCCCTGCGAGCGACGCCTGAGCCGCATCGCGACGGCCGGACTTCGCGATTGCCCGGGCGATGGCCGGCAAATCGCTGTCTGTCCGTCCGTTGTGCGGCCGTCGCAGCGGCCTGAAGACGGCCACCATCCGGTAATAGTCGTGTGCAGTGAGCGCGTCGAACTTGTGGTTGTGGCATCGCGCACATCCCAACGTCAGTCCAAGAAACGCCTGCGAGGTTGTTCGCACCAGGTCGTCCAGTTGGTCGAAACGATCCTCCGCCGGATCCGCCGGTTCGTCATCCCACGGGCCAAGCCGATTAAAGCCCGTCGCGATGATGGTCTCTGTGTTCGCGTCGGGCAGTTCGTCGCCGGCCAATTGCTCGAGCACGAAACGGTTGTATGGCTTGTCGGCATTGAGCGAATCGATGACCCAGTCACGATAGCGCCAAACGCTCGGTTTCTCCGCGTCGCGCTCGTAGCCATTCGACTCGGCATAACGCACGAGGTCGAGCCAGTGGCGGCCCCACCGCTCTCCGTATCCGGGATCGTCGAGCAATCGATCGACCAGGCGCGCCCAAGCGCCGGGCGAAGAGTCGGAGAGAAATGTCTGTTGCTGCGCGAGGCTCGGCGGGAGGCCGACCACATCGAGATAAGCGCGCCGCATCAAGGCCCGCGGTTCGGCCGCGGAATTGGGTGTCCAGCCACCAGCCTCAAGCGGGGCGAGAATAAAACAGTCGATCGGATTGGAGCACCACTTGGGATGCTTTACTTGGGGGACGGGCGGTCGCGCGATGGGCCGATACGCCCAGTGTTCCCGATCAGCCGCCTCGATGACGCGGTCGTACTGCGACAGGTCATACGGGTCTTTGACAGGCTCGGCGGCACTCAGCAGTTGGATCAGGTTGGCACTGAGCGCACCAGCCGCCAGCGCGACCGCGCAAACCAACCAGCGGCAATATCGCATCCCGTTCATTGAGCGCGCCAATTCGGGACGGCCTCGTCGCGGGATAGTTGGTTGACTTGGCGGGAAACGAGGCCGGATTCTCGGTGGGCCGAAGCATTCTAGCAAAGCGCCGGGCTCTTTTGCTTGCACCGGACGCCTGCGGCCTAAGAATCAGCGATCCGGCCGGGCTTGAGTCGACGATTCCGGATCGTCGAGATCCGAAGAGTCGCCTTCGGCCGACGGCGCCGCCAATTGGCCCGTCGGCTGACGCCAAGGGAACCGAGCCCGCAGGCTGGCGCGGACGCCCGCAATGTGATCGTCGAGCTGCAGCCGAAAAATCTTCGTGGTCGAAGTCCCGTCCAGCCGGCAGTAGGCGAGGTTTTCGACACGCAAGAGCTTCTCGGCGCCATCGTCCGTAATGCGGCAGTTGACGCAGCTGAGCCCCTTCAACTGCGGCAGGTTGGCCATTGCCCGCAGTCCGCGGTCGGTCAGCCGCGTGTTGTCGAAGCGCACGTATTGGAGCGATTTGTTGGTGGCGAGGAACTGGGCTCCTTCGTCTGTGATGTGACAGCCCGCCAGATCCAGAATCTTGAGATGCACTTGAAATCGAAGGGCGCAGAGCGCGGTCGGTCACCTTCGTGCCGCCCACATAGAGACGCTCCAAATTCGGCAGGCGCGACAACGGTTCCATTGCCGCGTCGGTCAGCTTTGTCTGGCTCAGGTTGATCGCTCGCAAGCGATTGAGGCGGGCGAGCCCCTCGATTCCCGCGTCGTCGACCGTCGACTTGCTCAGGTCGAGATATTCCAGCTGGTCGAGCTCCTGCAGTTGAGCGAGTCCGTCGGCCGAGATTCGGCAACCGGCTAACCAGAGACTTTTGAGCCCGTGAAACACGGGCAGGCCGGAGAGCACCCAGTCGCCCGACGGTGCCCAGCCCCGCGGATCGATCCGCAATCCGACGACAGTTTGATTGACGACGCTCATCGAACCCAGGTTGAGTGCCGAAAGGAGGTCGCAGGCCGCGCGATAGGAACGGATCGTTTGGGCGTCGCGCGGACCCGGAGGAACGACCGAGGTCAGCCGGAGCGGACCGTAATCGTCGGCGACGACCGTCGCGAAGAGCGGAACGGCGTGCCGCAGGTCAACCATGCCTCGGTGAGTCAGTTTGCAGCCATGCACGTGCAATTGCTGCAACTTGGCTAGCGGACGCTCCTGCAAAATCTTGACCAGCTCATCGGTCACCGGCGACCCATTCAACGTCACGCAGTTGAGCTCGGGGCAATCGCGCAGAAAGCGCAGTCCCTTGCCGGTGACAGCCGTCCCCGAGAGGTCCAGTTGCGCCAAGTGCGGCAAGCCGCTCAACGCCGGCAGGTCGTCATCGGTGACGTTCATTTCCGTCAGGCTGAGAGATCGCAGCTCTTTGAGTTCCGAGAGAAACTGTAGGCGTGTCGCAGGTAACTCGTAGCCCCGGATTTCTAATAGCATCAAACGCTTCAGCCGCTCGATCTGGGCCAGGCCATTGCCCGAAAGCGTTCGCGCGTTGAGAGCGGCCCGTTCGTCGACGCTCAAGTCTTCGAGTTCATCGGCAGGCAGGGTCGCCGGATGACGCAGCGTCAAGATGGCCAGGCTGTGGCAACGCTTGACGACAAATCCCAGGTCTCCGTCGGAGATCGGGACGCCGCAGAGATTGAGACCCCAGGTCGGCGTGAGTGCGGCAACCATTCCGACTTGTGGAAGTCCCGTCGGCACCGCGCAGCGACAGGATCGAGTAGCGGTGCGGATCGATTTGGGGCCAGGCGAGGGCCGTCGCGCCGGGACCGATCCACTCGACGATTTGCAACCTCTCGCCCGCGGGGCGCGCCGTGAGCGAGCCGCGCGGACCGCTGACGACTTGATCATCCGCCCGGGCGGCTCGCGAAGGGCAGCCGAGCACCAGCACCAGCCAGATCGCACCCCACGCCTGTCTCCGAACCCACCCGCGGACAGACGTAGAATCGGCAACACCGACCACCATGTCAGGCCCCCCAATCGGTCCGTTGCGGCATAGTGCCGGAGAGGAACGTCGCCGCGAATTACCCCGCAGCAGTATCCAGGCGGGCCGGCCCATTCGCAACGGGAATTTGCCGGGAACTCTTCTCCGTGGATGATCGACCGGTTGTTGCACTTTGGGCCGCGACCCTGGACGATTACCATCAATTGAAACGCGCTCACGATTCCTACGAGGGCGAATCCGGGATGACGGTCGACGACTGATGAAAATTCTGCTTCTGGCCGACATCCATTCCAACTGGGCGGCGCTTTCTGCGATCAAGGAAACGTACGACGTTTGCTTGTTTTTGGGCGATCTGGTCGATTACGCGACCGACCCCCTCCCCTGCATCGACTGGGTGCGCACGCACGCCGCGGCGGCGGTCCGCGGCAATCACGATCATGCGGTCGCCCAGCGAATTCCGGCGAAGAGCGGCTCAGGCCTGCGTGGTTTGGCGGCGGCCACCCGACCCGTTCATTGGCGGGTGCTCAATCCGTCCCGAGTGAAATACCTCGCTCGGCTACCGCTGACGAAGCGGATCGTGCTGGACGACAAGTCCCTCTACCTGGTGCACGGCACGCCCCGCGATCCGCTCGACGAGTACTTGCTCGAGGATCCCGAAACCTGGCGGGCGCGCGTCGAAACGGTCAACGCCGATTTCGTCTGCGTGGGGCACACGCACATCCCGTTTCACATCGATCTCGGCAACATCCAGATCGTGAATCCAGGCAGCGTGGGGCAGCCCCGCGACGGAGATCCGCGCTGCGCTTATGCGGTCATCGAAAACGGGCAGGTGTCGTTGCGGCGCGTCGAATACGACATTGACGCGACGCTGCGACAAATGCACATGGCGGGGATGGACGAGGCGACCGTTCAGATCGCGGAAAACGTGCTCAAGTCCGGCGGCCGCGTGGAGCCTCCAGGCGACCCGAATTGAGACGGAGCCTCCCGGCGACCCGAATTGATACAGAGCCCCCCCGGCGATCCGAATTGAGGGCCTTAGCCGTGACCGTTGCTCACCGGCTCGCAGTGCTGCAGGGCCAGAAGTGCGTACGCTGTGGCCAGGCTGGGATCTCCTTCGAGCCAGCGCTCTTTTAAATTGACCCAGCTCCCGTTTTTCTGCTGCAAGTGAAAGAGTTCGTCGGCAAGATCCTTGCGCCAATCGTGCTTGTGTCCAGCGGCGTCCTCGAACTCGTCGAGCTTCAAAACCGACAAGGTCTTGGCGAACGTGTCCAAGTAGTAATAGAGCCCCTGTTGACCCATGCCTGGATTTTCTTCCACTGTGTAATGGGCGCGAATCCATTCCGAGGCCGCCTTCACGCGGGGATCCTTCGCGGTCAGGCCGGCGTAGATCATGCTCTTGAGACCCGCGTAGGTCATCGATCCGTACGAACGCAGGCCACCGTTGGCGGTCTTGCCGGCCGGCGACGAACCCCCCGCCGCCACGGTGTAAATGAATCCGCCGTCGTTCACCTTGGCGGCCAACGGCGACTGGTTGTAGGGCGATTCCAGGTTTTGGCAGCGAGAAACGAAAATCAGTGCCTTTTGAACGTTCGGATCGTCGTCCTTGGCTCCCATCGCTTTGAGTGCATCGAGCAGGAACTGTGTGTTCGACAGGTCGGGCCGTTGTTTCGAGGGACCGTAATCCGCCCCGCCGTAACGCAGGTCCGACTTGTCGATCCCCTCTTCCTCGTCCCATTGCAACCCGCGGAGAAACTTGTCGGCTCGCGCGAGGAGCTGGTCATAGCGGCCATCTCCGTCGGCCGTCTTAAACGCGACCACGGCCACGCACGTTTCGTAGTTTTTGTGAGACGTTTTCGGGTGGTAGATCCCCCCGTCCTTCTGCACGTACTTTTCGAGTGCCGCCAGCCCTTTCACGACGGTCCGATCGGTCATTGGCACGCCGCTCTTCAAGAGCGCGGTGATCGCCAGGGCGGTTACGCCAGTGGAGGTGTTTGAAGTCCAGGTGCCATCGTCGGCCTGACTGGCCTTGAGGAATTCGATGCCCCGGTGTTGAGCTTCGGACAATTTCTGCGCGTCGGGGCCGAATTTTTGATCGGCGCCCAACGCCGATTGGGCGGCGAGGGCCGCGGCCACACCGAGGGCAATCGCGAAAATCGCCGGGCGATTGGGCTTCATCGATCGAATCCTTCGGCTGGTGACTGACTTGAGACGAGCGGGCCGCGGCCGCCATAAATTGACAAGTGCAGATTCCATTCCAAGTATAGGCAGGCGACCGGGCGTCCCCAAGGACCGCCGTTCGGAAGTTTGGCCTTTCGAACGACCACCGGAGCGAACGGAGCCGAGCCGAGTCGGAATTCCGGCTGGTTTGAGCACAGATTTCACGCGAGCGTATTGCGTTCGCGGGCGGGGTGGCACGAGAATCGCGACCGGGACGCCGCTCGGCGATCGACTGTTTCCAACCGATTTTCCTCAACGAGATCCGGACCAACGATGCTCGTCGAAGGTAAGCGCCCGCGAGAACTCCACTGGTACCACGCCGGGCCAATGCTTTTCGGCGACTGGGGGACCAGCCGGCTCTACGTGCTGGGGTTGGCCTTCTATTACACGCGGCATGCCGCACTCTGGTACATGGTGGCCATGTCCGTGATCCTGATCGCGGTCGGCTGGGCTTACCAAAACATTTGCCGCATCTATCCGGACGGCGGGGGCGTTTATTCGTCTGCCCGCCATCGCTCGCCGACTCTCGCGGTCATCGGCGGATTGCTGTTGTGTGCCGACTACCTGGTGACGGCAGCCATCTCCGCACTCGACGCGTTTCATTACCTCAATGTGGGACAGCCGGTGGTGTTTTCGATCGGAGGCGCTGATCGCGATTGGAGCCGTCAACTATCTCGGCCCGAAGAAATCCGGAGCGCTGCGCGCTCGTTGTGGCGCTCGCGACGGTCGCGCTGACGCTGGTGATCGGGCTCTGGGCCGTGCCGTCGCTCGGCAAGGCGCACGTCTCGCATCCCGAGGGCAGCCCGTTGCATTGGTGGGTGCAGTTCACTTCGCTGATTCTGGCCATCTCGGGCGTGGAGGCGATTGCCAACATGACCGGCCTGATGGTCGAACCGGTCGAAAAGACCTCCGCCAAGTCGATCTATTCCGTGCTCGTCGAGATTGTCGTCCTGAACCTCGTGCTCACGGTTGCCATGTTAGCGATGCCGCTGGACGTCTTGGGCGATGGTAACCCCGAGAACGCCTATTCTGCGCATCGGGACGACATGCTGCGGACGATCGCGGCTTATTACGTCGGTCCAGGGTTTGCCGCGGTCGCCGCGATCGTCTTCGCGATGCTGTTGCTCTCGGCGGCAAACACCGCCATCACGGACCTCGTCAGCATTCAGTTCATGATGGCCCGCGACAAGGAGCTTCCAGCTCACTTGGGTCTGCTCAACACGTGGGGCATGCCCGTCCTGCCGCTGATCTTGGCGACGCTGTTTCCCGTCGCGATTTTGGTCGCGATTTCCGACGTCGAACAATTGGCCGACCTGTACGCGATCGGCGTGGTGGGAGCGGTGGCGATCAACCTCGGGTCCTGCGCCACGAATTTTCAGGTCGCGCTGACGCGAGTGCAGCGGATCGGCATGGGCGTGATCGCCGTCGTGATGACGGGGATTTGGATCACCATTGCCATCGAGAAGCCGCACGCGCTGATTTTTGCGACCTGCATTCTGGTCGTCGGCCTCACAGCCCGCTATCTCTTTAGACATCGCGACGACATGCGAAATTGGATCCTGGAAGAGTTCAGCTCGGCGCGACTGCTTTTCCCAACTCCCGCGCCGCAGCCGGCGACGGTTAGCGCGACGGCGCTCCCGTCCGTCTCCGGCGCCGTGATCGAGCCGATTCACGAAACGGAATCGCTGAATCCAACTCGCACGGGCGGCCGCATCTTATTGACCACGCGCGGCAGCGTGCCGACGTTTCGCTTCGCGCTCGAGCGGGCCAAACGCCAAAAGGCCGAACTCTTCGTGGTCTTCATCCGAAATCTGGCTGTGCCTGCTCTTGGCACGCCCAGCACGCCGGATTACGAGGCCGATCCGGCCGCGAAGAAGTTCTTCGGGATCGTCGCTCGGGAATCAGAGGGGAGCGGCGTGACGGTCCATTCGGACTATGCCGTCGCCCGCAACGTGGCCCGCGCGATCCTCAGCCTGGCGACCGGGTTGGAGGCAGACACGCTGATTCTTGCGGCTCCCCAGCACGGACGGCTTTGGCGCGCCGTCAAAGGCAACATTCTCAAGTACGTGCAGCGGCATCTGCCCGAGCGCATCGAATTGATCGTGTGTACGGAAACAGGGAACGCGCGCACGAAGACAGCCGCTACATAAAGCTGGGTCACACCGGTTCAGCGCGAACGAGAGCTGCCGGCGGTCGTCCATTCGAGTTCGCCGGTTTGGGCGGCGTCGTAACCAGGCAGGTCGCCGAGCAGCCGCCGATAGGCTGCGCTCCGGACGACGCGTACCAGCGCTTTGAGACGCGGATCGTCCTGCAGTGATCGAGGGAAAACCAGATCATAGTCTTCGCGTCGAACTGAGAGGAATTCGAGCCCCGCCTCTTCGCTCGCCAGACGGAGGCAGACGCCCGCATCGGCCCAGCCGCTCCGCAAAGCCTCGGCCACTCCGCGATGATCGCGGGCCAGGCGCACGGGCCGCCGCGTCACGCCGAGCACCTCTTGCTGGCACTGTTCGGCGCCCGAGCCGGGCTCGCGCCCCACCCATCGGATCCGCTTCCGGAGCAGGCTTTGTAGCGTCGAGCGCTCGCGCTGATTGCGAAACGCGATCCCTTCCTCCCAACGAGCGACTCGCAGCAGTCCCGCCGATTTGCCCAGTTCTCTCGCGACAACACCCGCGTTGCCGGAACCTTCCCCGGCGGCACACAGATGAATGCCGGCCACGTGCACCCGATTTTCCGCAAGCAGCTCGAGGGCCGCTGTGCTCGAACGTCCCAGCACAATCATCCGCATGCCGGTCATGCGGGCGAATTGCGACGCGAGCAGGCCGGCAGCGGGATCGCAACAGGCCACCACCAGCGTCCGCGAGGGAGACTCCTCGGGCAGGCAGCGATCGGTCCCGTCGGCGAAGACGCCGTCGTGAGCATATTCGGTCGACACTGGCTCTTCGATGGGAAACGCGAGCAGCTGCCCATCCACTTCGGCCCGCCAATAGCGAACACGGGGACGCTGTGGTGGCCAGGCCCAGTGCGGCGATTCGGCCGAGTGCCCATTCCCGAAGAGTTCCTCGACCGAGCGGCCGAAACACTCCGCAAGTGCCATCGCAGCCGTGACCGACGGGGATAAGCGGTCGATCTCGATCGCGCTGACGGCGGCTCGCGAGATGCCCGCCCGGCGTGCCAGCTCCGACTGAGACCAGCCGCGACGAGTGCGTTCGCCGCGCACGCGTTGTCCCGGTCGCAGGCCGCCCAGGCCGAATTCGTCAGAAGGGAGCAAATCGGACACGATCCTGCCAATATAAGCGCACGATTCTGTCAGTCCAAGCGCCAGCTCGGACGGTACACGCGGCCACCGCAGGATCCCGCTGCGCTATTTCTGCGACGGCTCTTCGTGAAGCCGCCTTAACGCGAGCCGTTGAAGCGTGTGCGGCCGGCTGATACAGATGACGGCACCACACTGCCGTCACCCACCGTGGTCTCGGGAATCACTCTCCATTCTTACCTCAGGCGAGGGGCTGCGATGATCGATCTCAATCGGCGTCATTTTCTCCAGTCGGCTTCGTTGCTGGCTGGTTGCGGCTATGCCAGCTCTCTCTTGGCCGGTCCGACTGAAACCAAACCGGCCTTTGCGCCTCACCCGAGCTTTGACCCAACTGCTCTGTTCCTGACGTGGCAGCACGATCCGACAACCACGATGACCGTGCAATGGATCGGTGACAACGAGAAGGACGGCCTCACACGGCCGGTCTGGTACGCGAAGGATCGGTCGGAAGAGTGGCGCAGTCTGCCGAGCAAGTCGCGAAAGTTTCCGCTCACCGACCGGTGGATCTTCCGCACCGAACTGACCGGTCTCGATCCCGACACCGACTATCGTTTTCGCGTCGGTCTCGACTCGGCCGAGCAGCGGTTCCGCACGATGCCGGCCAAGGCGACCAATACGATTCACTTTGTGTCGGGCGGCGACAGCGGCGTGGGCAAGCATGCCATCAGCAACAATCACGTGGCGGCCGCTCAATCGCCGCAGTTCGTAGTCGTCGGCGGGGATCTGGCCTACGAGGACGGGAGGAACCCTGCGATCTTTTACCAATACATCAAGAACTACGCCCGCGACCTGAAGGACGATAAAGGCCGCCTGATCCCCATGCTGGCCTGCATCGGGAATCACGAGGTCGATGGTGGTTATCAAAAGGCGCGCCAAGCGGCTCCGTTCTTTTACGCGCTGTTTGACGGGCTGTTTACCGACACGGGCTACGCAAAGCTCGATTTTGGCGATTATCTGTCGATGATCTTTCTCGACACCGGCCACACCACGCCGGTCAAAGGGCCCCAGACCGATTGGCTGGCGGGCACGCTCAAGGAGCGCGAGGAATACCCGACGCTGTTTGTCTTCAATCACGTGCCGGCGTACCCCTCCTACCGACCCTATGCCTTCGACGGGCAGGAGGACGCGGGGGTCGGAGCCGACCAGCGCAAGTATTGGTGCCCGCTATTCGAACGATACAACGTCGACGCCGTCTTCGAACACCACGACCACACGTTCAAACGCACGCATCCCATGCTGGACGGGCGTGTGAACGACAACGGCATCGTCTACCTGGGAGACGGCTCGTGGGGCAAGCTCCGTCGACCCAAGACTCCCCAGCAGCGTCCGTACCTCGCAGTGTCGGATCAGTCGTACCACATGTCGGTGCACCGCATCGAAGGCAAGGAACGCTTCCACGTTGCGCTGTCGGACGTCGGCCGCGTGGTCGATGTGTGCGCGACCACGAAACGCAGCCATCGCCGCACGACCTGACAAGAAGCGCCGGCGAGCCGCCCTGCGTAAGCTGTCGGGTGCTTCCTTTTTTGGTGCGGCGCGCACCCTCTCGATAACCGATCGAAAGGAACAGCGTCGGGCTGACACCCGACGCTCGCCGGGGCATTGAGCGATCAGCCGACGTCGAACTTCTGCACGCGGCCGTTCATCGTGTCAGAAACGTAGAGAAAGCCGCCGCTGTCGATTGCCAGCGCGTGCGGGACACGGAAGCGACCCGGATCGGAGCCCAAGCCGCCAATTCCGCGCAAGTAGCGACCGGTGTCGGTGAACTGCTGCACCCGACTGTTGGTGGCGCTGACCCAAACTCGGTTCTGCCGATCGACGCAGATGCCGATGGGCCCACCGACCGGGGTGGGCTTGCCGTTTTTCTGTAGCGGCGGCGGACCAAACCCACCCGGCTCCGAACCGCGGTTGCCCCAGTGGGCCAGCAGCTTGCCATCAGACGTGAACTTCTGGACCCGATTCAAGTCGGCGTCGGTGGCATACACGTTGCCCGCCGCGTCGAAGGCGACAAATTGCGGGCCCGCAAAACGGCTGCCCGGAGACTGATTGCCGCCGAACTGCCCGGGCTCCTTGCCGTGGCCACCCCACTTAGCGACGAACTTGCCCTCCGTCGTGAACTTCTGGATCCGACTGTTTCCCTGGTCGGGCACATACAAGAGGCCGTCCGGGCCGAGCGCCACGGACCCAGGAAGTTGGAACTCGCCGTCGCTCGTTCCCTTGCGGCCCCATTCGTGCAAGAGTTTGCCGGAGGGCGAATAGGCCGCGACCTTGTTGCTGTTCCAATGGCCCACGTAAACGTTGCCCGGCCCATCGACGGCCAGCCCGCCCGGAAAAAGATCCACGGGAAACGTGCCGAGAAACTTCCCATCGGACGTGAACCGCTGGACGCGACGGTTGCGGAATTCGCACGTATAGATCACATCGTCCCGGCCGATCGCGAGGCCGACGTTCGCGCTGAATTCACCTGAGGCCGTCCCCTGGTGACCCCACTGCAACACGAAACGCGGCGGCGGGCTCTCTTCGGCGAAAGTCGGTTTGGCCAACCCCCCGAGCACACCGATGCTAGCCGCCGCCAGAAACCGTCGTCGCGAGACGAGGGTTGGCGGTAAAGTGTTTGGCAGTAGCGGGTGCGACCTATCCAGGGCCCGAGCCATGGTTGCCCTGCGTTGGTATCTAGTGGGTCCCCATGATTTCATCGGCGAGGGCGCCCGCTTCGTAAACTTTGCGAAGGGCCTCCGTCAGTGCCAGCGAGTGCACGGCTACTGCCCGAGCCTCCTTGTCGGTGTAAACGAAGTCGAGCACCAGTGACTGAATGTTGCCGTCGAAGATCAGGCCGACGATTTCGGCGTCCTTGTTGATCACCGGGCTCCCCGAGTTACCGCCGATAATGTCGGCCGTGCACACGAAGTTGAACGGGGTGCTCAGGTCGAGCTTGTACTTCCGCTCGACCCAGCGCTTCGGCAAGTCGAACGGCTCTTTGTCGTGGTGTTCCTGGGCGCGGTCGTACAGGCCGGCGAAGTGCGTCTCGAAGGGGATGTGTTTCCCCTGCTCTTCGTAGCCCTTCACGGTGCCGAAGGCGAGTCGCAGCGTAAAAGTCGCGTCGGGATAGGTGTTCTTGCCCTCGAGTTCGTATTTCGCCTTGGCGATCTGGCCATAGGCCTGGCGCTCGACTTCGTCAACTTGCGACTCCATTTGCTTGCGCACGGCGCGGGACGCCGGGTCCACAAGGCGGGCCAAGAGAATCATCGGGTCGCTCGACGCGTCGACGGCGGTCTTGCCGCCTTCGTAGAGCTTCTTGCGCAGCTCGACGCTGTCGAGCTTGGAGTTGTGCACGAGCTCGGCCGCCCGGTCGGCGGGCGACTTGTCGCCCATGATTTGCCTGTAGAGCTTCCGGTCTCCCAAGAGCTGCGATGAGAGCCAAGTGAGAGAATTCGTCAGCTTGACGATCTCGTAGTCCGCGTAGATCGGCTCTTCGGAGAACAGTTGGAGCTCCAACGACGAGCGATGGGAGTCCGTGTATTCGCGAAGCCGCTCGCGTTCCGGCTTGGCCTTTTCATCGCCGACGCGGACTAGCGACCGCGCGATCGTGAAGAGTGTGCTGTCGAAGCCCAGTCCTCGCTCCAGCGACGAATAGGTGTGCAGTAAGCGAGCGCGAACTTTTTGCGCCTCGGCGATGCGATCCCAAGCGGTCACGGTAGCCGCCATGTCGGAGTGGTGCTCGACCGCTGTCCGCAGCTGTTTTTCGGATTCGCGCTTCTGAGCAAAGACAGCCGGATCGAGGAGCCCGGCCAATCCTCCGTCGCGAGCCTTGCGGCTATTGGCCACGCCAAAGAAGGTCTCCCGCGCACGGCGAGCGTTCTCCTCCGAGCGGGCCCCCCACGCGGTCAGCAACACCTCGAGATTGTAGAGCCGGTTGAGGGTGAAGGGGTATGAGATATCCCGCTGGTAACGCAGCGCGTCGACCGTATCGAGACGATTCGTCCGCCCGGGATTTCCCGAGACGAAGATCAGCTCGTTGTCCGCCGCGCCTTCGCGCTCCACTTGAAAAACTCCTGTCCCTGGACCGGCTTGTTGTTTTCGTAGACGCGGAAGAAACAGCAATCGAGGTCGTATCGCGGATACTCGAAGTTGTCCGGGTCGCCGCCGTAAAAGGCGGCCTGCTGCTCTGGCGCGAAGACGAGACGAACGTCGGTGTATTGCTTATAGCGATACAGGTCGTATTCACCCCCCTGGTAGAGCGTGATCACGTCGCTACGCAAGCCGGTCTTCTTTTTCGACTCGTTCTCGATCTCGTTCGTGGCGGCTCGGCGGGCGATGACCGCCTGCTCGGAACTCATCCCCGTCTTGACGGCCGCGTTCACGCGGTCTGTTACATCCTCGATGCTGTCGAGCACGTTCAGCTCGAGGTCGAGGCACTTCTTTTCCTCATCGCGGGATTTGGCGTAGAAGCCCTCCTTCAGATAGTTGTGCTTGGTGTCGCTCATTTTCTGCAAGGCATCGGCACCGACGTGGTGATTGGTCATCACGAGGCCGTCGGCCGAAATGAACGACCCCGACCCGCCGCTGTTGAAGCGGACCGAGGCGCGCTGCACGTGGTCCAACCACTCCTTCGTCGGCTCGAAGCTGTAGCGTTCCTTGAGAATCTGTTTTGGTGGGCGATTGAAGAGCCACATGCCCTCGTCGGCCGAGGCCGGCTGGCAGTGGGCTGCCGTCAGAACAGCAAGGATGATTCCCAGACGCGAACAGTGACGAATCGCGGACGTCATCATGTGTTCCCATTCACGAAGTGGATGAAGTTTGCATGTCGCGGTTCATTCGCCGGGCGACGAAGAAAAACAGAACCGTCGCACCCAACACGACAAGCGCCGTCGAACCGAAAAATGCGAAGGCCGAGAGCGGTCCACGGCTATTGGCCGGACCCACCAGCGAGCCTCCGTAAAGATGCGTGAGAAACCCGTCTGCAAAGTTGGCCACGGCGTCGATGGCCAGGAAGCAACCCGTGACGAAGCCCTTCATGGTGGGCGGCGCCGCGGCGTAGGAATACTCAAGCCCGGTGCCGTAGATGAGCACTTCCGCGATGGTCAAAAACACGAAGGCCATCACCGGCCAGGCGATCGAAACTTTGTGCGGTGCATCCATCGTGTGAACGCCCGACGCCAGCAGGGCGGCAATCGCCATCGTGGCCGATGAGGCCACGCTGAACAAAAAGCCGGCGAGCATCTTGTTGCCCGCGGTAAAGATCCGCCCGCGGGGGTCGAGTGCTTTAAAGAGCCAGGCAAACAGCGGAGCGAAGATCATCACGCACGCGGGATTGACCACTTGCAGCTGTGCCAGCTCAACGTGGTCGCCCAGGCCAATCCAGCGGAGGTCGACGTTGAGGTCGACGTAGTCGCGGGTGAAGAAGATCCAGATGTTGTCGTTGAACTCGTAGCCCAGCCAGAAGAAGAAGATCAGGCCGAACACGCCCATCAGCTTCAGCAGCGTTGCGCGTCGCTCTGCCCGCTCTTCAGGGGTCGGTTTACGGTAGGTGTATTGTTCCACGCCGTAAAAGCGCTTGCCGCTCGCGAAGACCACGAGCGCAGCTACCATCAGCCAGGCGGGGAACTGAAAGGCAATGGCGTACGCATGTTGCGTGTTGCCAAAGTGTTGGGTGACGAGCGGCAGCGTGAACGTCGAAATCAAGGCCCCAATGTTGATCGCGAAATAGAACCACAAGAAAGCCGATGCCCGCAATTGCTCCTGCCCGGGGCGTTTTTGATCGTAGGTCAGCCCCATCAGGGTGGAGATGTTCGGCTTGATCACCCCGCTGCCGCCGGCCAGCAACAGCAGCGCAATTAAGAGAGCGCTGTTCGTGGGGATACCCAGAACGAAATGTCCCAGCACGTAAGGGATCGAGAAGCCGACGATCGTCCAATATTTGCCGAAGAACCGGTCCGCCAGGAATCCGCCCAAGAGGGGAAGCGCATAGCACCCCATCTTGAACCAGTTCATGTAGGTGCCGGCGGTCGCATCGGTCATTGCCAGAATGGCGGTCAGGTAGACCGGCAGAATGGCCTTCATTCCGTAGAACGAGCAGCGCTCCGAGAATTCGCCCCAGAAGAAGAACCAAAAACCGACTGGGTGGCTGGTCGGAACATTGGCCGCAGACGCGGCATCTGCGATCGCGTTTTCTGTGTTGAGAGCCATAGCCAGTTCTTGAGGGGCGAAGAATTTCGCTCCCCAGAATAGTCACGGCAGGCGCAGCGACGCAATCCTGTGCGGCAAGAAGCCGCCCCGGCAAGAACTTCGCATCAAAAAGTTCCTCGGCGAGCGCGGACGCCCACCGCTTGCCACGGATACCCGCCCCAGCCGTTCGCCGGGCTTTGCGTTAGCGTTTGGCGCTCGTGACGGCGGGCATCACATTGGAGCGCAGCTCGCTGCCCCCTTCGTCCAGCAGCTTGAGCGACAGATGCTCGGGACCCACGTCGCTACGGGCGATGATGTTGATCGTCACCTTGCACGACTCCTCGATCCCGGTGATCTCCCGCCGTTTTTTGTTGTTGAGATAGTTGGCGACCCGGTCGTGGATTTCGACGACCAGGCGGGCCGCCCCTTCGCGCGTGGCGAGCGTCATCAACAACCGCATGGTTTCGATGGCCATGCTCTCGGCCGTTTTGACCTGACCCGTGCTATGGCAGCAGGGACAATCCTCGTAGATGCTGCGGCGCAGCGAGGGACGGATCCGCTGCCGCGTCATTTCGATCAGGCCAAACGGGCTGATCCGCAGCACCTTGATGCGGGCCCGGTCGCGGCGGACGGCTTCGCGCAGGGCGCGCTCGACGCCACGCCGGTGTCGCTCCTCACGCATGTCGATGAAGTCGTTCACGATGACGCCACCGAGGTCTCGCATGCGGATCTGACGGCTGATCTCTTCGGCGGCCCGCAGGTTGACCTGGTAGGCCGTTTCCTCAGCGTTGTCGTCTGCGCGGAAGTTGCCGCTGTTGACGTCGATGGCCACAAGCGCCTCGGTCTGATCGATCACGATCGATCCGCCTCCTCGTAGCGGCACGTGCCGGCTCTGAATGCGGGCGATCTCTTCTTCGATGTGATACTTGTGGAACAGGGCCTCTTTGCCCTCATAGAGCTTGATGCGGTTCACATTGCGGGGCATGACGATCTTCATGAACTCGCGGGCCCGCTCGAAGGCCTGCGGCTCGTCGATCAATACGGTGTCGATCTCGCTGTTATAGATGTCGCGGATCGTCCGGATGATCATGTCGCTTTCTTCGTAGATGCCGACCGGACCCGAGGCCTTCCGGATGCGGCGCACGATCGTCCGCCAGAGCCGCAAGAGATAGTTGAGGTCGCGGTGCAGAGTCGCGCTTGGCACGGTCGGTGCCGGCCGTGCGGATGATGAAGCCCAGCCCCTGCGGCGGATTGAGCTCTAACAGCGCCTGGCGGAGCTTGCGCCGCAGATCGTCGTCGGCGATTTTGCGGCTCACGCCGACCCGCTGGAGACCGGGCATCAACACGAGGTAACGGCCGGGAATGCTGATGTACGTCGAGAGGGTCGGCCCCTTGGTGCCGATGCCTTCCTTGATCACCTGCACCAGGACTTCGCTGCCGCGGCGGAAGATTTCCTGAATCGGCGGCTTGTTGCGGACGCTGCGCTCGTTGAAGCGTCGGCGGCCGCGCTGGTAGCGGGGATCTTCTTCGTCGTCGGCCTGGCCGCCGTTGGGAAGCAGGTGCTTGTAGTACTGATATTCGACGTCGCTGACGTGCAGGAACCCGTTGCGGCCGACGCCGAAGTCGACGAAGACCGCCTGAATACTGGGCTCGATATTGACGACGCGGCCTTTATAGATGTTCCCGACGCAGTTCTCGATGCTACTGCGTTCGACGTAGAGTTCCTCCAGCACGCCATCCTCGAGGATGGCGATCCGGCTTTCTTCGGACTGGAGGACATTGATCAACATTTCCTTTTTCATTCATTGCCCTTCGTCGCAAATGGCGGCCAAGGGCGCGCAGTTCGGGTGATTGCCGGAGGGATAAGGCCGTGAACCCGTCGCCAGAGACGGCGGAGCGCGAACGGTGCGCGTCCGGATCTGGAGAGAAAGAACACCCGGCCGCCACTTGCGGCGCGGGCAGACGGGAGGCGAGTTTCTTTTGGGCGGTCGAATCGACTCGCTTGTGAAAACCTCGCCGGCCTCGAGCCGAGCATTTCCGACGCAGAGTGGCGAAAGAACCCGGGCCATCGTCTGTTTCCAGAGGCCCGGATTCAGCCTTCCGCGGCCCACCGCGGAAGCGTGCGACGGTCCATTTGGCCCATGCCTGCACGCGGCACGAGACAATGCTCGCGCCGTCCCAGTCACCGGGCAATAGCCGCCTACCCGAGTCTGCCCCGTTCTCGCGCGGTCCGAGTCTGTTGGTCGGACAAGTTCGACGAGCGGAAAACTGGGGGCACGGGATCGGCCCGCATGCGACCGGCAATCATCTAACGAATACGCACCCGAAAAAACTGATTTGATCGATCTCGGGGCCGCCGCATCCATCGGGACCGGCGGCCGCAAACGGGAAGAGCCGACCGGCCCTTCCGACTGCCCGAAGCGGAGGTCACTGGACCAGATCCGGGCAGACCTTTTTCAATTCACCTCGCAAATAATTTTCGACATCGCGTGCCAAGTCGAGCGCCATCGCCCGGGAGGCGATTTCCTCGGCCTGAGGCAGGTCAATCGAGCGAATGACCGACTTCACTTCGGGGATTAAATGCGGCGTCACGCTTAGTCGCTGGATCCCCATTCCGATCAACAGCGGAATGTACTTGGGATCGGAACTCATCTGCCCGCAAACCGTGACGGGGATGTTGCGCTTTCGCCCGGCCTCGACTACGCGGCGAATCAGCCGCAGGATCGAAGGGTCGCCGGAGCTGTAGAGATTCGCCACTTCGGGGTCGGAACGATCGACGGCCAGTGTGTACTGGATCAGATCGTTGGTACCGATCGAGAAGAAGTCGACCTCTCGCGCAAACTCGTCCGCCAAGAGGGCTGCGGAGGGAACCTCGACCATCATACCGACGGGGACGTCCCTTTTAAACGCGACCCCCTCTTCTTCCAGATCTTCCTTGACGTCCTCGAGAATCATCTTGGCCTGCCGCAGTTCCAACAGCGACGAGACCAGCGGGAACATGATCGCCGCATTGCCGGCTGCGGCCGCCCGCAGAATAGCGCGTAACTGGGTTTTGAACAACGGCAGATTCTGCAGCGCCAGACGGATGCTGCGCAGCCCCAGCGCCGAGGTATTGGCCGTCGACGACAGGCTCTTATGCTCGCTGGGAAACTTGTCGGCTCCCAGATCCAGCGTGCGAATCACGACCTCGTGACCGTTGAAGGCGCTCACCACCTTGCGGTAGGCCGCGACGTGGTCCTCTTCGGTCGGCTCCGGGCCGCCTCGCAGATAAAGGAACTCGGTGCGGTAGAGCCCGATCCCGTCGGCTCCGCGCTGGGTGCAATGCTCGACCTCTTCCGGGAACTCGATGTTGCCCAAGAGCAGGATGCGGACCTGGTCGCGGGTGACCGATGGTTCCTGCCGCAGCGACTCCAGACGGGCGACGACTGACCTGGCCCGCACCTGGGAATCCCGATATTTCGCGAGGGTTTCCTCGTCGGGCTCGATGATGATCTCGCCGCGAGTGCCGTCGATAATCACGGTTTCGCCCGCGGACACGTCGGATAGGAAGTCCCCCAGGCCGACGACGGCCGGGATCTCTAGGGCCCCGGCGAGAATGGCCGTGTGACTGGTGCGGCCCCCCAGCTGCGTGGCAAATCCCAGCACGAACTGCTTGGGCAGGGTTGCCGTCTCGCCGGGCGTCAGATTGTTCGCCAGCACGATCACCGGCTCGGTCAGATGCATCAACTCTTCGCGCCTTGCGCCCAGCAGGTGGCGGAGAATGCGCTTCTCAAGGTCGAAGATGTCGTCGGCCCGGTCGGCGAGGTAGCGGTTGCCCAGGTTCTGAAACATCTTCGCGTAGCGGCGAAAGACGCGGCTGCAGGCGAATTCGGGCGAGAAATGCCGTTCGCGGACGAGCTTGAAGATTTCGTCGACCAGCTTGGGGTCCTGCACCATCTGCAGGTGGGCGCCGAAAATCGCCCCGTACTGCTTGCCCAGCGTTTTGGTCGCCAGGCTTTCGTTTTCGGCGATTTCGTCGCAGACGACGCTCAAAGCCGCCTGGAAACGGGCGATCTCAGTTTCGACAGCGTCAACGCCGACATAGCGCTGGGGAATGCGGAAATCTTCCACGCCGAGCACGAGCGCCGGTCCGCTGACCACTCCGGGCGAAACCGGGATGCCGCGCTTGGTCAACATGGATGACCCGGGGGCGGAGGGAATCCGAGGTGGCGTGCGTGACGGGTGCAGGGCGTTTTCCCAGAGAATCGTGTGAACCTGCGACCGGTCGCCGTCGTGATGGTCTGAGATCTCACGGATCGTTGCTCCTGGGATCGCTCGCGCGACGAGAGTCACTCGTCGGGTGAAGCGACGTCTTCAAAATTCGACTCGAAGAGGGCGACCAGCGCATCGAGCGTTTCGGCCGCGTTATCGCCGGACGCCTCGAGAATCAGCGTGCTGCCGTATTCAATCCTGAGCGGGATCAAATCGAGCACGTTTCCTGCGTCGGCCGAGAGATCGCCCTTGGAGATCCGCACCGGGGAGCCGAATCGGCGCACCGTCTCCACGATCTGCGAGATCGGCCGCAAATGCAGTCCGTCCTTCAGATTCACGGTCACTGTGCGGCGGAAGCGGGTGTCTTCAACCATAAGTTTGCGGAGAGTCGACCTGTTGACCGAACGTCCCTGTTCGGGTCGGGGTGATTCGCGCGGGCGTGATGCAGACTTGGCAGCGATCGGCACGGCGGCCGCGGTTCAAAGCTCGTTGTTGTCGGCTTCGCGAAGCAGATCCCAAATCGCATCCTGGCTCGGGGACTGGCGGAGGAACTTGCAGAAGTTCTGGTTGCGCAAGTGACGCGAAATGTTCTCCAGGCCCCGCAGATGATCTCCGGGACGGTCGGGAGGGGAAACCAGCAGGAACAGGATGTTGACGTCTTCGCCATCCAGGCTCGCGAAGTCGACCCCTGCCTGCGAGAGGGCGATCGTGGCGATCAGGCGGTCGACGGACGGATGCTTGGTGTGCGGCACGGCGACGCGCATCCCGATGCCCGTCGAGCCCAACTCCTCACGCTTGAGGATGGCCGCCACAATGCTTTGCTCGTCCTCGGCACGAATGCTTCCCGATTTTTTTAGGCTGTCCACCAGCGCCCGAATTGCCGCCTCCTTGGTGGTGGCCTGCAGGTCGGGCACGATCGCCTCTTTGACGACAAAATCAGTCATCTTCATCAGCTGTTCCCTTGTCTTCGTCTCAATCAGTATTTCAAGGAGCCGCAGCGTGGAGACCGCGGGGAGGAGCGAAGGATTGGACCGCCGGCTCCGAGTCCGGCCGCGCTCGCAAGTGCAAACGTCGTGCAGAGCCCGGCGTGCAGCCGAAGCCGTCGGTTCGAGGTGAGGGCCGCAGGAACGCGGGGCGGAGATGGGCCGGCGCTCGGTCTCGTCGTCTGGTTATTCTCTTCCTTGGCCGCACGCGATTTCCGGAAGTGCCCCGAGGTCATTCCGATTCCACCGATCGGTCGTCGCCGGCAACGTCGTTCAGACCGCGGCGATGGTCCTGGATCTTTGCCTTGTACTTCTTGAGCTGCTGCTCCATCTTGGTCAAGGTTCGATCAAACGTCGAGAGGACCTCGTCCCCTTCGTCGGTGGCGACAAAGTTATGCTTATGTTCCGCGTCGAGCAGGATTTCGACGCGAATCCGCCCCTTGATCTGTTCCTGAGCAAAGATCACCGTTACGCCAATCGCCGTGACCCGCTCGAAATAGGTCAACAGCTTTTCGGACTTGCGTGCCAGATAGTCACGGACGTCGTCGGAGATCGAGCCATGGCGGCACGTAATGGCAATTTGCACCGACACAGACTCCTTACGGACGGATCAGCGTTTGTCCGGCGCCGAGCGACCCTTGGCAGGTGTTGGGGAATCGGCTGGCAACCCGAAAGTCCAGATTGTAGTGGGCCGGAATTGAGCGTCAACGACGAAGGCGCTGCCAACCACGAGCCTTCCCCGCAGCGCCGCATTCTAATTCGCCGGATATCAGTTTGCCAGCAATTCTCGTGCGCGGACCAATCGGCAGACGGCCAAAATCAAGCGAAACGCCCGCGCCGACACCGCTCGTCCAAACGCCTCTGCCACGCGTTACGGTCACGCGTTAAAAGTCGCGCCCGATCTCCTGTAAGCCGGCGCCACCAGGGCTTCCCTCCAAGGGCTGATCGGCGCGCGGTAGTGCCGTGCGATCACTCGACCCTTGACCCCCGAAAAGCTTCGACCAGCGCGAGGTGAGGCTGGTGGTGGAACTGATGTCGGCAACCGGCTGTCCGACGTTCGCCGCCGGATGGGTTGCGTCGGGAGTTGCCGCCGGCTTTTTGTCGGCCGGCGTGAACGTGATCTCGGGGAGGGGCCGCAACGTGGAGACGCAGCCTGCGCCTCAAAACGAAGACCGCCAGTAAGGAGAGGGTCGAACGGGACCGCATCCGCGGTGCTTCCTCAGTTTCCGGTGCTGGCGGGTCCCCCCAAAACGAGAGATTGATATCACGAACAGGACCCGTCGAGAAGACCGGACCAGTCATCCGCCCCCGTCCGAGGCCCAACAGGCACGCGAGGGGCTGAAAAGAAAGACCGAAGCGGGCCGATAAGCCGGGTTCTGTCGAGAGTGGCCATTTCTCTAGGGCGACGGTTACCCGCCGCTTCAAGCGACCTACCCGGAAGGATTTACGGGCCGGACCAGCCCGTGACGGTTGCCCGTCGTTCTTCCTGCGCGGTCTTGCTCCCGGTGGGGTTTGCCTAGCCAAGCCAGTCGCCTGGCCTGCTGGTGCGCTCTTACCGCACCGTTTCACCCTTACCTGGCGCCGCGCCCGCGAACGAATCGCGAGCCCGTGCCGGGCGGTTTACTTTCTGTTGCACTTTCCCGGTCCTTGCGGACGGTGGGCGTTACCCACCACCGTGTCCTATGGAGCCCGGACTTTCCTCTCCGGGGGCCACGCAGCCCGGAGGCTAGTGGTCCCCGCAGCGGCCACTTAGCCCGCTTCGGTCAAGCTTCATCTTAATGCGAGGTGGCGGATCACGCGCGATCGAGGCTGACCACACACCGTCAGAAGTTGCCAACTCCCTTTGGACAACGGTTCCTCCAATAGAGTTTCCGCGAATTGGCCCGATTTTTGTTTATGCACTGCCACAGTACCGTAGTCTTAACCCGGAACCGATTTAGCGAATTGACGGGTCTGTTAACCGTCGATACATTGAAACAAGATTTGCTTCGACGGGCATTCGCCGGCTTCCGACTCCCTGCCTCATCAAAAAACGGGTCATTTGCAGGCCAAAAACCTGAAAATGCCCTGAAAGTCTCGCATGTTCGGTGAGTTGAATCCCTGCGGCGGGGGTGACCCCATTCCGCTGCAAAAGCAGTGGCTAGTTGTTGGCCGTCAACCGAGTTGCGACATCACGCTGGGGTTCCCCAACGTCTCCTCGCGTCACTGCGAACTCCGGTTGATGAACGGCTACTGGCACGTGCGCGACCTGGGTAGCCGCAACGGAATCAAGGTCAACGGCATCCGTTGCGACGCTCATTGGCTCATGCCGGGCGACGTGATTTCCGTCTCGAAGCATCGCTATGAGGTCAATTACAGCCCCAGCGGCGACGCTCCGCCGGCGGAAGCCGAACCCGATCCGTTGTCGATGAGCTTGCTCGAAAAGGCAGGACTGAGCCACCGCGGCGACCCGGACAGCTCACGGTTTTCGCGAGTCCCGGTAGAACCGCGCCGTGCTCCTTCCCAGCGACACGACCTCAACACGAGCAATCCGCGCCGGGTCGACGACGATGACGACGATCTCGACGACGACAAGCTGGTCTGGCTCGACAAGTAGCAGCCCGGGGCTCGCTCTCCTCCCCGTCGGCCTTATTGATGGCCCCTGCCGGTCGCACTTTGGGCGGTTTCAGGTCAGTTGGAGCGAACCCCTGGTCGGTCTTTGAGTCTTGATCGACGGGCGAATTCACCGACGGCAGCCTGCCCGGCTTTCCGGCAGCCAGTTAAGATCACTCGGGTGCCGATCTTCGTTTGAAAGTCCCCGTCGCGGGAGCCCACGTCTTCGCGCGAAAAAAGCCGCGCAAAGTGCGGATCGCCTTCCGCAAGAATCGCCAGCGCCGAGCGCGCGTGGGCGATGTGACGCGGGACGTGCGGAAGGACGACGTCGAAACCGTCGACCTGCCCTCCGTCGAGCGGATCAGCGGGAAGGGCGACCTGACGCGCTATCGCACCATCCTGTCGAACGAGGAGGGTGGCGCCGATGCGTTGCGGGCCGTCGATGAAACAACGAGCCGTACGGGGCGAGTCCTTTCTGCGACCGGCCTCAACTGCCTCGTCTCGGACGCGGCTGCCGGCGGTCGTGTTTACGAATGCACGGTGCGCCGCGTCGTCCGCACCATGAGCCGCGACCAGCGGGGCGCCGTCGTCGCGGGCGACAGTGTCCTGTTTCAGCCCATCGATCGTGAGCACGGGGTCATCGAGCGGATCAATCCGCGTCGCTCCGTCCTGAACCGCGGCACCAAGGGCAAGGAGCAGGTGATCGCCGCCAATATTACCCAGGCACTGATCCTGGCTTCGGCGGCCAACCCCGGGCTCAAAACGAACTTGATCGATCGTCTGTTGATCAGCGCGCACAAGGGGGCGCCCGGCCGATCATCTGCATCAACAAGTGCGACCTGGTCGACACGGTCCGCCTGCAACCGATCGTCGGGACCTACGCCCGACTGGGCTACGAGATTGTGTTGACGAGCGCGACGGCGCAAACGGGAATCGAGGAATTGCAGCACCTGCTCAAGGGGCACGAAACCGTGGCGGCCGGCCAGAGCGGCGTGGGCAAGTCGTCGCTGCTCAACGCGCTGCAGCCGGGGCTGCGGCTGGAAACCGGTTCGGTGAGCGCCTGGACCCAGAAGGGGCGTCACACCACGCGGACGGCCGTGCTCCACCCGCTCGACTTTGGCGGCTGGGTGGTCGATACGCCGGGCATTCGCCAGATGGACCTGTGGGCCGTGCGACCCGAGGAGGTCGAGGGCTTTTTTCCGGAGTTCCGTCCGTTCGTGCCCGGCTGCCACTTCCCGGACTGCTCGCACGAGCACGAAACTGGCTGCGCCGTGAAGCGCGCGGTCGACCGCGACTTGATCTCGCCAGTCCGCTATGCCAGCTACCTGAGAATCATTTCCGGCGCGGACGAGTAGAGTCGTTTACTCGCCGGTCAGGCCGCTTCGAGTTCCGCACTCTCGGCGTCATCCGACTTCTCATCCACAGGCGTGGAAAGCCCGTCGTCGACCGACCGGTCGTCAATCCCGCGATCCAGCGTGCGACGGCCCAACGGACTGACTTGATATTGCATGCCCGACTTGCCCGAGACCTCGAAGGTCAGCAAACCGAGCGCGATCAGCTTGCCGTGCAGCGACGAAAGCTGCTCCGGATCGACGCCTTCCACCTTGGAGAGGCGCGGCACAAAGCCGAGCGCTTCGGGACTTTCGGGTACGTCGCCCGTTGTTGGGAGAGCGCGAGTACGCGCGGACCGAGGCGCCGGGGCAAGGCTCGCGTAGGCTTCCAAAACGCGGCGCCAGCCGGTCGTGGCCGCGAGTTCGTCGGCGACGTAGTCGAGCATGCCAAGAATATCGGCTCGCTAGAAGCCGATTGCCAGCTGCGATCGCCACCGCTCGAACCACCGGAAAATCCACCCCGCGTTTGCCGGCCACTGGCCGGGCGGCCCCCAGAATTCCTTAAGTCGCGACGCCTTCGATGCGAAAGGACGCCGGCAATTCCGTCGGCATGCGCGTTAAAGTTCGCGCAACCGGACCCGTCCGTCCGTCGCTCGACTTTTGGCGATCAGAGTTTGATGTAAATCTTCTGTTTCTCGAGCGAGCGCAGGAAGAGCCACGTCACGAAAAAGAAGACGAAAAACCCAATCCACATCGCGATCGAGGGCGCATCTTTGGGCACGAACTTCTTCACGGCGTCGCCCACCATGTCGTGCAAGATGTAGCCGGCCAGCGCATTGACGCCCAGCGTGCGAAAGATGCCGATCTTCAGTCCGATCAGGTCGGACAGGACATAGAACAGGCCGTAAAGCGCCATGGAGAGCCCGGCCCCGAAGGTCAGGTACGAGATCGAGCCGGAGCGCTGGCTCATCATCCAGTAATTCCACTCGCGGTAGTCGTAACTGCGATCCTCGGTCTTGTCGTCGTGCTTTCGTTCCTCGTCCTTGATCTCTTCCTGGCTATGGGGTGGAGGCACAAGCGGGGGCTCGGCCAGCACCTTCGACCAATGCCGGTGCTTGAGATTGTCCCACCACGTCTCCACTTGGTCGTGCGTCGGGATCACAGGCGTCCGCGAGAATCGCAACGAGCCAACGTCGACGCTCCGCTCCGGCACGTCGTACATCCGCGTCATGCAGGAGGCGCCATATCCGAGCGCCATCAAGAGACGCCCCAGCCGAACAGGCGGATCACCTTCCCCGCGCCGGAGAGCGCCTGATTGAGCGCCACGTCGCAAGCCAGCGTGCCAACCAGGGTCGGGATCGACCAGCTCAGAAATCCGAGCGGCCCGCCGTCGATGCCCGTGCCGGTCGCCTCGAAGGGAGGAAGTCCGTTCACCCACTGGAAGTTGAAGACGCCCGACAGTCCCAAGTGCAAGGCCGCGGACACCACGAGATACAGAACTCGCCAGATCGCTCCCAACCGGATCACGGGCAGGATCCAGAGCGACGTCACCGCAATGTGCATCAACGTCTGGAACCAGGCATTCTTGATGGCATGCGGCCAAACCGCTTTCCAGGCGCCGATGCTGACGAGAACGTCCCAATGGTGTTTCGTGTCTTTCGGCCAGGGTGGATCGGTCGAATACGTGATGAAAATGGCCACAAGCGCCAGGCCAATCAACCGCTTCACCATATGTCCATAAGCGGCCAAGGCCCCCTGCTGCATCACGCGCCGCCCGAAGCTCAAACGCATCGAGAACCCGACCGCGAAAAAGAACTGCGGCATGATGGTGTCGGCGTAGCTGCAGTACGTGTTGTGATGGTGGCACACGAACGGCGCTGCCACGAAGCCCGAAAGGAAATTGACCAGGAACATGCCGGCGACGGTGTAGCCGCGGAACTGGTCCAACGAAGCCAGGCGGGGCTTGGGCGCAGGGGCTGACGCAGTCGTCATGGAAGGGTTTCCGAGGGGCTTGAGCTTGCTGCTAACAGAAGGCGTCGGGGGGACGCCGGGGAATTCCAGCCTATCGGTTGACGCAGCGCGCAGCAAGCACGCGGCAGCGTTCGCACGTGTCGTGCGCAGCGTGCTTTCAGGCTGCCTCCGCCGACTGTAAACTCGGTCCACTCACGCAGCGCCCCACTGCTCGTCACTCGTGCGCTCGCTCGACTTTACGAAGGGTTGCCGTGGACACCGCCCAGCGGCTAGCTGGAAAAATTGCCCTCGTCACCGGTGCCGGCCGCGGCATCGGCAAGGGCTGCGCGCTCGAGCTGGCGCGAAGCGGGGCGGATTTGATCATCAACGATCGGCCCGGCAGTCCCGATCTGGCGCGGACGGCGGCCGAAATTTGCTCGCTGGGCCGTTCGTGTTCGACCGTCGAGGCCGACGTCTTCAGCCGCCGCGACTGCGAGCGGCTCGTCGCCTCCTCGCTCGCAGCAGCCGGGCGAGTCGATCTCCTGGTGAGCAACCCGGCCTACAACAATCGGAGCGACTTCCTCAGCTACGATCCGGACGAGTTCGAGCTGATCATTCGCGGCGTGTTGATCAGCGCGTTTCATGTGAGCCAGTTGGTCGCGCGGCACCTGGTCGAGCGCGGGGCTGGAGGGAAGATTCTGTTCATTTCCAGCGTCCATGCCCCGGTGCCCTACGCGCGAAATGCGGCCTACAACGCCGGTAAGGCGGGACTCAACCATCTGTGCCGCACAATCGCCGTCGAGTTGGCGCGGCATCGCATCAACGTCAACGCCATCGAGCCCGGCTGGATCGACACGCCGGGGGAACGAGCCGTGTTCGGCGAGGACGTAATTCGCGCGGAGGGCCAAAAGCTGCCCTGGGGGCGTATCGGCACCATCGAAGACATCGGCCGCGCGGCCGCGTTCCTCTGCTCGGACGAGGCCGACTACATCACCGGAACCATCCTGCGAGTCGACGGCCTGATCGTTTACAAGGACTGTGCTGCCGAGTTTTGAGCCGGCTGCCGCAACCAACCAACCAAGAATCACACGCCAAGAATTACACCAGGACAGTCGAACGGAGCCCGCCAATGATCCGGAATCTCGTCGCGACAACCCTCACGCTGGCTGTGCTCGGGGTGCCGACGGCTAGCCCCACGCGAACGGCATTTGCCGCGGACGGGCCGACGCACAAAACGGTTCTCGTCATCGCCCATCGCGGTGCTCATAAAACGGTCCCGGAAAATACGATCGCTTCGCTCGAAAAGGCGATCGAGCTGGGCGTCGACTATGTCGAGCTCGATGTGCGACGAACGAAGGACGGGGTGCTCATCCTGATGCACGACGCGAGCATCAACCGCATGACCAACGGCAAAGGGAAAATCGAAGACCTGACCTACGACGAGATTCATAAGTTCGACATCCGCGGCCGGTCCCTCGCGCCGGGCGGGCAAAAGATCCCGACCTTCGACGAGATCCTCGAGCACGCCAAGGGTCGGATGAGACTCTACGTCGATCACAAGAAAGCTCCGCCGGCGGAAGTTCTCGCGCTCATCGAAAAGCACGGCATGCTGAAAGACGTGGTGGTCTACAACGGGTCGCCCGCCACGCTGCGCGAGTACAAGCGGCTAGCGCCGAGCGTATGGATCATGCCGGGTCATCCTCGCTCGAGCGAGGCGATCGAAGCCTTGGCCAAAAGCCTCAAGCCGGAAACGCTCGATGGCTCGATCACGGAGTGGACGGTGCCGGAGGTCGAAGCGGCCCACAAAGCGGGCTGTCAGGTCTGGGTGGACAACGAGCGAAATCTCGATAACCCGGCCGGCATCAAACACGCGGTCGAGATGGGCGTCGACGCGATCCAGACCGACAATCCCGAAACCGTGCTCAAGCTGCTGCGGGAGATGGGGCTGCACGGCCCCAAGAAGTGAACAGCAATTCCGCGGCTCTTTAGCGAACCGTCTCTTCGCGTGACGCCAGCCGCGCGTAGCGGGCCAGCGCCATCAGCGGGAAGTAAACCGGGTAGAGGTGGTACCGCAGGTAGAACACCTTCGGGAAACCGGTGCCCGTCCACCAAGGTTCGTCCCAGGTACCGTCGGTATTCTGCGCGTCAAGCAGGTAGTCGACGCCGCGGCGGACCGATTCGCGCTCGACGTCGCCGGCCGCCATCAGCCCCATTAGCGCCCAGGCCGTTTGCGAGGCCGTGGTCGGCCCGACGCCCCGCAGCTTCGGCTCGTCGTAGCTCCGCGGCGTCTCGCCCCAGCCGCCGTCGCCCTGTTGTTTGGTTCGCAGCCAGTCGGCCGCCAGCCGAATGCGGGCGTCATGCGTGGGCACGCCGATCGCTGCCAGCCCCATCAGCGCCTGCCACGTGCCGTAGATGTAGTTGACACCCCAGCGGCCGTACCACGCATGATCGGCCTCCTGAGTGTTCCAAACGAACTCGATCGCGCGGCGGATGGCCGGATGATCCTTGCCGATCTTCAGGTCGCCGCACAATTCGAGCATGCGTCCCGTCAGGTCCGCCGTGCTGGGGTCGATCATCGCGTTGTGGTCGGCGAAGGGGACCTGCGTGAAGATCTCACGCGTGTTATCGGGATCGAAGGCGCCGAAGCCGCCGTCGCGTCCCTGCATCCCGAACAGCCAGCGCGTGCCCCGCCAGATGGCGTTGAGCTGCGGCGCGGCCGCCTCGACCTGCTGAAACGCCTGGGCGGACGATTGACCCCGCGCTGAAACGATGGCGGCGGCATCCTTGTCATTCGGATGCGGGCTCCAATTGCCCAGCAGAAAATCGGCCCGCCAGTTGCGGCTGCCGATGCTGGGGAGCGAACGGCAGAGCGCCATCAGCACCATGCATGTGTCGTCGACGTCGGGATAAAACTCGTTGTTGAACTCGAACGCCCATCCGCTCGGGTCGATCTTCCGATTCCGCTGCGCCCAATCCCCCTCGCGGCGAATCTCGTTCGCGAGCAGCCACTGCACAGCCCGTCGAATCGCCGGATGATCAGCCGACACCCCCGCGTCACGCAGCGCGATCACCGAGATGGCCGTGTCCCAGATCGGAGATTTGCAGGGCTGCAGACGGATCGTGTCTCCCTCTTCGATCGACAGCTTTTCGAGCTCGTGCAGCGCGCTTTGCACCACTTGTGAGTCTTCTGCATGTCCCAGGCACTTGAGGGCGACAATGCTCCAGATGATGGGCGGAAAGATCGCGCCCAATCCGTCGCTGCCGGCAAAGCGGTCGCACATCCACCGCTCTGCACGGCGAACGGCAATCGAGCGCAGCGGAGTCAGCCGGAAGCGATCGATCGTTTTCAGCGTGCGGTCGCAGTGAGCGAAGAAGCGGTGCCAGTCGATTCGTGTCGGCTTGCGGATCTGATCGACTTGCTCGGACCGCGGCATCGTCACGGGCAAATCTTCGGGCCGGGTCCGAAACAGCTCGCTAATGCCCAGGTCGGCGGGCAGTTTTCGACACGGCTTATACGCCCACAGGATCGAGAGCGGAATCAGGATCGTCCGCGACCAGGCCGACATCTCGTAGATGTTGAACGGCATCCACTTGGGCAAGAGGATCACTTCGGGCGGGACGGCCGGGCACTGCGCGTAGCTGAGAATTCCCAACAGGGCCAGGTAGTACCGCGTGAAGCTGTTGATCTTCTCCGCGCCGCCGGCGGCGAGGATGGCTTGGCGAGCCCGCACCATGTCGGGCTCATCGGGCCGATGACCGGTGACTTTCAGCGCGAAATAGGCTTTGACGGACGCGCTGATTTCGAGCGGTCCGCCCGCGTAGACGGCCCAGCCGCCGCTGGGCAGTTGCTGCTTCAGAATGTAATTGGCCGCTTTGCGGGCGACGTCGGAGTGTTCGCGACCGAGATAAGCCAAGAGCAGAATGTATTCCGACTCGAGAATCGTGTCCCCTTCCAGCTCGCCGACCCAATACCCGTCCTCGTGCTGCACGGACAGAAGATGGTCGCGCGTGCGGGCGACCGCTTCGACGAGCCGTTCCTCCTGGCATCCCATGATTTCCATGACTCCCGGGTCGAACGTGGGCCCGGAAGACATAATCGGGGATTCGGGAAAATCGAAACGGAGTCGGTGCGCACCGGGACGGCCGGCATCCATGATTGCATCCTTGCACGGCAACGAGCGACGCTCGAGCAGAGCCACTCGGCGGAGATTTCAAATCTGCAAACTGCGAGGGCGCGGGATGTTAGTGCACCTGCGGAGGTCGATCAAGGGCATCTGCAGGGCCGTGCGGGAAAGAAACGGCGGCAAATCCGATGCCCGTAAGCGCGATCTTGTCCCCGCCGCCAGACTCACATTGGCGATCTGTCACTCGGCCGACGCGTCGCTTTCCGCCGGCTTGGGCGTGGCCTTCGTGCGCGACCGGGATCGCTTCCGCTTTGGTGGCGGCTCAGTCGGCGCCGGCTCGCCGTCGACGCGCACCCACGGTCGCAGATGCTCCAGCGTCTTGGGGCCAATGCCTTTCACGCGGCCGAGGTCGTCGACGGAGCTGAAGGGACCGTTTTGCTCGCGATCGGCCACGATCCGTCGCGCGAGTCCATCGCCAATGCCCTGAATCTGGCTCCACTCGACCCAGGTCGCTGCGTTGGCGTCGAGCCGAAACTCGGCCTGGCGGGCAGGCAGCCGCTCGATCTCGACGGTTTGAGTGCCCCAATGACTCAAACGAATCCAGTGCACGATCAGAAGCACGATCGCCACAAGCGACAGCAGTCCAAAGATGAGCTGATCGCTGCGTGTGAGCCAGAAATGCGATTCGACGGTTTCGTCGATCGGCGGGCCGGCGGGTGGCCGCGAAGTCGGAGGAGCCGGAGAAGCTTTGGGAGTCGGCTCTGGCGGGACGGTCACTGCGGAAGGAGGTTCCGGCGGCGACGTGGACGCGGACAGTCTGTCGGTCGGATCGCCCATGCACGTGCGCCTTCCCCAGGGAGAGCGCTAGACTACCGTGCGGACGTGCGCGATCACAAGCGCGACGCCTCGACGCTCATCGCTGCTGTTGATCGCCCGGCCGAACTTTGTCGTAATATCTCAGCACAATGGTCTGCCCCTGCCTGAGCGGTGTCTCCGGCGGCGGATCTTGGGCTTCGATGTGGAACTCCTGCTCTTGCGAAGACGCACGGGGGCCGCGTTTAAATTCAACGCGGTAGCGCTCGTCCTTGAGTTGCTTGGTCTTCCGCAATGCCTCGTCGCTCGAGTCGCCGATAAAGTGGGGCATCGGCCGGCCGGGCGATTCCACGAATTTCGTGGGGTCGCCTGCTGGCGGTGCATGGACCTCGCGTTTGTAGCCAAAAAGATTCGGTCGAAAAGGATCGCCGCCGAAGACGTTCTGCAATAGGCTCCGTTTGGTTTCGATATCGCGAAAGATGTAGACCGTCTCAGTGGTTCCCGCCGGATTGAACAGGCTGACGCGGTCGGGCAGATACGTACTGAGGTTGAGCAGGACGTAGGCCCGCACCCATTCAGCGGCGTCCATGGCGGACTTTGGCGTCACCTCGATCCAGACGTGTCCGGGGCCGACGTTAACGTCTTTCAGAATCTTGAAGTGATACCGCGCCTTCGCCTTTTCCGGGGGCATGCCGAGCAGGAACGGAAGCGGTCCATCAATCATGTTCGCCCCCTGCTGGCTCGGGGGAATGGGCAATTCTTCATAAGTGCTGCGGCTATCGTCGACCACGCGCACCACGCGCCCGTCGCAAATCCATTTTTCGCGCTTCTGGTCCATTTTGACCGTCAGTTTGACATTCTTGCCGTTCGGGGCCGGATAGGTCTTCACAATTCCTGGCTTGGGACTCTCCGCCGTGTACTTACCAACGTCGATCCGACCCTTGTCGGGCATCTCGACGAAGAACTTACCCTCGGCGAGCGATTCGACGCCATACTGGTAATCGCGGGTCGACCGGTAGTGTTTGCCCGCGAGCGTTTTGATCCGCTTCGTGTGCTCCGACCATTCGAAGAGCAGGTGCTCAACCTCCGGGTCGACCGGCTCGACGTGCATTTCGGGACGAGGCAGCCTGGGGCGGGCGACGCGCGCGCCGGCGCGATGTCCGGATCCACGTCTCGATCTTGTGCAAAAAGCCGCAAGCCGATCGCCATGAAGACCACCGCCAGACCGAGCGCGCAAACGCGCAGCGGGCGCAGCCGTCGAGAGGCCAAATGGTGCGACATACGGGCCCATATCCTTCTTTGGATCGACAGGCGCGCACGCCCTGCGTGCAACGACGCCGGCAACGAATCAGGCGGTGGGAACTTCAAAGCGGAATCGCAATCTTGCGAGCCGGACGGCTGCAAGGAGGGGATCGGACACAACTTCTGAATTTCTTCCGCCAATCGCCGCGGGCGGATTCTAATGACCGCCTCAATTTCAGCCTATCCCGCTTTTCGCACGTTCAGGTCGGCGGATCCCCCGTCTTTCGGGCCGGTCGACAGCGGCGAAGTTTTTGCCGCGGCGGTCTTTGAGGCAACCGGCAAGACGCGCGGCGCCGCGGCCGGCCTACGATTTCCCGCCACTGGCCATCCTCAGCGATCCGGCAGATTCAGCCGGTCGATCAAGGCCTCGATTTCGGCGAGGCTTGAAATGCAGAAGTCGGCAAGCGGGGCATACTGGGGAAGTTCGCCCGGGGCGAAAAGGACCGTGCGGACACCGGCGGCCCGCCCCGCGTTGATGTCGTGCAAATAATCGCCCACAAACAGCACGTCGGCCGGGTCAACCCGCCAGATCTCGCACAGTTTCAGCAGGCCGGCCGGATGCGGCTTGGGAGGACCGTCCTCGCGGCAGAGCACCCAACGAAATCTCGAGTCCCACCCGCTCGAGCATCCTCGTGGAACAGCGGCGACTGTTTCGCGTGAAGATCCCTTGCGGAATGTCGCGGGCCCCCAGGCTGGCGACCAGTTCGGCCGCTCCCGGCATCAGCGTCGCCCGCTCGGCCGCTTCGCACTCGTGGCGATCCAGGACCCGCAGGCAGTCGTCGAGCCGCTCGCCGGGCGGAATCTCGGCGAGCGCCTCGAGGATGGGCACTCCCTCCGGCAGGGCCATCTCGCGGCGGATAGCAGGGAAATCGAGCCCCGAGTCAACCAGCGTTCCGTCGAGATCGTAAACCACGGCCCGAATGGTCACAGGCCCGCCGCCATTTCCCAGATGAAAATTCGAGTTCAACGTCACCAATTGCGTCCGTCCGTCCGCGCGGCGGATGACGTTGACGCCGCAGTTGGATTGATGAACGTCCTTGGCGCGGGCCAGCTCGAGGCCGAGGAACGTGGCCACCGAGACGCGATTGACAATGTTGTGCGCGACGACGACGAATTCCTCCCCGCGGTGCTGCTCCAAGAGTTGCTCGAGGACGGGAACGGACCGCCGGGCGACGTCGGAGTAGGTTTCGCCGCCAAAGTACGGAAACCGCGAAGGATCACGCTGAAAGTTCTCGTAGGCTTCCGGAAACTGCTCGCGAATGCCGTCCCAATTGAGCCCTTCCCAGCGGCCCACGTCGCACTCGACCAGTTCGTCGCGCAGCGTGACTTCGACGCCGCAGCGGGCGGCGATCGCCTGCGCCGTCTCGACCGCGCGGCGCATCGGGCTGGCGTAGACCGCCGCGATCGATTGTTGCGCCAACAGGCCGGCCGCTTGTTCCGCCTGCTGCCGCCCGACGGCGTTTAAGGAAAGATCGATGCCTCGCCCCTGCAGCACGTAGGGACGCTGTAAGTTTGCGTCCGTGGCGCCGTGGCGGACGAGATAAAGCGTGGCAGAATTAGCGTGCACGCGGAGCTTCGCCAATCTGGGGAACCGGGCAGCGCCGCCGCGCGAGGGCCACCGCCACGCGGATCGCCTCCATCATTCCCTCAGCGCTGGCCCGTCCTTGGCCGGCGATGTCGAAGGCCGTGCCATGACTCGGACTGGTCCGGACGATCGGCAGTCCCAGCGTGATATTAACGGCCGCGTCGCGGGCCACAAGTTTGATGGGAATGTGCCCCTGGTCGTGGTACATCGCCACTACCCCGTCGAATTCGCCGCCGATGGCCCGGCGAATCAAGGCGTCGGCCGGCACGGGGCCGGTGGCCGTCACCCCCTCCGCCACCGCTTGGGCGACCGCGGGTGCGATCAGGCGCTGCTCTTCGTCGCCAAAGAGGCCGGCCTCACCCGCGTGGGGATTGAGCGCGCAGACCCCAATCCGCGGCTGCTCAACGTGGACCTGTCGCAGAAAGTCGTTCACGAGTCGAATCTTCTCGAGGATCCCCTGGGTCGAAAGCAATCCGGGCACGCTGGCCACGGACGTGTGCAACGTGACGTGGGCCACGCCCAAGCCGCGGGGCGAACGAACGATGTCGCCCGGAGGGACAAACAACATCATCGCGTGGTTCGGTGTGCCGCAACAGTCGGCCAGAATTTCCGTGTGCCCGGGATAGTCCAACTCGGCCAGATGCAGCGCAGCCTTATTGAGCGGAGCGGTCACGATCGCATCGACTGACCCGTCGAGGGCGGCTCGCGTGGCGGCGACCAACCACTCATACGCCGCCCGACCGGCCCGCGCGTCGAGCGTGCCGAGCGGCACCGCTCGCAGCGCGGCCGACTCTGTCTCGTCGAGCGGATTCCAGCAGGGGATGGCAGAGTGTCGCTCGTCGCCTTGATCGGCTCGATCGAGCGGCGGCGCATCAATGCGGCGGACGGTCGCGGGAGAGCCGACGAGGGCCAGCGCACGCTCAAGGATCGTCGCCTCGCCCACGACCACCGGCCGGCACAAAAGCCGAATTTCCGCGTTGATGCAGGCCCGCGAGACGATCTCGGGGCCGATGCCGGCAATATCCCCCAACGTCAAAGCGACGAGCGGGCGATCCGAAGCGACGGAGGCGGTCAAGTCAGCGGTCTCTCGAAGCACTCGATCTCGGCGAGCCGAGTCCCGCGACGATCCTTGTCCGAAAGCACGGGATCGGTCTCCAGTGGCCAGCGGATGCCGACGTGTGGATCATTCCAGAGCAGCGTCCGTTCGTGCTCGGGATAATAAAAATCGCTGCATTTGTAGAAGAGGTCGGCGGTCTCGCTCAGCACGCAGAAGCCGTGGGCAAACCCTTGAGGGATGTACATTTGACGATGATTGTCGTCATTGAGCTCCGTCCCGAACCAGCGGCCAAAGGTGGGCGAATTTCGTCGCAGATCGACGGCCACATCGAAGATGCGTCCCGACAGTGCCTGGACCAGCTTGGCTTGGGGATGCTGAATCTGAAGATGCAGGCCCCTCAGTGTCCCTTTGCACGAGCGCGAAATGTTATCCTGCACGAATTCGTCGCGGATCCCCGCCTCCGCGTAGCGGTTCCGTTGAAACGTCTCTTTGAAGAACCCGCGCGGATCGCGAAACACGCGCGGCTCCAAGATGATCACGTCGGGAATGTCGGTTTGAATCACGTTCATGCGGGGATCTTTCGCGCGTGGCCGATTGTGCGCCCGTCGCCTCCAAGAATAACGGACACGGACCGGGCACGCCAAACCAGCCCCGGTGGACCGGCGCCCCGCTGTTCAATCGAACGTCTTGCCAAGATCCGGCCGGCTGACGTATGGTTCGGGATTGGAGCCGATCCCTATGAGCCGATCGTTTCACGCCCCTAACGGCCGCCGGCAGCGCCGGTTCGAGCGCTCCCTCGGACGGCTCGTTGTGGCGACGGTCCTTGGCGTCATCGCCAGTTGGGGCGCAACCGTGGGCCCGGCCGAAGCGGGACCAGCGCAAGCGGCCCGGATCGCTCCTCCAATGGCTCAGTCGGAGCCGTCGCTCGGTCTGGGCGAGCCCGGTCCGCGTAATGTCGCTGACCTCCGCGCCATTCAAGCCCGCGTCGAGGCCATCGCCGATCATGTGCGGCAATGCACGGTCGGTCTGATCGTTGGCGAGTCCCAGGGGAGCGGCGTAATCGTCTCCGAGAGCGGCCTGGTACTGACGGCCGCACACGTTTTGACGGCTTCCGGTCGCAAGGTCACCGTCGTCATGCCCGATGGCAAACACCTCGAGGGACACGCCCTGGGAGTGAACGCCGGCAGCGATTGCGGCGCAGTGCAAATCACCGAATCCGGACCGTTTCCCGCATGCAAACTCTCCGACATGAAAACGCTCCGCGTGGGCGACTGGTGCGTCGCTACAGGGCATCCCGGCGGCTACCAGGAAGGCCGTGCCCCCGTGATGCGGCTGGGACGCGTTGTGGAATTCCTGGCGGGGATGCTGCAGACCGATTGTCCGCTGTTGGGTGGCGACTCGGGTGGCCCGCTGTTCGATCTTAATGGCAACGTCATCGGCATCAACAGCCGCATCGGCGCCGCGCAATCCTGAATCTGCACGTCCCCATCGTGCTCTTCCTCCGCGACTGGGATCGCCTGACGACGGTGGGAGTGCCCTACAAGGCGATGGTGAGTCGGCCAGCGTGATCGGCATCGACGGGCGCGACGACGCCAAGGGAGCCCGGGTCACGGAGATTTATCCACGATCGCCGGCCGATCGCGCCGGATTGCAGTCGGGTGACTTGGTGACCGCGCTCAACGGTCAGCCCGTCGTCGGGTTCAAAGGGTTGCAGAAGCTGATTGCCGCCCATCGCTCGGGGGACTTCGTCGAGCTGCGGATCCTCCGCGATCACACCGTAGAGCAACTCCGTGTTACGGTCACTGCCAGGCCGAGGGAATAACCGTGGCGTCTTTGTTCGAACTGTTCGGAATCGCGCGGCCATCCAGGCGCCGCTGGCTGGCACTGGCAGCAATCGCGGCCTGCTTCGCGACGGTCGCACAGGCGTCGGTCAGGGCGGGTGAACGACGGCTTCCCGAAAGCGAACTGAAAGACGGCACGCAAGTCCACGAAGCGTTCCGCTCTGTGGTCGCTGGCGTCAACGCGTCGACGGTGGCCGTGCTGGTCGGCGGGCGGCAGATTGCCCTCGGAGTGATCGTCAGCCCTGACGGTTTCATTCTCACCAAGGCCAGCGACTTGAGCGACGACTTGCAGTGCCGCATTCGGGGCCGCGGCGTTGTTCCCGCGTCGATCGCCGGCATGCATACCCGCTACGACGTCGCGCTGCTCAAGGTGGAATTGACCGGTTTGCCGGTCGTCGAATGGTCGGACGTACGTGATCCGCACGTCGGTCAGTGGCTGGCGACGCCCGGCATGGAAGAGCTCCCGGTGGCAGTCGGGATTGTGAGCGTTGGACGCCGACCGATCGCGCCGGAGAAAGGCGGCCTGGGCCTGCAGCTTTCCGACGGGACTGCCGGTCCCAAAGTGACGAACGTGGTCCCCGGCGGCGCGGCCGCGCGGGCCGGGGTGCAAATCGGCGATGTCATCGTCAAAGCGGGCGACCAGCGGGTTGATAATCCGCAGTCGTTCGACCAGCTCCTGCGTAAGTTCGCTCCGGGAGACACCGTCAACGTCGTCGTGCGTCGCGGAGGCAAGCAGCTGACCGTGCATGCCGTCGTGGCGCGGGCGGCGGGCACGCCTCCAATTCGTGGCTATTGGATGAACCGGATGAGCGGCCGCATGAGCCGTCGCCGCGCCGGATTTCCCCAAGCCATCCAGCACGATACGGTGCTCAATCCGGAGATGTGCGGCGGCGCGGTCGTCGATCTTTCGGGCAAAGCGGTCGGCGTCAACATCGCCCGGGCCGGCCGAGTCGAAACGTACGCCGTTCCGGCCGACACGGTAAAATTGCTGATCCGCGAGCTCCGCGGCGGCCCGGCCGCTCCGATCGAAGCGGCGACCGACGAGCCTGCCGACGGGGACCCGGCCAAGCCCAAGGTCGTCCCTCCCGCACCGAGCGGCGCCCCCCGTCGTAAATAGCCGCGATCGAAGTAGCTTTGTGGTGGGCGGGCGGGTCTTAGGGACCGAATCCCCGGTTCATGTCCCACATCGGATAATGCGGCAGGGTGCCTACTGGATCGCGGACAAAGTCTTCGGTTTGGATCGCAAGCTCGCGCAGCCGCTTCCGCGCCGCGACTCCGACTTTCCGCCGGCCGAGCGACGGCACTGAGGCGCCGGCTCGCGCCACACCTGCTGGGGGAACGAGTCCTTGCGACAGCAGTGACCGGTTTCCACGGCGCCGATCCAGGAGATCAGCAAGCGAGCGTCGGAGGCTTCCGATCTCTTTCGTGCCGACTCTCTTCTCCCAGCGATTCTCGATTGCCACCGTGAGTTCACGATAAATCTGTCGAGCCGCAAGCCCCCGCGGCGACAGTCTAACCACCTTTCCCCGACTCCCGGTTGGATCCGGTTCAATCACAACGTAGGGTTTGAGTTGCCAACCGATGTCCGTTTGTTCGGGCGAGCCGCCGGTGAGGCGCGGAAGCTCCGCGAGCCGGATCGGCGTCTTACCCAAAACCCGCAGTACGTTGGCACTCAGCTCGAGAGGCGCGATCGATTCGCGCTCGAACTCGATTGCGAACGCCAGCAGTGCCCGCGACAAGAGTGCCGGCAACGAGAGCTGGGCCGTGTCGCGCACGACGCGGGGCGGAAACGTCTCGACCCCCAACAAAGTGGGCGGCAGCCCGTGTGGCAGTTCAAACTCAACTTTGTCGACGACTGCTCGCAGCGGGCTCCGCAATCCATCGATTTGCCGTTTGCCGAATCTCGCCTCCCAGCGTCCTTCGATTTCCCTAGACAGTGGCTTCCAAATCTCTGCTGCTTTCTGGCCTGCCGGCGCGAGGCGAACGATCCAATCCCCGCGGATCCCGCGGCCACTGCCGAAGCCGTCGCGACGGGTGCCGACGTGTCGCTTCGCGCCTTCGGCGTCGGACGGACGGCATCCGGATTCGGATGGGTAACAATGAATCCCCAGCGTTCCAGGCATCCGAGCTGATGTTTGAGCCGCTCCGGCGAGGTAAGAGCGTCTCGCGCAAGATCGCTGACGGAGCGCTCGCCATCGCAAAGAAACCGCATCAGGTTCGCCCAGACCACCAACGACAGCCGCGAGCCGGGAAAGCCCGCGTTATGCATCCGCAGCTCGAAGTCGTTATCGAACTCGATCGTGAATGCGACCAGAGCCTGCGAGAGCAAAGCCGACACCGGAAGCCCGGCCGCTTGGTCCCCTGAGATTGCCGACTCGCGATGTTTCGGCCTGCTTTCAGCCATAATCGCACCAGTTCGAGTTTTCACGCCAATTCGCTGGTAGTTTAGACAAATTCTCGTGGCGCGGCCGTCTTCGCGCAGTTCGTCGACGGACAGTTCTTAGCACATCCCAGCGGTTCAAGGTTATAAGACCAGTCATGTCTTTCGCGGTGCGGCCAGCATCAACTCAGTGGGAACAGACTCCGCTGCCCGGATCGCAAGCCGGTTTCTGTTGGGCCTGGTTTAAACCGCCGACGGCGCCCGACTGTGTCGTTCTCCGGCTGCCCGAGCAGACCTTTCCAGCAGGACATGGGCTGCCCGGGGTGACCGCCCGGCAGTTGTTGGACGCAGCAAGTATCGATCCGGGTCAGGTGACCGGCTGGACGGTTTACGGCACTCCCGTCGACGTGCGCGGCTTGCCCGCCGTCTTGGACCTGCCGATTCCACCGCTCGCTGTCGGTGCCGAACCGGAGATTTGCGTCTACGTGGCGGACCTCCCACCGCAGCCCGCCGCCAATGCTCTGCCACCAGCGGCCGCGGGGGCCGAACTCGCACACGTCTTCGACCAGATCGACACCGACTGGACCCTGAGCCTGCTGCTCGAAAAACAACTGGTCCTGCTGCGAAAACAGCTTTCGGGGATGCTGACTCGGGTCACGACCTTGGACCGGGACCTCTCACCCGAGGAGCGGATGCACGGCGATCGCCAGGCCAAGAACGACTGGCAGGAAGCCCGTCGCTGGCTCAAAGACAGTGCCGCAAAGCTGGTCCGATTTATCAAGGAGCACGATACCGGCGAAACCAGCAACGCTGGCAAACGCGAATGGTTCCACAGCACGTACGATCAAATCGTGCTGCCGCGCCGCCCGGTGGACAACTTGCTCCAGATTCAGCGCAACTTCGAGTCTCATCGCAAGCGACTGCAGATCCTGCAGACCAACATGACAACCGCGCTGCAGTTTGCCGGCTCGGATGGCGAACGGCGGGCTCAGCAGGTGCTCGAGCGGGTTGCGCGCAGCGTTCGCGATTCCCGCGCAAGGCGCGAGGCCGACCGCGAGAACGAGCCGATCCGGAAGAAGCACCTCGACTGAGCCTCTTCTGCTCGTCCTTTGCCGCGCTCTCAGGCGACTTTTCGCCGCGCCGACGACGAGCGGCGGGGCGCTTGGGCGTGGCGTCCCTTGGAGTAAATCCGCGCGTGCACGTCGTCGAGAACCCAATGGAAGAGCAAGAGGTGGATCGACTCGACCAGGCCCATGTCGTTGAGGGGGATGTGAACCGACTCCTGGGCCAGATCGCGGAGCTTGCCCCCGTCGTAGCCGGTGATTCCCCAGGTGCGCAGACGGGCATGGTTGGCCCAATCGGTGGCGTTGAGCACATTCACGCTGTTTCCGCTGCCGCTAATGGCGATGAGCATGTCGTCGGCGGAGGCCAGGTTCTTGAGTTGCTCGACGAAGACGCTCTCGAATCCTTCGTCGTTGCCCCAGGCCAGAATTGCCGCCACGTTGTCGGTGAGGCTGACGATCTTGAGCCGCTTGCGTGCCGGATCGGAGTAGTCGGTCCGCTCGAGAGTCGACTTGGCCAGGTCCTCGCAAATGTGCGATGCGTTGGCTCCGCTTCCGCCGTTGCCGCAGAGGAACACGAAGCGTCCCTCTTCGTAGGCTGAATGAATCTCGACGGCCAGACGTTCGACGGCGGACGTTTCGATCCCCGCGAATTCGGCGCTGGTGCGAGCGAGATATTGAGACAACGTCAGACTGGTCCCCAGCATGAGAGACGACTCCGGACGAACAGAACTGGAATTGACAGGGAATTTGGGAGAGGGGTCGGAGTGTATCACTGGCGGCAAGGGGTGCAAAGGCGAATGTCGCCGATCGGAGCCACAGTGCCCGCGCACCGCGTTAAAAAGCAGACATGCGTCAGCCAATCCTCAGCCAACAGCAGGCCAGTGCGCAGAAACTGCCCACAGCTTGCGAACGCTTCGCGCGCGGACGATCATTCGCGCTCTGCAATTTGCCGCCGACACGCCGCGAGTCTCGCGCCAATCGCGAAGACTACTTCGATCCGACGGCCCAGAGCGCGTCGTACGTGCGGAAGTAAATTCGCCCGTTGGAAATGGCCGGCGACGCGGAGATCGTTTCGCCCAGCTCGTTCTTTTCGAGCAGCTTGTAATGGCGGCCCGCTGCGATCACGGTCACGTCGCCTTCGTGCGACGTCAGATAGACCTTGCCGTCAGCGTAAACAGGCGACGCCCGATGTCGCACGTCGACCGTGTGCTTCTGATAGATTTCGTCGCCGCTCTTCGCGTCGACCACGGTGAGGACGCCCATCTCGCCGTCGAGGTAGACGAGCCCGTCGTGAATCAGCGGAGAGGGAACGTCAGGAGTTCCCCGCGACCGTTTCCAGATTTGAAAGTCCTTCGACCCGGTGATGTCGCCGCTGCCCTCGCCGCGGAGGGCAATCACGGGGCCGCGCTTCGCGGAGGGAACGATGATCGTTCCGTCTTCGACCGCCGGTGATGCCACCAGGCGGAGCGTTTCGTTGTAGTTTTCCTTGGGGTTGATGCCACCGCAGCGCCAGACTTCTTTCCCCGTGTCGAGCCGATGCGCGATGATGTAGTCGTCGCCGTGGGTCAACAGCAGACGCATCTTGCCGTCGTCGTAAATCATGGGCGACGCGTAGGAGTGCTGGTTCTCCCGATAGCCGTCGGTGATCCGCATCTGCTTCCAAATTTCTTTGCCCGTGGCCTTGTCGAGCGCGAGCACAAACCCCTCGTTCGTCGGATGCGTCGTCTGTTGGCCGTGAATGAATTGAAAATACAGGCGATCGCCATCGAGCAACGGCGTGGAGGCGAGCCCATAGCTGTATTTGAACGGGCCGTACTTGGCCTCGAGGTCGAGTTTCCAGACCTCCTTGCCGCTCGCGTCATAGCAAGCCAGGTTGCCCGTGCCCATCAACGTCCACACGTGCTCGCCATCGGTGACCGGCGACGGCGAACAGAGGTTGCCTTCGTCCATCATCACGTTGCGGTTGCTGTGCCCGACGGCGTGGCGCCACAGTTCGTGCCCGTCGGTGCTCAGGCACATCAGCAACAAATCCTGCTGCTCGGCTTGCCCCCGTCTGCCCCCGCGACCGCCCCGCCCCCGACCCTGCGGTCCCTGTTTAAAACGAGGGAGCGTGTCCTTTTCGGGACTGGTGAGATAGATGTGGTCGCCCCAGATCACGGGCGTCGAACTCGCCGGCCCCGGCAGGGGAAATCGCCAGGCGAGATTGAGCGCCTTGTCGAACTTGGTCGGCAAGTTCTTTTCTTCGCAGACTCCGTTGTTGTGCGGACCACGCCACTGCGGCCAGTTGTCGGCGTAGGCCGGGGTCGACACCGCGGCGCTGACCGCCAATCCCAAAAGCATGCAGGCTGCCAACAAGCTGCGAATCATAGAACCATCGTCCCCGAAAAGGGTGCGTATTGATCGACCGCGGCGTCAGGCTCGATTGTGACGGCGGCCGCCGCATCGGGTCAAGGAATGCCAATCGCGGCTCAGCGGGCTCAACGGGCCACTTTCGCTCAAAGCATCCGGTTGAGGATCATCTCCGGAATCACAAAGCCAATCGCGAATCCGTAGAGGTAATCCGCCCAGAGGATCCGCAGCAGATTGGCGATGTAGATCAGGATCACGAGCGGAAAACTCAACAGGGCCAGCGGATTGAATTTGGCGGCAGCCTTCTTGGCCTGCTGCCAGAGCACTTTGGCATCCTGCGTCGACGGGAAGGCGTGCATGCCGATCGAGATTCCCAGCCAGATCAGAAAGTAACAGAGGGGATCCGGTTGATTGAACATCCGCACCGGCACCAGCGCCGGGAAGCAAAACAAAACACACAAGAACGAATTGATGATGAACGGCCCGACCGCGATCAGAAACGACGAGGTGAAACTGTCGGGCACTTCGTGGATCACGTAGCCAGACGGATTGCCGATGCGAAAGTAGCAGACGTCGAAGACGGCGACCCGGCGCAGCTTGCAAAAGAAGAGATGGGCCGCTTCGTGCACGATCACGCCGGGAAAGGTCACCAGCGCGATCAGAAAGCCGGGAATGATGATCATGGCTTTGCCTTGGGCTGGTAACCGTGGGGAAAGCGGCGCTCGAATTCCTTGCGGGTCAGGATCTCGCGAGTGTCGATCCGGTAAAGAATGCGCTCGCGATAGTTGGCCGCGTCCGGATCCTTGCCCGCCATCTTGGCGGCCCGCTCCAAATTCTTGAGGGCCTCGTTGCGAAATTCCTCGTTCCCGGTGACCGCATACTTGCACGCATAGGCTGACGCGACCATCGCCACCGCGCTCGAGTCGCCGGGCGTCCGCCCGATCAGAGCCTTGGCTTTGGCGAGATAGTCGTCGTACTGCTTGGCGTCGAATGCCGCGATCGCTTCCGCCCGGAGCAAGAAAAGATCGACGTCGGGCAGTTGTCCGCTGTTCGGACTCTGCTTGGCTTTCCTCAGGTAATCGACCGCCTGCGCCGCTTGGTCTTTCGCGAGCGCATCGAGGCCATGATTGAACGCGGCCATTCCCGCGAACTCGGGAATCTCGGGGACGTGACGGCTAGCCTGGTCGGCAAAGTTGGCCGCTCTTTCGAAGTCCTGCTTGAGGAGAGCGCGTTGCATCTGGTGGATTTCCCGCGTCGCCGCCAGGAACCGCCAATTCCACCCGAACGAAAAGACGGCCAGCGTCAGCAGGCCGATGAACGCCAGTTTCAGCCAGGTGGGATAAGGCCGGTTTCGGAAACGGTCTTCACATGTGGCACAAACTGGCATTCCTGCCAGATGTGGCAGTTCCTCGGCGCCGTTGTCCGCCTTGCACTGCGTGCAGACGGTCGGGTCGCTGGCACGGAAGACGTCGTTCTTGGTAATGCCCTTTTCGGCGGCCTGCGCCAGCACACCCTCGACGCACGAGCTGCAGACGTGCTGCTGCTTAACGAGCAACGTCTCGCCGATCGGGGCCAGCTGCTGGCATTCGGTGCATGCAACCTGCTTCATGCGGGCGACCTTCTCTCGCGCAGTAACTGCGCGGCGGCTGTGATGCGCGGACAACTGACGTCGGAATGGGCGTCCGAAAGAGGGAAAATCAAGCTCGGCAAACACCGCGGGAAAAACGACTGCGCGATTCTACAGCCGTACGAGGGCCGTTCAAAGAAAAATCTCTGGCCGGCGCGGTTTCGCGATTTGGATCGCGATGCGGCTGGCCACGATCACTTCTTTTGCTTGCGGCCCCGGGCTTCCATGAACTGCGCGAAGCGATTGAGGCCCACGCCGTGCCAGACCTTGGAATTCGCCCGGGCCCACAGGACGCCGCTGGGTTTGACGCGGATGTGTCCGACAACGAGCCCGTCGGGGTCGACGATTTCAAAGTCCTCGAACTTGCGGGGTTTGAAATTGTTGTTCGACATGGTGGCGCGGGTTCCAAGCGAAAGGGGTCGGAACGTGAGCCCAAGGTCAAGAACCGGCCGGCTGACACCGGCCGCTCGCCCTGATGATAACATGGAGCTGTTTCGCTTCGCGTGTCCCCAAAAACGAAAACGCCCGGGCTTGTGACCCGGGCGTCTTCGATATGGAGACTGGCTTGCGCCAGGTTAGGAACTAGTACAAGTCGTCGTGGTCGCCGCCGCCCTTCTTGTCTTCCTTCTTGGGCTTCTCGGCGATGAGCGCGTCGCTGGTCAGCAGCAGGGTGGAAACGCTGGCCGCGTTCTGCAGGGCGGTCCGCGTCACCTTGGTCGGATCGATGATGCCCGTCTTCACGAGATCCTCGAACTCGCCGGTGGCCGCGTTATAGCCCATGTTTCCCTTCATCTCGCCGACCTTCTCGCAGATCACGCCGCCGTCGACGCCCGCGTTGTCCGCGATTTGCGTCAGCGGAGCCCGGCACGCGCGAAGGATGATGTTGTAGCCGACCTCGGCGTCGTCGGTGGCGTGTTTCGGCTTGAGGCCGAGCGACGCTCGCAGCATGGCCACGCCGCCGCCAGGGAGAATTCCCTCTTCGACGGCCGCACGGGTCGCGTGCAGCGCGTCCTCGACGCGGGCCTTCTTCTCCTTCATCTCACTCTCGGTCGCCGCCCCGACGTTGATCTGGGCCACGCCGCCCGACAGCTTGGCAATCCGCTCTTCGAGCTTTTCGCGATCGTAATCGCTGGTGGCCGCCGCGAGCTCGTTGCGAATCTGATCGATGCGGGCCTTGAGGTCGGCCGTCTTGCCGGCCCCTTCGATGATCGTCGTATTGTCCTTGTCGACGACGATCTTCTTCGCCCGGCCCAGGTCCGACAGCTGGACGTTCTCGAGCTGGATACCCAAGTCCTCGAAGATGGCCTGGCCGCCGACCATGATGGCGATGTCCTGCAGCATGGCCTTGCGGCGGTCGCCGTAGCCCGGCGCCTTCACGCCGCAAATCTTGAACGTGCCGCGAAGCTTGTTGATGACCAGCGTCGCCAGAGCCTCGCCTTCGATTTCCTCGGCAATGATCAAGAGCGGCTTGCCCGCGCCGACGACCTTCTCCAAGACCGGGACGAGGTCCTTGACGTTGGTGACCTTCTTCTCGTGCACGAGGACATAAGCGTCCTCGAGGACGCACTCCATCGACTGCGGGTCGCTGACGAAGTACGGCGAGAGATAGCCGCGATCGAACTGCATGCCTTCGACGACCTCGAAGTCGGTCTTCAGGCTCTTGCCCTCTTCGACGGTGATCACGCCGTCCTTGCCGACCTTTTCCATGGCGTCGGCCAGGATGTTGCCGATCTCGGCATCGCCGTTGGCAGCCACCGTGCCGACTTGGGCGATCGCCTTCTTCGACTTGCACTCGATCGACATTTTCTTGAGTTCGCCGACGACGTCCTCGACGGCCTTGTCCATCCCGCGCTTCATCTCGACCGGGTTGACGCCGGCGACGACCGAGCGCTGGCCTTCAATGTAGATGGCCTCGGCGAGAATCGTGGCCGTGGTCGTGCCGTCACCGGCGACGTCGGACGTCTTGCTGGCGACTTCGCGAACCATGCGGGCGCCCATGTCCTCGAACTTGTCCGAGAGCTCGATTTCTCGAGCGACGGTCACGCCGTCCTTGGTGACGGTCGGCGAGCCGAAGCTCTTCTGAATAATCACATTGCGGCCGCGAGGGCCGAGCGTGACGCGAACCGTCTTGGCCAATTTGCTGACGCCCCGGCGCATCGCTTCCTGGGCTTCTTGATCAAAGGCAATCATCTTCGCCATGGAACTCTCACTCCTCAGATTCGTTGATCCCGGGGGGCCGGGCGTGTTTTATACGGGGGACGTTATTCGCACCGACTGGGCCGCATCACAGGCGCCGGGTCGGGAATCTTTCACAGTCGAGACTCTCGCAGTCGAGAAGCCGTCAGAGCGCGGTCGAACGGCGTGCGCCGACTTATTAGAAGGTCGCCAAAATGTCGCTCTCGCGGAGCAGCAGATACTCTTCCTCGCCGACGCGGATTTCCTCGCCGCCGTAAGCGCTGAAAATGACGTCGTCGCCTTCCTTCACGGTGAGCGGAACGCGGGAGCCGTCATCGCGGATGTAGCCATCGCCGACCGCGATCACTTCGCCCTTCTGCGGCTTGTCCTTGGCGGTATCCGGAAGCACGATGCCCCCCTTGGTCTTGCCCTCGGCGCTGGCTCGCTTCAGCACCACCCGGTCGCCCAAGGGAACAATCCGAGTCGAGGTCTTTTCTTTGCCGGCCTTCTTCGTCGTAGCGCTCATCAGCTTCTCCTAGGATGACGGCAAGCGGCCCGTGGCTGCCGGGCGCGCTTGGAAAGTGCAGCGAGAGTATCTAACGGGTGGGGAGCATCGCGAACCGTGTGCCTAAGTGCTCACAGAACCGTAAGTTCCAGTGCCCGCGGAAATTAGAGCGTTGAGCTTCCTGTCGGGGAATCTGCCAATTTGCCAAGTCTCGCTCGGATTGTCCACCGACTCTGCCGATTTGGCAGCAAGTTTGCCGCCGATGCGTAGGCTCTCGCGGCAAAGTCACGCCTTTCGGTGAGTGCGGACAGCTTCTACCGGTACGTCGCGTAGGTGCCTTTCTTAAAAAGCTGAGAAGACCGCGGACCCTCGGGAGATTCGATGTTGTCGAAGTTCGGGCAATCCCTAGGATACGACTTTTAGTCTCCGCCACCCCCCGTAGAGATCATGCCGACTTCGGATCCGTCCGCCCTTGCGAGCATCGAGCCGCCGTCCAATTGGTCGCTCATCTCCCGCATGCTCGCGTTAACGTGGCGCTACCGCTGGGGCTGCACGCAGGTCGTCGTGCTGCAAATCATTGTGGTGGCCTCCAGCCTCGCCGGACTGGGACTGACGGGCGTCGGTATCGACTTCATCGGCCAGGAGCTGCGTAGCCCGGTGACGCCCCGCCATCTGCCGGCGGCGTTCGGCTTCGCCCACGACTGGTCGAGCACGCACGTCCTGGAATTGATCGCCGGCTGCATCCTGCTGGTCGCCATGCTCACGGCCACGCTGCGGTATGCCGCAGCAATCGCCGTCGCCGCGCTCAGCCAGCGGGTGCTCGTGCAGCTGCGCTCCGACGTTTACGACAAGCTGCAGCGGCTCAGCTTCCGCTTCTTCGACCGCAGCCAGAGCAGCTCGATCATTAATCGGGCCGCGGGCGACGTGAACGCTGTCCGCCAGTTCGTCGACGGCGTGATCGTCAAAGTGCTGACGGTCGTGCTTTCGCTGGGCGTGTACGTGGCCTACATGTGGTCGATGCACGTGCCGCTGACGCTGGTTTGCCTGGCGACGTCGCCCTTCTTGTGGTGGGCCGCGGCGCGGTTCTCGCGGATCGTGCAGCCGGAATACATCAAAGGGGGCGAGCTGGTCGACCGCATGGTCCTCACGCTGGTCGAAAACGTGCAAGGCATCTCGGTCGTCAAAGGGTTCGCCCGCGAATCGCAAGAGGTCGAAAAATTCTCCGCGGCCAACCGGGCCATCTGCGATCAGAAATACGGCATCTTTCATAAGCTGGCCATCTTCCAGCCGATCACCGGGTTCATGACGCAGATCAACATGATCGTGCTGTTGGGCTACGGCGGCCACTTGGTGGTGACGGGACAGCTGGCGCTGGGGGCCGGCCTGTTCGTCTTTGCCAACTTGCTCTACGAGTTCGCCAACCAGGTCGGGCAGATCACGAACATCGCCAACAGCATCCAGACCAGCATCACGGGGGCCCAACGCGTATTCGAAGTGCTCGACGCTCCCCTCGAAATCCTCAGTCCGCTGCATCCGGTGCGACTCGAACGGGCTCGCGGATCGATCCGCTTCGAACACGTCCGCTTCGCCTATAAAACCGGCGAGCCCGTCTTCGACGATCTGTGCCTGGAGATCGCCCCCGGCGAATGCGTGGGCGTGGTCGGCGAAACGGGCTCCGGCAAGAGCACGTTGCTCAACCTCGTGCCGCGTTATTACGACGTGCAAGGTGGCAACGTCCTGCTCGACGGCGTCGACGTCCGCCGGCTCGATCTCGACGACCTGCGGCGGAACATCGGCATCGTCTTCCAGGAAAACTTTCTCTTCAGCAACACGATCGAGGCGAATATCGCCTTCGGACACCCGGCCGCGACCGAAGCCGAAATCCGCCGCGCCGCCGAGATTGCGGCCGCCCACGAATTCATCGCCGAAACGCCCGACGGCTACGCGACGCTGATCGGCGAGCAGGGGTCCAACCTTTCCGGCGGCCAGCGGCAACGGCTGTCGATCGCGCGGGCCCTGCTGCTCGATCCGCCCATCTTGCTGCTCGACGACGCCACAGCCTCCGTCGATGCCGAGACCGAACACGAGATTCAGCAGGCGATCGAAAACGCGCCTCGAGGGCCGCACCACCATCCTGGTGTCCAACCGCATCAGCACGCTCCGGCGGGCCGACCGCATCTTCGTGCTGGAGCAGGGACGCATCGTCGAATCGGGCACTCATAGCGAGTTGATGGCGGGCTCCGGCCCCTATCGCCGCCTGGCCGAACTGCAGTTTGCCGACTTGATGAACGAAACGCCCGCCGCTGGCACGACGAGCACTCCACGGCAGAATGACGAGAGTGCCGGCATGAGTCGCCCGCGGCCGGCCGGCCGATTCTCCGCAGCCTGACGCAGCTCTCGCGCAACGAGGATCGCGAAGCCGATCAGCGTCCGCTCGACTTTCGGCTGATCGCCCGGCTATTTCAGTACACACGCCCGTATGCCTCGATGCGGAATTGGCTCTGCATTTGGGTGATCGTCCGCTCGATCCAGTTGCCCGCGCTCACCTGGGTGATCGCCGCCGTGATCAACGGCCCCATTCAGCGGCGCGACGGCGTCGGCGTGATCTGGGGAGCCGTCGGCTTCACGGTGCTGGCCCTGTCGACGCAGTGGGTGATGCACTATCGCCAGCTCTACGCCCTGGAGCTGGGTGAGGCCGTCGTCCGCGACCTGCGGATCGCGCTCTTCACCCATCTGCAGCGGATGCCGATGAGCTTTTTCCACCGCACGAAAGTCGGCCGGATCATCAGCCGGATGACGTCCGACATCGAAGACGTCCGCGTCGGCGTGCAGGAAGTGCTGTTCGTCAGCCTGGTGCAGGTCGGGCAGATGGCCGTCGCCGCGACTTTCATGCTCTGGTACGACAAGTTCCTGTTTCTGATCGTGCTTGGCCTGGCGCCGGTGCTGTGGGGCATCAACCACGTCTTTCATCGCAAGCTGAGCGAGTCGTTGCGGGCAATGCGCGATTCGTTCAGCCGCGTCACCGCGACGCTGGCCGAATCGGTGCTGGGCGTGCGGGTGACGCAGGGCTTCGTGCGGCAGGACGAGAACGCCCGCCTGTTCCGCGAGCTGGCGACCGACCACTCGGCCTACAACTACACGGTGCTCCGCACGTACGGACTGTTTCTGCCGCTGCTCGATCTGAACAACCAGTTCTTCATCGCCGTGTTGCTGCTGGTCGGCGGGACGCGGGCCCTGGCTCCTGCACACACCACGCAGCTCGGCGACCTGGTCGGCTTCCTGTTCATGGCCAACATGTTTTTCTCCCCGATCTCCAACTTGGGGACACAATACAACCAGGCACTGACGGCGATGGCCGGCGCCGAGCGGCTGTTCAATCTGCTCGACTCGCCCCCCGAGTGGTGCGACCGGCCCGACGCAATCGAGCTGGGACGCATCCGCGGCCGCGTCGCCTTCGAGCGGGTCTCGTTCGCCTACGACCCCGAGCGCCCCGTGCTCCGCGAAATCGACTTCGTCGCCGAAGCCGGACAAACGATCGCGCTCGTCGGCCAAACGGGCAGCGGCAAAACGACCATCATCAACCTGATCGCCAAGTTCTACCTGCCCGGCTCGGGCCGGCTGCTTGATCGACGAGTTCGACATCACCGACGTCTCGGCCGACTCGCTGCATCGGCAGCTGGGCATCGTCGTGCAGCAGAATTTCCTCTTCAGCGGCACCGTCGCCGACAACATCCGCGTGGGCCGGCCCGACGCCACCGACGCCGACCTGCACGACGTGCTCCGCCGTTTGGATGCCACGGATCTGGTCGAAAGCCTGCCCGACGGCCTGAACACGATCGTGGGCGAACGGGGCGTGGGCATTTCGTCGGGGCAACGGCAGCTCGTCTGCTTCGCCCGCGCCCTGTTGGCCGATCCGCGGATCCTGATCCTCGACGAAGCCACCAGCAGCGTCGACAGCATGACCGAAGCCCGCATCCAGCGTGCCCTCGAAGTGCTGCTGGCCGGACGGACCGCCTTCGTCGTGGCCCACCGCCTGAGCACGATCCGCAATGCCGACCAGGTGCTCGTGCTCGATCACGGGCAGATCGTGGAGCGGGGCACGCACTACGACTTGCTCGCCGCCGACGGCGTCTACGCCGGCCTCTACCGCCGCTTTACCGAGTGCGCGGCCGCCTAGCCGGACCGCCGGCAATGGGCCGATCATTGTTGCATGCGGCGCGCCGGGAGCGTTAGGATCGAGCCGAAGGTGCAGGCCGATCTGTCCCCGATTTTCCAAGGTCAGCCGCGAACCATGACGAAAGTCTTCGGGCTTTGTCCGCGGTGCAAAGCGCGGATCAAAATCAACAACGTCGAACGGCTGGACGGCCGCAAGATCGTCTGCCGCGATTGTGGCTACACAATCCGCGTCCACGATCCCTCGCAGCCGGCCTCCCGACGAAAGGCCGACGAAGTCGAGATCCTCGATGCGGAGGACGAGGGCTTCCTGCTCGACGAATCGTCCGTCATCGACGACGTCCCGAGTGCGGACGACGAGTTCGCCCTCGACGAGACCGAGGCCTATCGCCCGCCGGCCCGTCGCGCCAAATTGCCGAAGAAGGCGGCAAGGCCGGCCGAGGACGAAGAGGCTCCCGACTCTCCCCTCGAAAAACGCCGGAGCAAATCGCCGCCCCGCAAGAGCAAGCAAAGCCCGCTCTTGATTGCCCTGATCTGCGGCGGCGTGCTCCTGGTGGCCGGCGGGGCCGTGGGTGGCTTCATCTATTTGCGCCAGTCGGGTCTCGGGGCGGCCGCGAAATTCGAGCCTCCCCAAAAATATGTGGCGATCAAGATGGGGATCGTTCCCATGAGCGGCATGAAGCCGGAAGGCTGGGAATCGACCGCAGGAGGCGGTGTGAGCGGCGTTCCGATTTACGTCCGGATCTCCGACGGCGATTCGATCTCGATCGACATTCGCGAGAGCGAGGGCTCCTCCGCCAAGGGCAAGATGAAGAAAGCTATCGCCTCGGGCCAGGAAGTCCATCAGATCGGCGGTCCCTCCATCGGCCGCGTTGGCGATGCCCCGGCCGTCGCGTCCACTCATGAATACCACCGCGGAGTGGTGATGAAGAACTTCTCGTCGTACAAAGAGGGGCCCGGACGGGCCATCGAAACGGCCGGCTTTGGCGAAGGACGAATCTCCGACTTCACGGGGAAGGAAAGCATCTTTAGTAGCACGGTCAAAGGTTGCCGGGCCAGTGTCGTCCATCGCGAGCACCAGTACAGCATCGTCTGCAAATGCTCCCCGGCCCAGTTCAAGGACGTCGAGCCCGTCTTCGAGAAGATCATTGCCAGCCTAGGCCCCGACCGAGAGTAAAGCCGCTCGGCTTCCCAGCACCCCGCCGCCAACCTGCCAACCTGCACTCCCCGATGACATCACGCCTTTCGATTCCGCTTTTGCTCGCGGTGCTCGTTGCCGCGACGCATGCTCCCGCTCAACAACCGACCACTGCCCAGCGTGCACACACCGCGGCCGTGGTGCCGGCGGCAGCGAATAAGGCTCCGATGCAGATGCGGCGGTTCGAGCAGTCGGCTCACGTTCAGCGCGGCGGCTAGGGCACGACGAGAAGGCGAAACTTTCTCCCGCGAGCCGAGGCCTCCTCGAGCACCGTTCGACAGTGCTTCAGTTCTTCGATCAGTGCCTCGGGCCAATGGTCTCGCGAACGGTCGGGCACCCAGCGTAGCGCCGTGAAGTCTGCCGCAAGCCGATCGTGAACCGCGCGGACCGCCTCGAGCGGCCGACCTGGATCGAACCACCTGTCACAGGGGTAGTTTTTGTCGTTCAACGGTCTTTCCAGCCCCTCCAACTCGTCGGCGTACTCGGCTTCGATCACGCTGTAATCACAGAACTCGCTCAGCTTGGCGACCTTGAGCCGATCGGAGAGGTCATCGAGCTCGTCCATGAGCCGCAGCATAATCGAATGATCGGGCGGAACGTCGTCGTCGGGACGCCCTTCGACGTCGACCCAAATCGTAGTGCCCACGGCGGATTTCCTTTTGGTAGACGCGATCCGGGAAGCAACATCATGCTGGTCACGGTAACGCGCAGGATTGGTAAGTTCAAATAAAATTCCTGGCCGATGAGCTTTCCGAATGATTGCACGCCTCAGCATCTTGTTTGTGATCGCGATGTCGGTTGCCACCGGGCCCGCGCGTGCGGAGCAACCGACTCCGGGTCGGCAGCAAGTTCCTCATGGCCAGGATCGTCCGCCCGGTCCCGCGCTCTCTCCGGCCGAGGCGATCGCCCGGATGAAAGTGCCGGACGGCTTTCACGTCGAGCTGGTCGCGGCCGAGCCCGATCTCGTCAATCCGGTCGCCATGACATTCGACGAGCGCGGCCGGATCTGGGTCACCGAAAGTCTCGAATATCCGCGGCACTCTGCCGGTCCTGGACGCGACCGCATCAAGATCCTGGAAGACACCGACGGCGACGGCAAGGTCGACAAGGTGACCATCTTTGCAGATGGACTCAATATTCCCTCGGGAATCGCCGTCGGCCACGGCGGCGTCTGGGTCGCGAACTCGCCCGACATCCTCTTCCTGCAGGACACCGACGGTGACGGCAAGGCCGATCGCCGCGAAGTCGTCGTCACCGGCTTCGGCCGCGACGACACGCATGAGCTGCCCAACTCGCTCACCTGGGGTCCGGACGGCTACCTCTATGGCCTCAACGGCGTCTTCAACCCGGCCCACGTGCGCTCGGGCGATCGCCAATTCGACTTCACGTGCGCCATGTTCCGCATCAATCCGCGGACGCGACGATTCGAACTCTTTTGCGAGGGGACGAGCAACCCCTGGGGCATCGCATTCGACGACATCGGCAGCGCGTTCGTCAGCGCGTGCGTGATCGATCACCTCTGGCACCTGACCGAGTCTGGCTACTACCACCGGCAGGGGGGACCTTATCCGCCCTTCACCTGGCAGATCGGCTCGATCGCGTCTTTCAAGCATCAAAAAGCCGCTTACTGCGGGCTCCATTATTTCGACAGCGAGGCCTACCCGCCCGAGTATCGCCGGCGGCTCTACATGGGCAACATCCACGGGGGCTGCATCAACGTCGACACGCTGAAGCGCGACGGCTCGACCTACGCGTCCGAGCCCGCTCCCGATTTTCTGACCGCCAACGACGCGTGGTTCATGCCCGTCTCGCAGCAGACGGGGCCTGACGGCTGCCTCTACATCCTCGACTGGTACGACCGCTACCACTGCTACCAGGACGCGGGCCGCGACCCGGCGGGGATCGACCGCTTGAAGGGACGGCTCTACCGTGTCCGCTACAAAGACACTCGGCGCGTTTGGAACTTCGATCTCGCGAAGGACAGCGATGACGACTTGCTGGCCCAGATGGATAGTACGACCAACACCTACTTCGCGGACACGATTTTCCGATTGCTCGCTGAACGACACGACCCAGCGACTCGGCCGAAGCTCCAACAAATCGTCCTCAGAGGCTATACGGATTTTAGGACGCGCCTGTATGCACTGCGGGCACTCGCCGGCTCGCTCGTCGCCGGAGGCGCGCGGACCGACGATGAGTTCCTCAGTGCCTTGATGTCCGATTCCCATCCGGCGATGCGCGCCTGGGGCGTGCGGCTTGCCGGCAACAACGACGCGGAGGCCGCGTACGCGCCGGAAAACGAGCGGGGGGCGCACCGCGTTTCGCCGGCCGTGCGTCGGCTGGTGCTCGCCACCGCGCACGACATCTCGCCCGATGTGCGTCTGCAAGCGGCAATCGCCTCGCCGAAAGTAGCGGGCGTCGAAGCAGTTGCCGTGTTGATCGAGATTCTGTCTCATTCGGGCGACGATCCGCTCATTCCCCATATCGTCTGGAACAATCTACAGCCGTGGCTCGTGGAGAGCAGTGACACGATCGTCGACGGCTTAGCCGCCTCTAAATTTGACGACAATCCGAGCTTCGCTGAGTTCACTCCGCGCCTGTTCGACCGGCTGCTCCTCCGTTGGACGCGATCAAAGCGCGTGGCCCTGCGTGACCTGTTCCACCTCGCCATCTACGCGCGGCGGCCCACGGCGGCCCAGCGCTGTCTGCGGCTATTGAGCGAGCATATTCAGAATCGCGAACTTTCAGGACCTCCACTCGAAGCCGTGAAGAGCGCGCTCAAGCCGGGCCTACGGGCGGTTCTGGCGGGGCCCCGCGAAGGGCCCTTGTTTCTCGATGCTGCACTGCTCGCCGCGAGTTGGCACGATCCCGCCGGAACCGAGGTGGCGCGCATGCTGGCGACCGACGCCAAAGCGTCCGAGCGCCGCAAGCTTGCCGCGATCGAAGCCCTCGCCGGCGCTAACGATCCGTGGACCCTGAAACTGGTCGAAACGATGCTCGCTCCCCGCCGTTCGTGGTCGCCCGGCTTCCGCGCGCGGTTGATCGCAGCCCTGGCCCGTCTCGACGCACCGCAGGTTGCCGACGTGGTGTTGTCGGCTTACGACCGCCTCGCTTCGGAGGAAAAACCACTCGCGCTGCAGCTGCTCACTCAGCGCGTCGGCTGGAGCAAGCAACTGCTCGCCGCCATCGGCGCCGGTCGCTTGCCCGCGCACGATCTCAATCTTTCCCAGGTCCGCAAGTTGCTCGCGTTCGGCGACAACGAGCTCATCGACCAGGTCCACGCCCGGTGGGGAAGCATTCGCGACGCGCGCGACCCGCAGCGCGAGCGCGTGATCGCCCGCATGCGCAAGCTGATTCGCGACGGTCACGGCAACGCGGCCGCCGGCGAAAAAGTCTTTCAGCGAATCTGCGGTCAGTGCCACAAGATTCACGGCAAAGGGAACGACGTCGGTCCGGAAATCACCAATAACGGCCGCAGCTCGTTCGAGCAGCTCCTGTCGAACGTCTTCGACCCGAACCTGGTCATCGGCGCCGGCTATCGGGCCGTCGTCGTCGTAACGAATGACGGCCGCGTGCTGACCGGCTTGCTCGCCGAGGACAGTCCCCAGCGGGTGGTGCTCAAGATACAGGGGGGCAAGACCGAAACGATTCCCCGCAACGACATCGACACCGTCCACGTCAGCAACATTTCGCTCATGCCCGAACAGATCGAAAACCAGATGAAGCCGCAGGAGATCGTCGACCTGTTCACGTTTCTGTCGTACGACAAACATCCCAGCGACCCAGCGGCCCGACGATTGCCGGGGATCAATTGACGATCGAAACAGCGAGCGAAATTGACCCACCGGCAATACCGCGCGGTCGTAGCGGCCCCGCCTCCGTCGTGCTCGGCGCGTTCGCCGCGGTGCTCGTTCTTGCGGGGATTGCGTCGGGGGTTGGAGGCCTGCACTGGTTGCTGATCGCACCGCTGGTCTTGTTGATCAACCTGATTGCCGGTGTTCTGGCGGTAATCGCCGTCGTGTCGCCAATAGAGCGGAAATGGGGCGTCGCCGGATTGGCGATCAATGCCGCGCCGCTGCTACTTTTCATCGGCGCAACCTTGTTCGGTCGCCCGCAACCGTGGGACACGTTGCCTTCGGGTCACAAGATTCGGGTCAAGTTCGCGGGTCCGGTCTATTTTTCGGAAGGTCCGCCGTTTTTCGTGATGGAGTGCGACACCGAGATTCCAATGGAGCAGCGGGCCGAGCTGCGAAAAGAGGTCGACGAGATTTGGGAAATCTTCAAGAACAATGCCGAAGCCGCTCACTTGACGAGCGCCGTCATCCGCATGAATCACAATGAGGGCACGGGCATCATCACCCGCGGCAACGGCTTTGGATTCGCCTACGAAAAGCAGGCCGACGGGAAGTGGCAATGCATGAACGACAAGTGACCGGCGCTGCCCCTGGTCCAACACCTCTTTCGTGCCCTGCGCGATGTCAGCCAGCTCTATCTTCCTCTCGTACGACAATCACCCCAGTGACCCGACGGCCCGCCAGCTGTCAGGGTTGCACTAGATTATTCGTCGAGGTGATGACGAGGAAAAGACCCGTTCGCCAGCGCGGTCCGGGCTCAAGCCGGATCGCGCGGTTTTGAGACGGCGATCTTGCCGGGCCGCGCCGGTCGGACGATTCGCGGCATGAGCAGTAACAGCGTCTGTTCGCGTTGGCCGGGCTGCGGCACGATCTTGGCCGCGGGGAGCAGCGATCCGCCGGGGATCATCAGCGTCGCGGTGGCGGAACCGATCGAGGCGCTCGCGGCCGATGGCCGGGTTCGTCGACGAACAGGTTGACGACGCCGGTCGCTCCCTCGTGCAGGACGACCTCGGTATTGAAGCGGACGCTCACCAGTTGCGGGTGCTGCGGTTGCCCACGGTTCTCGATCCGGCCGGACTGGGCGCGGACTTCCAGGCGGATGGCCCCGTCGGGCTGAATGCTGGGGCGGACGTGCAGCGTCGTCAGGGCGGTCGCCCCGGCTGTGTTGTTCACCGGCGGGGTCGGGGGCTCGCGATCTTCCTCGTCCGGAGCGGCTGCATCGGTGCGCGGGCTCCCGCCCATGCTTTGCTCGCTCCAAGCCAATTCAGTCCAAGTGCCGCCCAAACTTTGCAGCTGGCTGCGAGTACTAACCGTCGCTCGGCCCAGGCTGCGGATCTGCTTGAGCACGGAGGGCAAATCGGATTCGACGGTGCCGAAGCTGTTCCGCCACTGTTCCCAGGGAAGCTGCTCGCCGCTGGTCGGCACGACGTTGACGACGACCAAATCGATCGCGATCCTCGGCGACATCGATTCCAGATCGCGGCACAGCGCGTCGATCCGGCCAATCGCCTCCGGCCGATCGGAGACGACCAGCACGCCCGGCAGCGTCGCATCGGCCGCGGCAGCGGTGAGCGGTGACTGTGTGACCGCTGGCACGGGCACGGGCGTGCTTACGGCACTCGCGGCGGCGTTCGACGCAACCATCTGTCCCCGCGCGGTCAGCAACGGCCGCACCAATCGCTCCAGGCTGACGGCGGACATCAAAACGGGACGATAGGTCCGCGTCATCAGCGGCGTGCTGTCGATGGCCGACTTGTTGAGAGGAGCTCGCGAGTTGTCGGCGTCCGTGGCGTCGCGACTGACCACCGGTGGATCGAGTTGGACCATTGAGCCCTGCTTGGCATTCGGGCTCACCTGCGCGGCATTCCAAAAGTGGGCCGACGCTTTAGCGGCCGACGGGCGAGTGCTGTTCTCGGTGCGCGAAACGCCAGCAACCGAAGGCGACTGCGCAATGCTGGGCGGCACGATGTCGGGCGCGGTTGGCCGCAGCATCCCGCGGTGCTTGTTGACCTCGGCCACACGTTCGGCGACCAGTCGCGCAACAGGCGCGTCGTCGTGCATCAGGGCCACGGCCGCCAGCAGCAGCGAACCGACCCCGAGCGCGCCGATGGCTGTCCGCAACGGTCGCACCGACGCCTGCGACGTCGGACGCCCCGCCCTCGATTGATACCGGCTATGAGCCATATCGCGAAACCATCCGGTCCTTAGCGCGATCCGGAGGGATCGCTCTTGGACTCTGCGGTCGTCTGCAGCATCACCGAGCGCTTCGTGCCGGCCGACGGGGCAAGTGCCACCAGATCGATGCGGTCCTCGGCGACGCTCGTCAGGCGATACTGCTCGCTCCCCGCGACGATCTTGTCCCCCTCGCGATAGAGCCGCCCATTCACAATCGCCGCCCGCCGGGTCTTGCCCAAGATCGTCGTCGTGACGAGCAAACGGCTGGTGAGCGCGGCGACCGGGTGACCTTCGCCCTGCGACGCTGCGTTCGGAGTTGTCGCCGCCGTTTCCGTCAGACACGCGGGAGCGGTAACGGGCATCCGCGCGTCGCTGGCCCCGCTGCCGGTCATGGCCGAAGCACCAAGCCGAGCGCGTAACAGCGCGGGAATCCAAAAGCAGAGCCCCAGCACGAAGAGCCCGATCCACGCGACACGCCGCAATCGGTCGCCGATCGCCCGAGCAGATGGTTGCACTGACAGGGCTGCCAGCGACTCGGCTGGTCGTGACACGGTTTGCGATAACTCGGCCGGCAGTGGCACGGCGACCTGATCCTTCCTTGGCAGGGGCGCAGCGGAGCGCGGAGAGGCGAGCGCAGACCAAAACTTCCCGGATTATTTCGGCAACGGCGCAAACGGAAGTTGCGTTAGAGTCGGCAAGTTGGGAATTCGCGCAACAGGTGGCCTGGGCAAGTCGGGGCCAGTTTTCAGCTTCGCCGTCGCACACAGAACCGCACAAGAAGCCGCGCCGAGCACGGCGCAAAGAAAAAGGGCGCGGCAAGGTCCCCTCAAAGCTCCCAGCTTTCCTTGCCGCGCCCAAGCGTTGGCCGTAATTGTTTTCTCGTACCGCCAGCACGCTCAACGCGATTTGCCCAAACATAGGCCGCATTCTCAGTGCGTCAAATTGTTCCTGGTCCACAATCTGGGAGAGCCGACCGCAAGTTCAGCACGCTCGACCTAACGCGCACCTTCGACCGACTCGCCGGTGCGACGATAACGACTAGTCCGATCGCAACGGCCGAACGCGCCCCCAAACAAGCCCGCAAAATCAGACCAGCGACGCGGCGATCGAGTTCGACAGCCGGGCCAGATACGCCCCCTGCGGATCCTGCGGCTGCGTCGTGAGGACGACGGCGAAGGCGTCGCGATCGGGATCGAGCCAGAGCACCGTCCCCGTCGCCCCCATGTGGCCGTACATCCGGGGGCCCAGCAGATCGCCGAAATAGGGAGACGAACCGGGCCAGCTCAAACGCCAGCCGAACCCCCACGGCCGCCCCTCGCGGTCGGCGGCCGGAACTCCGAGCATGCCAGCCAACTGGTTCTTCGTCGCCGCTTCGACCGTCGCTTTCGAGAAGATCCGCGTGCCGTCAATCGTGCCGCCGGAGAGCATGGCCTGGGCGAAGCGCGCGAGATCCGCGGGCGTCGACAGCACCCCGCCCCACGGTGCCCCCAGCCCGCGCCAGTAGCGGCTGTTCCAGCCCCAGTCGTTGGCCGCGTCGCGCTGATCGTCGGGCACGCGGATTTCGGCGACGCGGGCCGCCCGTCCGTTTTGCTCGTCGTACCACTCGGCCGGAGCACCCAGCGACGTATCGTTCATCCACAGCTGCTGAAAGATCTCCGTCCGTAGAAAGTCGGCACAGCTGCGACCGGAGAGCGTGCGGATGATCTCGCCCAGCAACCCGAACCCCATGCTCTGATAACGCACGCCGCGGCCGGGCGGAAAACCCATCTCGGCCGCGCAAGTGCCGGCCACAAATTCCTCGAGCGAAGCGTGCGACTCACGCAGCTCGCGATTGCGAGGCAGCATGTCGGGCAGCCCGGAGGAATGCGTCAGCAAGTGCCGCACGGTCACGCCGTACTTCTTGGTGCCGCGAAACTGCGACACGATCTCGCACACCCGATCGTCGAGCGAGAGCTGGCCGCGCTCGACCAACAGCAGCGCACCCATCGCCACGATCGGCTTGGTGATCGACGCCACCAGAAAAATGACGTCGTCACGCACGGGAGGCGACGCCGGGTCGAGCGTCTGATTGCCGAACACGTGCGTCCGCGTGGCCCGGTCCGACCGACCGCAGATAATCGCCGCCGACGGGATCAGCCTGCGACGGCACCAGTCGTCGAGCAGTTCGAGGGTCCGCTGCCACTGCCGCGGATCGAGTCCCACCGCTCGGGCGTCGTCCTCTATTCCAGTCGCCGGCATCTCAATCGGTCGCCAAAAACGAGACTGCGGGACGCATCGGCAGGCAAAAACCCGCACCGCCCCGCGCGCGACGCCTCACACGTCGACCCTCTGCACCTGCAGCAACGAGTCGAGCCGCGTGATCTCGAGCACTTCGCGAATATCGTCGGAAGGATTGTAGACCAACACCTGCACACCCAGCCGCCCGAGCGAAGCCAGCATCCCCAACATGCCGCTGGGCACCAGCTTCACGCCGGTGAGATCGAACGCCAGTGTCTCGCACTGATGCTGCTGAATCAGCTCGGCAATCTCCTTCCGACACTCGCTGACCACGATCTGATCCAACAGCTCGGCACTCACAAAGCTGACCACCGTCAGCTTGCCGGTCTGATAAACATTGAGATAGTTCGCACGTCGCGGCATGGTTCCCTGCATCCTCCGCCTGCCCACCAAAGGGGCCAGTCAGCAAGGGATGCAGTTTAAGGGATGACCCCGAGCCTCGATAGATCCGAAATCCCAGGGGCAGTGCCCCTGGACCCGGTGCGGCCAGACTCGGGTGTGATGGCACGCCGGCTGCCGCTTCACGCTGGTCGTTGGTGGAAGGCAAAACACCGCTGTTTTCCCGATGAAACAACGTGTCCCGTCCCAGGGGCAACGCCCCTGGACCCGCTGCGGCCGCACTCGGTTGCGATGACATGCTGGCTGCCGCCTCCGCGTCGTCCTCTGAGCCCCTGCTGCCGTTAAGCCCCAACGGGGCGAGATTCGATAGCCCAGGTCGGAGCGCAGCGCAGGCCTGGGATCCGGGAACCACCAATTCCCTCCCCTGAAGCCCCAACGGGGCGAGACAAATTTCGGTCGCCGCGAGCGACACCCCCTTCCTTCGCAACTACGCCCTGACTCACGCCGATTCGGACTGTGACGGCACGCTGGCTGCCGCCTCACGCTGGTCGTTGGTGGCAGGCAAAACACCGCTATTTTCCCGATGAAACACCGTGTCCCGTCCCGCGTCCCGTCCCACCGCGCGGGTCGACTCATCGCCCATCCCGCGTGCCGCGGCACAATGCATTCCACGACCCCCGACCCCGCCCGCACCGGGGCCTGGGGCATTGCCCCAGCCGGTCTTGGGGTCGTAGGTCTTTTCGTCCGGGCGTGACACGCGGCCGGCTTTGATGGCGGCCGCCGACAGGTCCATGACTTTCACGCGGCTGTACGTCACAATCGGGCGACGGCTGTCGAATGATCGATCTTCGTTTTTGACGATCTGGCCTTGCTCGATCAGGCGGTCGAGCAGCCGCGTCATCCGGTCGCCGCTGACGCCCAACGGGTCCCGCATGAAGCGGGCCGTGCAGCCGTCCGGGTAGGCGGCGAGAAACTCCAACATGCGCTGGCTCTGACGCTCGACGGCCATCGCTCGGCGACGCAATTGGCGATCTTCCCGAGTGGCGACGAACTGTTCGTCCGCTTGAGCCTCGGCCCAGGCGACCGAGCGCAGGGCTGTTCTCCAAGTGCGGTGGTCTTCGGGGGCGGATGGCAGCGGTCCCTCGTCCGGCAGCGCGGGTGGGGCGCCTTCGTCGACGTCGAGAGCCCACAAGCCGGCATGTCCCGCGCGGCCGCCCGAGGAGAGCCACAACTCGTGATGGCCCGTGTCGGGGTTGTACGGCCGGCGGCGCGAGACCAACAGCCACTGGGCGGAGAACTCGGCAAAGCCGCTCCAGGCAATGTCGTCGAGCATGGGCGGGCTGCCCGCTTTGTGCGAACGCTTGGCATGATGTACGACGAGGATCGCGCAGCCCGTCGTGTCGCACAGCTCGACCAGTTCCCGCAGCAGCGCTCCGACGGCGAACGGGTTGCGGCTGTTGGAGTCGCCCATCGCCAGCGAGATCGGGTCGATTACCAGGCAGATCGGCTGTTGAATCTCGATCAATTCGCGGAGGGCCATCACGTCGACTGGCCGATCGAGCCGCGGGAGATCGGGCGAAAGATGAAAATTCTCGAGTGACTCCAGCGATAAGCCGCGCTCGCGACAGATGCGGTCCGCGGTCGCCTTGAGCGCCTCGAGCCCGGCCTCGCCCGACAGAAACACCACTCGCCCCGGCTTCGCGACCGGAAACCGCCCGAGAAACGGCGTGCCGCTGGCCAGCGAGATCAAGAGATCGGCCGCCAGCGACGTCTTGAGCGTCTTGAACCCGCCGTAGATGCCCCCGGGCTGCCCGGCCGCCAGAATGCCGGGAATCAAGTAGCGAGTGGCTTTGGCCGACTTGAGCTGAGCCCCGTTGAAGAGCCGAAAGCGATTCTTGAGGGCCGCATTGATCTCCGAGGAGACGGGCCACTCGCTCTCCGGATTGAAATTCTCAGGCGTTGCGTCCTCGGGCACGACCAACGGTGGCCCCAGCTCGTCCGACTTAGCCCCGCCGCTCCGCGTCAGAAACTCCCGCTGCCGCCGATCGCGCGCCTCGCAAAACTCGGCGTAATTCGTGTACGTGTGGCCGGCCAGCGTCCACGTCCCGAGCGGCTTGTTGCCTGCCCCGTTTCCGATCCCATGGCTTGTCGCGGTCCGATTTTCTGTTGCTGCGCCGTTGCCCGTCGCTGCGCCGTTACCCGCGACCGTCCCGATCTCATTTTCGTTTTCGTGCTGCATACCAGTCTCGCAAATTGGTTGTTGCACCGCCTTGCTGAGCGAGACCGGCTTGCAAACAAACAAAGCCATCGCCCAGCCCAGCGGCTGAAAAGGCGACGGCTCTCGTTAAGAGACTTGCGACGCTTTACGCGTCTCCGTCATGCGACATCAGGTTGTCACGCTTCCATTATACCAGTTCCTGAGATTTGCGAAGATCAGTTTTGCTGGACCGGAACGAATAGCGAGCGCGTCCGCCAAGTTGGCGCTGAGTGTATGCCATGCTCACGGCTTTGCGTGAGCATGCGGCGAGCGGCAAGACATGCCCACGCCGAGCCGTGGGCATGGCACCCGGCGCATGGCTTTACCTTTGCCGTGCGAGTCCCCTTCGGAACGTTAACGGCGAATCATTATCGACCCTCGCGCTTACTTGTCCGCCGACGAGCGATACCACAAGAGTTCGAGTTTGGTCGCTTTGAACGCTGAAGCTTTCGTTCGAGCTGAGATGCCTGATTGGGCGGCTCGAAAACACGGTGATGGTGACCGATTGCTCGCCCGGGGTGGTGATCACTTCGTGTCGATGCGGTCCGGTCGCTGCCGTGACGAGAGACGACCACCCTCGCGTCTCTAAGGTCACCATGAGGCCTGCGTTTTTGATGTCGATGACGACGGTCGTTCCACGGACTTCGGTAGAGGGTCTCAAGTGCTCGAGAGGAATGGATGCGGGCTTCCCTTTCAGCCGGGCGAATTTCTTTCGTTGTGTCGGGCTGAGAATCTTGCCGGCTTCCTTCTCGTGCTCGGCCTTGAGGGCAACGAAGACTGAGTTGAGCTCTTTATCTTTTTTGGGGCGAGGCGTGCCGCCTGCACTCAGGAGTGTCTTCACGAGCCGCGAGGTCTTGCGAGCCAGCGACGAGAGACTTTGTCTCTGCTTTTTCCTGAGGGCCAGCGCCTCTGACGATTTCAACATATTGCAACGCCCGTGGACCCGCTGCCTGCCAATCGATCTGTTCGAGGCGGGCGTATTCGCGTCTCGTCAAAGATCTGCTGCAGTTCGAGATTGGCCTTCGCTCGCAGCTCCTTTTGAATCGTAGGCCCCCTCCGGTTGAGTTCCTTCGGGGTCAATTTCGAAAGGCGCGAGTTCCGCTCTTCCTGGAAGCGCTGGGTTAGCTGAGCAAGCTTCGCAACCTTCTCCTTACTCGTTTCGATCCCGAGTTCCTTAAGCACGGGCTCAGTGCCGACCCAATCAATCCGTCGGCTTGGCGCAACCACATTCCTCGAAGTGCCCCGTCACGGGCGATCAGCCAATGCATCGTGGGCCAATCCGCGGCAATTCCAACATACGTAAAGATCCAGGTTGAGTCGCTCATGCTACGGCCGTAACAAAGGTGTCAGGGCGCCGGGTGCCATCCCCACGGCTCCGCGTGGGCATGTCTTCAGTTTTGCGGCGTACGCGCGTTGGTCGGATTAACGCTTCACCTGTTTCCATTGGAATTCTTGAGCGACACCCTGCTCAATCCAGCTGGCCGTCCGGGTTTCAGCGTCATAGTCGAAACGCTTTCTTTTTGCACAGACCCGAGAAACGCACATGGTTGATTCCGAGAGGACGCCCGCCGCGAATGGCGCGAGGAACAACCCAAAATATTCAGTGTGAAACCAACCAAGGCACGCCAGGCCAATCAAAAAGATCCCTGTGACAGGCAACAGAACAAGCCAACAACTCCTATCGCCTCTGCCAGGCAGTGAAGTGCACATAGCCGCGCGGCGTGCAGGCTTTGAGTCCGAGGCGCTGACTTTCGGAATCCCACATCGGATAGATAAACAGCATTTCGCCTCGCCGCAGACGGATCCTCAGGGTCACTTGCTGCCGCGGAAATTGTACCGCGGCGCGTGCGACCGCGTTTGCCGGGATTGAAACCACGCAGGCGTGACACTCCGCTTGCCACCGGGCTGGCAACAAACTTTTATTGCTTTTGGGCGCTCGGTTCGTACGATTAAGCTTAGGTGTCGCGCGAATTTTTCGGGCCGCTGCCCACCGCGAAGGGTTGCTCCGTAGCGTTCTCGACCAGCTGCCTCCGAATGGAGACATTCCGATGCGCTTTCGAGCTGGTGTTCAGCGCGCCCGCTGGCAGTGATTGCGTTCTCCATTCTGCTGCCGCTCGCGATGGGGCGGGCCGATAGTGTCACGCTGAATAACGGCGGCGTGGTCCACGGCCGTCTCGTCGGCTATTCCGGAACCGCGAAGTCGGTCACGCTCTGCACGTCCTGCGGGACGGTGATCGTTTTCGATCGGGACTCGGTCAAGCAAGTGAAGCACGGCGCCGATCCGCGCAGGCCGCCGGTGCCAAGGCGAGTTCCCGGAGGCTGCGTCTAACGGCCGAGGAAGAGGCGTGGATGCCGAAAATCCGGTCGCTCGTCTCACGGCTGTTGGGGACCAAGCGCGATCAAAGCCGCAGCGCGCGAGCGGAACTTTTGCGGATTGAAGATCCCGACGCGCTGCCGGCCCTCACCCGTTATCTGGCCAGCAGCCCGCTGGAAGAGGCGCGGCTCTTGTTCGTGATGATCGCCCGCGGGATTCCCGGCGCGAAGCCGGTTTACTATCTCGTCGCGCTGTCGCTTTACGATCCGTCGCCGCAGGTCCGCGAGGCGGCCCGCCAGGCGATCGGTTCCGATCGAGCCGACTTCGCGCGTCCGTTGTACATCGAGGCTCTCAAGACCCGCGACCAACAGCTCGTCAGCCTGGCGGCGAAGGGCATTGCTGAAATCGGCGATCCCACCGCGACGCGGTTCCCTATTTGATCGAGGCGATGACGTTCCGCACGGCGCAGGCGGTGGAGCTCTCGCCGTCGACCGTGTTTGTCCTGTTGTGCCCCTCCTGTTTCGGAAAGCCGTGCCGCCGTTTTGACGTACCACCTGGTCGAGAAACGGCCGCAAAATTTGCCGATGGCGGTGAAGGATCGAAATCTGGCGGTCATGGACACGCTGTCCAAGATCACCGATCAAAAGTTGGGCTACAACCGGGACGACTGGCGGCGTTGGTGGTCGAACGAGAAAAAGAACCGCGACCTGCAAAAGCCGGCCGACCACATCATCCCCAAGTCGGCCGCCCGGCTTTGAACGCCGAGTGCCGTGCGCACGGATCTGCGTGAGGCCGCCCGACACACTTCGCTGCGATGAAGATCCCTCGCTGACACTTCGGGTTGGTATGATGAATTCACTAACCCGAAGCGTGACAACCAATTGCATGTGACGACGTAAGTCCTTACCGACATAGCTTTCGAAGGTGTACGCAAAACTCTTCTCGGCGCAACACTTAGTATCGCTAATGCAATTTGTTGGTGAGCGAGGGATCCCCCGGGTGCTAATCACGAGACCACCAGCTCTCAAACGATCCGAGCTTTAAGACGCCGGGGCCACACAGCCAAATTGACGGTGTCTGTACGCCGCCTAAAATGACCGCATGTCTCAGAAAGAGATTGACGACTATCTGGCGAATCTCGACGAGCCGAAGCGGAGCACCCTGCGGCATTTGCGGCGGACCATTCAGAGCATCATCCCGAAGGCGGAGGAAGGCATCTCGTATGGCATGCCGGCGTTTCGGCTGGACGGCAAGGTGATTGCCGGATTCGCCGCCTTCAAAAACCACCTGAGTTACCTGCCTCACAGTGGTTCCGTCCTCGCGGAGCTGGCGGATGACGTCGCCGGCTATGTGACCTCGAAAGGTGCGTTGCAGTTTTCGATCGACAAACCGCTTCCCAAAACGCTCGTGAAAAAACTGATCGCCGTCCGTCGCAGGGATATCGCGAAGCGATAGCCCGGTTCGCGGCGACCCCGAGGGATCCGCCTTCCGTCAAAAGAACGTCAAAAAAAAGCACGGGCGGCCTAAACCGCCCGTGCTTCGTTCTGACGCGTGCCGATCATCACGCGCTTCGATCCGTCACGCCGGGATCGCCTCGGTCAGCTCCTTGCGGAGCCGGGTCCGAGCCGTGTGCAGCCGGCGCTTGATCGTGCCGATCGGGCTGTCGAACTTGTCGCTCATTTGCTTGAGCGACTGCCCCTCGACGTAGAACGCGATCAGCGTTCGGCGGTCGAGGTCGCGAAGCTTCGACAGTCCGCCCCAGACCTGCGTCGACCGCTCCATGCGGAGCAGGTCGTCGAGCGGGGTTCGCGGCTCGGTCTTCAGCGACGTGAACGTTTCCGGGCTGAGCGTCATCTCCGGCGGCCGCCGCACGGCGCGGTTGATCGACATCCGCACCGCGATCTGCCGCAGCCAGCCCCCGAACCGTTCGGGCTCGCGGAGCTGCGCGAGCTTGCGCATGGCCTGCACGAACACGTCCTGCGTCACTTCGCGGGCCTCGGCCCGGTTCCGCAGCCGCGACATCACGGTCGCGAAGACCGTGGTCTCGAACTGGGTCACGAGCTGCCCGAAAGCTTCGCGGCTGCCGGCTTGGGCTTCCAACACCAACCGGATGGTTCGTTGCTCTTCCATTTTCGTTTGCTCCCACCTGGGAGCGGCCTGATGCGTTGAAACGCTGCAAACCGCTGAAACAGGAACGGCTTGCCGAGCTGCGGGGTGAAATTTTCCGCAGCCGGCCGTGAGGTTCGGCGTTGCTCGCAGGCTGGGAACGAAGTCCACAGCCGGAAAGCAACAGAACCACGCGGGAAGGAACGGGGAGACGACGGCAACCGGAATCAGACGCCGGGAGGCCGGGAAACCCGTTCGCTCAAAGCCAAAAACGACTCGTCGACCGTGTTGCCCTAACTGGCGAGCGCTCTCGCGATCACCAGCGCCGCCCAAATGGCGGCTGGCTGAGTACCTGCCGCCCTTGTGGCGGCAAGCTCGGTACCTGCCGCCGCAATGGCGGCTGGCGTGCCCTGCGCCTGCCACGTCTGCGTTCGTAATGAACGCGTTGGCGTGGTTGGGCGTGCTCCGCGGGACATGGCATCCCGCGGACTCGACATGTCGGGCTGATAGTCCGACAGCGAGTCGCCCAGTAGGTGCTGGGGCCGCATCGACGAACGTTTCCTGCCGAGCAGGCGTTTCGAGGTCGCGTCGACGCAAGCCACCGAATGTCCGACGAACGCGTTGGCGTTCGAGACGTGATTGACGACGTTTTGGCAGGCGTTGTCAAAATTCGGATGCATGGCACGACCTCCTGCGGCTAGAACCGCAGTCGCTCAGGGAAACTAAACAGAAGAACACTACTCCGTCAAAGTCTACAGGCCCGTGGCCTGCATTGCAACATTATCTCCAACGACCACAAGACGACTAGTGGATGACCCGGGTTCGCGCAAATTGCGAAAGATTTCAAAAAATTTCGTCATTCCGCAAACCCCTCGCAGACCAGGGGAAAACATGGGAGAATTGGCTTAATCTAGGAACGCTGGGAGCCGGTCATGTCGAGTCGCGAAGAGATTGCACAGCAAGCCTTATCCCTCTCCCCCGAGGATCGGGCTTACGTGGCCGACGTCATCGAGCAAAGCTTCCGCGGCGACTTCGCCACGCCCGAAATCGCAGCCGCCTGGATGACGGAAATCGAAAACCGCGCTCGGGCTTACGAGCGAGGCGAAACGACCGCCGAGGATTGGCGAACCGTGCTTTCGCGACTTCGCACTCGTGAATCGGCAGACGCGAAGCGATGCGGCTCCAACTGACGCAGGAGGCGCAACAGGACATCGAAGTCGCATACCAGTGGTACGAAGCGCGACGCGCCGGATTGGGAACGGAATTCCTCGACTCGCTGTCGCATCTCTTTGAGCGGATTGAGGAGGCTCCAGAAAGCTTCTCGCGGCCGGAGATTACGCTGGCTCGCGCGAACTGCGACAGGGCCTGCCGCGACGTCTTAGGGTCCTGTTCGAGCTCCAGGCCGACAAAATCCTCCTGGCGTTGGCTGTCGCCCACACGAGTCGGCGCCCCGGATTCTGGCAGGATCGGCTTGCGTAGAATTTAAGCCCGCCCGTGAGTCTTCGCGCCCTCTACGCCGTCATTTTGAACACGAGTCCAAAGAAAAACCCCACGGCGCCCGGCAGAATCCCCAGCCACAGCAGCGTGGTCGCGTCGCACTGCATGAAGAGGCCCATGCCGACGCCGGCCGCCGCGCCGAGCGATCCGCAGATGATGGCCGTGAGCAATCGCCGATTCGGCAGGAGTTGCCGGGGTTCAACGGGTTTCCGTCGGAGAATCCAGCGGTCGACGATCCAGTCGAGGATCACCGCCGCGGCCACGACCTCGATCGCGTACGACAGGGGCACCTTGAACCACAACAGGATCAGGACGCCGACCGCCTCGAACGCCCACAGAGCAAATTCTGGCCTCATGCCGACATTCTAGCGATGCGCCGGGTGCTCTAGCTCGAGATGGTGTGCCGCCGGGTGGCACTGGCGGCTTGCCCGCCAGTGGTCTTTTGGCGCGGATCCCAGTTCCGTGGCGCACGGCTCGTCCGACTTGCCCCCACTCGTCTTTTTCCCTAGCCCAACTCGCCAGGCAAGCCGTGGATTGTGGGCAAGTCGGGATCAACGTCTCGTCGATCGCTCAGATACCACCGACAGCTCGACCACTTCCAATCTTTGGCTCGAGTAACCAAGCCCCGTCGCACCGGATTCAGATGGATGTAATCGATCGCCGCGAGAACCGATTGGGGCTCGAAAAGATTGCGATCGTAGCCGGCTCCTTCTTGCCAAAAGCGAAACGCGGACTTTCCTGCGCGCTCGCGCACGACCAGTCCGGATCGCAAGTCGCTTCGCGTTGCTTCGTAGTACTGCTTCACGCGATACGAGAACGGTCTCTTGATTGAAAACAGCAAACCGGCAATGTCGCACTCGATCGAGGTGGGAAGCACCAAGAGATGCACGTGCTCCGGCATGAGCACAAACGCGATGAGCCGATGCCGATGGCGACTCATTGCCTGATCGATGCTCTGACAGAGGAGCTTGCAAGTCGATTCGTCAGCGAGCAATGGGCGGCGACCGTTGCAAGAAAACGTGAGCTCGTGAAGGTCCCCTGGTGAGTGGAAATGCTTCAGTCGCTTGTGATCGTCACCCATTGCCGGCGCTTGCCATCGAGGGCAGTGACCAACCACGCACTATTGTCGCAATGAAAAAGTCCACTGGCGGACGAGCCGCCAGTGCCACCCGACCGGCTATCGGGCCGGCGCTGCCGCCACCGGGCGATTCGATTCTTTCAGCGTCGATTCGTCCAGGATCGGCAGCACGATCTTCGAGGCGTGATCGGGCGACAGGTGAATTGTGTTGTTCGCCATGCGCGTCTCTTTGTCGGCGCGGAATTCGTGGCCCGTATTCGGATTCGGCTCGAACCGCGGCGAATTGGAGGACGTGATCAGCACGCGGATCTTGTGGCCCTTGTTGAACACCAGCGACGTGCTCCACAGGTCGACCGTCAGCTCGCTCGTTTCGCCAGGCTTCAGGAATTCTTCTTTCTCGAACGACTTGCGGAAGCGGGCTCGCAGGATGCCGTCGGTGACGAGCATCGAACGGCCGTCGGGATAGACGTCGGTCAACAGGGCGGCGAAATCGGTGTCGGGGCAGTCGGAGGAAATGGCCAATTCGGCCCGGATGCGGCCCGTCACTTCGACCGGCTCTTTTAACACCTCGGTGGTGAAGACCAGAACGTCCGGCCGCGATTCGATCGTCCGCAGGTCGGCCGGGCCTTTCCCGCCAAACAGGTTCTGCCCGCCCAACGTCGGCACCGGCTTTTCCGGGTCGTATTTATATGATCGCGCCTTGTCGGCGGCGGCCGGGTGGTCGGGGCTCAGTCGGCCGTCCTGGTGAAAGTAGTATGGCGTGGCCCGCGACGGCGGCGGCCAGTTGTCGGCCGCTCGCCAGACGTTGCCCGGCGCGTGCGGATCGGTCGGGTCGCCCATCACGTAGTAATGGACGGGCCGATCCTGCTCGACGCCGTTGGCGATCCCCTTCAGATAGTGATCGAAGAAGCGGTCGGCATCGCCGGCCTTCGGGAACTGCTGCGAATTCTTCGGATATTTGAGGGCGAGGAACGGGCCGTGCCCGAAGGGCCCCATCACCAGCCGGCACTTGCCGCGGGCGAGCGGACCGCCGTGATTGTGAATCGTGACGAACGAGTCGAGCGTGCCCTGCTCGAAGATGTCGTACCAGCCGCCCAGAAAAATGGCCGGCACGTTCACCTGGTCGGCGTGGGCTCGCGCATCGGTCTCGGCCCAAAAGGCGTCGCGTCGCGGGTGCTGAATGGGGATGTCGATGTTCTTGTGATCGAGGCCGGTGAGCGTCACCCAGTTCTCGATCAGCGACTTCCGCCACACGCCCCCTTCGTAGGAGCCTTGCGAATACATGTCGTCGAATGCGACGACGATGAATTGGGCTTTGAGGCAGGCGGGGGCGCCGGGAGCCATCATCGTTTGCGTGATGCCCAGGGCCGAGCCGCCCGTCGTGCCGATCGCGCCGTTGCACCAGGGCTGTTTCGCGATCCACTCGAGCGAATCCTGCCCGTCGCGGCGTTCGCCCCAGCCGTCGTTATGGAAGATGACCCAGTCTTTGCCCTCGGAAGCAAATCGGCCCCGCATATCCTGCGAGACGAAGACATAACCCCGCTTGCACGCGGACTTGGCCGCCACCGCCGTGCTCAATGCCCCCGCCCCACCGCTTTTGCCGTACGGCCCGCGCGAAAAAATCACGGGCAACGGCTTGACCTCGCCGGCTGGCCGATAAATGTCGGTCGCCAGACGCACGCCGTCGTGCATCGGCACCATGACGGTGGTTTTTTTGACGCTCGCGTCGTCAGCCGCGACGGCAACGCGCGATGCGAGAGCCGCGATCACGATCAACCACACAGCCACCAACCGACTCCGGAACAGGCTCATGCGCGAATGCCTTTTCAAGAGAACGCCAGGACGCGAACGGGAAGCAGAATCAAATGCGGAGAATCAATAGAGATTGAACCACAAAGGCACCAAGGACACCAAGCAAAAGCCGGCGAAATTCCCGGCGATTGGGATCGCCGATCGGAACCGCCGTCGTTTCTTAATTTCTTGGTGACTTGGTGGTTCAAGTCCTGCGTTTTCCGCAAGCCGTTAGTGCGGCTTGGGCGTCGCGTCTTTGACGGGCTTGGCTCGCTCGGCGGCCGTCGGGGGTTGGATGGTGACGGCTTTGGTCTCGCCGGGGCCGACGACGACCAGTGTGTCGCCAGTGATTTTGCTTTCGGTCAGTCGCTGGATCCAGACGCGACCGGCCGGCATGGGGACGGTCTTGCCCGTGTGGCTGAACGTTTGCAGGTTAATCTTGACCGGGTTCTTGCCCTCACCGGTGCGTGTCGCCGAAATGCCCGTCTCCGAATTACCCTTCATCTCAATCTGGCCCCACGGAGCCAGCGCGATCGCCTGCCCCTTTGCAAGCTGCACTCCGGTCGCCAGACCGAATCCCGTCGGATGCAGCGCGGCGACGGTGAAATCGTCGGTTTTCGGATAGAAATGAAACCGTCCATGGTCATCGGTCTTCATCCACACTTCGTCGAGCGAATCGCTTAGCTCCTTGCCGTTGATGTAAATCAGGCCCTCGAATTCGCGACGGACATGCATCACGACGGTGGCGCCGACGGCCGGCTGCCCGTTCGCCAGGCGGACGGTCCCTTCGCGGAGGCGGGACGGATCGGGTTTGAGATCGTCGGGCCCGCGGATCGCATCGTAAACCTGCGACCCGTCGTATTGGGCGAAGGCGAGCAGCCAGGTCGGCGCCTTGAGTTCCTTGGCGAGCTTCGTGAGCTCGAGCGCACGTGGCTCAAATTGCTTAAAGCCGCCAGTCGTGCCGTAAATCCACGGGACGATCCGCGCGGTCTTGCTCGCGTCGCGCAACAACTGCAGCAGTTGGTCCCACGTCACGATCCGAAACTCGCTCAAGTCAGCGTTCTGCGTCACGGCATCGCGCACCAGGATGACATGCTCCGCCAGAACGATGTAGATCCTGCGGCGATTCTTCGGCTGGCGAGACGCTGCTGGCGGCTTGGTCGCTGCCGGGGCGTTCGGCTGGCTTGCCGTATCGGTGACGGGCGCGGGCTGCGAGCGAACCGCGTCGGTGAAGCCCACCAGCAGCAGGCCGGTCAACACGGCGATGCTGGCGACCTGACGCGTGCGCGAACGGACCGTCGGCCGTTTCATCGCGCGAATTCTCTGCTCCACCAGCCGCGGGCGGGAGGCCATGCCGGTGGCGAACAGGGCCAGGTCGGCTGGCGACGTTTGTTCGAGGACTGCGCAACAGCGTGTGACCGTATTGTCGCCGCTCGTCGGCGTCGGCTTGTCGCAGAACCCAGGCGTCGCAGGCCAGCTCGCGCTCCGCCTGCCACGACCGGGCGGCCAGCCAGCTGAATGGGTTGAACCAATGGACGGCCGTCAGCCCGCGGAGCAGCCAGGCGATGAAGCAATCGCCTGTGCGGATGTGTCGCATCTCGTGCAGCAGAATGAACCGCAAGCGATCGCCGATCCATTTGCAGCGTCGCATCAGACAGGAGCAACTGGGGCCGCAGAAAGCCGGCGACGGTCGGCCCCAATTTTCCCGACACGTGTTTGAGCGCGGGGCGAGCGGCCAGGCTGCACTCGCGACGGCATTCGTCGGCCAAATACAACACCTCCCAGTCGGTGACATCCGGGCATGACCGAATCAGCCGCTGCAACCGCCAGACGCCCCAGACGTAGCGCGTGCCGATCATCATCAAGCCCGCCAGCCAGACAAATAGCGCGACAGGCCACGCCGTCCTCATGTTCCAGCCGGGCTCGGGCACAGCTGCGACCGGCGTCGCCCCTTCGGTCGGGACGTTAAGAAACGTCGCCGGTTCCTGGGGCGGTTGCCGCTCGGACGAGGGCGATCGCCGCGACGCGTCGTCCGCAGTCCGGTCGCTGGAAGCTGCCACACTGACGGCCGGCGCAGCACCGCGATAAAGGTTGTGAATACTGGTCGGCAGCGCCGGGGCCACCGGCAGCGCGAGCCGCACGCAGACCAATAGCCACAGCGCGCTCCTCCAGCCGGGCGACAGCGCGCCTCGCACGGCACGGAATCGCAAGCTGATCAGGACCAGCAGGCCGAGCACCGCCGCATGCCACGAAGCCTGCCACGTCAGCCGCCCGAGCGCGTCCAAGGCCGTCAGTGTATCACTCATGGTCCTTCCCCTTGGTCGTGTCGTCGTCGAGCAGATTCCGCAGCTCGTCGATCTTGTCGCGGCTGAGCCCGGCCTCGCGGGCAAAGTGCGTCAACAAGGAGGACATGTCGCCCTGAAACACTCGCGTCAGGAACGAACGCCCCTCGTCGCGGACGCACGATTGCCGGCTGGCCGCGGGGCGATACAGGTGCCGTTGCCCCTCGACCGTGTGCAGCACGAGCCCCTTGTCGACCAGCCGCCGGATCAGCGTGCGGATCGTGCGGTGATTCCAATCGGACGAGCTTTCGAGCCGCTCGATCACCTCGCCGGCCGTCGCCTGCTTCAAGTCCCAGAGGACCTGCATCACGGTCCACTCGGCGTCGGAAATATTGTCAGCCAGTCCCATCGATGACTCCGTGCTTACAAACGTAATCACAGTCTTACTACGTTTGTACTCACGTGTCAACGAAAATTCCACGCGATTTTTTCCTTCGTGCCTTCGTGCCTTTGTGGTGAAACCGATCTGCCGATTTCAGTCGTCCGGCGTCGGCTCAGGGAACGAGCACGATCTTGCCGGCGATCGGGGCCCGCTCTTCGACCAGCCTGTGAGCGGTTGCGGCTTCGCTCAACGGGAGCACGCGGTCGATGCGGACTTGGAGTTTGCCTTGGCCGAACCAGCCGACGATGGCCTCGGCGCTCATGCGAAAGCTCGGCGTCGGTGGCGTGGGTGATCGCGAAGCCGTGCATCGAGCAGCCTTTGACGTAGAACGGGCCAACGGGGAACGGCGGGCGGGCTTTGAGGCCGGCCATCACGATGATGCGTCCGCCCGTGGCCAGTCGATTGAGAGCTGAATCGAAGTCGGGCTGGCCGGACGTGTCCCAATAGATGTCGACACCGTCGGGTGCGAACGCCTTCAGCACCGCGTCGACGTCGTCGGTCTTGTAGTTGGCGACGGCCTCGGCTCCGACCGAACGGCACCAGTCGAGGCCTTCCGCATTGCCGGCCGTCGCCGCCACCCGCAGCCCCGCGCCCGCCGCCATCTGGATCAGGGCCGAGCCGACGTTGCCGGCTCCGCCGTTCACGAACAGCGTCTGCCCGGCCCGCGGCTGAGCCCGCTCGAGCCCGAGGCACGCGGTGAACGCCGAGTGCACAAAGCCGACGGCCTGATGCTCGTCGACGCCGGCCGGCAGCGGATAGAGCAGCCGCTCGTCGACCGCCGCATACTCGGCGAACGTGCCCTGCCGACCGTCGTAGCCCTGGTTATTGCACCAGACGCGGTCGCCGAGTTTGAACTTCGTCACCCCCGGCCCAACCTGCTCCACGCGGCCCGCCAGGTCGCGGCCGATGATGAACGGCGACGGCAGCGGAATCTTGAACGTGCCGGAGCGAATGTAGACGTCGATCGGATCGACACAGACGGCGGTCACCTTGACCAGAACCTTACCCGGCCCGGCGACGGGCATCGGCAAGTCGCCGAAATGGATGGTCTCGGGAGGCCCGGGTGCGTCAATGTAAGCGGCTTTCATGCAGCTGATTTTAGCGAACCCGGAGCGAAGCGGCGCCGAAGCACCATCGGGCTGATCCGCCGCGGCGGTACGCTCGCCGGGGTTAGACGACCTGGCGAGCCGACAGCGTAAGCTGTCGGGTGCTTATCTTCCTCTTCGTCTTCTGACGAGGCGCGGGGTTGAGGAACATCAATCTTTGGACTGCGGAATGCCTGCCGCCTTCAAGTGCTTGTCGATGATGGCTTGCGCGCTCCCGTCCATGGTTTCTTCCGTCACGTAATGGTCATCGACGTACTCGTCGACGTTCAGACAATGAAAGCAGAGGACATAGTCGTACGTTTTGCCGTTACGTCGCAGGCGGACGCCGTGGTGTGGCTCGAAGCAGCCGAAGGCTCCGTGCGTGTGGCCCTGGTCGATGCCGCGCTGCACGGCGGCAAAAATAGCCGTCCGCTCCTCGGGCGAGACGATTTCAACCTTTCCCAGAATCACGTAGCTCTCAAAATTGTCCGCAGTCGAGGTTTGCTCAGGCGTCAGCGAATAAAGTGTCATCGAATCGATGGCCGGCGAACCGAAGATCGTTGCGGTGTGCCGCCAAACCATGTCGGCGAAGAGGCTGTGTCCAGATTTTGGAGAGATGCACGGTGTCGAGCGTCGCGTTTGGGGTGAAGATGACGGCGGCGAATTCGCGTTTGGAGATCAGCGGCACGTGATGGCGGGCCGCCAGGTCGCGTTGGATGCGGCCGTAGGCGTTGTAGAACGGCGGCAGCGGCAGCTCGAGCATCACGAGTTGGCGGTTGGGGCGCTCCAGCTCGGTGAGCAGGCGTTCGAGGTCCGCGGCGAACTGTGCCGGCGGGATCAGCTCGAAGAAATCGTTGCCGCCGATCTCGATCAGGACGAGGGCCGGGCGGCTGTCCAATTCGCGATTCGCGGCAGAGGCTTGCTTCAGTGCGGAGTGCGCGGTGGCGCCCGGCGCGGATTTATCGAGCACGCGGCCAAAATACCGTTCGCGGAATTGCTTGGGCCACGTCTCTTCGCCCACACCGTTCAAACCTGAACTCACAGAGTCGGCGATGACGACGAGAGTTTCGTAGGACATTTGTGCGTCGAAGTGCGGCGGCAACCGGTACGAGAATTCCCAACCGGCGGCGACCGCGCACCAGCCGATAAGCGTGACAGCGGCAGCGCGAAACAACGGCGCGGTGCGCAGACCTGACAGCGTGCCTAGGGAGAGGTTTTGGGTGGCACTGGCGGCTTGTCCGGCTTGTCCGCCAGTGTCTTCCGACGCGCCCGCAAAGCCCACTGGCGGACGAGCCGCCAGTGCCACCCGGGCAGCGTCATTCGTTCGCCCCCACCGCGCGATGAGCGTCACCGCGCTCAGCGTGAGCCCCATGCCGTAGAACCAGAGCGGCAATGGTGTTCCCGAGGCGGCAAGCACGATGACCGCCCCAATCGTCGTCAGCCGGCAATAAGCGCGCACGCGCGAAGTGTCGCGCAGGAGCCCGACCAGCGCAGCGGCCGTCAGCAGCGCGAGTCCCCAGAAGAAGGCGTCGCCGCCGGCAAACTCGAACGCCACAATGCGAATCACGGGTGACATCGCCACGCCCCGCCGATGTTCGTCGCCCAGACGGCCTCAGAGTAGACGCGAGGCGGACGCGGATTTGTCTACGCGTCGGGTGAGACTGGCGCGTTGGGTGGCACTGGCGGCTCGTCCGCCAGTGGGCTCTTTGCGCGACGAGAACACTAGCGGGCCAAGGCCCCCGCCAGTGGCACCCAAGGCAAATTCCGCTTCGCGCATTGGAGGTTCAATTTGTCTGCCGCCGATGGCGAGGTTATTCTGCGCGGCACGGAACCGCTCGACCTCGACGTCACCTGTCGCGACTCACCTCGTCATTGCGATTGCCCGCATGAAGCCGACGTTCTTCGTCATCGTGTTGGTCAATTTTCTCTACTTCACGCTGACGCTGTTCGGCCACATCACCGTGCTGGAGGATTGGCATATCAGCACGGTCGGTCGAACCTGCAATCTGGCGTTGTTTGCCGTGGCGCTCGTCGGGATGATTTATTTCATCGTCGATGCCTTTCGGCGAAAGTATGAAGGGAGCCGCCCGTGGGCCATCGCCCTGGTGCTGCTCGGGCCGTTCTCGTTCGGCTTGTGCACGCTCATTTATTGCGCGGCGTTTGGCTGGCGGGCGCGCGAATTCGAGTACCGGGATCACTTCTGCGACGCCTGCCTCCGCGCGAGTTCCGAGTATCAAAGTCCGCTCGACCTGACGACCCTCAATCAGGTCAACGGCGGCCGATTTGTCGGTCGAAGCGAGCGCTGCCCCGACTGCGGATCGACGATCCGGACGCACTGCTTCTACCTGTTCGGCATTCCGCTTTATTCCAGCGGCAGTTTTCGCGTGCAGTGCGTGGCGATGGACCATTACCTCGCACGTAAGTGCGATTTCTACTGGCCCCACCTGGCGAAAATCGCCGTGCTGCCGGCCATCTGCGTGCCGCTGATCGTGCTCGCCGCTTACTACACGGTGCGACAGAAGTGATCTCGCGCGAGTGCAGAAAGCCCCGAACGGGCTAAAGAAAGTCGCGCCGGCGCCAGCTCCCTATCCCATCGATGCCGTGAGCTCGACGTTGCGGGCAGAAACGGTCGGGTGGCACTGGCGGCTCGTCCGCCAGTGGGGTCTTTGCGAACGCGACGGAAGACACTGGCGGACAAGCCGCCAGTGCCACCCCATTGGGCTGTCAAAGCTATTCGGCGGGCACTGCCGCCAGGCGTTCGGCCAGTTGCGGAATGGCCACCGCCAGCACGTCTTCGATGCGCTCGGCGTACTCGAAGCGCATGCTTTTTTGCACTTCTTCGGTCAGTTCGCCGATGTCGCGGGCGTTGTCTTTGGGGAGGATGACGCACTTGAGGCCGGCGCGGCGGGCGGCGAGGACTTTTTCTTTGATGCCGCCGACAGGCAGGACCATTCCCGTGAGCGTGATTTCGCCCGTCATGGCCGTGTCGTTGCGGACGGGCAGGCCGGAGTAGAGCGAGGCGAGCGCCGTGGCCATCGTGACGCCGGCAGATGGGCCGTCTTTGGGGATGGCGCCGGCCGGCACGTGGACGTGCACGCCGCCGGCCGAAGGCTCGATGCCCAACGAAGCGAAGTGGGAGACAATATAACTCCGCGCGGCGTGGGCCGATTCTTGCATCACGCGGCCGAGCTGACCGGTGAGCATGAAGCGATCGCTGTGGTCGCTCTCGGGCAAGAGCACAGCTTCGACGTAAAGGACGTCGCCGCCGGTCTCCGTCCACGCCAGGCCCGTGGCGACGCCGGGCGGCAGCGTTTTGCGAGCCTGCTCTTGGAAGACGCGCTCCGGCCCGAGGAATGCTTTGAGGTCGGCCGGCTGCACGGTCACGTGGCTGGCGTCCCCCTGAGCGATGCGGAGGGCGACCTTGCGGGCGAGCCGGCCGAGCGTGCGTTCCAGCTCGCGCACGCCCGATTCGCGCGTGTAACGGCGAGTGATGGCCAGGATCGTTTCGTCGGGGACGACCAGTTGCTCCGGCGACAGTCCCGCCTCCTTGCGGCGACGGGTCAGCAAGTAACGCTTGGCGATCTCGAGTTTTTCTTCGTCGCTGTAGCCGGTCAGGCGGATCAGCTCCATGCGGTCCAAGAGGGGCCGCGGAACGGTGTCGATCGTGTTGGCGGTCGTGATGAAGAAGACGCGGGAGAGATCGAAGGGCAAGTCGAGATAGTTGTCGCGGAAGGTCGAGTTTTGTGCCGGGTCCAAAATCTCCAGCAGGGCGGCGGCCGGATCGCCGCGATAGTCGCTGCCCAGTTTGTCGATTTCGTCCAACATCAACAGCGGGTTCTTCACCTTGGCGCGGCGGAGCGATTGCAACACGCGGCCGGGCATGGCGCCGACGTATGTGCGACGATGTCCGCGCAGCTCGGCTTCGTCGTGCAGGCCGCCCAGGCTGAATCGCTCGAACTTGCGGCCCAGCGCCGGGCCGATCGACTGGCCGAGCGACGTTTTGCCGACGCCGGGCGGGCCGACGAAGCACAAAATCGGCGCGTGCGCCTCGGGATTGAGTTTCATCACGGCCAGGTGTTCGAGGATCCGCTCCTTGATGTCGGTGAGGCCGTAGTGGTCTTCGTCGAGCACGCGGCGGGCGGCGACCAGGTCGAGGTTGTCGATCGTCATTTCCGACCAAGGCAGCTCGATCAACAGTTCCAAATGTCCCCGCGTCACCTGGAAATCGGGAGCTGCCGCGGGCGTCGACTCGAGCCGCTTCAGCTCGCGCTCGGCTTCTTGCCGCACTTCGTCGGGCAGCTTGATCTCGTCGAGCCGCTGGCGGAGCTGGACGACTTCGGCCTGCTCGGGGCTTTTTTCGCCCAGCTCTTCGTTGATGGCGCGGAGCTGCTGGCGGAGCAGGTATTCGCGCTGCTCCTTGCTCATTTCGCTGGAGGCCTGCTTGTTGATCTTCTGGCGAACCTCGGCCACCTGTTTTTCGCGAAGCAGTTCCTCGTGCAACAGCCGCATGGCTTCGAGCCGCGTCGGCGCTTCGAGAATGGCGAGCGCCTTGGTCGCCTCGACGCCGATCATCGACGCCAACAGGTAGACGATCTGGCCCGGCTCATCGAGCTGCGAGGCCAGCTCGGCGAAGTCGATCCGCGGCTCGGCCCCAACGAGGTCCTGAATGCCGGCGGCCAGCTCGATCAGTTCGCGCTCGAGCCCTTCGGCCTCGGGACTGGTGTCGGCCGGCAGCGGAGACGAGCGGACGGTGGCGGTGGGATGCGTGGCCGACAGGTCGAGCCCGACCAATTCGATCCGCTCGAGGCCCTGGACCAGCGCCTGCACGACGCCGTCGGTGCGGCCCATTCGGCGGATGACGGCCTTGGTGCCGAAGTGCGACAGATCCTCGAGCTTGGGATCGTCGATCTCGGCATTCCGCTGCGTGAAGACGGCGACCAGCTTCTCCTCGCCCTTGGAGGCCGCCTCCAGCGACGCCAGCGATTGCGGTCGCCCGACGGCCAGCGGCATCAGTGCGAAGGGAAAGAGGACCGAGTTCTTCAGCGGCAAGAGGGGCAAGGCGATGTCGGCCATGTCGTCGATTCCCCGATTCGTCGGAGTGAGATTCTCGGTGGTGTGCGGGTGTCGCGAGGCGTTGTCGTCGTGAGCGAGCTGAAGTCATCGTGAGAGCGGGCAGCTGCTGTCGCGAGCAGGCCCCGCTCATTGTGGGTCATTTCACTGCGGGATCATTTCACTTGCGGGATCACCTTGATGAGCAGCATACCGTCCCGATATTCGGTGGTGATCCGCGAACCGTCGGGCACGCTCGCCAGATCGAAGTTCCGCTCGAACCGCTCGTAGGAGATTTCGAGCGAGCGGCAGCCGCGCGTTTCGTGCGCGACCCAGTCGCGGCGACGGCCGACGATCCGCAGCACGTCGCCGTCGAGCGTCACGCTCACGTCTTGCGGCCGGATGCCGGCCAGTTCGACTTTGATCATCCAACCGTGCGTGCAGTTCGTAGACGTCGGCGGCCGGCACCCAGCCGTGTCGCCCGACGTCCGGCGAATTCCACAACAGATGTTTGAGATACGTGTGATGCGAGGACCTGGCCATCGCTTCGCTCCGAGATTTCGCTTCGCCCCGAAATTTTCGACCTGTGTCCGATCGCGCCGCCTTGCGACCGCCATGCCCGATCGCGGCGCCTGCGCCGCAACGCCCGATCACGACACGTTGCCGTACGTCAAGATTGCTCTGACGTCAAGAGTGCCCTGACGTCAAGAGTGCCCGCACGTCAATAGTGATTGTATCATTCGCGCGCTAGAAAAACTCCGCGCGATGCAGTCGCCTCAGTTTCTCCGCGCGAGAACGCATTGCCCGAGCGACGCCGACAAGTTATAACCGGGCGCTGACGTTCGTCGCCGGCCCATCGACGATTTCTGCCGGCTTCCGAGTGCGTTCGTTCCCAGCATCTCGATGACAACTTGCCCCGTTTGAGAAGGGCCGATGGCTGCCGAACCCGCTTACGCGTGCGACTCGGAATTTTTGAAGCTGCTCACGCGGCGGGGCGACGTCGATCTGACGATTTTGGCGCTGGAGCTTGCGCGCGACGCCTATCCGGGACTCGATTTTCGCCCCGTGCTCGATTGGCTCGACTGCTGCGCCAGCCAGCTTTCCAGCTCGATCGTCCGCTCGCACGGCGAGCCCGAGAGCCTGCAACTCCTATCCGAGTGCCTGGCCGAACGGCACAAGATTTTCGGCGACGATGAGTGTTTTGAGCGGGCCGACAGCAGTTACCTGCACCGCGTGATCGAAACCGGCCGCGGACTGCCGATCACGCTCTCGGTGCTGTATATGGCCGTCGCCCAGCGGGTGGGAATCGATCTCCGCGGCGTCTCGGCACCCAAACATTTTTTGACTCGCTACGAATCGGTCGGCGGCACGCTGTTCGTCGACGCTTTTTCCCGCGGCCGCGTCCTCTCGCGGAACGAATGCTCGCGGTGGCTGAGCCAAAGCGTCGGGCTCAAACGCTCGGATCTGCGGGTGGCCCTCAAGCCGGTCGGCCCGCGGGCCATCGTGATCCGCATGCTCAATAACTTGAAGGTGCTCTACGCCCGGCAGTCGAACTGGACGGCCGCCTGGATGGTGCAGCATCGCCTGACGGCCCTCCAGCCGGCCTCCTACCAGGAACGCCGCGACCTGGCCCTGATCTCGCTCCACGCCAACCGTCCGGGGCACGCCCTCGACCTGTTGCGCTCCTGCCTGCGCAACTGCCCCAACGACGAAAAGGCGAGCCTCGAGCACCACCTGCAGGAAGCCAGCACGCAAATCTGCCGCTGGAACTGACTAGGGCGGGCGTCAGACGGCTCGGCCGGGCCGCTTTATGGCTCCCCCGCAGCTTTGTTCGAGACTCGTTGTGGATTTGGGCTGTGTTGGCTTGATGGCAGTGCTCAGGATCTGGAGCTACGCGGCTTCGACGATGCCGAGCGACGATAGGAAGCCGCGAATGACTGACGAGGAACGAGAGCTTTGTTGGGGCCTCGTTACCCAGCCCGACGGCACTTGCAGGATTTCCAGCGAAGATTTTCTCCAGCGCTTTCCATCTGCTGTGGAGCAGGGCAAAGTCGCTTCGCACCTCCTCGAACAAGCGTGCGCGGCGCGGGACGCTGATGATTTGTTATGCGCGCTGATCGTTGGTTTTGTGTTTGGCTTTCGTCCCGAACAAGTTCAGACTCTCTGCCCATTGGTCGACGAAGATTGGCATGCGTCTCATGAAGACGTGGTTAGTGCGTTAGACGACTTGCGGACCCCCGCCGCAGTTGATGCTCTGTTTCTCGCGACTCAGTGGATTCCCGAGTACCTTGACTATGACGAGGCGAGGGCGCTGGCGGTAAAGGCAATCTGGGGGCTTGGAAACCTGCCGTGCAGTCTGACCAACGCGAAGCTGGAGCGGCTGACACAGTCCGATGACCCAATTCTGCGCAAGAATGCAGTCGAGCAGTTGGCGCGGACAGACCGACCGCAGTGATCCCTCGCGGGGATGCAGGTCGCACTTTCCTCGTTCCCAAGCTCCGCTTGAGGGTGTCCGGGAATTCAGAGGGCATCGGTGAGCCAACGAAGTCGTCCGTTGTTGTTTCCGCAGCGGTGGTTGTATCGCACAAGCAATTGATACACGAAGATGGCGGCAAGGATCTGAGTTTGGTTGTTGACGAGTCCGCGATGCCACGCACGCGTGTCCAGTTCGAAGAGTGACTTCAACCAGCTGTTGAAGGGCTCGACCGTGCGGCTGCGCCGTCGATAGAGGCGTCGCCCGGCGGCGCTCTCGAAGTACTTCTTTCTGGCTCGTCGCAGCTCGCGGCCGTGGGCCTGCGCCGCGTCGGCCCCGCAGCGCTTGGTCTTTTTGCGAGGGTAGCGGGGATTTTCGGGACACAAGAAGCGACGGCCGGTCCGCCGCCCTGCCTGATCAAATTCGATGCGCTCACCGAGGTAACCTGCGTCGTAGGCGCATCCACTGAGACGCATTTCACTTCACGCGGTAAATGGTCAATTTTTTCCGCGAACGTTCGCACCTCCGCGGCGCTCCCGGTTCCCACCGAAGCCAGCAGCGGAAACACCGTGTTTTTCCGCTTGCAAGAGACCACCACCTCGAAGCTGTAGCCGTAGACCCAGCCGTGATGTTCGGAGTAGCCCCACGCCGCCTCGCGATCCACACCCCGGGGAATCTTCCCCTGTTCCTTTTCGTGCTTGTGCCACGGACGACCTCGGGCGGGAACCAGGCTCTTGTCCACCGCGACCTGGCTGGCGTCGACGATCTGCTCCGCGATCGCTTGCTGCCCTTGCCGCTTGATGGCCTCCGTAAAGAGCCGATGACAGCGTCGATACCGACTGAAAAACGTGCTTCGCGAGGGAAACTGCTTTTCTCCGGTGAGGTCTCGAATCTGTGCCGGTTCGCGCTGTCGGTTACGAAACGAAATTGGGCGGACTTGGTCTTCTTTCGTTTCAGCACAGCCACCATAATCAACACTCCGACGAACCAGTCCGGAATGATCGGCTTTGCTCCCGGCCCTGTTCTCGGACATTGCCGCTCGGCTTCCCTCAAAAGCGGCATCGCCAGCTTGACCAACGCTTCCAACGACGTGCCGGCCTTGGCACGAGTTCCCATCCTTGGGCCCTCCTGCGGCGTTTAGTTTCTTCTTGGCAGAAAAAACATAAACGCCCGGAGGCCCTTGGGTTTAGCTCAATTCAATTCCCGGACACCCTCAAGCTCCGCTTGGGAACGCATCCCCTCGAAGCTCCTGCTTCGATCGTCGGCTCCAACGCGGACTGGCCGAAGCGGAGCTTCGGTTGACTGCGGTCCCAAGCGGGAGAGGATTTTGCATGAACCGACGTTAGGCCTTGCGTAAAAACGAGTTGGCTTCGATGATGCCCTTTGTTGTTTCCATACAAGCAGGAGGGGGGTCATGGAAGACCAACTCTGGAAGGCGATTTGGCGACTGTTGAAGGAGATGCACAAGCCGAGGCGTCGGGCGAGGGAGAAATTCAGCGTCGAGGACATCGGCGGTCTGGTTTTGGGCGGTTGTGCACGACCGTCCGGTCTTCTGGGCGACTTTGAAAGCGAATTGGCCGATCCACGAAAGGCGACGAACGCTTCCATCCTCCAGCACGATGAGTCGAAGACTTCGCGACCCGGAGGTTCAGGGCTTGATCACGGTCTTGGAGCAGACAGTCTTCGAGCCTTCCGACAACAAGCCGCTGGTTTGGGTCATCGACGGAAAACCTCTGATAGTGAGCGGCGCAAGCGGCGATCGTCAGGCGGGATTTGGCCGTGCCCAGCGCGGCAACGCTCGGGGTTATAAACTGCACTTAATCCAGGGAATTGACGGGCTTGTCGCCGCCTGGCGGATCGCGCCCATGAACAAAGACGAGCGGGTGATGGCTCGTCGCATGGTGCGAACAGCCGACATCCAGGGCTACCTCTTGGCCGATGCCAACTACGACTCCAATCCACTTCACGAGGTTTGTGCCGGCGCGGTGATCTTCAACTCGTGGCGCCCTTGCGTGGTGGCCGCAAGTGTGAGTCCCGACGACCCAAAATGAGCCTCGGACGAAGACGGGCCGCCGAACTGTTTGACAATCCGAACCCGCAATTCGCGAGAGACCTGATGCTGCTCCGGAACACCATCGAACGATCCCTCGCGAATCTGACCAATTGGGGAGGCGGACTCACGCACCTGCCGCCTTGGGTCCGCACTCACCGAAGAGTTCACCGTTGGGTGCAGGCGAAGCTGATTCTCAACGCAATCAAGCGGGCCTCGACACGAACTTACGTCAATTCATGAAAAATGCTCGGGAGCTTGGGACCGAGGAAATACGAAGATCCCTCGCTGACCAACTTTTTTCATCTCGTGACGTAAGTCGTTTTTTGGCATCGCCGTCGCAAGGCGGTAAAGATGAGCTTGCCTTGCACCCAGCGGTGGACGCGTCGGTGGCCGCGAACCCAAGCGGGCAGTGCCTGCAATCCGGCGCTCCAAGTGCTCAAGTATCCGAAGTAGCGTTCGATCGCGTTACGTTCTTGATGGAGGGCACGGCCGAACGAGCTTTGCGGATTCGAGAGCAGTTCAAGAGATCGCAGCCGAGCGGGACTCTGACGCCGATGGCCACGGCGACGGCCAAATCCGTAACGCGGAGGTGCCACCAGTTGCACGCCGCGTTCGAGGCAGACGTCGTGTAACTGGTTCGAGTCGAAATTTGCATCGGCGAGCAAGTACCCTTGCACAGCCGCTTGCTTCAACATCCGCCGCCCCATCGCCCGCTCATCCTTTTGCATGGGAGCCACGCGCCAGGCAGCGATCGAGCCATCGCTGCCGACCACCGCGTGTAGCTTGTACCCTTTGGCTTTGCAGCCCGCGGCGCGGCCGTACCCAGCTTGCCGGTCTTTCGAGCAACCGCCGATCGGCAGAGGCTTGCCATCGATCATCCAATACAGGGGTTTGTTCCCACGAGGAGCCAGTTCAGAACGTTCGATCTCTTGCAGCATTTGCTGGACCTCGGCACTCCGCAGTCGTCTCGACATGGTGCTCGACGATGGCAATTTGCGGCGACGCTCATGCAGCGGCCAGTTCCGAAGATCGCACGCCCAGGACACAGGCCGACCGTGCAGAACGGCCCACAGCCAAACCTGCACAATGTCGTCTGCCCCGTATCGTTCTCGCGTGCGCCGACGACGCTTGCTCGCCTGTTTGAGAAGGATCAAAATCGCCTTCCAGAGTTGGTGTTCCACATCCGTCTCCTTTCGTGTGGTTACGATTGAGACTATGTGTAGCACCAACTTTTTATTGCGCAAGTCTTTATGACTCCTCGCGCAAAAAGCTGTCACGCTTCGGGTTGGTATCGAGCACCATCGGGCTGACGCCCGACGCTCGCCGGGCGCAGTTACGTGGGCAGGTCGCACTTGATTCGCAGCTCGCGGAGTTGTTTCGCGTCGACAGGTGACGGTGCGCCGCTGAGCAGGTCGGCTGCTTTTTGGGTCTTGGGGAAGGCGATCACTTCGCGGATGTTTTCGTTGCCGCTGAGCATCATCACCCAGCGGTCGAGGCCCAGGGCGATGCCGGCGTGTGGCGGGGCGCCGTAGCGCAGCGCTTCCAAGAGGAAGCCGAAGCGGATTTCGGCTTCGTCCGCGGAGATGCCCAAGAGGTCGAAGACTTTTTGCTGCGTGGCCGCGTCGTGGATACGGACGCTGCCGCTGGCTGCTTCGTTGCCGTTGACCACCAGGTCATACGACTGGGCCCGCACGCGGCCGGGGTCCGAGTCGAGGTACGGCACGTCTTCCTTCAGCGGGTAGCAGAACGGATGGTGCTCGGCGTCCCAGCGTTTTTCCTCTTCGTTGTACGTCACGAGCGGGAAGTCGAGCACCCAGGCCGCCTGCAGGTTGCTGGGGTCGAACAGTTGCAGTTCCTTGCCCAAGCGGCTGCGGAGCGCGGCCAGCGCTGCCGACGTGACCGACTTTTTCGCGTCGGCCACCAGGAACAACAGGTCGCCCGGCTCGCCCTGGAAGCGGCGAATGATCTCGCGCTGTTCGTCTTCCGAGAAGAACTTGGCGATCGGCGAATCGAGCGCGCCTTCCTTGACGCGGAAGAACGCGAGCCCCTTCGCACCGTATTGGCCGACGAAGGCGGTCAGCTCGTCGATCGTTTTGCGGCTGTATTTTTCCGCGGCCCCCTTGGCGTTCAGTCCGCGGACGCGGCCGGCCGGTGTGGCGACGGCCGATTTGAAGGCGTTGAAGTTGCACCTGGCGGCCAGGTCGCTGATGTCGACCAGCTCCATCCCATAGCGGAAGTCGGGCTTGTCGCTGCCGAAACGCTCCATCACGTCGTGGTAGGAATAGCGGGGCAGCGGCAGCTGGACCTTTTGCCCGGTGACGTGCTCGACGACGTAGGCGATCAGCCCGTCGATCACGTTGAGGATGTCTTCACGCTCGACGAACGCCATCTCGACGTCGATTTGCGTGAATTCGGGCTGGCGGTCGGCCCGCAGGTCTTCGTCGCGGAAGCAGCGGGCGATCTGCATGTAGCGGTCGTAGCCGGCCACCATCAGGATTTGCTTGTAGATTTGTGGCGACTGCGGCAGCGCGTAAAAGCTGCCCGGATGCACGCGGCTGGGGACGAGGTAGTCGCGGGCCCCTTCGGGCGTGCTCTTGCCCAGCATGGGCGTTTCGATCTCCAGAAAGCCGCGATCGTCGAAATACTTCCGCGTGAGCAGCGTGATCTTGTGCCGCAGGATCAGCGCGTTCTTGCACGCTCTGGCGGCGGAGGTCGATGAAGCGATAGCGCAGCCGCAGCTCTTCGGCCGGCAGCTCGGTGGAGCTGGGCTCGAACGGGGGGCGTTTTGCTCTTGTTGAGGACTTCGAGCGACTTGGCCCGCAGGTCGATCTCGCCGGTGGCCAGCTTGGGATTGATCATGTCCGCGGGGCGGGCCTCGACTTTGCCCGTCACCCGGATCACGTATTCGCTGCGCAGGCCGCGGGCCGCCGCGTGCATTTCGGCCGATTCGTCGGGATTGAAGACGATCTGCGTCTTGCCGTAGCGGTCGCGGAGGTCGATGAACACGAGCTTGCCGTGATCGCGATACCCTTCGACCCAGCCGCAGAGTGTGGCCGTCTCGCCGACATTCGCCGCACGCAATTCGCCGCAAGTCTTTGTACGCAGCAAAGGACAATCCTTAATCAACCCGGAAGTGTTCTTCCATCCGGGGTGGCACTGGCGGCTTGTCCGCCAGTGGTTTTTAGTCGTTACGCTCGGCGCTGGCAGCTAAGCCAATGGCCGAGAATTCGTGTTGCTTCCGTCCCTCACGCTTCGGGTTGGTCGGAAGTCTCAACCCGACGCATCGCGAGGGCCTGGCGGAGCTAAGACGCTGAATCCCGGACACTGGCGGGCAAGCCGCCAGTGCCACCCACCAGTCATCGCGCCATCCACGCGACGCGGCCTTCGCAGTCGCCGGGGATTATAGGACCGGCCCGGAACCCCCACAATCCGCGTTCAAGGGCGAGACGCGCGCGGCGGCCGAGGTTCGCGCCGGAACGCGCCCCGCGGCGAAACATCTTGGCGCAGAGGCCCTTTCTCGGCAGAATTCGCCCGATTCTCGCGCGGAAGCTGGTTAGGGAAGACCGATGAGGACGATCGAAACACTCAATGAGGCAGAGCGGCCCGTCACGCGCCGTCGACGCGGCAGCGACGGCTCTTCGCTCCGCGACCGTGTCGTGATCATCGCCACGGTGATCGGCGTGATCGTCTTCGTGCTGGTCGGCCTTCCCTACCTCAAGCACGACCTGCCCCCGGAGGGCCGCCGGGTCGAGATCAGCGGCGACATCAAGCCCGATCCCGATCGCGACGCGGTCCGCGCGTGGGTGCAGGCCAACTGCCGCGATCCGCACCCCCGCGAAATCCGCTGGTGGCCGGCCCGCACGCTCGACGAGTTTTATCGTCAGCAGCTGATGTCGGCCAAGGAGGCGGCCGAGGACGATCCGGAATTCTTCGACTACGTCGAGGATCTGGAACACGAAGGACCGCAGCGGGTCTGCCGACTCAAGTACCGCGCTCGCAACCAGGTCGGAGCGGCCGTCCAATACGACCAGATGTTCACACTCCGCGACGGCCGCGTCCGCCCGATCCGCAACGACTCTTCCGGCGCGAAGACGATGCGGAGATACTTCCCGGAAGACGGCGGCGAACCGTGAATCGCGAGCGAGCCCGTCTGGCAGTTCGCGGGGACGCCTCACCGCTTTGAACTTTCCGGAGTCGCTCGATGGCGCGGCGAACGCGTGTTGTCGGAATTATGGCGGCGAGTTTGCTCGCTACAAGAGCCGCTCTCGGCTCCGACGGCTCTGACTCCACACAAAAGAGGGACGCGTCCCCTTCCGTTACTCCCAAATCTGCAGCCGTCGTCGCTAAAGCAGTACAAGCGGTTCCACCCAGACCTGTCGCTCGACCAACAAAAATCCGCAAGACGGGCCGCGCGCTTGATCTCGCCATTGATGGCGAAGGCTATTTCCAGCTAATGCGGGCCGACGACCCGCAGGATCTCGGAATGTATGTCACGCGCCGCGGACGATTTCAGTTGGACAATCAAGGCCACATCGTGTTGCACGCGGCGAAGCGCGATTGGATCCTGACCCCGTCGCTCCAGGTGCGACACGAATCGGCGCTGATCGAAATCACAAACGACGGGCTGGTCGGAGTGACCGACATCAACGACCTCGAAAAACCTGGCGATCACCAGGAGATTGTCGGGAACATCCAGTTGATCTGTTTTCCCGCGGAGACCATCTTGCCGCCCTGCGGCGACGGCATCTACCGCGTGAACCGCAAAGCCGCACGCGAGGCAGGGATTGGCAGCCCTGGCGTTGAGGGACGCGGCGCGCTGCGACAAGGCTGCCTCGAGGAATCGAACCTCGACCCGCAAGAAAGACGGGACGAGTTGCAGAAGCTGCAGCAGGGGACGAAGGCAATTGAAGAACCCGCTCGGCCGCCTCAACCAGCGGTCAAGCCACCCGCAGTGATTCGTGATTCAGGGGGGTGACATCGCTCGTGGTCTGCGAAACTGGTTGTTCGTTTTCCGACTCTTAACCCCGAAGGGGTGGCACTCCGCTTGCCACCCGCGCGAGCGGGTGGAATGCGGATACTCCCTCACGTTTCAGCCCCCGGACGGGGGCGACACTCCGTTCGTGGAAGAGTGTCACCCCCATTCGGGGGCTTGGGTCATTCACGGAGATCGCGAGATCCACGGGTTCGCACCCGTGGCTAGAGGAGTGTCGCCCCTCACGGGGCTCGGCCACGACAATCGAGATCGACAAAAGAGGCGCGGTGTCGGTCTCCGCTCACAGCGGCTTGCCGAGGAGTTTGCGCTTTTCGCGCAAAAACTTCATGTGGTGGTCGAGGTGCCCCGTGTAGTCGACCACGAAGTGTTCGAGCGAGACCTCGCCGCGTTCGTTGTGGTGGCCCGTGCGCGAAAACGCGGCGTCGGGCAGGCGTCGCAGGAGTTCGGCCGTGATTCGCCGATTGAGCCGAAAGACTTCGCACGCGTCTTGCGCCGGGATGTGGTCGTAGGCCAGGGTTTTGGCGAAGGCCGTTTCGTTGTAGCCGATGAGCGTGGGGTGGTCTTCGGCGGCCACGCGTTTCATGCGGTCGGAGGCGATCAGGTCGCTGTCCATCATGTGCAGGACGATCTGCTGGATGCTCCAGGTTCCCGGCACGGGAAAGGCCAAGAGCTCCGCGCGGTCGAGGCCTTGAATGGCCTTGCCCAGGACGTCGGCTCCGGCCGCATAGCGCTCGATCAGCTCGCGATTCATGGGTCAGGCTCCTGCTGGTGAATCAACCCCCCGATTCGGCGACGTACTTGTGATAGACGCCGGCCACGTCGGCCGCCTTGGTGTCGCCGTCGTGAATATAGATGGCGTACCGCAGCCGCAGGTTCGCGCCGGGGGCCAGGTTCACGGGCTTGGCCGGATTCTGTTTGTTCGTGTACTCGTGCTCGCCGAAGGGGCTGATCGAAAACAGCCCATAACTGCGGACGTGATACCGCGACGGCCGAAAGTTGTGCGGGTTGTCGAAGATGGCCACGCCGACCAGCTTGCCGTCGACCGGCCCATCGTAGTCGATCCACTCGAAGGGCTTGCCCCAGCACTCGGTCTCGCCGTGGTGGCCGTCGGCGCTCACGATCTTGCCGGCAGAGCCGCGCATCGAGTTCACCATGCGGAAGCCGAACAGCCCCTCTTTGGTGTCGCCAAACGTCACCGGGTCCTTGGCGGCCGCCAGCGTGGCGTCATAAGCGATCAGGCGATTGTCGTAGATGCTGATCGTCGTCGTTTCGATTAACAGCGGCTGTCGTTGACGGTCGAGCCAGTGGTTGACGACTTTGAACCGCGCGGGGTTCCCCTTGGGCACGAGCGGATCGACCGACACATTGATAATCCGGCCGCCTTCCGCCCAGAACTTGATGTGCGGCGGCGGTGCATCGCTCCTGTCGACCTCGTCGACCGAGAACCACAAGCCCCGGTGGTGCGGATGATCGGGCTTCGGACGATCGGTCGGTTTGACGAGCGCCCGCGTGATGATCTGCCCTGCGCCATCGCGGATCGGCCAGAAGTAGGGCTTCTTCTGCTCCTTGCCGAAGTGGTAGGTCGTGAACGGCTCGCCGCCGACGGCCACTTCCAACGTGTCGGCCTTGAGGCTCAGGCTGACGTCTTTGTCGGCGGCACGCAGGCGCTCGCCGGCAGGCGTTGAGAGGAATGAAACTGCCAACGCCAGCAGGACCACGGGCAAAACACGCACTTCAAGGTCTCCTCGTCGAGAATGTCTCGCGAATTGAGTGTGCCGTTCACGGCCGATTCATTGTGCAAGCCGCCCTGCTTGCAGTCGAGTCAAAACGTCTGTATTAGTCCAAAGTCCAACGTCCAAGGTCCAAAGTCGAACAACGGGCGCGCGGCTGCGTCTCGCCTCTTCAACCTTGGACCTTGGACTTTGGACTCAACCGATGAACGTGCCACGTGTGAGACCCTATCCGGCGGCCGAGGGCGTGCCCCGGCCGCGATCGGACCGCTCCGAGCGCGATTGGGAGCTGGCGATTCATGGCGATCTCACCGACAAGCAGTCGGACCTGGTGAGCCGGCTGCTCGAAGTTCCCCGCAAGAGCCGGGGGACGATCTATTTCGACTCGTGCGGCGGCAGCGCGTACGTCGGCCTGGCACTGGCGAGCCTGATCCGCCTCCGCGGCTTGCAGGCCGACGCCGTCGTCGCCGGGGAATGCTCGTCGGCCGCGCTGATGCCGTTTGCCGCCTGCGCCCGCAGGTTCGTCACCATGCAGTCGACGCTGCTCTTTCACCCCATCCGCTGGCAGAGCGAAGAGAATGTTCGGTTGGAGGAGGCGTCGGAATGGGCCCGGCACTTCAAACAACTGGAGGCCGAGCTGGACCAACTGCTCGCCAAAATGTTCGACTGCCCCCTCGAAACGCTGACCCAATGGACGCGGCCCGGCCGCTTCGTCAGCGGAGCCGAAATGGTCGAAGCCGGCCTGGCCCGGCCCATCGACCTCTTCTCCGGCGACGTCTGGCAGCAAATCGCCCGCCTCGGCCCAGCCAGCGGAGCGTAAAGCTCGAATGACGAAGCACGAATGACGAAAGAAGCACGAAGCTCGAAACCCGAATGAAGCGTTCCGGAAGTGGGGCGGTTGAAACACGGTTTTTGGCAGTTGGCACGGGAGTTCACCAGCCACAAGCGGGGTAGTCGGCGACAATCTTCTCGATTTCGCCTTTGGCAAGGCGCTTCCACAACGAAAGCATCGCGTCTCTCTCCATGTTCCGCACGGTGTACGCGGTCAGCGCGTCGGGGGCATCTTGGTCGGAGAGTTTTGAGAATGTGACCGTGCGTTTTCGATTCGCCTCGAGCAAAAGCACCGGCCCTTCACTAAAGCCATATCTCAACCAAGCATTCGGGTGCTCGGCATAGGCGGCTTCGGTCGTTCCTGCGATGTTCTCATTGAGAAGCTCATCAATTGCTTGGGCCAGATCGCCCTCCGATGGCTGGCGTGTGTCCCCTCCATATCTGCTCGTCAGAATTACCCATGCCGCTGCGGATTCGCTCATGCCGTCATTCTAACGGCGTCTGTCGCTTCACTGGATTACGAATTCGATCCCTGGATGATCGCCCTTCTTGGAGAACACCAAGCGTTCCATTTCGTGCTTAGGTCATTCGGTCATTCCTTCGTCATTCGTGCTTCGTCATTTTCCCTTGATGTGGCAGCGGCCCCTTTGCAACTTCGCTCCCGAACAACGGAAACTCAACTGTCGCTTGACTTTCGCGGCCGCGTTCGTCTTTGGGAGCCGGTCGGCGGCGAGTTAAGTTGATAAACGCCGGACACCTGATACGGTTAGACTGAAAGGAAGCCCTGCGCGCATTCGCGCGGACCGAAAAGCGAGGAATTAGCCGCCGTGCCACGTCGCGACGACATCCACAAGATTCTGATCATCGGATCCGGGCCGATCGTCATCGGTCAGGCCTGCGAGTTCGATTATTCCGGCACCCAGGCGTGCAAGGCGCTGCGGGACGACGGGTACCAGGTCGTGCTGGTCAACTCGAACCCCGCGACCATCATGACCGACCCGGAAATGGCCGACCGCACCTACGTCGAGCCGATCACCTGGCAATACGTGCAGAAAATCATCGAGGTCGAGCGGCCCGACGCCCTGTTGCCGACGCTCGGCGGGCAAACCGGTCTCAACGTGGCGATGGATCTCGGCCTCGCGCGGCGTGCTGCAGCAGCTGGGTGTCGAGCTGATCGGGGCCAAGGAAGAAGTCATCGCCAAGGCCGAACAGCGCGAGTCGTTCAAGAAGGCCATGCTGTCGATCGGGCTCGACGTCCCCAAGAGCCGCATCGTCCACACCCTCGCCGAGGCCCGCGACGCGATCCGCGAAATCGGCCTGCCGATGATCATCCGCGCCAGCTTCACCCTGGGCGGCACGGGCGGCGGCATCGCCTACAACCGCGAGGAATTCGAGGACAAGGTGCGGCACGGGCTGATGATGTCTCCCGTGCACGAGGTGCTGCTCGAGGAATCGATCATCGGCTGGAAAGAGTACGAAATGGAGGTGATGCGCGACGTGGCCGACAACGTCGTCATCATCTGCTCGATCGAGAACTTCGATCCGATGGGCGTGCACACGGGCGATTCGATCACCGTCGCCCCGGCGCAGACGCTCACGGACAAGGAATACCAGCGGATGCGCGATGCCACCATCGCCTGCATCCGCGAGATCGGCGTCGAGACAGGCGGCTCGAACGTGCAGTTCGCCATCCATCCGCAGACCGGCCGGATGGTGATCATCGAAATGAATCCCCGCGTCAGCCGCTCGAGCGCCTTGGCCTCGAAGGCGACCGGCTTTCCCATCGCCAAGATCGCGGCCAAGCTGGCCGTCGGCTATCGGCTCGACGAGATTCAAAACGACATCACCCGCGAGACGCTCGCCTGTTTCGAGCCGACGATCGATTACGTCGTGACGAAGATTCCCCGCTGGACGTTTGAGAAATTCGTCGACGCCGACCCGACGCTCACCGTGCAGATGAAGTCGGTGGGCGAAACGATGGCCATCGGCCGCACCTTTAAAGAGTCACTGCAGAAAGCGCTCCGCGGTCTGGAGATCGGCCACTTCGGTCTAGGCGGCGGCAAGAAGGATCGCTGGGGCACGCCCAAGCAGCCCGACGATGCCGAAATCCGCCGCAAGCTGGCCGTGCCCAACGAGGAGCGGATCTTTTTCATCCGCTACGCGATCAAGGCGGGCCTTAAACTCGAAGAAATTCACCAGCTCACCGAGATCGATCCCTGGTTCCTGCGAAGCATTCGCGACCTGGTGGTGATCGAGGAGGAGCTTCGCGCCATCCATCGTCTCGAAGACGCGTCGGCCGAATTGATTCGCAAGGCCAAGCGGAACGGCTACTCCGACCGCCAGTTGGCCGGGTGGTGGAACTCGTCGGAGACGGACGTCCGCGCGGCCCGCAAACGGTTCGGCATCGTGGCCACCTTCAAGCAGGTCGACACGTGCGCGGCCGAGTTCGCCGCTTACACCCCCTACTACTATTCGACGTATGAAGACGAAGACGAAACGCCCGGCAACCCGGCCGGCCGAAAACGCATCATGATTCTGGGGGGCGGCCCCAACCGCATCGGCCAGGGCATCGAGTTCGACTATTGCTGTTGCCACGCCTCGTTCGCCCTGCAGGAGCTGGGGATCGAGAGCATCATGGTCAACTCGAACCCCGAGACGGTTTCGACCGACTACGACACGTCCGACTACTTGTTCTTCGAGCCGCTCACGACCGAGGACGTGCTCAACATCTGCGACCGCATGCAGCCCGACGGCGTGATCGTGCAGTTCGGCGGGCAGACGCCGCTCAACCTGGCCCGCGGCCTGGAGGCGGCCGGCGTCAAGATCATCGGCACCAGCCCCGACATGATCGACGTGGCCGAGGATCGCGAACGCTTCCAGGCGATGCTGCACAAAATTCGCCTGCGGCAGCCGCCCAACGGCACAGCCACCGACGTGGAAAGCGCTCGCAACGTGGCGGAGCGAATCGGCTACCCCGTGCTCGTGCGACCCAGCTACGTGCTGGGCGGCCGCGCGATGGAAATCTGCGACGACGAGACGTCGCTGATGCGTTATATGGACGAGGCGGTCGATGCGTCGCCCGATCGTCCCGTGCTCATCGACAAATTCCTGCAGGACGCCATCGAGGTCGACGTCGACGCCATCTCCGACGGGCAGCGGACGATCATTGGTGGCGTGATGGAGCACATCGAAGAGGCCGGCGTGCACTCCGGGGACTCGGCTTGCTCGCTGCCCCCCTACTCGCTGACGCAGCCGGTGATCGACGAGATCAAACAGGCAACCTACGCCCTGGCCCGCGAGCTGCAGGTTCGCGGACTGATGAACATCCAGTTCGCGGTGAAGTTCGTCGACGGGCACCACACGGTCTACGTGCTCGAGGTGAACCCCCGCGCGAGCCGCACGTCGCCCTTCGTGTCCAAGGCGACGGGCCGGCCGCTGGCGAAAATCGCCGCCAAGATCATGGCGGGCGTCTCGCTGGCCGAGCAGGGCATCAGCGACGAGATCTGGCCCAAGCACACGTCGGTCAAAGAAAGCGTCTTCCCGTTCTCGCGGTTCTCCGGCGTCGACATCATTCTCGGGCCGGAGATGCGTTCGACCGGCGAGGTGATGGGCATTGACGAGAAGTTCGCCCGCGCGTTCGCCAAGAGCCAGATCGCCGCGGGCATTTCGCTGCCGACCGAGGGGACCGTGTTCATCAGCATGACCCGCGACCGCAAGCAGCTGATGATCGAGCCGGCCCGCCGTTTGAAATCGCTCGGCTTCAAGCTGGTCTGCACGCAGGGGACGGCCCGTGTGCTGGCCGACGCCGGCATCGAAGTCGAAACCGTCCGCAAGGTGCAGGAAGGCCGCCCCAACCTGCTCGACAAAATGGCCAACGGCGAAATTCAGTTCATCTTCAACACGCCGAGCGGCAAGGGGGCCCGCACCGACGAGGGCCGCATCCGCTCGGCCGCCGTCCAGTATGGCGTCCCGTGCGTGACCACGATTCCCGGCTGCCTGGCCGTCGTCAAAGCGCTCGAGGCCCACGTCAAAGACCCGATTCCCCGCGTGCGGGCGCTGCAGGATTGGACGGCCAGCGAACGGGCGATGACGGCAGCGGCCGAGAAGTGAACCCCGCCGCCACGCACTTGGTGCTCGGCTCGCGCTCGCCGCGTCGGCTGGAACTGCTGCGACAAGTTCATCCCGCCGATTTGATCGAAGTCGTGCCGCCGACGTCGACCGCCGAGGCGGGTTTCGCGGGGCTGCACGACTGGCCGTCAATCGAGGCCCGCTTGCTCGAGATCGCCGCCACGAAGTGCGACGACGTGGTGGGCCAAGTGCGCAGTGCTCTTTCCCCCCTCTCCCCTCGCGGGAGAGGGGCTGGGGGTGAGGGGGCGGACGCTCACTCGACATCGCTCGCCGACGCCACGCCGCCAATCGTCATGGCCGCCGACACGGTCGTCATCGTCGAGCGCGGCGAAGACTTGCACGTGCTGGGCCAGCCGCCTGCCGACGACTCATGGCAGGACACCGTCCGCCGCTGGTTCCGCGAAGACTTCGCCGGCAAGACGCATCTCGTCGCGACCGCGCTCATTCTCGAACAGGTCGCCAGCGGCAAGCGTGCCTCCCGCGTCGTCACGTCGCGAGTCACCTTCGTCGCCGATGTCGACCGTTGGCTCGACTGGTACCTCGCCACCGGCGAACCGCGCGGGAAAGCCGGCGGCTACGCCCTGCAAGGTGCAGGCAGCGTCTTCATCTCGAAAGTCGAAGGCAGCCTGAGCAACGTGGTGGGGCTACCGCTGGCCGAGCTGCTCGAAATGCTGGAGACACCTTAATTTACTGCGTCCCGCCGGTCGCGCTGCCGCTAGAATGACACATGAGCGACCTTTCAAACACCCCCGCTGGCCGGACCACGTACGTCCTGATGGCATGGGCGAGTTCGCTCGTCGCAGTTGTGATTTCCGTCGTCTTTTGGATCTGGATTGCAAACCACGTCGGAATGCGGGGCGAACGGCCACGCGGCGTTTTGTTTTTTAGCCTCCTGCTCTTTTCGGCAAGCGTGGCGGCAGGCTTGGCGGCGGCAGTCAGTCTCTTCGGCATTCGCTCTCGGCAGAGCGCCCTGCTGATCATCCCCGGCGCATTGTTTGGGATTCTCCTCAACGCATACAACGCTGTCATGTGGTTCCTTGCCTATGCCCTAGAGGGCACGAACCCAGGCGGATAAACGAGGCGAGCGACTGCAAACTCGTGGTGGCACTCACGAGAAGGACAGCCCGAGCGAACGGGCCAAGGAAAGATCGCCGCCGTGGGTCTTGCGGGTCGTCGCGGTGTGCCTGCGCCCGCCTGCGGCGGACTGGTCACACCCTACAAAACGAGCGGCGCCGCGGCGTAGGGTGTGACCAGGCCGCCTTGCGGCCGCAGGCACACCATCACCGGAAAATGCGACGGCTCTTTGGCATCCGGATCGGCGGCGCGGAATGGGTGAGATTCCGCTCCAGGCGGACGATATGCTCATGATCGCCCGACCGTAGTGGTGCCGTCGCGGCACCGGAAGTCTTCAGCGGGAGTGACATTTTGATGGCTGAACAGACCCCTCAAACTGCGCCCTGGAGGCGCTGGGATTTGAAAAGCGGGATCTCGACGAAAGCGAAGAGCGAGCGATCGTGATCTTTCAAGGCTGGAACGGTCCGCCCCAGGTGCCTGAAGATGTGTGGCACTGGCTATTTAACGTCTACTCTGTTGCATCGCGTACTTTCGCAATGGGAGTTTTAGGTTACACGATCGAACACCCGGTCCTGCGGGATTGGCGCGAGGCAGGTCGGCAGCTCGTCACTGCCACCGTGCACTTTTTTTTCGGTCCCTGGAGGGAAAAATTTCTTTGGGGCGGCAAACTGATCGATCGCGAGCAGGCGCGGGCCAAGCTGCCGTGGATCTGCTATTACCGCAATGCGTTGATGATCGCGTTGTCGTCAAGTGACTGGAGCTCTGCGGACCGCCTGCTCGAATGGCCGGGCCCGGACTTGAACGACGACGAAGGGTTCGATGACCACACCGCCGAGGACAATGCCTACCAGATCTGGCTGGCGATGCGGCTCCGCGGCGAATCGGGTTCCGAAGTCGACGCTCGGCGGGATTTGATGGCGCGGCGTTCCCGGCAGCGACCCAAGTTGCTGGCCGTCGCGGCAGACGCCTTGTTCGCCGCCGAGCCCGACCTATTCGTTAAGACGCTGTCGGACTACCTGAAATACTACCGCAAGCGGGAGATTGACCTGCGCCAAAGCCATATGGGCGTCCGGTTCGGGAGGGAATTTCCCTGGATGGAACGGTTCTTTGGCACCTGGCTCGGCGGCGCGGGCTCGGCGAGATTCCGCTTTCGGCGGACGAAATGCTCATGATCGCCCGGCCGTAGCAGCGACGACCCGGTCGCCGTCGAGAAAAGGCCAGAACCTCGAAAAAAAGTCCTTCAAGAGGAGGCGCACGTGAGCCGATCATTCCGTGGCTACTGCATCAAGCTCAGCGATCTTCGATCGATGCTGACCAATCCGCCGGCGAACTTGCATGACGAGATCCGCGAACGCTTGACACGCAGGGCAAGTATTCGACCCGAAGGCTAAGGCTTCGGGCCCGTCGACAAGGGAGCAGTTGATCGAGTTTCTCAAGTCCGACACCGAAGGAACACTGCTGGAAATAATTTGCATGCTCCGGGGAGTGCCGATCGAGTCCGTATTTTTCGAGGACGTGCATCTCCTCGGCCTCTACGAGGCGTTGGAGGCCGGGATGGGGGGTGGCGTGTGCGAACAGCTCAAGGAGCCGCGTCTCCCGGTCCCGCTGCCGTCGCGGCCGGATGGCGGCGGGCAGCCCTGGATCAGCTACCTGACCCTCGAGGAGATCGAAGAAGGGCTGGCCCGCCCCGACAAAGAAGACCCGGACATGGACAACTGGGTGGCCGACGCGCGCGACGATTTGCGCGTCTGGTTGGAAACCGCCCGAGACCACGGGACGGATCTCGTCGTTTTTGGTGATTGACTGATTCGTGCCTCTGCAACTGAGGGCCGCGAGTGGAATTCCAGATGGTGTGCCTGCGCCGCCTGCGGCGGACTGGTCACACTCTACAAAACGAGCAGCGACGCGGCGTAGGGTGTGACCAGGCGTCTTACGGCCGCAGGCACACCATCTCCGGGAGGTCCGATGCTTCGGCCTCCGTGCCTCGTCATTAGTGCTGCTAATCCGGCCCTCCCCAACTTATACTGGTCCGCATGACGGCTGAAGAGCAGCGCTTGCAAGAGTCTCAGAGCCGCAAGGCCAATTGGCAGCGGTGGGGTCCGTATCTTTCCGAGCGGCAATGGGGGACGGTCCGCGAGGATTACTCGGCCACTGGCGAGTGTTGGGATTATTTCCCGCACGATCACGCCCGCAGCCGCGCCTATCGCTGGGGCGAGGACGGCCTCTTGGGCATCTGCGATCGCGAATGCCGGCTGTGCTTTGCGCTCGCGATGTGGAACGGCAAGGACCCGATCCTCAAGGAGCGGCTGTTTGGCCTCAACGGCAACGAGGGGAACCACGCGGAGGACGTGAAGGAGATTTATTTCTATCTCGATTCGTCCCCCACGCACTCGTACCTCAAGGCGCTCTACAAATATCCGCAGGCCGAGTACCCCTACGATTTGCTCGTCGCGGAAAACCGCCGCCGCTCGCGAAGCGATCCCGAGTTCGAGATCACCGACACGAACGTCTTCGACGAGGGCCGCTACTTCGACGTGCAGGTCGAGTACGCCAAGGCCAACACCGACGACATTTTGATCCGCATCACGGCGGCCAACCGCGGGCCCGACGCGGCCGAGCTGCATTTGTTGCCGACGCTGTGGTTTCGCAACTCGTGGTCGTGGGGCTGCGGACACGAGGGTTGCGAGCTCAAGCCGCACATCGATCTCGACGCCGACGGCGGCCTCAAGACCACGCACGCGACGCTGGGCAGCTTCCGGTTTTTCGCCGACGCGGCCACCGACGGGACGAAGCCCGAGTTTCTGTTCACGGAGAACGAGACGAATTTCGTGCGGGTCTTCAAGTTCCCCGAGGATCCCACGCTCCGGTTCAAGGACGGCTTCAACGACTTCGTGATCGACGGCAACAAGGACGCGGTCAACGCGCGGACCGCCGGCACGAAGGCGGCCCCTTACTATCGGCTCAACATTCCGGCCGGACAGGAAATCACGGTGCGGATGCGACTCTATGCCGCCGACCAGGCGCCGGCCGCGCCGTTCGGGGCCGAGTTCGATCGCGTCTTCGCCCAGCGGATCGCCGACACCGACGAGTTTTACGACGCGCTCCTGTCAAAAGACCTGACGCCGCAGGCCCGCAGCATTTCGCGGCAATCGTCCGCCGGCCTGTTGTGGAGCAAGCAGTTTTATTTCTATTCGGTGAAGAACTGGCTCGAGGGCGATCCCGACCAGCCCCCGCCGCCCCCCGGCCATCAGCACACCCGCAACGTCGATTGGCAGCACCTGTTCAACCGCGACGTGATCTCGATGCCCGACAAGTGGGAGTATCCGTGGTACGCGGCGTGGGACCTGTCGTTCCACATGCTGCCGCTTGCCCGGATCGATCCCGAGTACGCCAAGAGCCAGCTGATCCTGTTCTTGCGCGAATGGTACATGCATCCCAACGGGCAGATCCCCGCCTACGAGTTCGCCTTCTCGGACGTCAATCCGCCCGTGCACGCGTGGGCCTGCTGGCGCGTTTACAAAATGACGGCGCCGCGCGGCCAGCGCGACCGCATGTTTCTGGCCCGCACGTTTCAGAAGCTGTTGATCAATTTCACCTGGTGGGTGAATCGCAAGGATATCGAGGGCAACAATCTCTTCTCCGGCGGCTTCCTCGGCCTCGACAACATCGGCGTCTTCGATCGCTCGAAGCCGTTGCCCGGCGGCGGAGTTCTCGAGCAGGCCGACGGCACCGCTTGGATGGCCTTTTATTGCTCGACCATGCTGGCGATGGCGCTCGAGCTGGCGGCCGAGAGTCCCGAGTATGAGGACATCGCCTCCAAGTTCTTCGAGCACTTCGTCGCCATCGTCGACGCGATGAATTCGCTCGGCGGCTCGGGCCTGTGGGACGAAGAGGACGGCTTCTATTACGACCAGCTGCACGTGCAGGGCCAGAGCACGCGGCTCAAGATTCGCTCGATCGTCGGGCTGATCCCGCTGTTTGCGGTGGAGGTGCTCGACGACGACCAGATCGACCACTTGCCCGGTTTCAAGAAACGGATGCAGTGGTTCCTCGACCATCGAAAGGATCTGGCCGCTTACATCTCCTACTGCGAGTCCGACAGTGACCCGCCGGCTGGAGATGGGCAGCCCGCAGACGGAAAGGGCGGAGACGGACAGGCACGCGACGGACAGGCCGACGACACGACGCCGCGCGGCCGGCGACTCTTGGCCATCCCCTCGAAGGAGCGGCTGGAGCGGGTGCTGCACTACGCGCTCGACGAGAAAGAATTTCTCTCGGACTACGGCATCCGCTCGGTCTCGCGGATTCACAAGGACCACCCGTTCGTGTTCCGGTCGGACGGGCAGGACTACCGCGTCGACTATGAGCCGGGCGAATCGACGACGGGCATCTTCGGCGGCAACTCCAACTGGCGCGGCCCGATCTGGATGCCGATCAACTTTTTGCTGGTCGAGGCGCTCGAGCGCTATCACCACTTCTACGGCGACGACTTCAAAGTGGAGTGCCCGGTCGGCTCCGGGCAAAAACTGACGCTGAAGGAGTGCGCCCGCGAGATCGAGGCCCGCGTCGCTCAGATCTTCCTGGCCGACTCGAAGGGGCGGCGGCCGTGCAACGGATCGGTAAAGCAATTCGAAGATCCGCACTGGCGCGAGCACGTCCTTTTCTACGAATATTTCCACGGCGACAACGGCCGCGGCTGCGGCGCCAGTCATCAGACCGGCTGGACGGCGCTCGTCTCGCGAATGTTGTGGGATCTGCCCCGCGTGCCAGTCAAGCCGGCAAAAGCGAGCGCGAAGCCGAAAGCCGCCGCGACCAAGAAGGCGAAGAAGTCGAGCTGACGCGCGCCTCACGGTTGAGCTTGCTCAACACCGTGCTCTTGACGGTTCAGCAACCTTCATCAGCCGCTGGAAAGCGCACGGCTGAGCCGAAGCGTCTCAGCCGTGGCACCCGAATTGCCGGACAGTCTGACGAAGTGTCCGGACGGCCGGAGCGCTGCGTGCCCCGCTCAGCCGTGCCACTCGAGCGTTCGCACAGGCCGCGGTTCGCCCGAGTGGACGAGCGTCCCCACGAGGCCGGCTGCGGGATCGAAGTCGGCAAACGACCACGTCGCCTGCTCGTCATAAGTCGACCAGGTCACACGCTCGCTGTTGCTGGAGCGGGGAGTCCGTTCGTCGGTTCGCGACTCACTGGCCCACTCGTCGTGCACAAGGCGCGGGGGTTTGTCGGGCGCAACGCTGACCGCGAACGAGGTCAGCGGCCGCGACAGTCCGCAGCCGGTCGCCTTGAGAAAGGCTTCTTTGCGGGTCCACACGCGATAAAAGGTCGTCGCCTGCTGGTCGAGCGGAATGCGGCGGAACTCGGCACGCTCGCCATCGGTCAGCGCGTATTGCACGAGGTCCGGATCGCATTCGACGCGCAGCTGTTCGATGTCGATGCCGACGCGGCGGCCATAAGTCACCGCGCACACGGCCGTGTCGGCCGATCCGGAGGCGTTGAATTGCAAACCGGACGCCGCGTCCGCTCCGGCCAAGCGCGGCTTGCCCGTTTCGCCGTAGGCAAACACGATCTCGTTCCGGTCGCAGCGTAAATACGTGGCGAGGATGCCCCGCAACGCGCCGCGACCCAGACTGTAACGCCGCCGATCGCGCTCGAAGGCATATCGCGCGGCCCGGGCGCGTTCGTCGGCCGAGAGCCAATCGGCCGGATCGGGCGACAGCCCCGTCTCGCCCAGCGAAACGATCCAAACGTCGACCCGCTGCAGGGGCAGCTCGGTCAACGGCCCGGGGAATGGTTCAGCCGGCGTCTCATTCACCGGGGGCTTGCCTCAGACGTCAACGGTTCCATCCTCACGGCGAATCACGGGCGGTCGCGGTAAAAAACCTCGCCGGACATATCGGCGGTTTTACCAAGCCGTGCAGAACGAGAGAAGCCAGACGCCGCGGTGATCCGACGAGCGCGGCGGAATGGCTATTTGGTGGTCGCTCCGAGACCGGAGGCGGGCTCTTGTTTTTGGCCACGCCGGCCGAACTGCGGGCCTTTTCCGCCGTCGAGTACGACTCCGTTGCGCACCAGGCCCTCCTCAAACCGCACAGCGTTTTCGAGTTTGCGTTTGAGGGCCCGCCACTGCCAAGGCTCGAACAGCGGTCTCAGCCGCTCGGCGGGCAGGTGAGCCATTTGGACATAAACGATATTGAAACTGGTCGTTGGATAAATTCGATTGGCACCGCGGCCCGGGCGCGTCTCTGTGAGCAAGAGTTGCTCCAATCGTTGCCGCTGATCACCGCTCAGCCCGAGGGCGGTCGACATCCGCAAAACGGTGAGCTGCACGCCGGTGCGGTGCTGAAACTCGGCACGCTCGCGCTCGATTTTCTCATAGCGGGCCAGTTGCTCGGCGGTCAGCACTTTCGCCAGCGTCTTGGCGAACAGCGACTCGTTCGCGAAGAGGCTGACCCGCGCGGCGACCAAGGGCTGAGTCTCTTTGAAGAGCTGATCCCAATCGAAGCGGTTGACGTCGGCCTTGGCGGTTTGACGGCGAGTTTTGAAATGTTCGACTCGCTCGACGAATCGCCCGATGTCCCCCTTTCCGGCGAACAGCAGCTTCTGCTTTTGATCCTCCGAAAGTACGGCATCGCGGGCCAGGAGGTCGACTCTCTTTTGCAGCCGCAGCTCCAGCCGCTCTTGCGGCGAATGGTTCTGGGCCCCCTCAGTTCCAAACACCGCCTGATCGATGCTGGCGGCGACGTCGACAATCCCATTAATGCCATTCGGATTGATGACGAGTTCTTCTACCGCGGCCTTTTTCGCTGACTCGTCCACTAAATCGTCGTCCGCGGGCGGAGGGGCCGCGCCTGCGAGGGAGAACCCGACGATCGCCGCGGCGACAGCCCGCAAACCGAATCGTCCGATCGACCAGAGCATGTCGTTCCTATTCGTCGTCGGGTAGCGGATTAGGCGTGCCGATCGCGCCGATCCGTTGGGCGTCGAAAGCCTGCCGAGTCTCGAGGTTCTTGGGCAATCGTTTCCACGCCTGGGCCTGGTCAGCATTCAAGAGCGGCAGGATAAAGTCGTCGGGAATCGGCGGAACGCGGCGGGTTGCCCAGCGAACGTCCATTTCGATCATCTGGGACCAGACGGGCTTCCACACGGGGAGCAGCGCGGCCACCAGCGCCTTCCGCTGGTGGTCGGATAAGCCCAAGTCCGGATCGACCAGTGTGACGAAGGTGTAGACGCAGGCCTCGCGCTCCTGCGCATCGCGTTTGAGCACCTCGGCGCGATAGCGGGCGGCGTCTGATTTCGACAAATGATTCGCCACGCTGTCGGCCAGTGCCGGCGGAAGCAAGTCGCACGAAGACGGCCCCGTCCTCTTGGCGGCGTCCGCGAGGCATTTCTCCAGATCTTTCGTGATCGCCTGCATCTGCGGCTTCGACGGGGCACAGATTTTCCGCACGAATTGCAGCTCGACCAGCAACTGGGCGCGCAGCGGACCGAGCGCGTCCGCTCGCGGCGGCTGCGCGGAGTCCGACAGCCGTCGCCGCCAGCACCAGCAGCAAGCCCCAGCGAACCAGAAAGAACGATCGGCTCATGGCGAGTTCGCGCTCTCCTCCAGAGTCGAGTGGCGCATCGCTTCGCTGCTTGAGACTTTACCAGCGGCAAGGCGGGAATTCGACCCCCGCTCGTGGCGCGCGATGCGGCGCGGCGGGAGTCAACGGTCCCAATGACGCTGGCGCAGATGAACCTTCGCCACGTCCTGCATGAAGTTGTCGGGAGTGTCGGCGGCGGCCGCCTTGCGCAGGCAGGCTCGCGCCCGATCCGCGTCGCCGGCCGCTTCGTAATACAGGCCCAAGTAGAGGTTCGCGTACATCGACGCTTGCGGCGTGGCGGCCTGCGCGGCGGCGCGGAGCACGGCTTCGGGCGAACCGCGGCCGGCATACAGTTCGTAAATTTCGGCCATGGGCGGCCGGGTATCGCGGGTCGTGTCGATTTTCAGCAGCGATTTCTTGGCCGCCGCCAGGCCGTCCGTGCGGGCCACGCAGAGAAAATGCCAGGCCGCGTTCTCGACGTCGTGCGGATTGACCGTCTGGTGCAGCTCGAACTGCTTACGACCGTCGCGGAATTTTCCCGCGTAATAGTCGGCAATGCCCCGCTGCCAAAGCTGCGGCGCCGACTGCGGGTCGACCTTTGCCGCGCGATCGAAGTCGGTTAGCGCCCCGGCGACGTCATTGTCGCGGAACTTCTGCATGCCCTTGGAGACCAGGTCGGCGGCATCGTCCGCGCGGACGGCTGACGTGAACGCCGCGAGCAGCAGCAGTTTTGCGAGGAGGATCCGCGTTACTCGGGCCATCGCTTTTATCGACCGCGCAAAAGATGACAGGGATCAAGCACCATCGGGCTCACGCCCGACGCTCGCCGGGCGGATGACATTGGCGAGCCGCCGGTGTGAGCCGGCGGGTGCTTCAATTCGACACGCTGCACGTGAGCGCTCACTGCGCGACCGCGCAGTACTGGAGCTCGCTTAGCGCAGCACCCGTGTCTCGACCGCGGCCGCGCTGTTCTTCACGTTGTACGACCAGAGCGTGCCGAAGTCGTAGATGTAGAGCGTGCCGTTGGCGATCGAGGGATAAGCCCAGGCCTTCCCCTTGCGCTTCTCCGGCGGGTTCGGCGGTGAGAAGCGTCCCTTCTCGTGGTAACCGTCCGACGAGCATTCGACGAGCGCGACGTCTCCCTTTCTTCGCCGTGCAAGTAGAGCCGACCGTCGGCGTAGCAGACCGAGCCAACGCCGATCCCGTGGTTTTGCCATTTCTGCGTGCCCGTGATGAAGTCCACGCACTGCAGGCCGCCCGTGGACGTTCCGTACAGAAAGCCGCCGACTTCGACCGAGCCGCCGATGGCATTGGGAAGCTTCATGTTGAAGTAGACCGGCTCGGCTTCGACCTCGTGATCCTTGGCCTTGAGCTCGACCACGCCGCAACCGCCGCGGCCGGAGGCGCTATAGATGTAGTTCTGATAGGCGACTGCGGTCGGAATGTTGGCCGGGCTTTTCGACGTCTTGTCGTAGCGCCACAGCAATTTGCCGGTCGACGCGTCGACGCCGGCCAGTCCCTTCTGCAGGAACTGCACGTACTGCTTGATGCCCCCGACCGTGACCACGATGACCGACGCGTAGGCCGCCTGATCGGCCTCCGGCAACGGCGACTTCCAGATCGTCTTTCCCGAAGTCTTGTCGAGCGCCACGATCGTGGCCGTCTTGCCGCCGGGAGTGCAGACGAGCACGTCGCCGTCGATCAGCGGAGACTCGGAGTAGGCCCACATGCCGGGCGCGCCGCCAAAGTCTTTGCGGAGACTCTTCTGCCAGTGGATCTGGCCGGTCTTTGCATCGAGGCAAACCAGGTCACCATCGGATCCCAGGGCATAGAGCCGGTCACCGTCGGCAGTCGGCGTGGAGCGGGCGCCGGGGTAGGGCATTTGTTTCGTGTTGGGGCCGACTTTGCCCAGCCGCTGCGTCCAGATCACGCGGCCGTCATTCGCGCTCAGCGCGAGGGCATTTTCGTCTTGAATCCCCTTGTTGGCGATCAGGTAGATGTGGTCGCCGACGATCGACGGAGTCGAGTAGCCGTCGCCCAGATCTTTCACCTGCCAGTTGAGCCGCGGTCCCTCTTTGGGCCATTCGGACAGCAAGCCTTTCTCCTGCGAAATGCCGTTGCGTTCCGGGCCGCGCCATTGCGGCCAATCGGCCGCCTGCACTGCCGGCAACGAGAGCACCAGACCGCTTGCCGCCGCCAGAAACCGCGCGACTTTCATGCAGCACCTCAAAGTAGGCAACCGTCCGCAAAGTGAGCCCCGCCGGAACGACAATCTTCCGGCACCGGGCTCATTCGATCGCTGAGGGTACCAATTCGGGCGCACGGCTTCCATTGTTCGGCTGTTCCCATGGTCTGGCGGCTTCACGAGTTACGCTCGCCCGGGTCATTCCTCTTCGACTCGTTTGGCCCTAGCGGCAGATTTCTCCCCTGTAACAAGTCCGCGGGTTCCTCGCTGAGAGAAATGGACGACGCGAACAAAACAGAGCTCCGAGCGTGGCCCAGGGAATGGCCCGCGAGCTGTCGCCGCTCGTTAACAAGTGGGTTGGCCGGAGGGGCAGCCGGCCGAACGCGGCCGGGGGATCATTGATCTCCCGGCCGTTGTTTTTTATTCCGCTTTTTTAGTCCGCGTCGTCGGGCCCGCTCGGCGAATCGAACCCAGACGGCATGCGGGGCGGATTGATGAAGCTGGCAAACTCGCTGTCGTGCCGCAGCAGTTCCTGCAGCCGGGCCAGCGACCGCGTTAGAAGCACGCGCGTGGCGCCGTCGGTCTTGTTGAGGCGGCTGGCGATCTCCTTCGACGGCAGCCCTTCGACATAACGCAGCCGCAGTGCGTCTTGCGATTCCTGCGGCAGGTTCTTGAGCGCCTCCTGCAGGCGGAACTCCCGTTGGTCGCGTGAAAGAGCCCCGCTGGGCGTCGTCATGCTGACCACGAGCATGTCGATGAAGCCGCCCCGCTGAGTTTCCGTGCTGGAGGCCGGCGACTGCTGCTCGCGATCGGCGGAGCGCTTCTGGGCGGCGACCAGCTTGCGATGCGCGTCGATGATCTTGTGCTCGGCCAGCTGGCAGAGCCACGAAAAGGGATCGCGATCGCCCAGCTCGAACGTGGGCAACGAGCCGACGGCGCTCAGGCTCACTTCCTGTAGGATGTCGGTCCCTTCGAGCTTGCGCCCGAGCGATGCGCTCAGATTGCGTTCGATGAACGCCAGCAACTGCGGCTTGCGCAGCTCGATGAACTCCACGAGGGCCTGCGGATCCTTGTCGCGGATCCTCGCGGCGAACTGGGCGGCAACCTCGTCCATCACGACCTCTTGGGTTCGACCAAAGTCTCGGAAGCTGCCCCAGCATAGTGGCAACGTCCCGCTGGGTCGAGAAGATTACGCGGCGAGAGCTGTCCAAAAAGCGTCCGGGAATTTCCGGCGCGATCGCGGATCCCTCCCTGACGCTTCGGGTTGGTCCGGAGAATTTACTAACCCGAAGCGTGAGCGCGGGATCTTCCAGGAAATTGGCCCGCATTCTCTCGCCCCGACGGACGTTGCTAGAATAAACGCCCCGAACGATTCACACCGCGTTCGAGATGCACACCGTCGAGATTCCCGCAGTTGAGATTCATACAGTTGAGATTCATACGGTTGAGATTCCTACTGCGGGCAGCGTGATACACGACCGAGGCTGGCGTGTCGAAAACAGATGGCAGCATGGCGCTGGATCAGGCGCGCCAGTCGATGGACGTGCTCGCCAGCTTTCTCGACGCGTTCGTCGCCGCCTGGGAAGCCTCGCCCACGCCGCCCGACCTCAATCCCCATCTCCCGCAGGCGGGTGAGATTCGTCGGCTCACGCTGATCGAGCTGATCAAGGTCGACCTCGAGTACCGCTGGCTCAGCCGCGGCTGCCCGAAACGGCTCCCCGAATACGTCGCGGAATTTGCCGAGCTGCAGGCCGGCCACGTTCCCTGCGACCTGATCTACGAAGAGTTCCACATCCGCAAACAGAGCGGCCAGAACGTTTCGGCCGAGGACTACCTGCGCGAATTCCCCGGGCAAACGGTTGAGCTGGCTTCGATCCTGGGGCTCAAGCCGTACGAAACCACGTCGTTCCACAAGAACAACCACGCGCGAAAACTGGCCGGCGTCCAACCGGGCGACACGATCGACGACTTCGACCTGCTCGTCGAGTTGGGCAGCGGGGCCTTCGCCAAGGTCTTTCTCGCCCGGCAGCGGTCGATGCAGCGGCTCGTCGCCCTCAAGGTGGCGACCGACACCAGCACCGAGCCGCAAACGCTGGCCCAGCTCGATCACGATCACATCGTCCGCGTGTTCGACCAGCGGGCGGTCGCCGACCGCAAGCTGCGACTGCTCTACATGGAGTACATCGCCGGCGGCACGCTGCAGGCGGTGGTCCAGCGCGTCCGGCAGACGCCCCCCGAAAAGCGGACGGGCGGACTCCTCTTGCAGGCGATCGACGAAGCGCTCGCGCGGCGGGGCGAATCGCGGCCGAGCGAATCGTCGCTGCGGACTTGGATGGGGGCCGCGACCTGGCCCGAAGCGGTCTGCCGACTGGGGGCGAAGATCGCCCGTGCGCTCGACTATGCCCATCGGCTCGACGTGCTGCATCGCGACATCAAGCCGGCCAACATTCTGGTCACGCCCGAAGGCTCCCCCAAGCTGGCCGACTTCAACGTGAGTTATAGCGGCGCGGTCACCGGCGCCACTCCCGAAGCGTATTTCGGCGGCAGCCTGGCTTACATGTCGCCCGAGCAGCTCGAAGCCTGCAAGCCGAGCGGCGCGCACCGGGCCCAGGAGCTCGATCGACGCAGCGATTTGTATTCGCTGGGCATCGTGTTGTGGGAGCTGTTGACGGGATTTCGGCCGTTCCGCGACGAAGCCGTCGAGGGAGATTGGTCGGCCACGTTGGACCAAATGGTGGAGCGGCGCCGCGGGCCGCTCGACACGGGCCCGCTCGCCGAGTTGCCCGGATGTCCCGAAGGTTTGCCGCCGCTCTTGGAAACGACGCTGGCCTTCGATCGCAACCAGCGCTGGTCGAGCGGCCTCGAGATGGCCCGTCGCCTCGATCTGTGCACCAACCCCAAGGCGTGCGAGCTGTTGTTCCCGCCGCGCAAAGGCCTGCGCGTCCGGCTGCGAAAATACGCCGTGCTGATCGTGTTCGTGGCGGCCGGCCTGCCGAACGTGCTTGCCGGCGTGTTTAATTATGTTCACAATTCGTCCGAAATCGTGTCGAAACTCGGACCGATGTGGCCCCTCTTCGAGCGCACTCAGACTGCGATCAACGGTGTGGCCTATCCTGTCGGAGCCATGCTGTTCTGGTTTCTGGGCTTCTCGGTCTACCGCGGTTTGAAACAGTGCCAAGCGGGGCAATTGGATCCCGAGCGCAGCCGCCGGCTGCGCCGCCGCTGTTTAGAGCTGGGTTGGCTGGTGGCGCTCGTGAGCCTCGTGGAATGGGGGATCGCCGCCTGCGCGTATCCGATCAGCCTGCGACTGGTCAACGCCCAACTGCCCACCTCGGCGATGCTCCGCTTCTTCTTTTCGCTGCTGTTGTGCGGACTGGTGGCGGCGTCCTATCCGTTTTTCGTGGTGACGCTGTTCTCGCTGCGCTCGCTGTACCCGGTCTTCCTGTTGGCCGACTTCGACCAGGCCGCGGCCGACGCGCCCCTCTTGCGGAAAACGCAACGCCGCAATTCCGTCTACCTCGTGGTGGCCGCCTTGGGGCCGCTCTTGGCGATCGCCGCACTGGTGGCCGACAGCCTGATCAACGACGACGTGCTGCCAGCCAGCGCAGAAAAGTCGATGGCCATCTTCAGCATCGTCGGCCTGCTGGGACTGCCGTGTCTGTTCTGGCTCTCGCACTTGATCCGGCAGGATGTGACGACGCTGAGCGGCATCGTGGTCGCGGAGGAATAGCGGACTGCCCCGGGCTGAATCGTGGGCGCCGAATCGCGGCTCTTGGGTGGCACTGGCGGCTCGCCCGAGGGCGTCCGGAAATTCGGGTGCCACGGCTGAGACGCTTCGGCTCAGCCGTGCTCTTTCCGGCTGCTGATGACGGTTTCTGACCCGTTAAGAGCACAGTTGAGCAAGCTCAAACCGTGGCACCCAATGCAGATCTTCCCTCCGAATTCTCGGACAGTCTCGGACAAGCCACCACTGCCACGCACCGGAAACGCCGCTGGCGTCACCCTTCTTCCCCCGGCTTCCCCCGAAAAAAATCGGCGGTCGTGCCTGTAACAAAACGGCCGCTCCTTCGCTTGGCAGATTGTGGAAGACAAACGGGAACCCGGACAAAGGGCAGGCCGGGTTTACCGACAATCAATCTGCCGAATAAATGAGGAGCCTCGCCATGTTTCGCAAAATCACCTTGCTTGCTATTCCCGCGGTGGCCATCGCCGTGACGCTGTTTGCCAATGTCGATTCGAGCTTCGCCAAGGGCGGGGCGGGTATGGGAGGCCATGGGGGCCACGGACCGGTGGAGCGCAACGGGCACCGCGATCGCGGCTTCGACCGTTTCCGCTTCGATCGTTACCGCTTCGACCGTTACGGCTACGGCAGTTACAGCTGGGGTTACCCCTCCTGCTACGCGACCTTCCCGTGCTGTGCCTGTGAGGCGCCGGCGCCCGTCGTGCAGCCGGCTCCGGTCGTCGAGGCACCGGTCGTGACGGCTCAGGTCTGTCCGACGTGCGAGCCGGTCTACGGCTTCGGCGGCGGCTACTACCGTGACTGGCGGTTCCGAGGGGACCGTCACCGCGAGCGACCGCTCGACGGCGGCAAGATGGGCCGACTCGGGCCACGGCAAGAAGTAATTTGCCTCGGTTCTGCTAACCAGCTTCAAGGGAGGGCGGTCCGCACGGAGCGGATCGCCCTCCTTTTTTTGTCGCCCCGCCAAACCGGCCTCAACCCGGTCGGCGTTCGCCCGAGTTTTTCGGCCAAATTCTTTGACGGGCCTGTAACAGATCGACCGAGCCCACGCTGAAGAAGTCAGTGAGATCGACGGACCCAGAAACATCGTGACCCTGAACAACGTGACACAGAAAGGGAAAGCCATGCCGGACGGAAGCAGAAAACGACGGCACTCGGCCAACCGCGTGAAGCAGCAATGGTACGCCCAGCATCGGGCCCTGCGATTCTCCCGCCGGCTGCTGGGAACGTCCGTCGCCTGAAACGACAACCGATGGTTCGCCATCGTTTCCGATAGAAACCACGGTCGACCTGGCCGTGGTTTCTTTTTGCGCCTGTCCGTCCGGGGCGCTCGCTCTGCCCATTTTGAAATCGCGGGCCGGAATCGCAAAAAGACTGTCACAAGGCGGGCGAACCCACGTTTAGACAACCAGAGACGTACAACAGGACGCGGGTGGAGAATGAGCCATGTCCGACGAACGCATCGAACGCGGGATTCTCGAATTCGTGAAAGCCCGGCACATCGCCGGACTGACGCTCAGCGAAGTTCACGCCGATGACGGCATCGCCACAATTCGCGGCTGGGCGGCCACGGCGTTCGCCAAACACATGTGCTGGGAATGCTGCCGCCGAGTGACCGGCGTGCGGGCCGTCGTCGACCTGGTCCAATTGAGCGCCGGCTAAGTGCGGGGAAGTCGTCGCGGCCGTGATCGCGCTTTTGCCCGGCGTCGGCAGACGCGAGCAGCGCGCCGAATTCGCGGTCCCGGAAATGACACACGGCTGAGACCAACGTCTCAGCCGCGTGCGAATCAACCGATTTGTTCGGTCCTCGCGAACGGCCTCAACGACTGTCGCGAGAGCGCATCGAGTCGACGAGCGCTATCACTTGGCGGCGCCGGTATTGAATTTGAAAGGGCGCTTCGTGCTCTTTTGCCGTTCGTACGTGCCGAGAAACGACTGAGTGTTCGCCTCGGATTCGAATTTCTTCGGGAACGCTTTGCCGCTCATGTCGTAGCAGACCTTCAGCGATCCTTTGCTGAGCTCGTAGATCGCGAGGATGGTCTTCCCCTTGTTCGGGCCCATCCGTGCTGACGATCGTCAGCGTGTGCGGCGTTTTGCTGTCGTCGGTCTTGTAGGTTCCTTCGTCCTTCTGCTCGCCGATGTTGACCGTGTATTTTCCGCCCGCCAGCGTCAGTTTGATGTTCTTGGACATTTCCTCGTCCATCTTTTCGCCGGCCATCGTGCCCGAGCTGAGCGTCCAGATCCCGTCGAGCACCCCTTTTGTCGGAGCCTTGGTGTCCGCACCCCAAGCGACCGAACCGACTGCCACCACGCATAAGACAGCAATAGTTTTCACGATGACGTCTCCCGCAAGAAATTGAGTGAATGAAGGAACCGCAATGTGCCAGCGCTCTGGGACACAATGCCCGGTGCGACGGCCAGACGCAAGCAAAAGCGTGCGTGAATTCTCGAATTCGAGCGGGTGGGCCCGGCTGCGGGCGGCAGCGTCGGACGGTCGGCGTGGCTGGAATGAGCGGCAATTTTTTGGTTTTTCGAGATTGACAGTGATCTATTTCCGATATATCGTCGATACAAATAAGAACAGTCGGCCTGCCGGTCGAAAATCGGCGAACAGCCTGGCCCAGCTTATTGTGCAAAGCGGGCCAGACCGGCTAATTCCCCGACGTTCACACCGAACAATCGACAAGGAGCAATCACATGAATCACCGTCACGAACGCCGCGGTCGTCGCCGCGAGGAACGGGAGCAACACGGTCGCCCAGGCGGCCTTCCCGACGCAGTCCCCGGCTTTCACGCCTTTGGAGGATTCGGCTTCGGCGGCCGCAGGGGCCGACGTGCGGGTGGCCGTCGCGTCAACGTCCGGGCCGCGATTCTCTCGCTGCTCAACGAGCGGCCCATGCACGGCTACGAGATGATTCAAGAACTCGACCAGCGGACGGGCGGCGCCTGGCGGCCAAGCCCAGGCTCCGTTTACCCCACGCTCCAATTGCTGGAGGACGAAGGCGTGATCGCCAGCCAGGAGAGCGGCGGACGCAAGGCCTACTCGCTCACCGACACCGGCCGCGAGGAAGCCACCAAGGCCGCCGAGCACGCTCCTTGGAAGGAGTTCAGCGAAGACACCGTCTCCAGCGGACACGACACGCGCGAAGCGATCGCCAGCGTGATGAATGCGGTCCGGCAAATCCGTTCGGGCCGCGATCCCAAGCAATGGACCCGCGCCGTCGAGGTGCTCAACGAAACCAAGCGCAAGCTCTACGCTATCCTCGCGGAGATTTGACCGGCGAAGATCTTGTCCGCAGACGACGCGGGGAATTGGTACGATCTAAACCCGACGTGGTTCGTGCGTCCCTAACAGGACGCACCGCCATACTCTCATAAAGATCGGAACGGTGCAGGCAACTGTCTCTGCACATAATACGGTGGAGCGCTTCCACATGCCGGAGACCTTCGATTTTGTCGTCGTCGGGGGCGGTTCCGCAGGCGCGGTGATCGCCGCCCGGCTCTCCGAAGACCCCAGCTGCCGTGTCGCGCTGCTCGAAGCGGGCGAGCGGCCGCCTGCGGAAGAGCTGATCCCCGCGGCCTGTCCCGCCCTGCAGAAGAATCCGCTCACCGATTGGGCCTATACGGCCGAGGCCGGCCAAGGGGGCCGCGGGCTGATCGAGGGGCGGATGATGGTGCCCCGCGGCAAGATGCTGGGCGGCTCGTCGGCTCTCAACTATATGGCGTACGTCCGGGGCCATCCGGGCGACTACGACGCGTGGGCGAAAGCCGGCGCGGCCGGGTGGAGCTATCGCGAGCTCTTGCCCTACTTCAAGAAGAGCGAAGGCCTCGTCCGCAGCGACGAAACGAACAGCGACGACATCGATCTCGATGCCGACGCGCACAACACGGCCGGTCCGCTCGGTGTCTCCGTCCGCGCACCGGTGTTAAAGGGAGCGCGACAATTTGTCGAGGCGGCTGTGGCCTCGGGCATTCCCCGCGGCGACTACAACGGCCGCGACCGGGTGAATCCGCGCGGCGTCTCATCGCTGTTTCAAACGACGACGCGCACCGGCAAACGCTCGAGCACCTATCACGCATTTCTCGAAGGGGCGGCCGAACAGCGGCCCAATCTCACGATCATCACCGGTGCGCACGCGGCGCGCGTGCTCCTCGAAGGCCCCGACGGCCAGAAGACGGCGACGGGCGTCGAGTATCGCACCAACGACGGCGCAACGCATACCGCGCGGGCCGCCAAGGAAGTTGTGCTCTGCGGGGGCGCCGTCGGATCGCCGCAGTTGTTGCTCCTGTCGGGCATTGGACCGCGGGAAGAGTTGGAATCGCTGGGCGTGGCCTGCCAGGTCGATTCGCCGCACGTCGGCAAACACCTCAAAGATCATCTGGAGCTGGGCCTGTTCTTTCCCGCGCCGGGCGTCGGTGTTTCGATGATCGAAATGGGGCTTTCGTTCGGGTCGGCCGCTCTGCGTGCGCCGGCCGGCCCCCTGCCCGCCAATCCGGACGACGACGCGCATTTGCCGCCGGAGCTGTTGGCGCTCAAGCAGGAGGCGGATCGCAGGTTTTACGAGTGGGCAACCACGGGCCGCGGCCTGATTTCTTCCTCGCTCTACGACGCGTCGGCCTGGTTCTCGACGGGGCTGGGCGATGCACACACGCAGGACGCGCAGATCGCCTGCTTCCTCTGCGGCTACAGCAGCGACATCTGGCTCAAATGTCTCCGTAGCGACACGAGCCGCTATTTCGACGACGACGCCAAACGCCTCGCCCCCGACGCCGAGAGCCTGATCCTGCTGGCCAACCCGGTGCAGCCGCACAGCGAAGGCGAAATTGTGCTCGCCAGTCGCGATCCGGTCGCGCATCCCGTGATCCGCGCGAACTACTTCACCGACCCGCACGACTTGCCGGTGATGGTCGCCGTCGCGCGGCGGGCGCTCGACATCGCGGCCCATTGGCCGGGAAATCGCAAAATCGGCCCGCTGCTAATCCCGCCGTTCCTGGCCCGCGAGCACGGGCACGTCGCGGGGGACCGGCCGAGCGACGCGCTCCTGGCGGACTTCGCCCGTCACTACGCACTCACCGTGTACCACCTGACGTCGACCTGCCGCATCGGCAACGTCGTCGATCCGCAGCTGCGGGTGGTCGGCGTCGAGCGGCTCCGCGTCGCCGATGCCAGCGTCATGCCCAACGTGATCAGCGGCAACACGAACGCCCCCACGATCATGATCGGAGAAAAAGCGGCCGAGATGCTGGCCACCGACCACGGCGTGCGGCTGGCTGAGTTCGTCGGTGGAAGTGCCCCATGATCGACGTCCAACAGACCGCGCGAAAGCAGCCGGTCTCCGCTTACGCCACGTTGCCGATTCTCACGACCAAGGATCGCTGCGTGGCCCTCGCGCTGGCCACGACCAGCCTGACGACGTCCGCATTGTTGCTGGGAACGTGGATGTGTTCCCGGACCATCCCGTACTCGAACGGGTTTTCCTTCTCGCGGATCTACGAGGACCTCGCCGCATCACTGCGCCTCTTCAACTTTGTCATGACCGTTCTCTGCATTCTGGCAAGCTATCTCTGTCAGGGCCGGCGCTGGCGCGTGTTGTTTGCCTTCTGTGCAGTGCTCGGCATCGCGTATTTCTGCATGACGGCTTGCCCAGTACAGCTCGCACGCGAGTAGGCCGCCGATTACACGAGTGAAAAAGTTCGTCCTCGGCCAGACAAAAAGCGCGCTCACCGCGCTCTCTGATTGAGTCGGACCCGGACGCTGTTGACGAGCACGCTTTGCGTCGTGGATAGGTCGGGGCACGGTCGGAGTTGTCGATGGCGGAGTTGCCGATGGTCGCTCACGCCGCGCGGAAGAACTGGCGGTTGCCGGTCGTGTCGGCGGCCCTCTTATTCACGCCCGGTCTGCTCTACTTTTCCCTCGGCGAGCGGAGCCGCACGACATCGCAGGAGATTCGGCTGCGGTTAACGGACTTCTGGCAGACCAGTAACGTTCCGGGAAGTTCCCTGGCCGGTGCGACGGTTTCCCTCGAATACGATTGCGACCCGCTGGAACAGAGCGGTCCGCTCAACTCGTTTTGGGAACCCGGCGCGAGCGTCACCGATTCCCAAGTGCCCGCCGAGTTGGCGACCGGCGTGACCGATGCGAACGGCAGCGTCGCCATTCGGCTCAGCCGCACGTGCCGCGACGCGACGTGGGGCAACGAGCCGCCCTCCTGGCGCGACCTCACCGGGAAATACTACCGCGTGCGCGTGAGTCGACCTCAAGGCGAAGTCGTATTCAGCATCCAGCTCAAGCCGGGAAACATGATGATTGTGAGCCCCGGCAACGTGAACGGCTTCGACGCGCATGTGACCGCCGTCGACAAGCCGCGGTATTGCGAGCCCAACCGGTGAACGAAGACCGCGCCATGCGCGGCGCATCCGGCGAAGGCGTGCTGAACCGCCAGGCGAGGCTGTTTCTCATCGCCTGGACGATGTTCTTGTGCCTCGCCGGACTGGCGGTCTTCGGTGCGATTGTCGAATGGATGGGCGTGGGGCAGGTGTACCTCGAGTGATCCGTTGTACGACGGGGCCGGTGGCCCGTTTGATCCCGAGACTCGGCACACGATCGAGCAGTGAGCGCAGAATCGGCGTGGATTTCGCCCTATTCCGCTCCGAGCCACTTCGATAGCCAGTCGAACGCCGCCTGGCGTTGTTCGGGCGTGACGCGATGCCCGGTTTTTGACGCGACCATGATCTTTAACTTGTCCGGCGTTCCCGCGTCGCGGTAGGCCGATTCTGCCGACGCAAATGCGATCTTGCGCTCCGCCCAACGGGCAATTCGGATCGAGATCGCCGTTCAGGATCAGCAGCGGGCGGCCCGCGAACAGTCGCAGCATGCTCGGGCAATCGAATTGATCGAGCATCCCCGGGATCACCTTATTCCACAGCTCGCGGCACACGCGGGCGTTCACCTGGGGCTCCTTGAGATCCTCCGCCGCGGCCAGATGGGCTTCCTGAATGGTGCGTGCCCGGCCCTGCCAGGCCTCGTGCTCGAGACTCCAGCGAAAGCTTTGCACGCCGATGGCCGGCACGGCCACTTTGATGCGCTCGTCCACGGCGGCCGCCAGCCAAGTCTCGATGCCGCCCATGCTGAAACCGATCATTCCCAGGCGGTTGCCGTCGACGTCGTCTCGCGTTTGCAGGTAGTCGATCGTTCGCCAGATGTCCCAGCACGTGTCGTAATAAAAGGGATGTTCCTGCGGTTGACCGGCCGGCGTTCTCCAGGCGCGAGTGACCGCGGCGACGTATGCCTTCGCGCCCGCCGAGCCACCCGAACGCTCTCCATGATAACGCGCGTCGAGTGCCACGCCGATCATGCCCCGCTGGGCCAGTTCGTCCAGCAGTGGTCGCATCTGCTTTTTGTTGCCGCCGGTCCCGTGCAGGACGATGACCGCCGGCAAGCGTCCCTTGGCGTTTGCCGGCCGCACGATCAGCAGCGGAACCCGTTCGACGGAGCCGTCGGATTTGCGTTCGCTGGCAATGCTGACGGCTTCGACGACGCGACCGTCGGAATTGGTGTCGCGCGTGCGAGTCTTCGGATCGAGCGGCACCTTCGGACGATCCAACTGCTTAAGGAACGCGGCCTTCACCTCGGCGGCGGGCGGATATTCGCCATCCGCCCGGACGACGGCGAGGTGGACGGAGCAGGCCAGTGCGACGCAGCAAAGAGTTCGGACGCGGAGCAATCGACGTGCTGAATTCATGGCGGGCCTCCCGAGGAAGCCCCATGTTACCGCGGCCGCGACGCGATCTACAGGCGGACGTCTTGGAGATCACCCGCGTTCGATATCACACCGTCGCGTGCAGCAATCGCGTGCGGTGGGGCGGCACGCGGACGGTGAGCTGGCCGCCCCGCCCGCTGAGAGTCTCTCCGCTGACGGCGTCTTTCCACGTTCCCGCCGCGTCGGGAAAGACGATTTCGCGAGGCGCGTCGGCCACGCTCACGGCCGTCAACGCGGCGCCCCGACTGGCCGTGAAACGCCAGCCGACGACTTTGGGGAAGGGCGTGCGAATCTGTTCGATCACGCTGCCGTGATCGATGAAGGGGGCCAGTTGGGCTCGGGCTGTGAGCAGGGCCTTCACATACTCGGCGGGCGACGGCGGTTTCTTGCCGCCGAGCGCTTCGTCGATCGCCGCTGCCCGCGGGCGTAAGCCTTGGAGCACGCCGCGGAACGTTTCGCGGTTGGCGTACAGCCGCGTGAACGGATTGGGGGCGTGTTCGGCCGTCTCGCCGAACCGCGGGTTGATGTCTTCGAGTCCCGGCATGTTGATCCCCAGGATCAGGCCGGCGTTGCGCCAGGCGTGCAGTCCCCAGAACGCGTGGTGCGCCACGTGCAGCAGCTCGCCCGCCGGTTCCGGCAGCTCCTTCGCGAAAAACTGCTCGAGAAAGGCCTTCGCGGAAGTGCCGGGCGGCTCCTTTAAGAACTGCGATCCGCAGGCTAGTTTTGCACCGATCGCCACGATCTGATTCCAATCGTCGAGCGAGTAGCCGGTGGTCAAGGTGTCGGTGCGGCCCTGGTGTTGCCACAGCCAGCGCTTCGACAGCGTGTCGATCCCCCAATCGAGCGATCCGTCGGCATAGTGGAAGAGCCGCGGCATCGTCGGGCCCTCGATGAAGACGATCGCCTCCGGGTTTCCCTGGCGGAGCGCGGCGCGGACACGGCGGATCAGATTCGTGCAGCCATTGTTGAAGACCTCTGGGCGTCCCGGCTTGTGCCCGTGTTTCGTCGACAGGCACTTCCAGTCCTTCTGAAAGCCCTGCGAGTCGAGAAAGATCCCGTCGGCTCCGTAGGTGCCGATGCGGCGAGCGACTCCTTCGATGTGCGCCAGCCAGCCTTCCATGCCCGGGCACAGTTTCCAGTTGCCCGGATAAGGCTGCGCGGGCGCCTGCCCTTTGGGACCGATGAGCGACCATTGACCGGCGCGATTGGCGCCAACCTCCGAATCGAAGCTGATGATGAAGCCTTCGACGTACAGGATGACCCGGCCGCCCTGAGCGTGCACCGCGGCAATGCCCGCCTTGAGCGCGGCCTCGCCCCCCATGTCGGCCCGCGGCAGGTAATCCCCTTTATTCATCCAGAAATTGAACGGGGGCGCTCCGGGCTTCCCCTGGAACCAGTCGACCAGGTAAACGGTGCTCGTGCCGAGCGATTTCGCCTGGTCGAGCAGCGACGGCAACTCGTGAAAGTTGCGGATCAGGCCCGAGAGAAACGTGATCAGCGGGAACTGCAGCAGGCAGGCGCCGGCACTGACGGTCGACGGGACGTACCAGCCGGGCGTGTTTCGCAGCCAGGCGGGCGAATCGGCGAACTTGACGCTCGTCTCATCGCGATGAGTCGGCAGCCAGAGCTTGGGATCCTGTTCGGCCGGACCGGGCGGCCGACGCGGTCCGGCCGCGGGGCGATTCTTCGCGCGGGGCCCGCCAACTTGTCCGTAGGCAGCGGCGACGTTAGCGGCCACCGGGCCGGTCAGTGCGCCGGTCAAAAAGCAGCGACGCGAAACTGAATGGGCCATGGCTGGGTGGCTTCCAGAGGGCTGCCCGCACGACTCACTCACAAAGCTTTGCACAGGATTCCGGGCCGGTCAACCGCCCAAGAGCGCGGCTGTGCGGAATCATTGCGCGAGCAGTTTGAGCACGAGTTCGCGATCGGCCTCGTCGACCGTGCGGGTGCGGGTGTCCCCGAGACGAATTTGGATGGGACCGTCGTCGGGTACCGAAATCCACAAGGCCGCCTTGAGGTTGAGCACTTCGCTGCCGATGGTCGCAAAGCCGCCCGGTTCGACGGTGAGCTGCTTGAGAAACTCGGCCGCCGAGGCCCGCTCTTCCTCGGTCTCGACCGGAAACCCGGAATGCGACCCCTCCACGAAGTGCACCGTCAGCAGCGAGCTGTCGGCGTTGAGGTACACGTGCGAGATCAGATGCGGATTGAAGTAGGTTTCGCCGGCGCCGGTCTTGATCTTCATGGGAGCCTTCCGTTGTTGCTGCGCTGGTTTGCTGATTTCGTGCTGAATTCTCGTCTGGCGCGGACGTGTAGCCGCGTTGCGGCTCCGGCCGCTTTTGCTCAACTTTGATTAAACCGTGATTTGGTTAAAAGTCGTTCGCAAATTCTTCTTGAAAGTCACCGCGATCGGAGTAGGATTGGCAGTGGGGAGCGGGCGCGTAAGCCGCCGCGTTTCCCGCCTGTGGCCTGCCTCCCGTGGTATGCCACCGGTTTGCGTGATGTGTCGTGCTTTTCCTTTTTTGGAGGGCATGCATGCAAGATCCGCCGGACAGGTTTGTGTGAGAGGAGCCCGCCCCCGATTTTCGGCGGCGAGGTCCGCACGTCTGAGCATTCGGCTCGTCCTGCGTTTCCCGTAACTCGATTCCGCGTCAGTCGCGTTGTCTCATCCCCGCGGCGTCTTGCCCGGGCGGTGTGTCATTCGAGTGCTGTCGCGGTGCGAGGAATGCCCGAGAAGGGCACTGCACGCACGGGTCGGTGCAATTGGTCGATGCGCGGCTCGGCTCCTCCCTCTTTGCGAGGCTCTCGCCGGCTTTGTTGGGCGAGAGCCTTTTTTTATTGGCGTACCTCGCATTTTAACTGCGAATTGCCGGACGCGCACCCTGGCGACACTAGTGGGGGCGTGGCTCTATCGGGAAAAGGCGGGCCCCGTCGACCTGTTCGATCGGGGCCAAATAGGCGTTCCGCGCGGTATGATGTGGACCGCGGCCGGACTCCTTGAAGAAGGCACTGCCAAGCGCGCGTCGACGTAGCCTAGGCCGGAATCGAAGGGTCGCATCAAATGAACAAGGCAGGCCGACGACTCGCAGCCGTGGGCGTCTTCAGCGCCATGCTCGCAACGAGTGCACTCGCCGAAGAGACAGAATTCGTCAGTCTCGGGTGCGACGCCAACCCCCGCTACACGCTCTACGTGGTCACTGTGACGGATGCCAAGCTCAAGCTGACGCCCTCATGGCAAAAAGAGGCAAGCGACCCTCCGCTGTCGGCCCGCAAAGCACTTAAGGCAGCAAACGAATTTCGGTCCGTTTTCTTTAAGGACGCGAATGGTTGGAAATGGCAGTTTCAGTCGCTCAGCCTGCGACATCACCGGCGCGAGAAGTGGTACTGGGTCGCCTATTACGAAGCGGATCCGATCAATGGGGGCATTGGGGGCGGGGTCCCTTATTGTTTTGTCGTCGTGCTGATGGATGGCGCAATCGTCCAGCCGGTCCGCAAAAACAGTGACGATTATCCACAGTCGCCGGAAGTCGCAGGGCCAGGCTCGAACAGTCACGCCGAAGGCAAATTCTTCATGTCCATACCTGGAGAAGGCCTCGGCACATCGCCGGTGTGGAACCCCGCCGCCGAAAATCCGCCGCTCAGCGCGCAGGGCAATTAATCTCGCGACTGCGATGAAGAACACACTAGTGAAGGACTCGACGGACCATAAATGGGAATTTGTGGCGTTGGACTTGGTCCCCAACGATTCCTTAGGCCGGTGGTGTTGGGAAGCGACCTTTTGGAGCTATAAACGGCCCGATCAGAGAACAGACGACTGGGCAGATTTGCGACTGTTCGTTCTGATGGACGGCAAAGTTGATCGGCCAGCCGTGACACGCGATCCGCACCGACGCTGAACATTGCGTCACGGCCGTAGCTTTCATTTCCCGTGCCGAGTCGCGACGACCTGCGCCGCACGCGCCTGCTCCCAGGGGAACTTCAGGCTCGGCGGATTGGCGTAGCGATGGGTCGTCAGCACCAGGTGCGCGCCGCTGCCGGGGGCGAGTTGCACGGTGAATGACGGGGCGTCGACCGCGCGTTTGTGGCCGTCGATCGTGACGTCCGCGAATTGGTGTTCGGCGTAGGCTCCACCTTGCACGATCACCGAGTGGCCGGCGACGGGGTTGAGGTTGATCAGCGTGATGCCAGTTTGCGTGTCGGTCAGGTGGTCGACGAGCGCGGCGACGTCGTCGGGCACGCCCGCGCGGCGTTTCTCGGGATCGAAGTAACGCACGCGGCAATGTAAGGGCGAGCCGACGTGGCCGGGGTAGAGGCCGCCCAGCATCAGGTTGATGAGCGCGTAGACCGTGGCCGGATTGTAGGCCAGCGGATCGTCGGCCAAACGGGTTTGCGGCGTGGTGCGGTCCGCGCGGAGGCCGTCGATGTGGCTGCGGATGGCGAGAAATTCCTGGGCAAGCGTGCGGTCGGGGTATTCGGGATCTTTGCCGTCGAGGTAATTGAGCCAGCCGTTATCGCCCACGCGTTCGCGATCGGCCGGATCCATCGACCAGTACCAGACCTTGAGCGCGGCGAACGCGTACTTCCTCGGCGTGAAGGCATACCAGCCTTGATCGCCGTACATCGTGGGATACATCATCTGGCCGTCGATGCGGCGGCCGTTGGCGTTGACCGCGTCGATCATCTTCCGCCAGACGTCGACGTACTTGCGGTTTCCCGTGAGCAAGAGCGCGTTGCCGAAGCCGGTGACCGCGAGCCCCGTTTGATTGCGGTTGGACATGCGGCCGGTCGCCGGGTCGCGAACCGTGAAGCCCCAGCCGTAGACGCCGCCGTACCATTTGCCGCCGGCTCCGCTGCCGATCACGCCGTCCAAGCCGACGTTGCTGGGAATGATGTCGTGGTTGGCCCGCGTGCGATCGACCCAGGCGTCGACGTACTCCAGCAGCCAGCGCTTGTACTTGGGATCCTGGGCGAGGGCGTAGGCGTTGAAGGCGAGCGACGTCGCCTCCAGGTTCATGGGATTGTCACCCACGATGTCGTTGTACTTCTCGAAGTGGGCGAGCATCTGGGCGTAGTTGTGTTCGCCGTGCAGCGGCTTGAAGCGATTGCCGACGTCGATCGGATCGCCGGCCCAGTCGAGGCCGTCGCCTTGCGCAACAGCGGACCGCGGCTGCCGTTGAACATGCTGCGGATGATCTTGTGGGCTGCGTCGTAGTTGGGAGCATCCGGCATCTTCGTTGGTGTAGAAGCCGGCGAAGCGGCGGACGCGGGACTGGAATTTGGCGTCGTTCGGATCGGCGAGCCCCTGCAGGTCGAACGGCGTGAGCCCTTCGCCGTTGTGCAGCCAGTCGAACATCACCGGAAATTCTTTGTAGTACATCCCGGCGCGGGCGAAGGGGACCTGCTTGGTTTTGGCCTGCGTGTATTGCCGCAGGTGTCCTTCCCAGCCCTGCTTGTACATGTCGAGCACGACGGCCGGCGCGCCGAGCGCGTGCAGGATGGGCCAATCGCTCAGGTTTTCGATGGCGTCGTCGGGCCCGTCGTCTCCGCCCCACCGCTCGACGCACTTCAAGTAGCCGCGCTCGTCGAAGTACTTGTGAAAGAACTCGCGACAGGCGATGGCATTGGCCCGCAACAACTCGCGCTCGAGCACCGCCCAGGCCGTCGGCGCCATCGGCGTGGAGATCATGACTTCGGTGCCGGGCACGGCTGACGCGGAGGACCCGGAGTGAGACGAGGCAGTGCGACCGCCTGCTGAATCCGCGCCGGCTCGAGCGCATGGCCGCGCTAACGTAACAAACGTCAAAGTCAGCGCAGCGAGACAAGCCCAGAGGTGACGCAACTCACGAGGCGCGAGGGGGCAGCGACGAGCGAATGGGACAGACATGGCGGGAGTCCTTCGGACCGCGCGAGAACGCGGCGAGGCGGGACGCGGCAGGAGCAGCAGCGGGCGGATGACCAGCAAAAAGCGGAGAGTCGGAGACGGAAATGCTTCGTCTCCACCTTAACCTATCGACCACGCCGATGCGAACGAATTACGCGCGCTTCGACGGTCGGAAAAGGAGAAGGCAGCGGCCGTCGGCTAGCCGCGACGCGGCTCGGCGGTTCTTGGCGTACTAACCGATCGGGAGGGACGGTCAGTCATCTCCCGGCTTGCGCGTCTTCGGGTGGGGGCCGGCCTTGCGACGGCGGGCTTTCGGAGTGGCCGGCGCCGGCTCGGTCTTCGATTTGGCCCGCGGCTTGGGCGTGGCGCCGCTCTTCGGAGCGACACGCTTCTTGCCCTTCGAGCGGGCTTTGCCGGCGAGTCCTTTGACCAGTTGCCGGAGAAACTGCGAGGACTGCGCGGCCAGTTCCGGGATTTTGCCGCGTGACGTACCGCCGGCATAACGCTGGCCGATTTGGCGAAACACGTCGTCCGACTGAGTGTCCAAGAGCTGCAGAAACTCGACGACCGACGAATCGGCGGCCGGATCGCCGGAGGGTTGGGCCGTCGAACCGTCGGCCGAGCCCACGACCGACATCTCGCCGCTGGAATCGAACTGAGTCGGCGGCCACGGGGCCTCGATCGCGAACGGGACGGGCCCGCCTGCGGACGCGTTATCCGTGGGCACCGTCGCGTCTGCCGACAGCGTGGGGTCGGAGGGAAGCGAGAGGTTGACGCGAGGGTCGCGCCAATTGGCTCCCACGCTCGCATCGCAATTCGGCTCGTCGCCCCGAAACTGGTCGGGCGGAATTTCGGCAAAGAACGGGGCGTCTTCCTCTTCGCCGCGTCCCTCGAGGATGGCGGACAGATCGGCGGCGAGCGCGGCGGGCGTTTGATAGCGCTCGTTGACGTCGCGCTTGAGCATTTTGTCGATGACCGCGTCGAGCCCGCGGGGCGCGTTGGGGCACAACGTCGAAACGCGGGGCGGCTCGTTGCGGAGCCGATTCATGTAGGTCTGCACGAGCGTTTGACCGGCGAGCGGGCAGGTCCCGGTCAGCAGCTCGAAGAAGGTTACGCCGAGGCCGTAAATATCGGCGCGGATGTCGGCCTTGCGGGCGTTGGCCACTTGCTCGGGTGACATGTAGTTGCCGGTGCCGACGATCTGGCCGTCGCGGGTGAGGCCGCCCTCCTCTTCGACTTCGCTGACGAAACGAGCCAGTCCAATGTCGAGCAGTTTGACCACGGGGCGCGGATCGGGCGGGTTGGTCGTCACCAGCACGTTCGACGGTTTGACGTCGCGGTGGACCAGGTCGCAGTCGTGGATGTGCTGCAGGGCGAGGGCCGCCTGATACATGCACTCGCAGGACCAGACCGGCGGCAGACGTCCGAATTGTTGCAGCAGCATCTTCAAGCTGCGGCCGGTGACGTACTCCATCACGAGACAGTAGGTGCCGTCGATTTCGTCGGCGTCGTAGGCGACGACCAGGTTCGGATGGTTGAGGGCGGCCGTCGAGCGGATCTCGCGCAAGAAGCGGGCGACCGAGCGGGGGCGATCGACGATCGACTTGGGCAGCACCTTGATGGCGACGCTGCGATCGAAATCGGGGTGCTGGGCCTTGAAGACGATGCCCATCGCGCCGCGGCCGCGGAACTTGAGCAGCTTGTATTTGCCCAGAAAGAACTGCGTGCGACCCAAGAGCAGTTGCGCAGCCTGCCATTCGGTGAGCAGGTTGTGCTGAACCAGCACGTTGCTGGCCTGGGTGGCGTCGGTGACGCCCTGGCACAGGTGCTTCGCCTCGACCCGTTTTTCGGGCGAGAGCAGACCACTGCGTTTGAGGAGGCGGAAAAACTCGCCCTTGGTCGAGACGCTCATCGGCGACCCGTTCGTGCGTTCAGTCGCGCCGTCCGACCGCCTCGTCTCGCTCGGCGGACGCCAATCTCTAATCCCATCCGCAACATGGGCATCGGCGGCCGGGGTGGGCCGCACACCCAGACGATTGACTCCCCCCGCGCAGAGAGAATTGTTCAGTTAATAGATCACTTCGCCGCGAGTTCGGCAATAGGGAGTTTTCCTAGGGGGTCCCCCCCGAGGAAGTCCAGGATCCTGAGTCCAAAGTCCCAAGGTCGAAGGCGACTTTGGACCGCTGTAGCCGGCTGGGTCGGCTTTGTGGTGGAACAAAAAAAGGCCCAAAGCCGCGCGGCCGAACCCGGTGAGCCGGATCCGGCCGTTCGCGACTTTGGACCTTGGACGTTGGACCTTGGGACTGGGCCTTTAAATCGCCCGGGTGACCACGGTCATCAAGAGCGGATAGCCGACCAAGAAAATCCAGCCAATCAGGCTGATCAGCGGGGCCGGCGACGGGCGGGGCACGCCACGCGAGAAGCAGGCGGTCTCGCCCAGCGGTTCGGCGAACCAAATCAGCGCCAGTCCGCCCAGCGAGACCATCAGGGCGACGAACAGGCCGATGCCGGGAACGGCGGCCGCGCTCAGGATGGTGACCAGGGCCACGGCAACCGCGGCGAAGACGACCAGCGACAGCACTTTATCTTTCGTAATGGCCATTTTTTCACCTTACTGATTGCTTTCCGATCGCCCCCACGGGTGTGGCAGGCTCGGTTCACTTCTGGAGCAATTCTAGGTCCGACTTGCTGCGGATCAACGAACGGTTGCCGGTCCCAGGCCGCCGGTTTGGGCCCAACCCTGCCCGGCCGGGCGGCGTGTGGCCTTTTGCCATCATGGTTTCCGTCTATCAACGCGGCTTGATGCCTTTCGGCAACATAAACTGGGTCGGGTCGCCAAAAAACCTGGACATTCGGCTCTTTCCCCAACGCGGACGCCGGGTTGGTCGTAGTGTTGGCGGCGAATTCTTCCCGTCAGGCGCAGGCGTTCTCTTCGACCCCTCCTTAAGGATCTTCGCCGCGATGCGGTTTGCCGTGATTGAACGCGCTGTGGGCACGTTTAGAATGAAGGTCTGAAAATCGACCAGGGCGGGCTCGTGCGAGCCTGCCCTGTTCGTTGCTTTTTGGCGGAGTGCGAGGCCATGCGAGCTCTAGGCGCGATTCTGGGAGTCGTCCTCGGAACGGGAGCGCTGGCGGGTACCATTTGGTGCGCCCGTTACGCCCCATGGGTGCCGAAGACCGAAGGCAATAGAGCCCTGATTGACCCGCGCGGGAGCAAGGGCCCCGTCCAGCCTTTGCCTCCTCCGCCGCCGAAGGAAGACGATGCCAAGAAGCCGAAGCGGCCGCCCCTGGCCGATAAGGCCCCCTTCCCCAAGGCGGCCACGGGGCCTCGCGTCTACGAATTCGGCTCGATGGCGCTGAACGAAGAGAAGAAGCACACCTTCTCCATCAAGAACGCTGGCCAGGGCCCGCTGGATCTCGAAGTTGGCCCGTCGAGCTGCAAATGCACCGTCGGCACCCTCTCCAAGAAGAAGGTCATGCCGGGCGAATCGGTCGACGTCGAGCTGACCTGGCGGGGCAAGGAACTGCAGACGAACTTCGCCCAGTACGCGACGATTTGGACCAGCGATCCCGACGCGCCGGACATCCAGTTCAAGGTCTATGGCAAGGTCGTCGAGAAGTACGTGGTGATTCCCCAAAAGGATTGGCACGCCGGCCACGTGACCGACGTTCAAGAAGGGGTGACGACCGGCCAGGTGGCCTCGATGATCGACGCGTTCAAGGTCACGTCGATCGATTCGGCCAACCCGCACGTCAAAGTGACCTTCGCGCCCCTCGACGTCATGGCACTCATGAGCTTACGCGGCAAAGCGGGCTATGAATTCACCGTCAAGGTCGATCGCGATATGCCCGTGGGGACGTTCCGCGTGCCGCTGCGAATCCATACCACCCTCGAGGGGGGCAAGACGATCGAGATCGACGTCACCGGCACGCGATCGGGACCGATCCTGTTCCTGCCGCCGGAAGGCCGTGGCTTGTGGCAGAACGAGAAGCAGCGGCTCAACCTGGGTCAGGTCCGCCGCGACGTCGGCTCGAAGGTCACGCTGCCGGCCATCATTTACGGCATGAAGGACAACTTCAAAGTTCTCAAGACGACGAACGACGCGGAGTACTTGAAGGTCACGGTCGTGCCGAACAAGGAAATCACCTCGGGCGAGCAGCAGGGGGCCAATTTCATCTTCGAGCTGCCCCCCGGATCGCCGGCGGTCACGCGGGTGAGCCCCGATAGCGTTCACGTCACGCTCGACACGAATCACCCGAAGCTCAAGCAAATCGTCTTCGAGGTCGAATTCATCTGCCAGTAGACGACTCGCTGGACGACTCTCTGGCGGCCGCGCGCACGGCGCTTTTAATTCGGGGGCGGGCTCGGTTAGACTGATCAGTCCGGCCGAACGCCCCGAGAGCGCGCTTGGCGATTGTTTCGCCTTCCCGGGGTTCGCAGTGCCGCAAACCTGGCATCAAACGTCCCGTGATGAGTGCCGCTCGGCACCGCGGGGACGCGACGGCAAATCTGCCCTGGGGAGTCGTGTCCATGTTGAAGCGGATGTTCCAGCGTAAAACGCTGGAAACGCTGCTGGAAGAGATGGCCGGGGAGAACCGGCTCCGCCGCGTCCTGGGTCCCATCTCACTCACGTCGCTGGGCGTCGGCGCGATCATCGGCGCCGGCATCTTTTCGATTACCGGGCGCGTGGCCGCGCAAGACGCGGGGCCCGGCATCATGATTTCTTTCATCGTGGCGGGGCTCGCCTGCACGTTCGCCGCGCTCTGCTACGCCGAGTTTGCTTCGATGGCGCCCGTCGCCGGCAGCGCCTACACCTACACCTACGCCACGCTCGGCGAAATCTGGGCTTGGATCATCGGCTGGGACCTGGTGCTCGAATACGCCATGTCGTGTTCGGTCGTGGCGGCCCACTGGTCGAGCTATCTCAACGAGTTCGTCCGCGCGACCTCGAGGGTCTTTGTCGGCGAGGGACATGAATGGGTGATCCCTGCGCAACTCTTGAACGACCCGTTTTCCGGCGGCGTGATGAACCTGCCGGCCATCCTCATCATGGGTCTGATCACGGTGATCCTGGTGTTGGGAATCCGGGAAAGCGCGACGACCAACGCCGTGCTCGTGGTGGTGAAAGTCGCCGTCGTGATCTTCGTGATCGTGCTCGGATGGGGTTACATCAATCGCGATAACTGGACGAAAATCCCCGTCGAGAAGCGCCACATGACCGACGTCGGCGACTTTATCGAGCGAAATCCCAAGATCAAGGAGCAACTCCCCCCGGTGCGGTCACCGTGCACACAACGGGCGAACAACTGCTCGAAAAGCACCCGGAACTGGCCAAGGAGCTGAACTCCGAGCAGGTTGCCGAGGTCAAAGCGCTGCCGGCCGAAGTCAAGAAGTGGGGTTTGCTCGGTTGGCTCGGTCTGAAGGAAATGCTCACGCCGTTCGACGACTCCGTGCGCGGCCCCTTTTGCCCCTATGGTTTGACCGGACTGATGGCAGGGGCGGCCCTGGTGTTCTTCGCCTACATCGGCTTCGACTCGATTTCCACCCACTCCGAGGAGGCGATCCGACCCAAGCGCGACGTGCCGTTCGGCATCCTCGCCTCGCTGATCTTGTGCACGGTGTTGTACATCCTGATGACGGCCGTGATCACGGGGATGGAGCCTTACTACCAGATCGATACGGGCGCACCCGTCGCGGCCGCATTCCGGCACAAAGCGGAAGCGACCAATAGCTCGTTGTTGCGGGGCTCCGCCTGGCTGATTTCCGTCGGCGCGCTAGCGGGAATGACGAGCGTGCTGCTCGTGATCTTTTTGAGCCAGGCGCGTGTCTTCCTGGCGATGGCCCGCGACGGCTTGCTGCCGCACAGCATCTTCGGCGTCGTGCACGAAAAGTTTCGCACGCCGCACCGCTCGACCATGTTGACCGGCGTGCTGGTCGCACTGGCGGCCGGGTTCTTCCCCGTCAAAACGCTCGAAGAGATGGTCAACATCGGGACTCTCTTGGCCTTTGTGTTCGTTTGCGCGTCGGTGATGATCCTTCGCGTCAGCCGACCCAACGCCGAGCGGCCGTTCCGCTGTCCGGCACTCTTCGTCGTGGCGCCGCTCGGAATTCTCGTCAACCTCGCCATGATGATGTTTCTGCCTCTCGATACGTGGATCCGCCTTGTGGTTTGGCTTGTGGCTGGGTTGTTCATTTACTTTGCCTACGGCATGTGGCACAGCACGATGAGCCACAACATCGAGCGAGAAATGAAGCTGCACGGCGCGACGGGCAGCAACGACCCTCTCACGTGACGGACGCCCGACAACGGGCACGGGCGCATGGAGGGGCGCCGGCGCATGGACGACAACCGCCGCAAACCCACCTATCTGGTCTTCGACGTCGAAGCGGTCGGCGACGGCGATCTGATCGCGCGCGTGAAGTATCCCAGCGAAAAGCTCTCCGCGGCGGAGGCGCTAGCCCGCTTTCGCGCGCAGCTGATGGAGGAAAAGGGGAAAGACATTCTCCCTACCACCTTCACCCTGCCGATCGCGCTGGCGATCGCCAAGGTCGACGCCAGCTATCGGCTGATCGATCTCTCGGTCCTCGACCCGCCCCACTACCGTCCGCACGAAATCACCAAGCGGTTCTGGCAGGGTTGGCAGCATTACGGCCGGCCGATCCTGGTGACTTTCAACGGCCGCGGCTACGACATTCCCGTGCTCGAGCTGGCGGCCTATCGCTACGGCATCAGCCTGCCCGCCTGGTTCAACCTCGAAGCCAGGAGCTTCGAGCAGGCCCGCCACCGCTACAACTTCGACGCGCATCTCGATCTGTGCGACTTGTTCTCCAACTTCGGCGCCTCCTACGTGGTCGGCGGCCTCAACCTGTTGGCCAACCTGATCGGCAAGCCCGGCAAGAACAAAATCGACGGCTCGAAGGTGCAGGACATGTACGACGCGGGCCAGGCGGAGGAACTCAACGACTATTGCCGCTGCGACGTGCTCGACACCTACTTCGTCTTTCTCCGCAGCCGCGTGCTCCTGGGCAAACTGTCGCTCGACGAGGAACACGCGATCGTCGCCGAAACGAAGCGCTGGCTCGAAGAGCAAGCCCCCACCAGCCCGGCGTATCGCCACTACCTCGACCACTGGGGCGACTGGCACCCACCTGAGTAAAAGCACGAAGCACGAATGACGAAAGAAGCACGAAGCCCGAAGCACGAATTCTTCGGGAATGGGCACTTATTCGGGCTTTAGTCATTCGATCATTCTTTCGTCATTCGTGCTTCGTCATTCCCACATTTGGTGCCCGGCCGTTCGCCCGTTAGTTGAGCCCCCTTCTCCCTGCCCGTATGATTCTCGCGCGAGACATGTGATGCGCAACGAAGACCGGGCAGGCTGACGAGGACGTGCGGCGATGGGGTTGTTCGACAAGCTCAAGCAGGGGCTGAAAAAAACTCATCAGCTCCTGAAGACCGACGTCCGCGACATCTTCAAGGTGGGCGAAATCCTCGATGAGGCCAAGCTCGAGCGGTTCGAGTCGCGGCTCGTGCAGGCCGACCTGGGGGTCAAGGCGGCCGACGAAATCGTCACCGAGCTGCGCAAACAATATATGGGCCGCACGGTCGTCAACGACGCCGTCTGGGGCATCGTCAAAGACAAGCTCAAGGGCATCCTCAAGGGGACGCAGCAAACCGCCTGGAATCCGAACGATCCGCTCTCGCCCATCAAGCAGTCGGCGAGCGGACCCACGGTGATCCTCGTGGCCGGCGTCAACGGCTCGGGAAAAACGACCTCCATCTCGAAGCTCGCCAAGCTGCTGCAGACGGGGGGCAAAAAGGTGCTGTTGGCGGCCGGCGATACGTTCCGCGCGGCGGCCGTCGAGCAGCTCACCATGTGGAGCCAGCGGCTGGGCTGCGAAATCGTCACGCAGCCCGCCGGATCGGATCCGGCCAGCGTGGCGCACATCGGCTGCGAGCGGGCGCTCACGTCAGGCTGCGACGTGCTGATCATCGACACGGCGGGCCGACTGCAGACGCAAAAAAACTTGATGGACGAGCTGGCCAAGATTCGCCGCGTGGTTTCCAAAAAAATCCCCGACGCGCCGCACGAGTGCCTGCTGGTGATCGACGCCACCACCGGCCAGAACGGCCTGAGCCAGGCGAAAAGCTTCGCCGAAGCGGCCGGCTGCACGGGCATCGTGCTAGCCAAGCTCGACGGCACGGCTAAGGGAGGCGTCGTCGTTCCCATTCGCCAGCAGATGGGCATTCCGGTCAAGTACGTGGGCGTCGGCGAAAAGATTGACGACATCGAAATTTTCGATGCCGACACATTCGTCGACGCGCTCGTGGCCGAATGAGATCCGCGCTGGCGCAGCTCAGGTGCTGATCACGCACTCGTCAGACAACGCGGCGTGCGCCTGACTGGGATCAAACGACGGCGAGGGCGTGCGGGCTGTCAGCAGGCCTCCGCCGAACTCCTCCAACCGCCAACGCAGTTCCGGATCGCGGGTATCTCGCGCCACCGACGTCACGGCATTCGCCAGGGCGAATTGTGAGCGTGCCGGATCCTCGAAGAATCGCGAGGCGATTTGCCTCAAGATTTCGAGTCCCGCCGGGGACGGCAGACGCGAGATGAAGGGCAACATCATGAGGGCCAAGTCAGCCTCACGGTGAACCGTCAACCGAACTTCTTGGGCAGCGTCCGTAAACACCTCTTCCCCGCAGCAGGTGCGCAGGGCTTCTCGCAGCTCTCCGGTCACCTCTTCGCGCAATCGAAAGTCGGAGTTCTCGACCCGTCGCGTCTCGATCGCGTGCGCCATGATTGCGCCGTTCCGACAAACCGTGCGGAACAAGTAGGGATGAATCGCGATCTCGCAGTCCGTTGCCCTCAGCGCCACGCCGCCTTTCATTTCGTCGTGAGGTCGCACATCGGCAAGCCAGGGCAGGATGGAACGACAAAAGAGCCACTGGCCGTCGTCAAAGGTGTCCGAACCGACACCGCCCGCGTCCGAGATCTCCTCAATGAAGAGTGTGTGGATCTCCTGGGTTGAGAGTGCTTGATGCGGCATCGACCGGCTCCTCTAAATCGGGCTCGAGATCCCCGGAAGTCACGCGGCGCGGCCCACAGTCACAGTCTCAACGGTACGCCCCAGGGCCTCGAGCGACAAGATTTCCCGGGTGCGTGTTCCTTTCACGCTGCGAACGGCGGGCTCACGAATCCGCGAAATTCGCTAGACTCATTGAGGAAGCCTGCTGCTCAATGATTCTGCTCGACACTTTGGATCTGGTGAATGGGTTGTCGTCCTCGGCTTAGGTCGAGTCGTCGGGCCAGGATTCCAATTGGTGCTCGGGGAAGGCGCCCCCGTCGGGAGGAGCGTCATTACCAGCGGACTTGGCGGAGTCACGGACTTCGCCCGCGAACTTCAGCGGGAGCAGCGCGTCTCGGCGGCGTCTCTTTGCGCCAGGCCGCCGCTGATCAATTAGCACCGCGACTCGATGAGCGGGCGCACTTCGCGTGCTGTGCGAACATCACCTCCTCGCAGAGAGCGCGGCAGCAGGCGAGTCACGCGCCGGCGAAAGCGCCGGAGAAAGCGACTCTGTAAAACTCGCCCAACCCTTCCAAACGGGCGTGGACGGATAGCGTCCGTCGCCGAGCACCGATAGAGGGCATTGGGCTGAGTCGTCGCGAGCATGTTCTTGGATGTCAGGGCATGTTCCCGCCGCGTCCCCCAGAGATTGCTCGCACTGAAGGCGCTCGGCCACGTACTGGGCGCACATTCGCCAGGCATTCGCATAGACGACGCGCCCGCGATCGGACTGCGTCTCAATGACGTAGTACAAATCGTGCCATGAGGAAAAGTGCACGCTGTAGAGCTTCATCGAAATCCTCACCACTCTGCGGGCGGGAGCCCCGCGGCACTGGTCCGTGACCTCAATCGCCTCGACATGAGACCCATGGAAAGAAGCGGCGACCTCAAGACCCGGCCGCTTGGCGCCATCCGAAAAACACCGCGATGTACGACGCGAGTCGCTCGGAATGGCGGCGGGCGTCGTTCGCGCTCACGGGAGCCTTGTAAGTCGGCTCATCGCCGGAATGCTGGGAAGAAGGATCGTCAAGCGCGCAGGTGTCGCCGGTCTTCTCGAGCATTCCGGAAACGAGAGCATTGATGCCAGCCCCAGCCAGCCTCGCATCGTGCAGGCGCGAGATCATTTGTGTCGTCGTCTCAGTTCGGCGCCGCGCTTCTCGCGAGTCAGATTTCGCGCGCGGCCGATAGCGGTTTCAATCCAGACCAGGGACCTGACCCGTTCGGCTCGACGCCAGAACCTTCACCACCGGTCCGGCGTCCAGAAAGGCAAACGCCATTCCGAGCGAGCGGCGGCGTGTCCGACGCGTGACCTAAGCAATGATGCGTGAGACACTTTCGTTCTCACGGGCGACCACCGCCAGCGCATTCAAGAAGCATGCGCCCAGTTGCGGACAGGTGATTTTGCATGAGATCGCCCGGCCGATCCAGGCAATTTGCATTGCGACCGACGCAGCGGGTTCGAATGAAAAAGGCTTTCGGCCGAAGTGGGGGAGTGCCCCTTCCGACCGAAAGCTGCCGACGGTCGCGCAGGTTTCCCCGTCGGGTTTAGAATCGCAACGTCGTATCCAATCCGACGATCCACTCGCCCATGGCGTTGCCGTCGTCGAAGGCCCGTTGGTAATAGCCTCGGTAATAGCCGAACTCAGGGCGGATCTGCCACAAGGGATTGACGTTGTAGCTGATGCCGATCGCGTGGCTGGAGTAGAGGTTCGCGAAGCCCGTTCGTTCGCCCTTCTGATCTTCCCAGACCTCGTTGCGGACCGAGAGAAAGCTTTTCTTCGAGAGCTGGAACTCGGTGTAGTTGAGCACGCCGTAAGCTGCGGCATCGCCTGGAATGAGCGCGCCGAGTCCGCCGCCGCCGAAGCTGTCGACCGGAGCGACGCTCGAGGTGCCGCCCACATGCGCGTCGAACTGCCACATGTAATAGGCTTCGGTGTTGGTGTGGATGCTGCCGCTGTCGGTGAACTTGTGGGTCCACGTGCTGACGACGTAGTTGAAGTTGTCGTGCCCGACCAGTTCGCCGTACTCCTCGAAGGTCCGGAACTTGGCGTTATTGATGTTGTTGAGGCACGTGTAGATCGAGTCGCGGTTGTCTTTCGACACCCAGCGCAGGCCGAAGAAGCCGGTCGGAGTCGCCCCGGGATACCAAGGGGCCATGTCGGTGCCGGCCGTGATCGCGCACTGGAACATCCATTGCTCGCTCAAGCAGAACGTGAGCATGATGCCGGACTGCGTGTACGTGTCGTAAGTGAACAACAGCGAGTGGCTGCCCATGTAGTTGTCGGGCGCAAACTGCGTTTCGATGTCGGGGCAGGCGATCCAGCGGCCGACTCGAATCACCATGCCCTGCGCAACCCACGGAATGTACATCTCGCCGTAGATTTCGGTCGGATCGTAGCCGTACAGATAGTTCTCCTGCAGCGATTGCTGGCTGAAGTAGCCGCCGGCCGTCAAGTAGCGGTAGTCGATGCCGTAGAGGTTTGTGAAGCGGAAACCCCAGTCGATGTGGTCGGTCTGGACCATATCGGCCTGCCGCTCGAAACGCAGCACGGCCTGGTCGACCTCAGCCCGATTGGGAACGATCCAGTAAGAGTCGGGCTGGTTGCTGTGTTGCGACGTGCTGTAGTTGTATTCGCCGGTCACCCAGCCGTAGATGTCGATCTTGTTGTCGTTGAGCCAGTTGCCCAGCCACGTGCCCTTGAGTGAGGCCATCAACGGATCCCCGCTGTGGGGCGAGACCGGCACGCCAACCAGGGGATAGCCCTGGAATTCGTGCCCGGGGAACGGGGGCGACGGCCACGATTCAGGAAGGGCGCGGCGCGGGGCCGGCGGTTCGTCGGGCGTGTCACCCGAGGGATTAAACGCGTCGTAGTACTGCTTGAAGAAGCGCGTGCACCAACAATCGCCGTCGAGCCAGCACGCCCCGCAACAACCGGGCTGCATCCAATCGGGCCGGACGCTCGTATCGCCGGGGGCACACGGAGCCGCGGCCGGTGCTGGTGCGGGCGGCCCTCCGGGAGTGCCCGGGGGCGAGCCCGGTAGCGGTCCCTGCGAAGCGGGATTCGGAGGCGGAGGCACGGGCTGATAGCCGAGGCCCGCGTCGAAGCTCGCGTAGGCGTTCGCGGGCAAAGCCGGCGCGGTTTGCACCGGGCTCGGCGCACCTAAAACTTGCAATTGATTCAGCGGCACCTGGCCGGTTGCGCCCAGCGCAAGTCCCAGGACAAAACCCGTGATCATAAGAGTCGCATCCTTGCTGCGTTTGCCGCGTCTCCCGAAGGGAGCGGCAAATCGATTCCGCTAAATTGCCTGCAGAGACCGAGACCAAATGCCCGGTGGCGCGAAGCATTGCCGGCTGCTCGCATCCCTGGGAGCAATCCGACGGCAGTAGTATCGTCCGCCGCACGCCGCAAAGTTTCGTCGTCGTCGACGCGTTCGTCCCGCGCTAACTCCAGAGCAGCGCTGGTCTTGCATTTCGCACGGCAGCCGGGCGAACTGCACGGCGATGAGCCGTTTGGAGCCCGACGCGCGCTTTGATCCAAGTGATTGAAGCTGAATCACTTCTGGTTCGCTTTGTCGGCGTTATGCCGACAGGTACGAGGAATGCGACTCCTGCGACCTTGCGCTCTATGATGGCTGGGAAGACGTTGCAGGCTTGGAGCCGCGATTCGTGAACATTCTGCTGATTGACGACGAACAGAGCCTGCGCAAATCGTTGCGGATGGCCCTGGAGACGATGGACCATCGCGTACTCGAAGCGGGCACGGCCACGCAGGGCCGCGATCTCCTGGCCCATCATCAATTCGACGTCGCGTTTCTCGACCTGAGGTTGGGGCGCGAACAAGGGCTCGATCTGCTGCCCGCGCTTCTGCAGCTGGCGCCCGGGCTGGCCGTCATCGTGATCACGGCGTACGCCACGATCGAGACGGCCGTCGAAGCCATGCGGTTGGGCGCCGCCGATTACCTGCCCAAGCCGTTCACGCCCGGACAGGTGCGGGCCGTGCTCGATCGCGTGCGGCGTCTGCACCAGCTGCAGTCGCACGTCGAAGAGTTGGAGGAACAGGTCCGGTCGGTCGTGCCCGAGGCCGACTTGCAGACCCGCCAGCCCGCCATGCAGCAGTGTCTCGACATGGCCTTCCGCGCGGCGGCCACCGAGGCCACGATCCTCCTCCGCGGCGAAAGCGGCACGGGCAAAGGCGTCGTCGCGCGGGCCATTCATGCCCGCAGCTCCCGTTCGGCCGCGGCCTTCGTCACCGTGCACTGTCCGAGCCTGTCGACGGAACTCTTGGAAACCGAACTCTTCGGCCACGTCCGCGGCGCCTTCACCGGCGCTGTGCAGGACGCGGTCGGCAAAGTGGCGGCGGCCGAGGGGGGCACGCTCTTCCTCGACGAAGTGGGCGACCTCCCGCTCACCCTGCAACCCAAGCTGTTGCGGCTGTTGCAGGAAAAACGCTACGAGCGGGTGGGCGAACCGTCGACGCGCTCGAGCGACGTGCGGATCATCGCCGCCACCAACCACAAGCTCGAAGAGGCAGTGGCCGCCGGCACGTTTCGCGAAGATCTGTTCTATCGGCTCAACGTCATCGACGTCACGCTGCCGTCGTTGCGGCAGCGCCCGGACGACATCCTGCCGCTGGCCACGCACCTGTTGCAGTTTTTCGCCCGGCAGTCGGGCAAGCCCATCTTGCAGTTCACCGAAGAAGCGCGGGCCGCCCTGCTCAAGCACCCGTGGCCCGGCAACGTCCGCGAGCTGCGAAATGCCGTCGAACGCGGTGTCATTCTCGCCCGCGATCGCGAAGTGGGACTCGCCGATCTGCCGGCCCAGATCGGCGCCCGCGGTCCCGAGAGCACGCTCGCCCTCGGCAGCGCGGTGACGCTCGAGCAGCTCGAGGCCGAACACATTCGCCGCGTGCTGGCCCAAACGCCGACGATGGAGGAAGCGGCGACGGTCCTGGGCATCGACCCCAGCACGCTGTATCGCAAGCGCAAACGCTACGGCCTCTGAGCGAGCGAATCGGAGCCGGCCGTCGCTCCGCGTTCACCCACGGGAGAGCCCTCGTCAGTGGAGCCACTCACGATCTTCGGCCTCTTCGCCGTCACGGCCATGATGACCTGCTATGCGTTAGAGGCACGAAGCCGCTGGTTCATTCTGGCCTTTGCCGGATCCTGCGTGTTGGGGTCCATTTACGGATTCCTCCAAGGCGCGTGGCCGTTTGGACTGGTGGAGGGCGTCTGGTCGATCGTCGCCGTGCGACGCTGGTGGATTGCCCCAAAAGAGCCGCGCACGCAGTAAGCGGTGCCTTTGTCTTTCTAAGCGCTCGGGCGATGCACCGGAAAGACAGAAGGCGAAACAAAAAAAGACACCGCTTACTGCGTGCGCGGCTCTCGAATTACTTCACCACGAGGATCTGCACGTTGCCTTCGCGACGGAGCACGTTCACGCCGACGTCCTGATCGTGACGGACGACCAGCAGATCGACGCTGCCGCCGGCCACTTGCAGGTTGTGGATCCGCAGCTCCTCGAGGAACGTCGGTAGCGTCGGCCGGGTGAGGCTGAGCTGCCCTTCGGGGCCGTTGATCTCCAGGCCGAGCGCGGCTTGCAGCAGCAGAAAGACCGACGCGGCCGACCAGGCTTGCGGCGAGCAGGCGACCGGATAGAGCACGGGCCCGGCGCCCGGGTCTCTGACGAAGCCGCAAAACAGCTCGGGCATTCGCTGCAGCTCGAAATAACGTCCGCTCTGAAACAGCCCCGCCAGAATCCGCAGCGCCCGCTCCTGGTGCCCGTAGCGGGACAGACCGTAGGCGATGAGTGCGTTGTCGTGCGGCCAGATCGAGCCGTTGTGATAGCTCATCGGGTTATAGCGCCGCTCGGTGGAAGCGACGGTCCGCACACCCCAGCCGGAGAACGATTCCGGCGCGAGCAGCGTCCGCGCCAGATGCTGGGCATGTTGCGGGTCGGCAATGCCCGTAAAGAGACACTGGCCGGCGTTCGACGTGCGGACTTTGCACGGCTGTTTGCGGCCGTCGAGCGCGATCGCGTAGGTCCCGATGTCTTCGCACCAGAAGGCCCGGTTGAACTGCTCGCGCAATTTCTCCGCCCGATGGGCGAGTTCGGCCGCTCGGTGCGGCTGGCCCAACAGGGCCGCCAGCGCGGAGCCGGCCCGCCACGCGGCATAGACGTAGCCCTGCACTTCGCAGAGTGCGATCGGCCCCTCGGCGAGTGTGCCGTCGGCGTGAAACACGGCGTCGTCCGAATCTTTCCAGCCCTGATGGACCAGGCCGTCGGTCGCTTGCCGGTGATATTCGATGAACCCGTCGCCGTCGGGATCGCCGTACTGCTCGATCCAGCCCAGGGCCGCCTCGATGTGCGGCCACAGCTTCTCGATGAACGCGCGATCTGCCGTCCGCTCGTAGTAGGCGCCGGCCAAGAGCACGAAGAGCGGCGTCGCGTCGACGCTGCCGTAGTATTTGCCGAAAGGCATCTCGCGAAGAGTTGCCATTTCACCGCGCCGCGTTTCGTGCAGAATCTTGCCGGGCTCGGCATCCTGTTGCGGGAGCACTTCGGTGGCCTGGGACGATGCCAGATACGCGAGCACGCCCTGCGAGAGCTCGGGCCGCATCCACAGGCACTCGAGCGCGGTGATGATTCCGTCGCGGCCGAAGGGCGTGTTGAACCAGGGAATGCCGGCATACGGATAGGGTCCGCTCGGCAACTCGGTCGTCAGCATGTGCAGGTCGGCCACCGCCCGGTTGATCCAGGCGTTGACCTGACTGTTCGACGTTCCCAGGTGGCACGACCAGGCGGAGAACCGTTCGAGATCGGCTTCGACCTCGCCGCGGGCTTCCTCGAACCGCAGCACGCGGGGCGGGCGGCCTTCAATCTCGCAGGCGACCGAGAGCGACAGCGTCCGCTCCTGCTGGGGCTTCAGCGTCAGCTCCAGATGGGCCGACGATGCGGTGAGCCGTGTCGGCGCGACGTCGAAATGCAGCCGGCTTTTCCGCACGACGCCGTCGAGCCCGCGATACGCCAGCACCACCGTCTGCCCGTCGACGACCGGCGGCAAATCCTCGCCCCGCGCTTTGCGGCGCATGCCGCGCACTTCGAAGATGTCGGCGAAGTCGGCGGTGAAGTGCAGACCCATCGACGTCTCGACGGTCTGCAGACCGTAGTTGCGAATCTGCAATTGCTGATAACAGACGCCATTCCAGAGAAAACGCGTCAGCGAAACCTCGAGCGTGCCCAACGGAAGCCGCACCAGGCGTTCGTCGAGAAAGTCGGGATTGGTGAGGGAGACGCGGAGCTGATCGTTTTCGTCGCGCACCGTCGAGCTGAGGAAGAACGGGCGGCCGCCTTCCAGGTCGAGCAAGAGGCCCGAGAGAAATCGCGTGCCGTCGTGATAGAGGCCTTCTTCGCCGAGGCCGCCCGGCTTGATGTCGCCGTAGTGATCGAAGACGCCGAACGTGTCGCCGTGCTTGAGCACGCGCGTTCGTTCGTCGGCGAGGCTCGACGCCGCCAGGATGCGGAACGCGCTGCCGTCGGCCGGGGCGATCGGGACTGCCTCTCCCGGAGTCGAGCCGCCGTTGGTCGCGCGGCTCCCGGTCGCTTGTTCCTCGGGTCGGGACACTGACTGGGAACGGTCCATCGCCCTGCTCCGATTTTGCGCCGGATCGACTCCGGGAATCTTGCCCGAGAAATTTTTACACGGCGGAATTCTCTACGGAGGAATTCTACACGGGCTCGACCTCGTTGGGCGCGATCTCGCCCGACTCGGCCTCGCTGCGCAATCCCGCGGGGCACGCTTGCAGGCATAGTGCCCAACAGTTGACTGTGCGGCCGCACAGTCCGCAGCCTCTCGTGTGGATGCACGGGAGTTCTACTCGGGCCGGCGTGGCGCAGTCCTTTGGCCGCTTCGTGCGGACCCGACTGGAGCTGGCGGCGATAAATGCGGAGGTAATCGTTGGCCATCCGCGTGGCGTCGAACCGCGACTCGAACGCCCGGCGGCAGGCGCGGCGATCAAGCCATTGGACGCGGCGGACCGCGTCGACCGCATCGTCGATGCTGTCCACGATGTAGCCCGACACTCCGTCTTCAATCACCTCGGGCACCGAGCCGCAGGGCCAAGCGATCACCGGCGTGCCGCAGGCCAGGGCCTCGATCATCACCAGCCCAAAGGGTTCGGGCCAGTCGATGGGAAAGAGCAGGGCCTCCGCATTGCCCAAGAACTCGTCCTTGTCGCGGCCGCCCACTTCGCCGATGAACTCGACGAACGAGGCGTACTTTTCGAGCAGCGGCTCGATTGTCTCTTTGACGTAGTCGCGCTCGCCTTTATAGATGCGGGCGGCGACCTTCAGCTTGCGGCCGGACAAGCGGGCGATTTCAATCGCGCGGTCGAGCCGTTTTTCCGGGGAGATGCGGCCCAGGAAGGCGAGATAACTCCCCGGCTGCTCGCGAAACGTGTGCACGTCCCGCGGCAGGCCGTGCAGCACGGTCCCCTGCCAGTTGGCTCCGGGGATCGGCAGCCGCTGGTTGTCCGAAATCGAGACGACGGGAATTTCCGAGAACTCCTCGAAGAGGGGCTGCAGATCGGGCAGGTCGAGCCGCCCGTGCAGGGTGGTCACGCTCCGACAAGCGACGCGCCGCAAAAGCGGAAACTGCACCGAGTCGACGTGAAAATGGATCAGGTCGAACCGCGAGGCGTCCGCGAATACCAGCTCCATCAGCCGCACGTGGTGCGGCAGCTCTTCGCGGCAGGAGGGCTCGTGCCAGAGGGCCCGCGGACATCCGGGCACGAGCTTGGCGCTCGTCACCGAATCGCCGCTGGCAAACAGGGTCACTTCGTGGCCCAGCCGGACCAGCTCCTCGGTCAGGTACGAAACGACGCGTTCGGTCCCCCCGTAACGCAGGGGAGGCACGCTCTCGCAAAGCGGCGCGACTTGTGCGATGCGCATGATAGTTCCTTCTGTAAAATTCCGTTTATCGACAATGGCGTCGGCCGGCGGCCCACGCGTTCCAGTCTGTCCTTCGTTTGGCGACTTCAACCGACTCCAAGTTTTTCGTTCTGCACGCGGATTTGCGGCAGGCCGATCCGGTTTTTCTGGAAGTAGGCGATCTCGACGAGCGTCGGCCAGAGCTCGATCGAGCCTTTGATGACGCTGATCACGTCGTCCACGATCCGCAGCAGGTTCTGCTGGAAAAAATCGGGTTCAAAGCCGTAAAAGGCCTTGTTCAAGTTGGCGGCGAAGACGCGGAGGGCCTGCGCCGCTCCGCGCCCTTCGTGGTCTGCGCGGCTTCCAAGGCGCGGCTGTGGAGCGCGCCGATCTTGTCGAGGATTTCCTGCGCGTCCTGTGCCGTCACTTCCCCGTCGTAATCGAACGAGATCGACAGCTCGTCCAGCCGGGTCACCGTCGACTTGATCTTCCGCTTGAGCAGGTTGGAGACTTCCTCGTTGAAGACCTCCGCCGCCGGCGGGTTCCGCATGTAGTTGCTCTTGATGTGATTCTGCGCCGCGTCGACGTGGGCGGCCGCGATTCCCTCCTGCTGCACCCACAGGCGGTAGATGTAATCCTCGAACCGCAGCCGCGTCGGAAAGAACGGCGGCAGGCCGAACGAGTTGTCGTAGGCGGCGACGCCGCAGTCCATCCGCCAGTTCTTCTTGGTGACGACGGGCCGAAAATTGACGAGCACGTAGAAATCGGAGAGGGCGTCGGGATCGGTCTGGTCGTCGTCCTCCAAAAACATGTCGACGTAGTCGATGGCGTCGAGGTCGTTGGTGCCCGAGCGAAACGTCTGGGCCATCTTGATCCGCGCGTCGCCCGCGAGGGGACCGCGCTTGAGCACGAGCGAGTTTTGCCGCGCGAGACCGTTGGACGTGTTGGTCTCGAGGTCCATCGCGGTGTCGACCAGGAGCTCGCCCCGCTCGTAGTTGTCCGGCGCTTCGCTTACCCGCTTGCCCAGCACGTCGAGGAATGAGCCCAGCACGTCGAACGACTTTTTGCTGTAGCCGTTTTCCCCCGTCCGCACCAGCTTGCCGCGACAGACTTCTTCCGGCCCGAGCGTTTCGGGGCTGTGCTCCAAGCAGCGTATAGGGACGCATGTCGTCGTCGGCCGAGACCATCAGCCCGCCCAGCGTGTACATCAGCGTGCAATTGCGGTTGCCGCCGTAGCTGGGACGGAACAGATTCTTGACCAGGCCTTCCAGCCGCTTGTCGCGGAGCCGCGCGTTGAGGTAGGCCAGGAACTGTTCCTTCTCGCGCGGGCCGACGTAGTACAGCTCGTTATGCGTCTTCGTCTGCTCGAGCAGCGGATAATACTTTTCCTGGTTCACGGGGCTGGAGTCGTCAAACACGATCAGCCGCACGGCATGCCCGTTCCGCCAAAAATGCTCGTCGTAGCTTTTAACCGTCTCGCCGACTTCGCGAAGCCGATGGGTGGGAATCACGAAAAAGACGCTGGGAGCGGCCATGCTGCGGGTGCTCGGGGAGGGAGGGAAAAGCGGCTGGGAGCTCCGGCAATCCGACCGGGCCCACCGCGTGGTGACGGCGTAAGTCGCAATCGGTGTGCCGCCCCAGCGATTGCCGTAACGTGCCTGCGCGGGGACGTTTAGCGAAAAGGCCCGTCCGAAGTGGGCCCACAACGACCGGGCGACCTGCTCGATCCGCGACCGCGAAGCGTCGCAATGTGCCCGACGCGCGCCTCCAGCATTCTTCAGGCAGGCCTGCACGAACAAGCGGCAGGGCGTGGCGAAGCGGGTGCTCGACGGGTTCGACGGCCACCGCTCTTTCCCGCGGAAAATGCCGAGAAAATTGCGAAGCGACGAGCCGCCGGTCTCGAAATCTGGCCCGGGCATGCGAGTTGCGGTGGCCCGCCGAGCGGGCATTTTGCCCGTTTGCAAGGACCGGGATGCGCCCAGCATTTTCCGGGCGCAGAACATTTCGACACGGAGCGTTGCCGGAGACTTTTTCCAGAAGAGACCTCGCTCACCCGCGCAGCGCTTGCGCTCGGTGAGCGCAACGAACTCGTAGGTGTTGCTCGTCGTGCTCCGCACTTCGAGCGCGCAGCGGTTGGCAGGGAGTCGGGAGAAACGGCCTGACTCCCTGTCGCCGTTTTCGGAGGGTGGTAACCGCGGTCGGTGACGTAGGGCAAGCTGGCAGCTTGCCCAAGCCGACGAAATGGAAATGGGAGCAAGCTGGCAGCTTGCCCTACGCAGCACTGATCGAGGTCGAGCCCTTAGCCCGCAGTCGCCGCGGCCAGCTCCGGTGACGCGGGCATTCCCGCCTCTTCCACGGCCGTCGCCTCGCCGCGCGTCTGCCGGCTGCGGCGGCTGAAGCGGTCGAGCAGTGAGTAGATGACGGGCGTCACCAGGAGCGCGATCACCAGGCTCAGCAGCTGCCCGCCGATGATCACCTTCGCCATGCTCGCGCGGGCGCCGCTCCGGCTCCCTGGCCCAGGGCGATCGGCACCATGGCGGCGATGAGCATCACCGTGGTCATCAGGATGGGCCGCAGTCGCGTGTGGTTGGCTTCGAGAATGGCCCCGTTCAGGTCCTGGCCGTTTTTGCGCAGCTCGTTCGTCTTGTCGACCTGCAGGATGCCGTTCTTCTTCACGATGCCGATCAGCATGAATAGGCCGAACATGGCATACAGGTCGATCGGCTGGCGAAACATAAACAGCGAAATCAGCGCGAAGGGAATCGTGACCGGCAGCGCACTCAGAATGGCGATCGGGTTGAGCCAGCTTTCAAACTGGGCCGCCAGGATCATGTACATGAAAATGATGCTGAGCGCGAGCGCCACCAGGAAGTAGTAGCCGGTGTCGCTCAAGTTTTTCGCCTCGCCGACGAAGCTGAAGTCGTATTGTGGCGGCAAACCGAGGTCTTTCACGATCTCGCGGGCCTTGGCGACCGCCTCGTTAAGCGAAATGCCGTCCGAGTTGGCCACGACCGTGACGGTCCGCTGCCGGTTGACGCGGTCGATTTGGCTGGGCCCCTGCGTCTCGCGGATGCGGGCCAGGCTGGCCAGCTGCACCAGACCCGCGTTGGGCGAATAGACCTGCAGCGTCGACAGCGTTTCGGGATGTGTGCGGAACGGCTTGTCGGCCCGCAGCCAGATGTCGTACTGCTGCGTCCCTTCTTTGTAGCGAGAAACCGGCTCGCCCCCGACCAGCACCTTGAGCGTGTCGGCGATGGTTTCGACGGGGATGCCCAGGTCGCTGGCCCGCTCGCGATCGACGGCGACCTGCAGCTCGGGCTTGCGGAGCGACAGCGTCGTGTCGACGTCGTGCAGACCGGGGATCTGCATCAGTTTGCGTTTGACCTCTTCGGCGTAATTCGCCAGCTTGTCGATCTCCGGCCCCATCAGGTTGAGGTTGAAGTTGCGTGTATCGCCGTCGCCGCCGTTGCCGGTGATCGTGGCCACGTCGTTGACCGCCGTCCGCAGGTCGGGATAGTCCTTGAGAATGTTGCGGGCCCGGTCCATCACCGCGAACTGCGAATACTTTCGCAGTGAAATGTCTTTGAGCCGCATGTAGATCGTGACTTTGGTGACGTCCCCTTCCCCGCGGCCCGTCTTCTGGCCGATGGTGGTGAAGGTGCGGATGACGCCCGGCAGCTGCGTGAGCCGCCCCTCGATCTCCCGCGTGATCCGGTCGGTGCGCTCGAGCGTATAACCCTCCGGCGTGCGGATCGCGATCTGAAATTCGCTCTGATCGTCCCGCGGCACCAAGTTGGCCCCGAGGCCCATGGCCAGCGGCACGGTCGAGGCGACGATCAACAGGCTGGCGACCACGACGATCCAGCGCCGCCGCAACGACCAGCGCAACAGGAGTCCATAGCTGCCGTCGATCAGACGATAAATCCAACCTGATTTCGACTTCCCGTGCCCGGCCTCGTCCACGTCGAGCTTGAGGAAGTAGGCGCAGAGCATCGGCGTGAGCGTGAACGAGACGAACAGGCTCATCAGCACGGCAAACGCCACGGTCAGCCCGAAGCTGCGGAAGAACCGGCCGACGATGCCACCCATGAAGGCGACGGGCACGAAGATCACCACCAGCGACAGGCTGGTCGCCAGCACGGCCAGCACGATCTCGCGGGTCCCCTTGCGGGCGGCCGACATCGAGTCGAGCCCCCCCTCCTCCATGTGGCGGAAGATATTTTCGTGCACCACGACCGCGTCGTCGATGACGATGCCGATGGCCAGGATCAGCCCGAGCATCGTGATGTTGTTGAGCGTAAAGCCCATCGCGTACATGAACAAAAACGTGGGCACGATCGACGTCGGGATGGCCAGCGTGGCGATCATCGTCGTCCGCCAGTCGCGAATGAATAACAAAATCGTCAGTGAGACGAGCACGGCCGCCAGGAGCAGGTGGAACTTCACCTCGTGCATCGAGCTGCGGACGAACCGCGCCTGGTCCTGGATCATCTCGATCTTGATGTCGGGCGGCAGGCCGGGCTTGAGCTTTTCCAGGCGTGCCTGCACGGCGTCGGAGACCTGGATGGTGTTGGTCCCCGACTGTTTTTGCACGAACAGGCTGACCGCGTTCTCACCGTCGAGCCGGCACAGGCTTCGCGGCTCTTCGACCGAATCCTCGGCCCGGCCGACGTCGCGGATGCGGATCGGGTAGCCGTTGCGATTGGCCACGATCAGGTCGTTGAACTGCTCGGGACTTTCGATCCGGCCCAGCGTCCGCAGCACCAACTCCCGCGAGCCCTGATCGACGAGGCCGCCCGGCACTTCCAGGTTCTGCTTGATGAGCGCCTGCCGCACGTCGTCGATCGACAGGGCGTACGACGCCAGGCGGTCCGTGTTGACGATCACGTTGATCGCCCGCAAGCGGCCGCCCGACATGAACACGGCCCCGACGCCGGGAACCGTCTGCAGAACTTCCTGAATCTGATAGCGGGCGATCTCGGTGACTTCGCGGACGTCGCGGCGACCCGAAATGCCGACCGCCATGATCGGGCTGGCGTCGAGATCGAAGGCATCGACGACCGGTGCGTCCATCCCGCGGGGCAGCGTGTTGGTGATCGCCGAGATCTTCTCCTGAATCTCCTGAGCGGCCACCGTGCTGTCTTTCTCCAGCACGAACATGGCGACGATCGTCGTCGCCCCTTCGCGGACGGTCGAGCGCAGCTCATCGATGCCCGACACGCGATTGACCGCCTCTTCGAGCGGCCGCGTCACCGTCGTCTCGAGTTCCTCCGCGCTCGCCCCCGGCAGCACGGCCGTCACGGCGACCACGGGCACGTCGACCTTCGGAAACAGCTCGACGCCCAGCAAAAAGTACGAAACCACCCCCAGCACTACGGGAATCGACACCAGCACCCAGGTGAAGACCGGCCGGCGAATGCAGACTTCGGAGATGGTCATAGGGCAGCGAAGAGTCGAGTGGCAAGCAGTGTGCTAGTTGAGTCCGGCGAGCAACCTGGCGAGCGGCGGGTGTCAGCCCGCCGGTTCTTTGCCTTCCTTCTTCTCATTGTCTTTTTTCCCCGCGTCGCAGTCCGACAGACAGCTCACTCCTGCTTCGGCTCCGCCTCGACCTGGCTCGCGGTCCGCGGGCCCGCCCCGCTCGGATGTCGCACGAAGATCGGCAAGCCGTCGGACAGCAGCGATTGGCCGCTCGTCACCACCTGCGCTCCGGTCGGTAACTTCGGGCTGGCAATCTCGATCCAGTCGGCCGTCATCGCGCCCGGCGTCACTTGCCGCTCGCGAGCCTTGTCACCTTCCTTGAGAAAAATCTTCGTGATGCCCGCGAAACGCACGACGGCGTCGAGCGGCACGGTCTGCGTGTTGACGTCCCGCCGCGTGACGATGGCCGCCTTGGCAAAACTGCCCGACTTCAATACGCCGTCCGGATTGGGGACCTGGATTTCGACCTCGAAGGTCCGCGTCGCTTGGTCGACCGACGGATTGATTCGCGTCACCGTGCCCTCGAACGCTTTCTCGTAGGCGGCCGTCTTCACGCTCGCCTTCTGGCCTTCTTTCACCTCGCCGACGTAACGATCGGGCACCGGCACTTTGAGTTTGAGCATCCGGTCGATCACGAGCTTGAAGACTTCCGTGCCGATCCGCACGAACGAACCCTCGGCCGCGCTGCGACTGGTGATGGCGTACGTCATCTCGACGTTGGGATCGCTCGCCGAAGGCCGCGGGGCGACGATCCGCGTATCGCGCAGTTGCTGCGTGACGATCGCCAGGGCCTCTTGTTTCATCTGCACCGTGGCCACGCCGCTCTTGGCCATCAGGATTTGGTTCTGGTATTCCGCCTCAAGCGCGCGGGCATCGCTGTTGGCATTGCCCATCTCTTCCTTCGAGAGCGCGCTTCGCGCGACGAGCATGCGAACCCGGTCGAGCCGCTCTTTGGCCCGCCCCGCCTTCGCACCCGCTTCCACCACGACGGGCAGTTGCGACACGTCGAAGTCGCCCGTCGGCGCTTCGCTCAGCCCGAGCTTGGCCTGTTCGACCTCGAGCGCTCGCTGCGCCTGCCGGACCGACAGTTCGAAATCGGTCGGATCGACCTCGAGCAGCATGTCGCCCGGCTTCACTCGGTCGCCCACGTCATGCGCGATCTTTCGCACGCGGCCTTCGACCTTGGCACACTCGATCACCTGCTCGAAGGGGAAGAGCGTGCCGACGGTTTCGATCGTCCGCTGCACGGGACGCAGCGACACGTTTTCCAAAGTGACGGCCACCGCGCCCGCCGGGGCTTGCTCGGCCGTCGGCTCGGGGGGCAGTGCCTCGCGCGCCGGGCCGCCAAAGCCCGCGTATCCGAGCGTCCAGGCCCCCGCCAGGACGACGGCCCCGACGATGACCGCGCCAATCAGTCGATTTTTGGTCTTACTCATTTCCCCAACAACAAGCCTGCCAAAGGAGTTCGGTTTAGGGGTTGCTTTTTACCTACCGGTAGGTAATAAACTAAATCAGAACGGCCGCCTAGGTCAAGCGCGTTCTTTCCGGGGGATTGTCAGCCGCTGAATCTCGGGCCGAAACTCGCTGACCGCCAGCCCGGCGGGGCTCAGATCGGCCGCCAGTCCTCACCCAGTCGAGCGAACGCACTTCAGTAGTACGCTGCCATGGAAGTCCAGGTTTCAACCCCGATCGCGGAAGACATCCTGCAAGCGGCCCTCGGGCTGTTTGCCCGCAAAGGGTTCGAGGCCACGTCGACCCGCGAGATCGTGGAAGCGGCCGGTGTCACCAAGCCCATGCTCTACTACTACTTCAAGAGCAAGGAAGGGCTTTGCGAGGCGGTGCTCGCCCGCTTCCTGTCGCCGTTTTACGCCCGGCTGCGAGCCGTCATCGAAGAGCCGCGACCGCCCCGCGAGGCGCTGGTCGAAGTCGTCTGGTGCCATCTCGATTACTGTCGCGCCAACCGCGACTTCTCCAAGTTCTTCTACTCGGTCTTCTTCGGCCCCGACGAAAGCCCGCTCCACCCGGCCATCCTCGCCGCGGCCGGCACCGGCGGCCAACTCGTCCACGAATCGGCCACCCGCGCCGCCACCGCCGGCCTCATCGACTCCACCAAAGTCGAAGCCCTGGAAACAGCCCTCAACGCGATGATCAACTTCTGGGTGATCTTGACCATCAAGGATGAAGCCGAAGTCTCGCGAGAAGTGGCCGTGCAGATTGTGGACGTGCTGCTGGATGGCGTGGGGCGCGACTGATCTAGTCCTCAATAATTCTGCATTTGATTGCTAGGACACGCGCTGTGCTGGAGACTCCCGCCTGGCGTGAGGTGGAATCGGAAGTCGATCGGCCGCTCCTCTGGGTCGGGCTGGCCGTCGTCGCGGGATTTCTACTGATCGGCGTGATCGGGTTCTTCACGATCGGGCAGACGGCACCTGCCGGTCCGCAGCGTTGGGTCGCGCGAGCGGTTTTCGGAGGGTTCGCGCTGGTCGGAAGCGCGGCTTGCCTGTCGATGCTACCCCGCTTGATCTCGCCTGTACGCGTGCGCCATGCTGCTTCGGACGTGCTACCGGATGTTCCGCGGGAGCCGGTCGTCGTCGAAGGCGCCGTCGTTCACGGGCGACTGACTCACGAGCTCATCGAAGATTCCAACGGCTGGCAACTCCGGCCCTCGTCTCAGGTGCGGCAATATGACCGACTCTTCTTACTTGGCTTCGGCATCCCCTTTCTGATTCTGGGTGCCGCCCTCTGGAGCTGGATCTTCCGCACGCAGCTCAACGTTGGCGGCTGGGTGCCAGCGATCTTGGCCGGAACGCTCGTGACGCTCGCCTGCGGCGGTACCGTGCTTTACTTGATCGGCCTGATAATGCGCGCCGGATATCGCCGGCTCTCTTGGCTGAGCATTCCGCGGAACGGAAGCGACCTTGAACTTGATCTGGCGGAGCCACCCGAACCGGAGAACGCGGACGTGAGTGCCGGCGTGAGGTGGATCTTCATCGGAGACACTCCGAGGCGGGCCCTCGCGTTTCCGCGCGAAGTCGTCAGGGCCGTGCAGATTTGCCCCTGGAAGGTCGTCATCGGCCAGCCCCGCCGAACGCAGAGCGACTGGGCCGTCCAAGGCGTGCTCGTTCTCGCCAACCAACCGAGCCAGAAGTACCTTCGGCTGGCTCTTTTCTTAACCAGCGACTTCGCTGGCGGTGCCCGGTTGGCGGAGCGTTTGGCTTCGACTCTTGGGGTTCCCTATCTGTTCTCTGCCGACGCGGGCGGAATCGCAGAAGAAAAGGTTCGGGCCGGCACGCGTCCGCCGCTGCGTTGCGGGGGAACCATGAGCTAGCGACCCGTCATCGTCGTCACAAATACCGCCGGACGCGGCGGCAATAGTCGGCGTACTCCTGGCCGTAGTGACTCTTGAGATAATGCTCCTCAAGCAGAACCTGGCGATGGACCAGCCAGCTCGCGGCGAGCGGATAGGCCAGCAGGATCCAGTTGAGGAAGATCAGGAACTGGCCGATCAGCACGAAGGCGAAGGCCACGTAGATCGGATTGCGGCTGAGGCGGAAGATGCCCGTCGTGATCAGTTTGTCCGGTTGCTCGGTATCGATGCCGACGCGAAAGCTGCGGCCGAACGAGACGAGGCTCCACGCCAAGCCCACCACGCCGGCCAGGCAAAACAGCACGCCGATCCAGGCGACGACTTCCGAATCGAAGAACTCTTGCCGGCTAACGGTGGGGAGGCCGAACGCGGCGGCGAAGACGAGATAGAAGTAGAAGAACGCGAACGGCGGGATCAAGAAGTCCCGCTTGTCGAGCTGCCCGAAGCGCATCGCCCGGATGCCGCGTCGCCTCATCATGAAGACGCGGGACAACACCAGTCCGACGACGAGCACGAGCGTTAGTGCGGCGAAATATCGTGGCATGAGTGGTGCGGACGGCCTTCCCAATTGGGTGGGAGTTTCCCACCCATTTTAATCCACGCCAGTCACGGCAACCGACTGACGATGTGGTCGATCACTTCAGCAACGCCGATTGAGACGTCAATGTCGTCCGACTGTGCATGTCTCGGAGAGAACTGGCGGGCCAAAGCTCCCGCCAATGGCACCTAGTGGCACCCGAGCGCTGGACGGAACCCTTGGTGGGACGGGACACTTCGCATAGATGCATTTTGTCCGATCGGGATGTGAACTGTCCTCCACGCACGATCTGTTTCGGGGAGGTGCCCATGCTGCGGTGGCTGATTAAACGCAAACTCAACGCCGAGGAGAAAAAACTGGGCGAGTCGGTGGAGTACATTCGCCACATCGTCGACGTCTCGCCGGGGATGTTTTTTCGTTTTGCCAGCATCATGCCGTTCGCCAACAGTCGCAAGGTGCTGCCGCGGGACGCCTGGTTCGTGGCGTCGATCGCCGCGCTGCAGCACGAAGATTGCGGCACCTGCCTGCAGATCGGCGTGAACCTGGCCCGGCAAAGCGGCGTTGACCCGCAGCTGATTCGGACCGTGCTGGCAGGCGAGACCGACTCGCTGACGCCCGAGCTGGCCGACGTGCTGCGGTTCGCCCAGTCGGTGCTCAATGCGAGCGACGAAGACGACGGCCTGCGGGACACGTTGCGGCAACGTTACGGCGAGCGGGGCTTGATCGAACTTTCCTATGCGATTGCCAGCAGCCGCATCCCGCCGACCGTCAAGCGGGCGCTCGGCTACGCGAAGAGTTGCAGCCTCGTTCCCGTGCAGCTTCGCTGACGGAGCCGGCGCATTTGTTGCTCCCCGTGAGTTCATGAGGTTCCGTCAACTCAATGGCCAATCCGGTGGTGGTGATTTGGTCGCTGATCCTCGTCGTCCCCCTGCTGATGTTCGGGGTGATTTCGGTCAGCCTCTTCATCCTGGCGGCACTGGGCGGATGGCGGCGGCTCGCCGAGTTCTACCCCGCGACCGATTTGCCGGCGGGGCGGCGGTTCCTCTGGCAAAGCGGTTCCGTCGGCTGGGTGAACTACAGCAGCTCTTTGACGATCTACAGCGGCCTGGACGGAATATATTTGACGACGATGTGGCCGTTTCGGGCCGGACATCCGCCGCTGTTCATTCCCTGGAACGAAATCCACCACGTTCGCACTCGGCGGATCCTTTGGACGGAGGACGCCACCTTCGAGGTCGGATCGCCGAGCATCGCCAAATTGACCCTGCCCAAGAAGATCTTCGAGGGCCGATCTCTCACGACGTGAAGTTGCCGCGGATCATCAACTCATGAAAGAATCGGCCGGAACCCTGCTCTATCGGCGTGGCCCATCGGGGAAGCTCGAGGTCCTCCTCGTGCACGCGTCGGGAAACTACAACCGCAAAGCGCCGTGGGGCATTCCGAAAGGCCTCGGCGATCCCGGCGAAACGCTGGAACAGACGGCCCGGCGGGAGACGCTCGAAGAGACGGGCGTGGTGGCGGGCGAACTCCGCGACCTCTCGTCGATCGACTACAAGAAGAGCCGCAAGCGCGTGCATGCGTTTGCCGGCGAAGCGCCCGCGGATGCTGCCCCGCGTGCGGCTAGCTGGGAAATCGATCAGGCCGCCTTCCTGCCGCTGGACGAAGCGCGGTTGCGCATCCATCCCGACCAGGCGCCGTTTCTCGATCGGCTATTCGAGCTACTCGATCGCGCGGACTCTTAAGAGCCGCGCACGCAGTAAGCGGTGTCTTTTCGGTCTTTCTTTTCTGATTTCGTTTTAAATCCTTTTCGTCTCCATTCCCTTGTCTTATTTTTCGACGCGCCCGCCTCGCCGTCGGCTTGGGAAAGTGTGGGTCGCAACTGATGCCAACATCGATCGCGTCGTCGCCGCCGGCTTCAACTCTTGCGACCCTGGTCCTTGCTCGCATCGAGCTCGGCCAGCTCGTCCCGCGTCAGTCTGCGGATCGTGCCTTTTTCCAACAGCAGCATCACGTCGGCCAGGCGGACGGCTTCGGCTCGGTTGTGTGTGATGTGCAACGTGGTGACGCTCGTTCTGCGCGGACCGATTCGAGCAAGGTATACATTTCGTCGCGGGTGGTGTCGTCGAGCGCGCTCAGCGGTTCGTCCAGGCAGAGAATATCGGGCCGGGCCGTCAGGGCGCGGCCGAGGGCCACGCGCTGGCGTTCGCCGCCGCTCAGTCCGTCGGGCCGGCGGTCGAGCAGGTGTTGTAGGCCCAACAGCTCAGCCAACTCGGCGACGCGGGCGGTGATGACGGGCGGCTTAGCCTTGCGAATCGACAGTGCGAAGCCGAGATGCTCGCGGACCGACATCGTTTCAAACAGCGCCCCATCCTGCGGGACGAAGCCGATACCTCGCTCGGCCGGTTTCAGCGTAGTGACATCGCGGTTGGCCAGCCAGATTCGCCCGGCCGTGACCTGCCGCAAGCCGCACAGTGATTCGAGCAGCGTCGTTTTGCCGGTGCCCGTGCGGCCCATCAGCACGCCGTATTGGCCGGCGGGAATCTCGAAATTGATCGAGTCGAGCGCGAAATGCCCCGCGCGCAAACTGAGGTTCTCGACTCGAATCAAGGTCGCATCGCTTTTGGAGTTGGGCGCAGGGGCTCGAGGCCAGATGCTCTACGATTGTACCGCTCGAGATCTACGATAATGTCCGGTGGCCGCCGCTCGCAAATCTCGGCGAGCGAGCGGCTCGGTTTCGCTGGGCTGCCGTCACCATCTCAGCAGTCTTCCCAGACTTCCGCCCTCCGCCAACCGGCTTTCATGACAAGTCGAGCACGCCCGTCGCATACGTTGACCCTCGGGGGGCCGCGGTGCGGGCTAGCCTTCAGTCCTCCGTTCAATCGCTCCGATACGGAAAAGCAGCACAATCCGCTCGTCCGGCGAATCCCGGAACGCGGTCGAGGACACGACATGAGCATGGAGGACGTCACTGTGTCGGTAACTGAGCTGGAGCGGCTCCGCGCGGAGAATCGCGAGCTGCGCACTCAGCTCATGCAGGCGCAAAAGCTGAGCTCCGTCGGGTCGCTGGCTTCGTCCATGACCCACGAGTTCAACAACATCCTGACGACGGTCATCAACTACGCCAAGATGGGCCTGCGGCACAAAGACGTTGGGACCCGCGAGAAGGCGTTCGACAAAATTCTCGCGGCCGGCCACCGGGCCTCCAAGATCACGACGGGCATGCTGTCCTACGCCCGGGCGCAGGGCGAACGCCGCGAAGCCACCGACCTGGTCGCGCTGGTCGAAGACGTGCTGGTGCTGGTCGAGAAAGACCTGCAGATGCACCGTGTGCGGCTCGCGACCAATTTTCTCGGCCGGCCGCATGCGGTCGTCAATGCGAACCAGCTGCAGCAGGTCGTCCTCAACCTGGTCGTGAACGCACGGCAGGCGATGGACAACGGCGGCAACCTGTACGTCTCCGTGCGGTCGTTCGAGGAAACAGCGACCGCCGAAATCGCCGTCCGCGACACCGGCTGCGGCATTCCGGCCGAAAAGCTCCGGGAGATCTTCGAGCCCTTCTACACGACCAAGCAGGCCGACAAGCAAGGGCAAGGGGGAACGGGGCTCGGGCTGTCGCTGTGCCGCGAAATCATCGAAGCTCACAAGGGCCGCATCCGCGTCGAGAGCGTGGTGGGCAAAGGGACGACGTTCACGCTCAAGCTGGCGCTGGTCCAGGCTCCGGCGCTGATCTCGGCGAACTCGATCGTGACGGCCGGCAAGCTGGGTGAGTGAACGCGACAGCGAACGCGAGGGGGCGTCTAGCTCGCGGACAGCGTTCGCAGCTCGAGATCTTCGGCCAGCGCTCGGTGCGGCTTGATGCCGCGCTGTGCGAGCGCCGCATGGTAAGCCCGCACAGCATCGGCCGGACCGACCGCGCCGTCGACCACGAGTTTCAAGAACTCGATGAACTGCAGCTGGTCTTCGGCCTGGTTGATCTTTCGCCCGAAGAGAGCCGCGCGGCCGCCGTACTTGCGGACTTCATAGATCAATTGAAACGCATCGAGCGTGGTGCCCGCCGCTCCGCCGAGAATGCCGACGATCAGGTGCGGATCGTAGCTGACGAGTTCTTCCAGCGCCCGCGGCCCGTGATAGGCCATCTTGAGGAACAGCGGCCGGCCGGCCTTGGTCACTCCAGCCAGGGTGCGGGCGATGATGTCGTTGACGAATCCGGGAATCTGCTCGGGCGTCAGGCCTTGCGGCGCGTTCGGATCGAAGACTTCGAGAAAGTGCCGGAACCGTCGCCGCTCGGCCTCTTCGCGGAACTCTTTGTAGTTCTCGACGGTGACGAGATCGAGCTCGCAGCGGTTGTTGAAGGTCACCGAGTAGAGACCCAGGTCGACGCCGCGGGCCCGCTCCTCGGGGCTGCAGTCGAGATAGCCGCACTGAATGTGGTCGAGCGTTGCCGTGCGGAAAGGGCGAGCCGGCTCCGTGTGAATCGTGCCGCCGCGGGGAAGGTGGATGTCGGTGGCGTCGTTGGCCCGCACGGCCGGCGTGACGGGCGAGTCGTCAAACAGCCGCTCCTCGAGGCACAGCAACTCGCTGGTGCTGGCCGACATCAGCATGATGTCGACGATTTGCTGCCCGACCACCTTGCGGATGTTTTGGCGAAACTCAGCCAGCGACTTGAATCGCGTTTGCCCGTCTCGCTCGCTCAGCTTTCCCGGCGCGGCGAGGCCGAACGCCATGTCGGCGTCCTTGGCATCGGCAAGAATGAACTCCTTCGACCCGTGCGGATCGGCATGAATGGCCGCCAACTTGCGGTCGAGCGATTTTTGCATATTGAGTCGGCAATCCGAGCCGGCGAGCGGTCCGCCGCGGCGGATCAGCCCGCCGGTTCTTTCTGACGTTTGTCGCGGTCAAAAGAGAACAAGCAGCAGGAAGAGAAGATAAGGACTGAGAACCGGCCGGCTGACACCGGCCGCTCGCCTTTAGCGCAGTACCTTGTCGACCGTCTCCCGCAGGACCTTTGCCGAGTTCGTGAGTCCCATCCGTTCCTTCGGCCAGAGTTCGATCTCGGTGTGGCCGAGGATACCGGCGCGGCCGACGACCGTCGGCACCGACAGGCAGACGTCGCGGATCTGGTAGGCGCCGGTCTGCAGCGTCGAGACGGGCAGGATACGGCGTTGGTCGAGGGCGATGCTGTGAACCACGTCGGCGATCGACACGCCCACCGCGAAGCCCGCTCCCGTTTTCTTTTTGATGACTTCCGCCCCGCTGCCCCGCGTGCGTTTTTCGACTTCTTGAATCACCGGCGGGGTGACGCCCGGCCATTTGTCGAGCGGCAGGCCGGCGATCTGCGCGGCCGACCAGATGGCCACCATGCTGTCGCCGTGCTCGCCCAGCATCATGGCCGAAACCTGCGTCGGCGGCACCTTCAATTGCTGAGCCAGAATGCCACGCAGCCGCGTCGTGTCGAGCATCGTTCCCAGCCCGAAGATTCGCTGCGGCCCCTGCGGCAACTCCTTCACCGCCAGGTACGTCAGCACGTCGACCGGATTGGAAACGACGAACACGAACGCGTCTTTCCGCAGGTCGTTCGCCTTGAGGTCAGCCAGAATTTTACGGAACAGCTCGACGTTGCGATTGATCAGGTCGAGCCGGCTCTCGTCCGGCTTGCGCCGCAATCCGGCCGTGATCACGACCATGTCGGCCCCGGCGATCTGCTCCATGCCGCCGCCCGTGATCGCCTGGTCGGCGACGAGCGAAGAGCCGTGCATCAAGTCGAGGGCCTGCCCCTCGGCCAGCTCGCGATTGACGTCGACCAGCGCGATCTCTCGCACAATCCGGCCGGCCTGCAGCGCGAACCCCGCGCACGAGCCGACCAACCCGCCTCCGCCGATAATTGCAACTTTCATGGTGTCGAATTCGCTTTTGTGGAACGGGCGACGCGTGGCCACAGGCCGTCAGTCTGGTAGCACGACCGGAATGAAATGACGAATGACGAAGCTCGAATGACGAAGGAATTTCCGAATGACTTAAGCCCGAAAGAAGGGCGCGTTCATTAGTGCTTCAGGCTTCGTGCTTCTTTCGTCATTCGTGCTTCGTCATTTCCCTTTAGTTCTTCCCCAGCGCCTGCAGCACCTGGTCGGTAATCACCTTCACGAGTCCCTCGATGTCCGCGCCGTTCTTGCTCGGCGCGCTACTTGTCGATCCCGCCTTGCTGCTGGCGAGATAGCCCGGGTAGTCCGGGGCGGGTTCGAAGGCCTTGGACTGCGGGAGCGTTTCCTTGTAACCGTCGCGGAAGGCGCTGTTGCCACACAGGTCGCAGTTCTCGACATGGAACCGCGGATCGTCGAAGCCCAGCTTCTTCTTCAGGTCGAGCAGCTCGTTGGTCTGCTGCTGGGTGAAGTAGTCGACGCGGCCCAGCTGCCGGGAGAGCAGCAGGATGCGGCAATAGGCGTCGAGGATTTCGGTCTTCCAGTACGCCTCTTCGAGGTTTTTGCCGAAGCTCACGGTGCCGTGGTTTTTGAGGATCACGCAGCTCGTCCCTTTAAGGAAAGGGAGCACGGTGTCGGCGAATTTCTGGCCGCCCGGCGTTTCGTACGGCGCAATGGGAATCTCGCCCATGAAGACTTCGACTTCGGGCAGGATGCACTGCGGGATGGGCTCGCCGGCGACCGCGAACGCGGTGGCATGGGGCGGATGGCAGTGGACGACGGCCTCGACGTCGGGGCGGGCCTTCATGATCGTCAGATGCAGCAGGATTTCGCTGGTGCGTTTGCGCTTGCCGGCGATCTGATTGCCGTCCAGGTCGACGGCGCAGATGTCGTCCGGGTTCATGAAGCCCTTGCAGATCATCGTGGGCGAGCAGAGGACTTCGTTCTCGCCGACGCGAATCGAAATGTTGCCGTCGTTGGCCGCGGCAAATCCCTTGTTGTAAACCCGCCGGCCGATCTCGCAGATCAGCTCTTTGAGTTTGCGGTCGTTCAGGCGGCTCATGCCGTTCTTGCCGGCCCAGGGAGAAGCCGGGGCCTGCTGCGGGTTGCTTTTGATCACGTTAAAGACCTTTTAATTGGTTCGGATTCGTGGACCGGTTGGTCAAATTTGAGAACGGGCAAGCTGATCCGCCGCGGCGGATCGCTCGCCAGGATTAGTTATGGGTTCGGTGTCCTACGTCGATCGTGTCGAGGATGGCTGCGTTGTAGGCGTCTATCGGCTTGACCTCGGGATGGAATGGAGCGGAAGCCTCGGCCCCTTCGCTGACGGCGATGAGCGAGCCCAACCCGGCCCCCAATTCGTCGAAAGTCACAAAAGGCTCCTCGCTGCTGGACTCGTCCGGCTGTTCAAGGGCAGCCCGGTCAAGCCCGGCCCGTTCGAGCGCGGCCCGGTCGAGCGGCGTGCAGATTCGCCACGCGGCCCCCGTCAACGACGGATGCCACTGCGAAAGCGTGACGTTCCCGATCACCAACGCGATTCTCATGGTTGGACTATTCGCTCTACGCTCATGTGTCGGATTATTCGCTCCAATCGGACGGCAGGACGGGTTTGCCTCCGGCGACGATTTCCCGCAGCAGACCTCGCAGCGCGAACATCGATTGCTCTGCCGGGTCGATCGCGAACAGATTGGCGCCGAGCGTGCGTTTCGCCCGCTTGGCTTGTTCGAGCGAGTCGACGGCGGCCGCCCGCACTTGAGCATTCCGATTGGCGCGGCAGACGACCGATTCGGGCTTACCCGTGACGGCGATCGCAGCGTCGCACTCGCCGCGGCACAACGCGGCCACCGCCCGACGGGCCGACTCGCGGTGGCAGCCGACCAGCTCGCGCTGCCAGTGGATGCCGGGCTGCTTAGCCAGTGCATCGAGTGCCGACTCGACGGCGGGTGTCGAACGCGAGACCAGGGCCAGCCAGCTGACGTTGCTTGTGCTCGCCGCCGCGGCGCCGGACTGACTGTTGTTTGCTTTGCTCCAGGCGATCTTGCGGCTCTTCAGGAAGTCGACGGCCGACGGAGTGAGAATTGCTTTGGCGGCAAAGACGACCGGGCCGGAGAGGACGCCGCGCGTCTCGAGCAGGCCCGCGGTGATCACAACGTCTGGAATCGAGAGAGCACCGTTCGCCGTCGCAGCTGGAAACGCGGCCGGACGAATCGCGGGCGTGGCGACCGTCGCATTGGCACTGGCAGTGCCGGTGGCGGGAGCCTGCAGCTGCTCCAGCACGCCGGCCACGATGCGATCGACCATGTCCGCCGGGTTCGTCATGGCTGGCGCACTCCGGTGTTGCCGTCCGCCAATCCGATCACGAGCTAGCGGGCCGGGCTGTTCTCGGCTCCGATCAATTCGCGAGCGGCCTTGCCGTCGCTGCTGATTACCACGCGGTCGCCCCGCGAGCCGCCGAGCGGATCGATGGCCACAATCGGCACGCCGTCCGGCCGCATCCGCGCGTCGAGCGGCTGCACGATGGCCATCCGCCAACCGCGCAGCGTCGGATGCTTGACCGTCGAGGTCGCGTGGCCGATCACTTCACCGAGCTGCATGACGCGTTCCGTGTCTCAAATAATCCGCAGGTCGTCGACCATCGCGCACCGCCGTTGCCGCGTGAAGGTCAGCGGGTTGGTGACGCCTTCACCCGTCGGCGTGGCAATGCTGTACGAGAGGTAGCCTTCACCTCCCAGGCCGAGCCCCGCCGAGCAAGGGCCGTTCTTGACGAAGAGCGTGGTGTCCATCGTGCGGCCCATGATGGTCATCGTCCGCACGTTGCGCGAGTGAATCAGGCTCGTGTGTTTGAAGTTGTGCTCGAACTCGCGGGCCAGGTCGATCGCGTGCATGGCGTCGCGGGCCCGCACGAACGGCACGAAGGGCATCATCTGCTCTTCGGGCACGAACGGGTTGCTGGTGTCGGTTTCGCCGTAGAGGATTTGCGTGTCGGCCGGGACTCGCACGCCGATCAGCGAGGCCAGCACGGCCGCGTCTTTGCCGATCAGATCGCGATTGAGCACGGCGTGCCCCCCCGGTTTCTCCGGCGGCGCGAAGGCCAGCTTGGTCAGGTCCTCAACCTGCGAGCGATTGAGACGGAAACCGCCGTTGCGGCCGACCGCTTCGAGCAGTCCGTTGAAAATCGGCTCGACGGCGAAGACTTCCTTTTCGCCGATGCAGAGCAGGTTGTTGTCGTAGGCCGCGCCGCGGACGATCGAGCGGGCCGCGTTTTCGATGTCGGCCGTTTCATCGACCACGACCGGCGGATTGCCCGGCCCGGCGACGATTGCCCGCTTCTTGCTCGCGAGCGCCGCCCTCGCCACGCCCGGACCGCCGGTCGCCACCAACAGTCGCACGCCCCGGTGATCGAAGAGCTGGCCGGCCGTTTCGAGCGTCGGCTCGCCGATGATCGTGATCAGATTCTCGACGCCGATCGCCTGGTGGATGGCTTTGTTGAAGCGGCGGACTCCTTCGCAGGCGATCCGCGCTCCCGACGGGTGCGGGTTGAAGACGACCGTGTTGCCGGCCGCCAGCATGTTGACCACGTTGCCGGCCAGCGTCGGCAGCGAGTGTGTCACCGGTGTCACCGCGCCGATCACGCCGAACGGAGCGTACTCGGTGATGGTCAGCCCGTGGTCGCCGCTGCGTGCGTCGCAGCGGAGGAACTCGATGCCCGGGACGAGCTTCACGATCTTGAGCTTCTCGATCTTGTGGTCGAGGCGGCCGATCTTGGTCTCTTCCAGCTCCATCCGGCCCAGCTCTTCGGCCTGCTCGTCGCAGATGCGATAGACGCAGGCGATGGCCTTGGCCCGGTTCTCCATCGACACGTCGCGGAATCGCTCGAAGCCTTGCGTGGCGGCGGCCACCGCGTCGTCGACGGTGCGGAACACGCCCCAATCGCCGTTGGCGTGGCCGTTACTGCCGTGCGGCGCTCCTCCGCGCTTGCCCAACTGGGCCAGCACCTCTTGCACGACCTGCCGGATGGCTTGTTCGTTGGCTTGGATCATGAACGGACCTTATCCCAAAGTTGAATGTTCATAATTTCGGTTGTGAGTCAGACACCCGTGGCGTTATCGAGCGAGGCCAGCTCCCGCTGCTCGCGGACCCAGTCGTCGAAACGACTCCTCGTGGGAAAGAAGATGCCGATGACGGCAATCAACGCGAGCGCCGTGGCGAGAATCCACCAGAGCCCGCTGATGATGTAGGCGATGCCGCCAAAGAACGCCGCGCTCTCGAGCAGGGCGGCCCGCACGATCGACCCGCGTCTGATAGACGTTGAAGTAATCCATGGCCAAAACCGGACCACTGGCCGAACTGCGGGCCTGCAGCTCCTGCAGCTTTTGACGGATCGCAACGGCGGGCACGACAAGGCTCATCACGAGCTGAAGCCCCGCAAAACCCGCGGCAACGTAAGCCAGCAGCTCGTTGCCCGCCCGCGGCGGCTGTGCGACGGAGTAGGCGATCACCGCGAACACCAGTGCGCCGAACATCAACGCGCCGATGACGATTTGAATCGTCCGGAACGGCACCTGTTCGCTCGGCAATTGTCCTTCGGCTTGCGACACGGCTCATCCTGCGGGAAAGTTCTCGGCGCGACTCAGGGTCGCGTAGATTTGGTTAGGTGCGACTCGAGGTCGCGCGGGCACTGAAAACGGTGTTCGGGCCGACTTGCACGCGATCGACAATTCCGATCACGGCCGCGTCGATCGGCAGCTGTTTAGTCTCCGGGGTAAAGCGGGCGCTCGATCCCTGCACACAGAGGACGATCTCCCCCTCGCCGGCGCCGACGGTGTCGACGGCGACAAACGTTCGGCCGGTGGGCACGAGATCGCTTTGGTCTTTTTCGTTCACCCGCAACGGCTCGACGACGAGCAGCTTCTGGCCGATCATCGACTCGACCTTTTGCGTCGCCACCAGGCTGCCTGTGATTCGTCCCAAAAACATTGCTGCCTCCCGTCGGGGGTCCAATGGGCCCCGCTCAGTCGCGCTGCTGCCTGCCAATCAACTCGGCGGCCTGACGGGCCACCACCAACTCTTCGTTCGTCGGCACGATCCAGGCTTCCATGCGGCTGTCGTCGGCCGAGATGCGAGCCTCGCCCTTGGCCGACTCGTTGCGCCGGATCGAGCCGCAGTCCGGTCCATTCCATGTCGCAACACACGCCACAGCGAACACGCCGACTGTTCTCGCCGATGCCGCCCGTGAAGACGATCGCGTCGGCCCCGCCCAGCACCATCAGAGATGCGCCGACGTAATGACGGATCGACGCCACGAAGGCCTCGAGTGCCAGGTCGGCTCGCGCGTGGCCCTTGGCGGCTGCCTCTTCCAGGTCGCGCACATCGCCGCTTAACCCGCTGATGCCCAACAGGCCGCTCTGCTCGGCCAGCTCCTCCAGGAGCGTCTCCATGCTCTTGCCGGTCGCCTGCATCAGCACGGGGAGGGCAAATGGATCGAAATCACCGACGCGGTTGTTGTGCGGCAGTCCGGTTTGCGGGCTCATTCCCATGGTCGTTGCCAGCGACTGGCCGGCGCGGATCGCGCACAGCGAGTTGCTCCCTCCGAGGTGGCAGGAGATCACCCGAAGATCGTCCCGCCCGAGGATTTCGCCGATGCGACCGGCGATATAGCGGTGACTGGCCCCGTGAAAGCCCCAACGCTGCACGTCGTGCTCGGTCTTCCACTCGTAGGGCACCGCATAAATGCGATTGGCCTCCGGAATCGTTTCGTGAAATCCCGTTTCGAGCGCGGCCACCAGCGGCATCTGTGGAAAGGCTTGCTGCAGCTCGCGCATGGCCCGCGCGTAGGGCGGGTTGTGCGCGGGAGCGACGGTGGCCAGCGTTTCCATCGTCGAGAGCAACTCTTCGTTGACCAGCCGCACGCCGCTCAGGCGCCCGGCAAAGACCGCCTTGAATCCGATGGCCGCCACTTCGCTCACCGACTTCAGGCAACCCCACTCGGGGTTCGTCAGTTGCTCGAGGCAGATGCGGACGGCTTCCGCATGATCGGCACAGCTCCGCTTCGTCTCCTCGCGATTCTCGCCGATCTGCACGAAGCAATGCCCCGTCCGCTCCCCGATCCGATCCTGTCCAATCCGATCGATGCCGCCCCGCGCGAGCTGTGTCTCGCCGGGCAGATCGAACAGCCGGTACTTGAAGCTGGTTGAGCCCAAGTTGGCGACGAGGATTTTCATGCGACGCATCCGGGCGACAGGCTGCAGTAGATCATCTACTACGGCGAGTTAGACGAACTTCTCCATCAGGCCCTTCTCCGGCGCGGAATCAGATGGGCGCTCACCAGCTCGCCGACGGCGCTGGCCGCCGCAGCGCCCGCGTCGACCGCGGCCCGCACTGAGCCGACGTCGCCGCGAATGACGGTGGTCACGTAGGCGCCGCCGATCTGGATCTGCTTCACCAGGGTCACGTGGGCCGCCTTGAGCATGGCGTCGGCCGCCTCGATTTGGGCGACAAGCCCCTTCGTCTCGATCAATCCAATGGCTTCGTTCATGGTTCCTCCAGGATTTTCAAATCTGCGCGGTAACTGTGCGAGAGGCTCAGGCTTTGACCTTGGGCAACACGGCCGCCAGCTCTTCGTGCGGACGCGGAATGACCTGCACGCTGACGACTTCGCCGATCTTGCCGGCCGCGCTCGCGCCCGCGTCGACGGCCGCCTTCACCGCCGCCACATCGCCGACGACGAAGGCCGTCACAAGTCCGCTGCCGACCTTCTCCCAGCCGACCATTTGCACGTTGGCCGCTTTGAGCATCGAGTCGGCCGCTTCAATCAACGCCACCAGCCCCTTGGTCTCGATCATCCCCAGGGCTTCCATCACTTTCGCCATGAGCAGTCTCCCGAAAAGTAGTTGTTTGATGGGTGGCACTGGCGGCTTGCCCGCCAGTGTCTTCAAGCGATCAGCGACGCCAACGCGACGGCGACCGCCAATTCATTTCTCAATGCTGACACTGGCATCCGTGCGGTTTGACCAATTCCACCTCGGTCGCCCCCTCCAGATTGACGGCATTTCCTTCGTCCGTATCCAAATGCACTTCAAGCTTGATGTTGTCGCCGGCGCGAATCACCAGGTCTTCGAGCACCGTCGTGCAGCCGCGCGAGGCGATCCGCAGGTTCATCGATTCGCCGTTCTTCACGCCGTAGTGCGCCAGATCGGCCGGACCCATGTGGACGTGCCGCATCGCGCGGATCACGCCCTGTTTCAGCTCGACGACTCCCGCCGGCCCGACGAGCACGCAGCCGGGCGTGCCCTGAATGTCGCCGCTGATCCGCACGGGCAGCTCGATGCCGAGCGAGATGCCGTCGGTGAAGGCCAGCTCGACCTGCGAATCGCCGCGGCACGGACCCAGCACGCGGACGTTGGGAATCATCCGCATCCGCGGCCCGACGACGGCCACCGCCTCCTTCGCCGCGTAAAAGCCGTCCTGATACAGCGGCTTGATCGGCTCGAGCTCGTCCTTGCCGAACAGAATGCGGACGTGCTCGTCCGTGAGATGGACGTGTCGGGCGGAGATATTCACGACGAGCGGATTGGGTTTCGGCTGCCCGTTGCCTCCGCCGAGTTGCCGCACGATGACGTCGCGGACGATCCGCTCGATCTCCGTTCGATCAATCGTGGGGCGATCGACTGTCGGGCGACCCGATTGCGTGCCGGCCAGCATTGTCGTCACTGCTCGTTCCTCGCCACGGTCAGTTCGATGTCGGCCCGCTGCACGATCTGTTTCCACTCGTCGCTGATGCCCTCGTCGATCACCAGCCGATCGACGACGTCGAGCGGGCAGAGATGGGCGAGGGCCGAGTGACCGAGCTTCGAGCTGTCGGAAACCACGATCAGCTCTTCGGCCGACTCGATCATCTGGCGTTCGGTCTCGACCAAGAGTGCGTTGCTGTTGAAGAGACCGGCCGGAGTGATTCCGCCCGCGCTGACAAAGAGCCGGCGGGCATGAATGCTTTTGAGTGCGGCCACCGCGATCGGTCCCAGGTTGACGCCCGTTTTCGGATACAAGAAGCCACCGATCACAATCAGCTCGGTCTGCGGAGAACTCATCAGGACGTTGACGATCGGCAGGGAGTTGGTCACCACCTGCAGGGGCCTGCCGACCAGCTGCTTGGCGAGCTCCGAGCGTCGTCGTCCCGCCGTCGAGCAGGACGGTTTCGCCCGGCTCGATCAGCGCGGCAGCCGCCGCGGCGACGACCTCCTTTTGCTCCCTGGCCCGCGTCCCGCGGACCTCGAAGGGCGTGATCGACTCGCCGACGTAAGCCGCGCCTCCTCGCGTGCGGCGAATCTGTCCAATTCCGTCAAGAAACTCCAAATCCCGTCGCACGGTCGATTCGCTGGCCCCGACCCGCTCGACGAGCTGGGCGAGCGAGACAAACCCGCCTTTTTCCGTAAATTCTAGGATTTGCTGCCGTCTTTGATCGACGAGCATCCGCCGCCAGCCTCCCTTGCGTCCCGATGACCACTGATAGATTACCGCGCAATCTGATCGATATCAATCAGATTACGTCATATTCTATCATTATTGAGCGTGCCGGATCGCGGGTGGGTTCAGCGGCCTTCTCGCAGCGACGAATGGCTGCGATCGGAACAGAGTCGCTCGAGAGGGTCGGGCGACCGCCTAGTGGGCGGACCCATTGCCGTCGACGATGCGACAGCGGCTCTCGCTGACGACCAGTCGGGCCTCGGCAAACAGGCGGATCGCTTCGGGAAAGGCCTGGCATTCAGCCTGATAGACCCGGGCGGCCAGAGTTTGCGGAGTGTCATCCTCGAGCACGGGCACCGTCTTCTGGACGATGATCGGCCCGTGATCGTAGAGATTGTCGGCGAAATGCACGGTGCAGCCGCTGAGCTTCGAGCCTCGCGCCAACACCGCTTCGTGCACTTTCATCCCGTAAAGCCCTTTGCCGCAGAACGATGGGATGAGTGCCGGGTGGATGTTCATCACCCGATTCTCGAAATCCGGCGGCACGCGGAGCAGGCACAGGTAGCCGGCCAGGACGACCAAGTCGGCCTCCACCTCGCGGAGCAAGGAGAAGATCCGCTGCGCTGAAGTCCTCGGTACTCTTAAAGTCCTTGCGACAAACAGTTTCCGCGCGGATGCCGGCTTTGTGGGCGATTTCGAGGCCCCGGCAATCAGGCCGGCTGGCAATCACCAACGGAAAATCGGCCTTCAGCAGCGCCGTTTTCCCGGCATTTCAGCAGATTCGCGAGGTTCGACCCCCCGCCGGAGACCAGAATCCCCAGCCGAATGGGCCGCTTGCAGCGACTCTGGCAGGGGACGAATTTCGTGTTTTTCGGTCAAGGCCCGTCCTCAGAAAAAATCAACGCTCCGGCAATTGCGGCACTAACGAGGCTAACCGCACGGATCGGGGGGATGCAAGCTGGGGCCTGTCCCTGGTCTCCCTTCGCAGCCGAATCTTCCGCAGCCGAAAAACTTTACGGCGACGCTGGCAACCAGGCAAAAGTTGACACACTAGCCGATTCCCCTATAATCCCCCCGCAAGCAAAACCACGAAAATAATAGAGGTATGTTCGAGGTCGCGAGGCACTGCCTGGTGACAGCGAGCCGGTCGGTCCCGGCTCGAGGTCGAACCGAGCGTACGAGCCTCGCAGGCAGCAAATAGGGATCCGTCATGGCTCAAGGACTCAAAGAATTTACCGACGCCAATTTCAAGGCCGAAGTGCTCGATTCCAGCGAACCGGTGCTCGTTGATTTCTGGGCGCCCTGGTGCGGACCGTGTCTGCGCCTCGCGCCGACGATCGAAGAGCTGGCCGGGGAATTCGCGGGCAAGGTGCGCATCGGCAAGATGAACACCGACGAAAACAACGTCACCCCCACACAGTACAACATTCAGGGCATCCCGACGGTGATCTTGTTCAAAGATGGCAAGGCCGTCGATCGCCAGGTGGGACTGGTCCCCAAGGACAAGTTGGTCTCACTGCTCAATAACCACGCGGACAAAAGCGCGAAGCTCGCCTGAGCGACGATTTCGCCTGGGCGGGAGCCGCGGCTGACGCTCAGGCAGACCTGAAACATGCGACCGGATCGAGCCGATGGATCGGCTCGGCCGAAGTCGCCGGTTCGATCGGGCCGGAATCAAGCTGGCCGATCCGACCGCACGCCCAAGCTCGCCCGGGGAAAGGATTCCCAAAATGAGCGATCCAGTTCGCAATCCACGCGACCGGAATTCGCCTCCCCTGCCGGCGGGCCCCACGACTTCGTTCTTGCGCCGCATCGCCGGGCAACTACTGGACTCGAAGCAACCGCCGGCCGCCGCGGACGGAACTCCCGCAGAAATCACCCAACGCCGCATCGATCGCGCGCACCTGGCGGTGCCTCCGGCACGCGAGGAAGCAGCACCCCCGCAGACGACAGCGCCGACCGCCGTAACCGGGGCCGACTCGACACTGCGGAAAGATCTGTCGGGCGCAGCAGCGCGGGGGACGCCGGCGGCTCCTTTTTCGCGTCGCGAAGAGGAAGTGCTGCGACAAACCGGCCAGATCGCCGCTCATCTGCGGACCGAACGACAGGATCTGGAGCGTCGCGAGTCGGCCTTGCACGAGCAACATGCGCTCTTGGACCAGGAATGGCGCACCGCCCGGATGTGGGTGCAGGAATTCGAAGAGGAGATGCTCAAGCGGCAGGCCGAATGCAAGGCCCGCGAGGAGGCCCTCAACGAAAAGATCGGCGCCTGCGAGTCGCTCGTCAGTGATTTGGAAGAGCAGGAGCGGCTCGTCCTGGGGCTCCGCGATCAGATGTCGTCGGAGCGGTCCGGCCTGCGGTCCATGGTCGACCGCGAGTTAGAGGTCGAACGGATCGCCATCCAGCAGACCCAGCAGGCTCTCGACGAAGAACGCCGTGCCCTGGCGGAAGAAATCGAAAAACGCCGCCGCGAGCGGGAGGAAATGGTCCGCTCGCTGCAGGCCCAACTGACCAACGAGCGAAACTCGCAGCGAGCACAACTCGACACGCAGGCGGCGGCCGAACGAGCCGCGTTCGAGGCGGAAAAGGCCGCCTGGGACCGACGGCGAAGCCAGGAGGACGAGGAGCTTTCCAAGCGGCGCGAAGTCTCGCAGTCGGCTTCCGAACGTGCCCAGGAAGAAATGCACGCGGTGCGACGCCGGGAATTCGACGAGCTCCGCCGCGAACGCGAAACCTTCGAAGCCCAGGATCTGGCCGCCCGCCAATCGTTGGCGGCCGATCGCGAGAAGCTCGAAACCGATCGCCGGCGGTTCTCCGACGAACTGGGCGAGCTCAAGCGAATTCAGATCGAGGAGATCGAGCGTGAGCGAGCCGCCGTGCGGGATGAGATCGAGACGTCCCGACGCGATTTGGATAGCGTGCGTTCCCGCATCGAAGAAGATCTGAAGCAGCGCGTCGACGCTCGCGAGCAGAACCTGCGCGAAGAGCAGCGAAAGCTCGAAGAGCAGCACCGCGAGCAGCTGGGTCGCCTCGAACAGGAGCGCAACCTGCTCGAGAACCGCCTCCGCTTCCAGCAGGAACATCTGCAAAAAGCGCGTCAGGAAGTCGAGGCGGCGCAGAACGAGCTGCGGCGCCAGCACCAGTCCGATCGGACCGATCTCGAAGCGCGGGAAGCCGCCTGCCGGCTGCGCTTCGAGCAGGTGGCGCACGTGCGGGCGCTGATCGAAGAACGCGAACAGTCGCTGGAACGAGAACATTCTCTCAAGGCTGATCAGCACCAAGGCCGCGAAACCGATCTGGCCAGTCGCGAAGAGGAATTCACGCGCGAGCGCGACGCCTGGGTTGAGCTGCGACAGGAACGGGAAGCCGAACTCGAGCGACGGGAGACGGCGGTAGCCGCCGAAAGCGACCGCCTCGACAAGCGTCGAGAACGGCTCGAGGGACTGCGGACGGAATTGGAAGAAACGCACCGGGCCACGCTCGAGATGCGGATGGCCATCGAAGAGGTCTGGGCCCAGTTTTCCGAGGCGGCCGGAGGCGAAACGGCCAAGCGGCGCCTTGCCGAAACACAACGCCGTCTGCAGGACGATACGCAACAGGCGCGCGACACCGTCGAGCGCGAACGGAAAGAGCTGGCCCTTCTGCAGTCGGCCATCCAAGCCCAGCGGCACGAACTGGCGAAGGAAAGCCAGGAAGCGGCCGTCGCCGCCAAGGAGCGGCGCGAAGAGTTCGACCGCCGCAGCCGAGCGATTGCCGAAAACGCCGGCTCGATGCGAACGCGCGAAGAGCAGGTCCACGCGCTCCGCGAACAGTGGATCAGCGAGAAGATCGAAGTCGAGCGCATCATCCGCGGTCTGTTGGTGCAGCTGGGTCAGCAGTCCGTTCAGGACCCGGCGGCCGAGCCGGCAAAGCCCGCCGCGACCGACGCGAGCCGCGCGGCCTGAGACCGGGCGATCCGTACGCTGCAGACTGAACACGCAAGCCCGGCTTTGGCCGCCGTTATAATGTGGGCGGCGGCCGCATCCTTCACCAGTTCAAGAGCCTGCGTCGGTTCGGGATTGCGCCACGCGAGATCGCCCGGCGAAGCATAACTTCAGCCCGGTCGCGACGCTCAACCCGCCATCGTGAACAGGGCCAGTCTCGCGGAATCGCCGACGTGCTGACCAGCCGAACGATTCGCAAGCAGGACGCCCTTAGAACCGCAGGCCGCCCTGCACGATCACGCCGCTCGTGACCTGGAACCCTTGTGGGGAGTTGGCGAAGTCGACGTCGCGGTGGAAGATCCAACCGCCCTCGAAGAAGTAGTCGAACTCGCCCCGGTCCTTGTTGACGCCCAGGACCGCCCGCCAGTCGGTGAATTGGACCTGGTCGCGCTGGCCCAGCACCGGGTTGTAGATTTGGTACGCCTCCGAGTGATATTCGACGCGGCCGTAGAGCATCGTTTTGAAGCCCCACTCGTCCCAGAGGAACGTGGCCACGCGGAACTGCGGAAAGACCAGGTCGAACTGCCAGTACCGGTTCGGCCGGTAAATGGCACCGACCCAGGGGAGCACCTGCACGTTGATTCGGTCCCACTCGAAGATACCCAACACAAACGTCAGGTCGGGTTGCGGCGAGTAGAGGAAGGCGGCCCGTGCGTCCCAGTTGTACGCTTGCTTGGTGAGGCTCTTCTGGAAATCGCTGTCGATCGACGGATTAAAGCCGACGACGGCGTTCCATTCGCTCGGCAGGTTGGTCTTCAATTCGAAGTCCCAGCCGATGCGGTCGAGGGCCCCTGGCAAATTTGTCGGTGGAATGCCCTGCGGACTCGACGGTCCTTCGAGCAATCGCAGGTCGTATTGTTGCGTGAATGAAAAGATGAGCGGAGCCGGAGCGAGCGGCGTGACGTACTTCCAGGCCAGGTCAAACGTCTGCTCGGCGAAGTGGCCCCAACCGTTGTTCGTGGCCGAAAAGGGCATGCCGCCAAACTGATATTGCTGCACCCAGCCCGCGCGATTCGGCAGCGGACCCTGGGGCGTCGTGGGCACCATCGTGACGTCGGGCGTCTGCGAAGGGATCGAAAGGCCGCAGTTTGGCCCGACCATTCCACCCGGAGGCACGCCCGCGGGTCCTCCCATCATCGGCCCTCCCATCATCGGCGCCGGGTAACCGGGAGGCGCATAGGCCGGCGCTCCTCCGCCGCACGTGGGACAACCGCCGGGTCCCGGTTGCACCATAAGGGGCGGCTGATATCCGGCACCCGCGGGGCTTCCATCCGGTCCCAGGACGACGGGCGGAGCCATCGCGCCGCCTTGCGCCATCGCGGAAACAGGCACAACTGCGTCGACGGATTGTTCCACGGGCGAACCGACAAATGGAGCCGGCGCTGCCGAGCGGCATTCCGTCAGCAGGAACAACGGCGCCAACAGGGATGGGGCCAACGGGGAAGGGACCGTCATCGGCGAGCAGGGAGCCGGCCGAAACGACGAGGACGCAGACGATGAGCTGGAGTTTCACGTCGTGACCTGTTCTTGCGGGAACGGGATTTGACGAGTCGTCTGACGGGACTTGCGAACGATTCAATTCGCCGAATTCCGAGTCGGTGGCCCGCCTGCGGAGTTGCGTGAAATTGAATTGAGCCGGAGAGGGCGGTTTCGAGTTTGAGAAATGAGGGGCGAAATCTCGCCGATGATCGCCAAAGCGTCAACCTCAACTCAGCCCAAATTGAGGTCGAAACGGGCAGAAATCGCCGAATTCCTGCCGGCGTGCAAGTTCTTGGACGCAAAACCGCTGGCGAAGCCGGATTTCGGTCAAGAATCGGCCGCCAAATGGCTTGATGCGGCGCAGTGCGCGGCGGCGATAAAGCGCGCCGTCTGGCAAAGCCCGGCGAGCGGCGAAACCCGGCGATCGCCGCCGATCTGGGGCGATTCGGGAGACAAAACGCTGGTCGTGGGCAGCGCGAACGGAGGCGTCAGCCACAGACGCGAACGCGTGCCGAGCGAGGCGCAAAAAGACGCGGACGAGCGACCGGACCGGCTCCAGCGAGCCGGCCCGACTCGAGCTCGCGTTATTTGTGGTAGCCCAGGCCGGCAATCACGTCGTACAGCTCTTCGAACGTGATGAACCGGCGGCGATGCCGCAGCTTGTACTGGTCGATGGCCAGCGCCATCTCGTTGACTTCCTGGCGCGACGAGTCGTACGCGTTGGAGAACTGGCGGCGTTCCGCCCCGTCGCCCCACGGCGTAGCAGCAGTTCCCCGGCGATCGACGAAGGGAGCCGGCTTTTGTTCGAGTCCCAATTCCATTTACGATACCCCTAAAGCGTGACCGTGCGACGGAGATCGTCACGGCGATCGCGTCGACACTGCCCAGCGGCACGCCTTCAGTCCGAACGATCCGGCGAACGCCAGTAGCATCTGTCGGCAAGCGGTCGTCAAAATTTAGCCCCGAATCACCCTACGGGCAAATTCTTTCCAAGCGGCAAATGCCGCACGGAAATTGCCCCTTCCGTCCCCAAGCAAAAAGCCGATTATGCCGGATCGACGGTCTGTGCGTGCCAATCCGTTCCCGACGGCAACGGCTCGATCCACGGACCGGAAGTTGCCCGTTTGTGTCCCGAGTTTCGCCCATGGCTGAACCGATCGCGATTCTTGGCAGCGGTGGAATGGCAACCGCTTGCGCCGTTTTGCTCTCCGAGCGATCGCGGTGCGACGTGCGAATCTGGACGCGCACGCCCGAGCGTGCGGCCGAACTGATCCGCGACGGAGAAAACCGCAAGCTGCTTCCCGGAGTGCCACTTCCCGTGGGCGCGCGGATCACGAGCGACATTGCCCAGGTCGTCGACGGAGCCGAACTGGCCGTCGCCGCCATCCCGACGCGATATCTCCGCGACACACTCAGCCCGCTTGCGGGCAGCATTCCGGCGGGATTGCCCGTCGTCAGCGTGGCGAAGGGGCTGGAGATCGGCACGCTGATGCGTCCCAGCGAAATCATCGTCGACGTGCTTGGCTCTCGCGCCGTGGCCGCGCTCGGCGGCCCGAGCCATGCCGAGGAAATCGCTCGCCGTCTGCCCGCCGGCGTCGTGGCTGCCTCCTCCGATCGGCATCTGGCCGAACAAGTGCAGACGCTCTTCAGCACGGCTCGCTTTCGCGTGTACACCAACGTCGACATCGTCGGCGTCGAACTGGCCGGCGCGATCAAGAACGTGATCGCCATCGCGGCCGGCATTTGCGACGGACTGGGCTTTGGCGACAACGCCAAGAGCGGCCTGGTGACCCGCGGTCTCGTCGAAATGATCCGCTTCGGCACGGCCCTCGGCGCCGAGGCGGAAACGTTCAACGGCCTGGCCGGCCTGGGCGATCTCGTCACCACCTGCTTTTCGCGGCACAGCCGCAACCGGCACGTCGGCGAATGCCTCGGCCGGGGACAAAGCCTCGAGCAGATCGTCGCAGAGATGAACGGCGTCGCCGAAGGCATCACAACGACTCGCAGCATCTCCGAGCTAGCCGAGCAGCGCGGGATCGAAATGCCGATCGCGGCAGAAGTCTACGCGGTGCTCTTCGAACAAAAATCTCCGGCCGAAGCCACCGCTTCCTTAATGTTGCGTCCACCGAAAAGCGAACGCGACTCATACAAGCAGCCGCCATAACGGCGGGCCCAGGATGCAGAGGCCGACCGCCACGGAGCCGATGGCCAGCATCAACACGGCGCCGGCGGCTGCGTCCTTGGCAATGCGGGCCGATTCGCTCGGGCCGGGACAGAAGGCGTCGACCAACGTTTCCACCGCCGTGTTGGCAATCTCGGCGGCGAGCACGGCCGTCGACGTCAGCAGCAACACCGCCCAGTCGCGAGGGGAGACTTTCAGGCCGGCCGCCAGAGCCAGCACGACCACACCGACCCCGAGCTGAATCTTCGCGTTGCGCTGAGTCCACAGGACGTGGCCGATCCCGTTGAACGCATCGCGAAAGCTGGCCGCCAGTGATCGCCGCTGCATGCTGGGCGTCCTCGTCGTCAAAAAGTCTTGAGCTGTATTGGGATCGTCGGTTGTTGCATCGGGCCGGTTGATCGCGCCGGTCGTCTCTGGTCGCAAACCCTTTCGACCGCGCAGCCATCGTCGAATTGTTCGCGCCCGAATTTGTCCCGAGGGTGCCGACGACTATCATAGTGGAACCGAGCGCCGGGTGATGGAGCGTCAGCCGCGGCACAACTTTGATGAGGCACGTGCCACCGGCACCCGAGAGACTATGTCCGATTCGTTGGCCATCCAGACGCACGAGCTGTCGAAAACGTACCGGGACGGCTGGTTTGGCAGGCGCCGCGTGCCGGCGCTCCAGGGCGTCAGTCTCAGCGTCAACCGGGGCGAAATCTTCGGGCTGCTGGGGCCCAACGGCGCGGGCAAGACCACGCTGATCAAGATCCTGCTGGGACTCGTGCACAAGTCGGGCGGGCAGGCCGAGATGCTGGGCCGGCCCGCCGGGCATCGGGCGACGCGGCGTAAGATCGGCTACCTGCCCGAACACCATCGCATTCCCCACCACCTCACCGGCAATACGGCGCTCGAGTATTACGGCGGCCTGAGCAATGTGCCGCTCGGGGAAATCCGCCGTCTGCGACCCAAGCTGCTGGAAATGGTCGGGCTGGGACGCTGGGGCAAAACCCTCGTACGGAAATACTCCAAGGGCATGGCGCAGCGACTGGGCCTCGCGCAGGCCATGCTGCACAATCCCGATTTGCTGATCCTCGACGAGCCGACCGACGGCGTCGATCCGGTGGGTCGAGCCGAAATTCGCGAGGTCCTCGCCCGGCTCAAGAGCGAGGGCAAAACGATCTTTCTCAACAGCCACCTGCTGCAAGAAGTCGAGCTGGTGTGCGATCGGGTGGCCATCCTCGGCCGCGGCAAGCTTCGCCGCATGGATACCGTCGACGCGTTGCGGCACAACACTTCGACCGATGCCGTGATCACGCTGCGGGCCGACGAAGCGCGTGTCCGCCGGCTGCTCAACGGACGCACCGTGCTGGCAGCCCAGCCGGTCGATGCCGATCATCTGCGCATCACGGTCGAGGCCCGCGATCAAGGAGAGTTGGATCATTGGATCGACCTCTTCCGGCAGGGCGGCATCAGCATTGCGGCCGTGGGCCGGCGGCAACTGTCGCTCGAGCAGGTCTTTCTCGACCTGGTGCTCAACGACGACGGCAAAGAGAACGGGAAAAGCGAACCGGCGGTTGACGGCAAGGAAGGGCTCGAGCGCATCTCATGAGACCCTACCTGGCTGTCTTCAAAGACTCGTTTCGCGAAGCCTTCGCGTCGCGGATCCTCTGGCTGATCACCGGCCTGATCACGCTGGTCCTGTTTGTCGGCTTGGCCCCCTTCGCGCTTCGCGAAGAGACGGCCTACCGCTTCCAACGGAACGAATTCCGCAACGGCCCCGAGTTCTTGCAATTCCTGGCGTCGCAGGAAACGAAGAAGGCACCGTCGGCCGCTCACAAGATCTGGTCGCGGTTGGACGAATCGCTGCGCCACGAGTTGCACGTCGTCAGCCCGACGAACATCAATCGGCAGCTCGATGTGCTCCGCGACGTGCGCGGCGAGTTCAACGGCATGGTCGACAAACAGGATCTCTACGATCCCAAGCTGTGGCCGACCGGCAGTCTGACCGGCGAAGGTCAAAAGCTGGCGGAACGCGGCTGGGACAACCTCTCGACCGATGAACAGCGTCGCTTCAATCGCCTGCTGATCGATGCCGCCTTCCCCGAATATCTCTTGCCCGCCCCGGGTCGCAACCTGTACGCCGAGTGGTTTGGCTATCGGCTGGGCGCGCCGCTCCCCTTCGAGCCCAAGCAGCTCACGCTGTTGGTGAATTATGCCCTCTCGTTGCTGATGACGTTTCTGGCCGGCATTCTGGGCGTGCTGATCGCCATTCTGGTGACGGCGCCGATGGTGCCGCAGACGTTCGAGCCGGGGGCCATCGATCTGTTGCTGAGCAAGCCGGTCTCGCGTTCGCTCTTGTTTCTCACCAAGTTCTTCGGCGCGTCGACATTCATTCTGCTGAATTCGATCTACCTGATCGGCGGGATGTGGCTGATCGCCGGGCTGCGGTTCGACATCTGGAGCGGCAAGCTCCTGCTGTGCGTGCCGGTGTTTCTGTTCCTGTTCGTGATCTACTACTCGGTCTCCGCGCTCACGGGCGTGATTTGGCGCAACGCCATCGTGTCGGTTTGTTGCACGGCCCTCTTCTGGGGCGTCTGCTTCACCGTGGGCACAGCGAAGCGCGTGGCCGAGGAGACGTTTCTCGATCCCATCCGCGTCTCGAACATTATTCCGGCCGGCGAAAAGCTGCTGACGGTCAACCGCTCCGGGCAGACCTTCGAGTGGGCCAACGACCACCAGGCGTGGGACGAGGTCTTCCGCGGGCGCGATGAAGGGAGCGCCCGCCTCTTCTTTCGCCCATCGCTGCTCGGCCCGGTTTACGATCCGATTCACAATCGTATCGTGGCCGTCGAATCGGCCCGCACGCGGTTCGAGATGTTCGGCGGCTCGGGGAAGCTGCTGATCGGCGAACGCAATCAGGAGTGGCGCCGCATGGAGAATGCCGTCACTCCTAGCAATCCGCTGGCCCTGTTGATCGATCCCAAGGGGCAGATCCTCGTCATCAGCCTGACCGGCATCTTCCGCTTTCAGGGGGATGCGGCCCACGAGCATCGGCCGTTCAAAGTGTTCGGCGTCGACATCTCTCCGCAGGACAGCGGCAAGTTCGAGAAGATCGGCCCCACACCCGAACAAAAATGGCGCAAACCGTTCGCGGCGGCTATCAATCATCAGGATGGGCGATTGGCCATCTTCTCGCATGGCACGCTCAGCCTGTTCACACCCGACGCCGCCGGCCACTACACGCTCACGCGCGACGCCGACATCGACACCGAAAAAGGGGCCCTCCTCGACTTCGTCGGCAATCGCATTGCCCTGGCGACGGGCGACGGACATGTCCGGATCCACGACGCGGCCTCGCTCAACGAAGAACTCGATCTCACGCCGCGCGGCACGGCCAAGCCGCGGAAGCTGGCCGCCTCGCCCGACGGTCGCTATCTGGCCGTGCTGTTCGACGACGGCCACGTCTGGCTGTACGACGTCGAAAAGCAGCTGCAGCTGCGAATCGGCAACCAGGGGGACATCACCGCCATCACCTTCTCGCCCGAAAATCGGCTGCTCGTTGCCGACGGGTTCGGCCGCGTGAACGCCTATCGGCTCGACCCGTTCGAGCGGGGCAACGCCTATCTGCCGCCGATGGACACACTGCAAATCCTCTATCGCTTCGTGGTGACGCCGCTGTACACGGTCTTTCCCAAGCCGGGCGAGTTGAACGACGTCGTCACGTACCTGGTGGCAGGGGACCCGATCGAGCTGTTCGACCAGGCACGGGGACCGCGCGAAGAGCCGAACCGCGAGGAGCGACCGCCGGTCAACATTTGGCCGCCGATCATCAGCAACGTGATCTTCCTGGCTGTGGTGCTGACCATCACGTGCGTCTACATCGAACGCCGGGATTTCTGAGTCCCGTCCCATTCGACTTTCCTCCGACTGCTCCCGATTGGCGAGGGCGGGATGAGGGCGATTCAATCCCGTCCCAATATTCGTGTCCCGTCCCGGATTCGGCTGTTTTCCCGGGTCAAACAACTTGTCCCGTCCCGCTACCGGCGCTGGCGGCAGGCAAAGCCTTGCCCTTACCCGGGATGAATCCCGTCCCGTTCGTGTCCCGTCCCGTGGTGAGGGCAATGCAGTCCCGTCCCAATGTTCGTGTCCCGTCCCCGCTTCAGCCGCCGTTCGCTCGCAGGACAAACGCTGACCATTCGGCACCCCGCGAGTCGGCTGCGGTGAGAGATCCAGTGCCCATCGTGACGCGCCGAGCCGCGGGCGCGGAGAGCGAGTTTCTAGGGGCGTAGAAACAAGTCGGAAGATTTTTGGGAACGCCGCCAGAAGCGCGCGGACGTTCGCCCGCGTCATTCGAGGCTTGACGGCGGGTCGTGGCGGAGGACGGCTTCCCAGCGGGCGTAGTAGCGCTCGCTGCTGAAACGCTCGACAACCTGCACCGCCTCTCGTCCCAACCGGTGGCGGAGCTTTTCGTCACACATCAGCCGGCGGAGGGCCGTGGTCAAGGCGGGGACGTCTCCCAGGGGAACGAGCAGACCGTCGACTTCGTCGCGGATGATGTCCGCCGGGCCGGAGGGACAATCGACGGCGACGGCCGGCAAACCGAGCGCCATGGCCTCGAGCAGCGCGTTCGGAAAGCCCTCGAAGCGGGACGACAGCACGAACGCATCGCAGTCACGCAGCACGGCGTTTGGATCGGCAACCCAGCCAAGCAGCCGAACGCGGCCCTGCAGCCCGCGCGACTGGATCTGTTCCTCGAGGTGCTTTCGCTCCGGTCCTTCGCCCAGGATCACGAGCGACCAATCCGGCCGATCCTCGGCAGCCTGCGCGAACGCATCGATGAGCAGGTCGAATCCCTTTTGCGGAGCGAGGCGGCCCATCGCGGCCAGTTGCAGTTTGCCGTCAGCAGAGCGGCGTGGATTGCCCGCCGGGCCCGGGGCGGTCGGCTCGTCGATGGCGTTTGGAATCACGTAGATCGGCCGGCCGCGCATCACCGATTCGAGGTGTCGCCGCGCGGCTTGCGTCTGGACGACCAGGGCTCGTGCCGACGGATAAGCGCGACGACGCAACCACGACCAGCTCCGGCCGAACGGCTGCTGCGACGGGTCGATCCGTTCGGAGACGACGGTGTCGACGCCGAGCGGCCGACCCGCCAACAGCGTCACGACGTTCATCCGGTCGGTGAAGCTGATCACTGTGTCGGGTTGCGACTGGCGAATGGCGCTCCTCAATCGGCGACACGCGGCGCCAATTGTTGAAGAGTGCGGCGAGCGGTCCCCTCGACTCCCCCATCATGTCGAGCGCGATGCGCGCGACGGCCGGGTCGAGCGCGTAGGTGTCGCAAGCCGTTCCGGAGAGCGTGATGACGGAGACGGTGTCGCCGCCGGCTGCCCAGTGGTTGGCCATCCGCGAGACGACCCGCTCTGCCCCGCCGAGTGCGAGCGACGGGGAGACCAGCGTCAGCCGCCGGCCCATGGCGGTGTTCCCGTTGGCGAAGGGCTGGCGGAGGGCGTAAGGATCAGTCGCGTCATCTCGGGCGGACAATTGAATCGAATCGGGCGCCGGCCCGAGAGCCCGCGCGACACGTACAAGAGTGTCGGATCGACCCAAAACGCTCCGCCCGCGTAGCGGACGCCGTAGCGGCTCGGGCTGAAGACGGGACCGATGACCGGCAGCACGATCTGTCCGCCGTGGTTGTGTCCGGCGAGCATCAGGTCGACGCGATTTCGCTGCGCCCACTCGAAATGGTCGGGGGTGTGACTCAACAGCACGCGAAAGGCATCGCTGGGCGGCGCGAATTGCGGCTGCCGGCCCATCCACGGACGTTCCGTGCCGCCGATCTCGAGCGTTTGGCCGCGGTGCTCGACACGGATCACCTTCCCCGCGACGCTGTGCCAACCGCACCGCTCGAACTCGGCTCGAATTTCGTCCGCCCCGTAGAACCAGTCATGATTGCCCAGGACGAAGTAACAACCGAGCGGCGCTTTCAGGCGGCCGATGGTCGCGGCGAGCCAGGGCAACAGGTCGATGTCGTCGAGCAGGTCGCCGGTGAAGACGACGAGGTCGGCCGGGGTCTGTTCGGCCAGCCGGGCGATTTCCTCGAAGAACGGGCGATCGATCTTGCCGGTGAAGTGCGTGTCGGTCAGATGCAGGATCGACAGCTCGTTCCACGCAGCTCGGCACGCGAGGCAGAGCGTAGCGCTTGTCCGACACCTGCACGCGAAAGATTTGGTTCTGGGGGAGCCGCGCGAACAGGCGGACGAGGCCGTGCCCAACCGGCGGGTAGCCGAGCGTCTGCGCGATGTCGACGGTCCGCGAGTGATTGGAAAGCTGAAGTGTCGGCGGCCGCAACGCCCACCAGCGGAGCACGGCAATCACCAGCCCGACGAAACCGCACGCGCAGAGCGAAAAGTAGACGAGCCAGCCGGTCGGCAGGTCGCTCCAGCGTCCGCCGCGCAAGAGCCCGGCGCCTCCCAGCCCGACTGCGAAAATCGCCACGATCGGAAAGGCGGCGATCACCAGATCCTCGAGCATCCGCAAGCCGCGCAGCACGCGCTTGGGGAACGGCAGCGACTCGATGCGGTTGATCACGGTGACCAGGAGCTCGGTGTGGCCGACCGTCAGCAGCATCAAGAGAAAGAGGTTGAGCCAATTCATTCGTAGGTCGATTTCTTTCCGCTCGGCACAGCGACCGTTGACGGCCAAACCGCCAATTGTAGACGGTGCCGGAGGGCCTGAGAATGCGGGTCGCCGGGCGTTGCGTTTGACGTTCCGAGCCACGCATGTCAAAACGGAAGAAAGTCGCTTTGCGCGCTCGACCCACCCCGCGGGCCGTTTCGCCCTCCTACCGCGCGGACACACAGCATGGACCGCCCCCCTCAATCCGCCTCGCCGGAATCGGCCGTCGCTCCGTACCCCGGCTCGCGAGAGATGCCGCGTTGGAACGTCGGCAAACTCCCCGACGCTCCGCACTTCACCTCGCGAAATTGGTTCTCGATGCTCGGACCGGGGCTCCTGGCCGGCGGCGCGGCGATCGGCGGCGGCGAATGGCTGATGGGGCCGGCCGTTACCGCGCGGTTCGGCGGCAGCCTCTTGTGGCTGGCCACGCTGAGCATCGTCGGGCAGGTCATCTATAACATCGAGATCTCCCGCTACACGCTGTACTCGGGCGAGCCGATTTTCACGGGCAAGTTTCGCACGCTGCCCGGGCCGCAGTTCTGGGTGATCGTGTACCTGCTGCTCGATTTTGGCTCGGTCTTCCCGTACCTGGCCGCCAACGCGGCCACGCCGCTCGCGGCCGTCATTCTGGGCAGAATTCCCGATGCGGACCACGGCTCGGCCACGCTGCACTTGCTCGGATTCACCTCGGTCTTCACGCACAGGCAGATGATCCGGGGGCTGGCGTACGCCATCTTTCTGGCCTCGCTCTTGCCGCTGATTTTCGGCGGCAAGATCTACAACGCGCTCAAGGCCATCATGACGTTCAAGATCATCGTCGGTGATGGGCTTTCTGATCGTGCTGGCGATCTTTCAATCGCACTGGAAGACGTGGGCCGAAATCTCCAGCGGCTTTTTCAAGTTCGGCAGCGTGCCGATCCACTCGGTCGAAGAGCCGCCAGGCGACAAAGCTCCCGTCGCGGCAAATGACAAGGAAAGCGACGCCATCCCGCCCGGCGCCGAAACGCGAAACGCGTTCGTCTCACTCTGGGAGACCGGCAAGCTGCCGCACGTCGATTGGGCGATGATCGCCTTTCTTTCGGCCCTCGTGGCCATCTCGGGCAACGGAGGCCTGTCCAACACGCCGATCAGCAACTACACGCGCGACCAGGGCTGGGGCATGGGGGCCCACGTCGGCGCGATTCCCAGCGTGTTCGGCGGGCAGAATATCCAGCTCTCGCACGTGGGCACGGTGTTCCTGGTCGACGACGAGTCGTTGCCCCGCTGGAAGCGCTGGTATCGGCACGTCGTCCGCGACCAGACGGCCGTTTGGATGCCGGCCTGCTTCTTCGGCCTCGCGCTGCCCAGCATGCTGTCGGTCGAGTTTCTCAAGCGGGGCCAGGTGATGTCGAGCGGCTGGGTGGCTGCCGGCTTTACGGCCGGCGCCGTCCGCGACCGGGTGGCGACGTCGATGGGCAGCCCCGCCTGGGGCCACTTCGTCTGGTACATGACGCTCTTCTGCGGATTCCTGGTGCTCGCCCCAACGATGGCAACGGCGGCCGACGGCGTCGTCCGCCGCTGGGTCGACGTCTTCTGGACGTCGAGCAAAACGCTGCGGGCCATGGACCCGGGATCAATCCGCTACGTCTATTTCGGCACGCTGGCCGTGTTGTCGGCGTTCAGCCTGGTCATGCTCTCGTTCAACGAACCGACGCGACTCTTGCTCTTGGCCGGCATGGTCTACAACTTCGCCTTCGGCTTCAGTTGCTTCCACACGGTGGTCGTCAACTCGCTGCTGTTGCCCAAGGAGCTGCGGCCCAGTTGGGTGATCCGCATCGCGATGGTCTGCTTTGGCACGTTTTTCATTGCGGTGGGGACGATGGCGACGCTGCACGACCTGGGCTACATCTGACCGGCCGGTCGGTGCCGGACTCGATCGACCGTCAGTGCGACGCATGCTCGAGGTTCGCCAACAGGGCTTCCGCCACGGCCTCGGCCAAGAGGTCGTTCCCCTTCTGGTTGTAGTGGCAGCACGCGTCGACGTAGATCGGATCGGCAAAGGCGGCGAAGAGCCGCGTCAGGTCGTGAAAGTCGACGCCGTCGGCCCGCAACTTTTCTCCGGCGCGCAACAGCTCGGGATAGCCGCCCTTCACGCCGCTCGCATAGCAGTTGTCATCGTGATAGGCGACGCTCATTTCGAGCGGGCCGAGGGACTTCGAGTTGGGCACGTATTGATTGGGCTGCAACACGTGCACGTAGGCGATGTGATTGGCGCGGCACAGATAATCGAGCTGCCGCGAGCCGTTGGCCCACAGCTCGGCAAGTTGGGGATACCGCTCCTTCTCGCTGTGATAAAGCTGCGGGGGCCCGGCGATGGCAAAGGCGCGGCCCGCCTCCCGTTCCTTGGTGAAGACGACGTTGGCCAGTACGAGGAGTTTCTTGGCCAAGTAGCTGTCGCGAATTTTCCAGAGCAGGTTCCGCGTCGGCGACCAGCGGAGCGGGGAATCGAGCATGGCGCGGGCCGCTTCCTGCCGCAGCGCCCGCAGCTCCAGCAACCGATACGCCTCCGCGCTGTGCCGTGGATCGACCAGGTTGATCGTCAGCGTGTTCCAGAGTCGGGGGTAAGCGGCAAAGATATCGTCCTGGTTCTCGCACGTCGGCAAGGCGACTTCGTTGAAGCCGTCGATGTTGATCAGCCCATCGAGCTGGCCGCCGAGCGCGAGGACATAGTTCAGCGTCATCAGCTGCTGCGGCTCTTTGAAGCCGGCGAACGACAGCCGCACGATGTCGATCGTCACGCCTTGAAACCGCTCGCTCTGCTTGAGCCGGCGGATGAGCGCGTCGGCCCCGCGGAAGCTGAACTGCTGCGCGACCGAGCCGCCGATGATGCCCAACAGAAAGTGGCCCGGCGCCCGCTTCCGCAGCGTGGGCCCCAGGTCGGCAAAGCCCATCTCGTTGATCGGCTCCAGGTGATCGCCGACCTCGGCCTGGGAGTGAGTCTGCGGATTGAGGACCCAACCCATGTAGGGATGGACGACCTCGGGCCGATCCAGCGCCACGGACGCGCGGGCCAACTGCTCCTGATCGTCGTGCAGGTCGGCGAGGGAAACTTGCGGGTCGGCGACGCGGAGCCCAACCCACGAGATCAGCTCCAGCAGGGGCAGCAGTACGATGAGGAGCGCCAGCCGATAGAACCAGAGCCTTTTGCCGGTTGGCCCGCGTCGCGGCGACCGCACGTTGCGGGCCGCCAGGGAGGCAGTCGAAGTTGTCGAGGCACTCACGCAAACAATTCCTGCCCGGAGAATCTCCGGCGCAAACTCCCCGGGCATCGAGGGCGAATCGATCCAATGCTAGAATTTTGATCTTAGCGGCCGCCCGCCGCGGATTTCAAAGCACTCCACTACGGCGGTTCTGGGGGCCGCCGCATCGGTTCTTGACTGGCTGCCGAGCCGCACAGTAGTCTGCCCGCATCATGCCGGCACGCTACCCGGTCTTTGTCAAACGGGATCTCGACGGGTTTTTCGGCCTGTTTGTCGACAACCTCGTGCAGTTGCTGCTGATCGTGCAACTGTGCGCAGACTGCGGCATCGGCGGCGGTTCGTCGCTGATGCTCTCGTACATCCTGCCGGGAGCGGCGATCAGCATTCTGATCGGCAACGTCTACTACGCCGTGCAGGCCCATTTCGTCGCCCGGGCCACCGGCCGCAGCGATGTCACCGCGCTCCCCTTCGGCATCAACACGCCGTCGCTGTTGATCTACATCTACTTCGTGATGAAGCCCGTCTTTGAACGGACCAACAGCGGGGAGACGGCGTGGCTGGCGGGAATGGTGGCCTGCCTGGGGAGCGGCCTGATCGAGTTCTTCGGTGCGTTCGTCGCGGAGCCGATCCGTCGCCGCACGCCGCGGGCCGCCCTGCTCTCGACGTTGGCGGGCATCGCCATCGGCTTTATCGCGATGAAGTTCACGCTGGAAATCTTTCAGCGGCCGCTCGTCGGCATGCTTCCGCTGGCGCTGATCCTGATCACGTATTTTTCGCGGGTCGGTTTTCCGCTGGGGCTGCCGGGCGGGCTGGTCGCCATTGCCAGCGGCACGCTCTGCGCCTGGCTGCTGCCCCGCGTGCTGCCGGAGTCGCTGGCCGGACCGGCGATGAGCGCGAGCGCCGTCAGCTCCGCCTGGGCCGAGCGCGGGTCTGCACTATCCGCACTTCGCCGGCGTGCCGCTGTGGAACTTCCTCAAAGAGATCGCCAACAACCCGCACGAGTGGTTGGGATTTTTGTCGGTGATCATTCCGATGGGCCTGTTCAACGTGTTGGGCAGCCTGCAGAACATCGAGTCGGCCGAGGCGGCGGGCGATCGCTTTCCCACGGCCGCTTCGCTCTCGGTGAACGGTATCGCCACGATCGCGGCGTCGCTGTTTGGCAGCTGCTTTCCCACGACGATTTATATCGGGCATCCCGGCTGGAAGGCGCTCGGCGCGCGGGCCGGCTACTCGACCTTGAACGGGCTGGTGATCACGCTGATCTGCCTCACCGGAACCGTGAGCCTGATTCGCAGCGTGATCCCCATCGAGGCGGGGATGCCGATCGTGCTCTGGATCGGCGTGATCATCACGGCCCAGGCGTTTCAAACGACGCCGCGCGACCACGCACCGGCCGTGGCCGTGGGCCTGTTTCCGGCGATCGCCGCGTGGGGTCTGACCGTCGTGCAAGGGGCGTTTATTATGGTGGGGCTGGCGGGCGCCACACTGACGATGCAAGCCGCGCTCACCGCCAATCACAACTTTGACGTGAACGGCTTTTTGCTGCACGGCCTGTTGGTGATGGAGCGGGGCTACATCTTCACCTGCATGATCCTGGCCGCGATTGCCGCCTTCCTCATCGATCGCAAGTTCTACGCGGCCGCACTCTGGTCGCTGATCGCTGCCGCCTTTGCCGCGCTGGGGCTGACACACGCCTACCAGTTGAAGGGGAACGTGGTCGACTTCCTCTTCATCTTCGCCGAGCCGGCGCCAGGAGCATTCGCGGCCCACACGTTCGGCATCGCCGTCGGATACCTGTTGTTCGCCGCAGTGTTTGTGAGTTTTGGCTGGTGGGTGGGGCGACGCCCGCCGACGCCGGAGTCGGAAGCGGCGACCGGGCACTGAAGCATCGCGATTGGGCGGCGGCTGATCGTTCGCCGCACGCCTGCGCACAAGAACTGGCGTTTTCCGCCGAATCCCGTCATTCTGGGGCAATATCGTCGGACAAGATGACGGGGCGATGCAGGCGCTCTTGCGCCGGCTGTTTCGATCGCTCGCGCGTGCCTGGTCGCAATCCCTCTCAACTCGTGCGGATCACGATGTCGACCTCCCTCACGACCTCGGTAGACGCGGGTCGCCCGGTCGTCGAACCGACGCGCTATCACCGCGAGTTGCTCGAATTTCTTCGCACGGACGAGCAGGAAATCTGGAATTGGATCGCCTCGCAGAAAGTGCGGACCGAGTACGCCGAGGCCGTGCGACACGAACTGCTCAAGTCGACCTATCGGCTCGAGCCGGCCACCTCGGCTGACTTGTACCGGGCGGCGAAGGCGGCGGCCGACCGCCTCGGCCACGATACGTCCATCACGCTCTACCAGGCGCAAAACGCCAAGGGGCTCAATGCGTCGCTGGCGTGGCTGCCGGGCGAAGTGCACGTCGTGCTGCACGGCCCCGTGCAGGAGACGCTGACCGAAGCGGAGTTGATCGCGCTGTTCGGGCACGAGATCGCGCACCATTGGTTGTTCTCGATCGAGGACGGCGCGTATCTGATCGTCGAACAGGTGTTGGCGGCCATGCTGGGCGACCGGGCCGCATCGGCCGCGCACGAGCGGACGTGGAAGCACTTCAAGCTCTACACCGAGCTGTTCTGCGACCGCCTGACGCTGGCGATGACCGGCGATCTGGCGGCCTGCGTGTCGATGCAGGTGAAAATGGAAACTGGCCTGCGGCAGGCGAGTGCCGACGCCTACCTCAAGCAGGCCGAAGAGGTGCTGCGGCGCGGGGCGACCAAGAGCGAAGGCGTCACGCATCCGGAAATGTTCATTCGCGCGCGGGCTCTGCAGCTCTGGTCGCTCGATCCCAAGAGCGTCGATGCGGCGCTGGAAACGCTCATCGAAGGGCCGCTGGCCATCGGCACGCTCGACCTGTTGCGGCAAAAGCGAGTCGCCCAGTCGACGCGGGCGCTGCTCGAGCACTTTCTCGCGCCCGCCTGGATCCAGACAGACACGATCCTGGCCCACGCCAAACAGTTTTTTGAAGACTTCGATGCGACCGAATGCCGCGACGGAAATCTCGACGAGCTGACGCAGGCCATCGCCGCCGGCGACGAGCCGCTGCGGGATTACTTCTGCTACGTGCTGCTGGATTTCGCCACGTCGGATGCCGACCTGGAAGAGGCCCCGTTCGCCGCCGCCCTCTTGCTGGCGCGCCGGCTCGAAATTGAGGATCGCCTGGTCGCCATCGCGGGGAAGGAACTGCGAATGACCAAACGACAATTTGAAGCCGTTCGCAAAAACGCCGCCACGATCGTGGCCGAGGCCGAACGACATCCGGACGATGTCCAGCCGACTGACGTCGTTTCACGAATTTCTCCACGAGCGCATCGAACACGGCGGCTTCACAACCGAAGACGCGCTGGCGGCGTTTCTGCCGCTTGTACGTCAGGTGATCGCTGCGCACGAGGCTGGGATGTGCGCCGCTCGAGGGGCTGAGCGCGCTCCAGGTCGATGGCGGGCGGATCGGCTTCGGCTGAGCAGGATCGCTGTCCGCCTCAGAGCAAGCTGTCGCGCGTCCGCCGCCTGCTCAAGCCGGAGGCCAAGGGGGTCGAGGTCGTCAACCGGGCGACCGTCGTCCGCCAGCTCGACACGGGGGTCGACGAAGTCCAATCGAAGGCGGCCGGCGAGCCCGGCGCCGAACTCGAGCGACCCGCCTATCTCCGTGGCTACGTCTGCTGGGAACATCGGCTGGGGCATCACGACCCGCTCACCGACGTCTTCAGCTTGGGGCTGATTCTGGCCAGCCTGGCCTGCAGCCTGGACCTCACCGATCCCGACGGACCACCGAGCGGTTCGTCGCTCGTCGCGGCAACCTGTTCGAATTGACGCCCGGACTGCATCCCGTGCTGGCGAAGGTCATCCGGGCGATGACCGAACTCGATCGCCACCAGCGGCCGCAGGATCTGCGGAGCGTGCTGCACGCGCTCGAGAACTATCGCGATCAGGAAGTCGACTTTGAGACGGATCTCGCCAGCAATCGCGGTTTTGGCGGCGCGGCGCCGCCCGCCAAGCGACGGATCATTCTCGACAAGTTGCGGGAGCGGCTGTTCGAGGTCTCGCGCCGCAATCGGCTGCTCGAGTTCCAGTCGACGATGCAGTCGGTCAACCTGACGCACGCCTCGATCCCGCTGATGTTCGACTACCGCAATGTCCGCGAGGATCAGCTGGTCACCTGGAACGGTCGCTTCTGCCGCGATGTCCTCAGCGGCCAGGCCGTCTCGCTCAACAAGTATCTGAACTTTCGCGAGGCCGTGTACCTGCCGGGCACGCTCGACCGCATCCGGGCCGAGGCCGCCCGCGACGAGCGCGAATACGGCTTCGCCCAATTGCGGTTGGTGATTTGTTTCCTGCGGTGGGCCAATCTCAAGGACAAGCCCCCCGGCCGCTACGAGTCGCCGCTGTTGATGCTGCCGGTGAGGCTCGCGGTGAAAAAGGGGATTCACGATCGCTACTTGCTCACCGCTCTTGAAACGCAGGCCGAAGTGAACCCGGTGGTGCGGCACCTCTTCAAGCAGTGGTACGACATCGATCTGCCCGTTTCGATCGACCCCACGCCCGAGGGCATCGCCGCGTTTCACGCCGACCTCAACGCGCAGATTCAGGCGGGCGATCCGTCGGTGACGCTGACGAAGGTCGACCGGCCGCGGATTGATTTGATCCACGAGAAGGCCCGGCGGCGGCTCGACCAGTTTCGCCGGCACGCCCGGCTGTCCGGCCGCGGCATCCGCTCGTTTCTGGACCTCGACTACAGCTACGACTCGTCGAACTACCATCCGCTGGGCGTGCGGATCTTCAAAGAGTTTGTCCGCCCCGCCAAAACGCGTCTCGAGCAGATCGTGTCGACGGGTCCGCCGCCGCCTCAATATATGGTCGAGTTAAAGGACGAGGCGGAGCCGCAGGACGGGCAGACAACCGATCCGCCGCCGGTCGACGTGCGGAAGACCCAGCCGCGGAAGAGCCAGCCAGCGGCGGCCGCCTCAGACGGACCGCCCGTCGCCGAAGCCGAGCGCAAGTTCTACCAGGTCCGCAAGCAGGCGGACGACAACCCGTACAACTGGGAGTTCGATCTCTGCTCCGTGACACTGTCGAACTTGCGATATCGTCGCATGTCGCTGGTTCGCGATTACGGCGAGTTGGCGGACGACACGTCGGTGAATCCGGCGTTCGAGGCGACGTTCGCCATCGCGCCGCGCGAGGTGCGGCCGGCCACGACGGAAACGCTGCCGCTGGCCGAGCGGTTTCACGTTGTCTCCTGCGACCCGACGCAGACCCACGCCATCGCCCTGGCTCGCAGCGGCGCGAGCTACATCATCCAGGGGCCGCCGGGAACCGGGAAATCGCAGACGATCACGAATCTGATTGCGGACTTCGTCGTCCGCGGCAAACGCGTGCTCTTTGTGTGCGAGAAGCGGGCGGCGATCGACGTCGTCTATCATCGGCTCAAGCAGCGCGGCCTGCACGAACTCTGCTGCCTGATTCACGACTCGCAGGCCGACAAGAAAGAGTTCGTGATGGATCTCAAGGCGACGTACGAGTCGCACCTGGCCGCCGCCGACAAAAAGCGCGACGAGGCGGCGGCGCGCCGCGGGCGTCTCGTCGGCCAGTTCGAGAAGGAGCTGCAGCCGCTCGAGCAGTTCGATGCCGCCATGCGAAGCGCTCCCGACACGTGCTGCGTGGCCGCTGCGGGCGACGCTCGATCGGCGAATCCGCCTGGCCGACCAGGCGCCCGACCTGTCGCCGCTGGAGTGGGAGCGAATCCCGTTTTACGCCGACTGGCACCGCCACCGCGGGCAACTGACCGAGCTGGGCGAAACCGTCGGCGACGTGCAGGCCGACGGCATCCTGGCTCATCATCCGCTGCACCTCTTGAGCGGCAAGGTTGTCGAAGCCGAGCGTCCGTTGGACTTGGTCAGCCGCTGCCTGACACAGAGCGGCGCCGAGCTCCGCCGATTGCAGGCCGACCTGGAGCGGCTCGCGCTGCCGGGCGGCTCGTTCGATGATCTGGGGCAACTTGTGCCAGGCCGTCGCCTACGCGCGGCAGGCAGCCTTTCTCGCCCGCGCAGGCGATGTCGATTCTGAATCCCTCGAGCGAGGCAGCCCAGCGCTGGCAAGCCGAGACAAAAAAGATTCGACAGGGCGACCAGGAGATCGCCAAGAAGCGGGAGGCGACGCAGGCCTGGCGGGAAAAACTGTCGCCCGACGACGTCGAGACGGCCCTCGCCCAAGCCCGCCAATTCGACGGGCGGATGTTTGCCTTCCTCCAGCCGGCCTGGTGGCGGCTCCGCGGCGTGCTCCATCGGGCCTACGACTTCTCGCAGCACAAAGTCCGCCCTTCCTGGGTCCGCATCCTCGACCAGCTGCGCGAAGAGCATCAGGCCGTCGCCCGCCGCGACGAACTGGCCCGGGCGACTTGTCACGCCTTCGGCTTGGAGGGGGAATTCGACCAGCTGGCCGCCGAGCTGTCGTCGCTCGAGCAGACAATCGATCGCTTGCCCGAGACCGTCCGCTCGCTGCACCGGCACGTCACGACGTCGCCCGGTGGCGACGCGCAGGTTCTCGGCGTGGCCGCGCTCTCCGACGAGTTGGGTCGGTTGGTGGCCAATTGCGACGAATTCCTCGACGCGTATCGGCACGCGAGCCTGCCCGAGCTGGAACACGCTTTCACCGAGATGGAAGACTCGCTCGACGAGCTGCCCGATTACCTGCATTGCCTGACGCAACTGAGCGCGCTCCCGCCGAAACTGGCCGAGTCGATCCGCAGCTTTCCGCTCAGCCTGCCGGCGCTGGAGGCGGCGACGGCCGAACGCAGCCTGCAGCTCGCCTGGCGCGACCGGGCCGTCGGCCGCTTCGATGGAACGGCGCGCCGCCGACAGCTCGCGCGGCTCCGCCGTCTGGGCGACGACTGGCAGAAACAAAATGCCCAGCGCGTCCGCGAGATCATTCGCCAGACGTTTCTCGAGCACGTCAACACGTTCGCCAGTCCAGCCGCGCAGCTCAGCGTGCCACAAAAGGCATTCAAACCGACGTACAACCGCGGCCGGCGCGAGCTGGAACACGAATTCGCCAAGACCATGCGCTACAAGTCGATCCGCGACCTGATGTCGGGCGACTCGGGGGCCGTCATCCGCGATTTGAAGCCCGTCTGGCTGATGAGTCCGCTCAGCGTGTCCGACACGCTGCCGCTCAATGCCGACACCTTCGACGTGGTGATCTTCGACGAAGCGAGCCAGATCACGCTGGAGGAGGCCGTGCCGTCGATCTTTCGCGCGCGGCAGGCGATCGTCGTCGGCGACGAGATGCAGCTCCCTCCCACGAACTTCTTCGTGAGCCAGCGCCCGGACGAAGGGGACGAGCTGACGTTCGAGGAGAACGGCGAGCTGGTGACCTACGATGTCGACAGCAACAGCTTCCTCAACCAGGCGGCCCGCAACTTGCCCGCGTGCATGCTGGCCTGGCACTACCGCAGCCAGTCGGAATCGTTGATCAGCTTCTCGAACCATGCCTTCTACGACGGCCGCCTGTTGACCGTCCCCGACGCGCGGCTTTCGACGCGCGGCGCCCGCGAGCTCCGCGTCGAGTCGCCGGACGACGCGACCCAGAACGCGGACGAGCTACTCGAGCGCGCCGTGAGCTTCCACTTCCTGGAGCACGGCGTTTACGAAAACCGCCGCAACGCGGAGGAGGCCGCCTATATCGCCGGGCTCGTGCGGCGGATTCTGGAGCGCGAGGAAGGCCGCAGCATCGGCATCATCGCGTTCTCGGAGGCCCAGCAAGCGGAGATCGAGTCGGCACTGGCCAGCCTGGCCGACGAGGATCCGGAGTTCGCCCGCCGGCTGGAACTGGAAACGGAACGGGAGGAAGACGAGCAATTCGTCGGCCTGCTCGTCAAAAACTTGGAGAACATCCAGGGGGACGAGCGGGACATCATCATCCTCAGCGTCTGCTACGGCCCGACCCGCGACGGCAAGATGCGCATGAACTTCGGCCCGATCAACGTGTCGGGCGGTCACAAGCGGCTCAACGTCGCCTTTTCGCGGGCCCGCTGCCAGATGGCGCTGGTCAGCTCGATCCGCTTCTCCGACATCACCAACGACTACAACGAAGGGGCCAACTGCCTCAAGAACTATTTGCGATATGCTGAAGCGGCCTCGATCGGTGACGTCGAGATCGCCTCGCAGCTGCTGGCCACGCTTTCGCAGGCGCGGACGGCGACCGACGCGCGCGAGCCGACCGACGACGCCGTTGTTGGCCAGCTGGCCAGCGCACTAGAAGAACGTGGGTACCGCGTCGATCGGTCGGTCGGCCAATCGCACTTCCGCTGCGACCTGGCCGTTTCGCGAGCCGGCGACCGCGGGTATCGGCTGGGCATTCTGGTCGACACGGCGGACTGGTACGCCCAGCGGGACTTGATCGAACGCGAGCTGCTCAAGCCCGACTTACTCACCGCGTTCGGCTGGCGAACTTACGTCGTGCTGGCCCGCGACTGGTATCAAGATCGGGCCGGTGTGGTGGCGCGAATCGAACGACTGCTGGCGGGTGAAGAGTTGGACGAGCCGGTCGACGAGGGCGAACTCGTGCCGCCTGATCCGCTGCCTGGTCCGACCCACAATCCGCCTCCCGATCCGCCCCCCGAGGTTGGACCCGACAGCACATCCGCAGCCGCCCGCGGCTCCGGCAGAGGAGTCCACCGACCGCTGGACAGAATATCTCGAATTCGTGGGGGGCGGCTCCTCGAAGTTCTGGGAAATCTCCGTGAACGGGTCGGAGCAAACGGTGCGCTTCGGTCGCATCGGCTCGCGCGGCCAGGGCGTGACGAAAGCGTTCGCCGATCGGGCCGCCGCCCTCGCCGACGCACAACGGCAGGCCGAAGGCAAACGGCGCAAAGGCTACGGCCCCAAGGGTCCCGCGACCTGACTGTTGCCGAGCCAGCGGCCGCGGAGATCTCAATTCGTCGCGACGGCCCTGCCGAAGACGCGCGAGACTTTGGGTTCTCTAAACCGCATTTAATTTTGGCGCCCGCACCGCGGCCAAACGAGCTGCTGGGTCAGGCGCGACTCTTAAACGATCACAACGATTCGTCGATCCGGCGGGCGACGGTCCAAGTTTGATCTGGGGGTTTTAGGCCTCAGTTCTTGACTTTTGCCTTGCGCAACATAACAGTGGCTCTCTACTGACTTTTGGACCGCAGTCGAAGGTGAGCGAAGCTGGGAGCGCTGACCGGCGTTCGCGGTCGAACAGGCCCGTCGCAGAGCCCGCATCGACTGCACGCGCAGTCAGCCGTTGTCCCGGATGACGCGACCTTTAAGAATCCGGGCTGACCGTCAGGCCATCAACTCCAACAACACGAAGCGATTCACTGTCTGGGCAACCGCGGCATCAAAAATGCCTCGCGGAAATGGTTTGTTGCGCCACTCTTGGGACCAGGGGTTCGGCGTCGAACCAGTTTGCCCGGCACGGAATCGTCGCGCGAGATTGCGGGCTTATGGATCCATCGGCGACATTGCTCTCTCTGTTCGCCTCAGCTGCGTGGATCCGCGCATTTGAAGTGCTCCCCGGATCGGACGGGCGCTGGACGGTCCGCTGCGTCGTCGAAGCCGATCGGTCGGTGGACGATCTGCGTGGCCTGCTGAATGAACGTGCAGCCAATCTGGCCGAGCAAGTTGACGTGCGGATTGTGACCTCACTGTCTACAACGCCGGACGCGGCAATGAGCGATGCTCCTGCCCCCTCTCCCGCTCTTGCGCACTGCCCGGCGGTCGCTCTGCCAGGTCTCGCGGAATTCCCGCAAACGCTGCCCGATGCACTGCGGCGCACGGCGCAAAACGACTCGGCCCAGAGCCTCGTGCATGTCCGCGCGGATGGGAGCGAAAAATGGCAAAACTTCGGGGACCTGCTCGGCGAAGCCTCGGCCGTCTGCGGTGGTCTCGCAAAGTTGGGACTCAAGCCGGGTGACAGCGCACTCTTGTTGCTCGATCGCAGTGCCGATGTACTGCCCGCGTTCTGGGGTTGTCTGCTCGGTGGAATTCGACCGGCCATCGCGCAAATTCCTCCCACGTTCACCGGAGAAAACCGAGGCCTCGAGCAGCTTTGCAAGGTCTGGCGACTGCTTGATGGTCCGCTCTTGATCACGAAGAGCAACTTGCTCGAACCGGTCCGCTCATTGGCCGGAAGGCTCGATGTCGAATCGGTCCGCACGACGGACATTGCGAGCCTGCTCACGTCGGCTCCCGCGAACGATACGTTTGCAGCTCGCCCCGAAGACACGGCGTTCTTCAGCCTCACGTCCGGCAGCACGGGTGTACCCAAGTGCATCATGCTGACGCACGCCAACATCATTCAGCGTGCCCACGGCGCGAATCTGTTGTGCGGTCACACGGCTGAGGACGTCGTCCTCAACTGGTTGCCCTTCGATCACATTGGCAGCATTTCGGACTGGCACCTCCGCTGCGTGCTGCTTGGCTGTCGGATGGTGTATGCCGAAAAGGAAAGTGTGATCGCCCGGCCGCTGCACTGGCTCGACCTGATCGACAAATATCGGGTCACCCACACCTGGGCGCCCAACTTTGCGTATTCGCTCGTGACGAGCTCACTCACCGCGCGGCCGGGTAACTCGCCCGCGCCGACGTGGGACCTGTCGTGCGTCGACGGAATGTTGACGGCCGGCGAATCGGTTTCGCAAACCGTGACCGAGCCCTTCTTGAAAGAGCTCGCGCCTTATGGACTTCCCGCGACCGCGATTCGGCCGGCGTTCGGCATGGCGGAAACAGGCTCGGGCATTACGTATCAAGTCGTGCGGCACGATCGGCCGCTGAAGTTTCTCTCGGTGCAGCGGTCCGGCGCGCCGGCGCCCTCCGCGGGTTCGTCCAAGTCAGAAGTCGAGAGCGCCGGCACCTTCGCCAGCCTGGGGCCGCCGATTCCCGGCGTCGGCCTGCGGATCGTCGACGACGAGCAGCAGGTCGTTCCGGAAGCGACGATCGGCCATTTGCAGGTTTGCGGCACGGCCGTCACGCCGGGCTATTTTCACAACCCGGAAGCCAACCGCGTCTTTCACGCGGACGGCTGGTTTGAAACCGGCGACCTGGGACTTCTGGCCGACGGCGAACTGGTGATCACGGGGCGGGCGAAGGAAAGCATCATCGTTCGCGGCGTCAATTACGCCTGCAGCGAGTTGGAAGAGACGGTCGGCGGCGTGCCCGGCGTCGAACCTTCATTCACCGCGGCTTGCGCGGTGCGTCGCCCCGGCAGCGACCGCGAGGAATTGGCCGTCTTCTTCCACACGGCGACCGATGAAGAAACGCCGCTGAGCGAGCTGTTGCGTGAGATCCAGCAACGACTCGTCCGCCAGACCGGCGTGCGACCCGATTTCTTGCTCCCTGTCGCGAAAGAGGCGATCCCCAAGACGGCGATCGGCAAGATTCAACGCATGGAACTGGCACGCCGGTTCGCCGCCGGCGAGTTTGCCGCCGTGCTGGCCGCCGTCGGTCGCCTGCAGCGGCAGCCCGACGACGCTCGTGCCGCACATGCCCAGCCGCAACTGCCGCAGAACGAAATCGAAAAGCAGCTCGCCGAGATCTGGAAAGAGGCGCTGTCCCTCGAGCAGATCGACGTCCGCGACAACTTGTTCGACCTGGGCGGCGACTCGCTGCTGTTGACGCGGATGCACGTGAAGCTGCAAGACCGCTTCGGCCCGCAGATCTCGCTGGTCGAGATGTTCAACTATCCGACGATCGAGTCGCTCTCGGGTTACCTCAGCCGGCAGGCGAAGTCCAACGCGGGGTCGCCGGCGGATGAACGGACTGCGGCCCGTCGGCGCAAGGCCGCACGCACGAATGTCGCCCCTGCGGGCGACGTCGCCGTGATCGGCATGGCCTGCCGCTTCCCGGCGCGGGCAACTTCCAGCAGTTCTGGCAGAACCTGTGCGACGGCGTCGAGTCGATGCAGTTCTTCTCCGACGAAGAAGCGTTGGCCGCCGGCGTCGATCCCAGCCTGCTGGCCAATCCCGACTACGTGAAGGTTGCGCCTGTCCTGCCCGACATCGAGTGGTTCGACGCGAAGTTCTTCAGTATTCAGCGCCCGCGACGCCGCGCTCATGGACCCGCAACAGCGGGTGATGTTGGAGTGTGCGTGGGAGACGTTCGAGGTCGCCGGCTACAACCCGCACGCGTATGCCGGCTCGGTCGGCGTCTATGCCGGCGCGGTGATGAACACCTACCTGGTCAACAATCTGTGCCCCGCGCAGGCCTTCCAGTCGCCGCAGGATCCGTCGGAGATCTTCACGCTCGACTCGATGGGCGGGTTCAAGGTGATGGTGGCCAACGACAAGGACTACCTGCCGACCCGCATCTCCTACAAGCTCAACCTCCGCGGCCCCAGCATCAACGTGCAGACCGCCTGCTCGACGACCCTGGTTGCCATCCACATGGCGGCGCAGTCCGTCCGCTACGGTGAGTGCGACATGGCGCTCGCGGGCGGCGTGTCGATCAAGGTGCCGCAGGAAGCCGGCTACCTCTACCTCGACGACATGATTGTTTCGCCCGACGGCCATTGCCGCGCTTTCGATGCGCGGGCCCAAGGGACCGTCTTCGGAAACGGGGCCGGCATGGTGCTGCTCAAACGGCTCGACGAAGCGATCGCCGACGGTGACCACATTTTTGCGGTCATCAAGGGTTCGGCGATGAACAACGACGGCTCGGGCAAGGTTGGCTATCTGGCCCCCAGCCAGGAAGGCATGGCGAACGTCGTCGGCGACGCGCTGGCCCGCTCGGGCGTCGATCCCCGCACGATCGGCTTCGTCGAAGCGCATGGCACCGGCACCGTGCTGGGCGATCCCATCGAACTGGGCGCCATCACGCAGGCGTTTCGCGAGCACACGGGCGAGAAGGAATTTTGTGCGGTCGGCTCGGTGAAGACCAACGTGGGCCACTTGCAGATCGCGTCGGGCGTCGCCGGTTTCATCAAGGCGGCCTTGGCGATTTATCATCGGCAGATCCCACCCACGCTGCATTTCAACACGCCCAATCCGCGGATCGACTTTGCCAACAGCCCGTTCTTCGTCAACAAGCATCTGGCGGACTGGCGGCGCGGCGAAGAGCCGTTGCGGGCCGGCGTCAATTCGCTGGGCATCGGCGGCACGAACGCGCATGTGATCCTCGAAGAGGCTCCGTCGCTAAAGACCCAACAACGGCCGGGCGGGACGCCGCACGTGCTGCCGATCTCGGCACGAAGTCACACGGCGCTGCGGGCCTTGATCGGCCGCTATCGCGATGCGCTTGAACACGCGGACGATTCCTCGCTCGCGGATATTTGTTTTACGGCGGCCGTTGGCCGAGCACACTTTGGCGAGCGGTTCGCGGCGGTCGGTTCGAGTGTGGCCGAGCTCCGCAACGCACTCGTGGCCGCGCTCTCGGCGGCCAAGAACGGCAGCGAGAACGGGGCGAAGCACGTGTCGCGCACGCGCGTCGGCTTTCTGTTTCCCGGCGTCGGCACGCAGTCGCTCGAACGGGCCCGCCGGCTGTATGAAACAGAGCCGCGCTTCCGCCAAACGCTCGATCGTTGTGCCGAGTTGTTGGCCAACGATCTGCCGCAACCGCTGCTGGCTCCCCTCTTCGAGGAGACGGCTCCGCTGGCGAGCCGGCCCGAAAGTGCCGAGCCCCTGCTCTTCGCGATCGAATACGCGTTGGCCCAGATGTGGCGAGAGTGGGGCGTCGCACCGGCGGCCCTGATCGGCCACGGCGCGGGCGAGTACGCGGCGGCCGCGGTGGCGGGCGTCTTCAGTCTCGAAGACGGGCTGTGTCTGGTCGCCGCCCGCGCGAAGCTCGAACGTGAGACGACACGACGCGAGGGTCTGCTGGCTGTTCGCGCGGACGAAGCCAGGATTCGCGAATTGCTGCCGATCGTGCCGGGCATCTCGCTCGCCGCGATCAACGGTCCCGATCAGGTCGTGGTCGCGGGCGAGGCCGAGGCGCTCTGCCGCTTTGCTCGCGAACTCACCTCTCGGCGAATCGCCGCGTGCAAATTGCCGCTGGCCGGCCGGTCCAACCTGTCGGCCGACGACCCGGCTTTCATTGAGTTCCGCAAGGTCGTCGAATCGATTTCGCTTTCGCCGCCACAAACGCTGCTCTTGTCTAACCTAACCGGGCGGCCCGCCGGGGCGGAAATTGCGACGGCCGACTATTGGTGTCGACAGCTGCTCGAGCCGGTCCGCTTTGCCGAAGGCGCCCGCACGCTGGCCGAAGCCTGCGATTGCTTCCTCGAGGTGGGTCCCGGGGGCACGTTGCTCGAGCTGACGCGGCGATTGTTCCGCGACGATTCGCGATTCCAGTCGGCGGGCTGCTGGCTGGCAAGCTTGGGCTCGGGGACCGATGAGCGTCTCGCGTTCGTTCAATCCCTCGCCGAGCTGTATCAGGCCGGATTGCATGTCGATTGGGAGAGCGTTTACGCCGATGCGGGTTGCCGCCGCATGGTGCTGCCCACGTATCCGTTCGAGCGGAAGCGATTCTGGATCGAACGGCCGGCCACGCGCCCGGCGGCAGGATCGGGCACGGCGGGTTCGGGCACCGCAAGCTCGAGCAAAAAGTCGCGCGACTCGGGCCATCGCTCCGGCGCTGCCAAAGTGAAGCAATCGCCCGACCGCGAGCGGCAGTAAGGCTTTGTCTATTGCGCCCCGGCTCGGCTAGCGACGAGTCGTCGTCACGGTTCCGACGCCCGCCAGCGGCGCGATCGAAGCGCTGTCCGCCAGCGGCATGATGTAATAGGGAATGCCGTTGATTTCGTGCGCGGTAGTGCCGTCGGGGAGCGGCGTGCCGTCGGCGAATCGACCGGGCGACTGACGGACGGTCGCAATCGCCGGGGGCGCGGGCACCGCGAAGCTGTTGTCCGGAGTTACCCAACTCAACTGAACCTGGGGACTGGCAACTGGGATCGTCCCCGTTTCCGACGCGCGCTTTAGAAACGCCATTTCGAGTGACGCGACCTCGTGCCCGAGCCCTGCCAGACGCTGCTCGAGGCGATCAGATATCCAAAAGCCGCCGGCAACGACCACGATCAGGAGAACGCCGACGATTCCCAATACGGCCAGACGTCGCTGCGACATGACGGATCCTCCGACAAGAGAAACGGGGCCGCGATTCTACCAGAGAGACGTGGGAACGTGATTAAGACGGGTCCTCGGCGTGCGGAGTTCCACGGCGTTCGCAATGAAAAAGGGCGAGGGTCTGCCCCCTCGCCTTTTCGTTCTCGTTGGCTAGCTCCCGACCTCTAGCGGCGCCAGTGGCCGCCGTGCGCGTAGCCACGGCCGCCCCCGTACCCATGACCGTAGTATCCGCGGCCGCCCCAGTAGCCCCCGCCGACGTAAACGCCCGGCGACGCGTAGCCGTAGTACCCCGGCGTGTAGCCGGCGTAATAACCCGGATACGAGTAGCCGTAGCCGTACGCGTAGGGTCCGGCGGCATACGGATAAACGTAAGCCCGATAGCCCGGATTGAATCGTCCGTAGCCCGGCCGATTCCAGTACGGTGCCGCCTTCGCCGTCGAAACATTGCCCGCAAGCATCGCCATTCCGACGATGCCGGCCACTGTCAAAGCTCGAATCGCAGTCCTCATAATGATGTCTCCGTCATTGGTTCGCTTTTGGTTCTGCCCCATGAGAGACTGCACGTTCCGTCGTGCGCCCCAGGCTGTAAGAAATGCAAGAGCCATGCCGGGAATGCCCGCGCGCCAGACCGCTCCCGCCGCGCAAAGTATTGGCAAACGATAGGTTACGATCGCGCGGCAGAGCGAAGACGGTCCGGAGAAACGCGAGATTTGGACCGGATCTGGCCAATCGGAACGGTTTTGCCGGGCAAAGGGACGCGGAATGTGTCTCAGTCTTGCGACACTGCATCCAAACTTCGCGACAGATCCGCCAGCAGGTCGCCGGTGTCCTCGCAGCCTGCGCTCAGCCGGATGAACCCGGGAGAAACCGGGTCGCTGGACCAACGGGCGCGGCGTTCGGCCGTCGTCCGCACGCTGCCAAAGCTGGTGGCTTCGTCCACGAGCTTCGACTCTTTGAAGAACCGCTCAGCCTGCGCCTGGCCGGCCAGCTCGAAACTGACGACGGGACCAAAGCGGCTCATTTGCTGTCGCGCGACGGCATGCGCCGGGTCGGCCGGCAACCCGGGATAACGCACACTCCGCACGACCCGGTGTTCGGCCAGGCACTGCGCGATCGCCAGCGCGTTGACGCACATCCGCTCGAGCCGAACATCGAGTGACGCCAAAGAGCGGTGGGCCAGCCAGACTTCCATCGGTCCTGGGATCGATCCCATCTGTGTGCGCCACGTTCTTAGTTTTTGGGCCGCCTCTTCGCTCCGGCAGGCGACGTGCCCCAGCATCAAGTCGGCGTGGCCGGAGAGCGCTTTGGTGTCGGCCGCCAGCGAAAAATCGGCACCGAGCGCCAAGGGACGCTGACCGAGCACCGTGGGCGTCGTGTTGTCGACGGCGACCAGAACTCCCTGCTCGTTTGCGGCGGCCGCCAGCGCGCGGATATCGCAGACGTCGAGTCCGGGATTGGTCGGCGTCTCCAGGAGCAGCAGCTTGGCGCCGCGCAGCTGTTCGGCTGGGACGGCGGCCGTTGGCACTTCGCGGACCGAGATCTGGGCGTTTGCAAAATGCCCCTTGGCGAGCAGCCGGCAGGTGTAGTAACCGTCGGACGGCATCACGAGGACGTCGCCCGGCCCCAGCGCCGTGCCGAGCACCGCGGCGACCGCCGCCATTCCCGAGGCAAACGCCACCGCGGGACCGCCCTCGAGCTCGGCGAGCGCCGCCTCGTAGTGGTTCCACGTCGGATTGTGGAACCGCCCGTATGTGAAGGGCGAGCTTGCCGGGTCGCCCGAGAACTGGAACATCGCGGCAAAGACGGGCCCGGGCAAGAAGGCCTCGCCTTGCGCAGGCGCGGGAAGTCCCGCGCGCACGACTCGCGTGGCGTCGCGAAAACCGTCTTCCGGATTGGCGTGGCTCATACAGGCCTTTCGTGCCAACCCGTCCGGCCGGCGCGAAACGCACCGGCCGGGGACGGGCCACGTTTCAGCGTCGGGCGGTGTGTCGCCGCGTCGAAGCGGCGGCCCGCAGGTTTCCGGCGTTGGCGAGGAACTCCAGATTGTACTTCTTGGTCATCTTGCGCCGCATGCCCGCCAGGCCGATGGTGATCCTTTGGATCCCCTGCGTGCGAATCGCACTGTTCTCGGACTGCGCTTCATCCGACACGGTCACGTCGGCATTGGATCGCGAGCGGCTGATCGACCGCCGGCGTTCGGCCATCGAACGCAGATTTTGGGCTACCTCCGCCCCGAAAGCCAACAGCTCCTCGTCGACGTGCAGGATCGGCAGACTATCGATTTCGTCGGCCGATTTCTCGAGGCTGACCGCGTGGTGCGCCGCATTCTCCGGCCGCAGGTCGTTGACCTGCCGTTCGAGGAGTCCGAAGTATTGCGTCGTCGCGTCGACCGTCACCTTGGCGGCTTCCTGCTTGCGCGTCAAATCTTTGTTCTGGGCGTCCGCCGCAGCCGTCAGCGTGACGGCCAAGCCCTTGATGCTCGAGACCATTTCGCGGAAGAGGTCCCCATCGCTGGGACCGTTGGCCGTGCTCGCGGATTGCCGCCGTAGCGAGCCGTAGCTGCCCGACCGCGAGGCGTATGCCAACTCGCCGGACGATTCGGATACGAGCCGCGCCGGGCCGCCATTCCCGGCTTCAGCACTCGATCGGAATTGGCGACTTCGATCGTCAGCGTGTTGGTATGACCCGGGGCAGTGTCGTTGCTCAAGGAGCGGACCACTCGGCCGACGAATTGCCGACCAGGAACCGCCTCGCAGGTGACGAGTGCTTCGCGGGTCGACAGCGTTTCGGACGAGTTGACGTCGACCACGTCGACCGTCAGCTTGAGGATCGAAATATCGACCACGTGAACGACCTCCGTGCCCGGAGACACCCGGTCGCCGATGCTGACCCGCCGTTCGGCCACGTAGCCGTTGATCGGGGAGACGATTTGGGCGTCGGCCTGTGACTGGCGAGCCTTGGCGAGGGCATTTTCGGCCTCGGCCAGCCGGGCTCGGGCCTGCTGCTCGTCGCTGCGGGCAAAACGTCCCAGACCGCTTCGCGACGCAAATCGGCCCGTCGAGGCTTGGCTTTGCTCAATGTTGGCCCGCCGTGCCTGCTCGGCCTCGAGGTCGCTCTTGGCTTGTTCGAGGCCGGTTTCCGCTCGTCGGACCGATTCGTCGACAGCAATGTTCTCCAATTCGATCAAAGTTTGACCTTTTTCGACGAAGTCGCCCGGATCGACACGGGCGTGCAGGACGCTGCCGCTCGTCGTCGCCCGAACCTCGAATTCCGAGGCCGCCACCAGCCGGCCGCCCACGTCGGTCCGTTCAGCCGGCGTCCGGCGAGCAAGGGGAGTCACGTCAGCTAGCGCGTCCGCTGTGGGGACGGTGGCCGTCATTGTCGGCTTGGGAGTCAGCTTTGGCCGAGTCGTCGACAGGTAGACCGCCGTACCTGCGGCGACAGAAGTCGACATTGCCAGTATGGCTACTAGAGCTTTCATCATTGGCCCTCCGGTAGTAACAGACAGAAAACCGCGGCGGGAGGTAGAGGGGGCTCGGCGAAACCGACTTCAGAGGCCGGTCCGCAGGTCGGAGCACCCAAGGCGGGCAGGGCTCAGATTAGAGCACACCACCACGCATCAATCAAGTTACATGTGTGGCAACGTATGTATGGCCTCCGCAAAAACCGGTCAACCCCGGGATGGCCAAATGGGGTGTACAAAGCTACGGATCCGAGACGGTCCTCAGGCGAGACACTTCCGTTAACATGCTTTCCTGAAATAACTTACTGGCATAATCACAAGTTCATTACATTACCGATGGATTGGGGTCTGAGCGGGATTTTGGACCTCCAAATGGGGGGCAAACGGTCGATCGACCCGGTCGGCGGGGGCCACGTAATCGAGCCCTGAAGAGAGCCTGACCGGCCGGTACGCTCGCATCTAAAAGCGACCGGTGACGACGCCGCAGTGATGCACAACGGCGACCAGGGGGTGTTAGTCGCGCGTAGAGGGCCGACGGCCGCTGCTTCGGCTTGCGGTCACTTCGCCGAGCTGGTGGCGGCGGCCGCGGGTTCGGCGTGCTTGGCGTCGGGGAAAGACTTGCGGTAGGAGGCGGCCATTTCCCGTTGCAGCCGATCGGACAGGGCGCGGTCGAGCAGGTTCATGTGGTTCTTTTTCGGGATCAGCTCGACCACGGCATCGCTCTTCAATTTGGCCAGGGATTTCTTGAGCAGGCGGGCCGCTCCCTCGAGGTAGAACGTGTCCTCGGTCCCCATGTAGACATGCAGTTTGCCCGCCAGCTTGGGCCCCAATTGATCCCAGTTCCGCTCGAGCACCAGGTGAATGTCATACTTCTCCCAGTCTTTGGCGACAGCCGGGTCGATCTCCCCTGTTTTGCGGTTCCACAGCGGGCGGGGATGCCGGATGCCGCTCGTGACGGGTGAGCCGCCGGCTGTCGGCAGGCTGGGCCCGAACACCGCTTCGAAGCTCATCAGCTGTCCACCGGGTCCCAGGATGTCCTCCATCTGGCAGAAGTTCTTATAGAAGAGGACCGGCCCCGAACCCAGCCGCGCCAGGGGCCGCTCTTTCCCCTTGGCGTCGACGTACATGTTCGTGCCCGGGTGATAGATGTCGATCTGCTGGAAATCGCGAAAATCGACCGGGTCAGGCGACGTGCTCCAGGTGCCGGCGAAGTCGTCCGGATGGCTGATCTGGATCCACAGGCTGCTCCAGCCCCCGGACGAATGCCCGGTCAGGAAGCGGGCCCGCGGATCGCTCACGGAACGGAATGCCCGGTCGAACCCGGGCAGAAACTCGGTGACGAGGGCCTGCCCCACGGGACCGTTATTGGCCGAGTCGGCGAAGACGTGATGGCCCATGGGACAGCTCGGCTCGAGCACGACGCGGATAAACTCGACTCCCCCCGCTTCCTCGGCAAAGCGCGGCGTGCGGGTCACGTAATGGGTCCCGCCGAAGCCGGGAATCATGAACAAGGTCGGATAGCGGGCCGTCGAATTGTTGCGATAACTCTTGGGCAGAAAGACGGCCCCGCTCAGCTCGACGTCGCCGTCCGTAGAAATCGGACAGCAGTTTCGAGTGGACGAAGATCTCCTTGCGGGTGTCGGTCTCGACGAACCGCCGGGGCGGCACCACGCGATCGACGATGAGCACCGGACGCTTGGCCGATGATTCGCCGACTTTGATCGCCTGGCTGTATCCGTTGCCTGGACCGCTGCCGACCTCGCGCTCGTACGGGTTGAAGCGGATGACGGCCTCCGCCGACTCCTCGGCGAGCTTCATCTTGGCGAGTGGCTTCGGATAGGCCAGGACCGATTTGTCTCCGCTGGCAAACTCCAACGGCTCACCCGGCTTCCAGTTTTCCACGTCGCGAGCCAGAATCTGCCCCGGGCTGAACCAGCCCGAATCGCGCCGCGGCTCGCTCCCGTTATTCAAGAAGATATAGACGCGGCCCGTGTAAGGCTCTTGGCGGACGCTTTCCGAAAACTTGACGGCGAACCGCCAGTCCTCGGCCGTGGCCGGGGAACCGATCGCCACCGCCAAGCCGGCAGCGGCCAGCGAGATCCGGAGCACAGAAAGTCGATTTGCCCACGTAGGAATCGCGCCGGTTCGGGTTGCTCGCGTTCGGGTTACAGCGGAAAGACGTTTCATCGGAGTGGGCGCCTCGCAGAAGCTCGTGGAAGTCGCGTCGATCGGTCTGATTGTTGATTATGCTCAAAGAGACTGGCGGAAGGAAAACGCGGCACCAAAAAATTGGCCCCTCCACGAAAAGGGCCCGTTCTCGAGGAACCCGGCATGCAGCCCGGCAATGCTCCCGAAGATCGGCTCGTTCGACTCGAAACGGCGCTTATGCAGCTGGAACACGAGGTCGAACAGCTCAGCGAATCCGTCGTCACCCAGCACCGGGCCCTTGAAGCACTTCGCGTCGCCGTCGAACGCCTCGAGTGGCGGCTCGACCGCGACAACGGCGGGCCGCCCGAAACTCGCGACCCCGAGGAAGAGCGGCCGCCGCACTATTAAGACGGGCCGCCTGAGCGGGAACCGGGCGGATTTCGTCTGTCGATTCGGTTAGAATCGCGTCGCACGCTGGGACTGGATTGTCGCGTCCACTGCACGCGATGCTTGAAGGACACTTTGATGAGCAACGAGCGCTATTATCCCGGGCTGGAGGGAGTCATCGCCGGCGAGACGGCCGTTTCGACCGTCGAAGGCGGGCTGACCTACCGCGGCTATACGATCGAAGAGTTGGCCAAGCACGGCTCGTTCCTCGACGTTGCCTACCTGCTGCTGCACGACGATCTGCCGTCGCAAGAGGAGCTGGCCGACTTTCAGTCGGTGTTGTCCGAATCGGAAGAGGTCGAGCCGTCGATTCTCGAGTTCTTGGCCCACATTCCGCTGCACGTTCCCGCCATGGACGTGCTCCGCACGGGCGTGAGCGCGCTGGCCCACTTCGATCCGCAGTTGGACGATGACGGGGTCGGAGGCCAATCGCGCCAAGGCGATCCGCATGTTGGCGCGGATTCCCGTGTTGATCGGCGCCCGTCACCGCGGCTCCCGCGGCTTGCCGCTGGTGACTCCCAACCCCGAGCTGAGTTTTTCGGGCAACCTGCTCTACATGATCACGGGTAAAGAACCGTCCCCTGCGCACGAGCAGGCGATGGACGTCTCGCTGATCCTGTACGCCGAGCACGAATTCAACGCGTCAACCTTCACGGCTCGAGTGGTCGCGTCGACACAATCGGACATTTATTCGGCCATCACCGCCGCCATCGGCGCACTCAAAGGTCCGCTGCACGGCGGGGCCAACGAGCGGGCGATCGAAGTCTTGCAGGAGGTCCCTTCCGCCGAGGTGGCCGAGGAATGGGTCCGCGACGCGCTGGCGAAGAAGCGGCGGATCATGGGTTTTGGCCATCGCGTTTACAAGGACGGCGATCCGCGGGCCGTGCTGTTGCGCGAGCATTGCCGTCGCCTGGCCGAGGAGAGCGGCTCGACTGGAGCTCGAGCAAATTGCCGACACCATCGAAGCGCACGTCCGCGCGGAGAAAGGGCTGCCGCCGAATCTCGATTGGCCCAGCGCCCGGCTCTACCACTACATGGGCCTGCCGGTCGAACTCTACACGCCGCTGTTCGTCGCCAGCCGCATCGTCGGCTGGGCGGCCCACTTCATCGAGCAAACGGAAAACAACCGCCTGATCCGCCCCCGCTCGAACTACACGGGCCCGAAAGAACGAAAATTCGTGCCGCTGGGCGACCGGGGGTGAGACCGGTTCGCTGCGCGTGTTCTGGGTAACCGCGACCGCTCATTTTCGGAACGCGATCCGGCGGTGCGGATAGTCGAAGACGATCTTCATCCCTTTGAGGATCCCCGCGCCGAACGTGCCGGCAACGTACGGGTCGTCGAGCGCACCCTCGTGCGGGGACAGGAAGACGGCGTTCAATTTCTCGAGCCGTTGCTGGCCGACTTGAAACCATTCGAGCTGGCCGAGCTGCGCGTCGAGCGTGCCGCCCACGCCGCCGACTTTGATGGGCCTCGTCCGGCGATGCTCGAGCAGCTTGAGCTGTGCTACGGCCGGCGCGTGAAAGACGATGTTCGAGCCGGCCCCGGTATCGAATTGGAACAAGGCGTCGTGCCCACCTTCGAACGCGGCTTGGACGCAGGAGATTTTGCGATTGAGCCGCAACTCCTGCCAATGGCCGCTCTCGAGCGTGTAACTGGTCGGCTCGTGGCAGGACGCCGTCAACTGCTTCAGATCGAGCTCGACGACCGCTCGGCTGAACAGGTCGTAGCCGCACGTGCCGACGAGTTCCAAGCCGAACAGTTTTTTCATCGCGTCGCAAAAGGCCTGCGGCAACTCGACGTAGACGCTGTTGTGGATCGTGATCGAGCCCAACTCGAACGTTTGACCTTGATAGAGCTGACCCAAGCCAAGTTTCCCCGCGCCCCCCTGCACCACCTGGCCAAACGCGGGCATGGCTAGCCGCTGGGCGAGCGTGGGCGAAATCGTCATGCCTGCGCCGGTTCCCGTGTCGAGGGCGAACCAGCCGACGTCGACGCCATTGATTTTGGGCCGCACGAACAGGTGCCCGCCGGTCGCTTGTTTCACTTCGAATCGCTCCGTGCCGGCCGCACGAAACTCGGTATCGCGCGGGGGCTCGAGTCTGGGTTTAAACGGATCGTCCGTCGTTGCCGGCGCTGGACGCACGTCGTGGATTTCGTAGGTATCGGCCGCGCCGCCCAGGTGGTGGATCGTGTGCTGCGGCAGTGTCATGCCTAAGTGGACGCGATAGCCGAAGTCCCAGGTCTCCTCCGTTCCGAGGCGCCGCGCCGTCATTCGGGTGGGCAACCAGGTCGATCGATCGACGTCGAGGTCCAGCTCGCGCAGGCCCTGCTTGAGCTTCAGGTGCAGTCGCAGTGGCGACGCCTTGCCCGCGTCCTCTCGGACGGAGATGTGGAAGGGGCCGTCTTCGGCCAGCCAGCGGCCCGTGCGGATCCACATTTCCGTTTGCACCGTCTCGAGATCGGCCAGCTCGAGCACGCGGGGGGTGCCAGACCAATCGACGCCCCAGGCCGTCGTGCCGTCGAACCCGACGATCTGGTCCCGCGCCAGGCGAATCGTCTGCACGAATCTTCCCCGCGAATCGCTCAGCAGCGTGTACGGCCCCGACAGACCCTGATACTGGGCCACGCCTTCGATGAGCACGCCGTGCGGGAAGGCGGCAAGCGCCGGGGAGCCGATCGCATGGCGAATCCGGGCCAGAATCGCGGGCGTGTCGTCTCGTTCGGCCGCGGACGAGCCCGTCGTCTGCATCAGCACCGAGGCGACCGTGACACAGACCAGACCGAGGGCCGAGAGCGGCGTGGTCGACGTCAGCGAATTAGCGAGCACCATGGCGAAATACCCTTCGTTTCACGCAGGGAGCCAGAACAATCGTGAGTGCATGGGGACGGCCGCGCTTCACGTTGCTGTCCGCAGTGAGCAACTGCTCGACCTGTCCGAGCAAACGATGCAATTCGACGAGGCCCTTGTCCGTGAGCCAGACTTTCTGCCGCGAGGCACGGATGTTGGGCAGCCCTCGCGTGAGGGTCATCGCATCGGTCTCGATCGCCGTGCGGAACTCGCGGTGCGCCAGTCGCAGCGCGGCCGAGCCGGCACGAACGGCGGCCGCCTTGCTCTGGGCCGATTTGGGATCCAGGCGGCCGGCGATGCGTTCGGCCGTCAGTTCGTAGACGGCCTCGGTCCGCCGGCCGACCTTGCGCTGTCCGCGCTCGACCAGGATGCCCGCCTTGAGCAGCGTCCGCACGTGGTGATAGAGCCCGTCGGCCGGCCGGTCCAACTGGGCGGCCAACTCGCGGATCGACCGCGGACCGTGCATCCGCAGCGCACCGATGATCTCCATCCGCGACGGCGAAGCGATCGCGGCCAGCCGTCGCCGTTCGCTGAGACAGTCTGCCTTTGCCGGTTTGGGTTTCACGCTTCCAAGATAACGGCCATTGTTGAAAACATCAATTATTTTTCAACAATAGGTTCCGCGACGGCAATTGGCGGCGCGGCGGAGGGATGGAAATCGAACGAACTCCTGACCGACTGCACGACTCGACGAGCCGGCGGCGTCAGCCGGCAGGTGCCTCAATTGGAGATCGGCAAGGCGCGACTACCCGCTGCGATAAGGATCCGCGTCGAATCGAAGCACCATCGGGCTGATCGCGACTCGACTGAGTTCGCCGAAGTTTCGCCGCTTGCCGGGACGGCACGCGATTTCGCAGTCGATTCGAGCGCGACGCCGGGCGCGTGTCACCCCGGCAATGGCTGCCACAGTTCGAATCGGTTGCCTTCCGGATCGGTGGCCCAGGCGAAGCGGCCGTAGTCGTAGTCTTCGACCTTGTCGTCGACTTGGGCACCCGCCGCGCGGAGTTGAGCCAGCATGGCGTCGAGATCCCGCACGCGGTAGTTCACCATGAAGGGCGAGGGCGTGCCGAAATACTTGGTGTCGGCCGGGAAGGTGGACCAAACCGTCATTTCGCCCGCTCCCTCAGACAGGAAGGACGCGTAGGTCTGCCCCTCTTCGAGGGGAATTCCCAAGCTCTGGCGATACCAGTCGGCCAGCTTCTTCGGATCGCGGGCCTTCAAGAAAATGCCGCCGAGCACTGCGCGTTGCACAGATTCCATGGCCGAGTGTCCTGGATTCTTCGCGTCTTGTAGGGAGGTCGGCGGTTGCTGCGGGCAACACTGCCCGAATCGACGATGCCGACAAAGAGTCCTTGGAAATTAGAGACCGACACACAATTTGTCCAACCGCTGCCGCGCACGGCGCGTCTGGCCAAATTGCTCTCGTTTGCCCGGAGAGCTTTACGCAGTTCAGCCGCGTTCTCCGGCCGAATTTGGCCGGTGCTCGCAGCCACCCTTGTCTTTACGGACCCCGCCCCCTCCTACAATTCACGCCGGGCGTTTTCGGTCCCTGCCCGGCTCGCGGCGGGGCTGTCGCCACGGACTGCGAATCTTGCGTCGTCGCCGAGAAGTCGTCCCGACATCGAGCCGTTTATGAGCACGCATCAGCCTTCGCTCCGCTCACAAATCACGGCCGGCGGTCTGGCCTTGGTCGCGTCGGCCGGGCTGGTCGCGGTCTGGCTGTTGCTCGCTCGCGAATCGGCTTCGGCGATCTCGGACGACACATCCGCCGCGCCGCCGCCCACGCCGCAGATCGTTTTGCCCTCCGTCTCGAAGGACGAGTTCTATCGCCGCGAGTTGGCGCCGTTGATCGACAAGGCGCGGGCCAGCAATCGCGCGAGTGCCGACAAGTCGCTCGTGCGGCTGCACCAGGAGTTCGACCGCTTTCGCACGGGCATCCCCGGCTTCGTCGACGACGTTTCCTCGTGGCGGACGCGGTTCGGCATTATTCGCCGCCTCGGCCGCGACAAATGGCAGAACTTCTGGAAGGCGGGCGACGACGCCGACTCCGAGGAAGTCAAGAACTACATGGTCGCCAAGTTCGAGCGGCACATCCTCGCGCCGGACGAGCTGCAAACAGCCGTCGAGGCGAGCCTGGGCGAATTCAAAGACGACGTGGCGGCGACGCGCAATCGGCTCTTGGCCGAGATGAATGTCGCCCTCACCACGGCCGACATGAAGCTGGATTTTGCCAAGCCCGACTTTGTCGTCGTTTCAGCGGGAGTTCGATCGCTTCATTGCAGATCGCGTCCAGAGCGATGCGACCGATTCGCTGGTGAATGCGACGGTCAACCTGATCGGCAACGGCGTGGCCGGGTTCGCGGCGGAGCAACTCGTCGCGCAGCTCATCCTCCGCCTGGCGGCCACCGAAGCGGTCACTGCCGGCGTGGAAGCGGCCGCGGCCGGAGGCTCGTCGACGGCGGGCAGCGCGGCGCTCGGCGGAGCGGCCGGTTGGCTGGGCGGGCCGATCGGGGCGGTGGTTGGCGTTGGGGCCGGCCTCGCGGTCGGAGCGGTGGTCGACTGGTGGGTGACCGACAAATTCAAAACCAATCTGACCGAGCAATTGACCGCGTTATCTGGACAATCTCGAACGCGATTTGGTCGACGGCGTGGCGGCCACGGCGGATCGACCCGCGCGGGTCGGTTTCCGCGAGGCCCTCGACCGCGCGGCCGACAAGTTCTACGACATTCAAACACAGGCGGCGCTGCGAGCGCTCTAGTGAGGCCAGGCCATGAGAAGCTTTCGCAATTGGATGCTGTTGCCCCTCGCGACGCTGTTGATCGTCGTGCCGCGCGGGGCGGTGCACGCGCAAGAGGGAACGCTCGTGCGGGCGGCGGCCAAAGAAGCGGTCGAATTCTTCGCCGGCCAGGCCGAACGGCAAGGCGCGAAGACGATGGCCAAAGAGCTGGCCGAATTCGGCGGCGAAACAGCCGTTCGCGACGTGTTCGAGCAAGTGGCCCGCGAGAGCGGCGAGGCCGGCGTCCAAACGCTCGTTAAGCTCAGCAAGTCGTACGGCGTCGACGCGATTCGCGCGGCCCAAGTCGCTCCGCGCCTCGCCCTCTTGGCCGAACGCGTTTCACCCGAACTGGCCCCGAGCGCCCTGCGAGCCCTGTTGCGTCCCGAAGAGCGGGCCGTGCTCGAACGACTGGGCAGCGAGTTGACGCCCGCCGCGCTCGAGGCGGCCGCCCGGCATCCGGGAGTCGGCGTCGAAGTTGTCGAAAGGCTGGGCGCCGCCGGCGTCCAGGCGAGCAAACGCTACGACACCGACGCCGTCATCCAGCTCGTGAAGTCGAGCGAAGCCAAAAGCTTCACCGCCCTTCCCGCGTCCGAGAAGACGGGCCTCTTAAAGCGAGTGGCCCAATTCATCGAGCAGCATCCGAAGACGGTGCTCGGCGCCGCCGGCCTGGCCCTCTTCGTCCGCTACAAGGACGAACTCCTGGGCGACAAAGGCGAAATCATCACCGGCCCGGACGGCACGCCGATCTACGTCCCCAAAACGGGCATCCTCGAACGCTCCTCCAACCGCATCCTCGAATGGCTCCTGCCGATCGCCGCCGCCATCGTCGCCCTCTGGGGCGCCAATCGCCTCTTCTGGGCGTGGCGGTGGTCGAAGGTGTCGTACGCGGTGAAAGCGGCGGGAATCGGGGCGGCGCGCGAGGACACTTGATCGCCGAAGTCAAAACACGGTGTCGTTCATGTGTCGATGGCTCGGCTCACTCGTCACAGGCTGGAACGCATCACGATGTCGCAGCGGTGCCTACATCAACTCGGTACAGCGAATCGCCGCTAATGAAATGAATGGAGTCAGCACGGCCCACCACGTGGCTCGCGGAGAGGGCGTCGCCCTTCTCGGTTTGCAGTTCAATGTCCGCGACGGGCGTCACATCCCCATCGTTGCCGAGGCGGAACAGGTGAAGCGTGTCTCGGTCCTTGTAGCCGCCTCGAAATAACGCATGATTGCCCGAAATGGCGAATGCATTGCTCCCAGAGACCGGCATCAGCCAGGATTCCACAATCTTGCGGTCGCGTAAGTGGACGAGCGGGAACTCGGTGTAGTAGTAGAGCCAGACGTCGTTGTCGGTTTCGACATTGAGCGCGTAGCAGTCACAAATCGCGTCTAATGTCTCACCGGCTTCGAACTCATAGAGCTTTTCTCCGCCAGAACTCCACGCAACGAGTCCGCACTCACCGACGGGTCGCTGCCAGCCGAAGTTGCCGAAAACGCCTTCGTCAAAGTAGCTGGTCCAAACCACACCGGCGGACGTCGTCTGAACCGATTGAATGCCGTCGCCCAGCAAGATTTCCCGGGCGAAGGTTCCATCGCGCTTATAGACTCGCCCGTTGCGATCGAAGTCGCCGGGCCCCCTGTATTGCGATCTCACGCAAACAAGGAGCAGTTCATCACGGAGCGGTTGAACGTCGTAGATATTGAATGGCTCTCTTTCGATTATCACGTCGAGAACGATCTCTTTTCCGGCCAAGCCCACGACCCGATAGGTTTGAGGCTGAGCGGAGATCGTCTTCGGAAAACTCGCGATCAATTCCGATTCGCGGTAGTCGAGCGGCTGAAGCGCCACAACCAAATAGATCGTGCCCTCGGAACCAACATTGAAGGCGACGAGTGCACCGCCACGAATAAACGGCGCTGAGAGAGAATTGGAGACAGCCGCGAGATTCGTTTCATGGCCCGATTCTACTGGGCCCTCGTGTTATTAGTCGCGCGGGCGAGCGAACACCACGTTCCCACGCACCTCGATCTCGAACGTCCGCACGGGTTCGGTCGCCGGCATGCAGAGGGGTTTGCCGGTGCGGATGTCGAAGCGGGCTCCGTGGCGGGGGCAGGTGATTTCGCAGCCTTGCAGCGGACCGTCGGTGAGGGGCTGGCCGTCGTGCGTGCAGACGTCTTCGATGGCGTAGAAGGCGTCGCCGACGCGCAACAAGAGCGCGGGCGTTTCGTCGATGATCACCGATTTGCGGCCGCCGGGCGGGATTTCGTCGATGCGGGCGATTTCCTCGAAGTCGGACATATCAGCTGCCTGAGGTCCTTCTTGCAGAAGGGAGGGCGAGGCTCCTGCCGAGCTGCATTTCGCTCCAATGCCGAGAAAAGAGGCTCAGCAGGAGCTTCGCCCTCCCGAAGTTTCTCACCGGCCGATGCCCAGCTTGCGTTCGACCGTCTTGCTTAGCGTGTCGCGGACGGCTTCGACCGGGATGCGGTCGTAGATCGAGTGGAAGAAGCCCTCGACGATCATGTGCATGGCCTCGAATCGCGACATCGCCCGGCACATGCAGTAGAAGATCTGCTCTTCGTCGACGCGGCCGGCCGTGGCGCCGTGCGTGCAGCGGACGTCGTCGGCCTCGATCTCCAGTCCGGGAATCGAGTCGGCTCGGGCCGTCGAACTGAGCAAGAGGGCGTCGCTCCGCTGGTAGCCGTCGGTCTTTTGGGCGGCTTTTTCGACTTTGATCATGCCCCGCCAGGTGACGCGGGCTTTGTCGCGGAGCACCTCTTTGTACAAGAGGTCGCTCGTCGTGCTGGGGGCCCGGTGCGTCTGCTGCGTGTAGTAGGAGATGTGCTGGCGGTCGGTGGCGAAGGTGACGCCGTTGACCTGGGCCTCGGCTCCCGCGCCGTCGAGCGAGACGTGCTGATGAATGTGGGCCAGCCGCGCGCCCAGGCCGCCGACCGTCCACTGCAGGCGGGCCCCGCGGTCGACGTGGCCGGCCTGATGGGCGAAGTGGTAGGTCCGCGGGCTCCAGTTTTGCAGTTGCACGTAGCGGAGCTGCGAGTTCGGACCAATCAACAGCTCGACCGCGCCGACGTGCATGCCCGGAGCGTCAGCCTGCGCGGAGGCCGTCTCTTCCAAGAGCGTGGCGGACGCGTCTTCTTCGAGGATCACGAGCGTATGGCTGAAGTCGGCCGCACCGGCCTCGGCCAGGCCGATCAGGCTGTGCAGCGGTTCTGTGATCTCGACGCGCCGCGGAACGTAGAGCACGGTGCCGCCGGTCCAGAAGGCGGCGTGCCAGGCGGAGAAGCGATTCGTCTCGGGGCGGACGGCACGCGTCATCAGGTGCGGCTCGAAGATCGCGCGATGCTCGCGCGCGAGCGTCGCCAGGTCGCCAAAGAGCACGCCTTGCCGAGACAGTTTTTCGTCGAGCGTGGCCCGCGTCGCCTGCCCGTTCACGTGGGCCACTCCGCCGGCGAAACGGGCCCGGTCGGCCAAGAGCGTCGCGAACTCGGCCGACGCGGCGGCCGCCGTCGAGGGGATCAGCCGGTAATCGTCGGGGCGAAACGCCCGCAGGTCGACCCGCTTGAATTCCTCCGGATCGAGGGGCACGTCGAGCTTTTGCGAGTAGATGTCGAATGCCTTCCGGCGCGCGTCGGTGATCCAGCCGGGTTCGTTGCGCGCTTTCAAAAACGCCTCGAACGCGGCGCGGTCGAAGGCCGACGGACGCGGCGGATGCTGAGGTCGGCGAAGGCGGTGCAGTCGATGGTGCGGGCATGATCTTGAAAAACTCGAGGGAAGCCGAGGCTCTGCCGAGCCACGGTTTCTCACCGCAGCCCCTTCTCCGAAGAACGGGCGAATTGGCGAGAAAGTGCGGCTCAGCGAGCGTCTCGCCCTCCCACTGCAATCAGCCCACCGAGCCTTCCATCTGCAGCTCGATCAGCCGGTTCATCTCGACGGCGTATTCCATCGGCAGCTCCTTCACGAGCGGCTCGATGAAACCGGTGACGATCATCGAGGAGGCTTCCGTCTCCGACAGGCCGCGGCTCATCAGGTAGAAGAGCTGCTCCTCGGCGATCTTGGAGACGCTGGCTTCGTGCTCGATCGAGACCTGGTCTTCTTCGACTTCGATGTACGGATACGTGTCGCTGCGGCTGGCCGGATCGAGAATCAGCGCGTCGCACACGACGTTCGATTTGCATTCCTTCGCGTCGCGATTGACCTTCACCAGCCCGCGGTAGCTCGCGCGGCCGCCCGACTTGGAGATGCTCTTGGAAACGATGCGGCTCGACGTGTGCGGCGCACAGTGCACCATCTTCGCGCCGGCGTCCTGGTGCTGGCCTTTACCCGCGAAGGCGATCGACAGAGTCTCGCCGCGAGCACCGGGCTCCATCAGGTAGATGGCCGGGTACTTCATCGTGAGCTTGGAGCCCAGGTTGCCGTCCACCCACTCCATCACCGAGTCGGCGTAGGCAACGGCCCGCTTGGTGACGAGGTTGTAAACGTTGCTCGACCAGTTCTGGATCGTCGTGTAACGACAGCGGGCGTTCCGCTTGACGATGATTTCGACGACGGCCGAGTGCAGACTTTCGGAGCTGTAGGTCGGGGCCGTGCAGCCCTCGACGTAGTGCACCGAGGCCCCCTCGTCGACGATGATCAGCGTCCGCTCGAACTGGCCCATGTTTTCCGAATTGATGCGGAAATAGGCCTGCAGCGGAAAGTCGATCTGCACTCCCTTGGGGATGTAGATGAACGAGCCGCCCGACCAGACGGCCGAGTTGAGCGCGGCGAACTTGTTGTCGGACGAGGGAATGATCGTCGCGAAGTATTCGCGGAACAGTTCCGGATGATCTTTGAGCGCCGAGTCGGTGTCGGTGAAGATCACGCCCTTGTTGGCGAGGTCTTCCTTCAAGCTGCCGTACACGACTTCCGATTCGTACTGCGCTTTGACGCCGGCGAGGTACTTCTTTTCCGCCTCGGGAATGCCCAGGCGGTCGTAGGTCTTGCGGATGTCCTCGGGGACCTCGCTCCAGTCGCGCTCCTGCCCTTCGGAAGCCCGCACGAAGTAAAAAATGTCCTGGAAATTGAGGTCGGCCAGGTTGCCGCCCCAGGTCGGCATCGGCTTCTGAAAGAAGATCTTCGAGCGCCTCGAGCCGGAACTCGGTCATCCAAGCCGGCTCGTTTTTCATCTCGGAAATCTGGCGGACGATCGCTTCGTCGAGTCCTTTGCGACTCTTGAAGACGTACTGATCAGTCGGATCGTGAAATCCGTACTGATAGTCGCCGACGCCAACGTCACTCTTCAAATCAGTTGCCACAACTGTCTCCAGGGGCAGGTTTGCCCTCTTGGTACTCTTTCGTGTTTTGTCTGTTTCGTTTCTTGCCTGTTTCGTTTCGTGTCTATGTGGCCGCGACTTCGGCCGGCTTGTCGCCGGCGGTTTTCGCGACTGCATTCTCGAGAGCCGCCTTCTCGAGAGCGGCCTTCTCTTGTGCTGCCGCGTCGGGGTGCCGCTCGCGAACGCCGCCATAACCGTGAGCGTGCAGCTCGTGCGCCAGGGCCGCGTCGCCGGTCTCGACAATCCGGCCGGCGAGCATCACGTGCGTACGATGCGGTTTGTTGAATTCCAACAGCCGTTCGTGGTGCGTGATGATCAACACGGCCATCTCGGGCCCGGCCAGTCGGGCCAGGCCTTCGCTCACGACCCGCACCGCGTCGCTGTCGAGCCCGCTGTCGGTCTCGTCGAGCACGGCGAACTTGGGCTTGAGCATGGCCATCTGCAGAATTTCCATCCGCTTCTTTTCGCCGCCGGAGAAGCCGTCGTTGAGATAGCGGCGGGCGAACTCGGGCTCGATGCCCAGCTCTTCCATCCGCGAGCGTAGCTCCTTGCGGAACTCCCGCATGGCGATCAGTCCTTCGCCCTCTTTGCGGTTGGGATTGCGGACGTTGGTCGTCGCATGTCGCAGGAAGTCGGCCACTTTCACGCCCGGAATCGTCACCGGATATTGAAAGGCCAAAAACAGGCCGAGCCGCGCCCGCTCGTTCGGATCGAGCGCGAGCAGGTCGGTGCCGTCGATTTCGACTTTCCCGCCCGTGATCTGGTATTTCGGATGCCCGGCTAGGGCGTAGGCGAGCGTGCTCTTGCCGGAGCCGTTCGGTCCCATCAGGGCGTGAATTTCGCCCGTACGGATTTCCAGATCGACTCCATTGAGAATCGGCAGATCCTCGACCGAGACATGCAAATCCGAGATTCGTAACAACTGACTCATGATGCTCGACTCGTCCCCCGACTGTTTTTCGCTCGCGACCGGTCGGCTCTTGCCCCGCCCGATCGTGCCTGTTGGCCGTATCGAGACGGCGCCTCTCACTTTGCTGTCATGTAACTCGCGGACTGGCGGCCGTGGTTTCCGCCCCCGCCTTATTTTTATGCCCGGCTTCAAAGCGCCGAAGCCGGGCTTCGCAAACTTCGCTTAGACTTCAACCAGGTCCGAGACTGCCGCATAACCGCTGTGGTGCGGCACTGGCAGCACGGTCGGCGTGCCCTTGGTGATCCTCTGGGCCTTGATCTTATCCTGGATTCGCATCACGCCCTCGAGCAGCGCTTCGGGCCGCGGCGGGCAACCGGGAACGTACACATCCACCGGCACGACCAGGTCGACGCCCTTCACGACGTGATAGCCGTACTTGAAGTACGGTCCGCCACCGACCGTGCAGGCGCCCATCGCGATCACGTACTTCGGATCGGGCATTTGCTCGTACAGGCGACGCACTCGGCTGGCCATCTTGTAGGTCACTGTGCCGGCGACGATCATCAGGTCGGCTTGTCGCGGCGTGGCGCGAAAGGCGCCAGCGCCGAAGCGATCGAGGTCGAACCGACTCGCACCGGTCGCCATCATTTCGATGGCGCAGCACGCCAGTCCGAAGGTCATCGGCCACACGCTCGATTGCTTGGCCCAGTTCATGGCCTGTTCGAGCGTGGTCGTGATGACGTTCTCTTCAAACCGCCCGTCGATCCACGTCATGATCGTGTCCTATGTCCCGAATTCTCAGCTGTTTTGGCCGCGAAAAAGTCCATCAACTGTAGCAAGGTCGATTCACAATTCAATCAATTCCGCCGCCCGACGAGCCGCTCCCCACGAGGGCCGGCTCGCCCGCTTGAAGCTCACCTGTCTAAACTCGCCCGTCGGCAATTCACCTGTCGCAACTCACCCGCCTGGAACTCGCAGCACGAATGTCCATTGAGGCAACACTGCGTGAGCCGCACGTCGGCATTGAGCACCTTGCGGAACACCGCCTGCTCCAGCTCGCAGATGCCCGGATCCTCGGACGCCAGTTCGTAATACGGGCAGTTGTTCTCGCGGAGGACCGGCAAGAGTCCGCTATTGTCCGTGTCGACTTGAAAGCCGCGCTCCCGCAGGGCGGCCGCCAGCTCCGCGAGCCGAACGCTCAGCGGAGCGGTCGGGGAAACTTTGCGGATTTGGTCGACCAGCGCGTTCTGCACGCGGCTGGCCAGACGTTCGCGAATCGCCGGCTCTTCGATGTTTCGTATTTCACGCCAGAGGATCTGAGCCAACTCGGCGTAGTTGTCGCCCATTTCGCGGAGCGCGTTGCGCGTCACGCGATAAACGTGGTGGGGGCGGCCGCGCTTGGACGGCGCAAGCTCGCGGGTGACGAATCCGGCCTCCTGCAACCGCACCAGCCGATGGCGAACGGCCGTGGCAGTCACGCCCTGGGCGTGGCAGATGTCCTGAACGGTGCCGCCACCCATTTCGTGGAGGCGTTCCAGGAATTGTCGATCGCCGGGTTGAATGGAGAGCCGCATAAATCTTGTCCGCGAAGCCGGAACTCCCTGTTGACACTCAATCTTAGGGACCCACCCTCTAATTGACAATCAAATGTGTCAAAATTCCCGACATCGGGAATTTTCGCAGGGTCAGTTCCGCTCCAAAGCATTGTCGCACATAATGATAGGCGATTCTCGTTCTTAAATGAGAACGGCACCACAACGGACCCGCGATGACCCTGGCACCGCAGAACTTAAAGAACGTCGGCGACGCACTGGAAATCACCTGGAGCGATGGGCTGACGCAGCGAATTTCCTGGCGAAAACTGCGAGATGCCTGCCCCTGCGCGACCTGCCGGATGGAGCGCTCCAAGCCGGCAAAGCCGCAACCCCTGCTGGCCGTGCTCTCGCCGGCCGAAGCGCGACCCCTGGCACCCGCCTCGATGCGGCCGGTGGGGAACTACGCCTACGCCATTTCCTTCAGCGACGGCCACAGCTCCGGAATCTATTCGCTCGAGCTGTTGCGGCAACTGGGTGACTAGTGATGGCTTTCAGGACCTTCGCGTTCGGAATCATGGCGACGGCACTGGTCGGCGCACGCTGCCTCGGCGGGCGAGATTTCCGCCCTCAACCAGCACTTCGACGAGCCGGGCAAGTCGATCTCACCCTGGATGTTCGTGCCCAAAGAGAACATCAAGGACTTCTCGACCGAAGAGCATCCCGGCCTGGCGATGATTCGCGAGGCCGGCCACGGACACGACGTCAAAGGCATCCTTGAGAAGCCGATTGGCATCGGCGAGTACCGCCTGCCGTGGGAATTTCAGACTGCGTTCGTGCAAAGCTTCAACCTGACGGCCGGCGTCGGCGTCAAGACGCAAGTCAACGCGGCGATCGGGCTCAACGTGGCGGTCACGTTTTCCGATCCGTCGACGTGGCCCCGCGACCGCACCAAGCGGCCGCCCAACACGCACGAGTTTCAATTGCTCGACGTGCACCTCGGCTCGACGGGCGAGGCGGGGGTCGGCTTGCCTCAGTTCTCGACCGAACCGCATCCCGAAACGTATTTGGTGTGGGGCCGCGGCGACTTGGGCCGCACGGTGATGGGCGATTGGCGGATTCCCTACGTATGGATCGGCGACGGCGCCCGATACGCGGGCCCCGCCAGCCCACAGGTCTTTTTTCGCTGCGTGGTGAGCAGCCCGACGTCGCTGGCAGTCGGGATCAAGTTCGACGCGTCGCACGGCTGGAACATGCGAACGATCGACTGCTCGGAATACGGGAAGATTACCGGAATCTGGGAGATCGGACCGATCATCTCCGCGGACCGGTGGATCCCCGACGTCCTGTGCCGCAACCTGCCGCAGGTGAAAGGCCCGCATCCGCTCTTTTTGGGGAACGGCGCCTCGCAAATGACGACGGTCCATGCACCCAAGCCGGAGCCGCCCAACCCGGCGTACGAGTATTACGTCGACTATTGCGTTTTCTTGGGCTCGACGCCGCGACCCTTCGAGGAACTCTCCGATGATTTCAACATCGTCGGCTATCTCGGCAAGTGGCAGGTCCAGGAGCAGTGCACGATCATGGACACGCACTCGTATCCGGGCTACTTGATGCTGAAACTCTTGGGCCCCGACATCGGCACCGGCTTTGCCGTGGCCGGCGGTTCGTCGCTCAATCTGTCCGTCTATCCGCCCCCCTGGGAGATCGAGACCAGCTTCATCCCGCCCGACGATTCAGGGCCGTGGAACTACTGGATGAATTTCATCGTGATCGACAAACAGGGAAAGTCGCGGGGCATGTGGACGCCGGGAGTTGAAAACGATCCCAAGGCGAAGCGGCACCGACCGTTTCCGGCGCGACGTTCCGGCTCCGTTTTCCCAGCGAGGTCCCCGAATCGATTCTGGCGCACAAGCCGCTGGGCCTGTTGATCCAGTGCATTGACGCCTCGCACGTGCGGCTCGGCTTTCGCGCAACATCGGCCGATCCGTGGTTTCTCTCCGAGATCTACGACACGAAAAAAGACCTGGGCTACGAGATCGGGGAGTTCGGCATGCACTGCTGGAGCACGACGTCGGGCCGCTCGTGGGGAGCGCAACCCGGCGCACCGATGTACCAGAAATTCCTGATCGATTACATCCACTATCGCTACGGGATCTCGACGCCCAGCGGATCGACCGCGTCCATCGGCCGCCGCACTGGGGCCAAACCGTGAAACTCGCCGGCAGCGCCGAGCGACTGCACAACGGCATGGTCGAAGCGGCCCGTTGGGAATTAAGCATACGCCATTTGGTGAACGTGCGACCCCTCTGGTGCCCAGCGGTTTTTACGGCCGATTATCGGGCGGTCCGATGTCGGCCCCTCTTGCGGGCCGCACGCTATGCTTGGCGGAGCCGGGCGCGAAGCTTCCTCAGAATTCCCGGACAGCCTCACGGATTCTCGAGCGGCTGCTTCTTCGGAAGCCGGTGCTCCCACAAGCCGAAAAAACTGATCTTGGGCCATTCGGCAAACCATGGTTCAATCGAACTAGGGCGATCTTCGTCGTTCGCGACGGGAGCGATGCGCCGTCGGTCCATGCCGAGCAATGGTGAGTCGTCGCAGAGCCGGGACGGGATGACAAAACCGTCGTTCAGGACCAAAATTGGGTCGGTACACTGAAAACTGATAGATAGGCGTACCAATTTTCTTGTACCAATTTTGCGGGCCGCTCGGTCCACCGCGTTCAGAAACGGTCCGGGGGCTCGGCACAGCTCGGGGATATTTTCGCTGGAGCTGTTGCGGCAATTGGGGGATGCCCAATCCGCATGAAACCAAATCCAAACTCCGAGCGTCGAATATGCGACTAGTGTCGCAGCGCCTCTTTCGGTGGGACAGACCAGTCCCGAAGGTTGAACCTATGCGAACCCAAGTTGGCTTGTGCGCGATTGCTCTCGTAGTTGCGGGCACCGTGTTCTCGCTCGTCCTTGCCCTTTCGCGAGGTGCGGCTGCAGGGGAATCGCTGAAGCGGTCCGCCGAGGAGACGGAATTGCCCCAAGCGGTTTTGGCCTCGATCAAGTATCGGCTCCGCGAAATCGGCGCTGGGGAGTCAGCCCGGGAGGATAAGTTCGTGCGCGTCACGCGTGAACCATTTCCGATCACGAGTATAGCCGCGTGGGGGTGTCGGCCCGCCACTCAATTTGATCCGCAAAAAGATCCGCAGGATCCGCACGAGGGGAAATGGATTCACGTGTTTGTCACGTCACGCGGTTCCGACGCGATGAAGACCGGCAAAGGCCTTTATCCCCTGGGCACCGTGATTCTCAAGGAAAAGTTCGCGGACGCCGCCGGCACGAAACCGCTGTTGTTTACGGGAATGCTGAAACGCGGGAAGGGCTATAACACGAAGGCTGGGGACTGGCAGTTCTTCGTTTTGAACAGCGACGCGACCATTGTCACGACCGACCATACCCAGTCGTGCATCCACTGCCACGCCCCGCTACGCGCCACGGACTTTGTGTCGAGACGCTACCTGACCGCCAAGGTGGCGGACGGTCGGTGACAGCACGCGCCTGCTCGCGACGCACACGGACCGTGGGCTTCTGTGACAGCGTGCTTTGCAGGCGTCTGAAGCGAGTTGCTTCAGCTCCTCTTGCGGAGTGCTCGCAAGGTTTGACGGAGCTTGGCGCGCCGGCGGAACTTTCGTTTTTGCTTCTTCGTGAGTTTCATGGCGCGAGCTTCTACGTCAACAATTGAGTGAGCGGCAGTCGATTGCCGGGCCGAAATCACCTTCGGCGGGGGAGTTATGGTACTCACTGGCGGCCGAGGGCGGAAGTCGAAGCCCCAGTTATCTCCTAGGAAGCGGTCACCCGCTTAATCAAGAACGGTCGCATAACATCCGGGGGGCAAGTCGAAGCGCAGGGTGATTTTGCGGCGTTCTGGCCCCGTCCGTTCGGCCAACTCGTCCTCGCCGACCGTCGGCGAGAGAGACTGTGGCTGAAACACGGCCGCACGGCTGCCTCGCGAAAAGAAGCTGTCGCGGGGGTATTTGACGCGGAGCGTGCGGCACTCCAGGCCGAACTCGGCCGCCACGCGATCGTAGAATTCGGCACGCGGACCCAATTCCTGGCGCTCACGGGCCGATGGCAACGGGAGTGGCTGGGCAAGAGTCTCCGCGGCGGTCGACGGAGTCAGGGCCCGATAAAATGGCAAACGCTGGCGGGCGATTTCGACCTCGAACAGTTCAGCCTCATCGACTGCCAGGCGGATCGTTTCGGCCAGGATGCGGTTCCAAATCGCGCTTTGAAACGCGCCGAGGTACATCCGTCGATCGGGCTGGGGAATGCGGACAAACGCTCCGCGAAAATCGGTCGGCTGACGGCATAATCGCTCGAAGACTGCGCGACTGACGGGTCGGACGGCCGCGTGACGACAAGCGGGCCAGTCACCCCAACGCTCGCGGAAGAAGCGCTTTTCGTCGCGGACGTCGCCCCGGTCGTGCTCGTTGGCTTCGGCGATGGCCAGCCAGAGCGTGCGTTCGTAATCTCCCAGGCACCAGGGGCGGGCGATGAAATCGCCCGATTCGCCAACCGAGCCGAACCGTTGATCGTCGAAATAGTTCGGCACGCCGTCGGCGATCACGCTCGGGAGTTCGCGAACGATGGCCTCCGCCGCGCTCGGCGCGAGATCACGCAGCACGATCTCGAATCGGTTCGCCAGAATGTCCTTGGAGGTGAACTCGCGCGACGTCTGACCGAGGTAGGCAAGTGAAAAACTCTTTTGGGCCAGCGGCCGCCGCGGGCCCGCCTCGATCGAGACGAACTGTGTCGTGACGGCGTGACGATCTTTGAGGCCGCCGATGCCAACCGCTTCCCGCCGCAGCCGCCAGGCGTGACAGATCGCGTCGATCGCCTCGGGTGTGCCGATCGACTGTTTTTCCAGGCGATAAAGCGCGAAGGGGCCGCCGTCCAAGCGCGGCTCGGCCAATTCTTCGACGCGAAAATCCTCGGGCCGGGACTTCACCTTCATGGCACGAGTTTAACGGCTCGGGCCCGGATGTGCGGACGGCCGCACGACCGTTTCGATCGCCTGCGACACGTCGCGCACGAGCCGTCGCCACGCGCCTCGCTTACCTAGCGGCCACTTCTGGTTGATTTCGATTTCGATGCCGACGTAGGCCATCGCCTGCCAGCTCTTCCGCAGAGCCGTGGTGAAGCCGTCCGCTTTCCCCTGGTAGGGGTAGTTCATGCGAACGATCAGATCGGGACGCCGCGATAGCAGAACACGACGCAGTGCCGCACAGAGGGCCGCTTCGCCCGGACGCCGCGGATCGTAGAGCAACCCGACATCGGCACGGCGCTCGGTGCCGTCGAGCACGGGAGTGAAGGTGTGCATCGAGAAGTGAACCGCGCGGTGGCCGGCCGCAATCGCTCGCGCCATGTCGGCCGTGACCTCACGGCGATAAGGGAGGTAGTACTTCTCAACCAGCGAGGCGCGGACGTCGGGCGGGAGCGACTTTGTGATCGACGAGAAAAGGGCCCGGTGGGTCGAAGAGCGATTGAGCTCGACCAGCAGCCGCGTGATCGTCGCAAAGTGCAGCGGCGCGCCCAGCCGGCGAGCGCAGGCGCGGGCCAGGTCGAGAGCGCCCGGATCATGGCCGCGGTGACTTTGCAGCAACTCGCGATGCGGACGGAACAGCCGGGCATAGGCCGCCGGAACGCGGTTGCCGCCGTGTTCGCACGTCACGATGACGAAGTCGTTCAAGTCGCAGCCACGTCCTTGCCCAGGAACATCCGGCCGGCCGCCAGGCAATCGCACAGCTCGCGATAGACGGTCGCCAACCGCTCGCGCAAGGATCGGGCCCCACGGACGTCAGAATCCGCCGCGCCAGCGGGCCCTGCTCGAGCAGCGTCTCCAGAGCCGGACGAATGTTGCTGTGCCGCGAGCGCGCCTGTCGATCAACGGCACTCGCCAGATGTCGCCAAATCTCGCCCGCCGTGACCGCCTGATGTCCTGGGAAGCCGAACAGCCGCCGATAGTCGGCGTCGTTGACGATGGCCCGGTCGGCATTGCGGATTGTGTTCTGCAGCGAACCGTACAACGTTTCGGTCTGCCAGGTCTCGAGTTGAGCGGGGTCTCCCCATTTGCCGGTCGTCAGCGCTTCGAGCACGTCGGTGATCAGCGCGCAGATGGCGACGTCGGCTTGGGGACACTCCTGCACGTCGAGCACGCGGATTTCAATGGTTCCCCGGCCGAAGCGGGCGATGGCGCCGCGGGAGTTGAGCCATTCGTCCTGAAGCACGCCTTCGGCATCGAAGGGCGCGACGTCCGCGTAAAGCGGTTCGAGAATCAGCCGATGATATTCGGCCGACGAGAAAACGGGCTCCGGCACGACGCGGCCGGTCGCCGCCGGAATACGTCGACAATTCTGTTGATAGACTGACAGTCGCGCGTCGAGCAGGCCCGCCGCCTTGCCGTCCATAAAGGGAGAGCTGGCTGCGAGTGCCGGCAACAAGGGGAGCAGCACGCGAATCGCCGCGTGCAGCCGGGCGAACTCGGCATCGCCGCTGAAGGGAAGATTCAAATGGACGGCCTGCAGGTTGGCCCAGCCATGCCCGCGGCAATCGAAGATGCGATTGAACGCCTCGTAGATCGAGCTGTTTTCGTGCGGCCAGAGCACCATCTCGCGGTGCGGGTCCATCCAGGGGTGCATGGCCGAGGGCATCAGCCGCGCCCCCAACGGCTCCAGCACGGCGTTGATGCGCTTCACGCTGTCGTGAAAAGCCTGGGGCAAAGAATCGAAAGACGGCGCGGGTCGGTGGTCTTGACCTCGATGACATGCGCGGTCAGCTCGTTCGACCAGGTGATCTCACCATCAACAAAGTCGGACGTGATTTCCCCGGCCACCGCTTGCAGCACCCGATCGGTGATCGGCCGCACGTCGAGCGATTTCGCATCGACGATCATGTACTCCAGCTCGACGCCGAACGCCTGAAACAGGTGGAACGGTTCGGCCGAGCTCATGTGGCGCCAATTCCCGCTTTGCTGCGTTCGATGCGGTCCAGAAAGACTTCCATGATGCGGTTGTAGACTTCGTCGCGCAGCACGGCGTCCTCCACACCGACGTCGATATTCGGATTGTCGTTGACCTCGATCACGTAGAACTTCTTGTTCGACTCCTTCACGTCGACGCCGTACAGCCCGTCACCGATGAGGTTGGCCGCCTTGAGGGCCGCGCTCACCGCCCGCCGCGGTGCCAGCTCGACCGGAATCGTCTCGGACTTTCCATAACGGCCGTCACCGTTGACGTCCGTACGAACGATCTGCCAGTGGTCGGCGGCCATAAAGTATTTGCAGGCGAAGATCGGCTTGCGGTTGAGAATGCCGATTCGCCAGTCGAACGTGGTCGGCAGGAATTCCTGCGCGACGAGCAGATCGGAATCCTCGAAGAGCTGCTCGAGCTGCGTGTGGAGTTCCGCCGGCGTGGCCACCTTGACGACGCCGCGGGAGAACGAGCTGTCGGGCCGCTTGAGCACCAGCGGGAACCCCAATTCCCTCACGCAGTCGTTCGGCATTGTCGCGATGGATGACCACGGTCTTGGGCGTGGGGATGTCGTGCCGGCTCAGCAGCTCGGCGAGATAAACCTTGTTGGTGCAGCGAACGATCGACACCGGGTCGTCGATGACGACCAGGCCTTCGCTCGAAGCGCGGCTGGCAAAGCGATACGTGTGGTGGTTGACGGCCGTCGTTTCGCGGATGAAGAGCGAATCGAACTCGGCGATGCGGGCATAGTCGTCCCGCGTGATCAACTCGGCTCGCACACCCAGGCTCTCGGCCGCGCGGATGAATTTCTTGAGCGCGTCGGGCCCGGAGGGGGGCTCGGCTTCGTCCGGGTCGTGCAAAATGGCCAGGTCGTAGCGCATGCGGGCCCGCTTGCGCTGGGCGCCGCGGCGACCCTCGAAATACTGGCGGGCCACCTCCAGCACGAACGGCCAGTGCCCCTCCGGCACTTCGCTGGCCGCGATCGTGGCCACGTTGCGGATCACCCACTTCTTATAGCGCTTGAACTGCACTCGCAGCAGGGGCGACTGAAACAGGTTGAAGAGATGCAGACTGAGGCGTTCGTAGCGCTTGGCCAGGTTCCGCCCGAAGTAGATGCTCAGTGTGAACCGCTCGGATTGAATCGGCCCGAGGCTGTGCTGGATCAGGTCTTCCAGCTCTTCGGAGACAATCCGCATCATCGCCTGCGAGCGGAGATCTTGCAGCGTCGTAATGCTGGGCAGCGGCTTGTGGCCGCGGGCCTCGGCCAACAGCGAGACGTAGTAGCCGACCGTCTGATAGCGGTACGACTTGCAGAGGTTGAAGACCTTGACGTTGCGGCCTTCGCTGAACTCGGGCTGGGTGAGATAAGCCCGGGCGTCCACAACGTCCACGTCGGGGATGCGAAACGGCCATTCCTTATGGCTATTCGCGATGATGAGAATCCGCACTCGGTACTCGCTTGCGATTCGTCCGTGGCTCGATGATTAGCAGATTCGCGTCGTGCGTCACGATCCCCAGCAGAATGGCGTTTTTAACGCGGTCGATTCCCAGGGCGTAAGTTTGTTCGTTGCCGAGGGGGTTGGGGTGAAGCGGATCAGCCAGCAGCACCGTGCGGTTCGACTGATCGTAGCCGCAGAGCACGACAAAGTGACCGACCGGGAACCCGCGCACGTCGTCCGGAACCGAGTCCCGTCCCAGCTCGCGCTTCGCGCGATACAGATACGTGGCGCTCAAACCGGTAAGAATCGGCGTCGAATTCTTCAAAAACCTCCGGATCAGCTCGCTGGTCAGATCTTCCATGCGAAGTTTACCGCCCAGGTGCAGAAAGTCCAGATATTCACGGCACGCGAGCTGGACCTTCGACGAGTCGGCGACCTGGCGCTGAGCGTCGAGTCGTTCGGCCAGCGGCGGGGCACTCGACTTGAACCAGGTCGGATCGAACACCTGCACGTTGTACGTGACAATCGTGGCGCTATAGCCCCGCTTGAGCGCGTGGCAGGCCATCACGACGGCCAGCGTGCCCCCGTCCTCGAGCTGGGGGATTTCGTCGACGACCTGGTTGAGAGAAATCGAGTCGCCAAAAAAGCGATAGACGGCTTGCAAGCAGGTCGGGCCGCACGTCAAGTGGTCCGGCTGGGGAAGGATCTCCAATCGCAGCTGTTTGTCCATCGGATTCCGATTGACCGGGGAACTCGAATCAACCAGTGTGAATCTTATCTCGTAAAGCCATGGCCGGCTTGTGTCACGAGCGACAAAACTGCCCGACGCCGGGCTTTTTCGAGTTCGTCGGCCTTACGGTTTTTGCGGGATTTCTGGCCGGTTTTCTCAGAAAAACGACGTTCGCAAATTCGTCGGACAATCATTGACGACCGATTTGGAGACTGCCATAATAGGCCCCAGACGCACGGACGAAAGAGCGCTGTTGCGGCAAGTCGGTCTTGCATTTGTGGCGATTCTCCCGGACGTCTGGCGTGAGATTCTACATCTCCCGTTGATCCTGTCTCTCGGTCGTTTCGACCAATTCGACGAAATGGTCCGTCGGTTCCGGTTTTCGCATTGACGCGGATACGTGTTCGTCCCGGGTTCCGTTCGTTCCGGGAGAGCTCGGCGTTCCGGCGGCAGTTCCAGCGAATCAAACGGAGTCGTTCATTTTCGCGACGTGCATCAGTTATTTGACTCGGGATTTCAAGGACTGAAGCTGAGTCGGCTTCCGCTGTGGGAAGCCGCCGGTGCTTGGGGCGCAATCGCCTTTTAAGCCACGGCTCACGAAAGGATTGCACCGTTGGCAGACGATTCTCGACCGGCCCAGCATGCCCGACGGGACGGCCGCGATGAGCCTGCGAAAGAGAGTCCAGAAGAACCGATGACCACCAATCTGATCGAAGCCCCGGCGACCGAGCACGTATCGGCCGTCCATCCGTCAGCCGTCAATCCCGTTGCCGCAGTCCGCGAGTCCGAATCCCGGTTTCCCGAACTGTCGAGCGAACTGGAAAAGGAGCTGGTCCAGGTCTTCAAGCTCCTCTCCGACGAAACGCGGCTGCGGATTCTCGTCTACCTCACCCGCGAGGGCGAGTTGCACGTCACCGCGCTCTGCGATCGCCTGGGCCAGAGCCAGCCAGCGGTCAGCCATCACCTCGCCCTGCTCCGCGTGGCCGGATTGATCAAGGCGCGCCGCGACGGCAAGCACAACTTTTACTCCGTGAGGCAGTCCCGGTTCCGCGGGTTGATGGAGCAACTGCTGACGAGCATCGGCGATCGGGGCAAAGGACAGCTCCGCTTTGACGAGTTCGTCGTCACGCACGAGCAATAAGCCCGTCGCTCGAAGCTACCGGAGCGAGAACTCTCAGGCCAAACCGCGCGAGACGCGGGCGGCAGCGCAGAGACTCCGAAGGCCGCCGACCGTCGCTTTTCTTTGCTCCGGGGCTCTGCTACAAAAAAACGCATGCCTCATCCGGCAAAACTTGCACTGGCCGACGGCACCGTCTTCACCGGCATCGGCTTTGCGCGCAGGGGGAAGTTTTTGGCGAGGTCGTGTTCAACACGAGCATGACCGGCTACCAGGAAATCCTCACTGACCCCTCGTACTGCGGGCAAATCGTCACGATGACGTACCCGCTGATCGGCAATTACGGGGTCAATCTGGAAGACGTCGAGAGCCGCGGACTGTCGCTGCGGGGCTTTATCGTCCGCGAGCTGTGCCGCGAGCCGAGCAACTTCCGCGCGAACAAATCACTCGACGACTACCTCCGCGAAGCCGGCATCATCGGCCTCGAAGGAATCGACACACGGGCTCTCGTGCGGCGGATTCGGGTGCAAGGCGCGATGACCGGCGTGCTGTCGACGAGCGATCTCGACGATGCCAGCCTTGTCCGCAAAGCCCAGTCCAGCCCCGAGCTGGTCGGCCAGGATCTCATCCGTGAGGTCATGCCCGAGGCGTCGTCCGAGTGGCAGGACGGACTGTCGTCGCTCGGTCTCGGCTTTCGGCCGCTCGACGGCAAGACGCCCCAAGCGTCGCCCCAGGACGGCGATGCCGAGCGACCGTTGCACGTCGTTGCCGTCGATTACGGCATGAAATGGAACATCCCGCGACACCTGCGTTCGCTCGGTTGTCGCGTCACGATCGTCCCGGGTACGAGCACGGCGGACGAGATTCTGGCCCTCAATCCGGACGGCGTGTTCTTGTCCAATGGTCCCGGCGATCCGCGCCCGCTCAATTACGCGGTGACGGCTATTCAGGGGCTGATGGGCAAAACGCCGATCTTCGGCATTTGCTTGGGGCATCAGCTGTTGGGAATGGCCTGCGGCGGCACCATCTATAAGTTGAAGTTCGGACACCGGGGCGCCAACCAGCCGGTCCTGAACCGCCGGGCGAACCGAGTCGAAATCACCAGTCAGAACCACGGGTTCGCGCTCGATGCGAATTCGTTCTCCGACCGCGTCGAGATCACGCACGTCAACCTGAACGATCAAACCGTCGAGGGGCTGCGGCACCGCGATTTCCCGGCCTTCAGCGTGCAGTACCATCCGGAGGCCTCCGCCGGTCCGCACGACAGCCACTATCTCTTCGAAGAATTTCGGACGCTGATGCGCGGCGCAGAGCCCGCGTTGGCGGGCCGCTAAGCACAGGACTCATCATGCCCAGCGAGCGGACTCTCATTCTGATCAAGCCCGATGCCATCGAGCGCCGCCTCGCCGGCCGTCTCATCAGCCGCATCGAGGACAAGGGCCTGGCGATCGTCGGCATGAAGCTCCTGCAGGTGACGCCCGAGCTGTCGCGGCGGCACTATGCCGAGCACGTGAATAAGCCGTTCTACCCGCTCGTTGAGAAATTCATCACGTCGGGTCCGGTGGTGGCTCTTGTGGCTGAAGGCCCAGACGCCGTCGCCGTCGTGCGAGCCATGATGGGGCCGACGAACGGCCGCCAGGCCCCGCCGGGCACGATCCGAGGCGACTTCGGCGTCAGCCGCCAGATGAACTTGATGCACGGCAGCGACGGACCGGACGCCGCCAAGCGCGAGATCGAAATCTACTTCACGCCGGCCGAACTGCTGTCGGGCAAGCAGTCGATCACGCCGTGGCTGGCGGCCGCGGACGAACTGTGATCTGGAAGGGCGAGGCTCCCGCCGAGCTGCGGCCCATGCCCGAAGTGAAATACCGGCTCAGCAGGAGCTTCGCCCTCCCACCATGCCGGCCCCATCTTCTTCAAAGTCGAAGCCGCTGGCCGGACTGAAGGTCGTCAGTCTGGCGATCAATCTACCGGGACCGGTCGCTGCCGGCCGCCTGCGCGATCTGGGCGCGAGCGTCACCAAGATCGAGCCGCCCGACGGGGATCCACTCGCTCGCGGCTGCGCGGCCTGGTACGGCGCGCTGCATGAAAACGTCGCCGTCCTCAAGCTCGATCTGAAGGAAGCCGCCGAGCGGCGCGATCTCGATCCGCTGCTGGCCGAGAGCGATTTGCTGCTGACTTCGTCGCGCCCCGCCGCGCTCGATCGCTTGGGCCTCGGCTGGAGCACACTGCACCAGGAATTCCTTCGGCTGTGCCAGGTGGCCATCATCGGGCACGAGCCTCCGGACGAGAATCGGCCCGGGCACGATCTCACGTACCAGGCAACGCTGGGGCTGGTGTCGCCTCCGGAAATGCCGCGGACGCTGATCGCCGATTTGGGCGGCGCGGAGGAAGCGGTGTCGACTGGCGTTTCGTTGCTGGTGGCTCGTGAGCGAACCGGGGTGGCCGGTTTTGCGCAAGTCAGTCTGGCCCAAGCCGCCGCGAGATTTGCCACTGGCTCACCAGCACGGGCTGACGCTGGCGTCGGGACTGCTCGGCGGTGCGTGGCCTGGATACAATCTCTACCGGACGGCTGACGGCTGGATTGCCGTGGCGGCGCTCGAGCCGCACTTTGCGGAGCGGCTGACGCGCGAGCTGGCAGCCGAATCGCTCACACATGAAGCGCTCGGCGTAGCGTTTGCCCGGCGCACGTCGGCCGCGTGGGAAACGTGGGCGGCCGCGCACGATTTGCCGATCGTCGCCGTTCGCGAGTGAGGTTGAGGCGGAGAAGAACGAAGAGTCGGGTGGCTGGAGCGATCGTTGAATCCCCGGGGCTCGCTGCGCTCGACCTCGGCCACCCATCGAACCGAATTCGTGATGCAGTTTCCTGAGGCTGGGGGAGAATGACGATGGCTGAACCGGTGATTCTCGAAGTCGCGCGGACTCCGTTCGCCAAGCGAAACGGCGCCTTTCGCGAGACGCGTCCCGACGTTCTGTTGGCCCACGCGCTGCGGGGCCTCGCCAAGCGCGCCGGCATTGACCCGTCGAAGATTGAAGACGTGGTGACGGGCGTCGTGCAACAGGTCGGTGAGCAAGGTGCGAACGTCGGCCGGCTCGGCGTGCTTCTGGCCGGTTTCCCCGTTTCGGTGCCGGCCGTCACGCTCAACCGCATGTGCGGCTCGAGTCAGCAAGCGGTGCACTTTGCCGCTCAGGAAGTCGCGGCGGGCGATGCCAAGTACGCGATCGGTGCGGGTGTCGAGAGCATGACCCGCGTGCCGATGTTCAGCGACATCGGCGGCGGCTATGAGAAGCTCAACCCGGCCGTGCTGGAAAAATTCGACCTGATCCACCAGGGCGAAAGTGCCGAGCGGATCGCCGAAAAGTGGCAGATCACTCGCGACGACGTCGATCAGTACTCGGCGGAGAGTCATCGGAAGGCGAGCGCGGCCGCCGCGCAGAGCTTCAACAAAGAAATCCTGCCGACGCCGGGGATCGACGCGGACGGCAAGTCGTTCGAGCTCAAACGCGACGAAGGCATTCGCGAAAAGCTCGACATGGCGAAGATGAAGTCGCTCGCCACGGTGTTCCGCCCGAACGGCAACGGCGTGGTGACGGCCGGCAACTCGAGCCAGATTTCCGACGGCGCCTCCGCCATCCTGGTCGGCGACCGGGAGACGGCCAAGGCCGACGGCTTCAAACCGCGGGCCCGCTTTCTGGCCAAGGTGGCCGTCGGTGATGATCCGATGATGCAGCTCACCGGCGTGATCCCGGCGACGCGCAAAGCGCTCGAACGGGCCAAGATGACGATCCACGATCTCGACTGGATCGAAATCAACGAAGCGTTCGCCACGGTCGTCCTCAGTTGGGCCCGCGAGTTGAAGCCCCGTATGGAACGGGTCAACCCGTGGGGCGGTGCCATCGCGCACGGCCATCCGCTGGGTGCGACGGGCGCCGGCCTGATGTCCAAGATGCTGATCGGCCTGGAAACGACGGGCGGGAAGACCGGCTTGCAGGTGATGTGCATCGGCCACGGCATGGCGACCGCCACGATCATCGAACGGATCTAAGCAGTGCCGCCCTCATTAGCACCCTGCAATCCCTCTCCCTCTCCCTCTCCCCTCGCGGGAGAGGGGCTTGGGGTGAGGGGGCATTCGAGCCAGATTCCCAAAGTCGCGCGCAGTCATTTAGACCCAACGGATCTCCCATCATGAAGATCGCCGATCACACGTTCTTGGTCACGGGCGGCGGATCGGGACTTGGAGCCGCCTGCGTGCGGCGGTTTGTCGCCGGCGGCGGGCGGGCGGTGATTGCCGACGTGCAAAAGGCGGCAGGCGAAGCGCTCGCGGCCGAACTCGGACCGAAGGTCCGCTTCGTCGAGACCGACGTCACCAACCGGGCCTCGGCTGAGCGTGCGGTCGAAACGGCCCTCAAGGAGTTGGGCGGGCTGCACGGGCTGGTCAATTGCGCGGGAATCGCGCTGGCCGAGCGGACCGTGGGAAAAGAAGGGCCGCATCGGCTCGAGTCGTTCTCGCGGGTGATCAACGTCAACCTGATCGGCACGTTCAACATGATTGCGGTCGCCGCGACCGCGATGTCCAAGAGCGAGCCCAACGCGTCGGGCGAACGGGGCGTGATAGTCAACACGGCGTCGGTGGCGGCCTTCGACGGGCAAATCGGGCAAGCGGCCTACAGCGCGTCGAAGGGGGGCGTGGTTGGAATGACGCTGCCCATCGCCCGCGACCTCTCGCGGGTGGGCATCCGTGTGATGACCATCGCGCCCGGCATCTTCGAGACGCCCATGCTCGGACAACTCTCCGAAGAGGTCCGCAAATCGCTCGCCCAGCAGATTCCTTTCCCCTCGCGACTCGGCCGGGCCGACGAGTTCGCCGCGCTCGCCGCTCACATCGTCGAGAACGAAATGCTCAACGGCGAAACGATCCGCCTCGACGGCGCGATCCGCATGGCACCGAAATGAAGGCACGAAGCCCTCGCTCGGTCGTTGTAATTTTTACAGTCGGCCGCAAGGCAAAAACTGCGAAAATCTCCGGGTTTTTCTCCCATTTCCAGCGCCGTGCGCCGACCTGCGCGAATGCGATTTTGCTCTTAACACGCATTCGCGATCGCGATATTCTCCCGCCCCACGAACGAACTCCGACTCTCAACCCGACCTGCGACGCAACCCAAAAATCGCTTCTCGCCCTGAGCGAGAACCAGCCGATTGTCCGAGAAAGAAATCCGCGTGACGGCTCAGCAGCGCGTTCTTGTCGTCGACGGACTTTCAGAGACGGAAGAAGTGTTGCGAGCCGTGCTCGAGCCCCGCGGCCTCTCCGTCGACCGCATCCGCAGCGCGGGTGCCGAAGAGTTGGCGTCGAAGCGCCGGCCGAGCGTGATGGTGCTGCACGTCGACGAAGAGCCGGCGCCCGCCGCTGCCCCCGCCGGGTGGCAGAACGTGCCGCGGATCGTCATCGGATCGACGAAGGTGCACGACGCCTGCGAGACGGCCACCGAGGATCATTACCTCGAGCAGCCGTTCCAGTACGGCGAGCTGATCCGCACGATCGAGCGGCTGCTGTCGGCCGCGGATGCTGCCTGAGCGCGCTCGTCTCTCTTCTCGAGTTCGCTCCGTCTCGGATTCAATGCCCGTTCGCCGTAACGACGTTGTGCGCCGGGTGTTGACATTGGGCGGCCGATTTCCCAATGTCGAGTGAAACCCGGACTTTGGACCTGCGATTGCCGTCGTTGCTATGATGTTGGCAATGCTCCCGCGGGCCGAAGTGCGGATCACGGAGCCGCCCGGCGCATGGACAGGACGCTTCCAGGTCGAGTCGACGTGGCAACGGACGAGAGAACCAGGCCGGCGAAGGCGACGCTCCTCGTGATCCGCGGGGCCGACCAGGGTTCCCGCTTTGAGATCGGCGAAAAGCCCGTCAGCTTGGGCCGCGGTCTCCGCAACGAAATTCGCGTCGGCGACGACGAAGCTTCCCGGCAACACGCGGTCATCCAATTCGTGGACGGCGCGTTCGTTGTCAAAGACCGCGGCAGCGCCAACGGCACGTTCGTCAACGGCGCCGCGATTCGCATGAAGGAGCTGCACGACGGCGACCAGGTGCAGCTGGGCGGCACGGTGCTCTTGTTTCACCAGTCGAACGCCGTCGCGCCGGGACGCGAAGCGGCCGACCGCATCGATCTCGTCAGCCGGCCGAACGCCGACGACCAGGCGAGCATCGTCGGCGAGGTGGGGCAGGAGGCGGCCAAAAACCTTTCCGAGCAAACGGCGCGTGGGTGGCAGTCCGCACGCGCAGGAGCTGTCCAACCTGCAGGCCATTTATCGCATCGCGGAAGAAGCCGTCAGCCCGGCGATCTCGCTCGATCAACTGCTGCAACGAATCCTCAACCTGACGATCGGCGTGGTCGGCGCCGATCGCGGCTGCATGCTGGTGACCGATCCGGAGACGGGCAAGAGCGTGCCCAAGGTCGTGAGCTACGGCCGGCGGGCCGACCAGAGCGCGCGGATGCCCGTCTCGCGCAGCATCGTCGATTACGTTTTGGAAAAAGGCCAGGGCGTGCGCACGTCCGATGCGCGGACGGATCGCCGCTTCGTCCCCGGTCAAAGCATCCTGCAGGCCGGCATCCGCGAGGCGATGTGCGTCCCCATGCAGGGCCGCGTCGACGTGCTGGGCGTGATCTACGTCGACACGACCACGCCGCCCGAACGCGTCGTCCTGGATGGCGGCATGACGCACAAGTTCTCGGAGGACCAGTTGCGTCTGCTCGTGGCCATCGGCAGCCAGGCGGCGCTCGCCATCGAGAACAGCCGATACCAAGAGGCGCTGGTCAAGGCCGAGCGGCTGGCGGCGATGGGTCAGACGATCGCCATGCTCAGCCATCACATCAAGAACATTTTGCAGGGCATCCGCGGCGGCAGCTACCTGATCGACCTGGGGCTCAAGGAGCACAACGAACACCACGTCGAGCAAGGCTGGGGCATCGTCGAAAAGAACCAGAACAAGATCTACCAGCTTGTGATGGACATGCTCACCTTCAGCAAAGAGCGGCAGCCCGTGATGAAGGTCGCCGCGCTCAATCAAACTGTGACCGAGGTCTGCGAGCTGATGCAGGCCCGGGCCGCCGATTGCAAGGTGCGGCTCGAAGTGCGGCTCAAGGATGATCTGCCATCGGCCACGTTCGACGCCGAGGGGATTCACCGCGCCGTGCTCAATGTCGTCACCAACGCCATCGACGCAGTCGAGGGGATCGAAGGGGGACACGTGATCGTCGAGACGGGGCACGAAGCGTCGGGCGACGTGATCTTCGTCGCCGTCACCGACAACGGTCCGGGAATTCCCGAGGACCAATTGGCCAAGATCTTCAACATCTTTGAGTCGACCAAGGGAGCGCGGGGCACCGGGCTGGGACTGGCCGTCAGCCAGAAGATTCTTCGCGAGCATGGCGGCGACGTGATCGTCGAAACCAAGCCGGGCTTCGGCTGCCGCTTCGTGCTCGACTGGCCCCGCGTCGATGACGAGCACCGCGCCCTCGATCCGCCGACCATCGTTTGAGCCCGAGCGGGGGGCGTCAGCCCCCCGAGTTCTTCCGATTCGCTCAGACAGTGGGCCACTCGAGCCGAACCCAGGTACAATTCGCCTGCGGGATTCTCGATCGACACTACCAACCAGGAGCCATCCCATGTCCAAGATGCGCGCCGTGCAGGTTAGCAAGCCGAAAGCAGCCTTTGAGATCGTCGAGCGAGACATTCCCGAACCGGGTCCGGGAACCGTGCGCATCAAAGTGCAGGCGTGCGGCGTCTGCCACAGCGATTCGCTCACGAAGGAAGGGATGTGGCCCGGTATCGAATATCCGCGAGTGCCCGGGCACGAGGTCGTAGGGCTGGTCGACGCGCTCGGGCCGAACGTCGCCGGCTGGACCGTCGGCGAGCGCGTCGGTGTCGGCTGGAACGGGGGCTACTGCGGCTATTGCGACGCGTGCCGTCGCGGCGAGTTCTTCGCCTGCCAGACGGCGACTCGCGTCACGGGAATCACGTCGGACGGCGGCTATGCCGACTACATGATCGCCCAATCGTCAGCCGTCGCCCGCGTGCCGAAGGAGCTGTCGGAGATCGATGCGGCGCCGCTCTGTGCGCGGGAGTGACCACGTTCAATGCGCTGCGGCACAGCGGCGCCGCCCCGGGCGACGTGGTGGCGATTCTGGGCTTGGGTGGCCTGGGCCATCTCGGTGTGCAGTATGCCGCCAAGATGGGCTTCAAGACGGTGGCGATCGCCCGCGGCAAGGACAAAGAACCGCTGGCTCGCAAGCTGGGCGCGACGCACTATATCGACAACCAAGCCCAAGACCCGGCAGCCGAGCTGGCTCGGATGGGAGGGGCCAAGGCGATTCTCGCCACCGCGACGAGCAGTGACGCCATGCAGTCGGTCCTGGGCGGGCTGGCCACCAACGGCACGATGCTGGTCATCGGAGCGGTCGGGTCCCTCGAGGTTAATCCCATATTTCTGATCACGGGCTCGCGGGCCGTGAAGGGATGGTACTCCGGCATCTCGATCGATTCACAGGACGCGCTGCGATTCAGCTCTCTGACAGGCGTCCGTTCGATGAACGAGGTCGTGCCCCTGGAGCGGGCCAACGAGGCCTATGACCGGATGATGAGCGGCAAGGCCCGCTTCCGCGTCGTGCTGACGACCGGAAACTAGAACGATCTCGTCCCAGGCTCAGTGGCGCGAACTTCGGCCCGTTCGACGGTTGCGCTCACGTCACGGGCTCGGGGGCTCTGAACGCGGAAGTCTAATCGACGCGACCCTTTGCGGGCGGTCCGACACGCGTCGGGCGAACGCCTGGGTCGCTCTGGCCGAGGGCCGCTGATGCCATCATCCCTCGCGGGCCGGTCGCGGGAAGCGGCAGGGTCTGGCTAGGGATTGTTCGGATTTAGGGGCTTGAAAGAGCCCCCGGATTACTGTCCAATCCTAGGTTTGCACAAAGATTTACGACGTTCATTTTGGTCTCGGGCCATTGACCGTTTCTTCCCGAGAAGATCGCCGTATCCACGCGACTGGCTGTGATCTCCTTCTTTCTGCGCCCTCCCACTGCGCATCGGTAATCGGGAGTCCTGAGGATGTTTTTTCCGAAGCGTCTGAGTCTGCGCAAAATCGCGCCTGTTAAACCACGCAAGCGTGCGCGACAGCGCGGACGACGCGACTCGGCTTTCTTTCCCGGACCCGCCTACTGCGGACACACCGTCGAAGAACTCGAAGGGCGGCAGATGCTCTCGGCCGTCACGCCAGCGGTGCTCGGCACCGCGGTCCCGACGTTTGTCATCAATCCCAACGTGAAACCGATGGCCTCCCCGGCCTCGCAACCCAGTAGCCAGGGTCCCTACACTCCCGTGCAGGTCGCGACGGCCTACGGCGTCAACGCGATCTCGTTCGACGGCGTGGTGGGAACGGGAGCCGGACAGACGGTCGCGATCGTTGACGCTTACAACGATCCGAACATCATTTCCGACGCAGCCACCTTCAGCACTCAATTCGGCCTGCAGCAGTTCAACGTCGCGGGCGGACCGACGTTCCGCGTGCTCAACGAGGACGGGGGCACCACGCTGCCGCAGAAACGCGCCACAATTCGGCTGGGATGTCGAAGAGTCGCTCGACGTCGAGTGGGTGCACTCGATGGCCCCGCAGGCCAACATCATTCTCTTCGAGGGGAATTCGCCTAACGGAAGCGACCTGTACACGGCTGAGGCGACAGCAGCGGGCTTCCCGGGAGTGTCCGTCATCTCCAACAGCTGGGGTGGCGGCGAGTACTCGACCGAGACGCAGGACGACAGCTCGTACTTCATCACTCCGCCCGGCCATCAGGGCGTCACGATTCTGGCCTCCACGGGCGACGACGGCACGCCGGCCGGCTATCCCTCGTTCTCTCCCGACGTTGTCGCGGTCGGCGGGACGAATCTGCAAATTCAATCCAGCGGCGCCTACGTCTCCGAAAGCGCCTGGTCGGATACGGGCGGCGGCACCAGCATCTACGAGACGCTGCCCAGCTTCCAGAGCGGCATCAACGGGGTCAACCAAGCGAGCAAGACCAATCGCAACGTGCCCGACGTGTCCGCCGACGCCGACCCCAATACCGGCGTTTATGTCTACGACTCATACTCGTACGGCGCGAACGGATGGATCGACGTCGGCGGCACCAGTCTGGCTTGTCCCTTGTGGGCCGGCATGATCGCCATCGCCGACCAGGGCCGCGTGCTCGCCGGCGAGACAACGCTCAACGGGGCCACGCAAACGTTGCCCATGCTGTATGGACTGCCGAGCAGCGACTTCAACGACGTGACGACCGGGAGCAACGGCACCTATAGCGCCGGCGTCGGCTACGACCTGGTGACCGGCCTGGGCACGCCCAAGGCCAACTTGCTGGTCCCGGACTTGGCCGGCTACGGCTCGCAGCAACCGCCGAAAGTCACTGCCCCCACGGCCACCGGCACCGAAGAAAACAACTTGCTGACGTTTTCCACGGCCGACAACAACGCCATCGATGTCACGGACACGAGTGCCGGCACCAATGCCGACTCGCTCTCCCTTGCCGTGTTGCATGGGACGTTGAGCCTGGCGACGACCAACGGTCTCACCTTCACGAGCGGCACCGACAATTCGGCTTCGTTCACGGTGAGCGGAACGGTCACCAACCTGGACGCCGCCCTCAACGGGCTGACCTTTCAGCCGGCGACCAATTACTTGGGCGGCGATACGCTGTCGGTGACGTTGCTGGATCCGGGGACGAACCAATCGGCGTCGAAGACCGTGCCGCTGACCGTCATCGCGCCGGTGTCGCAGAACTGGACCGCCATGTCGAACGCGGTTCCGCAGGGGGACGCGGGCCAGTTGAGTCTTTTGCTTCCCAACGGTCAACTCTTCGTGCATGGAGGCGGCGGCAACGGCCCTTCTACCAGTTGGTATCTGGTCACGCCCGACAGCACCGGCAGCTACGTCGACGGGACCTGGACGGTGGCGGGCTCGATGAATGTCGGACGTCTTTATTTCGGGTCCACCGTGCTGCCTAACGGCGAAGTCTTCGTCGTGGGCGGCGAGTATGCGACCGACGAGAATTTCTCGAATTCCGCCGAAATCTACAATCCGGTCACCAGCAAGTGGACGATGGTGGCGAGCAGTCCGAAGTCGATTGTCGGGGACGAACCGACCGAGCTCCTGCCGGATGGCAACGTCCTCGTGGGCGACATCGAAGACAACGGCACCGAGATTTACGACCCAACCACGAATGCGTGGAGCGCGGGCGGCACCAAGGTCCACAACGACCAGAGCGACGAGGAGGCGTGGGTGAAGCTGGCCAACGGCGACATCCTCACCTACGACCTCTTCTCGAGCATCACCGACAACAAGTTCGAGGCCGAGCTGTATAACCCCAGCACGAATACCTGGTCCGACGCCAGCAGCACGGTCGGCACGATTCCCCTGCTCTCGACGGAGGGCACGGGTTATGAGTTGGGCCCCGCGCTTCTGCTGGCCAATGGAGACGCGCTCTTCACTGGAACCAACGGCACGACCGCGCTCTACAATCCAGGCACGAACTCCTGGACGCAGGGCCCGACGATGCCCTCTGTCATGATCAACGGCGTCATGACGCAGCTTACGACAGGCGACGCGCCGGGCGCCATCCTGCCCAATGGGGACGTCGTGCTGGCGCTTTCGCCCGCGGTCTACATCGACAACACCGGGGAGGAACAATTCCCGGGGCCGACCTATATCTACGACCTCAACACGACGGCCGACGTCTGGACGAACATTACGCCCTCGGCGACCGTCGATCCGTTCCTCAGTGACAGTAACAGCTTTATCAATACGTTCCTCATCCTGCCGACGGGACAGCTGCTGCTGACCGACGACAACAATCAGCTCGCCGTCTACACGCCCAACGGGAGTCCGCAGGCGTCCTGGCAACCGACCATCACCAGCTTCACGCAGCAGAGTGGCAACGACTACACGCTGACGGGAACGCAGCTCAACGGACTCGACGAAGGGGCGTCCTACGGCGACGACAACCAGATGGCGGAGAACTATCCCATCGTGCGGGTGGTCGACACCAGCACGGGGACCGTTTACTACGCGACGACCTCAGATTGGAGCTCGGTCGGCGTCGCCACCGGCAGCACGCCCGAAACGGCCAACGTCGTGCTGCCGGCCGCCATCGGCAACGACCCGTTCACGATTGTCGTCATCGCGGACGGTATCGCCTCCAACCCGTTCTCGAACACCGCGTTCGCTCCGACCATCACCGCGCCCTTGGCCGTCAGCGTTAACGAGAACGGCACTCTCGTCTTCAACGGGCAGAATGCGATCAGCCTTGCGGACACCAGCGGCACGGCCGAGCAGCTGGTGCTCACTGTGAGCAATGGCACGCTCAACCTGACCACCACGGCGGGCCTCACGGTGTCCGGAGCCGGCACGAAAACGCTGACCCTGACCGGTTCGCTGACCAATTTCAATAACGACTTGCCCACGCTCGTCTACACGCCGACCACCGGTTACCTGGGCGCCGACACGCTGTCGCTCTCCGTGAAGGACACGACCGACGAGTTGATCAACTCGGCCAGCGTCTCGATCACGATTACCCCGGTCGCGCCGACGTTCAAAGTCCCCACAGGCGTGACGGTCAACGAGAACGGCAGCCTGACGTTGAGCGGGGGCAACGCGATCAGCGTCGTCGATCCCAGTGGGACGGCCGAACAACTGGTCCTCTCGGTGACCAACGGCACCCTTACTCTGGGGACGATGACCGGACTGACGGTCGTCGGCAACGGTTCCACCTCGCTCACGCTGACCGGCTCGCTGTCCAACCTGAACAGTGACCTGGCGACCCTCACCTACACGCCGACGTCCGGCTACCTCGGCCCCGACGTGCTGTCGCTGTCCGACACGGATACCGGCAACAGTCTGACGGGAACGACCACCGTGTCAATCACCGTGGTGCCGGTGTCTCCCACCATCACGGCTCCCACCGGCGGCATTAGCGTCGCCGAAAACGGCAGTGTGACCTTTACTGCCGGCAATGCGATCACCGTAGGCGACGTGAGCGGTTCGGACGAGCAGCTGACGCTGTCGGTCGGCGACGGCACGCTCGATCTGGCAACGACGACCGGGCTGACGGTGACGGGAAACAACAGCGCGACCGTCGTCCTGACCGGCCTGCTGCCGAACCTCAACGCCGATCTGGCCAGCCTCACATATACGCCGACCGCGGGATTCTACGGCACCGACACGCTGAGCCTCTCGGACCAGGACCAGGCGGACAATCTCTCCGGCGGCACGACCGTTTCGCTGATCGTCAACGCCTTGGCGCCGCTGGTTTCTGCGCCGAGTTCGGCCATCGTCGGGGCCAACCAGTCGCTCGTCTTCTCGACGGGGAACGGCAACTCGATTTCCGTCAGCGACGTCAACGCTGGCGGCGATGCGCTGGCGCTCTCTGTCACGCACGGCACGCTCTCGTTGCACACGACCTTCGGCTTGACCTTCACGTCGGGCACGAACGGCACAAGTTCGTTCACCGTGACCGGCTCGCTCAGCAACCTCAACATGGCGCTCGACGGCCTGATCTACCAGCCCACGGCTAATTACTTCGGCTCTGATGGGCTGTCCCTGACGATTACCAACCTGGCGGACAGCAAGTCCTCCGCGACCTCCGTCTCGCTCAGCGTGAAGGCTCTACCCACCGTGAGCGGTCCGTCGACCGGCAGCACGACCGTGAATACGGCCCTCACCTTCTCCTCGGCTTTCGGCAACGAGATTAGCGTGACTGACCTCGGCGCGAGCGGCTCCGATTCGATGACCGTCTCCGCGGCAAACGGCACCCTGACGCTGGGAGCGACAACCGGCCTGACTTTCACCAGCGGCACCAACGGCTCCAACTCGTTCACCGTCAGCGGGCCGATCGGCAATCTCAACGCCGCCCTCGATGGCCTGAGCTACCAGCCCAACTTCAGTTACACCGGTGGGGACACGTTGACCGTGTTGCTCCGCGATCCGGGGGACGGCCTGTCGGCCACCAGCAGCGTTGCGCTGACCATCAACGCGATCGCCGCTCCGGGGATCAGCGCGCCAATAACGGCCGCCGTCATCGAGAACGGCACGCTCACCTTCTCGACAACCAGCAGCTACCCGATCACCCTGACGGACAACGGCGCCGGCACCAGCGCCGATACGGAGATGCTGTCCGTCTCCAGCGGCATCTTGACCCTTGGTTCGACCAACGGACTGGTGTTCGTCAGCGGCTTCAACGGCTCCTCTTCGTTCAGCGTGAAGGGGACGGTGGCGAACTTCAACGCCGCCATCAACGGTTTGACTTATCAGCCGGCGACCGGTTTTGCCGGTTCGGACACGCTGTCGATCTCGGTGGTGGACTCGAATGACGGCAAGTCGGGTTCCGCGTCGGTCGCGCTGACTGTCAATGCTCTGGCTCCGACGATCACAGCTCCGTCGAGCGCCTCGCTGAATGAGAACACCGCGCTGCCCTTCGCGAGTTCCCACGGCAACGGCATTACCGTTAGTGATGCCAATCCGGGCACCGATTCGCTGGCGCTCTCGGTGCAGCACGGCACGCTGACCTTGGCCAGCACGACCGGCTTGACGATCACGGCCGGCAGCAACGACTCCGCCTCGATGACCGTGAGCGGAACCGTCACCAACTTGGATGCGGCCCTCAACGGCGTGACCTACCAGCCGATATCGGGCTACACCGGCGCCGACACGCTGGCGATCACGATCACCGATACGGGCGATAACAAGTCCGCTTCCGCGAACGTGTCGCTGAGCATTGTCGGCCTGGCTCCGCCGAGCGTCACCGCGCCCGCCACGGCCGCTCTCGCCGAAAACGGATCGCTGACCTTCTCCGCGACGAACGGCAATGTGATTGCCGTCGCCGACACGGGGATCGGCGCCAACACCGACTCGCTAACGCTCACCGCCACTCACGGCACGTTGACCTTGGCCTCCACGACAGGGCTCACCTTTACGGCCGGGACCAACGGCACGGCCTCGTTCACCGTGGCCGGCACGCTTGCCAACCTCAATGCCGCGCTCAACGGTCTGATCTATCGTCCCACGTCCGGTTACTCGGGTGCCGCTGCAATCTCGATTGGGATTTCCGATTCGGGAGACAATGAGTCGGCGTCGACCAGTGTGGCCCTGACGATTACCGCGTTCTTGCCCCCGACGATCACGGCTCCCAGCGGCGCCGTGGTCAGTGAGAACGGAGAGCTGGTCTTCGAGCCGGCCACCGACAATGCCGTCTCGGTGGCCGACAGTGGTCCCGGGAACGGTTCCGACTTGCTGACGCTCACCGTTTCCCACGGCACGGTGACGCTGGCAAGCACCACGGGGTTGACCGTCACCTCGGGAGCGAACGGCTCGACCACGATCACTGTCACCGGTTCGCTGGTCAATCTCAACGCGGCCTTGAACGGCTTGGTCTATCAGCCGTCGACCGGCTACACAGGTCCCGACACGCTGTCGGTGGCGATCAAGGATTCGTCCGATGGGCAGTCGGCTTCCGCCAACGTCACGTTAAGTGTCACCGGCAGCACGGCGCCGGCCATCAAGGCGCCCACGGCCATCTTGACGAGATCCGACGCGGTGAGCTTCACCGGGACCGACGCGGTCAGCATCACGGACCCGAGCGCCGGGACTGGCGTGCAACAGCTCCTGATCAAGGACTCGGGGGGCACACTGAACCTGAGCAAGACCACCGGGCTGACTTTTGTGTCAGGTGCCAACAACTCGATGCAGATGGTCGTCCAGGGAACGCTGGCCAACCTCAACGCCGCCCTTGCCACGCTGACGTATACGCTCACGGGAAAGAGTCAGACGATCGGGATGGTCTACACCAACCTGGTGACGGGAGGGCAGGGAACGTCCTCCACCACGGTGACCCTCTTCGGGAATACGACCCTGGGAAATTCGCCGTCGTCAAACACAACAACTGGCCCCGCAACGAGTTCCATCCCGCCCGACTCCGAAGTCTAAACGCACGAGCACCCGGCCCGAAGTCGCCCAGCTTGGGTGTCTGACGTGGTCGCGAGACCATCCGTGGGGACCGATGCCGGGGGACTTTGACGGGGACTAATTGTGCTGCGCGGATTTTGGATAAGTGACGCGCGTTAAGTCTTGATCTCTGCCTCGCCGTCGGCGAAACTAGCGACGCCTTTCATTTCTTCAGACGGGCGCTGGGCCGGCACCGTCGGGCCGTGTTTCCTCTCGCTTTTCCGCCCGAATCGCGCACCTGTTGCAGGAGTCTGGGGATGTTGTTTTCTAGGCGGCTCACGATTTCGCGCAAAATCGGGTCCAAGCCTGTCCGGTTCAAGCGGCACCTGAGTCGACGCAGCCGACGAGACACGGCATTCATTCCTGGTCCGATTTGCTGCGGACCGACCGTCGAGGAACTCGAAGGGCGGCAAATGCTCTCGGCGGCCGTTTCCGCCACCGCCGCCGGCATCGCCGTGCCGACGTTGATCAACCTGGGCCGCGTCGCGGCTCCTGGAAGCGTGAAGCCCACGAATTCGCCCGACAACGCCTCGGCGCCTTACACGCCGTCGCAGGTGCAGACGGCCTACGGCGTGAACCTGATTTCCTTCAACGGAATTGTCGGCAACGGCGCCGGACAGACGATCGCCATCGTCGACGCCTACAATGATCCGAACATCGTCTCCGACACGGCCACCTTCAACACGCGATTCGGCTTGCCGCAATTCAACTCCGGCGGTCCGACGTTTCAGGTGCTGAACGAAAACGGCGGCACGACGCTGCCGATGAACACCAACACGACAGTCGGCGACTGGGACCTCGAGGAATCACTCGACGTGCAGTGGGTGCACTCGATGGCGCCGGAGGCCAACGTCATCCTGTTCGAGTCGACCACGGCCAACGACCCGGACATGGACCAGGCCGAAGTCACCGCCGCCGGTTGGCCCGGCGTCTCCGTGATCTCCAACAGCTGGGGCGAAGGCGAATTCTCCGGCGAGACTTCCGAAGACCAATACTTCCAGACGCCGACCGGCCACCAGGGGGTCACCTTCCTGGCCTCGGCCGGCGACTCGGGCAGCCCCGCCGGCTATCCGGCGTACTCGCCCTACGTCGTCTCCGTGGGCGGCACCAACCTGCAGATTCAGAACAGCGGCACGTACATCTCAGAATCGGTTTGGAACGACAACAATGGTTGGGCCACGGGCGGCGGCATCAGCACGCAGGAAGCGCTGCCCTATTACCAGGACAACCTCGACGGCATCAACGGCTCGAGCACCACGAACCGTAACGTTCCCGACGTCTCGGCTGACGCCGATCCCGACAGTGGCGTCTACGTCTATGACACATGGAACGAAGGGCAAGGTGGCGGCTACTTCCAGGTGGGCGGCACGAGCCTCAGTTCTCCGTTGTGGGCCGGCATGATCGGCATCGTCAACCAGGGACGGGCGCTCGCGGGCGAATCGACGCTCAACGGGTACACGCAAACCCTGCCGATGCTCTACAGCCTGCCGAGTTCCGATTTCCACGACGTCACGACCGGCAGCAACGGCACCTACTCGGCTGCGCCGGGTTACGATCTGGTCACTGGGCTGGGCACTCCCGTCGCCAATCTGCTCGTGCCCGCGTTGGCGGGATACGGTTCGACTGCGCCTGCCGTGAGCAACCCGTCCACGCTCAACGTGGCCGAAAACGGGTCGGCGACACTCTCGACGGCCAACAGCGACGCGATCACCCTGACCGATCCGTTCTCCGCCGGTGCTGCCGATTCGCTCACGCTCTCGGTCTCCGACGGAACGTTGACGCTCGGCTCGACCACCGGCCTGACGTTCACGTCCGGGACGAACGGCTCCTCTTCGTTCACGGTGAGCGGGACCATCGCCAACCTGAACGCGGATCTGGACAGTTCCGGTCTGACCTATCAACCGACCACGTATTACAGCGGCGCCGACTCGCTGCTGGTGTCGCTAACCGACCCAGGCGAAAGCCTGACCGGCTCCTCCAGCGTTTCGATCACGGTCGCACCGATCGCCCCCACCTTCACGGCGCCTTCTACGGCTAGCGTAGCGGAGAATGGCTCGCTCGTCTTCTCGACGGGTAACGGCAACTTGATCTCGCTGACCGACGACGGGTTGGGCTTCGGCGCAGATTCGGTGAGTTTGTCGGTCAGCCACGGCACCCTGACCTTGGGCACCACCAATGGACTGGTTTTCAGCTCGGGCTCGAACGACTCCGCCGCCTTCACGGTCAAGGGGACCGTAGCCAACTTGAACGCCGCCCTGGTAGGAACGACCTACCAGCCGACGACGAATTACGCCGGTTCCGACACGCTGGCCCTCTCCGTCAGCGACCCGACCGACAACAAAACTGGCTCTGGCAGCGTGGCCATCACAGTCAGCGCGCTGGCCCCGACGATCGCGGCGCCAGTTTCGGCCTCGCTCACGGAGAACGGGTCGCTGGCCTTCTCGACCGGCAACGGCAACGCAATCTCGCTCGCCGACGCCAATCCCGGCAGCGACTCGCTCACGCTGGCGGTCGCGCACGGCAAACTGACGCTTTCCACCACGTCCGGTCTGACGTTCACGTCCGGCAGCAACGGTTCGGCCACCTTCACAGTGAGTGGCACGGTCGGCAACCTCAACGCGGCCCTCAACGGCCTTACCTACCAGCCGACGGCCGCTTACACGGGCAGCGATACGCTGGCGATTTCGCTCCAAGATCCGGGCGATGGCCAGTCGGCCTCGAAGAACGTTTCGCTGAGCATCAACTCCTTGCCGGCGCCGACGATTACCGCGCCGGCGACGGCCTCGGTGCTCGTCAACAATTCGCTGATCTTCTCCTCGAGCGCGATCAGCGTGGCCGACTCGGCGGCCGGCAGCAGCAGCGATACGCTGACCCTGTCGGTCGCTCACGGGACGATCACACTCTCGACGATCAGCGGCCTGACGTTTACGGCCGGGAGCAACGGCTCGGCGTCCTTCACCGTGACCGGCGCCGTCACCAGTTTGAATGCGGCCCTCAACAACCTTACCTATACGCCGACGACCAGCTACACCGGCTCCGATTCGCTGGCGATTTCTCTCTTGGACCCCGGCGACAGCGAGTCGGCCTCGAAGAGCGTGGCCATCACGGTCAACGCCAACAGCCCGCCGACGGTTTCAGCTCCGGGATCGGCTACGGTGCCTGAGAACGGCTCGCTGGTCTTCTCGTCGGGCAACAGCAACCCGATTTCAGTCGCGGATGCAGGGCCGGGAAGCGGTTCGGATTCGCTGCAGTTGACGGTCTCGCATGGCACGGTGACTTTGTCGACGATCTCGGGCCTGACGATCACGGCCGGCGCTAACGGGTCGTCCACGGTCACGGTCACGGGGTCAATCACCAACCTCAACGCGGCGCTTGCCGGACTGACCTACAAGCCGACCAGCAACTATACGGGTGCCGACTCGCTCGCCGTGGCGATCAATGATTCGGCGGATCACCTGTCGGGCTCGGCCAGCGTGTCGATCAACGTTTCGGGTAGTGCCCCGCCTTCGATCAGCGCACCGACCAGCGTCAGGTCGACAGTTGGCGGCACGACCACTTTCTCCGCCGCCAAGGGAGATGCGATCAGCATTGCCGACGGGAGCGCCGGCAGCAGCACCGAAGAACTGACAATCAAGGCGACTTCGGGCATCTTGCAACTCGCCAGCACGACTGGGATTACGTTTATCTCCGGGGCCAATGGTTCTGCGTCGATGACCATCGAGGGAACGCTGGCCAACCTGAATCTGGCCCTCAACGGGATGACCTATACGCTGCAGGCGAAGGCGGCAACGATCACCCTGGCCTACACCGACCTCGCAACCAACCAGTCGGTGACGGCCAACATCACCGTCTCGTCGAGCACGATCCTGCAGGCAGGCGCGCCCGCGGGACCGGCCTCGTCGAGCGTCCCTTCGGCTAACTCGCTCTCGACCAGCACCCTGCCTCCGGACTCCGAAACGCAGCTGGCGGGGTTTGCGGCCGCAATGCAAGTGCTGGCCGGTTGAGGTTGATTGGAAGCACTTTTTGACGTAATTGGGCTAAGTTGATCTCCAGTTCGCCGACGGGCAGACTATTGGTGTGACTGGGCAGAAAATCGTCCGACGATTTTCTTTAGGACGGGTGTCTGGGCCGGCACCTTCTGACTCAGTTCGTGTTTGGCGAACACCTGACGGTCAAATTCACCCGCCACAGGAGGCCGGTAGGATGCTGTTGTCGCTTCGGTTTCCGTTTTTGTCCAACTTCGTCCGCCCGTCGTCCTCCCGCTCTCGTCGACCGCTGAAACGTCGACGCGACGCGGCACGCATCGGCCAGCCGGTCTGCTGCGGTCCGGCCGCCGAGACGCTCGAAGGCCGCCAGATGCTCTCTGCCGCGTCCGCCCTCACCGCCGTCGCCACGCCGACCTTTATTCTCGAGGCCCATGGCGCGGCGACCAACAAACCGGCTGTCACGGCCGGCACCGCCCCCATCGATCCGGCCCAGATGCAGGCGGCCTACGGGATCAACCAGATTTCCTTTAACGGCGTCGCAGGAACCGGGGCCGGCCAGACGATCGCCATCGTCGACGCGTACAACGATCCGGACATCATTTCCGACGCCAATAGCTTCAGCAGCCAATTCGGTCTGCCGCAGTTCAACGGCAGCAGCGAGCCCACGCTCAAGGTCCTGAATCAAACGGGCGGCACGTCGCTGCCGGCCAACGCGGCCAAGGGGGGCTGGGACGTTGAAGAAGCGCTCGACGTCGAGTGGGCTCACTCGATCGCCCCCGATGCGAACATCATCCTCTTCGAGGCTTCTTCCAACTCCGACGCGAACCTGTTCCAGGCCGTCGACACGGCGGCCGATTACGCCGGCGTTTCGGTCGTGTCGATGAGCTGGGACGGCGGCGAAAGCTCCTCGGAGACCGGCTTCGATTCCAACTTCGTCACGCCCAACGGTCATCAGGGCGTCACTTTCCTGGCGGCCACCGGCGATGACGGCACGCCTTCGGGATATCCGGCGTTCAGTCCCGACGTCGTGGCCGTCGGCGGCACGACTTTGGATATCAACAGCAGCGGCCAATACATCGCCGAGGGCGCCTGGTCCGATACGGGCGGCGGGATCAGCCAATACGAGACCATCCCCAGCTATCAAAGCTCGCTCAACGGCGTCAACGGTGCGAGCACGACGCATCGCAACGTGCCCGACGTCGCCATGGATGCCGACCCCAACAGCGGCGTCTACGTCCTCGATAGCTACGACGGTGGCTGGTTCCAGGTCGGCGGGACGAGCCTCGCGACGCCGATGTGGGGCGGCCTGATCGCCATCGCGAACCAGGGACGCTCCCTCTTGGGCGATTCATCCCTCAACGGCGCGACGCAAACACTGCCGACGCTCTACCAATTGCCCAGTTCCGACTTCCACGACATCACAACCGGCAGCAACGGCACCTACTCGGCCGGGACGGGTTACGATCTGGTCACCGGACTGGGCACGCCAATCGCCAATTTGCTCGTCCCCGCCCTGGCGGGATACGGCACAACGCAACCGCCGAGCGTCAGCGCCCCCGCGTCGGCAAGCTTGGCCGAAAATGGCTCGTTGACCTTCTCGTCGGCCAACGGGAACGCCATCAGCGTCACCGACGCGAGCGCCGGCACCAACGCCGATTCGCTGACGCTGTCCGTCTCGCATGGCACGTTGACGTTGTCGACCACGTCGGGACTCACCTTCACATCTGGCAGCAACGACTCGTCCTCGTTCACTGTGACCGGCACCGTCTCAAGCCTCGATGCGGCGCTCGCCGGACTCGTTTATCAGCCGACTGCGGGTTATGCCGGCTCCGATTCGCTGGCGATTTCGGTCACCGATCCGGGCGACAGCCTGTCGGCCTCGGCCAGCGTGTCGCTGAGCGTGAACGCGCCCACGCCGCCGACGATCACTGCTCCCAGTACGGCCACCGTCGCTGAGAATTCCTCGCTCGTCTTCTCGACGGGCAAGGGCAACGCCATCACGCTGACGGATGCGAGCGCCGGCAGCGGCAGTGATTCGCTCACGCTCACGGTCTCGAACGGAATTCTGACGCTCGCCTCGACGACCGGGCTGACGTTTACGACGGGCGGCAACGGCACGGCGGCGTTCACCGTGACCGGCACTTTGTCCAGCCTCAATGCGGCCCTCAACGGCCTCACGTATCAGCCGACGGCCGGCTATTCCGGCTCGGACACGCTGGGGATTTCACTTTCCGATCCGGGCGATAGCCTCTCGGATTCGGACAGCATCGGCCTGACCGTTACGGCCGCCAGTCCCGCCCGCGATCACCGCTCCCACGAGCGGTTCGCTCAACGAGAACAGTTCTCTGACCTTCTCGTCGACCAACGGCAACGCGATTTCAGTCGCCGACTCGAGCGCCGGCAGCACCGACTCGCTGACCCTGGCCGTCACGCACGGCACGCTGACCTTGGCTTCCACCTCCGGCCTGACGATCACCGCCGGCGCGAACGGTTCGTCGACGGTGACGGTGACCGGAACGATCGCCAACCTCGACGCGGCTCTCAATGGACTGGTTTACAAGCCGGCGACCAATTATTCCGGCTCCGATTCGCTGTCGATCTCGATTTCCGATCCGGGCGATGGTTTGTCCGCGTCGGATAGCGTGACCCTCACCGTGAACGCGGCTGTCGCGCCGACGATCAAGGCTCCAGCCACAGCCTCGGTCGCCGAGAACGGCTCCGTCGCCTTCTCCAAGTCGATCACCATCACCGACGCCAGCGCGGGCACCAGCACCGAGAAGCTGACGCTCACAGCCACGCACGGCACCCTGCGTCTCGGATCGACGAGCGGCATCACGATCACATCCGGGGCTAACCGCTCTGCCTCGATGACGATCAGCGGCACGCTGACCAATCTCAACAACGCCCTCAACGGCCTCACCTACACGCCGACTCGAAATTTCACCGGTTCGGCCTCGATCTCACTGAGCTACACGGACGCGGGTGACGGCCTGACAGGCACAGGCAGCATCGCCCTCACCGTTAGCCGCAACGGCCGGGCATCCCGCTCGCTCGTTGTGACGCCGGCTCCGGTGCAAGGCGACCGCCAGTTTGTGCCGGTGACCGGAGGGGCGACCCTGTCGCTGACCAATCCCGCCACGACGGGCGGAAGCGCCGACGGGGACGCGTCCACACCGATCGACGCACAGACTCAATGGGCTGGCTTTCTCCAAGCCCTCGAGTTCCTGATCAACTAACGTCCGCGCCGGTCGTTCGCGTGAACGAATTTCCGCGGTGACCTCCGGTGCGCCGCAGATGGAAGGCAGCGCGCGCTACGGGGACGGTCGAAAACCATCCGGGCGCGCATGGTTTCTGGCGTTTTACCGTGCTCGTCTGTCCACTTCTGCCGCGATTGACGTTCGGTTCTTAGAGCGGCCTGCTTCCCTTCAGAAAATTCACAGAAATCTCGCGACCGGCGCGTTGTCACCGGCTCCTCGCGACGGCAAACTGTGAGGCACGACTCTCGAATGGCGTCAGGAGTTCTTCCTACGCGCCCGGTGCTTGGGCCAGCACCCTTCGAGTCGCGCTTGCAGCATCCCTCCGAATCACAACCCATTGCCCAATTAGCCGTTGGAGCCCGAAGCATGCTGTTCTCTCGCCGGCTGTCGATTTTTTCGCAGACCCGAGGAAATACCTACCGCGGCCGCAAGGTGCCCCGCCGGCGAAATCAACGAGAACTTGACCGCATGCAGCAGCCCGTCTGCTGCGGGCCCGTCGTCGAAGCCCTCGAAGCGCGGCAAATGCTCTCGGCCGTCGCCGCCTATCAGCCGGCGATCATCGTGGCCGGCCAGGTTGCCGCGCCGAACGTCGGCAAAAACGGCGTCACTCCGGCTACGACGGTCGCCTCGGCCCCCTACACGCCGGCCCAAATGACCACTGCTTACGGCGTGAACCAGATTTCGTTTAACGGCGTCAGCGGCACCGGCGCAGGTCAGACGATCGCCATCGTCGACGCGTACAACGACCCCAACATCGTCACCGACGCACAGAACTTCAGCAGCACGTTCAATCTGCCGCAGTTCAACGTTCAGGGCGGTCCGACCTTCCAGGTGCTCAATCAAACCGGCGGCACGTCGTTGCCGACCACCAACGGACAGGGCTGGGACGTCGAAGAATCGCTCGACGTCGAGTGGGCCCACTCAATCGCCCCGCAGGCGAATATCATCCTCTACGAGTCGAACACCAACAACGACCCCGACATGGACCAGGCCGTGGCTACCGCTGCCGCCAATCCGGCTGTCTCGGTCGTGTCAATGAGCTGGGGCGAGGACGAATTCCAGGGCGAGCAGTCGGAAGACCCCTTCGACCTCACACCCACCGGGCGCACGGGCGGCGTGACGTTCCTGGCCGCAACCGGCGACTGGGATTCGCCTGCGATTTATCCCGCCTTCTCGCCGGACGTCGTGGCTGTCGGCGGCACGTCGTTGCAGATCCAGTCCGACGGCACTTACATCTCCGAATCAGTCTGGAACAACAACAACGGTTACGGCACCGGCGGCGGCATCAGCCAGTACGAACCGCTGCCGGCCTATCAGGACGGGCTGAACGGTATTAACGGCGCCAGCACGACCAATCGCAATGTTCCAGACATCTCGATGGACGCGGATCCCGACACCGGTGTTTACGTCCTCGATACCTACTCGGGCGGATGGTACCAGGTCGGTGGCACCAGCCTCGCCACGCCGTTGACTGCCGCGCTCGTCTCCATCGCCAATCAGGGACGTGCCCTCAACGGTGAGCCAAGTCTCAACGGCCTCACGCAGACCTTGCCGACGTTGTACAACCTTTCCAGCTCCGACTTCCACGATATCACGGTTGGCGGCAACGGCACCTACAACGCGGCGCCTGGATACGACCTGGTGAGCGGCTTAGGCACGCCGATCGCCAACCTGCTCGTTCCCGACCTGGCCAATACGAACATCAACTGGTCGCCGACCGCGACCGGCCCGGCCTCGGCGTCGACGAACGAAAACACCTCGCTGGTCTTCTCGGGCGGCAACGCCATTACCATCACCGATCAGATCGCCGGCACCAACATCGATACGCTGACCCTGTCGGTCAACCAGGGCACGCTCGCGCTCGGTTCCACCAACAACCTGACCTTCACGTCCGGTGCCAACGATTCCTCTTCGATGACCGTCTCCGGCACGATCGGCGATCTGCAGGCCGCCGTCGCCGGACTGACTTATAGCCCGAACACGGGTTACGCCGGCCCCGATTCGCTGTTGGTCCAGCTCTCCGATCCGCTCGCCAACGTGAGCGCGTCGACCAGCGTGTCGCTGACGGTCAACGCGCCGCCAACCTTGACCGCGCCCGCCACCGGTTCGGTGAGCGAAAATGGATCGCTCGTCTTCTCGACGGGCAACGGCAACGCCATTGCGATCACGGACTCGGCGGCCGGCCCCGACTCGCTCACGCTCTCCGTAACCCACGGCACGCTGACGTTGGCCGGCACCTCGGGTCTGACGTTTGCCTCCGGGAACAACGGCACCTCTTCCTTCACCGTGACGGGGGCAACGAGCGATCTCGACAACGCCCTTAATGGACTGACCTATCAGCCGAACCCGGCCTACATCGGCTCGGATGCGCTTTTGATCTCCGTCATCGACACCACAGACACCCTGTCGGCCTCGACCAGCGTCGGCCTGACGGTGGTCGCACTCAGCCCGCCGGCGATCACCGCTCCGACCAGCGGCTCGCTCTTTGAGGACGGCTCACTCGTCTTCTCGTCGGGCAACAGTAACGCCGTCTCTGTCACCGACTCGGGCGCCGGTTCCGGTGCCGATTCGCTGACCCTCGCAGTGACGCACGGCACGCTCACCCTGGCGTCAACCGCCGGGCTGACCTTCACCACGGGCAGCAACGGCTCCGCGACGTTCACCGTCAGCGGCACCGTCAGCAGCTTGAACAACGCCCTCAACGGTTTGACTTACACGCCGACGACCGCCTATATCGGCTCCGATTCGCTGGCGATCTCGATCGCCGATCCGGGCGACAACGACTCGGCGGCAACCAGCGTCTCCCTCACCGTCAACGTCCAGCCCCCGGTGCTCACCGCACCGTCGACGGGCTCGCTGAATGAGAATGGTTCGCTCGTGTTCTCGTCGGGCAACGGCAACCCCATCTCGTTTACCGACGTGAACGCCGGCACGGCCAAGACCGAGTCGCTGACCCTGTCGGTCTCGCACGGCATCCTGACGTTGGGCTCGACGACAGGGCTGACCTATACGACCGGCAAGAACAACGCGGCCACAATCGCTGTGACGGGGACGCTGACCAATCTCAACGCGGCGCTGGCCGGCCTGACCTACAAGCCAACCGCCGGCTACGTTGGTACCGATGTGCTTTCGATCACGGTCGCCGATGGCGTCAACAAGCAGTCAGCCTCGGCCAGCGTGGCGCTGACGATCAACGCCCTCAGCCCGCCGACGATTACCGCGCCGACGTCCGTCGCGACGGGCGAAAACGTCACGATCGTATTCTCATCGACCAACAGCAATGCGATTACGGTCGCCGACGCCAATTCGACAACCGGCACGCTCAGCCTTTCGGTCACCAACGGCATCCTGACGCTCGGCTCGACTCCCGGTTTGACCTTCAAGGCGGGCAAGAACGGCAGCTCGTCCTTCACGATCGCCGCGACCTTGGCCAATCTCAACAAGGCGCTCACCGGCCTGACCTATACGCCGACGACGGGGTACAGCGGATCCGACACGCTGGCGATTTCGCTGCTGGACACCACTGACGGCCAGTCGGCCACCAGCAACGTCGGGATCACCATCTCACCCGCCACTGCCCCGACAATCACCGCTCCCTCGACCGGTTCGCTCAGCGAGAACAGCACGCTGGTCTTCTCGGCCGCCAACAGCAACGCCATCTCGTTTACCGACGGCAACGCCGGCACGATCAAGACCGAATCGCTCACGCTCTCCGTGACGAACGGCACGCTGAAGCTCGGCAGCACGAGCGGTTTGACGTTTACGACTGGCAAGAACAGCAGTGCCTCCTTCACCGTGACCGGGACAGTCACCAACCTCGACAACGCGCTCAACGGCTTGACCTACAAGCCAAACACCAACTACTCGGGCGCTGACACGCTGGCGATTTCCGTCTCGGATCCGCCGGACGGTTTGTCCGCCTCGACCAGCGTCTCGCTTTCGATCGCTACGTTGGCGCCCACGCTGACGGCTCCGTCAACAGCGTCGGTCGCCGAGAACGGCTCCGTGCAGTTCACGAAGACCAACAACGACCTGATCAGCGTCACCGACGTCAACGCGGGGACCGGCATCGAACAGGTCACGCTCTCCGCGACCAACGGCAAGCTCAAGCTCGGTTCGACGACCGGGCTGACCTTCACCTCCGGCGCAAATAGCTCGTCGGGGATGACGATCACGGGTACGCTGGCCAACCTCAACAACGCCCTGAAGAACCTCACGTTCACGCCGTTGACGGGCTACGTCGGCTCGGCATCGATCGCGATCGGCTACACGGACTTGGGAAATTCGCTCACGGCTTCGGGCGCCATCCAGGTGACCGTAGGCTCAAGCGGCCCCACTTCGCCGGGTTCTCAGCCGCAGACCGCCGGCACGCTGACGTCGCCCCCCACGTCCACGTCGGACGACTCCCAGAATCAGTGGGCGGGCTTCTCGGCTGCCGTCGAGATCCTCAACGGCTAGTGACCGCTCAGCCTCAATTAGCGATCTGCGATTTCGACAACCCGCGCCATCCCGGTTGCTGCATGCCATTCGATATGGCAGTGGAAAAACCAGTGGCCTGGGTTGTTGGCTTTCCACAGCAGCACGATCTGGCTGCGGGCCGGCACGTTGACCGTGTCCTTCTGCGGCGGGTCAACCAGGTTCAACCGCTGGGGCGCGCCCAGCACGTAGAAATAGTGCCCGTGCAGATGGAACGGGTGGTCCATGCCGGTCGGATTGTCCAGGACGAACCTCAGCCATTCGTCTTTGGCCGCGGCGATTGGCGCGGCGTGCGGGTAGGATTCGTCGTTGATGTTCCACGCGTAAGGCCGCATGGTTCCCCCCAGTCGCAGCACGACCTCGCGCGAATGCGGGACGAGCGAAACGGCCGCGGGTGATCTCAGCGAAGTCGGCTCGAGTCCTGTTTTGCCCCAGGTCACGGAGTGGGGCGCCGGCTCGGCGTTGGGCGCGTCGGCGTAATTCAGAACGGCACGTGCCTCGTCACCCGCCAGGGTTGCCGCACGAATCCAGGCGGACCCAGACTGATCGGCAACCACAATCGCGTCGTACCGCTCGCCCGGGCTGAAGACCAGATTGTCGACCTTGATCGGTGCGATGGGCGCGCCATCCGCGGCGATGAGCGTGAGCGGATGGCCGTCGATCTGGAAGCGAAATTGGTAGGTGCTCGAAGCGTTGATCAGCCGCAGTCGTAAAGTTTCGCCTGGCTTCACGCGTAGGCTGGTCAGCGGAGCATGGGTGCCGGCGAAGCGGCCCCGCCCATTCATGAGGGCCGACTCGAAGGGCACATCGCCGATGTCGGGCTTGCCGTCCATGCCTTTCATGGCGCGACCGGTCATGGCTCCGCCGTTCATCCCGGCGTCCTTCATGGCCGGGCTTTTCATAGCCGGACCCTTCATGCCCGCCATGGGACGGCTGTGCTGCGGGCCGACGAGTCCTGCCAGAATCTCCTCGGCCGGTCGCAGGAACCAGTCGTTGATTATGAGGATCTCTTCGCGGTCGTAGTGGGCGGGCGGAGCGGGTTCGTCGATCACGAGCGGGCCGAAGAGGCCGTTGCCGTATTGCACGCCGACGTGTGAGTGATACCAATGCGTGCCTGCCGGAGTGGCGATGAATTCGTAGACGAACGAGCCGCCCGCCGGGATGGGAGCGTGCGACACGCGGTCGACGCCGTCCATCCGCCAGGTGCCCGGCTGATGCAACCCATGCCAGTGAACGGACGTCGGCACCGCGAGGTGATTGGTGACCTTGATCCGCAACGTCTGGCCGAGCCGCGCGCGAACGAGCGGCCCCGGAAGCTGCGCGTTGTAACACCAGATGTTTCGCCGCCGGCCGTCCGGCTCGGCTGCGCGCGACCCGACGTTCAGCTCGTATTCGGCGGGCGACGAGGTGAGGGCTAAGAGTGTGGGCACGCCGCTCGATAAGAGCACGATCCCCGGCGCTAATGCTGCTCCGGCCGTTGCTCCCTGTCGCAGAAAATCCCGACGCGAGACCTCGGCGGGCGACGGACTGCTGTCGGCCGCCGAATCGTTAACTGCCATAGCGTGTGTCTCTCGGTAGCTCGTCAAGCGCGCAGTCTTCCGCAAAATGCCGCCGTCAAACAGCATAACGACTGTCGACCGCAATGGCCGCGCTTCCGCCCGACGTGCTCGTCGAGTGCCGACGGACGAAATTCCGAGGCGGCGCAATTCTAATGCGGCACGAAGAACAGGCCCGGATTCACGAGCGGCGGACTGAGATACTGCCGAGCGCGGTCGGTTTGGCCCGCCTCTTTGCGCATCTCTTTGAGTGCCCCGCTGTCGATCTCCGTGGTCGTGACCTGCGTGTTCTGCAGTTTGCCGTCCGGGCCATAAGTGCTTACGACGGTCTTGGTGGGAGCGTGAGGCTTTCCGGTCGCCAGATCGATCACTGTCATTGTGAAGCGGGTCAGGCCGTCGAGACCATCGGCGTTGACCCAGACGTAGGTCTTGCCGAAATGCCCCACGTAGCAAGCGCACTCGGGCACGTCCTTCTTGCAGCCCACGCCGTACCAGCCCTTAGGAATGACGCAGTCGAGGTCGTCTTGTTCGCCCAGATAAAAGCGTTTGATCAGGTCCTGGCACGGAATGCAGTTGGAGTCGAGCGTGCCGCCGGCCACGAGAAGTTGATAGGCACAACGAATCCGCCGCAAGTTGTCGATGTCGGTCACCGGCGCCAGCGACCAGTTCTCGGTGACGTTGCGCTGGCCACTCGGATTGAAGAGCAAGCTGAGGATCGGCAGTCCCGAACCCAGTTGCTGGCCGAATGTGAGCGTCGGTGAGTACGTCGCGTTGGCGTTGAATGACGTCTGATCGGCGACGTTCACCGTGCCCGCGTTCACGACGGCGAACGAAGGCATGGCCGCCGGGTTGTCGTGAAACCGAGCCAGGTTATCGAGCACTTGCTGATAGTTGAGATCGGTCAGCGTGCCCGCCGTGCGCAGCGTATTGTCGCGCAGACTCAAGTGCGTGCGGCAGCCCGAGATCGACGCGAGCAGGCAAATCAGAATCGGCCACCACGCTCGCGCGAGCCGGCCGCTCGAGGCGCAATAGCGCGCTCGATTCGAAAGCGCGGATCCTTCGCGCACGGGTCCCCCCTCGCTTGGTCTCCTAGAAAATCTATCGGTTTGCGCGATTGGGCAAATTGAGCATTTCTTGGCGGTCGTACGGGAGAGCGATTAACAGCCGTCGCGGGTCGTCTCCGGCCGGCGGGAATTCACCTGAAACGTCGACGTTCGACAGGGCGGCAGCCGGCCCGGATACCCTCCAGCGAATTTGGGACAGACTGTTTTACGTGTCCGAAAACGGCCAGCCCTTCCGTGAAGGGCGGCTACAATTCGGACATGACGATTGACGACGACGTCTGCTATCGAGCCCTCACGGCGCGGGACAACCGTTTCGACGGCGTGTTTTTCGTCGCTGTGAAGACGACGGGCATCTACTGCCGACCGGTCTGTACCGCGAAGACGCCACGACGCGAGCGCTGTCGCTTCTTCACGAGTGCGGCACTCGCCGAGCAATCGGGCTTTCGCCCCTGCTTGCGTTGCCGCCCGGAACTCGCGCCGGGAAATTCGCCCGTCGACAGCGCCCGCACGATGGCCCGGGCGGCCGCGGCACGGATCGAAGCCGGTGCGCTCAACGACGGGGGCAGCCTGGAGGATTTGGCCGCAAGCCTGGGACTCAGCTCGCGGCAGCTGCGCCGTTCTGTGCGGGCCGAATTGGGCGTGTCGCCGGTCGAACTCGCACAGACGAATCGCCTGCTCCTGGCCAAGCGGTTGATTGCCGAGACGCAACTACCGATGGTGCAGGTCGCGTTTGCGGCCGGGTTTGAGAGCGTGCGCCGGTTCAATGCCCTCTTTCGCAGCCACTATCGGCTGACGCCCAGCGCCCTGCGGCGGTCGGCGGCACAGCCGGCGCAGACCGATTCCTTGCGGCTGACCTTGGCGTACCGGCCGCCGTTCGACTGGGACGCAATGCTCCGCTTTTTAGCGGCGCGGGCCATTCCGGGCATTGAGTGCGTGAGCAGCGAGGCTTACTCTCGCACCGTTCGCGTCGGTGAACACCGAGGCTGGCTGAGCGTCGCGCCGCTCGCCAATCGACATGCGCTGGTCGTCGATCTGGCCACGGCGCTCGCGCCGGCGTTGCCGTCGATCCTGGCCCGTTTACGAAGTTTATTCGACCTGGACGCGCGGCCCGACGTCATCGCCGGGCATCTCGCACACGATCCGCTGCTGGCCGCTTCGCTCGAGCGTCATCGCGGCCTGCGGGTGCCGGGGGCGTTCGATTCATTCGAGCTGGGTTTGCGGGCCTTGCTCGGGCAGCAAGTTTCGGTGCGCGGGGCTTCAACTCTGGCCGGCCGCTTCGCACACCGTTTCGGCGACGTGATCGAGACACCGCTGGCTTGCTTGAACCGCGTCACTCCGACGGCCGAGTCGCTGGCAGCCGCGCGAACGACAACGCTCGCCGGCCTGGGCCTGCCAAAGGCCCGTGCCGAGAGTCTGCGAAATCTGGCTCGCGCGGTCGTCCGCCGCGAGATCGATCTCGAAGCGGGAGTCGACCCGCCGGCAGTCGTCGCCGACCTCGTCAAGCTACCCGGCATCGGCCCCTGGACGGCCGAGTACATCGCGATGCGGGCCCTTCGCTGGCCCGACGCGTTTCCGGCCGGCGATCTGGGACTGGTAAAGGCGTCGCGGCTGAAGTCAGCCCGCGCGCTGGAACACGCGGCCGAGCCCTGGCGTCCCTGGCGGGCCTATGCCGCCATGCATCTCTGGGAAAGCCTGCACGAGCCTTCGAACTGACCACACCAACACTCAAACTCACACCCATTCTCCAACACTTGGCGGAGTAAGAACCCATGACGGTGACCACCTACTTCACGTATTTCGACTCCCCCTTGGGGCAGATGTTCGTTCGCGGCGACGGCCAGTTCGTGACGGGTCTGTTCATGCCCTCGCATAAGGGCTCGCCGGGTCCGGAACCCACGTGGCAACGGGCCGACGAGCCGTTCGCAGCGGTGCGGCGGCAGCTGGCCGAATACTTCGCGGGCGAGCGACAGCAGTTCGATGTGCCAATCAAACTGGTCGGCACCGCGTTTCAGCAGCGTGTCTGGCAGGAGCTGGTGCGGATTCCGTTCGGCACGACGATCCACTATGGCGAGCTGGCGCGGCGCGTCGGCAGGCCGAGCGCATCGCGGGCCGTGGGTCACGCCAACGGCCGCAATCCGATCTCGATCCTCGTCCCCTGCCATCGAGTGATCGGCGCCAACGGCAAGCTCACAGGTTATGCCGGCGGCCTCGACAAGAAACACTGGCTGCTCGCCTCGGAGCGTCGCGCGACCGGGGCCGAGCCGAAAGATTTGTTTACTGCCGACGTTCGACGTCCCGCCTGCGAAAGTGCGAACGCCATTTGAAGGCGCCGTGACTGTGGACGGACGAGCGGCAGCAGTCCATAGGCCGACTCCATCGGGCGACGTCCTTGCACATCGCGTCAAATTATGAAAAAATGTTCATCAAACCGTGGAGGTGTCGACAGGTTTAATCCAGCGTGAACAATAGCTGGTCTCATTTCGCGCAAAATCGTGCACAAAATGGACTTTCCTTAATGTTTGCGGCGAGAGGTATTTCCGGCACGGGGCGCATGAGATGACGGTCGAGTTGCCCCTGTTCACGGATTCTGAGCGACGGGCCGTGCGGGCAGAGAAAGTTCGCTCGACCGCCGCGCCGTCAGTGCCCGACAAGGGTCTGCATCGGCTATTCGAAGAGCAGGCCACGCGCACGCCCGAGGCCATTGCCCTCGCCGGCGACGAACAGCGGATCACGTACGCCGAGTTGAACGCCCGCGCCAATCAATTGGCGCACGTGCTGCGGGATAGCGGCGTCGGTCCCGAGAAACTCGTGGCCCTGTGTCTCGACCGATCGCCCGAAATGGTGATCGGCATTGTGGCGATTTTGAAAGCGGGCGGAGCCTACGTGCCGCTCGATCCCGAGTATCCGGCCGCGCGATTGGCCGTGATCGTCGAGGATGCTGCTCCAATCGTCGTTCTCACGACACGCGCGCTCCGCGGACAACTGCCGGAAGCCACGAGAACGCTGCTGCTCGATACACCAGAAACGCGAACGGCTTTCGAGCGCGCGGCGGACGACAACCCGACGGACTCGGAGCGGGTCGCAACTCCCAATTTCGGACAAGCAGCCTACGTCATCTACACTTCGGGGTCGACCGGCGCGCCCAAGGGCGTTGTCGTCTCGCACGGGAACGTCGTGCGCTTGTTCGAATCGACGCGGTCCTGGTTCGAGTTCGGCCCGGACGATGTGTGGACGCTGTTCCACTCGTTCGCCTTCGACTTCTCCGTCTGGGAGCTGTGGGCGCGCTGCTGCATGGCGGACGTCTCGTGCTCGTCCCGCGAACAATCACTCGCTCGCCGGCTGAATTCCTCAACCTGCTGGCCCACGAGCGGGTCACCGTTCTGAACCAAACCCCGTCGGCCTTTTACCAGTTACTGCAGGCCGACGCTGAGAACCCGACCACCGTCGAGCTGGCGCTGCGATACATCATCTTTGGCGGCGAGGCGCTCGACTTCTCCCGCTTGAGAGACTGGTATCTGCGGCACGCCGACGAAGCGACCACGCTCGTCAACATGTACGGCATCACGGAAACGACGGTGCACGTGACCTACCAGCCGCTCAGCCGCGAGCTGGTGCGCACCACGCGCAGCAGCCTGATCGGCGAGGCCATCCCCGACCTCAGGCTGCACGTGCTCGACGAATCCCGCGAGCCGACGCCGACCGGACAGGTTGGTGAACTGTACGTGGGCGGCGCGGGGCTGGCCCGCGGCTATCTCAACCGGCCCGAGCTGACCGCGGAGCGATTTCTCCCCGACCCGTTCAGCGATCGGCCGGGCGACCGGCTGTATCGCACGGGCGACCTGGTGCGTCGGCGGCCGGACGGCAATCTCGAATATCTCGGCCGCATCGATCAACAGGTCAAACTGCGCGGCTTCCGCATCGAGCTGGCAGAAATCGAGTCCACGCTCGCGGAGCACCCCCAAATTACCGACTGCGCTGTACAGTTGCGCGAGGATCGGCCGGGCGACAAACGGCTGGTGGCTTACTTCGTCGCACCGAAGTCCGCAATGTCTCCCTCTGCCGCGGAGCTTCGCCGGTTTCTCGAGCGGAGATTGCCGGAGCACATGCTGCCGGCGCGGTACGTCGCACTCAACGCGCTCCCGCGAACCGTCAACGGCAAGCTCGACCGCCAGCAACTACCCGCCCCCGAATCGATCATCAACGACCAGGAGGCCAGCAACGAGCCGAAGCGCGGTCTCCGCGCGACCGGCACGCCGATTGAGGAAGAGCTGGCCGGCATCTTTGCCGACGTACTAGGTCTCGCCCGGGTCGGCATCCACGACAACTTCTTCGTCCTGGGCGGGCACTCGCTGCTGGCGACCACGCTCGTTTCGCGAATCCGCGAGCGGCTGCATGTCGAGCTGTCGACGCGCAGCCTGTTTGTCGCCCCTACTCCGGCCGGCCTCGCCCGGATGTTTCCGTCGACCAGCGCGACTCGCAGCGAGACTTCTTCACCCAGCGGACAGAAGGAGCATGCGGTGCGGGGACCGGACGCGGGAACCACCGACTTTCTGGAAGTATTGCGGGCTGGCGGCGACGGACATCCGCTCGTGTGCGTCGGCCACGTGCAGCCCATTCCGTTGCTGTTGGAGCGATTGCCGTCGCTCGGCCCCGTCATTCATCTGAAGCTCGACGGCTCGCAGATTCTGGCCGCCCCTCAATCTTAGTTTCGAGGAACAGCTGCAAGTCTACGTGCGCGAGCTCGAACAGCACGTGCTCGGCCGGAAGCTGCTGTTGATCGGCTATTCGTATGGGGGCATTCTCGCTTATTGCCTGGCCGCCAAGTTGTTGAACAAGGGCTTCGACATCGACCTGATGATGATCGAGCCCGCCCTGCCCTACCGCGACCTGCCCTGGAAGATTCGTTTGCGGCAAAGGCTCGGCAGCCTCTATCGCCTGCTGTTTAGCCGCACACCCGTCGGTCAGGTGGCGGCGAAAGGCGGCGAGGCCGAGATGATTTCTTCCGAGGCTTCGATCGCGGAGCAGCGGTGGAACTTCATGCATCCGCACTACGTCCAGAATATCGACAGCGCTTTCCTGCACGCCCTCGGCCAACGCGTGGCTCTCGTGGCGGGCGCGCCCTATCACGCCAGCTATGCCGCCTGTTGGCGCCGCATTGAAACGGGGGGCATCGAGTCGTGCGTGCTACCCCAGACCGACAATCACTTGTCGTGCTTTCAGGAGCCGGGACTCAGCCGCTGGCTCGACTTCTTCGAAGACTGGTATCGCCGCAGCAACCGCCCCGCTCGTTCGTAGTTTTCGGCGCCGCCCTCACTTGAGCTGGACCGTCACCTTCTCGAGGCCGCCGGTGAAGCGGAACGGAGATTGGTAGTCTTCCGAGACGGGCGTGGCGATGTCCTCGCCGACGTTGAACGTTTCGTCGAGCGAGAGGACGCCGCGGGGTGTGCGACCGATCTTTCCTTCGCCCACTTGCCGGTCGTTGATAAACAGCCTTCCCAGACCGCCGCCGTTGGCGTCGCCGGCGAACGCGAATTCGTACCGCAGCTGCGACTTGCCCAGCGGCACGTCGACATCCGACGTGATCGTATACCGGGAGGCATTCAAGAAATTGAAGTGCCAGACCAGCTTTCCGTTCTTGATGTAGAGCGTGTACCCACCGAAGCGGCCCCCCTGGGCGACGAGCACACCTTCGGCCCCCGGTTTCGCCAGATCGACGAAGGCCGTGATGGCGTACGAGCGGTTCTTGGAGTTCGGTGCGACCGCTTCCGGCAAGATGATCCCCGGGTAGAACGTCGCCTTCGTGCGGCCGGGAGCGACTTGGGGTTGCGGGTTATTGAGCATGCGGCCGGCCGTGCGATCGTCGATCGGCAAGACGTGATACTTGGCCGCTTCGATCCAGAACATCGACTGCAGCTCGCGCAGTTTCTTGGGGTTGGCCTTGGTGAGATCCTTGGCTTCGCTGAAGTCTTCGTCGATGTGATAGAGCTCCCAGGGCTCCTCGTCGATGTCCGGCCCGCTGCCGAGCGCAAAGGCCAGCCAGGGAATGCGGCCATGAAAGGCGGCCGCCACCCAGCCGTCGTGATATAGCGCCCGGCTGCCGATCATCTCGAAATATTGGGTGACGTGACGTCCCTTGGCCTCGGAATGATCGAAGGTGTACGCCAGGCTGACGCCTTCGATCGGTTTTTGCGCAATGCCGTTGACGGCGGCAGGCGGATGGATGCCGACGGACTCATAAATCGTGGGGGCGATGTCGACGACGTGGTGGAACTGGGTCCGCAAGCCACCTTTGTCGCGGATGCGCTTGGGCCAGGAGATCACGAGCGGATTGCGCGTGCCGCCGAAGTGCGAGGCGATCTGCTTGGTCCATTTGAAGGGTGTGCTGCCGGCGTAGGCCCAGCCGACTGCGTAGTTGTTGTAGGCCATCGGGCCGCCCAACTTGTCGAGCAGCTTACGGTTCGCCTCGACCGAATCGAAGATGCCGTTAAATCGCTTGCCTTCGTTGTCAGTGCCGGTCACGCCTCCTTCGGGACTCGCGCCGTTGTCGCCCACGATGTAGAAGACGAGCGTATTGTCGAGTTCACCCAGCTGGTCGATAGTGTCGATCAGGCGGCCGATTTCGCTGTCGGTGTAGGCGAGGAAGCCGGCAAACACCTCCTGCATGCGGGCATAGAGGCGTCGATCGTCGGCGCTCAGGGAGTCCCAGGCGGGGATCGACTTGTGTCGCGGCGTATTGATGGTGTCCGGCGGGACGACGCCGAGCTGCTTCTGGCGGGCAAACGTTTCTTCGCGGACCTTGTCCCAGCCCTGGTCGAACTGCCCTTTGAAGCGTTCGATCCAGCTTTTGGGGGCGTGGTGCGGTGCGTGCGTGGCGCCGGGAGCGAAATAGACGAAAAACGGCTTGTTCGGTTGGGTGGTTTTTTGCGTGCGAACCCAGTCGATGGCCCGGTTCGTCATGTCGGTCATCAAGTGATACTGCGGATCGTAGGGGGGCTCGAGCCGTTTTGTGTTCTCCACCAGCCCGGGAGACCACTGGTTCGTGTCGCCGCCGAGAAAGCCGTAGAAGTACTGAAAGCCCAGGTTGGTGGGCCAGCGATCGAAGGGTCCCGTCGGCCCCGATTCCCAGTTGGGCGTGTTGTGCCATTTGCCGAATGCGGCCGTGCTGTAGCCGTTGCCCTTGAGCACCTCCGAGATCAGCGCGGCGTTCGCGGGCAACATCGAGTCGTAACCGGGAAAGCCGGTGGCGAATTCCTCGACGATGCCGGCGCTCATCGAGTGATGGTTGCGACCGCTGAGCAGGGCCGCCCGGGTCGGCGAGCAGAGGGCCGTCGTGTGGAAGCGGTTGTAACGCAGACCGCCTTTGGCCAGCCGGTCGAGCGTGGGAGTGGGGATCGGCCCGCCGAACGTGCTCGCATGACCAAAGCCCGTATCGTCGGTCATGATGATCACGACGTTGGGCGCGTCTCTGGGAGCCCGCACAGGCTCGGGATAAGCGGACTTCGAATCCTTGATCGTGCGGCCGACCACGCCCTGAAACGGAGGCGGATCGCGCGGCAGCTTGCCGGCAGGGTCGTCGGCGAACGACGGGGCGGCCGTCAGGATCGCGGTGAAGAAGGAAACCAGAAAGGAGGCAGTGACACCGGGCGCACGGGAACTGCAGGGAGCTGACATCGCGCAGGTCTCAACTTTTCTTTCGTAGGGACGCGCTCTCCGTGCACGGGGACGTCGGTGAAGTCAGGGACGAGTCGCGGGGGCTAACGGCGCGAAATCCGTCAGGCCGTCGGCGGGGTCTTGGCAATCCAATCGATGATGATCTGGGCCAGCTCCGCCCCGTGCGTTTCTTGAATGAAATGGCCGGCCCCTTTGACCATCGTGTGGGGCTGGCCGTGCGCACCGGGAACGATTTTTTGGAAGTGGGCGTCGCCGCCGCCCGTAATCGGATCGTGATCGCCAAAGGCGGTGAGAAACGGCTTCTTCCACTCCTGCAGCACCTGCCAGGCTCGTTTGTTCGCCTCTTTGGCGGGGTCGTTGGGCGTCGTGGGGACAAGCTGCGGCATCATCAGCGGGCCCGCCTTGTAGTGCTTGTCCGGGAAGGGAGCGTCGTAGGCTTCCTTCAAGTTGGGAGTGCGAGCACTCGTCGAGACGAGCGTGCCAACGGGCATGTCGCCGGAGTCGAGCATCTCCTGCGCCATCCGTTTCCAGATCAGGAAGGCGGGCGTCATGGGTTGTTCGCCGGTCGGCAGGCCCGTATTGGAGACCACGATTCGCGAAAAGCGGCCTTCGTTCTGGGTGACGACCCGCAGGCCGATCAAACCGCCCCAGTCCTGGCCGAAGAATGTGCTGTTCTTCAAGTCGAGCGCCGTCACGAGGCCGGCCATTTCGTCGACATGGAACTTGTACGTGTGCACGGTCCGATCGGTCGGCTTGTCCGAGCGGCCGAAGCCGACCAGGTCCGGCACGATGCAGCGGTAACCGGCCGCCACGAGCGGCGGAACCATCTTGCGATAGAGGTAGCACCACGTCGGCTCGCCATGCAGCAATAGAATGGGCTGCCCGTCCCGCGGACCCTCGTCGAGATAATGCACGCGGTAGCCGCCGACCTCGTGGTAGTGCGGCTGAAACTCGAAGCCGGGCAGATGCGCGAAGCGCTCGTCGGGCGTCCGCAATACGCCCGACTTCGGTCCGCCGTCGCTTGCCGGACCGCTGAGGGACTCCGCCTTGGCCGGAACTTGGGCAACACAATAGTTGATTTGTCCCACGATCCCAGCCTCCCGAAAGTGATGAATGGCCCGATACTCGGGCGACATCGACATTTGAAACAGTGTCTTCTTGCGCGGGTACTGCACCAGCGCCACCATGTCCCAATCGGCCTTACCGATCAGGCAGTACTCGGACTTGCCGGCGAACAACACCTTGGCGCCGAGCTTTTCCAGAATGGGCTGAATGGCGGCCGCGTACTTGGCGTATTCGGCTTGCCCGCCGTTGGGTTTGAACTTGAGCAGGTTGACCATCACGATCGGATGATCGTCGGGCAGCGCGATAAAATCCTGCATCTGCGCCGGCGTCGGCAAGAGGGCGATCGTCGCCGGAGTCAGCTTCTCCATCGCCGCGCTTGTGTCTCCGGGAATGACCGACGCGACAGCCGCCGCACCTCCCGCCATGACCGTGCTCGTCAAGAACTCGCGGCGATTCCGCGTCGTCGTGGTGGTGCCGTTGTCGCTCATGCGGCGTCTTCCGTGCTGGTGCTGGAAAAACTCGTCAGGGAGAAGAGGTGGTGATGAGCCGTCAGTCTATCACGCCGGGAACGACACAGACATCAAGATTTCAGCAGCCAGTTGCCGCGAGCTAAATAGTTCCTCAGCGGAATCGGAGTGCTTCGGCGGTGGGGTGATCTCGCGAAATAAATATGCTTGGCTTAGGGTCTGTGGTACGAAACCCTCCAATCACCGGGAAGCCAAGCAGCAGCGAAGGACGCGGGATTAATCTTTGGCACGCGCCAACTTCAACGCGTCATCGTCTCACCGATTGCGTCCGCTGACGCGGCTATCGAAGTGATCATTCCGGTGCCGGCGGTGGCCCAACGCGAGCATCTACAAGGCCGCCGAAGTTGCGGCCTTATCCAGAGTTCCGAGATCGACGGCGCGAATCGCTTGTTTCGTGGTGGGAACGGCGGTTGGTGCCACGCTCAGCGTGCGAAATCCCATTTCCAACAGGCGCGGAACCCAGGCTTCGCGACCGGCCAGCTCCCCGCAGAGCGTCACCGGCCGCCCGCGCGCGTCGGCCATGACAATGTGCAAGAGCCGGATCACCGACTCATGGCTATCTTGAAAATACGCGTTCACGGAGGCGTCGTCCCGGGCGGCGGCCAACGTGTACTGCGTGAGGTCATTCGTTCCGACGCAAAGAAAATCGGCGTGCTTCAGCAGTGCCGGAACCGCCAGCGCGGCGGCCGGTGTTTCGATCATCGCGCCCAATTCGGGAGGATGAGCGATCTTGCGTTCGGCACTCGTCGCCTCGAACACTTCGCGCATTCTCCGCATGTCGTCTTCGAGCGTGATCATCGGAATCAGCATGCGTACGGCATGTTCCTGCGAAAGCCGCAAGATGGCCCCCATTTGCGTGCGAACCAGCTGCGCGTACTCCAGCAGGACCCGCACGCCCCGTCGGCCCAGCACCGGATTTGCGGTCGGCGCCAGCGGCAAGAAGGGCAGCGGTTTGTCGCCGCCGATATCCAGCAGACGCACGGTCACCGGCCGGTCGCCGAGGGGCGTCACCATCTTCTGCAGATCGAGGAACAGTTCGTCCTCCGTCGGCGGGGCTTGCCGGGCAAAATAGAGCTGTTCGATTCGCAGGAGACCCACACCATCGGCCCCGTTGTCGAGAGCCAGGTCGACGTCCTCTTCAATGCCGATATTGGCTTCGACCCGGACCAATTGGCCGTCGCGTGTGCGGGCCGGCTTTCGACAAGCGTCTTTGCAGCGCACGAGCGTGGCCCGCCACGCTTTGAGCCGCTCCTGGAACTCTTCGCAGGTCGCCGATTGGGGCGACAGCACCAGAGTTCCCCGATGGCCGTCGACCAAGACGTCGGCGCCGCCGGCAATGAGCGAAAGCACTCCCGGAATCTCGGTGATCGTGGGGATGCCCTTCTCGCGCGCAAAAGGGCCGCGTGAGAGCCTTGGCCCAGGGATTCGACGACGATGGCCGCCACGTGAGACTTGGGCAGCCGCACGACGTCGGAAGGCAACAACCGTTCGACGACCAGGACGCTCTGCTCGGGAATCGATTCGAGCCCGGTCTTCGCTTCTCCGCGGAGCCGCCGAATGATGTTTCGTCCCAAGTCGAGCACGTCGTCGGCGCGCTGGCGCAGCGTCTGGTTTTCGAGCGCCTCGAATTTTTGATACCACCGCTTGAGAACTCTGCGGACGGCCCACTCCGCGGTCAACAACGAAGTTCTGACTTCCCGCTCGAATTCACCCGATTCGACCAGGCCTCGCAACATTGTGCCATGCGCGCGAAAGATGCCCGCCAGTGCCGAGTCGAATTCCGACTCGATCCGCTGTGCCGACTGGTCCAGCTCGGCAAACGTTTCTGCGAAGGAATGCGCGAGGCGATCGCATTCGCCGTCCGCGGCCTCGGCGCCAATCGTTTGCGGAACGCCGTCCGATCGCAGCGCGTCTCCGACGACCCAGGCGTGCCCCATTCCCAAGCCCGGCGCAATGCTCCGTCCGGTCAGCCGGACTTCCTGTAGCCCGCGTTCGGCGATCGCTGCGGTCTGTCCTGCCATCGACAGTTCCTTTGACGAGTTCACGCTCGGATCGAAAGCAAGCGGTGGGCGCACGTCACTGCCAGCGAGCCGTCGCCGACCGCGAAACCGACCCGTTTGGTGGACCCGGCGCGGATGTCTCCGGCGGCGAGGATTCCGGGCAGAGTCGTCTCGAGCGGGCACGGGTCGCGATCTTTGAGTGGCCAAAGGCCCGAACGAACCACGTCGCTGCCGGTCAGCAGGTAACCCTTGTCGTCGCGTCCAATTTCGGCCGGCAGCCACTCGCCCGCCGGTTCTGCCCCGATGAACACGAATACGGCCGAACAGGGCAGTCGACGCGGCGGGGCGGCTTCTTGGCCTTTGAGCGCGATTTCTTCCACATGATGGTTTCCGAACACCGCGTCGATCTCGGTCTGTTCGTGGATCACGACATTGGGAGCGGCGCGGATCCGATTCGCGAGGTACTCCGACATGTTGGGTCCCAGCTTGCTGCGAATAATCGCGTGGACCTTGCGCGTCGGGCAGCACTCGGACAAGAACATGATCGCTTGCCCGGCGGAGTTTCCGGCACCGACGACCGCCACGTCGGTGCCGTCATAAAGGTCGGCTTCCACCGTCGTGCAGGCGTAATAGATGCCCGCCCCCGCGAACTCGTCGGCGCCCTCGGCCTCCAGTTGCGCCAACGGACTCCGATCGCGAGCAGCACCATCTGACAGCGGATCTCGGCGCCGCAATCGAGGTGCAGCACGTGTTGCTCGTCGGGGGATTTCGCCGGCGTCAGCTTTTGGACGTTGACGGGCGCGACGATCCGAGCGCCGAACTTAAGCATCTGCAAGACGCCGCGAGTCGCCAGGTCGGCTCCGCTCAGTCCCGCGGGAAAGCCGATGAAGTTTTCGATTCGCGACGATCCCCCCGCCTGGCCCCCCGGGCCCAGACGGTCGAGCATCAAGGTCGACAGTCCCTCCGACGAGGCGTACACGGCCGCGGCGAGCCCCGCCGGCCCGGCTCCGATGATGGCGAAATCAACTTGTTGCGTGGGACAGAATTTCCAAATCCCAGCGGCGCGGGCCAGCTCGATCAAGGTGGGATTCACCAGAATCTGCCCGTCGCCGCAACCGATCACTGGCGTCTTTTTCGGCGAGCCGAGTTCCTTGAAGACCCGCTGGCCCTCTTCGGTTTCGGGATCGAACCAGGTGAAGGGCACAAAGTTCTTGTACAGAAACTCGCGGACGGTGTTCGTGTCGCGGCACCGGCCCGGGCCGAAGACACGTAGTCCCAGCACCCCCAACTGCGACAACAGCTCACGTCGGCGCGTGAACGCGATGATCAGCTTTTCGCCCAGACTCGGAACGCGATTGAGCAAGGCCCTGAGGTTGCTTCCGGGCATGCACCAAACGCGCGACTTTCCCCGCGCGACGCCCGTCACAATGACTGGCCGCCCGGTCAGCAGGTCGATGTCGCCGGAAAACTGACCCGGGTCGTGCGTGACGATCACCCGATTGCGGTCGGCCGGATTGAGGATGTCGATCTGGCCGGATTCGACGACGAAAAAATCGATGTCGGCCTGGCCAGCGCGGAAGACAGTTTCGCCATCCGCGTAATCGCGGGCGGTCGCGAGCGGCTTGAGAATCGCGATCTCCGCAGCGGTCAGCTCGGGAAACGCAGTTTGTTCACTCAGAGACATGGAACCCCCTCGATGCGACGGTCCGTCTTTCTGCTCAGCTGATGCAGAAGTATACGCGGCAGCGGTGCGCGAAGGCACCTGCCGCGATCGTGGGGGGGCCAACGGGACCCGTCGTCCGGCTTCCGAAGGGCGGTCACCACGTTTCCGAACGCCGGCTCTCTTGAAAGCCAAGGTGATCCGCGAGAAGCTGAGGCAACGATCTGTTTTCTTAACAAGATCATCGCTGTTGTCGACGCGACCGCCGCCCGCGCATGCTGAGACGTGCTCAAAAGCGGCTGGCCGCGAGAGGGAACCGAGTTGATAAGTATCGGCAGCCGGCCGGCCAGAGGCCGTGCAGACCAAACGTGATAAACGAAGGAACGCGCAGACGACTAAGCAAACGAAGCGGCATCAGCCGACTCCGGAACAGCTTCGAGTCGCCTATGGTAAAAGCATTCCCGACATCATCGCTCCCAACTTGCGGCTCCTGTTTGTTGGCATCAATCCGAGCCTGTATTCAGCGGCGGTCGGCCACCACTTTGCGCGGCCCGGTAATCGCTTTTGGCCGACGCTCCACGGGGCGGGCTTTACCGACCGGCTGCTCGCGCCCTCGGAGCAAAAAGTTCTACTCGACCGCGGCTACGGCATCACGAATGTTGTCGATGGGGCCACGGCGCGCGCCGACGAATTGACATTGGAGGATTTGTCGTCCGGCATCAAACGCCTCGAGAAAAGAGTCCGTCGTCATCGACCCGACTGGGTGGCCTTCCTGGGAATCTCGACGTATCAAGCCGTATTCAATCAAAAGTCGGCTGCGATCGGACCGCAACAGACTCAATTTGGCGGCGCGCACGTCTGGCTGTTGCCGAATCCGAGCGGCCTGAACGCGCACTACCAGCTTGCCAGTCTTGTACGCTTGTTCGGCGAGCTCCGCTCAGCGGTCAGCCGAGCACCCCGGCGCAAAGGCACCATCTGATCGAGATCGTGACTGGACCTGCGTTTTCTCTGAGTGCAAGCTGACGCCTACGTCGACGTTTCGACTCATAGTCGGCGTCACCTCCGATTGTCTCCAGCACGACAGCTTCGCCCGTCTCTGCGACGCCCAATTGACGTGTGCAGACCTGACAGGATCCGTCGCATCGCCTCAGCCATACGCGAAGGTTGACCCTTCGACAGGCAATCCCCTCGCGGCTAAAATGACTTGCTTCTGTGGTCGAACACACCGAGTTGATCCCGAACTTGAATCAGTTGTGCCGCTACGCTGATGGCAATCTCGGCAGGTGTGTTGTTCCCCAGCGGCAATCCGATGGGACAATGGAAACTGTCGATACGATCCTCGCCGATTCCCAATTGCATCAGGTCTCGCCGAAGAACACTCGCCTTCTGTGCACTGCCAATCACGCCAACATAGGGGGCAGTGCGAGAGCGAAGGACTTCAGCCAGCACCGGCAGATCGGTGGCGTGTCCTTTACTCATCAAAACAAAGAACGTGTTACTGGCCAACTCGGGCAGCACCGACTTTGGATCAGGAAGACATCTCTTGCAGAGCCTGGGGCTGTCGGGGAGTTTTTCGATCCAATCGTTTCGCGAATCGATGCACGTGATCTGACAGTTGAGTTTGAGTAACAGTGGGATGAGCGCCTGGGCGACATGTCCGGCACCGAACACGGCGATTGGCCAGGCGACACGCCGGTGGAATTCAAAAAACAGGGTGACTTCTCCACCACAAGTCATGCCGATCTGTGTCTGGAGATTCCAGGTTTCGACCACGGTCGTTGGCCCGTCAAACTCCGATAGCGTTTTCTTTGCATATTCGATCGCGGCGTTTTCGATCTTTCCTCCGCCGACGGTTCCGGCAACGATCCCCTGATCCGTTACAATTGCCTTCGCGCCAGCAATTTGAGGAGCGCTTCCGCGAATCGCCAACAAAGTCACCGTTGCAAACGATTCGTCGTGTTCGAGTAAATCGGCCGCGACCTGCAAGTGTTCGGCAATATCGTAACTCATCTTCTTCGTTCTCGATCGCTTATCGTTCTCGCGCCCCAAACACTCAGAGATCCTGTCGATGAGTCGACAACCAAGCTCTTATGCCATTATCCCCGCGGCGGGCCGAAGTGAAAGAATGGGCCGGTCGAAGTTGTTGTTATCCTGGCGAGGAACCGGAGACACGAACTCAACGCTGCTCGACCATGTCTTAGAGGCATGGACCGCATCCGGCGTCCAGCGAACAATCATCGTCATTCGGACCGATGCGGACGCGGCAGTCAAGCAGATTTGCAAGTCCCATGGTATCGACATCGTCATGGCGGATGACCCGAGCGACATGAAGGCCTCGTGCATGCTGGGGTTAAAATACCTCGCTCAGCATTATTCGCCCTCGGCGTGGGATCGCTTCTTTGTCTGTCCGGCGGATATCCCAGGAATCACATCCGACCTGATCGATCACCTGATCAGTGAAGCCGAACGCCACGACGCCATGCGAGAACCAGATCCAGGCGATCGCGTGATCGTGCCCACCTATCAGGGACGGCGTGGTCATCCGGTCTTGTTTCCCTGGTCGATGGCCAGTCAAATAGAATTATTGAGAGCGGACCAGGGAATCAATTGCCTGGTCGATCGCGCCGCCGCGGTGAACGTGGAGTTTCCCGTATCACCCGAAAAGATGGCCGACATCGACACGCCGAAGGAGTATGCCGCGGCCGCACGCCTGTTTGCGAAAAACAGTCCGGCGATGCCGTCCCACTCGATCAACCCAGACCTTCTCGATTGTGCGGAGCGGACTTTCGAGTGATGCCCTGTCGGCCGAGATCATGTTCCGGAATTGGAATCGCGAACATTTCGTGACTGCCTTGGAGGGTTGCGTCCCATGACAAAAATCAACGTCAATGGCAAAAACCATGAGTTGAAGGACGTCCCCGGCGACACCCCGCTCTTGTGGGTGCTCCGCGATCACCTGGGGCTGACCGGAACGAAGTACGGATGCGGCATCTCCGAGTGCGGGGCTTGTACCGTTCATGTTGACGGCGCTGCCGTTCAGTCCTGCGTGACCTCGCTGGCCGACGTCGGCAACTCGAAATTCGTCACCATCGAGGGGCTCTCGCAGCACGGCGATCATCCCGTCCAGAAAGCCTGGATCGAGCACAACGTTCCGCAGTGCGGGTACTGCCAGGCTGGCCAGATGATGATGGCGGCCGAGCTTTTGCGCAAGAACAACAATCCGTCCGATCAGGAAATCGAAGCACAGATGTGGAACATCTGTCGTTGCGGCACCTATCCGCGGATTCGCGCCGCGATCAAGACTGCCGGAAAGGAGCTGCGCAAGTGAGCAAGCCAATCTCCGAACTCACGCTTCGCGAACTGATCGAGCAGAATCGTCTCAAGACCGAAGTCCGCCCGGCCCCGTCAGCGGTCCTCGATGCGGCGGTCTCGAATCCAATTACGCGTCGCGGTTTCCTGGCGGGACTTTCCGCCGGATCACTCTTGCTGATGTGCCGCGTCGGTGCGGCAAACACCGCCGAGGTCGCCGACCCCGCCAAAGTCAATGCGGATGCGTTCGCGCCGGACTTGTGGGTTTCCATCGCGCCCGATGGCACGGTGACGATTCTCGCGCATCGCTCAGAGATGGGCACCGGGATTCGCACGGGTCTGCCCCGCGTTCTGGCCGACGAGCTGGAGGCGGACTGGTCTCGTGTCGTCATTCGACAGGCGCAGGGGGACAAGCGGCTGGGCGATCAAAACACCGACGGCTCCAACAGCATTCGCTTCTTCTTCGACACGATGCGAACCGCGGGGGCCATCGCGAGAACGATGTTGGAGCGGGCCGCGGCACAACAGTGGAAGGTCGATCCCAGCGAATGTTACGCCGAGCTGCATCGGGTCAAACACAAAGGGACCGGCAGATCGCTGGGGTTCGGCGACCTTGTCGCGGTTGCGCGGAAGTTGGAGATTCCCGCGAAGCAGAGCGTGAAATTCAAGCCGCGTGAGAAGTGGAGGTATATCGGCAAGGACGCGCCGATTACCGATTTGACGAAAATCGTCACCGGCCGCGCGGTTTATGGAATCGACGCCCGCCTGGAGAATCAACTCTTTGCCGTCGCGGCACGCCCTCCAGTCGTCGGAGGCAAACTGAAGTCTCTGGATGATTCGGCTGCCAAAGCGATGGCTGGCGTGGTCGCGGTAATCAAACTGCCGGGTTTCAAGGGCGCACCGGTCTTTCAACCGTTGGGCGGCGTCGCCGTGTGCGCGACCAGCACCTGGGCCGCGATTCAGGGTCGCGAGGCGCTCAAGATCGAATGGGAGCACGGAGAAAACGCGTCCTACGATACGGCACAGTTTGCCAAGTCGCTGAAAGAAACGGTCAATCGACCGGGGACCGCGCTGCGTTCCTCGGGAGATGCTGCGAAGGCAATTGCCGGCGCGACAAAAGTCGTCAAAGCGGACTACTCCGTCCCGCACCTGGCTCACGCCTCGATGGAAACGACCTGCGCGGTGGCGGATGTGCGAACGGACGCCCACGGCAAAGTCACCAAATGCTACCTGCAGGCCGCGACCCAGAACCCGCAAGCGGTCCAACAATCCGTAGGCCCGGCGATGGGCATCCCTAACGACCAGGTCGAAGTCGACGTCACGTTGCTCGGCTCTGGTTTCGGGCGAAAGAGCAAGCCCGATTACTGTGTCGAGGCGGCCTTGCTCTCGCGGGAATTGAAACGCCCTGTTCATATGACTTGGACCCGCGAAGACGACATACAGCACGATTACTATCACACCATTTCGGCGATCCACTGCGAAGCGGCTGTTGGCGACAACGGACGTCCGCTAGCGTGGTTGCAACGCGTCGCCTATCCGAGCATCGGCTCCACGTTTTCCAAGGGAGCCGACCGCCCCGCAGGTTTTGAAGCCGAAATGGGCCATACCGATTTGCCGTACGACGTTCCCAACTTGCAGTTGGAGGTGTGTCGTGCCAAGGCCCACACGCGCATCGGATGGTTGCGTTCGGTCTGCCACATCCAGCAAAACTTCGCTGTCGGATCATTCGTCGACGAACTGGCCCATGCCGCCGGTCGCGATCCCCTCGAGTATTTGCTCGACGCCTTGGGTGACGATCGCATGATCGACCTGGCCGCCGCCAAGCTCTCAAATCGCGGCGCAGACGCCAAGGATTACCCCTACGATATTGGCCGACTCAAGAACGTCGTGCGGCGGGTGGCCAAGGACGCTGATTGGTCTCGGCATAAATCTTTGCCAAAGGGGCGTGGGCTGGGCATTGCGTGCTGTCGATCGTTCCTGGGTTACACCGGCCATGTCGTGGAAGTCACGGTCAGTCGCGATGGAAAACTCAGCATCGATCGAGTTTGGTGTTCGATCGACTCCGGGACGATCGTCATCCCCGACCGCGTGTCGGCTCAAGTTCAGGGCGCAGCCGTCATGGCTTGCTCCCACGCAGTCTTTGGGGAACTGACCTTCAAGCAGGGACGCACCGTGCAGGCGAATTTCGATTCCTTCCACGTCGCCAAAATGAGCGAGGCGCCCAAAGACATCCTTGTGGATATTGTTCCCAGCGAAGCTGCGCCGGCTGGAGTGGGCGAAACGGGCGTTCCTTCGACGGCACCCGCTCTCTGCAACGCGATCTTTGCCGCGACCGGGAAGCGGATTCGCGACCTGCCGATCAGAAATCACAACCTTTCCTGGTCGTAATTGGTTCGCGACACGGACGAGTTTCCTTGCTCTGGTCCTTTTCTGTTTCCGGTAGCGGGCTTTTAGACGATGCTGAGCCGCTTGTCGCCCTAAGCCCGGCTGAGCGGGCGAACGGTGCGCTGCAACTCGGTGACCAAAACGCCGCAGCTCGGAGCTACGATTCTTCAGCGCCAGACGTTACACTGACGCCGATCAAGGGACAGTCACGTTGCGGGAGACGAGCCAGTGGCGAAGAACAAACAACAGAAGAAGAAGGAACGAGAGCGGCGTGTCGCCGAGAAGAAACATGCCGCCGCCCAAAAGCGGGATCAGGATCAAACCGCTGGCGAGAACTCAAAGAGTAGTCGCAAGACGAACATCTTCACTGCCGCCGTGGCTGTCCCCAAGACCAATTCCCTTTCCACAAAGACGAAACAGCCCTTCAACTATCGGCGCAGCGGCGGTTAGCGGTCGTTGCGTTCCTTCGTTTGCTGCGCCGTCAGGATGCATTGCTCGCCACGCTACGTGGCCCGGCGGCCGCGTCCTTTTCTTGGCCTGCGCGTACCAACGTCACCCTGGGTCGCGCCGAGGCGCCATGCGTCCTTGAGCAATTCCTTTAGTTCCCGTCGCCGGACACTTGCCATCCTCACCAGGACCCATGGGTAGTTGACGTAATGATCGGTGACCGAGTAGGTCTTAGGATCAGCGGCAACACGCACAGCACGCTCCTCCGACTCGATCCTGACTACCAGCGACTCGCCGTCCTGGTGTTGGCGGACGAATAGTGTCTTGCCTACGTGAAATGCCGGCGTTCCGTAAGACGTTCCCTCGACGGCCCCGGGGAGCCCTCCGGCAATCTCCCGCACTGTGTCGAACGAAATCACTTAGCCACCCTTCGCGTTCTCGTTCGCGATGCCGGGAAAGACCCCCGCGCAGACGTCCCAGAGGACGTCGCCAAAGGGTTTTCCGATCATCTTCATGCCGTCATTCTCGCGGCCGAACCACAGCTGACCCGAGCGTTTCCACGCCTCGACATCGGGCTGCCTCACGGGCGAAGCGAAATGTTCCAGCCAGTCAGCCAGCGTAGCAGGCAGAGGACAACGTACAGAACCGCGACAACGAAAAGGACTCTGAAAAATAAGTCGCCGAGTGCTTTCAACGCAGCTGCTCCCGGCCCGCGACCAGGATGCGTCATGCGGCTTGCGCCGTCGTCAAAGTACCATTTGGATCGACCGAGCCCAAACAATTTAATCTGATCCGCGACATGCTCGACAAATTGAAGGAGTGATCCCCAACGACAACAGGCACCATCGGCTTCGAGCACGGGCGCCTGCATTCCTTTCGTCATTACTTTCGCAGTGTGGCAGCGCAAGCCGGCACACCCGATCATACGGCAATGTCCTGGCTGGGGTATTTCAGCTCGAAAATGAGTTCGACATTATTTTCATCTGCACGATGACGAAAACCGACGTCAGATGCAGCGGATCGATTGTTTTGGTGATGCCAGCGGCCGCGTGGCCGTTGGCGAGCATTCTTGACTCTACGAAAGGGAGGATGCCGAGGCCGAAGTTGACCCTTGCGGAGAAGCGTGGCGGCCCGAGCATGAAGGCAAATGATGAGGCAGGAGCCACAACAGCGCAACGCTCGGCCGCCAGTTTGATTGGCACAGTCTTGGCACAATTGACCGTGTCAATCAATCCGAGAATCGCAAGCCTAGACAGAGCTTGCGGATCGGAAAAGCGATGAAATGCAAGCGGAGAGAGGGGGATTCGTTCGGGGCGTTTTTCGCAACCTGCATCGCAGACTCCGATTTGCGACCAAAGGCCTAAAAAGGCTTCGAGTTAGGCTCTTCCAGTCAGTACCGGTTGTTTGCGGTTGCTTGGCGTTATTTGGCATCGTTCTCAGCACACTTTCAGCACAGTCGCAGGTGCCGGGGGCCGTCGAGCTCTCACTCTCCGCCCCGACTTTCGTAGTCCACCCGCGGCTCCGGCGCCGAAAAAAGTCCGACGACTCCCGCCGGCGAAACGTCGCCGCCTCGTACGCCCGCTTCAGCTCGGACGAGCTGCAAGATCCCAAGAGCATCAGCGACCAACAGCGCCCCTGCCGGGAGCGCGCGGCCCGAGACGGCAACCAGCTTCCCACAGAGCTCGAGTTCTTTGATGAGGGCGTCTCGGGAGCCAAGCTGCGTCGTGACGGCTTCGACCGGATGCTCGCCGCGGCGCAAGCGGGGCTGTTCGACACCCTCTACGTGTTCGACCTGAGCCGGCTCGCCCGCGAGAGCATTATCAACGCCACGACACTCAAGAAGCTCGTGCACAAGTACAAAGTGCGGGTCGTCAGCCTGACCGAGGGGATCGACTCGAACAACGATAACTGGTTTACCCTGGCGACGATCCTGGGCCTGCAGCACGAGCAGTATCTCAAGACGCTCGGCGCGAACGTGATGCGGGGCCTGATCGGCAACCTGCTTAACGGGCATAGCGTGGGCGACCTGGCCTACGGCTACGGGTCCGTCCCGATCCCCGGTGTCGAGACTCATCGCCGTGGACGCAACGAACGACCTCCGAAGAAGTACGTGATCAACGAGACCGAGGCGGCTTGGGTCAGGCAGATCTTCGATTGGTTCGTGCGGGAGCGGCGGCCCATCCGCTGGATCGTGTGCGAACTCAATCGCCTCAAAGCACCGAGAGACAAGCGTTCGCGGGGCAAGAAGTGGGGTCGCTCGGCAGTCATCAATCTGCTGCGGCGGACAAAGTACATCGGCATTTGGGAGTGGGGAGTCAGCCGAAACCATCGAGATCCGGAGACGGGCGACATCTATAAGGAACTTCGCGACGAGGACGAGTGGAAGAAGTGGGTGCGCCACCTGCCCGAGCTCAAGATCGTTGACGAGGAGGTCTTTGCTGCAGCCCAGCAGCTCCTCGACGAGAACGAACAGAAGTGCGCCGACTTTCGCGGAGAGGAGGGGACGTTCACGGGATCGCCCAAGGACCGTGCCGCATCCCCGGCACTTGCTCCAGCGGCGGGTCCGCTGCAGCGAGTGCGGGGCGTACTTCTATGTGTCCGGTACGCGCGGGCTGGCTTGCCCGGGAGCTCGAGACGGAGTTTGCAGCCGCCGGACGATGTTGCCGCGAGAGTTGGCCGAAAAACTGATCCTCGCCGAGATTGGGCGGCGGATCCTTGAAGACCCGGCATGGCGAAAGGAGGTTCACGAGTCAGCGTTGCGGGAATGGCAAACCTCTCAGTCCCAGGTACCGAGCGAGCTTGCAAGCAGCGCAGGATCAGCTTCGCGAACTCGATCGCCAGATCGCCAATCTTCTTGACCAAGTCGAAGAGGGGAATGCTCCGGCCGACGTCAGGGAACGCTTGCAAGTGCGAAGGGATGAGCGAGGCCCAGCTTGGCCGGCAGATCGATAAGTGGCAGCGTCAGGTCGCGCAGAGGCCTCAGGCGCTCACGACAGAGCAGGTCGACGAAGGTCTCCAGAACTTGCACCGCGTTTTGTCGAGCGGCACCCCGGCCGCAGCCATCGCCCTGGGAAACCTGATTGGCGACGTTGTCGTCCAGCGCGGTCACGCGACCGGGCCGCAAGCGGCCGTTTCTGCGGGGTGAGTTCGTTCTGCGAACAGGAAAAGTCGCGGACGCCCTCAACGGCACGCAGCTGGATGAAAACGAAATCGACGCTACCGGAGGCAAGCCGGCGCCGGCGAGAAGATCGCGATCGACTTCGTAGAGCCAGACCCGAAGTTGGAGATGTCCGATAAGGTCAAGGAGCTTTACGATGCACGGGCCTGGCGAACTGGGAGATCGCCGAACAGCTGGAGCTTCATCCGAGTCGCGTTACGCTGCTCTACAACTTCTGGCACGAGCGGCGTGGACTGCCGGCTGCCAGAGCCGAGACGAGCAGGCCTAAGACGAAAGCGTCCGCGAGACCCCGCTCTACAAGCGGATTGCTGATGAAGCGAAGCAGAGGTGGGAGGCGGGAGAATCGGAGTCCGCGATCGGCCGGGACTTCGAGACGACCCAAATGACCGTGCGGAACGCCATTGAGTGGTGGCACACGAGCCGCAATCTGCCTGTGCCCAAGTTCGAGGACCGACGCAAAACGCAAGTGGAGCTGGCGGCCAGCCTGTACGAGGCGGGTTGCACGATAACGGAAATCGCAGAGCAGAAGTTACAGGTCTCGATCACGACTGTCCGAAAGATGCTGGATGAGTGGTTCGCCTCTAAGGGTCGAAACCCGGCCGGATGGACGATCCCGACGGCGACTCTCAGCATGACCGGGGCCGCCCTTCGGGGCGGCCCCGGTGAGCCTTCTCTTTAGCCGTCAGCGGTGCGATCGTGGTCAAAATCAGTAGTAGTCGCTTGTTTGCAGGGAAGCAGTTAAGTGACGATGCCGTCGCCATCGCTTCGCCGTCTCTAAGACCTGAAATTCATCAGGCTGCCTGAAATCGGTGCCCTCGCTGAACCAATGGCGCCGAAATCAGACAAGGCAATGAAGCCGGAATCAACGCGAACGCCCGCATAGACTTCTGGCGATCCCACTCGGGGTTTTTGCCGATCGCCGGTTGCCCGAGCTGAGTGTCCCAGGCCCGAAAAGCTATGCGGCACACAACAGCCGTGGTCCATCCAGTGGTCACCGACATTCCCGTAGATGGGTCGTTTGATGGGGCGTCCGCGAAAAGGTTTGAGATTTAGGGACCGCTCCGCTCAGCGTCCGACGCGGCAAAAAGCACGACTACCGAGTGTGCCTCGGCCCGATACGTAAAGCAGGGAACCGCCGGCGCCTGTTGCCATTCGGCGATATCGTTTGGAGAATCCAGGGAGGTGTCGATCCATCGGCGCCAGAGGCGTCCGTACTCCTGATCGAGCGGTGGCAGATCGAAGTCCAGCGGCTCCCAATAGGCATTCCGGATCGTGTAGAAGAGGAGCCTTTCTCTCTTTGCCTCGATGGTGAGCGCCAGGCTGTGCGATGACGGGCTCCAGTCGGGCCGGTTGAGCTTGACGCCGTGCCAAACCGTCTTTGCCTCGCGGAGAAGCTGGCTGAGGCTCTCGCGCTGCCTCTCGGGCTCCGCGGATCGCAGGAGCCGGCGAGCAGCGAGCCGCGTCACGAACCGATGCACGTCCGCGTGCTTCGTGACCAGCGTCCAGTCGAACCAGCTTGTTTCGTTGTCCTGGCAGTAGGCATTGTTGTTGCCGCGCTGGGTGCGTCTGGCTTCGTCGCCCATGACAATCATGGGTACACCCAGCGACAGCAACGTGGTGGTGAGGAAGTTCTTCACTTGCCGGTTTCGCAGTTTCTCGACCGCGGGATCGTCCGTCGGGCCATCGAACCCGCAGTTCCAGCTCCGGTTGTCGTTCGCGCCGTCACGGTTTTTTTCGCCGTTCGCCTCGTTGTGCTTCGTGTCGTACGAGACAAGATCGTTCAGGGTAAAGCCGTCGTGACAGGTCACGAAGTTGACGCTCTGCTCCGCCTCGCGTGCCTTATGAGCGTAAATCTCGGGACTGCCAAGTATCCGGTCCGCAAAGCGCGTCACCGAGCCCTCCTCGCCGCGAAAGAAGCTGCGGACATCATCGCGGAATCTTCCGTTCCACTCCTGCCAACTGTCGCCGATGAAGCTGCCCACCTGGTAGAGGCCGGCCGCATCCCACGCCTCGGCGATCAGTTTTATGCCCGCGAGCGCCGGGTCCGACTCGATATCCCAGAGCACCGGCGGGTTCGGCAACAATTGGCCTGATCCTCCCCGCTCCAGGATGGATGCCAGATCGAAACGGAATCCATCCACGTGCATCTCTTGGACCCAATAGCGGAGACTGTCCAGAATCATCCGGCGGACGATGGGATTGTTGGAATTCAGCGTGTTCCCTGTGCCGCTATAGTTAGCGTAGCGCGAGCGGTCTTGCTCCAGGATGTAGTAGGTGCCGTTGCACAGTCCGCGAAAACTGAGCGTTGGCCCGGTATGATCGCCTTCGGCGGTATGGTTGAACACCACGTCGAGGATCACTTCGATGCCCGCTCGGTGCAGTGCCTTGACCATGTCGCGGAACTCGTCCACCGGGCCAAGGGCATCCCGACGCGAGCTGTACGCTCGGTGCGGCGCGAAGAACGAGACGGGCGCATAGCCCCAGTAGTTGACGAGTCCCGGTGGGCAATCCTGGGCGTCGAACTGAAAGACCGGCAGCAATTCGACCGCGGTGATGCCGAGTTGCTGGAGATACGGAATCTTTTCGATCAGACCGGCAAACGTGCCGCGCGATTCCTCAGCGACGCCGGAACTGGCGTGGTACGTGAAGCCGCGCACGTGCGTCTCGTAGACGATGGTCCGCGAGGAGGGGTGTTTCAGTGGCATGTCCCCCTCCCAGTCGTAAGTCGAGGGATCGACCACGATGCTCTTCATCGCTGTTGCGGCGTTGTCACCTTGACCGCGGGCCGCATCGCGATTGTAGTTCCTCGGAACAGCGACGCCCCGGCCATACGGGATCCAGCAGGATTTTCGTGGGGTCAAAACGCATCCCGTCGGCGGGATCGTACGGCCCCTGAGCCCGGTAGCCGTAGATCTGGCCTGGCTGCTACCCCCGGCACGAAAGTGTGCCAGTAGTGGTATGTGCGGTTGACCGCGGGATCGAGGGGAATGACGCGTCCGGGCCGGCTGTCATCCTGGCGGTCAAAGAGCAGCAGCTCCACGCCTGAGCGCTTCGGGAGTAGACGCTGAAGTTGGCTGCCGGCAGAACAGACCGTGGCGCCAAGCGGCGAGCTTTGGCCGGCGGTGGAGGCTGCGTTCATCGTGCGATTCGAACCTGCTTCGGTAGAATTTGTTCGGCAAGGTTACGCCCGATTCATCGATCACTCGTCCGGACAATGGCTCGCATCGTGTGCTCTTGGCCTGGCGCGAGCTTCACGGCGAAATCAGAGACGTTGCTGGTCTCAACGCAAACCATATACATCCATTCGTCATCCCCAAAGTCTGACAGATTTCGGGCCTTTTGCACCCACGGGTTCCACACAACGGTCGTGAGTGAGTTCGCTTTGACGATGTGAATGTGCCGATTGAAGGAGTCATCTTCCAGATCGATCGTCTGCCGCGTATTCAGGTAGACACGATCCGTCTCCGACCCGAACGCAACAGCCCCGTGCTGCGTCTTCTCACGATTCAGGTCCGTCTTGTCGAGATAGGTGACTTTGTCCAGTCCCTGCAAACGAACCTTCTCGATTTGTCCCACTCGGAAGTAGGAATGCAGAGCTTCTTCGAAGCGCAGTTCGGTCGGTCCTGTGTTCGTCACAACGAGCTCAAGCTGCAGCTCGAGACCAAAGGTGGCGCGATGGAGCAGATGAAAGTCAATCGGCGACCATTTCTTCGTGCCGGCGTCGCTCTGGGTGGACATGGCGATCGTGACCGCATCGCCGTTTTGCACAATTGATTCAAGCCGCCAAGACTTTGTGCGCACGAATCCGTGCGCCGGTGCGCTCGGGTCGTCTGCTTTATTGGCAAACCACGGGAAGCAGATGGGAATGCCTCCTCGAATGGCGCGGCCATCCTCCCAGCGAGATTGGCTGCTGACGAAAAGCACTTCTTCAACGCCCTGTGGTTGCCAAGAGGTCACATGCGCTCCATGAAGGTACATCTCGCCCGCGGCTGCTGGGGTGGTGATCTCTACTTTTGCCAGGCCGCCGTGCCCCTCGACAACTCGAGCGATGCCCGGAATTCCAAACCGGCGGTCCAACTGTGGGACGCTTGCGAGATTCACGCGGTGACCTCCAGCGGAATACTTACGAACGAATCCTTATTCCCCAGTTGCTCCTTCGCGGCCGCCACGACCGTGTCGGGTTCGAAGCCGAATTTCCTCTGGAGCTCTTTGAGCGGCGCCGAGGCGCCGAACGTCTTCATGCCGATGACGCGGCCCGTCGGGCCAACATAGCGTTCCCATCCCAGCGTGGAGGCCTGTTCCACGGCGACGCGGGCCTTGACTCCGGGGGGCAGCACGCTGTCTCGGTACTCCTGCGTCTGGTGTTCGAAGATGTCCCACGACGGCATCGAGACCAAGCGCGAGCGAACGCCCTCGGCCACAAGCTTCTCGTGGGCCTCGACGGCGAGAGCGACTTCACTGCCTGTAGCGATGAGGATCACTTCAGGGTTCCCCGCTGGGGCGTCGGCGAGTACGTAAGCGCCGCGGGCCACTCCGGAGGCCGGCGCATACCGGCTCCGATCCAGGGTGGGCAACGGCTGGCGCGAACAGCGCGAGGACGGCCGGCTGATGCCGCAACTGAAGGATGTAGCGGTAGGCCTCAACGACCTCGTTGGCGTCGCCGGGCCGAAGTGTGACCAGCCCGGGAACGGCGCGCAACGACAGGAGCTGCTCCACCGGCTGATGCGTCGGGCCATCTTCACCGTCACCCATGGCGTCGTGCGTAAAGACAAAGAGGGTGGGCAATTCCATGAGGGCCGAAAGACGAATGGCGGGGCGTGCGTAGTCGCTGAAGATGAAGAAAGTTGCCCCGAAGGGTCGTAGCTTGGACAGCGCGAGCCCGTTCACGATCGCCGCCATCGCGTGCTCACGAATACCGAAATGCAGGTTTTTCCCGCCCGGGTGTCGGCCTGGAAGTCTCCCGCCCCGTCGTACTTCAGCGTGGTCTTGTTTGACGGGCCGAGATCCGCTGAGCCCCCCAGGAACCACGGGATGTTCTGCGCCAGCACGTTGAGCACCTTGCCCGAGGCTTCTCGCCCGGCGATTCCCTTCGGGTCGGCCGGAAAGAGGGGAAGGTTGCGGTCCCACCCGGTCGGCAGTTCGCGCCGTTCCATCTGGTCCACCTCGGCCGCGAGTTCCGGATACTTGCCTCGATAGGAGGCGAACAGCTCGGTCCAGCGGCGCCTCGCCTCCGCGCCGCGCGCGCCCACGCCGGCCGCGAAGTGCTCGCGGACGCCGTCGGGGACCAGGAACTTCGCGTCCTCCGGCCAGCCGTAATTGCGCTTGGCAAGGCGGATCTCTTCGTCGCCGAGCGGCTCGCCGTGGGCCTCCGCTGTGTCTTGCTTGTGTGGGGCACCGTAGCCGATATGGCTGTCGAGGATGAGGAAGGTGGGTCGGCCCTTCGTCTGCCGGAAGACCTCCAGGGCGTGGTTCGATGCGATCGATGTCGTTGGCGTCCCCGACTCGCAGGACGTTCCAGCCGTATCCCAGGAAGCGGGCCGCGACGTCCTCCGTGAAAGCGATTCGCGTGTTTCCCTCGATGGTGATGTGGTTGTTGTCGTAAACCCAACAGAGGTTGTCCAGACCCAGGTGGCCCGCCAGTGACGCCGCCTCCGACCCCACCCCTTCCATCATGCAGCCGTCCCCGCAAACGGCATAGATGTGGTAGTCGAAGATGTCGAAGCCCGGCCGGTTGTAGCGCTGGGCAAGCCATTTTTGAGCGATGGCCATTCCCACGCTGGTCGCAATCCCCTGTCCGAGCGGACCGGTCGTCGTCTCGACGCCTGAGACCCAGTGATACTCCGGATGGCCCGGAGCCTTGCTGTCGAGATGACGAAAACGCCGGATATCGTCGAGCGAAACCGACGGCCGCCCCAGCCGCTCGTAGTCCGCGTTCACCGCCTGGGTCCCGGTGAGATGGAGCACCGACCAGAGCAGCATCGAGGCATGGCCGTTGGAGAGCACGAACCGATCACGGTTGGGCCAGATCGGGTCCTGGGGATCGAAGGACATCGCGCGGTTCCAGATCGTGTAGACCATCGGCGCGAGCGCCATCGGCGTGCCGGGATGTCCAGACTTGGCTTGCTGCACGGCGTCCATCGACAGCGTGCGGATGGTATTGATCGACAATTGATCCAATTGCTCGTTCGTCATGGGCCTCTCCTTTGGGATTGCTCGGTCGATTCGTGGGCTTCCAAGGAAGCCACCTTGCCCAAGCGACGCAAGTGTCGCTCGGCCTGACTGAACTCGGCGGCCAGGAACGTCTGGACGAGGTCCCAGGCCACGGCCGGTCCGATGGTGCGGCCTCCCAGACAGAGGAGGTTCATGTGATCGTCCTCGACCCCCTGTCGAGCCGAGAAGTGATCTTCGATCAGCGCGGCGCGGACTCCCGGAACCTTGTTGGCGCAGATCGACGCGCCGACTCCGCTGCCGCAGACCGCCGTCCCCCGGTCCAACTTCCCCCGCTGCCAGGGCTCGGGCGAGAGGGACGACGAAGTCCGGATAGTCGTCGCCCTGGCTCAGTTGATAAGCGCCGAAATCGACCACTTCATGTCCCGCTGCGCGGAGCTTCGTGACTAAATCCTCCTTCAAGACAAATCCACCGTGATCGGAAGCAATTCCCACACGCATGTCTCCTCCTTCTTTCTCAGAACAGTTTGTGCACGCGGCGAGTTTTATTTCCCGACCTGATTGCGGCAGTCCGCCAACCGTTTCATTGCGGCGGCCACCCCATCGGGGTTATTGAAAATCGCCGACCCGGCCACCAAGACGTTGGCCCCTGCGTCCGCGACCAACGGAGCCGTTTGCGCATCGATGCCCCCGTCCACTTCCAAATCGCACCCAGGCTTGATCCGCTCAATCATCTCCCGGACGCGTCGAATTTTTGGGAGGGTCGTGTGGAGGAAAGCCTGATGTCCGAAGCCCGGGTTGACAGTCATGACCAGCACCTGGTCCACATCTTGCAGAATTTCCTCGAGCATGAGCCGCGGGGGTTGCCGGGTTGATGACGACGCCGACCCGCTTGCCCAGTGTTCGGATGCGTTGCACCGTTCGCGACAAATTGTTGTTCCCCTCCCAGTGGACGAGAAACGAATCCGAGCCAGCCTCGCTGAACTCGTCGAGGAAAAGATCCGGGTCCGAAATCATCATGTGGATCTCCAGCGGCAATCGCGTCACCGCGGCGCAGCGACTTGACGATCGGCGCCCCCATCGTGAGATTGGGGACGAAATGTCCATCCATCACGTCCACGTGGATCCGATCCGCCCCGGCCCTCTCGGCCTCGACCACCTGGCTGCCCAGATTGGCAAAGTCGGCGGAGAGGATCGACGGGGCCAATTTCACCGCGGTTACGCTCATGATTTCAATACCCGTACCGCAAGGAGCAGCGTTCGAGAATTGGCGAAATAGACCGGCGACATGCACGACACCCGCCCGGCTATCCCTTTGCCCTGAGCTTCCGGTAGCGACGAATGAGGTTGTTCGTTGAAGTGATCATGATTCAGCTTGGGCTCCGCCTTGTTCTCGAGCTCCGGGATGATGCGCTGGGCCAGCACCTTGCCCAGCTCGACGCCCCACTGGTCGAACGAGTCGATGTTCCAGATGGCGCCCTGCGTGAAGACGCGAGTGTTCGTAGAGGGCGACCAGCTTGCCGAGCGTTTCCGGCGTGAGCCGCTCCGCGAGGATCGTATTCGACGGTCGGTTGCCCTCGAAGACCCGGTGGGGCACGAGCCAGTCCGGCGTGCCTTCCGCCTTGACCTGCTCGGGCGTCTTGCCGAAGGCCAGCGCCTCGGTCTGGGCGAAGACGTTCGCCAGGAGAATGTCGTGGTGCCGGCCGAGCGCGTTGAGCGGTTGGCCGAACGCGATGAAGTCGCAGGGAATGAGCCGCGTTCCCTGATGGATCAACTGGTAGAACGAGTGCTGGCCGTTGGTTCCCGGCTCGCCCCAGTAGATCGGGCCGGTATCGTAATCGACCTGGGTCCCGTCGAGCGTGACGTGCTTGCCGTTGCTCTCCATCGTCAACTGCTGCAGGTAGGCCGGGAATCGTTTCAGGTACTGCTCGTAGGGCAGCACGGCGACGGTTTGGGCGCCGAAAAAGTCGTTGTACCAGACGCCCAACAGGCCCAGCAGCACGGGCAGGTTGCGCTCGAACGGCGCGGTGCGGAAGTGCTCGTCCATCTGGTGGAAGCCGTCGAGCATCGCGCGGAAGTTTTCCGGGCCGATGGCCAGCATCGTCGAGAGGCCGATGGCCGAGTCCATCGAATAACGCCCGCCGACCCAGTCCCAGAAGCCGAACATGTTGGCGGTGTCGATGCCGAACTCGGACACCTTGGCGGCATTCGTCGAAACGGCGACGAAATGCCGGGCCACCGCCTTGGCATCGCCGCCCAGGCCTTTGAGCGACCAGTCTCGCGCGCTGTGGGCGTTGGTCATCGTCTCCAGCGTCGTGAAGGTTTTTGAGGAAACGATGAACAGTGTTTCGGCCGGATCGAGGTCGCGAGTCGCTTCCGCCAAATCGGTGCCATCGACGTTGGAAACGAAGCGAAAGGTCAGGGCGCGATCGCTGTAATACTTGAGCGCCTCGTAGGCCATCACCGGCCCGAGGTCCGAGCCGCCGATGCCGATGTTGATGACGTTGCGGATGCGCTTGCCGGTGTGGCCCTTCCAGTCGCCGCTGCGGACCCGGTTGGAGAAATCAGCCATCTTGTCGAGCACGGCGTGAACCTGCGGCACCACGTTTTCGCCGTCCACGACGATGGTTGCGCTCCTCGGCGCGCGCAAAGCCACGTGCAGGACGGCCCGGTTTTCCGTGATGTTGATTTTCTCGCCGCGGAACATGGCGTCGATGCGCGCCCGCAGGCCGGATTCCTCCGCCAGTTGCAGCAGAAGCTTGAGGCGTTTCGTCGGTGATGCGATTCTTCGAGTAGTCGAGGAAGATGCCCGACCGCCTCGGCCGTCATCCGCTCGCCGCGTTGGGGATCGTCGGCGAAGAGCTTCCGGAGATGCACGTCCCGGATCTTCCGATAATCGGCTTGAAGATCCTTCCACGCCGGGCGGGCAGAGAGTGACTGGATGCTTGTTGTCATATTCAGATTCCTTGTCGGTTCGCCTCTTATTCCCTTCTGCAATGCCAATGGCATCTCGATCGGCGGCGTTGAAAGCCGCTTCCGTCGGTCGCCTTCACGTTGCAGGTGTAATACGTGGCGACCCTCGTTAACCGGCCTTCGCGAGTGAGGCGGTCTTGGCCGCAATCACCGCCAGCAGTTCGTTCCACGACTTCACGAACGATTTTGCTCCCTCGTCCTGGAGCTGGGCGGCCAGGGCGCCGACGTCGATTCCGGACTTGGCGAACTCCGCCAAGGTGGCCTCACAGTTGCCGCCATCTGACGGAAGCATTTGGCCGATCTCACCGTGGTCGGCCAGAGCTTTCAACGTCCCCTCCGGCATGGTGTTCACCGTGAACGCGGCGGCAAGGGCCTTGATGTACAGGACGTCCGAGGCCTTGGGATCCTTGGTTCCCGTGCTGGCCCAGAGCAGGCGTTGCGGCCGCGCGCCGGCGTTGTAGGCACGCTGCCAGCGCGGCGAGTCGAGCAAATGTCGGTAGGCCTTGTAGGTGCGCTGGGCGACGGCGATCCCCAACCGGTCGTTCAGCGATTCAGGGACCTTGCCCATGACCGCGCCATCCCAGCGGCTGATGAACACTGACGCTACGGAACCGACGTCGGGCTTGAGTCCCGCGTCAATCCGTCGCTCGATGCCGCGCAGGAACGCCTCGGCAGCCGCTACGTAGTGCTCCCGCGAGAAGAGGAGCGTCACGTTCATCGGGATCCCGGCAAAGATCGCTTCTTCAATGGCCGGAACACCTTCTTTGGTGCCGGGGATCTTGATGAAGACGTTGGGTCGCGCCGCGCGGGCATGCAGTTCCTTGGCCGCCGCCAGAGTGCTGGCCGTGTCGTGGGCCAGAAGGGGTGACACTTCCAGCGACACCCAGCCGTCCACTCCGTTTGTCTTCTCCCAAACCGGTCGAAACAGATCGGCGGCCTGAGTAATGTCCTCGAGCGCCAGGTCGAAGAAGAGTTGTTCCCCCGACTTGCCTTCCCGGAGCTTCTTGCGAATCGCACCGTCGTAGGCGGTGCTGTTCTTGATGGCATGGTCGAAGATCGTCGGATTCGAGGTCAGCCCCGTCACCGAAAGCTCATCGATGTAGCGTTGGAGCGTTCCGCTGGTGAGCAGGTCACGCGTAATGTTGTCGAGCCACAGACTCTGGCCGAGATCATGGAGCTTTTGAGTCGCTTTCATTTTGTCGTCTCTCTCGTTTCTAGAGAGAACTGATTTGATTGGTGGACGGGCGAACGGTTCGGAGCTTTTCGTCAAGTCGCGCAACCATTCAAAAGAGGAGGCGGACAGCATGTCCTCGGTGCAGCGCCAACGCCAGTTCCCGTCGACGCGGCCCGGGACGTTCATCCGGGCCTCGGCCCCGAGGTTGAGCAGATCCTGGAGAGGAGCCAGCGCGAGCGCCGCCACGGACGACCACGCCAGTTGCAACAACGCCGCTGCGGCCTCGCCACTCGCGCCCGTGGGTTGCTTGAGGTAATTCCACAGGTTTTGCCGCTGGTTATCGGGCAACTCGTCGAACCAGCCGCGCGTGGTGTTGTTGTCGTGGGTCCCGGTGTACACGACCGTATTGGGAACGTAGTTGTGAGGGAGATACGGGTTGTCGGGACTGCCGTCGAAGGCGAACTGGAGGACTCGTGTCCCGGGCACGTGAAACTGGTCGCGGAGTGCATACACGTCCGGCGTGATGAACCCCAGGTCCTCCGCGATGAACGGCAGAGCGCCGAGCTCTTTCTGGACCGCGCTGAAGAACTCGGCGCCCGGGCCGGGAACCCATTGGCCCGACTGGGCCGTCGGCGCTCCGGCGGGTATGTGCCAGGCGGCAGCGAACCCACGAAAATGGTCCAGGCGAATCAGGTCGACGTGAGCCAGCAACGCACGCAGGCGGTCGATGCACCATCGATAGCCGGTCCGACGATGCGCCTCCCAGTCATAGACGGGATTGCCCCAGAGCTGGCCTTGCGAGCTGAAGTAATCGGGAGGGACGCCCGCCGACGAATCGCGGCCGGCGCTGTTCGTCCAGCAGGAACAGCTCCGGGTTGGCCCACACGTCGCTCGAGTCGGGAGAAACGAAAAAGGGAAGGTCGCCGATTAAGCGTCACTCCCTTGGCGTGGGCATGTTCCTTCAGGCGCTCCCCCTGGCGAAACAAGAGGAACTGCGCCAGGCAAGCCTGTTCGATTTGGCTCGACAGGTCTCGCCGGGCCTCGGCCAGGGCGGCCGGGCTCCGCCGGACCAGCTCGGCCGGCCACTCGAGATAAGACTCGCTGCGATATTTGGATTTCAGATGCCCGGAACAAGGCGTAATCGTCGAGCCAGTGCGCCTGGTCATTACGGAATTGCTCGAAGGCGAGCTTAAGGTCACGTCCGGCCCCGGCGTTGAAGTTGGTCCAGGCCGTTTCCAGCAACCGACGTTTGAACGAGATGACCGCGTCGTAATCGACAGCCGTTTCCGAGAAGGACTGGCCCGCGACGTCGCTCGCCCGCAACAGACCGTCCGCCATCAGGCTCTCCGGACTGATGAGGAGCCAATTTCCCGCGAACGAGGACAAGGATTGATAGGGGGAGTTGCCGTACCCCGTGGGTCCCAGCGGCAACGCTTGCCACCAGGATTGGCCCGCCTCATAGAGACGGTCGACCCACGCGAGCGCGGTCGGGCCCAGGTCGCCAATACCGTATGGCGAGGGGAGCGACGTGACATGCAGCAGCACGCCGGACGCGCGGTATCCCGGCGGGAAGGGGATAAGCTCGTCGTCTGGCCGTTGTCGCTCATGGCCGTCCTGCCGTCTGCCGGGAAACTGGTTCGGAAGAGTTCAGGGCCTTGCTCACGATCTCCTGCGCCTCGCTCACGATCGCGTCGAGGTGGTCCTGATCTTTGAAGCTTTCCGCATAGATCTTGTAAATGTTTTCCGTGCCGGAGGGCCGGGCGGCGAACCAGCCGTTGGCGGCCACGACTTTCAGGCCGCCGATCGGAGCGTTGTTGCCCGGGGCGCGAGTCAGCGTGGCCGTTATCGGTTCGCCGGCCAGCTCCGACTCCTCGACGGCCTCCGGCGTGAGTCGCTGAAGCAGCGCCTTTTGTTCCGGTGTCGCTGGCGCAGTCAATCCGCGTGTAGTACGGTGTGCCGAATTCCGCTCGTCAGTTCCCGATAGTGTTCGCCAGGGTCTTTGCCCGTCTGGGCAGTGATCTCGGCCGCCAGCAAGTCCATGATGGGACCGTCCTTGTCGGTCGTCCACACGTTGCCGTCGTGCCGCAGAAAGCTCGCCCCGGCACTCTCCTCGCCGCCGAAGCAGCACGAGCCGTCGAAGAGGCCCGGCGTGAACCACTTGAAACCGACCGGCACCTCATTCAGCCGCCGGCCGAGCTTCTGCACCACCCGGTCGATCATGCTGCTGCTGACCAGCGTCTTGCCGACCGCGGCTTGCTTCGCCCAATGCGGGCGATGCGTGAGCAAGTACTGGATGGCGACGGCCAGGTAATGGTTGGGGTTCATCAACCCCGCGGTCGGCGTGACAATGCCGTGGCGGTCCGAGTCGGGGTCGTTGCCGAAAGCGACGCGGTATTGATCCTTGAGGGCAACGAGCCGGGCCATCGCGTAGGGGCTGGAGCAGTCCATGCGGATCTTGCCGTCGTGGTCGACCGTCATGAACTTGAAAGTCGGATCCACCTGAGGGTTCACCACATGAATGTTTAGGCCGTAGACTTCGTTGATCGGCTCCCAGTAGTGCACCGCCGCACCGCCAAGTGGATCGACGCCGAGCACGAGACCGGCACTGCGAATGGCGTCCATGTCGACGACGTTGCGCAGATCGTTGACATAGGGGAGGGCCAAATCTTCGTGATGCGTGGTCGGTGCCTTGATCGCTCTTTCGAAAGGGACTCGCTTCACCGCTGCATTGCTGTTCCGCAGCAACTCGTTCGCCCGGTCCTGCGACCCACTTTGTCACTTCGGTGTCGGCCGGTCCGCCGTTGGTTGGGTTGTACTTAAAGCCACCATCTTCCGGAGGGTTGTGCGACGGCGTGATGACGATGCCATCCGCGAAGTGTTCGCTGCGCTTGGTGTTGTAGACGAGGATGGCCCGAGAAATGACCGGAGTCGGAGTGACGCCGTCGTCCCGCTGGATGATGGTCTCCACTCCGTTGCCCGCCAAGACCTCGAGCGCGGTGCGCTGAGCCGGACCGGACAATGCATGAGTGTCCTTACCCATGAAGAGAGGACCGTCCGCACCCTGGCTGCGCCGGTAGTCGCAGATCGCCTGGGTGATGGCCAGGATGTGGGCCTCGGTGAAAGTGCCTCGTAGCGGGGTTCCGCGGTGGCCGCTAGTGCCGAAGCTGACCCGCTGATTGGGATCACTCATCTCAGGGCGGCGCTTGAAATACTCTTGTTCAAGCCGCGTCACATCGACGAGCAACTCCTTCGGCGCCGGTTTACCGGCGAGGGGGGAGATCGCCACGATTTATCCTTTCTGAGTTGCCACGCCGAGCACGACCGTCTCGGTCGCATACTCGGCAATGGTCACAGCTCTACATGACGGGTATCGTCCCACAATCGAACCACGGGTTGAGAACGGTTATGTTCGTAACCGAGCGCACTTAGGCTTGCCGTGCTCAGCAAGAAATACTTTCCGGCCTCGGCTTCCAGACCGAGCCATCGGGCGGCGAGCACGCGCAAAAAATGCCCACTGGAAAACAGCAGCACGTCCCCCTGGATCGCGCGCACTCGACTCACAACGCGGTCGGCTCGCACACCGACCTGATCCGGCGATTCTCCTCCGGGGCAGCCGTCGCGGAAAAGTTGCCAATCGGGCCGCGCGGCATGGATCTCCACAGTTTGGCGGCCCTCATATTGGCCGTAGTCCCATTCGAGAAGATCGCGATCGATCTCGGCCTTGGCTTTGAACCCCGACAATTCGCAGGTCCGGGCCGCGCGTTCAGGGGGCTCGTGGCGACCATCGAGAACGTCAGCCCCTTGAGTCGTTCGCCCAGACTGCGAGCGTTGCGCTCTCCTCGTTCCGTCAGCGGCAGATCGGTTAGTCCCGTATGCTGGCCCGTCAGGCTCCAAGCGGTTTCGCCGTGCCTCGCCAGATAAACGACCGGAAGTGTCCCGTTCATGAGTCGACACCCAAAGTTGAAGGCAAAGACCTCGCAAGTTACCCGGAGGCTCGACATCGCCCTTCACGATCAGCCATCCGGTTTAATGCCGTTTACGACTGGCCATTGACCTCGGATTTAGGGAATTGGACATGGCTCCACGTTCCAAATGCCGGCCGCGTACTCGGCGATGGTGCGGTCGCTGGAGAATTTTCCCGAGCCGGCCACATTCAGGATCGCCTTTCGGGCCCAGGCGTCCGGCTCGGCATAGAGCTCGACCAGCCGCTGATCGGCCTCCAGGTAAGACTTCAGGTCGGCCAGGTGCATGTAGTAGTCGCCGCTCGTCAGCAGAGCGTCTCGTACAGCGGAGCGAAGACACCTGGCTCATTGGCGGCTGAAATGGTCGGAGAAAATCAGGTCCAGCGCCGCGCGGGTTTCCGATTCGTGCTCGTAGTGCCAGCGGGGGTTGTACCAGCCCCGGCTGCTCGCGACCTGTTCTGCCGTCAGGCCGAACAGAAAGAAGTTGTCCTCGCCGGCCTCCTCCGCCATTTCGATGGTTGCACCATCGCGCGTGCCGAGCGTCAGGGCCCCGTTCATCATGAACTTCATGTTGCTCGTGCCGCTGGCCTCGTAACCGGCCGTCGAGATCTGATTGGAGACGTCGCTGGCAGGAATTAGCCGCTCGGCGAGACTGACGTTATATTCGGGCAGGAACAGGACTTTGATTTTGCCCTTCGTCACGGGGTCGCTGTCGATCCGTGTCGGCCAGGTTATTGATGAACTTGATAATGACCTTGGCGAGATGGTAGGCGGGCGCCGCCTTGCCCGCGAAGAAGAACGTCCGCGGAGCCATCTTCGAGATCCGGGTTCGCCCGCAGTCGGTTGTAGAGCACCACGATCCGCAGCACATTGAGCAGTTGCCGTTTGTATTCATGGATGCGCTTGATCTGGCAGTCGAAGATCTGTCCGGGTCTACGATCTGGCCGGACGTTGTCTTGAGCCAATCGGCGAACCGCGCTTTGGCCTCGCGCTTGGCCTTAGGGAATGCATTGCGAAGATCCTTGTCGTCGGCAAGCGGTTTCAGTTTGCTCAATTGATCGAGATCCGTCATCCATTTGTCGCCGATGGCTTCGGTGATCGTGCGGGCCAGCACCGGATTTGCCAAGCAACAGCCAGCGCCGCGGCGTAACGCCGTTGGTCTTGTTGCTGAAGCGTTCGGGAAACATCTCCGCCAGATCCTTGACGGTCGTCGTGCGCAGCAGCCGGGTGTGAATCGCGGCCACGCCGTTGGTGCTGTGCGAGCCGACGATGGCCAGGTTCGCCATGCGGACGTGCTTGGTCGGGCCTTCCTCGATCAGGCTCACACGCGCGACGCGGCCCTCGTCCCCGGGAAAACGGGTCCGAACCGCGTCGAGCAGGCGGCGATTGATTTCGTAGATGATCTCCAGATGCCGCGGCAGCAAGATCTCGAACCACGCGACGGGCCATTTCTCCAGAGCTTCCGGTAAGAGTGTGTGGTTCGTGTACGCGAGCGTTCTTTGCGTGAGATCCCAGGCCTGGTCCCAGCCCAGATGCGCTTCGTCCAGCAGGATCCGCATCAGCTCGGGCACCGCCAGTGCTGGGGTGCGTATCGTTGAGCTGGATCGCGACCTTTTCTGGAAGCAGGTTCCAGTCGGAGTTGCCTCGCCGGAAGCGACGCACGAGATCAGCCAGGGAGCAGGCGACCAGAAAATATTCCTGGACGAAGCGCAATCCCTGCCCCTGAGTCGTGGAGTCGTCCGGATACAGCACGCGGGTGAGGGATTCGGCATCGAGCGTTTCGGCCAACGCACCGACGAAATCGCCGCCGCTGAATCGCTGAAAGTCGAAGTAATCCGGCGCCGCCGCGGCCCAGAGCCGCAGCGTATTGATGGTTTTGCCGCCGTAACCGACGACCGGCCGATCAAAGGGAATGCCGATCAGAGCTGGACGGCTTGCCAGCGACTGCGCGCAGAGTCCCTCCACGTACCTCGAACGAGCAGTTCAGCTTGACTTCCACAGGCTCTTGCGGCCGAGCGACTTCCCAGGGGTCGGGGCGGCGAAGCCAATTGTCCGGCTGTTCCTGCTGCCAACCGTCCTGGATGGTTTGCCGGAACATGCCGTACTCATAACGCAGGCCGTAGCCCATGGCCGGGAGCTGCATCGTGGCCATCGAGTCGAGGAAGCAAGCCGCCAGACGCCCGAGCCCCCCGTTACCCAGGCCCGCGTCGGGTTCCTGTTCGAGCAGGTTGAGCCAATCGATGTTCTTCTGCTTGGCAGCTTGCGTTGCGAGTTGATCCAGAAAGAGGTTCGTGACATTGTTCGCCAGGGAGCGGCCGATGAGAAACTCCATCGAGAGGTAGTAGACGCGCTTCGGGTTCTCTTGCTCGTACGTCTCCTCGGTTTGCACCCATCGCTGCGAAAGGATGTCCCGTACGGAGCGGGCGAAGGCCTCAAATCGCTCGCGCGGGCGGGACTCGGTCAACTTGACGACATTGTCGAAGGCGAGGTGTCGGTCGTAGAGCGCGTTGACGTTTCCCGAAAATTCAAATGGGCCGCATCCGTATTGGCGGAGGAGGCTCGCTGTGTCGCGGGTTCCAGTTGACTTCGGAGACGCTGCCATCTTCGTTGTGTCCATCGAGGTAACCTTTCTCATCAGGTCACACGTCCTCGCGTGAGTTCTCACCGCCGGATCAGGGGTATTGAAGACGATCTATCCAAAGCACGGGACTCGGTTGGCCGAGACGATGATTGTGGGACTCACTCGATTTCCATGTGATTGTCGTCATTCAGAAGCTGATTCTCGACAGATCGGCAGCTCCGGATGGCTCTCCAGAGCCAGTGGATCGTTCACAACCAGCCGCGAACCTCGCTGCCCAGTTACGCCAGTCCAAACCCATTGCAGGAAGACACTCAACCGAAGATTGGATTGCGCCAGGAAATCGAGGTGCACGGCTGCCCATGCCAGCCATGCCAGAAATCCGCTCGTGCGGATCTTGTGGCTTTGCAATACGGCAAAGCCCTTTCCGACTACGGCCATGCTCCCTTTGTCAAAGTAACGAAACGGGCCGGCCGGGGGTTTGCCGGTCACTCGCCGATGAATCAGCTTTCCCGCATATCGCCCTTGCTGCATGGCAACTTGGGCCACGCCCGGCAGCGGCCTCCCGTCCTGATCGAGCGACCCGGTATCGCCGACCACGAAGATCTCCGGGTACCCCGGCACCGTGAGGTCCCTCTGAACTCGTACCCGTCCGGCGCGATCGGTTTCCACGTTCAGCCATTTGCCTGCTGGCGAGGCAGTCACACCCGCAGTCCAGATCACCGTCTTGGATGCAATGCGCTCGCCGGCCACGACGGCGCCATCTCGGTCGATCTGATCCACCCCCTGCCCCAGGCGTACTTCCACTCCGAGCTTCTCCAACCGCTTCTTCGCGGCCGCGGAAAGAGATGTCGAAAATGGGGGCAGCACCCTGTTTGCCATATCGACGAGCACAATACGTGCTGACGCCAGATCAATTCGCCGGAACTCCGATTGCAGCGTCGTGCGCACCAGCACGGCGATCGCGGCGGCCATCTCCACGCCGGTGGGGCCGGCCCCGACCAAAACGAACGTCAGCAGGTCCCGGTGACGGCTGGGGTCTTCTTCGGCCTCAGCCTGCTCGAACGCCTGGAGAATCTTGTTCCGGACTGCGACGGCGTCCGCCAGGGTCTTCAAGCCGGGCGCGAACGTCTCAAATTCGTTGTGCCCGAAATAATTGTGGGTCGCGCCCGTCGCCACGATCAAATAGTCATACTGAAACGGCACTTTTTCTCTGTCCGCCGTGTCGGCGAATACACACTGTCGCTCCTTGTCCACGCCTGTGACGTTTCCCAGGATCACCGTTGTGTTCCGTTGCTTACGCAGAATCCCGCGGATCGGTGAACCGATCTGCTCCGGGGTCAGGACACAGGTGGCCACCTGGTAGAGCAGCGGCTGAAACAGATGGTGATTCTCGCGATCAATTAACGTGATCCGCGCCGGCGTTTTCCGGAGAGCTCTCGCGGCCGCCAGGCCGCCAAAACCCCCGCCGACGATCACGACATTGGGTGCTCGCTCTGTCACGCCCTAATCCTTCGTATGGGCCTTTATGGTGAACCGCCCGCGCGCGATCACCGCATCTCGAGCTTGAGTGGCGGATGATCGCTGCCGCTTAGTGGGGCACCGCATCGGCGAGGACTTCGATCTTCATCGAAGGGTCTCCAGTCCCGATCAGCCTGCCATGATGGGGTTGTGCCAGCCGCCGGGAGGCGCGACCTTGCTTATCGACTTCACTTGGTCCCCAGGTCTTTGGCTCGTACTCGAAGATCGGGCTCCCGGCCTTCAGCACCGGATCGACGATTCGCCAGGCCTCTTCGACGTAGTCCTCGCGGGCAAACAGGGTGGCGTCTCCTTCCATGGCGTCTCCGAGCACTCGCTCGTAGGCATCCATCTCGCCTGCATCAGGGCGGTGGCTTGCCACCAGTTCCACCGATTGACCGATCATCTTCTCTTCCGGGTCCATCACTGTTAGGCCGAACGCGGAGGTCACTTCAGGGCTGATGCGGAAGCGGAAATAGTTTGGCGACTGGGAGGACGTGGGAAAGACACTCGGAGGCCGGCGCATGCGGACCACCACCTCGCTGCAGGTGACAGGCAGAAATTTCCCCGCCCGGATATAGAACGGGACCCCTTGCCAGCGATAGGAATTGACATCCAGCCGCAGCGCGACATAGGTTTCGACCTGCGAATTCGGCGCCACGCCTTTCTCGTTGCGGTAGCCACGGAACTGCCCGCGGACAAGATTCCCCGCATCGAGCGGCGGGATGGCCTTCAGGACCTTGACCTTTTCATCCCGCATCGTTTCGCTGTCCGTGCGGACCGGAGGTTCCATCGCCAGGTTTGCCAGCACCTGGAACAGATGGTTCTGGACGACGTCCCGGATCGTGCCCACTTCGTCGTAGAAGGCGCCTCGGCCCTGGACCCCGAAGTCTTCTGCCATCGTGATCTGGACGCTCTCGACATAGTTGCGATTCCAGAATGCCTCCAAGAGCGAGTTCACGAAGCGGAAGAAGGTCAGGTTATGCACCGGCCGTTTCCCCAGGTAATGGTCGATGCGGAAGATCGACTTCTCGTCAAAAGTTGCCAGCAGGATCCGATTGAGTTCCTGCGCCGAGACGAGATCGTGACCGAAAGGTTTTTCGATGATGACGCGACCGCCCCGGATACAGTCCGACTTGGCGAGCTGCTCCACGACCAACCCGAACAGCGTCGGCGGGATGGCGAGGTAGTGCGCCGGCCGCTGAGCGGAACCGAGTTCCTTGCGGATCGACTGAAAGGTCGCGGGGTCTTCATAGTCGCCGCCCACATATCGCAGTAATCCGCATAACTTGTCGAAAGCGATCGGATCGACTCCGCCGTGTTTCTCCAGGCTCTCCCGCGCCCGCGCCGGAGCTGGTCGATTGTCCAACCGGATCTTGGCCACACCGATGACCGGGACGCCAAGGTGGCCGCGCTTCACCATCGCCTGAAGCGATGGGAAGATCTTTTTGTAAGCGAGGTCGCCGCTGGCCCCGAAAAAGACCAGGGCGTCAGAGTGGGATTCGTTCATTGCGATCTCTCCTTTGCGCCGTCACTTGCCGGCGACCTTCTCCAAGTGTCCGCCGAACTGGAAACGCATGGCCGACAGTAGTTTGTCCTGGAAATCCGCTTCGCCGCGGGACGTGAATCGCTCGTAGAGCGCCGTGGTGAGGACAGGCACAGGCACCCCTTCGTCAATGGCGGCCTTGATCGTCCATCGCCCCTCCCCCGAGTCCGAGACCCGGCCCGCGAAATCTGAGAGCGTCGCATCTTTGGCGAAGGCGGCTGCGGTCAAGTCGAGCAGCCACGAGGAGATCACGCTGCCCCGCCGCCAGACCTCGCTGATGTCTCGCAGATTGAGGTCGTACTGGTAGTGCTCGGGGTCGCGCAGGGGCGTCGTTTCGGCATCGATCTCGTCTGCGTGCTTGCCGATATTGCTGTCGCGGAGGACGCCCAATCCCTCGGCATAGGCGGCCATAATGCCGTACTCGATGCCGTTGTGCACCATCTTGACGAAGTGGCCGGCACCGGATGGCCCGCAGTGCAGGTAACCTTGCTCCGCGGTGCCACCCATCTTCTCGCGCCCCGGCGTCGCGCGGAATTTCGCCCACGCCGGGTGCCAGAGTTTTGAAGACCGGGTCGAGGTGCCGGACCGCCTGGTCCGGACCGCCGATCATCATGCAATAGCCGCGCTCCAGGCCAAAGACACCGCCGCTGGTGCCCACGTCCACGTAATGGATCTGCTTTGAGGCAAGCTCCTTCGCACGGCGAATGTCGTCCACGTAGTAGGAGTTCCCACCGTCGATCAGGATGTCGCCAGGCTCCAAAGAGGCCACGAGGTCAGCAATGGTTCTGTCCACGGCCGCCGCGGGGACCATCAACCAGACTGCCCGCGGCTTGTCGAGCTTCTTCATGAGGTCTTGCAGCGAGGCCGCACCCGTTGCCTTTTCCTTGACCAGTTCTTCCACCACTTGGGGCGACCTGTCGAAGACCACGCACTTGTGGCCTGCCTTCTGCAGACGTCGCACCATGTTGGCGCCCATCCGACCCAGGCCGATCATGCCGAGTTGCATACCGAGCTCCTTTCGCAGATCCGTTCGTTCAACGCGTTACGTCCCAAGTCAGTTCCGTGGTGATTCCCGCCGGCGAAATAATCGTGTCAATCCGGCGTAACTGCTTCCATCAAGGTCCAGAGTCCCTCGGCGAGTGTCGGATGGATGTAGACCGCTCCCTTCAGGAGCGTATAGGGAGCCCCGGCCAGCATCACGGCGTGGAGGATCTGAACCACCTCAGCCCCCTCCGCAGCCAGGATGGCCGCGCCGAGAATCTGATCGTTATCAGCATCGACCACGAGCTTCATCAGCCCGGCCGTCTCGTCGCGCTCGATGGCGCGGGCGACCCAGGCCATCGGCACTTTGCCGACCTTGATCCGTCGCCCTGCGGCCCGCGCCGCCTCCTCGGTCAGACCGACGCGGCCCAGCTGGGGATCGGTGAACACGGCATATGGAACCGGGCGGTTGTCGGTGGTGAGGGCTTTACCCTCGATCAGATTGGCGTACACGATTTGGTAATCGTTGAAGGAGATATGGGTAAACGCCGGTCCGCCCTTCACGTCTCCGAGGGCCCAGACACCGGGCACGTTCGTCTCCAGCCGGTTATTGACGACGATGAACTGCTGTTGATTGGTCAGCACGCCGGCGGCTTGCAATCCCAGGTCGTCCGTATTGGGTCGGCGTCCAGTGGCGACCAGGAGATGCGACCCGCGCAAAGTTTCTGTGTTTGCCCCCACGACCACTTTCAGGGAAACGCAGCCGTCCTCCTTCCCGACGCGAGTCGTCGTGGCGCCCAGGACGAAACGGACACCTTCGCTCTCCAGGGCCTGTTGCAAGGCTTCCGCGACGTCGGCGTCTTCGTGGGGGAGAATTTGCTGCTCGCGCTGGACGACAGTCACACGGCTGCCGAACCGGCGGAACATTTGTCCGAACTCCATGCCGATGTAGCCGCCGCCGAGGACGAGCAAGTGCTCCGGCACCTCGGTTAACCGCATGATGCTGGCGTTATCCAGGTAGTCGATCTCGCCTAACCCTTCCAGACGGGGACCATCCGGCCTGGTGCCCGTGTCAATAAAGATGCGCTCGCTCTCAAGCACCTCGTCGCCGACGCGGACCTGATGCGGACCGATGAACCGGGCATACCCACGATAGAGACGCAGGGTCTTCCGCTCCTCGAGCTTCCGACTCAGTCCGGAGCGAGACTGGCCCACGACCCGATCCTTGCGGGCGACCACCTTGGGTAGATCCAGGCTGACCTCCCCGGCGCGGACTCCCCATCGGCCAGCGTTGCGCGCGTAGTAGGCGACCTGAGCTGAGGCGACCATCGTCTTGGTCGGCGTGCAGCCCGTGTTGATGCACGTCCCGCCCAGGTATTCCTTCTCGACCAGCGCCACGGCCCAACCGTGGTCGGCCAGCTTCTGCGATAGGGGGTTCCCGGCCTGGCCGGAGCCAATCACGATGGCGTCATAATGCAGCATCGATAGATGCTCCTTTTGCTCACTGCCTCGCGCGGCGGCAACACCTGCCGCTCCCTGGCCCATCACGAACGCCGGTGTCCCCCTAATGCGACACAGTCAAATAAAACACGCCGAAGTATTGACGTTCGTCCGTCCAGACTCGCTCCACAGCAAAGCCGCCAGCCTCGGCCAGCTCGGCCATATTTCGGACGCAATACTTGTACGAGTTCTCGGTGTGGATCGATTCGCCCTCGGCAAAGAAGAAACGCATTCCGCCGACGTGAACATCCTGATCGCGGCGGCTCACCAAGTGCATTTCGATCCGTTGCCGGGGGGCATTGTAGAAGGCGTGATGGGCGAACTGATTGATGTCGAAGTCCGCGCCAAGTTCCCGGTTGATCCGCACCAGGATATTGCGGTTGAAGGCGGCAGTGACACCTTGGCGGTCGTTGTAGGCCGCCTCGATCAGCCGCGGGTGCTTCTGCAGATCGATGCCGACCAGGAATCCTCCGCCGCGACCGCATAGGTCCGCCGTCCGTCGCAGCAAACGGGTCGCCTCCTCCGGCGCTGAAATTGCCGAGCGTCGAGCCGGGAAAGTACACGACCCGCCGGGCAGCGGCCCCCTGAGGCGTGGGCAACCGGAGCGGCCGGGTGAAGTCGGCACACAACGGCAGCACGTCGACTCTCGGGTATTCCTGAGCCAGCGCTCGGCCGGTGCGTCGCAACTGTTCCCTCGAGACGTCGATCGGCACGTAAGCCGACGAGTCGCACAAGTGGTCGAGCAGGAGCCTCGTCTTGGAGCTGCTGCCGCTGCCATATTCAATGAGCAGGCAGCGTGGACCCAGAAGCTCGGCCATCTCCACAGCGTGTTGTTCCATGATCGCGCGCTCGGTGCGCGTGGGGTAATACTCCTCCAATTCGGTGATCCGCTCGAACAGCTCCGATCCAGCCTCGTCGTAGAAGTACTTGCATGGGAGTTTCTTCCGCGGGCGCTCAAGCCGCGGAGCACGTCGGCACGGAAGCGCCTCACGGCAGTCTTGAAGACGATGCCACGGTGAAATTGCTGGATGGTGCGGATCATGCGAGGTCCTTGGCCAGGCGGATGCCGCTGAACTGCCAGCGAGCGTCCGGAGGAAAGAAATTGCGGTACGTGCGGCGAGCGTGGCTACGGGGCGTGGCGCAGGACGCGCCACGCAACACCAACTGATTGCACATGAATTTGCCGTTGTACTCGCCCAGCCCTCCCGCAAGCGGTCGGTAGCCGGGATAGGCGACGTACGGACTGGCGGTCCATTGCCAGACCTCGCCGTAAAGCTGGTAGATTGGTCCGGCATCGTCCGCCGCAGGGGTGGCCGCGGGATGCAAATGCCCTCCTTCTAGGAAGTGCCCTCTGACGGGCACGCGGGCAGCGGCCATTTCCCACTCGGCCTCGGTGGGCAACCGGGCGCCGGCCCAGCGGGCAAAAGCATCAGACTCGTAGAAGCTGACGTGACAAACCGGCTCGTCAGGACGGACCCGTCGAGTTCCCGCGAGTGTGGTCATGGACCACTCGCCATCCTGCTCCGTCCAGTAGAGAGGAGAGTTCCATCCGTGGGCCAGCCGGGCGGCCCACCCATCGGACAGCCACAACTCGGGCCGGTCATACCCGCCGTCGTTGATGAAGGCCAGGTATTCGGCGTTGGTCACCAGCCGATTTGAGAGCTGCATCGCTTGCAACCAGGTCCGGTGGCGCGGCGACTCGTTGTCGAACGCGAACTCGCTTCCGTCGTGTCCGATGGAGGCGAGGCCCGCGGGAAAAGTCAGCCAGCGGTGGGGCGGAAGCGAACCACTCTCTGGCACGACCTTCCGGTAGACGGGATGAAGTGGGTTGGCGGCCCAGGCGTGCTTGAGGTCGGTGAGGATCAATTCCTGGTGCTGTTGTTCGTGATGCACTCCCAGCAAGACCGTCGTCGCAATTTGCTCCAGAGTCTCGGAGCCAGCCGTCCGGAGGAGCAGGATCACATGCTTGTCGACGTACTCACGATAGTCATAGACCTCCACCGTCGTCGGGCGGGACAGCAGCCCCCGTTGCGGTCGCGGCCAGCGCGGGCCCACGCTCTGGTAGTAAGAGTTGAAAAGGAACCGGAACTGCGGATGGAACGGCCGATAGCCCGGCAGGTTCGGCGTCAGCAGAAAGGTCTCAAAAAACCACGTCGTGTGGGCCAGATGCCACTTCACTGGGCTCGCATCCGGCATGGATTGGATGACATAGTCTTCTGACGTGAGCGGCTCGCACAAGGCTTCGGTGCAGAAGCGAACGTCTCGATACGACTCGGCCAGCGCATTGCGGTCTGCCGTGGTTGAGCAGACGTGCAACTCCGCGGGATTCGGTGGCGAGATCGTTCGCAGCGTGATGGCCGGCTCTGCTTCCGACACAGGCATGGTTTGCAGCTTGGTCATTCTCAATGGCCTCCCGGTTCTGCCGTCACGATTCGACGCAGGACCACGTTCAACGTCGCGGCCTGTCCGTCGCTTAGGTGACTTCCGAAGTGCTCCCCGACTGATCGGGCAAATACTGCCCTCGCCCGCCTCCACTCGCCTCGCCCCCGATCGGTCAGGATGGCGAACGAACTGCGCCGGTCCGAGGCGTGCTCCTCTCGATGCAACAACCCCGCCTTCTCCAGCCGGTCGGTCAACCGGGTCACGCCGCTCCGAGTGAGCTGCACGGCTCTGGCCAGCTCGCTCAACTGCATGCGACCGCCGGGGGCCTCGCGGAGCAAGCGCAACACGTTGTAAGAGCCGATGGGCACGCAACCTGCCGCTGCCAGATCGCGGCTGACTCGCTGAATCATGAGCGAGTGAGCGGTCATGCATCGCCACCACACCGCCAGCTTGCTGTTCCCGGCTTGCGTGATCACATTAATCCTCCGACAGGTTTCTCGACATGGTTGACTGAGCAACTACCTTGTTTAGACTGAGTAAACTCGGCCGCGGCCCGGAAATGCCACCTTTCGGAAACTGAGGTCGCGCGAGTGGCGTTGATGGCCCCCTTGATGCCGCTACGCCCCGGGCAACGAATGCCGCCCACTCTCTTGAATGCCGTCTGGCCGACGGACGCACAAAAAACTCAAGAAGACCGGCCGAAGTCGTGGCGAGCGCGACCGGGTGGTAGGCAACCGGTATCAAGGTTGGGGGATCGACTGATGCCGCCAGACCCCTCGTTTGACGAACTCATCCGCCGGGTCGGCGGCGGCGATGAGCAGGCGGCCGCTCGGCTCGTGCGGGACTTCGAGCCGGTCATCCGAAGGGTATTGCGCGCCCGTCTCCGGAACGCCGCGCCCGCGGCGAATTCGACTCAATGGACATCTGTCAGTCGGTGCTCGCCAACTTCTTCGTGCGCGTGGCCGCCGGCCAGTACGACCTGAAGGAACCCGACGACCTGACCAAGTTGCTGGTGACCATGAGCCGCAACAAAGTGGCCGAAAAAATGCGGCGGCAACACCAACTGCGCCGTGACAGCCGCCGCACCGTGGGTGGCGTCGAAGAGCTGGCCTTGGCGGGCCGGGATCCAAGCCCGAGCAGTGCGATTGCGGGCAAAGAGTTAATAGATGAGGCACGGCAGCGGCTGAGCGAGGAAGAGCGCCGGCTCGTTGAACTGCGCGGCCAAGGTCGTAGCTGGGAGGAAGTCGCGGCTACTCTCGGAGGTACGCCTGGAGCGCGGCGGAACCAACTGGCCCGTGCGCTCGATCGGGTCGCCCAAGAGCTGCAACTCGACGAGCTGTGATTGGGAGTTGCAAGAGCGCATCAGGGACGCGCCCTCCCGATTCGCCTTTTCAGCTGTGTCTGGGGCTGGCGGCCTGCTAGGGGTCCTCGCCAGGTTCCACGAGTTGCCGGAGTGTTTCGACCGTGAGCCCATCTGCCAGCCGGGCGAGTTCAATCGCAGACTTGTTAACTCGCTCGACGAGAGGAAGGGCTTCGTTGAGCAGTCCGCGGGCCGCAAGGTCTTCCAGGTCGGCTGCCTGGTCGCCGGTGACCGTGGAGAACACGGAAAGCGTGCCGTACAACTTGTGAGCCGCTTCGCGTAAGCGCACGGCGTCCTGATCGTGTAAGGCATCTCGGACCGCCGTCAGGTCCTCCGGGACGAGGGACTGGAGCCGCCTGCACATTTTCCGCAGCATGTCAGGGTCGCCCCCGCAGGCGGCCAGCAAGACCAGAGGGTCGATCAGGCTTATCGCAGACGATGAATCAGCAGGCGAAGTCTCTTCGCTTTGATCCTTCATGTTTCCGCCTTCGTCGTCTCGAAGGACCCGGTCCATCGCCGCCCACAACTCTGCGGCGGTGTACGGCTTGGTGAGGCACTCGTCCATTCCCGCCTGTGCGCACCGCTCGCGGTCCTCGTTCCGCGACCGCGCGGTCAAAGCGATGACGGGCAAGTGGCCTCCGGCGGTGCGCTCTCGCTCCCGAATCGCCTCGACGACCTGGAAGCCGTCCAGTTCCGGCATGTGGATGTCCAGCAGCAACAGGTCGAACGGCTCGCGCTCGAGCAGGGCCAGCGCCTCCCGACCGTTGACCGCCATCGCCGCGGTGAGCCCCAGGCGGGCCAACATATGCTCGAGGAGGTCCCGGTTAAAGACGTTATCCTCCGCCGCGAGGATGCGCAGCGGCGCCCGTGTCAGGCCCGCCGGCACTGGTGGCTGCACCGCGGCCGGGGCAGCGAGTAACGCTTCCTGATCCGCTTCGTGCACCATCACACGCAAGATGGTCTCCAGAAGTTCGCGTTGCTGGAGCGGCTTGAGTAGGATGGCGCTGATCCCGAGTTGACGTGCCCGGGCGAGGTCGCCGGGTCGGTCTCCCGATGTCAGCAGGATGAGGCGAGTGGCGGAAAGCCCGGTCTGCTGGCGGATCATGGCGGCCAGGGCCAGTCCGTCGATGCCCGGCATGCGGCCGTCGAGGAGGACGAGCGGGAAGGGGCGTCCCTGAGCCAAGCGGCGCACGAGGACTTCCATCGCCGTCGCGGCATTGTCGGCGGTGGTCGGCTCCATCGCGTGGCCGCGCAGCCACTCCTCCAGTATCTGCCGGTTGGTGGCATTGTCGTCCACGATCAGGACTGGCAGATCGCGCAGCACGAGCGGGGGCAGGGCAGGAGTCGTCTCCGAGCTGTGCGGCCGGAGCCCGAAGCACGCCGTGAAGGCAAAGGTACTGCCCTGGCCCGGCACGCTCGTCACGGTGATCTCGCCGCCCATAAGGGCCACAAGGCGGGCAGCGATGGTCAGGCCCAGGCCGGTGCCCTCGTACTTGCGCGTGGACGAAGTGTCCTCCTGCTCGAACGCCTGGAAGATTTTTGCCTGTTTCTCGGGCGGAACGCCGATGCCCGTGTCCGTCACCGCGAAACGCAGGCGGACCTCTCCCCGAGGCTGGCTCGGGGGCGGTCTCCACCAACACCACGACCTCGCCGCGTTCGGTGAACTTGATGGCGTTACCCACGAGGTTGAGGAGTACCTGGCGAAGGCGGCCGGCGTCGCCGATCAGCGCATCGGGCACACCGGGCTGCTGTTGGCAAACCAGCTCCAGCCCCTGCCTGTGTGCCGCACGGACAGCGCCGCAGGGTGGCGCCCAGGACCGAACTCATCGAGAAATCGGCCGGGTCCAGTTCCAAGCGGCCCGCCTCGATCTTGGCGAAGTCGAGGATATCGTTAATGATCCCGAGGAGGGCGTCCCCCGCGGCCTTAACCGTCGTCAGGTACTGCCGCTGCTCCTCGGTCATGGAGGTGTCGAGGGCCAAGTCGGTCATGCCAAGAATGGCGTTCATGGGGTACGGATCTCATGGCTGACGTTGGCCAAGAACTCGTCCTTGGCCCGGTTGGCCGCCTCCGCTGCTTCCTTAGCCCGCCGCAACTCGACTTCTTGCTGCTTGCGTTCAATGCCAAGAGCGATCACGCCAGCCACCGATCCCAGGGCCTGAAGCACGGCCTCCGACAAGGGCCTGCGAGAAAACAATCCGAGCACCCCGTGCAAGCGATCCTGGACAACGAGTGGATAGCCTGCAAAAGCGACCATCCCCTCGCGCCGAGCCCAGTCCTTGTCGCTGATATGCGGGTCGTCGGCGGCCTCGTTTGTCAACAACGGCCGACGATGCAGGGCAATGTCGCCAATTTTGAAATGGCCGACGGCGATGCGTGAGTGGCGGCCATCCAGACGAGTGTAGATTCCCGCACTCGCGTGTAACTCAAGGATGTCCGTGCCGGGCGGCAGCCACCAAATGCGTGCGAAGGCCGCGTCCAGGTGTTGCACCACGGCCTCGGCACAGGGCTGCAGCAACTCGCGAAGCGTGTCGCCTTGGCTCAGGGCAATACCAACGTCGCGGCCCAATTCGGCGAGCCGGGCGCGTTCGGCTTCCGCCTCTTTTGCGATGCGCAATTGTTGCTCGGCCCGCTTTCGTTCGGTCACATCGCGGATAAAGGCGACGAACAGGTACTGCTCGCCCAAGCGGATGGGGGCGATGCCCGATTTCGGCGGGGAACTCACCGCCGTCGCGGCGCAGGGCCAGGACCTCAATAACGCGGTTCAGCACCGGGCCCTCGCCGGTCGCCAGGAAGCGAGCCAAGCCCCGGCTGTGAGCTTCGCGTAACTGCGGGGGGATAATGGTTTCGGACAGGACACGGCCGATCGCCTCAGCCCGCGCCCAACCGAAGGTGATCTCGGCCTGTCGGTTCCATTCGGCGATGAGGCCGTCGGCGCTCATGGCGACGAAGGCGTCGTGGGCGTTGTCGAGGATGAAGTCGTTGGCGCTCCTCGCTCGCGCAGCTCCTCCTCCAGCCTCTTGCGTCCGAGATATCAGTAACAATCGCGATGTCATAAACGGGCTTGCCGACCGCATCCCGCTGGAGCGAGGCGAACAGTTCCCCCCAGATCAGTGAACCGTCCTTGCGGACGTAGCGCTTCTTAAACCGAAGGTGGGCGATTCGCCCTGCCACAGCGCCGCGAGCGCGTCCATGCTGGCGGCCAGGTCATCGGGATGCGTTATTTCACGGACGTTTTTTTGCAGCAGTTCCTCGCGAGAGTAGCCGACGATGTCGCAAAACTTCTCGTTGACGCGCAAGATGCGGCCCGTGGCGTCCCTGTGGGCGATGCCGACCGCCGCGTTCTCGAATGTCCTGCGAAACCGCTCCTCGCTCGCGCGAGCGCTTCCTCGGTCTGCCGGAGGTCGGTGATGTCGGTGCAGGTCCCAAACCATTTGGCGAAGTTTCCTTCGCTATCGCGGATGGGCGTGCCGCGGGTCTTGAACCAGCGATACACGCCGTCCGAACGGCGGACGCGGTATTCCACGTCGTAGGGGCCGCGGCCCGCCACTGAGTCGGTCCAGAATCGCCGGGTCGGCTCCCGGTCGTCCGGGTGCAATACTTCCAGCCATGCCAGCCCAGCAGGTCGCTCTCGGGCACGCCGGTGTACTCGGTCCACTGCGTGCTGAAATAGTCGCAGGCTCCGTCGGGCGTGGCGCTCCAGACGAGTTGCGGCAGCGCCTCGGTCAGGCTCCGCCAATGCCGCTCGCGCTCGCGCAACGCCTCCACGGTCTTCCTAAGGTCATCGATCGTTTGGCCGTCCGGGTCCTGCGCGGTGTCCCGAATTCGCCTGCTGTCGAAGTGACTCATGGAACTGGCCGTTTTGTGATGAGTTCGTAAACTGACTCATGCTTTTCAGATCTTACTGATTTCGAGGAGGCTCGGAGTACATGGCCAGCTTGCTTCTGATCGATGACCACCCAGGCGTGCTCCTGGAACAAGTGAGCCACGTCTTCCCCGCCCCCGCGCACCGGTTCGAGATCGTGCGCATGGGCGCCGAGGGCCTTCAACGGGCCGCCGGCGTGCGGCCGGATGTCATTCTGCTCGACCTGCGCCTGCCCGACCAGTCCGGGCTGGATGTCTTGCGACAGCTCCGCCAGATCGACGCCCGCATCCCGGTCGTCCTTGTCACCGTGGTCCGGTCCGCCGATGCGGCCATCGAAGCGATGCGCCAAGGGGCATACGATTACCTGCTCAAACCGCTTGATCTGCAAAACCTGGAACGCGTGATCCGCGAGGCGGTGAAGGTCGCCCGCTTGATGCGCGAGCCGGCCGTTGTTGTGCGAACACCGCCCGACGACGACCAACCCGGCGAAGCAATCATCGGGGGCTGCCCGGCGATGCAGGAAGTGTACAAGGCCATCGGCCGCGTTGCCGACCAGACCTTCCCGGTGCTCATCACCGGCGAAAGCGGCACCGGCAAGGAGCTGGTGGCGCGCGCCATCTACCAGCACGGCCGGCGGGCCAAGTCGCCGTTCCTTGCCCTCAACTGTGCCGCCATTCCCGAGACGCTGCTGGAGAGCGAGTTGTTCGGACACGAGAAGGGCGCCTTCACTGGGGCGGAGCGCCGCCGCATCGGGAGGTTCGAGCAGGCTAACGGCGGCACGCTGCTCCTCGACGAGATCGGGGACATACCGCTGTCGGCCCAGGCGAAGCTCCTGCGGGTTCTGCAAGAGCAGGCGTTCGAGCGCCTCGGCGGCGGCGAGACGATCCGTACCGACGTCCGCCTGATCGCTGCCACCCACCGCGATCTGCAGGCCCGGTCAGACGAAGGAAAGTTCCGGTTGGACCTGTACTACAGGCTGGGGGTGTTCACCATCCAACTCCCGCCTTTGCGCGAGCGCGGCGACGACCTGGAGCGGCTGGTCCAGTTCTACGTCCGTCGCGTCAGCCGGGATCTCGGCCGGGAGGTTCACGAGGTCGCCCCGCAGGCGCTGGCACGGCTGAAGGCCTACCCCTGGCCGGGGAATTTGCGTGAGTTGCAGAGTGTGCTCAAGCAAGCGATCTTGCGGACCCACGGACCGGTCCTGCTCCACGACTTCCTGCCCGAACTCCCGGAGCTGCCCGGCGAGCCTGCCGCGCCGGTGGCGTCCCAGGAAGGACGCGTCGACCTCGAAGCCTTCATCCACCAACGGCTTGTCCCCGATTCTCGTGATTTGTACAAGGAAGCCCTGCGGGAACTGGATCGCCTCCTGCTCCCGCGCGTCCTCGCATACACGGGCTTCAACCAGCGACAGGCCGCCCTCCTGCTCGGGATTGCCCGGCAAACGATGCGTGCGAAACTCCGAGACCTGGGCCTGCACGTCGGGCACTCCGTCGAAGCTGAAGAGGACGATCCGTCGTAGACCTGCTGGTGTCGATGATGGCCCCGACCACTCTGTGCGAGTCGGTAGGCAGCCAATCGACGGACCGGTCCACGCTAACCGGGGCGGCGCTATGCATGTTCCCGACGACTTGGTCTTCAACCGGTTGGTGGCGCATCATCTTCGGCCCGTGACCGCCGGGCTGTTCGCGTCAAGCGCCCTGATCCTCGGATTTCGCTGGTGAAACGGCGCTCAAGGACTTTGCCGCCAGCGGAGTCGGGCCTTTGGTTTTGCTGTGTGATCCGAAACCCTCGTGACACCCAGCCTACCATGAGTACAAATCGCTACCAGGCAGCCCCCCAAAACCTCTCCTGGCTCCCACCATTGGTTAGAGCAAATCTAACTGAATTCATGCGTTGGCGGGCACTTGTCATGGAGATTTGTTCGTCGGCATCGAAGTTGCCTAGTGCTCCTCCCGTTCGCTGACCTTCGCTGGATGCTCGGATGGGCGCTCGTGATCGACCGACAAAGGAAGCAGGCGATGACTCCGTCATCGAGAAACTGGCGAGCTCGCGTGTTTTCAAAAGCGACTTCGACCACGGAACATTGCCAGAGCTCGTCACAAGCTGCTTCGGCGCGATGATCTCATCCTGAGCGAACTAAAGTCCATCGGCCTGACTGGCAGGACGTCACGGCTTCTCATGGCGATGGCCGTCATCATCAGGAGTTTCCCTTCGACCACCTGGTCCTCGTTTTCGGAGCGTGCACGAACTTCCGCAACTTGCCAGGGCTTGAGAAGGCGCTCTAACCATGAAGTCCATCGGCGACGCCCTCGACCTACCTTCGGAGAACCCCGTGGCGCAGATGTCTGCCTCTGGCGGCAAGGTCAGACGCCTAACCTGAGGGCGTTCCTGGCTGGAACCGGGCGACTCAGCGCCGCCGAGCTGACGGACGTGCTCTGCACGGACCAGCACGAGCGGTGGTTGGACGGGCAGCACCCCGCTCGAAGCCTATTTTGAGCTCCACGGCTCCTTCCTCCCTGGGTCAGCACTCCCGATCGACCTGATCCTGGGCGAATTCTTGCGCGACGCGAGCTGGGCGAGTCCGTGACGCCGGACGAGTATTGCCGGCGATTCCCCGACCTCTCAGAGTATTTCCAGCTGCATGTCCGGCTCTATGACGCTCTGGAAGATGTTGTGCCGGCGACGGACGATGCCGCAAACGCAAATGTCACAAGCCAGCAAAATCCTCTTGTACACGCCTTCCGCTTTCCGCCGACCGCCCTCCCGGAGCTGCCAGGCTATGAGATCCTGGGCGAGGCTGGTCGGGGCGGCAGCGGCGTCGTCTACAAGGCACGCCAGCTCAGCGCGACAGCGCTCTGGTGGCCATCAAGGTGGTCCCGCCCGGCCTGGACTGTGAGGACCACATCATCTCACGGTTCCACCAGGAGAGGTTGCTGGCCGCCTTGGTGACGCACCCAAACTTGGTCGCGGCATACGACGCCGGCGAGATCGCAGGGCTTCTCTATTTCGTCATGGAATTCGTTGAAGGCACCGGCCTGCACGCGCTGATCAGCCATCGTGGCCCGTTGCCGGTGGCAGAGGCTTGCGAAGTGGTCCGGCAGGCGGCCCTTGGCTTGCAGCACCTTCATGAATACGGCTTGGTCCACAGGGACATCAAGCCGTCAAACCTAATGCTGACACCTTCCGGCGTGGTGAAGGTAATTGACCTCGGCCTGGCGCGTGTGGTCAGCGGGTCGGCTGAGGAGGGACAGATCTCATTGCCTGGCCAGTTCCTGGGTACGCTCGACTACATGGCACCAGAGCAGTTTGACGACTGCCACACGGTCGACATCCGCGCTGACATCTACAGCCTGGGCTGCACGCTCTATCACCTGCTGGCCGGCGGCCCGCCGTTCGCCGCCTTCTCGTCCCCCTACAAGAAGCTCAAGGCCCATACGGAGGCTCCGGCGCCGCCGATCCAGGAGCAGCGACGCGACATCCCGGATCGGGTGGCCGCGGCCCTGGAGTGGATGCTGGCGAAGGACCGTAACGATCGGTTCTCCACTCCTGCGGAGGCCGGCGAGGCTTTGCTTCCATTTGCCAACGACGCAAGGCTTCCGGAACTGCTCCACGGTGATCCGCGGCATCGGCCCACGGCTTGACCTGTTCACACCGGGCGCCTCCGTACGAATGCTGCAATCCTTCTCCGGGACGAGGGTTCTGAGCGAAACCCCGGTGGCCGACGCAACGTTCTGGCAATCGCAAAGATCGAGCGCCGCGGAGGGATCGGGGGACGGAAGGTCGATGCCAAGTTGGTGGCTGCTGGCTGTGACTGCGGCTCGGATGAGCCCATGTTTGCCGGCGAGGTCGAGTGCCCGATCAGGCAGGATATTTTTCCGGCTCGACGTGCGTTCTGTCGGCAAACGGCATTCACAAAGGCAGACAGCGAAGGACGAAGGTCAGGCTGGCGAGGGCCGGATGATTGATCACGAACGAACGGCAGGTGTCGGCTCTCAGGCCGAGTTTTGGAGGCCGGGGAACCAGCACAAAGAGCAGGTGACAGCGACGCTGCGCATGAACTGCGCAGTCCGCTCTGTGCGATCCTGACCAGCTTGCAGGTCCTGCGCGATCAGCGTGTTGACGAGGTGACCGCTCGACGGGCTCTCGACAGGGCGGAGCGCCAGGCCCAGCACATGGCACGGATTGTTGAGAATGTACTCGCTCTTTACTGCGCGGACCAAGGTAAGCTGTCTCTCCGCACGGAGCGAGTCGACCTACCCGCGGTTATAGCCGATGCGGTTGACATCGTTGGTCCCTGCCTCACCGCCCGCGGCCACCAGTTAACGATTTCGCTTCCGCCCACGTCGGTGATGCTGATCGCGGACTCTTCGCGCTTGAATCAAATACTCGCGAATCTCTTGAAGAACGCCGCCGATTACACCGATCCAGGCGGCGAGATTCACTTGACCGCGGAGGAGGCCGGCGACGCCGTGGTCCTCCGCGTGCGTGACAACGGCAGGGGGATCGCCCCGGACCTGCTGCCTCGCATCTTCGACCCGTTTCAACAAGGGGATTGGCCAGGCGACAAGGCCCGCGGCGGATTGGGGATCGGTTTGCACTTTGCGCCAACTCGTGGAGATACAGGGGGGCAGTGTCAGTGCCTGGAGCGCCGGTCTCCGCCAAGGGAGTGAATTCGTCGTGCGCTTGCCCCGGATAACCTCCATTAAGCACGACGGCGAACCCCGTGCCGATGAGGCATCGCGATGAGGCAACGTGCGGGCGACACCGCCACAAACGAATGCGTGGCCCGAACCGAAGAGCATGTCCGGTGCCGGCTGGCCGGGGTCGTGCGCGACTTCCAACTCGTCCTTTTTGAGCAGGGACTGATCCTTCGGGGTCACGCACGCAATTACCACGCGAAGCAACTGGCCCAGCACGCAGTCATGGAAGCCACGAGCCTGGCGATTCGGGTCAACGAGATTGAAGTGTCTTACCACACGAATACCCGGTCATCGACGTTTCGAGACGGTCGCATGGCTTCAGTTCACCTGCCTGACATCGGAGGGTCCGACAATGGTCGAGAATGACACACTTCGCAACACGAAGATTGCTCTCAACAACGAATCCGGTGCGATCCCCGCGCTCGGCTTCGGCACGCTGATTCCCGATCCGGTGGCAACCAAAGCCGCGACCAAGGCGGGCGAGACGGGATTTCGTGCCTTCGACGCTTCCGAACGCTACCGCAATGAAACGGAAGTCGGCGAAGCGCTGCAGGAGGTTTTCCAGGCGGGGAAGATCAAGCGGCAGGACGTGTTCATCGCTACGAAGGTCTGGAACAACAATCATCGTCCCGAACGCGTCAAGCCGGCCATCGAGGCCAGCCTCAAGCGGCTCCAGGTCGACTACGTCGATCTCTATCTGATCCACACGCCGTTCGCCTTCCAACCGGGCGACGAGCAAGACCCGCGAGATGCGAACGGCAACGTGATTTACGACAAGGGTGTGACGCTTCTCGATACGTGGAGAGCATTGGAGGCCCTCGTCGACGGGGGCCGGTGCAAGGCCATCGGATTATCCGACGTCAACCTGGAGCAGACGAAACGAGATCTTTGACGCCGCGAGGATCAAGCCGGCCGTCGTTCACGTCGAAAGCCATCCGTACCTCCCGGAATGGGAGCTGTTGAGCTATTGCAAAAAGAACGGCATCGTGCTGCAGGCCTTCGCGGCGCTCGGTCATGGTGCCGAACCCAAGCTGGTCGAACATCCGGTCATCACCGCGATCGCGAAGCGCGTCAACAAGACCCCGGCCCAGGTCCTGCTCGCGTGGGCGATCCAACGCGGGACGGCCCTGTTGACGACGGCGACGAACCCCCGTTGGATCAAGGAGAATTTCGACGTTGCGACTCTTCCCGAAGACGCCATGCGCGAGATTCGCGAAGGGATCACAGAGCAAATCCGGTTTAACGCCGTCGTGACCACGGGCGTTCCCGGGTTCATTCCGAGAGAACAACGAGTTTGAGGCAATCACTCCCAGGAGCTTCCTGCGTGGTGCAGCCGGCTCCCGCAAAATGAAAATGAGTTGCGAATCGGACTTCTGCGTCTCGAGCGACCAATCGCGGATGAACTCAAGTGGACTCGAATCTCTCCGATCCTGCCTTTTGGAGCCGATTTCAGTTCGGCTTCACCCTCACGTACCACTATCTCTTTCCGCAGCTCACCATGGGATTGGCATGGTTCCTGGTGTATTGGAAATGGCGTGCGCTGCGCACGGGCGATGACAACTACAATCGAGCCGCCCGGTTTTGGGCCAAGATCTTCGGACTGAACTTTGCCGTGGGCGTGGTCACCGGCATCCCCATGGAGTTTCAGTTCGGAACGAACTGGGCGGGGTTTTCTCGGTACGCGGGCGGCGTGGTCGGACAGACGCTGGCAATGGAAGGAATGTTTGCGTTCTTTCTGGAAAGCGCGTTTGTCGGCGCCTGATCTGGGGGGAAAAGCGGCTGGGTCCGTGCTATCACTTCATGGCGGCGGTGGCAGTCGCCCTGGGGAGCTGGCTGTCCGGTTATTTCATTCTGGTCACGAATGCCTTCATGCAGCATCCAGTCGGCCATCGACTGGAGGCCGATGGCTCGCTCGGAATCGCCAGTTTCAGCGCCTATCTCTTGAATCCCTGGGCCTGGGTGCAGTTCGCGCACAACCAAATGGCCGCTCTTGTCACTGGCTCCTTCGTGGTGACGTCTCTCGGAGCTCTTTACGCCTTACGGGGATTACATCCAACCCAGGCTCGACTTTATCTGCGCAGGAACGTTCGTCGGGTTGATCGCCTCGATTCTGGTCGCCTTTCCGACCGGCGACCAGCAGGCCAAGATGGTCGGCCGTCACCAGCCGGTCACACTGGCTGCCATGGAAGGCCGATTCGCGGGAGGCACAAAGGCTGACGTCGCTGTGATTGGCCAGCCCAATGTCAGGGCCAAGCGGCTCGACAATCCCATTGAGATTCCCGGCGCGCTCAGCTTTCTCGCTTACGGGCATTTTGGAAGTTATGTGCACGGCCTTGACGAATACCGTCAGGATCGATGGCCCGACAACATCGAGCTGTTGTACTACTCCTTTCATCTCATGATTACTTTGGGCACGCTGTTCATCATCCTGATGGCCTATGCCAGCTTCCAGAATTGGCGCGGCCGCTTGGAATCCTGCACCGGACTGCACTGGGTGCTGATGCTCGCGTTCCCTTTTCCGTATCTCGCCAACACTTTGGGGTGGATGACGGCGGAGCTGGGACGTCAACCCTGGCTGATCTACGACCTCTTTCGCACGCGCGACGGGTACAGCAAAGTCGTCAGCAGCGGCGACACCATTTTCACTTTGATGGGTTTCACCGGCCTCTATTTTGTCCTCGGTCTGCTCTTTCTGTATTTGGTCGGGCGTGAGATCGGCTGCGGGCCGGATCAAGAAATAGATGCCAATCGACAACATGATTTGTCGTCGAGCTAAGCCGCAATCTCTGCAATTCCGGACGACGAAGTCAGTGCTGTCCTGCCAAGAAGGGGCCTTGCCGTGATCACGACATGGTACGGCGTCGTGAGCCTGATGCTCATCATCTATGTGGTTTTGGACGGACGCAATTTCGGCGCCGGAATACTCCAGTGGCGCGTCGCCCGAACGCGCGAGGAGCGGCGGCAGGTTGTTGCCGCAATCGGGCCGCTCTGGTCCTGGCACGAAGTGTGGCTCGTCGGTTTTGGCGGCACTCTGCTCGCGGTTTTTCCACGGCTCATGGCCTCGGCCTTTGCCGGCTACTACTTGGCGCTGTTTCTGATTCTTTGGGCCTGATTCTGCGCGGGATCTCGCTCGAGGTCGCCGGCCATATCAACGATCCGCTGTGGCAGGGATTTTGGGACTTCGTTTTCACGTTTGCCAACTTTCTCCTGGCGATTATTTTCGGTGCAGCAGCAGGCAATCTGGCGCGGGGCGTGCCCCTTGATGCGCAGGGCAATTTCTCGATGGCATTCTTCACGAATTTCAGCGTGCGCGGCTACGTGGGTTTGCTCGACTGGTACACGCTCTCTACTGCCCTCTTCGCGGCTGTGCTTTTGGCGGCGCATGGAGCGACCTATCTCGCGCTGAAGACGGAGGGTCCCGTGCACGATCGCAGCGCCCTGTCTGCGAGATACCTTTGGGCGGCACTTGTCCTTCTGTTTCCGGTCATCGCAGTCGAGTCGTGGGTTGTGCGCCCTGACTTGTTCGAGCGCGATTTATAATCCGTTCTGCTGGTTGGGATTGGTGATCATCATCGCCTCGATAATCACGCTGATTTCGGGTCTGCTGTACCGCCGGGAAATGCTGGCTTTTGCCGGGTCGAATGGCTGCATCATCGGCTTAATGTTCAGCGGAGCGGCCGCTCTCTTTCCGGTCGTGCTTTATTCGACTCTCGCGCCGGAGAACTCGCTGACTGCCTACGCCGTCGCTTCCAGCGCGAACGGTTTACTGATTGCCTCGATCTGGTGGCCGGCCGGCTTCTTGCTGGCGGCTGCCTATTTCATCTTTATCTCGCGACGCTATGCAGGGAAGGTGAGCATTCGGCGGGATAACCAGGGTTTTTACTGAGCAGGTGACCAAGTCAGGGCCCAAGTTAGATCCGTATGTGAGAATGGGAATCCGTGTTCGACGCGATTGTTCATCAACTCGACCCGATGAGGTGGCCGAAATGAGCCGGTTCACAGAACAACTGCAGAAAACGAAGACGGCTCCGGGTTTCATGGCGGCGCTGGACCAAAGCGGTGGCAGCACTCCCGCGCGCTTCGTTCTTATGGAATCAAGCCAGATGCGTGGGCCAACGACGATGAAATGTTTGCGATCGTGCACCAGATGCGCTGCGCGGATCATCACCAGCCCTAGCTTTACCGGCAAGCGGATTCTTGGCGCCATCCTCTTCGAGAACACCATGGACCGGGACATCGAGGGGCAGCGGACCGCGGACTATCTCTGGAACGTGAAGGGCATCGTGCCTTTTTTGAAAGTCGACAAGGGGCTCGCAGGGGAGCAGGACGGCGTCCAGCTGATGAAGCCAATGCCCGCACTTGCCGCGCTGCTCGACAAAGCCAAAGCGAAGCGCGTTTTCGGAACCAAGATGCGGTCGGTCGTCAAACAAGCCAATGCCGCGGGCATCAAGCAGATCGCGAACCAGCAGTTTGAAGCAGCCCGGCAGATCCGCGACGCGGGTCTGGTGCCAATCATCGAGCCGGAGGTGGATATTCACTGCCCGGAAAAAGCCAAGGCCGAAGAGTTGCTCAAAGCAACCATTCTCGAAAAGCTCGACCAACTGCCAGCGGGTCAGCTGGTCATGCTGAAGCTCACATTACCGGAGGTCGACGACTTCTACGCCAATTTCGTCAGTCATCCCAATGTCCTGAAAGTGGTTGCGCTGTCGGGCGGTTACACCCTGGAAGAAGCCAACCAGCGCCTGCGAACAAATCACGGCATCGTGGCGAGCTTTTCACGGGCGCTGGTCGAAGGGCTGTCGGCCGAGCAATCCGATGCCGCGTTCAACGCCCTGCTGGATGCAACCATTCAGAGTATTTTTGAGGCGTCCAACACCTGATCGGCGAATGGCCACGGCTCGACGGCTCGGAGTGGGCGTGTCTTCTCGCGATGACGCGTTCAAGCAGTGACCCGCGCGTCGTACCTGACGCGCGGCGATGGGAAGGGCCGTTTTGCCGACGGGCGGCTGACCGGATTTCGTGCCAACCGGCACAAACGCAACGACTTGTCATTCAAAAGGAGCAGAACATGAAGGCGATTCGAGTTCACGCGTACGGGGGTCCGGAGCAATTGCGTCTCGAAGAGACGCCGCAGCCAAAGGTTGAGAGCGGCAAGGTGCTCGTGCGGATTCACACCGCTTCGGTCAACCCGATCGATTTCAAGCTGGCGTCGGGAAACATGCGTCAGATCATGCCGATCAATTTTCCTTGGATTCCGGGAGGCGATTTTTCGGGCGTCGTCGAGGAAGTCGGCTCCGGCGTCACCGGACTCGCCAAAGGCGACGCCGTCTACGGAGACGCTTCGGGGGGCGGGGCGTATGCCGAGTTCTATGCCGGCCCCGCGTCGATGATCGCGCCCAAGCCGCGTCGGCTCAGCGATGTCGAGGCCGCTTCGGTGCCGTTGGCGGCTCAGACGGCCTGGCAGGGGCTCTTCGACCACGGCCGCCTCGAGCGCGGCGAGACCGTCTTGATCCACGCAGCGTCCGGCGGCGTCGGCACCTTTGCCGTTCAGCTCGCACATTGGAAGGGGGCGAAAGTGCTGGCGACCGCGTCGGCGGACAATATCGACTACGTGCGGTCCCTCGGAGCTGATACGGTCATCGACTACAAGGCCACGCCCTTCGAGTCAGTCGCCAAAAACGTCGACCTGGTGCTCGATCTGCTTGGCGGCGAGACGCAGCGGCGCTCGTTCGGCGTCCTCAAAGCCGGCGGCCGCCTGGTCGCCACCGCGCTTCCCCCGTCCCCCGAAGAGGCCGCGAAATACAAGGTCGAAGCCCAGATGATGTCAATGAAGGCGTCGACGACCAACCTGGCCCGCCTGGCCGAACTGCTCGACGCGGGAAAGCTGAAGACCGTGGTCACGAAGACCTATCCGCTCGCACAAGCCCGCGAGGCCTGGACCGAAATCATGGCCGGCCATGCGCGCGGTAAGATCGTGCTGCAAGTGGCGGCCGGCAAATAGGCGGACCAAGCGGCGCCTTGCAAGAAGCGGCTGTCGCGGGGCCTCACTTCGCACGGTGTGAGGCCGTTGGCTTCAGAGTCTCGCACAGGATCGGCCTGCCACGAAGAAGGAGCGATTGAATGGGAACCTGGATTGTCTGGTGATTTAGCTCAAGCCAGTGCCGTCCAATCCACAATTGTCCGCGCTTTCACGTCTTGCGCCTCACTCCGGGCTGAAAATCAAACGGGCACGATCGCAAGATCGGGGACCTCGCAATCTGCTCGTGCATGACGCGTGAGGCAAAAAGACGCCGGGTCGACGTGGTCCACGCTTCCTCGTTTGCACTGCAAGCTCCAAAACGCGAGTTTGTAGGATTGATGGCGGCCCCGAGACGAACGCAGCCAGGACACGCAGACGATGGCAAACGACCCGCGAGTGTCGCAACTGCTGGAAGAGCTGCTTGAGTCGAATCGAAGCCCAGAAGACGTTTGCCAATCATGCCCCGAATTACTGCCTCTGGTTCGCGAGAGCTTGCGGCAGATGCGCCTTGTCGAGAGATTATTCGACTCTCTGCTCCCCACGCCGGGATTCGATCCACCCGAAACTCCTCATCTCGGTTCGACGACCGATGGCGAGGTCCCGCACGTCTCCGGGTACACAATCGAGTCGGTGCTTGGCCGTGGAGGCGTCGGAGTTGTCTACAAGGCCCGTCAACTTAGCCTCGGTCGAATGGTCGCTCTCAAGATGCTTCTGGCTGGCCCCTATGCCAGCTCGGACGAGCGACTTCGTTTTCGCCGTGAAGCCGAGGCGATTGCGGCTTTGCATCATGCCAACATCGTGCAAGTCTACGACGTGGGTGAGCATGAGGGCCGGCTGTACTTCACGATGGAGTTTCTTGAAGGGGGTAGCCTGGCCCAAAAGATTCGAGGACGCCCCAGCCGGCACGTGAGGCGGCCGGCCTGGTGTCCACGCTGGCTCGAGCGGTGCAAGCGGCCCATCAAGCCGGTATCGTGCATCGCGACCTCAAACCGGGCAATGTCCTGCTCACGGGGAGTGGCACGCCGAAGCTTTCCGACTTTGGCCTGGCCAAACGTCAGGAGAGCGGCGACGGGCTGACTTTGAGCGGCGCCGCTTTGGGGACGCCGAGTTATATGGCGCCCGAGCAAGCCCAGGGCCGGACGGGGGCGGCCGAGCCTGCTGTCGACGTGCATGCCCTGGGAGCAATGCTGTACGAACTGCTGACGGGAAGGCCGCCGTTTCGGGCGCAAACCATGCGGAAACCTTGCGGCAGGTGATCTTCGACGATCCCGTGCCCCCCTCGCGGCTCAACGCCGGCGTTCCCCGCGACGTGGAGACGATTTGCCTCAAGTGTTTGCAGAAGACGTCGGAGTCTCGATACGCCGGCGCCGATGCTCTGGCGGAAGACCTCGACCATTTTTTGCGGGGCGAGGCGATCGCGGCCCGCCCCGACGGCCGGTTGCAGCGGGTCGCGCGGCGGATCCGCCGGCAGCCTGTTCTTGCGACGGTCGTTGCGGCCAGCACGTTACTTGCTCTCGTCCTCATGGGCGGAGCCGTGTGGCTGATCTCCCAGCGTGCCGCCGGAGAGCGGGCCGCGGAGGAAGACCTGCGAGAAATGGTTCGGTTCGAGGAGGCCTCGCAGTTGCCTGAGGCCCAGGCAGCGCTCGACCGCGCCCAAGTCAGAATCGCCAACAGTGCGTCGGCACGGTTGTGCGCCCGAGTCGATCAAGGCCTTCGAGAACTCCAACTCCTGCCGCGTTTCTGACAGAATTCGATTGGATCGCCTCGATCGCAAAGTGCAGCTCAAAGATCATGCCGACGAGGATTACGAAACAGCTTTTGTCGATGCGGGGCTCGGACGCGTCGGAGACGAGCCGGCGGATGTCGCAGCGCGAATCCGCGCGCTGCCCATCTGCAATGCGCTCGTGGCAGCGCTGGACGACTGGTCTCTGTGTTTTCATTTCTCCGGTCAAGTGGACGAGGCGGTGATCCGCCGCGCGGACTGGGTACTCGAGGTGGCGCGACGGTCCGATCCCGATCCGGCGGGTTGGCACGGCCGTGCCCGCGACCCGAAGAACTGGAACGCCAAGTCTCTGGACGAGCTGACGCGCTCCGCTCCGATCGAAGACAATTCCGTGTCATTGCTGATTGCACTCGCCAATCGTGTCCAAGAGGCTCAGGGCGACCCGATCCCGTTTTTGACGCGGCTCCAGACGGCTCATGCCGACGACTTTTGGGCCAACTTTGTGCTTGCCAACAAGCTTCGGGAAGGAGGCGCCTGCGCCGGAATCCATTCGCTATTTCCAGGCGGCGCTGACCATTCGCCCGCACACGTCCGATGTGCACAACAATCTCGGCTTGGCGCTGATGACGCAAGGCCTGAAAGAAGATGCGATCGAATCGAAACGCCGCTGGGAAGAGGCGATCCAACATTTGCAAAAAGCAGTAGACCTCGATCCCAGCAACACCGCGGCGTATGGCAACGTTGGCGTGATTTGGTCCTTGCTGGGTCAACATGACAAAGCCATCGAACGCCTGCAACAGGCGGTGGGCCGCAGCCCCGAGTTTGCAGTCTTTCACGTTCAGCTCGCGAATTGCCTGGAGATCAAAGAGAGGCCCGAGGAGGCAATCGCCCACTACCGACGCGGTCTCGCGCTTGCCCGCGGTCAGACGCTGCAGATGCGCGCGCTTCGAAGAGAAGGCCGAAATCACTTGATCGCCCTCCTGGCATCGAAGGGACGATTTGAGGAGGCACGGTCCGACTGGGCCAAAGTGCTCGAGGCCCAACCACCGGATCATGAGGTGTGGTACGGCTACGCGGAACTTTGCCTGTTTGTCGGCAACGAAAAGGAATACTGCCGGAACCGGCGGATGCTGCTCGAGCGGTTCGGCGAAAGCACGGAACCGGGGATCTCCGAACGGACAGCTCGAGCCTGCCTGCTCTCGCCGCCGACGCCGGATGAGCTACATCAATCCGTTGCTCTCATCGAGAGAGTTCTGAAGACTCCTTCGGAGAATCTACCCGTTTACTGCCACTATCTATTTTTGCGAGGCTTGGCCGAATACCGTCAGGGCCGGTTCGATGCCGCGGTCTCGACGATGAAGGGCCGCGCGTCCGCCGCGAATCTCGGGTCGGCCCCGCGACTGGTGGAGGCCATGGCCCTGAGCAGGCAGGGCCGAACGGCGGAAGCAAGAAAGACGCTTGCGATCGCGACCGAGCGCTACGATTGGAGACCCGAGCACGCTGTCGATCAGGACGCTTGGATCTGCCAAGTGCTGCGCCGCGAGGCCGAGGGCATGATCTTCCCCGACTTGGCCGCCTTCCTGGAGGGGAAGCACCAACCTCGGGACAACGACGAGCGAATCGTCTTACTGGGAACCTGCGAATTCGCAAACCGCACGCGAACCGCCGCCGGGCTCTACGCCGATGCCTTCGCTGCCGATCCACCTCTGGCCAACGACGTCGGCCGGTTCTGCCGCTATAAGGCCGCTCGCATGGCTGCCCTGGCAGGCTGCGGTCGAGGCACCGACGCGGCGGCCCTTGGGGAGTCGGGACGCAAGCACTGGCGTGAACAGGCGCGGCAGTGGCTGCGATCCGACCTGACCGCTTGGGGCCGCCTACTGGACAACTCATCCGAGTTTCGTAACAAAGTGCGAGAGACACTGTCAGCCTGGCGAGGCGACGCTGACCTAGCAGGTCTGCGAGATGCGGCCGCCTTGAGCACGTTTGACGATCAGGAGGGCCAAAGACTGCCTCGCTTTATGGGCCGAAGTGGCCCTAATGCTCAAACGGGCCGAAAGCATCAAATAATGATGGCAATTCGGCATCGGAGGCAGTGCCGAAAAACGTTTGATTTACGTCGCCGCCCGAAGAGCGTTTTTGCCGAGGTTGTCGAACGGGGCACAGTCCGCAATAACGTATGAGTTTGCGGCACTCGGGGCGTGTGCCGAAAAACGGATGAGTTTCCGCGTGTCACCGCGGCACTTATCGGTCCTTATTCGGGCGCATGCCGGGCGCTACGCGTAACTGGGACCGTCAGCCGCAATTTGGCCGTGGCACGCCGCTCAGCCTGCGTCGGTGCGACTCAGGTTGCATCCCGAGGTCCGTTGTTTCTGCGATCTCAACTCTCCGTCCGGAGCAGCGGCATGGACAGTGATTCATCCAATCACGTTTACGGCAAGAACCGTGATCCCCGCCCCGCGAGTTTCAGGCCGAACGTCGATTGTAATGCGAGGCGGGTCCCCTCTTTGATTCCGGCAACGACGCTCTCTGCGGTGTAGATCAAGGCGCGATCGACTCCGCTCGTGGGGTCACGGTGCTCAAAGACTTGAGTAAAGACGTCGTTCGCTTTGTGCCATTCGCGGAAGGGACCCTCATCGAAAACACTCAGAATGACAATGGGATCGCCCGCAATCCCCTTATGCCAGAACTTTCCTTCCAGAGTGATCTGTGGCATCGCACTTACCTTCTTATTGGGTGAGTTTCCAGGGCGGGATGGTACGGCCGTGGAAGAAGGGTAATTAATGTGCAGTTCCTCCCAATCCCAACCCATGGGTAATTTGAGTTCCTCCCGCGCCGATCGCTCAAAATCCGTGCCCGGCTGCTCCTGAATCACTCGTTCAAGCAAGTCTCGGGCTTGTTTGCCGATCTCTGAAGCCGTCCTGACCGCGTCTCTACCGACGCACGAACAAGTCGCCACGTATTATTGCCTGAAGTACTGAATCGTCGCGGTAACACCTTCATTTCCGCAAGTCGGAGGTTGTAGCTCATGAGTCGCGTTCGCACCGCGAGGACGCGGCCAAGGGCCAGATCCATCATACCCCGCCACTGTGGCGCCAATTGGGTGCGGCTCTTATCGCCACCCGTCAGAATTACCTGCAATTGGTTGAGTTGGTAGTCTGCTTCCGCAATCGGCTTCTGTGTCTCGGAGATTTCGTTCCGGAGTTGTTGTTGTCCGCTCGAAAAATCCGCGGCAGGACTCTTTCGATTATTGGTGCTCCTGGGCGCCGGATTTGCCGCTCGGAGGGCCTCCTGAGTCCAACTTCCGCGAGGTTCCGCTGATGCTCCGCGGTCGTACGTTGTGCTGTTGCGTCGTGGCATATATTTTTGAGCTTCGGTGATTGCTGCCTTTATTTGTGAATTTGCACGGCCTAAAAGCGTCGTCCCGATCAATAGGCCAACAAGTGTGGCGATCACGGCGCCGCCCCGGCAGTCGCGGGACTCAATCGCACTGATCCACCGAATCAACCGGTCAGACAGAGGATCCCTAAGGGCCGTCACTGGCTCGTCGGCCAACCAATGCTCGATGTCGCTGGCCAATGCCGCGCATGAGGCGTAGCGGTCCTTCGGCAACAGGCTCATCGCCTTGAGACAAATCGCGTTGAATGCAGGTGCCACTGTGGCGTTGCGCCGGCGCGGAGACACGAAGTCGCCCGCCTGGACTTTGGACAGGAGGGCGCCGATCTCCTTCGAGTCGAACGGCTCCTTGCCGGTCAAGATCGTGTATAACGTTGCCCCGAGACTATAAACGTCGCTGGCCGGACCGATGTCTTCGACGCGCCCTTCGGCCTGTTCCGGACTCATGTAGGCAGGCGTGCCGATTGCCGAACCCGGCAAAGTCTCGGAGGACCCCGAGCCAGATTGCGGACTGAGCGTCTGCTCGTCCCGGTGTTTCTGGCGGCTCGCGGTGCCCCAAGGCCTTGCAGAGCCCCCAGTCCACGACGAGTGTCTCGCCGTATTTGCCGAGCATGATGTTGCTCGGCTTGAGGTCGCGGTGGATGACGCCGCGGCTGTGCGCATATCCGATCGCGTTGCAAACGGCGATGAAACGCGTCAACAACTGCCGCAGCTCGAGCCGACGTTCGCTCTCCGTGCGCCGTCGTCGGAATGAAACCGCTCGATGGCCTCTTTAAGCGTCTGCCCTCGGACGAACCGCATCGCGTAATACGGCCGCCCTGCGTCATCGTTCCGAGCCCGTAGACGGGTACGATCCCCGGATGCTCCAAGCGGCCGGTGATCTCGGCCTCATGCAGGAACCGCGCGCGGCTGTCGATGTTGTCGGTGTGTCGCTCATGCAATCGCTTAAGGCGACTTCCCGGTTCACTTCGCGGTCCTGGGCCACAAAGACCTCGCCAAGCCCGCCCCAGGCATGGCGACGCAGAATATGGAACCGTCCGTTAGAGCTTTTCTCTTCGTGTGAATACGGCAGTGTCGTCGCTTCAGCGGGCGAGGGTGGAATGTCGCGGCACCTGCGCAGGCTGGCGCTCACATCGGGATCGGCAAATTTTTCGAGGTCTTGTTGCACGGCCGGCGGCATCCGACGGCCGCCAGGCTCTGCTGCGGGTCGCCCTGGTGTAGCTCAAGGTGCTTCTCGACCAGCGGGTCCAGCACCGAATGCACCGCAGGGCAAGTTGACCCTGCTCGACGAGGACCGGCCCAGGGGCTTTGACTTTGTCCAGCACCCAGGCATGCATGGCCCCGATCAGCAGGTCGCGGCTGATCAAGTCCATCTGCAGGCGAGGATGCCGTAGAGCAGATTACGGTCGCCTTTAGCACACTCGCAGCGTAGAGGCCATGTCGTCGGCTCGACTGGGACGTCGGTCTCGCACGAAGCGGACAAAACCAACTCTACGAATATGAATTCGTCGAGTTCAATCAGCCTCTTTAGACGCGTCGGGTAGGGATGCCGAAAAACGTTCAGAATTCTGCCGCGGATTTCCGGGCGTTTGTCCGCTCCGGCAGCTCGAGGACGGAATCCGCCAAAACGTATAAGAATCCGGTAGCTCGGAGCCGCATGTCGAAAAACGGATGAGTTTCCGGTGGTCACAGCTGGCACTTATCAGTCCTTTTTTGGCGTGTCCGCGAAAAGGTATGAGATTCTGTGACGTTAAACGCGCTACGGGCACATCGATGTCTCGATCGACCCACTGTTGACGCCGCGGGCGGATCACTTCGAGAGCGTTGGCAGATCTCTGAAACTGACGCAGAAAATGCTAGACCGGTCCCGTAATCGCAAAATCGCGGGGCAGGCCCTCCGGCTCTACTTCACCGGCGAGCGTCGGCGATCAAGCCGGATGCCGTCATGTCTCAGACGCTGTGATTAGATGCCTCGTCCTGCAAGCTCGCCCAACGATCCACATCGCGAGCCGCCGACTTGAGGCTCTTTCCGGAGGATATCATCGAGTGCATTTGCCGCATCGCTGACGACGACACCGCTCTGCGAGACGACGGCGAAAAAGTAGCCCAGCGGCACGAACAGCAGACCAAAGACATAGTTGGCGACGATCCACCGCGGATCGAGCTTGTCGAGGATGTGGACGCGGTCATCCGACAACCACTCGAAGAGCCAGTGCAGTCCCACCATTAATGCGAAGAAGCCGACGAACGGCGAAAACAGGATGATCCATTTGAACTGCCAAATCTTCGTGGTCCGAAGTCGTTCCAGAGCAGTCTGGAGTTCGGCGACCGGTCCACACAATCCAACTCAGCCACACGCTGGAGCTGAAGTATGCTGCTGGCCGCCAGTGCGATGGCTATGATCATGACTACGATTGCAGGCACGCAACCTGCCAGTCGGGCCGATGCTTGCCAAGAGAGGACCCTGCGAGCAGGAGCCCAACTGCACAGAACACGAGGTAAATCACGGGCCAAATCGCGAAGCGATTGACGCGACGGCGGGCTGGCTGCATCACGACTCGGCGCACAACTTCGGCCTGCAGGGCCAGCGAACGATCGAGCTTCTGATCGAACCTTTGCCATTCTTGCTGCAATTCTTCGAACTGCATCGCTACACGTCTCCCTTTTCGTCTGACGGCCCTTGAACGGATTGCCGGAAGCGAAGTCTTCAGGCGGTTCAGACGCGTGCCGACGTCGATTCACTCGTGCCGAGGACCTCGCCGATTTCGCGGTACGAGTGTCCTTCCAGGTACAAGAGCAGAATGGCGAGGTCCGCATCGCGTTGTCGCTCCAACAGCTCTCGCAGCTCACGCAATTGTTGTCGCTTCGTCGCGTCGTCAGGTGCCTCGGCTGGAACTGCCGCCCCGCCTTCGTCGAGGCTTCGTCTCCCTTCCCCCATCGCTGCTGCCTTCTTCGAAAGTCGATTGCGACGTTCAGCGCCGCGCGATACATCCATGTCGAAAACTTGCGACTGCGGTCGTACTTCGCAAACGATGTCCACAGCCGCCCGACGATTTCCTGAAACATGTTATCTCGATCGTGCGACGTCCTGCCGTACGTCCAACAGACCTTGAATAATGGCCGCTGGTAGGATTCCAAAAGCGAAAGAAAGTGTTCGTGGTCTGAGGCCGGCGGTCCATAGTCGCCAGTTCATCGGGCTTACATGGTGCGAGTCGAGCCTGCATCGCGATCGCCTCATTCCATCGCTGAGTTCACTACACTCTGTGATTCGCTCAGCAGGGCAACCTCGTCACAACATGGATACGAAAAAGCAAAACAAACTGGATCGATTTGCCTGCGGCTCGACGATTGAATGGCCCCTCAGGCTGAATCGGAATCCCCACTCTTCCGGGGGCCGACGACTTTGTGACGTGCGATCTGATAGTGGGCCACCCGACGACAATCAGGAGACGCGATCGCTTCCAGGCCAATCGATCAGGAGCGAACCCGTCGAAGGCCGATTCGGGGAGGCCGAAGTTCTACGCCAGGAGGGGCTTGGGGTGTGGCCGATCAAGTCGGTGAGGCTGAACAACGACAATTATTTGCCCTTTTTCAACAGGCCCGTTCAAATTCTGCCCGCCGATTTCAGGGCGTTTTGATCGCTCTCACAGCCTGAGGACGGATTCCGCCAAAACGTATGAGAATCCGGCAACGCGGAACAGCGTGCCGCAATACGGATGAGTTTCCGGGCCCGTCGCGGCGGCACTTATCGGTGGTTTGACGGAGTTCTCGGAAATAGGTTTAGTTTTCGGGAACTCCGAAGCGGTGTCCATGTCTTGCGGCAGCGTCAGCGTCACAGAAGCCGTTATCCAGAACGGTGATCACCCGTGCCGCAAACGCCAGCGAGTTAGGCGGCTAGATCAGGATCTCAACGACCACCGGGCTCTGCCTCCATGTGCCACAAGCGAACATGATTCATCCCGTCGGGCGTTGCCATCAGGCCGTCGGGACTAAAGGCAAATTCCCAAATGATTTCTGGAAGGATAAACGTGGTCAACTCTTCGTGCGTGGCCACATTCCAGAACGTGACTGTCGGACCGTTTGCAGTAATCAGGGTTCGGCTGTCCGGCGACCAGGTAAATTTACCGACTTCCGCCCCCGGACCTTTGGGCTTCCAGACCAGTTCGCCCGTCGCGGCATCCCACACGCAGAGCCGGAAATGGGCCAGGTTCCGGTCGATACCCGCGTAGAATTTGCCGTCCGGGAAAACCCGCCGTCCCAGAGCCTCGATTGACGGTCTGTCAGCGGATGACCCAGTTTCACTGTCGCTTGAATCCGCCGAGTCGCGACGTTCCACAGCGTGATCTGGTCAACTCCGACAGCCGCGAGACTTCGGCCGTCCGGCGAAAAAGCCAGTTGGGCCGCACCGCCGGAAAGCCGGGCCGGTTCCGCGAGGGTGGATGCGTTCCAGAGCAGGATCGCCTCTCCGTCTTTGGACGACGTCACGGCGGCAAGGATGCCGTCGTCCGGCGAGAAGTTCATCGTTCTAATGCCGGGCTGCTCGATCCGTGATCGGCACTTTGCGGTCTGGGTCTCCCAAAGCGTGAACCCACGGGAATCGGTCAGCGCGACCATGCGGCTATCGGAGGAGAAACGCACTTTCCAATACGACCAGGTTTCGATCTCGAGCTTGCCGACTTCCCGATTCTTCATGACATCCCACAGGGTGACGGCATGATCGCCCTCTTTTCCGAAGGCGACAAATTTCCCATCGGGAGAGACGACTGGACTGACGACTATCGCGTCGCCGGCCGGACGCGTCAGCTCGAACCGAGCCAACTCCCGCCGGCTCGCCAAATCCCAATGCCTCACCGTGATCCGCAGTGGAAATCCGGTTTTCAACCTTGAACTCAGGAATAGACTCTTTCCATCACGGGAAAGGGCAACCTGCCAGGGGTAATTCGTGCTATCGTCGCCGATCGTATCGGAATCCGGTTCGGGCACAATCCTCCACCGCCTTACCAGCCCGTCGTAACTTGCCGAGTAGAGCCATTGGCCGTCGGAAGCAAAGACCAATCCCACGATCCCGACCGCGTGCCCCTTGAAGGTGGTGACCTCCTTGTACGTGGCCGTATCCCACACGCGCACGATTCCGAACTCGTCCCCCGTTGCCAGCAACTTCCCGTCCTGAGAAAAACGCAATACCCCAACAATACTTTGGTAACCTTCCAGTTCGGCCAGCTTCTTGTCTGTTTTCCAGTCCCATATTTCCACCAGCTGCGGCTCGGACCCACGATGGCAGGCCAGCAGCTTGCAGTCCGGCGACAGGGCCAGGGCCATGCTCCAACGCCGTGCGTCGATGTGCGTGAACTTGAGGGTCTTCGTGGGGACATCCCAGACCATGGTTGTCGGCCCGATTTGCCAGGCCACGGTCTTGCCGTCCTGCCCGAGGGTCACGCAGTTCATCAACGCGTGAGAAATTTCGACATGAGGAACGCTGGGACCTTTGGCGAACGGGTCGAGGGTGGTCTCCTCGCGGCCGTTGGTCGTGTTCCAGATTCGCAATTTGCTGTCGGGCGTGATACCGACAAGCGTCGAACTGTCGGAGGAGAACTCACTTGGGGCATATTGATCGACCGTCGGGTTCAATTTTGCGGCTGGCCTTTCTTTTCCCGTGGCGACATCCCAGAACCGAACCACGGCGGTCGCGGTGCGACTCGGTTGTGGTGTCGTCAAAACCGTGTTGGTGACAACAGTCGCTCCATCCGCGGTAAATGCCAGCGAAGCAGGCTTTGCGTTGGGAACTTTGAGTCGAAGCGTGCCCGTTGACGCGTCCCACAGGCTCAGATCGCCGAGGCGGCTCCCAGTCGCCAGGCACCGTCCGTCCGGTGAGATCGCGAGGGACGTAATCTCTGACTTGGCGTCGAGCAGCAGTGTCTTTTGAAACTGCTCGCACTGCCGCTGCAGATAATGCCACTCAACGCCGCGGATGTCTTCCTCGCCGGCGAGCGGGCGATGGCGGTTGAGCATCTCTTCAACACGCTCGACATTGCCATCGCGAAAGTACGTAAATGCAGATTCAAGTCCGAGACGTAGAGCGTGTGCCGCAAGTCGCCGAGGGTGTGCTCGAGCTTTTGATTGGCGGCCGGCGACCTTGTCGCGCTCCTTCTGCGTCTCCGCGCGGGCGAGCGAAGTTTCCAGCTCGTTTTTCCGGGCCTCCAGCTCGTTTTTCTGAGCGAGGTCGCGTTGTGTGTTGGCGTTGTGCTCGGCAACGGTCGCACGGATCGCCTGCCACGTGCTAGCGACGGCTCCGATTACCAACAACAACAGAAAGGCGCCGGCAATTCGCAGCGCCGTCCTATTTTTACGGGCAAATTTCCGGAGCCGATAGCTTTCACAGGGCGGCCCTGCTTCGACAGGTTCATCGTTCAAGTACCGTTCAATGTCGCGGGCCAGGCCGTTGGCCGTCTCGTAGCGTCGCGTGCGATCCTTCTCGAGAGCCTTCATCGTAATCCAGTCCAGGTCCCCGCGGAACATCCGCGAGAGCCGCGCTGGTTCGATCCTCCGTTGGGCGGCAATCGCTGAGAGCGTTGCTGTCGAGCGAGACAGCCGCATGCTCGGCCTGGGTGGTTCTTCCTCGCGAATGATGCGGACGAATTCGTCGTAGGCCGCCTGCGACAGCCGCTTCCTATCGAACGGCGTGGTCCCCGTCAAAAGCTCGTACAAGAGCACGCCCAGCGAATAGATGTCGCTCCGCGTGTCGATATCGAGGCCGCTCATCTCCGCCTGTTCGGGGCTCATGTAAAGCGGCGTGCCGATGATCTGCGCAAAGCGCGTGTAAATCGTCTTGTCGGTCAGCGGTTGATACAGAGCCTTGGCGACGCCGAAGTCGATCACTTTGACGACGGGCTTGCCGTCGTGCAGCGTGACCAGCACGTTCGACGGCTTGATGTCGCGGTGAATGATCCCTTTCTGGTGGGCGTGCTGCACGGCCTGGCAGACCGAGATGAACAAGCTCGAGCCGCTCGCGCGGAGTGAGCCGATTCTGGTCGCAGTAATCGGTGATCGGGACGCCGTCGCACCAGCTCCATCACGAAGTACGGCCGGCCCGATTCGGTGGTCGCCGGCGTCGAGCACCCTCGCGATGTTGGGATGGTCCATCAAGGCCAGCGCCTGCCGCTCGGCCTCGAACCGGGCGATCACTTCGCGGGTGTCCATGCCCGGCTTGATGACCTTGATCGCGACCTTGCGGCGGACGGGTTTCTGCTGCTCGGCGACGAAGACCAGCCCGAAGCCGCCTTCGCCGATCTGCTCCATCAGCTTGTAAGGACCGATGACGGCGCCGACGTGGTCGGCACCGTTGCCGATCACCGTTGCGGTGGGCGAACGAGGCTGGTCGTCGTCGGGATTTTGCGAATCACCCATGGGCTGACCTCGGGTCGCGCTTTCCAGATTACGGCGCAGTCACGTCGGCTACGCAATAGGCCAAACTTCACTCGATTTACGGGATTGCGTGCGCCGGCGACGGGTGGGCTTTGCTCACGGTGAATCGACCCTACCTCTCTGCCACCCAGGTGGACCGATCTGCCGAAGAAAAACGCTCAGCCTCCACGACCAGTGCGAGGCAGTCCGGCCGCCGGGCGTGCAATGGCCAATTCTTGGCGAATCTCGATGCAATGTGCTGTCGCTCAGCCGATCCGCAAAACGTTCCTCAAATGGAACGTCCCACATTCGACGAGTTTCTGAACCTTGATCGCCACCTGTTTGCGTTCGAATATCTGCGGAATCAAAAAGCGCCGGAGACAATGCGCGCCTCCGGCAACACGGTGGTTTAACGGCGATGCCGGAAAAGGCTTAAGATTTCGGCGTCCATACAGGAACTGCAACGGACGCAGTCAACCGAACTGATTGACGGTGCAGCTGGTCGACGAACACAGACGGAATCGACGTCGGTTCCAATCTGGTTGCCGTCCTTCGCGTGCCTAACAGGACGGCTCGTCCTGTGACCTTTACGATCCTACAATTTCACGAACAACTGCA
>CAWFAK010000004.1:0-90818 GCA_963813715.1 uncultured Planctomycetaceae bacterium | reverse complement strand
TCGGGGCCCAGCTCATCGCAGAGGGCCCGCGCCAGCTCTGACGAATTGAAGCGGACAAAGGGCTGATCGAGCCGCTCGACCTTCGGAGCCTTGGCGTGCCCGATCGTGTGCAGCCGCCCGTCCCGACCCAGCAGCAGCACCCCGCCGTCGGCCGCCTCGACAACGAGCTTCCCCTCGATCGTCGTGGGAGAGGCCGGATCGCCAAAGCGAACCCGAACCAACGCGTCGCCTGCCAGGGCTCGATCCGCCGCACCCCACAGCAGTGCGACGGCGGCCAGAGCCCGGAACGCGAGCGAGCGAACGCTTCCCATACGGCGATTGTAGCTCCCAACCGAGGCGGCCATTAGTCCGGGGTGCCAAGTTCGCGCTCCAACTTCCAAGGTCTGACGAACCAATTTGACACCTCCGGCCGCACAATCGATCATGGCTGCGGCCTTGGGACTTTGGAGGAGACGCCCGGATGGCTGCGCGACGGGAATTTCACTTTCGATTTGTTTTCACTGCCACGGTCGCGGCCGCACTACTCGCTTGCGTCCTCAAAACGCCCGCTGCCGACAGCCCAGGAGCTGAGGCCCAGCGCCGGCACGGGCTCGATCCAACGAAGCCGCTGGAGGCGCGGGTCGGACCTGCCCCGGCATCAGTGCTTGCCCTGTTAAAAGAGCCGGGCCGTCCGGATCCGAAGGTCCACACGCTCACCGAGGCCGAGCGCGGGCAGCTGAAAATTGCCGTGCAGACACTGCCTCCCGTTCATCGGCGGGTGTTGAGTGCTCACTTGCGGGAGTTGAGTTTTCTCGATGGGATGCCGAACACGGCCCTCACCTCGATGATCAATCCGAAGGAGCCCTTCCGGCTGCTCGACATTACAGTCAACGCAGCCATCCTGCGGCAGAACGTTTCGCAATGGCTCACGCAGAAAGAGCAAACATGCTACGACGTGACCGGCTCGCCGCTCCGCGTCTACATCGATGCCGGGACCAAGGTCGACGCTCTGGTTTACGTGCTGCTTCATGAGGCGACGCATGTCGTCGACGCGGCTGGGCAAGTTACGCCGGCCCTAATCGGCAAGAGGACGCCCTCGACGTTCACCAACGGCGTGTGGAACGAGCTCTCGCTGCCCGTCGCCGCCTACCGTGACCCGCTGCGGGCCCACGTTCGTTTCATTACGAACGGCGACGACACGATCCCCGTCGATCGGGCTCCCGATGTCTATCGCTACCTCAGCCGCACGCCGTTCGTCTCACTCTATGGCAGTCGCAACTGGCTGGACGACCTGGCCGAGTATGCCACCGTGTACCACCTGACCGAGGTGCTCAAGCAGCCCTATCGCATCACGGTGCGTAATAACGACAAGGAAGTTTTTGCCTACGAGCCGATGAAGTCGGCCCTCGTTCGCGGCAGAATCGTGCAGATGAAGCAGTTCTACGCCGGCAGCTAGAGCCGGGCAGAGGCGGAATCGAGCTTTTAAAACCGACGGCCTTGGACTTTGCCCTGCGGGCGGACGAATAATTCGTCGTCCGAATTCCTTGAGGATGCCCGCATGAGTAAGCCGAACCGACTGGCCCGCGAATCCAGCCCCTATCTGCAGCAGCACGCGCACAATCCCGTCGATTGGTACCCGTGGGGGCCGGAGGCGCTCGAGGCGGCCCGGACCCTCGATCGGCCGATCTTTCTCTCCATCGGCTATAGCGCCTGCCATTGGTGCCACGTGATGGAGCACGAGAGCTTCGAGAACCCGGCGATCGCCGGGGTGATGAATGAGCACTACATCAACATCAAGGTCGATCGCGAGGAGCGGCCCGATCTCGATCAGATCTATATGTCGGCGGTGACAGGCACTCACCGGTCGCGGCGGCTGGCCGATGTCCGTCTTCCTGACGCCGCAGCTCGAGCCGTTTTATGGCGGCACCTATTGGCCTCCGGAACCGCGGATGGGCATGCCCGGTTTTCGCGACGTGCTCGAACGCGTTCACGAAGCCTGGGACGAGCGTCGGGCCGATGTCGAGCGCGGAGCGGCCGAGCTGACCGAAGCGGTCTCACAGATCAGCCAGACGCACGCCGCTCCGGAGACACTCGAGGTCTCGCTGCTCGAGTTGGCCGAAGAAACGCGCGTGCGGATTGCCGACCCGGTCCACGGCGGTTTCGGCCAGGCGCCGAAGTTTCCGCACCCGATGGATCTGCGGTTGTTGCTGCGGACCTGGAAGCGGTTCGGCCACGCCGACGCACGCGACGTGGCCGTGTTGACGCTCAACAAGATGGCGAACGGCGGGATTTACGATCACCTGGGGGGCGGGTTTCATCGCTACTCGACCGACGCCCGCTGGCTCGTCCCCCACTTCGAGAAAATGCTCTACGACAATGCGCTGCTCGGGTCGGCTTATCTCGATGCGCTGCAGGCGACCGGCGAGGTCCGCTTCGCGCAGGTCGTTCGCGAGACGATGGAGTACGTCCTGCGGGAGATGACCCATCCGGACGGCGGCTTCTACAGCACGCAAGACGCCGACAGCGAGGGCGAAGAGGGCAAATTCTTCGTCTGGACGACGGCGGAAATCGAATCGGTGCTTGGTGCCGAGGCGAGCCGCCTCTTTTGTTACTGCTACGACGTGACGCCCGAGGGGAACTGGGAGGGGCACACGATCTTGAATCGCCCGAAGACGCCCGCCGAGGCCGCGCGTGTGCTCGGGCTGTCGGAGGCCGATCTCGAACGATCGCTCGCCGCCAGTCGCCAAAAGCTCTTCGCCCGTCGGGAAGGGCGCGTTCATCCGGGGCGCGACGAAAAAATCCTCGCGGGATGGAACGGGTTGATGATCGCCGCCATGGCGCGTGCGGGCCGCGTACTGGACGAAGCGCGATTCACGACTGCCGCCGCGCGGGCTGCCGATTTCCTGATCACGAAGCTGCGGACGCCGGAAGGGCGGCTGCTGCACGTCTTTAAAGACGGCGTCGCGCGGCTGGCCGCCTACCTCGACGATTATGCCTGCGCGATCGACGCCTTGGCCGAAGTTTATCAGTCGACCGGCGAGCCGCGCTACCTGGAGTTCGCGCGTGAGCTGTCGGATGACTTGATCGAGCGGTTTACCGACGAGTCGACTGGCGGATTCTTTTATACAGCCCACGATCACGAACCGCTCATTGCCCGCAGCAAGGATCTGCACGATAACGCCACGCCGTCGGGCAACGGGATCGCAGCCTACGCGCTCTTGCGGCTGGCGCGCCTTGCGGGACGCGAAGAATTCGATTCGGCCGGCCGGCGGACTCTCGAGATGCTGTCGGGCGAAATGGCCCGCGCGACGATGGGGGTCGGACAGGCCCTCATGGCGCTCGACGATCTGCTCGGGCCGGCGTACGAATTGGTCCTGGTCGACGGCCGGTCGCCCGAGGAGTCGGCCGCCGCATGGCAATCGATCGAAGCCGGTTATTTGCCGAACGTGGTTGTCGCCCGTCGCGGCCACAGCCACGAGGACAAGTCGATCGCGCCGATTCTGGCCGCAACTTTGGCCGGCAAGAAATCGCTCAACGGGGAGTCGACGCTGTACGTCTGCGAGCGCGGCACGTGTCGACCACCGGTCGCGGGTGTCGCCGCGATCGAGGAAACGGTCCGGGCACTCGGAGCCGGCAAGCTGTACGCGCGCAGGCCTCCGGGCATCAATCGGGCTTAAAGCCCGTGATCGTTTCGCCGCCGTCGGGAGTGACAAGCGCGTCGTAGACGTAGGGCAGAATCAGCGGCGAGAGGAAGTGCACCGAGCCGTCGCCAAAGAGGTGCAGTACGGTCGTGGGGTGCATGCTCGAGGGGCCCCACTCGCAGTCGATGCCCTGGCTGTTTTGCGGCGCGAAGTAGGGGGAATAATTGAGGCCAATTTGGGGCAGGGCATAGTCGGGCGGGCTTGTCGGGTCGTACGGATGCGACGTCAGCGACCCCGTGCCCCCGTCGATCCAAACCGCGGCGTTCGGCTCGCGCGTTTCGGCGAGGAAGATGGTGTTCGACGTGCCGTCTTTAATGTCAGCCATTCGCGTCGAGGACATGGCGTAAAATACGCCGTTAGGATGTAGATACATCTTGCCGATGGTCGTGGCACCCATGGCCGCGTAATTGCGAATCGCGTACTTGTTGGAGAGGGGCAAGTACAGGGGCGACTGGCTGTAGGCCGGCCCCGCGTAGGACGGACAGCGATAGACGGCCAGCACCTGGGCGCCCGCCTGGTAGTTGAGCGGGTCGAGGGCCGACACATCGTAATTCACTTGCGACTCGACTGTCGTCAGCTCGACAAATGGCAGCAGCATGCCGGCCCAACTGTGCAGGGCGTATTGGGTCGGCTCGGGACTCCAGACTCCCAGATCGATCCGGCTGGTCGAGCTGGGAGGGAGCACGCGATTGATGCTCTCATAGTTATGAAACGCCAGGCCGAGCTGTTTGAGATTGTTCCGGCACGTCGTGCGGCGGGCCGCCTCGCGCACCTGCTGCACGGCCGGCAGCAACAGCGCGATCAGCACGCAGATCACGCCGATCACCACCAGCAGTTCGACCAAGGTGAATCCGCGCACGCGCCGCATCCGACGTTCCTTCTGCGTTGAGGGCCCGCGCAGTGCGTCTTCAAATTGCAGGGAGCGGAGTCGATCCGGGAACGAGGCGAACGCGTCGTGGGAACTGCGTCATGGAAACCTCGGCGTCCTCACCCTGCATCGGAAATGATAACAGCCCGATCCCGGCGGCGATGTGCGGAAGCGTACAATTCTGTCAAAATTTTCGCAGTTCGCGCGCGGCCGCCGGGACGCCTCCACGCCGCGTTTCGCTCCGGCTTGCGGTCGGCCTCCCGGTGCGCGTACCATGCCCCCCGCGGGCAGTTCTGCCCTACATCAGTTACGCAAATCTCCGATCGCCGTTCACAGTCATAATTCATTTTTTTCAGGCGCCCCCCATGCAGCGCGACGCTTTTCTTACCGTTCAGCAGCACATCCAGGAGGAGCAGAAACGGATCAACCCGCATTCCAGCGGCGAGTTTTCCTGGCTGCTCTCGGGGATCACGCTGGCCACGAAAATCGTCGCCGCCCAGATTCGCCGGGCAGGGCTTGTCGACGTGATCGGCAGTGCGGGCACGACCAACGTCCAGGGCGAGTCGGTGCAGAAGCTCGACATCCTCGCAAACCAGGCTTTGCTCACCTGCCTGGGCAATCGCGGCAACGTCGGCGTGCTGGCCTCGGAAGAGAACGAGGAGCCGGTCGTGACTCTCCGCGATCCGCGTTACGGCAAGTACGTAGTCATCTTCGATCCGCTCGACGGGTCCAGCAATATCGACGTCAACGTCAGCGTCGGCACCATCTTCTCCATTTTGCGCCGTGACATGGACGGCCACGCCGAACGCGCGCCCGAGATGGACGTATTGCAGCCCGGCACGAAACAGGTGGCGGCGGGATACGTCCTTTACGGCGCAGCGACGCTCTTTGTCTACAGCACCGGACACGGCGTGCACGGCTTCACTCTCGATCCGCTGATCGGCGCTTACGTGTTAACGCACCCCAACCTCAGGATGCCCGAGACCGGCCCCTACTATTCCGTCAACGAGGCCAACTCAGCCAGTTTTCCGTCTGGTTACCAGCGGTACTTACAGATGCTGCGAGAAGGGCAAGGAGGCCGCGTCTACTCCTCGCGCTACGTCGGCTCGCTTGTGGCCGACTTCCACCGCACGCTGGTGAAAGGAGGCATCTTTCTCTATCCGCCCACGGGCCTGTACGGCGAGGGCAAGCTACGCTTGATGTACGAAGCGAATCCGATCGCCTTCCTGGCCGAACAATCCGGGGGAGTGGCGACCGACGGGCGCCGTCGTATTCTCGAGATTCAGCCGACCAGCCTGCACCAGCGGACGCCGTTTGTGGTCGGCAGCCGGAAGGAGTCGACGCTGCTGACAGAAGTGCTGGAGAGCACGCCGGCCAAGTCGTGAAGCCGGAGCGATCGCCTACTCGCGGCTGGCCGACTTGGAGTCCTTGCCGTCTTCGGTTTCGGCGAGCAGGTTCTTGATGACCGCGTCGTAGAACGGCCAGTTCGACGCTGAGCCGGCGTAGCGGATCTTCCCCTGGCGATCGAGCAGGAAGATGGTCGGATAGCCTTTGATTTGATACTTGATGCCGATCGGTCCGGACGGGCCGTCTTGCCACGAGCGCCAGTTCGTGACCTTCTTTCGCTGGATCAGGGCCGCATCCGATTTCTTGTCGACGTTCACACCGAGCAGCACGAACGGCCGATCTTTGAGTTTGGTGACCAGCGCCCGCTCATCGGGAATGAGCTTGCGGCAATGGGGACACCAGCCGGCCCAGAATTCGAGCATGACCACTTTGCCTCGATAGTCGCTCAGCTTGAGGCGCTTGCCCTCGAGATCCTTGCCGACAATTTCAGGAGCCACACTGCCGAGGGCAAGCGTTTGCACCACAGACTCGGCGAGCGCTTTGAGCGCGGCGGCGATGGGCTGGTTCTCGATCGTCACGTCGCCAAATTCTTCCTTTTCGATCCGGCGGACGAGGGTCGTGACCTGCTTGTCGATGCGCTTGAGGGCCGACGCCTCGCTGACTTGTTCGCGCTGGAGTTTCAGGTTCTTGATCAGCGCGAAACAAGCGCGACCGCGATCGTCGCGCTGCTCAGTCTTATCAAGGATGGACTGCAGCAGGCGGTGCACCGAGGGGTGACAGAGGGGTGCCGCGAGCAAGGCGACTCGCCCCATCTCCTGGTCCGTGGCGTGATCGGTGAGATGCTTGGCGGCTCGCCCGACCAGGTCGCCGGTGAGATCGAAGTTCGAGTCTCGCAGGACATAAAGTGCGGCCACGAATGCCTGAAACGCGGCCGGCGATTTTGGGGCTTTTTCGCCCAACTCCAGCAACTGCGAGCCGAATGTCTTCGCGGGATCGTTCGCGGCCAGCGATTTCAGCTTTGCGGAGTCGGTCGTTTTCGCCTTGTCCGCCAAGAACGCGGTCGACGCCTGCTGCCATTGACCGACGATTCTGGCGACGTCCTCGTCGAGCTTGCCGGTGATGGCATCGGCCAACTCGAGGTTGATCGTGGGCTGAGCGTCGGCGGCAGTCTTCGGCTGATCCTGTTGAGTCGCCGCGTCCTCCTTCGTTGGGACAGCGGATTGCGGGGAAGTCTTTGGAGATTTCTCGGTCGGGCCTTCCGTTTTGGCGACCGCTGGCCCCTTGGCCAGCGACGAGGAGGACGCCGCCTCTGACGATTTCGTCTGTGACGAATCGCGTTTCACTTTCGAGTGAGCGAGCGATTGCAGCTGTTTCCGGGCCTCGGCTGCGACGTCATCTGCCGGGGATGGCTCTTTCTCGCCGTGGGAAAGGGGCACGACGTCGGGGTCTTTGCTCGGCGACCAACGTGCCTCCGGGCGGCTCGGATTTTTTCGGCGTGGTGCGGGACGTCGCCTGCCAGACCACAACGAGCAGGACGCTGACCAGCGCGGCTCCCAAGCCATAAACGACCCAGCCCGCGGACGCCCCTGCCGACTTTCGCGGTGGGGGCGCGGGGCGGCGGACGGTCTCCGAGACGAAGGAAACCTCGCCTTTTTCATCCACGCGAATTCGGGTCTGACACTGCGGGCACCGCAGTTTGTTGCCGACCTTCTCATCGACTTTGAGCTTGGTCTGGCAACCGGGGCAGACGATGGTGGGCATCGCAACCACTCCTGGCGCTCTGCGCGAACGCCCCTTCAGCATAACCGAATCTTGCACCGAAATCAGTGGTCTGATCCGCCGGTTGCCGAATCCTCCTTTGGCCGCGGATGCCGGAATCTATCGCAGGTCCCCGGGCACGGATAGAGGAGGTGACGGCGAACCCGGCGCGGGTAAAATCGAGCGGCTGTCGACATGAGGACCGCCGTCTCAGTCGCAGACGTCTTCGACCGGGCGTTCTCGATTGTCACGAAACGAAAATCTCTTGGTACCATCGAGACACAGCGGCAAATCGGTCGGCGATAGCGGTCGAACTTGCCCAAGCAACGCGCCGGTCGCGCAAGAAACGTGCGCCCTGATTGCCGCCATCTCGCGGAGGCGCAGATCTGGGGAGATTCCTTTTGAGCGACGCGCAACAAGCGCCCGAACCGCCGCCGACGCTGGGGGTGACTGCGTCGCGCGGGGCCGAGTGAACAGATCGGCAGCGAGATCGGCCCCTACAAGCTCCTGCAGCAGATCGGCGAAGGCGGATTCGGCATCGTCTACATGGCCGAGCAGGAGCAGCCGGTTCGCCGGCTGGTGGCGCTCAAGATCATCAAGCCCGGCATGGATACGGCCCAGGTGATCGGCGCTTCGAATCGGAACGCCAGGCCCTGGCCCTGATGGACCACCCTAATATCGCCCGGGTGATCGATGCCGGCGCCACGCGGTCCGGCCATCCTTACTTCGTGATGGAGCTGGTCAAAGGGGTGCCGATCACCGAGTTTTGCGACAAGAATCACGTGCAGCCCAAAGCGCGGCTACAGCTGTTCCTCGACGTCTGCCGCGCCATCCAGCACGCCCACCACAAGGGAATAATTCATCGCGACATCAAGCCGTCGAACGTGATGGTGACGTTGCACGACGGTGTCCCAGTCGTGAAGGTCATCGACTTCGGCGTGGCGAAGGCGACGGTCCAGAAGCTGACAGAGAAGACACTGTTCACTGCCTATGGCCAAATGCTGGGCACGCCGGCCTACATGAGTCCCGAGCAGGCGGAGATGAGCGGCCTCGACATCGACACTCGCAGCGACGTTTACTCGCTGGGAGTGCTGCTCTACGAGCTGCTGACCGGGACCACTCCGCTCGAAACCGCCCGGTTGCGTGAGGCAGGGTACGCGGAGGTGCAGCGGCTGATCCGTGAAGAAGATCCGCCGCGGCCGAGCACGCGCTTAACGTCGCTCGGGGGCACGGCGACGGTGGCCGCCGGCAAACGCGGACTGGACGTCAAACGCCTCCAGCAGCTGTTGACGGGCGAGCTCGATTGGGTGGTGATGAAGGCGCTCGAGAAAGACCGCAACCGCCGCTACGACACGCCCGGGAACTTTGCCGAGGACATTGAGCGTTACTTGCGCAATGAAGCGATCTCGGCCCGGCCGCAATCGAGTGTCTACCGCATGAAGAAGTTCGCCCAGCGGAACCGGGCTGCGGTGGTGACGGTTTCGGCCGTAGCTGCGGCTCTGCTGCTAGGCACGGCGGTGTCGACGTGGCAAGCGATTCGGGCCACGCACGCCGAAGCGGCTACCCTCGTCGCGGCCCACGCCGAGCGGAAGGCCAAAGACGACGCCCTCGTCGCGGCACTTTCCGAGAGAGCAGCAAAGAACGACGCCCTGGCGCGAGACCGAGACCAATGCCGTGCTCGGCTTCCTGGAGAACCGGGTGTTCGCGGCGGCGCGGCCCGAAAATGTGGCGGGCGGACTGGGGCACGACGTCACGCTGCGCAAAGCGATCGAGTCGGCGCTACCATCTCGTGAACCCGGGGTTTGCGAATCAGCCGCTGATCGAGGCCCGCTTGCGCCTGACGCTCGGCCAATCGCTTTATCTGCTCGGTCGATGCGCAAGAGCGGCCGAGCAAGACGAGGCGCCCTGGCGCTTTACGCTCGCACCTCGGACCCGGCGATCCCCACACGCTCAGAAGCATTGCGAGCCTCGCCAGCAGTTACGCGGCCCTCGGTCGCTTGGACGACGCGCTCAAGCTCCGCCGAGCAAACGCTTGCGCTGCAAAAGGACAGGCTGGGCCCTTTCCACGCCGAGACGCTCGCCAGCATGAACAACCTGGCAGCCAGCTACACGGCGCTGGGCCGGCATTCCGAGGCAGTCAAGCTCCGCGAAGAGACGCTGGCCCTGCAGAAAAGCAGGCTTGGACCTGCCCACCCCGACACCCTTGTGACTATGGGCAACATTGCCGTCGGCTACATGGTGCTCGGCCGGCTGCGTGACGCGCTGAAGCTCCGAGAGGAAACGCTGGCGCTTGAGACGGCCAGCCTCGGACCCGACGACCCTTTCACCCTCGTGACGATGAACAATCTCGCAAACAACTATTCGCAACTCGGCCGCTATGCCGAGGCGCTCAAGCTCCGCGAGGAGACGCTCGCGCTCCGACGGACCAAGCTCGGCCCCGACCACCCTGACACGCTAACGCGGCGGTCGCGAAGTTCTAAGCGGAAAGGCCACGAACTCTTTTGAAACCCGAATTTCGCAACGAGGTCGCAGTCTGGGTACGCAAACAGAGCAAGCATTAAGAACCGCCGCAGGTCCTTCCTCAACGATGCCTAAGCACAACCTTCCCCCTGCGACGAACCCCTTTGTCATCTTGGCGATGTCGTTGCTCATTGCGTTTGCTGTCGTCGCAGCCGTTTACGGCGTTGTCGGGGCAATGGCAGTCATCCTCTTCGCGTATCTGGCCATCATCGTTTCCTACCAGCGTTGGTCCCGCTGGGCGGTCGCTCCGGCCAAGCGAATCGACCTCGCAAATGCCCGCAGGCAACTGGAGAGGCTCGATGATCGCCGTCGATCGGTGCGATGGCGCGCGGCCAACGTCTTAAGATCAGTGGGGCCCGACTGTGCGCCGATTGTTCCAGAGCTGATCATGTTGCTTGCGCATTCGGACTGGTTGATCCAATCTCATGCTTGCGAGGCGTTGGGCGCGATAGGACCGGGCGCAAAAGAGGCGATTCCCGCTCTGATCGAAATGCTTAAAGAGGGGCCGTTCCCGGCGGTTTTCGCTCTGCGAGGAATCGGCCCAGACGCCAAAGCGGCTGTGCCCCTCCTGATTGAGCACCTGCGTGCTGGAACGGGCAATTGCGAGACGTGTGTCGCGGTTGCCCTTTGGAAAATTGAGCAAAAGCCAGACTTGGCCGTTCCCGCTCTGCTCGACGTTTTGAACGGTGAAAGCGCACCCTTGCGGCGGGGAGCCGTCGACGGTCTGTCGCGAATCGGCCCATCCGCAGAAGTTGCGCGACCGGCGCTGATCCACGCCCTAAGAGACAAGGACCGCTGGGTTCGCAAGGGGGCGGCCAAGGCCCTCGCGAGGATCGCCTTGAGTACATAGGCGGAACGAGCCTACGTTAGAATCGAGGGCCTGGAGTTTTGTTCGCGGGCCGGCCTGATTCACTCGAAGGGATGGGAGTCATGCATAGAAGGATATTTTTGGCCGGTCTGACGATGCTCGTGGGCATCTGCGATTCTGCGGGGGCTTTTGCGGCCGATGCGCCCGAGCTCAAGTGCCCGGTGTCGGGGCATGCGGCCAGCAAAGAGCACGTCGCCCAGCACAACGGGGGCGGAGTCTATTTTTGCTCGGACAAGTGTGCCAAGGCGTTCGCTGCCAAATCGGACGAGTTTGCCGCTAAGGCCAATCTCCAACTGGTCCAGAGCGGCCAGTTCAAATTGGTGAAGTGCCCGCTCGAAGGCTACACGCTCAATCCCATCACGGCGATGGAAGTGGGGGGCGTGAAGGTTCTGTTCTGCTGCAAGGGTTGCAAGAACGAAGTCCGCCTCGCCAAGACCGAGGACGAGCGGATTACCCTGGTTTTTAACGACAAGGCCTTCAAAAAGGGGTTTGAAAAGAGCCCTGCAGAACCCAAGAAATAAGCGGCCGGACAGGGCCGCCGCGCGGCGTCTGGAGAGCAGCATGCGTCGTCGGGCGACTAAGGCGATCAGACTGGTTGGCGTTTGCGCGATGCTTGCGGCCGCCGGCTGCAGCAAGTCAGGCAATGATCAGTCGCTGCACGCACTGCTCAAGCAGTCGGGGGATAACCGGGCCAGCCTCTACCCCTTGGCGGGCCGAGTTACTATCGACGGTGAGCCGGCGCTCTACGTCAAGCCGCAGCGGCTGGTGATGATGCTTTACGATCCGACGAAACCGGATCTTCCGCCGTTCAAGCGGCCCTGCAAGGACGTCAGCGCGGAAGGCACCTTCGCCTTCGGGACCTATACGAAGGGCGACGGGATCCCGGCCGGAAAATTCATCGTGGCCTTCGCCGTCCTGGAGGTCACCAATCGGGGACTGCTGGGGCCGGATCAGCTCAATAATCTGTACAACGACCCGGAGAAGAACGCCAACAATCCCGATTTCCACATCGACCACCAGGCGCCGGGCAAGACCGACTACGTCTTCGATTTGAAAGTTTCCGGCCAGCAGGGGTCGCAAACTCCGGGACCCAGGGCGCTCACCGAGGTTCGTCCGCAGTGACCCTTACTCGAAGTCGTTCTTCTCGACGACCTCGCCGCCATTGGTCGTGATCAGGGCGTCGTAGACCGTCGGGCGGATTTCCGGCGAAAGGAAATGCACCGATCCGTCGCCGAACAGGTGGTGGATTCCTCCCGGGTGCATGCTCGACGGGCCGTATTGGCACTCGACCAGGCTCCCCGCGCCGAGCGTGCTGATGAAAAACGGCGAGTAGTTGAGCGCCGTTTGCGGAAACGCATAGTCGGGGGGCGCATCTTCGTTGTACGGATGTCCGGCCAATGACGCAGTCGTGCCGTCAATCCAGACGGCGAAATTCGTCTCGCGCGTTTCGGCGACGAAGATCGTCATCGAGATCCCGTCTTTGATGTCGGTGATCCGCGTTGACGACGAGGCGTAAAAAACCCCGTTCGGCTTATGCCACAGCTTGCCGATAGTCGTGGCTCCCAGCGCCACGTAGTTTCGCAGCGCATAGTGATCGGAGAGCCTCGTGTAGAGCGGCGATTGGCTGTAGTCCGGCCCGCTGAACGTGGGACAGCGGAACACCGGCAGAATATGCGTGGCGGCATCCAAGTTCCGCGGGTCGAGCGCCGAGAGGCTGAAGTCGATCTCGTTCCAGAGACTCTTTTGCTCCAAGAAGGGCAACAGCATCGAGGTCCAGCTCTGCAGGCGAAACAGAGCGGGGTCGGGGTACCAGACGCCGTACGCCATGTCGCCGGTGCAACTCGGCGGGAGAACGCGGTTGACGTTCTCGTAGTCGCAAAGAGCCAGGCCGATCTGCTTGAGATTGTTGCGGCAGGTCGATCGGCGGGCCGCCTCGCGGGCCTGTTGCACGGCCGGCATGAGCAGGCCGACCAAGACCGTAATCACCGAGATGACGACGATCAGCTCGACGAGTGTGAATCCCTGATATCGCCGCATCTGTCGCCTCTCCCTCCGGTTGTAGGGGCCCGCGGCGCGGCTCGTTGATTCTAAAGCGCGTGAAGCCGCAAACCAAGCGCAGTGAAGTATTTGCGGGGACGGTTGAGAAATTTTCAGCGCTCTGTGGTCGAGCGCGATAAGCCGCGGCGGCACCATTCTCGCCACATCTGGCGATAGGCCAATTCGACCTGACGCGCGAAGCCGGTCGCGTCCATCAATGGCGACCGCTGCATGCGGGCTCGAAGAGTGCTTCGCAGCTGGGCAAGGCGCGGCAGGTCGCGCGCCAGGCCCGAGGCGATTGAGACGAATTCTTCGTCGCTCCGGGCGGCCAACTCGGTCAAACCCAGGTTTGAAAGCTGGCTCCAGCCGGCACGTCCCACCGCCGTACGGCCGACGCGCGTCACCACGGGCACACCCATCCACAGCGAATCGAGGCTGGTCGTGTGTCCGTTATACGGAATGGTGTCGAGCCCCAAATCGATCCGCCGATACAGCTCCAAATACTCTGGCCGTGGCCGATATTCGACGAATTCGATGCGGCTCGCCTCGATTCCCGCGTGGGCGAACTGCTCCAGCACCCGCTCGCGATGCCTGCCGCGCGGCGACAACAACAGCAACCGAGAGCCGGCAACGGCTTTGAGCACGCCCACCCACAGTGAGACCGTTACCGCGTTCACTTTGCTGAAGTTGTTCAGGCAGCCGAAGGTCGCTCGGCCCGCATCGACCGCCGGCAAGGGGCCAGGCGACGGCTGATCGGTCAGTGGATCGTAACACCAGAACGTCTCGGGCAAGCGGAACGAAATCTCCGAGTAATCGCCGTCGCTCTCGCCGGGAGGATCGAGATACGGATCCGTGAGGCGATAGTCGACCGCGGCGAGCCCGGTCGTCCCGGGATAAGCCAGATACGCGACCTGAACCGGGGCCGGCTTGCGCGCTACGACCAACGGCCGTCCGTTCGACATGTGCATGGTCAGATCGACCAAAATGTCGATCTGGTCGGCCCTGATTTCCTCGGCGACTTCCTCGTCGCTGCGGCCGGCAACCACTTGCCAGCGGTTGGCATACTGCATGATCCGCCGGGTGACGGAATCGGGGCGAGGCAGGTTCGCGTAGCAGGTGATCTCGAACCGCTCGTGATCGTGATGCGACATGAGCGGAATCGTGAACAGCGACTGGCAATGGTCGCGAAAGTCGGCCCCGATGTAGCCGATCCGCAAGCGCCGCTCGGGGTCGCGATCGTTCGTGTGTCGGCGCCACTCGCCACGAAGGCCGGCCGCGTGCACCGCATTCCAACTGTGGTTCTCCCGTAAGATGTCCGCGGCGTCGTAATCCGGATGAAAATGGACCGCGTAGGCTAGATTGCTGTGAGAGATGATGTCGTGCGGACAAATCTCCACCGCTTTGCGGTACGCCTCGACAGCCTCCTCGATCTGGCCGGAATCGCGGAGCACGTTGCCCAGGTTGCAGTACGCGATGTGAAAATCGGGACGTAGCGCGATGCAGCGGCGGAACGCGGCGATCGCTTGATCCGCGTGTCCCAAGTCACGCTCAGCGCTTCCTAGATTGTTGAGCGCGTCGACGTTATCCGGCTGCAAAACGAACGCTTCGCGGTACGAACTGGCAGCTTCCTCAAACTGCCGCAGCGCAAGCAGCGTGTTGCCCAGGTTGATCTGCGCCTCGGGCCAATCGGGGCGCAGCTCGAGCGCGCGGCGAAAGGCGGCCAGCGCGTCATTCAGGTCGCCTCGTTTGTGCCGCGCGTTGGCCAGGTTGAACCACGCTTCGGCGAAATCGGGACGAAGGCGAACCGCTTCACACAGGGCCTCAACGGCTTCGTCGAGTTGTCGGTTGGCGGTCAGGGCGAGCCCGAGGTTATTGAAAGCGGCCGCGAAGCCGGGAGAAAGTGCCGTCGCCCGTCGGCAAACGGCAATCGCTTCCTCGTGGCGCCCTGCGCGTGACAGTCCGCTCCCCAAGTTGGTGAGCGTCGTCACCCGTTCGGGGTCGTGTTCGAGGGCCCGTCGATAGGCGACGATTGCCTCGTCCAAGTCCCCCAACTGATCGAGGGCCCCGCCGAGATTGTTGGCCGCGTCGGCGTGATCGGGAGCAAGTTCGAGCGCGCGGCGGTAAGCCTGCACCGCTTCCCGCAGTCGCCCGGCCGATTGCAGGCTGATTCCCAGCGCGAACCAACCCTCGACCATCTCGGGAGACAATTCGGTCGCGCGTTGGTTCGACGCGATCGCTTCGTCCAGGCGACCCAGGGCCGTCAATACCTGCCCCAGGCTGAGGTAGTAAACGGCGACGTGCGGGGCGACGGCGATCGCGCGGCGAAGCCAATCGAGTGCCTCCGGAAGGCGGCCTCCGGTCAGGGCCGCGACGCCCAACAAGTGGAGCGCGCCCGCGTGATCGGCCTGGCCCTGCACCACTTGGCGATACAGTCGCTCGGCATCGTGCACGCGACCCGCGCGATGGTGCGCGAGCGCCCGCTCGTACACTTCGCAAACCGCTCCGTCGGTCATTCCGCCGCTCCGCAGGCGTCGCGCGAAGGGCCCGAGTGCCATGCACGACGTGGTCCATCACGCCAATCGAAGTCGGGATATTCGCCAAAGCGGGCAGCGAGGTCGAGACAGTTCTGCGGCGGTGGCCAATCCCCGCAGCGAACCTGTTGGCTCAGTTTCGGGCCGCGACCGTCAAGCCGCGTTGCCTTGGTCTTTCGTAACATTTTCCCGTCGACCGCGGCTGTGCGCAAACTGACCTTCGCGCGCAAGGCGAAACCAACGAAATACCGTTTTGCCGCACCTCCCCGTCTCCCTTCCCCACGGGCTCGCAGTGTACGCATGGATAGACTGCCGACCGTTCCCTGCCGCGATCTGCGCGTGGTGACGCGGCGAAATTTGGAAGCGGCTCTCGTCTCGATCGAGTCACGTCTGCTTTCAGCAGCCGAGTGTGATTCGCTCGATCTCCGCGCCGACCGCGCTCGATTGCTCTCCGAGCTGGGGCAAGTCGACGAGGCGAAACAGCAGTACCTCGAGATTCTGGAGCGCGACCAAACGCACTTCGGCTCGCTGGTCAACTTTGCCGACCTGCTTCTGCAAACCGGCTATTCGTCAGCGGCGCGAGTCGCCTACACGGCGGCCATCACCTATCACCCGAACAATCCAAAGGGACACACGAATTTTGGCGACCTGTTGGCCAGCGAACGGAATTTCGAGGCCGCCCGCGAACGCTACGAAACGGCGCTGCGGATCGACCCGAGCCACCTCAATGCTCATCGCGGTCTGGCCGGTATCTTCTGGGAATTGGGAGACGAACAACGAGCGCTCGAGCACCTGGCGATCCGCTTTCACAACCGGCCGGTCGCCACGTTTCCTTTTCTCGGAACGGGCGAGCCGACACCTTTGATCGTTTTGATGTCGGCCAATCGGGGCAATTTGCCCTGGCACGATCTGATCGACAATCGGGTATTCCTGATCATTACGATCGCCACCGAATTCTACGATCGCTCGAAACCGCTGCCGGAGCACCGACTGATCTTCAATTCGATCGGCGATGCCGACGTGAGCCGGACAGCGCTCGAGGCGGCCGCCGCCCTCGTCGCGAAAAGCACCGCTCCCATCATCAATTCGCCCGAGGTGGTACTGAGTACGGGCCGCATGGATAATTCGACGCGACTGGGAACACTGCCCGGCGTGGTGACGCCGCGGATTGTGCGCCTGCCGCGAACGACGCTGACGGGTGCCGACGGTGCGGCCGTTGTCGCCAATTACAATCTCACGTTCCCGCTGCTGTTGCGGCGGCCGGGGTTTCACACGGGACAGCAATTTGTCTGCGTCGAGTCGGCCGAGGGGCTCGCACCGGCCGCGTCCGAACTGTCCGGCGACGATGCGCTCGTCATCGAGTATCTCAACGCCCGCGGCCCGGACGGAAAGGCCCGCAAGTATCGCGTGATGACGATCGGCGGCAAGCTCTACCCGCTGCACCTGGCGATCTCCGATCACTGGAAGGTGCACTATTTCAGCGCCGAAATGGCCGGCAACGCCGCGCATCAGGCCGAGGAGGCCGCTTTCCTCGACGACATGCCCGGAGTGCTAGGTCCAAAGGTGATGCGTTCGCTGGAAGGCATTAGCACCGCGCTCGGCCTCGACTACGGCGGGATGGATTTTGCGATCGGACCCGGCGGCGACGTCCTGCTCTTCGAGGCTAACGCCACGATGCTCATTCGCCCCCCGAAGCCCGGAGAGCAATGGGATTATCGCCGCGAGACGATTGGCCGGGCGCTCGATGCGGCCCGCGGCATGGTCTTCGAGCGGGCCGGCGTGCAGGCGGTCGCATATGCCTGACGAAGGTACGCTGGATCCGAACGATTGGGACGAGATTCAGCGGGTCTTCCAGCGCGCGATCGAGGGCTGCTTGTCCCACACGCGCGACGTGCGCGAGCGGCCCGTCTGGCAGCCGACGCCGGAGACCATCAAGGCCCGGTTCCGCGAGCCGCTGCCAAGCGTCGGACAACCGCTCGAGGAGCTGCTGGCCCGCTTCGAGGAAACGGTCCTGCCCTACGGCACGGGCAACGTGCATCCGAGGTTTTGGGGCTGGGTGCATGGCAGCGGCAACGTGGCCGGGGCGCTCGGCGAAATGCTGGCCGGGTTCATGAACTGTAATGCCGGCGGCCGCGATCACGTTGCGACCTACGTCGAGCGACAAGTCATCGATTGGTCGAAGGAGATCTTCGGATTCCCCGCGACGTCCAGCGGCATCCTCACAACAGGGACATCGATGGCCACGCTGATCGCGCTGGCCGTCGCGCGGGACTCTCGGGCCGACGCGCCTGTGCAAAAGCTGGGCGTCGCCGCCGCCAGCCCGCTCGTCGCCTACGCGTCGGCCGAGGCCCATCGCTCGGTGATCAAAGCCTTCGATTTGCTGGGGCTCGGCACCGACGCGCTGCGCCTGGTGCCGGTCGACGGCGACTGCCGCTTGCAAGTCAATCGGATGGCCCAAATGGTGACGGCCGACCGCGCCCATGGCTACCGACCGTTTGCCGTGATCGCGACGGCCGGGTCCGCCAACACCGGCGCCATCGACGATCTCGATCGCGTCACCGAGTTTTGTCGCGAAAACGATTTGTGGCTGCACGTCGACGGTGCGTTCGGCGGGTTGGCCGTGTTGACGCCCGAATTCCGCCCGCAATTGGCGGCCATCGCCCAGGCCGATTCGGTCGCTTTCGATTTCCACAAGTGGCTGCATGTTCCCTACGACGCCGGCTGCGTGCTGGTCCGCGATGCGAGCGCCCATCGCAGTGCGTTTGCTGCGAGGCCCAGTTACCTGGCAGGCCACGCCGAGGGACTGGCGGCCGGCGATCCCTGGTACTGTGACTTCGGACCGGAGCTGTCGCGCGGATTTCGGGCGCTCAAAGTCTGGTTCAGCCTCAAGGCGTATGGCGTGGAGCGCTACGGCGAACTGATCTCTCGCAACTGCGCCAGGCTCGGCAGCTGGCGGCCGTCATCGAGTCGCACGCAGAATTGGAGTTGTTGGCGAAGGTCGCGCTCAATATCGTCTGCTTCCGGTTCGTGGCGACCGGGCTGACGGATGAGGCGCTCGACGCGCTCAATACGCAGATCGTAACCGAGCTGCAACTAAGCGGCACTGCCGTCACTTCGACCGCGCGGATCGGCGGCAAAATGGCCATCCGCGCGGCAATCACCAACCACCGCACGACGTCGGACGATCTCGCGCTCTTGGTCGCGGCGGTTTTGCAACGCGGACGCGCAATCGCGGAGGATGCGGCGCAATCGCAGGCGTCCGGGGCGACGCGTCGCGCGGCTTAGTGATCTCGGTTCCCGCGGGCTCGCGCCGCGGCGAACGGGACCTCCAATGAGAAATTAACCGCGCACCACGAAATTCGGCCGGTAAGAATCTTGGCGGTCTGATCGGAGTGCCACGCGAGATTTCGCGAACCTGGCAACTCTCGTCCGCGGCCGACTACCGAGTTAGCCGCTCGATCAGCTGCCGATGCTGGGGAAACTGCCGGCACAGTTCGTCGCGGCCGGGCAGGGCGAAGTCGGCGAAATCGAAGCCCGGTGCCACGGTGCAGCCGACCAAGGCGAACGAGCCCGGATGTGTCACCGACGCGCCAAACACGCAGCCGGCTTTGACGACCGCCTGCGGCAGCTCGCCCGCCGCCAGATTTCTTCCGAGCTTAATGGCCGCATACGTTCCAACGGGATCGATCCAATGCAGGGTCAGGCCGCCGCCGTCATAGAAATGAAAGACTTCATCCTGCTCGATCCGGTGCAGGGCTGAAAACTCTTCGCCGTCGAGCAGAAAGTAGATCGCCGTGGAGAAAGCGCGATCGCCGCTAAACCGCGGTGGCAGCGCTGCGCGGCCCACGACTTCGTCAGAGCGGTAGGTTTCTCGGAACCAGCCCCCTTCCGGGTGCGGCCGCAGTTCGAGGCGGTCGATCCAAGCTTGTGCGCCGGTCATCGCGGCTTCCAGTTGCGGTCACTCGGAGATTTCGACGTGCGGAAAATATGTTGCATTCGTCTTAGAAACCGTGCACGATCGACGCCTGAATTGGTCCGAGGGAGCGGCAAGGCCGCGCCGATCGATCCACTGGCCCCTTTATCGTGAGATCAACCATGAAGGCGATTGGAATGGTCCCGATTCTGGTGTTATGCAGTCTGGCAAGCCCGGCCACGCAAGCGGAGGACGTCACCCTGGAAGGGGCGCGTCCCGTGGTTGTAAGGACGGTTCCGGAGGCGGGAGCTGCCGACGTCGACCCGAAGCTAACCGAGATCCTCGTCACGTTCAGCAAACCGATGCACGATCGTTCGTGGTCCTGGGCTCAGGCGTCGAAGCCGACATTCCCCACGGTCGACGGCAAGCCGAAATACCAGTCCGATAAACGCACGTGCGTCCTTCCGGTCAAACTCGAGGCGGGCAAGACGTACGCAATCTGGATCAACAGCCAGAAATTCGGAAACTTCAAGGACGAAGAAGGACACCCAGCGTTGCCGTATTTGCTGGTGTTTAAAACCAAGAAATAGGGCACACGGCCGGGCCGCCGTTAACGAGGCATGGGGAGAATGATGATGGCGTTCTCCCCGAAGGTCGCCTCGTCGGCCTTGCCGTTGATGCGGTAATTGACGTGCAATTGCTTGGTCGTGCCCGGAGCCGGGTCACCGCCGAACGCTGCGACGTAGCTGGGAGAGGGAAGCGAGACCAGCTGCACGTCGCTGGCGACTTTCTTCAGGGTCTTGGTTACGTCCTTTTGTTTCCCGGTCGCCCCGTATTCGGCGCTCACGATTTCGAGCTTCACCTTTTCCAGTTTGACGTGCGACAGGATTTCTCGCGCTTCGTCTGCGGTGGTGCTGTGCTTTTCGTCGCCGAGTTCCCGGCCGATGAACAGGGCGGTCTGGCACGCCTCGTGGTTCATTTTTGGGAAGTCCTTCATGAACTTGACTGCCAGCTGCAACGTGGCCGGGCTTTCGTACTTCTTGAGCTTGAGAATGTCGAGCACGAGTTTTTGCTCGGCCGGCTGCACGGCGACGGCCATCGCGTTTTGGCACATCTCCAAACGCTGCGGCTCGGGCAGCGCGAATTGGCGGGCAATCCGGATGTAGCCGCGGAGGGCTCGTACGCGGTATTTGTCGCCCGGCGCGGTCTTGGCGAGATCGAGCAGCACCGGCGCGGCGTCGACCGTCATCCATTCGCCGAGCAGACGGCTGCTGGCGTCCTGAACCTCGGCATCGTTGGCCTTGGCCGACGCGCCGAGTGAGGCGAGCGCCTCGGTGCCGCCGACCGCACCCACGATCTTTAGTAGAGCGATCTTCGTCGCCGTCGGTGCTCCCTCGATGGCCGCCGTCAGTTGCTTGGCACACGCGTCACGGTCGGGCATTCGCACGCAGGCTGCCTTCAGAGCCCGCTCGGCCTCGGCCGCGTCTTCTTCATGCTTCGGCGTGACCACTTGAGTGATCAGCACGGAAAGTTTGTCGGCTGGAACGGTCGTACCCAGGGCCTTGAGGGCGGCCACGCGGACGGCATCGTCGGAATTCTCGAGGGCGCTGACCAGGTCATCGACGGCCTTGATTCGCCGCTCGCCAACCAGGTCGATCAAGAGGGGGAGGATCTTGCCTTGCGCGCCGTGCAGCCGCGTGACGAGATTCTTGATCGACCGCCTGGCCCGGCAAGTCGACCAGCGACGACCGGGCCGTCTTGGCGAGATCGGCATCCGGATCGAGGGCGATGTGCAGCAACAGATCCGTGCACGACTCATTGCCCGCCTTTCCCATCGCGGTGACGGCCGCGACCCGCACCGGCTGCGGACCCGACTCGGCCGCCCGCTGCAAGGCGCTCAACACGACCGTCTGCGGTCGGTCGGCCATGGCTCCAATCACGAGCGCGGCCCGCTCGGGTTCCGCGTGGGCAATCTCGTGAGCCAAAGCCTGATCGACCTGGTTCCCCGGAAACTCACGGGCCGTGCCGAGAGCCATTTGAAACAGTTTCTTATCGGGCGAGTGTAGCTGTTCGAGCAGCAGCGGGATGCCCTGATCTTTCCGCGCGACGATGGCACCGCGCGTCGCTTCGAGCATCCGTTGATGAGGGACTTTCGCTTTGCGGACGGCGTCGTAAAGAGCCACGGCCTGCTCTGCCTGACCCTCTTTGAGAGATCGCTCGGCACAGAGCACCAGTCCCTCGGCCACGGCCGAACGGACTTTGGCGGGCGCCGAGGCTAAGAGCGGCTCGAGCGCTGCGGCGGCTTCCGCGTTGCCAATTCTGCCCAGTGCGACAGCGGCCGCCGACGCGACGATTTCGTCCTGGTCGTGCAACCTGCCGGTGAGCGGCTTGACGGCGGCCACGTCGCGGCGGACTCCGATCGAGTTCATCGCGCCGACGGCCAAAAGTCCGTGCAACGAATCGAGTGACGTTCGCAGCGCCTGGTCCGAGGCGGCGCCGGGAATCGCCTCGAGCGCGATCCGCGCCCAAGAGGCCAGCTGATCGTCGGCCAGCAGCTTGCCCAGTTCGGGCACTGCTTTCTCGGAGCCGTAAACCGCCAGATCCTTGCACGCGTCGGCCTTTTTCGCCTTCGGCGCGTCGGAATGGAGGACCGCAATCAGGTCCTGCTCTTTCTTGGGCGAAGGGATTCGCCCGCCTTCCATATTCCAACCGCCGGCTTGGACCGTAGTGACGGACGCCAGCAACAACAGGCCCAGGCCAGCAAACTTTCGCATCGGATGCACGGTGGAGTTCCGGATGTGGGAGGTCAATAAAGCCGGTAAGCGCTACGACAGGTGGGGGCCGGTTGGCGGCCGGTAGGAAGAGTGCGAGCCGTCAGATTCGCCACGGTTCGCGCAACGCCTCGGAACGCAGGCGGTTGGCCTGTTCGTCCCCGATGAATTCGTGCTTTTTCAAGTCGTATTTGAGAGGACGGTTCAGGTAAAGCGCGACGTTCGTGGCGTGACAGGCAATGTGCGCGAAGCAGGCCGTGTCGGCGTTACCTTTCGGCTGGCTGCGGGCCTTCACCGCGTCGAGGAAATCGCGGACGTGGAACGTTGCCGGGTAGCCGCCGATTTCGGGAATCGTGCGACCGGCGAGCAACTCGGGCGAGCTGAGGACGAACTTGCCACTGTCGCCCGTTTCGACCCAGCCGGTCTCGCCTTCGAAGCGCACCGGGCACGAGCCAAGCGGCAGCCAGTCCTTCTCGCGGAAGATGAGTTCGACGCCGTTCTCATAACGGTTGACGATCTGTCCGTCCTTGGGCGGGTTGTATTCGACAGGAGCCCAGCGGTCGTTGCCGACGGCCCACTGACACAGATCGACACAGTGCGAGCCCCATTCGAGAACGCCGCCGCCGACCAGGCCGCCACCCTTCTCGAAGTTGAAGCCGTCGAGCAGCTTGGCGTTGAACGGGCGCCAGGCCGCCGGACCGAGATACATGTTCCAGTCGACTTGTTCCTTGGGCGGCTCTTTCTCCGCTGTCATCCAGCTGCTGGTTCTGCGCCTGCATGCCGGCCGGATGCGCGTAGACGCGCTTGAGCTTGCCAAGCTTGCCGGTGCGGGCCAGCCAGCAGGCGAACGCAAAGTGGGGCAAGTTCCGCCGTTGCGTTCCGGCTTGAAAGACGCGGGCTGTGCGACGCATGGTGTCGGCGAGCTGCAAGCTTTGCGAAATGTTCTTGGTGCACGGCTTCTCGCAATACATGTCCTTGCCGGCGCGGGCCGCGGTCATGGCGGCCGTCGCATGCCAATTGGGACCGGTAGCGATCAGGACCGCGTCGATATCGGGGCGGTCGAGCAGCTCGCGAAAGTCGCGAATCATCACGCAATTCTGATTGCCGTTGCGCTCGTCGATTCGCTTCTTCGCGGCGATGCGGCGGACTTCCTTGACGTCGCAGACTGCCACGAACTGGGCATCTTTCTGCTCCAGGAAGCAGCCGAGGTCGTAGGTACCCCGATTGCCGATCCCGATGCCCCCCATCACAATTCGCTCGCTCGGAGGCACCGCGCCGTTTTTGCCGAGGGCGGAGGCGGGGATAATCATGGGAGCCAAAGCCGTGGCGGCGGCCGAGCCGGCCGTCTGCAAAAACCCGCGGCGATGAATTTTCTTCACCTGCTTGGACATGGGTCAAATCCTACGTGTTGGGCCGGCACGGGCACCGCGCGGACACCCTGACAAACGGCCGGCATCTGACAGCATACTCCTGCCGCGCCCGTCCTTCCAACCAGACGAGGAGACGGCAGGGCGTCCACGCTTTGGCACAGGGCCAACACCCGTTCACCGCCCAACTTCGGCGGCGCAATCTCGATTCGCAGCTTTCGCGTCTGCCCGCGACTTCTCTCGTCGTAGTCGCGCACGCGAATCGTGAACTCGGAGACGCCGGCTGATTTCGGCGTGCCGCGGAGTGCGCCCGCGAAGGAGTCCAGCTCCAAGCCGGCCGGGAGCGCGCCCGTGGCGACGTCCCACCGGTAAAACGGAATGCCTCCGACGGCGTCGATCTTGCCTTTGTACGCTTTACCGACGGTCCCGCCGGGCAAGGAGACGCTCGTAATTGTCAGCCGCACAAAGGCCGAGGTCTCGCGGAGCTTGTAGCCGACCGCTTGCGCAAAGCAGATCGAGCTTGGTGATCTGCCATCGCATGAAGGGAACGTCGCCGTGGTACTCGTTGCCGAACGCACCGCAACGGCTCGCCGGATCGATCGAACCGGCGAAATGAGCCGACTTGTCGATTTTCGGATCGACGCCGAGATAGTCGCGGACCGCGGCGTCGTCGAGCCGGCCGGCGCTGGGCCTCTGCGAATCGCGTATTGCCGGAGCTGAAAAACAGAGCGTGGCCGATTTCGTGATGAGCGATCGAAAGCAGGTCGTTCGGAACCTTGCGGAGATTGGTGGCCTTCCAGTAGTCGCCGCCGGCTGCGCCGATCAACCAGCCGAGCGTGTTGTAGTTGCCGCGTGTCTCGGCCTCGTAACCGCCCGAACGCCGGACAGCCTGGTCCTTTCCGTTTTCCCGCTGGAAGCCGCCGTGAAGCGAGGCCTCGCCGCCGGAACGTACCTCGGGGCCATGAATGCCGTAAGCGTAGAGCAGGTACCCCGAGTATTCCTGCGCGTTCGTGACGTCGTGCCCGTGCTTAAAGCCGTCCGGATCCCAGACGAAGGTCTTTTCCGCACCGAGGCGAACGGGATCGCGGGCGACGGGCGCCAAGAAATAAGCCCAATCGTGGACAGCCTGCTGGACCACGCGGCGTTTCTTTTCGTCGTCGAAGAAGCCGGTGCGGTCCCGTGAGAAATCGACGTCTATGGGGAAGGTGCTGGTGGTCGCGTCGTCCCCCGGCAGCTTGTCCTGGTCGATGACATGGCAGGGGATCTTGAGCGTGCGCTTTTTGCCCGCGGCGTCCTTGAAGTTGAGCTGCAGGGTGAAGTCGAGGTTCTTCGCCTCTCGATCCGGGAAGATCGAGACGAAAACCGGCTGCTTCTCCCGCGTGTTGAAGGTGAGGGTCTTGCTGGGGCCGCGCGGACCGATCTTGCTGGGCAGGTTGAAGTAGACCGCGCGGCTGCGTCGACGTGAGCACGGCACTGGCCGGAAGAGCGACTCCCTCCGGCGGCACGACGAACACCTTAATAGCCGGATTGGCGATCGGCCCTTCCCAGTCGACCAGGGTGAGTCCGTGTTCGTTGAGGCGGCGGCCGAAGATGTCTTCGACGAGAATGTCGCCCGCGCGGGCCGTCACGGCTGACCAGAGCACAGCGGCGATCATCGCGCACCGCAGACCCATCGGACTGGCGCTCTTCAAGCCGGGCCGCCGATCGTGGTGCTTTTGGCCGCCCGCAACTTGCGAATGAACCAGAGGATCACCAGGAAGATCAGGGCGCCGATGAAGGCGATCACCACCTCTTCGGAAGTGACCGTGATTTGTCCGACCACGCCCAGGTCGATGTGGAAGAGCTTGGACAACACGCCCCCGATCAAGGAGCCGATGAGTCCGATCGCCAGATTGAGAACGCGGCCAAACCCGGCGCGTTGATGTTTGACGATCATCCCCGCCAGCGACCCGGCGAGCGCACCGACGATGAGCCACGTGATCACTTCGTCTGGATTGATCTTCATAGGTTGCGCCTCCCGAGCTCCCGAGTGATGATTCGAACTTCGGGACCAGTATCACCTAGCGCTCGGCCAAGGCTCAAGGGGCGAGCGCCGATTGGCGGCGCGCCGTCGCGCACCCGCATGCATTCGGCGTCAAATCATGCGCGGGCGCGTCACTGCTTGATGTCCGCGGTCTTTTTGGCGTCGTTTTCTACGGCGTTGATCTTTTTGGTGCCGGCGTTCTTTCCCAGCGCGATCAAATAGTGCTGGCTGCGGACGAAGAGGCAGCCGTTCGAGATGGCGGGCGAGGCCATCACGTAGTCGTCCAGCGGGTTGACTGCCAGCAGCTCGAACGTCGGGCCGGCCTTGACCACGCGGACTTCTCCCTGCTCCGAAAAGAAGTAGAGCCGTCCGTCGGCAGCGACGGGCGACGCGGTATAGCTCCCCGTACCCATCCGCGTTTTGTACAGCTCTTTGCCCGTTTTCGCCTCGTAGCACGTCACCACGCCCGAATTCGAGCAGGTGTAAAGGTAGGGCCCGTAGAGAATGGGCGTCGGCATGTAGGGGCCGCCGCGCAGCTTGCTCCAGGCGACATGGGAGTTTGTGTGTTCTTGTTCTTTGAGCGAGATGTCGCCGGTCGCCCCCGGCTTGATGGCAAAAATCGGCTGAATGGGGCGATTGCCGCTGGTGATATAGACCAGCTCTTTGCCGCAGACCGGCGTGGGAATTGTCACGTCCGATTTTTTGGCGAGCCGCCAGAGTTCCGCACCGGTTTTCGGGTCGTAGCCGCGGGCGTACTGGGCCGCGTTGGTGACGATCTCTTCGCGCTGGCTGTTGTGCCAAATGACCGGCGAACTCCACGAAGGAATTTCGTCGCGGGGCGTGGACCAGACCTTGCCGCCGTCCGCCAGGCTGAACGCGGCAATGAACGAATCGTGGCTCAGGTCGCACTGCAAGATGGCGAGCCCGTCGTGAATGAGGGGCGAATTGGCGAAGCCCCACTCGTATTCTTCGTCGATGGCAAAGGCCGAGTCGAGCGTGCTCAGGTCGCGCTTCCAGAGCTGTTTGCCGGCGAAGTCGTAGCAGTACAGTCCCTCGGAGCCGAAGCAGACGACGACGTGCCGACCGTCCGTCGCCGGCGTGCAGTTGGCCTGGCTGCCCTTCAAGTGGCGTTTGATCTTGGGCACGCCTTCGTAGGCCGTGCGGGTCCAAAGGATCTTGCCGCTGTCGCGATCCAGACACAGTACCTGCCAGGTGTGTTTCGTCTTGTCGCTGACGGAGCCGGGATCGCCGTAGTTGCCGACGCGAATCTTCGCGTTCGGATCGCTGCTGATCGCCGTGGTGAGAAAAATACGGTTTCCCCAGACGACGGGAGCAGAGTGGCCCAGGCCGGGGATCGGCGTCTTCCAGCGGACGTTTTCCCCGGCTTTCAGATCCCAAGCGACGGGCGGTCGCTGGCCGTCGGCCACGCCGGTGCCGTCGGGCCCGCGAAAGGAGGGCCAGTTGAGCGGTTCGACGACGGCGTCGCTGCCGGGCTCGGCCGGCGCGGTCGCTTTCACGACCGGCTTCGTGAACTTGTAAAAGCTGTACTCGGCCGTGAACCGCGTCATCGTGATGCGGGCCACTTCGCCGCCGCGCCATTCGACGTGAAGCTGCGAACCCTCGGAGCCCAGAGGAGTGAACGTGTCGGGCCCGGTGGGCTTGAGCCACCGGCCGGCCGCGACTAAGCCCACGGGCTTGAGCGCGATCGTGAGCGGGGCGCCACCATCGCTTTCATAAGTGCCGACGAGCTTTGCCCAGGCCTGGCGATCGTGCTCCGACGCCGGGGGCAACGGCTTTGCGCCGGCCTTGGTCAACAGTGGCTGAATCTTCGCTTTCTTTAGAGTGACTGCCGCGTACAGGCCGGCGTCCAAGGCGTCCTGACTCACTTTGCCCTCATGGAGAATCATGTCGACCATCTTCTCGTTGCCCGCGCCGACCGCCGAGAAGAGGGCGTTGTCGACGTCTTTGGCGCCGGACTTGATCAGCAACCGGGCCGCGTCCACCGTCTTTTCCATCGAAGACATGCTGAGGGGCGTTTGATACCAGATAGCGTCGCGAACGTTGACGTCCGCGCCTTTACGGACCAGAAGGTCGATGACATCGACTTTCCCCTTGCTGGCGGCGATCCAAAGCGCGGACACGCCGATCTCGTTCTTGGCCTCGAGGCGGGCGCCGTGGTCGAGCGCACTCTGGACGGCCTTGAGGTCGCCGGCGCGGATGGCGGACCAAAGAGCGTCCCGCTTGTCATCACCGGCACGAACGGACGCGGCGACGAGCCCGACGGCGGCCGCGATCAATATGAGTTGCCGACGCAGCCCGCGCATCGATTGCACCTAAACGGGAGGAGTATCTCAAAGGTTCGGTTGGACCTTTTGAGCATCTCCACGAACCGTCGTGCCGTCAACTGAGGCGTTGCGTCATCCCGACGTAAAACGCGATAGCCCCGCATCGATGGGGCGTATCGTCACCATCGACGCGGGGCTGCCACAGTCGCTGTTTTGGGCAGGGGAATTGCTTCCTCCGCGATTACGTCAAGGAATTCGCCACTGCGTTGAACTTGGTGTTGGCGTTGGTGCCGACGGCCTGAATCGCCGTCAAGCAGACCACGACGATCAACGCCAGCATGACCGCGTACTCGACGGCGGTCGGACCATCTTCGGAACCCAGAAAACGTTTGATGCTGTTGGTGAGATTCTTCATGTTCATGGGAAAAGCCTCTATCGTTCGCCCTAGTTTTCACGAAACAGACCCGCGCGGCGTCGGGTTCGTCTCAAACATACGTCCGGCGGCGAAACGCGCGACTTGTCGATGGTTAAAAGGTCGTGCGCGGGCGTTGGCTTTCGGCAACATCCGCCCGACTGTCTGCGCGGAGTTTTCGGCTTCTCCTGCCGTGACGGCTGGCAATGCTGCTCGAGGACGCCTTGGCGCATGAATTTGCGGTAAGGCCGTCGAGCGGCTCAAGCGGCCGAGGGCAGCAGCTCGCGCGTGAAGACCGCCGAGGTTAGACGGCGGGCCGTCCGGTGGAGTAACTCGTTCCATTGGTCGGCCGCCCGGCAGCGGAGCAGGCGCATCGTCGGGTACCAGGGCGTGGTTTCCCGATCGAGCATCCAGCGCCAATCGGCTGCGAACGGCAGCAGTGTCCAAACCGGTTTACCGAGCGCGGCCGCCAGGTGGCCTGTCGAATTGTCGACAGTCAGAATGAGGTCCAGCGCGGACAGCTTGGCCGCGAAGTCGTCGAGATCCTGCAGCGGATCGCAGTCGGAACCGTCGTCGAGGGGAATCTGAAAATCGCGGCCGCCCCGCACAGCCTCCGCGGCCGCGGCTCCATACTGAATGTTGAAGAAGCGGACGCCGGGCACCTGCAAGATCGGGCCCCAGAGTTCGAGCGCCACCGAACGCCTTCGCCGGGTCTCAGCGTCCTTCCCGCCGTGCCACGAGAGTCCCACCTTGAGGGCGCTTCCCGAGCGGCCAAGGCTCGAGCGCCAGTGGGAGCAACGCTCGGGATCGGCGCGAAGGTAGCCGACTCGCGCGGGAAAATCTTCGATGCGCCGCCGGAGGAATCGCGGCAGCGAACCAAGCGAATCGACGACGTCGCAATCCCCAACCGAAGACAGAGCAGTTTCGGCCGTGGTTTTGGGAATCGCGGTGACATGAGGAAACGATCGGGCGTAAAGCGGTACCAGCCGCGCATCGCACTCGACGAAGGTCGGTCCAGCCGTCGCCAGCAAATCGGGCAGGCAGGAGGCGAACATCACCTGGTCGCCGATTCCCTGCTCGGAAAGCAGCAGGATTGATCGCCCGCTCAATGGCGCTCCGTCCCAGCGCGCTGCGCCGAAGGCTCCGCGGTCGGGGAGATCGTGAGCCGGCTGTCGTAAGCGTCCCAGCCGCGCGCCAGGTCGCCGCGGAGCAGGTGAATCAAAGCACGATTCAATTCGGCCTTGGCGCGGTCGGGTGACGTCTGGGGAATTTCGGCGAGAATCGCCCAGGCTTCGTCGAACCTGCGCAGGTCTCTGAGGGTGGTGGCGAGGTTGAGCCGAATTTCGCTGTCGGCCGGGAGGAGCCGTCGCGCTCGCTCATAGCAGGCGACTGCTTCGTCCAGGCGATTTTCTTCTCGGAGGCAATTCCCCAGATTGAACCAGGCCAGGCCCAATTGCGGATCGCTTTCGACGGCCCGCTGATAGGCGGCGACCGCGTCAGCCGTTTCGCCCCATTGCTGGCGGAGCACGCCAATGTTGTTGTAGGCCGCCGCGTGATCGGGCCGCAGAGCCACGGCCCAGCGATAATGCGGAGCGCCTCGCTCAGACGGCCCGCGCGTTCACATGCGACGCCGTCGAGATAAGCACGGTCGGCACCGTCTGCGCTGTGCGTTCCGGCCGTGGCAGATTCGCGCGGTCTCATTGAATTAAGATCGACAGTCCCGCCGGGAAGCATGCAGCCCGAAATGGAGCCGGGGTGGCAACCGCTTTTGCAGATCGCCCAGTTTGCCCGTCCTGCTGCCGGCCTCTTGCTTGCTTCAGCGTGCCTGTCGCTTGAACACGAGAATCCGCAGCCCGTCGCGCGCCTTGGTGGCGAAGCGACTAGGCAGCTCGTTGCCGTCCTTGCTCAGGCAGACTTTCAGGGAGTCGCCGTCGAGCGCGAAGATTGCCCGTTTCCACCGGCCGTTGGCACCCCCGTTGAGCGGACGGAAGGCGATTTGATTGGGCGACTGCGACAGGTCGAGCTCGAAGAGCGATTCTCGTTTCACGCCGATTTCCGGCCGATGGGTGATCTTGTCCCCTTCGATCACCCAGACAAACTTGGGCTGCTTGATGAGTGCCTGGGGCAGCTCCCAACCGTCGGCTTCGACTGCGACCAGCGTCCAAGTGCCCTGAATTGTCTGCAGTTCCCTCCGATTGCGGTCCGCTTCCGATGGCACCGACGCGCGCGTCGAGTCGGATTCTGGCCGTTGCCGTCCGGCCTCTTGCGTTTGTGCCGCGGCTCGAGCAGCCTGCTCGGCTTGCCAGACCCTTTGTGTGGCCGCCTGCTGGGCGCGGTCTCTCTCGATTTGCTCGCGCTGGCGATCAAGCTCGGTCATCTGCCGGGAAACTTGCCGAGCGGCTTCGTCGAGCGCAGTCCGCTGACTGGCGAGCGCCGTTTGCTCGGCAGCCAGTTGTTGGGTCCGGGCAGCGACGTTCGATTGAGCGTCGGCCAGTTGCTGCCGTTCGATCTCTAGGGTGTGACGATCGGCGATGAGGGCGCCGCGTTGTGCCTCCAGAGTTTGACGCAGCGTGTCGAGGGCCAGTTGATCGGCGGCGAGCGCGTGTTGCAGCTGCTCGCACTCCGCACGCTCGTGCGCGAGCGTGGCGTCGACTGTGACGTGGGCTTCGCGCTCGGTTTGCAAAGCCGCCCGCTCGGAGTCGAGTTGCGACTGCCTGCGGGCCAACTCGGCGTGTGCCGTCTGCATGGCCTCGCGCTCTGCTGCCAATTCTCGCTGCGCGCCGTCGAGCGAGGTCCGTTCGGCGTCCGCACGGGCGGCCGTCTCGTCGATTTGCTTTTGCCGCGCCGCCAACTCGGCCAGCCGTGTTGCGTGGTTGGAGTGGCTCTCCTGCTCGGCTTGCCGGGCCGACTCCAATTGTCGCTCGAGTTCTGTTCTTTGGAGCTCGATCTGCTCTTGGGCAGTCGTTAGGCCCGCTTGGCGCGCCGCGAGCTGTGCCTGAGCGATTGCCAACTGGGCCCGCTCCTGCGCGAGCGACTCGCTTTCTTCGCCGACAGCTCGCGTCTTCTCGTCCAGCTCTTCGCGAGCCTGGTTCAGATTGGCCAGCTCGCCCCTTGTGTCTGCCAGGCGTTGCCGTTCTGACTCGATGTCCACCCGACGGTCTTCAAGCTCTGCGCGGCCGGCGGCCAGCGCTGTCGTCCCGGCCGCCAGTTCGCTCTGCTTAGTTTGGAGCGCCTGCTGGGTTTCCTCGATTTGTGCACGCGCGCGGTCGATTTGCGCTTGCTGATCGGCCACGTCGGTTTGCTTTCGCGCCGTTTCCTTTTTCTGCTCGACAAGCGCCCGACGCTCGGCTTCCACTGCTTGTTTGGCCGCGTTCAATTCCCGCTCCTGCTGCCGCAGACCGGCTTCGGAGCTGGTCAATTGCTTCCGATCGGCAGCGAGGGTCGTCCGCTCGGCCTCGAGTGCGCTTTGTTCGGCTTCGACCGATTGACGTAGCGTGGCGAGCTCACGCTGATCGTCGAAGTGGGCCGCCCGCGCGGACTGGAGTTTTTCCTGCTGTTTTGCCAGCGAGGTCACCGCCGTCTGATGCGCATTCCGCTCGGAAATGAGCTTAGCCCGACCGGTCGCGAGGTCGTTTTGATCCTGCGTCAGTCGCGCCTGGGATGCTTCCAGGGCCGTCCGCTCCGTGTCGATCTGGCAACGTGCAGCGGCAACCTGGGTGCGCTCGGAGTCGAACGAGGCGCGATCCGACTCGACTGTTTTACGATCTGCGTCGACCTGGGAGCGGCGGGCTTCGACTGCGGCGCGTTGCGATTCCAGCTCGTCGCGCTCCGTTTTGACTTTCGCACGCTCGGTCTTGTGTTTGGCACGCTCGGCTTCCAGGGCGTTGCGATCCGCATCGAGCTGGCGGCGCGTGCCTTCGACCTGGTTGCGCTCCGATTCGAGCTGCACGTGATCGGCGTCAAGCTTCTTGCGCTGCGCGTCGACTTCGGAACTCTGCAGGAGCAGTCCGGAGCGAGCGGATTCGAGCTGGGAGCGCTCCTGCTCGACGCTGGCGCGGTCGGACTTAAGTTTGACTTTCGTGGCTTCGAGGGACTTGCGGTCGGAGTCGACCTGCTTACGATCCGCGTCAAATTTGGTCCGGTCGGCGCCGAGCTGCGGCGCGCTCGGCTGCGAGCTTGGTCCGCTCGGCCTCCAGTGTCGTTCGCCCGGAGTCGATTTTGGTCCGCTCGCCCTCGATCTTGGTGCGCTCTGCCGAAGCCCGTCGCGCGAGTTCGTCGACTTCGCGCTGGCGAGCCGCCAGTCGTTGCGCGTCGTTTGCCAGCCGCCGCGAGTTCGTGGCCTGCTCGGTATCTTCTTTCTTGAGGGCGGCTCGATCCGAGTTCAACGTCGCCCGATCGCGATCGAGTGCTTCGCTGAGTCGCGAGAGGGCGCTCTGCACGTCGGCGAGTCGTGTCTGCTCGGCCGCGCTCTCGCGGCGCATGGTTTCGACGGCCGCCTGTTGGGCCTCCAGGTCGGCCCGCAACGTGAGCAGCGTTCGTTGCTTCGCCTCATGCTGATCGCCCAGGAGCGTGAGCCGAGATTCGGCCACCTGCAGCGTCTCGTGACGTTGATCGTGATCTTGCCGCTCGGCACGCAAGGCGTCGCTCTGCCGCGCCAGCTCCGTTCGTTCTCGCTCCAGTTGAGTCCCGGCCGACTCGATTTGTGCCTGAGCAGCTTGCAAGTCCGTTCGTTGCGATTCGAGCTGAGTGGAATCCGCCGCGAACTGGCGGCGTGATTGTTCGAGCGCGTCGCGCTCCTCCCCAAGTCGTTGCCGTTCCTGCTCATTATCCTGCCGAACTTGCTCGAGCTCCGCCTGGGCCAAGGCGAGCTGCTGTTCTGCTTGAGCGACGTCGTCGAGTCGTTTCTGGGCGGCAGCCAGGCTTTGCTGCTCTTCGTCGAGAGCCGCTCGTTTCGCCTCGAGTTCCGAGCGATCCGCCTCGAGTTCCGAGCGTTGGGCTGCGACTTCCCTGCGGTTCTCTTCGAGTTCCTCATGGAGTTTGACGCGAGATTCCTCTGCCCGCCGTGACTCCTCTCGCAGCCTGTCGATTTCGCTCTGGCGCTCTTGCTCGGCTTGCCCTCGCGAATCCTCGAGTTCCCGGCGGCGCCGTCTCGACGGCCCGCTGCTCCTCGCCGATTTGGTCGGCTTGGGCTGCCAGCTGCGTCCGCTGGGCCTTGAGCTCATCGCGCTGGACCGCGAGCTCCGTTCGTTGGCCCTCGAGTTGCGTTCGTTCGGTGTCGAGTTCGTGCAGCCGCTGGTCGATCAGGGAGCGTTCTTCGCTGAGGAAGGTCTCGACCGGCAAGTGGGCGCCGGCGGAGCCGGAACGCTCGGCGGCCGCTCGCTCTCCGGTATTTCGATGACCGACGCCGAACCGCCCAGGTTCTCGCCCGTGTACCGCGCGGAGCCGGAAGGTGCCGACCTGAAGTTCGTCGCCGTCGCCGATCCGGGCGAAGTGGGCCGTCCGATTGTTGACGAAGGCACCCGTCTTGCCCGCGAGATCGGCCACCCACAAGCCGTCGTGCATCAGCACCAAGGCGAAGTGAATTGCGGAGATGCTTTTGTTCTGAAGTCTTAACTTGCAGCGATCGGACGTTCCCCCCAGAACGATGAGCCGCGTGATTGTCGAGTTGGCTTGGTAGGCGACGCTGGTGAAGAATTCGATCTCGACCTTCGGCACCGCCCCGAGCTGCCCCGCGTATCGCTCGAGCGGACTGAAGCCGGCCGGCAGTGGTTCGCTGGGGGCGGCCGTCTCGGCGACGTCGACGAGTCGCACCTGGTAGGGACCAACGGAGATGACTTCGTCCGGCTCCAGCCAACGCCCGGACATTGGCGTATCGGCGGTTGGCGATTCCCCGTCGCTCAGATCGAGGCAGTAAACCCGCCCGAAGAGCACTTGCAGATAAAGGTGACGACGACTGACCTCGGGATGATCGAGACGCAGACCGGCGGCCCGTGCCCGGCCGATCAGCACGAACGGCAGGTTGACGACGTGGATGCTGGGATTGCGATGCGCAGGCCCGGTCACGGCCAGTCGAAAACCGCCCGGCAGCGCAGCGCTCTTTTCGTTTTCTAGGGCGGCGATTCGCGACACGGGAGGCTTCCGCGTTTCCTCAGTGGACTGGTCGCTGCGCGCACCGATCCGGCGTCGTGCCGACGGATCACGCTTGCCGAGTCTTTGGAAAAACCGTCTCGGAATCCCGGAAGCCCAACCGGGAGGGAATCAATCCCGACACAGTATCGCCACACGTCTGGCGGGGCTCAAGGAAAGCGGGGCTCACGGAAAAGGGACGACCGCGCCGCAGCCCCGAGCTCAGGTCGGTGAATTGAGTATTAATCCGGCGGCTTTCAGCCCTGCTGCAGCGACCGCCAGGGCTCGCGATATTCGTAATCGAGCAGCTCGTTGGCGGCCGGGTGATTGGTGACGCGCTCGGTCTTCGCGTCCCAATCGAGGCGGGCGCGGGTGGCCAGTGCGAGATTGGCCAGGTGGGCGAACGTCGTTGAGCGATGGCCGGTCTCCACGTCCGCATTCGGCCGGCTTCGCGAGACGATGCAGTCGAGGAAGTTCCGTGCGTGTTCCCACGTGAGATCGCCGTCTTGACTGTTCACGCGGACCGGCGTCGTGCGGGGTATCTCCTTTTGAAACTGTCCGGACCGCTCGGCGATGAACTCGAAGCTGCGTTCCGCGCTGTAGGCGGTGCCGAGCGTGCCGCGAAATTCTATTTCGCCGCTGCGAATCGCGGGATTGCTGCTGGCCTCGTATTGTCCGAAGACGGCGAGCCGGCCGGACGCGAACTCGAAGACGGCCTCGAGCGTGTCGGGGATGGTGCGGTCATCGTCGATGGCAAAGCGGCCCCCGTGCGCCGAGATGCTGGCCGGGGCCTCTTCTCCCAGTGCCCAGCGGATGGCGTCGAGGTAGTGCACGCCCCAGTTGGCGATCTGCGAGGAGTACGCGTCCCACCAGCGAAACTTGTACGGGGCGATCGTGACTTGAAACGGTCGGGCGGCGCGGGGGCCGAGCCACATGTCCCAATTGAGGCCAGCCGGCGGATCACTGGGCGGAGCTTTGCCGATGCCCTTGGGAAACATGTTGCTGAGCCGATAGGTCCGAGCGACGGTCACTTTGCCGAGGGCGCCGCCGGAGACGCGACTCACCAGGTCGGCGTACAAGCGTGACGAACGTCGATGCGTGCCGACCTGCACCACGCGATTGTGCTTGCGGGCCGCGTCGACCATCCGCCGCCCTTCGCGGATCGTGACCGAGAGTGGCTTTTCGACGTAGACATCTTTCCCTGCCTGGCAGGCCAGCATCATTTGGACGGCGTGCCAATGATCGGGTGTGGCGATCACGACGGCGTCGATGTCTTTGCGGTCGAGCACGCGGCGAAAGTCGTCATAGGTTTCCACCTTGCCGCCGACTTGCTTCTGCGCGCGTTGCCAATAGGGCTCGTAGATGTCGCAGAGCGCGACAACCTTGGCATCGGGATGGTCGAGGAAAGCGCTGAGCAGCTGCTTGCCCCGATTCCCGACGCCGATGAACCCAAGCCGTTTTTGATTTGAGGGAGCTGTCGCCCGGAGGGACGCACCAGAAGCGGCAACGCTCACCGCGCCGGTCAAAGAAGCGGCACCCGCTTTGTGAAAATCCCGCCGGCTGAGAGTCTCATCCACCATTGCTAATCTCCCTGACGCGCCGAGCCACTTATACCCGGCCGGCGGAGCGGTCGCACGTCCCGGCTGATCGAGTCGAAGGCGCGTAGCGTAGGGTGACGGGGCGATGCGGAGCGCCCGAGCGTTTGGCAGGCTGGGGACTCAGTCTGCCGACGATGGGCGAGGCTCCTCCGTCGGCATCGCAGCCTGCGCCTCGTTACGCTCGAGGCGGAGTTTTTCCACGAGCTCCTGTTGCTGGTGCAACTCTTTCGTGAGCGGAAGTGCGTCGATCTCCGCGGCGACCTTCTTCGCCGTGGGCGAATCGGGTTGCCGGCATTCCGCCGCGAACTTGTTGGCGAAGTCACGCACTTTTTGCAGATTGTCCTGTTCGGCGTCTGTGCGGTCGTCGGGTTCCTCGAAGTTGATGCTGTCGCCGCCCTTGCGAGGGTCGAGATAAACTGTGCGCAGCCCTTTGATTGTCAGCCCCGGCGGCAGCGTCGTGGAAAAGACGTGATAGGCGGCAGCCTGTTCCTGCGGCTCCAAGTCCCGCTTGAGCAAGTAAAGCTTTCTCTCTTCTTTTTTGACGGCCGTTGACGCCGCGTTCAACCGTGCGGCGGCTTCTTGAGCGTGCGTATCTGGAGGAGGAGCAGGCGGCGGATCGTCGGCGCATGAGATCGACGCGACGCACAGAATAAGAGGGAGCATGCGCGTCAGCATAGGCCGACCTCTCGCCGCGACAGCCGGGGCCCGCCGAACGCCGTCTCGCGGAACGGGTCCGCGGCCCGAAAGTCGCGCCACGGGTACCGCAACCGATTTACAGCGAAGTGGATCCCGACCATGGGGGCATTGGGGCTGGCGATTTCCAGTTCGGCAAACAGGCTGCGGTAACTCGACCAGTTGCGGCGGCTCTATCGCGTGCGGCATCGTGCTCCCCTCCGTGAGACTTCGGACCTGCCAGCCATTCTAGCGGTATCGATGCGAGTGGGCGCGGGCGAGGTGAGATTGCGGCTACTTCATCCCCGCCATCGCAAAGTAGACGGCATCGATCCAGGACAGGGATTCCGGCAAGAATCGCCACAACATCGAGCGATTGCCGGCCCGGCGCCCCTTGTGGATGCGGTCTACGGGCGCGATGATGCAAGCAGCGTGATACGAGTCATCAACTGGACGCTCTATCGAAACCTCTCGCCACGCCAGAAGGCGACAGTGCACTCGGTCTGCGCGGCTGGGTTTACGTTCGCGACCATGTTTGGACTGGGATTCGCCGCCGGCGTGGGCGTGGATCCCGAGCTGCGGTATCTCTCGCCAGGCCGCCAGCCCACTTCCGGCATCGGCGCCCAGGTCAACCGCGAATTGCGGTTCTTTCAAACGGGGGAACGGGGACGATAAGTGGATGAGGGCCAAATTATGCCGCTATGCTTTCGCAATTCTCGGGTCAGCTCCGGGTGCATAGCAGTAGCATCCCTCGGCGCCACGCTTGCGATTCTCGCTAGCGCGTGCTACGCCATCGGCCGCCGCATCCCACCTGATCTCCGCTTGCTCGATCCGAGACGCCGGCCCACGATCGATGAAGCTTTCGCTGCTTACCCGATCGCTTACGCGCTGAATTCCGACGAACGCAACGATGTGGTGTTTTTCGGCGACAGCACCTGCAGAGTTGGCATTGATCCGCTTGAATTCCAGCGAATCACTGGGCTGAAGGCGTTCAACTTGGGGAGCAGTGGCAAGCTGGGTGGAAACGGAATGGCAGTCACTGTGATGGCATACCTGACTCTGCATCCCAAGCCACGCGCACTCGTGATGTGCGTGTCTCCGTTTTGCTTTGAGAGGGATGCTGGAACGATCGGCGGCGCCTTTCCCGCACGGTTCGCCGCCAATTACGGCCCGGAAGTTTCTGGTGTCGTCTCCGAACTCGACGGCATTTCCTACTTTGCTCGTCGTGGCGCGGTCAGTATTTGTGAAGAGGGTCAGAACGTCCTCGATGTACCGTTGGATGGATACGAGCGAGACACGTTCCATTCGCTTCAGGCGAAAATGCTCGCCTCGCGAGGGTACATGGAGCTCCCGGGTGCCCGCCGACCGAGGCCTAGCACCGAGCGCCCTGGACCGGAAACCATTGTCAAACCGGACTGGGATGGTTGGGTTCAATTCCTTGCCGAATCGTGTGCCCCAACTCGCCTGCTGATTCAGTTCACCCCAATCTCTCGCGAGGATGCTGACGCCCGCGATTGGACCCAACTCGAAACCTGGGCGAGAGATCAGCAGCAGGCACGCGAACGTGAGCGTTTATCGTCCGATCATCACGCTCTACGACTTGGACGCCATGTGGGACAACATGCACATGAACCGCAAAGGCACTGAGGCCTTCATGCCCATTGTCGCCAAAGACGTCCAAGAAGCCCTGCGCAAGGAACCGCGAGGCCGTTAGTGATTCGGAATCGCTCCCCAGCCAGCTAGGGAGCGTCGCACTCGAATCGCTGGCGCGCAGCCAGATGCCATAAAAGGGGACAGGCGCATCTATTGGGTCGCAAGCGGTGTCAGAATCCGGGTGAAGGGGAGAATTCCAACGATTGTCGGCGGATTGATGGAGCCGAGGTCGGCCACGGGGGCGGAGGGTGGACCCCAGTCCGAGTTTTTGCGCGATCCGGTCAGTCCATTCATGGCTTCATCGAGGAGCGCAACGGACGTTTGGAAGTGCATAAGTTTGATTGCCCGTGAACACCACTCCGGTGCGGCCGCCAAGTGCGCTCCTCAGAATGCGCGCTGCGGAATTCGCCTCCAGTCGTCAAAATCATAAGCATGAACACTGCGCTTGATTCGCCCGTCTGCACATCGTCGGCGGGGGCCAGATCGAAGGGGTCCGGCATCAGTTGGGCGAGAATTGCACCGACGCTGGTTCCGTTGTTCGTGGTCACGGCGACCCTCGGCGCGCTCTTCGTCGTGGGATACCGAGCCGGTAGGGAGATCGATTCGGATCTGCGATTCTTGGAGCCTCGGCGCCCGCCGACAAACGATGAAGCCATCGTCGCCTACCCCGTGGAGTATGCACTGCGGTCGAATGAGAAGAACGACGTCATTTTTGTGGGGGACAGTACCTGCCGCTGCGATGTCGATCCGATCCAGTTCGGCCACGTCTCCGGGTTGCGCGCGTACAACCTGGGAAGCTTGGGGAGCGTCGGGCCCAGCGGGCTGCTCATTACGGCCGAGGCGTATCTTTTGCGGCATCCGCGGCCACAAGTCGTGGTGCTCTGTGTGACGCCGGTGGCATTCGAATACGACGGAGTCGAGCTCGCGGAGAGGATTCGCTCGGACTTGCCGTTGCGACTCGAGGCCAACTATGGACCCGAGGTGCCGGATCTGATGCCGCTTCAAGAGAGTTTGCGGTATTTCATCAAGCGTGGCTCACTGAGTCTCTGGAGCGACGTTTGGGCGTTAGATGCGCAGCCGCGGGTGGACGTGCGCGACCTCCCCATGGTTGGCCGCGGTGGCGACTCGTTTCGCACAGCCCAACGTAAACTGCAAGATTCCCGTGGCTTTGATCCACTGCCGGGACTGCACGGCAAGCGGATCCAACTCGATACGCCGGGTCGGCCGGTTCGGATCGATGCGACCTGGGATCGCAGCGTGCGCCTGCTGGAAGAAAGGTGTGAAAGTCTCGACATCCCGCTCTTGATTCGTTTTTCGCCGATGCCGCGAGATTTATCGCAGGAGAAAGACTTCACTCCGGTCGAGGAATGGGCGCACGACCTGCAGGATGCCTACCCTCGTCTGCATTTCGGATTGCCGATTCTCCTTTGGTACGACTGGGAGCTTTGCTACGACAACCTCCACCTCAACGCCCCAGGGATTGAGGTCTACATGAAACTCCTCGCCAACGACGTTCGGCCCCTGACGTCGACGACCGCTCAGAGCGGTAAGTGACGCCCAGTCATCCAGCAAAGCAATAAGACTGGCGTCAAATCCCGAATTCCACGAAAACTGATCTTGGATGAATCGGGATTTTGTGGCTGAATGGAAGAAGCGGCTTCGGTTGCGAGCGGTTGCGTGCGCGCTCGTGGCGGCAAGCGTGCGCGAGGCGCGGGCAGGTTAGCGAAACGTCATCAATAGGGCCGGCGAGTGGGACTGGGACGGGACACGTGGCTTTGCACAACGAAACCGTTTTGCACAACAGAACGCCCGGCTGCACAACTGAAGGCCGGCCGGCTGTACAAAAAGTCCACGGGCGGCCAATCTAGTCCTGGTCCATCCGGGGCGAATTCGCTTGCATGTAGTCGCGCCGTCTCCACTGAGCGCGAACGACTTTGCCGCCCCGGCGTTCAGCACCCATCCTGACTCGTGCGACCAGTAATGGTCTGGGGCCGCTGGATGCTGTGAAAGCTTCACGAGGACCCAGCCGTCCCCGAATGGAAGCGGAACCGGAAGGCGCTTGGGTTGGCTCATACAGCCATTGTAGCGGGCACCCAAAGAACCGCGCTAACCGGTTGGCCGTTTGTGCCTCAAAACTCAGAGAGCCCCATCGGCTCGACCAGGAAGGTCAGCTCGAAGTGCTGGTACACTTCCGGCAATTTGGCGATCGCGACCCGCGCGTCGGCGATTGTTTGGAAGACGGCCGCGCCGTCGTGATCGGTAAGCGTCCGCACTCCGGCTGCGTTTGCGGTGCTTAGCCAAAGTGTGGCTTTGGTCAGTTTGGCGATGAATGGCATGACAGCTACCTAAGGGGCTGATTCGACAGTGAAGTTGATGTCGAGCCCGCTGTAAGACTTCGCCGCCTTTTCGGCCGCAGCCTGCGCCTTTGCCTGCGTCGGAAAGATGGTCGCGCTCGAGCGTTCGCCGAAGGTACTGGATCCCGCACCTCCTGGCACAATCCAGTGGACGCCAAAGTCTCTTCCGGTTCCCTTTACGATGAATGGCATGCCGCGATTGTACCGGGAGCGGGGGACGGCCGAGAACGGGGCCGCACCAAAAGCAAAACGCCCTGCTGGTGGTGGGGATCCTTTTTCACTAGAGAGCGAAAAGATCCCCGGCAACCTCGGCGACCCGAATTCCGACGTTCGAGTCCCGGTCCGGACATGTTTCGCCAGGCCGGGTCCAAGGTCCGAAATCCAAGGTCCCACGGGACGGGACACATTGTTTCACCGAGAAAACCCGGGAAATTGAACTCCCCGCCGATTCAATTGCCGAAGTACCGGGTGGGGTGGCGTGGGACCAGGAAGAGGCGGAAAGAGATTGGCCGGTGGGTCGGGACACTTTGTTTCACTAGGTTGTCGACCCACCAAAGTAGGTGACCACCCCTCCCGCCGGCCCCCGGGGCACCGGACACGAATGGGACGGGACAACATTTCGATCGGCGGGACGGGACACATCGCAGATCGGGAGAAACCGGAGCGGATCGCGTTCTCCAATAGCGAGTTGAGCCATAGGACGCGAGGCAGGTGGGTACGTCAGCATTCGGCCTTGATGGTTAGGCCCGCTGTGGCGTTGAATGCACCAGAGCGGGCCGTTTTGTTTCAAGCGCTCGCAACTTTTTACAGCACTCAGCCGCTCGTGTTCGCCAGGTCTCGTTATGGGGAGCGGGGGTCAAGAAGAGATCCAGCGCTTCGCCGTTCAACTCAGGTTTGTCGGTCGGACGAAAGAAAGCTTCGCTCAATTCCAGTGCGAGTTCCGCATCCACGAGCGGGATCTGCAGCACGTCTGAGAGTCGCTTCGCTTGCAATTCTGGATCGGTTTTCAGAGGCCTTGTGAATCTCTCCCGGAACAAACGATAGGGACCCTCGAAAAGAACGAATTGCCAAACACCCAGACACTGAGCCAAATCCCATTGGCAAACCATGAGCGAGACCGCAGCCATCATTCCAAACCAGAATGCCGCCAACGCCGCAACCGACCAAAGCCAACTGAGTTCAACAACGTGCATTCCTATCAGGATAAGGAACGAGGCGACCAAAAGGTTGAAGGCATCCTTTACCGTGAAGTTCGTGTCTTGTTCATTGACTGCCCTTCGCTAAGGGTCAGCGCAACAAAAAACCTCATCATCACTGACGAGGTGCGTTATCCCAGCGGGTAGAGCGACCTATCGATTTCCCCGGTGTTTTGGGTTTACTCGACCGTTTTGAGCCTGTTACGCGATCGTCGATGTTGTCGCAAGTTCTGGTGAGACGATGATTTACAAATACGAGCACCAGCGCGCCTTTTTTTCAAAAACTCATTCCTTTTCCTTTCCAATCCGGAAGGCGACCCAATTGCGGGAATGGCGCGTCACTTCGTTGCGCCTGTCCGGTTTCGGACAGCCATCATGTCGGCGGCACGTGAGTCTCAGAAACTCGTGGAATCCGGGACGCTCCGTTTGAGGAACGATAAGCGCCGCCGTGACAGGCAAATCTCACGAAGTTGCCGTTGATTGACCCTGAGAATAAAAGAGCCTGTTGGATTCGTTCGTCTTCCGCCGCTTCGCCGGAAGCAGTCAGCGCCGAGTGGGATCATAGATCAGAGAAATATCAACCCAGTCCTCTAGGAGAATCCACCGATGGCCAAATCGCCGGAAGCAATGAAAGCAGCCATGATTGCGGGAATGGCCGAGAAAACTGGGAAATCACTCGAAGAATGGCTGGCGATCGTCCGCGGCAGCAAGCTATCCAAACACAAGGAATTCATGAAGCTGCTCAAGGAAGAACACGGCCTGACACACGGCTTTGCCAACATGATTGCCTTGCAAGCCTTGCAGTCGGACAGCCACACAGCCAGCGACACCGGTGCTCTTGTGGACGCTCAGTATGCCGGGGCCAAGGCGGGGCTGCGTCCGCTTTACGACCAGTTGCTGACCAAGATTCAGGGGTTCGGCAACGACATCGAGGTTTCTCCCAAGAAGGCTTATGTCAGCCTGCGCCGAAACAAGCAGTTTGCCATACTCCAGCCTTCCACGGCGACCCGCCTGGATGTAGGCATCAATCTGAAGGGCACAGATCCGATGGGGCGGCTTGAGGCGTCTGGCAGTTTCAATGCCATGGTCAGCCACCGCGTGCGTCTCTCCAAGACTGCGGAAATAAATAAGGAACTTCTGGGATGGCTGAAGAAGGCCTATGAGGCGTCCTAGGCCGGGTTGCTCGGGAGCGACACCGGACAACGACGTATGATGATCTGAAGATCGCATGGTGAGAGGAAAACGCCGTTAGATCCGACGCCTGCTGGCCGTTCAGTCGCGCAGTCGTTAGAGACGTATCAGGGCGGTCGGGCCCTTGAGGCGGCACTCTGCCCATTGCCGAGAGCACGCGCCGAAGTGTCGAGGAATGGACCATTGAGTTCGCAAATGTGAGAGAGGGCATACGGACCTGCGACATGCAGATTTGGGTCGACGCTGACGGGTGTCCCGGCGAAATCAAGGAGTTGCTGTATCGCGCCGCAAAGAGGCGCAAGATCAAGGTGACACTTGTCGCCAATCGACCCCTGCGTACTCCAGCGTCGCCGTTCATCAGCAGCGTTTGCGTCCGCGAGGGCGTCAACGTCGCGGACCAATACATTGTCGGCTTGGTCGCACCCGGAGATCTGGTGGTCACGGCTGACATTCCGCTCGCTGCGCAAGTGGTGTCGAAAGGGGGCCAAGCCCTCGATCCCCACGGCGAACTGTACACCGATGCGAATGTTGGCGAGCGACTTGCCGCCCGAAATTTGTTAGATGGACTGCGCGGCGAAGGCCTGATCACTGGCGGACCAGCGAATTTCAGCGCACGACACCGGCAAGCATTCGCCGACCAATTCGATCGCTGGCTGACCAAGGCGAAGTGAACACTCCGACCTCTTTGGGCAATTCAAATCGGACAAGGTCGGCTGTCGAATTCCGGAACATCAAGCCTTTTCCGAGAATGGACTGCCCCGGGGTCTGGCGCATCATTACCGCGCGCACTGTCCGAATTCGACCACCGATCAAGGCGGTGATCGAAGTCGGATTCCTGGAAACTCGTCGAATCCGGTACGTTCCATTTGAAGAACATATTTGCGCGGGCGAGGGGAGCTTGAGATTGGCACCGTAACCGGCCGAGCAAGAATGTGAAGCCACGAGCGCCCTCGAAACTATGATGCGACTCAAATAACCATTGAGACGATTGACCGATGCCCACAAGTGATAGTGCGGCAAACGGCTGGTGCCGGCTGTTATTCATCGTACGCGTCAGTTTTTGCCGGCCCGGCCCGTCGCGATTCCCTTTAAGCTGGGCGGGGTCGTTTTGCCCCCCTTCGTGGACGGCTTCGCTGTATTTCTGCAGCATCGCCTCTCCGCAAGAAGACTGACTTTGGGCAACCGGCGGCGCACGCTCCTATGCATCCACGGCTCTTTGAGCTACACTTGATCCTGTTGAGACATCGAGATCGCCTTCAGCGATCGCTGTCGGATGACTAAAGAAGGGGCAACCCGGCCGATTCGGGGGGCTCGTTGCTGAGTAAGCCGACGCGGCAGAACACTCTCACGTGTTCTGCCGCGTCGGCTTTTTTTGTTGCCGTGCCCGCGTGGGCGAGCCAGTTCGCGTTCGTTTGCGGCAACGAGTGCCTTGGGCAGTTATCGCCGGATCCTGCAAATGTGACGGAAGAAGGAGTCGGTTGGAATGAATCCTCAGACGTGGATGGTCGTGGCCGGTGGCTGCGTTTTAGCTCTAGCGGGAGGGACCTACGCCTGGCTGCGGCTGCCTCTCTATCGTTGGTCTTGCCGTCATTGCAAGAGAATCGTCTCCACCAGTCGGCTTCGTCCCGGGCGATGCACGTGCGGCGCGAGCGCGCTCGTGGCTTATTTCTGCGGAGCCTGCGGAAGTTGGAACACGGCGCCGACCGCCAAACGTCATTGTGTCTCCTGCTCCTCCAAGAGCCTCATCATCGGGGCCGAGTACAACTTCGGCACGCAATTCATCCGGACGCGCAATCGTGACTCTCGAAACCGCAATCATGGCGTTCATCAGCGGTCGATGGTCTAGAACGCACACTTTTTCACGGAGCGCCTTGTGGATCTCGTTCGACCGCTGTTTGTGTCGACCTACCCGCCTGAAGAGTGTGGGCTGGCGACCTTCACCAAGGACACCGCCGATGCGGTGGATCTTGCGGCAGGCGAGCCAATTTCCTCGTCGGCTGCGATCCTGAAGACCCCGTCGCTCAGTTATGACGATCCGCGCGTCGTCCACGTGATCGATAACAGTTGCGACGAAGCCTACACCCTTGCGGCAGACGTGGCGAACGACGGTCCGTGCGATGTGGTGAGTCTGCAGCACGAGTTCGGCCTCTACCCCGGTGATTGGGGCGGCGACGTGCTGGACTTTGTGCGTGCGTGCCGTAAGCCGATTGTCACGACGTTCCACACGCTGATGACCAAGCCGGCTCCGGCTCCTTGGCTCATCATTCGGGAGTTGGCGGCCAAGAGCCAAAGCCTGATCGTGATGACGAAAGTGGCTGCCAGGCTCCTCGATCAGGTTTACGGCGTCGCCGGAGCAAAGGTGCAAATCATTCCGCATGGCGTCCCGGTGGTCGCGTCCGCGCGAGACGACACACAGAAGGCCCGGCTGGGACTCGCCAATCGTCAGGTGATCTGTACCTTTGGCCTGATTAACCGCGGGAAAGGCCTTGAATACATGATCGAGGCCATGCCCCGCATCGTGCAGGCCCATCCGCAAGCCCAATATCTGGTGGTCGGAGTCACACATCCGTTAGTGAAGCGACGCGAGGGAGAAGTCTATCGGGAGAGCCTGGCCGCGCGGGCGGACGCGCTCGGTGTTGGCGCGCATGTGCACTTCGTGAACAAATTCCTTGCGCTCGACGAACTCATGGAACACTTGCAAGCCTGCGACGTTTACGTGACGCCCTACCCCGGAAAAGATCAGATTTCAAGCGGCACTTTGGCCTATGCCCTGGCGGCGGGAAGAGCGGTCGTGAGCACGCCCTACCTGTACGCCGAAGAGGTCCTGGCCGAGGGTCGCGGCCTGATCGTGCCCTTCGCACAAAGCGATGCTCTGGCCGACGCGACTTTGCGATTTCTGGACAACCCCGAGTTTCGGGCGGAGACCGGACACCGCGCCCACAGCTACGCGAAGCTCATGTTTTGGCCGAACGTGGGCCGTCAGTATTTGGACTGTTTTAGAAGCGCTGCCTTTGCAAACGCTGCCTCCGCAAACGATGCAGCCCCGCGGCGTGCTGTTCGCAGCGCCCTGACGAAATCGAGCGGCAAGGCGCGATGCGCTAAACTTTTGGGGGGAGGTCTCTGATGTCCGACGGCCATGTCATCCCGCAAGGGATCTCTCATCGCATCCCGTTGTGTCACTTGGACCGGATGACCGACTCAACCGGGTTGATTCAACATGCGATTTACAGCATTCCGCGACGCGAAAGTGGTTACACGACGGACGACAACGCCCGCGCCCTGCGGCTGTGCACTCGACTCTGGGCCCGCGATCCGAACGAGCAAATGCTCGGTCGCGTGACGCGCTACCTGAGTTTTCTGGAACACGCCCGCTGCCCGGTTCGCGGATTCCACAACTTCCTGAGTTACCAGCGAGATTGGCTCGATGCGGAAGGCACCGGCGATTGCCAGGGTCAGGCGGTCATCGCGCTCGCCGAGGTCGCCGGCAGCTCTCTGCCGGAGGGCTACCGGCTCTTGGCGCGGGAGTTGATCGAAGCGGTTCTCCCGGCTCTAGCCGAGCTGCGCAGCTTCCGCGCTCAGGCCTACGTGATCCTGGCTTGGGGCCATCTGTGGGGACAGGGGGCAAAGGAGATTAGCGCGATCGAAAGCGTCGCGCGGTCGGCGGCTCTGCGACTGGTCGAGTGTTACAACCGCTCGATGCGGAGTGACTGGCCGTGGTTCGAATCGCGGATGACTTATGCCAATGCGGTGTTGCCACACGCCCTGTTCGTCGCCGCCCAGCTTTGGCAGGGGAACGGGTTTCTCGATGTCGCCGCATCCGCGTTTGCATTTCTCGAAGCGGAGACGACGAGCGACGGAATTTTCTGGCCCGTTGGAAATGACGACTGGTACCCGCACGGAGAAGACAAGGCGCTCTACGATCAGCAGCCGGTGGAAGCCTCCACAATGGCCGACGCGGCACTCGCCGGCTTAGACCTGCTGGGCGATGAGAGGTACCGCTCGACCTTCCGCAGGGCGCGCGCCTGGTTCTACGGCGAAAACAGCTTGAGGCAACCACTCGTCGACGCGTCGGACGGCGCTTGCTGCGACGGATTACAGGCCTCGGGCCTGAATCGGAACCAGGGAGCCGAATCGACTTTGGCGTATTTATGGACCGAATTGCGCAGTGCGGAAATATGCGGGGCGGAAACCTCAGCGCACGTTGCGCAAGAACACTGCGACGTCGTCTGAAATCGCGCGAACGCGATCAACTGACTCAATAAGAAAGCCGTGATGCTGCGAGAATCGAAGCCATCTGGTCTTTATACAGAACTTCTGAAGCGCAATCCGTCCAATCCGATCCTGACGGCTCGCGATTGGCCCTATCCGGCCCATGCCGTGTTTAATGCCGGCGCGTGCCAGGTCGGTGACGAAACGGTGTTGCTTGTCCGCGTGGAGGATCGGCGCGGCCATTCGCATCTGACTGTGGCCCGCAGTAACAACGGCGTGTCGAACTGGCACATCGATTCCAAGCCCAGCTTCGCCCCCGAACCGGCGAACTTCCCGGAAGAAGAGTGGGGCGTCGAAGACCCGCGGTTGACGTGGGTCGCCGAGCGCGGCGAATGGGTCATCGCCTACACGGCTTATTCGCCCAGTGGACCGCTCGTCTCACTAATGACCACCAAAGACTTCAACTCGTTTACCCGGCTCGGCCCCGTCATGCCCCCCGAGGACAAGGACGCGGCCGTGTTTCCCGTTCGCTTTGGCAATCGCTACGCGATGATCCATCGACCGGTTTCCGCGGGGAGCTCGGGGGCGCATATTTGGCTGTCTTTCTCACCCGACCTGACTCACTGGGGCGATCATCACATCCTGTTGCCGGCACGCCGCGGAGCCTGGTGGGATGCGAACAAGATCGGCTTGAGCCCCCCTCCGCTCGAAACCCCGGAGGGCTGGCTGCTGATGTATCACGGCGTCCGCGTCACGGCCGGAGGCTGCCTCTATCGACTGGGGTTGGCTCTGCTCGATTTGGAGGACCCTCGTCGCGTCATTCGCCGCAGCGACGAGTGGATCTTCGCGCCGGAAACGGCCTACGAACGTCACGGAGACGTCAACGGTGTCGTCTTTCCGTGCGGTTGGATTTTGGGTCCCAACGGCACGATTCGCATCTACTACGGCGGCGCGGACACTTGCCTGGCCTTGGCCACGGCGCAACTCTCTGACCTTCTCGACTACCTGCGAGATTGTCCCGAGCCGCGCGAGAGAAAACACATGAGGCTGGCCTTGCCAATCGAGAACTAATCCCCATTCGTTCCGCAAGGGTCGAAAGCCACACGTCATTTGTCCGAAGATCCGACAGGGCGAGTCTCGAAAGGCGGGCCGAATGTCTTCAGAAAGCTCAGGCCATCTCTCGTCGCAAGAAATCGGAGAGCGCTTCGACCTGCTGGCGACCGACGCAAAGGAATACGCCGTCTTCCTGGTCGACCTGGGAGGACATGTCATTTGTTGGAACCCAGGGGCGGAACAACTCTTCGGCTATCTGTCCAACGAAATCGTGGGGCAGCACTTTTCCTGTTTCTTTGCCCCCGAAGAAATTCGCAGCGGCGCACCCGAGCATGAACTCCAGACGGCGCTGGCTGAGGGGCGGGCTCACAACAACTGCTGGCAGCTCCGCAAAGATGGAACACGGTTTTGGTGTCACGCGACCGTGACGCCTTTGCTCAATGAGGACAAGCAGGCCCGGTCATTCGCTCGAGTGATGCACGACCTCACCGAAAGCGAAGCGGCGCTGGCTCAACGGAAGCGGGCCGACGGACTGGCTGAAGCCAACCGGAGCAAAGAAGAGTTTATGGCGCTGCTCTCCCATGAACTCCGCAGTCCCCTCTCGCCGATTCGCAATGCTTTGAGCATCCTGCGACAGATGAAGACGAACGACCCGATCATCGCGCAAGCCGGAAACATCATCGACCGGCAAGTGGGCGTGATGGTGCGACTGGTCGACGACCTTTTGGACATCGGCCGGATCACCAAAGGGAAATTGCGGCTGACCAAGGAGCAAGTCGAACTGCGGGGCGTCGTCAACGACGCCGCCGAGTCGGTCCGGCCCTTCATGGACGCGCGGAAACACGATTTCTCGGTCTCTCTCCCCACCGCGCCGATCTGGGTGGAGGCGGACCCCACTCGAATTGAGCAGGTCGTGGTCAACCTGCTCAACAATGCGGCGAAGTACACCGAAGCGGGCGGACTGATCCGCATGGCCGTCAGTCAGGAAGGTAACGAAGCCGTGATCCAAGTGCGGGATAACGGAGTCGGGATCACCCCGGAACTGCTGCCTCACGTCTTCGAGCTGTTTACACAGGTCGACGGCTCGCTCGGTCGCTCGTACGGCGGATTGGGGATCGGCCTGGCTCTCGCTCGCAACCTGGTCGAGATGCACGAAGGCAGGTTGCAGGCGTCCAGTGCCGGATTGGGAAAGGGATGCGAATTTACGATCAAGTTGCCGGTGCTGACACGTGCGCCGGTGCCGGAAACGAGAACCGTGCTCGAACTGGACCACCCGGAACGGTCGCTGCGGGTGTTGGTGGTGGAAGATAACGTCGATACGGCGGATAGCCTGAGCCTGTTGCTGCGTCTGTACGGGCACGAAGTCCAAGTGGCTCGCTCTGGCCCGGCAGCCCTGGAGCTGGCCGCGGCTTGTCGGCCCGACGTCGTGCTGTTGGATATTGGCCTTCCGGGAATAGACGGTTATCAGGTCGCCAAGCGTTTGCGACAGCTGCCGGGATTCAAGGACGTGATGATGTGTGCCTTGACCGGCTATACGCCGAGCGAAGCCGACCGCGAGCGTCAACAGGAAACCGGATTTAACCATTACTACGTCAAGCCCGTGGACGTGACGAAGCTGCGCGAACTGTTCAAAACGGTTGGGCGACCGGCGCCCTAACTCTCGTGTCTTTGATTGGATTTACGGGCGACTGGCTCAATGGCGAGACACCCCTGCCATTCGCGGTCAATGCCCGTCGCAGTTCTGCGAGGAGTGCTGAGCTCATGCCTTACCTTGTAAAAGCAGTATCAAGTTCGGGCGTTGTGAGATGGATCACGCGGCCCGGTAAAGAGGGCCTTCGCGAAATCGCGCAGCGCTCCCACGCCGATGTTCTTTCGACACTGGAGGATGCCATGGACGCGATCACCAAGATGCCGCGAGTGTTCACGGACGCCGGGATCAGGTTCTCGGTCGTGGAGACCTCTGAAGACGGTTCGGCGGCAACGCAAGTGTTTCCCTTGCCGGCGGGCAGACCGTCGACAGGTTCGTGACGGACTGCCTTCGTCGGCGCGTGCACTTGGGGCGCGCGGCCGCCCGTGAGAACCTCGAAGCACATAAAGGAACGCCCATGACACAAGAACCACTGGTCGAGGATATCCAAACCTACGCCCAGAACATTGTCGACACGGTGCGCGAGCCGCTGTTGATCCTCGACACCACCTTGCGCGTTCAGTCCGCCAATCGCGCCTTCTACCAGGCCTTCCACGTCTCGCCCAAGGAGACCGAGGGCCGTCTGATCTACGAGCTGGGCAACGGCCAGTGGGACATCCCCGACTTGCGGACGCTGCTCGAGGACATTGTCCCCAAGAGTTCGGTCTTCGACGACTTCGAACTCGAGCACACGTTCCCGGTCATCGGACGCCGGGTGATGCTGCTCAACGCCCGCAAGCTTCAAGCGGGCCATCACGGGGAACTGCTCGTGCTGGCGATGGAGGACGTAACGGAGCGGCGGCGCTCCGAGGCCGATCTGAAGGCGATCGAAACCTACGCCCAGAATATTGTTGACACGGTACGCGAGCCGCTGCTGATCCTCGATGCCACCTTGCGCGTCCGGTCCGCCAATCGCGCCTTCTATCAGGCCTTTCACGTTTCGTCCGCGGAGACTGAGGACCGCCTGATCTATGAATTGGGCAACGGCCAATGGGACATTCCCGATCTGCGGACGCTGCTCGAGGATGTTGTGCCCAAAAGCTCCGTCTTCGACGACTTCGAGCTCGAGCACACGTTCCCGGTCATCGGACGCCGGGTGATGCTGCTCAACGCCCGCAAGCTTCAGGCGGGGCATCACGGGGAACTGCTCGTTCTGGCGATGGAGGACGTGACCGCGCAAGCGGGCGGAAGAAGCGCTGCTCAAAGCCGGCGCGTTGCAGAACGCGATCTTCAACAGCCCCAACTTCTCCAGCATCGCCACCGACGAGAAGGGCGTCATCCAAATCTTCAACGTCGGCGCCGAGGCCATGTTGGGGTACACGGCCGCGGACGTGATGAACAAGATTACGCCGGCCGACATTTCCGATCCGCAGGAAGTGATTACGCGCGCCAAAGCCTTGAGCGCCCAGCTAGGGACCACGATCACTCCGGGCTTCGAGGCGTTGGTTTTCAAGGCCTCGCGCGGGATCGAGGACATCTACGAATTGACCTACATCCGCAAGGATGGCAGCCGCTTTCCGGCCATCGTGTCGGTGACGGCGCTGCGTGACGCGGAAGGCGGAATTATCGGTTATCTCTTGATTGGCACCGACAATACCGAACGAAAGCAGGTGGAAGCCGAGCGAATGCTGCTGGATCAGCGCGTGCGCGATCAACAGTTCTACACCCGCTCGCTGATTGAATCGAACATTGATGCCCTGATCACCACCGATCCGCGCGGCATCATCACCGACGTGAACAAGCAGATGGAGGCGCTCACCGGATGCACGCGCGACGAGCTCATCGGCGCGCCGTTCAAGGGTTACTTCACCGACTCCGATCGGGCCGAAGCGGGCATCAAGCTGGTGCTGGGCGAAGGCAAGGTCACCGACTACGAACTCACCGCGCGCCAGGGACGGCAAGGAAACCGTGGTGTCCTATAACGCATCCACCTTCCACGATCGCGACCGAAAGCTTCAGGGGGTGTTCGCCGCGGCCCGCGATGTCACCGAACGCAAACGCTACGAGCAGTCGTTGCAGCAAGCCAACCGCGCCAAGAGCGTCTTCTTGGCGAACATGTCGCACGAAATCCGCACGCCCATGAACGCCATCCTCGGGTTCTCCCAGTTGATGCTCCGCGACCAGGATCTCACGCCGCGACAAAACCAGTACCTGGGAACCATCAATCGCAGCGGCGAGCATCTCCTGGCCCTGATCAATGACATCCTGGAAATGTCCAAGATCGAGGCCGGCCGCACGACCCTGAATCTCACCACGTTCGACCTGTTCGCGCTGCTCAAAGACGTGGAGATGATGTTCCGCCTCCGCACGAATGAGAAAAAGCTATCGTTCTCGGTCGAGATGGTCGGCAGCGTGCCCCAATACATCGTGACCGATATCAACAAGCTGCGGCAGGTCTTCATTAACGTGCTGGGCAACGCAGTCAAGTTTACCGAGCAAGGGGGGATCGCGTTGCGCGTGCGCGCGGACCGCAATGACACAACGCGACCCATTCTCGTGGTCGAAATTGAGGACACGGGCTCGGGCATTTCGCCCGAAGATCAAGAGAAGTTGTTCCGGCATTTCGAGCAAACCAAGTCGGGGCAACAAGCGGCGACCGGAACGGGGCTCGGCCTGGCCATCAGCCGCGAGTTTGTTCGTCTCATGGCTGGCGACATCACGGTGAAAAGCCAGGTTGGCAAAGGCAGCGTTTTCGTGGTTCACCTGCCATTGAAGGAGGGAGAGGCCCAGGCAGTTCAAGTGAAGGAGACGCCCCGACAGGTCCTGAGGCTGCAGCCCGGGCAGGCAAACTGCCGGGTGCTGATTGCCGACGACGTCGAGGATAACCGCCAGCTGCTGGCCCAGCTTCTCGGTCCCGTCGGTTTCGAGATCGGGCTGGCGACCAATGGAGCCGAAGCCGTCCGGGAGTTTGAGAAATGGCGACCCCATCTGATTTTGATGGATTTTCGCATGCCGGTGATGGACGGCCATGAGGCGATTCGGCAGATCCGGGCCATGGCCGGCGGCGGGGAGATCAAGATCATTGCCGTGACGGCCAGTGCGATGGACGAGAACCGACAGGAGCTGCTGAAGATCGGCGCCGACGATTTCATCAGCAAGCCATTCCGGGAAATCGACCTCTTCCAGAAGATTCACGCCCAATTGGGCGTAGAGTTCGTTTACGCCGAGCCGCCTGCCGCACCGGACCCCGAGGAAACGGTCGAGATCACTCCCGAGTCCCTGGCGGAGTTGCCGCACGACTTCATTCACCAGATGCGTGAAGCCATCATCCGGGCCGATCTGGACGATCTGCTGGAACAAATCCGCAGCGTTGAAGACTGCAATCCCCGACTCGCCCAGAAGCTGCGCCGCCTGGCGGAAAGCTTTGAATACCAGAAGCTGCTCGATCTCTTCGACCAGGGAGAACCTGCGGAAAGTTCATTGAGTCCTGTCGAGAGCCTGCCATGAAGGCGGAAAAGCCTGAAACCGATATCGGCCAAACAGCCAGCATCCTGGTGGTGGATGACGCCGCGGCCAATCTCCAGGTACTCACCGGCATGCTCAAGGACCGCGGCTATAAAACCCGTCCCGTTCCGAGCGGCAAACTGGCGCTCCTGGCAGCGCGGAAGGACCCTCCCGATCTGATCCTGTTGGACATCAATATGCCGGAAATGAACGGCTACGAGGTCTGCCAGTGCTTGAAAGCTGATGAGACTCTGCGGGGAATTCCTATCATCTTCATCAGCGCCCTCAACGACAATCTCGACAAGGTGAAGGCGTTTGCCGTCGGCGGCGTCGATTACATCACCAAGCCATTTCAAATGGAGGAATTGCACGCGCGCGTCGAGACGCATCTGAAACTCCGCCGCCTGCACGTCGAGCTGGAGGAGACCAACTCGCGACTGGAGAGGGTCAACGGCCGAATGGCTCGCGATCTGGAGGCGGCCGCAAGGATCCAGAAGACATTTCTACCTTGCGCGGCGCCTCGGGTCCCCGGCACCGAGTTCGCCTGGTGCTACCAGCCTTGCGACGAACTGGCTGGCGATGGGCTGAACATCATTCCGCTCGGCGACGGCAAGGTTGGCCTCTGTATTCTGGATGTGAGCGGCCATGGCGTGTCATCGGCCCTGCTGTCGGTGACACTCTGCCGTCTCCTCTCGCCCCCGTCAGAACCGTCCTCGATCCTGATCCGTGATCGAGCCGCCCTCGATCGACTCGAGATCACGCCCCCAGCCGAGGTCGCCGACTGCCTCAATCGGCTCTTTCCCTTTGACATGGCGACGGAGCAATTCGCGACGCTGATGTACGGCGTCCTGGACGTCGCGAACGGGGATTTCCGTCATGTTTCCGCGGGCCATCCCGGCCCACTGCTACTTCCCGCCGATGGGCCCCCGGTGATCCTCGAAAGCCCAGGGTTTCCAATCGGTTTGGCGGAGGAAGCGTACGCTGAACGACGGGTCCATCTGGCGCGGGGGACCGGATGTATCTGTACTCCGATGGCTTGCCCGATGCGATGAACGCCGACGGCGAACGCTTCGGCGAGGCCCGGCTCCGGGAAGCAATCGAGCGATATCGAGCCGAACCGCTGCGAGTCGGGCTCGGGAGCCTGCTGGGGGAGATCTCGCAGTGGCAGGGAGCCGAGAGACCTCAAGACGACAGCTCCATCCTGGCCGTCGAGCTCGCGGCCGTGCCGAAACCGGACGGACCAAACATTCAGCACCGGACGGGTCCCCAAGCAGCCCCGACGGTTGCTGAGACCGCTCTCCTGGCAGCGCGAGCGTCGACGGGTTCGTGACGGACTGCCTTCGTCGGGCAGCTGGGGACGCGCGATGTCGCCCCTGCTGACAGCCGGAGCGCCGAGCCATGGTCACCACGTCCTGTCCGCAATACTCCCAGCCTTTAAAGGCTGCGGAGGAACTGGTCGGCAAAGCAATCAAGTGCACCTGTGGCCATTCGTTCGTGCTTCAAGTGCCGCTCGATCCCCCGCGGTTGATTGAACGTCGAGGCGCGAGAGCAGGTCTCTTCGTCCGTCGATTGTGGCCCCGCGTTCGCCTCTGAATTGAATTTGCGGGCACCAATGTGCGACTCGAAATTGCGGCCCGGCGTTCGGCGGCTCGCGCACTCGTCATCTGATTGAAGCCGTCACCTGAAATTGAAATCCCGCTCGAACTTTGACTTGCCGTTGCGGGTCCGGTCATATTTTGGATCGGCGTAGCGATCGAAGAACTGTTCAAGCCGCGCGGTCAAGTCGCGGAGCGTCCTGAGCGCTCGCCGCGTCTGCGTGCAGGTCTCGGCGTTCTTCGGGGTCGGATTGCATGTCGTAGAGTTCGTCCGGACCGTGCGGATAGCGCCGCGTCAGCTTCCAGCGGGGCGTGCGGATCATTCGCGTCCGGTCGAACTCGTGAAAGATCACATCGTCCCACGCCATCGTGCGCCCCAGCAGCAGTGGAGAGAAATCTCGTCCCGGCAGCGAAGGCCTCGACGGAATGCGGTCGGACAACCCTAAATAGGCGAGGACAGTCGGCAGCAGGTCATAAGACGCAATCATTCGATCGCAGACGGCATGGGGCGCAATCCGGCTCGGATGGCGGACGATCAGAGGGATGCGGACGACCGGCTCGCGCGTGTTCGGGGGCTCGGTATGTTCGCCGAGACCCCACATTCCGCCGTGTCCGCCGTTAAAGCCTTGATCGGCCGTGAAGATCACGATCGTATCCTTGTCGATACCGAGATCCGCCAGCGTCTTCAGGATCGTTCCGACACCGTCGTCGACGCCGCTGACGGCGGCCGCGTAGCCGCGAATTGCCACGGGATTGTTAATCAGCTCCAAACGGTACTTCTGCGACGGATGGACCTTTTCGCGCGGGAAGGACGTGAGGGGCTTGTCCGCGTAGTAGGCGGTGTGGCGGTTTTCGTGAGGCCGCGTGAAGCAGCTGCTGACCCCGTAGGGAGCGTCGTACGTCAAGAACAGGAAGAACGGCTTGTCGCGGTTCTGGCGGATGAAATCGACGGCATGATCCGTCATGGCATCGATGAGGTACCCTGGCTCCTTCTGTATCTTTCCCTGCCAGAAAACCTGGGCGCCGTAGTAAGTCATGGTATGGCCGCCCGGCATCGTGAACCAGTACTGAAATCCCTCCTGTGGCCGAGTGAAACCGCCCAGATGCCATTTGCCCGACAATCCGCAGACGTACCCCGCACGCGCAAGAGATTTGGGCAGCGTCTCGAACTCTCGGATCGCACAGGATTGGTCTGATCCCGCGGGATCGGCGTCGCTGGCTTCCGTTACGGTGTAGTGCAGCCCGTGCTGCGACGGAATGAGTCCTGTCAAGAATGTCGCCCGGCTCGGCGAACAAAGGGAGTGCGTGCAGTACGCCCGCGTGAACAGCATTCCCTCGGCTGCCAGCCGATCGATGTTTGGCGTTTTGATCTCGCGATTGCCGTAGCAGCCCAAGGTCCACGCGCCGTGGTTATCCGTCATCACCAAGACAACGTTCGGCCGTCGCCCGGCGTCGGCCGCGTGAGCGATTGCCGCCGTCAGGAACAGCGCGGCGAAGGCAACCCAGGCAGCGCAACAGCCGGCCGCCGAATGGCGCACCAACGTTTGATTTGTCGCGACTCGCATGCCACCTCGCATGTGAACTGACCGCATCGCGGCGTGCACCAAGATTCGGCACGCCGATAGACGCATTTAATAAACCGGGTACGGCAATCATACTGCAGGTAATTCGACGAGAGAAAGCGCTCAAGATGTTCCAGATCATGCAAGAAACGCACCGAGGATTTGGAAAAAGCGAGTGAAATAGCGACCTGATCGACTACTTGAGTTGTCTCCCGGGGCGCCCGTCGGTCACATCGATCGACGCGGCCGGCACCCGCGCCTGTTGCCGGCGCCGGTCGCTTCGACTGAGAACCGATCTTGGGCAAACCGGGCATTCGTGATCGCCTTCGGCTCGGTCCAAAATTCAGGGTCAGCCGAACAGGCTGTCGCAGGTTCAAGGCCAAGATCGAGGTCGCGCTCGGCGAGGAATTCCAGCAAACTGATCTTGGACGAAGCTCGTTTTTATGGCTGAATGGAGAGAGCGGATCTCGGCGCGAGCGGTTTTGTGCGCGGTGGAGGCGCCCGCGGAGAAACGAAAGAGGATCCCCGGCGGGGTGGGGATCCTTTTTTTATACGGATGGGAGAAAAAGATCCCCGTCAGCCTTTTAGGAGCCGCGCACGCAGTAAGCCGGTGCCTTTCGTTTGCCGGTCGACCTCCGGTCCGGACACTTTCGCCAATCGGGGGCTAAGTACTTTCACGGGGGGGTTGGGTCACAATTTTCTACTCATGACGTGACCCACCGAATTGGTGACCCGGTCCTACCGTGGGACGGGACACGAAAGCGCGGGACTCGATGGGACGGGATACGCGGAAAGAAAGTTTCCGGTGGGACAGGTTGTCCCGGCGGGACTCATAAAAACTGGACCCGGCGGGACGGGTCCCTCTCATTTAATATAAGGGGGGGATGCGAAACTGGACCCACCGCGCGGGCCGGATGGAGGTCGGGCGTGGGCGCGGGGTCCTAGGTCCCCGAAAGGCCGGCGCGGGCGGGACACGGGACGGGACAAGTTGTTTTACCGAGAAAAGCCCGGAGTTTCTGGCCCAGCGAGGACTTCCGAGGCGGGACGCGCGGGGGTCGGCAGGTGGAAAGGCATTGGCCGGTGGGTCGGGACACTTTGTTTCACCAGGAACATGACCCACCAAAGTAGTTGACCCGCCGCCGTCGCGAGTCGTCGAGGGACATTGGGACGGGATCGGGACGGGACACGTTGTTTCACCGAAGAATGCCCGGAGAAATTTCGCTCTCACCCGACCCGACTGAGCTCGTCGCAGGTCGGCCCTCTCCCGCTCGACTGTCTTCGACCCTGAGGCTCGGCTCGACTGAGCTCGCCGAAGTCGGGCCCGAAGCGAACGCGCCGAAGTCAATCCGAAGCGGACGGGCGAGGGAGAAAAGCGCTGGCTATTTCTTCTTGGCTTGCCGGAATAGCGGCGACTCGGAGAGCGTGAAGAGCACGACTTCTTCGCCCGTCACCGTGCTGATGTCGTGGTGCAGTGCCAGCACCTTGACACCCGTCGTCTCCTGCACCATGGCTTCCAGCAGCGGCCGCGCCGTTTCGACCAGTTGGGTCCGCACCTGCTTCAGCAGATCCCTCCCCTTCTCGGCCGGGAGCACTTTGACCAGTTGTTGTTCGGCTGCGGTCAACACGCCTTGAAGACGGACGATCAGCAGGTCACCGATCAGATGCGTGCGGATGTCCTTGGGACCCCGACCCATGAAGTCCTGTTCAAAGCGCGAGATCCCTTCGCAAATCTCGGCTTCGATTTCGCCCTGGGTTTTCATGATCCGAGCCACTTGAGCGAGCCGATCACGGATCAACACACCGTTTCAGAAAGAGCAGCCGCGTTCGGCGTTTTTGCCAAACTTGTCTGCATGATGATACCAATCGCCAGCGAAGGACCACAGGCTCATTGTGCTTTCGGGCGATCCGCGTTAGTATGGACGATGTCGGAGCGTAAGCGTGCGTTTGCAATTCGCTCTCGGCATTGTCGGATGACTAGAAAAAGGGCGACCCAGCCGGGCTGGGGAGTCCGTTGACGAGTAAACCGACGTGGTCGAGTCCCTCAGGGGGCTCAGCCACGTCGGTTTTTTTATTCCGTGGTGCAGGACGGCAATTCGCGACCGGAACGGCCGCCGAATCGCTGGAAAGGCCCACTTCGACTATGGCTCAACAACTGATCCGGGCAGGGAGCGACTTCCAGCGTACGATCGGCAACGCCCCTCCCGACCGTCGACTCCGCGACGCCGATCGGCACACGAACGAGTTCCTCGCCGAGTTGGGGCATGAGTTGCGCTCCCCTCTGGCCGCGATCTGTAGTGCGCTTCAGGTGCTTGCCTTCGATGGGGAAGACGCCGCCACACGGGACAGCGTCCGGGGCTTGATGGAGCGGCAAACACAATGCATGGGCCGCCTGATCGACGGCATGATGGAAGTCTCCCGCATCGAGCACGGCAAAATCCATTTGCGTCAGGAGCCCGTGGATCTGGCGGCGTGTGTCGCCCGCGCGGTCGAAACCGTGCGCTCGTCCTTTGACGAGCGCGGCCACCAGTTCGAAGTCACCCTCCCGCCGGGGCCCGTATCCGTCAACGCTGATTCCGGCCGGCTGGAACAGGTGCTGAAGAATCTCCTGAACAATGCGGCCAAGTATACGGAGCCAGGCGGCCGCATCTGGCTGACGGCCGAGGCCCGAGCGAGCGATGTCGTTCTACGAGTTCGCGATACCGGGATTGGCATCGATCGGGAAATGCTCCCACATGTCTTCGAGTCCTTCTGGCAGGTGGAGCGCACGCGAGATCATTCGGAGGGGGGTCTGGGCATCGGTCTGGCGCTGGTGCGGAAGTTGGTGGAGATGCACGGCGGCAGCGTAAGTGCGAACAGCCCTGGACTGGGTCGCGGAAGTGAGTTTGTCGTCCGCCTTCCTCTCGCATCGACTCCACGAGTCCCAGACGCGGGCGCGAAAGCGTGTGACCGTCCGGAAAAGTCATCGTCCCGCCGAATCTTCCGGCGCGCGAAAGTGGTTTCCCAGTCGCAGTTCCGGGGCGGAAATCGTTTTTAGGTTCGCGTTTTTTCCAAACGACGACCAGTAGTGCGTCCGACGACCCTCGTTGTGGGCTTGATTCTTGTCTGCCTCGGCGCGATTCCCGCCGGCCCTCGCACCAGAAAATCGGGCCGCGCGCCGATCGCGGGTCAATGACAGCGGCAAGTAACTGACAGTTCTGCGCGTCGGTGCGTGTCCCGATGGTGCGGCGGCTGTGTTTCGGGCAAATGACGGAGAATCTGATCATGAAAAAGCGAATGGCGACAGTCGGATTGGCGGTCGCGGCCATTTTTTGGGGAGTCGCCTTCGCAGGCGATCCTCAACAAGAGGCCCCCAAGATCGAGCCCAAGGCGGAACAGTATCTGAAGGCCATGTCGAACTACCTGGCCGGCCTCCACACGTATTCGTTCCAGGTCGAGGAATTCTTCGACGAGACGCAGGACGACGGTCAGAAATTGCAGCTCAGCAACCAGCGCCACATGTCCGTGAGTCGGCCCGACAAGATCTTCGGCGAGAGCGAGGGGGACACGGCCAACTCCCGATTCTATTACGACGGCAAGACGGTCACCGTCTTCGACCGCGCTCAAAAGACCTACGCTGTCGAGAAGGTGCCCGGCACCATCGATGGGATGCTCGACGATCTGCACGAGCGTTTCGAGACGGACCAGCCCCTGGCCGATTTTCTGTTTGCCGACCCCTACAAGCAGTTCACGGAAAACGTGCAGAGCGGCGAGTATGTCGGCCTGCATTACGTGGGCAAGGTGAAGTGCCATCACCTCGCGTTCCGGCAGAAGGCTGTGGACTGGCAAATCTGGATCGACGCGGGCGACGAACCGCTGCCGCGCAAGCTCGTGATCACGTTCAAGCAGCAGGCCGACCAGCCGCAATTCACCGCTCTCATCCACCGCTGGGACGTGAACCCCAAGCTGAGCGATGAGATGTTTCAGTTCCAGCCGCCGGAGGGTTTGCGGAAGGTCGATTTCCTGAACCGGCATGCCGAGCCCAAACCCGCGAAGGATGCGGCGAGCGGGTAAAGGGGTAATGAGCTGATTCCGACATCGTGAATGTGTTCACGTTCGGGGGAAACGGCAGCATTCCGCGCTGGATTAAATCGAGTCGCGTTCTGAGGAGCCTGTTGTGGCGTGACAAGCCCCGGACTCCTTGCACAGACGGCTCGACTTGGGATTCTTCTTGCAGTGATAAAGGAGCAACGATCATGAGGCGAATCATTTTTTGGACCGGTACTTTGACTCTGGGTCTGGCCGCGTTGGTGTGGGCGACGGCTCCGATCGGCGCGTATCAAGGTGGCCGCGGGGGAGGTGGTGGAGGCGGCGGCGCTCGAGGCGGAGGCGGCGGAGCTCATGTCGGCGGCGGTCGTGTCGGGGGCGGACAAGCGGTTGCTCGCGTCGGGTCGATCCACTTTGGCGAACGTGCAGGTCGTGACCCTGTAGGCCCGGCCGTCCAGCGGGGCCGGGAGTTAGGGGGCGCCGCTCGCAATCCCTACCACAGCGACTATGCCCGGCACTTTCGTCCCGGGTACCGCTCCATCATGCTCGGCGGTGCGCAGTATTACCTGTACGACACCCTGCCGGACGGCTGCCAAACGGTCTTAGCGAATGGCATTACCTACGATGTGTGCGACGGCGTGTATTACCAGCCCTATATCTACGGTGGGCAAACGGTCTATTTGGTGGTCCCGACTTAACTCGACAAGCTCATTCCAGCGACGGGCCTACGAGACAAAGCGAGCCGGCGAAGCAAGTCCAGCTACGGGGTTGAGGGATTGGTCGATGTGCCAACGGCAATAGACAAATTGGGCACGGAGCTCCCGCGTTCGAGCGGGGACAGAGATGATATCGCCCGTGCGGCGCCAGGTCTCGACACACGCGAGACGCTGCCTGCCAACCTCGACACAGGTCTCACAAACGAAGAGGCCGCCCGCCGGCTGAAGCAGTTCGGCCCAAACGCGGTCTCTGACACGACTCTGAATCCATTTCGGCTGGCACTCGACAAATTCTGGGCACCTGTGCCTTGGATGCTCGAAGCTGCGATTGCGCTTCAAATTGCGCTCGGCGAGTATGTCGAGGCGGCGATCATCGCGGCTCTCCTGGTCTTCAACGCGGCTCTCGGTTTTTTTCAGGAGGGGCGCGCCCAGGCAACCCTGGCCGCGCTGAGGTCACGGCTGGCGCTGACCGCGACGGCGCGGCGCAACGCCGCCTGGACGAATCTGCCCGCAGCCGATTTGGTCCCTGGCGACATCGTGAAGCTGTCGTTGGGCGCCGTGGTTCCCGCCGACGTGCGCTTGGTCGAAGGATCAGTTCTGCTCGATCAATCGATGCTCACCGGCGAATCCATTCCCATCGAGTCTGGCCCCGCGTTCCAAACTTATGCTGGGGCGCTGGTGCGGCGCGGCGAGGCCGTCGCAGTGGTGACGGCGACCGGGGCTCGCACGAAGTTTGGTCGAACTGCGGAGCTCGTTCTCACTGCGCGTGTCGTAAGTTCTCAGCAGAAGGCTGTGCTGCGCGTGGTGCGCAACCTGGCCTTATTCAACGGCACGCTCATCGTCATCCTGGTGGCGTACGCCTGGCTTCACGCCATGCCGCTTGGGGAAATCATTTCCCTCGTGCTCACGGCGGTTCTTGCGTCAATCCCGGTCGCGCTGCCGGCCACCTTTACTCTGGCGGCAGCGGTTGGCGCACAGTCCCTGGCACGCCTGGGCGTTCTGCCGACGCGACTCTCCGCCGTCGACGAGGCGGCCTCCATCGACGTTCTGTGCGCGGATAAAACGGGCACGTTGACGCGCAATGAACTGACCGTGACCACCGTCCGCCCGTTATCCGGCTTCGACGAGGCTCACCTCCTGGGGTTCGCTGCCCTCGCAGGCTCGGATGGTGGACAGGATCCCGTCGATGCTGCCATTCGCTCTGCCGCCACGCACAACGGTCCGTCCGATTTGCCGAAACGGATCGCGTTCGTACCGTTCGATCCGGCGACGAAAATGTCCGAGGCGACGGTCGTGGATCCGAGCGGCGGCAATCTGCGCATCGTGAAGGGGGCCTTCGCTGTCATCGTCCGTCTCACGCAACCGTCGCCAGCGGCTTCCACGGCGGCAAGCGAGTTTGAATCGCAAGGTTTCAGAGTCCTGGCCGTCGCCATCGGTCCGCCGGCCGCGCTGCGGCTAGCTGGCCTCATTGCACTCAGTGACCCACCTCGGACGGACTCGGCAGCGCTGATCACGGAGCTAAAGACGTTGGGTGTGCGCACTGTGATGGTGACCGGCGACGCGCCGGCGACGGCGGCAATCGTAGCTCGCGCGGTCGGACTTGAGGGGGGCGTCTGTCCACCTGGGCCGATCGTCGACAGTGTGCGTCCGCAAGACTTCGCGGGGTTCGCCGCCGTTCTGCCGGAAGACAAGTATCGCCTGGTCAAGGCCTTCCAAAAGGAGGGTCACGCCGTCGGAATGTGCGGCGACGGCGCCAACGACGCGCCGGCACTGCGCCAGGCGCAAATGGGAATCGCGGTGTCGACTGCGACAGACGTCGCCAAGTCGGCGGCGGGGATCGTGCTGACCAAGCCTGGACTCGACGGCATCGTTGCCGCAGTCCGGGAAGGGAGAGTGACGTTCCAGCGCATCCTGACTTACACGCTGAACTCCGTGAACAAGAAAGTCGTCCAAGTGCTCTTCCTGGCCGTCGGTCTGATCATGACCGGCGACGCCATCCTGACGCCCATGCTGATGGTCATCGTCATGATCACTGGGGACTTCCTGGGAATGTCCTTGACCACCGACAACGTGCGACCGTCCCCGCTGCCCAACGCCTGGCGCATCGGCAAACTGACGATCGCGGGCGTTTTTATGGGGATCTTCGAACTGGGCTTTTGCAGCGCAGTTTTGGCGATCGGCGAGTTTGGGCTGAAGCTCGAAATGGATGCGCTGAGAACTCTGGCCTTTATCGTCATCGTGTTTGGCAATCAGGCGGCGACCTATGCCATCCGCGAGCGCCGGCGCCTGTGGTCTTCTTGGCCGAGCTATTGGGTCATCGGGTCATCCGTGGCCGACATCTTGATCGCGACGACGTTGGCGATCTGCGGGATCGTGATGACGCCTCTACCGATATCGGTCGTCGCCGGCACATTTGTCGCGACGTTTGTCTTCGCATTCGTCGTGGACGCGGCCAAAGGGCCGGTCTTCCGACGGCTCGGGATCGCATGATCGCCAAGCCGGTCAGGATCAGTAGAAGTGTCCTTCCCTTTCTGTCACTCAATTGGGAGTTTTTAAATGACGACCTCTACAATCACCCGGACCGACGGCGTCCACCTGACAGAGCCAATTGTTCCGGCGACCCGCGGGGAAACCCAGGCCTTCAGCACGGCCCGAAAGAACCCGCTGGCCCTGGACGCGACGACAGCCGCCGCCAGCATCGACTATCTGAATCAGCTGCTGGCCGACACTCTCACACTGCGGGACTTGTACAAGAAGCATCACTGGCAGGCCTCGGGGCCATCGTTTTACGTCATGCATCTGCTTTTCGATAAGCACTTTGAGGAGCAATCCAAACTCGTCGATTTGCTTGCGGAGCGGGTGCAGACGCTCGGCGGCGTCACCATCGCCATGGCTCCGGATGTCGCACAAGCCACTCTCATTCCGCGTGCGCCCAAAGACCGCGAAGATGTCGCGAATCAAATCGCACGCTTGCTTCAGGCGCACGAAATCATCCTCTTGGAAAGTCGGGCGATGGCGCGGGACTCCGCGGCCAAAGGTGACCTGGGAACAAATGACATCATTGTCTCTGATGTCATTCGCACCAACGAATTGCAGGTGTGGTTCCTTGCCGAACACTTGCAATGAACAGGATCGGCGAGCGTTCGAGTGACAATTCCCGCGGTCAGAGTGGGCGAGCAATTCGGGATCAGAGGCCGTGTATCCGTGCTTCACAGAGGCAGCACAGAGCGCAATCGAGTGGAAGGCCATTGTTGTTCCTCGTGTCGCGCGATACAATGACCTATGTGCGGAGTCGAACCACAAGCTCGGCTCGGCAACAGATCGTCGGATGACTAGATAAAGGGCAACCCAGCCGGGCTGGGGAGTCCGTTGACGAGTAAACCGACGTGGTCGAACACCTCAAGGGTGTTCAGCCACGTCGGTTTTTTGTTTGCGCGGTGTGGAGCGGCCGCCAACCAACAGGGACGAACGAAAATGGACCAACCCAGCTCAACCATGGCGCGGCAAATCGCCGAAGCCGCGAGCGCATTTCAGGGACGGCGCACGGGCCACGTGCCCCAAGCCGTGTCCGTTGTGCTGAGTGACGACACGCTCGTCATCACGCTGCACGGGGCGCTCTCACCCGCCGAGAAAGCCTTGTCCAAAAGCCCGGCCGGTGCCGTTCAGGTGCAAGAGTTTCATCGGGAGCTGTTCGCAAACGACTCCGAGTCGCTCAAACAGGAGATCAAAAAGATCACCGGCGTCGATGTGCGCGAAGCGACCGCCGAAGTCGACATGACGACCGGCGCCGTCGTGCAGGTCTTCACCAGCGGAACCATGGTGCAGGTGTTTCTGCTCGCCCACAGCGTCACGGCGGATACGTGGAACGGGATCGAACGAGGCCATCAGCCATAAAGGGAGTTTTGCGATGCTGGTCTTAACCAGAAAGAAGCTGGAATCCATTGCCATCGGAGGTTTGGACGACACCCAGCCTCTGCTCACCGTGACCGTGCTCGAGATTTGTGGCGGCAGAGTGAGGCTGGGATTCGAGGGCGATCCAAGTGTTTTCATCCATCGATCGGAGCTCTGGGAGCGAATCCGCACGCGCGGTTCGCCCGAAGAGCGGAAGGAAGGCGCGGCGACGCCTCCGGCCTGACGCGAGGTTCATCGCGGATCAATTCCGCTCCGGGACGTCGGAGCCTCCAACAAAAAGGGCACTCGAATGGGACTCATCCTGCTGATCATCTTGATCGTGCTGCTGCTGGGCGGACTGCCGACTTGGAACCACTCTCGCAATTGGGGCTACGGACCCAGCGGCCTCCTGAGTGTCGTGCTGTTGGTCCTGATCATTCTGATGTTTCTCGGACACGTGCCGCGCGGCTTTTGATCGGACGGGAATCGTCCGACCCATGTTGTGGCACACCTTTTGTCTCACCAGTTCCCTTTCCGCCGCATGGGGGTGACCAGTTGAGTGAGAGTGCTGTTTAACGACTCCTTACCAAGGATGTGGGCCATGAATTGGGATGAGATCGCGGGCACCTGGAAACAATTCCGGGGCAAAATAAAAGAGAAGGTCGGCACGCTTACCAACGACGATTTGATGGCAGCTGCCGGGAGACGCGAACAGTCTGCAGGGAAGATTCAACAGGATTGCGGCTCAGCCAAAGCACAATCGAAGAAGCGGTTCGGAGCGAGCGCGCCGGTGCTCATCCCTGTCAGGAGTTCACCTCCTACTCGGAACGTTCCCGGGGATCGACGTTAACCTCGCTCGGTGCGAGCGCGAATGGGTTTGCCCTTTTGAAAAGGATTGACCGATGAAGTGTTTACTCGCTGGTCTGACAGTGGCGATGGCGCTGTTGACGACGGGCTGTAATCAGGGGACTCCGTGATGCACGGGGACAAGGAAACGAAGGTCGCAGTCAAGGTCGCGGCCGATGCCGCGCTGGGCGACTTCACGATCAAGGTGACAGGCCACCCCGCCAGCGGAGCCGACGCCATGAACGAGTTCAAAATGACCGTGGCGAAGAAATAGCTGCGACTGCGGACGGCGTGAAGCGACATGCCTACTTCACGATCAACATGATTTCGCGCCGTCCGCCTTTTCGCACCGAGGTCGTCGGACACCAAATCTTTCACGCGATTACACGAAGAGGAGTCCATCGCATTGGTCCTACACATCCAAAAAGATAGCAAGTCGACGGCCAACGAAGATGAGAACTCCGCCGATCGACCGACCTCTGTCACCCGTCGAGTGCTCATTGACGGTCTCAATCACGATCTGGCCGGCGAATACCAGGCGATCGTGATGTACACGCAATATTCCGCAAAGCTGACGGGGCCCTACCGCCGAGAGCTGCGTGCCCTTTTCCAAGCAGAGATTCCCGACGAACAGGGCCACGCGCAGTTTCTGGCCGACAAGATCGCCAATTTGGGGGCCGAGCCGACGACTCAGCCGCGCGCGGTTCCCCAGGCCAACGAGCCGCGAAAAATGCTCGAAAACGCGCTGGCGGCGGAAAAACAAGCGATCTCCGACTACGAAGAGCGGATTTGCCAGGCCGAAGCGCTCGGCGAGGTCGGCCTCAAAGTGAACCTGGAAAGTCAGATCGCCGACGAGACGCGACACAAAGAAGAGATCGAACGCATTCTCGTCGGCTGGAATTAAGCCAAGTCTCCGATCCAACACGCGGCGAACCGATTGATGAACGCGAATCAGAAACACAAGGCTGACCACAAGGTTCCGCTGGCTCAAGCGGACGCCGAGCCTGCGAAGGAGCCACAGCGCGACGGCGCTCCCGGTGTTCGAGCCGATCGGCGCGTGGATTGGGATTCGGTGGATGAAGCATCCGCGGAGTCATTTCCCTGCAGCGATGCGCCGGCCTGGATACCACTCGGTGGTCGCTGAGCGAGCCATGCTACGTGCGGCTTGAGTCTTGGAGGTTCCATGATCAATTACATTTCGGGCTTGGTATTCGTCGTGCTGCTTGTGATCGGCGCGGTGCATCGCGCTTGCGATCGGGCTAGGCAGCCCCGTCGTGGCCGTGCTCTTTGCGATCACGTGGCTTGTCGCCGACGTCGTGGCTGCGTCGAGCATCAAATTGGCCGCGCAATGGGAGCAAGCGCTCGTCTTCCGACTGGGCAAGTACCACAGCATCCGGGGGCCCGGGCTGTTTGTGATCGTCCCGTTGGTCGATCAGGTGCGAATGATCGACATCCGCATTCGCGCTACGGACATCCCGGCCCAGCAGGTGATCACCAAGGACAACGTGCCCGTGACGATCAACGGCGTGTTTTTCTTCAAGGTCGACAACGTGGCCGACGCCGTGATCAAGGTCCAGGACTACCGCTATGCCATTTCGCAGTACGCCCAAACGTCGTTGCGTGACGTCATTGGCCAAATGACCCTGGACCAGCTCCTCGTCGAACGCGAACAGATCGGCAAGGCAATCGAAGCCAACGTGGAGAAGGACATCGAGGGCTGGGGATTGGAAGTGACCGGCATTCGAATTCAGGACATCAACATGCCTGAGGAACTCAAAAAGATGATGTCCCGCCAGGCTTCCGCCGAACGCGAGAAGCGGGCGACCATCACCAAGGCCGAAGGCGATCGCGAAGCGTCAGATAACCTGGCGGCGGCCGCCAAAACGATGGCAGCCAGCCCCGGAGCGATGCAGTTGCGGACGCTGCAGACCATCGACGGCTTGGGCCCCACAGCCTCGAACACGGTCGTTTTGGGAATACCGATCGATGTCATGGATGCCGTGCATTCCTTTACGCGTGGACGCCACCGCAACGGCCGTCTCGTTCAGCCTCCCGGCGAATCAATCTGAAAGGTGTTGTATGGAAGACCTAAAAGAGCTTGAAAACGAGATTCGAATCAAACTTGCCTTTGCCACCGATCGACGACAGGTCGCGCAGGAGTCGAGTGACCGCACCACGGATGAGCGCGAGCAGCGACGCGACGGTTATCAGAGTGCCGCCCGGCACTTGATGGCTTCGATCATTCGTCCGCGCATCGAGAAGGTCGTGGCCTTCTTTCCGAATGCACTCTTAGCACCGCCGGAGGCCGATACCGAATCGCAGTGGTGCTGCCGATTTCTGAAGACGGTGGAATTTCCGGCGAGCACGAAACTCTCGTTCCTGGTGTCGCCAGACATGACACTCGAGAACGCGATCGTGACGTACGATCTGGAGATCCTGCCGATCTATTTCAAATTCCAGGGTCACGATCAGGTGGTCGTGCCGATTGCGGCCGTGCGTGAGGGCAAGGTCGCGGCCTGGATTGACGCGAAGCTGCTGGATTTCGTGGACGTGTACTTAGAGTCACAAACGCTCGAACAATACCACCGCTCGTTCGAGCGAGATGAGGCAGCGCACGCGGTTCCGGCAGGCGCGGGTGAGCGTACGGAGGTCGGCACGAAGCGACCGGGCCGGCCTCAAGGGAAACAGGAGAGACCACATGACCGCACAAGTTGAGGACAAGACCAGCGACGAGCGGTTGCGGCAGCTCGTCGAAGCCCTCGGCGACTTGCCGGGGATCATCCTCCTGTCACTTCGCACGGGGAAATCGACTTCCAATTTGCGAGAAGGCCGCCGGGTGGATCAATTCTCCGTCGATTTCGACGTGGACGTATTGGCCGGAGGATGGCGCTCGCTCAACATCCTGATTTTCGCCACGAGTCAGGCGGACGACTTTGACAATCTTTCCGTAAGGGCCTGGCCCAATACTGACGAGCCGACCGACTGTCTGTCCTTCCGACTGCGCGGGATCAAGGGGGCGAACCCTGACGAACTCGCGGAAGCCATCGAACGCGTGCTCGAAGGTGACTATTCGGGCCACGATGAACCGAGCCGGCACCAAGGCGGCTGAACCTGCCATACGACGCGCGAGTTTGGGATCGCTCGGCAATTCTCGCGTCTGAGCGCGCTCATTGCCGTCCGTGTGAGAAAGCAGCGAAGAGGCGAGTATGCAGAAGAAACTGTCCAAAACCTATTTGTCGGAAGCCGTCCGGGAGATTCTCTTGAGTGTCCCGGATTCGAGCCGTGCCGCGTTGACGAGCGCCGAGTGCGAACGGCGTGTCTGCGAAGAATACGGCGACTTCGACATCGAGCTCTTTGCGGCCGCCTGGGCGGAGACGCGCCGACAGCTCAGTTTGATTGACGCGAGCCCTTAGGTTGTCCGGTCGACGTGCGAGAACAATCGGCATTGGCAGCCCCAATGGTCGCCAATGCTCTAGAGAGAGATCTGATGAAAAAACAACTCAGCGACTCACAGCGGCACACTTATGAGGCGATCGGCGGCGATTCAATGCCGCACGACCTGGAATGGCAGGACCTTCGCTCCTTGCTGAACGCGCTTGTCGACACGGTCGAAGAAAACGGCGGAGAGCTGAAGATCACGGGAAACGGCAACACGCTGTTCTTGCAGCCGGCTGACAAGAGCTTCGTCGGCACGGAGCAACTGCGAGAGGTCCGACAATTCCTCGAGCGATCCGGCACGAAAGTCCTGCCGCTGAAAGCAAAGGGCAGTCGTCTGTTCGTCGTGATCGACCACCGCCAGGCCCGCATCTACCAGGCTGACGTCCCTGGTTCGTTGCCGGAGCGGATCGTGCCGGATGACCCCGACGGCGCTGGCCGGCACCTCCACAATGTTGACAACGATGCCAACGGCCAGCGCCGGCCCGAGCGCAAAAGCTTTTACGAAGCCGTGGCGAAGACGCTACGGAGCGCCGAGCAGATCTTGTTGTTCGGCCCAGGAACCGGTGCGAGCAGTGCCATGGTTCAGCTGCTCGCCGAACTCGATCGCCATCACCCCGATTTGGCTAAACGCGTCGTGGGCAGTGTCCCGATCGACGAAAAGCACACGACCGAGCCGGAGTTGCTGGCGCAGGCGCGCGAGTTCTACGCGAAGGTCCCACCGCGTCAGCCTCGATCGGCTGAGAGCGGCACCCAGTGAGAAATAACGGCTGGCAGCGTCGCTGTCTGCCAAACCTGTCTGGCTCTAGTGAGCGTTACTGACTGAATCTCTGCTACACATCTTCAATTCATGAGGCGTTTTATGTTGTGGACTCTCCTGTTAGTTCTGCTGGTCATGTGGGCTTTGGGACTCGGATTCGGCGTCGCGGGCAACTTGATCCACATTCTGTTGGTCGTCGCGGTCGTGGTTTTGATCTTCAATCTGCTGCAGGGACGCAGAGTCCGCTAAAGCGGTTGCGAAGGAATTTGAAATGAAACGATTCTTGATCTTCCTGGCGTTTGTCGTGGTCTGTCTCGCCGGCATGGGCTTCTACCGCGGGTGGTTCCAAGTCACTTCGGAGGCTGCCAACGACCAACGCAATGTCACCTTCTCGGCGGATGCGACCAAGATCAAAGAGGACGAGAAGAAAGTCGCCCAGAAAGTCAAAAATCTGGGAAACCAGGTGAAGGGCAAGTCGGACGCTCCTGCGGAAAAGAGCGATGACCAGACGGCCGCCCCGGCACAACCCGCGGCGGATCAAAAGTGAGCGAGTGTTTTTGGAAGCGCCTCTCGCGTCACGGGCGCGGGGCGGAATGAGGATCGCATGGCGGCTCCTGAGCCCCTCGCAAAGTTGTCGGGCATCTTAACGCTGGCGTCGATCGCAGTCGTCACGGGGGCGCTGTACCTCGCCAAAGGGGTCCTCGTTCCTCTAACGTTGGCCGTGCTGCTCAGCTTTCTACTGAGTCCGGTTTGCGATCGACTCGAGCGTTGGCGGTTCGGCCGAATTCCGGCTGTTCTGGTGACGGCACTCCTGGCCTTCACGATGTTGGGCGTCGTGTCGTGGATGGCCGTGGTCCAGATGAGCAATCTGGCGCCAAAAATGCCTGAGTACCAGGCCAACATTCAAACGAAGTTGCATGCCACGAATGAGTATGTCGGCGACCTGCTGACTAAGGTCACCAGGACGACCGAGAATCAGGCTCCGACTGCCTCGTCATCACCGTCGAACGCCGAGCCGCAAAGTCGGGAAGAGCACCCCTATTCAGTTCGTGTGATCAGTACGCCGCCCAGCCCCGTGCAGGTCATTACGGGGATGTTCGGCACGCTGCTCGAAGTGATGGGGTCGACCGGCATCGTAATCGTGCTGGTCATCTTTTTCCTGGTCCGGCGCGAGGATTTGCGCGATCGATTCATCCGCCTGGTGGGAAAAGGCGACGTGACAGTCACCACCCAGGCAATCGAAGATGCCGCCACGCGGGTCAGCCGCTACCTCTCGATGCAGCTGGTGCTGAACGTCACGTTCGGCATCGCGGTCGCCCTTGGGCTGTACCTGATCGGCGTGCCCAGCGCCTTGCTGTGGGGAATTTTGGGAGCGACGCTGCGGTTCATTCCTTATATCGGCGCGTGGATCGCGGCCGCAGTGCCGATTGGCCTGTCACTGGCGCTCTCGACGGGGTGGGTCGCTCCGATGCTTACCGTGGGCCTGTTTGCCGGGCTGGAGCTGTTCATCGGCAACGTGATGGAACCGTGGCTCTATGGCAAGAACACGGGAGTCTCCCCTGTGGCGGTTCTGGTGGCGGCCGTGTTTTGGACCTGGTTGTGGGGTGCCGTCGGGTTGCTGCTCGCGACTCCGCTGACCGTATGTCTGATGGTGATCGGTAAGTACGTGCCCCAACTCGCGTTCCTGGACATCCTGCTGGGCAATGAGGAAGTTTTCGAGCCCAAAAAGCGTGTCTATCAGCGGCTGCTCGCGGGAGACCAGGAAGAGGCGAACGAGTTGATCGAGGGCTATCTCGAGCAGATGCCGCTGGGCGAAGTCTACGACACGGTGCTGATCCCAGCATTGGCCTTAGCGGAAACCCATTGGCAGCGCGGGGAGATCAACGAGGACCGGCACAAATTCATCTTCCAGAGCCTCAAGGAAACGGTTGAAGAACTGGGTGAGCGCCACCAAGAAATGCGGGCGAAAGAGGCTGTCAAGACGGCGAAAGAGCCTGACGGCGCCCCGGAACCCCTCGCGTCGACCAATGAGTCGAACGTTCGCGTCCTTTGCCTCCCCGCACGCGACGAGGCCGACGAAATCGCCGGACGCATGCTCGCGCAGTTATTGGCAGAAAAGGGGTGCGTCGTCGAGGCGATCTCGGTGACCGCGCTCGCCAGCGAAATGGTCGATCTCGTTGAGCAGCGCAAAGCGGACGTGGTTTGCATTTCGGCCATGCCTCCCACAGCTGCCGCGCATGCGCGTTACCTTTGCAAACGTCTTCAGGGGCGATTTCCAGACGCACATCTGATCGTCGGATTGTGGAACGCCACAGGCGACTTGAACAAGACGAAAGAGCGCCTCGGTTGCGGGCCGACAACAGCGCTCGTCGGCACCTTGGCCGCGGCTCAAGAAAAGATCCACGGCCTCCTCCAGCCACTGATGCAGCGGACGACGCCGACAACTCCGCAAAACGTCGGTCAATTGGTGCTGGAATCGGCGCACCCGTGACGTGGAACAACGCCGTTGGTGCCCACCCTCGCCGCAATGTGCAACGGGCTCACGATCATGACAGATACTCAGAACCGAGAATGCGATGGATCAAACAAATCTACCAAAGCCGTGCGGCACCATCGTCGCTCCCCGACGCCAGCGTCTTGCCGTCGGGCGCGAGTGCGATCTGGTTGACTGTATCTTTGGAGTCTTTCAATTCTCCCTCCAACGCGCCGGTCTGGGTGTTGAAAATACGGATCACGGGATCGTTCCAAGTGGTCACGATCTGCCCGCCGCTTGGCGTGAAGAGGACGGAAAAGGCATGTCGTCCTTTCGGACCGGAGATGCGCAAACGCGGCTTGCCGTCGACTGCATCCCAAAGACGAATCGTCTCATCGTCACCACTGGTCGCGATCGTCTTGCCGTCCGGAGCAAAGACCGTGGCATTGATTTCGATCTGGCCCGTCGGCACGTGGTTGATTTCGCGTCCTGTCTTCGCGTCGTACACATGCAGAATTCCATCGGCTCCTCCGGCATGGGCGGGACACGGCTCACGAACCGAATGTCCGCCAGTGCCCGCCCGTGACCGGGTGTCGTTGACATTTGTGATCCACGAGCGCAGACTGCCAGGCGCTCGTTGACGAGAACGAGAATTCTTGGCAGTGAATGCCTTTCATTGCTCCAGTTCACGGAGCTGAGGTTTTCAATTCCTGCGAAGAGAAGCCCCGATACAAGCTTCGGGGTTCCTTCGCTCACTGAGTCGCCACGAGCTCCGTCTCGAAGCAGTGGCGTAGCGCGATCGGGTTGCGGCGACGACTGCTGCGATCGTCACAGTGAGCTTACCGACGTCGGAGCGCGTCCCGAGTTCACACTATTCGAAAGCCAGGTCAGCACGCCCCGTTACAAACCACACGGGGCACGCCGAGGCTTTTCTTTGCCGAGTCGGGCCACCCTCGGCATTGGGCGTCAGGCCATCGGCCGCGCCGCCGCAGCGCCTGTGGTCAAGGCGTTCCCGCGGCGTACCGTCAAATGCGTTTGCCGCATCACGATTGCTGAGAACGGTCATCGCCCAATTCGACTCGGTTTGGAAATCCACCAAGTGAAGCTGAGCTTCAGGAGGTGCCGGTCCGGTCCGGCAGGACGCGAAGCGGTTCGTTCAACACAGGAATACCTGTGCGCCCAGCGAGCGCCCAATCGACCAGCAAATCGTGTCGATCGGAAAACGTCAGACAGAAAGGAGGTCTGGGCCATCGAGAAAAAAGCGGAATGTGAAGGGGCGTGCGTCATGGGAATGGGTCCCAGGCAACAACGGACAGCTCCGACGGTTTCTGCCTTTTTGTCCTGGCAGGACGGGCAGGCTCGTCTGCTGTTCGTTCCACCTAAGAAGGAGACTGACGATGAGGAACCTGTGCGTTTTGGTCAGTCTGATGGCAGCGATCTTGGTTTGCCAGAAGGTCGCTCGGGCGCAGGAGTCAAAGGGGGAGGACCGCGAAGGAGTGCGCGAACGCCTAGCCGCCAGGATGGCGGACCTCCATCTGACCGATGAGCAGGACACGAAGATTGCAGACATCAGAAAGGAATGTCGCCCCAAGGTGAAAGCGGCCGCTGAAGAATTGGCCGCGGTCGTCAAGGAAGAGGTGGAAAAGGTTCGAGCGCTTCTCACGTCGGACCAAAAGGAGAAGCTCGAAACGCTCAAGGAAGAGCGGAAGGAGCATCGGTTTGAAGGTGTGGCCGAGAGGATCGCCCACCTGCGCGATATGGATTTGACCGACGCTGAGACCGGGCAGATCGCCGAAATTCGGGAAGAGTACCGCCCGAAGATCGAGAAGGTCATGAAGGAATTGACCGGTCTCCTGACCGACGAACAGAAGAAGGCCCGAGAGGACGGCCTGAAAGCGGGGAAGAGCCGCAGAGAAATCCGGGAATCCCTCAATCTCAACGACGAACAAAAGACGAAAGTCGAAGCCATCGGCAAAGAGCTGGTGACGGTCGTGAGGGATGAATTGGAGAAGATCAAATCCGTCCTCACCGCGGAGCAACAGGAAAAACTCCCGGAGTTGAAGGAAGAGCGCAAAGAGCGCGTCCGTGATCGCTGGGCTCACCGGATCGCGAACCTCGCCGACCTGAACCTGACGGACGAGCAAAAGACGAAGATCGCCGAAATCAGACAGGAATACCGGCCCAAGGTTCACGAGGCCGGCAACAAGTTGCGTGCTGCCGCCAGGGAGGAGGTCGCGCAGGTCGTGGACGTCGTCAGGGGATGACGAAGACGACTGAGCCTGTGAACTTGATTTTCACCACAGCATCATGACCAGAAAGAATGGCCCTCCGGCGCCGTAATATCCTGCGGCGCCGGAAGGTCGCGTCATCGAGCAACTGAGACAGGGATCGAACAAGCATCGTTTCGGTGGGGCCGCAGACCAACGCGTCGCCGGCTGCATCTTTCAGTACCGAGAAACATCCATCACTCTGCAATTGCTACAGCATGCGTTCGGCAAGCTTTGGCGGCCCATCCGAAGGTAAACCATGCGTGCATCGATTCGAAACGGAATCCTGGTGATTCTAGTTGCGTTGTCGTCAACGCTCGTCGGCCAAGATCAAGAAGAGTCCACCCACAAGCCGCGTTCGAGCAACTCCAAGGACGAGTCAACGATCCGCGGCAACGTAGAGGCATTCGTTAAAGCGTACAACGCCCACGACGCCAAGGCGGTCGCAGGGCTGTTCTCAACCGAGGCTCACGTGATCGACGAGGACGGAGAGACGACGCAGGGGCGCGACGCGATCGAAAAGCGGGTCGCGGGGACCTTTGCCGAGTCGCCGCAAGGGCGCATTAAGCTCGACGTCGAATCGATTCGTTTCGTCGGATCGGCCCTGGCCATCGAGATCGGTAAGTCCACGGTCACGCCAAGCGCGGCAGGCACTCCCGATATATCCACTTACACCGCCGTGCATCTCAAATCCTCAGACGGAAGGTGGCTGATCGGATTCGTGCGCGAAACCGAAGACTCCGAGCTGACCAACCACGAACGGCTCATGCCCCTGGAATGGCTCGTCGGCGACTGGATCGATGAAAGCCCCGATTCGGTCGTGATCACCTCCTGCAAGTGGAGCGACAACAAGAATTTTCTGCTGTCAGACATCAACATTCGCGTGCAGGGCAGCAATGCGATGCACCTGACCCAGAGAATCGGCTGGGACCCGCTTACCGTGCCGATCGGATCAATAATCGACACGACCATTGGCAGAACGTGCATAACGACTGGTACCACGGCTACTGGAGCGGACATTGGGGATATGGAGCTGGCTATCAGCACCCTTGGGCCGCGTGGGGCGTCACTTCCGCGGCAATTGGTCTCACCTCGTGGGCGGCCGGATCCCTTTTTTACGACACCGGCTATGATGAGTACGCGAATCCTTACTGGGACCGCAACTCGGTGCCCGCGCCGCGTATTTCAAGCAGGCGATCCATGAGAAGCTGATCGAGCACAAGCAGTACATCGACAAGCACGGCGACGACATGCCCGAGATCCGCAATTGGACGTGGATGCAAACAAGTTCGGCCGAGGGCGCGCGCACTTCGACCGAAGGCGATAACGTCTAGAACACCAGAGCGACCCGGCGATTGACGTTGTCCTTTCCCCTTTTCGCGTGTCGCCGAGAGAAACCCCACGCTCATGACGATCACGTTCGACTGCGAGCATGTCACTCGGAGTTCACCGCAGACTCTGCGCTGGCGACGGGAGAACGCTCTCGGACTGAAGTCCGAGAGATGCGGGCTCAAGGGGCGCAATCGGGGCAACGCGAACGCGGCGCGGACTCAAGTCGCGGACACATCTCGGGACCATCCGGCGAGAAAGGGTAGAGCCTTATGTTCATCGATCGGCTAATTCCTGCGCTGCTTATGATCGGCGTCCTTGAAATGATCGGGTCCGCGGGAGTGGCGGCCGGGAACGATCCGTTCAGCGCGGTCCCCGGCTCGTGTAATGCGATCGCAGTCGTGCACATGCGGAGTCTGGTCAATAGCCCATTAGGTAAGCGCGGCAAATGGTTCGACAAAGCGCGTACCGCCTATGCCGAAGGGCTCCTTTCCGGCCCGCCGTGGGTGAAAGAAATCATTCAGGCGACGACGGTCGGTTCGGCGAACCGCGGCGAGCCGGTGACGTACTCGATTTATGTGATGGACCGCTCCTCGATCATCACAGACATCGCCAAGCACGAGATGGCTTCGATGGAAAAGTTGGCCGGACATTCCGCGGTCATGTCTCCGCGCAACGTCTGCTTCATCCAGCTTGCCAACGGATTGACCGGTGCGATGCAGCCGGCAAATCGCCAGGCCGCATCGGCGTGGGTTACCGCACTCGATGAAAAGCAGTTGACGCCGATCGCGCCGGCGATTGTCGACGCGCTCAAGGCCGAATCGAGCGATCAAGTCGCGATCGTCGTCGATCTCAAAGGCAGGCTCAACCCGCGCTCCGTGCTGAATTGGATTGTGGGGACGCCGAAGCTCCGCGCGACCGACGACATCGAAGGGCTGGCGAAGGTTCTGTCGTCGCTCAAAATGGCGCGGATATCGGTGCGAGTCTCGCAGGCAATCGTCGCGGAGCTGCGACTCGACTTCGACCTGCCGATCGGGAAGCACGAGAACGGGCTGGAGAAGGCCGTTGCCCAGTGGCTCGACGACGCGGGCGCTCGGCCACACGCGCTGGCCGCCGCCAAAACCACGCTTTCTGAGAAATCACTGACCTTCGAGGCGCCTCTCGATGAGGTGGGCCTGCGGCGCTTGCTCAGCCTGATCCAGTCGCCGCACATTTCGGCCGAAGAAGCCGGCGGCAAAGAAGACCGAACGCCGAATGCCCTGGCGTCCGCAGCCTATTACGACAAAGTTTGCGACCTGTTGAACTCGCTACTCTACAAGAATCGCGACGCGACCGAATACCAGAAGACCGCGCTGTGGCACGAGCAATTCGCCCGCCGGATTGCGGCCCTTGCGACGACGGCCGTCGACCCGGCCCTGGTCCACTGGGCTCGAGACGTGAGCAAGGAATTGCTGGCACTGGCCGCTTCTTTGCGCGGAGAGGTCGTGCAGCTCGAAGAGCTGGAACGTTCGATTCGCACCGATGAAACCGTCGATTATCGCCTTTACGGCTACTCTTCGCTCTCCGGGCCGCTTTACGTTCCCTTGTGGGTGAGCAGCGTCGACAACCTCGACCAGGTCCGTGGTCAGCAAGAGTCCCAAGTCGAAAAGTCAGCCGGCCAGCGCGACGAAATTTGGAAGATGCTGTACCAGGGCACGGCCGACGTCGCTCGACAGATGGAAAGCAAGTACCGCATCAAGCTAAAACTCCCGAATTAGCACAGGCTGTTTGCGACCTCACACATGGCAAAGGAGCCGCTTTGTAACGCCGTTTCCGACGCCTGAGGTCCTCAACCTGAAATTGGGTCGGCCACGCAATGACCTGGCTTACGCGCTATCGCATTCGGCATTACGTCACGAACTCGTTTACGCGCCATCCAAACTCTGGCGTCGATGAGCAGAAACGCGGCACATTCGCCGGCTTGATTGAAAAAATCCCTTATCTGCAGCAACTCGGCGTGACCGCAGTGGAGTTGCTGCCTACCTCGGTTCCTATACGATTCTTACCCCGTTGAGCCGCCGCTTGGAGCTGATCACCAACATTCCCTTCGTGCTCCGGAACAACGTCGTCACAGGCTTGCCAATCGAGGACCCGAACCAGCGGCCGACGCATCAGGTCGTGATAGAGCTCAAAGGCCGCTTTGCGCTGCAATCCGAGAGCGATCTGCTTTCCGTCCGGCGTGACATACCAGCCGCGTCCTTTTCGGCACCAGGGCTTGGCGAACTTCGGCATGACGATTCTCCGGCTTGAACCTTGAAACGCTCCAAGGGTGAGCCGGAGTGCTCGCTCTTCAGTCGCCCCCCGTCTGTTCGCCACAGACGGGGGGGTTTCTGTGCCAAAATCTGTGCCAACCTAAAGGTTGTCGACGTAAGTCAGTATTCCCGGCAGGATTCGAACCTGCAACCTTTGGCTCCGGAGTCGTGCCGGGGAATCTCGTCGAAAAGCCTGGAAACCCTTGAGGGCAAGTTAGTTTTCGGCATGCTATCGCTCTTTGCATTCCGTTGCAAACCTTGCCCTTTTCTCGCAAGAAGACGTGGTATCCAAGGAGTTCAGTGGTAAAAGTGGTAATGGCCTTACAGCCCATTTTTGCCAGGTCGACTGTGAATCGTGCACGCTTTCGCAACGCGCCTTTCGTGGTCCTGGTCCACAGCTCGCAGCCTCAGGGCCAGCCAGAGGGCCTCAGCGGCGTGCAGATCGCGTCTGCCGACTCGGCTGATGGCGTCGCTCCGTCGAGTTCCGTTATCTTGATCGCGTGATGTCGACGAACAAGAAAAACTGCAGGCGGGCATCATGTCCAGGAATCGTAATCGACTGCCAACTGAATGCGGACAACTGCAGTATCGGACTAAATCCAAAGCGTTTTCGGGGTAAATTGACATGACGGGGCCGGCCTAGCTGTCGGTCTCGAATTTTAGACGCAAGAAACGCCTGGTTCTTGGCCATCCAAGCCGACGACCGGGCGTTTTCGTTTTTGTTGCGTCCGCATCCACAACCAGGGAGGAAACCGCCACGTGACTCCGACCACCGCTTTCCGCTCCTGCTCTTGGCCACGATTCTGGCCCTCGTCCGCGAGGTGCGGCTCCGCCGCGCCCTACAGCGTCTCTTGGTCCGACTTCTTTCCCTCTGGAGGAATCCGCATGCGAGGAACCCCGCGCCGCCTCAGGTGGTCGCTCCTGCTCGCCGCAATCGTGATGAGCATCATCCAACCGGGCTGTGATTCCGACCAACGCGTGGTCGAGATTTCCCGAGAAAGCCTGAATCGGCAGGCCGAGCAGAATGCTCAGATGGCCCGACAGAGTCAGGCTGTCATCGAGACGACTCACGAGCTGATCAAAGCCGAGTCGGCAGTCCAGTCCGACGCAAACCAGTTGCAGCAGGAACTGCACACCGAGCGCTCGACTCTCGATCAACAGCGGCAGGATCTGGAGGACGAACGCCGCTCGCTGGCTGACCAGCGTCTGCGCGACCCGGTTATTGCGGAGTCGATCAACGGACTCGCGCTCGTTGTCGCCGCGGCACTCCCGCTCGTGGTCTGTTGGTACCTGGTCCGGTCCTTGTTGCTGTCGACCAGCGAGGACTCTACGGCCGCAGAGATCCTGGTCGAAGAGCTCGCGACTCAGGGCCCACTGTTCATGGCGTGCGCTCACGCCGCCCTGCCCCTCACGATCGACGAGGACCAATCAAGCTCGGATCTGCCACCAACACCAAGCCCTCTGCCTGCACTCCCCTCCCCCACCAACAGCTGTCACTAAATGAGGAGAACGATGTCGCACATTGTCACCATCGAGACCGAAGTCCGGGATGCGACGGCCGTCCAGGCGGCCTGTGAGCGTCTCAAACTGCCGGCCGCAGCGCATGGCCTGCATGGACTGTTTAGCGGCACGGCCCAGGGCCTGGCGGTGCAACTGCCTGGCTGGACGTATCCGGCCGTCTGCAACCTCAAGACCGGCAAGATCGAATTCGACGACTACGGCGGCCGCTGGGGCAACCAGCAGGAACTTGACCGGTTCCTGCAGGCTTACGCCATCGAAAAGGCCAAGATCGAAGCCCGCCGCAAAGGTTACTCGGCCATCGAGCAAATCCTCCCCAACGGCGCGATCCTTGTCTCGATTCAGGTCGGAGGTGCCGCTTGAAGACCATCGAAATCACGGTCACTCCTACTGGGCAAACCAGCGTCGAAACCAAGGGTTTTGCCGGAGCCGAATGCCGGCAGGCCAGCGAATTCATCGAGACGGCTCTGGGCCAGCGGACGGGAGAGCGGCTCACGGGCGAGTTTTACGCCCAGGAGAACCAGCCCCAACGGCTGAAGGAGGGCGCCTGACATGAGTCAGCCCCGCCGTCGCCTTCTGCGTCCGTCTCGCTTGGCTGATGACAGCCTACGACAGACACAACTCTCGGTCCGTCGTTCGAAGCTCGAGGTCGAGCAGCAAACCCTTACCCGCTGGATGAGCCGGCTCAGGCGGGCTTTTCATGCGGTTGAGAAGCAGCAGCGAAGGGTCACTCGTCTCGAGCGCGAGATTGCCCGCCTCCAACAAGGCTGAGTGCTCTCTTCTCGCCTGCCGCGGACGCTGGACACCCACGTCACGAGGCGCCACCTCGCGATCTGAATCCGCTTCCCACAACACAGGAGATTCCAATGACGCTATCCCAGCGCCTGGCGGAGCACGTACGCGCGTGCTTCACCGGCCTCTGGATCGAATCGCATGAACATGAAGACGCCCTGACCGAGATCGCCCAGCTGTGTCGCGCCGAGAATTGGCGTTGGGCCACTTGGGATATCGACCGGGGACTGTTGATTGGTCGGCAAGAACCTGCCGACACCGGCCATGATCCGCTGGCGGCCGTGCACGCGTTGAGCACGCTGGCGGAGCCTGAAGGGACTGCCTGTACTGGTTCTGGTCAACTTCCATCGTTTCTTGAATTCGCCGGAGATTGTCCAGGCGTTGGCACGCCAGATCACGGCCGGCAAACAAAACAGGACCTTCGTGGTGATCCTGGCGCCGGTGGTGCAGATTCCCGTCGAACTGGAAAAGCTCTTTGTCTGCCTGGAACACGAGCTACCCAATCGCGAGCAACTGCAGGAGATCGCCGGAGGAATCGCCGACAAGCCAGGAGAACTGCCGGATGGAGCAGGATTGGCGTCCCTTCTCGACGCAGCGGCCGGGCTCACTCGTTACGAAGCAGAAGGTGCATTCAGCCTGTCGATTGTGCGGCACGGACGTCTCGCGCCTGAGACCATCTGGGAGCTCAAGTCCCAGATGCTCAAAAAGAGCGGCCTACTGCAGCTGCACCGCGGAGGAGAGTGCTTCAACGACCTTGGTGGACTGGAGTCGCTCAAGGAATTTTGTCGGCGTGCCCTACGGCACCGCTCGGTAGCCAATGCTGCGGCCCGACCGCGGGGCATTCTGCTTCTGTCACCTCCGGGCTGTGGCAAATCGGCCATCTCGAAGGCGCTGGGTAACGAACTGGGCCGGCCGACACTCATTCTCGATGTCGGCGCACTGATGGGGTCGTTGGTCGGTCAAACAGAGCAAAACATCCGTCAGGCACTCAAGATCGCCGATGCCATGGCTCCCTGTGTGCTGATGGCCGACGAACTCGACAAAGCGCTCAGCGGCGTCGCCTCCAGCGGACAGACCGATCGCGGTGTTTCGGCCCGGCTGTTTGGAACCCTGCTCACCTGGCTCAACGATCACGAGACCGACGTCTTCTTCGTCGGAACCCTAAATGACGTGTCGAAGCTGCCCCCCGAGTTCTCACGCGCCGAACGGTTCGATGGAGTCTTCTTCGTCGATCTGCCGGGTCAGCGCGAGAAGCAGACGATCTGGCAGATGTACCTCGACAAGTTTGCTCTCAATGCCAAGCAACAGCGGCCCGTCGACACCGATTGGACGGGAGCCGAGATTCGCGCCTGTTGCCGCCTTTCGGCGTTGCTGGACATGCCATTGCTCGAAGCCGGCAAAAACATCGTGCCGGTGGCGGTCACGGCGGCTGAGTCGGTTGAGCGGCTTAGGAACTGGGCCAGCGGCCGCTGCCTGTCGGCCGACAAGCCGGGTATCTATCGCCGTGATCAGGTTAACGACTCACGCCGCCGAGTCAGCCGCAATGCCGCCAACAACTGAGCGGCCTCTTTCAAGGTCCTGGCATTCAAACGCTCCCCTTACAAACGGAGACCGTTCTTGCATGACTACACTCTTGGATGAACCTGCTTCTCACACTGACTCTTCAGCCGGCCAGCGACTGCGGGCTTCGACCGCGGCCGTCCGCCTGTCGTTCACCTGGTTTGGCACTCGCAAAACTCTGACTCCCGAACAAAAGGCGCAGGCCGCCGACACTTTTGGTGCCGAGGGTGAATTCCTGTCGGCAGGCAAGAAGCTGATCGACACCAAACATCCCGACGTCAAGGCAGTGACCAGCGCACGGGGACGGATCGTTTCTTATTGGCGGGGCATCAGTCTCCCCTACCCCGAGCCGGGGATCCGGCTCATCCGTCAGGACGACGTCGGGCCAGTCAATTTGCAGCTCAAAACTCTCAAGGCCGACCTCGAAGAGGCCGTCCGCAATCTCGGCCGGCACTTTGCCTCGCTCAAATCGGCCGCCCGTGAGCAACTCGGTCGCCTGTTCAACCCGGCCGACTACCCGGAGTCCCTGTGGGGCCTGTTCGACGTGACTTGGGACTTTCCATCGGTTGAGCCGCCGGCCTATCTGCAGCGGCTCAGTTCCGAGCTCTACGAGCAGGAGTGCCGCCGGGTCTCCGCCCAATTCGACGAGGCGGTGCGTTTGGCCGAGCAGGCCTTTCTGCAGGAACTGGCGGCGCTGGTCTCGCATCTCACCGAACGCTTGAGCGGCACCGAGGATGGCAAGCCGAAGATATTCCGGGACTCTGTCGTCGAGAACCTGGGCGAGTTCTTTGAGCGGTTTCGTCGGCTCAACATCCGCTCCAACGACCAGCTCGACGAAATCGTGGCTCAAGCCCAGCGCGCGGTACGCGGCGTTGAGGCGAAGCAGTTGCGGGACAATGAGAACTTGCGACAGCGCGTGACCAGTCAGCTTTCCGGGGTGCAGTCGGTCCTCGATGGGCTGTTGATCGATCGGCCGCGGAGGAACATTCTGCGGCCGCAGCGTTCGGAGCGGGCGTGATGGAGCTCTTCATCGCGCCGACCGGCCAATTGCGCTGCCTCTACGGTGAAGAGCTCGATCTCGGTTCACTTGGCCCACTCACGATTCGCCGAGCCTCCCTCGTCGAGCCGACTGATAGCGGCCACTGGACCGCCGACCTGTCACGAATTGGCGGTCCGACTCTGGGACCGTTTGCCCAGCGAAGTCAGGCGCTCGCCGCTGAGACCCGCTGGATCGAAGGCCACTTGCCGTCGATCCCTGTCTAGGTCTGATCAGTTTTGCGTTCTTGCGCCCTGTTCAAGGGGCGGTTGTGTATTCCTCACACGGCCGCCCCGGATCCGGGGCGGTCGCTTTTTCTGGCACTCACTTACTGCAGGAGAAGAAGCGATGACCCAGAACGAATTGAACCGCGCCGTCGCCCGCGCGACCGGCGAGTCGGTGTCCGTGGTCTCAAGCATGGGATTCGTCCCGCTGACGGGTGTCCCGCAAGAACGCGAGCCCCAGACAGTCGACTGGGACGAAGCCCAGCAGACACGACGGATTTCTTTCCAGCAGCGCCGCAAGCGGCCTGCCTTCGTCGCCTGATTTGTCTCTGAGCGTCCCCGGCTTCAACGCGGGGGCGGCTCTTGTTCTCCCGAACAGGACCGCCCCGCAGACGGGCGGTCCCTTTTTATTCGAAGGATCGCCCACATGCTCGCCACTGCAAGAAGCCCGAGATGCCCGGCCTCCTCCCGCCGCCGGAACGACAAATTTCTGCAGCTCTTACGGACCATTCGAGAACAAGCCGAGTACGCGTTTCGCGGAATACCCGTAGATGCCCGCGAAGAGCTGATGCAAGAGGTCGTCGCCAGGCTTATGCCCTGTTCGTGCGGCTGCGCCAGAGGCGCAAGTCGGCTCTCGTCTATGCCACACCACTCGCCCAGTTCGCGATTAAGAAGGTCCGTGCAGGCCGGCGACTTGGCTCGCAGAGCAACAGCCGGGACCTCACGTCACCGCGTGCGGCTGTGACGAAGGGCTTCACGATTGAGCACTCGACCGGTTCGATCAGCGCACGGGTCAGTGGCGCGAAGTTCTGGTCGAGGACCGAACAGCAGGTCCGGCTCAAATCGCGATGACGCGGCTCGATTTCGCCAGTTGGCTTTCAACCTTGTCGAACCGGGACCGGCAGCTCGCCGAGAAACTGGCGCTCGGCGAAACGACTGGTCGCGTCGCCCGCATGTTTCGGGTTTCAGCGGCACGCGTCAGCCAGCTACGTCGCGACCTTTGTGAGAACTGGCTCCGGTTCGTGGGCGAGCTGAGCAATGACAAGGCAGCCGCGGTTGCAGTGGCTTGAGCTTCGCAGTTCGGCCGAAGACTGGCTAACCCTTCACAACGATTCGCATGTGCCCGGCGACCGGCAAGTTGGCATCGAGGATGCAGCCGCCCATGGACTCGGTCTTGAACTCTGTCAGCGAGAGCGGCGTCCTTCGGGTGGAAAGCATTCCATCCGAGGGCCGCTCCCGCTACTGGTGCTCTCCCACGAACTGTTTTGGCCCCAAATGTCCTTTGGATCCGCCGCCGGAATCGCGTGGACCACTCCAGCGCACCCATTACGATGCGGACGACAAAAACAGGCGGACATCGTGTCCCGGCCGAATTCCTCACATGCAGCCTGATTCACGCGCGTGACTTCATTCGCACAATTGGGGTCATCCCTGTCCGGCGAAAGGCGGATGCCTGGATGGGTGGAGCGTTCTCGCATGTCGAGCAGAGGCCGGCTCTAACCGCGGCCGAACCTCCCAACTGCTGAAGCCAACCGACTCGCCGCTCGATCAGTCCAGTGCCTCATTCAGGCGCTAGGGTCGGTCGAGCGGCGAGCGGCGATCAGAACGAGCGACCGGCACTTAGCCCCCTTTTAGCTATTGGAGGTCGTTCAGAACGCCAGAATGATCTGGATGAAGCGAAGTCGAATACGCCAGATCCGACGAGATTCCGGGAATTTGATTTCCGAGATGAGTTTTCGGGACTGACGTTTTCCCGAGAATTTCCCACTTCTGCTCGGACTGAGCAAAATCAGAAAACGAACGATTTTCGGTTCCATCGCCAGCGGCAGGATTCGGTGCCTCGGTCGCCGTGACCGACGCATGCAAGTAGAACGCTTTTCCGGGTCCGCGGAAACTCGTCGTCGGGAGGCCATCGGCGTTTTAGCATGATTGGCCACTTTTGGTTTCAATGTGTTTAAGTCCCGACGATCCATGATGAGCCAAATTACGGCAAAGCGATCCCCCTGAGCAATTCGCCCGAATGGAGGCAAAAGGCGATTCTCGCACCGAACAAATTAAGGACAAACCGCGCGGGAGGTTTTTGATTAAGAACAATTTTGACGGCGATTTTGTGTGTTGATTTTGCCTTAGTTGACCGTTTACGATCTCCAACCAGCGGGCCCCCTTCTCGTAATTCTCTCGAACCGGGAAAACGACCATGTGGCAAGGGCTCTAGCGCACCCGTCTCTTGAATTCCCTTCCTGCAACACATGTTCACGGCGGCTTGCTGGGTCGCACACCGCGTCGCAGGCTCACAGTTTTCTCTCGTCGTTTGGTTTATTCATCGCCGATCGCCGCCATCGAGGCGCTTAAGGATCGGCTGCTGTTGACAGGTACGCCCTCGACACTGCCGACGCTCTCTCCGTCGCAAATCACCGCACTCGACACCTACGTCGCCGCACCCGACCCATCCTACGGCTACTCGCTCAACAGCGTGATCACGGGTCCGGGGTATAAAGATTATGTGGTGAACCTGACGTCGCAGACCTGGAACCCGGCGCCCGGCATCTCGGAAGTCTGGCAGCATTGGCTGCAGATCGTCGTGCCGACGAATGTCACCGCCCAAACGGCCGTGCTCAACATTGAAAATGAGGAGGCGCTGAATAACTCGGCGACGCCGCCGACCACGGCCGATGCCTACACGGTCCAAATTGCAACGACGACCAATGCCATTGCCGTCTTTCTGCCGACTGTGCCGAACGAACCGGAAAGTTTCCCGGGAACCGGACCTCTGACCGAGGACCCGCTCGTTGCCTACACGTTAGACCAATTCCTCGACGGCAACGGACAGGATTGGCCGATTCTGCTGCCCATCGTGAAAAGCGCAGTCGCCACCATGAATGCGACACAGTCGTTCGTTTCGACCGAGTCGGACGGCGCTGGCAGTCAACAACTTTATCGTCACCGGGCAGTCCAAGCGGGGATGGACAACCTGGCTCACGCCGGCGGTGGATAATCGCGTCGTGGCGATCGTCCCCTTTGTCTTCGACGGGTTAAATCTTCAGGAGAACATCGCCAATCAACTCGACACGTACGTCGGCGTCACACAGGACATTTACGACGGCGATTCGACCGCCGTCGAGCCGTATGCCACCGCTTTTGCTAGTCTCGACACGCCGCAGGGTGAGGCACTCGACCAGATCATCGACCCATTCAGCTATATCAACCGGCCGACATACGACATTCCCAAGTACATGATCGATTCGACGGGGGACCAGTTCTTCACTCCCGGCGCCCAATTTTATTTCGGCGGCCTGCCGGGTGAGAATTACCTGGATTACGTCCCCAATACGGATCACTCACTGGATGCCGCGGCCTTCACGAGCGGAGTCGACTTCGAGAAAGCCGTGATCGATGGTGCGGCCTTGCCCCAATTCACCTGGACCGTGACCAACGGCGGTACTGAAATCAATTTGAACACGGTCAGCACCCCGACCTCGGTCTTGATGTGGCAAGCGACAAACCCGGACGATCGCGATTTCCGGCTCGAGACGTTCGGGGCCAACTGGACCAGCTCCGTACTGACTGACCAGGGTGGGGGCAACTACGTCGCGCAGGTCAGTCTGCCGTCCTCGGGGGCCACTGCCTTCTTCATTCAGATGCAGTACACGGTCGACGGGATGACGTTGACATTTACCACACAAATCAGCACGGTCCCGTTATTTACGCCCACGGTCGCCGTTAGCGACGCGGGAGGGGTCTACAACGGCAATCCGTTCCCGGCTAGCGGCACCGCCACCGGCGAAGTCGGGGAACCGGTCGCAGGCACCTATGCCTACGAATACTTTGCGGGCAGCGCGGCGACCGGCCCGAGTTCCACAACGCCGCCGACCGCCGCCGGCACCTACACCGTTGTGGGGCTGTTCACTTCGACAGAATCCCATGTACGTCGACAGCCAGAGCGCACCGGTGACCTTCACGATCAGCCCGCTGACGCCTGCAGTGACCGTTGCCGACGTTGGCGGACTTTACGATGGAGAGCCGTTCGCGGCCAGCGCCACGGCCACGGGCCTGAACAATTCCACGGTCGGCGGAACCTTCACGTACGCGTACTACACGGGCAGCACCGTGAGCGGGAACGGTTCGTCGACAGCACCCACGAATGCCGGCACCTATACCGTGGTCGCGTCGTTCACCAGTGACGATCCCGATTACTCGAACGCGTCAAGCGCGCCGGTGACGTTTGCGATCGCAACCGCAACACCGACGGTCGTCGCGGTCAACAACGGCGGCACGTACAACGGCAATCCGTTCGCAGCCACCGCCACGGCAACCGGCGTCGGAGGCGCGACGGTCAGCGGCAGTTCGACGTTTGCGTATTATCTCGGGAGCACCGTGAGCGGGACCGGTTCGTCGACGGCCCCCACGAACGCCGGCACATACACCGTAGTGGCGTCATTTACGAGTTCCAATCCCAATTACGGCAACGCGCACAAGCATCCCGTTGACGTTTACGATCCTCCCCGGCACTTGCCCTCTACAACGGAAATTACACTGGGACCTATACCGGGACGAGCGTCGTTAACAACAACGGCACGATCACCACTACGCCTGTTACCGCGACTGCCTACGCGGCAGCCATCAAAGACGGACTGATCTCGGTGACCATCCCGGGTGGTTCTGGAACGGGCACGGTCGATTCGCAGGGAGACATCAGCGGTAGCGTGAACATCCAAATTGACGGCGTCACCGTCGCGGTGCCGTTCACCGGCATGATCGCCGCCGTCGGCCCTTCGGGTACGGCGGCCAACGGCACCTGGCAATACTCGGCAAACGTCGGCAACGGAATCGTCGTGAGCGGCAACGGCTTGTGGACCATGAGCGGTGCACAGGTTGTGACCGACTTCGACGGTAATTACGCCGGCAGCTACCAGGGTTCCGTCGTCGTCAACAACAATGGCCAGACCACAACGAGTCCGGTCGCTCCAACTTCGTTTACAGCGGCGATCTCGAATGGCTTTGCGCAAGTCGCGTACCCGAGCAGCACCGGGCTCGCCCCGGGCACGGGAACGATTGCAGCAAACGGTAACCTGACGGCACGACAAGCTTCGTCACGGACGGGGTGACGGTCGCAGTGACCTTCACTCGGCACCGCGACTGGATCTTGTCCCGAGTTCGAGCCGCGGGCACCTGGAGTTTCACGGCCAACCTGGGCAACGGCGTGATGGAAACCGGTCAGGGGACGTGGAGCCTGGCAAGGGTACTAACTTTTAACGAATCTTACGGCGGGAGTTTTAGCGGAACGGTTGTCACCGACAACAACGGCACGACCACCACGAGTTCCCTTTGGGGCGGCGGCGTCACCAACACGTCCATTGAACTCGCGGTCTCGAACGGCGTCGTCACCGTCTCGGTTCCGGGCGTGGCAGGCACGGGAACAGGAACAATCGACGCCGAGGGCAACATCACCGGCACGGTGACCTTCCAATCCGAAGGATTGACGGTCACCGTTCATTTTGTCGGCAAAGCAATTCAAACGACAACGGGTGATCTGATCACCGGCACCTGGTCGTATACCGAGAACTATGGCGGCGGTGTCGTGGTCAGCGGCAGCGGCGTTTGGGATGTCACGGATACGACGGCGTGAATCAACGGGCATTTGCAGCCTTCGTGCGGAATTTCGGTCCCCGACAGAGATCGCAATAACGCGACGGTCATCGGGTCGAGTAGCGTAGCCGGTGACGAGGCAATCACGGACGTACGCGTTCATTAGGCAGTGCATCTCGTTCCAACTGCTCGCGTGAGTCCCGCTGGTCCTTGACAACGAGTTTGATCGATTTGAAAACGACGTCGCTCCGTTTAGCACAGAACCAACCCGTGACCGCAACATGCACCAAGCGACACGACGATTCCAGTATTTAATTACGAGGGAGTCCGCGATTAGCTTGACCTGGCCGTCGTGTTAATACGACCATCATCTGCTAGTCGACGGTTAGCTCGTCCTCGCGAATCTAGCCGTCTTGCGACGATGGGGAACGGCGGCATGAAGAGTTCAAAGCGCAGCCTGCGCCACGAAACTGATAGTGGGTGCCGTTATCTTGGTCGTTGTGCTCGGCCTCTTGCCGGCTTATATCCATGCATACACCCTCTCCGGTCCTTCTGACGCACCAACGCTGCTCTTGGGGGACCAAGTCTGGGTTATGCAAGGTGCTTATGATGTCCGCATCCCCTACTCCGACCGCGTGCTGTTGACCCGGTGTCAACCGCACCTAGGAGACCTCGTCCAAGTCGCGTCACCCGAGGATGGCCGCCTGATGTTTAAGCGGGTCGCGGCACTGCCGGGTGACCGGGTGGCCATGCACCAGAACCGCCTGCGTATCAACGGCACGCTCGTCGAGTACGCGGCGGCGGACGCGGCGGCTTTTCGTTCGGTTTCACCGGAGAACCACCTGGGGTCGGTTATCGAGACCGAGATGCTGGGAAATTGTTCACATCTCATTACCTTCACGCCCGACTCGGCGAAGAATTGCTTTGCTGAAGTCCTCGTCCCCCCGGATCATTTCTTCCTGCTGGGCGACAATCGCGACCAAAGCCAGGATTCGCGTGCCTGGGGCCCGGTCCCGCGTCAGAGCATCCGGGGAAGAGTGGTCAGCGAACCGCACCGACCGTGAGGTTCCGTAATCTCAACTGTTTTCCGCAAACGACATCAACGGACCCTATTATGGGAGGTGGCACCTGCCAGCTGGCGTGCAGTGCCCGGGCTTTGACTCACGCCGTAACGGTTTGCGAATTTGCAATTCGGAGCGACCCGGGCATGCACAAACGGTGTCATGCGGCTCAACCCAAGCGTACGAGATTTGTATCGCGATGCAAAGCCCCCTCCGGAGGCGTCGCAAAAACCCACAAGTTTTTTGGACGGCTTCGAGACAGCCCTGACGCAGACCGTAACCGCCGACGG
>CAWFAK010000003.1:0-90190 GCA_963813715.1 uncultured Planctomycetaceae bacterium | reverse complement strand
ATGTGCGCCTTGGAGCGCAGCGAGTCGGCCCGCTCTTGCAGCTTCTCCAGCGGCACGACGCCTTGCGGCGTCAGTTGCCAGGCGATTTCGTGGCGGTCGTTCACCTGGTGGAGCAGCACGTTGTCGGACACAACGTCGAGCGGGAACGTCTGGTACCACGGGGCCGGAATCTTCACCAGCTCGGTGCGCGTCTCGTAGCCCGGCTTCACGAGCGTCAGCTGTCGGGTGCCGTAATACGTGAACGGCACGGCCACCGGCGTGATGCCGACTTCCTGACCGTCGAGAATCACTTGGGCCCCGGGCGGGTCGGATTTGACGACGAGCCGCCGGTAAACACAGCCGCTCGATGAGCAGACGCCGCAGGTTGCCAGCGCCAAGACGAGCAGTCGCCAGCCGCCGATCGACCGGGTCCCGAGCGGCGCGCGGACGGAGCCCTCTGGCAACGTCCGGCCGACGTGCGTCGTGGTCTGCGCGGGGCAGGTTGGCGTAAAGCATAGTCAACGCGTCAAATCGTCAACGATTCGAGCCGAAGTGCGACTGATCCGGGCGACTGATCTGGCCGACTGCGGAGATCTCCAAGTCGGCGCGATTCTCGTTGTGGTCCGTGCGCGAAGGTTAGCAGATTTGGGCGTCGAGTCCGTACGGCCGATCGGCCGTGCGCCTATCTGCTGACCCAAGCTCCGCTTACCACGCGGGCCGTTCTGCAGGCGGGGGATTCTATTCGTCGATCCCGACCCCTGCCAGACCAGTCGCCGACGGTCCGACGCGCTGGACTGTCAATGACCATATCGATTGCGGCGACGGGAGTTGCGCCGGACGAACCTTGGAACGGCGCTTTACTTGCCAAAACGGCCCCGGATAAGATGAACCGGATGCGCTGGGATCAGCCGATCCGCTATGCCTCCGTCAGCGATATTGGCTTTCGCCGCCGTAATAATCAGGATTCGTTCGCGGTCCGCATCTGCTCCGACGCCGAAATCTGGCGCGAGCACGGGCATCTCTTGATGGTGGCCGACGGCATGGGGGGGCACGCCGTCGGGGAACTGGCGAGCAAGATCGCCGCCGACACCATCTGCCACACCTTCTTCAAACTCCGCAACACGGATGTCCCCGAGGCGCTGAAGGAATCGTTCGAAACGGCCAACGCGGCCATCAACGAGCGGGGCTCGCTCAACCGCGATTTCGCCCGCATGGGGACGACCGGCACGGCGCTCGTCCTCTGCTCGCAGGGGGCCGTCATTGCCCACGTCGGCGACAGCCGCCTCTACCGCATCCGCGGCGAACGCATCGACCAGTTGACGGCCGACCACAGCGTGCAGTGGGAATTGATGCGGCAGGGACGATTGCGGCCCGACGAAGTTTTCCTCCACGAATCGCGGCACGTGATCACGCGTTCGCTGGGGCCGGAACCGGTCGTGCAGGTCGACATCGAGGGGCCGTATGCCGTGCTCCCCGGCGACGTCTATCTGATCTGCTCCGACGGCCTGACGGGTCACGTGCAGGACGCCGAGATCGGGATCATTGCCCGCGAGCTGCCGCCGCCCGAGGCCTGCCGCATGCTGGTCAACCTGGCCAACCTGCGGGGCGGTTCGGACAACGTGACGGTGGTGATCGCGCGGGTGGCCGCGACGCCGGGAGGTCCCGAAGAGGAGGAAGCTCACGCACCGACCGGCGGACTGGGACTCGGCTGGATCATCACAATTTGGACGCTGGCACTGATCTTCGTCGTCGGCATCATCTGCATTCTGTTCCGCGAGCATGCGGTGGCCGGAGTCTATGTGGCCGGTGCCGCGGCGTTCGCCGCAGTCGGAGTATTTGCCTTCTGGCTGGAGCGGCGTCCGCGTGACACGTCGCTGGGCGAGGCGGGAGTCGAAACGACCGTCTGGCGGCCGTACCGCACCGCCTCGGCCCGCTCGAGCGTCGCCTTTTTGAACCATCTGGCGGCCCTCGAAGGGGAACTTGCGCGCGCGGCGAGCGAAGAGCGGTGGGCCATCGATTGGCCGGCCCAGCAAGCGGCCCGAGCCTTGGCTCGCAGCTCGCTCGACTCGAAGAACTATTCGAAGGCTCTCTCCGAACTGGCCAAGGTCATCGACATTTTGATGGCCGGGCTGCTGCAATACCGCAAGCAAGTGCAGCGCCAATCGAAATGGGGCAAGCCGGTCACGCCGACGCCCAATCGCACCAGCCCGACGAGCGATTCGACCTCCCGCGACTCCATCTCGCCGTCGACGCCCGCACCGGCCCCGCCAAATGCGGCGCCGGCACCGGCTCCGCCGGCTCCCGAACGCCGCTCCGAAGAGCGGGGCGGTTAAGCCTGCCGCCGCCCGGTCAGACACCGGCGACCTAATCTCGGCCGTCGCCTGGATTTCAGTCGCCCGGATTTCGGGTTGTGGAACTCGGGCGCACGCAGATAGACTCCCGCTCCCCCGGTCCGTCCGGCCAGAGCCGGATCCAGGATTTCCGGATCCAAGGATGTCCGGATCCCAAGGAGGCGAGGAGCGGGGCAGGGAAGAGGGGGAGTCCTCGCGTGCTCTTTACGCGCACGATCCGGCGCACGATGGTTTGCGGACTGGTCATCGTCCTCGTGATGATGATCCTGCTGTCCGTCAGTGCCATCTACAGCCACATCTCCTACCGGCAGGTCATTCGGGACCTCGACTATTCATTCAACAAGTGCCCGCGCAACACGAGCTGACCGAGGCCGTCGCCCGCCTCCAAAGGCCACTTAAACACGTCCACGTTGACGAGGCGGGCGCGCAACGCCGTTACGAAGATTTTGAGGCGGCCGTTAGAAACGCTCAGGGCGAGGCGAACGATTATCTGCTGAAGCTTCAGATGCTGCCGCCCCGCTCGGACTACGAGCAAATGAAGCCGATCGCGCTGGGGATGGTGAGCGCGATGAGCAAAGTGATCGAAGAAGACCTCAAGCATCGCGCGGGGTCGTTGGCGGATCCCAAATTCCCGAAGGCCACGATCGAGGATCTCCAGCAGAAGGTCGAACTCCTCCGTCAAAGCGCCGAAGACATCCCCGACTTCCAAGCGGGGATTTCCATGCAGTTGGAAAAAGCCAGCGCCATCTTTCAGAGAAATTTTCGGCTCGTCACCTGGTCGGCCGGCCTCTCCGTGGTCTTCTTCTGCGGACTGATCATCTACGGCTACATCTGGGTCTTCGCCCCCTTGCGGAAGCTGCACCAGGGAGCCTCGCGGGTCGCCCAGGGCGATTTCAACTACCGCCTCAGCTTCACGCGGCAGGACGAAATGAAAGAGCTGGCCGAAGCCTTCAACAGCATGACGGCCCGCTTCCAGGAAATTCGCGGCGACCTCGATCGCCAGGTTTACGAGCGGAGCAAGCAGCTTGTCCGCTCCGAGCGACTGGCAGGCATCGGGCTGCTGGCGGCCGGCGTGGCGCACGAGATCAACAATCCCCTCTCCGCCATCGCCATGGCCTCCGAATCGCTCACGGAGCGTTTTGCGGAAGAGCCTGCCTCTGCCGAACGTCAGGAAGCCGAGGTCGTGCAGCAGTATCTCGAAATGATCCAGCGGGAAGCGTTCCGCTGTCAGAAAATCACGCAAAATCTGCTCGAATTTGCCCGCGGGAACGGGGACCGCTGCGCGTGCCACGACCTGACGTCCATCGTGAACGACGTGCTCCGCGTCGTGCGAATCATGAGCCGCTACCGCGATCGCACGATCCGCTTCACCCGCACGGCGCCGTGCCAATTGGAAATGAACGGCCCCGAAATTCAGCAGGTGGTGCTGAACCTCGTCTCCAACGGGCTCGAGGCGATGGATGACGGCGGCACAATGACCATCACCATCACCGAGCAGACCGACCACGTCACGCTGATCATTACCGACGACGGCTGCGGCATGTCGCAGCAAGTGATCGACAATCTCTTCGAGCCCTTCTTCACCCAGCGCCGCAATGGCCGCGGCACGGGCCTGGGCCTGTCGATCACGCACCGCATCGTCACCGATCACGGCGGCGCAATCCAAGTCGAAAGCGCCGGCCCCGGCCGCGGCAGCTCCTTCCGCGTGCGTCTGCCCCGCAAAGCGATCAAGAGCGGCACCGCCGCCTGAGCGAGCCGCGCGGGCGGACCCCAAAGCCGCCTTACCTTAGGTCTGGCCGCTCGAGTGCAGCCTTGGATCGCCCTCTATTTCGTCTTTATCGGCGACCACCAGCTGCTATTAATCCCCATCGTCATTCCGACGGTGACAATCTTCTCGTACACGCTCTGCTCGACGGTATACCCGCCATCCGAGATGATCGCGCAGAGTTCCTCTAGGGCGAGACCATACTCGCCATGGCAATTAAATTCGCCCACGTCAGCTAATTCGGTCGACGATAAAACGCCGGCGAGCTCGGTCAAAATGCCGTCGATCGCATCTTCAAGACGCTGATAGTACTCGGGGTCGACTGGCATCGATCGCTCCGGATCAGTCGTCGTCCGAGACTAAAGATCGCGAACTTTCCCGCGACGGAATCGGCGGACGAGCGGAGGAGCGACGACGAGCGCTACGAGTCCGTAGGCCGTGGGATCCGTCGGCCAGGGCGAAGCGGTGTATTCGATGATCGGCTCACGCGTGATCGGGCCCCGGATGGGATCGGGGGAGAACGTCACATCGGCCGGGGCCGCCGCGTAAGCCCAGTCGTCCTCGAATTCGGTGAGCCAGTTCCCGGCCGGTTGATCGACATCTTTGATCTTCAGCAGCCTGAGTGTTTCCGTCCGGTTCTCCGGGCTTAGCCTGTTCGCCCAAGCGATATTGCCCGACCATGTGCTGTGGACTATTTCGCCGCGGTAGCGTGCCTCGGCAAGGAAGAAGATTCGCAACAGTCGCTTTTGGGCCGACAATGATTGTGCGAAGGCCTTCGGATCCGGCTCACGATACGGAAACAGCGGTCGGTCCGTCTTGAATGTCATCCGCAATGCGGGTGTTGCGACCCGCGCGTCGTCGGCAGCCCGCTTGTCCTTCTCGACCCGTAAAGCTGTGATCTTCCATCCGGCTTCGACATAGGGTTTCGCCCAGGTTTGGACTTCGGGAGAGAATGCGTAGCCATGCTCCTTCAGCCACTGCGCCAAAGCGTCGGATGATTTCGTCTGAAGGACGACCGCGTGAAAGCCGGCCACGGACTTTTCGGCAAGCACGCTCACGTCACTCTTCTTTGTCGACTTAACCTCTTCGCCGCAACAAATGCTGCAATGCTCCGGCCGGGGCCTGACTTCTTTCGCAGGAGCGGTCAATTTGGCCAGAAATGAAAAAGCTTCGTTGCCCGACTCTTCTAGCTCGGGCTGCGCTGGCGTGGGCACCAGAAAGCCAAAGTCGGCGGCATCCCCTTTAAACGAGGCCTTGCGAATGAAGTGCTCCGTCTTGTGTGCGGCGTCCCAGACAATGATCACCGTCTGATCCGCGTTTACGACGGCCTTGCCGGGCGGTGGCGCGGGGCAGCAAGCGGGGGCAAGGGAAGCTCGGCGACACGACACGAGCAACAGGCCGGCGATTCCCAATACCAGCCAAATACGACTCATTGACGCCCCCTCCGAATCCGTGATCTATGCCCAGGTCCGTCGACGAAATCTCGAAGTGTTACTGAAAAGTAAGACGTCCTGTTTGAGTCAATTTGTTCACGACACCCGAAGTGGATCAGGTTTCTTCGGGTCGTGCCACTATCGCTTCACCGACGTCCGGAACGGCCGCTGGTTTCGGCTCCGTAACATGAGAAATCACCTGTTTGCCTGCAACCCGGCGATCGATCGTTTGGGGCCCGAATTTCGTCGCCAAACTTGAGGCGGAAAGCGTTGCCACGTTTGGGGCAATGTGTTATCAAGCGGCTCCAAAACCGGGGGCCACCGAAGGGATTCGGCGGACTACGCACCAAGGAGAGGGCGGCTTGAACTCTGTTCCCGTCAACAAGTTACGCGTCCTGTTCGTCGATGATGAACCCCCCATTCGGGACGTGATGAAGATCGAGCTGCCCCGCATGGGGCACGAGGCGACGATCTGCGAAGACGGGGCCGCGGCCATCGCCGCTCTCGACAAGCAATCCTTCGACGTGGCCATCGTCGATCTGCGGATGCCCGGCCTCAGCGGCTGGGACGTCATTGACCACATCAAGAAAACCGCCCCCGACACCGAAGTCATCATCAGCACGGGCCACGGCAGCATGGAAGAGGCCATCCAGGCCCTCCGCCGCGGCGCCTACGACTTTCTGCCCAAGCCGTGCAAGCTCTTCGAGATCGCCAACGTGCTCAAACGCGTCGGCGAAAAGCTGGCCCTCACTCGCAAAACCGTGGCCCTGGAACGGCAGCTCGAACGCGTGGAAGGCAGCCCCAGCCTGATCGGCGAAACGGCGTCGATGCGCCGGGTGAAGGCGCTCGTCGACAAAATCGCGCCGACCGATTCGGCCGTGATGATTCAGGGCGAAACGGGCACCGGCAAGGAGCTCGTCGCCCGCCGCATTCACGAGCTGAGCCTGCGCGTCGACGGCCCGTTCGTGGCCGTTAACTGCGGAGCGCTGGCGGAAAACCTCGTCGAAAGCGAATTCTTCGGACACCGCAAAGGAGCCTTCACCGGGGCCGACACGCCGCGAAAAGGGCTCGTCGAAGTGGCCCACTGCGGCACGCTGTTCCTCGACGAAATCGGCGATCTCGACAAGAGCATGCAGGTCATGCTGCTGCGGTTTTTGGAATCGGGCGAGATTCGGCGGGTCGGCGAAAACGAGTTCTTCCACGTCGACGTCCGCATCGTCTGTGCGACCAACCGCGATCTGCAGACCATGGTGGCCGAAGGGACCTTCCGCGAAGACCTGTTTTTCCGCGTCAACACGTTTGAAATTCATCTGTCGCCCCTGCGGGAACGCAAGGACGACATCCCGAGCCTGGCCAAGACGCTGATCGCCCGACATTTGAAGCGAGCCCAGGCCCCGGCCGACATCCTCTCGCCGGCCGCCCTCGAACTGCTGCTTTCTCACGAGTGGAGCGGCAACGTCCGCGAGCTGGCCAACGCGCTGGAGCACGCGGTCATTCTGTCCGACGGCAAGACGATCCTGCCGGAGCATCTGCCGGCCAGCGTGAGCGGGATCGGAATGCGGACACCGGCCGTCGCATCCATCGGCTCGGGTCAGGGCAAGACGCTGCGGGAAATCGAGATGGACGTAATCCACCAGGTGCTCGACAAGCACGCGGGCGACAAGCCAAAAGCGGCCCACGAACTGGGGATCGCCCTCAAGACGCTCTACAACAAGCTCAACCAGTACCAGGCCAGCGCCGCGGCCGGCTGAGCGGCGTCTGGGCGTCGAGCGTTTGAGGTGGGCTTCTCCCGAGCGGGGGGCGTCAGCCCCCCGAGAAGCCTCCCCTGAAAGCCTTCTCGCGAAGCGCACTCTTCCGCAGTTAAGGCGATTACCTAACGCCGACTGAGCGTCGTTACCGTGCGAAGCCCGACCAAGCACAAATTCTCCGGGGGCTAACGCCCCCGGCTCGGGGCTCGGTGTCTGATCGCGCTTGGTTGGCAGCGATTAAAATCGCTTAATACTGCCGGACGACGCCGACCACCACTCCTAGCACTTTCACGTTGTTGGAATAGATGGGCTTCATCGTCGAGTTGGCCGGCTCGAGGCGGAAGCGGTCGCGTTCGCGGTAGAACCGCTTGAGCGTCGCTTCGTGGTCGTCGACCAGGGCGACCACAATCTCCCCCTCGCGGCACGTGTCCTGGCGGCGGACCACGACGTAGTCGCCGCTGGCGATCTGGTCCTCGACCATCGAGTCCCCTTTGACCCGCAGGCAGAAGTGATCCTCGGGCTCGAACAAGGGAGCGAAATCGATGTGCTCGGATTCCTCGACCGCCAGCACCGGGCTGCCGGCAGCGATTTGGCCGGCCAGCCGCAGGCTGGTCCGCTGCTGGGCCGACTCGGAGAGCTGAATGGCCCGCGACATGTGCGATTCGCGGGTAATGAGGCCTTTCCGCTCGAGGGCCTTCAAATGGCACATCACGCCGTTAGGCGAGCGAATGCCGAAGTGAGTGCCGATCTCGCGAACCGTAGGTCCGTAGCCGCGATTCAGGATTTTGTCCTTCAAGAAGTCGTAGATTTGCTTTTGGCGGCTGGTGAGTGCCGGCTTAGTTTCAAGCATGCTGGTTGACATTCGGCTCTCCTGCTCGCGGCAACTTGATTCAGCTCTAAGGCTGGGTGCATGTCCTACGTGTCGATCCTAATATACGGACGTGCATTCGGCAACTCTCAATTGCTGGTAAAATGTCTTATGGGCAAATTGTAATCTCGCAATTTCCCCCGGGAGATTCAGCACTTCGCGGGTCGCGCGGTCGCGCAGAGCGCCTCGCATCGGCGAAAACCGATTCGACGGCAACCGGACGTGCGCACAGTTCCAGGCTGTAAAAATAGTGGTTTCAGCGTTGCCGCGCAGCACCGCGCGAAGCGTCTCAGAGACGTGCACATTCGTCGCGCGGAGTGGGCAAACGAAGCGTTCGCACTGGCTCACGATCGTCGGTGAGCGAAGGCTTACGCACCAGTAGCGCGCGAATTTATCGGCCGAGACACTTGGCAAAGTGGACGGCAAATGGGCCGCGTTCGAGCCGCGAAGCGACTCGTCTCCACGCAGGTACGCACCGCGCACGAGACGAAAGAAGCCGGCGTTCCAGAAGCTCACAACGCTACCGGCGGGTTCCCGCAGCCGCCTACTGACGCTGGGGGCCGCCCTCGTTGGCGATCAGGTATCGCAGCTGCCCGTCGAGCGTATCGGGAGTGACACGCGTGTCGACGGCATTCCCGTCCTGGTCGACCAGCCACAGCGAGGGGATATCGTGGACGCCGTAATACTGGGCCAGCGGATGCTCCCAGTGTCGCTTGTCTGGGTCGGAATAAAACAGCTGGGTCCACGTCAGGCGGTTCTTGGCGATGAAGGCCTCCATTTCGGCCTTATCCTCGTCCAGGCACACACCCAGGATCGTCAGACCGGAGCGCTCGTACGGCCGCGTGACTTTCAAGAGCAGCGGCAGCATCTCCTGGAAGGCGTCCGAGTCGCTCGACCAGAAGACCACCAACACCGGTTTGCCCAATAACTGGCCGTTCTTGAGGAAACGGCCGTCCGCCGTTTCGCCGAACAATTTGACCTTTTTCCCCTTCAATTCCAGCCGCCGCAGAATGGCCGTGGCCTGGTCGGCCTGCGGCGTTTTCGGGAATTTTTCCTGCAACACGGCAAAGCAGTTCATGGCTTCCCCGTCGAGGTGAAAGAGCTCGCAGGTCTGGCCCGCAGCGTGGAGCAGGGGGAGCGCCTTCGAATCGGAGTGGGGGAAACGCGTGGCAAAATTTCGGGCCGCGATGGCGAAAGCCTGGATCTTGCGACGGTCGTTCCGTGCCTGGCGGGCATTGGTGTGGGCGAAGCGGGTCAGATACCAGGCCGCGTCTTCAGCCGCGGCGGAATTCGGGTCGCGGCGGTAAAACTCCTCAGCCTCGTCCTGGAGGGCCTTGGCGTCGTCGGCGCTGCCGCTGGCCGCCAGATCGAGCCGGGCCTCACAGAGGGTTTGGACAGCCTTGTTGAAGATCGGCTCCAGCCCCTTTTGTTCGTGCGTTTTCTCGATCAGCTCGAGCGACATGGCAATCAGTTTGCGATTGCGCTCGGCACCGGCCGGCTCGGACCGCAGCACGAGCAACTGGCCCGCCAGCCACTCCGGGCTCTCTTTCCCGGGGGACCGCCTGAGGATCCGCAGGCCCCTGATTCTGAGGCATTTGGCTCGGTTCGCCGTTGGCGGCCACGCTCGAATCGCCGGCCGTGGAGCCGTTTTGTCCGCGCCCGCCAGTCGGGTTATTGAGAGCAGCCGTGGGAATCGACGGATCGGCCGCTTTGCCCTGCTGGGCCGTCACGGGGTCCGACCCGGTTTCGGTGCAGCCGCTAAGTGAAAAGCAGCAGAGTGAAAAGCAGCTGATCGCTCCCACAGCCGCGAACAGGGCCGCCGCGGCCAGCGCGTTGGAGCGGGTTGAGATCGCCATGGGTCTCTCCATCCGTTGAGAGATGGGGGACCAGCGCCCCCCTCAAAGAAAATCCGCAGACGGCCGCGCACAAAATCCTGCGGCAAGCGGCCGTACTTCGTGCGATGTTTTAGGCGATTGGGAGAACTCTGGGAAGAGGAGTCCGTGTCCGGCAGACGTTTCCAACCGGCGCACCCACTCTTCCCGAGCGGGGGGCGTCAGCATCCGCCTGCGACGTCGTGAACCGCTCATGCAGTGCGATTTTTTTCCCCTGGCGAGCTACGCAGTGGGTCTGCTCGACCTCGATGGCCCACGGTGCGCCGATTCTCCGAAATGGGATGCAGTCAGCAACATATATCCAAACTTGCACTCAGGCACTGATTGCTAAAAACATTGCATACGTTGCGGGAATAGTTTTTGACATTCCGAGCGGCACCGGGCTCAAATGCACGCACACGTCCGGTGCTGCGAAGTTCCTTCCATCTCAGCTCTCGCCTCAATCGGGCCGGCGCGGGTCCGCGTAGCCACATCTGGCACATTCAGGTGAAGGAGTCTAACATGACGAAGAAGCTGTCGTTCGATCGACCGAATCGGCCGATTATCTGCGTACCAGGATCATCGGTGGCGCTGGGCTCGTGGTCGCTCAGTTTGCACTTCCCAAGGAATTGCAGGCGCAGACCATGTTGTGGACGGGCCAAATCCAGGCGTCATCCGATGATGCCTATGAAAATGGTTCCACGGGCCTTCCCAACTTAACGTCCACGACTATCGGCCCCACCGCAGGTGGGCCCAGGACCTGCGGATTTAGGTTCTTAGACGTCACCATCCCGAACTCTGCGGCGATCACGGCGGCTACGATTACCTTGTACGCCACCTCGACTATCGGGGAGGGCACGTGCTCCGTTTACCTGCAAGCGGCCGATAACCCGTCCACGTTTACAACAACCAAATTCGATGTGAGCGGACGGACGAAGACGACTCACTACGGCACCTTCAGTTTCACTTACGGCAGCTCGGGGTGGACCAGCTCGTCGGACATTTCTGCCGCCGTGCAGGAAGTCGTTGACCGCCAGCCCGTTGGCGGAGTTGGGGGCTGGGTCTCTGGCAACGCGATGGTCGTGCTCACGTGGATGCCTCCTGCATTTGGGGAGGGCGCTGCCTACGCGTGGGACTTCAACAACGGTGGCCCGCCGAACCTCTCCGCGGAATTGTCGATCTCGTACACGACGTAAGAGCGAAACTCGCGCCTGCACGACCGAGCGGGGGCAGAGCCCCCCAGACGGGCGGAACGAATCTCGCGACTGTGACTGCGCGACGCATACTCCCGCGTCTCGCCGCAAGTCGACCTCGGCAAGCTCACGCGTGCTGCTCAGGGATGCGACTCACAGCTGACCCGAGAACCGTGCGAAGCCCTCGAGCGCGTAGTATTCGGGCAGGCCCAGGTCGTTATAGATCTGGGCCGTGTTCCGCGTCCGCTCTTCGGCTCGCACCCAGAATTCGCGCTCGTCGTGGCCGGGGAAGAGGGCTTTGTCCTTCTGCGACTCGTGCTTGAAGATCGCCAGCTTCTTGCGGAGCATGGTCTCGGGGCTCAGCGGCACGGCCCGCTCGATTTCGTGCGGCTCGTACTCCTGCCAGGCGCCGCGATAGAGCCACACTTCCGGGCCCGCCACGCCTTCGCCGCGGATCACGTCGAGGGCCCGCAGAATCGCCTGGGCGCACACGCGGTGCGTGCCGTGCGGGTCGGACAGGTCGCCGGCGACGTAAATCTGGCTGGGCGCAATCTCCCGTAACAGGCTGGCGATGATGGCCACGTCGTCGTCGCCGATCGGCCGCTTCGAGACCTTGCCCGTGCGATAAAAGGGCAGGTCCAAAAAGTGGAGCTTTTCCTCGGGCACGCCGACCGCCTTGGCGGCCGCCGTCGCTTCCGTCTTGCGGATCAGCGTTTTGACGTTGAGCACTTCGTCCGTGTCGAAATCGGCCGGCTGCTTGCTGACGATGGCGTTTCGCAGGCGGCAGCAGAGATTGTTGGACGACTCGGAATGCAGCTCGAACAGCTTGTGAAATTCGCTCACGTAGTTGAGGTGCCGCAGCGCGTCGTGGTCGAAGACGGCGATGTTGCCGCTCGTCATGTAGGCGATGTGGACGTCGTGCGCCTGGTCGGCGAGCGTCGCCAGCGTGCCCCCCATCGAAATCACGTCGTCGTCCGGGTGCGGGCTGAAGACGATGATCTTCTGCCGCTCCGTGCCGCTCGGCTTCGTGCAAATTCCGTTGAGCAGGCCCTCAAACACCCGCTGACGAATGGCCTCGGTCGGCCCGCATTCGCGAAGCAAATCGTGCAGGTGATTCGAGACGAAATCCCGCGCCTCCAGCTTGAGCAGCGGCTTCTTGATCTTGCGGCTGAGCCAGATCACGGCCCGCTTTTCCATCGCCGAATTCCAACGCACCGGCCCCACGAGCCACGGCGTGCGGATCGCCGTCAGCTCCGACGGCGCTGGCGTGGTCGACGGCAAACGTCACGTTGCGATGCGTCTGCAAAAAACTGGCGGTGACTTCCTCGCTCTGCGGCTCTTCAAGCGTCCGGCGGACGATCGGCGCCTTATGCTCGCCCAGGGCGATGATGATGATCTTGCGCGGCGACAGGATCGTCCCGACGCCCATCGTGATCGCCTGCTGGGGCACGTTCTCTTCGCCGTAAAAGTCGCTCGCCGCGTCCTGCCGCGTCACCGGATCGAGCGTGACGATCCGCGTGCGGCTGTCGCGCGGGCTGCCCGGCTCGTTGAAGCCGATGTGCCCCGTGCGGCCGATGCCCAGAATCTGCAAGTCGATGCCGCCGGCCTTTTCGATCGCGTGCTCGTAGGCGTCGCAGAACGCGTCGACGTCGCGGAGCGGAATCGTGCCGTCGGGAATGTGGATGTTTTCGGGCCGGATATTGACGTGATCGAAGAAGGTCTCCCGCATGAACCGGTTGTAGCTGTGGATCGAATCCTTCGGCATCGGCCAATATTCGTCGAGATTGAACGTGACGACGTTCGAGAAATCGAGCGACTCCTCCCGATGCAGCCGAATCAGCTCGCGATAGACGCCGATCGGCGTCGAACCGGTCGGCAGCCCCAGCACGGTCTTCAGGCCCGCCGAGTTGTTCTCGCGGATCAAGCTCTCGACGACGAGGGCCACGTGCCGATCGACCTCGCGGGCGTTGCCGAAAATCAGCGTGGGGACTTTGGTCTGGCGGAGGGCCTGAGCCGGAGCGGGTTGGGGTTGGGCTTTGTCGGCGGTGCGTGGAGCAAGATCGATGGCCATGTTGGAGACGGAATTCCTGTCTATATAATGCGATCCGACGGCTGAAAAATCGTGGCGTCCAAGCTTAATTAGACATCGAGACTGAGAGCGAATTCAATGGCAGGCGGCGATGCCTCGAGCAAGTCTTCCTCCACGTCTCCCTCGGGCGGCGTCTCTCCCCCGCGAATCCTGGCAATTCACGCCCATCCGGACGACGTCGAATTTCAATGCGCCGGCACGCTGGCCCTGTTGGCCCAAAAGGGCTGCGCGATCACCATCGCCACGATGACCCCCGGCGACTGCGGCAGCGCCGAGCACTCGGCCGAGGAAATCGCCGAGATCCGCCGGGGCGAGGCCCGCGCGTCAGCCGCGATTGCTCGGGGCCGAGTACGTCTGCCTCGAATTTCGCGACCTGTCGATCACCATCGACAACGCCAGCCGCGGCAAGGTCTGCGAATGCCTCCGCCGGGCCCGGCCCGACATCGTGCTGACGGCTCCGCCCGTCGACTACATGACCGACCACGAGCTGACGAGCGTGCTCGTCCGCGAAGCCTGCTTCTCCGCCTCGGTCCCCAACTACTCGACCCGCCAATGGTCGCCGGCCCCGCCGCTCAGCGGCATCCCGCATTTGTATTACGTCGACTCGATCGAAGGAGCCGACACGTTCGGCCGCCCGGTGAAACCCGACTTCATCATCGACGTGACGTCGACGTTCGAGACAAAACAAAAAATGCTCGCCTGCCACGAAAGCCAGCGCAACTGGCTCCGCAAGCAACACGGCATCGACGAATACATGCAAAACGGCGAACGCTGGTCCGCCGCCCGCGGCAAAGAAATCGGCGTGAAATACGGCGAAGCCTTCCGCCAACACACCGGCCACCCGTATCCGCATGACAATCGCCTGGCCGCAATCCTGGGAATCGCTGGTTGATGTGTTGATGTCGGAGGTGACAAGCTCGCCCTGCGAGCGCCGGCACACCATCTTTGTCGCTGTCGAATCGGAACGGTGCGCGATGTCGAATAGAGCGCAGGGAATTGCAGCCCCCGAATGGGGGCGTCATTCCTCTTGCCACCGGTGTCAACCGGTGGGATCCGGCTCGCGCATGATCCGAAAGCCCCCAGCGGGGGCGACACTCCGATCGATTTCAACTCGCTGGAGCGACCCGCGCGTACTCCGCCGACACTCGGTGCCGGTTCATCGATGACGCTCACAACAGGTACCGCTCCTCGAACGCAATCCGGTTGCGACGCAAGAGGGCCATCAGTTCGCTACGGAAATCGACACGTCGGTGGTGAGTCTCTTGGCCACGGATGTATGTCAGCAGCCTTGGCACCTGTGATTGGCTCACGGTGAAGGCGGCATAACTCTCCTGCCAGGCGAATTTCGGTCCGCGGCGTGCCGTTTCATTTATCCATTTGGAGGAGTTGGCTTTGATTGTTCGCAGTGCGTCGGCGACCGCGAACGCGGGATGCAGCCGCACGAGCAAGTGCACATGATCGGCGACGCCGTCGAATTCAAGCAATTCTCCCTCTTCCCTTTTGAGAATGCCTCGAACGTATTCCTGCAGACGCGGCTTGATCGCCGGCGCAATGAATGGTCGCCGTTCCTTCGTGCTGAATACGAGATGATAGAGCAGGTTGCAGTAGGCACCCGGCATAGTCGCTCCGGTTGAAGAGTGTCGCCCCCGCTGGGGGCTTGCAGATCAGCGCGACGACCATTCCACCGGTTGACACCGGTGGCAAGAGGAGGGTCGCCCCCATTCGGGGGCTGCGATCTGCCCTTCAAACGGCCAAAATGGCGATTCGAGAGAAATGGCGCGCCGTCGCTCGCCGCGCGGGCTCGTTCGGCGTTACGAAATTCGTCGCTGCACAGTTCGACCTCCGAATCATGCGGCTTCGCCAAGAGAGCGCGGCCTTCCTGCGTGCTCGCGCGAGACAGAGCGCGAATTAAGCCCCCGAATGGGGGCGTCACTCCTCTTGCCACCGGTGTCAACCGGTGGGATTCGGCGAGTGATCCGAAGCCCCCAACGGGGGCGACACTCTTCCGGCGGACTTTGCGTCGAAAACGGACGACGCTTTCCGACCTTCCGCGCCATGGCACCTCCGCACAAACAATCTTCCAACGCCGTCGCTAGAATGACGACATGAGCAACGAGACCTTCTACTGGATTCCGGTCGGCATGACTTTGCTTCTGGCAGTCGAGTTCGTGTGGTTGGTCGTCGCGATTGCCCGAGAAATGAAAAAGCGGTTCTGGTATTTACCTGCCGGAGCGGTTGCCGGCGGAATTATTGGCGCGATCGTTGGGGGACCTGGAGTCTGTCACCCGGGCACCGCGACGGGAATTCTAGTCGGCTACATTGTCGGCGTTGCCGCAAGTTCTTGGAGACGCTCTGCGAGGAGCGCTTACTCAACGAAGCGTGACGGCATGAGCGACGAACCGGACAAATCCAAAGCGTCGAGTTGGCTCGCATTTTGGCTCGTCATGGGGGCGGCTGTTCGCATTTGCGGTCTTGTCGCGTGTGTTCAATTCCCCGAACACCGATGCTCCTAAGAATTCAGTTTACGCAACGGGGCCATTCGCGCCACGAGATGGAGGCGAAGCCTTCCGCATCCAGTTTGGGGCGGACAAGGCTGTGGCAATAGCCATCGAGGAAGTCAAAAAACGGGAAGGTTGGTCCAGCGACCCCGGTTGGGCGAATGTCGAATTCGATGAGGGACCGACTTGGGACGTCACCGTGAGACGCGGGCCGCGACGCCCTGTCGCCGAACGCCTCGTCGTTGTCAGCGCCCAGACAGGCAAGGTGGTGAATTACAGTGACCCCAGCAGTTCCCGTTGAAGTCCCGCGTGAATTCATTCAAAAGGGAAGGGCGATGCAAGGCTCAGCGTTCTTGCGAAATGTGGGACTGGTCGCCTGCGCTGCCGTGCTTTGCGCGGTGACGGCGATGGCCGATGATCCGCCGCCGCCGCCATCCTTTGATGGCACCAAAGCTGGTCAGGTTCGGGACGACAATGGCCTGAAGATGAAGTTGGTCTGGTGCCCGCCGGGAGAGTTTGCGATGGGCAGCCCGAAGGAGGAAAAGCGTCACTTCGACGATGAAACCCAAGTCCATGTGACGCTGACGCAGGGCTTCTGGCTTGGACAGCACGAAGTCACGCAGTCGGAGTGGCGGCGAGTGATGCAATCGGCTCCGTGGAACGGCGAGGACTACGTGAAAGAAGGCGACAATTATCCGGCAACCTACGTGAGCTGGGCCGACGCGATTGGTTTCTGCCGGAAGTTGAGCGAACAGGAACACAACGCCGGTCGGCTCCCCTCCGGCTGGGACTTACGCTCCCCACGGAGGCGCAGTGGGAGTACGCCTGCCGGGCCGGCACGACGACGCGTTACAGTTTTGGCGACGCCGAGTCGAATCTGCCGGAGTATGCGTGGTTTGAAAAGAACTCCAAGGACACGGGGGAGGAATATGCGCATCCAGTCGGTCAGAAGAAGCCGAACGGATTCGGTCTGCACGACATGCACGGAAACGTGATGGAATGGTGTCGCGACTGGTACGCCGACAAACTTCCGGGCGGCACAGATCCCCTCGTCAAAGGAGGACAAGCAACGGATCTCCCGGCATCGCCGGCGTCGAAGAGCAGGCCCAGGCGGCGCGGCCCGAGTATTCCGGGGCGGTAACTGGTTCAGCGACGCCGGCTTCTGTCGGTCGGCGGCACGCGGCAAGCGCACGCCAGGCTTCCGGCTCTTCAACCTAGGCTTCCGCGTGGCCTTGGAGAGGTCCGTCAAGTGACCGTTTCCGTACACACCGGAGGCCTCTGAATTCGATGTCGGGTGTGACCAACCCGCAAGGCGGGCGCCGGGTGCCACGGCTGAGCTTGCTCAGCCGTGCTCTCCCCAGAACGACTACGCGGCCATTTTTTTTCTGCACAGCCATTCGTTGAAAGCGTCTCAGCCGTGGCACCCCGGATCGATGTCGTGCCTTGTGCTCGACGCCGGTTTCGATTGTGAGCAAGCTCTCATCAAATCGGCTCAGGCGGGGAGATCCGTCCAGTGGGCCATCGCTCAGCAGCCGGCGGGCACTAGACCAGGGCCAGTCGATTGCACGTTCGCACAGGCCACGACGCACCGGATTGGCATGGAGATAGGCGATGGCCGCCGCAACGGCCTTCGGCTCCGTGAGGTTACGGTCGTAGCCAGGACCGGCTTGCCAGAAGTGAAACATCGACGCTCCGGATTGCTCGTGGACGGTTAGGCGTCGAAGAGCCGAGCTTTGAGTCTCCGTCAGGTGTCTCTTGATACGGCGAGAGAACGAGCGTTTGGTGTCGGCGAGAAGTTTCGCGACTCGGGCCTCGCTTGCGGCAGGATAAACGAGCAAATGCACATGATTGGGCATCAAAACGTAGGCCAATAGCAAGAACGCGTTACGGTCGCATGCGGCCTCCAGCCCCTCGCAAAACCAGCTTCGCCACGTGTCATTTGAAAAGAAGAGGACGTCTTTCCGCACAAGAAAATGTCAGCTCGTGAACGTGCCGTTCTTGCTCAAAGTGTTTGATGCGTTTCCGACTCGGCGTCGCCATGCTCCAAAAATAGCCGAGGCGGCCGTTGATTGCAGCCAAACGGGTGCCATGGCTGAGCTTGCTCAGCCGTGCTCTTCCCGGAACGGTTACCCGGCCATTTTCGGCTGCACCGCCATTCGTCGAGAGCAACCGATAAGAGCACGGCTGAGCCGAAGCGTCTCAGCCGTGGCACCCGCAGGAGGCACTCAGGCCCCCGAAAAACTTTCCAACTTGTTTCTACGCTCCTAGAAACTCGGTCTTCTTCGCCGCGGCCCCGATCCGGGAAAATGAGGGGTGGTTCCTTCATTTTACTTGGCTCGGATCGAGGCTCTCGCGATGCAGAATGGACAGAATGGCAACGGGCAGAAAACGTGGTTGGTCGGCGGGCGGGTTTACTCGAACTTTGTGGAGGCCGTCGAGGCGCAAGATCGCCGGGTGACGGACTTTCTGCGGCGGGGCGGGATCGGCGAGGAGGAGTTGGCCCGCTTGCCGAAACGGGTCATTCCCGAGGGGGCCACGGCGGAAAACTATAATCCGGAGCTCCGACTGGCCCATCTTCGGGGCGATCGACGAGACGCTGGGGAAGAAATTTCGGCTCTTCACCGGTCCGCAACTCGGCACGGGCACCAACACAACTCCGCCCAGCATGAAACCCGCTATCTGATCCCCGGCGTGTTGGCGGCCGGTCAGCTGGGGGGAATCTTTGGGGCCTTCAAGACGCTGAAGACGTCGCTGGCGGCTGACCTCTTAATCTCGCTGGCCAGCGGCACGCCGTTTTTAGGCCGCTTCCCGGTGACGCAGACGGGCCGCGTGCTGTTTCTGTCCGGCGAGGCGGGCCTGCCGGCGCTCAAGTCGCTGGCCGGGCGGATTTGTGCCGAGCGGGGGCTGTCGCTGGACGCCCTGGATAACTTCGTCTGCTCGCCCGACGTTCCCAATCTGAGCGACCCGTTCGACGTGATGGCCTTCACCGAGCTGGTCGAGAGAGAAAAGCCGATCTGCGTGGTGATCGACCCCGGCTTCCTGGCACTCGGAGGCGGGCGCGGCGGCCGGCGGAGAGCTCGGAACGGAAGTGCGGGAAAGGGGTCGAAAAGCCTGTTCGAGCTGGGGCAACTGCTGCGGCCGTTGGTCGAGCTGTGCGAGTCGACCGGCTGCGCGATGCTCGTCGTGCATCATTGCGGGCGGCCCCGCCAGGTGGGCGACCCGGCCATGCTCGACGACCTTGCCGGCAGCGGCTTGGCGGAGTTCTCGGCCCAATGGCTGCTGGTCTCGCGACGGCGGCCGTTCGAGATCGGGACGGGACAAACGGGACGCGACACGGCGGGACGGGTCACCACGAATTGTGGCTCACCACGGGCAGCCGGGCCGGCGAGCAGGGGCTGTGGGAACTCGACGTCGACGAACAGACGGTCGAGCACGGCAGCGGCCCAACACTCGCGGGAAGCCGGCGGTGGAAGACGGCCGTTCGTCCGGCGAGTTCCCCAGAGCTCCAGGCGGACAAACAGTTTGTCGCCGACCGCGAAGATCGCAACCTCCGCCGCCGGGCGCTGGCGTTCGAACGGCAGTGTCAGCGGACGCTCGAGCTGTTGGCCGCCTACCCCGACGGACGCACGGCCCGCTTCATCCGCGATACGCTCGGCATGAGCGGCGATCGGATCAACCGCCTGCTCGATAGGCTGATCGAGAAGGGGGTCGTCGTGCGGACGGAGGACGGGATCATCGACCGCCGCCGGCCCATCGTGACCTACAGCCGGGTGCAGGCGTTCGACCTGTCGGCCGAGGCCATCCGCTCGCGGAAACAGCAGCCCGATCAAAAAGTGTACGACATCGGGACGGGACACTTTGTTCATGGCGGCAGGGGCAATGCCCCTGCACCCGGTGCGGCCGGCGTCCAGCATGCTGGGACGCGTCTCGCCGCGGCTGAGGGACTTTCGACCCAGTTGGCCATATCGGGTGGCACCGCCGCCTCGTTGGCGAGTGCTCTGCCGGCGACGGACCAAAACCCACTGGCGGACAAGCCGCCAGTGCCACCCACCGTCCCGGAATTGGCGCGGGACATGGGACACGGCGTCGGGACGGGACACTTTGTCGATCGAACCGCGTCCGCAATGGATCCCGCGGCCGGACCGGGGTCGGTCGAGGAAAAGTCGGGACGGGACACGGGATCAGAAGTTGAGCCTGATCGGGACGGGACACGAACCGGGACAGCCGACATCGGGACGGGACTCGTTGGCTGACGGCACTCATTTGCTGACGAATTGATTTCCCGAGACCTAAAAACACGGCTGAGCCGAGGCGTCTGAGCCGTGGCATCCGGAGAGCCTGCGCCCCGAGGCCTGCGCACCGAGAAACTGGGACGGGATTCGCTCGACAAGAAGTCGTTTCTACGCCACAATTCTGAGAGACTGCGATCTGGGAATTCTCGGGAGTCGGATTGATATGTCGGAGCCGATCCACGCTGACGTCCACGCGCCGGCCGCCTCTGCCACGGCGGTCCTTGGTCACGATGATCCTCCTTCGCCGGGCGAGGGGGGACCGTTCTCGGAGCAGCAAGTCGAGCAGTTCGAAGAAGACGATGCCGACGCGGGACGGAGTCTCGGCAAGATGCTGGCCATCTTCTTCCTCTACACCGTGATCGTGATGTCCGGCGTCGGCTGGTGGACTTTCCACCACCAGGGCCACTGAGATCAGGCGCTGAAACCAGGCGCGCTGGCGTTGGGTGTGCTTGGCATAGAGCACGCTGAAGAGCCCGCGAATTGCCGGGACGTTGTCTCGCCAGCCGAGTCGAAGCAGAGAAGTCACTCAGTCGGCGTGCCGAATTCTTCGAGCCGTTGGCGTGCTTCTTCTGCCCAGGGGCCGCGCGTGTCGAAGCACAAATAGCTCCGCCAGTGGTCGACCGCTTCCTCGGTTCGGCCCAGTTGCAACAGCACGTCGGCCGTCTGCCAGTGGGCGTCGGCGTAGTCGGCATGAATGGATAGGGCCAGCGTGAGGGCTTCGAGCGCCGGCTCCAGTTCGCCGCGGGCGGCCAGCAGCGAGCCGATCTGCATCCAGGCTTCGAGATAGTTGTGATCGACTTCGACGGCCGCGTAGTACCGCTCGAGTGCGGCGTCGGCCCGGCCCAAGCGGAAGAGGGCGTCGGCCAGATGGAAATGAATCTCCGGACTCTCGGACCGATCCATGAGAGCTAGCCGAAATGCCTCGATCGCCGCCTCCGGGCGATGGGCATCAAGATGTCGGCAACCCTCGGCGAACCACTGCTCGCTCGACCAGTGCTTGCGCAGCGTCGTCGGCCGGCGAGTCGGTCGTCGCGGTGGTGTCGGTCTCGCTGTCGGTCGCGGTGCGACGAAATGCCAAAATGGATTCCGTCTTCGGCTTCGGCCGCATCCGCTGCGGAGGGCAGGGGAGTGCCGTCCGGGGCCGCGGCACTAAAGTCGAAGCAGCGCTGCCCGGTGGTCGGCTCGAAGAGGCCGCGATCGTCGCGGGCGACGAGCCGCGCGTCCTGGGCCAGCAAGTTGAGCTGCGCCAAGGGCCGCTCGACTCCGGGCAGCAAGTGGCGAATTTTGGCGAGGCTGGCTTCGAGCTGGGAGCGGGGCACGCCGGCCTGCAGCAAATCGTTCAACCGCCGGACGCCAGCGGCCTCGGCATAATCAAAATAGGGGAGGCGATAGACTTTTTTCACCGGACGAATGAGACCGATCCGTTCCCAGCGACGGATGGTGCCGATGGGCACGTTGAGCGAGCGGGACAGCATGGCGGGCGTGTAGAGGGCGTGCACTTCGCGGCACCGGCCGTCGAGCCCCAACAGCCGCAGCCAGTCCGACTCGCTGACGATTCGCAGCGGCAAGCCTTCTTGCTGCAGCCGCGACGCCTCCTGCATGTCGAGCGATGGGTGCCCGTTGGGCTCGAGCGGCCAGCCCTCTTCGCCGACGACGAGCATCGTGGTCTGGCGGCTGACGTGCTGCGTGGCGGTGCCGCCGTGCTGCTGGGCCAGTTCGTGCGCTTGCAGGTGCGTCATCGAGGCCAGCGTGCCGGTGAAGGAAACCCGCTCTCCGGCCAGATTCGGCGAACTGCCGACGCTTCCGGCGACGGCGCGGACGGCTCGGCGTCCGCATCGGTCGTGGAGGCGTCGCTCGAATGGGTTTTGCTGATCACTTCGGCATCCTGGTGCACGAATTCGGGCCGGCGACTCCTGCCGGTCCAATCGACGTGTCGATCTTACCAAGGCGAAACGGTGTCTCGCTAATCCACGAATTCGAGCGGGGCTGGGGCGGGCTCTCACAACTTGTCGGCACCCGGATCCTGAACTATCTTCACCAGCGGCCCCGGCTTTATGAGAAACTGGCTTCATCGCCGCCGCCCGCCTCGTCTATCTGAATGCCCAAACGAAGGAGTTCCCATGTCGGCAATCGAAAAATCGGACCCGGAAATTTGGGCAGCCATCAAACGCGAAATGACCCGGCAGAAGCTGGGCCTGGAGCTGATCGCCTCGGAAAACTACACGAGCGCGGCCGTGCTCGAAGCCGCCGGCACCATCCTCACCAATAAATATGCGGAGGGTTATCCGGGTCGCCGCTATTACGGCGGCTGCGAAGTGATCGACACCATCGAGGAATTGGCCCGACGGCGGGCGTGTGCTCTCTTCGGCAGCGACCACGCCAACGTGCAGCCGCACGCCGGCTCGCAAGCCAACATGGCCGTCTACCTGACGGTGCTCAAGCCGGGCGACACCTACCTGGCGATGAACCTGGCCCAGGGCGGCCACCTGACGCACGGCAGCCCGGTCAATTTCTCGGGCCAGCTTTACAACGTGGTGTCGTACGGCGTCCGCGAGAGCGATCATCGCATCGATTTCGATCATGTGGCCAAGCAGGCTCGCGAGCACAAGCCCAAGCTGATCGTGGCCGGGGCGAGCGCTTATCCCCGCGAGATCGACCACGCCAAGTTCGCGGAGATCGCCCGCTCGGTGGGCGCGCTCTTCATGGTCGACATGGCGCACTATGCCGGCCTGGTCGCCGGCGGCGTTCACAACAGCCCGGTGCCGGTGGCCGACTTCGTCACGTCAACCTCGCACAAAACGCTCCGCGGCCCGCGCTCGGGGTTCGTGCTTTGCACGGAGGCGCACGCCAAGGCACTCGATAAGACGGTCTTCCCGGGAATGCAGGGGGGGCCGCTGGAGCACATCGTCGCCGCCAAGGCGATCTGCTTCCGCGAGGCAGCGGAGCCGAGCTTCAAAGACTACGCCCGCCAGATCGTGGCCAACGCCAAGACGCTCGCCGACACCTTGATGCAAGGGGGGATCCGCCTGGCCTCCGGCGGCACCGACAATCACCTGATGCTCTGCGACATGACCTCGGTGGGGCTCACCGGCAAGATCGCCGAAGAAGCGCTCGACAAGGCGGCCATCACCGTCAACAAGAACATGATTCCCTTCGACCAACGCAAACCCCTCGACCCCAGCGGCATTCGCATCGGCACCGCGGCCCTCACCACGCGCGGTATGCGGCAGGACGAAATGAAGCGGGTCGGCCAATGGATCCTCGAAGTGCTCCGCGCCCCGACCGACGAAACTGTCCTGCAACGAGTCCGCGGCGAGATCGGCGAGTTCACCAAGAGTTACCCGGTGCCGGGCATCGCATGAGCGCGGCCGACCAGTGCGACGCGGTTACCGCGCGCTCGAACGACTGTGAAGCAGACTCTCGAGCGGCACGACGGCGTTCATGCTGCCCGAGCGAAAGCCGTCGAGGTCGAGCGAGACGTATTTGAAACCCAGGCTATGCATCTTATCGGAGATCGTTTTGCGGGCCGGTTCGGAGATCAGTCGGGGCAGGGCCTCGAGCGGGACTTCGATCCGCGCCAAGTCGCCCGCCTCGTGTCGCACGCGAAATTCGCGGAGGCCGAATTCCTCTCGCAAGAAACTGCTCGGCCCGATCGACTCGTTCGACGCGCTCGGGCGTGACCGCCAGGCCGTAGGCGATGCGGCTCGACAGACAGGGCGTGGCCGGTTTGTCCCAGACGGCGAGCTGCCAGTGAGCGGCCAACTGGCGAACGTCGGCTTTCGTCAGGCCGGCTTCGATCAGCGGGCTGCGGACGGCGTGTTCGCGAGCCGCCTGCATTCCCGGCCGGTAGTCGCCCCGGTCGTCCAGGTTGGCTCCGTTCACCACTACGTCGAATTCAGGCAAGTCCGCGTGCGGCTTCGCCAGCAGGTTTTCCAGTTGCGTGTAGAGCTCGGTCTTGCAGAAGTAGCAGCGGTCGGGAGCGTTCTTGAGATAGTCGGGATTCGAAAACTCGTCCGTCTGAATCACAACGTGCCGAATGCCGATCTGGGCGGCGAGCGCTGCGGCCGCGTCGCGTTCGCCCGATGCCAGACTGGCGCTGACCGCCGTGATGGCCACAGCATCGTCGCCGCACGCCAATTGGGCGGCCTTGGCAACGACCGCGCTGTCGACGCCGCCCGAGTAGGCCACCGCCACGCGGCCGCAGGCTCGCAAAATGTCGAGCAGCCGATCGCGCTTGGCGGCCAGAGTGGAATCACATTCGCTCATACCTGAACTATATCGGGGTCGCCCGGCGGCATCCACGGGGATGCGCATGCGTGTCGGCTGACAAAACACTGACGCGTGGCTTCCAGCCGCGCAAACAGGCCGTGCGGCGCTCGGTGTCGCGCGATTTTGCTTTCGATTAAACTCCGAAAAGGCTTTCGGCTTTCGAAGGTGAACAGATGGATGGCTGTTTTCGGGTCTGGTTTTTGTGCAGCGTCGTCGCGCTTCTGTGCTTCGGATCACTCGCCGAGTCGTCACAAGCCGCCGGGTTGACTGCCGCTCAACGCAAGGAATTGGCGGCCATTCGCGCGGCCATTACCAAGGTGCACGTACCCGTCCACCGCGATGCGATCGACGACGCGGAAAAGAAAACCGCCGACGCCGAGCAGCGTCTGGAGGCGTTCATCAAAGATACGGGTCTGTCGGCCGACGACTCGCACCTTGCCAGCCTCAAGAAGTTGATCGCCGGCCGTCGCGAGGCCATCGCCAAAGCGCGCGAAGCGCTACCAAGGGGGAAAGAAGACTGATCGCACGGCTAAGAAGACAGATAAGAAGACAGAGCAGGGGGCCAGCTTCGTCGCCCAGGTCGCGCCGATCATCAAGGCGCACTGTCTCGACTGTCACGGCAAAGAAGCCAAAGGCGGGCTGCGGCTCGACACTTTTGCCGGCTGGGAGAAGGGGGGCAAATCTGGGCCGCTCTTGGTCATCGGCGACGCACAAAACAGCCTGCTGATGGGTCGGCTGGTGGTGCCCGGCCCGACACGGATGCCCAAAGGCGGAGAGCCCCTCGCCGAGGCCGATTGCCTCAAGATCGCCGAGTGGATCAATCGAGGAGCCAAGTTCGACGGCGATGATGCGTCGAAGCCGCTCGACAAACTCGCGCCGGCCGGCGGCGCGCTGGCGCAGCGCCGCGGGGCGCCGGCCAAGAGGGCGGCGATGACTCCCAAGATCGACATTCAAAAACCGAAAGGGGGCGAGACCGTCGCCTTCACCCGAGACATCGCTCCCATCCTGGTCAACAGCTGCCTGCGTTGTCACAGCGGCAACGAACCCAAGGGCGGACTCTCGATGGAGACCTTCGAGCAGCTCTGGACCGGGGGCAAGAGCGGACCGGTGATCGATCCAGGTCAACTCGGCAAGAGTCGGCTGTGGCAGCTGGCCGGCGAACAAAAACCGTTCAAAATGCCGCCGGGCGACGAACGCATCACGCGGTCCCAGTGGGCCAAACTGCGGGCCTGGATCGAGGAAGGCGCTGCGTTTGACGGTAGCGACCCCAAACGGCGGCTGGCGAGCCTTGTCCCGAGTGAAGCCGAACGCCGCAAAGCCGAGTTGGCCCGCACCTCCGCAGAGGAACTGCGAGAGAAACGCCGCTCGCGGAGCGACGAGCAGTGGCGGCGGACGTTTCCTCGCACTGAGGCAGCGCGCGCCGAGAATGAAGACTTCCTCCTGTTGGGCAACGTCTCCGAGGAGCGTTTGAAAGAGTCGCTGCGTCTCGCGGGCGCCGGCTTACGAGCCGCGCGCGACTTCCTGGGCGATACGTCCAAGCCGGCGTTCAAGGGAGGCCTGGCCGTTTTCGTGCTCAAGGATCGCAACTCGTTCGAGGAATTCAGTCAGACCATCACGAAACGCGAGCCGGCCGCTGCGATCCACGGTGCTGCCGACGTGAGGCCCGATCTCAAGGAGGCGTACATCGTGGTCGAAGACCGCGAGTCTGCGCCCGAGGGCGGGCCGGGGCAGGCGGCGTCGCTTCAAAAAAATCTCACCGAACAGCTGACGGCGGCCCTGCTCAAGCGGGCCGACAAAAAGCTCCCCGATTGGATCGTTGCCGGCAGCGGCCGCGTGGCAGCAGCGGGGGGCAGCCAGCCGGCGCTCGCGGGCGTACAATGGGCGGCCCTCTATCGGTTGGTCGGCTCGCTGGAAAAGCCGGACGATCTGCTGACCGATGGTTCGTTCTCTTCCACGGCGCTTGCCGACGTCGGCGAAGCGGTGACGGCGTTCCTGATCGATCGCCGGGGCAAAACTCTTTTCCCGCGCTTCGTGCAACAGCTCGTCAACGGGGCGAGTCAGGCCGACGCCTTTCGCGATGTTTACAGTAGCGACCCTCGCGCGTTGGCCGACGATTTCTTGCAGCAGGCCGCCAAAGCCGCCCGAGGCGACAACAACTAAGAGCGACGACGAAGCTCAGTCCAGACTGTCAGGGGCCCGATGGACGACGTGATTGTGATCGGCGGCGGCGTGATCGGACTGTCGGTCGCGCTCGAACTGGCCGGGCAGGGGGCGGCCGTCACCGTGCTCGAGCAGGGTGACTTCGGCCGCGAGGCGAGCTGGGCCGGCGCGGGCATTTTGCCCCCGGGCAATCTCGACGCCGCCACCACGCCCGAATCGCGCCTCCGCGCCCTGAGTCACGCCCTCTGGCCCGACTGGGCCGAGTCGCTGGCCGCCGAGACGGGAATCGAAACCGGTTACACGCGCTGCGGCGGACTGGAACTGCGCACTGCGAGCGGACCGGGCACCGACGAGGGAGTGGATCAACTATCGAACGAAGTCGAGTCGTTGCGCGGGGAGGGCATCCGCGTCGAGACGCTCAGCCTGGACGTGCTGCGTGAGTTCGAGCCGCTCGTCGCTCCCGAGATCGCCGGCGCCTATCGTCTCCCCGATCTCGGCCAGGTGCGGAATCCGCGCCTGATCAAAGCACTGCTGGCGGCCTGCGGAGCGCGCGGCGTTCGTCTGCGTCCGGGAACGCCGGTCGTCGCGCTCGACGGGTTAGGCGCGTGCCCAGAAACAACTCTCGATGAGGATGAAACGCCGGGCGAGCCGGCTCCGGTCGATGGGGAGGACCGCAGCCGGCGGATCGACGGCGTCCTCACGCACTCGGGTCGCGTGCAGGCCGGCCGATATCTCGTGGCGGGCGGGCCCTGGTCGCGCGGGCTGCTGTCGTCGGTCGGCGTCGACGTGGGGATCAGCCCCGTCCGTGGCCAGATCGTGCTCGTCTCGCAAAGCTCGAAACTGCTCACGCACGTCCTGCAGACCGGTCCGCGCTACATCGTGCCCCGCGACGACGGCCACATCTTGATCGGCGCGACCGAAGAGCACGTGGGCTTCGTGAAGGCGAACACAGCGTCGGCCGTCAGCGAGCTCTTGGCGTTTGGCGCGAGCCGGGTCCCCGCGCTCGCACAGGCGCGGTTCGAGCGGGCCTGGTCGGGGTTGCGCCCGGGGTCGGGGGACGGCCTTCCCTACTTAGGCCGCGTCGCGGGATTCGACAATCTGTTCATTGCGGCCGGCCACTTTCGCAACGGGCTGCAGATGTCGCCCGGGACCGCCCGCCTCACCCGTCAGGCGCTGTTGGACCAGGAGACCGACATTTCGCTCGAGCCCTATCAGTCCGATCGGCCTCAAGCCGCGGCAATCGCCGCGCGAACCTGATGCCCTCTGCGAGAGAGCGTGTGAAGGCGAGACATCTCAGGGCGAGACACTGATGCGAGCGGTCATTCAGCGCGTGTCGCGGGCGAGCGTCACTGTTGGCGGCGAAGTCGTCGGACGGATCGACAAGGGTCTGCTCGTGCTCCTGGGGGTTGCCGAGCACGACACGCAGGACGACGTGATCTACCTCGCCGCCAAGATCGTCGGCCTGCGGATCTTTCCGGACAACGAGGGGAAGATGAACCGCTCGCTGTTGGAAGTTGGCGGGCGGATGCTCGTCGTCAGTCAGTTCACGCTCTTGGGCGATTGCCGCAAGGGGCGACGCCCCAGCTTCATCGAGGCGGCCCGCCCCGAACAGGCCGTCGAGTTGTACCGAGGCTTCGTCGCTGAAGTCCGAGGGGCAGGGGGCCGAGGTCGAAACGGGGCGTTTTCAGGAACATATGGACGTCGAGCTGGTGAACGACGGTCCGGTGACGCTGATTCTCGACACGCGCGAAATGCGCGAGGCCGCCAAGGGCTGATTTCGAGCTGCTGATTTCGAGCGTCCCCGGCCGGCCCCCCGCTCCGCCCCGTCGCCGCCAACTTGGTCTTTTGCCGTTTTGCCGCCTTTCGCTATACTCCCGCCCCCTTGGCTGCCGCCGATTGGACGGCGCGCGCCGAGCCTCTTTTCATTCAGGCAGGGAAGCCGCCCATGTGGTACGACCTTCTAACCCTCGGCATCTTGATGTACGCGATGTTTCGCGGCGCGATGAAGGGGGTCGTCTGGCAGCTGGCGACGATAGCCGCCCTCTTGATGTGCTTCTTCTTCTCGGGATCGCTGTCGCATGTCGTCGCGCCGTTCATTCGCGTCGAGGAGCCGCTCAACAAGTGGATCGCCATGCTGGTGCTCTACCTGGGCTTTTCGTTCGTCAGCTTCGGCGTGGCGCGGGTGATGCACGAGGCGATTGAAAACATGCGGATCGAGGCGCTCGACCGCCATCTGGGCGCCCTGCTCGGCCTGGTCAAAGGCGCGATGTTCAGCATGTTCCTGACCTTCTTCCTCGTGACGCTGTCGCACTCGGCCCGCGAGTCGATCATCAATTCCGAAAGCGGTTACGTGGCGGCCGTCGCCATCGACCGGCTCGACCCGGTCATTCCCGGCGACCTGCACGCGCTCTTGGAGCCCTATCTGCGACGCATGGACCCGCGGGGCATCGAGCGCGAACATCGCGACGAGGAGTACGCACGGCGTCAGGGAGATGATCGCGATGATCCGTTCGTCGACGACGACCGACCGGATGACCGCCGGGACGGACTCGATCGCCGCGATCTGGATGCTCGTGCTGACGATCATCGCAGCTTCGATGGCGATCATCGCCCGGCCGACCGCCCGAACGACAGGCGTCTGAGCGACGACGGTCCCTACGCCCCCGATCGCCGCGACGACGGTATCCGCCGCGACGCGGTTCCCGATCATCCGCGCGACCGCCGCGACTCGGCCTTCGATGACGCGGCAGTTGACGCGCCGCGGCGTGACCGCGCCGTGGCTGACGACGACTTGGGCCCGCCGGGAGACGACGAAAGCCACTGGCTCTCGTCGTTGCCCGCCGCGCTCGACCAGGGGCTCCGCCTGTTGGCGCGGAAAGCCTGGCGCGCCACCCGGCCCGAGCACCGCGGCGAGCTGTCTCGACTGCTCTCGTCGAGCACCGTGCCCGACATGATTCGCAAAACGCTCCGCGACTGGCAGAACGGCCGCCCGGCCTCATCCAACGCTCCTGGATTCGACGATGGTCCCGGCCTGGGCGGTCCCGAGCTCGCCTCGGATCGCGATCGAGGTGATCGGGATCGAGGTCCCGGACTCGGATCTGACCGAGGTCGACCGCTGCCAGGAATCGACTCTGACCGAGGCCGTTTGGGAGACGATCGCGGCTCGTTGGGAGCCGATCGAGGACCGACGGGAGACCGCCGCGACGAACGGGTCTCGCTCGAGCGGCAAATCGTCCGCTCGTTGGGCGGGCTCGGCGGAGGCGCCGATCGGCCGATGGCCGCCGAGGACATCGAGGCCCAGTTCAATGGCATCCCGGACGACGTCGCCCTCAACGTCCTGAGGGGTTGGCGGACCGAGCTCCGGGATCAAAAGTCAGACCCCCGGGACGTCGACGGCACGACCCTCGTGCGTCGCATCCGGCGCGAGTTGAGCCGGGCAGGGATTTCGATCCACACCCTCGACAGCGCAACCCAGGATCGCCTCCGGGGTGGGGAGCGTCGCTAGGCCGGACTGGGGGGGGCCAATGCCACTCCAAAGGGTTGCGTGTCGGACGGAGCCCGCTTGGGCTTGAATCGGAAAGCCCCGAAGCCGGAACGGGGCAGATTGTTTCCGGAAACTGCGTGGCTCAAGCAACCGGAGTCCGCAGGCGGCCCGGCCTAGAAGAAAAGGCCGTTTTTCCCGGAGTTTTTCGGGAACGAATTAAACATAACAGACATTATCGGACGTTGCGGATCGGCCTGAAAACGGCTTGCTCGGCTCCCAGGGCGCCCCGCCCGGCGATTCACTTGCCGGTCTTTCCGTTGCTGCCATTGTTCTTTGCCGGGTCGTCTGACTTGGCCTTCTCTGTCTTCTCTGTCGCCGGCTTCTCTGTCGCTGTCAGCTCTTCGACGGCCCGTTCCTCATAGACGCCGATCTTGCGGAACTTCTGGTAGCGGCGGGTCAACAGCGTCTCCGTCTGGATGACCGACAGCTTCCGCAGCGCCTTCTGCAACGAGTCCTTGAGCGTGGCCGCCATCTGCCGATGGTCGCGGTGGGCGCCCCCTAGCGGCTCTTTGATCACCTCGTCGACGATCCCCATCCGTAGCAGGTCGGCACTGGTGAACTTCAAGGCCCGGGCCGCCTGGTCGACGTTGCGAGCGTCCCGGGTCTTCCAGAGGATGCCGGCACAGCCTTCGGGGCTGATCACCGAATAGTAGGCGAACTGGAGCATGGCGATGTGGTCGCCGACGCCGATGCCGAGCGCTCCGCCCGAACCCCCTTCACCAATCACGACGCAAACCATGGGCGTCCGCAAGAGCGACAGGTCGCGGAGGTTGACGGCGATGCTGCTGGCCTGGCCGCGCTCTTCAGCACCGATCCCCGGATAGGCCCCGGGCGTATCGATCAGGCAGATGATGGGCAGCCGGAATTTCGCCGCCAGCTTCATCTTCTCGAGCGCCTTGCGGTAGCCCTCCGGATGGGCGCAGCCGAAGAAGCGTTCCTCGCGTTCCTTGATCGTCCGGCCTTTGTGCTGACCGACGACCAGGACCTTTTGATCCTCGAGCTTGGCGAAGCCGGTGATCATCGCGCGGTCGTCGCCGAAGGCGCGGTCCCCGTGCAGCTCGACGAACTCGTCGAAGACCAGCTCGATGTAGTCGAGGGCCTGCGGCCGCGCCGAGTGCCGGGCGACCTTCACGACGTCGGACGGGTTCAGGTTCTCGTAAAGCTCGCGCAGCTCATTCTGGATCGTGGCCCGCAAGGTGCGGATGGCTTCTCGAGCGTCGGGCGTTTCGCTGATGTGCGCCTCGAGCGCGGAGAGCTGCCGCTCCTTTTCGTGGATCTGCTTTTCGAATGCGAGTTCGAGGTACGTCGACGCCAAAGGGACCAACCCTTCCAACGGGCGAAGCGAAACAGGACCGCGCGGCCCGGATTTGCTGAGATCAGCCCGTCGTCATTTAACGGGTGGCAACTGATCCATCAAGGGGAGATCTTTGGCCGGGGCCGCCGGTTTCTGCGCGGCAGCCTGCGGCCGAGGCGGCTGAGCGGGAGCCGGCCTGGGCTCCGCCCATCATCTGCTGGAGCAACTGCTGCTGCGCGGCAACCGCGGCCTGGTTACTCGCCGACGGCTGTTGCGGTGGTTGCTGGGGACCCGGCGCCATCGGACGACCGGTGCTTGACCGGGGGCACCCGGCTGCGGACCGGGCGTCGGCATTCGCATCTGGCTGCCGTACGGAGCCGCCCCGTAAGGACCCGGCGCACGGGATAGGCGCCCGGTGGATAACCGCCCGGTTGACCCGGGGGCATCTGACCCGGCGGCATCTGCCCGGGCATTTGTTGTGGCGGATAACCCTGCGGATAGCCGCCACCACCGGGATACTGCCCGCCCGGATACCCGGGTTGCTGCGGGTAGGGCGCGCCGCCAGGGTAGCCGGCCATCGGATAAGGATAAGGCTGCTGCCCGTAGCCGGGATGGCCGTACGGATTCGCGTAGCCCGGGTGCATGGGTTGCTGCATCGGCTGCTGATGTTGGGGCATCGGTTGTTGTGGCATCGGCGGCTGTGCCTGTGCCGGGCGGGCAGGCTGCTGTGCACCAGGCTGCGGCGCCGCCGGTTGCTGCGGACGCGCGGGCGGCGCAGCGGCTGCTGGTTTGGCGGGGCTCGGCGCTGCCTTCGTGTCCGCGGCCTTCGCTGTCTTCCCGGCTTGAGGCGGGGCCTTTTTCGGAGCTTCCTTGACCACCAAATCGGGATTCGCCTTGAAGTACTGCTGCCGCTCGTGATCGGCGCGACTATCAAGCCGCCCTGCCTTATCGAGCGTGGTCTTATCGCGCTCGGCTTCCTCCGCTTTGCGCCGGCGGTCGACCTCCAGCACGTCTTCTTTGAACGGCTTGATGTTGCGGAACTCGGCCATCACCTCGTGGGTGTCCTGCTGACGCTTCTTAGGATTTTTCGCCAGCATCTTGAGGATCATGCGGTCCATTTCCGGCGTCACGTTGGCATTGAATCCCGACGGCTCAGGCACCTGGCCGGTGAGATGTTTCTTGAGCAAATCGTCCGGGCTGCTGCCGCGAAACGGCGGATCGCCCGTGAGCACCTCGAACAACGTAACGCCCAGGCTGTAGATGTCCGATCGCGGCGTGATGGGCGCCTTGAGGATCGCCTCGGGCGGAATGTAGGTTCGCGTCCCCTGGATGGTCTTCTCTTTGCTGCCGAGCATTTTCGCGACGGCGCCAGCGGCCTTAGTCGTCAGCGAGAAGTCGATCAGCTTCAACTCGGACGCTTTGTTGAAGAGGATGTTGTCCGGTTTGATGTCGCGATGCACATAGCCGAGGCCATGAAGATAGCCCAGCACCTGGCAGAGCTGTTCGACCAGCCGCGTGAAGCGGGCCTGCACCGAAGTGAGTTCGGATTGAATCTGCGTTTTGAGATTCGGCGCGCGGAAGTAGTCCATCAGGATGTACCCGCGTTTTTTGTTTAGCACCAGCTTCTGGAAGCGCACCAGATTGGGATGCTCGAAGCGCTCGGCCAGCTTGGCTTCGTGCTTGAGCACGGACCGCTGCTCGGACTCGGCCAGCGCCTCGGGCAGCATGACCTTCATCGCGTAGCGCCGATCCCCTCCACCTTTGTCGCTGGCCTCCCAGACTTGCGTCGAGCTGCCCGTCGAGATGTGGTTCAGCAACAGGTAATCGTCGATAATGATTTCGTCGGACAAAGCACTGCTCCGCACACAAGCGGTTGATCGGCGTCAGGATGCCGGGCGGCCGGAACGTTTTCAGCGCGCTCCTTCGGATGAAAGATCTCCAGGATCGGCCCTGAGAAGAGACCCGCCCGCCCGTCCTCTAAGTATACCGGAGTCGACCCGCCTCAGGCACAACCAAGCGGGGTGGGATCAGGGTCAAAAGGTGGCCGAACCGTCCCCCTAAGGAAGCTCGACACTGAAAGTCGTCGCCGTCCGGTCGAGACTCGAGGCTAGATACCGCCGGTGCTTGGCTTCTCGCCCGCAGGCTTATCGCTCGTGGCGGCGTGCCCCGCCGTCGCGCCAGCCTTCGATTTGGCAGGCGCTGCCATCGGCGAGGAGCGAACAACAGTGCCATCGGCCAACTCCTGCGAACTGGACTCGATGACCTCGTCCCCCTCCCGGAATGGGCCGGTGACAAACGAGCGGCCGTCCCCGACCGCCGCCAACGTAGCGACCGCCACATCGCGAACGGTGTCGCCCCGCAGCACCTGAACCTTGTGCCCGCCGTCCCCGACGTTGCCAATACAGCTGTTCGGCACGTCGGCCACGAGGTCCCGGGGCACGAGCGGTGAGTAGACAGTTTGGCCCGCCTTCAGCGCCCCTTCGGAGTTTTTGAGCACGACGGTGGCAAGCGCAGCCGAAGGCAGCAAGTCGCGCAAGGGCTCGAAATGCGACGACAGGGGCAAGAGCGCCTCCACCTTGCCACTCATCACCTGGTCTTCGACCTTGATTGAAATACTCTGTCCCACCGAGGTCGACGCGCGATCGACGGGGACTTCGACCTTCAACGAACTGATATCGCCCAGCACCACCAGCGGATCGCCCATGCGGACGACCTGTCCCTCCGCGACGAGCACGCCAAATACCTCCGCCGAAAATGGCGCTCGCAGGCTCCCCTGGTCTACCCAGTAAGAGGCCAGGTCGAGGTCGGCCTTGGCGGCAGCCAGTCGCGCGTCGGCGAGCTGTCGGTTGATGGGCGCGGTGGACGCTCCGGCTCCTTCCGAACTCCCCTTCCCGCCTCCAAGCTGCTCGGCTTCCAGCTGCGCGGCCCGATAGAGGGCCTTGGCGCGGTCGAGCATGAGTTGCTTGGCCGTCACATCCATGCGGGCGATCTCGGTCGCCGTCTCGATCTTTTGGCCGGGCTTACGCAAGAGGGCTTTGACGACGCCGTCGAACGGAGACGCGACGCGGACCGTTTGCAGCGGCTCGAGGTGCATCGGCACCTGATATTTTTCGGGAGCGCGGAGGTGCAGCGGCTGACGATGGATCACGATCTGCCCCGAACCCGGCTGCGCGGCAGTCGGCGGCTGCGCGGGAGTTTCCGTCTCGGGCGCATCGTCGTCCTTCGCCTTTTTTCGCGCCAGGCCGGATCCCTTTTTTGTCGACGATTTTCGCTCGGACGAGGGCGGAGCGGCGACGGCAACTGTCGTCACGGCCGCTGCCAACACGAGAACCAAAAAACGCCGCCAGTTCATCGTCAGGATCCTCTGGATGTTTCGCGTCACCAACCCGCAATCTGTACGTTAAAACGCTCCCTTCAGCCAGTCAACAAGGTTGCTCGAATGAGGCAGACCCCCTATGGTACGATGCTGCGGAGCCGCTAGGGTCTCAGGGCCGCACAGCGTGCTATCAACACTATGCTGTCGCACCCTGCTCTGCTGTCGCGATCGCCTCGACTGACGTCGATCTGACCGACCATCCGTCCGACGCCTGAAACCGAATTGGAGATGCTGATGTCGACTGTTGCCTCGTTGCCGTACAAGGTCGCCGATCTGTCGCTCGCGGAATGGGGTCGCAAAGAAATCGAGATGGCCGAGAACGAAATGCCCGGCCTGATGTCGCTCCGCGAAAAGTACGGGCCGAGCCAGCCGCTCAAGGGGGCGCGGATTGCCGGCTGCCTCCACATGACGATTCAGACGGCCGTGCTAATCGAGACATTGACCGACCTGGGGGCCGAGGTTCGCTGGTCGAGCTGCAATATTTTTTCGACGCAGGATCACGCCGCGGCCGCGATCGCCGCGACGGGTGTCCCCGTCTTCGCCTGGAAAGGCATGAACGAACAAGAATTCGACTGGTGCATCGAGCAGACCCTGTACTTCGCCGACGGCAAGCCGCTCAACATGATCCTGGACGACGGCGGCGACCTGACCGCGATGGTCCATGACCGCTTTCCCGATCTGCTCAAGGAAATCCGTGGTCTGACCGAAGAGACGACCACCGGCGTCCACCGTCTGCACCAGATGTTCGAGCAAGGCCGCCTCGGCGTGCCGGCCATCAACGTCAACGACTCGGTCACCAAGAGCAAGTTCGATAACTTGTATGGCTGCCGCGAGTCGCTGGGCGACGGCATCAAGCGGGCCACCGACATCATGTTCGCGGGCAAGGTGGTCGTGGTTTGCGGCTACGGCGACGTCGGCAAGGGCTGTGCCGAGGCCATGCGCGGGCTGGGCTCACGCGTGGTGATCACCGAGGTTGATCCCATCTGCGCACTGCAGGCCGCGATGGAAGGCCACCAGGTCGGCACGATGGAAGAGTTCGCGCCGATCGCCGACATCTTTGTCACGGCCACGGGCTGCTGCGACGTGATCCGCCGCGAGCACCTCGACGCGATGAAGCACGAAGCCATTGTCTGCAACATCGGGCACTTCGATTCTGAAATCGAAATCGCCTACCTGAAGAATCGCAAGGACATCCGCCGCGTCAACGTGAAGCCGCAGGTCGACAAGTTCGTCTTCCCAGACGGGAAAGCGATCGTGGTGCTGGCCGAGGGGCGGTTGGTGAACCTGGGCTGCGCGACGGGGCATCCCTCCTTCGTCATGTCCAACAGCTTCTCCAATCAGGTCATCGCCCAGATCGCGCTCTGGACCAACACGGGTAAGTATCCGGTCGGCGTCCACATGCTTCCCAAAGAACTGGACGAAGAGGTCGCCCGCCTGCACTTGCACAAGCTGGGGGTCAAGCTGACCCAGTTGTCAGCTAAGCAGGCGAAATACATCGGCGTGCCCGTCGAAGGACCCTACAAGCCCGAGTACTACCGCTACTAAAATGCCGTTCGGGAGCGCGGGCGTTTGTCCACGGTCAACGCGCCCGGCCCCGCCGGATGTGTGAGGACTTTCAATGGCGCAGCTCACGGATCGTCGAGATTTCGATCGTCGAAATTTTCTGCGGCAGTCGGCCTTGTTGGCGGGCGGCGCCTTCACCGCTGGTCTATTGCCGCAGGCGCAGAAGCTGTGGGCCGCCGACTCGACGGAGCCGCTGTTCAAGATCTCGCTCGCCGAATGGTCGCTGCACCGGGCCTTGAAGCATGGCGAACTGACAAATCTCGATTTTCCCGTCGTCGCCAAGCGCGATTACGGGATCGCGGCGTGCGAGTACGTCAACCAGTTCTTCAAGGACAAGGCGCAGGACCAAAAGTACCTGGCCGAGCTCAACAAACGGGCGGCCGGTGAGGGCGTGCAGAACGTCCTGATCATGATCGATGACGAGGGCGCTCTCGGCGATCCGGACACGGCCAAGCGTCAGAAGGCCGTGCAAAACCATCATCGCTGGGTCGACGCGGCCAAGACGCTCGGCTGCCACGCCATCCGGGTCAACGCTCACAGCAAAGGCACGTTCGACGAAACGATGAAGCTGGTGGCCGACGGCCTGCGGCAGCTCGTGGAGTACGGAGCCCAGCAGCAGATCAGCGTGATCGTGGAAAATCACGGTGGCCTTTCGTCCCACGGCGACTGGCTCACCGGCGTGATGCGGCTGGTCGACAATCCCCGCTGCGGCACCTTGCCCGACTTCGGCAATTTCTACGACTACGACCGCTACAAAGGCGTGGCCGAAATGATGCGCTACGCCAAAGGGGTGAGCGCCAAGACGCACGATTTCGACGCGCAGGGCAACTGCGTCGAGACCGATTATCATCGGATGATGAAGATCGTGCTCGATGCCGGCTATCATGGCCGCGTGGGCATCGAGTACGAGGGCAACAAGATCAGCGAGCCGGACGGGATTCGTGCCACCAAGCGGCTCCTGGAACGCGTGGCCGTCGAACTCAAAGGCTAAAGCCAGGTCACGGGCGAAAGCGCAAAGCGACGATTGTCAGCGGCGGACGACGACCCGCGGAAAAACCGCAGTCACCCGCCCTCCCCTCCGTTTGAGATCTCAGCGTGATGCCGATGACAGTCGCCCCGGTTGCGGATCGGGTGTCGGAATATCAGCGTCGCCTGGAAGATCGCCTCGCCCGGCTCAAACGCCTCACCACGATCGACGATCGCATCTCCGCGGCCCGCGGCTTCGTATTTCTCGCCGCCCTGGTCGCTGCCGCCATTTGGTACTGGTCGGAGAACGGATCGTTACGGCCGGTGATCGGCTTTCTGGTGCTGTTCGTCGCGCTCGTCTGGCGCAGGACTCCGTCGAGGACCGGCTCAAGCAGGCCCGCCGCGCGACCGCCTATTGGGAGCGCTGCCTGCGGCGCCTGGCCGATCGCTGGCGCGGCGACGGCACGCCTGGGGACCGCTACAGCGACGAAGCTCACCTCTACGCCGGCGATCTCGACCTGTTCGGGCGCGGCTCACTCTTCGAGTTGCTCTGCCAGGCCCGCACTCGTCTGGGCGAAGATACGCTCGCCGCCTGGTTGCGTGATCCGGTTGCGCCGGAAATCATCCGGCAGCGACAACAAGCGGTCGCGGAACTCGCGCCAAGGATCGAGTTGCGCGAACGAATCGCCATCCTCGACGCCGAAGTGCGCGACGATTTGGATCAAAATCGCCTGAGTGCGTGGGCCTCCGAGACGGCCTGGCCGATCAGCGGCCCGGTCCGCGTGGCCGCGCTGGTGCTGGCGGTCTTCTCCGTCGCCACGCTGATCGTGCTCTGCGTCTGGAACATTCTGTTTCCCTTCGTCTTCATGCTGATCGTGCAGGGAGTGGTGGCCATCTCGCACGGGCGACACATTCGTCGCCTGGCCCAGACCGCCGACGAAGCCGCGTCGGGGCTGTCGATCCTGTCGCAGGTCCTGGCGATTCTCGAGCAGGAGCAGTTTTCCGCGCCCCTATTGACCGACATCCGCCGCCGCCTCGACACGCAGGGCCTCCCTCCCTCGCGGCAAATCGCCCGTCTTCAGCGGCTGATCGACTACCTCAATAACAGCCTGCGAAATCAGTTTTTCGCTCCGATTGCCTTTGTGCTGGGACTGCCGGTGCATCTCGTGCACGCGATTGAAGTCTGGCGAGGCGAGGTCGGACCGCACATTCCCGACTGGCTGCGGGCCGTCGGCGAATTTGAAGCTCTCGCCTGCCTGGCCGGCTTTGCCTACGAACGGCCCGAACAGCCATTTCCCGAAATTCTCGACGCCGGCACCCGCTTCGAGGCCAGCCAGATCGGCCACCCGCTCATCCCCCGCGGCCAATGCGTGTCCAACAACGTCTGCCTCGACGAAAAGACGCGGCTGATCCTGATCAGTGGCTCTAACATGTCGGGCAAAAGCACGATGCTGCGGACGATCGGCACCAACCTCGTGCTCGCCCAGGCGGGCACCACGGTTCGAGCGCAGCGGCTAAACACCTCGGTCTTTCAAATCGGCACGGCGATGCGGATCCACGATTCGCTGCAAAGCGGCGAATCACTCTTTTACGCGGCCGTCAGCCGGCTCAAGTCGGTCGTCGACCTGTCGTCCCGCGGCCGGCCCCTGCTCTTCCTCTTCGACGAAATCCTGCAGGGGACCAACTCGCACGACCGGCTGATCGGTTCGGAAGGCGTCATTCGCGCGCTCGTCACGCGAGGCGCGATCGGACTGGTGACGACGCACGACCTGGCGCTCACCGAGCTGGTCAACCGCCTCGACAGCCACGCGATCAACTTCCACTTCGAGGATTCGCTGATCGACGGCAAGATGACGTTCGACTACCGCATCCGCTCCGGAGTCGTGCAGAAGAGCAACGCGCTCGAGATCATGCGGCTGATGGGCCTGGACGTCTGAAGCGATCTGCCACGCTCAGGCCGTCCGAGCTCACGCCGCTTCCGGCTCGTGGTGACCGGAGGGCGGCCCGATTAAGGTCCCCTCCCCTTCCCCGCTGCCCTTCTTGGCAATCAGGGGGAAGGTCGGCTTGGCCGCGGTCTCGGGCTGGAGGAAGGGAATCTCGATGCCGTGGGCCGCAAACGAACGATTGATCGTCGTGTGCAGTTCGTGAATCACGCGGGTCCGCTCCGTCAGGTTGGGCAAGAAACAGCGCAGCACGAGTTTCAGGCTCGCCTCGCCAAACTCCTCGAACGAAGCACTCGGCTCCGGATCGCGGAGGACGGCCGGATGATCGTGGGCCGCCTTGAGCAATAAATCCCGCGCCAGCTCCGTGTCAGAACCGTAGGCGATGCCGACGTTGATCACGATGCGGTTGATCGTGTCCGACAGAGTCCAGTTGAGCGTGCGGCCGGTGATGAATTCCTTGTTGGGGACAATGTACTCCTTGCGGTCGCTGTCGCCGATCGTCGTCGCGCGGATGCGGATGCGGCTGACCACGCCCGTCACATTATCGATCGTCACCATGTCCCCCACGCGGATCGGCCGCTCGAAGAGGATGATCAAACCGGCGATGAAGTTGGCAAAAATTTCCTGCAGGCCGAACGCCAATCCGAACGTGAGCGCGGTGGCCAGCCACTGGACCTTTTGCCACCCGATGCCGATCGTGCTCGAGGCCGACGCCAGCCCGACTACCACGATGGCATAGCGGGCCAGCGTGCTATAGGCAAAGCGAGCTGCATTATCGATGGGCAGCCGCTGCAAGATGGTCATCTCCAACAGTCCGGGGATGTTCCGCATCGCGATCCAGGTGAGCGTGACGATCGCGACGGCGGTGACGACGTTGGCCATCGTGATTTGCACGACTCGGTCCCCGATCGTGGTCGGCCACAGCTCCCATTGATTGAGAATGCCCATCGACGGAAAGACGTCGACCCAGATCCACCAGAAGCTCACGAAGAGCGAGCTGAGGACACCGACGTTCACGAGAGTCCGCGTCTGTGCGCTGAGCGCGGCCAGGTCGACCTTGGGCACCGGCTCCGAATGTACGGCCGCCACCACCGACGTGTCGGAGTTGACGGTCGAACGCAGCTCGGTGACCCGCCGCTCCTTCAACTGCTGCATGCCCATCAGCCGCCGATGGACGAGAATCCAACGCAACAGGAGGGCCCGCGTGTAGTAGCCGCCCAGCAGGCCCATTCCGGTGAGGTAGAGCCGCCAAACGAACTGGCGTGCCGTGTAGTCGTAACCGCCCACGACGAGGGCCGCGATCAACACGGCGCCGATCGCTCCGGCCCAGCGGCCGATCCGTTCCAGGCGCACCACCCACTCGTCTTGCTCGGCCGGAAACAACTCGCGGACGAGTCCGGCTTGCGGTCGGACGACGCGGAAAATGAAAAACGCGATCGACGCCATCCCCGCCGCAAACAACAGGCGATCCCAGGCGTTTCGCACGCTGTCCGGATCGGCCGCGTGCAACAGCTCGCACGCAAAGGTCAGCGGCAGCCCGATTGCCATCACCCACCAGATATCCCGTGCCACGCTTCTCGTGGCGCCGCTCGGCCAGCCAAAGTGCGATTCGGCCAGGCCGTCCTTGCGGCACGTCCGGCGAATGAGATCGAGCGGCAGGAAGAACCAGGCCGTCGCGTAAAGCGCGTCGGAAACGGCCGAGGGAAAGTCGACGTCGTACGCCGAGACAGCCAAGCGCCGGGCGACAAAGGCCAAGATGCCCGTCCCGGCAAGCGAGGTTCCCAAGGTCAGTCCGAAGGCGCGCAGGGTCGGGAGAAACCGCGTGAAGTTCGAGTGGTGCGCATCGTGTCCCAGATTCTCGATCTCGCTCTTAAAGCGGCGGCGGAAGTACCAGAAGGCGGCCGCCAACTGCAGGAAGGCGCAGACCGCAAACGGGTTGGCGCGGGCGTCGGTCCAAAGGGCGGAAATTACCTGGCCCCAATTGGATGGACGAACCAGCCAGGCGATCGCCCGACCACGAAAGACGTCCGACGCGGCGAGCGGCTTGCTGCTGCGAATCCAGAGCACGCGCTCGTCGATGTACTGCGCGTATTCGTTCAGCAGCTCGATCAGCTTTCGCTGGGTAAAGACCAGCTCGAGCAGCGTGTCGCAGTAATTGCTGACGTTTCGCGTCAGTGTATCGAGCGACTTCTGCTTGCTCTCGAGCACGTCGCGGGAAGCCTTCTCCAAGAGCCGCCGGCTCTCCTCGCTCATGTTCGCCGGAGCGCGGCTCAGAATCTCCTGGACGATCGGTTCCGAATTGGCGACGCCCGAGCGGATTTCGTCCAACTCGTAGAGCCGAAACTGCATCGTATCGATGATTTGACTGCTGGCGTCGACGCTCCGCTGAGGAGGATCGGGCAGGTCGGCCCGCTGTTTGCGCAACAGCTGCCCGATCGGATTCGTCAGCCCGACGCCGTCGGCCTTCTGCTTGATCTGCGCGAATTGCTTGGTGAACTTTTCGAGTGCGGCCTTCGCCTTCTTGAGTTCCTGCTCGGCCGTTTCGATCGGCTTGCTGAGCTTTTGGGATTCCTCGGCCAGGCGCAAGTTCTCGGCAGCCTGCGCCTGCAAGAGCGGATCGGTCTCGACCTCGAGGCGGCGGGCGGCCGCCACAGCCCGATCGCCCTCGACTCGGCGTGTTTTGTCCAACAGCTCGGTGACCGATTTGATGTGATGCTCTTCGCCGGCGATGCGCTGCACCAGCACGTCGCGCTGGAGACGAACCAGATCGACGGCATCCTCCGCGTCGAGCTGAGCCAACTCGGCACGCAGACAGGGAGCCTCCTGCTCGAGCGCCTGCACCTTGGCCTGTGCCAGGCTGTGATGCGCCAGAGCCATCGCCGCCGCTTCATCCTTAGACAGCGGCGCAGCAACCTGCTTCCGCCCCTCGACGAACTCGTCGTGCATGGCCAGCAGACGCTCGCGGATTTCTTTGCGGCGCGTCGAACGGCGACTGGCTTCCTTTTCGAGCTGCGTCTGCTTGCGGGTGAGCGCTTCGCGCGAGGAACTTGCGGCGCTCAACTCCCCTTCGAGTTCCGTCACGGTGCGCGCTGGCTGGGTGGCGGCCGACGGAATCGATGAGGACGTTGGTGCCGCGCTCTTTGCGGCCGCGACGGCATGCTCCTGTTCGTCCCGCCGGTGTTTGATGTCAGCCTTCGCCTCTTCGGCCAGCTTGGGTGCGTGTTCGGCGTCCTTCTTTTCCGCAGCCGTCTTGGCCGCGAACGACTGGGCTGCCTTCAGCAGGTCGAGCGACTGCTGATAAAGATCGAGGATTTTCGCCCGAGTGTCTTCGTCGAGGTCCTTGGCTTTGCGGACTTCTTTCCGCCGGGACTCGATGATCTCGGCAGTGATCGGCTCCGCCTTGATCGGGGCGATTCCGGCCAACGGGTCCGGCGCGGCCTGGCTCGCCACGGGCGGGTTTTCACCCGCGCACGATCGTGGGACGAAGATGGCGGCGGCCAGACAGACGGCCAGCAGGCACGCGGCCGCGCGATGCGGACCGGGCGCGTCCTTGCGAACTCTCACGCGGCGCTCCTTCGCCTCGTTTCGTCCGCAGACGAGCGGGCTCTGGCTTCAGAGCGCCAACCGCAAAACGCGGACGGGTCGGACGGGGGTCGAAGTGTATCCGCGAGCCCCGATCGAGGTCAACGCGATTGATCGGCCCGGGGCGCGCAAGCACTCAAGCCGTAGAAATTGGCGCGAAAGCGAAGCCGGGACCAAAAACGACCCGCCAGCGTCAGCGCTTGGAGAATTGGAAGCTGCGGCGGGCCTTTTTGCGCCATACTTCTTGCGTTCGACCATACGGCCGTCGCGGGTCAAAAAGCCGCCTTCGCTCAGCCGGACGTGGAGGCTGGGTTCCATCGCCTGTAGGGCACGGGCGATGCCGAGCACGATCGCTCCCACCTGCCCCGTCGTGCCGCCGCCCTGGGCGCGGACCCAGATATCGACGTGGCCGACCATCTCGGTCGCCTCGAGCGGCCCCTGCACGACGGCCCGATTCCGTTCAACGCGGAAATAGTCCTCGAGCGGACGATTGTTGATCGTCATCTTGCCTGTGCCGCGACGAATCCGCACGCGAGCGACCGCCGTCTTGCGGCGCCCGGTCCCCATCGCCACGCCGAACCTGTCGATACGGCCGCGCATCGTGGGAGCGGCGTGAGTCTTCGGCGCTTCCTCGGCAGGTGCGCCGCTGCCCAACGTCAACTCGGGAGTCGGCTGGGCGGTGTGCGAGGTGGTCCCGGCAGCAGCTTCCGCGGTGGTCGAGTCACTCGTCTCCATGAATCGTCTCGTCTAAGTTTTCTAATAAAGAGCTTGTGTCAGCAGATTGGCTGCGGCGCCCTCGTCTATGTCAGCGAAGCCTCAAGGCATCAGGTGTTCGGGAAACTGTTGCGGCTGTTGCGACTGATGCGGATGCTCGGCCCCAGCGTACACCTTGAGCTTTTTGAGCATGTTGTGCCCGAGCTTGTTCTTGGGCAGCATTCGCCGCACGGCCTCGGTGATGATCCGCTCGGGATGTTGAGCCAGCATTTGCGTGCCGGAGGTGAAGCGGCGACCGCCCGGGTAACCGGTGTAGCGCTCGTAGACCTTTTTGGCGAATTTGACGGTGAACTTCTGGTGTTCGGGATGCGCCAGCGACTTGCCGCTGAAGCGAATTTTTTTGGCGTTGAGCACGATCACGAAGTCGCCCGAATCGACGTGAGGCGTATACGTGGGCTTGTGCTTGCCCATCAGGACCGTGGCCAGGCTTGCCGCCAGGCGGCCGACGATCTGCGAATCGGCGTCCACGATGAACCACTGCGGGTCGGCATCTTCCTTCCGCAGGAGCGTCGTGCGACCACGATTGGAACGAATGTGCACGGACATTGTTAAACCTGATACCTTCCCAGACGATTTGCGGTGCTGCGCGCACCCGCTTTGAGTCGACCGCGCGGGGACTTTTGGCAGTCACCCCACGGTCAAATCGCCGCGGCCTCCTGCCCGAGTCCGGCCGACAGCGGAAAACGAAGAGGATAATGACTTTGCGGCAGGCCTTCAACGGTAAGCGACGAGAAAGTTGCCCGGCCGGCCGCTGACCGTCGTCGACGACGATTGAGGCCGCAGCCGAGGAGCCATCAGGCCGGCCAAAATGCACCCAACTGCTTAAAGACAAGCGGGTTAGACGTGCCTTCGCCACGGCAGAGGCATCGGCTGGGTCCGACCTGTTGCCCGCTGTCCGCGGTTACAGATAGCTGAAGATGCTGAGCTGCATAGAGCTGGCGGCCGTTTGGAGCGTCGCCTGCAATGAGGTTTGAATTTGCGTCAACTGTGTGATGGCAGACGCCAGATTCACGTCCTGCACGTTGGAGAGGGCCGATTGCAGGCTAGTTTGGTTCGACGTGGCCTGTGACTGGACCTGCGTCAACAACTGCTGCTGCGAACCGACGCTCCCCTGCACCGTGCTGACGCGGGTCAGCTCTTGCTGTATCAGCGGCTGCAGGTTAGTCAATTCCGTGTTGTTGTTGGTCTGCAGGGCTGATTGCAGGTTCAACAACAGATTGAAGACGCCGTTGGCCTGTTGGGGATTGACGTCCGTTCCCACGAGGGGCTGTGTCGGATCCGTGCTCGACTGCGTGCCCGCCAGCCCCAGGGCCGTTGCCACGTTGTTGCTGGCCACGGTAAGCGGTCCGGTGCTGCTGCCGTCGTTGTCGACGATCGAGATACCGTTGCCAACCGAGTTGAGGCTCGCGACGAGCGTTCCCGGATCGACGGCGTTGATATCGTTCAGCACGTCCTGCACGGTCGTGGCGCCGGCCAGATTGACGTCGACCGTTGAGCCGCTGCGAAGCGTGATGTCCAGATCCGCCGGCTCCAGGTTGCCGCTGCTGTCGGTGGCCGTGACCGGCACGCCCTGCCCACTGTTCAAGCTACTCAGCAACGTCGACCCGGTCATCGTGCGAATGCCCAGGTCGGTGGCCGTGGTGCCGCCATTCTCGCCGATCGAGAAATTAACGCCGCTCAATCGCGTGGAGATGGCCAGCCCGTTCCCCGCCGCGTTGATGCCGACCATCAAATTGGGATCGGCGGATTGCAACGAGTTGAGCACGCCCTGAACGGTCGTGTCGCCGGCGATGCTTACGGTCTGCTGGTCGGTGCCGTCCGTGATGGTCAGGCCGTGAGTGGTGTCGACGCCGGCCCCGCCGTTGAGCGCCGAGACGGGGGTCAAAAGCGTGAGCGTAGGGTTGAGGTCGCCGCCGGAGATCGAAGGCGCTGCCGCGCCCGCGATGCCGAGCGACTGGGCCGTCGACCCACCGTTGACATCGCTGACCGCGACCGTTCCCGAGGCCGGAGTGATGGTGAGCGAATCGGCGGGCGGACTCGCGGAGATGCCGACCGTCACGGCTCCAGCCGGAAAGGCGTTTTGAATCGCCTGCTGCACGTCGCCCACCGACTTGGCCTGCGACAGGTTAATCGTCTCCGTGGTCGCCGGTCCGCTGGTGGGAGTGAGTGTCACCTGGATCGAGCCGGCGGGCACGCCGCGGCCGTTGTTGAGGTCCGATAGGTTCGTCTGCGAGGTCACCGCCGGGTTGAGATCCGAGCCGACCGGCGTGGAAATGGCGCCGAAGGCGGTCACGCCGCTGATGTTGTTGGCCACAACCAGGCCCGAGCCGACCTGCGAATTGATCGAAGCCTGGTTGCCGGTGTAGAGAATGGCCCCGCTCGAGGTGACTTGAAAGGGGGGCTGCTTCGATTCGCTGCCGCCGAAGAGATACTGCCCCTCGAAGGTCGAATTGGCGACGTTCACCAGTCCGCTGATGATCGAGCCGACCTGCGTGGCCGCGGCCTGGTTTTCCGCGGGGGTGGCGGTCGAGCCAATCCCGCCCAACAACAGCGAATTTGCCTGGTCGAGCGACGTGGAGACGGTTTGCAGCGACGTATCGGTCGTGTTGAGGAACCCGAGGTCCGTCGTCAGGCTGTTCTGGTAGGTCGTCTGCTGGGAAATGTTTTGCTGCAGCGGCAGGATCGCCGCGGTGGCCGTCGGATTTTGCCCGGGCATCGTGAAAGCCAGGCCGGTGGAGACCTCCTGGTCGAGCTGCTGCAACGACTGCATCAGCGTGTTGATGTTGGTGGTATTTTGGGACGCGATCAGGCTGTTCGGGATCGATCCCATTCCGACGCCGACAACTGACATGGCACTTCTTCCTTCAACGGCCGGTCTCCCGCCGGCGTCACGGGCCGCTCTACATTTGCATCAACACCTGATAGAGATTGTCGATCGTCGTCACCACCTTGGCCGACGCCTGGTAATCCTCCTGATATTGCATCAGTTGGATCGCTTGCTGATCGAGGCTGACGCCCGAGTATTGCTGCTGTTGCGAGGTGAGCGACTGCAGAAAATCGTTCTGGCTCGTCGAGAGAGTCGTCTCCGCCGAGGCATTGTTCGCGACGCCGGTCACCAGGGCGTTGTAATTGGTCGTCAGGCTCTCGCCGTCGAGGCCAGCCAGCGGATTGCTGGCAAACTGGGAGAGGGCCAGGGCATTGCTGCCGTCGGATGAACCGCCCCCCTGCCCCGACGCGAATGTGTTCGGGTTCGCGGCGACCACCGAGTTAACGCCGATGTTCGACGAATCGGAGCCGGTAAAGAACGTGTTGACCCCCAACGACGACAGCGCGTTGCTCGTGTCGTTGGAGAACTGGATCTGGTAGTTGGGATCCGCATCAATCTCGAGATAGCCGTCGGGCGAGATGCTGGCCGACACGTTCGCCACACCGTTGAGCTCGGTCGCCAGGCTGTCGAGCGTCGTGTCGCTACTTGACCCCGTCAGGTTGACGTTGATCGTCGACGTGGTGGTCAGCCCCGTGTTCTGGTTGGTGACCTGGACCTCGAATGAGCCGTTTTGCGGCGTGAAGGCAGAACCGGCTTGATTGAGAGCGGCCGTCGGGTCGCTGACGGAGTTCGCGGCCGTGATCGACGTGTAGCCATCGGTCCCCTGCCCCGACGCGTAGACCTGGTTGAACTCCGAAATCATGTTCGACGTCAGCGTGTTGAGGTTCTGCACGAATCCCCCCAGCACGTTGTCGCGCCCCTGCAACACGGCCGACAGCTCTCCCGTGCTCGGCGTGTTGGCCGTGATTGTCTGCCCCGTCGGACCAATCTGTACGTTGAGCGTGGCGATGCCGCCGCTGCTTGAGTTGATCGTCTGCAGCTGCTGCGACTGATTGCCCAGCACCAGATAGTTGCCCCCGCTATATACGTTGATGCTGCCGTCGCTGTTTTCTGTGTAAGTGACGGGGATGATCTGCGAAAGCTGGTTCAGGTCCTGATAGCGCTGATCGCGGAGCGAGCCGGCCTGGCTCTGCGACAACCCGCCCGATTCAAGGCTCGTAATCTGCGGGTTGAGCGAGGCGATGTTTTGGATCAGCGTATTGGCCTGGCTCACGAGCTGCTGCACTTGTGTGTTGTCGTTGGAGCGCTCCGTATTCACCGACCCGTTGAGCGACGTGATCGAGCTGGCCAGCTCGGTCCCGGCTTCAACGGCCTGGGCATTCAACGAAGCGGAACTGGGCTGGTTAGCCAGGCTGCTCAGGGCGCTCGAGAAATTGCTGAACTGCGTCGCCAGGTTGTTGTCCCCCAGCGCCTGCAACTGCTGCTGCAGCGCCGTATAGACCGAGTTGAGCTGGTTCGAAGAACTGTAGTCGGAGTTGGCGCCCAGAATCTGCTGCTGCAGATACTGGTTCACCTGCTGCGTGACGCCGGCCGCTTGTACGCCCGACCCAAGGACCAGCGGACTGACGCCGTAGCTGGGGGCCGTCTGCAGGTTGAGATTTTCGACGATATATCCGGGCGTGGTGGAGTTCGCCAGGTTCTGACCGGTGACCTGCACCCCGGTCGAGAACACGTTGAGCGCGTTACCGGCGATATTGAGAGCCGCACCCAGTCCCATACGCTCGCGTTCCTATTTTCTGCCCTCGCCGCCTTCCCGCGCGCACGTCGGTCGCGCGCGGGAACTCAGGCCTTGGCATCCAACAGGGCCCCCCCTGTCGACAGCTCCATGCCCCCGCCCGAACGCGCCAGATAAATCGGGTTGCGGCGGCCCCCCGTAGCGATCAACTCGATCATTTCCGATAAAAATCGCAACGACTGCTTGCACACGATCCAGAGAATCCAACTTTCGCGGCGATTGGCGTCGGCCATTTCTCGCGTTCGCTCCAGCTGCGCCAGGAGCTGTTCCTGGATCGGCTCGTCAAACGTGCGAACGACGCTGCCCAAGGAATCGGAAGGCAGTCCGCGTTGGCGGGCATACTGCAGAATCTGTTCACGAACTCGCAGATGCACCTGCAGATCGACGACCAGACGCTCCTCGACTTTGGTCAGCCGCTCGATCTCAGGAGCGTTGGCCTCGCGGATCGCCGCGCGCTTGTCGCGGTACGTCACGCCGAGAGCGGACTGCGTCTCCTCGATCGCGTCGAGGAGCGCTTCAATATCGCGCGCCAAATCGGCCATCTGTTGCCCCCCTACCCCTGCTCTCGACCGCTCGCTCCCGTCCAATCGCACGCCTCGGGGCGAGCGCCGCGTTCCGGGACGACGTGCAGGCTGGCAGCCTGCCTCTGCTCGTCCGAGACGAAGCGGAGCCGGACCGGATTCCTTGCGGGAACGGTCCCTCTCCTTTTAATCGGTAAAATCGATGCTCGCTCTTCCGGTCTATTTTTTCGGAAGGGCCGCAGAGGTTACCGTGCAACCCCCACTCCGCGCCGCATGCTCAGACCGCGGTGGCAAGGTTTCGCAAAGTCACCACGGCACACGATCGCTCAGCGCGAGCGATACTGAAATTCGCAGCCGTCGCGATTCGCGGCAGTAGAGCGCAGCGTGAAGCAGTGAGCGAAGCCGCAGGTGTAGTCGGGAGCGAAGTCAGCCGGCTAACCGCACGCGCTAGGCGTGCTGGTGGTGCAGGAAGGCCTGATACAGCCCGTCGGAGAACTGACCGCCGTGGCTGCGGGCCAGGTTCTCGGCCATTTGTTGGTCGAGCTGTCCCTGGAACATCTTCTCGGCTTGTCCGCCGTCGAAATAGGCGGGCTTCCCGTGCATCTTGTTCAGCGACTTGAGCATTTCCTTGTAAAACGTGCCCGCGACGAAGTCCTGAAAGTTCGTCTGCAAGTCGGATTTGCCGCCCTGCGTGTTACCGGACAAGTGACTGGCAGTGTTGGCCGTACGATTGGTCGAATCCTGGCTTTGAGCGGCCGAAGTTCGCAGGGAGGCGATCGCGGGCATGGGATGTTCCCTTGAGGAAGGGGGCGCGGTGGGCGGTGGGCAGAGAGAAGGCAGAGATGCGGTCGCGCGAGGCAGACGGGCGAGGAACTACTTTTCCTCGTAAACGCCGTGGAGGTTTCCGGAACGATACAACTCGCGAACGATGGCGATCACGTCTTCGTTCGACACTTTGAGCGCTTGCAGCCCCTTCAAGAGGTCATCGAGCTGCTGCTGGTTTTCCTGGCCGGAGCCCAAGGGAGCAAAGGGCGCCGGATCGGAAGGCGAGCCGGCAACTTCCACCTTGAGGTTCTTGTGCGAGATCACCACGGGGCTGATCTGCACGTCGCCGTGAATGAGCACCGTCTTTGACTTCGTGTTGACCCAGACCCGGGCCTCGGTCTGCGGCGTCATCACGTCGATATCAAGCAGCCAGGCAATGAAACCGACGGGGTCGTCGCGATAGAGGTCGGGGACGGCAACTTCAATGCGATCGGGCCCCAGGGCGCTCGCCGGCTTGAGGTGCAACACCGGATAAAGTTCGGTGTTGATCCGTTCCACAATGTGACTGGCCACGCCGAACGTCGCGTGGGGGGCATCGATCACCAGCGTCACCTTGTTGCCGTGCTTCATGTCGATGAACTGAGTGCGGAAATCCCGTTCGAGCACGATCCCGTTGGGGACGCGGCCGGACGTCAACACTTCGGCGTCTTCGATCACGATGGGCCCCGATGCCAGTCCCACGACCGTGAGGTCGTTGACGTTGGGCATGCGAATAGGCGAAATCAGCAGGCGGCCACCTTTCAGGCTCTTGGCCCCGAAGGTCGAGGTGACGTAGCAATCCACTCGCTGGCCGTTGCTGGCCCCTTCCTTGGGAATTGTCGCGGAGATCGCCACCATCGCCACGTTGGCCGCGTCGGTCAGCTCTTTGCCGCTCTCGATCGGATTGTTGAGATACCGCAGGGTCGAGGCGAGCGCCCGCATGGCCGCGGCGTTCTTGCCGCCGTCGCCCGTGTGGCTAAGACCGACGACCAGCCCCAACCCGATCACCGGAGTTTCCTTCTGTCCGTAGATCGTGCAGATATTTCGCAGCTGCGTTCGTGCGGGGGCCGGTCTCGGCGCCCAAAGCGTCACGCAAACGATCCCAGTGAGGATCGCGACAAGTTGGCGTGCGTGTTGTGTCAAACGGGAATGTTGCGTCATGGGAGGGATCCCAAGTCAGTGCGAGCGAATCCACGAACAGAAGTCAAACAACCAGGAGGTTGGCGTGGATGGCGCGGCTCGGCGGGGTAGTGCTTGCCGAAGGAAAGATCAGCAATTTTCTCAGAAGAGACGAAGGCATCTGGCGTGAGATTTTTCACGGGCACTGTGCCCGTGAATGTGTATTCATAGAGGCCGGCCTCATCGACGGCCCAATCGTGGGCCTTAAGCACGAGCACACCACCCGGCTGCACGCCGATGACGTCAGCCGGCACGATTATGTCACGCGGCTGGTTGACGAGGTGCAACACGACCGTCACGCCGTTGGGGATCTCGACCTCGGCCGCTTTCGGTTCCGCGGCCCCGGCAACGCTGGCCACCGCCCAGGTGGCGGCCGCAAGCAGTGTGAAGGCGTAAATCTTCGGGCGACTACCCGGCATTAGAACGGTCCGATCCAGTCATACAGGCGGATGAACCAGGCCCGTTGGGTCGAGTCGTGGAGCTTGCCTTGCTGATGCTTGGCGATGCTCAAGTCGGCGATGTTTTCGCTCAGCACCGACCCGTCGGGCGACACTTTCTTCGGATCGACCTTGCCCGTCAACGTGTATTCCCACAGATCTTTGTTGTCGACGATCGACTTGTGGGCTTCGAGAACCAGCACGCCGTTGGGCAGAATGTCCACGACCGTGGCCGCGATCCGGTATTTCATCGATTCGTTTTCGGTCACCTGGCCGGTCGACTGCAATCGGCTTTGCAACTCGCCGTCGATTTCGGGCGACTGTGTGGCCGCGGTGTCCAAGTTGCCCTGGGCATTGATCCGGATGAATTGCGCGAGCTGGGCCGTGTATTGTCCGTTGCGTTGCCGGTTGTAGGTCGAGGTCGCCTGCGTTTGGGCCGCTTCCTTGACCGTCACGGTGATGATGTCGTGGACTTTCACCTCCGTCGGCTTGGGCGTGTCGACGAACGACCAGGCAAAGTCGCGCACCAACATCGGCGGATGCGGCGAGTAGAAATCACCGCCTCCTTCTGGCACGGGCGGCAGTGCACCCGGAGGCCCGCCCATTGCGCCCGCCGGCGGCGGAAAAGGCGAATTCGACTGGCTCCTGTCCGAAGCCGGCGCGCTCTGCCAAAGCAGCATCAAAAGGACGGGTGACAAAATCCAAAACCTCATCTCATCCCCCCTCAAATCGAAATTACTTGCTCAAAAAACTTGCTCGCTTAACGTGACGAGAATTCGTTCGGCTCACCCCGGACGGTTCTGGCGTCGTTCTCCGCGGCGCTCGTCGCCGGGGCGCTTGCTCCTCCGGTCTCACTGGTGGCCGGAAAGACTCCGTCGGCATTAATGACGGACGACGGCGCCGGCTTCTTTCGCTTCTTTCGAGCCGAAGTCCGGTGGGCCACCGCCTGGACCGGAGCGGGCACTTGGACCGCCGGGGCGTCGTCATCGTCGGCCACTTCGGTTTTCGAGGTGCGGACCGCATCGGCACTGACAATCATCGCCTCGTGCACGTCCGTCACTTTGCCAAGCACCTGCTCGCGGCCGGTGAGCTGAATCAGCGTGATCACATCCCCTTTGCCGCCGTCGGACTTGGCCTTGAACTGCTCCATGATGCGAATGCCCCCCTTCTGCCAGATCCCGGTCACAATATCGTTGGACCGGACGAGCGGAATGGAGCGGACATCGTCGGCACGCAGCGGATCGTCGGCGTGCAGGCCCTTCTTGGCCTCCTTGCCGACGATTTCTTCGACCTTGGTCAAGAGCCCTTCGGTGTTGTCGACCTGCTTCCAACCCAAGTCGTCCTCGCGAATCACTTCGCCGCTCGACATGGAATGGCTCAACACGGGGACCTGCGGCTTTTCCGAGACGACGCACTGAATTTGAAAACGGACCGAACGCCCCTGCGAATCGAAGCCGCGCACGTCGACGTTTTGAGGATTCACGTTCGTCGGGTCGATCGCGCCGAACTCGAACCCCTCGGTGGCGCCGGCCAGGACAATGGGAGCGTCGGTCGGATCGACGACGACGTCGAGAAACCATTTGGATGCCTCGCGGCTCTTGCTTCGCAGGGACTGGCGGACTGACTGAGTCAGAACTTTCTCGGCGCGACGGACCTGGGCGGCCGAGACGTTCTTGTGCGACTTATGTGTGGGCTTCTTGAGGACGGGCACGGCCGGCTGCGTCGATGAGACGACGACCACCGTTGAGCCCGAAAAATTCGTGTCGACTGTCGCCAGCCCTGTGGCCTCGAGACGCGAGTGGATGGACTCGAAATCAAGCCGCGACGCGCGTCCCGGAGCGGGAGCCGGAGCCAGCACGATCCCTTCGAGGCGCGCGATGGTGGCCGCGTCGCCTCCGGTCACGCTGGCCACGTCTTTAAGCGTGACGGCGGGGCCGGACACGGTGGCGTTCGGTCGAAAGCAGATCTCCGTGGCAGCCGCGGGCAGAGCCGCGCAAGCAAGAATTAAGCCCTGGGCGAGGGCCCTGCTGAAGAACGTTCTGACGCGCATCATCGGAGGATCGATCTGCTCACGAGGGAAAATAACGGACGTCCATCGACGATCGTTTTAGGTAATCCCAAAGCTGCGCCGCCCACTGCAGCCAGCGCCGCCACAATCGCCCGCTGGGGCCGGCGGCCTGGTTTCGCGAATCGCTCGAGATTGTGCTCATGTTTAGAACCGTCGCAAGCTCGTCAGCAGCTGCAAGATCTGGTCGCCGGCCTGCACCACGTTGCTGTTGAGCTCGAAGGCACGTTGCGTCTTGATCAAATCGACCAGGGAGTTGACCGGATCGGTGTTGGACGATTCCAGGTAGCCCTGCTGCAACAGCCCGCGGCCCTCGACGCCCGGGGCGCCGATCTGTGGAGAGCCCGACGCGTCGCTGGCCTGAAACAGCGTCTGACCGATCTCAATCAGACCTTGCGGATTGATGAAGTTGGCGAGCTGAATATTCCCGATATTCGTCGAGGTCGTCGCCGGCGGTTCGACGATCGAGACCACGCCGTCGCTCGAGATCGTGATGTTCGTCGCGCCGGGCGGAATGGTCAGCGTCGGCTGCAGGAAGCGGCCGATGTCGGGCGAGCCCAGCACCACCTGGCCGTTGGCGTTGATCGTGAAGTTGCCGGCCCGCGTATAAAGCAATTGGCCGGATTGCGGATCCTGAATCTGAAAGAAGCCCAGCCCGGAAATGGCCATATCCAGGCTGCCGTTGGTCTGGATAAAGCTCCCCTGGGTCTGATCGATTTCGGTGCCGTTGGTACGCACGCCCGTGCCGACCTGCATGCCGATCGGAATCGGCTGACCGTTGCTGTCGAGCGAGCCGGGCAGCTGGTAGTTCTGATAGCACAAGTCGGCGAAGTTCAGTCGCGACTCTTTGAATCCCGTCGTGCTGGCATTGGCCAGGTTGTTGGCGATGACGTCGAGATTGGTCTGCGTGGCAGACATCCCCGTCGCGGCGGTGTAGAGCGCTTGAATGGTCATCGTGATCCTTCTGCGAGCATCGAGGGTGTCGAAATCGGGTGGGGTTTAGTGCGGAGCGGCAGACTGGAGGAGACGGTCGAGCGCGTCGTCCTGGTACTTGATCATGTTGACGTTGGCTTCCACCATTCGTGAGGCCTGCACCATCTCGATCATTTCGTTGACCGGGTTGACGCTCGACTGTTCGATAAATCCCTGTTGGACCGTCGAGTCGTTACCGGCCGGTGAAACGGCGTCGTTCGCGCGGAACAGGCTGCTGCCGACTTTTTGCAACTGCTGATCAGAGCCGGGCTTGAACAGTCCCAAGCGGGCGACCTGGACTTGAGCACCGCTGGCGTTGGCGGCTGATATGGAGCCGTCCGCCAAAATTTCGATCTGGGTCGCGTCGCTCGGCACATTGATCACGCCGCCGGAACTCGACAGGACGTGCATGTTTGTGCCCTGCAGCATCAGGTCACCCGTGGAGTTGAGGGTGAACGCCCCCTTGCGGGTGAGGTACTGCTGGTTGCCGTCGCTGACCTGGAAGTAGCCCGGGCCGTTCAATGCGACGTCGAGCTCGCCGTTGGTGTGAACGAGCGGGCCGCTGCTGTAGTCGGTGATGATCTTGGCCGTGCCGACACCGCCCGAAAACGCCCCCTGATTGCCGGGAGCGTCGGAGACGCCGCCATTTTCGACGTCATACGGGCGGTGACTCTGGAAGACGGCCAGGTCCCGCTTAAAGCCAGAGGTTTGGGAATTGGCGAGATTGTTCGACAGGACGTCGAGGCGGGTGGATTGGGCCTGGGCTCCCTGGGCGGACAGGTAAAGTCCGTAGAGCATCTATGACTCGTTTAAGCCAAGACGCCCCCCTGTAATGGAAGGCCATCGGCCGACGACTCCGGCAAACTTTAGTTTTTTAGAAAAGTCGCCGCGACTCGCCCAGACGGCTGTTAAGGCAGGCGCTTTGCGTCGACTGCTGAGACCATTGGGGTGAGAGCATATTTCCAGGCGGAGCTGGGAGCATCGCCAAGCAGCACAACAAGCGGGGCTGCCAAAACGCGCGGTTCAGGCGAGATTCGCAAGTTCGGACAGTCTGGCGGGAACGGGCTGTCAGCGGCATTGCGGGAGGCGCGGACACAACCGAGTCAGGCACCGCGGGTCGCGTACTGAGTGTGTCGGGCATTGCCCGGCGTCTCAGCCGACGCGAATCAAGAAAAGAGAGCGGGGAACAACCGGGCTTGCGATTTCTCTGTACGCGAGGCCCGCGCTCCTCTGAATCCGATACTGAGCCACCGGTCCTTAGGCAGCCCATCGCGATGACTGGTCGCAGATGGACTGTCAAAACAACCGCTGGTGCCGTCCGTATTGGCAAAAGCCGGGATTGCCCGGATGCCCCCGCTACTCTCTTTGAGAAGCTCTTAAGAAACGGTCTGCCGAGAAATCGAAATCCAAAGTCGCGACGGTTCGATGGAAAATTGCGTTGGATTGCAAATTGACCGGCCAGCGTGCAAACGGAACTGCGCACCACTGGCGACGCGTCGAGCTTTCAACCAATCAAAACGCGAAATGCCGCTCTGGATCCACAAGTCAAATTTCGGCCGGCCCGCAAGATCGTTCAACGTGTCCGCCGCGCTCAAAGAACTGAGTGACGTTTTCAGAGATGTTGCTCGCCCAGGCGATGATCCGGTGATGACCACCGTCTCGCGCGAGAGTTTGGGTGCTCTTCTCGTTTCGCGAGCCGCTTCTCGTTTCGTCCGTCGCGTGCCGACACTCGCCGTCGAATGAAGAAGCCTAAACTACACGCAAAGAAATTCTTGTCAACCGATTGGTCGTCAAAAAATTTCGAGGATGCGACTTGCGCAGAGTGCGGAGCGCATCTCAATTGGTCAGCGTGCCTTTCGACGACGGCACATCTTTTTGCCGCGGATCGATGGCGACCGCTTGCCGCAGCGCGCGGGCCGCGCCCTTGAACACAGCCTCGGCGATGTGGTGACTGTTAGCGCCGTGATGCAACACGAAGTGTAAATTCATGAGCGCATTGGCGGAAACGGCCTGCCAAAAGACGTCGACCAGCTCCGAATCGAACTCGCCGATCGTGCTCGTCGGAATGACGACGTGATTCACGAACCAGGCACGGCCGCTGAGATCGAGGGCCGCCGTCACGAGCGTTTCCTCCATCGGCAGAGTCACGCTGCCATACCGCGCAATGCCCCGCTTGTCGCCCAGCGCCTCCGCCAGCGCTTTGCCGAGGCAAATGCCTGTGTCCTCGACCGTGTGATGCTGATCGACGTGCAAGTCGCCACGGGCTTTGATCGACAGATCGATCAGCGAATGTCGGCCCAACAGCGTCAGCATGTGATCGAAGAAGCCGACGCCCGTTTCGATCTCGGTCTTGCCCGTACCGTCGAGGTCCAGCTCCAGCTCGATGTCGGTCTCGGCCGTTTCGCGTTTGATCGTGGCGCGGCGCGTCATGCGAGCACGTCCTTTAGGGCCGAAAGCAAGCCGTCGATTTCCGGCTCCGTCCCAACCGTGATCCGCAATCCGTCGACTTCAGACGACGTGCCGGCCCCGGCCGCGGCATCCGGAAAACGCATATAACGGATCAGGATTTTGCGATCCTTGAGCTGCTGATAAATCTCCCGGTGCGACGGCCCCGCCCCGCCGGTCGGTCGCGTGGCCCAGACAAAATTGGCCTGGCTGTCGACCACGTGCAATCCCGAGGCCCGCAACGACTGGGTGAGTCGAGCACGCGTCGCGCGAATTCGTTCCACGTTAGCCCGCATCCATGCCTGGTCGTCAATTGCCGCCACCGCCGCGGCCAGCGAGAGCGTGTTGCAGTTGTAGCTATCCTTCACCTTCCGCAGACCGCGAATGACGTCGGGATGCGCGAGGGCGAAGCCAAACCGCACGCCGGCCATGCTATAGGACTTGCTGAACGTGCCGCAGCAAGATCACGCGCTGGCCGAATCCGCCCGCCTCCTGCAACATGTCGCAGCGGTCGGGCCGATCGGCGAAATCCGCGTACGCACCGTCGAGCACGAGCATGCCCGCCGGCGGAATCAGCGGGCGAATCTCGTCGCGCGTCCACGCGTTGCCCGAAGGTGAATTCGGATTCGGCACGAACGTCAGCTTGCTCCGTTCGATCAGCGGCCGCGTCCGCGCCGAGTTCCACGACCAATCAGAATTGAGCACCAACCGATCGTGCCGCCCCCCCTGCAAGTCGGCCAGCGTTTCGTAGAGGACATAGCTCGGATAGGGAAACGTGACGAGCTCACCGGCGTCGACAAATGCGCGGGTAATCAGGGTGAGACATTCGTCGCTGCCGTTTCCCGGCAGCACCCACTCCGGGTCCACATCGAACAGAGTGGCGGCCTTCTTGCGAAACGCCGTGGCCAACGGGTCCGGATAAATATTGAGACGCCCTTCGGCCGCAGCGACCACGGCCGCGCGCACGGCAGGTGACGGCGGATAGGGATTCTCGTTCGTGTTGAGCTTGATCCAGCCCGCCTCCTGCGGCTGTTCGCCCGGGGTGTAGCCCTCGATGCGATCGATGTCCGGACGAAAGAGGCTGCGATCGGAAGAGGCGGCAGCCGAGCCGACGGGCGCGAGGATGTTTGCATGGAACCGAGTCGTTTTCGCAGAACGGAAGCGACGGGCCGGCCAGAGTGCCGCGTCGGCGGGAAATCTTCGTAAGATCGGCTCGCGACGACCCGCGCCGGAAACGCCCTCTTTAGATCGGCCGCTTCGCGCGTGTCATCTTAGAAAAGCTGTCCTTCGTCAGGAAGAGACAGGTCAGACCCCGGTTCGGGTTCGGGCTCCGACTCGGCACGGGGCGTTCTGCCGCCCGAAGAAACCGGTTCCGGCGTCGGCGCGGCCGGTTTTTTCCTGCGACGCCCGGCAGTCCCCTGCCCCGACTCCAGCGTCGCCGCGGCATCGAAGGGGGCCGTCACCGCGTTGCCCGCCTGGTCGAAGCCCGACAGGATCTCGATCTTTTGCTCGGCTTGTTCCAGCGTTCGATAGCAGTGCCGCAACAGGGCGATTCCCCGCTCGAAGCCGGCGATCGACTCGGCCAACCCCAGCGTTCCGTCTTCGAGCAGGCGGACCATGTTCTGCAACTCGGCCAGGCAGGCCTCGAAGCTCTGTTCACCGGGCTGACAGCCGCCGAAGGTCGAATCGGGCATGACGAGCGCAATCCATTTTCAAAACGGGCAGACGAGAAACATCACTCCTAGTTTCCTTTTATCCGCCGCCGCGTCAGCCTTCCACTCTTTCGACGACGCTGGTGAGCCGGCCTTCGCCCAGGACCGTGCCGATCCGCTCGCCGACCTGCACGTCGCCCGCGCGGCGGATGAGATCGCCGGTCGCTTCGTGGCGAGTGAGCGAATAGCCGCGGCCCAGAACTTTGAGCGGGCTCAACGCGTCGAGGTGCGCACTCGAGTGCGCGGAGCTCGTGCCCCGCCCGTTCGAACCGACGGCGGATGCCCCGGTCCAGGCGTTGCGACAGCTCATCGAGCCGCTGCTGGCGATCGCGCACCAAGTCGAACGGACGGTTCAGTGCGCGGCGCCCGGCCATTGCGTCGAGAGCCTGTCGACGGCGGCGTACCACCTCCGCTACGGCGCTCTGCATCCTCACGCCCAAGTGCGCCAAGTCGGAGAGAACGTCGGCCCGCTGCGGTACGACGAGTTCGCCCGCCTCGCTGGGCGTGAGCGCCCGCCGATCGGCAACCAGATCCGCGATCGTGACGTCGATCTCGTGACCGACGGCGCTCACCACCGGAATCGGCGAGTTGAAAATCGCGCGGGCCACTATCTCCTCGTTGAAGGCCCACAGATCTTCCAAGCTCCCGCCGCCGCGGCCTGTCACGATCACATCAACTCGCGGCAGCGCGGCCGCGGCCCGCAGACCACCCGCGATCGCAGGCGCCGCCTGCTCTCCCTGCACCGGCACGGGAACGATAACGAGATCGCAAGCTGGCCAGCGACGTGTGATCACCTGCAACAAATCGCGGACGGCGGCCCCCGTCGGGCTGGTCACCAGCGCGATCCGCCGGGGAAACCGCGGCAAGGCCCGTTTGCGCTCCTGGGCAAACAGCCCTTGCGCAGCCAGTTTTTCGTAGCGCTGCCGAAACGCCAGCTCGAGCGGGCCGATCCCCTGCGGCACCAGCCGCTCGACGACCAGTTGATAGCTTCCGCGGGCAACGTAGACCTCGACCGGGCCCACGGCCACGACGTGCAAACCGTCGTGCAGGTCGAATCGCACGCGCTGGGCGGCACTGCGCCAGAGCACGGCACGAATCTGGGCGTTCTCGTCCTTCAGCGTGAAGTAGGCGTGACCCGAGGACGCGCGGGAAAAATTGGAAATCTCCCCCTCGACGCACACATAGGGGAAACTCAGTTCGACGAGCGCCTTGAGACGCCGCGAAAGCTCGGTGATCGAGAGCACTTCCTGCTCGGCCACGTTTCTTCCTTGCCGCTAGATCGCTAGCCGAGGTGCACGGCGTGGAGATATTCGATCGCGCGTGCCGCGTCTCCGGCCCGGTCGTCACCCAGCGTGCGATCGACGCAGAACCAGCCGCGATAGTCGAGTTCGTAAGCGACCGCCAGCAGTTCCTGCCACGCCACTTCGCCACGGCCGACCGGCACCTCCGTCGCCATGCCGTCACCGGCTCGCGTCGCGTCACGGACCATCAGATGCGTGAGAAGTGTCCCCCACTCGGCCAAAGCCTCGGTTGGCGAACGGCCGGCCGAAACCTGGGAGACCGGATCGAAGTTAATTCCCAACGGACCTGCCGAGACTCCTCCCAAGAGCTCGAGCAGCGTGTCGGCAGGCTCTCCACCGGGTCCAAGTGCGAGTGTCACGCCGACATGATTGCCGTGCCCGGCCAGATCGTTAAGCACCGCCAACGCGAATTCCGGTCGGTCCTCGCTCTTGGAAGGCAACCCGCCCAGCCGCACCGTCAGCACGCGACAGCGAAGCAACGAAGCAAAGTCCATCGCCTGCTTGAGGGCCGCAACGCGCGCGTCGAGGCGATCGGGATCGAGCAGCCCGCGCTTCAGCGGAAAGTCGAGCGAGGCGATCGACAGCCGCATCTCCTCGACTCGATGCAGGAGTTCGCGGCGTCCGGTGGCCGACAGCTCGTCGGGCTTCAATTCATTGCGGCAGTCGAGTTGGACGCCCGCGGCGCCCAACTGGGCGGCCAGAACGAGCGCAGGCTTGAGCGGCTGGCCCAGGCAACGCGTGGCAATTGCGATTGGAAGCGGCCTCATCGAGACGACATTCTGCTTTGCGATCCAGGCGAGCGGCCCGCTGGTTATGGCTTTTTGTTTGTGATTCCGGCCCGGAGCCGGACGCCAAGCGCTCCCGCCTTCGCCATCGCGCTCGCAGCATTATAACCGGTAAACCCGCGCCAATCGGCCTCACCGGATCTTGCATCGAGACGGCCGCGCAATTCGGCCGATCTTGAGCGATGGTTACGATCGGCATCCTTTCCCAAACGCACCCCATGTTTACGTTATTCCTGGCCGCGTGCCTGCTGTTAGTCGGCGCCAATCCGGAGATCGCGCAGGATGAACCGGCGCCGAGCACGAGCGTTGAAGCTCCAACTGACCCGGCTCCGTCTGACCCTGCGACAGACGCGCCGGCCGCCACCGCGCCGGCCGTCACGAAACCGGCCCTGACGGGCGCCGCCAGCGGCGATCCGTTCGAGGGAGCCGTCGAAGTTTTTCACTTCGGCTTTGAAGAGGAAGAGGATCGCGATTTCGATCGGCATCCGGACGGTTGGATCCGCCGCAAAGGGCCGGACTTTCCGCGCTACATCGAGGGCGCGATCGACCGCGAACGGGGACACGGCGCCAAGGGATCCAGCCTGTGCTTCAAGGCCAACGGCGGCCGGATCACGATGTACTCCAAGCCGATCGTCGTCGATCCCTATCACTCGTACGTTTTTCGCGGCTACGTCCGCACGCAGATGCTCGACAACGACGCGGCTCTGGTCTCGATTTCGCTGTTGAACCACAAGCGACAGCGCGTGCAGCGGTACCTCACGAAACCCGTGACGGGCACCTATAAAGACTGGTGCCTGGTGACGATCGGACCAATCGTGCCGCACGACGACGTCCACTTTGTCGCCGTCGGCTGCCATCTCGTCCCGCGGAACCGTTCCGACATTCGCGGCGCTGCCTGGTTCGACGATTTGTGGATGGGCGAGCTGCCGCTGTTCTCGCTCGACAGCAACTTTCAATCGCATTTTCGCGAGCACGATTCGCCCGTTGTGATCAGCTCGCACGTCGACGGGCTCGACCCGCGGCGGGCGTACCGCTTGGACATTGCGGTCACCGATGCCGAACGAAAGCAGGTCGCGGCCACGGCGTTCGATCTCTCGCGCCGCCCCGCGCAGCCGGAGCCGCCTCGTTCGGGGCAGCCAGCACCGCCCCAGACTGTCGCGGCAGTCGATCTGCGCACGAAGAAGGAAAAACCCATCGACTGGACGCTCGGTGCTCAGCCGCACGGCTTCTATGCCGTCGAGGCCGTGCTCAGCCAGGACGGCACGGCCGATCCTCACCAAGCGAACTTCGTTTGCCGTGATGGACACCCTTTCCGACATGGTCGACCAAGGGGAGTTCGGCTGGACGATCCGGCGCGCCAGCGACATGCCCGCGCTCAAGGAGCTGGCCGAACTGGCGTCGCAAGCGGGCATCAACTGGCTCAAGTATCCGCTGTGGAACTCGGTGTCGGACGGAAGCTCGACGACAGGCACCATCGGAACGAGCCCCGGTGCGACACCCACGCCGGCCCAGATTTCGGCGTTCTTCGAGGAGCTGTCCCTCAAACACATCACGGCGGTCGGCTTGCTCAACGAGCCGCCCGCCGAGCTCCGTAGCCAGTTTGCCCGCGACTGGACGGGCATCAGCGAGCTCTTCACCATGCGGACCGAGTTTTGGCGCGAGTCGATCGAAAAGGTGATCGCCCGCTACTCCTCGCACGTTCGCTATTGGCAGCTGGGCGAAGAAGGCGACGAAAGTTTTGTCGGCATGTCCGCGCAGAACCTCGTCGCAGACCATCGCGCGGGTCAAGAACGAATTCGACCGCATCGGCCGCGACACGCGAATCGGCGTCCACTGGAATTGGGAGACGCCCCCGCCCCGCCGTGGCGACGTCCGCGGGATCTTCCTTTCGATCGGCACGCGGCAGCAGCTCAAGGAGAACGAGCTGGGGTCGAAGTTGAAAGCGCTGGCTGCCGCCGGCTCGCCCGAGCGCTGGGTGCTCGTCAAACCGTTGCCCAAATCGGGATTCACGGCCGACGAGCGGGGCAGCGATCTGGTCAAAAAAATGGTCGAAGCCAAGATCGGCGGCGCGGAAAAGATCTTCATCGACGACGTCTTCGACGAAGATTGCGGACTATTGGCTCCCGGCGGCTCACCGTCTCCCCTGTTCCTTCCCTGGCGGACAACGGCCATGGCCCTGCAGGGGGCCGAATTCATCGGCTCGTTCAATCTCCCCGAAGGGAGCCGCAACTTTGCCTTCTCCCGCAGAGGGGACGTGGCGATTGTTGTTTGGAACCACGAGCCGGTGGACGAAGACCTGTATCTGAGCGAAGAGTCAATCGTCACCGACGTGCTCGGCCGACGGATTCATCTCACCACAAATGCCAACGGGTCGCGGCAGAAGTTGCGCGTCGGACCCAGTCCGCTCGTCATTCGTCACTTTCCGGAACAGATCGCGCGGTGGATGGCGGCCGTCTCGTTCGAGAAAGGGCGGCTCCCCAGCAAAACCGGCAAGCAGCGCGAAATCATTCACGGCATCAACACGTTTCACCAGGGCGTCAACGGGCAAGTGCGGATTATGGTGCCCAAGGACTGGAAGGTTGAACCGCCCGAGGCGCGGTTCTCGCTGGCGGCCGGCGAAAAATACGACATTCCGATCACGCTCGAACTTCCCTCCAACACGAGCCTGGGCAGTCAGCGGATCGTGCTCGATTTCGCGATGTCGCCTTATGCGTTTCGCGTCTATCGAGAATACGAAGTGGGCCTGGGGGATGTCGTCTTTTCCGTCGTCGATTCAAAGCTGGAGAACGGCGACCTGCAGATCAAACAACTGATCGTCAACAATACGAAGCCGGAAGAGCGGCTCAACTTCGAGTGCAATCTTTACATCCCAAACCGCAAGCGGATGCAGCGAATCGTCACGAAGCTGGGCAGCGGCCGCGACACGCAGGTCTACACGCTACCCGACGCCGAATCGCTCCGCGGGCAGGAGCTGCAATTGCGGGCGCAGCAAATCGGCGGCTCGCGAATCTTGAACCTGCGCTGGAAAGTCGGCGAGAATTGGGAGACCGCGGGCAAACGCACCACCGCGGACCGCACGCCGCCGACCCGGCGGGCACATCGGCCCGAACCGCGAACGCTCCCCAGCGAACCGCCGAAGTCATGACGCCGAGCCCGGAAACACTTCGCCTATAAAACGCGGGCCTCGGCGAATTCAGCCGATACGTTTTCGTGGGAGTCGGGGTTAAATCGGCAATATCGGTGCGCACTGAGCGGCGGACTGATTAAGATTGCCCTCCGAACCTCATGACCACGAACCCCCCCACCGAATCGACGGTTCCGCGGGCAACGCTGGGGGAAATCCTCGGCCGGGCTCTCCGCCTGCGCTGCCCCCGCTGCGGACAACGCCGCCTGTTTGCCGGCTGGTTTCGCATGCACGAGGCGTGCCCGCACTGCCGCCTGCATTACGAGCGCGCTCCCGGATATTTTCTCGGATCGACCTACATCAATTACGGCGCGACGGTCATCGCCGTCATGGTCGCTTATTTCGCCCTGCACTTTGGCGTGGGCTGGAGCAACACGTCCCTGGCGGCCCCGTTGGCGGGGTTTTGCATGCTCTTCCCGCTCTATTTCTTTCGCTACGCGCGCTCGCTCTGGCTGGCGATCGACTACTACGTCGATCCGACCGGGTTCGACCCGGCCAAGGAATGATCTCGTAAGTGGAACGCCACGGCGAATGGCCCCGTCGCTTCGGCACGCAACGGCAGCGCGCGAACACTCCGTCTCGATTGAGAAACAGCACCGCGACGCGGCAACCCCGTCTACGGGAAGACGAAGCCGGCACCAGGCCGGCCGAGTTGCGGGCCGTTTTGCACGGGCGAGGCGGCGCGTGGTTCGGCGTCTTGGACGGCTTGCACGGCGGGATCGCTCGCACCAGCCACTGCCTGTTCCATCGCTTCGCGTTGCAGCTGGGCCGCCTTGCGTGACAACCGCCAGAATCCGATGCCGAAGCCGCTCAGAACGGTCATGGGCATGCCCAGCATAAACAGGATGCTGTACATGTAGGCGCGGGGCAAACGGCTGTCAGTCTCGTTGGCCAGCTTGCACATCGGGCAGGCGGACGCCGGCGTCGCCGCCGACAGACAGAGCAAAAGCCCCGCGATTAACGTCAGCATCCAGGTCCGCACTCGCACGTCCAATCCTCCGCTCAACTGCCCCAACCAGCGGGCAAGTGATACAGCATTGCGTAAATGATAACGCCTGTGGCCGATACGTAAACCCAAACCGGAAACGTCACCTTCGCCCAGCTGCGATGCGCGGCAAAGCGTCCCTTGGCGGCCAGATAGATCATCCGCAGTGCCAAAAACGGCACGAAGAACGCCAGCACAATGTGTGTCAACAAGATCGTCAAATAGACATTGCGAATTAAGCCGGTGCCGATGAACGCCCGCGAACCGCTCCCCGTGTAGTAACCGAGCGCGAAATGGTAAAGGAGATAAAAAGCCAAAAACGCGATTGAGGCCGCAAACGCGGACAGCATGGCTCGTTTGTGCGCCCGCACGCGGCCGCCGCGGATCATCGCAAATCCGCCCAACAGCAAGATCAGCGACAAGCCGTTCAGGCTGCCGTTTAAGTGTGGCAGGAAGCGCACCCATCCGGGGACGTTCACCGGGGTGCCCCCTTTGCCGGCGCCGATGCGGCGCGGAAGGTGGCGCCGACGACTCGCCGCGATGGGCCTTGGCCTTCGCGATGTCGGGGGCCAGATCGTGTTCGAGGCGGGCGATGTCGACGTCGTTCAGGGCGTTGTACTTCGCGACGACCACCCCCTTCTCGTTCACGCGGAGAATGTTGACGGAGTGCAGCACTTCGTAACCCGGCTCGCGATTGGCTCCAGTCGTCTCCTGGACCGGCATCTTGAAGCTCTCGTTGATCAGCCGATAGGTCTTTTGCTTATCGCCCGTGAGGTACAGCCAGCGATTCGGGTCGGCTCCGAACGCCTGGGCGTAGCGCGTCAGCACGTCGGGCCTGTCGAAGTCGGGATCGACGGTCAGCGTGACGAGCTTCACATCGGTGCCGACCAACAGCTTCTGCAACTCGCTAAATCGTCCGCTCACCTTCGGACATGGGCCGGCACAGCGAGTGAAGATGAACGAAATCAGCCACGGATGTCCGAGCAGGTCGGCCTTTGTGACCTTCTTGCCGCTGCGCTCGGTAAACGCGAAGTCCTGAATGCCCGTCTGGTCCCACAGGGGTGGATTAGCTGAAGAATTGGACGGCGAATTCGGCGGCGACTGGGTGTCGGCGTCCTTCGCGGCGGTCGCGGGGATGGCGGCGAAGCCGGGCGGCGTCTGCGTCGACGGTTGCTGGGCTCGCGCCTGCATCGTCGCACGCAGTTGTCGGGACGCCTGCCAGACGAAATAACCCATCACCAGTGCGATCGCCCACAGGACGAGCCCCAGCACGATCCGCGTCCTGCGGCCGCCGTCGGTGGCGCCGCGTTTCGGTCCATCACCCGCGGTGGGCGCTGGGCCGTTCTCCGCAACCGAATCGTTCAACTGCTGCGACATGACGAACGCAAAACTTTTCTAGCGCGCGTTGCGCACGGAGCGGCGACCGGTGAGCCAGACCGCCGCCGCAAAAGCCACGACGCAAAAGAGCGCCGTGACGGCCAGACACGTGGCGATGCTGGGCAGGCCGGCCTGCGCCGACGCCGAACCGGTACCCGCCGCCTGCTCGGCGTGAGCAAACAGAATCCGCTGCAGGCCGACGACTCCATAGGTCAGCGGGTTCACCCGCATCACCCAGGCCAGCCAGCCCGACTCGGGCACGGGAAAAAAGGCCCCCGACAACAGCCACATCGGCATCAACAACACGCTCATCAGCGCGTGATAGCCCTGCGTCGAATCGAGCGGCCAGGCCATCACGTACCCGAGCGCCGTGAGCGCGAAACCCTGCAACACCAAGAAGGCGAGAATCCCTAAGGCGTCGACGGCCGAGACCGACAGGCTCATGTGCGGCGACAGTCCGACCAGCCACAAGAGCGGCCCCAAGAGCAAGAACAGGGCCGCCTGAATCACCGCCAGCGCCGTCCCCCCCATCACCTTGCCCATCACCAGCGAGGCGCGCGGCAACGGAGCCACGAGCACCGCCTGCAAAAACCCCTCCCGCCGATCCTCGATGATCGAAATCGTGGAGAAGATGGCCGTGAAGAGCACGATCAGCACGGCGACTCCGGGCAGAAAATATTCCTGGTAGCTCATCCCGGGTGGCGCCCAGGCCGGCGCGAAATGTGCCGCCCAAGCCGGCCCCGAAGAGCACCCAGAAGATGAACGGCTGCCCAAGTGCGCCGACGACTCGCGTTCGCTGTCGAAAAAAGCGAACCAGCTCGCGGCTCGCCAATGACCAGGCCGGCAGCCAAAAGCCGACGGACGGCGCAGCAACGCCGTGCGCGTCCCCCGCGCTCGGCGGGTTCCGCGCTTCGGCAAGCCGTGCGGCCGTCGTCGTCATTGCGGTTCCTCGTCCCAAAACCGGTGCCCCGTCCGCTCGATGAAGACGTCCTCGAGCGTCGGCTTGCCCAACGACACGGTCTTCACCTCGACCGGAAACGCCTCGACCAGGTCGCGCACAAATTCGTGTCCGCGGCTCTTGCCAATTCGCAAAGCACCGCCGATCTTCTGCGGCGTCACGCCGAACCGCTCGTGAATCCGCTGGGAAAGTTCGTCCGGGTCATCGCATTGCACCGTCACGTAATCGTCGCCCAGCTTCGTCCGCAGAGCCAGCGGCGTGTCGAGCGCGATCAGCCGGCCATGATCCAGGATGCCCAGCGTGTCGCAGCGCTCGGCCTCTTCCATCAAGTGCGTTGTCACGAGCACGGTCACGCCGTCCTCTTCGCGCAGGCCGCGGAGGTAACGCCACAAGTCGTGGCGGGCGCCGGGGTCGAGCCCGGTGCTGGGTTCGTCGAGCAACAGCAACTGCGGCCGATGCAACAGTCCCTTGGCAATCTCAACGCGACGTTTGAGGCCGCCCGAGAGGGTCTCGGCCCGTTCGCCGAGTCTCTCTTTCAATCCTAGCTTTTCAGCGAGCAAGTCAATCCTCTGCCGCAGCGCAGCGCCAAAGAGGCCGTAGATCTGCCCCTGGTACTTGAGGTTTTCCCCCACAGTGAGCTTGGGATCGATGCTGGGCGATTGAAACGTCACGCCGATGTGCTTCCGCACCTCGTTCGACTCTCGCGCCAAATCGAGCCCAAGGACGCGGGCCTGCCCCGCTTGAATGGGCAAGAGCGTGCTCAGCAGCCGAAAGAGAGTCGTCTTGCCGCCGCCGTTGGGGCCGAGCAAGCCGAAGATCGTGCCGGCCTCGACCGAGAACTCGACTCCGTCCAGTGCGCGGCGTTCGCCGTACGAGTGGCTTAAGCCCCGAACTTCGATCGCGGGCGCGGGTCCCATCAGTGCGGGCTTTCGGACGTCGTCTCCAACGGCGTGTGCGATTGTTCCGTCGCGTGGACCGAATTCTGCGGAATGTCGGTCGGGTAGTAATGCACGCCGACGTCGGGCAGCAGAGCCAGCGGCAGCCCCAGGGCAAGGATGACCGTGGGACTTAAGAGCAGAAACTTCCAACGGCCCTCGAATTTGAGGTGCATGAAGTAAGTCATCACGAAAAGCGCCTTGGCCGTGGCGACCGAGAGGACGAGCACTGCCAAGAGCAGGTTAATCCCGCCGATCGTGGTGTGGCCTTCGATCTTGAACACATCGAAGAGCACCGAAAGCATGGTCAGGACGCACAGGCACGCGAACACGCCGAAATACCAGACGTGGTGCGGGGCGTGCGAGTCGTGATGAATGTCCGTCGAATGACCGTCGGTCATAATCCCGATCCTTACTCTCACCCGGCGAGCGGCGGTTGTCAGGCCGCCGGTTCTAGTTTTCGTGTGTCGTCGCTGCGACAGCGCCAAACTCTTCGTCGGCACTAAATGATGTAGATCAGCGGAAACAGGAAGATCCACACCAGGTCGACGAAGTGCCAATACAGGCCGCAGTTCTCGATGTAATCGGTCCAGCGGTGGTCCAGCGAGATGACCCACAGCGGGATCGCGAACAGAATCAATCCCACAATGACGTGGATCGCGTGAAATCCGGTCATCAAAAAGTAGGACGAAGCAAACAGATTGCCGTACTTGATCGGATGATGGGCCTCCAGGTCGCCCATCAAGCCGGCATACTCCGGATTGGTTTTGAGCTTCTCGATTTTTTCGGAAAGCGGCACGAGCTGCAGCTTGAGCTCTTTGTGCTGGGCGAGGAGCGCCAAATATTCCTTGTCGAGCGATTTGAGGGCGTCAATCTTCGCCCGCGTTTCCGACGACGCGTCTTTGGTCTTGGAGTCGATCACCGCGCGTTTGTCGGCCAGACGAGCGGCTTCCGAATCGGGCACCCAACTCGCGTACTGACGATTGAGGGTCCGATCGAAGTCGTCGAGCGTCTTGGTCATCGCCTGGAAGTCGTCCTCGGCGATGTGACCGGGAAGAATGTCGTGCTGCCACTTTCCGTAGTATTCGTAGCTCTTGATGCCCAAGAAGAGGCAGGCGAGCGCAAATGTGCCGGTCAGGTACATCTTCGCTCGCGGGATGTTGCGGGCCACCATCGATTCGTGGGCGACGACGACCAGGTAACTCGACGCCAGCAGCACGAACGTGTTGAGGCCGCCCGCCCAGATGCGAATGTGGGTCACGTTCGGATCGTGTGGCCAGTCGGGCGAGCCGAGCCGCAGCACGATGTACGTGCCGATGAACGCCGTAAAGAACATGATTTCGGTGCCGAGGAACAGCCACATTCCCAGCTTCGAGTTGGGGATGGGCAATCCCATCTTCAGGGGCGGAGCACCGTGAGCGATCGGGGCGTGTGCGTGTGACATTTTCTCAGTTCGGTTCGAGTCAGCTCAGTTCGAGTCAGCTCAATTCAGAATTCGGATCACTACCGGATCGGATCACTACGGTTCAGATCAATTCAGCAACCGCAGATGATCCCAGGTCAAAACGGCCAGCAAGGCCGGCAGGTAAACGAGCGATGAATACAACAATCCCCGGGCCGTCTCCCGCGATTCGTGCCAGGCGAATCGCACAGCCGCGGCCAGATAGCCCAAGCTCAACAACAGCGCGGCCACGCGGTAAGGTCCGCCGGCGAGCGCCAACTGTCCCGGCAACAGGCTGACGGGAACCAGCACGGCCGCGTATCCGCAGGCCAAAAAGCCCGCCGCCGAACGGCGATCGATCGTCGGATGTCGCCGCGTCGCCCGGCAACATTCGCAGCCCGGCCGCGGCATAATCGCGGCGGTAGAGCCAGGCGATCGCCAGGAAATGCGGAAACTGCCAGACGAATAATAGGGCAAAGAGCGAAAAGGCGGCCCAGCCCAGCTCCGCGCCGGAGGCCGTCCAACCGAGAATCGGGGGCAACGCTCCTGGAATCGCACCGACGGCCGTGCTGAGGGCCGTATAGCGTTTGAGCGGCGTATAGGCACCGACGTAAAGCACCAGCGTCAGGGCCGCGAGCAATGCCGTCGTCGGGTTCACGGTGAGGTACAGCAGGCTCACGCCGATCGAAGCACAGGCTACGCCGAAGAGCGCGACCTCCGCCGGCTGCAGACGACCGGTCGGCAGCGGACGATTGGCCGTGCGGGCCATCAGGCGCATCAGTCCGCCGCTCGATCAGCTGATTGAACGCGCCACTGGCCACCGCCACGAGCCCAATGCCGAGCAGCATCCGGCAAAGCGCGCCGGATTCCAGGCGCCCGCCGCCCAGCGTGTAGCCGACCAACACCGTCAAGAGCGCCATCGCCGCGATGCGGGGCTTGGCCAATTCGAGATAATCGGACAGCCGCAGACCAATCGCCAATCGGCCCAATGCGAGCTCGTTCGCGGGAGCCCTCTCAACTGCCACGCAACTGGCAGGCGCCGCGACGCAAGTCGATGCCGAGGTCGAATAGGTCGGAGCCGACTGAACTGTCATCGCAGGCTCCCTTCCAAAACCGGCGGCGCCAACACGTTAGACACGAGCACGGACGCCGCGACAGACGTGGCCGCACGCTCGACCGGCCGACCGGCGGCGCGGCGGCACCATTCGATTCGCGCGACTCGCAGGAACAAGTTGATCGAGAGCATCACCAGCAGCATGCCGACGACGGTGTGGGACGTCAGCAGAGTGACTTGTAGCGGCGACCGTTCAACTGCCACGTAGCCCCAGGGGGCAAATCCAAATTTCGCGACCCAGCCGGCCGCACCCAAGAGCACCTGCGCGAGCGCCGAGGCGGCCAAGAGCCACGCCGGGCGTCGCAGCCAGCCGATCCGTGTGCGGTGCGCGACGATCAACGTGGCGAGAATACAGCCCAGTGCCAGAAACGCCGTGCCGATGTGCTGCGTAAAGCGCCGTTCCCAAGTGCCGCACGAGGCCGCCCAATCCGTACTGCAGCATCAGCACGAGCGGCGTGAGCACGACGAGGATCTTGAGGGCTCCCAAACGCCTGCCTGCCGGGAGGACCGGCGGTTGATTCCAGTTCCGGCCCAGCACGAGCGCCACCGACGACATGAACGTGAAGACCAGGGCCGCGGTCGCTCCGTGCACCATGGCCAGCGCCGCGCGTCGGCCAGCACGCGTCCGCCGCCGAGCAGTCCCTGCGTGATCACGGCCAGCAACACGCCGCCCCCGCACCAGCGCACCCAGCGCCGCGGCTCGAGCGCGAAACAGGCCGCGGCGAACACGATGCTCACGCAGCCAATCAAGATTCCGGCCAGGCGATGGCCGTGCTCGATGAACTTGTCGCCGGCCGACTTGAGCCACGGGTAGGCGAACATCCCCTGCCCGTCCGACGTCGGCCAGTCGGGAAAGGCCATCCCCGCTTTGTGCGACGTCACGAGCGCTCCGACCACGATCGGCAGCAAGGCCGTCGCCGCCGTGACGACGGCCAGGCCAAACAAGAGCGGTCGGAAGCGTGCGGATCGCATCGGAAAAAGTCGAATCGAATCAGGTTTGGTCGGTCCAGAATCTGATGAGTGCGGTTACGGACAACTAGTGAGGTCCAGTCCCGTCGGGTCCGTGGGAAATATCCGGAGCATCGTCTTGCTGCGGCCCCTTCTTCGGCGGTTCGGTCTGCGGCCAAAAATCACTTTCCGGATGGGACGGCGACGAATATTCGTAAGGCCCGCGATAAACGACGGGTGGCACGTCGAAGTTGCCGTGCGGAGGCGGCGTCGGAGCGGACCATTCGAGCGTGTTGGCCTCCCATGGATTCCGGCCGCACTTGGGGCCGAAGAAGATGCTGTACGCAAAGTTACCCAAGAGCAGGAACTGCGCGAAACCCATCAGGATGGCACAGCACGTCATGAACTGGTTCATCGGCAGCAAGTGCTCGAGGTACGGATGGATGTAGGGATCGGCATAGCGCCGGGGCATGCCGGCGATTCCCAGCATGTGCATCGGGAAAAAGGTGCCATTGAAGCCGATGAACGTCAGAAAGAAGTGCAGCTTGCCCACCGACTCGTTCATCATCCGGCCGAACATCTTGGGAAACCAGTAGGTGATCCCGCCGAAGACGGCAAACAGCGTCGAGCCGAAGAGGATGTAGTGGAAGTGGGCCACGATGAAATACGTGTCGTGGAAGTAAATGTCGACGGGGACGGCCGCCATGAAGATGCCGCTCAAGCCGCCGACCACGAACATCGACAAGAAGCCGCAGCAGTTGAGGAAGACGGTGTTGAAGCGGGGCCGGCCGCCCCACATCGTGCCCAGCCAGTTGAAGGTTTTGACCGCCGAAGGCAAGGCGATCATCATCGTCGAAACCATGAACGTCATGCCGAGGGCCGGGTTCATGCCGCTCGTGAACATGTGGTGGCCCCACACGATGAATCCCAACCCGGCGATCGCGGCGATCGAAAAGACCATCGGCTTGTAGCCGAAGACCGGCTTGCGGCACATCGTGGCCAGCATGTCCGAGACCATACCCATCGCCGGCAAGAGCATGATGTACACGGCCGGATGCGAATAGAACCAGAACAGGTGCTGCCACAGCAGCGGCTGCCCGCCGCCGATGGTGGGAGCGTGGTTGTTGACGATCAGACCCGACGGGATGAAGAAGCAGGTGCCGAATTCGCGGTCGGCCAGCTGCATGAAGCCAGCCGCCGTCAGCACGGGGAGCGCGAAGGCTTGCAGGATGGCGGTAATGAACATGGCCCAAATGGTGAGCGGCATGCGGAAGAGAGTCATTCCAGGGGCCCGCATGTTGATGATGGTCGTCAAGTAGTTGACGGAGCCCATCATTGAGGAGAACCCGACGCAGGTCAGGGCCAAGAGCCAGAAGGTCTGCGCCGTCCCTGAGCCGGGGGCCGCCCATTTGATGGCCGACAGCGTGGGATAAACTGTCCAACCAGACGCCGGTCCGCCTGCCCCAACGAAGAAGCTGGCCATGAAGAAGCCGATCGCCGGCCACATGAACCAGTAGGAGAGCGCGTTGAGGAGCGGAAACGCCATGTCGTCCGCGCCGATCATCAGCGGAATGCAGTAGTTGCCAAACGCCCCGGCCAGCACCGGGATGATCACCAGGAAGATCATCACCGAAGCGTGCATGGTGAAGAGCATGGTGTAGAACTCGGGCGAGATCTGCCCTCCCTGCTCGGGGAAGGCGAGCCGACCGAAGAACGGCATGTCCGACCAGGGAAAGGCCAACTGCCAGCGAACGCCCAGCGCAAGCGCCCCTCCCACCATCAGCATTAGCATCGTGGTGATGAGGAACTGGATGCCGATGACTTTGTGATCGGTCGAAAAGATGTACTTGCGAAAGAAGCTCAGCTCGTGATGGACGGCATGCCCGTGTGCGTGCTCGACCGCATGACCGCCACCCGTCGACCCCAGGGCCGGATTTAATGTGCTCACCAATCCACCTCGTTCTGCGGCTCGCCCGGCCCTCCGTGGCGGAAGACCCGGTCTGCCGGCTCAGACGTTCCTACTTCGGCGCTTCCGCCGCAGCTTCGGACTTCGATTCGCCGGCGGCGGCCTTCTTGGTGCCGTGGCCGGAGACGCCGTCGTCGAACTGTTCGCGCTCGAGCCCTTTGAGATAGCTCTCGAAATCGTCCTTCGGCTCCGCTTTGACGCGGGCCTTCATCTTGTAGTGTCCCCAGCCACACAGCTCGGCACAGACCCATTCATAGGCATCGGGCTTGAGCACCTCGAAAATGATGGGGATCACAAGGCCGGGCACCGCGTCCTGCTTGATGCGCAGGATAGGAACGAAAAACGCATGCTGCACGTCAGCCGTCCGCAAATGCACGACGACGGCACGTCCCGTCGGCACGTGCAGCTCGTTCACCGCGTACAAGTCGTCCGGCGCCGGCTGTCGAAGCCACGCGTCGACTTCCGGCAGGCTTTCAAATTTTCGCTTTGGATTGGGGTAGCGGATCCGCCACTCGAACTGCCGCGCGGTGATTTCGGCGACCGGCGACAGCCGCGACGACATCGGATAGTTCTCTTTGACGCGGTAAGCGGCCCAGGTATCGAGCTGATAAAACGCGATGAACAAGAGCACGCCCGCCGGCACCACCGTCCAAATCACCTCGAGCGCGTGGCTGCCGTGGGTGAACATCGCCCGGCCCGGCGCGTCGGTATCGCGGGCGCCCTGCAACAGCACGTAGCCCATCGCCACTTGGGTGCCGATAAAGACCACCGTGACGATGATCAGAATCATGTAGAACAGGTCGTCGATCCGCTGCCCGATCGGCGACTGGGCTGCGCCGGGAAACCACCAGTGCATGCTCGGCGAGATCACGCCGGCGGTGATCGCGACGATCGGCCAGAGAATAAAAAAGAACGCCCAGAGTCTCTTCACCGTTTCACCCTCCACCAACCGGCGAGGCCGAGGCAATCTTCGACTGGCGCAGCTCCGAGTTTTCCGACCCCGATCCGTACGGGAGGCTCATCGCGTAATTGACGATGTCCCAAATCTCTTCTTCCTTGAGGGCGGTGCCGAAGGGGGGCATGGGCGTCCCCTTGATGCCCGAATAGATGCGGCGATAGAGGTCGAGCGGGCGACGGCCGCCGCGATAGATGCCCGACGTCAGGTCGCGTGGCTTGATCGGGTTGCCCCAGTCGTCGAACAGCCCGGGGACCGATCGCTTCTTGTTCGTGCCCAGAATGACCTGGTAATCCTCGGTCTGCGGCCCGTCCCCCTTGCCCGCCGGCCCGTGACACTGCGCACACTTTGCCGTGTCGGAGTGAAACAGTTTGCGGCCGCGCTCCCGCGACTCAGGCGTGTCGGGCGTGCGGGCAATCTTCGGCGTCACCAGCGCGTCCGGTTGCTCGGAGGCCGTCCACGACGTGTTGATGCGGCCGGCCAGATCGTCGGCCACGCCGGGGTATTCGGACTTGATGTAGTTGTCGAGGGCCGTCTCGATCGATTCGCGCGTCTCGCCCCCCTTCACCCGCTGGGAGACGTCCTCGGAGCCGAACTGGCCGCTGAGAAACTCCGCGCCGGAACGCTCCTCGAATTCGCCCCGCATCGCCAGCCAGCGAACATACTCGACGATCGGCCCGATCTCTTCGTCAGTAAACAGCAGGAACGAAGGCATGTAGGTGCCGGGGATTCCTTGCCGAACGGTGCGGACCAGGTCGTCCCGCGTCGCCCGGTCGGTGCTCTTGGTCGAGGTGAATTTGAAGCGGCCGAGGCGATAGTCGCGCGGCTTGATGTCGAAATAGCTGGCCGTCGGGCCTTTCCCGTCGCCGCTGACGCCGTGGCAGTGCTCGCAGTGCGTCATGTAAAGCTTGTGACCCTGCTGCAGCATCGGCCCCAGCACGGTGAACTTATCGCCGGCTTTGGGCGGATCGAGCTTCCCTTTCTCGCCGGCGATGGCAGGCGCGACGCTCACGGCCAGAGTCGAAGCCTTGGGATCGTAGTGCGAGATTTCGTAGTCGAGCGGAACCTCGCGCCCCTTGGGATCCCAGGCCGTCGCGTCCGCGTTCGCGCCCGACGTCCAAATTATCCCCGCGCCTCGCAGGTCGTCGGCGGACATCGGCACTTTGGAGTTGGCCTTGCGCGTCAGCTTCACTTTGACCGGGTCGCTGAAGTTCGCGGCCGATTGTTCCACAACTCCGTCGAACGCACCGAAGTCCACCGGCAGCTTCTCCCACACGACAATATGGTTCGGCTCGCCAAAATCCTTCACCAACTCCGTCTCGACGGCCTTCTGCGCCGGCCGATAGAGCTTGCCGGTCGACTCGCCGAAGACGAACTTGGGTTCAGGCGACTGGCTGCAGCCGGCGATCGTCAACGTCGCAACGAGCGCCGCCAGGAGGCCGACTCCCGTACCGGGCACGGCCACGAACCTTGACGCAAACAGGCTACGCACGGCTAACCTCATGAAGCTTAGAGCTCGAGCTTGCTGGCATCGAAGGGAATGTCTTTGGTCGTCGTTTCGCCGGGCTTAATGGCGATCACCAGATTGCGATCGAGATACCCGCCGCCGCCGGCCGCCTCGTGCCAAACCTGAAACTTCTGCGAGCCGGCCGGCACGTTCTTGATTTCGAACTCACCGTTCGGGCCCGTCACGGCGGCCCACGGGTGGTCCACCGGCAACTGGTAGGCCCGCATCCAGGTGTGAATATCGCACTTCACCTCGACCGGCTTCGGCTCCGACTTCTGGTACTTGTAGTCGAGCCCCGTCGCGTTGTGCGGCGGAATGGCCTGGTTAAACGCTTCGGTTCGCGTGGCGAAGATGTGCGTGTTGTGCGTTAGATCGTCGCTGTTGAGGATCTTCAGCGTCTGATCGGCGCGGATCAAGAGAGCGTGCGGAAAGAACCGGCAGCCCTTCTGGTCGAACGTCACCACGTCACTGGGCACAGGAGGCACCGCGACGCCGGCCGGAGCCTTGGGTAGAAAGATGAAGGCGTTGGCAACGCCGTTGCCGTTGCCGATGATCAGCTTGTCGTTGGGGACGCCGTGTTCTTTCACACAGATCGCGTCTTTCGCCCTAGCCTGTTCCGTCAGGGGCTCGAGCGGGGGCGCGGTGCCTTGGAAGACCACGCGGCCCTTCAGATTACCGAAGCCGCCTTCGGCCGCCGGAGCCGCGGTGCTGCCGCCTTCGCCCTTAGTAGTCGCGACAGCGCCGCCTTCCGTCTTTTCTTTGCCATGCTTAATCGTGATTGACGAGGGGGAGGACGCTCCGGTCGTCACGCCTTGCGCACCACCGCAACCCGACAGGATTGCAGCCGTCAGGCCAAACGACCCGATGACGGCCAGCGCCGACAAACAGAGCCCGTTTTTGCAAATTGACATAGGACTATTGAGAACCTCCGGTGGATGACGACTCAGTGGGTGCGGGTCGGCGTTCGCGGGTCCGCGGCCGGCGTGTCGCCGAGCCGCTGCGTTCGTTGGTCCGGCCCGATTCGGGGGCGCGGCCGGCCGCTCGGCGACCGCTTTCTTGTTCGCCCCTTCTTCCATCAAGCGGTGATAGTTGACCAGCGCATCGCGCGTGGCGATCACCTGGATGCCGTTGTCGGCACCGAAGTATTTCGCCAGGTCGCCGGCCGCCTGCTGGCTCTTGGGGAAGACCTGCGGCATCGACGTGTACGGCGTGATCCAGCGCGGGCTGTAGAGCCAGAGCATCAGCCAATCGGGGCGGAGCCGGTCGGACGCGTACTCGAGGTTGGGACCGCGGATGTCCTTCTTGGGGTCGCCGACTTTCACTTCGCGGCCCGCCAGTGAATGGCAGTTGATGCACGCTGCGCCGTTGAAGACTTGCCAGCCTTCGGCCAGATAGCCGTCCTTGTGCGGCGCCAGATACTTTCCGTACTGGGCCGTTTGCGAATCGAGATAGCCGGGATCGCGCTCCGGAATCTTCTGGTACGGGAAGGGCTCGCCATCCACCGCGGCGAAGTAGTTAGCGAGCGTCTGCGCTTCTTCCGAACTCATGTTGAACCGCGGCATCCGCAGCACGGTGGTCTGCCGCAGACGATAGGGCTCCCGCAGGAACTGGTAGAGCCACGGCGTCTGCACTTTGGTCCCCTCCTTATAGAGGGGGGGCGGCGCCATCTGCCACGCCAATTGGCGATTGAGATCTCGCACTGTCGACAGCTTTTCCACGAGCCACTGGGCGAAGTCGCCGCCCCGCGGCGGAACGGCATACCCGTCCTGGACGGTGGCCCCCGGCGTCAGCCGCGGCTTCTTCACCAGCATACGGGTGGCCGGGAAGACGGTCTTGCCATCGGCGTCGAGCGTCTCCCACAAGTCGTAGGCGTATTCCTGGTCCTCCGGCGCGTCGCCCGGATCGGGCCGGTTCATGATCAAGCCGTGGAATCGCATGACGGGCAGGGTCTTCTCCGCGCCCGCCAGCGTCATTTTCATCGTCTCGCCCGTGAGCGCCTTGCGCGGCGGCTTGAGCTTGAGCAACAAATCGCGGGCCGCCGGGTAGTCGCCCGCCTGCAGCGTGCTGCCTTTGATTTCGCTCGGCTCGACCGCGTAATGAATTTCCGGCATCTCGACCATGTGGCAGCCGACGCAGTTGTACCGGTCGAGCAGCCGTTCGCCGTCGATGCGGGCTTTTTCCTGGGGCCCCGGATTGAAGATGTATTCCTTGGCGGGCGGATCGGCGACGAGGCCCAGCACGAAGGTGGAAATCGCCTCGATCTCTTCCTCGTTGAAGGGGAATTTGGGCATCCGCAGCCGCTCGTCGTACCCCTTGGTTTCGGTCTTCAAATAGTCGTAGCTGCGGGGATCGCGGAGCTTCTGCCAGAGGAAGCCGGCCCGACCGTGATGGGTCAGGTCGTTGTAGAAATAAGCCTTCCGCATGGCGACTTCTTGTTGCTCGTTCCCCTTGAACTCGCCGGTCGCCGTGCCGCCGCCGCGTGCCGCTTTCATCGCTTCGACGACGACGTCCCGCGTGGAGGTGCCGTCGGGCTCGCCCTTCGCCTCCAGATATTCGTCGATATGCTCCGGCGCCAGACGGCTCGTGTCTTTGCGGCCCCAGTCCTGCAGCGTGGTGCCGATCGGACGGGCCGTCTCGAAGTTCGGGATGTCGTGGCAGCCGTAGCAGCCGTAGCGGGAGATCGTGCGGCGGCCGACGTAATTGAGCCGCATCGCCTGCCATTCTTTGGCGTCAGCGGGGTCGCCGTTCGCCGTGGCCAGCTCGATCTCGTCTCCCTTGATCTTCGACTTGGGATGCGGAAACTTGCGCGTCGCCAAGACTTGGTCTGTGTCAGCCGTGCTCAGTTGCTTCGACAGGTTGAGTTTCACCAGCTCATTGAGCGTCGCGTCGAATTCGGTCTGCGGCGTCGAGGGCGTCGGAAACTTCTCAGGCCCCTTCTGCAATAGGAAAGCAGCGATGTCAGCCGCCGGATCGATCTGCTGGCCCCCTTCCTGGTACGGCTCGAGGAACAGATTGGGCATCCGCGATCGCGCGTGGTAGGCCTGCGGATCGCGAACCCAGCTGTAGACCCAGGCAAAACCGTCTTCGCCCGGACGGATCTTCGCGTGCACTTTGCTCAGCTCGGGGCCGAAGGTCGCGTGTGAATCGGGATACGCTTCGTGACTGTGGCAGGCGAGGCAGCCGCGCTTCGAGAAGAGATCCTTTCCGCGGGCCGGATCGGGCGTGTAGCCCTCAGCCGGCTTCAGCTGGCGGTAGTCCTCGCTGTTGGCCGTGAGGTAGTGGGCGATGCCGGCGAGCTCGAGCGGTTGCAGCCGCTGGGCCATCGGATCGTCGAGGTTCGTGGTGTGGAAGAATTGGGGCATCCGCGTCGTTGGGCGGAAACGCCGCGGCTCTTCGACCCAATAGCTGATGAACTCGGGCGTCAGCTTCTTGCCGACATGCCGCAACGACGGGCCGACCTTCCGCATCGTGCCGGCAATCTGCGTCGGATCGGCGGCGATCCTGGCCGCCTCGGCGTCGGTGGACGGCTCAAGCCGCAGGTCGGGACCGATCGGCCGCGTGCCGTCGAAGCCCTGGATCTCGTGGCAGCCGAAGCAGCCGTACTCCTTGATCAGGTTGTAGCCCTTGTACAACTTCGGGGCGCTGGCTCCGAATGTCGGATGAACACCCAGCTCGACCACGGAGTGGTGGCACTTGATGCAAGTCGACTCGCGCAGCCGCTCCGGCTGCATGGGGAACTCCCAGAAGTGGTTCGAGTCGTAGTGGTACTTGGTGTGCCAATCCTCGTACTCGTGCGGATTGTTCGCGGTGTGGGAGGCGTCTTTGAACGACGTGCCTGAGCCCTGCCCGTCGTGACAGATCGTGCACCCATATTTCTGCAACGGGTGCGGGCTGGTGGCGGAGAGGTACAGATCCGGATTCGGGTGCGTGGAGTACGGATTGGGGTACTTGGCCTCCAGCACCATGTTGGCCAGGCCCGTGCCGCTCGGATGGCCGAACGGGAACGAGGGGACGTTGCCCGCCTCGACCCGATCGATGCCCGCGTGGCAGGTGCGGCAACGGTCAAACCGCGCGGTGCGGGCCATTCCCAATTGAATGGTCAAAGTCGGCAGCCAGTCCTGCGTGATCTTGAGCGGGGAGTTGAAGCCGTTGATGATCGGCCACTCCATGATTTCCTTCTTGAAGGCGGAGAAGCCGGTCGGATCGAGCTTGGCCAGCGCCTTCTCGCGAAGGTCGAGTTCCGTGTTGAGCTTGGTCAGCCCGGCGTTGGCGTCGTCGAGCGACTTCGTGATCGTTTTGACCTTGGTCTGGGCCGCGTCGCGGGCCGCCTTTTTCTCCTGCATCTCGACTTCGGCTTTGTCGACGACGGCTTGCTTGGTATCGAAGTCTTTTTGCAGGTCGTGCAGCTTGTTTTCGGAAACGCCGTCGCGAACGCCCAAGTCGAAGTCGGCCCGCGCCTTGTCGCGATAGGCGCGGCACATTGCGCACCTGGCGGCTGATCTGGTCGAACAAGCGATCGGCTTCGGCAAACTCCTTGTTGGCCTTGTCGACCTCCGGCTGGATCGATTCGAGCTGCTTCTGGGCCGACTCTTTCTTGGCCGTCAGGTCGGATTCGGATGTCTTGTACTGGGGACTCGTCTCGATCGCGTTTTTCGCGGCCAGTTGCTTGCGGGTCTGCAGGTCCTCGAACTTGCGCTGGTACCCCGTCCATTCCCGCGCCTGGTCGGCCTCCATCATCCACAACGTGGTGAACAGCAGGATGATCGAAGTGACGGCGAAGACGACGTGCACCTTCTTGACGTCGCGGAAATTCGATTCGGTTGCCGGCATCGCGTCTGAAACTCCAAAACGGGTCGCGTGGGAACCCGTGCGCGCTCAGATATTAAAGAACCACTCCGGAATGCCGACCAGGTATTTCAAGTTCACCGTCCAGCGGAGCACCATCTTGATCGGCAGGGCGGCCATCCAGAGCAGCAGGTTGGCGAACACCATGTAACGGATGAATCCCATCCGCGCGTAGAACTTGGAGAAGAACGGCATCCGTGCCAATAGTGGCGGCATCAAGAAGAAGTACGCAAAAATCACTACGAACCCGAGCCATTCCCGCAGCAAAATGTAGCCCAACTTGGTCATTGCGCCGGCATCGGCCGGGGCCACCGGCAGCGACGTGTGCATCCAGTTGAGCCAGAACATCTCCGAGAGATTGACGTTATTCAGCACTTCCAGCTTGTGGACGTCCCAGAACTCATAAATGCCAAAAATATTCCAGTTCGGGCCGCGGAGAAACGTGCCGAGGATGATCGTGGCGATCCACAACGGCAAAAACCCGAACATGAACGTGAGGACGGCGAACGACCGCTCCTTGTACGAGTAATAGCCGTTCCCCTTCTTGTTGAAATCGATGTAGGGAATGGCCATCAGGCCCACGATGATCAGGCTCGGGAAGACCACGCCGGCCAGCCACGGATCGTAGTAGACCAGCATTTCCTGCAAGCCGAGGAAGTACCACGGGGCCTTCGACGGATTGGGCGTGCGTACGGACGAGGCGGGCTCTTCCAGCGGCGCCTGCAGCGCGATGCCCCACGCCACCAGCACGGCGGTCAGCACCACCATGCAGATCAGTTCGGTGTAGACCAGGTCGGGCCAGACCAGGACTTTCTCGTTGTTCTCGGCCTCGAGGACCGGCCGGCCGGCCGCAATCCGCTCGTCGTTTTCAACGGCTCGCTTGAAATAGAGCCAGGTGAAGAAGGCGACGATGAACAGCATCGACACGATCGGAACGTTGTCCGGCTTGCCAACGATTTGGCGGAAGTTGTAGTCGGTCAGGCTCAGGACTAGGAACAACAGCCCCAGGTTGAGCAACGACCAGGCGACAGTCGAGTTCACCAGCCACTTGCGCAAGGCCACGACCAGGCCAAAGCCCACGATCGACAGACAGAAATAAATCTGGGGGCTGGCCACGACCGTGTTGACGAACTGCTTGAACGCGTCGGGCAGGAAGATCTTGAAGCTTTCCGGGTCGGCGTGGCGGCCGACATGCGCGAGCCCGATCAAGAGCAGCACTGTGGCGAAGAGCGCCCAAGGAGCGGCGCTCGGCACGTCCTGCGGGTGGCTCAGAAGCCCGCCCAGGCCGGTCCGAAAATGCGATCCCTTGCGAAAGGCGTGGACCGCCCAGGCGAAGTTCATCGCGGCCAGGATGAGCCAAATCCATCCCAAGCCGTGAATGACGTCGAGTGTTAAGTCCGGATGAGGTTCAAGCATCCTCGTCCCTGTGCATTCTTGCTGTCGTTCGTTTGTTGCAGTCGGCCAGTCCGTCCTGCGGCCGCGAATCATCCTGCATGGCCGGCGTCAGCCGACCGAGATTCCCCTGATTCTGGAGGCCTCCGGGGACTGATGTTCCCGGCTCGGTGTTCGAGACGCAGGTCACAGCGGCTGGCTGATGCCTCCGTCTTTTCGCACGCGCCAGAAGTGAATCGCAATCAATCCGGCCGCGACGAGCGGGATCGCCACGCAGTGCAGGATGTAAAACCGATTCAGCGTCGCCTCGCCGACGAACCGCCCACCGAGGAGCAAAAAACGCGCATCGCTCCCGTTGGTGATCAGGTCGAACCCTCCAATATTGAGCAGCTGATTGCCGGGCCCCTCGTGACCCAGGAACGGCGTCGCTCGGGCCATGTTCGAACCGACGGTGATGGCCCAGATCGCCAGTTGGTCCCACGGCAGCAGGTATCCGGTGAACGACAGCATCAGCGTCATCACCAAGAGCAGCACGCCCACCACCCAATTGAATTCGCGCGGTGGCTTGTAGCTGCCGGTGAGGAAGACGCGGTACATGTGCAGCCAGACGGCGATCACCATCGCGTGGGCGCCCCAGCGATGGATCTCTCGCATGATGCCCAGGGTCGTCACGTCGCGGAGTGCCAGGATGTCGTTAAACGCCCACTCCAGGGTCGGGCGGTAATAGAACATCAAGAGCACGCCGGTAATCGTCTCGACCAGAAACAAGAAGAAGGTGATGCCCCCCATGCACCAGGTGTAGGAGAGGGCGATCCCCTGCTGCTTGATCGAGACCGGATGCAGATGCAGGAAGAAGTTCGTCAGCATGACGACCACGCGGTTCCGCCGATCGTACGGAGCCGGGTGGCGAAAGATGCTCTTCCAGATCTGTGAATCGCGAATGTAATCGCCGACAGACATGTTGGTTCAGGCCAGCCTTGAAATGACGGGTACTTCAGTCCTTAAAGCGCTCTGAGGCCACCGACAGCTCGGTGACCCGACAAGAACCGACGGCCAGCGCCGCCTGGCGAAAATGGGCATCCCTTCCGACGGCGATACTCAGGCGACCTCCACGAAGCTCGCCGGGTCGTTCCACTGACCCAGCTCCTGCTGGAACTTGCGGCTCTTATCGACTTCGATCGCCCCGTCCTCGGCCAGGCGGATGGCCATCCGCTCGAGCGGTCGCGGCGCGGGTCCCTCGAAATTGATTCCCGTGATGTAAAAGCCCGAGCCGTGGCACGGGCATTTGAATTTGCGTTCGCCTTCCAGCCAGTTCGGCGTGCAGCCGAGGTGCGTACAAACAGTCTGCAGGGCGTAGATCAGGTCTTTGCCGTTGAATTCGTTGTGGACGAGCCAAACGCCGTATTGTGCGGTCCACTTCGTGGCGACGCTCGCCGGCGGATAGTCCGACGGCGGACCGACTTTGAACTTGCTCGGCGGCTCGACCAGCACGTTGGGCATCATGAAGCGGGCCGTCGCGAGACCGCCCAAGCCCATCGTCGCGGCGAAGGCCGTCCACGCCAGGCGGAACGGCGAGCCGAACAGCACCCAGGCCGTGCCTGCGAGGAACCCGCGGCGCGGCTCGGCGTCGGCGCTTGCCGCCTTCTTGGCGGCTGGCTTTTGCGGAATGACGGGCGCGGCCGGCGCCGGTTTGACGGCAGTCGCCGTCGCTGCGACCGGAGCGGCAGCGACTCCGCGGCCTTCTCTTGCGGCTTTCAACATTTCTTGAACGGAGGGTCGCGCTCCCGCAGCCGCGGCGGGTGCCGCTGCTACTGTAGGCTTCGCCGCTTTGGCCGGCTTTTCGCCCGCCGATGTTGGTGCGGCCGGCGCAGCCCCCTTGCCCGATTGGGCCCGAGCGGCGGCCAGAATGTCGCTTGTCGATTTTGCGCCCGCTGCCGGAGCGGCCCCGCCCGTCGTTTGTGCGCGGGCGGCCGCAAGAATGTCTTTCGTAGAACTGGGCGCGCCTCCGGCCGCCGGTGCCGCGGGAGCTTTCGCCGGGGCTGCCTTGGGGGCCGCGGCTGCTGCGCCACTACCGGTTTGGCGCGGGCCGCAGCCAAAATGTCTTTGGTCGATTTCGGGGCTGCCGAACTTGCAGGCGCGGCTGGTGCAGGCGCTGCCGCGACGGGTTCTTCGGCCGCCGCCGGCTCGGCCGGCGCTGGTGCTGCGGCAGAAGGCTCGCTCGACGGCGCAGCCGCCGGCGACGCTTCTCCTCCCTGCCCCGCTTGAGCCCGCGCCGCTTTCAGAATATCCGCCGTGGAGAGCTTCTTCGCCATCTCGCTCTTTCTCACAACCAAATCAAATGTCGACCCGGCAAATTGCCCCGACAACTAAACTACGAGCCGGCGGATGAATTCGCCGGAGCCCGTACGTCTTCGTTTTGTCAGACGGGGCGGGGCGTCAGTCTCTTTTGCCAGACGGACTCTTTCGCCAGACGGGCTTCGACGACCGAAATGGTGCTGAGGGCATCGAAATGTGCGCACAGAGCCCGCCCGAAACCGGGTTCGCTTCGCGGAATTCTGTCAGCGCGTGCGCACACTGTCTACTCTGAGAAGCAACGCCCAAAAAGATTTCCCAGAACCAAGAAACCGGCGGAAGACGTCTATTCTCAGCGGTGGGAAGTTGCGGCGTCGCGGCGGCTTGAGATGCCGGCCGTCCCCCGTTCTACTGCTGCCGTCCAAACTTTTTGCGTCGCGAACGAGCCTGCGCGGAGTCGGCGGCACGTGACATCCTCGTTAGCTTTGCTCGACCAGATCGAAGCCTTGGTCCGCCGCGACCCCGCCGGCCGCGGATTGATCTCGACCGAGTCGCAACTGGGGCCGCTTTGTCCGGGGCATTTGGCGCAGGCCGCCGAAAATCTTGCAGCGACCGCGCGCAGCGTCGCGATCGTCACCGGCTTCTTCGTCCCCGATGCCGATCTGCCCGCGGCCGAGACCGACGGACCGCCGGGCGCGGTCGTGCTGGCCGCGGCCCTCGAAGCGATCGGCATCCGCTGCACACTCGTCACCGATCGGCTGTGTGAATCGGCCGTACAGGCGGCAGCCCGCGCCTTGGGGATTCGCCGCTTGCCTGTCGAAGTCTGCCCCGTAGAAACCGGCCCTGGCGAACACTCAACAGCGCCGATCGCCTGGTTCGACAGACTTCGTGAAAACCGATCGCGGCTCCCAATTGACGCACCTGATCGCCATCGAACGCGTCGGCCCCAGCCACGATGAACAGTCTCTCGCAGCCCAGCGGCGTACGGGAGCGGCACCTCTTGCCGAATTCGTCGCGAAAGTTCCGCCCGAGCATCGCGACCGTTGCCACAACGCTCGCGGCAAACTGATCGACGACTCGACCGCCCCCCTGCACCTCATCTTCGAGCACGCCCGGCGGCGACGGCCGAGCCTGAAAACCATCGGCATCGGCGACGGCGGAAATGAGATCGGCATGGGCGCGATCCCGTGGGAGGATCTGGCGCGACGAATCGGCGGCGAGACGGCCGCCTGGATTCCGTGCCGCATCGCAACCGATTGGAACGTGATCGCCGGCACGAGCAACTGGGGCGCCAACGCGCTGGCCGCAGCTACGCTCGTTTGCCGAAATCGCGTCGATGCGCTCGCTCCGCTCGACGCAGAGTTTCAACACCAAATTCTCGAGCGGATGGTGACGGAAGGTCCGGCCATCGACGGCATGACGCGCCGCCGCGAAGCGACGGTCGACGGACTCCCCTTCGCCACGTACATTCAAAGCTGGCTGGGGATTCGTCAATTACTTGGTCTCTAACGGGCTCCGGCTTTAGCGCTGCGCGCCGAGCGCGATTACGCTTCCCTTTGGCTGACTTCATGAGGAACTACACATGACCGGCTATACCGTCCACACCGGTACATCCATCAAATTCTCCGACGGCTGGGACAAGATCTTCGCCAAGGGGGCGAAAAAGAAATCGCCGGCGGCCAAGGCCGGCGCCAAGAAGACGCAGGCGACAAAGGCTTCGACCGCCAAAAAGAAAGCGAGCGCCAAGAAACGCGGCGCTCGCTAGCGACGCGGCAAACGTTCGCGCGCAACCTTAGCGCCGCTCCCGGGACGCACGCCGAACACTCCGCATCCAAGTTCCGCCCAGTCCGCCCCGCCTGCCGAAATTCATGTCGTCCGGCGTTTGCGGCCGATGAAAGGCGAGAACCACCCGTCTTTCAGGAGCGCGGACAATGGCGGACGAACAACTCGACGATCAAGCGAACGACGGCCTGGAATACGAAGAAATCACCAGCGACGAGGTCGACCGCGTCGTCGAGCAGCTCGAACGCCTGTCGGAAACGGTCAAGAGCGAGAACATCAAGTCGTACATCGAAGATGCCATCAACAGCATCTTCTTCCTCGTCTACGAAGAAGACGAGGTCTTGAAAAGCGACGTCGAGGCGCCGAGGCCGCCTGACACCGTAGCTCCGCTGAGAGTTCCACGTACAGTTCGCCGAGCGCACTCGTTCAGCCGCGTTTGAGCCGTTTGGCCGCGTCGAGCGCGAAGTAGGTCAGCACGCCGTCGGCGCCCGCGCGTTTGAACGCGAGCAGGCTTTCGAGCATCACGCGCTCGCGGTCGAGCCAGCCTTTTTCGGCCGCCGCGCAGAGCATCGCGTATTCGCCGCTCACCTGGTAAGCGAACGTCGGCAGGCCGAACGTCTCTTTCACGCGACGCACGATGTCGAGGTACGGCATCCCCGGCTTGACCATCACCATGTCGGCCCCTTCGGCGATGTCGAGCGCCACTTCGCGGAGTGCCTCGTCGCCGTTGGCCGGATCCATCTGGTAGGTCTTTTTGTCGCCGCCGGCCAGATTCGTCGCTGAGCCGACCGCATCGCGAAACGGCCCGTAAAAGGCCGACGCGTATTTGGCGGCGTAGGCCAGAATCTGCACGTGGTCGAAGCCCGCCTCGTCGAGAGCGCGGCGAATCGCGCCAACCCGGCCGTCCATCATGTCGGAGGGAGCAATGATGTCGCAGCCGGCCTGAGCCTGATTCACCGCCTGCTTGCGGAGGACGGCCACCGTCTCGTCGTTGACGATCTGCCCTTCACGCAACAGGCCGTCGTGGCCGTGGGTTGTGTACGGGTCGAGGGCCACGTCACACATCACGCCGATCTCGGGACACGCCTCTTTGATCGCGCGGACGCCGCGGCAGACCAGGTTCTCGGCATTGAGGGCTTCGTCGCCGTCGGCCGTTTTTTTGGCCGGGTCGGTGGCGGGAAAGAGCGCGATGGCGGGAATCCCCAGCTCGCACGCTTCGCCCGCCGCATGTGCCAACAGATCGATCGAGAGCCGCTCGACGCCGGGCATCGAAGGAATGGCCACCCGCTTCGCCTTGCCGTCGTGCACGAACACCGGCCAGATCAAATCATCGACGCTGAGGCGATGTTCGGCCACGAGACGCCGCGACCAGGCCGTCCCACGATTGCGACGCATCCGCGTCGTCGGAAACCGTCCTGGGTTCTCTGGGACACGCGGGCCGTTCATTGCCGATCGACTCACACCTCAAAGGATGCTTCGCAAATCTGGGTGGCACTGGCGGCTCGTCCGCCAGTGTCTTCTCTTCACGCTAAAAAGACCACTGGCGGACAAGCCGCCAGTGCCACCCGAACTGCAATTCCGACCGTTCCCTTACGCGGACGATTTCTTCCACCGCGTCCGGAGCCTGGAACTGGAAGTTGCGGCTCTGGCTGAAGAACTCGATCGGGTTGTCGTAGACGATGCGGCGGATCAGGCTCTCCGAGTGGCCGCGACGGCGCATCTCGAGAATGAAATCGGGAACGGCCGTCGGCTTCGACGGGCCCCAGTCGCCGGCCGAATTCACCAGCAACCGATCGGGACCGTACATCTCAATCATGTCGACGGCCCGCGACGGCGTGCACTTCGACACGGGATAAAGCGTCATCCCGGCCCAAAAGCCCTCTTCGAGCACGTGCCGCACCGTGTGCTCTTCGACGTGATCGACGAGCACGCGGTTGCGATCGAGGCGGCTGTCGTCGCAGAGCATATCCAAGATCATCATCGTCCCCTGGAACTTGTCTTCCAGGTGGGGCGTATGAATCAAGATCGACTGATCGTGCTGCACGGCCAGGTCGACGTGCTCTAAGAACACGATCGCTTCGTTGGGCGTGTTCTTGTTAAGTCCGATCTCGCCGATGCCGAGCACGCTTGGCTGATCGAGGAACTCGGGGATCATGGCGATCACATCGCGCGACAGATGGACGTTCTCCGCCTCCTTCGCGTTGATGCACAGCCACGTGAAGTGCTTGATGCCGTAATTCGCCGCGCGGCGTTTCTCAAAGTCGGTGAGCTGGCGGAAATAGTCGCGAAAGCTGTCGACACTGCCCCGATCGAAGCCGGCCCAGAACGCGGGTTCGCTCAAGCCGACGCAGCCCATCTTGGCGAGCTGTTCATAGTCGTCGGTGGTCCGCGAGACCATGTGGATGTGCGGATCGAAGTAATACATCCCGCTTACTCCTGGACCGGGGCGGTTTCGGCAGCCGGCGGCACGAGGCCAAACTCCTTCTGCCAGTCATCGTCGTAAGACCGGGAGAAGATCAATTGAATCTGCTCAGCCCGGTCGCCCGTCTCGTCCAGCAGAACTTTCAGTCCCTGACGGATGAGCTGCATGCGCCGCTCGTCGGCGGCGACGCCGCCGCCGCGATCGAGCCGGTCGAACGACGCAGCCACTTCGAGCAGCTTGGCGCGGATCTCGAGATACTCGCGATCCAAAACGGACTGAGCAGCCATCGGGGTTGCCAGCATCGAACGTCCCTCGGTGCGGCCGACAGCCGCCAGGCGCTTCGCAGCCACGCTCCCTCCTCTGACACGGCGCCCAATTGACGAAACCGGTTTCCTGTCTTCCAGTTTCGGTCCAAAATGGACCCAAATCAAGCGGCCCCTCGTCGGATTGTCGGTCGAGGGTACAGATGTGAAGGGGTCGCTGGGACTTTGGCGAATATTGAGGGCTCGCCGGCGACCCGCGAGTTCATTTGGATCATTTAGACAGAAGCACCACGACGACCGGAACCCCCAACAGAAAGAGCCAGCCCGCCAAGGCGACCAGAAACGGCGGAGTTTCCGGTGCGGTCCTTCCCGGACCGAAGTATGCCAGGGCACCGCCGATCGTTTCGGGAAACCAGATCAGCAACAACCCAAGGACCATACCCACGAGAATCGGCCCAGCCAGATTCGGCGTGAGATACCCGGCCGATGCGAGGCACAGGTACGCGACCGCGACCAGCACACCGAGGCCCCGCGAAATGATGCCGGAGAGGGACATGGGAGTCAGCCGTCACGTCTAAGACCATCGCTTGGTCCGTCTTTCGCGCGTGCTTCGACCGCGCGTTTCAGCCTCTCCAACGAATCAGCCGGCCCGTCGGCGAGCGCGCGGACCAACACCACTCGCAGCAACTTGCCCCGCCAATTATCGGGGAAACCGAAGTGGCAATGGTAATTGACGCGGCAGCGCTGGGCATCAAGCGGCGCACAGTCGAGTGATTCATGCACGGTCAGCCCCAACGGCAGCCGGCCGTCGAACTCGAGTTTGTGCTGTGCGTTGTCGACCAGCGTGTGCTCGAAACAAATCCCAAGATTCAGCCACCGCGGCCCCGATTCGCCCCGCATCCGCTGCCCTACGACTGCCGCTCCCGGCGGTTCGACTCTGAGCACTCGCACATCATAGAAGTCGCCCCAGCCTGCAAAGTACGTCAGCAGCTGACAGACTGTCTCGACCGGAGCTTCGACGACTGCGGTGGGACAAACGAGATAGGTTGGCGGCAATGCAGGGTCCGGGATCGGAGGTCGTGATCGATCGGGCGACAGCTCCCGCTTGGGCGAGATTCTAACGAACCAAACGGGAGGCATCCCGGGGGGCCACTTCAAACTGATCTTGGTCCATTGGGCGCTTCTGGCAGAATGAAGATTGGCCCCTTTTTGCTTGACGGCCTCCAGAGCGATCACAGCTCCAGCCGCTCGGAGTGCGCGCCGGGGAACATTCGCGGATGCCCCCCGACCGCGGGACGGGACACATCCCGTTATTAATAAGGGCGAGCTGCGCGGGATGGGAAGCGTCCGCACATCCGCGCCCCGTGCCGACGGCAGGCAGAGTGTTGAGACCGGACACATGGGTGACAAGTGTTCGGACACA
>CAWFAK010000002.1:0-171689 GCA_963813715.1 uncultured Planctomycetaceae bacterium | reverse complement strand
GAGACCCGTCCCGGCGGGACCACTTCTGGCGGACCCGGCGGGACAACTTGTCCCGGCGGCCGGGGGCTTTTTCTCCCTCGATCCTCAATGTGAAAAATGGATCCCCACCCCGCCGCGTACGCTTTTTCGTCCCCGCGGACAGGGCCGGCGTGAGGGTGATTGTGTCCCGTCCCACTCGACATTGGACTGTCTGCGTCCCGATCACTGCCCTCCACGCGCACAAAAACCGCTCGCGCCGAGATCCGCTCTCTCCATTCAGCCACAAAAACGAGATTCGTCCAAGATCAGTTTCTGCGGAATCCGGGGCTGACGCCGCCGATTGACTCACCGGAACGAAGCGGGGGCTTCGAGGAGGTGCGGTCCGACGCCTTTTGGGTGCCATCGCCCATGGCTTTGCGCGGGCCGGCTACACCGATGACTCGAATTCATCCGGAGGAGTGCCATGCATGGCACCCCGGGGGTTTCGATACCAAAACTTATCGACCAATAAACATAACGTCCAGGATCGGCGGGCCGCCGCCTTGGCGACCCCCTTCGCGCGTGATCACGATCACATGATCGGTCTTGTCATCCAGCGTGCAGGTTTTGGCGCGGGCTTTGGTTTTCACGGTCTCTTCCACCGCAAATTCCGTCGGGCTGTTTTCCTTGATGACGCTCAGCGTGCCGTTGCCGTGCGAACTAAAGGCCTCCATGGTGCGAGGATTGAAAACGGCACCGTCGCTGCCGCCGGCCAGAGGGAGAGAGGTGATGATCTTGCCGTCGACTGCACTGAGGATGACACAAGTGGGCGTGCCCTCGCCCCGTCTTCCGCCGCGACACATCGCGAAAAGAATGTGGTTCTTGGTATCGATGGCCAGGCCCGCCGGCCCTTTGCCTTTTTCGCCGAGGTCGAAATGGCCGGTCACCTTGAGGGTTTTGGCGTCCACCACGGCGATGTGGTGCGCGTCGGCCACGTCAAAATAGAGATGTCCCTCGCCGTCCGTGACGCCCTGCTCGACGGCGGCATTGGCGCCGTTCGGGCCGATGGCCTCCACCTTGCCGACGATCGAACCGTCCTTGGAGTCGACCACAAGTAGGTTGGGTTCACGATGACTCAGAAGAAAAAAGTGGTGGGTCGGGGCGTCGAAGAGATAGCCGTCCGCACCCGGCGCCGGAACGGTCTTGATCGCTTCGAGTCTCTTCGTGTTGAAAAAGGTCGCGGGATTGCCGGAGACCAGACCCGTATGGTTTTCCGGGTCGATCGCGACGCCATGCCCGGACGCATTGGCCAGAGTGCCCGCGAGCTTGTAGGTATCGAGGTCGAAAACACTGACCGCATTGCCGCAGGCGACATAAACCCGGCGATTGACGCTGTCCGCAGTAACGTAGTCGATCCGCCCGGCGGCGGGAATCTGCGTGGTGGCAAGTATCTTGTAGGGCTTGGCCGCGATGTCGTCGGCCGCAACGATGTGGGCGAGGCCTAAACACGTCGACAGGCCGACGGCGGCCGCAAGAAGGGTGCTGCGGTTTTGGGGAAACTTCTTCATAAGGTACCTCATGCCCTGGGTGAATTGGACACGCACAAGATCGGGCTAATCGCACAAAACGACAGAACGCCCGCCGCGTTAATCTCCCCATCGTCTACCTGTCCGAAGACGGGGTCACGACCAGGACCACGAACGGGTTCGGTTTCGGACTGGGTGCCGGAAGAAACACGGAGTGGGTGGTCGGATCGACGCAGAGAGTTTTGGCACCGTCCCGAGTTTTCAGTGTTTGCACAACCTCGAATTTTCCGGAAGAGTTTTCGTGAGCCACGGTGAGCGAGGCGTCGCGGCAACTGGCGAAGGCATAACCGTTGTCGAATTGCGTGCCGTCGCAGCCGGCGCCGATCGGCAGGTCGCCGATCACTTTGCCGTCATCCGCGCTCATCACGATCAGTTTTTGTGGGTTACGGCAGCCCACGAATAACCGGCGCTGTTTGGGATCGATTGACAGGCCGACGGGTTTGCCGCCGGGGCGGGTCGACCATTTGTCGACGACTTGCATTGTTTTAGTGTCGACGACCGCAACCTGATCTTTATCGACCAGGTCAATGTAAAGCTTGCCCTGGCCGTCGGAGGCGAGGTACTCCGGCTTGCCTCCCAATTGGATTGGGGCGTCCGCTTTACCAGAAGCTGGGTCGACGTCCGCCGGAATCGGGATCGCGACGCTTGCATCGCCGCAGACGACAAACACCTTGCGGCTAGCCGGATCGTAGATGATGCCGTCCGCGTCTTCCTCGGCCTTGATCTTGCCCAGCACCACGCTTGTTTTCAGATCGAAGACAACAACCGCGGCATCGCTCCCGTCGGAAATGAAACCGCGTCCGGCGCTGGGGACGAGCGCGACACCATGGTTGTGTTTTTGTCCCGGAATGTCACTGACGATTTTGCCGTTGGTCGCATCGATAACCATCGTATGCGAGCTGCGGGGCAGGTACAGGAGCTTGCGATCCGCGTCGACGGCGACGTAGTCCCAACTCTCGTCGCCACCCACCGCCATCGTTTGGGAGACGCGAAAGGGCCCCGTCCCCTTGTCTGCAAAGGTCGGTCGTGCTGAAAGCAATGTGATTGCGACGACGATCGAGGTGTTTAGACAGGCTCGAGTGAACGTGCTCATCGAAAATCTCCGACCTGGCCCGGATGCAAAAAACTCAAACGCGCGTGGTCGAACGCCGAATCGCTCAGATTTCAAAAGAATTGAGCATCAGATCGGGGCCGATTGTACTCTCAGTGGGGCGGTCGAACCCGCGAGCCGAACGTAAATTCTGGCTTATTCGGCGCCGCCGAGCCTGCGTGCGTGGGCCTCGACACGGACGACGCGCGTCGCGCTGTGCTGCCAAATCACCGCTCGGCCAACCGTCCCAGTCTTTGACGACAGGCAGCACAGCTGCGTCAACAAGTGCCAAACGAGCCACGACGAGCCTGAGGATGCAGCGTCACTTCCAGGCCCTATGCTGCTTCATCGGATGATCAGGGCGAGGGGTGGTGGCAGTTCGCCGAATTCGTGGGGCCGACAGTGGATCGAACTCCTGATCGGCGGCAGAAATCGTAAACCCTTGGGGATGCAGAAGGTTAAACCTTCGTCACGACGTGCGCATGGGCTGTTCATAATCTGGTCATTGTGGCCAGACATTTGTGCGATCCGCCTGATCATTTCGATCCCGCAATGCAGCGCAAGTCATTATTTAATATTGCTTTGTGATTAGTAACTTTCATCTCATCACTCCGGCACTTGAAGTGCTTAAAGCCGTTGCGGCTAGGATCTGGCACCTCTGGCTAGAACGCGGTTCCAGCGGCTAAGATCTAGCCCGCCGCTACGCGCTTCCTTCGGAGCCCACCACACGCCATGTCCTCGGGTTTGAACCCGGTGACTCTCCTGGTCGTGGAAGATGATCCCGTCCTCAGCCAAGTGCTCGGGCAGACCTTGGCCAAGGATGGTTACATCATCCGCCGCGCCGCCACCTCGGCCGAGGCCGAGCGAGAGGTCGCCGTACATTCACCTCGGCTCGTTCTGCTCGACACCTGCCTCCGAGAGGGGACGGGTGCGCGGCTCGCCGAAACCATTCGCGCGGAGCACGCGGGGCTGCCGCTCATTCTGTTGACCGCAGCGTCCCATCCGGCAGGCGAGTTTCCCGGATGGCACGCGGGCCAGGTATTGAGCAAGTCGACCGACTTGTCCAGCCTCCGAGAAACGGTCGCAGCGGCCCTCGCCGGCGAGATCGGCTCCCGACCGAAGGTGGAGCCGGCCCCCTCCCCCACGGCACAGTCAGTCCCCAACATTCAGTCAGTTCCCACCACCGGGTCAGTCCAAGACGCTGACCCAGTTAAAACGAAACAACCAGAGCCAGCCTCGAGATTCGGTAAGGAGCCGTCGATGCGTTTGCGTGATTCCAAAGTTGCGCGATACACGGCAGGAGTGCTCGTCCTGCTGCTTGTCGTCGCCACAATCGGTGCGGCCAACGGCGCACTCAAGCTGCCCGGGCGAGACAGCACCGCCGGCTCTGAAGCCGACCCACCCAAAAAGAACGCGGCGGCATCCATCGAACTCGTGCCGGGCGAACCGCACACCCTCGTCATTCCGGAGGATGTGCGAACCGCTCTGGGTATCCGCAAAGACGGCGTCGACCAGATCGTGACGGCCGCCAAGCCGACGCGCACGCGTCCGCTGCTGATGCCCGGCACCACCATGCTCGACCCGACGCGGCTGATCCCCATCCGGGCACTCTTCGCGCCTTCGCCGTCGTCGGCCCAGGTCGTCGAGATCGGCACGATCGAGGAAGACCGACTGAAGACCGGTTCCACCACCAGCCACCGCCGCGAGCTGCGCTCGGGCGATCGCGTCACCAAGGGCAACTTGCTGGCCGTCTTTTACAGCGTCGACGTCGGCAACAAGAAAAACGATCTCATCGACGCGATCTATCAGCTCAAGCTCGACAGCCAGATCCTCGAGCGGTGGCAGGCCAAGGCGGCCGTCGTGCCCGACGTGATGCTGTGGCAACAGAAAAAGGCGGTCGAGGCGGACGTCAATGCCCTCAATCGAGCCGTCAGCACGCTGCGGACCTGGAACATTCCGGAGGCCGACATTCAGGCCGTTCGCGACGAAGCCGAGAAGGTCAAACCCGAGGACGCCGAGAAGAGGCTCAAACAGCGGGATCGATCCAACTTCGACCGCTGGGCCCGCGTAGAAATTAAGGCTCCCGATGATGGAGTTATCGTCGAGCGGAACATCACGGCCCACACCGTCGTCTCCGACAACACGCTGAATCTGTTTCAGATCGCCAAGCTGGACGAAGACGGCGGCGGCCCGCGGTTGTATGTCGTGGCCAACTGCCCCGAGGATGACTTGCCGTCGCTGCAGTCCCTGCCCGAGCGGGCGCGGCGCTGGACGATCACCACGGTCGGCAGCGAGCCGATGGAAGGCTACATCGACGACATCAGCTACATCATCGACCCGAACGATCACACCGCAAAGGTGAAAGGGCACATCGACAACAAGGAAGGCCGGCTCTTGGCCGGAAAGATGATCTCGGCCAAGGTCGAGCTGCCACCGCCGCAGGACGTCGTCGAAGTGCCGACGGACGCGGTCGCGGATGACGGGCAGCAAAGCATCGTTTTCGTGCAGACCGACGCCCAAAAACAGCAATACACAATGCGTCGCGTCGAGCTGGTGGGGCGGTTCGATCACAGTCTCTTCGTCCGCAACCGGCCGTTCACCAAGGCCGAAGAGCGGAGCGAGGAAGAAGCGGAGCTGAAAATGCTCCCGAAACGTCCGCTGGCGCCGGGTGAGCGGATCCTGGGGACAGGAGTCGGCGAACTCAAGACCGCGCTGCTCGACAAGGAATCGCAACCGCATCCAGAGTCGCAACCGCATCCAGAGCCGAAATCAGGTCAGTAAGGGACGAAGCAGGACGGGCGCGAGCCGACGGGATTTTCGCTTCGCATCCTGCGTCTGGCAGGTTTGCACCGCCCACCGACGCAAGACACTCGCGCCGTTTGAAACATTTGACGCGTCACACTCGCGTCATCTGGAACCTTGAGGCGGCGCACGCTGGCCGTTTGGAAACCGAACGCTCATGGTCCGCAAAGTCATTGAGTGGGCACTTGCTAACCCGCTCCTCGTTGTGCTCTTGGCCGTCGGCTTGGCCTTCGTCGGCACGTACTCGTTCCTCAACGTGAACGTCGAGGCGTATCCCGATCCCGCGCCGGCCATCATCGAGGTCTTCGCCCAGTTTCCCGGTGCGTCGGCTGAGGAAATCGAACGCCAGGTCACCGTCCCGCTCGAAGTCACGTTCGCGGGCATGCCGGGCCTCAGTGCGATCCGCAGCAAGTCGCTCTTCGGTCTGGCCGACTTGAAGATGAGCTGGAACTACGGCAGCCGCTACACTTACGAAGCCGGCCGGCAAGAAGTCATCAATCGCCTGGCCACACTCTCGCAGCCGCTGCCGGCCGGGGTCACGCCCCAGATTTCGCCCGAGTCGCCCACGGGCGAGATCTATCGCTACGTGCTGAACGTGCCCCGCGATTCGTCGGGGCATGACGTGTACACGCTCAACGATCTGAAGGCACTGCAGGATTGGGTGCTCGAGCGCGAGTTTCGCACTGTGCCCCGCATCGTCGACGTGTGCGGTTGGGGAGGCACCGTCCGGCGCTACGAGGTGCAGCCTGATCCGGATCGTCTCCGCAAATTCGGGATCACGCTCGCGCAGCTGCAGAACGCCATCCAGAACAGCAACGCCACCGTCGGCGGCGACTACGTGAACCAGGGACAGGTCGCGATGACCGTCCGCAGCGTCGGTCTCTTCGGCGGCGGGGCCGACCCAACCGTAAAGGTGCTGGGGCTGTCCGATCCCAAGCAGGCATCCTCGATCCTTCGCGACGAGGAGAAGCGTCGTATCAAGGACATCCGCGCGCTGGTCGTCACCTCGGTCAACAACCAGCCGGTCCGCGTCGAAGACCTTGTGGAAGGGGGCCGGGCCTCGGACGGCGATCTGGGGCAGCAAGGCGTTGTCGTCAGTCACCAAACGCGCCTCGGACGCATCGGCTATTGGAAGGCCGACAAGGACCGGCCGCCGCATTCCAAGCAAACCCTCGCCCAGATCGGTCACGACGAACCCGACGTCGTCGAGTGCATCGTGCTGATGCGGAAGAACGAGGAGACGCGCCCGCGCTCAGGGACGTCAAAGCGAAGGTTGCCGAGTTGAACGGTCCCGATGCCGGGCGGATGCTGCCCGGAGTGAAAATCGATCCTTACTACGACCGTAGCGAACTGTTGGCGATCACCACCGAGACCGTGCGGGAAAACCTGTTGGTGGGGATGGCCCTGGTCACGATCATCCTGCTGATGTTTTTGAGCAACGTCCGCAGTGCGCTCATCGTGGCGATCAACATTCCGCTGGCCCTGTGCTTCGCCTTCACCGTGCTCTTCACGCGGGGCATGTCGGCGAACCTGCTCTCGATCGGGGCGGTGGACTTCGGCATCATCGTCGACTCGTCCGTGATCATGGTCGAGAACATTTATCGCCACCTCAGCTCGGGCGAATATGCCGAGCTGACGCTCAAGCAGCGGATCCTCAAGGCAACGCACGAGGTCGAGCGGGCGTTGTTCTTCACCACGGCCATCATGGTCTGCGCCTTCGTGCCGCTCTTCACCATGAAAGGACCGGAAGGACAGATTTTCGGGCCGATGGCCGACACGTACGCCTTCGCTTTGGCAGGCGCCCTGATCCTGGCCCTGACCGTCGCCCCCGTGCTGTGTTTGCTCTCCTTCAAGAATCTGCAGCCCACGCCGGATAACTGGCTGGTGCGGAAAATGAAAGAGGGCTACCTGCGGAACCTGCGAGTCTGCCTGCAATACCGCTGGGGGACCGTCGGCATCATGTCGGCTCTCACGGTCGGGACGCTGATGATGCTCCCGTTCCTGGGCCGCGAGTTCATGCCGGCGCTCGAAGAAGGCAACTTGTGGATCCGGGGCACGGCTCCGCTCAACACGTCGCTGGAGCGGCACACCGAGATTTCACAACGAGCCCGGTCCATCATGGCGACCTACCCGGAGGTCGAATCGATCGTCAACCAGCTCGGCCGCCCGGACGACGCCACCGATACCGACGGCTACTACAACAGCGAGTATTTCGTGCCGCTGCGGCCCGAAAAAGAATGGCCGCTGGTCGCCGACCGCACCGGTTGGGAAAAGTGGCTCTTCGGACCGAAGCGGGCCCGCACGAAAGAAGAAATCGTCGATGCCATGAATGCCGAGCTCGAAGCCAAGCTCCCCGGCATCTCCTGGAACTTCTCGCAAAATATTCGCGATAACGTGATGGAAGCCCTCTCGGGCATCAAGGGAGACAACTCGGTCAAGATCATCGGCCCCGATCTGGACAAGCTCGAGACGCTGGCAGAAAAGACCAAAAACCAGCTGCAGCAGGTCCCCGGCATCGAGAACGTGGGCATCTTCCACATCCGCGGCCAGTCGCACTTCGAGTTCCGCGTCGACCCCGAGAAATGCCAGCGGTGGGGCGTGCAGACGGCCGACGTCAACAACGTGGTGACGAGCGCGCTCGGCGGCAAGGCGCTCTCCAGCATGGTGGAAGGCGAAAAGCTCTTCGACATTTCAGTCCGCTGGCCCAAGCGTTTGCGCAGCAGCGAAACGGACATCCTCGATATCCCCGTCGACATCGGCAACAACAGCGTGGTTCAGAATCAGGGCCCGGGCGTGATCCCCAGCGCCATCGGACACGGCACGGCCGCTCCGTCCAACGTCGGGGCGCTCGCCAACACTGGCAACATCATCAGCAACACGCCTCGTTTGCGGCTGCGCGACCTGGTCACGCCGGTGGGAGAAGACGGAGCCCCCGATGTCGACGGCCACTTCACGCGGCCGGGCGCGTCGATGATCTATCGCGAGCAGGGGAAACGGCTGATCGCGATCAAGTTCAGCGTCCGCGGCCGCGACCTGGCAGGCGCCGTCGCCGAGGCCCAGGAACGCACCAAGGACATCTTCAAAGCCCCCTACCGCGCGGTCTGGAGCGGCGAATTCGAGGAAATGCAGGACGCCGAGGCGCGGCTGATGATCATCGTCCCGCTTTCGCTGACGATGATTTTCATCCTGCTCTACATGGCGTTTCGCAACGTGCTCGACTCGATCATGGTCTTCTCTAACGTCGTCGCGCTGTCGCTGGGCGGCGTGTGGGCCTTGCTGTTGACGGGGACGAACTTCAATATCTCGGCGGCCGTCGGCTTCATTTCGATCTTCGGCGTGGCGATTATGGACGGGCTTTTGCTGATTTCGTATTTCAATCAGCTGCGATTCCAGGGGTTACCGCTCGAAGAGGCGATCTTGCAGGGGGCCGAGAAACGGGTCCGCCCCGTGATGATGACGGCGCTCACCGCCATCTTCGGGCTCTTGCCCGCCGCCCTCTCAACCAAGATCGGCTCGCAGACTCAGCGGCCGCTTGCCATCGTGGTCGTCGGCGGCATGATCAGCACGCTCTTTTTGACCCGCTACCTGATGCCCGTGCTCTACACCTTCTATGGCCACCGCGAACCTTCCGCGGCGTCAGCACACATGGCGCACTGAGTGAGGTCTCTGCCAAACGCCCGGCGAGCCGCCAGCCTCAGCTGGCGGGTGTTTCGCGTCTGGCGGGTCGCGTGCTGTCGTCTCAGCCGAACAACTTCACCGACGTGTGGTAGTCGATCAGCGGCGCTTTGATGCGGCCGCCGGCGAGTTTTTCGCCTTCCGGGTTGAGATACACGCGGCCCGTCGGCACGCCGAGGCCCGGCGTCACGTTGAGCACGTGAATGTTGAAGATGAACGCCGGCTCGGTCAGCGCCTCAAACCAGTGGACGTTGTTCTTCTTGTCCGAAATCGACGAGCACTCGCCGGGCGAAAACTTGCGGTCGATCGTCGGCTTGATGATGTAGGCGTCCGGCAAGTCTTCCAAGCGATCGTAGTGGCGGCCCCGCAGATCACCTTTGAGGATCAGGAAGGCGGTCGCCATGTTGTTGTGCCCGTGCGGCACCACCGAGCGACCCTGCTTGAGCCCGAAGATCTGCTTGCCGAACACATATTGCGTCGGCAGCCCCTCCACATTGGGGAATTTGAACGACAGGCTCAGCGCCCCCCGGTCGACGAGCTTGATGTTTTTGGTCAGCCGGTCGAAGTCGATCAGTTGGAGCAGATCGGCCAAATTCACCTGGCTGAACAGCTTTTCAATCTGTTTCTGCCACTCCAACTGCGGCAGCTTTTGCCCCTGCACGTCTTGACCGAGCGCGTTCACACCGGCCAGCCACTCCACCGTTTGCGGCCGCACGTCCGACCCGAAGGCGTCGTGGGCAAACAGCGTTTCGAGCAGCGAATACGTCAGCAGCGAACCGATTGCCTGCTGGGAAAACTCACGCCGCGAGACTTTTTGCATACGTACATTCCTCCGCTCTCATTGAACCGTATGTCGGGTCCTGCGCCAAGCTGCGAATCGCGATGTTGACGCGATGGTAGAATCAAATTATGCCCTCGAAAAGAGCGCGACCATTATGAGAACGTGAACGCGATCCGACGCGTCCTCGTCGACCAGTGGAATCCGATCGGCGTCAATGTTCCCGACGATGAGTACGACGGCTACATTCCGACGATTTACCGAATGATGCAGGAGCTGGCAGGCGTGGAGAAGCTGGCGGATCATCTGGGAAAGCTCGAGTGGATCAGCATGGGGCTGAGCCCGACTCCCGATCTCAATCGGCGAGTTGCGCAGTTGCTGGTGGCAATCTTGGACTGAGTCCCCTGTTGTCGGAGACGCCCATACCGATAGCCTGCCGTCGACGACTCGTCACGTTAGACTTGGTTCCATGCTGTTTCACGATCGTGCTCTCATCGTCTGCATGCTTGCCGCCGGCGCGTTGCTTCTGCGCACCGGCGGCATCGAGCGCCCAAACCGGCGGCATTAGCGAGCCGGTGCGTTACATCGGCGAAGCCCGCGCCTTTCCGCCGGCGCATGATGGCCAGTTGCGGCCTGCCGTCGGCGTCGAGAGCTTTCAGGTCACGCGGGCCAATCGCTCGCATCCCGAATTGGCTGACAAATTCGGCTGGACCTACAACCATGCGCCGATGATCGCCTATTGGAACGGCCGCTTTTACGTCGAGTACTTGAGCAATCCGGTCGGCGAGCACATCGCTCCGGGGCAGACGTTCCTCTCGACGTCCGCGGACGGTCGCCGCTGGGATCCGCCGCAAGTCGTCTTTCCGATTTACAAACTGCTGCCGCCCGATCCGCCGGGGACGGCCATGATGCATCAGCGGATGGGTTTCTACATCGCCCCGGATCAGCGGCTCCTGGCGATGGCCTTCTACGGACACGCTCCCGATCCGTTCGGGCCCGGTGGCATCGGCCGCGTCGTCCGGGAGATCCACAAGGATGGCAGCTTCGGCCCGATTTACTTTCTGCGCTACAACACCCGTTCCGGCTGGAACGAGCGCAACACGGGATTTCCGCATTACAAAGCCTCGCCGGACGCCGGCTTCGTCCAAGCCTGCGACGCATTTTTCGACAACCGGCTCATGCGCGAGCAGTTCTGGGAAGAAGAGGAGTTGTTCGAGGGCGATTTCTTCTCGGTGAAGTCCCACGGCACCCAAGAGGCGTTTAACTGGTTTCACCGCAAGGATGGCAAGGTGGTGGGGCTGTGGAAGTGGTCGATGGCGGCGCTCTCCGACGACGAAGGGAAGACATGGTCGCCGCCGGTCAAGTGCCCCACGTTGCAGATGACCGGCGCGAAAATCTCCGGTCGCAGAACGAGCGACGGCCGTTACGCCCTCGTCTACACCTCAAACATCGACGACGATCATCGCTGGCCGCTGGTGGTGGTGACCGGCGACGACGGCGTGTTTTTCGACAACATGCTCTGCGTGCACGGCGAAGTCCCTCCCCGCCGCTTTGAGGGCCGCTACAAAGACTTCGGCCCGCAATACAACCGCATGGTCGAAGAAGGGAACGGCCAAACCCCCGGCGCCGACCAATGGGTGACTTACAGCGTGAACAAGGAAGACATCTGGGTTAGCCGCATCCCGGTCCCGGTGCGCGGCACCGTCAGCGGGCCCGTTCATGACACGTTCGATGACCTCAAAGTCGGCGGCCCGGTGACGAACTGGAACACTTACAGCCCCAAGTGGGCGCCCGTCGCGATCGCCGCCTTTCCCAGCGCGACCAACAAGAGCCTCGAGCTGCAGGACCGCGACCCCTACGACTACGCCCGCGCTGTGCGCGTCTTTCCGGAAACGAAGGCGGTGACCGTCCATTTCCGGGTGCACGCCGAGCAGAATCGGCATGGCACGCTGGAGATCGAGGTCACCGATCACGTCGGCTACCGGCCTGTTCGCTTGATCTTCGCCGCCGACGGCAAGATCCGGTTCCAGAATGGAGGCGACTCATCCGTGCTTGCTCAGTACGAGCCAGGCAAGTGGTACGAGATTGCACTCAAAGTCGACGTCGCGCGGCAAACGTTCGACGTCTCACTCGACGGCAAGCCGGTCGCCGCGGCCGCCAAATTCGCGGAGTACGCGAAAAGCGTCGAGCGACTGTCGTTTCGCACGGGCCCTTATCGCAATGAGCCGACGATTCGGACCTCGGCGGAAAAAGCCCCGGACCGGGTCTCGCCGAACCCGGACGTGCCAGAGCCGAACGCCATCTATCACATCGACGACGTGGACATCACGCCGGACCCCGCCGGATGAGTCAGTCCTAAGCCAGGATCGGCAACAGCGAACTCGAGCCGTGCTGGAGCTCGCGCGTGACGATGGTGCCGAGGAGCGTGGTGGCCGTGCAGTCGTAGATGGCGATCCGGGCGAGGCTGCCGGCCAGGCGGGGATTACCGTCGAAGACCACGATGCGGTCGCAAGTCGAGCGGCCGACGAGCTGGATCGGCCCGTTCGGCGCCAGTCTCTGCGTCCGAGTGGAGTTTGCGGGCCGCTTTGCTCGGGCCCTCGACCAACACTTCTACTTCGCGGCCGATGAAACCTGCGTTGTCCTCTTCGCTGATCTCGTTCTGAATGGCCAGGAGTTCGTTGTTGCGGCGGCGCTTCACGTCTTCCGGAATCTCGTCCGGGTAGCGTTCGAACGCCTTCGTTCCGGGACGCGGGCTGTACTTGAAAATGAAGCTGTTCTTAAAGCGGCAACGGCGGACGAGGTCGATGCTCTTCGTGAATTCGACCTCCGTTTCGCCCGGATGGCCGACGATGAAGTCGCTCGACACGGCACAGTCCGGCATCACCTCGCGAATGCGATCGTGCATCTCGAGATACTGGTCCACGGTGTAGCCACGCTTCATCACGCGCAGCACGTCGTCGGAGCCCGATTGGAGCGGCACGTGCAAATAGCGGCAGACCTTGGGCAAATCGCGGACGGCGCTCAGCAGATCATCGGTCATGTCGCGGGGATAGTTCGTCACGAACTTGATCCGCAGGATGCCCGCCGTGTCGTGGATCAAAGCCAAGAGATCGCTGAGCCGATAGAGCCGGCCCGCTTCGGTGTACTTGTAGCTGTTGACGGTCTGTCCCAGCAGCGTAACTTCCTTGACGCCTTGGTCGGCTAGCAGCCGGACTTCGGCCGCAATCTGGCTGGGCGGGCGGCTCTGCTCGGGGCCGCGCGTCATTGGCACGACGCAGTACGTACAGAACTTGTCGCAGCCGAGCATGATCCGCACGTAGGCCTGATACGGCGACGGCCGCATCTCCGGCTCGCGGAGCGGATCGTAGCTCTGAAAGCTCTCGGAAACTTCGAGGCGACTGCCTTCCGTGCGGTCCAGGCTGACGGCCAGAGCCCGTTGCCGATTTTCGCGACTCTCGGCGATCAGCCGCGGGATTTCCGAAAGCTGACCGGTCCCCACGACCAGGTCGACGTGCGGAGCCCGCTGGAAAATCAGCTCCTGGTCCTTCTGGGCCATGCAGCCCATCACGCCGATCACCTGCTTGGGACGGCGTTTCTTGCTGTGCCGCAGGCGGCCCAACTGGCTGTAGATCTTGTGCTCGGCGTGCTCGCGGACGCTGCACGTATTGAAGAGGACCGTGTCGGCCTCCTGCACGTCGGCGGTCAGCTCGTAGCCTTCGCGACGCAGCGCCGCCACGACCAGCTCGCTATCGAGCTCGTTCATCTGGCAGCCGACCGTCTCGATATAAAGCTTGCGGTTGTGCATTTTCGTGCGGGCTAGCCGCGGGATTGCGAGTGAGCACCGGCGTCCATTGCAAGGACGATGCCGCCGACAGGAAAGCGACTAAGAACGGCTAACCGGCTTTTTTCAGCGGGCGTTGTTCGGGTTTTTCAGCGGCGGCCGCGGCAACTGCCTGTTCGGCCGCCTTCGCCGCGGCGGCTTGTTGGGCGGCGGCCAACTCGACAGCGAAGCGTTGCTTGGTGGCACGACTGTGATCGGACATCAGCGAGACGAGCGACTTGATCGCCAGGTAAATGGCCGCGCCGTAGAGGGCAATCTCCAGCTTTTCCATGACCGACTCCTTCCCTGGAGTTCTCGTCCCGCAACCGGCTCGGCATTCCTCCGCGGCGAGGATCGAGCGGCCGCTACTCGCGAAAGCGTTCAATGTACGCCCCGGTGCGGGCATCGACTTTGATTTTATCCCCTTGATTGATGAAGGCGGGCACGTGAACCGTCGCGCCCGTTTCCACGGTCGCCGGCTTGTTCACGTTCGTGGCCGTATTGCCGCGGGCCGCCGGCTCGGTATAGGTGATTTCGAGGATGACCTGAGCCGGAGGCGTCATTTCGATCAGCCGGCCATTCCAATACATCAGGCCGACGGTGGCGTTTTCGAGCAGAAACTTGGCACCATCCCCGCATTGGTCCGCGGAAAGCGTGTATTGCTCGAACGACTCGTTGTCCATGAAGATGGAGTTCGTCGCCGGCCCGGTAGAGGAACTGGCCATCGCTCTTGTGAATGTCGGCCTCTTCGAGACCGTCGCCGCTCTTGTAAGTGCGGTCGAGCAGGGTCCCCTTGAGGAGGTTTCGCAGCCGCGTTTTGTAAAGAGCCTGCCCCTTACCCGGCTTGACGAAGTTGCACTCCGTCATCTCGTAGGGCTCACCCTCGACGACTACTTTGATTCCTTTGCGGAAGTCGCCCGCGTTGATTTGAGGCATCGCTCCGTTCTCTTCAACTCTGATCGCTGGAAGACTATAAGGTCGTGACCAAGCGGCCGCCCGCTCGTCGGTAATGTCAGGGTGAAACCGCGAGGATAACATAACGATTCCGGGCGGGAAATGCCGACCCCGCCTCGCGCCCCGACGTCTGGAGCCCGTCATCGAATTCCCAACCGAAGCCCTTCCGCGCCCGGCGACGTGGCAGCAGGAACTGGCCCAAGCGATCCGCGATCCCGACGCGTTGATCGATCGCCTCGGTCTGCCGCGACGACGCTGCGCGTGGCCGCGCGGCGGGCGGCCGAGTTGTTCCCGCTGTTCGTGACCGACAGTTTCTTGCGGCGGATGCAGCCCGGCAATCCGCACGACCCGCTGTTGCTCCAGGTGTTGCCGCTGGCGGCCGAGACGAACTCGCCGGCCGAGTTCACAACCGACCCGCTCGAGGAAGCGTCGGCTCATCGGGCGCCGGGGCTGTTGCAAAAATATGTCGGGCGGGCCCTGATGATCTCGACGGGGGCCTGCGCGATTCACTGTCGCTATTGCTTCCGCCGGTCGTTCCCATACGGTGACGAGCCGAGGCGGTTAGCAGATTGGGAACCGGCCTTCAGCCAACTGCGGGCCGATCCGTCGATTCGGGAAATCATCCTGAGTGGAGGCGATCCGCTGATGCTCAGCGACGCACGCCTCGCGGAAATCGTCGGCCGACTTGACGAGATTCCGCACCTGGATCGGCTGCGGGTTCACACCAGGCTGCCGATCGTTCTGCCGTCGCGAGTGACGGAGCGGTTGATCGAACTGTTGCGCGGCCTCCACATGACGTCCATCGTCGTCGTTCACGCGAATCATCCGGCCGAAATCGTGGGCGACTGCCGCGACTCGCTGCGGCTGTTGGTAACCAGCGGCCTGACCGTGCTCAATCAGACCGTGCTTCTGGCGGGCATCAACGACGCGGCCGAACCGCTGGCCGAGCTCAGCCTGCGGCTGGTCAACCTGGGCGTGATGCCGTACTACTTGCATCAGCTCGACCGGGTGACGGGGACGGCCCACTTTCGAGGTGCCTGTGTCGCGGGGGCTCGAATTGATCGAGGAGCTGCGCGACCGCCTTCCGGGTTACGCAGTCCCGCAATACGTCCGCGAAGTCCCCGGCGAACAGCACAAGATGCCGCTGGTCTGAGGCGTAGCGACGACGCTTCGCGACGCGGTCACGGCACGGGGCGAATGCCCGCGTCAACGCTCGGCTTCGACAGAACGGCCGGCTCTGCGGCGGCCGGACCCGTAGGAGACGGCAACGTCGGCCGTGCGCGACGACGAAGCACCAAAATCACCGCGGCGCCGACGATCGAGCACAGTCCCAACGCAATCAGCGTGAATTTGATCAGTGCCGAATCGCGGCCGATCCCCGGCCACGGATCCTGGACGGGCCCGCGAATTTGCACCCACAGCGCGATGTTTTCGACGTAGTCGCACAGCGCGGCGGGCCATTGCAGCCAGGCGATGCCCGTGGCAAGCCAAGCCGTTTTGCGAAACCCTCGCTCGCGAAAGAGCGACGCGGCCCAAAAGCAGGCGATGGTCAAGACGGTCGAGTAGCAGAGTGGGAAGATGAAATCGAGCAGCAGTCCGCTCCGCGCAGTTGTCGAGGGCCGTCCCCTTCCAGGAGTCGATGATTTCCTGACTCCCTTCGACGGTGCCCGACAGTTCGAGCGAAACGATGCCCCATCGCGCCTCGTGCGTTTCGAGCGGCACGTCGAGCTGCTGCAACGCGTACCAGAGGACGAACCCCACCAGGAACGTCACGCCAAACAGCACGGACCGTTTGGCACGGGACAGGTCCTGGATGGGATGACGCAGCGGTTTCATCGGGAGCGATCGTGTTGAGGTCGTGGTTGTCGCCGGCGCGGGCTCTCACCCAATCGTGGCCCAACCGCCGGGCGTGGTCAATCCCGTCTCTGGGGCGACTCAGACTGTGCGGCGCACGACGACGGCCGTCAAATCGTCGGTTGGAGGGGAGGAACCGCAGAAGCGGGCGACCGCCCCGTCGAGGGCCTGAATGATCTCGCTGGCCGGACTCGTCCGATGCTCACGAATGATCGCAAGCATCCGCTCGTTGCCAAATTGCTCGCCGGCAGGCGACTTGGCCTCGACGTATCCGTCGGTTAGGACCACGAGGAGCTCGCCGGCGGCCAGCGTGATCGGGCTCGAACAGAGGGGCGGATGGTCGGCGAAGACGCCGAGCGGCGTGGACGTGCTGCGGAGGACGGTGACCGACCCGTCTTGATGAACGAGGTGGGCCTGTTGGGCGGCGCCGGCATACTCGATGGCCCCCGTTTGCGGATTGAGGGCGGCAAAAAACATCGTGACAAACCACTTGTCGTGCGTGTCGACGACGAGGAATTCATGCAGCCGGCCCAGCAGAGTCTGCAGGTCGTCGTCGCTCTTGGCGAGAGCCCGGAGATAGGCCCGCGTCTTGGCCATTAACAGCGAGGCCCCAATCTCGTGGCCGCTGACGTCCGCCACCACGATGCCCATACGCCCGTCCGCCATGGGGATGTAGTCGTAATAGTCGCCCCCCACGACGTCGGCCGACTCGTAGAAGCCGGCAATGTCGTACCCAGGCAATTGCGGCGGCGCCTGAGGCAACAGGCCCTGCTGAACGTTTCGGGCGACGCGCAGCTTCTCCTGCGTGACCTGGAGTGCCACTTCGGCGTAGTAAGTCCGCCGATAGTCGAGCAGCAGACCCATCAGCGGAACGGCATAGGCCACGATCTTCTCGAAGCTGGCGATGTTGAACGCGTTGTCGAAGAGCTGGACCGCGCCGAAGGCCGCGTAGATCTGGGCGGCCACGTTGGGGATCACGCTTACGAAAAGCGAATGCGAGAAAATGCTCGGCTGGGCCCGATAAAACCGCGGGAAAATCACCGCCCCCGCGAACAGATACAAGAAGAGCGGAATCAGGTCCCAGGGTCGGTGGACGATGCGGGCGCCGGGATAAACGGCCGTCGGCAGGTGCGGCGACCAGGCGCACAGAAACACGATCACGTACGCCATCAACATAAACAGCACGGCGGCCAACAAGAAAAACCGCGGGTCGCGGTTGCGGGGGGGCGCGTTCCAGCGGTGGTGGTACCACACAAATGGGATCGTCCCCGCGATCAGGAAGCAGACGTTGACCATTCGCGAAGCGAACCATGTGAACGGCAGAAAATTCTCGACATCCACGACGAACGGCAACAAGTGCACGGCGGCCAGCGATTGAAATCCGTCGATCATGCCGGAGAAGAACAGGGCCGTGCTCAAAGTCGGCGTCGTCACGTCGTGAGCCACGAAATAGTGGTTGAGCGCGAACACGGCCGTGGCAACGGCGATCATGAAGGCCGTCCACTCCATCAAAACGTGAATGATCTCGCCCGTGCTGAGCTGCTGGGCGATCAGCACCTGGTCGGCGAGCGGCGGATTCGCGTCGTCGCTGGCGGTCAGGGGGGGCGACACGGCCGAAAAGCTGAACCCCAGTGCATTGAGCGCGGCCGGCAGAAACGCCAGCGCGATCACCACCGCCACCAGGCGGTTGGGGAGCACGGTGCGGCTGAGATCGCGGACCGGTTCGTCCGGGACCGAGTCGAGTTCGGATTGACTCATGTCGGGATCAGGTCGGGAGGATCATGTCCGCACGCCAATACCGGGCAAGGTCCCGGATCAGCTTAAGAAACTTTTCGATATCGACCGGCTTGGTCATGTAGCTCTCCACCTCCAGGACTTGCGTCTGTGCGACATCCTCTTCGTCGGTGGAGCTGGTTAACACGACCACCGGGATCGTGCGGAGATCCTCGTCGGACTTGATCTCGGCCAAGAAGTCGCGGCCGTCCTTCTTGGGCAGGGTCAGGTCCAGCAAGATCAAATCGGGACGCGGGGCGCGGGCAAACCGGCCGCGCCGATACACGAACTCGGTTGCATCCTGGCCGTCGGTCAGCCAGGTGAGCCGATGCGGGACGGGACCTTTCTTCAGGGCGCCGATCGCCATGCGGGCAGCCGTCAGGCTGTCCTCCACCAGCAGAATGTCCATCGGCCGCCCGACGGCTTCTCCGCTCATGGTTTCTCCTTCGCTGGCCCGTCTTTCACCGGATGGTCCGGCCCGTCTTTTTCCGCCCCCTCTTTTCTCTCCGGTCCTTCTTTGGCCGGAGCTTTGGGGAGTCCGAAAACGGTCTTCTCGACTTTGTCGCCTCGCAGCCGGGCCCGCGCGTAGGTCACTTGCTGGTCCAATTCGCGATTGGCGCCGTACAGCGTAACGACCGAATTCCAGATGTTCTGGGCTTCCAGCAGTTCTCCCTTCGTCGCCAGTTCGTCCGCCCGCTTCAGATTATCGTTGACCAGGGAGATCACGTCCTGCTTGGTGCCGCCCGATTCTTGGATCTCTTTGATTTTTTTTTGGGCCAGGTTGACGTACTTGCGGTCGGCTTCGCGATCCTTCAGCAATTCGACCAGGCTGCGATATTTGGCCAGGGCAGTGATCCGGTCCTTGAACTGCTCGAACCTGAGCCCGTCGATGTACAGGCGCTCGGCCTCGGAGCTTGGTTCGCGATTGAGCCGCATGGCCTTCTGGGCCTGCGTCTCCGTCAGCTCCATGTCGATTTTGTCGACCTCTTCCCGCGCCTGGTCGCCGAATTCCGAGCTTTTGAACAGCCGGCTGTACTGGTCCTTGGCTCCCAGCAGATCCTCATTCGCCTGCAATTTTTGAGCCTGGGCCAAGACCTGCTTTTCGCTGCGGGGCCAAAGCCCCCAGGTCACGCCGATCAGCAACAGGGCCAGGCAGCAGTTCAGAAACCAGGTCCGCTCGTAGACGGGAATGAACTTTTGTTTCTTCTTCTTTTTTTTCTTCTTGGTGAGCGTGCTCTGGCCCTCGGCTCCGGGGACAGTGACTCCGGCGCTGCGCCGGCAATCGTTTGCTGGGCGGCCGTCCGCTCCTCGGTCACCTTCTGGGTGACCTCGTCGAGGGCCACTTGCAGCGCCAGGGCATCGTAGTACCGCTCTTCGGGATCCTTTTCGAGCAACTTGCTGACCAATCTGCCGACCCGCTCCGGACAATCGGGCGCGGTCGAGGCGACGTCGGGCGGTTCTTCTTCGAGGTGGGCGAAGAGCATTTCGGCTGCTGTCGGCGCGGTGAAGGGGGGCTTGCCCGTGAGCATCTCGAACATCACGCAGCCCAGGGCATACAGATCGGTCTTGCGCGACACGGGCGGCTTTCCCGAGATCTGCTCGGGGGCCATGTACGCGTACGTGCCGACGGTGCGCCCGGCCGCGGTGAGGGCCGTCGCCTGAGTGTCGCGAGCGATGCCGAAGTCACCCAGCTTGACCAATCCGTCCTTGCCCATGAACAGGTTCGCGGGCTTAAGGTCGCGGTGAATGATCCCGTGATTGTGCGCGTACTCGAGCGCAGCGCGACCTGCCGGGAGTAGCCGATCGTCTCTTCCCAGCTGAAGCGGCCCTTCTTCTTGAGCATCTGCTCGACACTGCCGCCGTCCATGTATTCCATCGCGTAGAAGTGCTGCGTTTTATCCTTTCCGCCGCCGTAATAGCGGACGATGTGCGGATGCCGCAGCCGGCTCAGAATGGCCATCTCGCGGAGGAAGCGGCGCAGCAGCCTCCCGTCCGCCGACATTTCAGGAGCGAGCACTTTGACGGCCATCTTGCGGCCGTTCTTGAGGTAGGTGCCGAGATAGACGACCCCCATTCCGCCAACGCCCAGCTTCCGCTCGAGTTCGAACGGTCCAACGCGGCGTTTCGGCTCGGCCTTGGGCTCGGTCTTCTCGTTCCGCTTTTCGTCCAAGCGGCCCCCCTCCGCGATCCGGCACTGCCGGCGTCAAATTCGCAACACACGATCTCTCCAGTCTATCAATTCTGGTGACTGGTCAATCAATTCTGGTGACTGGGACAGGCGAGTTCAACGCTCACTTTGCGCCCTGGACAGAGCCCCCTTCCGATTGCTGCACGCATCCTTTACGATGAAGGCTCGAAATTAACCGCCGATTTGCTTGTGCTCGACGATGATCGGGGTGCCTCTCGCGTGGCGATTTACATCTTCTGCCCATCCTGCAAAGGGTCCTTCAAAGTCCGCGACGAATACGCGGGCAAGCAGGGGGTTTGTCCAAAATGCGGCCACGTGATTCGCATTGCCAGCGCGACTTCCGAGACGCAACGCGGCGTGCCGCGGCCGGCGACCAAGGCTCAAAAGGAAGAGGCGCAGCGACTGGGCATCGAGTGCGACGATCGCATGACGTACGTCGACCTCAAAAAGAAGATCGAGGCCGCCAAGGCCGCCAAACACACGGACGAAGGCCGCTCGTAGCCGCTGCCCGCGCCGACTGCGATTCGCGCAACCGGGCGCAATTTGGCGTGATTGACAGCCGCGGCGCCGATCTCTAATCGATCTGCCGTCTCAACCACGGGCCTTGCCGTCGCCGCCCTGCAACTTCTCGTATCGCTCACGGGCGTCTTTGTACGCGTAGTCGACGCTCAAGAGCACGCTATAGTGGTGCTCGGCGTCGTCGCGGTCGCCGCTCTCCTCGCAAAGGCGCGCCAGAATGTAGTGCGCCTCGCAGTACGTTTCCGGCTCGTCGTGCGGATTCAGCTTTTCGCAAGCCCGCTCCAGGTTCGACCGCGCCAGCCTCGGCTGCTTCTCGGCGAGAAAACATTTCGCCAGGAGCACCTGCACGGCCGGGGCCCGCCGCTGGTCGACGGTCGCCTGCTGGAGGAGGGGGATCGCCTTGCGGTAGTCCTTCATCATCATGTGCCGCTTGCCGAGCTCGTGCTTGAAGCGCGCGTCGTTAGGATAGCGCTCGGTGCGGGAGCTGTAGACCTCGATCTCGCGGAGCAAGAGCTCGCGCTTGAGTGACGCGATTCGCTTTTGTCCAGCTTCATCGTCGGCCGCGATCGACTTGGCCTTCTCGATCTGCTGCCGGAGGTTCATGAGGTCATTGTCCTCATAAAACTCGCGAATATTGACGTCGCCGCCTGTCGCGTCGAGCGCTTCCTTGAGGACTTCGCTGGCTTTGTCGAAGTCCTTTTGTTTCTGAAAATGCTCGCCCAGCTTGATGTAGTTTCCCTTTTCGGTGGGGGCTTTGCGGATGGCCCGGCGGAGATCCTGCTCGAGCGAGACGCCGGGTCCGGCAACCGTGTCGGGGACGTATTTCTCGGTGGCGGGGCGGTAGTCGTCGTACGCGTTGCGGCGGACGTGCTGCGTCGACTTGGCGTCGTCGTAGCCGCCGCGATCCATCACTTGCTTGGCTTCCATGCCCATCAGTTGGGCGCGGAGCTTGCCGTTGTTGGGGTCAAGCGTGGTCAGGCGTTTCGCGCACTCGATGGCCCGCTTGTAGTTGCCCCGCTCCTCGTTGATCTCCATCAAGTTCTGCAGATAGTCCTTGGTATCGGGATCACTCTCGACCGCACGCTGATAAGAGAAATCGGCGACTTCGAGGAAACCGCGGTTGCGGCACGCTTCCCCCACGGCGGCATTCAGCCCGGCATCCCACGGGTTGATGATGAGCCCTTCTTCGGCAACCGTATCCATGGCCGCCCACTCCTTCTTGCCTCGGAGCTTGCGGAGGTTATTGCGGGTGCCGGCCAGGCGCATGGAGGCCAGCTTCGCCCCCGTTTTGTTGTCCTGGTACTTCTTGTATTCGGAGCCGCGCAACGATTGGCGGAAGCTGAGATTGTCCGGCGCGAGCGAGACGGATTTGCCATACATTTCGATGGCATAGTCGAAATTGGATTTGGCCAACGCCTGATTGCCTTTCATCCAGCAATCGGCGGCGATCTTGCGCTTCTGATCGGAGGGCAGGTCACTCGACACGAAAGCCTCCCAAAGCCCATGAAATCACGCAGATTTCTCCGCTTGCGCTGCTTTAACGCGCCCTGCGCACGCGCACCAGAACGTTCGCGACTGCACGAGCCTGTTTCCATGCTTGCGACGCTGGTCGCCGGGTCAAGGGGCTAGCGCAGCCGGGCGCCGAGGCGGGCCGAACAGGCATCGATCACCTTTTTCTGCCAGCCGTCGACCTCTTCCGCGGTCAGGGTCCGATCGGGCGCGCGGTAGCTGAGCGTCACCAGGTAAGACTTCTTATCCGCCTCGATTTGTTTACCCCGATATTGGCCGCCGAAGCCGACCCGCTCGAGCAGGGAGCCGGCCGCCACACTCACCACCGATTCCAGCGCCTCCCAGGTGACCGCTTCGTCGACCACGAAATTCAGGTCGCGGTCGATTGCCGGGAACTGAGCCAAAGGGACGCTCTTGGGGACGAGTTGGGCGTTCGTCTCGAGCAAGGTCAGGTCGAGCTCCGCGACGGTGATCGCCTCTTTCAGGTCGATGCCGTCGGTCACGGAGCGGTCGAGTTCGCCCAGCCAGCCCCACAGAGTGCCGTTCAAATAAATGTCCGCCCCGCGTCCGGGCGCGAACTGCTTCACTTCCGACGGCTTGGCGATGACCGACATGTGCGGCGCGATGCGACGAGCCAGCGATTCAACGATCCCCTTGGCATCTGCGAAAGGGCGGCTCGTGACCAAGCCGATCATGGGCGGCTCGCGCCGCGCCTCGGGCTCCTCGAATGACGACTTGAGATAGACCTTGGCGATCTCGAACAGGTTGGCGTCGAAAGTCCCGTGCCGCTCGTTGAGCTGACGCGAAGTCAGAAGGCCCGGGACCAAGCTTTGACGCAGGATGTTCTCGTGCTTCCGCGACGAGTGCTCCACGCGCAGCCGAGGCAACTCGCCACGCGGCGTGAACAGGTCGCACTCCGCGTCGCTGCAGAAGGCCATCGTCACGGCTTCATAGAAACCGGCGGCGGTGAAGACAAACCGCGCGGCGTCCGTCACGCGGTCGCGACGGTTGCGATGGCTCGGCTGCAGAGGCACGTCGACGTTCTGCGGGATGGCGTCGTAGCCGTGGATGCGGGCGACCTCTTCGATCAGGTCGATCTCGCGGCTGAGGTCGCGACGCCAGGAGGGGGGCACGAACCGGGCCAATTCGTCGGTCGCCGGACCATCGGGGACGTTGCCCAAAGCCGACAGGATGCGGAGGCTCTCAGTGCGCGGCACCTCGATTCCCAACACCCGGGGCACCTGGGCGAAGCGGAGCGTGATCGGCAAGCGCTTGCCGGGCAGCGGCGTACCCGCAAAGACGGTGTCGGCCAGCAACTCGCCGCCGCACAGTTCGAGGATCAACTGACACGCGCGGCGGCTCGCCCAATCGAGCTGCAGCGGATCGACGCCCCGCTCGAAGCGATACGACGCATCGCTAAAGAGCGACAATTTGCGGGCCGTGTTTCGCAGGGGCAGGGCGGTGAAGTTGGCGGCCTCGATCAGCACGTTGCGGGCGGTCGGGCCAATTTCCGTTTCGAGCCCCCCCATCACGCCGCCGATTCCCACCGGCCGTTCCGCGTCAGCAATCACGCACATGTCGGCGGTGAGGTCGTAGGTCTTTTGGTTGATGGCGATCAGCTTTTCGCCCGGCCGTCCCCGTCGCACGACAATCTTCCGCCCGCGGAGCCGGTCGAAGTCGAACGCGTGCAGCGGCTGGCCGCATTCCATCAACACATAATTCGAGACGTCGACCACATTGTTGATCGAGGGCTGACCGATCGCCTGCAGTCGCCGTGACAGCCAGGCCGGGCTCGGACCGACCTTCACGCCGCGAATCAGCCGCGCAGAATACTGAGGACAGAGTTCCGGGCACTCGACCGTGACGGAGGTCGCCTCGGAAGTCTTGGCCGAGGAAGCGGCCGGGTTGGCGTCGGGGATTTGGAGCGGCTGGCCGAAGAGCACGCTCAATTCGCGGGCGATGCCCAAGTGCCCGAGACAGTCGGGCCGGTTGCTGGTCACTTCGACGTCGATCGCCCAGTCGCTGCCGGCGGCGGTCTGCGATTCAACCTTCAGTCCCGCCATCGTCAGCCGGCGCACTGCGTCTTCGAGCGACACCTGGAGCGGCACGTATTCGCGAAGCCATTCCCAACTGACAATCATGCGTCGGTCACCCGCGTCGGTCACGACGATGCGATCGATCAAATCTCGGGCTGTGCAAACCGGCACTAATCTAGGACTCGGGGCTTAAAACCGCAACCTGCGTCAAAGCGCCTTGCTCGGGGGATTTACGTTCCCCGCTCGGTGGCGGGAGCCCAGAAAACGGTCGCCGGGGCGAGCGTCGGGCCGGCTTCCACGAAGACCTGCGCTGCCCCACCGACACGCTGGAACGAATCAGAGCGAGCGCCACCGGACTTGCACTGCCGTAGGACATCGCGGCCGAGGTGATCGCGCCGACGGCCGTCGCACCTCCGGCATCAGAAAAGACACGGGCACCGGGCGATGGGATCGCCTCGCCGGTGATCCGCAAGCTGCGGAGTTCGCGGTTAACGTGCCCCATTGCGTCGAGCCGGGCGATCGGTTCCTGCCCGAGATAGCAGCCCTTGGCAAATGAGATTGCGCTCGCGCTTCGACCCGCTTCTTGTGCCAGGTTCTCGTCGGTCAGATCGACGCCCCAGATCGGCAGCCCCGCCTCGATGCGAAGCGCGGACCAGATCGTGGCCCCGGCCGGCCGTGCACCCGCTTCCTTGATCTTCTCCCAGGCCTCGCCGAGCACTCCGTGTGGTCCGCAGACCACATAGGCCGGCAAGTCGTCCACGTCGCGGCGAGAAACACGAATCTCGCCCGACGGTCCCCCGACGTCCAAATGCTGCAGCGGAGCGAGTCGCCGCACGTCCGCGCTCAGGGGGACGAGCGATTCCGCAGCCCGCGGTCCGATGACGAGCAGTTCGCCCAAGTCGGACGATCGATCAGTGACCACGACGTCTTCGTTGATGATGTAACGCTCGAGGTGCGCCAGCAGTCGTTCGGTGGCCACGGGCCCGGCGTCGAGGCGCAGGGCCGTGTCCCCGGCTTCGATCCACAGATGGCCGAGGATCCGCCCCTTCACGTTAGTGACGAACGCTTCGCAGCCGCTGCCGGCGATCAGACGCTTGATGTCGTTCGTGCAGAAGCTGTGCAGGAATTTGACGCGATCGGCCCCGGCCAGCTCGATCAGGCCATGATCTGTCCAGTCAAAGAGCGCTGCCGTCCCGTGCGCGGCAACGTATTCTGCGCGGCGATCGCCGAAGTGCAGGGGCGGACGATCGTCGCCCGGCAGACCCGACGAGCCGGCGGCAAAGACGGCTCCGGCTTGCCGCTGGCGGGCACGAAGATCGGAAAGCGACTGCATGAGACCGCCTATCGCTTCCCGACCGTCAACCGCACGTCATCGACGTCGAGCCGGCCGGTCGAACCGTTCAGCCCGACCTGGACGATCGCATGGCGGGCGTTGGTCGGAATCTTGGCGTTCCCCTCGACGGTGCGCCAATCGGATGTGCCGAAGACGCGGGTCACCTGCTCGTCGCCGATCAGCCGTCGCTCTTCGTCGTAAAAGAAGACGCGGATGCCGGCCCGCTCGTAGGCGTTCACGCTCTCGACGATGTCTTTGCTGCGGACGGTGGCGCGGAAATCCAGCGTCGCCAAGTGATGGCCGTCGATCGGCAGTCCTTGCAGCGCCTGAGCGAGTCGACCCCGATCTTCATTTTCAAACCGCGCGAAGTGCCGCCCCTCCGGAGGCGACTCGCTGACGAGGGTCATTTCGCGTTGGTAGTGCCAACCGGAGGCCTGCCCGGAATCTTCCAGGACCTCGAAGCCGCCGTTGAACAGCTGCGGATTCAGCGGATCGGGCTTGATGACCCGCTCTTTTTCGGATTGGCCCGTCATGGGGACAAAGAGGGTCGGAATGAGCTGCTTGCGGACGAGCTTGCCGTCCTTCTTCTCCATCAAATAGAGGTCCTGGCGATATCGCTCGCCCACGGGAATCACCATTTTGCCCCCCTCCTTGAGCTGGTCGACGAGCGGCTTGGGCACGCTCTCGGGGGAGCAGGTGACGATGATCTTGTCGAAGGGGGCAAACTCGGGCCAGCCGAGATAGCCGTCGCCGACCTTGGTCTTCACATTCTTGTAGCCCAGCCGCTTGAGCCGCCGCGCCGCCGACCGGCCGAGCTGTTCGACGATCTCGATCGAATAGACGTCCTTCACCAGGTGCGACAACACGGCCGCCTGGTAGCCGCTCCCCGTGCCGATCTCCAGCACGCGATCGGTGGGCTGCGGATCGAGCGTCTCCGTCATGTAGGCGACGACGAACGGCGGCGAGATCGTCTGCTTGTAGCCGATCGACCAGGCCGCGTCGGTATAGGCCTTGGGACTTAGCGCTGCCGGCACGAATTCGTGCCGCGGCACCTTCCGCATCGCATCGAGCACGCGGGGATTATGGACTCCGGCCGCCTCGACGAACTCGGTCACCATCTGGTTGCGGGCGTGGTCGTAATTGTCCCGGGTCTGAGCGACCGCGAGCGAGGCAAAGAGACCGACGATGCAACCGGCGACCGTCAAGCGGCACAAGAACGAGGACATATGACCCTCATCGGCGGAGGAGACTAGCCCTATTGTCCGACTTCCGCCGCCCGACTTCCAGCTAAGACGCGCCCGACGAGCAATCAACCGCGGGGATGGCAGCGCTTGTGGACCGCCTTGAGCCGGCTGTGCTCGACGTGGGTATAAATCTGCGTGGTCTGCACACTGGCGTGGCCGAGCATTTCCTGCAGGGCGCGAATTTCCGCGCCGCCGGCCAGCATGTGGGTGGCGAAGCTGTGCCGCAGGGTGTGCGGACTGACCTCGGCACTGGCCCCCGCGCGGGCCGCGTACTTTTTCACCAAATTCCAGATCATGATCCGCGAGAGGGACGATCCCCGGCGAGAGACGAACAGCCGGTCCGAGTCCGAGCGAACGAGCAGTCGCGGACGCTCGTGCTTGAGATAGGCCTCGATGGCCGCCCGAGCCACCGGGTTCAAATTGACCATCCGATCCTTGTTCCCCTTGCCGACGCAGCGGGCAAACCCTTCTTCCAAGTGCACGTCGTTGAGCCGCACACCGCTCGCCTCCGACGCGCGACAGCCAGTCGCGTACAGGAAGCAGAGCAGGGCCCGGTCGCGCAGCGGATAGCGATCGTCGGGCATCGGCGCGGCCAGGATGCGGTCGACCGTCTCCGGGCTCACGACCTTGGGCAGGTGCTGCCAGAGCTTGGGCGAGCTCAACAGTTCGACGGCGCTTTCGGTCAGTACGCCGTCGAGCACGAGGTAACGAAAGAACATCTTGAGCGACACGAGGTGCCGCGCGATCGACGTCGAAGCCAGACCCCGCTTGTGGAGATGGTCGAGGAAACGAGCCAGCACCTTGAGGTCGACTTTGAAGATCGAGCCGGGCCCGTGCTTGTCGAACCATTCCAGGAACTGGACGAGATCGGTGCGGTAAGCGGCAATCGTATTGGCCGACATACCCGCTTCGGATTGCAGGTAGTGCAAGAAGGCAGGCAGATGCACGGCCGGACCGGGAGCGATCAAAGTCGCCGCTGCCGTCCCCGTCGGTGGCCGTTTTCTGGGAGGCACAAGCACCGTCCAAATGCGCCGCGCACGAATCGATTGCCGCAGCATTCATATCGGTTGGACGGAGCGGTGAAGCACGAATGACGAAGCCGATGCTAGAATGCCGAATGCCCGAAGCCCGAAGGGAACAACTCGGCCCAGTCATCGCACGGCTTTCGCAGGTCCTCGGCATTCGTCATTCGTGCTTCACCGATCATCCGGCCCCGACCGGTTGCAGCGGATTCTTGCCGGCGACGAACGTTTCGGTGCGACCGTCATCGTCGAATTGAATCGTGATCAGGCGATTGCGGGAGACTCCGCTGATTTTGACGACCTTGCCGACGCCGTAACGCGGATGGCGGGCTGACATGCCGACGGTGAAGCCTCCCGCCGACGGCGGCTCGCGTGACTCGGCGGCCGCCAAGAGATCGGCGCCGGTCATCAAGCCGGAATGCCTGAGATCGCCGACGCCTGCGCTGGAGCCTGACTTCGGTGCGCGCCGCTCGGCCGGGCCTGTCGCGGACTCGTCGTCGGGGCTGGGTTCGCAAAGGTTTTCATAATCGGGGGCCGGTTCATGCCCCTCGTGCTCGCTTTCCGGCGATTGATGGACGCTGCTGCCCGGAGGAAGTGAGCGCGGCGTCGCCACCGACAGCGGCGTCTCGGAAACGCCGACTTCCCGCAAGAACTCGCTGGGAATCGATGTCAGCCGCTGGCCCCGAACAGCTCGAATTTGGGTCCGCGTGAGCCACAATCGTTCGCGGGCCCGGGTCATGCCGACAAACATCAGCCGCCGCTCTTCTTCATATTCGCCCGGATCGTCGGCTTGCAAGGCCCGCTCGTAGGGAAGCATCCGCTGCTCGACGCCGACCAGGTACACGATCGGGAACTCGAGTCCCTTGGCGGCGTGCAGCGTCATCAGGGTCACGCGTTCGGCCGCCTGGTCGACGCTGTCGATATCCGCGACGAGGGCCGTCGTCTCCAAAAATCCTTCGAGCGTCGGCTGCTCCCGCTCGACCGAATCGTATTGGGCGGCCGCGTTGAGCAGCTCACTGACGTTCGCCTCCCGCTGTTCGTCCTGCTCGGAGGGGCTTTCCCGCCACTGTTCCAGGTATTCCGTGCGGTGCAGGACGAGTTCCAGGAACTTGGCGATCGAGACGATTTGGCTATCGGCCAACTCGCCGATTACCCGCGCGAACTTGGACAGTTCTTGCGCTCCCTTGCGGGGGATCCCGGAGATGGCGGGGGCCCGCTCGGCCGCCGCCAGGAGCGGAACGCGCTCTTTGTCGGCCCAAGCCGTCAGCCGTTCGATGCTTTTCTTGCCGATGCCTCGCGCGGGAACGTTGACGACTCGCTGAAACGCGCTGCGATCCTGCGGATTGGCGATCAGCCGCAAGTAGGCCAGCACGTCCTTCACTTCGGTGCGATCGTAAAACGCCTGCCCGGCTGCCACTTGGAAAGGAACCCGGTTTCGCGCCAGAGCGATTTCAAATTCGCGCGACAGCGCATTGATGCGGTAGAAAATGGCGACGTCCGAATAACGAAGTTGCCCCGTCTCCGCGCCGACGCGGATTGCCTGCGCCACGCCTTCCGCCTCGGCCTGTGCGTCCTCGAAACGCAGCAGCTCGACGGGCTGCCCCTCGGGATTCTCCGTCCGCATCGTCTTCGCCTTGCGGCGGACGTTGTGGGCGATGAGCGCGTCGGCCGCCCGCAGGATCGACTTCGTGCTGCGAAAGTTCTCCTCGAGCCGAACGACGGCCGCACGTGGATAATCGGCCTCGAACCGCAAAATGTTCTCGATCCGCGCCCCACGCCAGCCATAGATCGACTGGTCCGGATCGCCCGTCACGCACAGATTGGGAAAATCGCGCGACAAGGCGGCAACGATCGCGTATTGCGCGCGGTTGGTGTCCTGATATTCGTCAACCAGCACGTAGCGAAAATGCTCGTCGAGCTCGCGGCGGATTTCCTCGTTCTCCTCCAACAACCGCACGACCCAGAGCAACAGGTCGTCGAAGTCGACCGCGTTGGAGTCGAGCAGACGCCGCTGATACTCGGGATAGACCTGCTTCACGACCGAGTCCATCAGCGTGCCGACCCGCTCCTCGAGCGCTTTTTGGAACGTCTCGGCGGTCAGCAAATCGTTTTTCGCCCGGCTGATGCGGTCGGCGATCCGCTCGGGGGGAAAGTGGACGCTGTCGAAATTGAGGGACCGTACGATGTCCCGCACGAAGCGCCGCTGATCGGCCGCGTCGAGGATGGTGAAGTTCGGCTTGAGGCCGACGGCCGCTGCCCGGCGGCGCAGGAGCCGCGCGCAAAAGCGATGAAACGTGCTCACCCAGACGCGAGTGCCGGGGATCAGCCGGGCCACGCGCTCCGCCATCTCGCCGGCCGCCTTATTAGTAAAGGTCAGCGCGAGGATATTGCTCGACGAGACGCCCCGATCGACGATCCGCGCGATGCGGCGGGTGATCACGCGGGTCTTCCCCGAGCCCGGTCCCGCGACGACCAGGAGCGGCCCTTCGGTCTGCTCGACGGCGCGGCGTTGGCTCGGCGTTAGGTCGTCCGGACGGTCCACAGCAGAAACGGTCCCCAGTCTCAGCTCCGAAGTCTAGTGTCAGTAGAGATAAACGGTCCAACCTCGAGTCAGGCCGTGGTTCCTGCAACTGGACCCCCGACTCGCTTGCTCCGTGGAAAATTATACGGAGTCGGGATTTTGTGCCGGCGGAAAGCACCAAAAGGCACGCCTTTCGCTTACGAAAATTCCGATTCGGAAAGGCGGGCGAAATGCGGGTTCGGGTGAATTGAAGATGCACCCATTGGACAGTAGACTCTGCCGGTATCGCTAGCCATGACGATTACGTAGACACGGGCGAACGCCCAGTTCGATCCGTTTGGACAAACTGGGTGAAGACATAGTCGGGTGGATGTTCGGGTGATGCCGGAGTTGATTTCGTCCGCGGTGAGAGAACCGGCCCCCGGAAAAAATGTCGATAGCTCTCAACACACGAACCGCGACAGGTCCGCACGTTCGCGCTTTGATGCCCTGCCTGTTCGGGGTCTCGGGCGCGATGTTCGCCTGACGCTGGTTCCATCACCACAGATGGGGTGCAACTACGATGGAGTTCAACCGAATTCGAGCGGCACGGTGGCATCGAGTATTCGGGGGGCCGAAGCGCGTTCGGCTTCTGACGGCAGGAATTGTCGTCGCGGCATCCGGTGCGATCATCTTCGCGGCCTTCTCGGAAGCACGTGCCCTGCAGGCGCCGTCGGGCGGCAAGCCGGGGCTGAAGGGGATTCTGCCCAAAGAAGTCCCCGCCGACCTCGGAGCAGATTCGTTCACCGTCCTGAACGGCGCCTGGGAAAAGTGGGGCAAGGACCTTTCCGGACTGGTCACTAAGCTCTACACGGACGACAAGCTGGACGCCGCCGGCCAGCGCGAGCTGCTCAAGCAACTCGAAGGCAAGATCAAAACGATGGACAAGGCCCTGGCCGACCCTAAGTTTGCCTCGCTGGGCGATGCCATCGCCAGCGTCCGCGAACGCTTGGCACGTCGCGTCGACGTGGCTTTGGCCATGCTCGATACGCTCGAACTCAATCCTGAAGAAGTCAAAGCCGAGGCGATCAAGCGTGAGAAAAAGCACGCCCTGCGTCACCTCGATCAACTCGTCGACTATCTCAATTCTGTACCCAACGGCAACGCGTGGCTGGGCTACGTGAAGGCTGACGAGCTCCGTACCGCCCTCTCGGGGTCCGGCACGTCCGGGTTCCGTCGTTGCGGCCGTCGACGACAAGCTCGAATCGGGCAGCGCTCCCAAGAACCTCGAACAGCGCGAATTCCTGGCCCGTCCGGCGTTCCGCCACCTGGCCCAGGCCCTCTCCAAGCTGCGTCACGCCGAAGAGATGAAGCCGGGCGCAGGCGACGAGCAGGCGCTGCGAACCGATCTCACGAACCTCGAAAGTGCCATCGAGGCCTACGAAGAGAACGGTACGTCCGAAGACTCCAAGAAGGTCATCGACACGCTGGCAGCCGCCGAAAAGACCGCCATCGATGAAGGCGACCGCCTCGACGCGGGCGTCCGTCCGCACTACATGAACTACAACCTGAGCGCGGTGGCTTCCGACGCCATGCTCACCCGGCTCTTGGGCGAGACCTCGCAGACTACCGGGCCTGTCACCGACTTCATCCTGGGCGCAAACGTCAGCGGCACGCAGTGGACCAACACCACCGTCTCCGTCCGGCTCGAGCCGTCGAGCCATGCTGCCAAGGTCGAACTCGTGCTCGACGGAACCGTCCAGAGCAGCACGGTCGGCGTCACGAGTCAGGCCAACATCTATACGTCGGGCTATCACCGCTTCGGCGCCACGAAAGAGATTCGTTTCGACGGCGAAAACATCACGACCGGGCCGGCCGTGATGACCTACGTGCAGCCCAGCAACACGACGACCGGTGCGTCGACCGCCATGAGCGGCTTCCCAATCTTCGGCGGCATCGCCGACAGCATTGCCGTCCGCGAAGCCGAGAAACGCCGGGGCGAGTCGGAAGCGATTGCGGCCGAGCGCGTGCAGAGCCGCGTGTTGCCCGAAGTCGACGCCCGCGTCGACCAGCTGATCCAGGACAGCAACTCCCGCCTGCACCGCGAGCTGCACAAGCGGCTCAAGGAAGCGGGCGTTTATCCCTCGGCCATTCACGCCAGCACGAACCAGTCGTTCCTCCGCCTGAGCGCGGAGATCGCCGACAAGGCTGAGTTGGGCGGCGACGTGGCTCCTCCCACGGGTTACGAGCCGGCCGGACTGGTGTTGCAACTTCATGAGAGCCTGCTGACCAATGCGGCCCGCCGCATGAAGTTCGCCGGCCAGTCGATGACGGACGCCCAGGTGAAGGCCGAGCTCGAACGGTTCCTGACGCTGTTGGCCGGTCGCAAGATCGAGATCGGCAAAACGGCAGCCGCCACGCCGACCCCGTTCAAGCCGGCCGGTCCGGTTCCTCCGGCGCCCGGCGCGACGCCCGCCCCGGCACCGGCTCCCGCACCGGCGGCTGCCGAAGCCTCGGGCGACAACAGCTTGCTGGTTTTCGACAAGGACGATCCGATCCGCTTCACGATTGAGAACGGCGAACTCAGCCTCGTGCTCCGCGCCGGAATCAAGCAGGAAGGGAAGGAAGACATCCCGACCCAGTCGATCACCGTCCCCCTACGGCTCACCGTGAAGGGGAACCAGGTGCTCGTCGATCGCGGCACGGTGCAAGTCGCGCCGGCCACCGCCAATGCCGACCGGGCTGCGCAAGTCGTCCGCGCCGGCGTGATGCGAAAGAAGCTGGAAACGGTCATCTCGCCGATGGCCATCGACGGTGTGATCCATGTGCCGCGCCAGGGTAAGGCCGACGCCGACCTGACGATCTCCGACATTAAGGCGTTCGGCGGCTGGTTGACGATCATGGCCAACTAGTTCGTTACAATTCGCGCTTCGCGCGCGATCCTTCAATCAAAACCGGGGAGGCGACGGCCTTCCCGGTTTTTTCTATTGACCGCCCGCAAATCTGCTCCAGCCCGGTGATTTCGGTCGATAAAGAGGATACGGCGGCCTCGCTGACGATTCCCTTTTTCTGGCACCCGGCGGATCGTTGTATGTCTTTAGTCCACGACGCCTTGCATTCCGAATCTCGCACTCGCATCGCGCACGAGTCGCCCCGGCAGTCGGACTTTTCGCTGCCGCACGGCTACGAGCCGCTCGAGCTGGCCGGGATGGGGGCCTTTGCGGAGGTTTGGAAAGCCGTCGAAATTCGCACGGAGCGAATCTGCGCTCTCAAGCGGCTCCGCCCCGACCGGTGCGACGACGCCACCGCCTTGCAGCTGATCCGCAACGAGGCGCAGGCCTGCCAGGCGGTGAGCAGTCCCCACTTGCTCAAACTATTACTGGCCGAGCCGCGAGCCGAGGTTCCCTTTCTTGTTTTTGAATGGCTCGAAGGCCGCACGCTGGAAGAAGAACTCCGCGACGTCGGCCCGCTTACGCTACGGCGGGCGGTCTGGATGGCGCGGCAAACGGCCGACGGCATGCAGGACCTCGAACGCTGCGGCCTGGCTCACGGCGACATCAAGCCGCAAAACATCTTCATCACGCTCGGCGGCGAAGTGAAACTGCTCGACCTGGGCTTCGTGCGGTCGATCGCCGCGATGCCGGGCCCCGGCGCGGCCGACACTCTGTTGGGCACGCCCGAATATCTGGCTCCCGAATCCCTGGTCTCCGGCGTCGCCTTGCCCGTCGCCAAAGACATGTACGCCCTGGGCGTGACCCTCTACCGCATGCTCACCGGTCGCCTCCCGTTCGTGGGCGATTCGCCGGCCGAGCTGATGGTCCAACACCGCCAGGTAAAACCGACACTCCTCCGCCGCCACCGCCCGGACGCACCGCGCGAGCTCTCCGACCTGGTTGGAAAGATGCTGGCCAAACAACCCTTCCGCCGCCCCCACAACCTCCGCAGCCTGATCCGCGCTGGTCGATATGGAGATTTCGCTCCTGACCTCCGAACTCGCGCACGACGCCTGATCGCCGCGACGGAGTCCGCGGTTACGGAACGGGGCAGGGGACGTCACGAATGTGTCCGCTCCCATCTTTCTCCTTCTTCCGTCCATGCCGATGGGAGAGGGCCGGGGGCGAGGGGCTTCTCCTCGGGATTTCCCCGGTGAAACAACGTGTCCCGTCCGATCCCGTCCCAATTCAATCCCGTCCCGAGCCTGCCCCAAAGCTGCCCCCGCTCGCATGGGGGCTCGGTCATTCAATCCCGTCCCAACATTTCGAGTCCGGTCCCGATTGCAGTCCCTTTCAATCGAAAGTGTCCGGACCGGACCTTTGTCCGACGTAAGTCACTGCCGGGCCAAGACTACGGCCGGACTCCTTCGAGCGGACCGGACAGTCCGGGTCCGGACCGACTCCGAGTCCCGACAGTCCCGCATTCGTGTCCGGTCCCCGACCTTGGACTTTGGACGTTGGACCTTGGATATCTGAAATTCCGTCCCCGTCCCGTTCGTCCGGTCCCAATCAATCCCGTCCCAATTCGATCCCATCCCGGTCGCATCAGACCATTGATCGCCCGAACGGCGCACCGCTCCCGGTTGCCGAACGTCACCTTGGAGCCGCTCAGCCTCGGGTACCCATTCTTCGCTCGTGTGATGTTCCAGCCAAGCCCCTCGCGGGGCGTGACCAATCAATGGGCCGCTTGGCTCGCGCGGTGTCACCGCCAGTCGGGACTCCAACCAGTCGTGACGAACCGAGCGCCGCGGCCGTCCTTATGGACTGACCAGATCGCCAAGCCGTGCTCTTTGTCCTTCGCCATTTTCTCTCGATCGTCGCCTTTGGGGAGGTAGCGAGAGAAGAGAATTTCATTGCCGTCCGGCGACCAAGTGACGGGACCTCGGAGGCCATCCGCGTCATCTACAATTGCCGTAAACCGGCCCGTCGCGATCTCAAACACGGCGAGCTTGCCGAGGTAGCGCATCATGTTGTTTCTCTCAAACTCGTTTTCGCCAAGTTCATTGGGCGCGTACATCTTGTCTTGATCCGTGAACTCAATCGCGAGGAAACGTCCGTCCGGCGAGTAACGCGCAGTTGTTCGGATCCCGATGCCTCGTGCCCTCGATGAGCGTCTTTAGGAATTGAGGCGCGGTCGTGGCAGACCACGCGGAACCGCGAAGTGGTCCGTTATTCCCCCGACTCCGGGCTCGGGATGCCTGATCCTCCGCCAACTCAAACTGCAGAATGTCGTTAGGCCTGTGGGGCGAGACATCCAAGTATCGCCGCTCGAGCAGGAGCCGTTTTCCGTCCGGTGACCAGTCCATAACGATGAGAATCCCGGGCTGCTCGAGAATAAAGCTCTCCTGAGAGCCGTCGAAACCGCAGATCGCGATTTCCGTGCTTCGCAACGAACTCCTGAGAAAGCCTTGCTGGTGCGACTCGCCCGAGAAAATCGAAACCGCGAGACGTCGACTGTCCGGCGACCAGGCAAATTCTTCGTGAGAGTCTGGATTCACAACTCTGCTCCAGGCTGCATCAATGCCACCTGAATAAAGCATGAACCGCACGCTCCCTTGATAGCGATCAAAAGGAGACCCGCGATCGTAGGCCCAGCAGGCAAAATATCTGCGGTCGGGACTCTGGCGAGTCCAATGCGGCGAGCGACAGAGCGCCGTCCCTTCGACGACGGTCGGAACGTCCGCAAGCGGTCCGCCAAAGATTGGCCTGAGGCCCGTCCCGTCGGGATTCATCACGTAGAGCAGGTTCTCGCCCGAGCGATGCGAGACGAACGTGATCCGCGATGCGGGTGCAAGATCACCAGCCTGCGCAAAGGACGAACCCGATAGAATGCACACGAGAACCACCAGCACAGTCAGCGGGCGAATCATGGGGAGTTCTCCAACGAGAAATAGACAGGGCGCTAGTCCACAGGCGGGATCTTGAGACTCCACGAAGACATGGTTTTGTCTCCGGATTTCGCTTTCCGCCGGAGCGGCTCGCCCAGGGGACCGTCGCGGCGGCCGTCGTCGTATCATTCGATGAGCTTCCGGTCGCCGACGTGGATGGCTCCGGCGGGCTGCCCGCCTTGGTTGCCGTAGTGGGGGTAATGCCAGGAGAAGGACGCGTGGCGAGGGATTGGCCGCGGAGGAGCGGCACCAGTCGTCGCGCTCTTACGACTTGGGCGGGGCCGCGATCTCGGAGCGATGAAAATGCACGTGCTTCCATTCACCCTGGATCCGCTGCCAGACGCGGGTCTCTTCGAGTGCGCTCGTGACCGGTCCGCCTTCTCCGTCGAGTTTTTGGATCAGCCGCACATAGCTGACGACGGCCGCATCGGGGCCGAGCAGGCGAACCTGCGGCGCCACCAGCGTGGTGTTTCGCGGCCCGCGGCTTCCCTTCAGCTCGAAGTAGAACTTGTGAAAATCCATCCCCGTCACCAGTTGCCCGCGAGACTCGGGCTCAAAGCACGTGAGCGAGGGATCGCACAATCGCTCGTACACGCTCCAATCCTGGTCCGCAATTGAATTGATCAGCTGCCGAGTGAGATCGAGCAATTGGTTTTCAGTCGCTGGCGGCATGGGCGGTCGCCTCTTGGGAAGACGCGTGAAGAGACCTCTCCAGGTGCGACGTTTAATACACGCGGCGGCCAAATGCCAGCACGCGACGCGGTCACCGCCCCCCCCGCGAGCGTCGGGCGTAAGCCCGATGGTGCTTCGATTGCGCTTTCTGCTTGATCGCAGAGATAGCGAATTGACACGCGGAGATCAAAACGCAGAAATGCGAAGCACCCGCTAGCTCACGCTGGCGACTCGCCGGGCTCTCACTGGGCTCGTGCCGCAGCCGAGCGCGGGTCACCGACAGTTGCAAAAAAAAAGACTGGCGGCCAAGTGGCCGCCAGTGGCACCGAATGCGTGTGCTCGGTCAGTTAGATTGCGCCGACGGTCGGCGTCTCGCTGGCGGCCGCGGCGGCGGCCAGGGTGCGGTCGACTTGGTTGCCGCGGGTGACGACGCGCTCGAGGGCGTGCAGGATCATCGGGTCGTGCTCAGCTTCGACGTCGCGCCACAGTTCCTTGATGGCGTCGGACGGCGTCGTGTTGGGCAAGCCCCACTTGGAATGCATCAAGGCGTCGTAGGCCCGCACGGTCTTGATGATCCGGGCGCCGAGCGGCGCCTGCGCGTGGCTGATCGCTTCGCTGACCGAGCGGTGCTGGTCGTTGCCCGACTGATTGAGCACGAGCGGAAAGGCGCCCAACAGGGACGGTCCTAGCGAGCGAACCAGCTCGGTGCCGTGGAACGTGTGCTGTCCGCCCGATCTCTGCACGTCGCCCAGGTCGCCGATGGCTTTGCGGATGACGCGGGCGGTGATCTCGATGTTTTCCATGTCGCAGAGCAGGGCGGCCACGCGGATGTCGTCGACCTCTTTCTGCCCCAGCTTGAGCTGCACGGCCAGATCGCGGCAGATCGACGCCACGCGATGCGAATGGTCCTTGAGGCTGGGATGAGCGCTCTGCAGGTAATGCGACAGCACCTCGACGACGCCGACGTGCGCTTCGTGCAGCTCGGTCATCCGCGAGGCCAGCTCATCGCTGAGCGTGCCGACGAGCAGGGCCGCCAGGCCGAGCACGCCGCCCCAAACGAGGACGGACAGCGCGACCACCAAAGGCGACGAGTACGCGGCAAATTCGCCCAGGTTGAACGAGAGCACGACCGACGCCGACAACACGCTGAAGAACGCCAGCACACCCGCGCGGTACCGGCCGAGGAAAAATGCGGCCAGAATCACCGGCGGATAGAACAGGTTCAGCACGATCACCTTGTAACCGACGGTCTGGTATAGCACGCAGGTCAGCACCAGCGTGACGAGCACCAGCATCGCTTCCAGAACGCGCGAGTTGGCATGTTTGAAGTTCAGATTCATCGACTGGCTCCCCGCCTCGGCTGTTGGTGATTCAGGCTGCAAATGACTCGATTAAGGACTCGAAGACGCGGCAAACCGTCCGGCAAGGCATGGCCGGAACGCGGACCTCACTTCTTGGAAATCGACCGGACGACCTGCGGATCCTCGCAATCGGCCAAGGCGGCCAGGAGTGTTTGCTCCTGCTCGGGAGAGAGCCGCCGCGCGCTCAACGCGTCGGGATGGCTGGACGAATCGGGCTGACACGTGCCCCACGCGTCCGCAAACCGCTGGGCGATTTCCTCGAACTGCGGGGCGACGTCGAGGAAAATCTCCACCAGCTCGGGATCGAACTGCCGGCCGGCCTCACGGCGGATGATTTCGACGCACTCAGCATGCGGAAACGGTTCTTTGTAAACGCGACGGGCGGTGAGGGCGTCGTAGACGTCGGCAATCGCCACGATACGGGCCGCCAGCGGAATGTTTTCGCCCGAGATGCCGTTCGGGTATCCGGCGCCGTCCCAGCGCTCGTGATGCGAGTTGGCGATCTCGCGAGCCATCTCCAGGAAGTTCGACGCACCCAACCGCCGCTCGATTTCGCGGATCGACTCGGCCCCCACCTCGACGTGCAACTGCATCTTGAACCGCTCGGACGGGGTCAGCTCGCCCGGCTTGAGCAGCACCGAATCCTCGAGCGCCACCTTGCCGATGTCGTGCAATGCCGAGCTGATGCCGATCAAGCGGACAAAGCCGGGCGTGATCACGCGGCTGTAGCGGGGGTCGCGGGAAATGGCGGCCGCCAGACGCGTCGAGTACAGCGAGATTCGCTCCAAGTGATGCCCGGTTTCCGGATCGCGCGACTCGGCGAGCTTGGCGAGACCGAAAATGACCGCGTCGCGGGTTCGCAGCAGATCGCGAGTGTGGTAGAGCGATTGCTCGTCGGACTTTGATTGCCGACGCGAATGTTCGCCCTGCAAACGGGCCAACAAGAAGTAGGCGATCGCCGCTTGCAGACCAATCGTCCAGACGAAGGCCATCGCGCCCGCGGCCGGCATGGCGGCAAACAGTCGCGCCGTTTCGGCAGGCACGGGCGTCACATCGACCGCGGTCGGCGCATTCGCGGACCGATTTTGGCCGAGCTGGTCATTCCAGCGAGCTTCTGAAATCAGGAACCGATCGTGAATCAAGAGGCCGGCCGCCAGGCAGACTGCCTGGAGCACAATCAGCACGCAAAGCGGTTTGACAACTTTGCGCATGTTGGTTGGTTCCAAGAACTTTCCGGCGGCGGGCGATTGCAGTCGAGCGAACAAGGGGTAGTCCGGCGTTTGGTCGGCGCGGCCGCTCGGGGCTCGCGCGAAAAGGTCGGGCAGCGCAGGGGCTGCCGACTTGCTACACCGGGAACACTAGCTCACGCCCGTGCGGGGAACGGAACCGGTCCGAATGTTCCCGGCGAGAATTTATTAAAAGTCGCGCAGAATCGCGGGCGATTTTGACGAGACGATGCGATGGGCGGGTCGTGTGGATTGTGAGGGAGCAGGCTGATGCTGCGGTTACCAATCCGCAAAGCGGACCCTGTGTGAAAGGGTCGTCGAGCCGAGGGCCAAGAAAAACGCGGGCGCCCACCTCCCTGCTGGTCGCCCGCGCTAAATGCCCAAGAGTCGGACTCGGCAAAATTCCGGTTAGCGATAGCCGTAACTGTAGCCACCAATCGGAGCGCTGTTGTTGAGCGCGCCCGTGTTATACGGGCTGGGGCCACGTCGAAAGGCCAGCGGGCCTTGGTTGTTCATCTCGTAGTTCTCCATGCCGCTGGCGCCGTATGTGGTTGCAGGAACGCTGGAGTAGGTCTGCGGAGCAGAGCCCGGCGGTACGTTGGTCTGTGTGGAGCTGCCCGGAAGACCTCGGTAGCCCGTGCTCCCGTTGCTGGGCGTGGCTGGGCTGCCAGCGCCCGCATAGCCGCTCGACCAACTGCCGTAACCCGGCTGCCAGCTGACAATGGGTCCGCCCCAGTTACGGCTGCCTGTCGTCGCCGAATTCGCCGCGGCATTGGGCGTGGATTGGCCATAGGGGCCGTAGTTGTTCGTTCCCATTTGGGACGAATTCGGTGCGACGCCGTAGGTGCTGCTCGGAGAGCCGAGCGTGCCCGGGACCGCGCCAAATTGCGGGTTCATGCCCGGCCCGAATTGGCTCTGGCTATTCGATTGCATGGCGGCTGAGTTGGGCACGCCGTTCGTGACGCCTGCCGTCCCGCTATTGAGCGCCGGATTGCTCGCGCTGCCCGCAGGCGAAGTGAGCGAGAGGGCGGCCGGAGGCGTCATCCCGATGCCGGTCGGCGTTCCCGCGCTGGCGGAATTGCCCGTTGTCGATGTTCCTGTGCCGGTGGGATTGGTCCCTGCTGGCGTAATTGTGCCCGTGGGATTGACTGCGGTCGGCGCTCCGACGCCCGCTTGGGGCACGCCCGTCGGATTGCTCGGCGTCGCCACTCCGGCACCAACTGGCGTGCCTCCTGCCTGCGTGCCCGGCGCGGCCGGGTTCGAGCTGGGAGCGCCTGCCCCCGCCGCGCCTCCACCAGCTCCACCTGGGTTTGCGTGTGCCAGTGTCGATCCCCCCAGCGAGAGTGCCAAACTCACGAGCGCGGTCGCGCTCCCTTTCGCGATATTTTGTGTCGTGATGAAACGTTTCATGATGTGTCCTTTCGTCACCTGCAGGCGAAGCTCGTCGCCCCGAACCGGGTCGAGAGCGCGGCCAACGCCGTCACTCTCCAGAGGCAACTCCCGTTCCACCGAGCGGCCTTCGCAAAGGACGGTTGGACTCCTGTTCGCCGAAGAGGTGTTGACGAATGTCAAAAACTTATCCACAAGTGCACGCGCGAGCAGACCAATGCGGCCGAACCGCTGCGGCACGGGGGACGGGCATCGGCGACCCGCGCCTCACATAAAATTCGGCTCGACGGCGCCGCCCGCCTTTACCGCGGGCACCGGGATGGGCTAAGTACTAGGACTTTGCCACTGACGACGAGCGGATCGGGACCCGTATGGCTTTGACCGGCCTTTATTCCAGGCACGTCCGCGACGCGCTGAAGAAGCCGGCCGCGTTCAGCGCCGACATGCTGCTCGTCGCGCTGTTCCTGGCGATCTTCGGCGCGATCTTGATGGTGGGGCAGCGAATGGCCGCCCCGTTCTCCCAGCAGACCACCATCGACCTGTCGATCGATTCGCTCCCCAAATACACGTTGCTCAGCCTGGGGCGCGGCTTCGCCGCTTACTTCCTCTCGCTGGCCTTCACGCTGATTTACGGCACCATCTCCGCGCACAATCGCCGGGCCGAGGCCGTGATGATTCCGGTGCTCGACGTGCTGCAGGCGATTCCCGTTTTGGGATTCATGCCGGGCGTCGTGCTGGCCCTCGTGGCCCTTTCTCCTAACCACCAATTGGGGCTCGAGGCGGCCTGCATCGTGATGATCTTTACAGGCCAGGTCTGGAATATGACCTTCAGTTTTCATGGCAGCCTCAAGGCCATTCCGCAGACGCTACGGGAAGTGGCCGCGATTCACCGGCTCGGGCACTGGCGAATCTTTTCGCAACTCGAGTTGCCGTCGGCGATGATCGGCCTGGTCTGGAATTCGATGATGTCGATGGCCGGCGGCTGGTTCTTCCTCTCCGTCACCGAGGCCTTCACGCTCAAGGGGCACGATTACCGGCTGCCGGGCATCGGCTCCTACATGAACGAAGCCATCATCCAAGGGGACGTGCCGGCGATGGTGGCGGCCGTGATCGCGATGGTGATGATGATCGTGTTCGTCGACCAGGTGGTGTGGCGGCCGCTCGTCGCCTGGAGCCAGCGGTTCAAGGTCGAGGATTTGGCCGCGACGACGGAGCCCAACTCGTGGGTGCTGACCTTGATTCGCCGTTCGGCCCCGCTCCGCGAGTTTTTGGCCGCCCTCGACAGGTGGCGGCACTCGCTTTTAATGACAAGTTTTACAGCGGCCGCCGCCCGCCAAATGGCCGTGCCCTCTGGCGAGCGCGGGCAAGTCGTCACGCTGATCCGCACGGCCGTGCGCTATCTGTTGCTGGGGGGCCTGCTGGCGATCGTCCTCTGGGGGGGCTGGTCGCTCCTGCGGTTGATGGGGGAGCTGTCGTTCGTCAGCTCCTCCGGCCGCGACGACTGGAGAAGCGTCTTCGAAGCGTTGGGAGCGTCGTTCTTGCGGACATCGACGGCCGTGTTGTTGGGGGCGGCCTGGACGCTGCCGGCCGGCATTTTGATTGGCCTGTCCCCGCGATGGTCGTCACGGTTGCAGCCGATGATTCAGGTGCTGGCCAGCTTTCCCGCGCCGATGCTCTTTCCCCTCGTGACGATTCTGCTCGCTCGGATGCACGTCGATTTCAACGTCGGCTGCACGGCCCTGATGCTGTTGGGCACGCAGTGGTACATTCTGTTCAACGTGATTGCGGGTGCCTCGTCGATCCCGGCCGACCTGCGGGAAGTCGCCTCGATTTATCGCTGGACTGCATTTCAACGCTGGACCCGCCTTTACATTCCCTGCGTCTTCCCGTATCTGGTAACCGGATTGATCACGGCCGCGGGCGGCGCCTGGAATGCGACAATCGTGGCCGAATATGTCGTGATGAAGGGGCAAACGTATACGGCCTTTGGTCTGGGCTCGATCATCAACCACGCCTCGGCCGACGGCAATTTTCCCCTCCTGGCCGCCAGCGTCGTGACGATGGCCGTGGCGGTCGTCTTGCTCAATCGCTCGTTCTGGAGACAGCTCTATCGCCTGGCCGAACGGCGGTTCAGCCTGACGACTTGATCGGATGGTCGGCACGGCCTCTCTGCACGTAAACTTGACTGGCACTCGTAAACTTATAGGGCGCGCATAAACTTAAGCGACGCGCGTAAACTTGAACGAGGCTGCTCGAGCTTGAGCCTAGGCCCGGTCGAAAACTCGCTCCCGACATTCGGAACGTCCCGTTGACCACCCTGCGTGAATCGTCGATTGCCCTGCCGGCCACGAGCGAATGCGCCATTTCTGCGGCGCAGAACGTCTGCTTGGCATACGGCCCGACGTGCGGCAACGTGCTGGAGGATGTCTCGCTCGAGATTTGCCCGAACGAAATCCTCGGCATTTTGGGCCCCAGCGGCTGCGGCAAGAGCACGTTGTTGCGGGTGCTCGTCGGGCTGATCCCGCCCACGCGCGGCCGCGTTTTGGCTCACGGCAAGCCGCTCGTTGGCATGCATCCGGGCGTGGCCCTCGTCTTCCAGAACTTTGGCCTCTTTCCCTGGCTGACGGTGAAGCAGAACGTCGAAATGGCCCTCTCGGGCTTGAACCTCGACAAGGAAGAGGCGACCGACCGGGTCACCCGCTCGATTCAGATGGTCGGGCTGGGAGGCCACCGCGAGGCCTTTCCCAAGGAGCTGTCGGGCGGGATGAAGCAGCGGGTGGGCATCGCCCGGGCCATGGCCCGCGGTCCCGAGTTGCTGTGCATGGACGAGCCGTTCAGCGCCCTCGACGTCTTCACTGCCGAGAGCCTTCGCAGCGAAATCTACAACCTGTGGGTGGCTCGCAGCGGGTCCTCGAACGATCGCCTGGCCGCGCCGTCGAGCCTCAAAAGCATCGTGATGATCACGCACCTGATTGAAGAAGCGGTCCTCTTGGCCGACCGCATCGTGATCATGGGAACGATGCCCGGGCACATCCGCCAGATCATGCGCAACACCATTCCGCACCCCCGCAACGCGCAGTCGCAGGCTTTTCTGCAATTCGTGCGGCAGATCCACCAGATCATCGTGTCGGAGCACATGCCGGACGAGCCGCCGCAGGCCGAGGCCGCATCGTCGATTCCCGGGATGGCGATGGAACCGATCCCCTGCGTCGAGCTGGAGCAGGTATTCGGTCTCCTGGAAATCGTGCACGACCACCAGGGGAAGGTCGACGTCTTCACGCTCGAAAAATTGACCGACGCCGAGTTCGGCCACACGCTGGCCCTGGTGATGGCGGGCGAAATTCTCGACTTCCTCGACACGCCAAAAGAAATGGTCGTGCTCACCGATCTGGGGCGTCACTTCATCGTCGAGGACATTGCCGACCGCAAGACGATCCTTCGCGAACAGGTGCTCAAACTCGACCTGTTCCGCTTCCTGATCAAACGTCTCGAGGCCGCCCCCGAGCACGAGCTTCCCAAAGAGATCGTCGAGGAAGAGCTGGTCATGCGGATGTCGACCCGCGACGTCGAGCCCCTGTTCGACACGATCGTCAACTGGGGCCGGTCGGCCGAGTTGTTCGGCTACTCGCCGACGACCGAAACGCTCTACCTCAGCGAGGCGCGCGAGGACTAGACCCCGTCCGCCGCCCCGCGCGGCACGTGCTACGTGACACGGCGGCGCTACGGAACACGGTAGAGCCGAATCGAAAGGTGGTCGCGATCGGCCACGGCCAACTGCGACCCGTCGGGCGCCAACGCGAACGCGCACGGCTTGTGCACGATTTCGAGCACTTGCTTGCCGTCGGGAATGCGAATGACGCGCAGATAGGGTTCAGACGCGTAGGCGGCAAAACGCCCGTCGCGGGAAAGCTCGAGCTCCTTCCAGTAAATCATCGAGCCTTTGACCGCCTTGGTCGGCGAAGCGATGGAAGAAACGACTTGCGGTCCCGTGGAGGAGAGCGTAATCACGTCGAGTCGCTGCTCATCGCGGGCGACCAGATAATTCCCGTCCTGCGTGAGCCGCAGGCGCGGCGCCACGAGCGGGTGCGGCAAGTTTTTCAATTCCACCTTGCCCTGCACGAAGATCGAATTGCCGCGGGGTGAAATGTTCAGAACTTCGGGGGGGCAGGAAGTGCTGTAGGACAGGGCGAGCATCGCGTCCATGCCCGAGCTGACGACCCCCATATCCCACGCGCCATCGCAGGAGCCGATCGACTCCGCTTCTGCCGAGGAGTGCAGCGGGTCCCACCAGACCTTGGCGTGATTGAGCTGATAGCTCGAGTCGGCGTCCTCGGCAAAAATGACCGCGAACAAGCTCCCCTGACGCGTGAATGCGAGCGACTGAACGATGCCGGGAATCGCCTTCAGGTGAGAGGCGGTCGGGTTGGGCGGCTCGTACTCTTTGTAGTCCGTTTTGTCCTTCTTGTCTTTCGACTCTGCGCTGTCTTTGGACTGTACGCTGTCTTTCGACTCCGAGTTGCCTTTTGACTCCGCGTCGGAGCTCTTCCGCGACGGGGTCAGCGTCAGGTGCTTTTTGAGTTCCCACTTGGCCGTGTCATAGATGTCGAAGTCCTTCCCGTTCACGTCCGAGACAACGAGCAGCGAGCCGTCGGAGTTCCAATTGCACCGCCAGCCGGCTTGCTCAAGCGAATGGACCGGCTTGCCACTGCTCGCCTGGTAGATGCGGGTTACCTGCACCTTGGCCCCATTGGGAGGCTTCAATTCGTAGGTCACGACCGCCAGCTTTGTGCCGTCGGGAGAGTATTCGAGGTCAACCACCTGGTCGCCCTTCGCCTCGAACTCCAATTCCGGAGCGGGCTCGCCGAAAATGGTCAGTGAGACGATCCACGCCAGGCCGCCCAGAATGACGGCAAGCATAAAGATGCGGAACAACCAGCGCTGAACCACGGCAAACAGTCCTCTCAGGGCAAAGCGATGTTTTGGCGATCCAAATGCCAGGCGTCCACTGTCCCGGTCTCGCACGCCGGGTACGCAGCGAATCGACAGGATCAGGGCGAGCGGGACGGCGTTTGGGCCGGTTTCGCCGCGGGATCCGGAGCTTTGGGCGGCGTGGCCGGCGTCTTGGGCGATGTTCCCGACGGCTTGGGCGGCGCGGAGGCCGCAACCGCGGGCCGCAATCCAAGCGTCTTCGCCAACAGCGCCAGCGATTGGTCCGAATCGACCAGCTCACTGACCAGCACGCCGTGGCGGTCGATCAGCAGCACCGTGGGGTACTGAGTCACGCCGTAATCGGCCGCCACTTGACTGTCAGCCCATTGCGTGGGATCCGCTTTGTAACCCCAGGGCGTCGGGGTGGGCGGCACGATCGCGACGGGGAAGGGGATGTCGTGTCCGCCCCAGCTTTCCTGACGGACCTTGGCGATTGCGTCGTCGAGCTTCTGCGCGCTGTCGATCGGCTTCTTGTCGGCGTCGACGTCGACTTGCACCCCGAGGACGACAAGCCCTTGCATCTTCAGCTTGTCGTAGAGATCGACCACGGCGGGCACCGCCTCGAGCGAGGCCGGCGACGTCGCCCGCCAGAAAAACAAGAGCACGCACTTCCCTTTCTGCCCGGCGATCGTCTGCGGGGGGCCGTTCTTCCAAGCGACGGCGCCGCGTAGCTCGGGAGCCGGTTGGCCTTCGAGGAGGGCCAGCTTGCTGGGCGCGGCCGTCATCGGCTCGAACACCAGGTCGTGCTCTTTGTTGGGAACCTCGATCGTCGCGAACACGCGGACGATGTTGCTCCCGCCCGCGTCGAGCAGATAGTCCCCGGGGGGCACGAAGAAGTGATAGTCGCCCGTCCCCTCGGAGGTGTAAGTCAGCGTCACCCGGTCGCCGTCGCCGAGCGACACGGTCGTCATCCCCAGCGGCTTTTCGTCCTTCTTGAGCTGAGGCGACAGCACCTTGCCCGTGATGTAGCACTCAGGAAGCAGCGAAACGTCGAGCTTGTCTTTCGCCTTGGCCGCATCGAGATGCACGACGGCCGCCAGGTGCCGTTTGTCTTCTCGCACGAAAATCCCACGCTCACCGAGCAGGGGGCGAAGGTCGGCGCCGCCCGCCTCGAGCTCGGCGACACCGCGCGAATTGGTGAGGCAGTGCCATTCGTAAACAAAGCCGTCGGCGTCCCGGTCGCTCGGTTTTTTGGGCTCCTCGGCTCCGCCGAAATGCGCTCCCAGGCCGACGTGGGCTCCGGAAACGGGGCTGCCCTCCGCATCGAGGGCGCGGATGGTGAGTTTTTTGAGAGGCGCCGCCTCGGCCTTCGGTTCGTCCGACTGCTTGGCCGGCATCGGCGTCGCCCGTCTTGGCTTGCGCGGACGGCTGTCTGGGTTTGGGCCGAAACGAGTGCGACGGTGACGCGAGGCTCTTCAGCCCCGCGGACCTCGGCACAAATCAGGGCACCCACGGCAACTGCCAACTTTGCGGAACGGCAGAGATTCATCGATTTAACCAGGCTGTTTTTCCACGGAAATGTGCAAACTCGCGGCTCAACACTATCCTATCTCCGCTCGCGGACCACGGTCAAAACCGGAAGCGAAATTGTCGGCTGGAGTCGGTCCTTCGACCGCCGAAGTTGCTGACCCGGCGACCTCGGGAATACCCGTCGCCGGGCGATCCGCGACGGACTTCCGACCGCTCGACCCGTCGTCCGCGACGACCTATTATCGCGTCATGGATCGCGTCAAAAAACCTCAGCCCAGCCGTCAGCCGCAGTTCGGCCGTCAAACTGTCCGAATTTACCCGCTGCCGGCGAACATCGAGCCGGGGGATCTGGCGGGCGGCGTGGCCGTAGTAATCGACGTGCTGCGGGCCTCGACCACGATCATCGTGGCCCTCGCCAACGGGGCGGCCCGCGTCATCCCCTGCGGGCTTGTCGACACAGCCCGGAGCCTGGCCGCGGAAGACGAGACCGGCAACACGCTGACGGGGGGCGAACGAGGGGGCGTGAAAATCGAGGGGTTCGACCTCGACAACTCGCCCGCCTCGTACACGCGCGAACGGGTCGCCGGCAGGTCGATCGCATTCACGACCACCAACGGAACAGCCGCCCTGCTGCGGACCCAAGAAGCGGCCCGCGTGCTGATCGGCGCGCTGGTCAACCGTCAGGCCATTGTCGACGCGCTCCGCGCCGAGGGTCGCCCGATCCATTTGGTCTGCGCCGGCACCGACGGGTGCGTGACTTCCGAGGATTTGTTGGGCGCTGGTGCGATCGCAGCCGACCTGGCAAGCTTGGGCAACCTCGAATTCGCCGACTACGCCACCGAGAAGGCAGCCGGGTACTGGACCGACAATGTTCGACCCGCCCAACGTATCCGTGAACTGCGCGAGAGCTCGGGCGGCTGCAACCTGGTCGAGTTAGGTTTCGACCAGGACATCGTCCGCGCCGCCGAACTGGACTCGATTGCCGTCGTGCCGGAGTATTCGCCGCTTACGCGGGCGATCACGATTGCCGGCGGCTCCGGACTCTAATCCCACTGTCGGCAAAACCGCCTTCGCGCCACGCGAAGAATCCGGGAAACTCTGCGCCGCCTCAGATAACGGACGCAGGACCGGCGACTCCTTCCCAAATGAGATCTGCGGGGTTCACACGTGCGCACATTCAAGCTGCTTGCCGTTTGTGGCGTGATTATCTCATGCTCGGGTGTCGCGCTCGGGCAACAGGTCGGCGACACGATCGTCGTCACAGCCGAGACGGGACCGCTGCGAGATCGGGGCGCAGGTGCGGGTCGGTCCCCCAGTGGGAAATTCTGGAGGTGGAGGACATCGATCACGATCTCTTTTGGGTCGTTTGGACGAGCAACAAGGGGACCGTCATGGGCTGGATCAGCCGCTCCGACGTCGTCCCTCTCTCACAGGCAGTCAATTTCATCGACGCCGCGTTGAAGCGAAACCCATCGGCACGAGCGTACGCTATTCGAGGACGGATTCTGGTGCGATCAACACGCCTACGACAAAGCGCTCGCGGACTTCGGCGAAGCAATCCGGCTCGACCCGAAAGTAGCGCGGGTTTGGAGCGAGCGCGGATTGACGTGGGCGCAAAAGAGTGAATTCGCAAAAGCCGCCACCGACTTCCAGGAAGCGATTCGGCTCGACCCCAAGGACCCACAAATATTTATCGACCGGGGAGGCTTGTGGTCGAACCGGGGAAGATTCAACGAGGCAGTTGCCGACTTCGACCGCGCGGTGACTCTCGATCCGCGGAGCCCAGATGCGTACACAACCCGCGGATTAGCACGCGTCGCTCAAGGCAGCTTCGATGCAGCGATCGCCGATTTCGACCAGGCCATCGCCCTCGATAAACGAAACGCGGAGGCGTACAAACGCCGCGGGATTGCGCGCCTCGCCCAGAACAACGTCGATGCTGCGATCGCCGATGTCGATCAGGCCATCCGTCTCAACCCGCGCGATGCAGATGCCTACAGCTGTCACGCCGCCGCTGTCCAGTCGCGCGATGAAGACAAATCTCTATGCGACCTGGGCGAGGCCATCCGGATCGATCCGACCGAGCCGCGGCACTACCGCAACCGTGCCTACCTCTGGTTCGACAGGGGGCAGTACGACAAGAGTCTTTCCGATTTGAACGAGGCGATTCGATTGGAGCCGAAGCACGCAGATTCTTACGTCGGGCGCGGGCTCGCGTGGTATGCCAAGGGGGAATATGACCGGGCGATTTCCAACTACACCGAGGCGCTTTGGCACGATCCGAACAATGTTCGCGGGTACTTTTACCGCGGCGACGCCCAGCAGGCGAAAGGCCAATACCACAAAGCCATCGCCGACTACGAGCAAACGATTCAGCTCGCGGAGGAGAGCTACGACAAGGCAAGGGCCTACAAGAACCGCGGCCTCGGGCGGCAAGCCCAGGGGGAATCCGACAAAGCCCTGTCCGATTACGATCAGGCGATTTCGGCCTTCGGGGAGGCAATTCGACACGCCCCGAAGGACCCCCTCGGGTACGTGGGTCGCGGGGACGCGGCCCGCGCCAAAGCCGATTTCGCCGAAGCGGCCTCAAACTACGACCAGGCGGTTCTGATCGACCCAAGGTCAGCGGTCGCCAGGAACGCCCGAGCCTGGTTCGTCGCGACATGCGCCGAACCCACGTATCGAGACGGGACGAAGGCAGTCCAGGACGCCACGCGAGCCTGCGAGCGGACCTCCTGGAACAACATCGAGTTCCTGAGCACGCTCGCCGCGGCCTATGCCGAACGCGACGATTTTTCGAGCGCCCTCAAGTGGCAGGAGAAGGCGATTGCGATCGCTTCGCAGCAACAGAAGCCGAAACTCAGTGGGCGTCTCGAGTTATTCCGAGCGCACAAACCGTACCGCCAGTAACCTTCGGAACGGCGTGCCTTAAGGTGGCCCGGGTCCACCCTGTGCGATTCGACGCTCTTCCGCTACCCTACCGGCGTCCCCCTGAGGCAGTTTGTCGTTCAGATTAAATCGTTCGTGCCGCGACGCACCGGAGCCACCAACCACCCATGTCACAATCGACGGACCGCCCCAAGTCGATGGATCAGATCGTCGCGCTCTGCAAGCGGCGCGGGTTCATCTTTCAGTCGTCGGAGATTTATGGCGGCCTCAACGGCTTTTGGGATTACGGCCCGCTCGGTACCGAGCTGAAGCGCAACGTGCGCAATGCCTGGTACCACGACATGGTCACCAACCATGACGAGTTCTCGGTGCCCGCCGGCGCGCCGCGTGCCTTCTCGATGGTGGGGCTCGAATCGTCGCTGATCATGCATCCGCAGGTCTGGAAAGTCTCGGGGCACTACGACCTGTTTCACGACATGATGGTCGACTGCAAGGAATGCAAGGCCCGTTTTCGTGCCGACCACGTGTCGACCAGCGAATGCCCTCTCAAGCCAAGCAGGCATCCGGGCGAGTTCGAGAAGTGCAAACTGACTGAGCCTCGCGAATTCAACCTGATGTTCAAGACGATCATCGGCGCCCTCGCCGGCGAAGAGGGGACGGCCTTCCTGCGGCCGGAGACGGCCCAGGGGATGTTCGTCAACTTTAAGAACGTGTGCGACAGCACGCGGGTCAAAATCCCCTTCGGCATCGCGCAGGTGGGCAAGAGCTTTCGCAACGAAATCACGCCGCGAAACTTCACGTTCCGCTCACGCGAGTTCGAGCAGATGGAGATGGAATTCTTCTGCCATCCAAGCGAATCGCGGGAATGGTACCAGTACTGGCGCGACCGCCGCTACAACTGGTACATCAACCTGGGCATCTCCAAGGAGCATCTCCGCCTCCGCGACCATACGGCCGACGAGTTGTCGCACTATTCGGTCGGCACGGCCGACGTCGAGTACACCTATCCGTTCCTAGGGCCCGGCGAGTACGGCGAGCTGGAGGGGGTCGCGCACCGCGGCGACTTCGACCTGCGTTCGCACATGGAGGGCAAGCTCGTGCACGAGGGTGACGGGCTCGTGGTGGAAAAAGATCCCGAGGGCAACCCCCGCCACCGCGGCAGCGGCAAGGATCTCTCCTACTTCGACGATCAAACGCGGGAACGCTTCATCCCCCACGTGATCGAGCCAGCCGCGGGGGCCGACCGGGGCACGCTCGCCTTCCTCTGCGAGGCCTATCAGGAAGACTCGCAGCCGGACGAAAAGGGCGAGCTGCAGGAACGGCTGGTCCTGCGGCTGCACCCCAAGCTGGCGCCGATCAAAGTGGCCGTGCTGCCTTTAATCAAGAAGGAAGGCATGCCGGAAACGGCGCTGGCCATTTATCGCGATCTCAAAGATGCGGGCATCGCCAGCTACTTCGATCAGCAGGCGGCCATCGGCCGGCGTTATCGGCGGCAGGACGAGATCGGCACGCCGTTCTGCCTGACGATTGACGGCGAAACGGCGAAAGACAACACCGTGACGATCCGCGATCGCGACACGCTCGCTCAGGAGCGATTGCCGATCAAGAACATCGTCGACGAGATCCAGCGGCGGCTGCGGAAATAGGCCCCGGCGCAACTTGATCCGCGGGTCGCATTGCCCTCGCTGACGCTTCGGGTTAGTAGCTGCGATACCAACCCGAAGCGGTGAGCGAGGGAGAGTGCGCTCAACCGGAACAGAGGCGGGCACGGCGTCAACGTAGAACCGGCTCCCTCGCTAGAACGGCTGAACCCGGATTTCCGTTTCCTCTTGGGCCGGAGATTCGAGCATGGCCGAGCGCTGGAATCCATCGAGGGGCAGGCCCCCCTGATTCGGGCCTCGCAGCCTGGGCGGATTCGTCGGCGGCGTGGCCTTGGGGACCTGCGGCTGCAGCTCGTTGGTCGGTTCCGTCGGCTTCTGCGGCTGCAGGGGAACCGGGGGCACGGCTGTCGGCACGCCGCCCGGCGCAGTTTGTCCATTCGGATTCGGCGATTTGGCGGCGGGCGGAGTCGCGGCGGCCGGACCGCCCGGACTCGCTTGCACTGCCGGCGGCACGACGGGCGGTCGCGGCAACGGCGGATTGGCTGAATTCGCGCCCGGCGGTTGTTGGGCGGGAATTGGCGCGATCTGTGGCAGGGGCGGCTGGTGATAAGCCAGGTTGGCCGGCGACAGCGGTCCGGCGACGTACGGCGCCGGATTGCACAACGGCAACACCCGCCACGATGTTTCGTAGAAGCCGTAGCTGGGACGCGTGTAAGCGGGAACCACCGGATAGCGGGTTTCGGGCCATTTTTGCGGAGGCCGCCAAGGATCATCCACGCCCGTTCCCCGCGGATTGTCGAGGAAGAAGCCGGGGTTGCGCAGGGGATCGGCTCGCAACGGCCGCAGCCGCTCGTCCGCGGTCCCATCGTGGATGGGTTAAACAGGCGATAAGAGGCAGGTGTATTGCAGAGCGGCGGATCGGCCGCGCTCGCCGACGCTCGACCACAGGCTGCCCAGCCCCATCGCGGCGAGCATCCCCGGAAGCAGGGTGCGTCTCATCGAGATCATTCCATTGACTCCGATTTGTCATCCCTGACAGATCGATGATTCTTCGATCGGCCGCCGGTACATTTACCAGCGTTGTCGCTCACCCCAGGCGCGTCGAATGCGCGTTTCCCCAGTTAAGAATCACCACTTAAGGAGCACCGGCCGCTAATCACTAGTGCCGCAGACCTGAGCCGCTGGACAGTCCGGCGGTTCCGAATCCGGGCGAGGAGCCGGGAATTCCGCCCAGGCCGCCTCCCAGTCCACCAGCGCCGCCCGCTCCGCTGGAAAGGGGAGTGCCGCCCTGCAAGTTCGTGCCGAAGTAACGCGTATGCGAAAAATAGCTGGTCGGGTGTCCGGTGGTCCCCAAGCTCAAACCCGTCGCCTGTTGCTGGAGCAGAAGCTCCTGCTGCATCGATGAAAGTGAAGACGAACTGGAACCCGATTGCGACTGCAGACGGTTCACCGACCGGCCGAGGGAGTTAATAGAACGTGCCGCGTTGACTTGAGGGATGACGCGGGTGAAGTATTGGTACCCGAGCCCGCCCGATGCGCCGACCGACGAGCCCAAAAGGCCGGTATAAGAGCTCACGGCGGGTCGCGTGCTGCGCTTGAGCGATGGTCCGCCGCCACCGCCGGTCTGAGGCCCCCCCTGATACTGCGGGATTTGCGCCCAAAGCTGGTCGCTGTATGTCGCCGCCAAGAAGGCGGCCCCCGCGATGAGCACGATGCGTTTCATCTCAGCCCTCCGTCGCCCGCATCCCAATTGGGTTCTTCCAAGATGATAGATCCCGCAACCAGGAAGGACAACGTCCCGGCACACTGACCTCTTGAGTGCTCCCGTGAAAAGGGAATCCACCCCGTCAATTTTTCAGATCTGCGTCGTTGTTGCTCTAAAATCCGGTGCCCGGCGTCGACGACGAGCCGCTCGTCACAACGCCAGCGTTCAAGACACGGTTGTAGGTACCGGCGCCGAGCAGGATCACACCCATCACGCGTTCGATCGGCGTCGTGATTTTGACCAGCATATTATCCAAGGCAATCAGGTCGTCGGCCTTGATGTAGATCCGGTCGCCCGGAAGGATCTGATAATTCGTGGTGGTCACGCCGTCCTGCGTGATGCCTCGCCAGTCGACCATCATGACTTGCGAACCGGCACAACCCGGAGGCGACGGTCGGGCCACCCACACCCGTTTCGACGAAATGTCCGACAGACCCTGAATCTGCGCGACTGCGTCGAGCACGGTTTCATTTCCGGTGAACGGAATGCGGTCGACGCGTTCACCGTTCCCGCCGCCGTCGGTGACGACGTAAAACACCTTGCTGTTGTAGCCAAGCATGTCGACGCGGACTTCCGGATCATCCAGGTATTTGCTGAGCTGCGCCGTTACCGCCGCCGTCACCTGGTCGAGCGTCATGCCTGCCACGCGGACGTTGCCGTAAATGCCGAGCGAGATCTGCCCGTCGGGACGGACAAGGTGTTCGCCGGCAATCAACTGACGGCCGCTCGTGTCGATGTACGACAACGACGCTTTGACGTCCGCAATGCCGCTGACGGTGCGCAAGTGTTGCACAAGGTTCAGGCGGGCATTTTCCAGGTTCATACCGGATACGCGTACGGCGCCGTAAATCGGCCCCAGGTCGACGGTGCCGTCGGCCTGCACGCGATAGTAGCCGTTGATCAGGTGATAGTCGTTGAAGCCGGTGATGCCGGCGGCCGTCAGGTTTGGATTGGGAGCCGTGCCGGTCGTCTCCGAGGGGAGATCGGCCCGGATGGTCAGGTCCTCGCCCGTTTTGATCAGCTCGTTCGGACTGCGGACGTTGTGGGCCACTTCAACCAACAGCACGTCGGGCGGTTCGACGCGATATTCGGGAAGGACGGCCTTCTGCAGCTCGCGAGGCACGTCGGAACATGCCGAATGCGCGAACGGATCGAAGTCGTGCTTCAGCGGCGTCGTGCAACCGACGGCCGCGAACATGCACCAGGCGAGTGCCAGACCGGCCACGGTTTGTAGGCGGGGGATCGTGCGCATATTTGCCTTGTGCTCGAAATCTGCGCGCCTCGCCCCCCCGCGAAATGGGGCGCAGTCACTGTGAGATCGGTTGTGAGAATAGGAAAACTTTAGCGGTCGTTTCGACTCTGACGGTCGCGCCGAACACCAGGAGATTTGGGCAAGGCAGCCACCAGAATTTCGACCCCGGAACGATCCTTCGTGCGCGGAGAATTGGGCGTTAGACAGTCGCCATCCGGCCGGGTTACTATGCACTGGCTGTTTTCCTGCCACGCGAGGCGCTGCGATGAAGAACTGGGAAATTGGGGTTTTCGCGTCGATCGACGCCGGTTTGGGCGTCCACCTCGACGTGGCACGCGAGTTGGGTGTGCCCACCGTGCAGATCCACGGACCGCATCAAGGCAACCGCACGCAGGCCGCTGCGGAACGATTTCCTCAAGCGCTGCGAGCAGGCGGGCATCCGCGTGACGGCCGTCTTCGGCGGCTTCGACGGCGAAAGCTATGCCGACATCCCGACCACGGCCCGCACGGTCGGCCTGGTGCCCGAAGCGTCGCGGGCCGCCCGGCTGCAGGAAATGAAAGAAATCGCCGATTTCGCCAAGATCCTCGGCTGCAGCACGGTCGCCCTGCACATCGGCTTCGTTCCGCCCGACCGCGCGTCGGCCGGCTATCGCAGCCTGCTCGACACCACGCGCAACCTGCTCGACCATCTCGCGAAAAACTGCGCAGCAGCTTAATCTCGAGACCGGGCAGGAGTCGGCCGATCACTTGCTCGAATTCATCGGCGACGTCGGCCGCGACAACCTGTATATCAACTTCGACCCAGCCAACATGATCCTCTACGGCACGGGCGATCCGATCGAGGCCCTCAACAAGGTGGGCCGCTACGTCCGGAGCGTCCACTGCAAAGACGCCAAGTGGGCTCCCGCCGACGCCCGCACCAAGAAATGGGGACAAGAAGTCCCGCTCGGCGAAGGGGACGTCGGCATGGAGACGTATCTCCGCACGCTCCACACTCTCGGCTATCACGGCCCGCTCACCATCGAGCGCGAAATCGCCCACGACCGCGAACGCCAGAAAGCCGACATCGGCCACGCCGTCCGACTGCTGGAATCGCTGCGGGCGAAGATCCTCGGCGACTAACGGCAATTCTCGCGACCAGCACACTAAAATGGTGGTATGCGTGACGATCAGATGACCGAAGCGGCCCGCCGGGCCTTAGCGCGGGCCGCAGCGCTCGCTGCCGCGTGTGGCGCGTCGCAATTGGAGCCCGCTCACCTCTTGTGGGCCATGTTTCTCGACGAATCCGAAGCCGCTGCTGCGCTAGCGTCGGGCGGAGTCACGCGGGCGCATCTCGAGCGCCACTGTCCGCTGCCGCAACCGATCGAAGAGCTCACCGCGCAGGATGCCGTCCCGAATTCGGACGCCAAATCTGCGGACTCCGCGCCGAGCGAAGACTTTCGCCGAGTCGTCGCCACTGCGGCACAGGCCGCCGCCAGTCGCGGGCGGGAAGCGGAGGTCGGCACCGCGGACTTGTTGGCAGCCCTTCGTCGCGTCGAATCGGCGGCGTCGCGCGCGCTCGCACAGGTCGATCTTCCACCGAATATCGACTCGCAAGCGGCGATCGACGCGCTCCCCGCGCCGCTCGACGTCGATTTTCAAATTGCCTGGCGACAAACGTCGGCGACGGACCAGACAGCGACGCTGCGAATTTTAGATGCCGCCGCCAACCGTGCGCGGGAAGGGCTTCGCGTATTGGAGGATTACACGCGTTTCGCGCTCGACGACGCGCATTTGACGCGGCGGCTGAAGGAGTGTCCGACACGCGCTGCGCGACGCGTTGACCGGTTTGCCCGCCGCTGGGCTCGTCCGTTCGCGCGACACGCAGGCCGACGTCGGCACGACGATCAGCACGCCGGCCGAGATGACGCGGAAGAGCCCGCCCGAAGTGGCCCAAGCCGCATTTAAGCGGGCCCAGGAAGCCGTGCGGTCGCTGGAGGAATTCGGCAAGCTCGTGTCGCCCCTCGCCGCCGCGCGGTTCGAGCGGCTCCGCTATGAGCTCTACACGCTGGAAAAGGCGCTCACCCTGGCCGACGTCAATGCCCACGAATTGGCGGATCGGCGTTTGTATCTGCTGGCGACCGATGCGCTGTGCCCGCACGGCATCGGCCCTGCCGTCCGCGCGGCGTTGGCCGGCGGTGTGGCCATCGTGCAGTTGCGCGAAAAGGACATGCCCGAGCGGCGACTGATCGAGCTGGGCCGCCGCGTGCGGGTGTGGACGTGCGAGGCCGGCGGCACTCTTCATCATGAACGATCGCGTCGACCTGGCCGTCGCCGTTGATGCGGACGGCGTGCACGTCGGGCAGGACGAGTTGCCGGTAAAAGAAGCCCGCGCGATTGTCGGGCCGCGGCGGTTGGTCGGCGTTTCGACCCACTCGATCGAGCAGGCCCGCCGTGCCGTGCTCGACGGAGCCGATTATCTGGGCGTCGGACCGGTTTTCCCGTCGGCGACGAAAGCGTTTGAATCGTTGGCCGGGCTGGAGCTGGTCCGCGCGGTGGCGGCCGAGATTTCGCTCCCCTGGTTCGCCATCGGCGGAATCAACGCGGAGAACGTGGCCGCGGTCGCAACGGCGGGCGCCCGGCGGATCGCCGTCAGTCAATCGATCCTGAGTGCCGCCGACCCGGCAGCCGCGGCCGCCACGCTCCTTGCGCAATTGAACGCGCCAACCGCGACTTCTTCGAAATCAGTGACGACGGAACCTGCCGCGGGACAAAGTCCGCAATAAGACGCGCTGCCCGAGGACGTCGGCTGTGACGATAGTCCCCGAAACTAATCGCGGGCCGAGCCGTCCGTTTCGAGCTCGCGACCGGCGAGCCCCTTACCGTAAGCCGGGGCGACGACTGTCCGCGTCTGCGCGTCGGCGATGCCCAAGTCGGTCAGCACTTGCGCGATGCTCGCGCGGCGATGCTCGTCGAGGGCCGGGCTCGTGTTGTTTTCCGAGCGTTCGATGAGCACCGGGAAAGGCATCGTGCGGGCTCGGGCCGCAATTTCCAGAACGTGGTCCTTGCCGGCCGGCGAAAGTTCGCTGGTGCTGCCGACGAAATCGTTCTGGTGCAGAATGAATTCGGCCGCCTGACCATTGGCCTGCATCGTTTCATAGTGAGCCCGGTTGACCGCGCCCAGCGGATAGACGTCGGGCACGGGCGTTTGGCAGGCGGCGTACCAGCCGCAACCGCCGCACAGGCCGAGCAGGCCCAGGCAGAATCCGGCGTGAAAGACCCGATCGAGCAGCCGGACGCTTCATGGCTGCACCTGCTGCGGTTGAGCCGTATCCGTTCCGCTTGCGGAAGGTGGCGCTGCCGCAGCCGATGACGGGGCGGTCGCGCCGTCGGCTGGACGCTGCGGGGTCGACTGCGACCAGCCGAAGCTGCGGAACGGATGCTGGTACCACTTCGAGCGGGGATCCGACGAATCAGTTTGCGGCGAGTCCGAGACCGAGAACGTCGCAGCGGTCTGCACGATCGGGCCATCGGTCGGCGCGCCGTAGTTGGCCGTCTGCGCGTTGCCCAGCGATTGCAGCGTGCCGCTGGCCGGCGCCTGTGCTGTTGGCGTCTGCGTCGGCTGGTAGGGGCGATACTGCGTGCTGGCTCCCGGAGCCGGCGGTGCGGTGGGCGCCGCGGGCGTCGGCATGACCTGGGCGGGAACCGTCGGCGTGGTCGAATGTGAATTGAACAGTTGGAAGCCGACGGGCACGCCCGCGTTTTGACCGGTGCCGTAAGGCGCCGACTGGTAAACGTTCGGGTCCGGGCAGCCTTCGGTCTTGCCGCACTTGAAGAATTCGCAGTTGTTGGGAGCGGTCACTTCGTGCCCGGGCACCGGCGGCACTTCTTCCCCGTCCATCGGCCGCACGATCTCCGGCGTCACCAGAATCAACAGCTCGGTCTCTTCCTGCAGCGAACGCCTGCCGGAGAACAGCGGTCCGACGACCGGCATGTCGCTCCAGCCGGTCCTGGCGACGGACGTATTGTTCTGCCGCGAGATCAGCCCGGCGAGCACGATCGTCTGCCCCTCGCGAAGCTGCACGGTCGTTTCGGCCCGCCGCGTGTCGACACCGGGAATCCCGTTGACCGTGTTCGCGCTGTCGAGCTGGCTGAATTCCGGCGAGATCTTCATGCGGATCAGATCGTGGTCGAGCACTTGCGGCGTGACGACGAGCGACGTGCCGAAGCCGTGAAACGTCGTCTGCTGCGCCCCGACCCCTTCGACGCCGACGATCGTCGGGACGGCAAATTCACCGCCTGAGAGAAAGCTGGCCGAGTGCCCGCTGATCACGGTCAACACCGGCTCCGACAGGATCGTGGCCGTGTTGTTGGAGATCAAGGCGTGAATGGCCGCGTCGATTTCGCCGTTTTCAAAAATCCCCGCGAGCGACTGCCGGCGTGTATTGCGGATTTGCTGCACGGTGTGCCGGCGATCGAAGAGCACGTTGTTCAGGTTGACTCCCATGCTGCGGAGCAGCGAGCGGTTGAGCTCGGCAATCCGTACGCGGAGCATCACCTGGAACTCGCCGGGTACCTCCAGCAGATTCACGATATCGGTCGCGACCGGGGCGGCCGATTCGTCCGCCTTGATTGTCACGTGTCGCCGGTTGGCCTGCTGCGGCTGGTTGAGCGTTTGCTTCTCTGCGAATTCGGCCGACACCGGCGGCGTCACGGCGACTTCGCCGCGGATGATCTGCAGGATCTTGGCCGCTTCCTCGGTGTCGTGGGCCTGCCCCTTCACCACGAGCTTGCCGGAGAAGGGAATCAGGTAGACCTTGCTGTTCGGGAAGAGGATCGCCAGCTTCCGTTCGAGCTTGCTGAAGTCGAGCCGGCGACGCTCTTCGACGTTGGGGTCGCGAATCGTGTTGACCTGGTAGATCAACGGCTGATGGCTGTTGTCGAACCAGAGCGTGAGCGTGGTGCTGCCCAGTTCCAGCCCGATGATCGACAGCTCGCTCGGGCTGTATTGCACGATGTCGACGATGGTCGGATCGGCCACGGCCGTCCGCACGACATTGGTGCGTGCGACCAAGAGCTGGCTGTGATGCTGTACGATTTCGAGGTTTTCGGAAACGCTCGGCATCGCGCTGATTTGCTCGGGCAGCGGATGGCCCGAATGGGGCCGCGGGGGCGCTTCTGCGACGACGGCCGCCGACGGCACGGGAGCCCACTGTTGCTGTGCGGCCAGTCGCGTCGTCGGCAGGGCGAGGCCACAACCGGCGAGCAAACAGGCAGCCGTGCGAATGCGCCAAGGCCGACGAACCGTCTCCGAGAGGAGCGTTCGTCGCCGGGTCGGTCGAGAATGCGGTGTTGCCGCAAACATGTCAGACATCGGGGATCCGATTTCTCTGGAGCGCAATCCGTCCGTGCAAATGGCTCAGAGACGGGTGTTTACGGTCGTATCGGTTATGCGGGTCTTGCGAATTGAACGGGAAGTTTGGGTTTTGCCGCCCGAACGGCTTCTGACCGTCCCCCGCAAGAATCAGTTTCCCACAACCGCCGCCTTTGACGTCCGCCGGCCGGGAAATCCCGACACTCGTTCGCCTGCGAACTGATCACACAATGCGACAAACGGGCGAATCGCGGCGGGGACCGCCGACTAATCCGGCACAGCTAACGGCGGGCGGCCTGGTTCACCGGCAAGGGTCGGTCGGTCGAGCCGATAGATTACGGAAGATTGCGATCTGCCCCTCACGGACGAGGGCTCGATCCCCGCGCGACGAATGACGCGCCCCCGAAGACACGGAGGTTACCGATGGCGGCGAACTGCTGGCCCGTTTTAATGTCGGCTCTGTTGGGGGCCGGTCCGGCCGCCGTCATGCCGGCGCCGCAGCCCAACGTCGTCGAATCGATGGTCGCCCCGGCCGAGGCCCGCTACTGCTTCGATAGCCGGGCGCCCTGGCTGCACGGCTACACGCAGGAAATTCCGGCCTATTCCGGTTTCCACTCGTTCCGTCCGTACAACTACAAGCACGTGCTCAATCAGTCGCAGATCGTCGGCGGCTGGGGACTCTCGCCGGCTTCTCCGTATAGCCAACAATACTGGCACCGCCCGGCGCAGTAACCTTTGCGCTTCGTGCTTCTTTCGTCATTCGCTCTTTAGCGTGCCCCCGGCCGCGTGAGGAAGACGAAGAACTGCAGCACGAGAAACAGGGCGAGCGGCGCAAACACCAGCACCCGCACGAAGCGGAGCGCCTGCGGATACCATTCGCCGACGATCGGCACGACCTGCGTCCGCTGGGCCGCGTCGTTGACACCCAGCTTCTTGAGCGTGTCGACCACGACGTCGTGGCGCTTCTCATTGAGGGCCCGATCGTCCGACGAGGGCGCTGTCTCGACGAGCACGGGGAATCGGGTGCCGCCCATCGGGGGCACCAGGCGGTGAAGATGTTCGATTCCCGACTCGTTCAGCTCCGCGCTTTGCGGCTTGAACTCGTCGCGGCGCACGATCGAGCCCGCCCGCTCGGCTTCGATCTGGTCGCGGCTGCGGGCGTCGAGCATCGGCATGAGCAAGAGCAGGAACAACACGCCGACGAGCGTCAGCGTCAGCGTGAGACACCCGAGGGCCGTCATCTGCGATTTGAAGAGATTGCGTTCGGACGCTGTTTCCGAGTGCAGATCGATGGCCCGCCGGCGGCGAACTGACACGCGGGCCGCATCGACCACCTCGAACGCACGGACCAGATCAGTCCAGGCGGCTGCGTCCGAGCGATCTGAATGCGACGCGCGCAAGTTGGCGGACGAGGAAACGGCGGGTCGATTTCCCTCCGCTCGGCGAGCCAACAGTCGCTCGATCGAGTCCAAGGCGGCCGAGCCGTCGTCGGTCCAGAGCGATTCGTCGAAGTCCGGCAGCGTGACTCGCTCGGTCCGCACCGACCAGGCCGGCGGATCGCTCGCTGCGGTCACGGCAATTTCGCCGCGTTCGCCGGCAATGACCAGATTGAAACGAGACGGGCTCGTCGTGCCGCGGACCATCCAGGTCGCCTCCGGCAGCCCCTCGCCCGAGAGGGTAATCGCCGCGGCCGCCACGCGATCGTCGACGGCTCCCGAGAGACCGGCGGTGACTCGGCTGTAATCGCCGCCCAAGCTCCGCAGCAAGTCGGCATCGTGGAGCAGGGCATCTTCCAGCGCGACTTTGGACAGCCCGGGATGCCCGGTGTCGGCGGCCGTCTGCATTTCGCGGTCGATCCGCAAGTAAAGCGGCCGTCCCAGCGCGCCGGCGTCAAGCGCGGCGAGAATCCGCTCGAAACCCGGCAGCGCGCGATCGACAAAAATCGGCACGATCCAGGCGTTCCCTTCGTCGCGAATCAGCGAGAGTTCGTAAATCCAGGTCGAACCCTGCGCGCTTCGCGGCAAGATCATGAGAGGATTGCCGGCGGCCGCTAACTGCCGGGCCGCCTCGAGGATGGCGTCGTCGCTGCCGCAGACGAGCACGGCGTCGATCTGTCCGGCCGTCAAAATTGCGTCCCAGCGGGGCAGCAGGCGGATGGCGGGAGCGATCGAGCGCAGCTCCGAAGCGAGTTCGCCCACCAGGGCCGCGCACTCGAGACGGTTCGTGGGTCGGGCGGCGATCGCGCTTACGAGCGGCAGGATTTCCGGGTCGTCGCCGATCAGCGCGAAGTTCATGTGCCGATCAAGCTCCGGGGCCGCGGATCGGGGCGGCCGACGACGGCGCGAATGGTGTCGCGATTGACCGGTTGAATCAAGCCGCGTTCGGTGATCAGTGCCGTAATCAGCTCGGCGGGCGTCACGTCGAAGGCCGGATTGCGGGCAGTGATCGCGACGGGCGCCGTCTGCCGCTCGAACGGATGAGTGACTTCGCTGGCCGCGCGTTCCTCGATCGGAATGCTGCGACCGTCGAAGGCACTCAGGTCGAACGTGCTGGTGGGAGCCGCGACGTAAAACGGGATGCCGTGCGCTCGGGCGAGGTGCGCGACAGAATACGTGCCGATCTTATTGGCCGTGTCGCCGTTGGCGGCAATCCGGTCGGCCCCAGTGACGACGGCCTGAATGCGCCCTTCGTGCATGATCCAGCCGGCGGCCGAATCGCAGAGCAGAGTCACGGGGATGCCGCGCTCGGTCAGCTCCCAAGCAGTCAGCCGCGCCCCTTGCAGGAGGGGCCGCGTTTCATCGGCAAACACCTGGAGCCGTTTCCCCTGGCGCACAGCGGCATAGATCACGGCGAGCGCGGTGCCGTCGCCCGCAGTCGCCAAGGCTCCCGCATTGCAGTGCGTCAGCACGCCCGTGCCGTCGGCCAGGAGGTCGGCCCCCGCGCGGCCGATGGCGGCACACATCTCGCGGTCTTCCGCTTCGATCTGCCGCGCTTCCTCCAACAGTCGGGCGGCCATCTGAGCCGCGGCAACTCCGGCAGCGACGCGGCGACGTCCAGCATGCGGGCCAGCGCCCAGGCCAGATTGACGGCCGTCGGCCGGCTGCCGTTTAAATACTCGGCCACTTCAGCGAGACGCCGATCGAAGTCAGGTCGGGACGCCTCGAGCACCGTCTGCAGGCCGATCACGACGCCGTAAGCGGCCGCGACGCCGATCGCCGGTGCGCCGCGGACACGCAGCACGCGGATCGCCTCCCAGACCTGCTCGGGCGTCGCCAGATCGATGAGCCGCAGCTCGCCCGGCAGCAAGGTCTGGTCGATGATCCGCAGCGAGCCGCCCACTCCGCCGATCCAGGCCAGGGTGGGCGTCGCGTGCGTCGTCTCGGGGATCACGTCGGCCATCGGCGTTCGCTACTTGAGCGGGGAAAAATCGGTCGGATTGAGGTAGACCCGCTCCACCTTCTTGGTCAGGGAACCGTTCTTTTGCGACTCTCGGAAGACCTTCTGCCATTCCGGATCGGCGATGAACGCGGCCCACGACTTGTCGGCCGCTTTGCGGCTTTGGTGAACGACGAGATAAATCAGCGTGTCGGGCTGCTTCTCGGGGACCCAGTAGCCGATGCTCTTGATGCCGTGCTTCTCGAAGATGCGGATCGTGTGATCGCGGAACCGCTTCTGCAGCTCGGGCATTTTGCCGGGACTGGCTGTGTAGGTCCGCAGCTCGTAGACCATGTCGTCGGCCTTGGCCGAAGGGATTTCACCGGACGACAGGCCGGCACCAAGCACCATCGCACTCACGAGCAGATTCCGCAGCGTCATGTTGAAGTTCCTGGCTCAAGCGGTGGGGAACGACGGAAAGCGGGAGGGATAATACGCGTTCGCTCAATTACAACGCGTTTGAGTGAGGGGGTAAAGCGAGGGCCCGAACGTCGCTTGGCGCCGCTCCAAGGCGAGGGCAGCGTGAGCGGGCAGCGGGGCAGCCAAAATGAGGCGGCCGAAAAGGGTAGCCGAGGCGGGCGGGCGTCGGGCAGCCGTCGTTACCAGCCGAGCGACATGTTGGTTTCGATGGCGCGCTGCGCTTCATGGAGGTCGGCCCCGGTATCCAGCATGTACAGCCGGATCGCGTGGACCTTGTCCCCCTTGGCGCGGGCCAGGCAGTCGCGGGCCGCGTCGTTGGGCTCGCTGGTCCCTTTGACGCCGAGCATCCCCTTGGAGATCACCCAGATGTCTCGGGGCCGCTTGGTGAGCCGCACGACGTCTTCATGAGGGTAGTGCTGGCCGGCGATTTCTCGGGCCTGCTGGGGAGAATCCGCCCAGCCGATCATGATGTGCTGGGTCGTCTCGATCTCGTACAGCGCCATACGACGTCCTCTCTCCTGCACCCCCGCGGGATTCGCCCGCGACGGGCTCGCCTGCGGTGAGCGTCAATCGTTTTTCGCCCGCCCGCTCCCCTCCAACCGCAGGCGATTATATCGCGCGCCGGAAAACTGATCCATCACACGGCGCGGCAGCGGGCAAGGAAGTCGAGCGTTATTCGGCCCGCATCTTCCGTTCCTCGGCCGCACTACGGCGGAGATAAAACGGGACGAGAGTCGCGCAATCGGCCGCCTGCCCGCGGGCCAGCTGTTCGAGCCCCAATTGGGCGACGACGCGGGCGCGAGGTGTCCAGCAGTCGGCCGGCAGTTGTCGGCACGCAGGAGAAATATTGGCGGCGTAGACCGCCAGCCCTGGTCCGGAAAGCACGTCACCGGGTCCGCGCTCGGCCAGCCACGCCGCGGCGGCCGCAAGGGCCGGTGGCTCTTGGGCGATCCACGTGCTCGTCAATTCGCTGGTAACTGGCGACGTAAGCATCGCCGCGAAGCGCGTCGGCCAGCACGTGTACGCGGGCGACGTCGGCCGGACTGTTGGCCGCGATCGCTCGCAGCGTATCGACGGCGGCCAGTCGACAGCCCGTCGCATAGGCCAGCGTTTTCGCGCAGACGACACCGACCCGCAGCCCGGTAAAACTTCCCGGTCCGATGCTGACGGCGACCGCCGAAAGATCGCGCACCCGACAGCCGGCCCCGCCAACAAGCGTGCCGATCTGCGCGACGAGCGTCTGCGCGTGCCGCCGTGGGGCCTCTTCAAGCTGCACGTCGCCCAGACAGTGGTCACCCCGGAAGAGCGCAATTCCCCCCGCCAGGCCGGACGTTTCGATGCCCAGCACGAGGGCCGACGGCGGGTCGAATCTCGCCAGGTCGCGCCGGTCATGAGTTGGCTTCGCGATCGGCGTCGCCGGATTCACGTCCATCGGCGTCGCCGTGGCCCGCGTCGTCCGCCCTGATCACCCTCGTCGGCATCGTCTTCCTCGGCATCGTCCGCCCGCATTTCGGCGACGAAGCGGGAGACAAGCGTGGGCTGCCGTTTGCCCCATTTCATACGGCTCTCGGCCCAGCTGATCGTCAGATCGTTCATCGCCCGTGTCACGCCGACGTAAGCCAGCCGGCGCTCTTCCGGCAGGGAAGGGGAGTCGGGATCTTCGAGCGAACGCCGGTGCGGCAACAATCCCTCTTCCAGACCGACGAGATAGACGCGCGGGAACTCGAGCCCCTTGGCGCTGTGCAAGGTCATCAAACGGACGACGCCGCTCCGTTCGCGCTCCGAGTCGTCTTCCTCGTCGCGGCCGGCCAGGGCGCAGTCCTCCAAAAATCCGGCAAGCGACACCGTCTCCGCGCGGTCGGAGTAAATCTTGATCGACTCGCGGAGCTGGTCGAGAGCCGCCTTTCGCGTGAGCTGCTGTTCGGGCTCGGGATTGAGCCGCTCGATTTCGGCTTCGTAGCGAATCTCCTCGACCAGTTTTTGAAAGAGGTCGGGCAACGGCTGTGCGAGCGCTGCAAACTCGTCGCGAAAGCGTTCGATCACACTTCGCAGCTCGGCGACGCCAGCGGCCGCTTTGACCGACATTTCGGGACGTTCGCCGCTCACCACGAGATTCCCGTCCGGGTCGACCATTCCCTCCGCCCGCGTGATCACGTCCCAGACGGTGCGGCCGCTGCGGACGGCCTGCATCGTCAGTTTTTCGACGGCCGCGTCGCCGATCCCGCGCGGCGGCGTGTTGATGATCCGCAAGAGCGACTGCTCGTCGTCGGTCCGCGAGATCACCTTGAGATAAGCCAGCAAGTCGCGAATTTCCTTGCGATCGAAGAACGATTGGCCGCCGATCACAACGTACGGCAAGCGGCGGCGGCGCAGCTCGGACTCGAACAGTCGCGGCTGCTCGTTGGTGCGAAACAAAATCGCCACCTCGCCCGGCGTGGTGCCGCCGGCCACCAGTCCGGCGATCTCGGCCACCACAGCGGCCGCCTCGGCCTGCTCGTCCTCGAAGCCACGAAAGCGAACCGCGCTGCCCGGGGGACGGCAGGCCTCCAGCCGCTTGGCGTGGCGACCCGGATTGTTCGCGGCGAGACGGTTCGCGATCTCCAAGATGGCCGGATTCGAGCGATAGTTCTGCTCGAGGCGGATGACCCGAGTGCCGGGAAAAATGTTCTGAAACTCGAGGATGTGCCGCACTTCCGCCCCGCGCCAGCCGTAGATCGACTGGTCGTCGTCGCCGACGACGCAGAGCGAGCGGTGCGGCCGCACGAGCGCTTCGGCCAGCGCGAACTGCGTGCCGTTGGTGTCCTGGTATTCGTCGATCTGCACGTGATCGAAGCGGCGCTGGTGGCGAGCCAGCACGTCCGGAAACTCCTCGAACAGGCGATGCGTGAGCAGGAGCAAGTCGTCGAAGTCGACGCCGCCGCGACTCTTGATCGCCTGCTGGTAGCGGCGATAGGCGGACGCCGCCAGCATGTCGAGATCGTTTTCGACGAAGTCAATCGCCCGCTGCGGGGCGATGCCGGCCGATTTCCAGCGGCTGATGCGGCTGACCAGGTCGCCCGGGCGCAGTGTTTTGTCGCTGACGCGAATTTCGCGGAGCGCGGCCCGCGCGGCCGATTCCTGGTCGCTGCGATCGAATATTGAGAAGTTGGCCGGATAGCCGAGATGCGTGGCGTCCTGTCGCAGGATTCGCACGCAGAGCGAGTGAAACGTAGTGACGAGCGGCCGCGCGACTCCGCGCGGGCCCGGCCGAGCAGGGCGGCCGTCCGCTGTTGCATCTCGCGGGCCGCCTTGTTCGTGAAGGTGACCGAGAGAATCCGATCGGGCGGCGTGCCGCGGCGAATCAGCTCCGCCGTGCGGTAGGTGATGACCCGCGTCTTTCCCGTGCCGGCGCCGGCCAGGACCAGGACTGGCCCGGACAAGGTGAGGACGGCCTCTCGCTGCCGTTCGTTGAGGTCGCGCAGCCGTCCGGTCGCGGCAGTCCGTGCCACGCTCACTGCGTTTTAAACTGCCATTTGTCGGAAAACGCGTCTTTGCGTTTCTTGGTACGCTTCTTGGTCTCTTCGGGTTTGGGCGGCGGCTGGAGCCGGTGCAAAGCGACGCGCAGCTCCGAGACCATTTCGCTCGCGTTTTGCCAGCGATTCTGCGGCTCGGCCTCCAGCCCGCGCATGATGGCGCTCGCGATCTGCTCGTCGAGGTTCGGGACCAGCTCGCGGATGTCCCGCGGCTTCGTGTTGATCCGCTTGAGCATCATTTCGAGCGAGGCGCCGTTATCCGACGGCCACGGCAGCGTCTTGCAGTACATCTCGTAGCAAGTGACCGCAAATGAAAAGATGTCGATCCGCTGGTCCGTCCGCTGCCGCTTGATCAGCTCGGGCGCCATGTAGTTGGCGGTGCCCGTGCGATTGCCCGGCTCCTGGAAGGCCCGCGTGTTGGGGACAACCAGGCCGAAGTCGATCAGCTTGGTGCAGTGTTGCTTGTCGAGCAGGACATTGCGGGGACACAGATCGCGGTGGATCCACTTTTCCTTGTGGAGATACTCGATGGCTTCGCCCAGCTCGACCATCACCCGCAGCCGATGCTCGCGCATGGTCTCGTTCTGCACGTCGACCAGATAGGCGAGGCCGATCCCCTCGACCAGCTCCATCACGAGGAACTGCTCACCGTCGGTCGTGACGCCGTGCTCGAACGTCTTCACAATGTGCCGGTGCGACAGCTGCGACGCGACCTGTCCTTCGGTCGGCTTCACCCGGTCGGTGAAGCGGGCCTCGTAACGGGCCGTCTTGTCGCGATCGAGGATCTTGAGCGCGACGACCTGCCCCGACTTGCGGTCAACGGCCCGCCAAACCTTGGACATGCTGCCGGTGCCCAAGCGGCTAACCCGGTCGAACCGCTGCGACACGTCGACACGCGGATTGGCCGCGCGTCGTTTGCCGCCAAAAAAGGACCGCAGAAAACCCATGTCCGCTCACATCGAGCAGTAGTCGATCAGGCGGGCGATCTCCACGCCCAACTGTGGTCGCGGCACGATCCGATCGATAAACCCGTGCTCCAGCAAAAACTCACTCGTTTGAAAGCCTTTCGGGAGCGAGATTTTGACCGTGGCCTCGACCACGCGCGGACCGGCAAAACCGATCAGCGCCTTGGGCTCGGCCAGGATCACATCGCCGAGCGCCGCGAAGCTGGCGGCCACTCCTCCCATTGTCGGGTTCGTGAGCACAGAAATAAAGAGTCCACTGTCGCGCTGGTAGCGGGCGATGGCCGCGGAGACCTTGGCCATCTGCATCAGCGACAGAATTCCCTCGTGCATCCGGGCCCCGCCGCCCGAGCCGCTGACGATTACCAGCGGCAGATGCAGCTCGGTGGCGGCCTCGATGGCGCGGGTCAGCTTTTCGCCGACGACCGACCCCATGCTTCCCATGATGAACGCCGAATCGGTGGCGGCAAAGACCAGCGACCGACCGCGGAGATAGCCTCTTCCGGCCACGCAGGCGTCCAAGAGTCCAGTTCGCGCCTGCTCCTGGGCAAGCCGTTCGCTGTAAGGCTTTTTGTCGACGAAGCCCAGCGGGTCCAGCGGCGCCATGTTGGCGAACCACTCTTCAAAGCTGTCCTCGTCCAACAGCTGCTTGATGCGGGTTCGCGCCGAAATATAAAAGTGATGGCCGCACTCGGGGCACAGGCCCAGCTTCTCGTCGACCGTTTTGCGAAAGACGCTCGCTCCGCAGCCGTCGCACCCAATCCACAGGCCTTCCGGCACGCCGCGCTTCGGACGCTGCCGCGGCATCGCCTCGGTCCCTTCAAGATTCGGATTGTCGACGGTACTCATTCGTGAGTCCCCCGTTTGGAGGTCGAGGCCGGCCCGGTTCCCGCGGCCGAACTCGTGCCGTTTCCATTTCCGGCGTCTTTCCCGTTTCCGTTGTCTTTCCGTGACTTGGGAAGCGTGACGGAGCGCCCGTTTGCGGACGGCGCCGCGTTCGTGGGCGGCGCCCCGTTCGCTGACGCGGTGCCGTTCGGAGACTGCGCCGTTGGCGAGTGACTTGCCATTGGTCGGCTTGCCGTTGGTCGGCGAGGCGGCGGCGGCTCGACCTGTCGCGGTCTTTCCGTTCGACGGAACCGAGTCGGCTTCGGGCAGCGCGGCCGTGGCTAGCGAGATCCGCTCGATTGTCGGCCGCAGCGACTTGCGGTCGCACGATTCCGGGAACGACGGGCGCTGGCCGCGTAGCACGCAGCTGATCATCGTCGCCAGTGGCTCCGACGCCACGATGCCGATCGTGCGTTTGCGCTTGAGACACTTGCGGAGGCCGCGGCGAATCCGCTCGACCGCCTCGGCCACCGTTTCCCCCTCGGGCAGGCGGACGGTTTCGGGCGATTCCTGCCACTGCTTGAAGACTTTGGGGTATTTCCGCCGCACGTCGTCGACCGGCAGCCCCTGCCACAGACCGTGGTCGAGGTTGCGGAAATCGTCCACTTCTTTGAGCGAGGCCCCGTTTTGCTCGCAGATGGCTAGCGCGGTGGAGCGGGCCGGCTCGCCGGGAGCCGTGAAAACGACGTCGAACTCGACCTCCTGCAGCTGCGCCACCAAGCCCAGCACTTGCGCATGGCCGCGGTGGTTCAGCGGCAGATCGAGCACGCCCTGGATGCGATTTTGCTCGTCGAAATCGGTGCATCCGGGACGGATTAAAACGACGTCTGGCATGGACGGGGGATTCCTCAGCGAGGCTTGGCGGCCGCGGCGGCTTTGGCCCGGTCGGCCAATTCGGTCATGGCGTGGCCGTAATCGCCGGCCTCGAAGATCGCGCTGCCTGTGACAAAAATGTTCGCTCCCGCGGCCGCGACGTCGCCGATGGTCTCCAGGTCGATGCCGCCGTCCACCGAGGCAAAGGTCCCCGGCTTCAGCCGCGACTTGAGCCAGCGGAGCTTGTCGAGTGCGCTGGGCATAAACTTCTGGCCGCCGAAACCGGGCTCGACGCTCATCACCAGGGCCACATCGAAGGCATCCAGGAACGACTCGAGCGATTCGACGGGCGTTTTCGGATTGATCGCCAAACCGGCCAGAGCGCCGTGCTCCCGAATGCGGGCAAGTAACGGACGCGGCTCGGGCACGGCCTCCAAGTGAATTGTCAGCAGGTTGCAGCCCGCCTTGAGGAAGTCGTCGAGGTAGCGGGCCGGATCCGAAATCATCAAGTGAGCCTCGAACGGCAGCTCGGTCAGCTCTCGCACCCGTTCGATGACCATCGCTCCGTAGCTCAGGTTGGGGACGAAATGCCCGTCCATGACGTCCATGTGCAGGATTCTGGCTCCGCCCGCTTCCAGCAGGTCCACCTCGCGATGGAGGTTGCCGAAGTCGCACTTGAGCATCGACGGGGCGATCAGCGGGATCGAGCCCGCGACGTGTTCGAGCAGGCCTTGTCGGCTCATCGGAATGGGAGTCGTCCTCAACTCGGCGTTCAATCCGGCCGGACGGTTTCGCTCGCGACGGGGCGCTACCCCGTTAGAGCCAAGCGGCGAGGCGCGGCCGTCAAAGCCGCGGAAACCCTATTGTGGTCGAGACGTGCCGAGCAGTCCAGTGGAACTGCCGGCCGGCCCCAGCAGAGGGCCGCGGGCACGACATCCATAAAGTCATCGGACGTAATCTCTTGCGGCGAAAAACTCTCCGCCGGTCAATACGCTTAGAGCGCGGCCACCCGGGCGATGATGTCTGCCGTTCGATTCGAATAGCCGTATTCGTTGTCGTACCAGCCGAGGACTTTGATCATTCGGGTGCCGATGACCGTCGTCCAACTCGAGTCGAAAATGCAGCTGGACGGGCTGCCGATGACGTCGCTGGAGACGATCGGGTCTTCCGTGTATTCCAGGATGCCCTTGAGCGGCCCGGCGGCGGCCGCCTTCATGGCCGCATTGACGTCCTGCACCGTGACGTCCTTCTTCAGGGTAGCCACGAGGTCGGTAATGCTTCCGGCCGGGACCGGAACGCGGAGCGAAATTCCGGTCAGCTTCCCCTTCAGGTCGGGGAGGACCAGCCCGACCGCTTTGGCCGCCCCAGTTGAGGTGGGAATGATGTTGAGGCCGGCCGCGCGGGCCCGGTGCGGATCGGAGTGGAGCTGGTCGGAGACCCGCTGATCGTTCGTGTAAGCGTGGACGGTCGTCATCAGTCCTTGCTCGATGCCAAAAGCCTCGTGCAGGACCTTCGCCATCGGGGCCAGGCAGTTGGTCGTGCAGCTGGCATTCGACACGCATTTATGTGCGGCGGTCAGCTCGCGGTCGTTGACCCCTAATACCACGGTCAGGTCGGGCGTGTCCTTGGCGGGAGCCGACAGGACCACCTTGCGGGCGCCGGCGTCGAGATGGCTGTCGTAGCCCGGTTTGCCGTCCTTCTTGCGGCCCGTGAAGAACCCCGTCGACTCCAGCGCCACGTCGACCGACAGCTCTTTCCAGGGAAGCTTCGAGGGGTCTTTCTCGGCACAGACGCGGACGGTTTTGCCGTCGACGATCAGGTTGTTCCCCTCGACCTCGATCGTGCCGGGGAAACGCCCCTGCACGCTGTCGTACTTGAGCAGCATCGCCAGCGCTTTGGGGTCGCCCAAGTCGTTGATGGCGACCACCTCGAACTCTTTCGGCCGGGCGGCCAGAGCGCGAAACGTGATTCTTCCGATGCGTCCAAATCCATTGATCCCAACACGGACAGCCACAGTTCGGGCTCCTCTGCACGACGAAAAGACAGCGCAACAGTGTCGCGGTGCGACGACGGAAATTGTATCGAGGCAAACGCGCTCGGACCGCACGCGGGTAAAGCCGGGGGCCGAGTCCTCGATCGCTGGGTGATTCTAGTTCGCGGCGACCATCGCGACAACGAGACCGCCTGGCGCCGCCCGTGAAGAAAACGGCGGCCCGTGCTGGCTGCCACTTGGCCGACCGCCGGACGCGTCTATCATCAAAGTAGGGGAAGAGATATAGTCGCCGCGCGTTCAGCATCTCCCCTGGCGCTCCCGGTTGGACCCTGGCATGCGCGTTGCCTTCGTCGAAGATCCGAATGCGGTCAACCTGCACCCGCTGACGCTCGCTCGACCGGTTTTCGAGCTGGTCTGCGGGCAGTATTCGCTCCGCGAACGGATTGTGCGGAACTGCGGCGTGAGCGAGTGGGGGGCATTCGTGCGCGACCATCTGGCCGACGCATATCGCGAAGAACATCCCGAAGCGCACGTCAACGATTTTGCCTGGCTCGCCGCGGCACCGACTCTCATCATCAACGGTCGCTGGCTGCCAACGGCCGACGCTCTGCGCGACGAATTGACGCACGAGCCGGCTGGCATCTGCGGCGGCCAGGCCGCCTTTTTCACCCTCGAACCGTTCGATGCCGAGCTGGTCATCCGCACCGGCTGGGAGCAGTCACTCTCGCTCTTGGCTGAGACGCAGCCGGCCGTCAACGCCCGCGGCATGTTTCTCGAGTTCCCCTGGGACGTCGTTCGGCAGAACGCCGAGATGCTGCGCGAGGATTTTCGTCTGATCGGCCAACGGCACGCCTTCGCGCTGCAGCCGCAGGTGGCGACGCTGGGTCCGAGCGACAACTTTCACATCGCTCCGGCCGCGCGGATCGAGCCGTTCGTCGTGCTCGATGCGAGTGAGGGACCGATCACGATCGGCCCGGGAGCGGTGCTCGAAGCCTTCACGCGGGTCGCCGGTCCGTGCCACATCGATCGCGGAGCGCGGCTCTACGGTGCGAACGTCCGCGGCGGGTCGACCATCGGCCCCTATTGCCGCGTCGGCGGCGAGGTCGAGTCGTCGATCCTGCACGGCTACGCGAACAAGTATCACGCCGGCTTCTTGGGCCACAGTTACATCTGCCCGTGGGTCAACCTGGGGGCGCTCACCACGAACAGCGACCTCAAGAACGACTACTCGCACGTCCGCGTGCCCGTCCGCGGCGAATCGCTCGACACGGGACTGACCAAAATGGGGGCGTTCATCGCCGACCACGCCAAGACGTCGATCGGCACGCTGCTGAACACGGGCACATCGATCGGCGCGATGTCGATGATTCTGCCGGACGGCCAACTCGCGCCCAAACACGTCCCCTCGTTCTGCAAGGTCGTGCGCGGCGAACTGACCGAAGGCATGGATCTCGAGCGGACGCTGCGGACGGCCCGGGCCGCGATGGAGCGGCGCAACTGCGAACTTACGCCCGCGCAGGAACGGCTGTGGCGGCGGCTCTTCGTGCAGACGCGGGTCGAGCGCGAGAACGCAATTCTGCGCTGGCGCGAGCGCGAGTCGGCCCCGCGCGAGGCGCGGGCCACGTCTTCCCAGCTGGAACCTCGGCTAGGCCTCGACGTTCAGCGTTTGGCCCGTTGTCGACGTGCCGCTGCCCGACGACGAGGACGAATTCGACAGCTGCGAAATCAGCGACTGAACGGCGCCGCCCATGCCGCCGTGATGGTGGTGATGTCCGCCGCCGCTCTGGGACTGCTGGTCCTTCTGCAGCTGCGAGAAGGCGGCCTGCGCCGAGGTCAAGTTGCCGGTGTTGAGCGCGTTGGCGAGGGTCGTCAGATCGCTCGACACAGGGCTCGTGGTCCCGCTCGTGCTCGACGATTGCGATCCCTGCGTCTGATAGGCCTTCTGCAGCGTGGCGAACGCGCTTTGCGCGGCCGTCAGGTTGCCCGACTGCAGTGCCTGGCCCAGGTTCTGCAAATCGGATTGCGTGCTCGAACTGTTCTGAGCGTAAGGCGACGACAGGTACTGATTGAGCGAGCTGATGCTTAAACCCGACATAAGTCACCCGATTCTCGAAAAGAGGAGCGGCCGACGCAGACGACTCGTCCGAATGGGGATCCACAACTCCCGTGGATACCCCAATCGACGCGGACGCCGAACAGTGTCCGAAAAAGTCCCTCGCGGCGCGGACCTCACTCATTCGATCGGTTTTGTCAAATGTCTTCGATAACTCAAAAAACTTAAAAGTTTGTCACCGCGCGCAGGCGCTCTTCAGCTTTCACTGAGATTCGACTCGGTTTTGGCAAAAAAGATTCAAGCCACCGGGCGCAGTGCCGTGGGTTGGTGCCTGGGCCGTCGGCTGCTGGAATGCGTCTGGCCGGATGGCTAGACTGGCGGCTCAACCTCGTTCTACCCGCCGTTTGATTTCCCCTGCCTCAGAGGAATGGAACATGTCCGAGCTTTGCCGTCCCCGACACCTTTCAATCTGTGTGCTCTTCCTGTTCGCCTCGTCCGTCGCGCTCGCCCAGGCTCCGGCCGTCAAAAAACGGCCGAGGGCTGCGGAAAACGAAACCGTTACGCCGGTGCCGCGCAGCGACCCCTGGTGGCAGAAGCGGCAGGAACAGATCAATGCCAATGTCGCCAAGGGGGGCGCGCAACTGCTCATGATCGGCGACTCGATCACTCAAGGTTGGGAGGGAAGCGGTCAAAACTGTTTGGCAAAGATACTACGGCACGCGACACGCCGTGAACCTGGGCATCGGCGGCGATCGCACGCAGCACGTGCTCTGGCGGCTCGAACATGGCAACCTCGACGGCATTCACCCCAAGCTGGCCGTGCTGATGATCGGCACCAATAACTGCGGCTCGAATACGCCGCAGCAAATCGCCGCGGGCGTCGCCGCGATCGTCGAAAAGCTGCGGTCGGCCACGCCGGAGACCAAGGTTCTCGTGCTGGCCATCTTCCCCCGCGGCGCGAATTCCGAAAATCCGCTGCGAAAGGTGAACGAGGCCGCGAACGAGCGGATCGCCAAGCTCGCCGACAACCAGCACGTCTTCTACCTCGACATCGGCAAGAAGTTTCTGCACGAAGACGGCACGCTGACCAAGGACATCATGCCCGATCTGTTGCACCTGAGCCCGGCCGGCTACGAGATCTGGGCCAGCTCGATCGAGCCGAGCGTGGCCAAGCTGATGGCGGAAAAGGAATGACCGCGTCCGACACCGGTTCCCGTTCTCGCGCGGACGGGAAGCGCGCCTGGATCGCCGAGCGGATGCAGCGGATCGACGTTTCCGGCATCCGCAAGGTGTTCGATCTGGCGGCGACGATGAAGGACCCGATCAATCTGAGCATCGGGCAGCCTCATTTCGACACGCCGCGACCGGTCAAAGACGCGCTCAAGAAGGCCATCGACGAGGGGCGTAATGCCTACAGCCCCACGCAGGGCATTGCCCCGCTCGTGCGCAAGCTGCAGGAGCGGGTCGACGCCGAATACCAGCATGCCGACCGCTCGTTGTTCGTCACCAGCGGCACGAGCGGCGGCTTGATGCTGGCCCTGTCGGTGCTGATCAATCCCGGCGACGAGGTGCTGTTCTTCGATCCGTATTTCGTCGTCTACAAGCACCTCACGACGCTCGTCGGCGGCACGCCGGTCGCCGTCGACACGTATCCTGATTTCCGCGTCGACCTCAACAAGGTTCGCGCGGCGCTCACCGATCGCACCAAAGTCATCCTCTGCAACAGCCCGGCCAATCCGACCGGGACCGTGCTCTCGACAAGCCGACCTGCGGGGGCTGGCCGAGTTGGCCGCCGAGCGCAACGTGGCCCTGATCAGCGACGAGATCTATCGCACGTTTGTCTACGACGGGCCGTTCATCAGCCCGGCCCGGTTTAACGAGCGGACGATCGTCATCGACGGCTTCAGCAAATCGCACTCGATGACCGGGCTGCGGCTGGGCTACGCCGCACGGCCCGGCCGAGGTCATCCAGCAGATGATCAAGCTGCAGCAGTTCACCTACGTCTGCGCGCCACAGCCAGTCCAGTGGGCGGGGCTCACGGCTTGCGACGTCGACGTCTCCGAGCGCGTCGCCGAATACCGCCGCAACCGCGACTTTATGGTGGCGGAGCTGTCCGGGTTGTACGAGTTCGCGCCGGCCGGCGGCGCGTTCTACCTCTTCGCCAAGGCACCTTGGGGAACGGCGAGCGAATTCGTCGCCGAGGCGATCAAGCGACAATCTGCTGATCATCCCCGGTAACGTTTTCAGCGACCGCGACACGCACTTCCGCCTATCGTATTCGGCCGAGCGTCGCACGCTTGAACGGGGCGTCGAAGTGCTGAAGAAGCTGGCCCGCCGCTAGCCTGGCTCGCCCCGGCTCTTCAGTCCGTTCGGGAGCTTGATGCAATCAAAGAGCCCTCGCCGACGCTTCGGGTTGGTGACTCGCGCACACTAACCGGAAGCCTCAGCGAGGGACGTAATCGAAATCAGTCGAGCCAGATCCCGCCGATTCACGACTCGCGGGGTCCCTCGGGAGGAGGCTGAGTCGGCGGAGCAGGGGGCGGGGGCGGCGTCTGCGGGTTCGCGTGCTGCGCCGATTTTTGCTGGAACTTGTCGAACGAGTGCTTGAGCGACTCGAGCAGCCGCGGCACACCCGGGGCCGCCATGAACACGCGGCACGAAACGGCCGACCGCGGATAGAACGTGGTGATGAAGTCGAAGCAAAACTCGCTCGGCGTGTGGCCGATCATCACCGCGTTGGCGTAGCTGCCTGACAGGACGTCATCCTGCAGCTTGAGCTGCTCGTAGAGTTCCTGCGCGGAAACATGTCCGCCGGCCCCGGCTCCCGGAGCCGTTTGCGGCGCGGGCACCAGCGGCATGCTGTATTTCGATTCGTAGTTCTTCAAATTCTCAGACAAAGCCGCGATGAATTGCATCACCACGCCCGGCGGCAGCACGACGCGGGCGGCCACCTGCTGCGGCTGAGACATGCGGAGCAAAAAATCGAGAATGAATTCGTGCGGCCCCTGGACGACCACCGCGCCTGTGCTGAAGACGCCGCGGGCGACCCGTTCGGGCACTACGGCGCTGATCTGCGCGTGTTGAATCTCCTCGCAGAAGGGCCCCTCGTCGCCGGGCGCATGCGGGCCCATCGCGGGATTGTCCGGAGGTCCGTGGTCAGGCATCGCGGCAGCTTCGCTGGTAGGGTTCGGGCGGGGCCGCGATCGTGATGCGCCGCGCCCCCGGTCGGGTGCTTACGGGGTCGAGCGGACGCGCTTGCGAACGTCGGTCTCGACCGTGCCGAACGCGTTTTCGTGGCGCTGCAGCGCCGCGGCCAGCGCTCCCAGCAACCGCTTGGCCGTGAAGTGATTCATGATGATCCGCTGCGAGACTCTGACCGTGGCTTCCCCTGTGGCATAGGGGTGCGGATTGAGCCCCAGGTCGAGAATCAGCTCCTCGGCCGTGCTCGAAACGCGGCAGAAATTCGCGTAGCCGGCCACGCAGGACGAATCGTCGACGTGCACCATCGTCTGGGGAGGCGTGTCTCCGGCGGCTGGTGCGGCTGGTGTGATCGGAGGTTTAACATCGTCCTTCGCCATGACTGATTCCCGAATGTAAAACGGAGGTCGCGGTTTTCCGAGTTCGTCATCAGGCCCTGCACGGCGCAACTGCGCGGTTATAACAGCACGGCGCGCGGGATTCAACGGCCTTGTCGCCGCTGAATTCCCGCGCGCCGTGCGTTCTGTACAGACTGGCGCAGCCGGGAGGCTACGCTGGTCAACTGCGCAGCCCGGAGGGCTGCGCTGAGGATCAATTACTGGCCGTTGCCACCGCCCGCGTTCGCGCGCGTGCGACGTCCGCCGCCTTGCGGCCGCAGCAACTTCGTGTCGAACGCCTTGCCCTTCAGCGACGCGAACTGCGCCTGCTGGTCCTTGGTCAGAAGTTCGGTCGACTTGGCCAGCTGCTCTTCATTGAGCTCGTGCATCTTCGTCTGCGCTCGGCGCGAGGCACTTCCGCAAGCTGCTTCTGGAAGTCCTTGTTGATCGACGTGAGCTTTTCCTTCTGGTCGGCCGTCACGTTCAGATCTTTCTGGACGCCGGCGTCGAGCAGGGCCTGGCGCTCCGGCCAGCTGAATGGCGATTTCGTGAATCCGCTTGGCCTGCGTCTTGTCGAGGATCTCGGCCAGCTTCGGAGCAAACTTTTCGTTGACCGTCTTCGAGACCTCGGCCATCTTGGCGCCCATCTCAGCCATCTTCTTCTGACGCTCTTCAGGCGAGAGATCCTGCAAGCCCTGGAAGCTGACGCCGGAGGCCTGCATGGCCTGCATCACTTCTTCGCGGACGTCCTTCGACAGATCGTCGATCTTTTCTTTCTGGTCGGGCTTAATGTTGACTTCTTTTTGGGCGGCGGCTTGGCTGGCAACGTAAATGTCGTTGACGCCTTGCGGGCCGCGCATCATGCCACCGCCACCACCGCGGCGCCCTTGCGCGTTGGCAACCTGGACGTCAACCATCAAAGCGAGGGCGGCAATCGCCACGCACGGAACCAAACTCTTTCTCAGCATGACGTTTCTCCTGACTGCTGTTTGGAAGCTCCGCCGTCGCGGCGGATCGAAAACCCGACTGGGCTGATACACGATGTTGAATACAAAAGGCGCGGGACCAACCGTTCGGTCGACAGCGGCCAACCCGCGTTGGCCACGGCCCGCGTTGGCGCACCGACGGTCTGCGGCTGCGCTCACTATGCCCAAATCGCGAGACAGCCGCAACCAGAGCGAGACTGAAATGTTGCAACACCTTACGTTAAGCTTAAGAGCCGATAATCCGGGCAGGATCTCAGCGATTTCCCGGGTCATTTTCGGCCCACTTCGGCGCCAGCCGAACCACACAATTCGGCCGGATCCCAGTTCAGCAACCCGTTCTTGCCGTTATTCGCACGAATCCCGCGCCTCGCTCCGAGCCTGCCCGGGAGCCGCAAATTTCGAGCCCGTTCCGCATAACGTCGGCCTGGTTTGCAGATACGGACGGCCAGTTTGCGAATACGACCAAGCGCCGAGGGGATCCGCTATGATGCGCCGCACGACCGATCCGTTGCGGGAGAGACACCATGATCGAGCTGGAAGAGCGAGGCGTCGTCACCCTCTTGCGAATGGTCGCTGGCAAAGGGAACGCGCTCAATCTCGAATTCACCCAGGCGCTCGACGAATGCTTGCAATCTCTCGAGCGCGGTCCGACGAAGGCGGTCGTGCTGACGGGACATGGAGCCGTGTTCGGAGCGGGCGTCGATCTGCCTGCGCTGGTAGGTGGCGGCCCCGATTATGTCCGCCGCTTCGTCCCGCGGATGGTGGCCGGATTCGAGCGACTGGCGACGTTCTCCAAACCGCTGGTGGCCGCGGTGAACGGACACGCGATCGCCGGCGGCGCGATCATCATGTTGGCCTGCGATCAGCGGATCCTCGCCCGTGGTAAGGCCCGCGTCGGCCTCACGGAGATTCGCGTCGGCGTCGAGTTCCCCTCGTGGGCGCTCGAGATCGCGCGGTTCGCCACTCCGCCGGAACACTTGGCGACGCTGATTCTCAGCGGCCGCACCTGGCCGCCCGAGGAGGCGCTCGACTCGCGGCCTGGTCGACGAGCTGGTCGATGCCGACCGCCTCATCGAACGGGCCTGCGACGTGGCCAGCGAACTGGCCGCCATTCCGAGCGCCGTTTACGCCGCCACGAAACGCGCGCTGCGCAAGCCCCTGTGCGACTCGGCCCGGCAATTGACGGCCGCCGAGGGGAGTGCGCTTGTCGAAATGTGGTGCGCTGCGGAAACTCTGCAGTCCGTCGCCGATTTTGCGGCACGCCATATCGGCCGCAAATCCTGATCGATCGCAACTCGAGTAAGGAAGCAGCATGTCTGGCATCAACTGGGAGGCAGCATCGTGGCGGCACTCGCCGGCTACGCCCTGGGCCTGCTTTGGTATTCGCCCTGGGGTTTTTTGCACGTCTGGATTCGGGCCGCGCAAATTCAAAAGCCCCCCACGCCGACGCCGCAGATGTTCCTTCTGCTGTTTGTGCTGCAGCTCGTGGCCGCGTCCGGATTCGCCTTGCTGTTGGGCGCGGCTCCCGATCCCGGCTTTGCCATGCGGCAAGGCCTCATCGTGGGCGTCTGTTTGGTGGCGGCGAGCTTCGGCGTCAACGACACGTTCGAGAATCGCCCGTGGCGGCATTGGCTCATCGACTCGAGCTATCATGTCGTGCGATTCTTGATCTTCGCCGCCATCCTCGGCCTGTGGCACTAGTGGGTGCGGCTGTCGGGCAATTCGCCAGGAAGAGCCCTCGCTCACGCTTCGAGTTAGTAAAGGCGAAGACACCAACCCGAAGCGTCAACGAGGGTTCTTCGCATCGACGTGTTGGCTCGCGTCGAACTCAGTCGCTCCGGCGTTGTCGGGCGATGAACGATTCGAACTCAGGCGGCAGGGGTGACTCGAATCGCAACCCTTCGTGCGTGTGCGGATGATCGAAGCCGAGCTTCGTCGCGTGGAGCGCCAACCGCTTATAGCGCCAGCCCGGATGACGCGCCGCCTCGACGCCGTAGCGTCCGTCGCCGAGCACGGGGTGGCCGGCCTCGGCGAAATGGACCCGAATTTGGTTCCGCCGGCCGGTCTCGAGCGTCACGCGAACAAGAGTCGCGTCGGCAAACTGCCGTTCGACGCGGTAATGGGTAACAGCCCGTTCACCGTCGCGATCCTCGCGGACTGAGTACCGCTGCAGGCTGCGACTGGTTCCCAAGCGGCTGTCGAACGTGCCGGCCGATCGCTCGATCCGACCGGCGACGAGGGCCGCATATTCTCGTTCGGCTTTCCGGACGCGAAATTGCGCCTGGAGTTCGCGGCCGACGAGCGGATTCTTGCCGAACACCAACAAGCCCGAGGTCCCGCGATCGAGCCGGTGCACGACGGTCACCCGTCCGCGCTGGCCCCGCCGTTCGAGTGAACGGGTCAGGGCGTTCAGGAGCGTATTGGTTTCACCGCGATCGGTCGGCACGGTGAGCACCGCCGCGGCCTTATCGACCACGATCAAGTCGCGGTCCTCGAACACCAGCCGGAACGGCCCGGTCGCCGCGTTCGTACCCGACGCCGCCCGTTGGCGTGGTTTGGAGCGATAGTGAATGCGCGGATCCTGCCGGACGTTCACGACATTCCCCTCAGCCACCAGTGCGCCCGCGTGGGGACAGATCTCGCCGTCAAGTCGCACCAGGCCTTGATCGAAGAGCCCGCGGACGTCGCCTCGCGACCGACCGGTGAGCGCCTGCACAACCCGATCGATCCGCCCGGTTTGCCGCGCGTTGACGGTGCATTGCAATTCCTTCAGGGCCATCTCCCGATCGTAGTCGAATTTCCGGCGATTCGCCCACTCTGCCCGCCGCCGCATCTCGCTTGGCGCGCGAAGAGCCGTGCCAGATGTTTCGGCACAGCGGGTCGCGCGGTGATCGGAAACTTTGCGACCTGTCGTGCGCGTGCCTCGGGCGCCGCTCGCGCGTGAAGTCCACGACGCAACGGCCGCTTCAATTGTGCCGCCTCGCCCGAAGAAACCTCGGGGTTTCACGATGCGTGCTGTTCCGGCTCGGACAGTCGAGTCTGCCAGCCCGCCGATACAAGAGACGCGACCGTTTCGACGGAATCGAATCAGCCACGCAAGGATGCACGGCCGGCGCGCAGCCCTCTCTCGCACGAGGGGCGGCCGAAAATTTTTGAGACGAGGGGCTGATGTCGATGCTGACGCGCACGAGCGTTTGGGGATCGTTTCGTCGATTGACAGTGCCGGTGACCTCGTTTGCGGCACTGTACGCAGCCGTCGTCGCCGTCAGCCTGGCGAGCGCCGCCGACGGGCAGACGCAGCCGGCCGGAGCACCGAAAACCGGCTTTCTCCGGCGGATCTACCGCGACGACGCCGGCGAGCATAAATACACCGTTTTCGTTCCGGCCGCCTACCGGGCGGACCAGAAATGGCCCGTGCTGCTCTACCTGCACGGAGCCGGCTCCCGCGGGACGGACGGCACGGCTGCCCCTGATCGGCGGCATCGGTCCGCAGATCGAAGCCCGCGCCGAGACGCTCCCCATGCTCGTCGTCTTCCCGCAGTGCGAAGACGTGGAAGGGCGGGCGGCTGTCGGCTGGCGGACCGACGGACCCGACGCCAAGCGAGCGCTGGCGATCCTTGACGAGGTCGAAAAAGAGTTCAACGTCGACCGCCAGCACGAAATTCTGGCCGGGGCGTCGATGGGCGGTTTCGGCACCTGGAACATCGCCGCCGCCACGCCGTCGCGCTGGTCGGCGATCGTGCCGGTGGCCGGGCTCGGTGATGTGTCGAAGGCCCGCAACCTCAAGAACGTCCCCGTCTGGGCGTTTCACGGCAGCAAGGACCTCGAGGTCAAGCCGGCCGAGCAAAAGCGGATGATCGAAGCGGTCCGCGACGCGGGCGGCCGCGCCTACTTCACGCTGCTGCCAGAGGTGCGGCACAACATCCTGAACATCGTCTTCAATAACGACGCGGTCTACGAATGGATGCTCAACCCGCAAACGGAGCCGAAGCCGGAAAGCGTGCTGCAAAGCGTCCGGCGGCCGCTCAAGAAGCCGCAGATGCAGCACGACTTCCAGCAGCCGTTCGTGCCGGGCGTCGAGATTCCGCAGGCGGTCTATGTCCACCTCGATCCACAGGCGATCGAAACGCTCTGCTACGCGCTGCCGGACCTGGTGCCGGCCGACGCCCTCTCGGCGACTGCGCCCGATATCTATCAGAGCCGCCAGGGGGTCGTCAGCCGCTTCCGCATTACGCTGGCCGGCATCAACTATCGCGGCACGCTCGAACGAGTCGTCGTTTCGACCAAAGACAACGGCTGGGTGACGATCAACCTGGGTCTGCGAAACCTGATCGCGGAAATCGGTTCGACCACCGTGCGTAGCCGGATGATCGCCGCGAGCGCCGGCCCGATGGATATCGTCGTCGGGCAGGTGCGGCCCGTCTGGCTGATCTTCGATGTGCGGCCGACCGTCGTCGATAAGCGAGTGACATTTGAAATCGGCCGACGCCAGTTCGACATCCCCAACGACAACTATTACGTGACCACGCCGCAGGTGGGCGTCGCGGTCGGCACGCCGCTGATCCGCAACCGCATCGCCAATACCGTGTCGTCCAAGCTGGTGCAGGGGGCCTACGAGCGTAAGACCGAAATCGAACAGAAAGTCGTCGACGCCGTGCCCGGCCTCGTCCAGCGGCTGGAACAAGAACTCGACAAGTCGCTGACGTCGACCCGCGAGATCGGCGGCTGGCCGATGCCGGCGCTGCAGCCGCGATACCGCCTGTGGGTCGATTCCCTGAACGTCAACCAGGGCGGCGTGGGCATGATCCTGGGGGCCGTCTTCGCGCAGCCCGGCTTCAATCCCACGTCGCGTCCAGTTCGCCGAGTCGAGCGCCCGGCCGTGAAGCTCGAGAACTTAAACGTCAGCCGCGGCTTCACCCTGGGATTCTCCGGGGCGATGGCGGAAGGACTGACGGGAACCATCGTCGACTCGGGCGCGGCGGTGATGAACGCCAACGATATGTCGATCAAGGAATTTGGGGCGTTCGGCGAGATCGACCAGATCGCCAAGGCGGTGCCCGACCTCTTGCGATACGGCAACAACCTCCAGATCCGCACGCGGTTCCTCGCGGTCGAGCCCATTCTCTGTAACGCCATCGAGTCCACCGTCCCCGTGACCGCCCGGGGTATTGGCGAATCGTCGGCCGACGCGAACTCGGCCAATACCAAATCGGCCGATACTAACGCGGCCAACGCCGTCCCCAAGTGTCTCGTGCAGCTCGGGCTGCCGCACCTGGTGGTGTCCATCGAAATCAAAACATCCCCGTCGCAGGCCAAGTGGCAACCGGCGGCCGAGTTCGATCTCCGCGCCGTGCAGGAGTTCAAGCTCACCGTCCGCGAGCCGGCCTTCACCGAGCGGACGTTCCGGCTCAAGAAAACGTCTCCCGAACAGATCGACGTGAAGGGACATTTCGCTGCCGGCTATGCGGCCACCGATTCAACGCTGCATCCGGAGGCAATCGCCGAGCTGTTGCGGACCGCCTGGGAGGCGGCCGGCAAGCTCGACTTGGTCGACGAAGTCGCGATGAAGGACCGCCTGATCGGCACTTCGAATCTGCGGGTGTCCGAGATCGAGACGATCGGCCCGTTCATCTCGCTCTCGTATTTGCCCGCGCGGACCCGCATCACGAACGGAACGTCCGAGCCAATCACCTACGAAGTCCGCGGCCCGCAAAGCCCGTGGGGCGGACCGTTCACGCTCAAGCCCAACGAATCGAGCGATTTCCCCGTCCCGTACCCAGTCACGCTCCGCCGCACGGTCGCGGATAAAGAGGAGATCCAGACGCTGCCGATGGGCTCCCACTTCACCTTCGGCCGCGTGATGAGCGCCGAAGCCGACCCCACCCGCGTGGCGACGGAGCCCAACGCGAAGGCGTCACGGAACTGACGAAGGCGGACTGAGGTCCAAAGTTCACCTTCCGTCGGACAACCTGTGTCCGCTGCGGCCGCCTCTCTCTTCGGTCGACGACCTCTCAAAGAAAGTGACCGGACCGGACCTCCGGGCTTTCCTCGATAAAGCAACGTGTCCCGTCCCAGTCCCGTCCGGTCGCAGTGTCCCGTCCTAGTTCTTCACCCTTTCCCAGTCCGCTGAACTTCGGCGAGCTCAGTCGAGCCGAAGAGGGGCGGGGTGAGGGCCGATTTCCCTGGATTTTCTCGATAAAACAACTTGTCCCGTCCCGGTCCCAGTGTCCCGTCCCGTCCCCGCGAGGCCCATCTAGAAACGCCCGCCGGTGTAGTCCAGGACCTTTGGACCCTGGGCATAAGGGATGTGTCCGTCCCGCACAGTAGGCCGGGCGTGCGACCCAATTCGCCGAGTTTTTCTCGATAAAACAACGTGTCCCGTCCCGGTCCCGCCGTCGCGACCCGCAGCCACGGGGCCCCCCCAAGACACATTCGGGCCTGCCGGTGCAGTCCGCCGTGACTTTGGACCTTGGACCTTGGACTCAAGCGGGTGGTGGGTCAACTACTTTGTGGGTCATCTCACTATTGAATCAAAGTGTCCGGACCCACCGGCCAGGCTCTGTCCGGTCCTTATCCCGTCCCGCTTTCCCCTCGCCCATCCGTTTCGGATGGAACTTCGGCTCTGACTTCGGCGAGCTCCCTTCGGGTCTCAGGCTCGAAGACAGTCGAGCTGGACAGGTCAAGCGTGAGGGGAGATTTCTCGGGACTTTCTCGGTGAAACAACGTGTCCCGTCCCGAGCCGGCATCCCGTGGTCAACTATCTCTGTGGTCAACTACCTGGTGAAAGTAGGTGACCACACCACACCCCCTTGGGATGACATTTCGTTAACCGCGTCGACCGGCAGCGGTCGCCGCGGCGGATTCCGACGCCTGCGCGCACGGCGGCCGTCGACACCCAAGAAGCGCGCGAACCAGACGCTCGCTCACAGAGCCGCTCTCTCCATTCAGCCACAAAAATCCGATTCCTCCAAGATCAATTTTCTGAGATTCCTCGCCGACCGCGGCTTCGATCCTCGCCTTGCACCCTCGACAGCTTACTCGAGCGAACGCCCGAGAGCGTGAGGGCGTCCATCGCCACTCCGGTCTTGGAGTGGCACGACCCGGCGCTATCGTGGCATCGCGTGCACCTGAACGCCGCCGGCGTCGAGACCATGCGAGGAGACGTCGATTTGCAAACCCCATCAAACGGTGATACTGATTCTGGTGGAAGCATAAGGGCGCGTGCGTTGGGACAACACTCGAACGTCCGGGTCACTTGGGTCTGCCTGATGTCACGGGAAAATGGCGCCGGCTTTCACTCCGCATTTTTCGGCCCGATGCCGTTTGCCATCGCCGCTCCAGAACCGGCACTGTGCACGCTGTTCGTCGCAACCGCGCCGGGCACGCAATGGCCGAAGGGCGAGCAGGAGGTCGAGTCTGCGCGCTAGCGGATCGTTCTCGCGACCCTGAATCCGGGTGCCGGCGCAAACGCATGAGTTGATGACACAGAGGTGCCCACGCTCGCTGGCGCCAAAGGTCTTGTGGACCAACACCTTCCCGCGGCGAAACGATCGGAGCGGCCAACGGAGATTGCCGAAAAGTGCCGGGTCCAGGGCGTCGCCAGCACTCATCGCCGTCGCCGTTCTTTCTGGAGCTTGACCTCGCCGACGTCGATTGTCTTGCCGGGCTCTACCGTGACATCCCTCGTAAAGTCGGTCCGGAATCCGCGAACATCCGCGCGTAGGCCGTATGGACAGCCGGGTGGAACGGCGACTTTGAACTTGCCGTCAGGCTCACTCGCAACCGGCGGAAGCTGCGGCCAAAAGTCACCAGTCGGGCGAGGCATTCCGACCAGACTTCCTTGGACTCCGATGCCGTCTGGATCGACGAGCCGGCCGACGATCGTGGCGCACGGCTCGAGCGTAATCGTCAACGACTTTGGCGTCTTCTCGGTCGGGTCGAGCAGCAAAAACTTGCCGAGGTTCAAGTGGTCGTTTCGGATCAAAATCGGCCGTTTCTCGCCCGGGCGCCAGATTGACGATGGCGAACGTCGACGGCTTGGGGAGTGCGTCGTCGCTCGGGGCGGTCCATCCGCCGACGACATTCGAGCCGCTCACCGGCTTGCCGTTGCGGTCGATCAGCGAGACGTGGATCGTCTCACCAGGGTCAAAGACGAGGTCGCAACGGACTTCTTCGACTCCTTCGCGGATTGATCTCTTTGAGCACGTCGGGCCATTTGCTTCCGGCCTGGAAATAGCCGTAAGTCGGAAACCAGCCGTTCTTGTTAATCCCTTGAATTTCGGAGGCGCCGACGCCCGCGGTAGTGTTCGGCGGACGCAGTCCATCCGCCGACGATTGCCCGTCCGGGCAGCCCGACAATCCGAAACGTGCCGTCTTCCCAGGTCCAAGTCGGACGATCTTCTCCGTCCACCGAGCGGCTGCGAAATTCGGGGAGCTGACGTGCGAATGAGTTGTCGCGAAATGGAAGATAGTACAGCCGCGCCGCGACGGGTTTACCGGTGACCTTGTTGGTGGCTCGTCCGGTGATCCACAGCCCGCGGTGCAGTGGAATGTCAAATTTGATCGCTTCAAATCCCGGTGACGCGGGGACGTCCACTTGTCGCTTGAGGTAGGGCTGATCATCGCTCGGCCGCAGCAACAGTTCATTGCCTTTCCCATTGGGGATGCCGATGAGCCGGTATTGCCCGTTTGCGTCGGTCAAAACTCTTGGCTCTCCGAAACCCTCTCGATTCGAGCCGGCAATTCGCCATGCCTCGACGGCGACCCCGGGCAGCGGCTTGCCCGTGGCGGCGTCATGGACCGTACCGACGATCGATCGGCCGGGTGCGGCGGGATGGGTGAAGTCAGCCCCGTAGACCTTGTCGATCAGACGCTCGAAATCGGACGGACCGCGGACGACTGGCGGCGTGTTCTTGGTCACGATCGAGAGTTCCTCATACGCGATCGAGTCCCCTCGCAGCACCGCGGTGACGAAGCGCTCGGCGTGGATTCCTCGGATCACGAAACGGCCCTCTTGATTCGTGACGGCCCACGGGTCAGTGCGATCGCGCGGCGGCCGCCTACGGCCAATAGCTGGAGCGGACTCCGCTCCGGACGGGCTATCCCCTTTGAATCGTTTGAGCCAGGAATCGAGGCTTGCGTTGCGCGATTCACTCACAGAAAGGAGACAAACCGCCACGCCGGCCACCGGCTGCCCTTGCAGGTCAACCACACGTCCATGGATCGGAAAATCAGGCGAAAGTTTGAACACGAGCGGTCTCGTTGCATCGATTTTGGGCCAGTAAATCCATTCGAAGCAGCAGCCGTCGGCCTGGACCTCGATCACTGTTTGTTGCCACTCATCGATGCGGTTAGGGCTCTTGCCGAATTGCGATTTTCGAAAGACAAGCTCGAACAGACCATTCGGCCCCGTGTTCACTGTCGCGATCGGTCGATACCACACGTCCCACGTCTGCACGTCCCAAATCGCCGAGACCTTCGCTCCCACCGCTGGCCGACCCTCGGCGGTCAACACCTGCCCGCGAACGGTGACGACGTCACCGTGTTCTTCCTTCGCGGGTGTCAACTTGGGTTGATCAGTCGCTGGGGGCCTCAGCACCACGTCGGTCGCGGCACCTGCAGCGCGATCGGGTTGGCGACCGACATCAATCAAGCTGGCTGCCAGAACCACGGCAACCGCCCCGGACAATAGGCCCGCGATGGTTTTCCGTCCCGCCCGCGTTTGCAATCGACGCGAGGAGTCGAGAATGCGTGTCACGCGGTGGCGGAGGGAAGAACGGAGGGAGACCACTCCGATCCCGACTTGCGTTGCCAGCGGCACAAAACGCTCGGCAATCCGGGTCAGTTGATCGGCATAACCGCAGCGGTCGGCCCCGAATTGCAGAACGTAGTCGTCGCAGACTTCCTCCGCGCATTCCTCCATCCGGCTTTTTAAACGCCACAACAGAGGCTGAAACCAGAGCATCGCCACGGCACATTCGGCCATCAGCTGCCAGATGCAATCGTGTCGCGCGACGTGCGCCAGCTCGTGAACCAGGACGTCATCACCGATTCCGAAATCCGTCTCGGATAGCAGGATCACAGGGCGTCGGCAACCGAATACGCACGCGCCCGTCACGAACGGGCTGCGCTTGAGATCCGGAGCGCGCACGCGTAGCTCGACCGCGAGCTGCCGGAGACGGGCGGCATCCTGCGGCTCCGGATCCGCGGCGGTGCGGATGAGGCGCATTGCTCCGAGGATCGAACGGCTCAGTCGCGCAATCAGCAATGCCGACACCAAGAGCCACAGCATGTAAAACGCGACAACCCCAAAGTTGAACCACGATGAGCCCGGTGCGGATGGCGGTGGTGCGGGCCGCACAGGTTGGTCGGCGTGAATGAGTCGGTCCGATGCGGCGGCCGGGAAAACCGCGGGTTGAGGCGGTACGACCGGCGGCCGTTCGCGCGGAATCAGCGAGTTTGTCGACGGGTCTTCGGCCAATGGCGATGGCCGATCCACGAGCGGCGCCGTGGCGACGATTGGATCGCCCGCGATGTGGACGGGCCGATTGAGAAAGGGGATTGGGATGTGAACCCGCGCGACGGCCGGTCCGACCAGAGCGCACGCACATGGTGTGAGCATCGCCGCAGCCAGGATGATCCGGTACCAAGCGGACCGTACGGCTGCCCCGCGGCGATGAAAGGTTCGCGCGAACAGGAGTCCAATGGCGAGAACGGCCGTGGTCTGGATCAGGACGAAGGCGGCGAGTGCCGCGCCGAACGATGTCAGCGTGTTGACGTCGGCCGTGAATTGTGTGGAGTTCATCGCTTGCCCCTCTTTGGCTCTTGGGCCCGCTCCTCGATCAGGCGACGAATTTCTTCCAGTTCCTTCTTCGAGACCCGCTCGTTCTTCAGCAGGTACGACATCAGTTGCGCGGGAGAACCGCCGAAGACGCGCTCGACGAGATCATGCGTCGCGCCCCGGCGCACGTTTTCCTCGGCGACGCGGGGAAAGAAGACAAACGTGCGCTCGGCCGCGTCGTGCCCGACGGCCCCCTTGGTTTCGAGCTTTCGAAGCAGCGTCTGCACGGTGCTGTGGGCGATCGGCTCGTCCTGGTTGAGGAGTTCGGTGATTTCGCGAGCGCTGGCCCGGCCGCGATCCCAGAGCACACGCATTATCCTCAGTTGAACCTTGCCCATGCGGACGCGGGACATACTGGTTCCTCCCGGCGGTTCAAAGACGGCAGTCCCTGTGTCGACTACCGCAATAGATCTACCATGGTAGATGATGACCGGTCAATGATTCTGGGGCATTTTTTGAGTCTCCCGTTGGAAGCCTGGACCAAAGGCGACAGACCTTTTTTGGTCTGTCTTCTCCACTACCGGCCTGATTCCGGAAAACACCCGTCCCAGCTCCGCATCTTGCATGACCCATTGGGGCGGGCCAGAATGTGGCTGCCGAATCGTCGGATAGACGCGTCACTTACGGGCCCGGCGCGCAATGGATTCCCCTCGCGATCCCACTTCGAACGAGCCTCTTGGGACGAAGTTCCAACCGCCGGAATTGACGAAACCGTGGATCGCCCAGAGCACCACGATTCCTCCCCGGAGCGATGGCGCGTCCCCGGTCTTTGAGGCGGTCCCCGTTCCCGACCGGATTGGGCGTTACCGAATTGAGCGAGTCCTTGGCTGCGGTGGTTTTGCCACGGTGTACCTGGGCTATGACGAAGACTTAGAGCGTCGTGTCGCCGTCAAGGTTCCGCATCCCGAGCGAATTGCGGATGCCGAGGCGTATCTGACCGAGGCCCGCATTCTCGCTCGTCTGGACCACCCCAACATCGTTCCCGTTCATGACGTGGGGCGGACAAAGGACGGCCTGTGCTTCGTCGTGTCGAAGTTTATCGAAGGGTCTGATCTGCGGCACCGAACCCGGGACAATCGGTTGCCTGCTGCCGAGTCGGCGCAACTTGTCGCCACCGTTGCCGAAGCGCTTCACTATGCTCACACGAAGGGATTAGTCCACCGAGACATCAAACCGGAAAACATCCTGATTGATGACAAGGCGAAGCCCTACGTCGCTGATTTTGGGCTCGCCCTTCGCGACGAGGACTTTGGCAAAGGCTCACAGGATGAACTTGTCGGAACGCCGACGTACATGAGCCCAGAGCAGGCTCGCGGGGAAGGACATCTTGTTGATGGACGATCCGACGTCTTCAGCCTGGGCGTGGTCTTCTACGAACTGCTCACGGGTGCGAATCCTTTCCGAGCGTCGAATAGGTCAACATCCCTCTTCTTGATCACCAGCAAAGAGGCAAAGCCCCCCAGGCAGACCAACGATTCCATTCCCAAGGAACTCGAGCGGATTTGCCTGAAGGCCGTGTCGAAACGGGCCACCGACCGTTACACGACGGCTAAGGACTTTTCCGACGATCTGCGGCACTTTCTCGATCTGCTGCCACAGGGTGCCATCGAGCAAGCGACCAAAGCGACACCAGTTGAACGCCGCGAGGCCGCGAGAACCCCCTCCTCCGACGGCCGGACGATCAAGATCGTGCCCAAAGGGTTGCGATCTTTCGATGCACAGGATGCTGACTTTTTCCTGGAACTGCTTCCTGGCCCGCGGGACCGGGACGGCCTGCCTGACAGCATCCGCTTCTGGAAGAACCGGATCGAACAGACCGATCCGGACGAGACGTTCCGCGTCGGCCTGATCTACGGTTCATCGGGGTGTGGCAAATCCTCGCTGGTCAAGGCGGGCCTGCTCCCTCGACTGGGCGAGCATGTCGTACCGGTCTACGTCGAGTCAACCGCCCTTGAGACCGAAACCAGGTTGCTGCACGGACTACGCAAACGCTGTCCGGCGTTGCCCGTCGATCTGGACCTGAAAGAAACGCTGGCGGCGCTGCGACGCGGACAAGACCTTCCCCACGGCACGAAGGTGCTGATCGTCCTGGACCAGTTCGAGCAATGGCTCCACAGCAAAGGCAAGGAAGAGAACACCGAGTTGGTCCAGGCGGTCCGGCAGTGTGATGGCGGACGGGCCCAGTGCATCGTGATGGTCCGCGATGACTTCTGGCTCGGGGTCAGCCGGTTTATGCGCGAGTTGGAAGTCCCTTTGGTCGAAGGACGTAACCTCGGCTTGGTCGATCTCGTCGATGTCGATCACGCGCAGAAGATCTTGCGTGCCTTCGGGCGAGCTTTCGCCCGTCTCCCGGAAAAGGAGAGTGACTCGACAACCGAGGCCAACACCTTCTTAAGGCAGGCCGTAACCGGCCTGGCTGAAGATGGCAAAATCGTTTGCGTCCGCCTGGCCCTCTTCGCCGAAATGATGAAGGGCAAGCCGTGGACGCCCTCCACGCTTGTTGAGGTCGGCGGCACCCAAGGCGTGGGAGTCACGTTCCTCGAGGAGACGTTCAGCGCGTCGACCGCATCTCCCGAGCATCGTCTGCACCAGAAAGCGGCTCGCGCGACGCTCAAGGCCCTGTTGCCTGAATCCGGCACTGACATCAAAGGCAACATGCGTTCGTATCAGGAACTCCTGGAAACGTCCGGCTACGGCAGTCATCCCAGGGAGTTCGAAGATCTGTTGCGGATTTTGGACAGTGAAATCCGGTTCATCACCCCAACCGACCCAGAGGGAACTGAAGCGGCCGATGAGACGAAGGCCGCCATCGAGGTTGGCCAGAAGCATTACCAACTCACTCACGACTATTTGGTTCATTCGCTGCGGGACTGGCTCACTCGCAAGCAAAGGGAGACTCGGCAGGGTCGGGCCGAGTTGCGACTGGCCGATCGCGCGGCGTTGTGGAGTCAGAAGCGAGAGAACCGCCATCTGCCGTCGCTCTGGGAGTTTCTCAACATCCGTTTGCTGACCGACAGAAAAAGATGGGCCTCGTCGGAACGAAACATGATGGGCAAGGCCGGGCGCGTGCACGGCACTCGATCGGGCCTGATTTGCCTGGCGATCGTCGCGGTGATTGCGGTGGGATTCGCCGTCAACGCACGGTATCAAGATCGAAACGCCCGGGTCCTGGTGCAAACGCTCTTGGGCGTCAAGACCGCCAACGTCCTTGATCTCGTCGGCGACGTCGACAACTACCGCCAGCGAGCCGTTCCCCTGTTGAGGAACGTCGTCGACGGCAAAGAGTTCAGCCGCAAGCAGAAGCTGCATGCCAGCCTCGCCCTGCTTGCGTACGATCCGTCGCAAGCCGATTACCTGTCGGAGCACTTACTCGTGCCCAGGTACAGGTCGAGGAAGTCCCGGTGATCATCAAGTTGATGGAGCCGCATAAAAGCCGTGTGCAACAACGGCTGTGGGAGGCGGTCAAGAAGGGAACAAGCAGCGCGCGCCTGCATGCTGCGGCGGCTCTGGCGGCTTATGACCCGGAGAATACGGAATGGCCAAAGGTCCGCTCGGACGTCGTCACGGCTCTGGTGTCGGTCGATCCGACAGAATCCAATCTGTGGATCATCATGCTGCGACCCGTCGGCACGCAGCTCGTCGAGCCACTTGAGGCTCGCTACCGAGATCGCAGACCCGTTCGGGACGCAGAACGGCCGTTGGCAGCCTTAGCGATCGCCGATTTCTTGGCAGACCAGCCGAAGAAGCTCACGGATCTGATCCTGCTGGCGGATAACGACCGGGAGTTTCTGCCGTTCCTGCAGGCCCTCAGTGCGCATCGCAGTGCGTGCGTCGATGAGTGCCGCCAGATCTTGAGTCAGTCCCCGCCTTCCGGCGCTGAAGCGACTGTCCGAGACGGGTTGTGGAAGAAACAAGCCAACGCCGCTGTCTGCCTCTTGGGCTTTAGCGAACAAGAGCGCGTCTGGCCGCTGCTTAAGTACAGTGAAAATCCGTCGCTGCGGAGTTTCATTGTCGACCGACTGGCTCGTTTGGGAGCCGATTACAGAATTCTCTTCGATCGCCTGGAGCAGGAATCGGATCCTTCGATTCGGCAGGCTTTGATTCTTGCCCTGGGTGAATTCGACGCAGGCAAGCTCTCCGAGCAGGAGCGGCGGACGTTAGTCAATCAGTTGTCGGCCTTTTACCGGAACGATCCTGACCCCGGCGTCCACTCGGCGGCCGGATGGACGCTCGCGCAATACGAAGCAGTCGACACGGTCACCCGTCTCGACGCCGAGCTGCGGAAGGCAGCGTTCGAGAAGGCAGCGTTCGAGAAGACGGCGGCGAAAGACAGCGGAACAAACCGGCGTTGGTTCATCAACTCACAAGGCCAGACCTTCGTCCTGGTTAATGGCCCGATGGATTCTCTGGTGGGCGACAAACATTCTCTGATGGGCGGCAAACGACGGCCGAACAGAGCCGCCAGCGCCTACCGGTTCGCAATAGCGACCCACGAAGTGACCGTGGCGCAATTCATGACGTTCACCGCCAGCTACGTGCAAATTCGACGCTATGCCCCCGAACCCGATTGCCCGGCAACAACCGTCACATGGTTTGCCGCAGCAGCCTACTGCAACTGGCTCAGCCGCCAGGAGGGCATTCCCAAGGAAGAGTGGTGCTACGAGCCAAACGAAAAGGGGGATTACGCAGCAGGCATGAAAACGCCAGCGAACTTTGTGCAACGCAAGGGGTATCGCCTGCCAACCGACACCGAGTGGGAAGACGTCTGTCGGGCGAATACCGACACCAGTTTTTCGTTCGGAGAGTCGCTGGAATTATTGCAGCGGTATGGCTGGTATCAGGACAACTCACACAGCCGAACCTGGCCGATTGGCAGCTTGAGGCCGAACGCTCTGGGCGTGTTCGACATGTACGGGAACGTTGCCGAGTGGTGTCAGGATCGGTGGCAGCGAAATGCCAAAAGAGCCAGCAGCGAGAGCGAAACGATCAAGTCCGATTCAAACCGTGTGTTGCGCGGCGGTGCGTTCAACGATCGCCCGGATTTGCTCCATTCCATCACACCGCAGCGACGCCGCACCGTCCGAGCATGGCTACAATTTCGGTTTCCGCCCGGCCAGAACTCTTCCCTGAGGCGCTTCTACGCCGCGCGACGGCGCATGCACGGTCGAGCCGTCAGCAATCTCGGGAAGATCCAACTCGAAGTGCGGGATCTCGCTCGAGGCCGAACACGCGAAAGCGTAACGCAGGTTCGTAAAGCAATCAACGAACGCGGCGACAGAGAGCGCCCCTCGCTATTTCGAACCTTTTAGATCGTAGCAGACGAGCAGATCCTGGTCGCGAAGGAAGAGTCGGCCGGCGGCCACCACCGGATGTGCCCACGCGGAGCTCGCGGCGCGATTCGGCTGCTCGAACCGGCCAAGTTCGTGGTAGACGTCCCCCGTGGCCTCCACGAGGATCATCGTTCCCTGCTCCGTGCGGAGATAGAGCCGTCCGTCCGCGTAGGTGATCGAACCTTTTCCGGCCGCGCGGCTCGCCCACTTCACCTTGCCGGTCGCCAGATCGAGGCACGTGAGAATTCCGGGATCGCTGGCGCCGAAGACCAAACCGTTGACGATCACCATGTCGCCGTGATGAACCGACATGCGCTGCGTGTGATAAACGCGTTCCGCTTTCACGCCGGAGGGATTTGCGACCAGCTTCACAAGGGAGCCACCCGTTCCATAGTTGGACGAGGTGAAAACAAAATCCCCGGCCACCAGGGGAGACGAGCAATTGGCCGTTCCGTTCGACGCGCTGTCGTCCCGCCACAAAAAGTCGCCGCTGTCGGCCCGCAGGCCGACCGTCCCGCTGTTCGTGAACTGCACGTACTGCCGCAGGCCGCCGACCTCGGCGACCACCGGTGAGGCATAGCCGGCGCGATCCTTCTGCGGCACAAGCGCCTTCCAAATGACTTCTCCATTTTCCGGGTTGAGCGCAACGAGAGTGGCCTTGCTACCACCGGGCGTGCAAATCAACCGGTTCTGGTCGAGGAGGACCGACTCGCAGACCCCCCAACCCGGAATGTCGCCTCCAAACTCCTTCATGATGTTCTGTCGCCAGCGGATGGTTCCGGACTTCGCGTCGAGGCACGTCAGATCGCCGTTTCCCCCCAGGGCGAAAACCGAGCCCTGGCCCACGCTGGGCGTACTCCGCGGGCCGTCTCCGGCCGATGGATGCGAGGCCCATGAAACCGGCGTGCTCCAGATCTTTTCCCCCGTGCCGGCATCGAGCGCGATCACTGTTTCGCTGGTCCCTTTATTCCCCATCGTGTAGACAACGCCCTGGACGACCGCGACGCTCGAAAAACCGTTGCCGATTCCGTGACTCGTCCAGGCGAGCTTGGGTCCCTCTTTGGGCCAACGCGGAGACAAATCTTTTTCCAGCGACTTGTTGTCGCGATGCGGCCCGTTGAATTGCGGCCAGTCGGCTCCCACGCTTTTGCCGGCCAACGGAGCGTTGTCCTTTTGAGCGGTGTCGACAGTGAAACCCGCATTGGCTTCCGCGTCGAATTTCGAGGAAGGCTTCCAAGCTTCCTTGGGCACCTGCTGGTTACCGTAAACACCTCCGGAAGCGCGTGGTTTGTCTGCCGGAAAATTGACGATCGAGTACCACACCGCCGCGACAATGATGCCCACCAACACTGGGTAGGTCAGATAACGCAAAACTTTTCGCAGCACGGAAGACTCCAGGCTGAGATGGACCAGCGAACCAAGCTCCAATTTGCCATGGTCGACGGCCCGCCGACCCACTTCCTACCAGCTTGAGCGGTTGCGTTCTGTAAACTACCGTACAAAACCGTTTGGCCTGATGCTAAGAACTTCGCGCGAGCAGCACCAAGCAGCCGGTCAATACGGCGCGATGAATGCCGCCCCTTCCGTGGCTCCATTCGCACAGAGCGCGCGGCTACGATGCGGGCGCCATGAGTCTACAAAGACGTCTGCCGGTGATTCCCAAAGTCTCATCTCGCAAATCAAAACACCGCAAAGTCGTGGGCAACAGCGTTCTCGACAGATCCGCTCTGCGGCCTTCTTCGATATGCCGCAAACGCGTCTTCGAAATTTGACAGTGGTTGTTTCTCGGCGCACACTTAGGGTGCTCATTGACGTCACGGGGGGGGGGTCGGAGCGATTCCCCTGGCTCCTCTCTGCAGATTCGTCCCAATCACACCAGTCACACCCCTCGCTACTCCTGAAAGAAGTCCGTCATGAAAACTCTCCGCGCGGTGAGCACCGTTTGCCTGACTGCGATTCTGGTGTTGGGAGCCTCTACCGGCCAAACGTCTGCCGGGGGACATTATGGTTGGGGCTCGGCCGGTGGGTGCGGGGGGCAAGGATACGGCGGTTGCGGCGGCTGCGGATACGGTGGTTGTGGGGCCGGCGGTTACGGAGGGTGCGGAGCCGGTGGCTGCGGCTTGGGGGCCTCGGGCGGCAGCACCTTCTGGATTGTGGGTGACTACACCCCGTACATCATCGGCCACGGGCCGATGTATCCAGCCGGGGATGCCGCAGTCGGCTATTTGTACCCATCGCATGCCACGCCGCTCGCGCCCGACACGACGGGTGTGCCCAGCCGTCGGTGAACGGCGGATAGAGAACGCAGCGCGCTACGACCCGTCCGTTTGCCGATTGAGACGCACAAAGCCGCTTCTGAGCGTCCTCGAGCGAGATGCGGTCCTGGCCACCGCTGACTCGGTCAAAAGCATCGCGCAGCCACTCGGGAACCTCGTCGCGAGAAATCTTTCCGTCTTTGTTCACGTCGAGTTGTTTCAGCAGCTTCTTCAGCCCGTCTTCGCTCAACCTGCTGAACGAAAGACCGCCGCGGCTGCCGCGATCCGCATGCAGTCCGCGCTCGCCGCCCGCTTGATCGTGCTTCGGGACAGCCAGGTCGAAGTAGCCGATCATCATCTCTTCGTAGGTCTGGTCTCCCCACGTCACGGAGGCTTTCGGGTTCGGATTATTGAGATTCTCTTCCGAATTGTCGTAGTGCGCGATGGCGTGAATGCGGGTACCGGGGGGAAGTTTCAGCGGCCGCTCTTGGCGGTAAGCCGTCTGCCAATTGAAGTCGTATTTCGGCACATCGAGCAGCGTCTTTCGCTTGCCATTGGGGAAGATGGCCTCGTAGAAGAACGATTTGCCCCGCAAGTGCATGTGTGGCATGAAGGACAAGAGCTGAGCGCCGCCTGGAAGCCTGTTGGACGTGGCCTCGACGGCGAAATTGTCGTCCCCGGCCGGAATCACAAAGAGCGGATTGGCCGCGGCAATCGTCGTGACCTCGTGCGTGAGCTTCTTCGGATTCGCGAACCAGAGACCGAGTCGCGTGATGTCGTTCTGGGCGGAGCCGTTGGGCACGTAGTGGATCTGAAACGTTAGCGTCGAGCCGGCTGGAATCCGCTTGGCCATCCCTTTGGGATACGCGACGGGCCGCAGTCCGGGAACGTAAGCGGCCAGAAATCCTTGCCCGGCGAGGGCGTCGGCACCGCGGCCGCGGGCGGAGAGGCAATGGACCAGGACGTGGTGCACGACCGCCCGGTTGCCCGGCATCACCTCTGCCATTTCGACCCACTTGTCCGACGTGAATCCGGTCTCAGCGCGAAAGCGCTGGTATCGGACCACACCCTCCGCCTTGACCACAAAAGGCGTCGCGCTCATTGCCAGGATCAAATCCGGGGGGCGGTCCGAATGCCATTCTGTCGACGAAAAGTTCGGAACCAGCGACGAGTCTTTGGCGTCGCCTTGCGGAGCACCGGCCGCCACCCATTCGTGGATCTGCTTGCGCTCGTCGTCTGACAGTCGGCGAACGTCCGAAAACTTGCCGTACTTCGGATCGGCGTGCCACGGGGGCATGCGTCCCTGATCGACGACCTCAGCGATCATCTCGGCCCAGCCGGACGCCTCTTCGTAGCTGGTGAGTGAAAACGGGGCGATGTCCCCCGCGTGATGGCACTCGACGCAGCGTTTGTTCAAGAGCCGCGCGATCTGATTGGAGTAGGTGACTCGCGCGTCAGCCTGCGGCGGGCGAGCGCGGCCGATCAGGCAGCCGACCGTGGGCGTCTCGGAGACCGTAACCGCCTTGCCGGCGAGCAATTCCTCGACGGCCTGTTTGAGGTCGTTTCGCTTCGGCTCGGTTCTGGCAAAGCCCACGCCGTACTGGTCGTCGATCCGGCCGTGATATCGGACCACGCGGTCCCGGTCGAGCACGAAAACCTGCGGATTACGAACGGCCACGAACTGGGCGGCCACCTCGTTCTTGACGTCCCTCAGGACGGGGAAATCGATCTTCGCATGGCACGCGTAAGCCGACAATGCGGCGAGCGAATCTTGCACGTTCGAGTCGATCGCCACGAAGGCCACGCTCTTGCCGGCGAATGAAGCCGCCAGCCGTGCCAACCGAGGTCCGTAGAGTTTGGCGAGCGGGCACTCTGTGCCGACAAAGGCCACCACCACGATCTGCTTGTCTTTCTGAGCATCGAGCGACCATTTCTGGGCGTGAATGTCAGAGAGTGCGAAATTGGCGATCGCCGGACGACCCTGCGGCGCCTCGGCAGCGAATGACGCGGTTTGCCCGTTTCCGATCGGGAGGAGCCAACAGAGGGAGGCGACCGTCAGGAACGACCGTGCAAATCCGTTTTTGTTCAAGCGGGTTGGCCTATCTGAATCGTGACACCCTCGCTCATGGCTCAGTTCAACACCTTGCCCTCAAGCAGCAGACAGGCCCGTCGGGAACTTTCAGCCAACTCTTGGTCGGCCATCCAGCGGCTCGTTCGACATCCTCGGGCCGCGATCGACCTGTCCCACACTACAGTGCTTACACCCGACCTGCGAGCCTGGCGCGTCGCCTTTCGACAGATCAGCGTGGGCGAGGTCGAATATCCGAGCAGTCCGAGACGAACTTTGGCTCGGCGTTTTTTGCGGAAAAACGCTCCGATTGCGGGACGGCAAAGCAACGGCCCTTCGGGTTCGGCTAAGCCGCACCGATCGACAAGATGGGCCCGCTTGACAGCCAATGCGCGCGCATTACAGCCGCAATGCACGGGGATCCAGCGTCATTCGCGGTCTTGGCAATTGGGCCAAAACCGTCCCAACATCGAAGCGCAAAGCCGAACACTAAGAAGGTGAAAAGTTCCTTAAGTCCGAGACAGGCGACGCGTCCGCATCCCTAGCTGGGCACACGACTTCACCTTCTTCAGGTCAGTCTCTGCGCGGAGCCCGTTGACCCAAACGCGAGATTGACAGCAATTCCCGTTTGCCCGACCATCCCCGCCTCACCTCCAAGCGATCCAGACGCTTCTTCCTGATCTCGCCGCGCTCAATCGTTCGTCGCGTACTTGGATTTCACTTCAAATGTCATTATGCCGACGGCTCCGGACCGGCCAATGAGCGTTCATCCAACTGCCATTATCGACCCGCAGGCGATAGTCGATCCCACGACGATCGTAGGGCCGTACGTTGTGATCAGCGGTCCGGTGCGCATCGGGCCGCGGTGTCGTCTCGCTGCATCCGCCGTGATCCTTGGGAGCACGGAGATCGGTGCGGGATGCCAGATTCATTCGCATGCCGTGATCGGCGATCTCCCACAGGATCGTGCGTTTGATGGCGGGGAAAGTTTCTGCCGGGTTGGTGAGGGTTGTACCATCCGAGAGGGCGTCACGATCCACCGCGGGACAGCGGCCGGTACGGGAACTGTCATCGGTGACAGCTGCTTGCTGATGACCAACTCACACATTGGACACAACTGCCAAATCGGGCGCGAGGTGACGCTCGTCAGCGGAGCGTTACTTGCCGGCCACGTGCGCGTCGGACCCGGAGCGACGATCTCAGGCAATGCCGCCATTCATCAATTCGTCCGAATCGGCGAACTGGCGCTGGTGAGCGGTTTAGCCAAGGGCGCTCAGGACGTACCGCCGTTCTTCATGACCAATCGAGACGGGGCGGTCGTCGGTGAAAATCGCACCGGCTTGATGCGGGCCGGTTTGACGTCTCTTGAAAGGCAAGAAATCAAAGCGGCCTTTCGCGTGATCTACCGTTCTGGATTGACTCATCACGCAGCTGTTGAGCACCTCTCCGGTTACATCTCGAGTAAAGCCGGACATCGATTGCTGGATTTTCTTTCGGAAAAGTCGAAGCGGGGCCTCTCTCGAGACGCGTATCGAAGGAAGCACGCTGCGTGACTCGACTCGATTTTCTCGCAAAGCGCAGCGGCAACAGGCGATCACTTTCGATACCGACTCCGACTCCGTCTCGGAAGCCACAAATGACCGTTCATCTCAGTGCCATTTTCGATGTGCCGGCGATGGCCGGCATTCCCGGGGAAGCAAGGCCGCGCCGGACGCGAAATTCGCGGCAGGTCGCGCTCGCGGTTCGTCCGTATGCCCGCGAACAGCGGTTGCGAAGCTGGTGGCATTTGTGGTCGACGATCGGCGTGCTCGGCGTGCTCACGGCCATTCTGCGTAGTGAGATTCCGTGGCAGATCCGGTTCCTCTTCAGCATCATCTCGGGGCTGACCATCGTCAGATTCTTCGTCCTCTACCATGACCACCAGCACAACGCCATTTTGAAAGGGTCGAAGTTTGCCGATGCCGTCATGCTGGCGTTCGGCCTGGCGACCCTGAATCCGCCGAGTGTGTGGAACCGGTCACATGACCATCACCATGGCAACAATTGCAAGAACTTTGGCGCCAATGTCGGCTCGTATCCTTTGGTGACCGTCGAGGCCTACGAGAAGTCCTCCGTCTGGCAACGGCTACGGTATGCCGCCGCACGCCACCCTCTGACGATCGTGTCGGGATACGTCACGATTTTCCTTTTTGGGATGTGCGTGGTGCCGCTCGCAGTGAACCCGAAACGGCATCTGGACGCCGCTCTCTCGATCGTCTGTCACGCGGGAATTCTCCTGTGGCTGGCGTCCGGTAGGCTCGAAGACCTCTGGTTCGCTGGGATCATTCCGTTTGCGATCAGCTCGGCGGTCGGCGCGTACCTGTTCTTTGCACAGCACAACTTTCCGGGTGCCAGGCTTCAGCCCGGTCGTGAGTGGGACTATGTCGATGCGGCTCTGCATTCATCGAGTTACATTCAGATGGGTCTGTTGATGCGCTGGTTCACCGGAAATATCGGCTACCACCATGTGCATCACCTGAATCCGAAGATTCCGTTCTATCGGCTCCCAGAGGCGATGAGTGCGATCAAAGAACTACAGGCACCCGTGATGACCTCGCTGCGTCCTCGCGACATCGCCGCCTGCTTGCGGTTGAAGCTCTGGGATCCCGTCACCGAGCAGCACGTCCCGTGGAAACGGGGACGATCTTTGCTGCAAGCAGAGTCGAGAGCGGCGGCTTGATCTCTGCGTCGCCAATGGCCTGCTGTTGCTTCTCCCGACAGTGGCACTTATCGGTCGTTTGATGGCCCTCTCCTCCGGAAAGGGTTCCTCAAATAGACGGTCACTTGGAGCCGATGACGCCGAGCCCGGGTCTGCGATTCCGATAATAGCGACCCTCGACGGATAGCTTCCAAGATGTCGGTACAAGCCGATCCACATCCGCGCCGGCTGAAAGATCCGCGCCCGGTAAAGTTGTCGCTCTTTATCGAGTCGGTATTTCCGTTCGACAGTGTTTCCGTTCGACAGTGTTCCGTTCGACACCGCGCGGGAGCTTGGATATCTGCCGCTGACGCCTCTTGAAGCGGCGTGCGGCAAAACGGCCGGCGGAGGGAGTCGATGTGTGCGAATTGTTGGCGGACGTGGTAGGTTGCTCCGAACGTGTTTCTGAGAATCCCTCGCACCGGATACCAGCGCATGAAACCAAACGGCACCGCCGGCCGCTTGCTGGCAGGAGTCGGTTTGCTGTTCCTGCTGTGTGCGACCGCGCGGGCCGACGAGAAGAAGACGACTGCCGCTGCCTGCCGCAGCGTCCACCTTTTCTATCAGGCGTCCGAAGGAGTCGCGTTTTACAACGAGGTCACCGTCGGTCAATCGGCGGCCGGCACCTATTTCATGGCGTGCGGTTTCGATCTGGGTTACTTCGGGATCCAGCAGTCTGCGATCGGGAAAAAAGTGGTTCTCTTTTCCGTTTGGGACCCGGGCAAACAGTCTGACCCCAAACAGGTCGACAAGGACAAGCAGGTTAAGACGCTGTATCAGGGAGAAGGGGTGCGCGTCGGCCGGTTTGGCAATGAAGGCACCGGCGGGCAGTCGTTTTTTGACTACGACTGGAACGTGGGAAAGACCTACCGCTTTTTTGTGACGGCCCGCACCGCCGGAGATCGCACCGAGTTCGCCAGCTTTTTTTACCTTCCCGAAAAGAAAGTCTGGAAGCACCTGGTGACGTTCTCGACCATAAGCCAGGGCCGCGGACTCCGCGGGTACTACTCATTCATCGAAGACTTTCGCCGCAACGGGGTCTCGGCGACCGAAGCACGCCGGGCGCGATTTGGCAATGGCTGGATCCGGTCGAAAGACGGGCAGTGGACGGCGCTGACGCGGGCTCGCTTCACCGCCGACCGCAACCCAGCGCTCAACATCGATGCGGGCGTGGCGGGCGACTGCTTCTTTCTGGCGACCGGAGGCCAAACGCAAAACAGAGGCACGCCGCTCGGGAAAATGATCGACCGCCCGCCATCGGGCATCGAGTTGCCCTAGGCAGGCTGTGATCATTTCCGAACTTGCAGCACAATTTAGAAGGCACTATCCGTCACTGGCGCACGGCCGTTAAACGTGATCATGCGACAGAAGGGCAGCGTGCCGATGTTCTCGCTGATCATGTGGGCTGAGCCGTCGCACATCGCCAGACCGCACGACCCGGGATGAAAGCTGTAGAGATTCATCTTCGCCTGGTTGGTGCAGTTGATGAAGCAGACCGGTGCCGTCCCCGTTGCCGGGGCTGTTCCGCCGGAAAAAGTCGAGCCGAACAGCTGGCTGTAGGCGTTGTCGAGACAGCCCCAGCATCCGCCGGCGTTTCCGGGAGGTGCGGGGAACCCCGTAGGATCGACCGGCACCAGGTTCCCGCCCTGACAGGGGCAGCTCGCAATTTTCTTCACGCCCCGCTGCCAGAGGTCGGGCCGGCCGGCGAGTTCCCCACAGAAGATGGTCGTCGAGGTGCCGTCGGTGATCATGTCGAGCGACGTGGGTGAGAATCCCTTGCGGATGCTCAACCAGTTCAGCACACCGGCCCGGCGGTTGCATCCTCGGGGAGTCAGGAACGATTGAGCCCCTTGGGGATCGCAGGGGCTCGTTTGGTTATCGTAAGCGTTGGCCAGACCGCTGCAGTAACAGTTGATTGCCGTGTAATCGTCGGCACCTGCCCAATAGGGTTTGACTCCAAAAGGGTTGCACGAAATCAGGCCGCCGGTGAACTCGGTAATGAGGCCGTTCTCCTGGAACGGGTTTGAGGTCCGCGGCGCAGACGGACAGACGAATGTCGGAATTATGGCGGCTGCCGGTCGCGACAGCCCGGCACAGCACGATCCCGAATTGAGAGCGGTGTAGGTACCGCCGCCGAACGGCGGAGTGGTCAAACAAGCGGGCGAGAATATCGGCGCGTTCATGCAGATCTTGTTGTAAACGGTGGTGGCTTCCAGAAACGGGAGCAGACGCTCGCCCCAAACATGAACGTTCCCGTCGGTGTGACAGTAGCCGCAGCACGGGTTGGTGGGACAGAAAAGACAAAATGCGCCGGCGCCGCCGTTGGAAAGGGTGCCCAACAGCAAATCGAACGCTGGGGGAAGGGTGTTGTTCACATCGTGGTAATTGTGCGCCGCCAGAGCGATCTGCTTGAGGTTATTGCGGCATTGGCTGCGGCGGGCCGCTTCCCGAGCCGCTTGCACGGCCGGCAGCAGGAGAGCGATGAGCACCGCGATGATCGCGATCACCACCAACAGCTCGATCAACGTAAACCCTTTTGGGTGCCAAGCAGAGCGGCGTGTCGATCGAGAGAGAATCGAGGCGTTCAATGGAGCACTCCTCAAAGAGAAAGATTGAGCCGCGGCAAATCTGAATAGGGTCGACGTTGATTTCGATCGAGTGATTAGGGATCGCAATCGATGTCTGAGTCGACCTCCGTTAACGAAGTCGCGGTCCCACTCAGGAGCGGGCAGGCCGCTGCAAAACTGCTCACTGCACAAACGTTCGCTTATTCTTAAGATCGTGAGAATATGAGTAGCTAAGGCGTTGGATCTCGTCAAGCATTGCGTGAAAAGAATTTGGCACGTGCCTGCTCGCGAGGTGCCAATCCTCCGCCGTGCGATGAGGATTGCGAGCTTTCGTCCGATGCGGGTTCACCGGATCCGTCGGCAAGAACGTCGACAGATCAGGTCTGGGGCGTTTCTTCGAGATGCCCGCACGTGCCGCCACGCTGAGTGCGACCGCGGCGTGTTCCATATCTGGCGCCAGGGAGACACACCGACGGAAGAGGCCGAAGCGACCGTCAAGGCCTACTTGTCTCACCTGCGCTCGCGCTGGCTGTTCAGACTCGACGGCCCTCTTCTACGTTGGGGTCTGGTCTTCGTCAGCGTCTTCTTGATCCGACAGCTCTACTACGTGATGACAGGCATCAGCGGACCATAAGGACATGACGCGTGGCGCACTGCGGATCAAGCTGAAGGCGGGGCGGGGCGTTAAAGAATAGAGTCCGCGGCTCAACCGCATAGCTCACTCAAAACTTCCCGCGCGGCAGCGATCGTCTGGTCGATCATCGCCGGGGTGTGCACAACCGAGACGAAATTCGCTTCGAACTGGCTGCAGGGGAGATAGAAGCCCCGGTCGAGCATGCCCCAGAAGTAACGGGCGAAACGCTTCGTGTCGCAACGGCTGGCGATCGTTTGGTTCACGACCTTCTCCGGATTGAAGAAGAGCGTGAACATGCTGCCGATCTGGGCGCCAGTGTGCGGTACGCCAGCGGCCAATGCCGAGTCGCAGAGTCCCAAAAACAGGCGAAATGTTTCGGACCCGATTCGGTCGTAGGGCATGTCGCGCTTCAGCACCTTGAGCGTCGCGATGCCGCAGGCCATCGCCAGCGGATTGCCCGAAAGCGTACCGGCCTGGTAAACGGGTCCGACGGGCGAGACGCAATCCATGACGTCGGCCCGGCCCCCGTAGGCGCCGACCGGCATGCCGCCCCCGAGGATCTTGCCGAACGTGGTCAGGTCGGGCTTCACGTAGTTCGAGGTAATCGTCTCTGCACGCCGCCGTACTCGATGCGAAAGCCGGTCATCACTTCGTCGAAAATCACCAACGCGCCGCTGGCCCGGCACAATTCGCCAATCGCTTTGAGGAAGTTGTCCTCCGGCAGCACGACGCCCATGTTGCCGACGACCGGCTCGAGGATCACGCAGGCGATCTGCCCGCGCGACGGCGGCAAACGCCGCTTCGACTCCGGCGACGTCATTGAATTCGACGACGATCGTGTCGTTGGTCGAGCCGACGGGAACGCCGGGCGAGGACGGGTTGCCGTGCGTCATTGCGCCGCTGCCGGCCTTCACGAGCAAGCTGTCGACATGGCCGTGATAGCAGCCGGCGAACTTGATGATCTTGTCGCGTTTGGTGAAGCCGCGGGCGACGCGGATCGCGCTCATCGTCGCTTCGGTTCCCGAGCTGACAAAGCGAATCCGCTCGACCGAGGGGACGGCCTCGATCACCATCTCGGCCAATTCGGATCTCGGCTTCGGTCGGTGCGCCGAAGCTCGTCCCTTTTCGCAGTGTCTGTTCGACGGCAGCCACGACTTCCGGATGAGCGTGGCCCAGGATCAGCGGCCCCCACGAGCCGACGTAATCGAGATAGCGATTGCCGTCGACGTCGTAGAGGTAGGGCCCTTCGCCCCGATCGATGAAAGGCGGCTCGCCCCCCACCGCGCCGAACGCCCGCGCGGGGCTATTGACCCCGCCGGGGATCACGCGGCGCGCCCGCGCGAACTGTTCTCGGCTGCGCTCGCGTTTCATCGGCTGCTGGACGCCTGCGACTTGTTGAAGTCGCCGGCTGTTACGATGAAGAGCCGCTTGAGATCGATGTGGCTCCGCAGGGCGGCGACGATCTGCTCCGAGGTCAGCCCGGCAATCTGCTTCTCGAGGTCGGCGTAGTATTTCATCGTCCGCCCGACCGTCAGGTTTTCGAGAAGCATACTCACCAAATCGCTATCGGACGTACGAGCTAGTTCTTGCTGCTGCAGATAGCTCTGCTTGGCGGTCGCCAGTTCGTCGGGCCGCACGCCTTTGGAAAAGAGTGCGTCGATCTCTTCGGCAACGGCACTCGTCACCTTGTTGATGAAAATCGGATTGCAGATCGCCCGGATCACGAACGACGTTCGTTGGTCCCGCGCCGAGGCCTCCAATCGCGAACCGATCCCGTACGTCATCCCCTCCTTTTGCCGCACGCGCGTGCCGAGACGCGAGGTCAGCGTGTCCTCGCCGAGGATGAAATCACCCAACGAGAGCGCGGCAAAGTCGGGATTATCGTCGCGCATCGGGAAGACATACGCGGAGAAATAGACTGCGTTGGCCTTGTCTGGTGTTTCGATCCGGCGTGTGCCCCCCGGAATCTCGGCAGTCACGTCGCGCGAGATGTGCGCGTACGGCATCTCGGCCTTCCAGTCGCCGAGCGTCTCGTTGAGCACGGGCAGAACCTGCGCCTTGTCGAAGTCGCCAACGATCGCCAGCTCGCCGTGGCTGCCATTCATGTAATTGGAATAGACCTTGCGCACCTCGGCGACGGTGAGCGCTTGCAGCGCGTCGATCGACTCGGGAAGCGTCGACACATAGCGGGGATCGTCTTTGTCATACGGCGCCATGTGCCGGCGGATCGCGTTGCCCGCCAGGGCGCCCGGCTCGGACAACTGGCTCTTTAACTGGGCGAGCTCAGCCTGCCGAATCAGTTCGAGCTCCGATTCCGGCAAAGTTGGCTCGCGCAAGATTTCCTTAAGGAGTTTCAACACGTCGGGGAGCGTCTCGCGGCGCGCCTGAATCGTAAACGTGGCGTTCCCCGGACCGCCACTGGCGCTGAGCGTGGCCTTCAGCTTGTCGAGCGCGTCCTGGATCTGTTGCTTGTTGAGGTTCTTCGATCCCGTCAGCATCAAATCGGGCAGGACGTCGGCGGCAACTCGCAGACCGCGCAGGTTTTGCACATCGCCATAGTGCAGTTCGAGCTTCAGGTGTACCTCGCTGCCGCGTGTTTTTTTTGCGAGTAGCGCGGCCTTCACTCCGCCGCTCAACGTTTCGGTCTGGGTCCGGGCGTCGATATTGGCCGGGCTGGCGTCGAACGTCTCGCCGCCGCTGACCGACGTGCGTCCCTGATAATTGCCGATCGCGGCCATCAGGTTGCCGACGGGCGGGACGGAGGAGCGGTCCGGCTTCTTCGTCGGCAGGAACAGGCCCAGCGTGCTGTTGTCGGGCTTGAGATACTTGGCGGCCGCGTTGCTGACGTCGGCTGCGGTCAGCTTTTCGAGCCGATCGCGATTCAGGAAGTACAGCCGCCAGTCGCCCAGGGAAATCCACTCGGTCATCTCGATTCCCAGCCGCGAGCTGTCGGCGGCCGTCTGTTCGCGCTGTTTGAGCAGCTGTTGACGGATGCGATCGACCTCGGCCTGTGTCACGCCCTTCTTGGCGACGTCGGCGATCGTGGCCTCCATCGTCTTCAGGACGTCCTCGGGTTTCTTTCCGGGAACGACCAGCGCCAGGAACACCATCATGCCCGGGTCGTGGTAGGGGAAGGTGATCCCAAACACGCGAGCCGCCTGCTTGGTTTCGACCAGCGCCTTGTACAAGTGTCCCGAGGGATCATCCGAGAGAATCCCCTCGAGCACTTCGCACGCGGTAAAGTCCGCCTGAGCGGCGGCCGGAACGTGATAGGCGGCACCAACGACGGCCACGTTGCCGACCCGCTTGAGCCGCACGATCCGCTGGCCGTCCTGGGCGGGCTCTTCGGTGTAGGTATGGTCGGGCTTGAAGTCCGAGCGCGGAATCGCGCCGAAGTACTTGACGATCTCGGTCAGGGCCGTTTTGGGCTGGAACTTGCCGGCGATCGTCAGCACCGTATTTTCGGGCTGGTAGTGCCGGTGATAGAACTCCTGCAGTTTTGCGATCGGCACCCGCTCGATGTCGGATTTGTTGCCGATCGTCGATTTGCCGTAGTTGTGCCAGTCGTAGGCGGCCGAAATCATCCGCTGCACGAGGATGGCGACGGGACTGTTCTCGCCCGCCTCGAACTCGTTGCGAACAACGGTCATCTCCGACTTGAGATCGGCGGCGTGCACGTAGCTGTTGATCAAGCGATCGGCCTCGAGCCGAATCGCGAACTCCAGGTTGGCGTCGCTGGCGGGCAGCGTCTCGTGGAAATTGGTCCGGTCGACGTCGGTCGAGGCGTTGTACTCGGCCCCGCGCTTGTGCAGCGCGTTGGGGATTTCTTTAGGGCCCGAGAAATTGGGGGTCCCCTTGAACAGCATGTGCTCGAGCAGGTGGGCCATACCGGCCTCGCCGTAGCCTTCGTTCCGCGAACCGACGAGGACCGTCATGTTGACGGTGACCGATGGCTTGGACGCGTCGGGAAGCAACAGCACCTGCAGGCCGTTCTCGAGCTGGTACTCGGAGATCCCTTCGATCGTGGTGAGGTGTTTCGCCCCGGCAACGTCGACGGTCGGACTGGGCTTGCTGGCGTCTTCACCTTGGGCCGAACGACCGACCGCAAACAGGCATGTCGCCACCAGGGCTGAATAAAACGCTGTCCCTCGCAAACGCATTTGTCGCTCCGATTATTTGTATTTGCTGGTGCCCGCCGTGGCGGTCACTGGTTCAACTGGCCTGAGAGGAGAAAACACTGAAGCACCGGCCAGCTGACACGGGCCGCTCGCCGGGCTTTTCTGGCGATCACCTCGTCGCCAAATCGTGCGAGGCGAAGATTCGATCCATCCGTTGCGAAATGTCCTTGAGTTCTTCGGCTCCGCCTCCGGGGACTTCGGCCGTGGCCCAGCCGTGGTATCCAATGCCGTCGAGAGCCGCCAAGACGTTGGGCCAGTCGCAGTCGCCCCCCGGATCGCCGATCTTGAGTTTGAAGCCCGCGCCGGGCCCTTTGGTGTTCATCAGTTTGCGGCTGTATTCCTTGACGTCGACCTTTTTGATCCGCTTGCCGAGGGCGGCGATCCAGTGTTCGGGCCAGCCGAAGCGGACGCTGTTGCCGATATCGTAATAGGAGCCGACCCACGGGCTGTTGATCTCATCGATGTAGCGGGCCATTTCCAGCGGCGTGATCAGCATGTCGTTCCAGACGTTTTCGATGCAAATGAAAATCTGCAGCTCTTCGGCAATCGGCACGAGCTTGCGGACTTCGTCCTGCGAGCGCTTGTAAGCGTCGGCGTAATAGACCTGCTTGGTGACGCGGCCCGGGACGAGCAGAGCGGTGGTGCCGCCGTAGGCTTTGCAATCGTGGAGCGAGCCGATGAAGCTGTCGCGGCCGGCCTTGCGGACCGTTTCGCTCGGATCGGAGAGGGGCTTCGCCCAATGGTCATAACCGACAACGCCGTGCACGATGAGGCCGCTATCCCGCTTGGCCTGAGCAACCTCGTCGTGATCGACGTGGCGGTCGATGTCGATCCCCTCGAAGCCGCACTCCTTGACCATCTTGAACGTGTCGGAGAGCGAACCGGTGCGGCGGACCATCGAGAACTTGACTGCTTTATGCAGTGGCGGGGCGGACTTGTCGCCGGCGGCCGGAGCGAACGTGGGAGCCAGCGCGACAGCGTGAGTTGCGACGGCGGCAGTTGCGGTCGCGGTCAGCGACAAAAAGTCGCGTCGAGAGACGGAATCGGCACTCATCAGGTGACTCTCTGCAGGCGGGCGCGATTTTGTGACGCCAAACGCGCCGGTATGATACCTGTCCCTTTCCCGCGGCGGCAACGATGCCTGTATTCGTCCACGAATTCTTCTGCTCCGGCGCATTCGACGGCGATTTGAGCGACAGTTCGCTCGCGCGGAGGGGCTCGCCATGCTGACCGCCGTCGTCGCCGATTTTTCGCAGATCCCTGACGACGCACCCAGCCGGCGCGACTCGGTCGTGACGACGATCGACCGGCGGCTGCGGGAATTGCCCGCAGTCGCCCACCTCGAGGAACAGGCGCGCGTGGTCTGGGTCGAGTCGCCCGAGCACGAGCGTTGTTTGTTCTCCGAATTAGCGCGGGCAGCCCAGGCTACGCTGGTGATCGCCCCAGAAACAGGGGGGATCTTGCTTGAACGCCGACGCATGACCGACGCGGCCGGCGGACGCTTCCTGGGGCCGACCGCCAAGGCGATCGAACTCTGCGGCGACAAGCTCTCCTTATTGCGAACACCTGGTGCGGCACTCGATCCCGACAATTCCTACGATCCGGTTCGACCGTTCTGTTGGGTTCGACGGGTTACAGTTCCCGATCGTCGTCAAGCCGCGCGACGGCGCCGGATCGGTCGACACCATCCTGATTCGTGACGCGGACGAGTTTCACGAGTTCGCGACGAAGTTGAGTAAAGGGCGCCCCTCACCCCCGACCCCTCTCCCGCCGGGGGAGAGAGGGGAAGAGTGTGCTCGGGGGGGCCTGCCGAAAATCATCACTCCGAGATGGTCGCCCAGCCATTTATTCCCGGCCGCGCGCTGTCCACTGCCGTGTTGATCGACCCGCGCGACGGGCGGATCGACATGCTTCCCTTGGGCGAGCAGCGGCTGACAAACGACGGGCGATTCGGTTATCGCGGCGGCCGGATTCCAGCGGTCGATCTTGCGCCGGCACTCGCCACCGCGGTGGTCGATCTGGTCGGGGAAGTCTGCCGGACGCTGCCTGGACTGTCCGGTTGGGTCGGCTTCGATCTGATCGTCTCGTCGCAAGCACCGCATGTGCGGCTCGTCGAAGTCAATCCGCGGCTGACAACTTCTTATGTGGGCTATCGCCGGCTGACCGGAGCAAACCTGGCGGCACGGATGCTTGCGTGCTTCGAGGCACGAGAGTCCAGCGAATGGTACTGCGGGTCTCGTGCGGTCAATAACGCATTCCGGGTGGCACTGGCGGCTTGCCCGCCAGTGTCCTCGTCAGAGAGAGGCGAAGGCAACACTGGCGGGCAAGCCGCCAGTGCCACCCGACAATCCAACTCCGTCGAATTCGATGCCGACGGCACCGTTCGGAAGATTCTGAGGAGTTGTCGTGCACGTGGTGGGACTCGATATCGGCGGGGCGAATCTGAAGGCGGCCGACGCGGACGGTCGCGCGATCACGCGTCCGTTCGCCGTCTGGAAAAACCCCGACCGCCTGGCGGCCGAGATCGACGCGCTCCTGGCCGGGTTCAATTCGCCGGATTGCCTTGCCGTCACCATGACCGCAGAGCTGGCCGACTGCTATCGCACCAAGCGGGACGGCGTCGACGCGATCCTCAGCTCCGTCGAGCTGGCGGCCGGGGGCACGCCGGTGCAAGTGTGGCAGACGACGGGCCATTTTGTGACGCCATCCGAGGCCCGGGCCGAACCGCTGCTGACGGCGGCCGCCAACTGGCATGCGCTGGCAACCTTTCTCGGCCCACTCGCTCCAGCCGGCGGCGCCCTGTTGATCGACATCGGCACCACGACCTGCGATATCGTTCCGCTGGCCGACGGACAACCCGTGCCCGCGGGCCGCACGGATCGGGAGCGCCTGCAGGCGGGCGAGCTGGTGTACACGGGCGTGCGACGAACGCCGGTCTGCGCGGTCGCGGGCTCCGTGCCGTTTCGCGGCGGCTGGTGCCCGGTGATGGCCGAGTTGTTCGCGACCACGCTCGATGTCTATCTCACGACGGGCGATCTGCTGGAAGACCCGGCCGACTGCGACACGGCCGACGCTCGACCGGCCACAGTCTCGTGCGCCCGTGATCGGCTCGCCCGCTGCATCGGCTGCGACAGCGACGAATTCTCGCGGGAAGACGCGGAGACAGCCGCCCGCGGACTCGCCGAGGCACAGCGACGGCACATCGTAAGCGCGCTCGAGGCCGTGCTGCGCGGGCAACCACTGGTGCCCAACCGCCTCTTCCTCTCCGGCGTCGGCAGTTTTCTGGGCCGCCGTGTGTTGACCAGCTGTCCGCAGCTGGCCGACGTCGCGACCGTAAACCTGCTCGAAATCTTCGGCCCCGCCGTGGCGGAGGCCGCGTGCGCCTTCGCGGTCGCTCGTCTGGCGGCGCAAGCGAACCTGCCGGCGGCCAGCGACTGAGCGGAGGGGCGGCCGTCACAGCCTGCCCTACACGACATAAACGACGATTTGAGCCCTGAGGGGCGAGATTCTATAGCCCGGGTCGTAGCGCAGCGAAGGCCCGGGATCCAACGCCGCCCTCAGCGGGCGAAAAGCCCCAACGGGGTGAGACAACGCCGCAAGCGCGCGATGCGAGCGACGGGCGATGTGACGAAGGACAGCGATCATTCCGTCTCGAGCGGCACGCTCTGCCCAATGCGTGACGATTCGCGGGCCGCGTCGAGCACGCGCGTGACCGTTTCGGCATCGTCGACGGAGGACGCGGCGTGTGATTCGTCGCGCATTGTGGCGGCCAACTCTCCGTACACGTCGGAAGCCGGTCGATCGCTTGCGGGCACGGGCTCGTCGCAGATTTCGCCTGAGTCTTCCTGCAGATAGATGCGGCCGCCACTGTAGCCGCCGTCAGCTCCCGCCAGCATCCAACCCGTCTGCAACACGGCACCGCTTGTCAGGTTCACGTCGATGAGTGCATCGGCTGCCGCATCGACGCCCGTGTCGAAGGCGATCGCGAGTGTGAAGGCGATCGAGGTCGACGTGATCGAGGCGACCGACTGGCCGGCGGGAAGAATCCGGGCGAAGACCGACTGCGGGCGGCGGCCGAGCAATTGCAGCAACTGGTCGACGTATTGATAAGCGAAGTGCGCGAACAGATCGACTTCGCCCACAACCGAGCCATTGGCGCCGGGTGCCGCGCTTGCCGACGCCGGCGCGGTGACCACCGGTGGCACGACCTTGCCCCACGAGACCAGGCGGGCCGCGTTCAGGCTGCCCAAGCGCGCGCCGCGCACGACGTCGAGCGCCGTGCGAAAATCGGCGCTGCCGCGAAACGTGGGCAGGACTGTGAGGCGTCGTCCCGTGTCGCGGGCGGCGGACCGCAGGTGGCGGAGCTCGTTCGCGTTCGCGCACGGAGGAGGGTCGAGGCAGACGTGTTTGCCCGCCCGCAGAGCCCGCTCGGCCCAATCCGCGCGGTGTGGGGTGGGACCCGTAATCAATACGGCGGCGACGTCGGCCCGCGCCAGGAGCTCCGCCAGGTCGCAATTAATCGACCGATCCGTGCCGCGTGGGCCGGGGAGTCGTCGCGCCGGCTGACCGGCGGGATCGCAAGCGGCGACGATCTCGAACTCGGGACGCAGCGACAGGCGTTCGGCGTGAAACTGGCCTGCCGGGCCCAGCCCAATCAAGCCGAGGCGAATCAGCGCGTCGACTCCCGTCGAAGTGGCCGGCGCAGTCGAGACGGACGCCGCCCGCGGGGGAGCGCCGGACGGCGCGCCGCCCGGCGCTGCGGCTTGTGTCTCGCTCTGCGAACTGGTCGGGGAATCCATCGTCAGCACACTCCGCCCACTCGCGCACTTTAGCGGCCCGATTGACTGTTTCGGAAGTGTTAATGTCGGATTATGGGAATTGACTCGACCCGCGCGATCGACCATGCTGGAGCCGCACTTCTACGCGCATTATCCGCTGATTTTGTCGGAAGTTATCCGTGATTTTTCGGAAACCATCTGGGGCGACACCAAACCGAGAGAGCGAGAGGGCCGACCGATGACACTTCACCTCACAGACCCGCCGCCGCCCGCGGCCGAGGAACCGGCATCCCAGCCGAACCTGCTGATCCCGGTGGCTTGCGGCGTGATCCTGCTGTTGCTGGCGGCCGTGCTCTGGGCGCAAAGCGGACGGCGGGAAGCGTTGGGACAGGTCGCCACGCTCGAGGCCCAGCTCGCGGCGAACAAATCGCGTCCGGCGCCGCCGCCCGACACGTCGAACCAGGACGCGCAGCGACACGCCAAGCTCGAGGCCGATTTGGCCGCCGCCCAGCATACGGCACAAGAAGCGCAAGCCGCCCAGAAGCAGGCGGAAGAAAAACTCAAGAAGCACAATGCGGAACGGGCGCTGGCCCTGAAGGAGCGCGACGCCGCCAAGGCTGCGTTCGCCAAGTCGGATGAAGAGCGCAACAAGGCAGAGCGGGTCCGCGACGAAAGCCTTGCTTCGCGGAAGTTGCTCGAAGAGAACCTCAACACGGCCGAGACGACCCGGTCGCGCGTCGAAGCGAAATTAAAATCGTTTGAGAACGACCTCAAGGCAGTCGAGTTGAAGCTCAAAGCGGCGGTCGCAGACGTCGAGGCCGCCAATAAAAAGGTGATGGCGGCGGCGGCCGAGCGGGATACGGCCCTCGCGTCCCAAAAGGCAGCGGAAAAGACGCTGGCCGACGCGCAGAGTGCGAAAACCCAGGCCACACAGGCGGCGGCCGACGCAGACGCGGCCCGCCAGAAGGCCGAAGCGAGCCGCGATCAGGCAAGCGCGGCGGCGAAGCAAGCCGTCGCCGACAAAGGCCTGGCCGAGAAAGCCAAGAGCGAGGCCGAGAAAGCCCGCGACGACGCCGTAGCCCGGGCGGAGATTCTGAAGACCTCATTGGCCAAAGCCGACGGGGCCGCGGAAGCGATCCGCAAGGAGCTCGCCGCGGCACGGGACGAGGCGCTGGCCAAGCTCAAGAAGCTGCAGACCGCCTCCGCCGAGTTCACGGACAAGCTGGCCGCGGCCGAACGCGACCGCGACGCGTCCCGCAAGTCGCTCGACCTGACGCAAAAATCGCTCGCGGCCGCCCAAGAGACGATCAAAACGCAACCCGATCCCAAGGCACTCGAGCTGGCCCGCAAGGAACTGGAAGTCGCCAAGAAGGAGTCCGAGTTCTCGGTCAAGGAAATGTCGGTCAACCTCCGCGAGCGGACGCTCGAGGCGAAAGAGAAGGGGATCAAGGCGGCGGAACTGGCCGTCGAGGTCAAAACACTGCAAGGCCAGCTCAAGGCGGCACAGGACGAAGCCAAACGCCTGCGGGCCGAGCTTGATAAAAGTCCCTCCAAATCGAAGGCCGCGGGCGACGTGACACGGCCGAAGCCCGTCGTCTCGAAATAGAGCGCAGCGGCGCCTCTCCGAACCGACGGTCCGAGTGATTTGGCCGCCGGTCGTCGGCTGCAGGCGACGCGTCGGGCGGTTTCGAGGAACCACTTCTGCCTATAATTGGTTGATCGAACCGGGCGGCGCCCGTCCGTGTGCTCCGAGGTTGGCCGCTGAGATTTGGTTGCCAAGCAGAGCAGACCGCCGTTAACCTTCGGTTAATCTTGCGGCCGTGGGGGCCACCGACGGGGTATCGTAGCGTCGCGAAGACCGCCGCCTAGACCGGATCCTCCTGAGATCGAGCATGGACTCGCCGACGCCGGTGAATCGACCGAACCCGACACCTTCCCGCCGCCCCACGCCACGCCGCCGCTTCGACGAGCCGCCTCGCTCGATGTCGTTCGCCCCTTGGCTGTTGATGCTGGGGCTGGTGGCAATTGCGGTCATCTACCTGTTTCGCGGGCCGGGCAACACGGGAACCCGCGTCTCGTATAGCTTCTTTGAGGAGCAGGTCGACAAGGGAAACGTCAAAAGCGTCAAGGCGTATGGCGAGAACGTGACCGGCGTCTGGAACAAAATCCCCCCGCCGCCGACTCCCAACGGCGACAAGCTGACCGAAGAGTTCAACACGATCCTGCCGGAAGGGGTCGCCAAAGATCGCTCCTTCTGGGACGACCTGCGGAAAAAAGTCCACGACGTCGACAATGCGGCCCGTGAACCAAGCTATGCCCAGCAGACTTTGTTCTGGCTCGTCGGCTCGGTGATTCTGGTCTTCTTCCTCATCTATATGATGCGGCGGAACTCGGATCCGCTGGGCGGCGGAATGATGGGCAACTTCATCCGCAGCCAGGCCAAGCGGTTTCAGCCGTCCGAGCAGCGGACCACGTTCGAGGACGTGGCGGCCCTGGAGCAGGCCAAGATCGAGCTGCAGGAAATCGTCGAGTTCCTCAAGAACCCGGGCAAGTTCGAGCGGCTCGGCGCGCAGATCCCCAAGGGCGTGCTGTTGATGGGTCCGCCGGGCACCGGCAAAACGCTGCTCGCGCGGGCCGTCGCCGGCGAGGCGGGCGTCCCTTTCTTCTCGATCAACGGCTCCGAGTTCATTCAGATGTTCGTCGGCGTGGGAGCGTCGCCGCGTCCGCGACCTGTTCCGCACGGCCAAGGAAAACGCCCCCTGCATCCTGTTCGTCGACGAGATTGACGCGGTCGGACGCGAGCGGGGCGCCGGCTTTGGCGGCGGACACGACGAACGCGAACAAACGCTCAATCAAATCCTGAGCGAGATGGACGGCTTCCAGCAAACGGAAGCGGTGATCGTGCTGGCGGCCACCAACCGGCCCGACGTGCTCGATCCGGCCTTGTTGCGGCCGGGTCGTTTTGACCGGCACGTGACGATCGACCGGCCGACGCGGGAGGGGCGGGCCGCCATCCTCAAGGTCCACTGCCGCAAGGTGCCCCTGTCCGACGACGTCAATCTCGACACGATTTCCTCGAGCACGATCGGCTTTTCCGGGGCCGACCTGCGGAATCTGGTGAACGAAGCCGCCCTGATCGCCGCCCGCGTCTCGAAGAACGCGGTGGAGATGGAAGATTTCGAGCACGCCCGCGACAAGATTCTGTTGGGCCCGCTCCGCGAGGACATCCTCAACGACGAGGAAAAGGAAATCACCGCTTACCACGAGGCGGGACACGCGCTCTTGGCCTGGCTCCTGCCCGACGTCGACTTGATCCACAAGGTGACGATCATTCCCCGCGGCCGTTCGCTCGGCGTCACGCAGCTGGTGCCCGACGAAGAGCGGTACAACGCGGGCGAGAAGCGGCTCCACTCGCAGCTCGCCTTCATTTTGGGCGGCCGCGCGGCCGAGCGGCTGATCTGCGAGGAATACTCGGCCGGCGCCGAAGACGACCTGCGGCAAGCGACGCAGCTGGCCCGGCGGATGGTGGCCCACTGGGGCATGAGCGAAGTCATCGGCCCGGTGGCTTTCCGGCAAGGGGAAGAACATCCGTTTCTGGGCAAAGAGATCCACGAGCAGCGCAAGTTCAGCGAAGAGACGGCGCACGTCATCGATCGCGAGGTGCAGCGGTTTTTGACGTCGGCGCAGGAGCGGGCGTTCAACCTGGTCTCCGAGCACCGCGACGATCTCGAGCGGCTCGCCCGGGCCCTGCTGGAGAACGAGAGCCTGGGGCAGACCGAACTCAAAAAGATCCTGGGCGAACGCGCCGGCAAGAACGGCGAAAAGCCCTCCGACCTCAATTTGCCCTATCCGTCGTCGGTCACCCCCTGAGAATGTCACGCCCCGACAGCCTCGGTCCCTTACTACCCGTGTTCGCACCGAACACTGGTCGCAAGGTACGGACTGGCAAAGGGTTTTGACCGCGGATCTGGCCGCGTTTCGCGAGCGACCTCAGGTCGTCCCGAGTGAATCCATCAACGCCAGTTGACGCATCCTGCCTGCTGGCCTATTCTTAAGCGGAAAATCGAGTGCGTCACGGCGTTCTCGCCGAGATTTGGTCGCGGGGTAAAGGCGGCCAAGAGACGCGACCAGATCACTTTGCGTGGATGGCTCTCCCGGATAGTCCGGTTGGCAGGGCCTGTGAGTGAAACACGTCGGAGCAACCCCCGTCACGCAGGGACGCTCGTAGGATGGTGAGAATTTGTCGCAAGAGTTGAGTTCGCCCGCCGTCGCCTTTAGCGACCTGGGCCTGAGTGAAAAGACCCTCGAAAGAATTCGTACTGTCGGTTTTGAATCGCCGAGTCCCATTCAAGCCGCCTTCATTCCGATTGCAATCACCGGGCAGGACTGCACTGGCCAGGCCCGCACCGGGACGGGAAAAACGGCCGCCTTCGTGCTGCCGATTCTCGAACGGCTCGATCCCAACGATACGCGGACCCAGGCCATTGTGCTGGGCCCCACCCGCGAGCTGTCTGAGCAGGTCGCGGTCGAATGTCATCGGCTGGCGGCTAACCACGAATTCCGCACGGCGGTCTTCGTCGGCGGCCGGCCCCTCAGGCCGCAGCTCAACGAGCTGCAAAAAGGGGTCGAGATTGCCATCGGCACGCCCGGTCGAATCATCGACTTGATCGATCGGCGGGCCCTCAATTTGGACGCGATCAAGATCGTGGTGCTGGACGAAGCCGACCGGATGCTCGACATCGGCTTTCGCCCGGACATCGAAAAGATTCTCCGTCGCTGCCCGACGGAGCGGCAGACCCTGTTGCTCTCGGCGACGATGCCGCCGCCGGTCGAGCGCCTGGCCAAGCGCTACATGCGCGACGCGAAGCGGGTCGACTTGTCGGGCGACACAGTCGTCGTCGACACGATCGACCAGTACTACATGACGGTCGACGAAGACCGTAAATTCGGCGTGCTGGTCCGCATCCTGGCGGCCGAGCGGCCGCAACAGGCCCTCGTCTTCACCCGCACCAAGCGCGGGGCCGAACGCTTGCATCACCGCTTCTCGGGCAAGCTGCCCGGCGTGGCGATGATGAACGGCGATTTGCCGCAGGCCAAGCGCGACCAGGTCATGGCCCGCTTCCGCGCCGGGAAGATTCGCCTGTTGGTGGCCACCGACGTGGTGGGACGCGGGATCGACGTCCGCGGCATCTCGCACATCGTCAACTACGACGTGCCGGAATTCTGCGACGATTACATTCACCGCGTGGGCCGCGCGGGCGGTTGTCGTCGAGCGAGAAGGGCTGGGCCATCACCCTCGTGACGCGCGAGCAGGGGGAACAGCTCACCGAGATCGAAAAACGCATCAACACGATGCTCCCTGAATATCGGCTCGAGGATTTCGAGGCGTGCCGCCCGCGTGCCCCGCGGCTCACGGTCGACGAGGCAAAAGCCGCCGAGGATCGGGCGCGAAAAGGCGCGGACGAGCCGCGCCTCGATTTCAGCGTCGCCTGACCAACCCTGCTCCGTGCGATTCCCCGGACCGTGCGTCCCCCGGCCGATCACGCCGGGGATGCGCCGGGTCTGGTTGCGGCCTGCGAACCGGAGTCAGCTCGCACCGCCTCACGTTGCCTCATTCCGCAGAAGAGGCCTATCGCAAAAGGTCCGCCCGTGCTTTAAGATGGCCACCGGAGTCGGCTGGACAAATGTCGCGGCCGTGTTTGAGCGGCCAGCCGGGCGCGGGGCAATGAAGCGGACCAACCATTACGACGCGGCGTTCGAGGCTTACCTCCGCCACGTCGGCGTGCCGTTCGTCGTCGTCGACGAGGCGCCGCGCGCGCCTCAACCAGGTCTCGCTCAAGTCGATGGATTTCATCGTCACTGCGCCGGGCAGCCACAATCTACTCGTCGACGTCAAAGGCCGTCACTTCCCCTCCGGCTGCGGTCCCGATCGCGGGCGGGCGGGCCACAAATGGGAAAACTGGGCGACCAAAGACGACCTCGACAGCCTGCTCCGCTGGCAAGAAGTTTTTGGCGACGGTTTTCGCTCGATGCTGATCTTTGCCTACGAGCTGCTCGACGCCGGGTCGGCAGATGACTTGGCGGCCGATGACGTGGCCAGCGAAGCGGCACTTGCCGCGGCAAAAGAAGGCGAAGCTCGGAGGTCGAGCGGCCACGCCGCTCCGTTCTTTTTTCGTGGCCGCTTCTACTCCTTCTTCGGCGTCTGGGCCGACGAATACAAGACGGCCATGCACGCCCGCTCGCAAAGCTGGGAGACCGTTTCCGTACCGAGCCGCGAATACCGCGACCTGCGGATCTCCGTCGCGGAGCTGCTGCGATGCTGAAACCACCGGCTCCCCCAACCGCCTCCGCTGAAACTCGCTCCTCCGGCCGGCGGCCCGTCGCCCGCACGCTGGCCCGGCTCTCGATCGTGCTGCTGACGACCACAATCGCGCACGCCCGCGCGGCCCACGCGAGTTGGGGAGCGGACTTTCTTCCGCTCCTCGCTCAGGCCCAAAAGGCGACAACCACGGCCGAACCGGCGGCAGCCGAAGGGGGCAGCTGGCCCGTCCTCGACTGGCTCATCGTCGTCGCCCTCATCGGCGGCACCCTCTACGCCATCTGCCGCTCCAGCCGCCGCAATTAATTTCCTGCGGCCGGGCTGTGAAGTTGAGAACGGGGCTGTCGCCCGCTGCCTACTTTGTGCGCGATTGCTTGGAAATGATTGGCAGGGACGAACCGGGGGCGCTGCCGCGACCAATAAGAGGCTGCTGCGCGTGCTCGTTCCGAACCACTCGCTCGCTTCAGTGCGTCGGTCGGCCGTCGCGGGCGAACTCACGGAAAGCGGAGCGAATGTCGGAGACGGCCGCGTCGCTGCCGGTCAGCTTGAGATAAAAATCGCGGGAGCCCAACGGAATGGCGACTCCCAGCATCCGCTCGATCGGTCCACTTTTCGCCGCGTTCGCCCCGGCCATCGGACCGGCGTCGAATTCGCCCGCGAGGTCGACCCACGTGGCCTTCTTGCCGCCGACATCCAAATCGCCGATCACGGGCCGCTTGCCTTCCGGCGGATGAAACTGGCCGACCCACCGCTGCACGTTGGTCTCGATCCCGCCCGAATTCGACGAGCAGGTCAGCGTGGCGTCGCCGTGCGGCGTCGGGATTTGAAAGCGAGCATCGATGAAGCCCTGCTGGGCGGCCGACAGCTCGACCTCCTGCCAGCCGGCCGGCACCGAGAAATTGATTCCGTCGAACGACTTTTCGAACGGCCCCGTCCGCAGCCGTTTTTGGTCTGTCGAAGCTCCGCGCGTGTGAGTGTTCGCGGCCGGGGCCACGGTCCGCACCGGTGGGTCGACGGTCCGCGCAGAATCACCGGCATCGCAGCCGCCGAGCGCCGCTAACAACAAGCACAGCCCGGCCGTCCGTACACCGGTCAGTCTGCGATTTCTACTTCCCGACTTCACCCCGCCATCGCGCACAGCAGTCCCCCTGGCCCAGTTCTTCGCTCACGTCCACATCATAAGAGGTAAACCGTGGCAATCGAAAAGTAGATCACGATCCCCGTCACGTCGACGAACGTCGCTACGAACGGGCTGGACGCGTAACCCGGATCGAAGCCCAGCTTGGAGAAGACCAGCGGGAGCGTCGCCCCCACCAGCGTCCCCCACAAGCAAATCGACGCCACCGCTTGCGAGATCACCAGCGCCAGCATCCAGCGGTCGGCTCCGCCCAGCACGGACGCCGGCGTGAGCGAGGCTCGCACGAACCCGATCGCCCCCAGCGTCAGTCCCAGCGCGATTCCCAACAGCAGCTCGTGACGGATCACGCGCCACCAGTCGGCCGTCGTGACCTGCCGCAGGGCCATCGCGCGGGTGATCAGCGTGGCCGCCTGCGAGCCCGAGTTGCCCCCCGTCGAAATGCACAAGGGCACAAACAGGCTGAGCGCGATGATCTTGGCGATCGCGTCCTCGAAATAGGTGAGGGCCGAAAAAGTAAACAGCTCGGCCACGAACAGGCAGGACAGCCACACCGAGCGCTTCCGCCAAATGGTGAGGAAGGGCGCGTCGAGATAGTGCTCGACCATCGTGCCGACGCCGCCCATCCGCAGCGCGTCCTCGGTCGCCTCCTGGACGACGACGTCGATCACGTCGTCGTGCGTGACGATGCCGACCAGCCGTTGGGCCGAGTCGACGACGGGAATCGCCAGGAAGTCGTAGCGGGCCATCGTCTGGGCCACGTCCTCCCGGTCGGCGTCGACGGCCACCGAAATCACGTCCTTCTGCATGATCGAGTCGACCCGCGCCGTCGGCCGGGCCAGGATCAGGTCGTGCAGTGACACGAAGCCGGCCAAATGCCGCTCGGCATCGACCACGTAGACGTAATAAATCGTCTCGGCCGACGTCGCCTGCAGCCGCAGCTTGGAAATCGCGTCGCTCACGGTCAGGTCGCTGGCCAGCGTGGCATACTCGGTCGTCATGACGGAGCCGGCGCTGTGCTCCGGATAGCTCAAGAGCGTGCGGATGTCCTGGCGATCGGCCTTGGCGACCAGTGGCAGCAGGCTCTCCACGACTTCGGGATCGAGCCGTTGGAGCAGGTCGACCCGCTCGTCGTGGGCCATTGCCTCGATCAGCCGCGACATCCGCACCCGGCCCTCGGCCGTCGCCATCTCCACCTGCTTGCCGATGGGGAAGAAGCCGAAAACCTCCGCCTGCCGGTCAATCCCCGCATGCTCGAAGACTTTCCAGGTCTCCTCCACGGAGAGCCCTTCGGTCCAATCGGCGACGGTGGCCGGATGCAGCTCGGTCATCAGCGCCGTGAGCCCCTCCCGGTCGTTCTCGGCCAGCATCGACCGCAGCTCGGGCAGCAGCAACATGCTCGTCATGTTCTGGGCCTTTCCCTTCGTCCCGTAGGCGTCTTGCCCGGTCCCGCCAAGAAAATCGCCCGGTCTGCGCCGACCGAGGCCGACAGATGAGGGCGTTCATCGCCCCCGCGAGCCTCGCTCGCCTTCTTGGACTTCGTGTGGCCTAGACTTTGGTGCGTCGGCAAATTGTAACGGCGACAATCGCCGGAGACGCGCTCACTCCGACTATTTTGTCGGACTTCTCGCATCTCGTTTTTTTGAACGCCTCAAACTAGGTATCGGCCCGCAAAGCCGTCCACGTTGACTCCCACGCGGCCAGGCAGGTGGCGGCGGGCGATGGCGACCATCCGGTCGCGATAGGCCAGATCGAGTGACTCAGGGGCGAGCTGTTGCATCGCGGCGGGCAGCGGCGTCCGCAGCGTGCGCCCGCCGTCGGCCGAGCCGTCTCCGCCGATGAAGTGATCGACCACCACCGCATCGGCCACCTGGGCGATCCTCGCGAAAAATCCCTCGGGGTCGCCGATCGGCAAGCAGCGGAGCGACGGTGACGACTGTCCGCAGCCCCGCCTCCCGCAATCTGCCGGCAGGCGTCCAGGCGATTTTGTACGGAACTCGAATGGGGCGGCAGGCCGGGAATTCGCTCGTGATCGGTTTCGATCGACACGTGGACGCGCAGATCGCACTGGGCGGCCACTTCCTGCAACAGCGGCGAGTACTCGGCCACCCGGTGCGAATGCGTCTGCAGGATCAACCGGTCGGGCGGCCGGCGGAGCATGGCTTCCAGGATCGAGCGGGTGATGCCGTAGCGGAATTCTTGGGGAAGGAAGGGATCTGTCGAACTCGAGCAGAAAATCGAAAACAGCCCGTCGGTCGCGCCCGGGTTCGCCTCTTTGGCCGGCTCGGCGGCGGGCCCAGGCCGCCTCGGCGTCGTAATTGTCGAGGTATGACTGGGCGGCATTTGTGCGGACTTCGAGAAAACTGCCCCAGTCCCGTCCCTTCAGCAGGCGGCCGTTATGACGCACGTAGCAGCCGACGCCGCACAAAGAATGGCCGAACGTGCAGCCGCAATAGGGCTGCAGCGAGTGCGAGGTCACCGTCCGCAAGAAGCCGGTCGTCCGCGTCAGCACGTTCTTGATGGTCGTTTCGCTGATCACCGGCCCCTCCGCGGCTTTCGGGGCTCCTTGTCCCCCTTCGGCGCCCCACATACATTGATTTTAGGCCTTCGGCCCGGTTTTGTGCCGCGGTGCACGCCGGCGGGCCCTGAAACTCTCTCTGGCGGGATGCCGAGTGTTTCGATCGGCGCTGCAGCGGTTCGTCGAAAACTATCTGGGCCTCCCGCCGGCCCAGGCGGGGGAGCGGACCGATTGGCGGTTCGAGTTCAGCGGCTTGGGCAGCGACTGGCTCTCCACGGCGGCCGTTACGGTTGGCGGGCTCTTCGTTGTCTATTTGCTGTACGCCTACCGGCGCGACGCTGGGCGGGGCTCCCGGCGGATGCAGGCCCTGTTGCCCGGGCTGCGGCTGGCCGTGATTGCACTGGCCGCCCTGTGCCTCTTTCAGCTCACGCTGTCGGTCGGCCGGATCGGACTGCCGGTCATCGCGCTCATGATTGATGACTCGGCCAGCATGGGGCTCGAAGACCGTTATCCGGACGATCGCACGAACGAACTCGTCGACCGGCTCGCCCGCGATTCCAACCAGTCGGCCAAAACGCGGATCGCCCTGACGCAGTCGATCCTCACCCGCGACGACGGCGAGTTCCTCCGCGAATTACTCGAACATCACAAGCTCCGCTTGTATCGCTTCTCGGACACGGCGACGCGGCTCGGCACCCGCGATTTTGCCGGCGGGGGCGATGTCCTGGAAATGATCGCTGCGATCAAAGCCCTTAAAGCCGAAGGCACGCCGCACGCGACCCGGCCCCGCACTTCGAAAGGTCTTGGAGGACTTTCGCGGCAGCCCGCCCGCCGCGGTCATTCTCTTTTCGGACGGCGTCGCCAGCACGGGGGACGCCGATCGGCTCTCGCCCGCTGCCGAAGCGGCCATCGCCAGCTTCGTGCCCGTCGAGACGGTCGGCATCGGCAGCGAGCAGCCCTCGCGCGACGTGCAGCTTTACGACGTTTCGGCCGAAGATCTGGCGTTCGTGGGCGATCCCTACACTGTTTCCGGCAAGATCAAAGGGGAGGGGCTCGGGGCGACCGTCGTTCCGGTCCGCCTCACCGAGAGGGACAGCGGCCGGGTGCTGGCGCAGGGCAGCGTCAACCTGGCGACCGACGGCACGCCGGTGCCCTTCGAGCTCGCCTACGTGCCCACCGAACCGGGCGAGCTCGACGTGGCGATCGAAGCCCCGCCGCTGCCGGGCGAAACCAATCGCGACAATAACCGGGAAACGCGGCACGTCAGCATCCGCAAGGAGAAAATCCGCGTGCTGCTGGCCGACTCCGGCCCGCGCTGGGAATTTCGGTACCTGAAGGCCCTGTTCGAGCGCGATCCGACGGTCAGCGTCAAAACCGTCCTGCAGGAGTCGGACCCCGAGTACGCTTCCGAAGACCAGACGGCCCTCTCGCACTTTCCGCTCAACAAGGACGAGCTCTTTCAGTACGACGTGTTGATTCTGGGAGACCTCAACCCGGCCCTCTTGGGCAACTGGTCGATGGAGCTGGTGCGGAGTTTTGTCCGCGATTCGGGGGGCGGTGTGTTGATGATTGCCGGCACCGAATTCAATCCGAGCGCCTACCGCGGCACTCCCTGGGAAGAGTTGGTGCCGCTGGACCTGTCGGAGACGCCGGCGCCGGTCGACGAATCGACCCTCACCGAAGGCTTTCATCCCGATTTGACAGTCGACGGTCTGCGAGGAACTTCGATTTTCCGGATGGCCGACACGGAAGCCGCCACACTGGAGATCTGGAAACAGCTGCCGAACCTGCACTGGGTCGGCCCGAGCGCCCACGCCAAGCCCACCGCGCGAGTCTTCGCGACCTGGCACCGCGGACCGGCGGCCACCAACGACGTGCCGATCGTCGTCATGCAGCCGGTCGGCGCCGGCAAAGTGGTGTATCACACGACCGACGAATTCTGGCGCTGGCGATTCCGCGTCGGCGACCTGTATTACGGTCCGTTCTGGAGCCGGGCCGTCCGCTATCTCAGCCGGTCGCGCCTGCTAGGCCGCGACCGCACGGCCGAGCTGACCACCGATCGCTCGCTCTACTCACAAGGCGAATCGCCCAACCTCCGCGTCCGCTTCTTCGACGAGCGGTTTGTGCCCGCGACCACGAGCGCGGTGAGCGTGACGCTCGAACGGCGGAACGGTGAGCGGCGGACGGTCGCCCTGAACCGCAGCGCGGGCCATCCGACGATCTTCGAGGGGACGGCGACGTCGCTGCCCTTGGGCGTCTATCACGCCTGGGTAGCGAGTCCCTCGTTCCGCGAAGCGCCCCCGCCGTCGACTTCCGCATCGAAGCGGCCTCCGACGAACTGTTGCGTCGCAACCTCGACCGCCACGAATTGGAGCAAACCGCGCAGCTCACGCACGGCGACTTTTTGACCGTGGCCGACGCGGCCAGCCTGCCGTCGCGGATTCCCCCCGGTCACCCGATTCCGCTCAGCACGCGGGAACGAATTCCGCTCTGGAATCATTGGGAAGTGCTGGCCGTTTTCGCCGGCCTGTTGACGGCCGAGTGGATTTTGCGTCGCCGCGCGCGGCTGTTATGATTTCTGCAGGAGTTTTTATGCAGCCGCCGACGCCCGAGGCGCTGTCTCGCGGAATTGGCCTTGTTCGCCGCCGTGCTCGGGCGACCCTTGTGGCCTCCGGCGCCGCCTGGCTCGTGATTACGGTCGGCGGGCTGATCGTGGCCGCGTCGCTGCTCGATCGGTCGGTGCATCTCGATTCGCCCCTCGCGCGGCTCGGTCTGTTGGCGATCATTCTGGGTGCCGCCTCGCTCATTTGCTGGCGGTATCTGGTTTCGCCCTTCGTCTTCCCGATTTCCGACGCCGCCCTGGCGATGAAGATCGAAGCGCGGTTTCCCCGCTTTCGCGAGGGGCTCGCCAGCTCGCTGCAGTTCATGAACGCGGGCTGCGACCCGGCCCTCGGCTCGCCCGATTTGCAGCGGCAGGCAATCGCCGAGACGGTCGACTTGGCCCGCTCGATCGACATGACCGAGGCCGTGCCGCTGGCCCCCTCGCGACCCGTGCTGGTTTCGGCAGCCGGTGTGCTGCTGGTGGCCGCCGTGCTCTTCTGCCTGGCGCCGGCCGAAGCCCTGTTCGCGGCCGAACGGCTGTTCCTGCCTTATTCGGCCGGCGCGTGGCCGCGTCACACCAACCTGCGTTACCTGACGACGGAGTTTGCTCCGCTCGACTCGGAAGCCGCCTCGCCCTTCAAAATCGTCCGCGGCCGCAAGCTCGATCTCCTCGTCGAGGACCGCAAGGGCCGCTTGCCGGACGACGTCTTTCTCGAGTATCGGCTCCCTGACGATTCCGAAGTGCGCGAGCCGCTGCGGCACGCATCGCTCCGCGACTCGTCCGGGTCGCTGCATGACGTCTGCCTGTTGAGCCTGCCCGCCGATCGAGGTCCCGTCTGGTTCCGCGCGTTAGGCGGAGACGACGACAGTCTGCCCGAGTGCGAAATGCAGGTCGTGCTGCCGCCCATCGTCGAACGCTTGGAAGTCGTGCTCACGCCGCCGGCCTACACAACGCGGCCGGTCGAAACGCTGGCGCCCGGCGACGGCAAGGTGCGGGGCACCGTCGGCACGAAGGTCGCGTTTCGCGCCCGCGCGAGCAAGCCGCTCGCCACTGCCACGCTGCGGGTGAAGGACAAGCCGGCCGGCACGATCGCCATCTCGGGCGATGCCCGCGAATTTCACGGCAACTTCGTGATCGCCGAGGCGGGGGCGTATGGCTACTCGTTTCAGCTCAAAGACACCGAGGGGATCGAAAACCCCGAGGCGCCGCGCTACGAAATCGAAGCAGCTGCCGACGTCGTTCCGGACGTGACCATCGATCAACCGCCGGCCGACGCCACCGTCACCGCGGTCGCCCAGTTGCCCGTCACCGCCACGGCCAAGGACGATCTGGGTCTGCGCGAGATGCGACTGCGCTTTCGCTTGGGTGACTCGTCGACGACGCCCGAAGCCACGATCCCGATGGCCTCTGACCTGCCGCGCCTGCAGCATCACCGCGTCTCGCTCGTTTGGAATCTGCGGGAGCTGCCCTTGAGTGAGGGGATGCGGATCGCCCTGCATGCCGAGGCGACCGACTGGTTCGACCTGGGTCCGCCACACGTCGGCAAAAGCCCCGTCCGCACGCTGATCGTCGTTTCGGCCCCGCAGAAGGAGGCGGAGATCGTCTCGCGGCAGGCCGACGTGCTCCGCATTCTGGAGCGGGCCGAACAGGTCGAGTCGCGGAGCCGCGGGCAGACGGGCGATCTGGTGGTCCAGGTGGAAAAGACGAGCCGGCTCAAGCCCGCCGATCTCGACATTTTGAAACGCGTGCAGTCCGATCAGCGCGACGTCAGCGAGCTTTTGGCCCATCCGACCGAGGGGGCCGGCAGCCTGGTCCGCGACCTCTTGGCCGAAATGCGGCAGAACCAATTGCCCGGCGGAGAGATTCAGAAGCGGCTCGAACGCTTCGAGCGCGAGCTAACCGACCTGCGGGAATCACACCTGGGTGCGCTCGACGACACGCTGACGCGGGCGGTGAAAACTTCGGAGTTGCTACGCAGCGCCCCCGACGCCGCCACGGCTCGCGAGCAGGCGAAATCCCTGAAGACGGCCACGCACGAGCAGGGAGTCGTCCTGGAATCGGTCCGCAGCATGCTCGGCGAGCTGGCCCGCTGGCGCGACTGGCAGGGAGTGCACGATAGTCTCCGCGAGCTGGTCGACTCGCAGGAAAAACTCAACGCCGACACGTCGGACGTTTCCCGCGGCACGGTCGCCAAACGGTTTGCCGAACTGGCGCCGCAGGGTCAGGCTGATCTGGCGCGGCTGGCCGAACGGCAGGCGCAGCTGGCCGACCAGGTCGCCCACCTCAAGGAACGCCTGCGCGAGACGAGCGGCAATTCCAAACAGCCACCCGACAAACAACCATCTGACAAACAGTCGCCTGACAAGCCGGCGCCGGCTGCGGACCGCGATCCGCCCGCCAATGCCGAGGCAGCCGCCGATGCCGCGGCCGTGTTGAAGTCGCTCGAGCGGTCCGATCCCGAGGCGGCCATGCGCGACATCGGCGGCCAGCTGGCGGAAAACAACGTCGGCAAGGCGATGACCAACCAGCACCAGCTCCTCGACGAACTGAAAAAACTCGACAATCGGCTGTCCCAGCGGCCCGAAGGGGACTTGAAGTCGGCCGTCGGCAAGATGGAGCAGGCCGAACAGCAGATCGACGCCTTGCGCAAGAAACAGGAAGAACTCCGCAAACGAACGCAGCAGCTGAGCGCCGACAAAGCGAAACAAACTCCGCCCGCGATCGAGAAGCTGCGGAAGGAGCAGGGCGGTCTTCGCGAAAAGGCGGAAGACGTCGCCCGCGAACTGCGTCGCCTGGGCACGGAGGAACCGAGCGCATCGGCCGGGCAAGCAGCCGAGCACATGGCGCAGGCCGAGCAGCAGCTCGAGCAGCGCCCCACCGGCGAGACGTCGCGCGAGCAAGCCCATGCGGTCGAACAGCTGAACCGGGCACAAGCCGCCCTCAGCCGCGCCAAGCGCGAGGCAGCGTCGCAGCTGGCCCAACAATCGGCGGTGAAGATCGCCGACGAGATTGCCGGCCTGGTCGCCCGTCAAAAGACGGTCCTCGACGAAACGAAACGTCTCGACGGCGAACGGGCCCAGCAGTCGCAATGGACGCGGGGCCAACTCCGCAGCGTGCAGACCATCGCGCAGCTCGAACGGCAACTGCAGGACGAGACGAGCCGCATCGCCGATCGGCTCGCACCGGCCGAAGCCTACGTCTTCGTGGTGCGTCGCGGCGTCGAGGAGATCAAGGCGGCCGCCGACCGTCTCGGTCAACGTCAGACCGACGCCAAGACGGTAGCGCTCGAGCGTGAAGCCTGGTCGCGACTGCGAAACGTCGTCCAGGCCCTCAAGGCAGAAGCGAAATCGCGCCGCCCCGATCAAGAATCGCAGGCGAACGAGAACCAGCAAGAGGAACGCGCCGCCAAGCCGGACGGAGGCGTGCCGACGGTCGCGCAATTGCAACTGCTCAAGATCGTCCAGCAGGACTTGCTCCGCCGCACAAGCGATCTCGACCGAGAGCGCGCGACGACCACCCCACGGAAAGACCCGGCGACAAATCCCGCGGGCGAGACGGCCGACGAGCTGTCCCGTGTGACTCGCGAGCAGGGCGAACTGGCGTCGCTCATCGAACGGCTGGCAGCCCAGTTCTTCAGCAACCGCGACGGCGAGCACCAGATCACGCCCCCCGCGCCGCGGAGCAAGCAATGATCGGCCGCTTGTCTGTCTCACGAGTGACACTGTCTCCAGCGACTCTGTCTCGAATGATGCTGGCCGCGAGCGTGGGGCTCGCGATTGTCGGCGCCGGTCGGGCGATGGCCGGCCCCGAGAACAAGCCCGAGGATGCTGCCGCGGCCCGCGGGTTCGGCGCCTCGGCCGCCAATCCGGTCACGCCGATCGTCAAGCAAATGAAAGCTGCCGAGACTCGGCTCAAAGGCGGAGATACTGGGCCCGACACGCGCGGCATTCAAGCGCAGGTGGTCCGCGATCTCGACAAGCTGATCGACGCCGCCTCCCGCCAGCAATCGCAGCCCAGTCACGGTATGCAGAAATCGCCGGGCGGCGGCAAGTCGCCCCGCGAAGATGAAGACGGCTCGCCTCAACAACAAGGGTCCCCGCGACAGGGGCAGGGCAGCCAGCAAGACAAAGGGGACGGGCCCACGGCGACGGCGGGTGGTTCACCCCCGAATCGCCGCGGTGGTCTCCGCAACCCCCGGGCCGCGGCCAAATCGTCCCGCACGGGCGATCGCACTCTCGTCCGCGAGGTCTGGGGCCATCTGCCGCCGGCCGTCCGCGAGCGCGTGCGCGTCGACTTCAGCGAAACGGTGCTGCCGGCCTACGACGACCTCGTGCGGCGTTATTTCGAGGCGCTGTTGGAAGAGCCGTCGCCACGAAACACCCGCACGCCCGCGACAAGTCCCTCGCCTCCGAGCATGAAGTAAAATGCGGCCGCCGGCTTCACTTCCGCGAGCGGCGGCCGGCTGATTTCAAAAACGTGAGCCACGCCGCACCCAGCCAGCGCGTCAAATCGGAGGCGATGAGTCCCGGCTCGGAAAGCCCCTTCGCCGCCAGATCGCCGGCCAGGCCGTGCAAGTAGACGCCCAGCTGAGCCGCCTCGAACGGTGGCATCTTCTGCCCCAAGAGGGCCGCGATCAACCCGGTGAGCACGTCGCCGCAGCCGCCCGTCGCCATGCCGCTGTTGCCGGTCGAGTTCAGGGCCACCCGTCGACCATCGGTGATCAGCGTGCGATGCCCTTTGAGCACCAGCACCAGTTTGTGCTCCGCGGCGAACTGGACCGACAGCGCTTCGCGATTCTTTTCGACCTCGGGGATCTCGCGGGCAATTAACCGAGCAAATTCACCGGGGTGGGGCGTCAGCACCCGGGGCGGACCGGCCTCACTCCGCCGGGCCCGCGCTTTGAGTGCGGCCGGATGAGCGGCGAGCAAGTTGAGCGCGTCGGCGTCAAAAACCCCGGGGCGGTCGACGCTCTCGAACAACCATCGCACCAGGCCGGCCAGTTCGGGGGACTGTCCGAGGCCGGGCCCGACCGCGATCGTCGTTTGGGATGCCAGTGCCGATTCGAGCACCGGACGGGCCGCCTGGCTGATCTTTCCGCCCGCGTCTTCAGGCAGCGGCAGCGTGAGCAAGGACGGCTCGATTCCCGCCACGATCGGCAAGACGCCGGCGGCCGTGGCGACGGTCACCAACCCGGCGCCGCCCCGCAGCGCCGCCACGCCGGCAAGGCAGGCCGCGCCGCTCATACCACGGCTGCCCGCGACGACCATCACGCGCCCAAACGTCCCTTTGTTCGCATCTTCCGGCCGGTCCGGGGGCGCGGGCAGCGATTTCACGCGTTGGGGCTTGGCAGATTTGTTCATCGGGCCTTCAGCTCTGGATGAATTTCTCGTGCGGTGAGTGCAGCGTTCGCGCGGCTTCAGAATCTTAGCGAAACATTTGGCCCACCAAGAGGCTGCGCCGCGCCGGCGGCGCCCGTCGAGCCTCCAATGCGCCGCTTCACGTCGACGCTCCCGCGCGGAAAACAGTGAAAACTCGGCCATTTTTGCCGAGCGTTTCCGTCTGGACACTAGAGGCCGCTTCGATTAAAAATCCGCCCCTCAACTCTCCACTGAATTCAAGCCACCACTCTCTCCAAAATCATTCGTTCCTGTCGAACTGCTCGTTGCGTTTGCGACCGTTCGCCCTGCCGCGAGTGGCCGTTGTAACGTCTTAAGTGCTCTCACCTTGAGACGTGATCCTCGGCCCGCCCTCGTCTGACGACGTCGGCTCCTCGCGCTTGCGCGCTCGAATCGCCGTCGTGGCGAGCCCGTCCGCCTCACTTCAGTCTCTCCTCGTTATCTCCACAGCGTCACTTCCTCAGCGTCGTCTCCTCACAGTCGGAAGCGGTCATGGCTTCGCAAACCGAAATCGGTTTGCGCGGCGCGATTGCGCGCTCGCGTGCGTTGATCTTCCCGGTGCTGATCGTGGCATCGGTGCTGGTCCTCGTTGCGCCGCTGCCCCCCGTCGTGATGGACATGTTGCTCTCGTGCAACATCACGCTGTCCGTCGTGATCCTGCTGACGACGATCTACGTCGGTCGCCCGCTCGATTTCAGCGTCTTCCCCTCGATCCTGCTCGGGACCACGCTCGCCCGGCTCGTGCTCAACGTCGCCTCCACGCGGCTGATCCTCACCCGCGGCGCCGAGGACGGCACGGCGGCCGCCGGCCACGTGATCCAGGCCTTCGGCGAATTCGTCGCCGGCGGGCAGTTGTTCATCGGCTTTACGATCTTCGCGATCCTGATCGCCATCCAATTCCTGGTCATCACCAAGGGTGCCACGCGTATCAGCGAAGTGGCCGCCCGCTTTGCCTTGGACGGCATGCCCGGCAAGCAAATGGCCATCGACGCCGACCTCAACGCCGGCCTGATCACGCAGGAAATCGCCCGCAAGCGCCGGTCCGAAGTGACCGAGCAAGCCGACTTCTACGGTGCGATGGACGGTGCCAGCAAATTCGTTCGCGGCGACGCCATCGCCGGCATCGTGATCACGCTGGTCAACATTCTGGCCGGCTTCGGCATCGGCGTATTCAAGCACGGCATGACGCTGGGTCACGCGATGGAGGTCTACACGACCCTGACCATCGGCGACGGACTGGTGACCCAGGTGCCCGCCTTCCTGATCTCGGTGGCCGCCGGCCTGATCGTCACCCGCACGTCGACCAACAGCGACCTGCCGGCCGAGGTCGTCGCGCAGATGCTCCGCTATCCGCAGGCGCTCGGCCTGTCCTCGGTCTTTCTCGTTCGCCATGGCATTCAGCGGCTTGCCCACCGTGCCCCTGCTTGACGATGAGCACGGGCTGCGGCGTTCTGGCTTTCACGCTCAGTCGCGGTCAGAAGACAGCGGCCAGTCAAAAAAAGCAGGAAGAAACGCAAAAGTCCCAGAAGCGGCCCGAGCCGCGCCCCGAAGACAACCTCGCCGTCGATCCGCTCGAGCTGGAATTGGGCGTCGGACTGATTCGCCTGGCCGATCCGGTCTGCCGGCGGAGACCTGCTTGGAGCGCGTGACCCGCGTCCGCCACCGGATCGCGCAGGAGCTGGGCATCATTCTGCCCAAGGTTCGCATTCGCGATAACATCCGCCTCGAGCAGCGGCAGTACCAGATCAAGATCCGCGACGTTCCCATCGCTTGGGGTGAAGTCTATAGCGACGCGCTCTTGGCCATCGACACGGGCGCCACGAGCGGCGAAATCCCCGGCATCGCCACCAAGGATCCGGCGTTCGGCCGCCCGGCCCGCTGGATCGAGCAATCGCAAAAAGAGCGGGCCGAGCTGTTGGGCTACAACGTCGTCGAGCCGTCGGCCGTCGTGATCACGCACCTCACCGAAGTCGTGCGGATGCACAGCCACGAGCTGTTGACGCGCCAGCAGGTCCACCAGCTGCTCGATAACTTGAAGACGACGGCCCCCAAGTCGATCGAAGAGCTGATCCCCGACCTGCTCAAAGTGCCGCAGGTGCACCAGGTGCTCAACAACCTGCTCCGCGAGCAAGTCCCCATCCGCGACCTGGAAACGATCCTGGAAACGCTCGGCCACTACGCCGACAAGACCAAGGACCTGGGCATCCTCACCGAATACGTCCGCCATTCGCTGGCACGAACGATCTGCCAGCGGCTCCGCGACAAGAACCGCGTGCTGCACGTCGTGACGATCGACCCCGCGCTCGAAGACGTGCTGGCCGCCGGCTTCGACTACACCGAACGCGGACTGACGATCAAGCTATCGCCGCAAATCTCCGAAGCCGTGACCCGCGCGATCGCCAACGAACTCAAGCCCGCTCGTGTCGCTGGGCCGCACGCCGATCCTGCTGTGCAGCCCGCACGTCCGCGCCGGACTCAAACAAATCACGTCCTCGACCCTGCCGAAACTGGCCGTCATCAGCCTGAACGAAATCACCCGCGACACCGAGGTCGAATCCTCGGGGCAGGTGAGCATCGACGCACTGGAAGGTGCGATGGCGACCGCGGCCTGACCGACTCCTCAACTTCCCGCAAAACAACTCGTTTACTTCACACCAACGTCCGCGACGCGGGGCGCCCCCTTCGCGTTTCACACCGCCGCATACCAGCACGACCGGAGCAACGAAGCCATGGCTGACGTGCGAACTTTTCGAGCGGCATCGATGCGCGAGGCCCTCGACCTCGTCCGCGAAGAACTCGGGGCCGACGCGGTCATTCTGCATACGCGCCAGGTCGCCCGCCGTCGGTTCCTCCCTTGGCGTAAGCCGCTCGATGAGGTCGAAATCACCGCCAGCCTCACGTTTGAAGCCGCGCCGCGCAAGAGCGCACACCACGCAAACGACCGCAGCCGACGCCCGGGCAGCAGCCGAACGCATCCAAGACAGCGCCCCCAAGCCGAGCGGGCAAAAACCTGCGTCACGCGGACCCTCCGCTCGATCGGGCGGGGCGGGCTCCATCGGTTCGCGACTCGACCTGACCAGCGAGCCCACCGAAACACTCGAAGACCTGCTCTCGCGTTCCGCCACGATCGCCCGCATCGCGGCCAGCCGCGCCCCTCAGGCACCGAACCGCCGCATGACGAAGGACGCGCCTCCGGCCGAGTCCAACGAACAGAGACGGCCGTTCGAGGCACTCGAGCCGGCTGGACGGCTCAACCGCTTCACCGGCCGGCCGATCGGGATCAATCCGGCGTCCGCGGACGAATCCGACCCAACGGCTGCGCTCAGCCGGCGGCTCGATTCGATCCAACAGATGCTCCACGACCTGGGCCGGGCGAACCACTGCGCGGCAGGACCAGGTTCCCCCCGAGCTCTTCCAGGTCTACACCGAGCTGATCGACGCGGAAGTCGAAGACGACGTCGCCCGCGACCTGATCTACAAGTTGAAGCGGAACGCCACGCCGGCCCAACTGGGCGACGCGGACGCCGCCCGCGCCCTGTTGACGGCCCTCGTCGAGTCGGAAATCCGTTGCCGCGAGCCGATCGCCGCCAAGCCGGGCCGCCGCCGCGTCGTCGCGCTCGTCGGGGCCACGGGCGTCGGCAAAACCACGACCATCGCCAAGCTGGCCGCCAATTTTCGTCTGCGGAGCGGCGTGAAGCTGGGACTCGTCACCGTCGACACCTATCGCGTGGCCGCCGTCGAGCAGTTGCGGACCTACGCCGAGATCATCGACCTGCCGATGAAGGTCGTCACCAACCCGCTCGAAATGCGACGGGCCCTCGACGAGCTGGCCGGTCTCGACCTGGTGCTGATCGACACGGCCGGCCGCAGCCCCAAGGACGAGCTGCAAATTCAGGAGCTGAAATCGCTGCTGGCCGAGGCTCACGTCGACGAAGTGCATCTCGTGCTGAGCATGACTTCCAGCCGGCAAAGCCTCGAGGCGGCCGCCGACAAATTCCAGGCGGCCGGCACCACGGCCGTGATTCTCACCAAGCTCGACGAGGCCTCGGGGATGGGAGCCATCCTCTCGCTCGCGCGGCGCGTCGAACTGCCGATCAGCTACCTCACCGCCGGACAGGCCGTCCCGGACGATATCGAGCCGGCCCATCCGCGGCGGATCGCGCGGATGATCCTCGGTCAGGAAAGGGCCGTGAAATGACCAACCGAACGGCACGTCGCCGAAAGGGGACCAGGCACAGAGCGCTCCGCGGCTTGATGGAGCGGCTGCAGTCCGAGCGTCTCGACGTCGTCGGTCCGGCAGCGGGCACGCCTCGCGCGCGATCGATCGCCATCACCAGCGGCAAAGGGGGCGTCGGCAAATCAAGCGTGGCCCTCAACCTGGCGATCGCCCTCGCCCAGCTCGACGCGCGAACGGCGCTGCTTGGACGCGAACTTGGGCCTGGGCAACCTCGACCTCTTATGCGGACTCAACGGCTACTGGAATCTTTCGCACGTCGTTACCGGGGCGCGGAACTTGAGCGAGATCGTGCTCGAGGGCCCGGCCGGCATCGAGGTCATCCCTGGAGCCAGCGGCCTCTCCGAGATGGCCGACTGGCCGGAGACGGCCCAGGCCGACGTCGTGCGGCAATTGGCCGACTTCGAACAAACCCACGATTTTCTGGTGATCGACACGGCGGCCGGCATCCAGCGCTCGGTGCGACAATTCCTGGAAGCCTGCGAGCTGGTGCTCGTCATCGCCACGCCCGAGCCCACCGCCATTGCCGACGCTTACGCGACGATCAAATCACTCTCGGGCAGCGGCGTGCCGACGCTCGAAATCGTGATCAACCAGTGCGCCTCGGCCGAGCAGGCCACCCTGATTGCCGAACGCATTCGCGAGACGGCCCGCACCTTCCTGCACGTGGAAGTCGCCCCGGCCGGCTGGATTCCCCAAGACCCCGAAGTCGTCACGGCCGTCTCCCGCCGCAAGCCATTCGTCATCGCCGCGCCCGACTGTCCCGCCTCGCAAGCGGTCGGGCAACTGGCGCAGCGCCTGCGGCAGTTTTTCCGAGCGCAGCCGCCCAGCGGCTCGCTGTTTCCCCGGCTGCACACCGGCCAATTGTTGGAAGTTGGCTAGTTCGTACCCATTCCGCCGAGTTTGCCGGTCCTATCGACTGCAAAATTTGCGAAAGAAATTCTGAAATGATCGGGTCGGCCCGACCGATAAAGGATGTACGGGAATTTTCATTCCCGCGCGGACGCGCCATCGACGGCGCGCCTTGCCCGCACTCCCTCGGTCCTTCGGCGGGTCAATTCGGTGGCTACTCAATTCGCCAAACGTCTGGCTTTGATCGCTTTTGCCACCGCGGCTCTGCGCGGATTGTTCTGCGAGACCGACTTCTTCGCAACGATGCAAACCGCATTGGTCTCCCTGGGGGCGTTCTACGTCCTGGGCTTGGTTCTGGGCGAAGCAGCGCGACGGATCGTCGAGGAAAACATCAAGAGCGAACTTGCGCGGCAACTGCAAGCAACACTGGGATCGGCAACCACGCCTCGGCCAGCCTGAGCCGGTGAGATTTCTTCATGGAGGATGGTATGGCGACACGGGTCACGGAAGACGTAGCCGAGATTTGGAAGTCTTACAAACAAGACCAATCCAACCAAGAGCTGCGCAATATCCTCATCGAGCGATATCTTCCGCTGGTCCGCTATAACGCCGAGCGGGTTTGGGCCAAGCTGCCCGAGGGCGTCGATTTAAACGATCTCATCTCGGCCGGCGTGTTCGGCCTGATGGACGCCATCGACGCGTTTGACCTCGGTCGCGGGGTCAAATTCGAAACCTACTGCGTCCCGCGAATCCGCGGCGCAATGCTCGACGAATTGCGGACAATGGATTGGGTGCCGCGGCTGGTCCGCAGCAAGGCCAGCAAGCTCGAATCGGCCCGCAAAGAGGCCGAAGCCGAGTTTGGCCGCCCCCCTTCCGACACGGAGATGGCCTCGCGGCTGCACATCCCGCTCCCCGAATACGAAAAGCTCAAGTGCGAGGCGAGCGCCGTCAACCTCGTCAGCCTCAACAAGAAGTGGTACGAGACCGACAGCTACAAGGACGTCCGCGAAGTCGACATCCTCGAAGACAGCAAGGGCGAGGACCCGACCCGCGGCATCCAAAAACGCGACCTGATGAAGCTCGTCACCAAGGGGCTCAATCGCAACGAGCGGCTGATCATCATCCTGTACTACTACGAAGAGCTGACGATGAAGGAGATCGGCAACACGCTGGGACTCTCCGAGAGCCGCGTGAGCCAGATGCACTCGAGCATCGTCGCCCGGCTCAAAGATCAGCTCCGCCGCCGCCGGCCCGAATTCGGCTAAACCAGGACGCGCCTCGGTCGAAGGCAAAATTCCTGCTGAGCCGGGTTTTTTGTCACAGAAACGGCTCGGCGGGGGCCTCGCCCTCCCGCAGGCCGCCGCCGACGTTCCCTTGGAATGGGTCGTAGCATCTGCTACAGACGCCCATCATGTCCCAGGGCTTCCTCGGCTATCACGCGACGTTCATGCTCGACGTCGTCGTGTGCGCGCTGGTCCTGCTCGTGCCGGCGCTAGCGACGAGCATCTACCTCGTCAAATTCCGTCGACAGTATGCCTGGCACCGCCGCCTGCAATTGACGCTGGCGGCCGTGCTCTTTTTGGCAGTGGCGGCGTTCGAGGTCGACATCCGCATGCACCACGGATGGGAGAACATCGTCAAAGAGGCCCGTCCCGACATGGCGACCGAGAGCCTCGACTTTGCCCGTAAGGTGCTCTACGTCCATTTGATCTTCGCAATCTCGACGCCCCTCTTGTGGATCACGACGATCAGCCTGGCGCTGCCCGAGATTCGGCAACCCGCCGTCCCCCTCCCGCCACAGCCCGCTGCACAAGTTCCTGGGCTGGAGCTCGGCGACCGACCTGGCACTGACCTCGGCTACGGGCTTGTTGTTCTACTACTTTGCGTTCATCGCGCAGATCAGGCGCACGGGGTGGCACTGGCGGCTTGTCCGCCAGTGTCTTCGCCAGCGCGTGGCGAGGCTCACTGGCGGACAAGCCGCCAGTGTCACCCGACCGCTAAGCGGTGCGGCGAGACACCGACCCCGGTATGCTGACCTTGCGGAGGGCCTGCGCCCGGTCGAAAGCTCATGGGGGATCAATCGTGAAGATCGTCGTTGCCGTTCTGCTCGGTTGCGCTGCCGTTTTCTTCGTTCATCAACCGGCCCGCGCCGGCGAACTCAAGGCCGGCAAGGCCCGGATCGATATCACGCCGCCCCTGTCGCTGAAAGTCGCCCTCGGCGGGTACGGAGATCGGATGAACAAGCCGGCCACCGGCGTGCATGATCGCATTTTCGCGAAGGTGTTGGTCCTCTCCGACGGGACGAAGAAATTCGCGCTCGTCACGGTCGATGCGCTAGGCTTTGCACCGCCGGTGAAGACGGCCGTGCTCGATCGGCTTGCCGGCAAAGGATGGACGGCCGACAACCTGATGTTGTTGGCCAGCCATTCGCACACGGCCATCGAAATGAACGCGCTCAACCCGCTCAACGATTTTCAGGTGCCGCAGCTCGGCCTGCACAATCCCCCGCTCTTCGAGCTGACAATGAACCGGCTCGCGCAAGTCGTCGCCGACGCGGAAAAGGAGTTGGTGCCCATCGCCGTGGGGACGTCGAGCATCAAGCTCGAAGGCTGGAACCGCAATCGCCGCATCCCGGGCGGCACGATCGATCCGGAACTCACCGTCACGCGGATCGATCGGCTCGACGGCCGCCCGTTCGCCGTGTTCGTCAACTGGACGGCCCATCCCACCTTCATGGGGCCGGAGGATATGTGGTTCTCGGGCGACTGGCCCGGCAACATGCAGCGGACGCTCGAGTCGCTGATCGGGGACGACGTGCAGGCGATGTACGCCAACGGTGCCGAGGGGGATCAGTCGACGGTCTCGCGGCCCAATTCGGGCGAGTCGCACTGGGAGCGGGCCGAACGGTACGGCCGCGACCTGGGTGTCGAGGTCTGGCACGTCTGGCAGAAAACGTCGCCCGTTCCCCGGCCGGTCTTCGCCTACTGGCGCCAGGAAATTGAGCTGCCCAAACGGCAATGGCACCCGAACTTTCGCGAGACCGGCGGCAAAGAATACGGCATGACCGAAGAGCTGTTGCGGGAAATGTTGCCCAAACTTTTCCCGACGCGAACCGACAGCGTTTCGCTGCGTTTGGGGGACTTGCTGATCGTCGGCATCCCGGGTGAGCTGGCGGCCAAGCTCGGCCTTGAAGTCAAGCACCGCGCGGGCGAAATCACCGGGGCCAAGCACCCGATCATCGGCGGACTAGCCGACGAATGGATCAGCTACATTCTGCCGATCGAGCAATACAACTTGGGGAAGTACGAGGCGAGCATGAGCTTTTACGGGCCGACGCTTGCCGACGTCATCGTGAAGGGTGCGATTGCCGGGGTCGAGAATCTGCAAAAGCAGCCGGCGATTAGCAGCCAAGCGCGGCCCTAGCCGCAATCAGATGTCGTCCGCTGTTAGAGATCGGCCGTTGTTCGCGTCGAATCGCCCTCCGGGCTGACGCGTGGTTCGGCGCTCGGCGACTCGCTTTTTTTGGCGCGGTTGACCAGGTGGAGCACGCCCGCCGCGAGAAAGGCCGCGCAACCGACCCCCAGCAGCAGGTAGGGCTGGTTTTCCCGAAACACCTCCCAGATGTGGCGGACGTGGCGGCCGAACCACAACAAGAGTCCAATCCACACCGCGACCCACAGCGACGCGCCGGCGATGTTGCAGAGCAGGAAGCGGCGCCAGGAAATGTTGAGGCTGCCCGCCAGAATCCCGTAAATCTGTCGCAGCCCTTCGAGGAACCGCGCAGGACGATCACCCCGCCGCCGTACTGGGCGAAGAATCCCTCCGCCTTCGCGAGCCGTTCGGGCGTGATCCAGATGTAGCGGCCGTATTCCTGCAAAACTTTGTGGCCGCCGCGCCGCCCGATCGCAAAGCCGACCGTGCCTCCAAGCACGGACGCGACGAACGCGGTGAGCGCGACAGGGAGCAGCTGCAGCTCGCCCTTGGCCGTCAGCCAAATCGCCACAATGAAGAAGGCTTGCCCCGGCACGGGGATGCCGAAGTTTTCGATGAACAAAAAGAAAAAGATCGCCGGGTAGCCGTAGTGGCGAATTAAGTCGTGAACGTCGAGGTGAAACACGGAAACGCGAATCCGTTCTAACAAACCAGAGTCTGGCCGAGCGCGACGAGCGCCGGCTGGCCGTCCTTCGGGACAACGCCCGCGGCCGCCGATTGGATCACGGGATTACAACACCTCGCGGCGAACCTGTCAAAGAGTTCACGCCCCGAGCGGGCAGTGGCCGGGCGCCTGTTGTGCGCTTCTCCGGCTTGCGGTAGAACGACGGAAGCAACCTTTCGCACGTGGCCGAGCGCACACTCCGATGAATCACGAGTCCGCCATGTTGGCCTACGTGAAGCTGGCGGCCGTTTCCGAGCGCAAGCACCAGCGGACCGGTCGCGATCGGCTGCTGGTGTTGGCGACGGCAGCCGCCGGACGCGCCGGCTGGATCGAGGTGGCCGACCGCTGTCGCCAGTTGGTGCTCGAGCACAATCCGGCCCATCTGATCGGCCGCTTTTCGACCGCGGCCGACGCCCTCCGCAGCCCCGATTTCACCCCGCTCTTGAATCAGCTCGAGCGGATGTGCAGTTACGAGCGGGCCGAGTTTCTGCTCAACGAACTGGGACTCGAGGCCGAGAGCGGCTCTCCCGTGGCAGGCGAGCCCATTACCGACGCGAGTGATGCCGACCAACCGGACGCGGGACAGATCGCTCTAGCGCTGCTCGGACGCCGGACCGAGTGAGCCGTCGGGCTCGACTCCGGCCGCCGCGCTCAGGTGCCTTCGCCGCCGGAGCCCATCGGCTCAGCGTCGCCGTCGTTCGCGCGTTTTTTCGTGGAAGATGAACTCGCAGCCCCTTCCTGCGAATCGACGTCTTGCTTGCGGCGCGACTGCTCGCTGGTGGTTGGCGGCCGCTGCGACAGATCGCGACCACCCCCGTCTCCGCTGCTCGAGTCGCCGCGTGACCGCAAGAAAGGGCCTCGTTGCACGGGCACGAAACGCAGCTGGCCGGTTGGCTGCTGAACCTGGTCGTCGTTGGCCGGTGGCGTCGGTCGGTCGGTCTCGCGCGGCTGGATGCGGGGCGTTTCGCGGACGCGCGAGACCGGTTGCGCGGGAACCTGTCGCGTCTTGGGGGCGGTGTTGCTCGGATTGTTGGTTCGCGAAGTCTTCGTTTTCGACGCCGTCGAAGTGCTCGAGCGCCGCGCGTGCGAATGCTCGTCCGGAATGCGCAGCGTCATGCCCACCTTGAGCCGCGTATTCACCGTCGATAACTGGTCCCGGTTCGCGGCAAAGATCTCGCGATACCGGTTGGCGTCTCCCAACAAGCGCAACGCGATGCGGCTCAGCGTGTCGCCGCGGCGGACGGTATACGTCGTGCCCGAAGCCGCGGGCGGTCGGCTCGACGACGTGATTTCGCTGTGGTCCGAGCCTGTCATCGCCGGGCAGCCGTCGCGTCCGTCGGGCGGATGCTGCCAGGTCGCCGCATCGTCCAGGAGCGAATCGGGCGAATCGAACGCGGGGGAAGCCGGGCGAATCGACAATTCGATCGGACGATCGACGCTGGCCGTGTTTTGCTTCACGCGGTCTTCCGTCATGCCGTCGTCTTTCGCCTGGTCGTCTCTCATGCGGTCGGCTGAGCGCTCTTTCGGCCGCGCCGGCGGATCGACCGGGGTGACCGTAGTCGCAACGACCGCCGGCCTTCTCCGTTCCGTTTGGACGGAGACGAACTGGTCGATCGGTGGCGGCGACGCCGGCGGATCGCGCGGGGTCGTCGGCACGTCTTGATCGAGCCGCGGCTTCGGGGTCGATCTGGTTGCGTGCAGGCGTTGGGCGACCTTCGGCGGGTCGGCCGGCTCGAAGGCCTCGATGCCGCCGAGAGTGACGGTCGGTTTGTTCGCCGGGGCAGGGGAGGAGTCGCGTTTGCTCTCCGCGACATAGGGCTTGGGGCCGGGCCGCCGGGCAATGCCTTCGTCCAGGATTTTGCGCGGGCCAGCTTCAGCCCGTTCTCGACGAACGGCTCGTTGCGGAAGCAAAACGCGCCGCCGAATCCGATCAGCAGGATCGCCAGCGAGAGTCCCAGGACCTTGTCACGCCCCATGTCGTCACCATCCCCGCCTGCGACTAAAAAAGCGGACGAACACCCAGTCGGCAGAGATCGCCACGAACTGATATCGGGCTGGCGGGCGATTAGTTCGCAGCCGAACTTGTTGGGACGCGGCGGCCTTGAGTTTTTTCGTCGGCCGGCGTCCAGATCGCTGGGTAATTCCAGCTCTGACGTGTTCCGGTTCGCGCGGATTCGGTGAAAAGACCGTTCACAACGAGGTTGACGGCGGGTCGACGCGCGTCGCTTCAATCGGGCCACTCACTGACGCGCCGCGAGCATTTCGGACGGCAGAACTAGCTGCCGGCACCGGCGCCGCGCATGTTGCCGCCCATCCGCCGCCCCCGACGGGGAGCGACCGGAGTGGCGGGCGGGGTTGCCGGCTGTCCGGGGACCACCGGCTTCGCGGCGGTCACGGGGGTCGCGTTCGGCGCCGGCGGCAGCGGGAGGGCTATCGAGGGGTCGTCCTTCATCTGACCCGCGCGTTCGAGCAACCCCTTCAGGTCGTCGGCCTGCTTGGCTCCGTTCGCACTTTGCATGCTGAAAATCAGCACTGCCGGCACGAAGCGCATGTCGTGAGTGGTGAGGCCGGCTTGCAGATCGGCGAGTTGCCACTTCGTCGGATCCGGCGGGACGTGATGGACCACGACGGGCGGCGCCGGCTTGGCCTCCGGCTTCTTCTCGACTTGCGGCGCGGCCGGGGCTTCCTCTTTTTCGGCTTCGGCAGCCGGTTCAGCGGCCGCCTTGGGCTTCGCCGATTTGCTGCAGCCCGGAGCGGCTGCCAACAGGCCGGCACAAATCAGGAGGCTGACGCGTCGCAGAATGCCTCGACGTGCGGCCGCCGAGCGAATCGTGATCATGCGGGAACTCCTCTGCCTTAAGACTAAGGAGCGGGGTGCCGCTCTGCCAGTGAACGCGTCCGCCACGGGCCCTTCTGTCGCTCCACACGCCCCCTCGGTCCCGCCCGGCGTCGGGTTCCTCTGTGGACGCCCGCCGGCCCGTCGCATCCACCCGGCGGGCCGTCTATGATCTATCCAGTCTGCGGCAGGCACAGTCTGCGGGAGGACATCCGATGAAGATTTCTCTGGGAACCGATCACGCCGGCTACCTGTACAAGGAAGCCATCAAGAAGATGCTGATCGAAGCGGGACACACCGTCCACGACTTCGGCACCTTTTCGACCGACCCGGTCGACTACCCCGACTTCATTAGGCCGGCCGCGCTGGCGGTCGCCAAAGGCGAGTTCGAGCGGGGCATTGTGCTGGGCGGCTCGGGCAACGGCGAAGCGATGACCGCCAACCGCATCATCGGCGTGCGCTGCGCGTTGTGCTGGAATCTCGAGACGGCGGAGTTGGGTCGCAAGCACAACGATTCCAACGTGCTGTCGCTCGGCGCGCGGATGGTCAGCGAAGACCTGGCGCTGGCCATCGTGCGCAAGTGGCTCGAAACTCCCTTCGAGGGCGGCCGACACGTGGAGCGCCTGTGGAAAATGGATCACCCCGAGTCCTAGATTCGGATCAAGATTGGCCAATCGGCGGCGAATATGTGATTAGGCCGACGAAGTGAGCTCGGGCACCTCGAGCTTCGGGAGAGAGGACATGTCGCTGGTAGGCAACATCATCTGGCTGGTATGCGGCGGCTTGTTCGCCGGGCTAGGGCACATCATCGGCGGGATCGCGCTCTGCTTCACGATCATCGGCATCCCGTTCGGCTACCAGGAGATCAAGATCGGCATCGCCACCTTCGCCCCCTTCGGCTGCGACCTCGTCGAATACCCGGATGCGAACTCGCCGTTACGGCTGGTGCTCAACGTCATCTGGATTTTCACGTTGGGGTGGGTGATGGCGCTGCATCATCTGCTCTGGGCAGCGCTCCTGGCGATCACCGTGATCGGGCTTCCCTTCGCGCTGCAGCACGTGAAGCTGATTCCGCTGGCGCTGTTGCCGTTTGGCCGGGACCTCGTCCGCGGGCCTGCTTACGGACAGAATGCCTGGTACGACCCGAACTACGGGCGGCCGGCAAGTCCGGTGCGATAGACGAATCGCCGGCTATTCGGCCGTCAGCGACAGCAGTTCGAAGCGGACCTTGTGGCCCGATTCCTGCGACTCTTCCCGCACGAGCCGGCGGGACGCGTCGTACCAGACGTCGACGTGCGCATCCCCGGCGATCTTGTAGTGCGAGCAATTCGTGCGGCCTTCGCCGACGGTGAGCGTCTCTTCCCCAATGTACTGAATCTTGCCGACCTGGCATTTGCCTTTGTCGGAATCGAACAGCACGACCGTCGCCGTGTCAGTGTTGACGAACCGCTCCGGCAGGATCAAGTACGACGTATCCCAGATGTCCAGACTGGCCAGGGTGTCGACGCCGTTGGTGGTGATCTGCATACCCCGCGCGACGGGCGTCCCTTTGACCACATACTGCGTGCCGTTGTAGTCCGCCGTGTTTTCGACGGCGACGATCCGGCCGTTCTTCCACAGCTCGGTGCCGCCCGAGGTGTAGTGATATTTGTAGACCCAATAATCGACCTTGATTTCGCTGACGCTCTTCAAAAAGACTGCGCTGCCGTTGCTGCGAAACTGCGTTGTCGATGTGCCACGACGCGTGCCGTCGATCGAAATCGAGAAGGTGCGTGTTTGTCGCTCGATCTTCCGGGTCGTGCGGGTGTCACCCGAGGCAACGTGCGCCGTCGACAGGCCGAAGGCGATCGCGCCCGTCAACGACAGGGCCGCAATCAGGCCGGACAGGGAGCGTTGCCGCGGGGCGGCAGGGGAATAAGAGAGCGCAGCATCGACGGGTCTCGCGGCGAACAATCGTGCGTGGTTACCGAAGACGAGGAGTCACGGGAAGATAGTGGAATCGGCCGGTCGGGCCAAGACCAGCTTCTTGCCGCGCACAAGGTGTGCGCCGTGCGCAACGCGTCCGCGTCTGATTGCGTTTGCCGGGAACCCGAAGCCGCGTCGGGACCTGAAGCCGTGCGTCGCGTGCTGCTACTTGCTGGGCTCTTCCAGCACGGCGAACGGACTGAGGCGGCGAACCTTGGCCACGATCGCGCTCTTGGACGCCTGGTCGGTCGCCTTGGCGTAGCGGAGCTTGAGCTTCTTGAGCTTCGACCGGCGGGAGCGGCGGCGGGCAATCTCACGGTCGCGTTCGACTCGTCCCATGTCTATTCGCTTCTGTCTCTACGTTTCTGTTCGCTCGGTCTTTTTTATCGCGAGTTCGCGGTGCGGCTCCTGTCGCGGCCGAATCGACAGCGGACAGGGAGCGTTTCTTGTAGCAAGACGGCCCAGCGCGGTCAACTCGCCGAAATCCACGTCCCACTCCGGCACTCGCAGGATGATGGTTCGGAAAGGACCGGACAAACGTCGATCCAATCCACGGCAGCCACTCGCCTTAGCATCGGCAACCTCTTGCCCCGGCCGCGGAAAACCGGCCTTGTCCCGGTCCCGGGAATTGAGCTAAAACCGTCGCGGTGGCCGCCCGGAAGGCGGTCCTCTTTTATCGAATCGCGGTCCTAAATCTTAGCTCGGTGATGATTCCGTCCGTCGGAAAGGATTCCGCAATGGCGATCAGGGTCGCGGCGCTGGCCGAGTGGCTCGAAGGTGAAGTCCTCGGCAACGAGACGCTGCTGATCGACCGGGCCCAATCGCTCGCGAAAGCCGGTCCGGGGTCGGTCGCGTTCTTTTCCGCCACAAGGGCCACCGGACTGCAGCCGATCGAAGGCGCCGCCATCCTCGTCTCCCGCGAGCTGCGCGCCCAGATTTCGTCGCTGGCCAAGAGCGGCTGTGCTTTCATCTTTGTCGATGAGCCCAAGGAGGCCTTCCTGCGGGCGGCCGCCAGCTTCGCACCGCGGCGAACCCGGCCGGAGATCGGCATCTCGGCCGACGCCTATGTCGAGCGCCACGGCCCACGTCGGGCGGGACACGAATATCCATCCCGGAGCCCACGTGGCGGCGGGCGTGGTGCTGGGCGACCGTTGCGACATCCACCCCGGAGCCGTCATCGGCCGGGGCTGCCGTCTGGGCAACGACGTCGTGATTCATCCCAACGCCGTCCTCTACGACGACGTGATCGTGGGGCACCGCGTGATTGTGCATGCGGGAACCGTTATCGGAGCCGACGGTTTCGGCTATCGCACGGTCGACGGCCGGCACGAGCACATTCCCCATTTCGGCACGGTGCGTCTCGAGGACGACGTCGAAATCGGCGCCAACGCGACCATCGACCGCGCCCTGGTCGACGAAACGGTGATCGGGCAGGGGACCAAGCTCGATAATCTTGTGATGATCGGCCACAACTGTCAGATCGGGCGGCACAACCTCTTCGCCTCGCAAGTCGGCTTTGCCGGTTCGGTCACCACGGGCGACTACGTGGTGTGTGCGGGGCAAGTGGGTGTCGCCGATCACGTGCATCTCGGCAGCCGCTCCGTGCTGGGAGCCAAGGCCGGCGTCCACAAGGACGTGCCGGAGGGACAGCGCTACGTCGGCATCCCGGCCATTCCCGAAGCGGACTGTCTGCGTGCCGTGATGGCGACACACAAGCTGCCCGAGATGCGGCACCAGTTTAAGAAACTCGAGCGCCAGGTAGCCGAGTTGGCGGCGCTGGCTGACGAGCTGCGGAAACAGATCACAAGCGCAGAGGCCCAGCCGGGCCCAAGCGCGGAACCTGAAACGCGACGTCTCCGCGACGCCGCCTGACACGTCTCGCATTATGGATGCACCAGGTCAAACGATTGCGCTGAGTAGCCGGGGAAGAATCGGTCTGCTGGCCGGAGCCGGCCGATTTCCCATCGCGTTCGCCCAGGCTGCGCGGAAGCAGGGGCTCTCCGTCGTTTGCGTCGGTGCCTTGAGTATGGCTCCCGACGAGCTGCGCGAACTGTGCGACTATTACACGACCGTTTCGCTGGGACGGATTGGCAAGTCGATCTCCGATCTTCAAGCGGGCCGGCGTCAGCCGCGTAGTGATGGCGGGCAAGGTCGATAAGACGGTTCTTGTTCAAGAAATTCCGCTGGATCCGCCACCTGCCCGACTGGCGGGCCATCCACATGATTCTCCGTTACGCCCGCGAGAACCGCAAAGACGACACGCTCTTATTGGCCATCATCCGCGAGTACGCGCGGGACAACATCGAATTCGATTCGGCTCTCAATTACTGTCCGGAGTTGCTCGTGAAACACGGATTCCTCACCCGCCGCAAGCCAACCCCGTCCCAATGGCGCGACATTCGCTTCGGCTGGGAGATCGCCAAGGAGCTGGGCCGCCTCGACATCGGCCAGACGGCCATCGTCAACGACATGGCGGTGATCGCGCTCGAGGCCATCGAGGGGACCGACGCCGCCATCCGCCGCGCCGGCACGCTCTGCCGCCGCGGCGGCTTCACCATCGTCAAAGTGGCCAAGCCGCAGCAGGACATGCGGTTCGATGTCCCGACGATCGGTGTCGAGACGATCCAAACCATGCGCGAAGCGGGCGCCCGCGTGCTGGCGGTCGAAAGCGAAATGACGATCATGCTCGATCAGCCGGAAGTGATCGAACTAGCCGACCGCCTGGGCATCGCCATCGTCTCGCTCAAGGCCGAGGAAGTGAAGCTGCAGCTTGCGTCGTAGGCCAGGCTGCCGGCTCGCCCGCGCGGATCAGCCGCCCGCCATTTTCTTCCGCAGATCAATCCTGTCCCGATGTTCGAGTCCGGTCCCGTTCCGGTCCCTTTCAATAGTAAGTGTCCGGACCGGACCCTTGTCCGCCGTAAGTCACTGCTGGGGATAGACTACGGCCGGACTCATTCCAGCGGACCCCAAAGAGACCGGACACGAGACCGATCGCCGGTTTTGACCTGCTGCTCCATCCCATTCGTTTCCCGTCCCGACTTTCACCCTCGCCCAGTCGTCTGGGAGAGGGCCGGGGTGAGGGCGGTGTGTTCGGGTCCCGTCCCAATAAATCCCGTCCCGTCCTGACCTCAGTCCCGCAGGTTTTTTCACCACAAAGACACGAAGGCACTAAGGTCAGATTCTGTACGGGATCCGTCTTTGTGTTCCTTCGTGTCTTGGTGACTTTGTGGTGAAGCTCCCCGCATTTTCCGGCGTCCCAGATCAATCCCGTCCCGATGTTCGAGTCCGGTCCCGCTCCGGGTCCCTTTCAATCGAAAGTGTCCGGACCGGACCCTTGTCCGCCGTAAGTCGCTTCTGGGCACAGACTACGGCCGGACTCATTCGAGCGGACCCTAGGAGACCGGAGCGGACCGGACCCGTGACCGGACACCGGATTTGAAATTGGAAGAGGGTCCCCCATTCATATGGGGGGCTCGGGGTGAAAATCCCGTCCCGGCATTCGTGTCCCGTCCCGACCTCGGACGTTGGACCGGGGACCTTGGACTGGGTCCGGGCGCACGCCGAGCGCTCCGTCTGCGACCGCCATTCTCGACCCTACCACGCCAAGCCCCGCCAGCCGACCCCAAGTTTCTACGGGCTCAGAAACAAGTCGGAAGATTTTCCACAGAGCGCCAGCGGTCCACGAGGCGTCCTCGTTGTGGAACGATGAACAAGACGAAACGCGGAGGATTGAAGCACCCCCCAGCTGACGCTGGAGGCTCGCCGGGCGTTATGGGCGGCGAACGGCCCGGCGAGCGTCGGGCGTCAGCCCGATGGTGCTTTCAAGCTCTGTTGTTCGTTGGAATCTAAAGCTTTGTTGTCGCCGCGCGGCCGGGGGCGTTCCGCTTTGCGGAAGGCCCGCAATGCACCTCAGCAGGCCGGGACTATTTCGCCAGCGACACCTCGCAGAACGCCCACTGGCCAAAATTCTCTTCAACCTCCACGCGCAGCGTCTGGAGCGAGTGACTCGGCGACTGGTTGATTTGCTCGTGCAACTGGCCGGCGATCCAGAAGGCGATCAGCTCGGCCGTCGTGTTTTCGACTGGCAACAGCACGCAGTCCTCGCGCGGGAAGAGCCAGCGGCGGTTCTCGAAGGTGGCTTCGACTTCGGTCGGCCGTTCCTCGACGCGGATTTGCGGATGACGCGTCGGCAAGAGCACGCGGTGGTCGAGGCCGTCGACGATTTTCTGCAGGGCGTCGCGGAGGGCGATGAAGTCGAAGACGTAGTGGTTCTCGTCGAGCGGGCCGACCAGTTCGACGGCCGTGCGCCAGTTGTGCCCGTGCAGTCGTTCGCAGATGCCGCCGGCGAATGTGATGAAATGAGCGGCGCTAAAGACGAGGTGGTCTTTCGTGACGCGCACGCGAAATTGAGCGCTGCCGGGCGAGCCGCCTGATGCGTCACCGGCCGGCCGGCTCATGTGGTGGCTCCGCTCTCCAGGTACGGGAGCGCAGACGCGGGAATCGGCGGCGTCTCGCACGAGCCCGTCGCGGAGGACCACGAACAAACAGCCGGCGACAAGATCGGCGGTGGTGCCCGGGTTGCGCTGGTTGCCGTTCACGCGCAGCCAGGTGTCGAGGTAGCGCATGCGGCTGCGACCGATCGCGCTTTGCGGCCCACCTGCCGACAGGACCATGCTGGCGAATCGGGCGGCCTCGGCCGCGACTTCCGGACCGCACTTGCGGGCGATCAGCGTGTCGGGAAACTGCGCCATCAGCCAGACGTGCAAATCAACGATCGCCTCTTCCCACCGCTCGGCAAACGGCTCGAACCGCGCGAGTCGCTTGGCCCCCTCAAAGACCGTGGAAAAATCCGACGTGTATTGGGCGGCAATCCCGTCGCGGTCGGCGGCCATCTTCATCGCTTCGAGCAGCGTGACGCTCGGCGACTCGGTCACGTCCTGCATGTCGACGCGGCCCAGGCCGCCCGGATTGGCCAGGCGGATCGCCTCATACACTTGCTCGGCATCGCGGACATCGAGATTGGCCAGAACCGTGACCGATGCCTTGCTCGAGCGGAGTTTCGGCGGGGACCGTGGCCAGCGGAGCCAAGAACCAACGCGATGCCCAGATTCGTATTTCGCCCGACCGCTTCGCGCGTGCGTTGAACGGCGTCGAGAACGGTGGCGCCGACGCCCCGCTCGGCCGCGTTCTCGAAGGCCGGAGCCGCCACAACGGCCGACCTCACGAAGTCTTCATAGGTCAGATCTTCGAACGACGCCTCGGGATGCACGTTGCCCGGTTTGGCTGCCGTGGCTTCGAGGATTGAGGCCAAAAGCGCTTGGTGAACGAGAGTGGGCTGCATCCAGCCATTCTAGGACGATTCCGGGCAAAGCGTTATGCTGAGGACGCCCCAGAGCCGCCGGCTAAGGGATTTCCTGATTTCCACTAAAACCGACTTTTCCCAATTTGCCAGCCAGGTCTGCATCGCGCCGGACTGCGGACGGGACTACGCCATCGACGAGGTGCGGGTCGCCTGCGACGCCTGCGGCGGGCTGCTCGACGTCCGCTACGACTGGGACCGCATTCCCGTGCCCGCGTCGCTCCGCGACTTCGAGGCCCGCTGGTCCAATCGCCGCAACCCGCTCGACGTGAGCGGCGTCTGGCGATTTCGCGAGTTGTTGCCCTTCGCCCCGCCCGGAGGAAATCGTCACCATCGGCGAGGGGCAGACGATTCTGCAGTCGTCCGACCGCGTCGGCCGCTACGTCGGCATGAACCCGGGGCGTCTGTTCCTGCAGTACGAAGGGCTCAATCCCTCGGGCAGCTTCAAAGACAACGGGATGACGGCCGCCGCCACGCACGCGCGGATGGTCGGCGCCAAGACCGCCGCCTGCGCCTCGACGGGCAACACCAGCGCCTCGCTGGCGGTTTTCGCGAGCACGACGGGCCTGTTGCGGGTCGTGGTATTCGTCGGCAGCGGCAAAATCGCCTTTGGCAAGCTGGCGCAGGCCCTCGATTACGGCGCACTCACGCTGCAGGTGCAGGGAGATTTTGACGAAGCGCTGGCCCGCGTCCGCGAAGTCTGCTCGCAGCTGGGCATTTATCTGTGCAACAGCGTCAACCCGCTGCGGCTCGAGGGGCAGAAGACGATCATGTATCGCGTGCTCGAGGCGCTCGCCTGGGAGCCGCCCGACTGGATCGTCGTGCCCGGGCGGCAACCTGGGGAATTCGAGCGCGTTCGGCAAAGCGTTTTATGAGCTGGAGCAACTCGGGCTGATCGACCGCATCCCGCGGCTGGCCGTGATCAACGCCGAAGGTTCCAACACGCTCTACCAGATCTACGAACAGCACAAGGTGCATTGGAACGAGGGGCGGACCGACACGTCGGCCATCGATGATTTCTATTCGCAGATGGATGCCGAAGGCCGGCGGGCGGCGACGCTGGCGACCGCCATCGAGATCAATCGCCCGGTGAATCTCGTCAAATGTCTCCGCGCGCTGGAAGTCTGCGACGGCGTCGTCCGCGAAGTCTCGGACCAGGAAATCATGGACGGCAAGGCCCAGGTCGGCGCGGGGGGCTTTGGCTGCGAGCCGGCCAGCGGCGCGTCGATCGCCGGCGCCAAGCGGCTCCGCGAGGAAGGCGTGATCGCGGCCGATGACCGCGTGGTCTGCATCCTCACCGGCCACGGCCTGAAGGATCCGAACGCGACGGTCGGCTATCACTCGGGCGAGGGCGGGCCGCGCGGCCGGGCGATTTGCCAATCAGCCGATCGTCGTCGAGAATGACCTCGAGCAAATCATCGCCGCGCTGCACAAGTTCGTCTAAGCCGCGTTTCGCTTGGCTGTACTTCGGCGCGACTCAGTGATCGAAAACTTGCTTGCGAGACAAACCATGTCGCTGCGTCCCATCAAGCGCGTGATCAAAGCCAAGCCGACGGTCGAAGGGGCCGGCGTGCGGTTGCGACGGGCGTTTGGCTTCGGCGCCACGTCCGATTTCGATCCGTTCCTGCTGCTGGACGATTTTCGCAACGACGTGCCCGAGGATTATCTCGCCGGGTTTCCCTGGCATCCGCATCGCGGCATCGAAACGATCACCTACGTCCTGGCCGGCAACGTCGAGCATGGCGACAGCCTGGGCAATCGCGGCTCGCTCGGGCCGGGCGACATTCAGTGGATGACGGCCGGCCGCGGCATCATTCACCAGGAGATGCCCAAGGGAGACTCGCTCGGCCGGATGCACGGCTTTCAGCTGTGGGCGAACCTGCCCGCGTCGCTCAAGATGACCGCGCCGCGGTATCAGGAAGTGCACGCCACCCAGGTTCCCGAAACGATCGAGGACGACGGCACCCGGGCCCGCGTCGTCTGCGGCACGTTTTGGGGCAAGAAAGGCCCGATCGACGGAATCGCCGCCGACCCGATTTATATCGACGTCTCGGTGCCGCCCGGCAAGCGGAAGACGCTGCCCGTCGAAACCGATCGCCACGCGTTCGCGTACGTCTTCGCCGGCGGCGGAAAGTTCTGCAACGCCTCGGCCCCGCTTGCCGTGCCGACCGAAGGCCTCGGCTGGCTCGACACGACGCCGCCGCAAGCGGCCGAAAACCGCTGCCTGATCCTCTTCGACCGCGGCGACGAAGTGGTCGTGCAAGCCGGCGACGAAGGCATCCGCTTCCTGCTCGTCTCCGGCAAGCCGCTCAAAGAACCGGTCGCCTGGTACGGCCCGATCGTGATGAACACGCAGGAACAACTGCAGCAGGCGTACGAAGAGTTGCAGGAAGGGACGTTCCTGAAAAGCGGCGAGTAATTCGTCGACCGACCCGTCATCCGGGTGGCACTGGCGGCTTGTCCGCCAGTGTGCCTTTTGTGCTGCAGCGAAGCCTCGGACGTCAAATGGCTCGATCGGATTGATTGGCCGGCGACTGCCTGCGGCGGCGGAATTTCTGAACCGCCCTCACGGCCAGCACCGCGATCGCCACTCCTAATGGAGTGCCAATCAGGATCGGAGTCCAGTCGAACGGGCGGCCGGCGCCGAGCAATGTGTGCATGAGCAGCAGCCCGCAGACGTACGACGTCGCCGCCAAGGCATAGACGTAGCCGCGTCGCTCTTTCATCCACTTCTTTTCGTCGTCGTCCATAAACGTGATTGTAACTGTTTTTGGCCTTGCGCGATCCTTTAGACAGGAAGGGTCCCTTCTGCGCTCTTCATTCAGGGGAAGCCGCATTTTCGCGGATGATCCGAATCGGTTCCGAGAGCACGCCGATGAAAGCGCTCGCCTGCGTGGCCGGATTGTTCGCGGTCTTGTTCGCCATCTGGCTCGGATTGCTCGCCGCTGGGCGAACTCCAGACGATATTCGAGTGATGGTCCAGTGGGCGAACGTGGAAAGGCTGCAATTGCCAGAGACGACGTTGGCCGAGATTACGGAAATGCTTGGCCCATGCGAGTCCAGCGCGAAATGATACCTATCGGTGGTTCACCTTTAACGACAGTTACGGGTGTCACTGGTCGATGCTGTGGATTACGGTTGACGCCAAGACAGGCATGACCACCGCGTATGAACGTCTGCAGCCCTTGATGCGCGGCGACGGCACTGTGGAGAAAGTGATTTTTGACGCGGGATGGCGTGACGAACAGGGTTACTGGCACTCCGGGCAGATGCCGAGCAATTTTCAAGACGGCCTTTGGAATTAAGGCAAGAAGGGCCCGGCAGGGCATGCGCCTTGTGGCACTGGCGGCTTGTCCGCCAGTGTGCGTTTCACCCTTTGCCGAAGACACTGGCGGACGAGCCGCCAGTGCCACCCTCAGGTTTAAACCGTCGGCAGCTCAAAGCCTTTGCGGCGCGGGCGGGTGAGGTAGCGGTTGGCTTCTTCGTCGTCGATGAAGTGCTCGTGGGTTGGATCCCACCGCAGCGGACGGCCGACGGCGCGGGCGATGTTGGCGAGGTGGCAGACGCTGATCGAGCGATGGCCGATCTCGACGTCGGCGACCGGCAGGTTGCGGCTGCGGATGCAGTCGAGCCAGTTTTGCATGTGCCAGCGCGCCTGCCAGAGGGCCAGGTTGTCGCTCCACTTGCGTTCTTCCTCGTTCACGTCGAGGTGCTTGCGCAATTCCTCGGCGATCTCGGGCGGATTGGAGGCGAACTTGTTGCGGTTGATCTCGAGCTTGCCTTTCTCGCCGATGAAGATCGCGCCGCCCATCGGGCCGTGACCCTGCTCGAGCACGAAGTTGACCTCGACGCCGCTCGGGTAGCGCATGGCGACCTGGCCGTTGGAGCCGGAGGTGAGCGGGCGAATCTCGGTCGGCCCATTGCCGTCCATGCCCAAGCCCCACTGAATCTGGTCGACGCCGTGCGCGCCCCAGTTGGTCATTTCGCCGCCGGAGAAATCGCGCCAGCGCATCCAGCCCATCCACGCCGGGTTGAACTCGCGCCACGCCGCCTGGTTGAGCCAAACGTTCCAGTCGAGCCCCTTGGGCACCGGCTCGGCGGGGAACGGCTGGGCCGGCGATGCCTCGGCTCCGGTGTAATTGATCGCGCGGACTTCGAGGATCTTGCCCAGTCCGCCGTTGCGAACCAGTTCGCAGGCGACGCGGTTCATCGCCATCGAGCGCTGCTGCGAGCCGACCTGCAAGATGCGGTTGTAGTGCCGCACGGCATTCGACCAGCGCCCGCCCCTCGCTGATGTAGAGCGTGAGCGGCTTCTCGGCGTAAACGTCCTTGCCGGCCTGGCAGGCATGAATGCAGGGGACGACCCGCTGAAACTCGCCGGTCGCCACGATCACCGCGTCGACGTCCTTGCGATCGAGCAGACGGCGATAGTCCTGCACGATGGGCCACGACGCTTTGTTCTTGGCCTTGAAACCCTCGGCCCGCGGCAGATTGCAGTCGCACAGTCCGACGATCTGCGCGTCCTCGGGGAGTTGCTGCAACAGGAGGCTCGCCCGCCCGCCGACGCCGATCGCGCCGACGCGAATCCGGTCGTTGGCGCCCACGCGGCCGGCCGCCCCGGCGGGACGCGACAGCACGAGCGGTCCGCCAATCGCCCCGGCCGCCAAAGTTCCCGCGGCAGTCCCCAAAAACCGGCGACGACTGGTACGGCTGTTGGCCGCGTGCTGTGATGCGTTCATAAGTGTCAAACCGCCTTTGTTCATCCGACTTTGGTCGTTGCCAGGAACTGCGCGTGATCCGGCCAGCTCGATCGTAATCGGCTGCAAGAGTTTTCTCCACCGGCGGCACTGGACGCTGACCGTGCGTTCAATTGCTGAGAGACTAGAGACTTAGACAAATCGGCGGATCCTAGTCGTCTGTACGCTGGTCTCATTCCGCTCGTGCCGACCCTCAGTGCTGAGGCTCCGCGATGTCCACTAGCTCACGACTTCTCGCCCGTTGCGCCGCGCTAGCGATTGCGCTCAGTGCGGCCTGCCTGGCTCACGGCGCCGGCGACGCGGCGACCGCCGGCAAGAGCGATCGAAGCGCCGCCGATAAGGGTCCCGCCGCGACTTCGATCCGCCTTCGGGTGCACGTCCACGATGCGGGCGGCAAGCCGCTCGCCGGCGTGAAAGCGACGGTGTTCAAGTTGAAGGCAGGCGGCGGCGGCGGGATGTTCGATTCAGGCCCGAAGATCACTCAGGCCGGCACGACGTCGCCTTCAACGGCTGAGGGTCTACTCGAGTCACCCGCGCTCCCGCTCAGGGCCGCCTACGTGCTCGAACTAAACGCCGATGGCTTCGCACCGGAGTCGTCGCGCTGGACCCATCCACTGCAGTCGGGCACGGTGGAACTGCCGGCTGTCGCGCTGCGACGGCTCGGCAGCGTCGCGGGAACTCTCGTCGACCGGCAAGGGAGGGGGATCGCCAAGGCGACCGTCATTCAAGCCGGCGACGGCACTAAGCGGCTGGAAGCGGTCACCGACGCCAACGGACACTTCGATCTCGCCGACGTTCCGGAGGGGCAAGCCATCGTTTGTTTCGATGCGGCGGGCTTTCGGTTTCACGGTGCCGCGCTCGCTTGCCCGTCGCACGATGTGCGAATCGAGCTCGAGCGAACCAGTGATCCCCATCCGCGCGTGCTCGCGCCGGCGGCCGACGCGGGGCACCTGTGGTCAGCGGAAAAGCAAGCGGCGGAGGCGCGGAGAATCATTGAGCCCAGGATCGCCCGCGTGCTGGAGACGTCGTCCGTAGGCGAAAACGACTTCGGCCTGGTGCTGGCCGCTGCGCGGCGGGATCCGGAGCGGATCCTGGCCCACATCGACCGCCTGAAATTCGTCCGCCCGAACAGCGAATTCTCGATCCGGTTTGCGCTTGGCCGCGCCCTCCTGGCACAAGGCAAAACGGAGCAGGCGTTCCAAATGATCGACGGATATAAAGAGCCCGTCGCGAAAGTTCAGGCCTATTTGTATTGGTTTGAATCGGAGTCGATCCGGACGAAATCCCCCGACTGCGCACCGGCAAGCGCTCGCCAGGGCACGAGCCCTGCTCGCGACGCCGATTGCCCCGCAGCAACGCCCCTTCTTTTTGTGCGAACTGGGCACACAGCTGTGGGACTTGGGAGATCACGACGGGGCCCGCAAGGTGCTAGATGAATGCGAAGCACTGTTCGCAGAAAATGCCCGAGGAGCTGAACGGCCGCCCCGCACTGAAGATTCAACTGGCGATCGCCGTGTCGCGATTCGATTTTGCGCGGACGAAAAACCTGGCGGCGGATCTCGAGCCCGATCAATCGATCCGGCTGGCCGCCGAGGTCGCTCGGTTTCGCCCACAGGAAACGGAGTCTCTGCTCGCCGACGTCCCGGGCGACCTGTCGCTCGCGCAATTGCGCGGCGTCGCCAACAGTCTGCCCAGCCTGTGTTTCCGCGTGGCGCGGGTCGACCCGGCCGCGGCCGAGCGACTCTTGCTCAAGTTCGCGCAAGTGCCGCAGCCCAAGACCGACGCCGAAAAAATGTTCGGGATCGGCGGCTCGTTCGGGCTCAACCTTTCGAAGGAGTTCCTCGAGTTTCAGGTGACGAAGCTCAAGGCCGGCTGTTATAGCCTGATCGCGGAGGGGGCCGCGGCCCGCGATCTGGCCGCCGCACGGTGCGCCGTCGAGCGGGGCATCGCGCTCGTGAAGCCGCTGCGGACGGGCTATCTCTATCCCACCTCGCAGTTCTATCACACGCCGGCCGGTCTGACGGCGCTCTTCGTGCCGGTGGCCGACCGGTTTGATCCGGCGCTCGCCCGCGAAGTCTTCTGGCGGGCTTTATCGCTGCAGGTCGCGCTGCCGGGAGAGAGCCACGAGCGCGACATGCTCGACATCGATACGAGCCAGTTGGCGGGTCTCGTGCGGTTTTACGATCGGCCTCTGTCGGAGCGATTGCTGGCTCCGCTCGCGGCGCGGGCTCGCGCACGGAGCTTCAGCGGCACGCCGGCCAACTTCTGGGTCGTCCGCGCCCTCGGCCTGGACTCGCCGGAAAGGGCCGTAGCATTTGCCGATTCACTTTGTGACCTGCCCGACTCGGAGGGATCGACCCCACGGGCCACGGCCGAGCAAGTGGTGGCCGGCATGCTCTCGACCAGCGACGACTGGGAGGCCACCCGCGAGAAGCGTCTGCAAACGGCGCTGGCGGGCCTGCGCAGTGTCTACGGCCTCTATGTGAATGAAGATTGACTGCCCCAAGACTGGGGCCGGCAAGTCTGAGCTGAACCGGGCCAATCGGCCGCAACCCTTGCCAATCCTACGCCGTCGTCGCGCCCCCAAATCCGCCAACATCCGGCATTTTCTCACCTCATTCCTGACGAACGCCCGGATCGACCTGTCGCCAGTCCAGCGGGCCGTTTGCAACTTTCGTACACTGGGGAAGGGCCGACGCGCCGGGCACAGGCTGGACGAACGCTGGCCGGGGCGGTCAGTCTCTGTCTTCAGGAATCGTAAAGCTTAGGCGGCACACGAGTCCGGTTGGCTGGCGAACGATCTCGTTGGGACTTGTTACTACAGCCGCCGCGGTAGAGAATTACACGTTTATGATCAAATCCCTCATCTTTTTGGCCGGCTTGGCCGGTGTCGTTGGCGGCGTCGCCGCCTGGTACGTCCACGAAACGGCTGACCATCCGAGCACCTTTCGCACGGTGAGCGTGGAGCGGGGCAACCTGCTGGCCACGATCAACGCCACGGCGGTGATCGAGGCCGAGGAAGTCGTTGACGTCGGCGCCCAAATTGCCGGGATGGTCCAGGCTTTCGGACACGATTTGCAGGATCCGAGCAAGAACATCGACTACGGTTCCCACGTCGAGGTGGGCACGGTCCTGGCGCAGATCGACCCTGCGCTCTACAAGGCCTCTCTGCACCAGGCGAAGGCTAATCTCGACAATTCTCTGGCGATGCTCGACCAGGCAAAGACCAACCTCAAGTTGAGTCAGCTCAACTGGGACCGCGCCCAGACTCTGCACGAACGCAAGGTCATGACCCAGGCCGATTACGACACGGCGCAGGCCGACCTCGAAACCAAGAAGCCAGCGCTCGCTGCGGCAGAGGCCGCCGTCGAGCAGGCCAAGGCCAATTTGGAGACGGCTCAAACCAACGTGAATTACTGCACCATCACGTCGCCTGTGAAAGGCGTGATCGTCGATCGTCGCGTAAACATGGGCCAGACGGTCGTTTCGAGTCTGAGCGCCCCCAGTTTGTTTCTGATCGCCCGCGACCTGACGCGGATGCAGCTTTGGGCGTCGGTGAATGAAGCCGATATCGGTCAGATTCACCCAGGCCAGCCGGTGCAGTTCACCGTGGATGCCTTTGCGAACACGACTTTTCGCGGTGAAGTGTCGCAAATTCGACTCAACGCCAACATGACGCAAAATGTCGTCACGTACACCGTCGTCGTGACGACGGATAACACGAGTGGCCGCCTTTTGCCCTATATGACCGCGAACGTCAAGTTCGAGGTCGCCAAGCGGAACAAAGTGCTTCTCGTCCCCAGCGCGGCCCTGCGCTGGAAGCCTCAGCCCAATCAAGTCGTCGCCGACGCGCGAGAAGCCTTCGCGAAGTCATCGAAGCGTCGCGGAGGCGGACCGCAGCAATCCAAATCCGATCAAGCTCCCAAGTCCCAGAAAGAATCGCCGGGAAGCACCGCATCAAAAGGTGATGAGGCGCTCGCGGCAAACGATCAGTCCGACGACGCCTCGGCCGGTGACGAGACCTCCGAATCCAAGGACGCGCACCCGTTAAGAGAGGAGGGGGCATCAAAAGAGAAGGGGGCCGGTTCGACGAAAGGGGACGGCCGCGGCCGCACGAGGGGCGCCGGCAGCAACGGCCATCAGTCCGGCAGCACGACGAGCGACCTGCACAAGCCCAGAAAGGCGGGACCCCGTCGCGAGAGACCAACGGTCTGGGTCGACGAAGATGGCTTTGCCCGCCCCCTCAAGATCGAAACGGGCCTCACTGATGGCACCGAGGTTGAGGTCGTCGCCGGCGATCTGAAAGAAGGAGCGCAAGTCATCGTCGGGGAGGTCCGGCATGACGAGGCGAACGAGACCAAGAATCCGTTTCTTCCGACCTTCTTCGGGCGTGGCGGCCGTCCCTCGTCCGGCGAAAAAGATAAAGATAAAGCGAAGTAGGCGGGACCCTCACCCGACTTTGGCCGCTCGACGCCCAACCGCCTGACCCGTTGCCTTTCGTGAGAATCGATGCATCGCCTTGCGGCCGATTGAAATGCTGGAAATCGCGCATGTCCCTCATTCGCCTCGAAGACATCACCAAGACGTATCATCTGGGTGAGATCGATGTGCCCGTCCTGCGCGGCGTATCGCTCGAAATCAAACAGGGCGAGATGGTGGCGCTGATGGGAGCGTCGGGCTCGGGTAAGACCACCCTGATGAACCTGTTGGGGTGCCTCGACCACCCCACTTCGGGACGGTACTGGTTCGACAACGAGGAGATTTCCGGCTACAGCGCCGATAAGCGGGCCCATCTGCGCAATCGCAAAATCGGGTTCGTCTTCCAAAGCTTTAACCTGCTTCCGCGGACCAACGCCCTCGACCAGGTCGTCATGCCGCTGACCTATTCGCTGCGCAAAATTCACGATCGAGAGGAGTTCGAACGGGGCAGCAGCCTGCTCGAAAGCGTCGGGCTGGCGGACCGCATGCACCACGAGCCGAGCCAGATGTCCGGCGGACAGCAACAGCGCGTTGCCATCGCGCGGTCCCTCGTCAACCGCCCACAGCTCTTGCTGGCTGACGAACCGACCGGAAACCTCGACTCGCGCACGAGCGAAGAAATCCTGCGGATGTTCCAGGAGCTCAACGCAGCGGGCCTGACGATCATCATCGTGACGCACGACGCCAACGTCGCGGCGCACGCCTCGCGAATTATTCACATGCGCGACGGCAAGATCGAAGGCGATAATGGCGCCGTTCCCGCCGGGTCCGGAGGGGCTCACGGTCGCGCACCGAGCAGTCACGCGCCTAACCCGGGCTCAAACGGCGGATCATCGAACGGCGGACAGCGAACCGGGGCACGCGCCGCGCAGGTCCTTGAGCCTGCGTTGGTTGGAGTCGGCGCCGACTCGCCGCCCTCTTCGGTCGCGGTCCACCAAATCGACGCAGCCCACGCCCTGGATCCCCACGCTCCTGCCGTCCCCGTCGCCGCGCAGCCCGTCGAGGGGACGAGCGCCCAGGAAGAAACGCGCCACCGCTCGCGCAGGGCCCCGCTGTCGATGCACATCCTGCCGCGCACTTTGAGTGTCGCCTTCAAGGCGCTGCAGCGCAACAAGACGCGCTCGTTTCTCACGACGCTGGGGATCCTGATCGGCGTGGCGGCCGTCATCGCCATGATGGAGATCGGCCAGGGCTCGAAGAATGCGCTCCAGCAGACGATTGCCAGCATGGGCGCCAATATCCTGGCGATCTATCCGGGCGCGTCCAGCAGCGGCGGCGTTTCGTTCGGGACGGGGAGCATCACGACCCTGACTCCCGATGACACCACCGAAATCCTGCGGCAGTGTCCGGGGATCATCGATGTGGCGCCCATCGTCCGGGCCCGCTCGCAGGTCGTTTACGGCAACAAGAACTGGGTCCCCTTCTCTATCTACGGAACCACCCCCTCGTATCTCGACGTTCGCGATTGGCGCGAAATGGACGAAGGGAACATGTTCCTCGATCAAGACGTCCGCGCGGCGAGCAAAGTCTGCGTCGTCGGTCAAACGATTGTGCGCGAGCTGTTCAACGGCGAGCCGGCGCTGGGCAAAGAGATCCGCATTCAAAATGTCGGCTTCAAGATCGTCGGGGTCCTCTCGCGCAAAGGCGCGAACATGATGGGCATGGACCAGGACGACATCGTGCTGGCCCCCTGGACGACCATCAAGTATCGAGTGAGCAACAGCACTCTCACGAACGTCAACCAAAGCGCAGCCACCGCGGCCTCAACCGATCCCACCGCCAGCGCGTCGGCGGTCAATACGCTCAGCAACCTGTACCCGCAAGCCACGGCGCTCTACCCGACGGCCTCAGCCGCGCAGACCGCCGACACCCCGCAGCCCGTCCGCTTCGCGAACATCGATCAGATCATGGCCAAGGCGGGCTCGACCGAGGAAATCCCGGCCGCCATCGCCGAAATGACGGCCTTATTGAAGGAACGGCATCGCATCAAGTCCGATCAGCCGGAAGACTTCGTGATCCGCGACATGACCGAAATGACGAACACTCTCTCCTCGACCTCCGCCCTGATGGGGAGCTTGCTGTTGTGCGTGGCCCTGATCTCGCTGGTCGTCGGCGGCGTCGGCATCATGAACATCATGCTCGTCTCGGTCACCGAGCGCACGCGCGAGATCGGCTTGCGAATGGCCGTCGGCGCGCGGGCCGCCAACATCCTGCGGCAGTTCCTGGTGGAAGCCGTGGTGTTGTGCTTGATCGGCGGAGCCATCGGCATCCTGATGGGCCGCACCTGCTCGATGATGGTCCAGCGAGTCCTGCACTGGCCGACCGAGACCTCGGTGCCGGCGGTTGTAGCGGCCGTCCTCGTTTCCGCAAGCGTGGGAATCGTTTTCGGCTATTACCCAGCCTGGAAGGCCTCGCGACTCGACCCGATCGAAGCGTTGCGGTACGAGTAACCTGCCGCGCCGCGTGGCCGTTTCTCGACGCAGCCGATTTGTTGCCAGGGGCTGGAACCGCCGTCACGTGACGGTTATAACGGCGGCTCATCGGGCACTCGATCCCGTCTGTCGGCGGAGTGGGCGACTTCGCCGGCCCCCCGTGTGTGAACCCTTCGCTTTGGGGAAACGCTCATGCGGCACGCACTCTCTCGCGGCATTGGCCTCCGACGTCGACTCATGTGTCTCGTGGCTGCGGCCGTTGTTTTGGCGCCGGCAACCCGGCTGACAGCGGCCGAGCCGCAAGTGATTGTCCGCGGTTTGCGCAGCCCCGAATCGGTGACTCGCGGGCCCGACGGACGGCTCTACGTCACCGAAATCGGCCGCTCGGGCGTCAACGGCGACGGCGCTCTCGCCGTCATCGAGGGCGACCAGCCGAAAGAGTTCGCGAAGGGTCTCGACGACCCGATGGGGCTCGTCGTCCATGGGCACGACTTTTTCGTCGCCGACAAAAACCGCGTCTGGCGGATCGACGCCACAGGAACGACCGCCGTTTACGCGGCGGCCGACGCCTTTCCCACGAAGCCGCTCTTTCTCAACGACATCGAAGCCAGTCCGCAGGGGGACATCTATGTTTCCGATTGCGGCCGGTTCGTCTCCAACGGGGCCATTTTCTGCATCAAGCCGTCGAAAGAAATCGTGGTCGTCGTCAGCCAGAAAACGGCGCCCGAACTCAAGGCCCCCAACGGCATGCTCATGGACGGGCCTGGCCATCTGCTGTTTGTCGACTTCACGTCGGGGCGGCTCAATCGACTGAATCTGGCGGATGGGAAAGCGGTCGAACTGGCCCGCGGGCTGGGCAGCACGGACGGACTGACCCGCGATGCGAAGGGCCGCATTTACACGAGCGATTGGCGGGGCGGACGGATTTTCGTTATGAATTCGCAGTCGGACCAGCCGCGGCTGTTGCTTAAAGGCTTCAAGTCGCCGGCCGACATTTACTTCGACGCCCAGACTGGACGACTGCTGATCCCCGACACCAGGGCTGGCACCATCACGGCCGTCACGCTCGAAGATTGAACCGGATCAGGTGGGGTCAGGATCGTCGCCGCACCCCACGACGCACCACAAGAGGAACTCCACGATGCCTCGGTTCGCTGTGAAGCTACTTGGCTTCTTCGCCCTGCTGGTTGTCGCCGTTCCCCTCGTTGCCGCCGGGGCCGACGAAGTCGATACCCGCCCGTTGCCGCTCAGCATCAAGCCCGCGTTTGCCGACGTGCAGTGGCCGGGATGGAAGAGCCCGGAGGAAACGGGCATCGCCGACCAGTTTCGGCCGATTTTGGTGGCGGCCGCCGGCGACGGGACGAACCGCGTGTTCGTGCCGACGCAGCAAGGCGTGATTTACGTGCTGCCCAACGATCAGAAGGCGACGACGGCGAACGTCTTTCTCGACCTGTCGAAGAAGGTCTCGTATCGCGACAAGATGAACGAAGAGGGCTTTTTGGGCCTCACCTTTCATCCCAAGTATCGGGAGAACGGCGAGTTCTTCGTCTACTACACCAACACGGCGCGGCCGCGGCAGAACATTTTGGCCCGGTATCACGTCAGCAAGGACGATCCGAACAAGGCCGACCCCGCCTCCGAAGAAATCCTGATCACGTTCACCAAGCCGTTCTGGAACCACGACGGCGGCACGATCGTCTTCGGGCCCGACGGCTACCTCTACATTGCGGTCGGCGACGGCGGCTTGGCCAACGACCCGTACAAAAACGGCCAAAACCTTTCGAAGCTCCTGGGCAAACTCCTGCGGATCGACGTCGACCACAAGTCGGGCGATCTGCCGTATGCGATTCCGCCCGACAACCCGTTCGTCAACGAAAAGGACGCCCGCCCGGAGATCTGGGCCTACGGTCTCCGCAACGTGTGGCGGTTCGTCTTCGACGGCAACGTGCTCTGGGCGGCCGACGTCGGGCAGGACATGTACGAGGAGATCGACCTGATCGTGAAAGGCGGCAACTACGGCTGGAACATTCGCGAAGGGCTCCATCCGTTCGCACCCAAGGGTCGCAAGCCGCGTGCGGACGCGGTCAAGCCGGCCAACGCCATCGATCCCATCTGGGAATACGATCACGACATCGGCAAGTCGATCATCGGCGGCCCGGTGTATCGCGGCAAAAAGATCCCCGAGCTGCAAGGCGCCTACATCTACGCCGACTACGTCTCGGGCAAACTGTGGGCGCTGTGGTACGACTTCGACAAAAAGCGAGTGACGGCCAACCGACCGATCCCCGCGCCCGGCAACCCGACCGTGATGTCCTTCGGCACTGACGCCGAGGGCGAAGTCTACTTCACCATTCCCTCTGCCAAGGGGCAGGGGATCTACATGCTCCTGCCGCCAGGGTAAGCCGACGAACTTCCGGGATGGCCTCGCTGACGCTTCGGGTGCGCGCGCCATACCAACCCGAAGCGTGAGCGAGGGCTCCTCTCTTAATCGCTGCGTCACGCCAACCCGAAGCGTGACAACTTTTTTCATCTCGTGACGTAAGTCGTTTTTTGGCATCGCCGTCGCAAGGCGGTAAAGATGAGCTTGCCTTGCACCCAGCGGTGGACGCGTCGGTGGCCGCGAACCCAAGCGGGCAGTGCCTGCAATCCGGCACTCCAAGTGCTCAAGTATCCGAAGTAGCGTTCGATCGCGTTACGTTCTTGATGGAGGGCACGGCCGAACGAGCTTTGCGGATTCGAGAGCAGTTCAAGAGATCGCAGCCGAGCGGGACTCTGACGCCGATGGCCACGGCGACGGCCAAATCCGTAACGCGGAGGTGCCACCAGTTGCACGCCGCGTTCGAGGCAGACATCGTGTAACTGGTTCGAGTCGAAATTTGCATCGGCGAGCAAGTACCCTTGCACAGCCGCTTGCTTCAACATCCGCCGCCCCATCGCCCGCTCATCCTTTTGCATGGGAGCCACGCGCCAGGCAGCGATCGAGCCATCGCTGCCGACCACCGCGTGTAGCTTGTACCCTTTGGCTTTGCAGCCCGCGGCGCGGCCGTACCCAGCTTGCCGGTCTTTCGAGCAACCGCCGATCGGCAGAGGCTTGCCATCGATCATCCAATACAGGGGCTTGTTCCCACGAGGAGCCAGTTCAGAACGTTCGATCTCTTGCAGCATTTGCTGGACCTCGGCACTCCGCAGTCGTCTCGACATGGTGCTCGACGATGGCAATTTGCGGCGACGCTCATGCAGCGGCCAGTTCCGAAGATCGCACGCCCAGGACACAGGCCGACCGTGCAGAACGGCCCACAGCCAAACCTGCACAATGTCGTCTGCCCCGTATCGTTCCCGCGTGCGCCGACGAAGCTTGCTCGCCTGTTTGAGAAGGATCAAAATCGCCTTCCAGAGTTGGTGTTCCACATCCGTCTCCTTTCGTGTGGTTACGATTGAGACTATGTGTAGCACCAACTTTTTATTGCGCAAGTCTTTATGACTCCTCGGCAAAAAGCTGGTCAGCGAGGGATCTTCTCTCTTAACGGCTGCACCTCACCAACGGGACGTGGCCGAGGGCTCTTCAATCGCAGCGAGTTGCCGGCGATCTCAGCCCTCCGGCTTGGCCGTCCGCTTATGCGAGAGCAGCCACTCGTAGATTTCCGGATTGTCGTAGGTCGCCGTCCACGAATCGTGTCCCGCCTCCGGATAAATCGTGATCTTGGCATCGCCGTGATTGCGCTGAAGCGCTTCGATCAGATCCTGTGATCGCTTCACGGGGACGATCGGATCCTTGCCGCCGTGAAAGGCCCACACCGGCACGTGCTTGAGCGCGCGGGTCAGGAGCGGCTCGCCTCCACCGCAGATCGGAATGAGCGCGGCAAAACGGTTGGGCGTGGACCCCGCCAGCGCCCACGTGCCGAAGCCCCCCATGCTCAAACCGGTCAGGTAAACGCGGTCCTGATCGACTTTGTGCTTGGCGACGACCTCATCGAGCAGGGCAGTGAGCGTTACCAATTCGTTGTTCCACCAATGATCTTTCGGGCACTGCGGGCTGACGACGATGAACGGAAACTGCTTTCCGCCTTCGATGAGCTTAGGCGGGCCGTGCCGTTTGATCGCGTTCAGGTCGTCGCCCCGCTCGCCGGCCCCGTGCAGAAACAGCACCAGCGGCCACTTGTCGTGCTTGTCGTAATCGGGCGGCAGATACAACAGGTATTTGAGCGTCACGTGCACGTTTCCATCGAACGTTGTCGCGACCTGCTTGCCGGCTTCGACCTTGGGCTCATCGCCGCGAACGCGGGCAGAAGCGAGTCCACCAATCACGATACCCGTCAGTAACATGAAAGCCATTCCACGCATCGATGCTTCCTTCACGAGTTGAGTGGCGCGGATCGAAATTGGAACCGCGCTTTCGTCGCCTTCGACCGATCCGATTATAGTTTCGCGTTGCGCCATTCCGCGAACGGGATCGGCGCTTTGAACGAGCCAACCGCGTCGGACGCCGGAAAATGCCGATTGAATATCGGCCACGCCGGAAGGTATGGTGCACAGGACAACAACGATCGACGGGCCGCGGCGACTCGTGTTGGGAGGGTGATTTCATGACCCTGTCTCGCCACTGGTTCGCGGCTGCCGTTGTTTTGTTCGCAGGGACTTGTGGGAATGCCGCGATCGCGGGCGACGCGGCGGCACCACGCGGCGGGCGTGAACCGCTGCCCGGCCTGCTGGCAGCGCCGCGTCCCCTGCCGGGCATCGGTCGCTGGCAGCTGGCCTACAAGGTTCCGCGCGGACGGATCACGGCCGTCGCCTGGAGCAGCGACGGCAGACAACTCGCCTACCAAGAGGCGAGCGCGATCCGCATCTGCAATTCCCACACGTTCGAGACGTCAAAAATCCTGCTGGGGCATTCGCAGCAGGTCCGCTCGATCGACTGGAATCGCACGACCCACCTGATCGCGTCGACCAGCGATGACGGGACTGTCCGCATCTGGTCGGCCGACGGTGCGCCGCTGACCGTGCTGACGAGTCCGCACGGCCCCATCAATTGTGCCGCCTGGGCTCCGAACGGCGACCGGCTGGCGTGGGGCGGAGCGGACGGGACCGTTCGGATCGTCAAGGCGGACGGCTCGACCATTCGCAGCTTCCGGGCAGCGGACTCTGCCGTCAATTGCCTCTCTTGGAGTCCCGATGGGCGGCAGATCGCGACCGGCGACGACAAGCATCTCACGAAAATCTGGAACATCGACGGCACGCTCGCGGTCACGTTTCCGGAGCAACGAAGCCCGATCAAGCTCCTGGCCTGGAGCAACAGCGGCAAGCGGCTGGCGACGGCAACCCGCGGCGTCTACTCGACGGACGACTCCCAATACTCAGTTGACCTGCGGATTTGGGACACGGCGGGCAAACAAATCGCCGTCCGCACCGAGTCGGACCAGATCTACGGCCTGGGATGGAGTCTCGACGGGCTGTTGCTGGCACTTATGGGGACCGGCCAGCTCGTTGCCCTCAACGAGGCTGGAGAAAATCAGGCCCCGCGAAGCATTGGGCCACTTCAAGGCATGGACCAGACCTCGATGGCCTGGTCGCCCGACGGGAAAAAAATCGCCTTCGGCGGAGACAGCCTGCTCGTGACTCTCGACCAGCAAACGGGAGAGGTCCGCGAGTCGAATGCATCGCCTTACACGCTCCCCAACTACAGCTATGCCGATTGGAGCCCCGCCGGCGACCGGATTGCCGTCGTGACGAGGAATGGCGTCGAATTCCGCCGGAGCGACGGTTCCCTGGTGGGCTATATGGAACACCCGATCCTCCCCTTTGATGGGCGCGGTCAGATCGCCTGGAGCCCCGACGGCAAGCGCGTGGTTGTCCGCTCGGGACGCGAGCCCATCATTACCGACCCCAACGGCGGTCCGGCGACGGTCCCATTCGAGCTGATGACGCCCACCCAGTTTGTGGCTTGGAACGCCAAGACCGGCTTATTCGCGTCGGTGGCGCGACAAATAATTCGTGTCGCGAAACCGAGCGGCCCACTCGAGTCGACCTTTCGGGCGTCCGGCAATGTCGACAGTCTGCGGTGGAGCGCGGACGGCACCCGCCTGCTCGTGTTGCAGGCCGCGCCAGGCCGGAAGCTGTTCGCAGTCCACGTTTACAACTCGGCCGGAGAGTCGCTGGCTACGCTCCAGAATCTCAAAGGCGAAGTCGATGCGGTCGACATCAGCCCGGACGGCAAGCAGATTTTGCTGGGCTACGACGCCGGCTACTGGGAGCAGTGGGACCTCAGCGACACCAGTCGCCCCCGACGCACGTCGCCGGCCCACGCCTTCGGCAGCTGCATGGACGTGACCTACAGCCCCGACGGAGCGCGCTTCGCGACCGTGGGCTGGGACGGCTTGGCGAAGCTGTGGCGGGCCGACGGGACGCTGTTGCGTACATTCGACGGCCACGGGGGACCGCTCTTCACCGCGAGTTTCAGCCCGAACGGCCGCCGCTTTGTCACGGCCGGAAGGAGCCCGACCGTTTGTGTCTGGTCGACCGAATCGAGCCGGCCCGAGACCATCATTTTCTACCCCAACGCCGACGACTCGATCGTGATCTCGGCCGACGGCCGTTTTCTCTCCGGGCCGCCGAGACTCATCGACTCGTCCTTCGTCTTCCTGGTCGAGAAGCCCAGCGGCGCGATGGAAATCCTCGACTCGGCCGCATTTCGTAAGCGAACCGGCCTCAAACCATTCGGCTCGCCGGAAGTCGCTCCGAACCGTCTGCGCGATTGGCGCCGCGCCGAGTGGCCACTCGTCGCATCGTCGGCCAGCGGAACGATCCCGACTTCGACGTGAAGGTGCCGCACCCGGCCTACACCGCCAAACACCCCACGGTCGGGATCGACGAGAACCACCGCAACTTTGACACGGCGGGCCATCGCTATAAGCCCTTCCTGGACCTGTTATCGAACGACGGATATCGCGTCAGCGCGATCCTTGACCCCTTCACGGCCCGCCGTCTCGATGACTACGATGTGCTAGTCGTCGCGAACGCCCAGCTCCTGCAGAGCGAGCAGAAATCGGCATTCACTCGCGACGAGTGCGAAAGCCTGCAGAATTGGGTGCGAGGCGGCGGTGGACTGCTGTTGATCGCGAACCAACAGTCGTTTGCCTCCGCTTCGGCGGAGCTGGCCAAGTATTTCGGCGTCGAGATGAGCCGGCAGCTCGCCTTCGATTCGTCGAGCCGCGTCGCCGACGGCCTGGCTTTCACTCGCGAGAAGAACCAGCTGGGGGACCATGCCATCCTCCGCGGCCGCAGCGCGACGGAGCACATCAATCGCGTCCTGACCTTCAACGGGCAGTCGCTCAGGGGTCCGTCCGGGAGCGTCGCCTTGCTCAAGTTCGCCGACACGGCCACCGACACTGGTCCAGACACCGGCAATTCAGCGGGCGGCCGCTCCCAGGGCGTCGCGCTCAAATTCGGGCGGGGCCGCGTGGTCGTGCTGGGCGAAGCCAACACCCTCGCAGCCGAAATCTATGGCAACCCACCCCGCCGCGTTGGAATGAACGTGCCCCACTGCGACAACCGCCAACTGGCCCTCAACATCGCCCACTGGCTCTCGGGGCTGATCGACTGAGGGGGCCAAAGGGACTCTTGCCGGAGCTTTAGTTTTCAACGAGTCGAAAAATCTCCTTAAGAATCACCCGGCCTGGGCGAATAAATAGGCACGCCGGGTATCGTTTTGTCTGCAGCGGCGCGGGGAAGGACTCGCTTCGGATGCCAATGCCGGTGACAATAAGAAAATAGTCTTCTCCGGCCGCCGACAGCGAGACGCCGGGAAATTGATGCGGCTCCGGCCCGTTCGAGTCAGTGAGTAGTTCGGGCTTAGTGAGCAGCCACAAGACCCACCAAGGGAAGTCGAGGCATGAGCGATTTATTGACGCGGTTTAACTTTGGCGAGTTGATGGGGTTCTTCGTCGTCGGCGGCGGCATGCTGATCGCGCTCGTTGCCATTTGGGGCGGAATGTGGACCGACGTCCGTAAGCGCGAAATCGCCGCGGCCCTCAAGCAGGACATGCTCAGCCGCGGCATGTCGGCCGACGAAATCCGCATGGTCATCGACGCCGGAACCAAGCGCTCCGGCCGTAGTGCGGAATCGAAAGAGTCGTGCTGCAGCT
>CAWFAK010000001.1:0-53867 GCA_963813715.1 uncultured Planctomycetaceae bacterium | reverse complement strand
AGGGCGAGGCCGCCGGCTTGCCCGCCCATCTTTCCCAAGCCTGATAAAACGTAGACAAGGGGCAAGCTGGCAGCTTGCCCTACGGAACTGGCCGCCGGTGCTTCTCTGTTGAGTCGTCTTCCTGACCTCACGAGAATGACGTACGTTCAGCCGGCGGCCGCCTGGTGCCCCGCCTTGTCGTGTCCCTTTTGGGGATGCTTTTCCACGGGTCCGGTGAGCGGTGCGAAGATCTGGTCGAGGTAGTCGGGCTGGCCCTTGATCCGCTCGAGGTGCGGGTGCCGCGCCCCCCTGATAATTGAGCGTGTAGGTGCGGAAGAAGTCGCCGTCCTCGATCAAGAGGACCACCGGGTTCCCGGGCTTCTTGGTCGCGGCGAGCGCCTCGTCGAGCACCTTGGGGCTGAACCTCCTCGCGTTGACTCCGACCAGTTTCATCCCCGGGCCAACTCCCGCCTTGTAGGCCGGCGTATCGAGCACGACGTCCATGATGTTGCCCTCGGCGCCGAGCACAAGTCCCAGCGAGGCTGACAAATCGAGACCGCGGCGCCGGCCGCCGGCCGTGGCCTTCTCGAAGGGAGACGCCTTTTCGCTGAGCGTGAGCCGCCAGCCCCCTTGCTCGATGCCGTTGACAGGAGCGTGATTGGCGGTTTCGGTCAGCCGCTTGTTGAGCAGAGTTTTCCAGTCGTAGGGAGCGATTGCGTTGAGTCCGGCGATCACGTCGTCGAACTCGTAGGGTTTGACCTCAACCTTCCCCCCAGGCCCGCCGTGAAACAGCTTGCAGAAGTCGTCGACGGACTTTTTGTCGTTGGTGAGCTGGCGGATCTTGGTGTCGATCTCGAGCCAGATCAGGATGCCTTCATCGTAATAGTCGACGGAGCGCCGCCACGCCGTCCACCCCGACGACTCATAGCCGCGCATCGGCGCGATCAGCGTGGTGTCTTCCAGGGGTCGCCATTCGCGGCCCTTGGTGTTCTGCAGATGTTCGGCGGTGAGGGCCAGATAGTCGCGTGTTTCTTCGGGCGTATACAAACCGCTGCGGGCAGCCAGCACCATCCCCAAGTAATCGGTCAGACCCTCATAGACCCACAGGAGCCGAGTGTTGTTGTCTTCTTGATAAGTGGGAGTGACCAGGCCCGCCGGGCGGCGGAACTTGCCGTTCCACGAATGAACGTACTCGTGCGGCAGCAGCGTCGCGATGGCTTTTCCGCTTTCATCGTCCGACATAGCGTGTTCGCCCATGCCGTCGTCGCTCGATTGGTGGTGTTCGAGCCCGTGATGGGGCATCTTGTCGCTGAGCGTGACCAGAAAACGGTAGAGCTTGTAATGACGCGATCCGAACAGGGCCCCCGCCTCGGCCACCAGCTTTTCGTAGGCGGCCTTTTGCTTGGGCGTGATTTCGAGGCCGGCCGCGCTGTCGGAGGCCAGGTCGAGGTAGTGCTGCGGTTCTCCCTTACCGAGGGCAATTTCGCGGAAGTAGCAACCGGTGATCACGGGCGAATCGACCAGCGTCTCCAAGTCGACGACGCCGAATTGGGTTACGTCGCCCGTCTGCGAAACGATCGGCAGGGCCGTGCTCAATTTCCAGCCGGCGGGCACTTTCACCGACGCCTGGAAGTCGATGCTGTCGATCGGCTTGCCCTTTGGATACAGAGCGACCTGGTTCCAGCGGAGAACGGCGATGTTCTGCGTGGCGTCGCCAAATCCGCCGCGGCCGGCTGCCAAGAGATCGAGGGCCACGTCGAGCGTCCCTACGCCCTCGGGCACGGTGCAGTGGAAGGCGTACATGTCGATGTCATCGCGTCGCCAGGGCACGTCCTTGCTGCTGGCCTTGATCTTGAGGCCGGCGAGATCGGCAATTGGCCCCGAAGGTCCGTGATTCCCGGGAATCCACTTGGGGTAATACAGAGTGAGCGGTCCGGGCTGCACCGGGAATTCGAGACGCGCGTGATAGATGCGTTGCGAGGCGCTGCTGAGATCGACAAACAGCTTGATCGGCGCCGACTTCGACTCGGACGGATTGCCCGCCCAAGCGGTCCAGGGGGCCAGGCACAACAAGGCGACAGCGGGCAACAGGCGGGTCATCGAAACCTCCAAGGGGCAGCCCGGCAACGACGACATCCCAGCCCTTCGCAGCCGCTCGTGCGGAAAAATTACGCGTTGCTTCCTGGCAGTCTTTCAGTGTATCGCAAGTCGCGCGGAGCGAAAGCGTGCGCGAGGCGGCCGCAAAATCTCGCGGATTTCCCGCATTTCAGCCGGCCTTTCGCCGACGCCCGCCGACTACGCCTTTCTGAATCGAGCCGCTTCCTCCGCGCCCCGCGTCGCATTGCCCGCGCTGTACGAATGCGCTCCGGCCCCCGCCAGCTTGCCGTCCTTAACAATCAGGTATTGTTCGCGAATGGGCCGGCCCTCGAAGTAACATTCCAGAATTTCGCGGGTGCCTGCGGCGTATCGGGCCTGCGCGGATAAACTGGTGCCCGAAATATGCGGTGTCATTCCGTGGTGCGGCATCGTCCGCCAGGGATGATCCTGGGCGCCGGCTGCGGAAACCAGACGTCCCCCGCATAGCCGGCGAGCTGGCCGCTCTCCAGAGCCCGCACGACCGCGTCTCGATCGCAGATTTTGCCTCGGGCCGTGTTGATGAGGTACGCGCCGCGCTTCATCTTTCCGATGAGCTTGTCATTAAACAGATGCTCGGTCTCGGGATGCAGCGGGCAGTTAATCGTGACCACGTCGCAGACTTTGACCATCGACTCGACGTCGGAATGAAATGTCAGATTCAGCTCTTTCTCGACACTCTCGGGCAGCCGATGCCGATCGGTGTAATGCAGTTTCACGTCGAAGGGCTTCAATCGCCGCAGGACGGCCGTGCCGATGCGTCCGGCCGCGACGGTTCCCACAGTCATCCCTTCCAGGTCGTAGGATCGAGCTACGCAGTCCGCGATGTTCCAGCCTTTCTTCAGGACCCATTGGTAGGACGGAATGTAATTGCGGACCAATCCCAGAATCATCATCACGACGTGTTCCGCGACGCTGATGCTGTTGCAATAGGTGACCTCGACGACGGTCAGCTTGTGATCGATGGCTGCCTGCAGATCGACGTGGTCTGAACCGATGCCCGCCGTGATGGCAAGTTTAAGCTTGGGCGATTTGGCGATCCGCTCCGCCGTCAAATAGGCGGGCCAAAACGGCTGCGAAATGACGATCTCCGTGTCGGGCAATTCTTTGTCGAGCGCCGATCCTGCACCGTCCTTGTCCGAGGTGACGATCAGTTTATGCCCCAGACCCTCCAGGAATTTGCGGAGCCCCAGCTCGCCGGAGACGCTTCCCAACAACTCGCCGGGCTTGAAATCGATGCTCTTTGGAGTCGGCAGCGTCTGGCCGTCGGGGTAGCGCTCGAAGCGGGGGAAGGCCATCACGCGCGTACGTTTTGGGATAACCGTCGACTGGATCGTCGTAAAGCACACAGACAATTTTGGCCATAAGATGCACCGCCTGATGAAGAGGGATTCGCGTCGGCTTGTGACTCCCGCGCGGGGATCATCCGCAGTGTCCCAATCCCTCGGCCATTTCGTCAAGTTTCATGCGGTCATCGGGATTCATCTCGCATGCGGCATGTCGCGCCCCAATCGCAGGAGCCGAAGTCGCGAGGAGATGCCTCCAACAAATTGACGGGATCGCATCTGGCAGCGTATCGTTCTGGGCGACTTGCTCGCTGACCGCGGAGCGCTGGCTCTGTCCGTTATTCCCTGGGGACGAAGCATGATTTCACGAGCGGAATTGACCTCGCAAATCCTGGATGCCAAGCGAACCAAAAAACTTTCGTTCGAGATGCTGGCCAAAGCCATCAATCGACACCCGGTTTGGACGGCGGCTGCGGTATACGGCCAGGCCACTTGTTCCGCCGAAGAAGCCACCACCCTGCTCACTCTGTTGGGCCTTGACGACGAATTCGCCCCAATCCTTCAAGAGCCGCCCCTCAAAGGGTCGCTCGAGCAGCAAGTCCCCGTCGATCCGCTCATTTACCGATTCCACGAGATCACGCAGGTCTATGGCACGGCGATCAAAGCCGTAATCCACGAACAGTTCGGCGACGGCATCATGAGTGCCATCGATTTCGAGATCGACATTCAGAAGAAATCTGATCCCAAAGGGGATCGGGTCGTCGTGACTTACAGCGGCAAGTTTCTTCCTTACCGGAAGTGGTGACGCATTCGCCCGGCTTTCACCGTGGGCGAGAGCAGTCGCCAACGGGTTGCTGGCGACAATCGGGCGATGGCCAGTCGCTCGGAAGCGATCCGTCAGCAACTCGGAAACTTGGATTCACGCAACGGACAAAGTCGACATTCTCAGCCGCCGGTCGCAACGCCGACAAGTCAACCGAGCGGCATGGCGCGGTTTTGATTCCGCCCGGCCAAAAACTTACGATGGACTCATGTCGACGGCCGCCGAGCTGCCGCTGGAATTCCGCGTGCTCTACCAGAGCCCGTTGGTGAGCGTGCGCGATTACGTTTGCCGGGCCTGCCGCGGCGGCCCCGAGGCCGAGGAGTCTTCCGACGAAAACAGCATCGTGCTGATGCGCTCGGGCGCCTTCTGCAAGCACTTCGGTCGACGCGGCGTGACGGCCGACGTCAATCAGAGCATCTTCTTTTCGAAGGGCTCGACCTACCGGGTGAGCCATCCGGCCGATTGCGGCGATCGCGGGACGATTCTGGCCCCCGCGCCGTCGGTGCTCGTCGATATCATTCGCGAGCTCGATCCGACTGTGGATGAGCGTCCCAATCGGCCGTTTCCCTTCGTCACGGGTCCGTGCGTCAAAGACTCTTTCTTGAAGCACCGCGAGCTGGTGCTGCGACTCGAAAGGGCGGCCGCGGAGCCGCTCGCACCGCTGTGGGCCGACGAGACGGCGCTGCAGCTCGTCGCCGACGTGCTCGAGGCGGCGTTCGCCCGCGACGGACTGCCGCGCAAGAAGCGGCGCGTCGACACTGAGACGGCGCACGCCGAGCTGACCGAGGCCGTGAAAGGTGTGCTGGCCACCCGTTTGTGCGAGCGCGTGACGCTCGAGGAAATCGGCCGTGCCGTCGACACGTCCCCGTTTCATCTCGCGCGAGTCTTTCAGCGACAAACAGGCGTGCCCATCCATCGCTACCTCGCTCGGCTGCGTCTCCGCACGGCGCTCGAGCGACTGGAGCAGGGGGCCCGCGACCTCACGGCGCTCGCCCTCGAGCTCAACTTCTCCAGCCACAGTCACTTCACCGACGCCTTCCGCCGCGAGTTCGGCTGCACGCCGTCAGACGTGCGAAAGAACGGCCCGGGCGTGCGAAAAAACGGCGGCAGCAGGCCGCGCCAGATGAGCAAGAATCTGAAAGCCTGATTCGAGCCGCACGATTAGGATCTCCTCGTAAGAACGGCCCGCGAACGTTCGCGGCCACGACCATCGAGCAAGTTCGAGGAGATGATGTAATGCCCACCAAAAAGTGCCCCGTGTGCGACTGGGACATCAAGGACGCCGGCATCAAAGTGAAAGTCGGCGGCAAAGAGCTCGTCGTCTGCTGCGACGACTGCGCCAAGAAAGCCAAGGCCGAACCGGCAAAGTACACAGGCTCAGCCAAGTGACCTGGAGTCCGCGGTGAATCACCGGTTCCAGCACTGACCCCGCCACCGCACGCTCGCCCGATTCCGATGGGGAGAGCGGCAGCCTGAGGGGTCTTTTGACCTCTCCATGGGAGTGATTCTGCAGCAAAATCTGCCGGATTTTCGCCGCGCGCCGAACTCGTTGACATGCAAGCCGGTCAGGTGCTATGGTTAGCGCGCTCCGGGGGATTAGCTCAGTTGGGAGAGCGTCTGGCTGGCAGCCAGAAGGTCAGGGGTTCAAGTCCCCTATCCTCCACTCGAAGCCATTTGCGAGCGATCGCAAGTGGCTTTTTGCTTTATAGCGTGACCGGCACAGGAGTCGGCGAAGCTTAGGCTCTGTCGGAAAACGCCGGTAGGCACGGACGCGGAGTCTCACTCAAGCCACGGTCGCGCTGCGGGCTGATCCTAATCCTGTTCACCGAGAGTTTGGACGTACGTCTTGCCGTACGGATAGAAGAGTTCCTTGCGGCCTTGCTGCCACGCCGCTTTGAGTTCGGGCGTTGTGATGTCCCAGTCCGGCCGGCATTTCTTGGTCACGGCGCGTAGGTCCAGACGGAGCTCGTCCAGCGTCGGCCGGCCGAAGAACCAGTAGCCGTTGTAAATCTTGTAAATGACAAGCCCCGGCTCGAGCACGATCGTGTACGGAATCATCGGATTGTGGAGCGAATCGGTGTACTCAGCGATGTCGAGATCTTTTTGGACCTTGCGCGCTGAGTCGGAAAGAAAGGGCCAGTGCGCGCCGATTGCGGAACGGAACTCATTCGTCTCGGTGATGTTGTCCGTGCTGATCGTGACCAGCCGGCAATAGCCGACCTCGAGCTCGCGGTGAAGTTGGAGAAGTCCTTCATGCTGCCGGCGATCCTTGGGGCAGAAACCGCCACGGCTCAGCACGAGAACCAGGGGATGTGGTCCTTGCAGTTCAGAGAGCTTCCGCCGCTTCGCAGTGTGATCCGACAACTCGTGGTCAGGAAACACAGCCCCCGGAACAATGTCAGGTCGCATAGGAGCTCCTTGGGGTGATTGTTCTCAAACTTTCTGTTCTCTCGGAATGAACCCGGGAACGCCGGTCCCCACGACGGCATTAAACCTGATCTGCGACGTGATTCCTTCGCGAATCTCCCGCATGGCGTCTTCAGGAAGGGTCGAGACTTCAAAGTTCTCCTGGATCCGGGCGGAAGTCGTCGCGGTCGTCAGGAGGGCCGTCCCGCGCTGGATCGCCCAGGCGAGCAAGACCTGCGCCGGGGTCTTGTTGACTCGCTTGGCGATCGCGGTGATGACAGGATGCTCGAACAACTTGGGCTCCATACCGTGCCCCAGCGCCGCGAAAGCTTGCAGCACGATGCGGTTCTTCTTGCAGTAGTTCAAAAGGTCCCATTCCGGAAGGTACGGATGGCTTTCGACGTGAACAACGGCCGGCTTGATTCTCGCGGCGTCAAAGATCTGTTTCGCCTGCTCCAGGTTGACGTCGGATAATCCGATGGCCTTGCACCGGCCCCCATCCACGAGGGCCTCCAACGCTCTCCACGTGTCGAGCAACGTCACGCCTTTGTCGTAAATCACGTCGCCCTTCGCATCCCTCGGGTCTTGCTCCTCTCCAGGTTGGAAGGCAAAGGGAGTGTGAATCAGATAGAGATCGGCGTAGTCGACTTGGAGTCGCTTGAGACTGGCCTCGAAGGCGGGTTTGACGCGTTCCGGACGATGATTGTTGTTCCAAACCTTCGTGGCGACGAACACGTCCTCCCGCTTGATCTTCCCCGCCTTGAACACCTCCTGCATCGCTTCGCCAACCTCCTTTTCATTTCGGTAGCGTTCCGAAGCGTCGAACGCACGAAATCCTGTCTCCAGCGCAGCTTTGGTTGCGGTTCTGGTTTCGATGGGATCGGGAATCAGTGTGCCAAAGCCGAGGGCGGGGATCGCACCGGATCCATTGTTGAGGGCGATTTTCGTATAGCGCAGGTTGTCGTTCTCTGCCATTGTTGCACCTCTCCGTTACTACGCAGGCGGACCTTCAGCCACGCGACCGTCGCGGGCCGTCTCTAAATGTCGATTACCAAGTCTTCTCGCGGGCGAGAGCAGCAAATCAACAGGTTTCCGGCCGCCGGAGGATCGAGCGGCTCGGGATCATATTTCACCGACCCGGAAATCAACCCGCACTCACAGGTATGGCAAACTCCGGTGCGGCAAAACCAACGCACCGGGAGGTCACAGGCTTCCGCGAGCTCCAGCAGGCTCTGGAATTTGGGATCCCAAGAGGCCGCGAGGCCGGCGCGAGCAAACGAAATTCTTGGACCTTTGCCGGGCAACCCGGCAGGCGTGTGCGGTTGCCGGCGCGGCGCTTCCTTCACACCCGGCGTGATGGACTTGCCTGAACCGAAAATCTCTGTATGGACGCGATCAGGGGCCACGCCCCAACCAGCGAGTCCGGTCTTGAAGTCCTCCAGGAATGCGGGAGGGCCGCACAGATAAAAATCGGATTCGCGGGGAACGTCCAGCTTTTCGAGGACCGTGGCGGTCAGCCGGCCGGCCGCATCGAAGTCAACACCCAGCTGGTCAGCCGCGTCGGGCCGGCTGTACTGGACGTAGCTCCGGGCATGGGGCAGCTTAGCCAGCATATCGCGTGCTTCTCGGGCAAAGGGGTGATCCAGGCGATTGCGCGCTCCGTAGATCCACCAGACTGGGCGCGGCGACGTGTGGGCCGCCAGTGCGTGAAGCATGGCCATCACCGGAGTCACACCCACGCCCGCGCTCAACAGCACGACAGGCAGCTCGCCCGGCTGCAGGATGAAGGCGCCGCGGGGGCGCTGACATCCAGGACATCGCCTGCACGAACGCGCCTGCTCAAGTAAGTGCTGGCGATTCCATGCGGTTCCTCCTTGATGGCGATGCGATAATAACCGGCGTCCGGCAGATCAGACAGGGAGTAGCAGCGCAAGACGGGAGGCGCGTCAGCTTGTGGACGGAGTCGCACCGCCACGAACTGCCCGGGCAGAGGGACCGTCAGAGGACGACCGTCCACCGGCTCCAGCGCAAGTGAGACCACATTGCTGCTCTCGCGATTCGTTCTGGCCACTCTCAGAGACCGGAATCCAGGATCAGCCGTGATGATCTGTTCGAGTGACATGAGTCCGGCATTCCCGGTGCGCGAACCCGGCTGCATCATCTGTCGGAGGAGAGCTTCAAATGAAGACTTCCAGCCCGGGCTCAGGGCCGCGATCTGCAAAGCCCTTTTAAGTTCTTCTTTGGAAAGTTCTTCTTTGCTGGGCCGGGGAAGATACAGCAGCGCGTCGGCCGCGGCGACCGACAGGCGTTCGGGGTCCTCGGAAACTTTGACGATTTCGTCGCCCGCCCCGACCTCGCCCTCTTGTAGGACGCGAAAATAAAACCCAGGGCGGCGATGTTCGACCAGCAAAGAGGCCATCCTGGGCTCGTCCATTCGCATGCCAACCCGGTAGCAGGTCACTCGCGGCTGCGTGACTTCGAACAGCGCGGTGCCGATCCGGAAGCGGTCGCCGATCGAGACCTCATTGTCCGCCAGGCCCTCGACCGTGAAGTTTTCTCCGAATTGCCCGAGGGTAAAATCGTCCCGCTTCAGCTCCCGCTGCCAGTAGCGGTAAGAATCCATTTGGTAGACAAACACGGCGCGGTGCTCGCCACCGTGACCGGCCAGATCACCTTGTGCGTCACCATCGACGTTGAGCCGCCGAACCAGGCGCCGGCCCTCCACCGGCTCCTTCCACACGGACGTGTAGACAGTCTTTCCACGCCATGCGATCTCGCGGGGTAGACCCACGTTGACTGACACCAACCGTGCCATTTGCACCCCTTTTCAGTTCCTATTTTCCTGTTCGGGGTTTCTCCGCCAAGGAGCGCTTGATCAGGAACACCAGCCGCAAGCTCGCGACCACCCCGCTCGGTGGCACTGCTTGATGACCCGCCGCCCGACGGAGCGCCCAGCCCGGTCAGCCCTCTTCGGGCCAGCAACCCAGCAGACGCCGGACCACCACCAGTTGCCCGAGGTGATAGGCGTTGTGGTCGGCGAGGAGCAGCGCCTCCCGCAGGACGGTCTGCCCATCCCCGTGCGGGATGGCGGCGAACAGATCGGTTGCCGGGTCGGCGACCAGGGCACACATCGTCTCCAGGTCCGTGCGGAACGCGTCCACGGCCAAGTCCCAAGCACGCTCGTCGGGCGGGGCGTCGCCATGCGGCCAATAGCCGTCCGGCCAGGGCGGCGAGACGTGCCTCGGGTTGCGGCTGAATTCCAAGATGTCCCATTGGGCAAGGCGCAGGTGTTCCAGGAGCCGCCAGGGGCTATGGGGCACCGTGGGGACAGTGCGGCCACGGAGGTCGGGTGGGATGTCAGCCACCGCCTTGTCGAAGTGCAGGTGGGCGCCGCCGCCTCGGAGGAGGTAAACGAGGTGTTCGCGGAGGGCCTTGTGCGGATCCGGAGTCGCCATCGTATTCTCGGGAGCGTTGTTTCAGTTTCAACGGCGGCGTGCGCCCGAAACAGGGTTACTCGCCAACCTAGCAACATCCTGGTTCGGCCGCATCCGTAAGACGATCCGCGGTCGATTGGAACAAATCGGCCGCCCGCACCTCCTCCAGTTCGCCGGCGGGACCAAAGGGTTCGGTGCGTTTCGTCGATGTGACCGACGCGCACAAAAGGTCGGCCGCTGAGTCCGAGAAAACCATCGCTTTGCGGATTTCAAACAAAACGGATGGGTCTGCGAGAAACGGGCCCGATCGTACGCTTAATGCGCCAGATTTTGGGGCCGTACGGACGAACCAAGGTTATGCGGGGCGTGGACGCACGCCCCGGACCTTCAGCAAAGCAACACTTTTTGGTCAGCGCGCGAACATCGCTGCCGCGGAGGGTTAAGGGCGCTATCGATTATGCCGATAATGCTGAATATCTCATCTGGGTAAAGGAGGCGTCGATGTCGCGGCACCCGCTGGGGCAGAGTCGAGCCCGCCCAGAAGGTCATTCCTTATGGCCCGAATTGCGTTGCCGCAGACTCCCCAGGCCACCAACGGCGTGCCGCGCGAATTGCGCGGCGTCTGCGCCCTGGTACTCGTGGTACTGATCGCGGGCTGTGCTTCTTTTCGACCGGCGTTGCCAGTCCCGCCGGAACTTACCCAAGATGGCCTGTCGGCGCGGGTCCTGATTCCCGCCGATCTCAACACCAACCCGACTGAAACTGTCGTCAAGCCGGACGCACAAAGCCCAGCGTCTGCGAATCCGCTGCTGCCTCCCGAATTGGGTGGCGCGCCAACGAGATTCACGCTCGCGGACGCCATCGCCTTCGGATTGCAGAACAGCCCGCGGCTGCGGTCGGCCCGCGCGGACATCATCAGGGCAGAGGGCCAGGAGCGCGTGGCCTTCGCCCCCTTCTTGCCGCAGGTCGATCTTCTGGGGCAGTACGGCGTCGTCTCCTCCACGCTGGCTCCCGGCATCCCGGGCAACGAAGGATTCCTCCTGCCGAACGGCACAGGGACTCGCAGCTACGCGCAAACCGAGGTGGGGCTGGAGTGGACCCTGTACGACTTCGGTCGCACCTGCGGCCATTACCTCCAGGCGGTCGCGCACGAATGCATCACGAAACTCCAACTCACCCGCGCGAACCAGACCGTGGAATTCGACGTGGCCAACGCTTACCTGGGCGTGCTGCTGGCCCGCGCCTCCCGCCGGGTGCAGGAGGATGCCGTCCGCCGCGCGGAAGCGATCCTGGAAGATACGGTCGCGCGGCGCAAGCAAGGCGTCGCGCTCAAGGACGACGTACTGCGAGCGGAAGTCCAACTCTCGGAGAGCCGCGAGGCCCTCGTCGTGGCCCGCGAAGGCGAGTTCGATGCCGTCGCCCGACTGAACAACGCCATGGGGCGCAACGCCGGGTGGCCGCTGGAGGTCGTGGACATGGAGTCGCAGCCGCCCTTGCCAGGTGCGCTCGCTGAGCTCTTGGATCTTGCTGCCGGACAGCGGCCGGAGGTCGCGGTGGCGCGGGAAGCGGTGGTAGCCGCACAGGAGGGACGAGAAGCGGCAAAAGGCGAGTTCCTGCCCCGGATCTTCGTCCGCGCGGCCGCGGGCCACACCGACGGAGAGAACGTGATTACCGGCTGGCAAGAGGGGGCGGGGCTGCACATCGACGCTCCGCTCTACGCCGGCGGCCAACACCGCGGCCAGTTGCGGCAGGCCGATGCTGAGATCGAGGCCGCGCTCGCGGACGCCCAGACCATCTTGGACGCCATCAGCCTGCAAGTGAACCTGGCGTACCGCGCCGTCGTGGCGAACCAAGAGCGAGTCGGGCTGGCTCGCCCCGCCGTCGAGCAGTCGGCCGAGGCCCTGCGGATCGTCCGCCGACGGTATCGCGAGGGCACCGCGACACCGACCGACGTCATCGACGCAGAGACTGCCGCGACCCGGGCCGAGCAGCATTATGTCTCCGCGCGAATCGACTACCTGTCGTCACTGGCCCGGCTGACGTACGTGACGGGCGGTGAGTCGCAAGACCTGTCGCTGCCGCCGAGCGCCGCCGGCGGGGGCGGTGGGGTCGTGTCGTCTTTTGAAGTCTTTGAAACGCAGCCACCCAAGAGCAAACCGGCCGGAGCGATTGCTGCCCCCAGCCCCTGATCGGTCCCTGGGCTTAACCGCCGTCAAAAATGCTCGGCTCCTTGCGTCGACTGATGAAACACGTGACAAGCAGTCCCGCCGCGCTCAGGTACGCACAGAAGCGCAGGCCGGAGCGGTAGCCGATGACGTGGGCGTGCAGGTTGACCCACTCGTTCAGAACCGCCTCACTCTGCGCGACGGCCTCCACTGGTGTGCTGCCATGGCGGATCAGGTGGTCGCGGATGCCCGGCATGTCGGCTTGAACCGCGCCCTGGCCCTGCACGATCGCGTCGCGGACGAAATCCAGCCCCCACCACGTCCCCTGATCGATCAGGACGCCCGCCAGCAGGATGCCCACTGTGCCGTTGAACGAGCGCATGAAGAACTTCATCGCGCCGGTGGCTCCGGCGATGGGCGGAGGTTGCCCTTGAAAGGTGAGCTGTGAGATCGGCGACATGCACATTCCGGCGAACACAGCCCACAGGCTGGAGACGCCCATCACCCACTGCCAGGGCGTGTAAATGTCGATCCGTGCGAGCCACAATCCCACGACGGTCATGCCGGCCAGGCCGATCCGATAGAGCCAGACCAGGGCACCTCGGTGCCAGACGAAGCCGCCCAGGAACATCACCACGAGCACGATCTGGCCCATGGGCAGAATCACCCAGCCCGTCTTCCAGTGATCGTAACCGAGCGCCAGCAGGCAGTCGGGCAACTGAATCGAGACTCCGTACAGCGCGGCGCACCAGAACGCCGAGGCGAGCATCGTCAGAGCAACGGTCCGGTAGGCGAACCCGCCGAGGTGGATAAACGGTTCGGGCGCGACCAGCTCGCGCCAGATGAACAGGGCAGTGACAACCAGCGTGCCCGCAACGGCGGCGCAGATCGGAGTGCTCACGCGCCAGCCCAGGTAGTCGCCGCGGTACAAGAGGAACAAGATCAGCCCGAAGAAAACCAGGAACAGGCCCGCGCCGGCGAAGTCGAAGCCGTGCTCGGGCTGCTGCTTGGGCCGGTCGTCGGGGAAGAGGCACAGCCCCACCAGCACGAGCGCCGCACTACACACGCCGATGCCGAGGAACAGCGCCCGCCACGACGGATTGAAGGCCACGCAGCGCGCCGGCAGATTCGACGATGACCTGGCCGCCGTACACCAGGGTCAGCCAGGTGCAGTACGCGAAGCGACTCCGCCCCGGCATCAGCCGCTGGAACATGATCAGACCGGGGATCGCGAGAAACCCCCCGCAACTGCGCAGGACGCCTGTGACGCCGAACTCGATCGGCGTGCGCGCCATCGATTCGCCCAGCGCACCCACGGCCATACAACCAGTGCCGAGGAGGAAAACCCAGCGGGCCCCGAACACCTTCATGAGGTAGATGGCCGTGAACAAGGAGGCCAGGCCGGCAATCCCCTCCGGACCGGTGACCCACTGGATCTTGTAGTGGTCCAGCCCGAACGCCTGGGTCACGACATCGCTCTCCAGAATGTAGCCCCGGGCATTGAGCGAGAAGACGAACCCGGCCACCAGGATCGTGGCGATGAGCGTCCTCCCGGTGGATCCCCGTCGGCGTCGTTTGTTGGCTGGGCGCTGCGGACATGCAATCAGTCCCCGCTCGGCTTGACCGTCGCCTCCAGTGCCCGCATCTCGTCGGCCGCCTGCTTCGCCCACTCCGGGTCGCCCGGCCCGTGTTCGATCGACACCGTCACCGACAGGCCCGCGCGCAACTGCGGCCAGCGATCGTCCTTCTCGACCAGGATCCGCACCGGCACGCGCTGCACGACGTAGGTGAACTCGCCCGACGAGAGGTTCCGCGGCACCAGCGCGAAGTTCGCACCGGTGGCCTTGTTGATCCATACGACACGGCCGCGGAATGGCTCGCTGAAGGCGACAACGTCCAGCCGCACCCGGTTGCCCGGCGCGACGCCCTCGAGCTTTGATTCTTCCAAATTGGCCGTGACGTAGGTCAGCTCAGGGTTGTAGATGCTGAGGACCGGCGTTCCCGCGGGCACGTGATCCCCCAGATGCCGATACAAGTGCACGATGACTCCGGGGAAGGGGGCGACGATCCGCGTGTAGCGCAGATTGGTCTTCGCCACGTCCAGCGCGCGCCGCTCTTCGCCGACCTGCTGGTTGTTGACCTCGACCTGCCGCTCGGCTTCCGTGATTTCCAGCCGGCGGGTCAGGGCGACCGACACCGACCGCTCGGCCTTCTGCGCCTGATGGGCGGCCGCGGCCGCCGCCTGCCGGGCCGCGTCCACCTTCTTGGTTCCCGCCAACGCCCGCCCAAGCCGGGCTTCCGACGCCTTCACGTCAGCGCGGGTGGTTTGGTACGTCCGGGTCGCCACCTGGGACTCCCGTTGCGTGGCCGCCTCGTTCGCGAAGAGCGCGGCATAGCGGGTCTGATCCTTTTCCGCGAGGTCGAGTCGGGCACGGGCAGCCTCCAGGTCTGACCGCGCCTCGTGAATGCCCTTCTCCACATCCTCGATGGTGAACTGCAGCGTCTTTTCCTCCTGGGACTGCTCGGCCTTCGCGGCGTCCAGCGCCCGCTCGGCGACCTCGATCTCTCGCGGCACTTGGGCCTGCAGCCGTTCCAACGACGTTTTCGCCGCGGCCAGTTGCGCTTGGGCGACGCCGAGCTTCGCCTCGAGCAGCGCCACCTGCTCGCGGTAGGGCACCGGGTCGATCTCAGCCAGCAACTGGCCGGCGGCGACCGTGTCGTATTCCTGAACCTGGTAGCGGACGAGGTGGCCGGAAACCTCCTGCGGGGCGATGTTGACGACGTGCGTTTCGACGAAGGCGTCGTCCGTGATCGAATGGGTGAACCGATAGACCACCCACCACACGCTCAGCGGCATCACCACCAACAGGAACAGGCCGGACACCACTGCGAGGCGCATCCAGCGGTCGCTCCGGACCCGGGCAACGAACTCGGACCAACTCGCTCGGGCCCGCGCTGACAGGGGATCGGCTGGCCGGGGATCAGAAGGGGTCTGCGGATCGGGTCGACTCATGTGATGAAGGTTCAGCAGCGCCAACGGACAGCGGCATTATCACGAGTTCTTTTCTAATCCCTTGGACGCAAGAGATCGATGCCCAACCTGCAGTACGTTCACTTCCGCGCCGGTCTGAGTGCCGAGGAACCTGAGAGCGAGGAGGAGCATCACGGCCCGCCAAATGCGCTGGATCGAAACTGAGGCGTGGTTACTCTCAGCGAGCACGATGATGCCAGCGGCCAAATGGGCCCGCCTCGCCTGAACTCGCGCGGTGCGGTGACGATGTCGGACCGGAAAACGAACCTCATCTTGGCGCTCAAAGAATTGCTGAGCACGCAAGTTTCCGCGCCGCGGTTCGCTCCTCAGCGATTCACAGCAGTCTCCGCGGCACAGAGCGCGCCGCACGCCTCGACCGCGGAAGCGTCGGCTTGGCGAAAACCCTCTCGAGCCGTGGCCGCGGCGACCCCGGCGTTGACGGCGGACACGATTTCCACCAAGGCGTTGAGCACATCGTCCGAAATGCCGGCCGCTTGTGCCTTCTCGATTCGGCCCCGCGTGCAGACCTGGCACCCCCGGGTCATGGTCACGGCGAGACCGACGAGGTGCTTCTCGCGATCGGTGAGCAGAGTCGTGTCGTGCGTTCGACTGAGATATTCCAGAACCACTTTGCCTTCGTAACCCATTGTTTCGTCCTTCTCCTTTAAGGTTGACGGCTCGGTCTCGACGCCGCAATTTTCGGGGGAGCTTCAATGATAACCAGAAAGCCACACGTTTTTCGGCAGACGGTTCTTGGTCCCGGATACTCGTGCGTTTTCTTGGAATGCGCTCGCCGGTAGCGTTAGTGGGCGAAAGGCCGCGAATTCCGCGGCACAAAACGGGTGAATTCAGGGAAAAAGGCAGACAAATCTCTCGCAGCGGCCAATCTTTGGTCACGACGGAGGCTGCCCGATCTTCCGTTAGGCATGCTGATCGAGCGTGAATCGCGGGCTTGGATTCAAGTCGTTTCTGAAATGAGGTCGGCCCCATGCGGTGCTTGTGTGGATGGCTTGGACTCCTGTTGCTTGCCGCGCCGCTCTCAGCCGACGAGCGAATGAATGTGCGCGTCTTGTACTGCGGCGATCCCGGCTCGCAGCGCGAAGCCGACTATCACTCGTTCCTGGCTCGTCATTTCACCAAAGTGACGCTCCGTGACACGCGCGAATTCAAGGAGAAGGACGCAGACGGGCAAGACGTCGTCATCCTTGACTGGTCGTCCGGATACGACGGAAAGGGGGACATCGACCAGAAGAAGTGGAAACGCTACCACAAGCCCCAATTGAGCAGAACGTACGCTCGCCCCACCATCCTCATCGGACGGGGAGGAGGAGCCGTCGGGGAGTCGTTGAAGCTCAAGATCGACTGGCTCTGCCTGTGCCTGACCGGTCCTGCTTACCGTCTGCGCCTCGATCATCCCCTGTTTCACTCGCCCCTCAAAGTGGATCCGAAACTGGAAGACGTGCCAACGCCGGAGGACTACCCGTATACGTCCATCGAGGCGTTGGGGCCGACCATGAAAGTCTGGAAACTGCAAACCAAAAACTATCCCGACATCGACCCCGGCCTCGTCTCGACCCTGTACGGATTCGCCGATTCTCCCGATGCCGAAGTCATCGCGCAGGGATTTGCGATGAAAGGCCCGGACACATTAACCCTTGGCCGGCAAGCCAATTTCTTCCTGTGGGGATTCTCGGCTGCCCCGGCCGACATGACGCCGGCGGCACAACGTCTTTTCGTCAACGTGGTCTGCTACATGCAACAATTCGACGGTCGAACGCCTCTCGTGCGCAGCGAATCCAGATCGCGGGAATGGGCGTTGCGCAATGCCGCGACCCCGCGGTATTTGTCGGAGGATTACCGGCAACAAGCGTCTCGTCGGCTTCGAGGGATGTACACGCAACATCCTGAATGGATTCCAAAGCAGTACAAAGGCAACCTCGAGGCTTGCGTTGCCAAATCGGTCCGAGAAAGTCAGGCGTCGGAAAAGCAATGGATGGAGGAGATCCTTCCCGAGGAGCTTCGCAAGAAATTCGGAACGGACGCCGGCAAGTATGTCGCCTATTACCAGGAAAACCTCGAGTACCTCCGCGCCAAACGCCCGGCCTCCCCACTTCGTCATCGACGAGGACGCGAAGGCCGTCGGCCCCTCCAACCGCCGGGTGGAGATGCTCGAGCGGTGCGTCACGAAGCTCGAAAAGAACGATCACCCGGATGTGGCGCTCCGCCTGTTGAAGCGCTATACAAACGAGAACTTCGAGACCGGCCGGCAATGGCGGACATGGCTCGACCAGAATCGGAGCCGGCTCTTTTTCAGCGACGTCGGAGGCTACAAGTTCTTGCCTGCCAGAACTGAAAAGCCGGCTCGCGATTCGACATTGAGCACGCGGAAATGACGATGCCGCTAATGTGAGGGACGAGGTCACACGGTAAGCCGGCAGTTCAAACGGACGATCTCGGGGATCACCTTCAGCGAGACCAAGCGTCAGGTCGGGCTCTTGCACAGGCTCCAGGCCGGCGTCATTCTCTCGGACTACGCGACTTTGATGGTGAAAATCCTCAAGGCCAACGCGCGGCCGGAGGCCGGCACGATCTACGGGGCCCTCGACATGCCTTGGGACAAGCTCGTCGGCCAGATCGCCAAGGTCCACGCGAAGTAAGCCACTTCGCCGGGTGAGCAAATTGATCGCGTCTCTCCACCCGAGTGTGCGTGTGGAAGTAGACTGACGAGTTCCTCGGTAATGTATCGAAGGCGGCGGCGCCAGAATGCTCTCGAATCGCGAGCCGTCCGCGAGTGACGCTGCGCTGTCCGAATGACCTGTCCGAATGACTTGAGCGAGGAGACCAACTCTTGAGCAAACACGTCGCCATCTCTCCGAACGAAGCGGCGGATCGCCTCGCGATTCGCGAGCTCGTCGAGGCCTACGCGCACTGTGCCGATCTTCGTGACGCCAGAGGTCAGATGTCGCTGTTTACCGCGGACACCCGCTTCGTCGTGTACATGAACGCGAAGGATCCGACGCCCTCACAGGAGCTGCACTCGCGCGAGGCGCTCGCTCCAGTCTTCGCGGATCTGAACAAGTACGATGCCACAACGCACTTCATCGGACAGAGCACGATATTCACGCTCACAGGCGACCGGGCCACCGGGGAAGTCTATTGCCTGGCGCATCACGTCACCGTCGACGGAGGGAAGCGACGCTTGATGCTGGCCTCGCTCCGCTACCTCGATACGTATGTGAAGCTGGAAGGCGGGTGGCTGTTCGCAGAGCGACTGCTCTACGTCGATTGGCTGGAGGATCGCGTCTTAACATCAAATAGCAGAGAAAAGACTTGACACGCAAATAGATGACATGTAAACTAAATGAGTGAATGAACGAGGCGTTCTCCGATGACGACTCCGAAACTGCAGCACGAACTGAAAAAGAAACGGCCCTTCGCGTCGCCGCTCGAGGAGGCGCTCCTGAGCGTTGTGCGGACGAACGATCAGCTGCAGATTCGTTGTGCGCGGCTGCTTCGGCAGCATGGGCTGACCCCCTCCCAGTACAACATCCTGCGGATCCTGAGAGGCGAGGGGAAGCCTTTGCCGATTCTGGAAATTGCCAGCCGTACGGTGACCGTCGTGCCGGGGATCACGGGATTGATTGACCGACTGGAACAGGCAGGGATGGTCAACAGACTGCGCTGCGAAAAAGACCGCCGCGTGATCTACGTGGCTCTCACAGACCAGGGAGTGACGACATTGGCGGCACTCGATCAACCACTCGACGACCTGCACCACGAACTCCTCGATCATCTGTCCCGGAGCGAATTGAAGGACCTGATCCAGCTGCTCGAGAAGGTCCGAGCGCCCTGGACCGAGACGAATTGAAGTGTTTTTTTGCGCATAAACATGACATATCAACATTCGTCATGTCAACCACTTCGGAAACCGGAACATCCGCACGCGCCAACGCGGCGCGGGTGACGTCAGTCGTTCGACCAAAGCTGGCCCCAAACCGATAGGAGAAAAGTCATGTCGCAACTTCGAGGCATCGTGACGGTCCTGGCCCGTGTGATGCTTTGCACGATCTTTTTCATGGCGGCCGTGGGGAACAACATCCCGCATTTCAACGACATCGCGAAGGTGATGGCTTCGGTGGGAATTCCCGCACCGCAATTGATGCTAGTCGGCGCGATCGTCTTCCTGATCGCCGGCAGCCTGTCCGTCATCGTCGGCTACCGCGCCCGCTGGGGAGCCGCTCTGCTGCTGACGTTCCTGGTCCTGGCCTCGTACTACTTCCACCCGTTCTGGAAATTGGAGGGCCAAGCGCAGCAGGACCAGATGATTCATTTCATGAAGAATCTCTCGATGATGGGCGCCATGCTGTTCGTCATGGCGAATGGCTCGGGGCCGATGAGCGTCGACTCACTCTCGGAAAAGCGAAGCAAGCCGCCGGTCGAGAAGCGAGCGCCGCTGACCCACGCAAACGTCGGATAAGCGACCGGCCGGGAAATTCGATGTGAAACTGTGGCGACCGACTCCTGAACAGTGGTTGCCGGATGACTTAGACAGGAGCAAGAGATGACCAGCGCTCCGCCGAGTTGCGGTGACCGGCGTAGACGATGGATGCTCTGAGATCCCCGAACGAACAGGCGAGTGGGTGCGGAAGGTCAGACGGTCAGGTTGACGGGAACGACGCCATGCTGGAAAGCGCGCAGCCGCTTTCCAAGGAGAGTCCGCAAGAGACCGGTGCGTACGAGAAGTGGGAGCAGTCGGATCGCCAGGCGGCCGGTCCAGCGCGGCTCCAAGAACAGCTTCGCCTGCCTGTCTTGGTGCTCCTGCAAGGCTACGATTTCGGGCAACCGTTCCTGAGCCACGCGCTGTGCGGCCGAGTCGATCGCTGGTTGGCCCGCGTCGCTCACTAGCACCGGACACAGGTGGTTTGCGGCGACCAGGGCATCGCGTAGCGCGACGTTGAGGCCCTGACCGCCAATGGGCGACATGGGGTGTGCCGCATCGCCCAATAGCAACAGGCCCGGTTTTGTCCACGAAATCAGCCGTCCGACCAGGACATCAAGCAGCACGGTCCGGCTGACAACCTCGGCGTGCGCTCGCAGGTGGGCGGCGAGATCCGGCGCCAGTCGCAGGAGGATTTCGTCGGCCCACGCCTCCGCCCCTTGTGCCCGTAGCTGTGGGAAGGTCCCCTTGGCAATCGTGAAACCAGTCTGTAGCTGACCGTCGCTCGAAGGAATTCCTCCCGAAATGTAACCCGGTCCCAATTCCAGCCGCACGGTTGCACGATCGGGCCAGAACTCTGGAAATGGCACCTTGAACCAAACCACGTCGAAGTTCTGCCGCACCTCGAGTTCGATGAACCCGCCTGCCTTCCGCGTAATCGAATGCCGTCCGTCAGTGCCGACGATCAGGTCGGCATGATAAACGCGCGTGCCGGTCGACGTGTCGGCTCGGACGCCCACCACCCGATCATCCTCATAAAGCAACTCGCGAGCGCTGACCCCCATTTCGAGTCGAAAATTGGAGGCGCGACGACACTCCGCTGATAGCATCTCAAGAAGCGCTGGTTGCGACACGAATCGGGCGGCAAAGCCCAACTGCTCGGTGTTGATCCTGGCGCGCAGTCGTCCCCCGCGGTGAAGCTCGATAAAACTCACGCTGACCTGCGGCAGCTGGGCCAGCTTCTCGCCAACTCCCATCTGCTCCAGCGCATTGATGCCGCTTGCTTGTAATCCTTCCCCGCGGAAGGCCCGCGCAAAATCGCGGTGCTTTTCCAACAACGTCACGGCCACTCCGCGGCGGGCGAGCAGATAGGCAAGTGCTGCCCCGGCCGGCCCTGCGCCGACGATCAGTACGCTCCGGGCCATCGTCCGAGTTGCCTTTCCGGATCAGATTGCGGCCTGAAACGACCGTGAGCGGCGAGGGGTGTTCCAGGATAAGTCCGAGCCCGAGCTTGCGCCGCCTTTAAGGGGTGCGCGTAATCGGGCGCGGCTCCTGAATGCGCGCGTTATTGTGCCGAACCGGCCGTGCCGCTCGACGGTGTGCTCTTCGTCTCCGCGATCGGGTACCCGCGCCAGACGTATTCCAGAGCTTTCGGCAAGGTTTGTTGTTTCACGCCCCCGTCGCAGTGCCTGGCGTTGCGGGCGAAAACGAATTGATAGTGATAACCCTTGTCGGCCAGCACCTTGGCCATGTTCTCGTTGGCGAGCACCCAATCGTGCATGTTGTCGCGCATGGCATTCGGGTTGAAGAGGTCTTTGTCGCCGACTTCCATCCAGATGCGCAACGGCTTGACCGGGCTGTTGGGGACCAGGCGTTCGTGCAGCTCCCACGCGCCGTGCGGCGTCTCGGCACTGTGCGGCCATTGCTGGTTCACAAAGGTCCCCGAATAGGTCAGCACGCGGTGGTACAGTTCGGGGTGATACCAGGCCATGATGATGGCACACGAACCGCCCGAACTGCAGCCCATGGTCGCTCGACCCTCCGGATCCTTGGTCAGTTTCACATTGCATTGTGATTCGACGAGCGGCAGCACTTCGTTCTCGACGAATTCCGCATAAAGGCCGGACATGGTGTCGTATTCCAGTCCGCGCTGACTGCCTTGCGCGTCGCCGCTGCCATTGCCGATGGAGATGGCGATCATCGCCGGCACCTTATGCTGGGCGATGAGATTATCGAGAGCCGTAAACAGCAGCCGATCGGGCCCGTCCGCTCCGACGATAAACGGCGCGGCCGTGCCGGGCACGTACTGCTTGGGGACGTAAACAGCAACCCGTCGCGTGTAAGGGGCAGGGTGGCTCGTGGTCACCACCAGGTTGGTGGGGTCGGCGGGGTCGACCGTTCCCGACGTGTTCGGCTCGCGCGCGATGCCGGGATAGATCTTGCTGTCGGCCGATTTCATGGTGAGCTCGTGGACCGTCCCCTTTGGCACACCCTCTTGCGCCTCATTTCCGGGCGCGCTTGTGCGTCGGACCAATGATGAAGTTTCCGTCCGCATCGGCCGGCGGAACCGAGCCGTCGGGCAATTCTTTCGCTTGGACATAGCCCGGCGTGTTCGGATCGCGGGCAGGGGGTGCCGGGCGCGCCTTGCGCGGCTGTGTCCGCTGCGCGACGACGGTCCCCTCGAGATCGAGGCTCGCCAGCAGACTAATCGAGAACGCAACGGTCAATAATCTTCTTGTGTGCACTGAGGATTCCTTCTGGTCGCGGAAATGCCTATTCCCGACAGCATCGATACGTGTCGCAGCGCGAGGGTTCATCCGGTTGGACGCGATCAACCCATGATTCCAAATCCTTTTCGAATCCGCCATGAAACGACCGACAAGTGACGCAGTGAGAGGCCCCGCGGAGCAGAAGTCGCGAGAATACAATCGCACAAATTGACGAGCTCGCGGATCCAGACGTATCGTTCGGGTGGGCTTGTTTGCTATCCGCAGAGCGCCGGTTGTGTCTGTTATTCCCAGGGGACGACGCGTGATCTCACGAGCAGAATTGACCTCGCAGATGCTGGACGCCCAGCGCACCAAAAAACTGACCTTGGAGTCTCTGGCCAAGGCGATCAAGCGACATCATGTTTGGACGGCGGCCGCGTTGTACGGCCAGGCCACTTGCTCCGCCGAGGAGGCCCGCACCCTGCTCGCGCTGTTGGGCCTGGATGACGAATTCGCCCCGGTGCTGCAAGAACCGCCCTTGAAAGGGTCGCTCGATCAACAAGTCCCCGTTGATCCACTCATTTACCGCTTCCACGAGATCACGCAGGTTTATGGCACGGCGATGAAAGCCGTGATCCACGAAATGTTCGGCGATGGCATCATGAGCGCCATCGATTTCGAGATCGACATTCAGAAGCAGTCCGATCCCAAAGGAGATCGGGTCGTCGTCACCTACAACGGCAAGTTTCTTCCTTACCGAAAATGGTGAGCAGAGATTTTTTTCGTTCGCCGCCCGGGGCTGCTAAATACGGAGACGTGCCGTCTCTGCCCACTTCAATACGTGCGCGTGGTCGCTGCCTTCGATTGGAGCCGGACTGGAAAACGCGCGCGCCTCGCGAGTACGCTGAATAACCGCCAGCCGCCTTGATAACTGGCGGTTTGCCGCGATCACGCCAGGAATCGACGCTCCACTGCTCCTCGCCTCGTGCCCATTTTCGCAAAGCCGCGATCGATGGCGACCGGATCAATAAGAAGGCCGTCGCCATGCTCGAGTCTGGGAAAGCCGCCAGCGAACTTGCTCCCGCGGATTTGCTTCGGCAGCTTCGTCGCCTCGAAAGAGCGGCCAGACCCCTGGAGCCGGGAGCGACCGCTCGCAAACGACTGCGCAAGTCTGTCGTGGCCTCCTCCGAGCGATTCCTGCGGAAGGTCGAATCGCTGAAGGCCTACATCGAGACCGAGGACAAGGGAATCGGTCTGCTCCAGTCGCCGATTTCGGAGCAGGGTATTCCCATCGAAAAGGCGATCCAACTGTTCGAGCACGACGTGGTCCGCCCCGGCGGGCATCCGGCCTCGGGCGGGTACCTCGCCTACATTCCGGGAGGCGGAATCTACCCCGCGGCGCTGGGCGATTACCTGGCCGCGGTCAGCGATAAATACGCGGGCGTCTTTTTCGCCGGACCGGGCCCCGTCCGCATGGAAAACATGCTGCTGCGGTGGGTCTCCGATCTGCTCGGATATCCGCAGGGAGCCGCAGGCAACATTGCGTCCGGCGGCAGCATCGCCAACCTCACCGCCATCGCCACGGCACGCGACGCCCACGGGTTGAAGTCCGCCGACTTCCCCAGGGCGGTGGTCTATTTGACGGGTCAGGCTCATCACTCCATCGGCAAGGCGCTGGGCATCACAGGCTTGGGCGAGGCGCACGTGCGTCGCATTCCCACCGACGAGCGCTTCCGCATGCGGCACGAGGTTCTGGAACAAACGATCGCGGCGGACCGCAAGCAAGGCTTAAAGCCGTGGCTCGTCGTCGCCACCGCGGGCACCACGGATACGGGCGCGGTGGATCCCCTGGAACCCATTGCGACCATCTGCGAACGCGAGCGTTGCTGGTTTCACGTCGACGCCGCGTACGGGGGCTTTTTTCTCTTGACCGAACACGGACGGACGGCGCTCAAAGGAATCGAGCGGTCAGACTCGGCCGTGATCGATCCGCACAAGAGCCTGTTCCTGCCTTGGGGCGCGGGCATGGTCGTGGTGCGGGACGGCAAGGCCCTCGCGGCGGCCCATCACTACTCCGGCAACTACATGCAGGACGTCACGAAATCGATGGACGAAGTCTCGCCCGCCGATCTCTCCCCGGAACTCACCAAGCACTTTCGGGCGCTGCGGATGTGGCTGCCGCTGGTGTTGCTGGGCGTTAAACCGTTCCGGGCCGCGCTCGAGGAGAAACTGCTGTTGGCCCGCTACTTTCGCCAGGAAATCCAATCTCACGGATTCGAAGTGGGCCCGCCACCCGATCTTTCGATCGTGACGTTTCGCCGGGTTCGACCCGGTGCCAGCCTGGAACAGCAAAATTGCGACAACGAGGCCATCGTCGACAGCATCCGCCGGGACGGCCGGATCTTCTTGTCTTCCACCATGCTCGGCGGTCGATTCACGTTGCGCATGGCCGCACTGGGGCTGCGGACTCATCGGCGCACAATCGACCTGGCCATTCAAATCCTCCGCGAACACGCGGGAATGCGCGTGCCGAAATAGGCGGTGCAGGGCCGGGATCATGCGCACTCAGACCCGGCCTACCGCCAATCCGGTTGCGCGAAGAAACTCGCGTCGACGACGCGATCGAGCTTGAGCGGCCCTCGGCTTGATCCATCGGGAGCGATGATTTCCAGTCGATCTTTGGCAGAGCCGCCGCCCCGAAAGAACTCCCGCTTCTTCGTCTTTCCCTCGCCGACGAATCTGGATTCCCAATCGAATCGGGCTACCGCGAGCCATTTTCCGTCCGGCGACCAGGCGGCGCCGTTCAGCCCGCCGCGCCCTCCTGATCGCTGCTGAGCAGCTGTTTGCGGTTTGAGCCGTCGAAGTCGACGAGCCACAAGGCCTCGAAGTCATGCCCAGAATGGTGGTAGGCGATCCGGTTCGTGCCGGGTTGGAACCGCGGGTAACAATTGAGCCCGCCGCCCTCCGTCAGCCGGCGCTGGTCGGTCCCGTCCGGATGCATGACGTACAGCTGATAGCCGTGGCCGAAGGGGGGATGGCGATCGGAGACCGTGACCAGCCAATCGCCCGTCAGCGACCAATCGTCGACTTCGTCTGCCTCCGGCAAAGGGAGCTTAGTCGCTTGCTTCGAGGCAAGATCGAAAATCCACGCTGTGCCGCGAAAGCCGACGTCTTCTGTGCTCTTAGTTTTATTGCTCGTGTTGTAAAGCAGACGCTTTCCGTCAGACGACCAGACCTGACTGCCTCCACTCTCGGCGACGCGGACCGGAGGCCCCCCTTTGAGGTCCGAGTAAAAAAGTTCGGATACCGTGTTTTGGCCCTTCGGCTCGACCCGATGGAGCCGACAAAAGGCGATCAGATCCTCCCTCGGCGAGACGCGCATCGACGCGCCGTCGATGTCGAGTTTCTCCCATTTGCCGGTATTGGGGTCGATCGCGATTGGCCCTCTGAACTTTTCGGCCGCGCCGCTCGGCGTCTTCAACTCGAATGCTGCCCACGTGTAAATCTTGCCGGGCAATTGGTCCGCGATAACGCCCGAGAAATTGATGAGGGCGCCGTCGCTGGAAGTCGATCCGATGAAACTCGGTTGGAGGCTGCTGATCGTCTGCGTCGGAATTGCACTCGTTGAAGTTTTGGCGCCCCGCTCGGCGGTTGGACGCGACTCTTGCGCGACGAGTCGCCAGGGGACGATCCCAGGGACAGCGAGCAGCGAAAGCATCAGGGCTGTGATGATCAGCCTGCGGGATGAAAACGCGCGGACTCGGGCCATCGTGCGAATCCTCCGTTCGAGGTTGTGAGAGGAACCGAACATGCGGGCGGCAATCAGCGACGTGCCCGATCGCTGCTGCCAGCGGAGCGTGAGTTTCAAGAGCAACCGCCCGTACTCGGCAGGCCGGGCGACACGGGTCTGGATCAACAACTCGTCGCAGGCTGCTTCCTGAGCTTCGGTCCAGCCGCGCTTCATCAACCAGACGAGCGGGTGAAACCAGAAGAACACAGCCGACGATCGTCGGGAGCCAGTTCCACAAGAGGTCGCGGCGCTTCAGGTGGGCCAACTCGTGAGCCAGAATCAGTCGCAATTCCGATTCGTCGAGCGATTCCTCGACCCGATCGGGCAAGACGATTTTGGGGCGCCCGATTCCCGCCAAGAGTGGGCCGTCTGCATGTGCCGAGCACCGAATTTCGGGCAGCCGGCGAATTCCCAGATTTTCCGCCTCCAGCCGGAGCAACTGATGCAGGACAGCGCGCCGAGTCGGTTGCGCTTCGCGGCACAGCCTGCGAACGGATCGCCATCGCCCGAAGGTGATCGCCACAGAGCCGCAAATGCCCGCCAACCACAGCAACTGCAATAGCGGCAACAGGCTGATTCGATTTGTCTCTGCTGGCGACTGAGCGTCGTTCTGCCCAACGAACACGGTGCGTTCGATCAAGGACGGTTCTGGCCGGGCGCTCTGCGCCAGGGCGCACGGGGTTCGATTGTCTCGTGGGAAACCGCCCCGGCCGGCGCCGCGGACAAGAGCGGCAGGCTGATCGGCTGGACCCAAAGCAACGCCACGAAGAGTTTGAGACAGGCCAACCGCCAAACCCAGCAGATCGCTCGCGGCGAAAGAAACGTGCACCAACGCCCGATCGCCCAGGCGACGGCCAGCACGACGGCACCTTGCCACGATGCCTGGACCATCCGTTCGCGCCACGGCTCTGCCCAGAATCCGAAGGCGAGTAACCGCTCGCTCATGGCTCGCTCCTCTCTTCAAGCGATTCCATCCGCTTGATCAGCCCCTCCAGCCTGCGGACCTCCTCACGACTGAGCACCGACGACTGGGTCAGATAGGCGACGAATGGTGAAAGCGATCCGCCGAGAACGTCCTCGACAAAGTCTCCGACAATTTGATGCAGCAGCTCTTTCTTCGAGACCGTGGGCGAATAGCGATGCACGCCGCTCGACTTGCGGCGTGTGAGATAGCCCTTGGCGCGCAGTCGTTCCATGACCGTCAACAGCGTGGTCCGCGCCTGGCCGGACGTCTCCGCAAAATGATTGGCGACCTCACGGACGGTGATGGGATGGTGGTCGGCAATGTATCGCAGGACATCGAGTTCCAGATGCCCCAGGGGATCGCGTGGCGGCGTCATCGTGCCCCCTCCTGACTATGTGCGTAGTCAACCTTACGAGAGACTATGCTCGTAGTCAATAGCTTTTCTTGACGTCCTTGGGAAAATCTTTCGGGGCAGAAACGGGCGAGGGCTACCGGGGGTGGCGGCGGAAGCCCCGGCGATTGCAATCGCGTCGCAGCGACCCGTGCGGCTGCCATGCCCGAGGCTCGCCGCGAGGGTGTCCGGGAATTCGGGTGCCACGGCTGCGACGCCTTCGGGGCGATTGCGCCTCAGATGTTGTTGTGGGGGAATCCGCGCCGCGCGGTACGCAAGAGATTGCGGCGTGAAGCGTGCAGTGCATTCCGCAACCTCGTCTGTCGAGAACGAGCCGGATTTCAATTGGAGGTCAGCGCCATGGTCCGGACATGCGACGCTGCTGGACCGATTCGTCCGAGTTTGGTCCGAGGTTGAACCTGCCACATCAGAGCATCGTGACGCCTCGCGCTGCCAGATCATGGCAGGCCGCGCATAGCAGACTTCAACGCGAGCGAGGAAACGCGGGTTTCCTCGGCGGTCTTGCTTTCTTCCGTATTGAAATTGCCGAGAATTCTGTGAAGAATGATGCCCATGCCCGCGGACCTCGGCGCGAGTAGCACGCGGCCCCATCTCTCTGACGGGCGGAACCGCCTTAACGGCGTGGATCAGACGCGGTCTCACTGCGCCCACTCCGCAACGATCACGCTGCATTGGTCGGGAGATTGCAACTCATGTGTGCCGATCGCGCGGTTCATCGTGGCGCAGGGGCCGGGTGAGATCGCATTCCCGCGACGACCAGGGTTGGCATCGCGTGCGTGGAGCGCAATCCTTCAGCGCCGTTGGTATTGGTGCGGTTCGCTTGTCCTCGTTCTCGGTATTCCCTTCGTGGTCGGTCGGTATGAAGACAACGAAATTGTCCGCAAGTTGCAGTACAAGGAATATCGTGTTGCTTTGGCCTGCCTGCCCTGGCGGCCCTACGCCCGCGAAACCACGATCGTCATCATCGACGATGACACCTACTGGAAAGGCGAGCCAGCGGGGCGGGTGCCGCTCAACCGTCGCTTTCTAGCCCAACTCGTCAAGGACGTCGCGAAATATCACCCCGCGGTGATCGCGATTGACGTGAATCTTCGCTCAGAGGATCCCACAGGGAAGCAGCGAGCGCCGGCCCACAAGGGGGCGCTGCAACTGCCCGTCGCCCCGGAATTTGCCGAGGAAACAGCCAACTTGCTCGAGGCGATCCGCGAAACGAGTCGCACGTGCCACGTGGTGCTCGCGAAGACCATCGAGCGAAAAAAATTCTACTTCGCCCAATCAGACGTCTATGACGGGTTCGACTTCGCGCCGCCAGGGGAGCAGCAGAGCAAAGTCTCCTGGGGCTACGTCAGCTTGCCGGATGACGTCCGCTACGTGCCGCGCGTCCTGCGGCTTGCCGATGACTCCCGCCTCGACTCATTCGCATTGGCCGCAGTCCGCGCCCGTCAGGCGCGTGCGCTGAAAGGAACGAATTCGGAAAAAAAGCGACTCTCCTTGTTTCTGGCGCCGGAGGACATGGTGAGCATCACCGTGAGCACTCTCCGGGATCCACAGACAGCGCCGTCTGAGCTGTCTCAACTGCTCGAGGGCCAGATCGCCTTGATTGGCGGAAATTGGTCGAGCCGCGCCCTGGACCTCGGCCCGCACGTGGACAATTACGATACGCCATTCGGAGAGCTGCCCGGCGTATTTATCCATGCGAATTACATTGAGGGCCTGCTTGCCCGCCGAACCGTGACACCCGTTCCCGTCGCGACGGTCATGGATATTATTGCGGGCGCCGTGTTCGCATTCCTGCTGGGAATGGAATTGCGACCCTCCGTCAAGCTGGGTGTTCTTCTCGGAACGTTCGTCATCAGCTTCATCATCACGATTGAGCTGCTGCTGCATTTCGCCATTCTCTGCGATCTGATCGCGATCAACATTGGATTGACTTGCCATCTCATAGCGGAGCCATACTTCAAGTCGCTTTTTGATTGGCTGGAGCCTCGCTTCAAGCTATTGTGGGGTCGGCTCCGGAGTTGATGGAACCTTTTTCAAGTGGGTCGCAAGGGAGTTCGGCGACGTTGGTGGTGTCGACTAGAAGGATGTCCGTTGCCGGCGGACAACCGTCCGACCGATGTGACAGATCGGAGACTCCCCGTGAGAGGCCTATTCGAGCCGCCTGGGCCATCCTTCCTGTTCTGCTGTTGGGGCACCCGGGAACAAGCTTGACCGCCAAAGAAACTGTGCCGTCGAATCTGGCAACTGGCGTCGTGCAGAGCGTTGCCGTCGACGCGGCGACGCCAAACGCTCATCCGCGACCCAACGCATTTGGCAATGCCGTCCTGGCGTGGGCGACGAATCAAGCGCCTCAGCCAAGTTCGCCCAAGCCAAGCCCGCCCCCCGACTCCTCTGACCCAAATCCCGCAAGGCCGGGCGCCGTTCGTGACGTGAATCCCACAAAACCGGCCGCCGTTCAGGCACCGTCGCCACCGGGTGCGCCACCTGAAGAACCACCGAGCGGGGCGGGACCTTCCTGGGCGGGACAGGCCCCGCAATCCGGGGGATATCACGGGCAGGGACAGTACGGTCCGGGACAGTACGGGTCTGCCCCGTATTACGGGCAAGGACAGTACGGCCAGGGACAGTTCCAAGGACAGGCCGGGGGATCGGGACAAAACGCACAGGGATCGTACGGGCAAGGACAGTATGGTGGTAACGGCTACCCTTACTCCCAGGAGCAATTTGGTTGGGGGCAGTACGCAGCGCAACTGCGGCTGATGGAGCAAAATCTGCGGCTCGAGTATGAGGTGCGACAGCTCCGGGATGAGATCAAGCAGCTCCGCGAACTGGTTGACCGAGGAAGGGGTTCGACAGCACCCGGATCTCCTGCATCCACCGCTCCGGGATCCGATAGTCCGCTGCCGCACGGCTCGGATGCATCGGTGCCCTATCCCTGCGGGCCCTGTGGAAACGCGCCCGAGTCGTATCGTCCGTCAGGATACGTTCCGGTCTATGGTCCCTGTCGATGCGTGCCGACAGAGTGCGGTCGCGGCAAGCATTGGCGGCGGTGAAAAAAGCGATTGTCGGTGATCGGTCTGCCGAGTCGTACTTCAAGCATCCTAACTCGAGTCGCTCCAACCCTATTTCGGTCGCCTCGGGAAGCAATGGGATTTATTCTTCAGTTCGGGTCGCAAAGAGACTTAGGCGACGTCGATGGATGGACAACAAGAAGGACAACCGTCGGGGCTCAAAATCGACCGCGCAAGTTCCACGTCGGAGACTCGCTGTGAAAACATCTAACAGAGCGGCCTGGGCCATCGTGCCGGTTATCCTGTTTGGCAACCAGGGAATAAGCTTAACAGCCGATGAAAAGGCACCTTCGACCGGATTTGGCCAGCGGATTGTTGGTGAAGTTCCGACGCCAAACCGTCGCCCACGAGCCCTCGGATTGGGCACTGGTGCGCTAGCTTTACACACTGGCCAACCGCTTCAGCCAGGTCCGGTCAATCCAAACCCGCCCCCCCACGACCCCTCCGACCCGAATCCCGCGAAGCCGGGTGCCGTCCGTGACTGGCCGCAATGGCGCGGACCCGAACGCAACGGAATCTCTCACGAGACCGGACTGCTGAAAGAGTGGCCTAAAGATGGGCCACGACTCAACTGGCAAGTCAAGGATCTCGGGGCTGGCTATTCGACTCCTTCTATCGTGGGCGACCGCATCTTCCTGATCGCAAATAAAGGGATGACGAACGAAAGCGTTCACTCGCTGAGCGCCCACGACGGCACAGTTATCTGGTCGCGGCGCCTTGGCAACGTGGGCGTGAATATCGGTCCTCAGTATCCCGGCGCCCGCTCCACTCCCACCGTCGACGGCGATTTGGTCTACGCCCTGGGTTCGGACGGCGACCTCGTGTGCGTCGAGGCCAAGTCGGGCGACGTCCTCTGGAAGAGGAATCTTCGCGTCGATTTCGGCGGAACGCCCGGGATGTGGGCCTATGCGGAATCCCCGCTGATCGACGGGGACGTGCTCGTCTGCACACCGGGGGGCGTGACGGACACAATCGTCGCACTCGACAAAAAGACCGGCAATGTGGTCTGGAGGTCGACCGTCCCCGGTGGCGACAAGGCGGCGTACGCCTCGCCGATCGTTATCAACACAGGAGGCATCAAACAATACGTGCAGTTCCTGGCAAAGGGGCTGGTCGGAATCGACGCCAAAACGGGCAAGTTCCTGTGGCGCTATGGCAAGACTGCGATCGGCAGTCCAGCCAACATCGCGACGGCGGTCGCGTTCGGGAACTACATCTACAGCGCGAGTGGCCGCGCCGGAGCCGGGTTGATCAAGCTCAAGGTTGAAGGCGAGACTGTCGAGGTCGATCAGGTCTATTTGAGCAAGAAGCTCCCCAACGCGATCGGCGGCGTCGTCGAGATCACCGGGTTTCTTTACGGAACCTCCACCAGCGGACTTCAGTGCGTCGACTCCGTCACCGGCAAGCAGAGGTGGCAAAGCCACGGCGTCGGCGCCGCCTCGATCTGCTACGCGGACGGCCGACTCTACTTGCACGGCGAAGACAAGGGGGACGTGGCACTGGTGGAGTGCGCCTCTGACGGCTACCACGAGAAAGGGCACTTCTCGCCGACGAATCCGCCCGTGCAACGCAAGGGAAGGTCCTGGTCTTACCCCGCGATCGCCAATGGCAGGCTCTATATCTACGACTTCGGCACACTTTGGTCCTACGATGTAAGGGGGCGAATGGCGGCGTTGGAACCAGGCGTCGCCGCTGATTTCGTCGGGCGCACTTGACTGTCGATTGCGGCAAGCGAAGCATCCAGTCACCTCGGCCGGCCGAAGTGTGGCGAACCAAGCAGGAGTTCGGCGCCGAGGCGGACGTGCAGAATCAAGCTAAGCAGGCGGCTCGGCAATCCGTGTCGATTGCTTGCTGTAGTCGTTGCTCTTTGCGTGTGTGAATGTGAAACAGTGAAGTTTCCATCACCTTGCTCGGCGCCGCCACAACCAGTACCGTGCAAGCAAACTTCATTGTCGAGGAGCATTGGAGACGATGGCACGCGGTGCTGACAATAAGAACAAAAAAGTCGCGATCGTGACCGGCAGCACTCAGGGCCTCGGCGAAGCCATCGCCCGCCGGCTGGTCGATGAAGGCCTGATTGGCGGGCTTGGTGATCTGCGGGCGGAGCGCCGAGAACGGCGAACGGCTCGCCCGCGAGTTGAGCGGCCGGGGTTGCCGCACGGAGTTCGTCCGGGCCGACCTGGCGGTGGTCGAAGATTGCCGCCGCATCACCGAGACGGCTCGGCGGGCGTTTGACCGCATCGACATGCTGGTCAACAGTGCCGCCACCTCCGAGCGCGGCACGATCCTCGACACGACGCCGGAACTATTCGATCGCATCATGGCCATCAACGTGCGGGCCCCGTTCTTTCTGATGCAAGGGGCGATCCAGACCATGATCGACCGCGGCATCGCCGGGACGATCTTGAATATCCTCAGCATGTCGAGCCACGGCGGGCAGCCGTTTCTTTCGCCGTATTCGACCTCCAAAGGCGCATTGACCACTCTGACTCGCAACGTCGCCTGCTCGGTGCTCAAGCACCGCATCCGCGTCAACGGCCTCAACATCGGCTGGATGGACAGCCCGGGCGAAGATGCGGTGCAGAAGAAATCTCACGGGGCCGGCGACGACTGGCTGCAGAAGGCCGAAAAAGAGCAGCCGTTCGGCAGGCTCGTGAAGCCGACCGAGGTCGCGGAAGTGGCCGCGTTCCTGCTCTCGGAAAGGTCTGGGCTGATGACCGGTTCGATCATCGACTTTGACCAAAGCGTGGTCGGCACTCACGAGTAGCAAGCGCGGTCTCGGGTAGAAGATGAAAGAACGGTCGCACCGCGCTCACCAGCAGATCGCCGCGCTCGCCTTGGTGCTCTGCGGGCTGCTTCCAATTTGCTCCGACGCACAAGCTGCCGCGCCGACGAATTCCGCCGGCACAAATGACGCAGTCGCGATTGCCGCCGACTTCTATGTCGCAACCAATGGCCGAGACGACTGGTCCGGCCGAGTCGCGGAAGCGAGAACGGACCTCAGCGATGGACCGTTTGCGTCTCCGACACGCGCGCGCGATGCCGTGCGCGCGTTGAAGAAGGTGTCGAAGAAAAAGAACTTCGTCGTGAGCATCCGCGGCGGCACTTATTCGCTGCGGGAAACGCTCGTCTTTGCGCTAGAAGACTCGGGACCGAACGGCGGGACGATCACGTATGCTGCCTTTCCGCGCGAGACGCCGATTATCAGCTCGGGCGTGCCGATTCGCGGCTGGCGCAGGCTGGGTGAGAATCCACCCGGACTTCCGGTCGCAGCGCGCGGCAAGGTGTGGGTTGCCGACCTGCCGGTGGGGCTCGAGCGGGTTTTCAGCTTATACGACGGACTGGAGCGGCTGCCGCGGGCGCGCACGAAGGGTTTCACGCCGCCGGAATTCGTGAAGGCCAACCAGCCGCTCAACCAGTTTCGTTTCCCGGCGGGTGCAGTGAAGAATTGGCCGGACCTCAAGGAGGCGGAGCTGCTGGTCATTCCCAGCTGCGACTACGAGATGAACATTCTGCCCATCGCGTCGGTCGATGAGCGGGCCGGCATCGCAAGGACGGCATCAGCTCCGTCGCGGCCCATCGGGCGGGTCAAGTATTTCGACAAAACGCTGTGGGTCGAGAATATTCTGGAAGCACTCGACGAGCCCGGTGAGTGGGTCACGAGCGCCGCTCAGCGAAAAATCTATCTCTGGCCCAAGGGGGATCGGCCGGGTGAGGACATCGTCGCCCCGGCGCTCACCGAATTGGTCAAAGTCGAAGGGAAAATCGACTACGACGGCCCGCGGGATCAGCCGGTGCGGGGTCTCGTGTTCCAGGGACTGACGTTCGCGCCACACCGACCGATTCCCCTGGCACGGCTACACCGGTTGGAGTTTGCAGCACAGCTGGGAAATGTTCGACCGACCGACGGCGGCCGTGCGATTTCGCGGCGCTGCCGAATGCGCGGTCGAAAGCTGTCGCTTCACCGCCCTCAGTGGCACCGGCATTCGCCTAGACCTGACGTGCCAGCAGAATCGCATCGTCGGCAACGAATTCAGCCACGTCGGCGCGGTCGCCATCCTGCTGGCCGGTTACGGCCCCGGCACCAAAAACACGAACGACCACAACGAAGTGGTCAACAACTGGGTGCACCACACCGGCGAGGTTTACTGGGCCACGCCGGCGATCATGGTTTGGCAGAGCGGCAGCAATCACGTCGCGCACAATCTCATCCACCACACGCCGTACTCGGGGATCGCGGTGGACGGACGCGTTTCGATGGGGCGCGGCGACCCGTCAGGCGACGCGTCGCGCGCGGTCCGCTGGCCCGAGATCGGCGAGACGAAACTGTCGTTCGATTGGAGCGAGTGGTACGACTACGAAAAGTTCCTCCACGCCCGCGAAAATCTGGTGGAGAAGAACGACATCCACCACGTCATGGAATCGATGGGCGACGGCAACGGGATTTACATTTCCGGTTGCGGCCGGGCGAATCACATCTTTCAAAACTTCGTCCACGATTGCACCGGCACGCACATGGGGGCCGGCATCCGCTGCGACGACGTGCAGAACGAAACGATCGTCGAAGGCAACGTGATCTACCGCATCCACAGCGTGCAAGTCGGCATCTCGATGACGGGCCGCAACCACATCGTCAACAACGTTATCGCGGACATTCGTCCGAGCCCGCGGGTGATGCGGCCGGCGAACATCGTGCACGGCTACATCTGCCTGCCGGGCCTTTATCCCTACGGCCCCAAGAACGCGAAGCTCGACATCACTGGCGCGCGGATCGAGCGCAACATCGTCTATTCGCCGCGCAACGATTACCTGCCCGTGCTCGAGTACCGCTCCTTCTCGACGGGGCCCGGCGACCGCCTCAAGGGGACCCACACCGACCACAACCTTTACTGGTGTCCCACCGATCCAAACTGGGGCCAGCGATACCTCGACGGGCAACAACCGCTGGGCGTGGAAAACGACAGCCTCTGCGCCGATCCGCGGTTCGTCGATCTCGAGAAAGGCGATCTGCGCCTGAAGGCCCGACTCACCCGCTTGGAAACTCGGCTTCCAGCCGATCGACCTGGCCAAGACCGGCGTATTGCCAAACCACCGCTACTACCATTGGGGCGCGGTCCCGGCCCGGCGCATCGCCGTAACCCGAAGAGGGGACTCTGTCGACCGCTCGTTCTGGCACGCGGCGTGCTTCCACCTTTCTTTACGTGAACGGAAGACGGCCGCGACTGCGAAACGCGTCCGTCCGCTGGGGAGGTGGCCAAATGATGACACCAAAGGGCGATCGCGCGGCGGCGCTGGCCGGAGCATTCGTTTTCTGCGTGCTCGTCGGCGGTTGCGTCGAGTGGGCAGGCTCTTACCAGGCGTACCTTGAGAGTGGACCGCGGTCGTTGATCGTGCTTGGCGTGATCGCGGCCACAGGGTTCGTTTTGGCGCTGGCGACCGAAATCAACACCCGCGCGATCGGAATCGTGCTCAACCTGGCCTTTCCGACGACCATCCTGATTCGCGTGCTGATCGATACAGCAAAGGATCCGACCACGCACAATCTCTTCCCCATCGAGATCGCGTTCGCCCTCGTCGTCGGCCTGCTGGCGGCCTGGCCCGCAACGTGGCTCGGCCGCAGCGTGCAGACGCTCGTCCGCCGTCGCCGGGCTGTTTATAGCCGAAATCAGTGTTTGAGGCCGGGGTTGGGCGCATTTTCCGTCTTCGCCAGAGCCAGTTCCTAGATCGCCTTCAGGTCGACCTGCTCGTGCCCTGGATGGGGCATCTTAGGAACTTGGATAAAAGCAACTCACGCGACATCCTACCAGTTGCTGGGCGCAGTCCCAGCCTGCAGCCCGTTCAGATAGGATTCGATATTGTCGTGTCCAGGCGGGAGCAGCCAACCATCCTTTCGAGTCCAGCCTTCAGGCAGTTGAATGGATTCGGGCGGAGGAGGCGGGAGCCGAGGTCGCGCCGGCCGGTCGCGACGGAGATATTTGTAGAAAAGGTCGTCGATCCGGCAGCCCGGCATGCTGTCTCGAATCATTTGCCATTGGTACTCCTCCGGCACTGCGTGAACCGAATGGACATCGGCGGGCCATCGGTTGGGCCGCAGAAGTTCGCATAAACTTCGGCGTACGCGTCCTCGATTGTTTTGCCGCGCTTTGTGAACGCCTCCTTGGAGTAGTACTGCTCGGGGTCGATGAACTCGCCGAACACCTCGTAGCAGTTGAAGACGATTCCGACGATAACCTTCATGTAATGTAGGCATGAAGAAACGACGTCTGCCGTCGGGACCGCGGGAAAATCGGGGCATGGCGCAAAGAAGTAGAGACAACTTCCGTCTGCCCCTGCAAAGCCGCGACGAACAGGCGTCTCACCCACATGATGACCAATGCGCCGCGCTTCGTTGAAAAAACGCGCCAGCTCATCCCTCGATAGCGGTTTGGTGAGATTCGTACCACTCTTTGAATCCGGGTCGATCGCTCAAAACAGCTTGGAGCGAGTACGTCACGGACCGAGCAGCGGAGACAAACGCGCTGAAATGGCACTGGACCGCAAAAAAATCGCGGCGTGTCCGTCTGAGCCTTTTCAAGAAGAATTCCGCCTCGGCCACTTTCAAATCGACCAAATCAAATGAGCGATTAGCCATTCCAATCCTGCCTCGATTATCGTTGTCGATCACGAGACATTTGATTCTTCCTGCCCCGGCGTAGCGGCCCTCGTTTGTCGGGCCAAGGAGCCGCTACCGTTACGACAAGAGTCTTCCACAGGTCTAATACACATGCCGCGCACCGTCTTCGCTTTTCACGAGTGCACAGCGAAAAATACCCGGCTGGAATTCCACCCATTCGACGGGTGTGTCCCGAACCAGCCTAAATAGTCGTTCCACAGGCTTATCGCCGTCCGTGGGGCCCATAGTAATGCTGAAAATCGGCCACGAACGGGCCAGCTGGACGGAGTTATTGCCGGAAGCGGTTCATCGGTGATGTCACGCAGGGGAGACGGTCGCACCCAATCAACAACGGCGTCCGCGCTGATTAATCGCTGATCGACAAGGAACAGCGGGCTCACTTCTGACGCGGAAACGAATCGTTCGTAAAGGCCGAAAAACAGCCCTTGAACCGTTTTTCGCATCACTCTTTCGAAACTTACGGCTAATTGGCCTCCAAATTCGTAGTTCCCGTCGTCCCTCCGTGCACTATCGATGACGCCGCGAAGCCGCGTATCACGGGCCAACGCCCGATAGACGCTCCCGCCTGGCGCTCGCTGTTTCGCTAATTCGGGATGTGCACCCACCAGAGCGACGAGCGATTTCGCAACATTTTCGTCGAACGAAAATCCCGAGTTACACTTTCTGCAGGCAGGGAGCGTCAGCAAGTTGGACGGCATCGGCGCCCTTAATAGGCATCGGGGGGGCGCATGGTCTTTGGTGTCAGCCTTGGCAGCGCAGTACACGCATCGATCGCGCCGGGGAAGCCGCGGTGTCTTTTGGCCTGATCGCGTTCGCATTGAACGCACTTCCTTACATGGCTTTCAACTCGTTCCCGCCTATGCGAGGACAATGTAAACCGCCAAATGGTTCAACAAAGAGCCAAATGCGGCCAACGCAAATCAACTTGGCGGCCCATCGCCGCCATATTAGCTAAAATCCGATGATGGACGGGCGGAAGTGGTTTCCGACTCAAGCACTTTCTGGGAAGCCCACGTGCAGCTACTGCGGGGGCGTCGCGGACACATCTGACCATACGCCGCCCCGATGCTTGCTCCCGAAGCACCTTCCCAACGATCTTCAGGCGATGACGATTCCAGCCTGCTGTGCCTGCAACGCAGGGTACGCCGTCGACGAGATGCGACTCGCCGCCATTGTTTGTACCGTATCGTTCTTACTGAGCGATCGCGATGCGGTCGCTCCCGGCGGTTGGGTCAATACCGCGATGGTTTCTGATCGGGCGCTCCACGACTTCATAGCCAAGCGACTCGGGAAGGATGGTATCTTTTACCCGGACGGCACCGTGGCTGAGATCGTTTCGCGTATCTTGGCCAAAACGGCGACCGGCTTGCTATTTCACGAATTCGGAAGAGTTGTGCCACCGAACCGGCTTCAGCTTGTTGCAATCGACCACACAAGAAACGTCGAACCACTCGCCTTGGTGGAGCAGCATCGTCGTCACGATGGAGGCTGGGCCGAGGTTACGCCTTCGGGCCGCGAACTGGACAGGCAGGTGCGTGCTCTCCACGGACAGCGTCCGCCCCATATGCCTCAGTGGCGAATCTACATCCCCGAATTCTTCGAGTACGTCTTTATTCGACGGTCAAACAATACGCTTTTGACTGGCATCAAACTGCACGACGCGCTGACAGCCTTGCTCGAGTGTCCTTGGCCATCACGCGCCGGCCCGCGACGCCACGGGCGCCCGCCAAAGAGCGGGCGTTAGGCCGATGGGTCCGGACAACGACTGAGCTTACGAGCGACTGGTTCCATAAAGGGCGGGCACAAGTTTGAGGTGCTCGCGCGATTGAAGCACTCAATGAGCCGCCGGCTGCGCCGGGGCGCACTTGGCCGTCTTCGCCAACGCCAGCTCTTTGACCGCCTTCAAATCGAGCTTGCCCGTGCCCAGGATCGGAATCTCGGGGACTTCGATGAAGCTGTCGGCCGACGGGAGCCAGAGGTTGGGGATGTCGGCTTCGCCGAGTTGCTTGAGCACTTCGTCGACCGGCTTCGACAGTCGCTTGTGCAACACGATGATCCGCTCGCCCTTGTCGGGATCGGGAACTGCCGTCACCGCGATGCGGGCTTCGCCTTCGCCCTCTTCGTCGCTGGGGTCTTCGACGATCTTCTCTAACAGCTCCTCGATGCGGATGTGCGGCACCATTTCGCCGGCGATTTTAGAGAAGCGGCTCTGCCGGCCCGTGATGTGGATGAAGCCGTCGTTGTCGATCTTGCCGATGTCGCCCGTGTTGTACCACCCGTCGTGAATCACTTCGGCCGTCTTCTCGGGCTTGTTGAGATAGCCGGCCATCACGTTGGGCCCCTTGATCCACAACAGGCCGTCCTGATTGAGGCCCAGGTCGGCGCCCGTTTCCGGATCGACGATCTTGGCGGCGACGTGGGGAATCGCGCGGCCGATGGTCCCTTTGCGCTCCGCCTCGTCGGTTCCGCATGCGGCGCGGCTCTTGGGCACGTTGCAGGCGGCCAGCGGCGACAACTCGGTCGTGCCGTAACCCTCGGTGGGGAAGATGCCGAACTTGTCCTCGAATTCCTTCGCCAGATCCTGCGGCAGCTTTTCGGCCCCGGTGATCACCAGGTTGACCGTGCGGAATTGTTCCTTCTCGCAGCGCTTGGCGTAGCGTTTGATGAAGGTCGGCGTGGCGGCGATGATCGTCACCCCGTACTTGTCGCACAGCTTGCCGATGACTTTCGCCTCGACCGGGTTGAAATGATAAACGGCGGACGGCTCGCCCGAGGCAATCAGCCACAGCGGAAATGTGTAGCCGAAGGAGTGGAAGAAGGGGAGCACGCCCATCAGCACGTCTTCGCTGTTGAATCGCAACAGCTCATTGGCCGAGTCGAGGTTGGTGGCGATGTTCATGTGCGTCTGCATCACGCCCTTGGGCTCGCCGGTCGAGCCAGAGGTGAAGATCACCGTCATCAAGTCGTTGGGCTTGATGTGCTGCATCCCCAGCATCCGTTCGAGAATGAAGGCAGGCAGGACGAACGCCTGAAAGGCGGCAACCAGCTTGTCGAGACCGGTGGCCTCTTTGCGGAGGTCTTCGAGCAGCACCACTTTGGCGTCGAGGTCGAAGGGGCGCTTCTCCAGGAAACGGGCACTCGTCAGCACATGCTTGATGCCGGCTTCGCGAATGCAGTGATTGACGTCCGGGTTCGAGAGCGTGTAGTTCAAGTTGACCGCCACGCGCGGCATCAACGAGACGGCCAGGTTCGTGGCGACGCTGCCCACCGCCGGCGGCAGCAGGATGCCGACCATCTTTTCGTCAGGCCCGATCACTCGCGAAATGAGCTTGCGCAGCACGAGTCCGGCCGTCAGCAGCTTGCCTGCCGTCAGGTCGGCCGCCGGCCCGCTGGAGTCGGCCACTTTGAAACGGAAGCGGCTGCGTTTGAGTCGGCGAATGGCCTGGCGTTGCGGGACCAGAATGCGGTCTTTCCTTGCCTCCACGGCTTCGACTCCCAGGGTCTGCACGGCTTGTCGCACTTGGTTGACGTCGTCGGGATCGGCGAGCGGTTTGCCAAACAGGATGGAGACGGGGTAGGGCCAGTGACGGGGTCTCTTCCAGAGAAATTTCCCGTCGCTGTAACTGAAGATACTACCCCAAAGCCCGTCCAGATACACCGGGATCACCGGGCAGTCGGTCCCCTCGACAATTCGCAATAAACCGCGCTGAAACGGCTGCAATTGGCCGGTACGCGTGATGCCCCCCTCGGCGAAAATGCAAACCAGATCGCCTTCCTTCAGGGCTTCCGTCGCCGACTGGAGCGAGCGGAGCAGCGCCTTGGGGCCGTCGGTGCCACGGATGGGAATCACGTTCCACATCCGCGTCAGCCAATTGATCCACCAGCCCGAAACATAATCGGACCAGGCGATCATCCGGATGGGACGATTCGACACGAGCAGCAGCAACACACCGTCCAGCCACGAAACGTGATTGGCGACCAGGAGCGCGCCGCCGCGCTCCGGCAGATTCTTCAGGCCGCGCACGTGCAGCCGGTAGAAGAGCTTGCTCAGAATCCAGACGATGCAGCGGACGGTGGCCTGTGGGATCAGGCAAACGACGTAAATGGCAACGGGGACGGTGCCCAGACCGGCGACCAGAAAGATCGTCGCGGCCGACCAGTCCAGCTTCGCCTGCATCAGCCAAAACAGGCCGGCCGCCACGAGCATGAAGCTGTAAGCGATGAAGTTGGCGGCAGCCAGAATCGTGCCGCGCGTCTTCACTTCGCTGCGCTGCTGCAGGTAGCTTTCGAGCGGGATGTCGAACAGGCCAGCCGAAACGCCCAGCACGGTCAGCCACACGCACGACCAGACAAAGGCCCGGTGGGTGGCCGCCGCCGTCGCCTCGACCGCCGGGTTCCCGGTGAGCGAGTGGCCGGTGAGGTAGAGCAAGAATGCGCTGACGCAGATGCCGGCCGCTCCCAGCGGCACGATCCCCAGCTCGACTTTGTCACCCGACCAGAGACCGGCCAGCACGCTTCCCACGCCGACGCCGACGACCAGCATCGCCAACAGCGGGCCGATGTTTTCCTGCCCGACCGCCAGGACCTTCGTCCCATACGAGTCGATGTTCATCTGAGCCAGCGACGCCAGGAACCAGAAAAAGGCGATGCCGAGCGCGGTGCGGAACAATGTCCGATCGCGGGCGAGCAATCGCAGTTCGGCGAGCGTCCCGGTGACAATCCGTTTCGGGAAGCGGCGGGCGCGGTCGGCAATCGGCAGCGGGCGAATCATCAGGCTCGCTCCCAGCCCCAACAGTGCCACGCTGATGAACGCCGTCGCTGCGCCGGCGACCGAGCTCAAGGTCGGCCCCGCCGTCAAAATCGGCGTGTTCCCGTCGAACAGCTTCTGCATCTGCACGAAGAGCCCATTGCCGGCGACGAAGCCCACCGCGGACGACACGATGGTCACCAGGCCCATCAAGCCGTTCCCTTTTGTCAGTTTCTCCGGCCGCAGGATTTCGGCGATCGAGCCGTATTTCGAGGGTGCAAAGAGCGCGGCCTGAGCCCCCATCAGCATCACCACGACGAACAGCAGGTGAATGCTGCCGACCAGGACGGCCAAGACCCCGAGGATCATCAGCACGACTTCGGCAATCTTGCAGCCGACGATCACCGTCCGCTTGCTGAAGCGATCCGCCAGATAGCCGGCCGGCGCCGCCAGCAACGGGTAGGGGAGGGTGAAGCAAAACAGCCCCAGCGACAACGCCAGGGCCGAGCCGATCACGTCCTTCCCCAACGGCACGACGAACCAACGAAACATGTTGTCGTTGAGCGTGCCCAGAAACTGGGTCAGCAACAGGCCGATGAAGCTCGGCGAGGCCAATCCGCCCCGTCTGCGCGGCTGCGATAACTCCGAATTCGCTTCCATATTCGCTTGATTCGAAACGGCCGAGGGCTCGGACACAGACCGACGACGTACGCTCGACCGGTCGTCTAAGGTGTTTGTGTTCATCCCTCGACAGGCGCAACTGACCCCAAGAATATCACGCAGAAAAAGTGCCCAAAAACTGCCAAAAAGCCCGAAACTGCCGGATCAATCGATTTTTGCCGGTTCCTCCCGACACGACGGATCCTCCTTAACAAGATAGATCGCCGACGGGAATGGCCGGACGGCCTCGATCGCCGGCCCCCGCCCCGACCCTCTCACGGCACGAAGGTGAACCGGCCGCCGTTGTGCGTCGCCAGCGGCTTGAGCGACTTTTCGGCCCGGGGATCGCCGATGGCGATTGTGTTCAGCTCGACGACGGTTTGCCGCAGGGCATTCAAGTCGCCCTGCACGTCGCGGGGAAACGTGCCATCGGTGAGTAAATAGATGACGTCCGGCCGCAGGCTCAAGGCCAGGTTGAGAGCCGGTCGCGGGTCAGTCAGGCCCGCAGCCTCCACGGAGACGACCCAGTTCAAATAGCGCTGTTGGTTTTGAGGATAGGCGTTTTCCATTCCGTTGGCGGGCATCGGAATCGCGTGTTCGTTGAAAAAGACAATGAAAAATTGCTGCTCTTCCGTCATTCCCAGAATCGACTTGGCAAGTTCGATCTTCATCTGGCCGATCCGCGTGCGGCCTTCGCCCACAAAAGGATGATTCATGCTGGCCGACGCATCGACGACGAACACAATCCGCCGCCCCGAAGCGCCGAGCCCGAAGAAACTGGTTTTATGTCCGCCGCCCCCACGTCCTGATCCGCCGCTGGAATCGCCGTCGGTGGCCGGCCCTTTCTGGCCGATCGCCGCGCCGACAATGTCGGTCAAGCCGCCGCGCGTCCGCGTGTCGCTCGACCAGAGCGAGCCCAAGGGCTGCGCGTTTATCGCCAGCCGCACCTGCGACGAGCGGCTCTCGCCAGCAATCCCGGGTGGCTCGTCGGGCAGTCCCTGGCCGGTGCCGAGCGGACCTGCGTCGGCCTTGGCGTCGCTGCCGGCAGGCGTGACTTCAATCAGGCGTGCCGGCGACAGCGTGGCGACCTCGCCGGCTTCGGCGGCCGGCAGTGCAACTTCCAGAGTGTCGGCCGAGGGTCCCGACGCCCGCAGTTGAATGGCAAACAACGCGGCGCCCACGAGCAGCAGCGCGTGCAGCGCGGCCGATGCCGTCATGGCATAGTGCCATGGTCGGGGGGCGAGCTTGGGCATAGTGGTGGCGAAGACGTGCGAAATGGTTGAAACGGTTCGGAATAGGCACGGCAAACTCGGTCCTGATTGCCGAATCTTCCTATCCTTCTTGTTTTATTATACTGCCCGCCCGCTTGAGAGTCGCATCTGCTTCGTGGACCGGCGGAAGCGGTGGAAAGCCCAGTGGTTCGCCCCAGGTCATCGCGGCACAAACGGACAGGCGGGAGGGCAGACCGCAAATCAGATTTCGACCCGCTGGAGAAAGCTCGTTAATGTGAATCCGGCAATCCGGTTATGATGATTCCAACGGGTTTTGTGCCCGCCACCGGAAGCTCGGGTTCGCAGAGAACCCGCGACAACGCTGGAACCAACGACCGGGACCAGCCACGATCGGCGATTCAATATGGATATCCGCGGAACACAGTTGGCTCCACTCGAATCGAGCCCGCCCACGCCGGCGCTCGGCGGGGCTCCGCCCGCGGCCGCCAGGCTGCCTGACAGCGGCGGGCCGATCGTCTTTTTTGACGGCGTCTGCGGGCTGTGCAATCGCTTTGTCGATTTCGTCATCAAACGAGATCGAGCCGGCGTCTTTCGCTTCGCGCCGCTTCAGGGAGAAACGGCCCGGGAGCGACTGCCGGCGGCCGACGTGCGCGACGTCAACACGATGGTGCTCGTCGACGAGCAGGGAGTCTTTCGCAAGTCGACGGCCGCGACACGAATCCTTGTGCGCTTGGGCGGAGTGTGGGGCCTGATCGGCGGCACTCTCCGGCTCGTGCCACCTCCGCTGCGCGACGTCGGCTATTCGCTCGTCGCCCGCTACCGCTACCGGATCTTCGGCAAGAAAGAAACGTGTCGCCTGCCGACACCAGCCGAGCGCGGGCGGTTCTTGCCATAGTTGTCGAGCGTGAGCCGTCCGGGCGTTCGCTGCGATCGAGGATCCTCGCTCACGCTTCGGGTTGGTATGTCGAATCCACTAACCCGAAGCGTCATCGAGGGCTCTTCAGGTTCGGCGCAGGGCCGAGGTTTCCCTGCTGTGTCGAGCGCCGCCATCTACTACACTAAGCGCCAGCGCTACGACACTTTCGCACCTCGGTCCCTGGCTGCTCAGATACAGAAAGTCGTCGCCGATGTCCGTCGAGCCTAAGAACGCGGCACCGAAAAACACGGAAGCGAAAAACGCCCGAGCTGCGAGCGTTGCTCCGCCAGCTGGCTCGGCGGTCGCCATTCCGGCGTCGTCTCGCAGACGCTCCTCGGCCTGGCGATACGGATTGCTGCTTGCCTGGCTGATGTTTGGCGTCGCGCTCGTAGCCTACATCTGGATCCACAACGCGGGCGACGGGACGAAGCAGGTGATGTATACCTGGTACACGGCACCGGCCATCGTGTTCGTATCGCTGCTGTGGTGGCTGTTCCTTTCGGGATTCACCTGGACGACGCGGTTGACCGGGTTCGGTCTGTTCGTGGTCGTCAGCGCCTCATTTCTGTCGGCCTTTCGCTTGAAGGAATTCACCGGCGACATGGTGCCGCACTTCGAGCCGCGCTGGCAGCGCTCCTTCGAACAAAAAGCGGCCGACTATTGGCGGAACGAGAAGAGCGAAGTCACCTCGGCCACTAACGGGCAAACCGCCTCGACCGTCGTCGAAAAGCTCGAGATCAGTCCCGAGGACTGGCCTCAGTTCGACGGGCCGCGATCAGAAGGGCGGGCCGTCGGCGTGCGGATTCGCACCGACTGGGGGCAACGGCCGCCGCGGCCCCTGTGGCGGCATCCGGTGGGAGCTGCCTGGTCGTCATTTGCGGTCGTCGGCAACTACGCCTTCACGCAGGAACAGCGGGGCACCGACGAAGCGGTCGTCTGCTACGACGCGCGCGACGGGAAACAAGTCTGGGCGCATCTCGATCCGAATCAGCGCTACGACCAGGCGATGGCGGGCATCGGGCCGCGGGCGACGCCGACCGTTTACGATTCTCGCGTCTACACCTTCGGCGCGGCGGGCATTCTCAATTGCTTTGCCGCCAAGAGCGGCGCCGTGCTCTGGTCGACCAACGCGCTCGAGGCCGCGGGCGTGAAGCCGTTGCAGTTCGGCATGGCGGGCTCGCCGCTCGTCTACGACAAGCTGGTCGTCGTCAATCCGGGCGGTCCGCGGCAGTCGCAGGACGGAACTGAATCGAGCGGCCGCGCCGTCATCGCCTACGACCGGCTCACCGGCAAAGAGGTTTGGGCGGGCGGCGATTATCAGGCCGCTTATGCGACACCGATCCTGGCGACGCTCGGCGGCGTCAAGCAGGTCGTCATCTTCGACGGTCTCGGCGCGGCCGGCCACGACGCGGCCACCGGCAAACAACTCTGGCGCACGCCCGTCTGGACGAACGAATTCCACAACAACTGCGCCCAGCCGATCGTCGGCAAAGACGCGGGCGGCGACGACGCGCTGTTTTTGAGCAGCGGCTACGGCACCGGCAGCATCATGTTTGACGTGAAGAAAACGGACGACCACTGGGGCGTCAGCGAACGTTGGCAGGCCCCGAACAAGTTCAAGCTCAAATTCAATACGGGCGTGACCCGCGACGGCTGCGTGTACGGACTCGACGAGGGGATTTTGGCCTGCTTCGATCTTGCGGCCGGCAAACAGCGCTGGAAGCGCGGCCACTACGGCTACGGTCAAATCCTGCTGTTCGAGAACGCGCTCTTCGTGATCTCGGAAGAGGGGGACGCGGTGCTGCTCGACGTCTCGCCGAGCAACGCCCAAGAGCTGGCCCGTTTCCACGCCATCGACGGCAAGACCTGGAACCACCCGGCCTACAGCAACGGCCGCCTCTTCGTCCGCAACGGCGAAGAAGCCGCCTGCTATGACTTGGGCCCGCTGCAGACGGCATCGCGGTAGTGATTCGTCGCGTTAGATGTCGGGTGCCATGCCCACCGGTTTCGGTGGGCATGCGCGATTCGCAGCGGAAAACATGCCCACGCGGAGCCGTGGGCATGGCACCCAGATCACGATGGCCGGAGCAGTAGCCGGCTGCAGCCCACCGGTCGTTCGCCTGACGTGGTACCGAAAACCGGCGACTACTTCGCCTTGGCGGCCGATTTGACGTCGGCTTTCGGCTCGGAAAGCTGCTTGGAAAGCTCTTGCGCCTTTTGGCCGGCTTCTTCGGCTTTCTTGGCCGCTTCCTCGGCGGCTTTCTTCGCTTCCTGAGCTTTGGCGGCCTGGGCGTCGGCGGCCTTCTTCGCCTCTTCGGCCGCGTGCTTCGCGGCTTCGGCGGCTTTCATGGCTTTGGCGGATTGCTTCTTCACGTCGAACTCGTCGAGTTGAACGACGGCCTCGGCGGCCGTTTTCTGGGCCTCGTCCACCTTCTTCTTGGCGGCGGCCACTGCGTTTTTCGCCTCGGCCGCTTTCTTGGCGGCAACGTCGTGCTGCGCTTTCTTCGCGTCGACCATCTTCTGCACGGCTTCGAGCAGCTTGGTCACGTCGGCCAGTTCGGTCTTGGCAGCCAGCGCCGCAGCCGTCGCCGCTTCAGCCGTCTTTTCCAGGTCAGGCAGCTTGCCGGCCGCGCTGTCGACCGACTTCTTCGTCTCGGCCACGAGGAGTTGGGCGTCCTCGAACGCGCGGTGACGCTCGAGGGCGGCCCGCCGCAGGTCGAGTTGCGGATCGGGAACGATTTCGATGCCGGCGATCGCCCCCTTCAGCTTGTTGATCTCGTCCTGCGACGCCTTCGTCTCCCAGACGAACAACTTCTTGAGCTTCTTCAGCCCCGCCAATTGCTCGAGACCGGCGTCGCTGACGCTCGTCCCATATAAGTTGAGATACTCGAGGTTGGTCAGCCCCTTGAGGTGGGCGAGGCCGGCGTCGGTGACCTTCGTCCGCTCGAGGTGCAGGCGGACCAGCGACGTGAGCTTGCCGACCGTGGCCATGCCGGCATCGGTGACGTCGGTCCCCCGCAGGTTCAGGTGCACGACGTCCTTCAGCTCGGTCAGCGGCTTGAGCTGCTCGTCGGTGACCTTGCCACCGCTCAGGTGGAAGGAGACCTCTAAATGCGGATCGTTCTGCGCCAGTTCCATGACCTGGCCGCCGGTCTCCTTGATCTTGGCGATGGCCTTCGTCTCGGCCGGTGAGCGTTTGGGAGCTTTGTTGTCGTCGGCTTGGGCCACGCAGGCCGCCATAGCGATCAATCCGCTCGCGATGAAACCGCTCGACACCAAACCGGTCGCCAGAGCAAAAGCGCGTCGCATGACCGAAATCCCTCGACCAATTCCCAATTAAGCAGCGGGAAAACCGCCCGCACATGCGGCTGCGCGGCCAAAATCTGCGGCTTTTTCCCTGCTCCACCAGTCTAACACGCCGTTTGACCGGCGTGCAGCGAACGGGGCCTTTCGCCGGCCCCAAACCGTCGCTCCAACCCGAGAAACCCCGGCGGCCGGCGCCGTAGGGCAAGCTGCCAGCTTGCCCGCCGCTCTCCAGTCCACGATTCCAGGGCCCTCTGAAATGTGGAATAGGGGCAAGCTGGCAGCTTGCCCTACGCTGCCTCGCAAAGCTCGCCTCGCCCCGAATTGCCGAATTCACTACCGTACCCGCCCCGTGACAGCCGGCGAGTGGCCGACCCCAGCGGTCAGGCCAGCGATAGTGCGAAGCGATTGGACGTGCGCCCAAACGGACGGCCGCGGGCTGGCGGCAGCGGCTTGGCTTAACGGGGCAGGGGGGTTCTCGCATGGCGAGCGAATCGCAGGTCCGGCAGTTCAATACGCCGTTTCACCTGCTGGGAAAGTTCGTGCTGAACTTTCTCAGGACGGTCGGCGACCTGTCGCTGTTCACCGCACGGATGATGCGGTGGATGATGCTGCGGCTGCCCAAGCGGACCGTGCTCTTGCAGTCGTTCTACCAGATCGGCGTGCTGAGCGTGCCGGTGGTCGTCCTCACGGGCGCATTTATCGGCTTGGTGCTGGCCGTCCAGACCTACGACCAGCTGCACCTGATGCGGCTGGACACGCAGCTCGGAGCCGTCATCAACCTGTCGCTAGTCCGCGAGCTGGGGCCCGTGCTCGCCGCGACGATGCTCGCCGGCCGCGTCGGCAGCGCGATGGCGGCCGAGATCGGCACGATGCGGGTGACCGAGCAGATCGACGCGTTGCGGGCCCTCGGCGCGGATCCGATTCAATATCTGGTCGTGCCCCGATTCCTGGGCTGCTGCCTGCTGATTCCCCTGTTGAGCGCCCTGGCCGATCTGACGGGCGTGCTCAGCGGGTGGTTCATCTCGTGCCATATCTTCGAGATCAACGAATTTCATTATTGGCTGCACTCGCGGCAAACCGTTTCCGCCTACGACGTTTATTGCGGGCTGCTCAAGAGCATGTTTTTCGGGGCGTCGATCGCCATCGTGTCGTGCCATCGTGGCTTTCACTGTAGCGCCGGCGCCCAGGGGGTGGGCCGCGCGGCGACGCAGGCGTTTGTGCTTTCGTTCGGCGTGATCCTGGTGCTCGACTTCGTGCTCGCGATCCTGATGAACGACTTCTACTACGTGATCTGGCCGTCCTCCATGGGAGGGCCGTGACGATGGGAATCTTCGGCTCGCGGAAACCGGCCAATAAGCCGCGGAACGCACCGCCGGCAGCCGGACCACCCCTGCGTCCGAGCAGCCCCAGCGGCGCATCGCGCCGCCCGTAGGCCCGCGGTCGGCGATGCGGCCGCCGGGACGGGCGTCGAGCGGGCCGACGATGATCGAGATGGCCAACATCGTCCAGCGGTTCGGCAACCAGCTTGTGCTGCGGGACATCTCCTTCGCCGTCGAAGAAGGGGAAACGCTCGTCATCATCGGCGAGAGTGGCTGCGGCAAGAGCGTCACGCTCAAGCTGCTGATGGCGCTGTTCGACCCGACCGCCGGCCGCATCCTGTGGCGGGGTCGCCCCGTCGCCGCCATGTCCGAACGGCAGCGGGCCAAAGAGCGGCTCAGTTATGGCTTCCTGTTCCAGGGCGCCGCGCTCTTCGACAGCATGTGCGTTTCCGAAAACGTGGCCTTCGGCCTGCGACAAAATACTGACCTCTCCGAAGCGAAAATCCGCGAGATCGTCCGCGATCGGCTGAAGGAAGTCGGCTTGCGCGAAGCGGTCTGCGATCGCAAGCCGGCCGACCTCTCCGGCGGCATGAAGAAACGCGTGGCCCTGGCGCGGGCGCTGGCCCTCGAGCCGGAGCTGATGTTCTACGACGAGCCGACGACGGGGCTCGACCCGGTGATGAGCGACGTGATCAACGAGCTAATCCTCCGCACCAAGGCCCGCGGCCGGGTGACGAGCATTGTCGTCACGCACGACATGCGGACAGTCGAGCGGGTGGCCGATCGCGTGATCATGCTCTATCCCGCCTCGCTGTTGCGGCCGAACGAGCCGCAGATCGTCTTCGAGGGAACGGCGCGGGAACTGGCGCATTCGCCCGACCCGCGCGTCGCGCAGTTCGTGCACGGCAACGCCGGCGAGCGGATCGAGGAGCTGTCGCTCGCCTGAAAAGGAACGCGACGGTCGGCCCGTGCCGGCCCCGACGATCAATGCTCGGCACCGAATCGACATTCGAGAAGAGATCAAACGATGACGGAGCGTCAGCTGCAGTTTCGCGTGGGGGTGTTCGTCAGCGTCGCGATGGCGGCGATCGTCGGGCTGATCTTTCAGTTCGGCGAAATCCAGAGCTATCTCCGCCCGAAATACACGGTGAATATCCGCTTCAAGTCGGCCAGCGGCATCGCCGTCTCGACCCCCGTCCGCCGCAACGGCGTGCTCATCGGCAGCGTGACGGCCGTGCATTTCGACGACGAGCACGGCGGGCTGATTGTGAAGGCCTCGATCAAGGACGGCGTCCGCCTCTGGCCCGATGGCCGCGTGCGGCTCGTCAGCTCGCTCTTGGGCGACTCGGCGATCGAGTTCCTGCCGGGCAAAAGCTCCGAGTCCCTCAAAAGCGGCGACACGGTCGAGGCGGAGCCGGCCGTCGATCCGCTCAACGTCGTCGCGCGGATGGAGCAAAACGTTGCCCTGCTCATCGATTCGTTCCAGCAGACGAGCAAAGAATGGCAGTCGGTGGGGCACAACCTCAACAGCGTGCTGCAGACCAACCAGGGAAATTTGCACGAGGTGGTGGCCCGCGCGGCCGAGGCGCTCACCGAAGTCGCCCACACGATGAAGGTCGTCGATCAAACGCTGCAGGACACCAGCCGCCTGATCGGCGATCCGCAGACGCAGGAGAACTTGCGCAAGACCATGAGTGCGCTGCCCGTGCTGGCCGAAGAAACTCAGCAAACGGTGGCTGCCGTTCGCGTGGTCGTGCAGAAGATGGATCAGAATCTCACCAACCTGAACGCCGTCACCGCTCCGCTGGCGAAGAACGGCGTCACGCTGGCCACGCGAATCGAGAACACGCTGGCCAACATCGAGTCGCTTAGCGAACAATTGACGCAATTCGCGAAGGTGATCAACAGCCCGGAAGGGACGATCCACAAACTGGCGGCCGATCCGCAGATCTACGTGAATCTCGCCCGCTCGTCGGAAAACGCGGCGCTGTTGCTGCGAAATCTCGAGCCGGTGATTCGCGATATGCGAATCTTTAGCGACAAAGTCGCCCGCCATCCCGAGCTGCTGGGAGTCGGCGGCGCCCTCCGCGGCAGCTCGGGCCTCAAAGACCCGCCGCAAGAGGCCGAGTCTCCCCGCGCAGCCGCGGCAGTAACGCGGCCCGGCCCGAACGGGAGACCGCCACAACTTCCGCCGGGGCATTCACACGCCTGGCCGGCACAAGCAGGTGCCGGATAACCGGACGGCGTCCCTGTTTCCCAAGCCGACGGCTCGCCGTCGGTCTCTTGGTGTTTGGACAAATGAAGATCCGACGGCGAGCCGTCGGCTTGGGAAAGGTGGAGCGTTCTCACGATTCCCACATCAAACGCCCGGCCGCCGGTCCTACGGAATCCTCCACGAATCGAGAATTCGGTGGAATTCGCGCGACCTTCGTCGTCTAGACTCCTGACAGGTGTAAACCCGGGAGTCGCTGATGGAAGACGACGCCGAGCTCACCCGGCGGATTCTCGCCGGCGATCGCGAGGCTGCCGGCGCGATTTACGACCGTTACGCGCCGTTGGTCCGCGCGGTGTTGCTCGACGCCACCGGCTCCCTCCCTGAGGCCGACGAATTGCTTCAGGAAGTTTTCGTCCGCGGACTGACGCAGCTCAGCCAGTTGCGGCGGCCCGATCGCGTCGCAGCCTGGCTGATCGCCATCGCTCGGCGGCAGGGGAAGGACTTCCGCCGACGATCGGGTCGTCAGCGGCAGCGATTCACCGCGTTCACGGACCATCCGGCGCCCGCGATCCCCACGGCGGCGACAGATGCAGCCGCGCTCGTTCGCGAGGCCGTTCGCGAACTGCCCGAACGCGAGCGGATGGCCGTCCATATTCATTACCTCTGCGGCGAGTCGGCGGAAACGGCCCGACAGGCCTTGGGACTCTCGCAGTCCGGCTTTTACAAGCTCCTCGACCGGGCGCGGTGCCGCTTGCGCGCCCGTCTGCTCGAGCTGGAGAATATCGATGACTCTCGATCGCAATCCAGACACTGAGTTGGACGATCTGCTGCGCGGCGGTTATGCGGAACTCCTGCAAAGCCGCCCGGAACAGCGGCAAGCAGTCCTTGACGCTCTCACAGACACTCGGCGGGCGCCGCAGCCGCTCTCGAGACCCGGTCGCATTCGTTGGCAGCGGTGGGCGCTCGTGGCCGCGTGCCTGGTCGCGCTGTTCGCGGCCTGGTCCTGGCGGACCACCAGCCACGAGGGTTTTGCCTACGGCATCGAAGACGTGCCGCAACGGCTCGCGGAAGTCCGGTCATTCAGGATCCGCGGTTGGCAATGGATTCCCTGGGAAAACGGGAAGAAGAAGCAACCGCCGATTCGCCTGCCGATGGAGTTCATCGTCGAGCGTCCGGGCAAGTTCCGGTATACGAACGCGGGCATGACGTTTCACCAGGGGCAAAAGCCCATCATTCGGTCACACGTGATTCTGTGCGATGGGAAGCACCAGTGGAGCCTCGACGGCAACAACAAGTTAAAGTGCGCGCGCCGGTGAGCCGATTGGATGCCCTGCTGAGAACGGAAGAGATTGCGCAAATCACCGCCAGCTTCGCGCTGCTGGGCTCGCTCGACACACACTATCGAAAAATCGGCAGGGAGGATCAGAACGGGCACGCGTGCGATCTTTACGAGGGGCGGTTTCCTAGTGCAGGGCCCATCACCGTCGCCCGAATCTGGATTGACCCCAAGGACGGTCTCCCCGTCCGCGTGGTGCGCGGCCAACTCGAGGCCGACGGAACGCTTTCACCAGCGATCGAGCTGACAGATGTCGCGATTAATGTCCCGCTCCCCGACGAACTGTTCCGTTTCGACGGCTCCGGGCATCCCCAAGCCGTGGGGACGCCGCCGCTCCACGACGAAACGGAACCACCCGTGCTTAATCTGGCGCCGACGGTCGACGCCTCCGGCCAGGATTCTGCACTGCGCGGTCTGGCACACCCTGCGAATTTCCGACACAGCGGCCCTGATCATTTGGCGGCGATCCGCGCCCGCTGCGAAGGCCGACGAAACCGCCGACTGGCTCTCGGGGATCACAATCACCATTTCGGACCCGCACGGAGATCGGGAGCTGCGACACCACTGGGTCTACCAGTCCCATGCGGCCGACCTTTGGAACTGGTCATTGGTCGTGCCCGCCGACGGAAAGCCGCTCGGCCGCGCAGAAATCATTCTCAAAGTGAGCGACGCCGCAAAGCCTGTCGACGATGGGGCTCACTCCCTTGCGCTTGCCGGAGCAAGATCTTCGCGAGCTGCTGCGAGCGGCTCAAAGTGCCATGCTGCCGGCCAACTCGCCAGAAATCTCGCTTCCGTATCTTCAAGCCGTCGCCGGCAAGCTGGC